>NZ_CP051542.1:0-1430000 GCF_012689545.1 Paracoccus sanguinis
GTCCAGCTCTCGGTCCTCGACCGAAACCTGACCGCGCCGCCTGGTTCGCCCGCCGATGGCGACCGCTACATCGTCGGCTCGGGCGCGACAGGCGACTGGGCGGGCTGGGACCTGAACGTCGCACTCTGGACAGACGGCTCCTGGCTGCGACTTCCGCCGCGAACTGGCTGGCGAGCGTGGGTCCAGGACGAGGGCCTGCTGCTGGTCTACGACGGTGCGGGCTGGGTCGGCACAACACCCACGGCGCTGCAGAACATGGCGCTGCTCGGGGTCGGCACGACGGCGGATGCGTCGAACCCGTTCTCGGCCAAGCTCAACGCGGCGCTCTGGACGGCGAAGACCGTGGCCGAGGGCGGCACCGGCGATCTGTTCTATACCATGAACAAGGAAGCGGCCGGCGACGATCTTGGGCTGACGCTCCAGACCAACTTCGTGACCAAGGCGCTGGTCGGGCTGTTCGGCTCGGACAGGTTCCGGCTCGCCGTCTCGGCCGACGGCAGCACCTTCTTCGATGGGCTCAGCGTCGACAACGCCACCGGCATCGTCGATCAGCCCCGGCTGCCGCGGTTCAAGGCATACACGAACTACGACAACTATGTCGGCGTCGGGACCTGGACGAAGATCGGCCTGAACAACACCGACTACAACGATCAGGGCACCTTCGACGCCGCAAACAACCACTTCGTGGCGCCCGTCGACGGCACCTACCTCTTTGGCGCGACGCTCCTCTACAAAATCAACGCCAGCGCCACGGCCCGCATGCGCGGGCGGCTCGTGCTGAACGGCACGACGGAAATCCGCGGCTCCCTCGGCGAAATCTCCGCCACCCATGTCTCGCTCGCCACTGCCATCTGGCTGCAGACGCTGGTCCCGCTGACTGCCGGCGATACCGTCGAGCTGCAGGGGTATTTCCGGGTCGCGGACGGCTATTTCGCCGCCGATCACACCTCGTTTTGGGGCTGCAAGATCGGCTGAGCGGCGGAAGGAGGATCCGATGAACCCACCCCGATCCGAGGGCTTCGTGCGCATGCCCTACGCCGAGTTCGAGGCGATCCTGACCCGGGCGGCCGAGGAAGGCGCGAAGCGTGCGCTGGCCGATGTCGGCCTCGACGGCGACGAGGCCGCGCTCGACATCCGCGATCTGCGCTCCCTGGTGGACTGCATCCGGCTGGTCCGCCGCACCGCCATGCAGACGGCCGTCCGCATGATCACCACAGGCGTCATGCTGGCGCTGCTCGCTGGCATCGCGATCAAGCTCAAGATCTTCGGCGGCAGCCCGTAGCCGCGCCCCATCCACATTCATCAGCCCGCAATGACCCGCCCTCGTGGCGGGGTGAGCCGTGGTCTGCCTGACAGGCAGACGGGAAGGTCCAGTGGACCTTCCCGAGCGGCGAACGCACCGAGCCCTGCGAGGGGCCGGAAACTCGTTTTCGGAGGACCCCATGACCACGACCTTCTACGATCACTGGCGCGACGTGCCGGAGAGCGCCTGGCGCTGGCCGAATTTCAGCCCGGCCGAAATCGCCTGCCGGGGCACCGGCAAGTTGCTGATTAACGAACCCGCGCTCGACAAGCTGCAGGCGCTGCGCGACCGGCTGGGCAAGCCAATGATCGTCCGCTCTGCCTATCGTAGCCCCGAGCACAACCGCGCCGTCGGCGGCGCGACCCGGTCGAAGCACCTCGACGGCGCCGCCTTCGACATCGCCATGGCGAACCACGACCCGGTGGTCTTCGAGGCGGCGGCGCGCGAAGCCGGGTTCCTCGGCTTCGGCTTCTACCCGCGCTCGGGCTTCATCCATGTCGACCTCGGGCCCGCACGGCAGTGGGGCGAGCGGTTCCCGGTCCGGGCGACGGCGTTTGCTGCCGAAACGCCACCCGCCCGCGAAGTGCTGACCGACAGCCGCACGATGAAGGGTGGCGGGGCGGCGGGTGTCGCGACGCTCGGCGCAGCCGGGGTGGAAGTCGCCCAGCAGGTGCTGGCGGAGACGCAAAGCGCCGTCCTGCCGCTGGTGCCGTATCTCGACACCCTGCGCTGGGTGTTCATCGCAGTGGCGCTCGGCGGCATCGCGGTCACGATCTACGCCCGACTTGATGACTGGAAGCGGGGGCGTCGATGATCGCCGCCCTGTTCACCGGGATCGCCGCCGCCCCGTGGATGCGGGCGGCGCTGCGCAACGGCGCCATCGTCCTCGCCGTGCTCCTGTTCCTGCTTGCGCTTCGGCGCTCCGGGGAGCGAGCGGGACGCCTCGCCGAACGTCTTGAGGCCATGGATAAGGTCAATGACATCCAACGCCAGATGCTCGACGCGGCAGCTCGCCGTCCTCGTGATCGCAGCGATTTCGCTGACCGCCTGCGCGACGGCCACTTCTGAACCTCGCATGGCTACGCATGGCTACCGTCTGTCCGCCGCTTGTTGAGTACAGCCGAGAGGTCCAGGCGCGCGCAGCCCACGAGCTCGATGTCCTGCCGGATGGGTCGGCAGTCGCCGAAATGCTCTCCGACTACAGCGTCATGCGTGACCTGCCACTGAACTTTCATCCAACGGCGACCTGAGCCCGGTTTTTGTTTACGCCTGTTGGCGCGGGTTGAGCAATCGCCCGGCGCGCGGAGCTTTCATCTCGCGCAGCGGGGCGGGCGATTGCGGGGTTCAGGTTCGCGGCAAACCCTACAGGGGTCTGGTAGCCCAAGGCCGAGTGGGGCCTTTCGGTGTTGTAATCCGTGACCCAGGCAGCGATCAGGTCACGGGCATGGGCGATGTTGCGGAACAGGGCCTCGTTCAGAAGCTCGTCCCGCATCCTGCCGTTGAAGCTTTCGACGAACCCGTTCTGCATCGGCTTGCCCGGCGCAATGTAATGCCATTCGACCTTGTGCTCGGCGCACCACTTCAGGATCGCGTTCGATGTCAGCTCTGTCCCGTTATCGCTGACAATCATTCCAGGCCTGCCGCGGCGTTCGATCAGCGCCGTCAGTTCCCGAGCCACGCGGCGGCCCGAAATCGAGGTGTCCGGGATCGCCGCCAGACATTCGCGGGTGACGTCGTCAACCACGTTCAGCACCCGGAAGCGCCGCCCGCAGGCGAACTGGTCATGGACGAAGTCCAGCGACCACCGTGCATTGGCTCGTGTCTCGATCAGGATCGGTGCCCTCGTTCCGAGGGCCTTGCGGCGCGCTTTGCGTTTACGCACGGTTAAGCCCTCTTCTCGGTAAAGCCGATAGATGCGGTTGATCCCGGATGGCTCTCCCTCGCGCCTGAGCAGCACGAACAGCCGCCGGTAGCCGAACCTGCGCCGCTCGTTGGCCAGATCCCGCAACCGCCCGCGCAGCGCCGTGTCCGGCGCTCGCTGGGACTGGTAGCGCACCATCGTCCGGTCCGCCCCGGCAATCTGGCACGCCCGCCGCTCCGACAGCCCGAGATGGGCCTTCAGGTGCGCGACAGCCTCGCGCTTCACGGCGGGCGTTACCACTTTTTTGACAGCAGTTCTTTCATCGCAGCCATGTCGAGCATCTGGTCAGCCAGCAAGCGCTTCAGCCTGGCGTTCTCGTCCTCGAGTGCCTTCAGCCGCTTCGCCTCCGACACCGTCATCCCGCCATACTTCGCCTTCCAAGCGTAAAATGTGCCTTCCGACATGCCGTGCTTGCGGCACAGATCTGCGCACTTCGCGCCGGCATCATGCTCCTGAAGGATACCGATAATCTGTTCCTCGGTCCGTCGTGCCTTCTTCATCTTCGTCCGTCCTCTCGTTGGGCCGGACTCTAGTCACAGATGGAGGAAAAAGCCCGTGGCAGGTCATGCGCGATCAGGCTCCGGCGTGCTCTCCGTTATCTGAGAAATATAGTTATTTTGATGTCGACCCCACTAAACCTTTAGGGCCGCCCATCTGACCATAACACTCCCGGCCAGCATGCTCATGCCAATCGCGAGGAGTAATGGACCAGCGAATTCCTCCGCAACAATGCCCGATGACGAGGAAACCGACAGCAGCATCAGGCTGAATTCTCCTCCGTGGGCCAGGATTATCCCAGTTCGCCATGAGGTCTGAAGCGACTCGCCGAATATTCGGGCGACAACCAAAACGATCACCGCCTTGCCCGCAAAAATGATCGCGAGCCAGCTCAGCACGACTGGCCACGCATACGGGATGATCCAAAGTGGCAATTGCGTCCCGATGCCGACAAAGAAAATCCCGACAAACAGATCGCGGAAGGGCCGAATCTCGTTCTCGACAGCATGGCGCGCGTCGCCCTCGCCGATGATCATCCCGGCCGCGAATGCGGCGAGTGCCGGAGAAAGGCCGGCGGTGGCCGCGACAATCGCAGACCCTAGTACAATGGTGAGCGCGAGAAGCTGGGCAAGTTCCGGATCGCCACGCGACGCTACCCAACGGGCCAGCAACTGCAACGGGCCACGGGCAATGAACAGAGCTGCAACCAATGCCGTTGCACTGGCGACGACCGTTATCACGCCATACCCTTCGGCGGCTCCACTCATCGAATCGTGCAGAAGCAGGAATGCGACAGCTGCCAAGTCTTGAAACAGAAGCACTGCAATGGCCAGACGCCCTTGGGCCGATCCCAGAGCGTTCGCGCTTGCGAGCACCTTGAGGCACATGGCCGTGGATGACATGGCAACGGCCCCGCCGATGAGGATTGCGGGGACGGGCGCGAGATCGAAGATCAGACTCGCTATCAACGACACCGATATCGTCGTGACTGCAACCTGCGCGGCTCCAAGACCGAAGACATGCTTCCTGAGCGTTACGAGCTTCTCGAACGAGAATTCCAGGCCAAGAGCGAACAGCAGGAGTACTACTCCGATCTCGCCGATGCTGCTCAGGGCAGCGTTTTCGGCGATCAGGCCGAGGCCGGCAGGTCCGATGACTATGCCGGCAAGAATGTAACCGACGATACTGGGCACGCCGATCCGTGAACATATCGTCACGAGCACGAACGCGGCAAAGACCAACAAGGCCGCACTTTCAATAAATCCGGTCACGCCATGCATGTTCTTGTCCTTCTTCTCCTGATGGCATGGCGCAGGTAAGGCCAATACCTGTAAACTCTAGACGTGCGACCGCGCCCACTGCGCTATCTGCGCGGCAGGCATTGCACCGCTCGTCCTCGCGATTTCCTTGCCGCTCCTGAACAGGATCATGGTGGGAGTGCCGCGGATCCCGTAGCGGCCGGCAATCTGCTGTTCGGCCTCGGTGTCGAGCTTGCCCAGGCGGACATGGGGTTCGAGCGAGCGCGCCGCCGCCTCGAACTGGGGCGCCATCATCTTGCATGGCCCGCACCACTCGGCCCAGCGTGAATCTACCCGGTCCGAGCCGATCTTCGACGGCGGGGCCGAAGATCCACAGCGTCCACATGTTCAGTATGAGGTGCAGCCAGCCCCCGTGCAGAAAGATGTTGGTCAGGAACGGGGTCCAGTCCGACGGGGCGACGAAGCTTAGTTCCCCGAAGAAGCGCGAGGGAACCAGCGCGAACTCGAACAGGAACCGGTCCAGCACGCGCGGCGGCAGGCCGCTCTGGCAGAGGAAAGCGAGAAGGCTGATCCCGACGACTGACCAGACGGCCACGGGGGGTATCTGCGAGCAACGGTATCGGCCCATGGAAACATCTCATTTCCCCGAGCGCATGCAGCTGGCCGTCATCACGTCGTCTTTCTTGCAATTGTCACAGCCGTCCACGCCGGAGGATCAGAGGCGGGGAAGGATTCGAGCGAGGCTTCGAGGACCGGGTCGAAACTCTCCCTGTCGCTGGTAGACGGGTCGGCCGTGCTCTCATGCTGGACGCCTCTTGAGAGGCGGCGATCGGGGCGGAACGGGACCCGGAAGGCTCCCGGGGCATCGACGCCCCTGTGCAGCCGGTGGCGCGTCTCCCCCGCCCACGGGTTCGCCGCACGGGCCTTTCCGACGTCCTCACGCACGACATATCGCCAGTCCTGCCGCTCGGCGAAGTCCACGGCGCTGTCGCGATCCGGAAACTTCAGCCGAATCGGACGATAGGGATCGCTGCTGGACGTGTATCCCATCAGCGGCTCGATCTGCGGCGGCCGGGACGGCTCGAACTCGAGGACCCAGTAGTTGGGCCGAGGCGCCGATGTCATCGCGGAACGGGCAGGACGGTAGATGATTGCCGTCGGCACGTCCCAGGATGGCAGATCCGTTCCGGGAATTTTCGGCGGGAATGGTGGACGATTATGGCCGCGCATATCAGTTCTCCCGGGTGTCGGTGGATACGAGAAGGTGACGTTCGAGATCGTCGAGTTTTTCCATTCGCCTCGAATTCAGGCGAACGGCGCGTCGGTGTTCTGCGAAGGAAAGGCAGCAGCGTGCAGGACGTCCGACCGCATCGCTATCGTAAGATCGGCGACGGCATTCATCACGCGCTCTCCGTCCCCGTCCGAGAGCGTGCCGTCAGCAAAACCGGACTGCAAGCTCTCCAGTACCTGCTCGAAGCTGGACACGACCCCTGCACTCGCGACCACAGCCAGCTTGTGGCTGAGAACACGCAGTTCATCGATCAGCTTCGCATCGTGCCTTGCGGCTTCCACAATCTCTGCGACCTTCTCGATACAGGCCATGTAAATGTCGCATTGCTGCTGGAGGATGATGACCCTTCCTTCCTTGCGAAGCTCGAGATCGGTCTGGCGATTGAGAAGCGCCGCGGTCAGAATGATCGTCACGACAGCGCCGAGAAAGATGAGCGTCATCTCCTGCGCGAAAGGCAGCGTGTCTTCGGCAAGATACATCGAGCGAAAAAGGAAAACGATGCCGATGCCCAAGGCAGCGGCCGCAGCCGCAAGTGCCAAGTCAGGCAGGCGGTTCGACATCAGCACCTCGCATTTTCGGTATCAGGGGGCATGCACGGCCTTGCATCGGCGCGCGCCTCTGCGTCCGGGTGCCGCAGGAAGATCGGCGTCGGACCGCTGCCGAACGGATTGAAGCCGGTGCTCAGGCAACGGTCGAAGATCGTTTCGTCCCATCGGGTGAAATCGGGCTCCTCGCCGGCAAGTCGCCCGTCATCCACCACAGGGCACCTCACGCCTTTGCCGATGGGGGAGCGTCATCGAAGGCCGCACCGTCCGAACGATCCGCCTTGCGCAGCCGCAGCCCGAGGAGGATCATCATCACCCCGAAGATCGCGGCGTAGAAGCCGATCAGCCAGCCGAGCGCGAGGAAGCTTTCGACCGGGCGCGTCAGCAGCATCCAGGTCACGACGACACCGAAAAGGACCGAGAGAAAGCCGCTCAGGATCAGCCAGATTTCGCCCTCGATTTCCTTTCGCAGGCGGATCGCTGCCGCGATCTCGAAGGCACCCGAGAACACGGACCAGAATGCGATGCTGGCCCAGAGGAATGTCGCAAGCACAAGCGTCGTCGCGAACGGCGAGAAGACCACGACGACCCCCGTGGCGATCCCCAGAATGCCGCTGAACATCAGCCAGCCCCAGCGATCGCCCGCGCGGATGTTGCGGACGGCGGCGACGAGGTCGACCACGCCATCGACGAAGGCGAAAGCGCCGAAGACCAGCGTCAGAGCAAGCAGCGACTCCGCAGGCATGAGGAAGGCGAGAACCGCGATCACCAGCGCCAGGACACCGCGCAGCACGAACAGCCACCAGTTCCCGGACAGGCTGCACAGCATGTCCTGCATCGTGTCGGATTGTTTTGCAGAGGTTGTCGTCATTGGTCCATCTCCTGTTCAGGTTTCAACTCAGTAGTGCCGATTGTCTCCGCGCCGGCCAGGGCGGCCGCCACGCGACGGCGGTCCTCGACCGGTTGAGGCAGACACTGCGTCCGGCCAATTTCCCTTTCCACGGGCGCGCGCCCCGATGCCTCGCCGATCAACCCGGCTTCGACCAGCGTGCCGCGCAGTGTCTCCGCCGCGTTCTCTGCAATCTTCAACACTTCCGCCTCAGTGAGACCCAGGAGGTGCGCCGTCTCCGCGATCGTGGCGTCTTCCAGGTACATCCGATTCAGAACGCGGCGCTCGACCGGAGCAAGATCTGCGATAGCCCGGTGCAGTGCCATGGCGATATCATGACGATCCACTTCGGTCTCGGGGTCTGTGCCGCCGTCGTCGGCGATGAGGTCCTCCAGCATCAGCACTTCGTCGGGCTGGTAGAACTCGAACATCGCCTGATCCGCCTCGGTCGGATCCTCCGCCGGAGCCTCGGGTTCCGCCTCGATCGAGGCGGCATCCTCGGGCACCGCGCGGCGGGCGGCGCAGGATTCTTCCTCGATGGTCTCAAAAGCCAGCCGTTTCAGCCAGTCGCCGACGGAAAACTCCGAAGGCCGATCCTCGAAGCGGGCCAGCCCCTTGAGGATCGTCGCATCGAAGAGACTGCGAACGCTCAGATATCCCTCCGGTACCGATCCGCTACACTCGAGATAGGTCAACTCGCGCCTGACGGTATCGTAGACCGTATCGAGATGATCCTCGATCAGGTCGAAGAAGAGTTGGCGCCGGTCCGCTTCCGCCGCATCCCGCGCGGGCGGCAGCGGGGCGCCGATCCGGCGCCGGCGGGCGGGACGCTTGTATTCAGACTCGTGCTTGAGGCGCGCCACATGCCGATCGACCTGGTGGCGCAGGTCGGCAAAGGCCTTGCGCAGGACAGGCTCGATCTCGAATCCATCTTCCCGCGCCGCGATCACGCCCGACGGCAGTTGCAGGCGCAGGCTGACCTGGATGCGCGTCTTGCCCCTCGTCTGCGAGGCAACGACTTCGAGCCGGACCAGATCCTCGCGAAAGCGGGCAAGGTGCGGTTCAAGTTGCCGCACCTCTTCCTCGATGACCTCAGGCGCGCGCTGTTGGCCGTGCCGGTCGAGATTGCGGAATGATCTGATGACATTCATGCCGTGGACCTTCCTATAACTCTCCGAAGAGATGGTCCGGCGCGACCGATATCGCGCCGGGCCAGTCTTTTGCGCTGTCACTCGGCGGACTTGTCGTCCTTGGACTGCACCTCATCCCCAACGCTGGGCGTCGGAACGTCCGTCTTGTCTTCGGCAACTTCGCTGGGCTCCTCGATCCCGGCCTTGGCCTGATCGTCCGGGCTGTCGTCACCGGTGTCCCTTGCGATCTTTTCGAACACGACCTTCTGTTCGTCCGCTGACCAGGCGACGCGGACCTTGTCGCCATCCTCAATCCGCCCCGAGAGCAGTTCGCGAGCCAACTCGGTCTCCAGCTCCGACCGGATCAGCCGGCGCAGCTCGCGGGCACCGAATTCGGGGCGGAAGCCGACCGCGCCGAAGTGATCCACGACGCTCACGTCGAATTCGAGTTCGACGCCCTGGGTAAGGGCGGTCCGCTTCACCCGGTCGAGCTGCAACTCGACGATCTGGCGGATCTCCGACTGATTCAGCGAATGAAAGACGATGATCTCGTCGATCCGGTTGATGAACTCTGGCCGGAAATGACCGCGCAACACCTCCATCAGTTCGGATTTCTGCTTGGCCTCGTCGAACTCACTGCTGCCGCGTTTCGTGAGGTTGCGCTGGATGATGTCCGAACCGAGGTTCGAGGTGGCGATGATGATGGTGTTGGTGAAGTCCACCACGCGGCCCTTGCCGTCGGTCAGCCGACCGTCGTCGAACACCTGCAACAGAATGTTGTAGACATCCGGGTGCGCCTTCTCGATCTCGTCGAGCAGCACGACCGAGTAGGGCCGACGGCGCACCTTCTCGGTCAGTTGCCCGCCTTCGTCGTATCCGACGTAGCCCGGAGGTGCGCCCACCAGCCGGGCGACCGAGTGGCGCTCGCCATACTCGGACATGTCGATGCGGATGATTGCGTCCTGATCGCCAAAGATTACTTCGGCGAGCGTCTTGGCCAGTTCCGTCTTGCCAACCCCGGTTGGCCCGAGGAAGAGGAATGTCGCGGTCGGGCCGCGTCCCTCGCGCAGTCCTGCGCGCGCCAGGCGCACCGCATCCGCCACGGCGCGGATGGCCTCTTCCTGGCCGATGACGCGCTCGTGCAGCTTCTCCTCGAGCTTGAGGAGCTTGTCTTTCTCCTCGGTGGTCAGCTCCGTGACCGGAACGCCGGTGATCTTCGAGACGATCTGCGCGACGTGATCGGCGCGCACCTCGGCGGTCGCCGAAGCCTGGTCGCGCTTCCAGATTTCCAGAAGCTCGTCCAGCTCCTTCTGCTTCTGCTCCAGCTCCTTCTTCAGTTCCGCTGCCCGGTCGAATTGCTTGCGGGCTGCGGCATAGTCCTGTTCGCGCTTGATCTGCGCGACCTCGGCTTCCAGCTCCTGGACTTCCACGGGGCGCGCCGTGGCGCTGATCTTCACCCGCGCGGCTGCCTGATCGATCAGGTCGATCGCCTTGTCGGGCATGAAGCGACCGGTGATATAGCGATCCGAAAGCTCCGCGGCGGCGATGATGGCCTCGTCGGTGATCGTCACCTTGTGGTGCGCCTCCAGCGTGTCGCGCAGGCCGCGCAGGATCATGATGACCTGAGCTATCGTGGGTTCCTCGACATAGACCGGCTGGAACCGTCGCTCGAGCGCCGCGTCCTTCTCGATGTATTTCTGGTACTCGTTGAGCGTCGTCGCGCCGATCAGGTTCAGCTCGCCCCGCGCCAGCGCCGGCTTGAAGGTGTTGGCGATGTCGAGACCACCTTCGCCACCGCCCTGGCCGGCGCCGACGATGGTGTGGATCTCGTCGATGAACAGGATCAGGCTGTCCTTCTCCTCGGTGATCTCCTTGAGGATCTTCTGGACTCGCTCCTCGAACTCGCCGCGATACTTCGACCCGGCCACCATCGAGTTGATGTTGAGCTCGACCAGCCGCTTGTCGCGCAGCGCCTCGGGCACTTCGCCCGCGACGATCCGTTGTGCAAGTCCCTCGACGATGGCGGTCTTGCCCACGCCGGGCTCGCCGATCAGCACCGGGTTGTTCTTTTTCCGGCGGGCCAGCACTTCGATCGTCGTCTCGATCTCGCGGGCGCGGCCGATGACGGGATCAAGCTTGCCCTCGCGGGCGAGCTTCGTCAGGTCACGGCTGAACTGGTCGAGATCGGGCGTGCTGGAAGGCGCCTCCACGCGGCCTTCCTCGGCTCCCTTGCCCACGACCTTGGTCACCTGCTGGCGAAGCGCCTGCGGCGTCAATCCGTATTTGCGCAGGATCGACGCGGCCAGGCCTTCACCTTCCTCGGCAAGGCCGATCAGAAGGTGCTCGGGACCGACATAGGAATGGCCGAGTTCGTTCGAGGCGATGAAGGCCCGGTTCAGCGCGTCCTTCAGGCGAGGACTGACGCCGATTTCGCCCTCCGTCCTGGCCTCTCCACGCTTCGCTTCCTTCTCGATCTGGCGCCGCAGATCGTCCACATCGACCTTGAACTGTTCCAGGATCGTCTTGACGACGTCAGACGAGGTCAATGCCAGAAGCAGATGTTCGGTATCGACCTCGCTGCGCCCGAATTCCACGGCCTTCTGTGCGGCATCCTGCAGCAGCTTGTTGCCCTGTTCGCTCAGCCGGTCGGCGATGGTGCGTCCGCCGCCGCGCCGCGATCCACGCCGCGGCGCGCCCTCGCCGAAAGTGGCGTCGACGACAGCTTCATCGCCGTCACCCATGGAGCCGAGCGTGCCGCCTCGCAGCGGACTGTCACCAAAGAGGCTGCCGAAACCGCTCTCGCCGAAGAATTCGTCAAGAAGGGAACGCCGTCCGAACAGCGACTCCAGCGGCGAGGCGCTGCGCCCCGACCGGCGGGCCATTTCGCTGTAATGCTGGTCGCAAAGCTCCATGTTCTGAACCCTGCCGTTCACCGAGGCGCGCACGCGCGCCGTCGCCGGGCGACCGCAAATATCGCAAGCTCCGTTTGCCATTCGTCTTCTCCGTTTCTTTATCCAGTCAGGGTTTTTCGCCGATCATCTGCGCCAGTGACAGTGTCACGCAGCGACCGCTTCCGTTCTTTTCACCTTGGACCCAATTGCCACAAGATCGGGCTCGTCGAGTGTCTCTCGTTGCAGGAGATCCTGCGCTGATTGCTCGAGAAGATCCAGATTGGATTCAAGAAGGGTAAGGGTGCGCTTGAACACGCCATCCACGATGTCGCGCACCTTTATGTCCATTCGCTCGGCCGTGGCCTCGCTGTAGCGGCGGTTGAGCCAGGACGCCTGGTCGCCGGTGCCAAGAAAGCCGGGCCGATCGGTGTCGTAGCTGACATGCCCGAGCTCTTCGTCCATCCCGTACCGCGCGACCATGGCGCGGGCGATGTCGGTCGCCTTGACCAGATCGTCCGCCGCCCCGGTCGAGACATGATCGTAGATGATCTTCTCTGCTGCGCGCCCGCCAAGCAGGACTGCGATCTTGTTCTCGAGTTCCTCCCGCGTCATCAGGAAGCGGTCCTCGGTCGGGCGCTGGATGGTGTAGCCGAGCGCGCCAATCCCGCGCGGTATGATCGAGACCTTGTGCACCGGGTCCACCCCCGGCAGAGCCATCGCCACCAGCGCGTGCCCCATCTCGTGGTGCGCCACGATCTCGCGTTCGCGCGGATTGAGCACGCGGTTCTTCTTTTCCAACCCGGCGATGATGCGTTCCACCGCATTGTTGAAGTCGTCCATCGTCACCGCATCAGCCTTCCGTCGCGTGGCGAGCAATGCTGCCTCGTTGACGAGATTGGCAAGGTCCGCCCCGGAAAAGCCGGGAGTAAGCGCTGCGACCTTCTCGGCATCGACGTCTGGGGCGAGCTTCACCTTTTTCATGTGAACGCCGAGGATCTGCACACGTCCCTTCTTATCCGGCCGATCCACCAGCACCTGCCGGTCGAAGCGGCCCGCGCGGAGAAGCGCGGGGTCGAGGATCTCGGGTCGGTTGGTGGCGGCCAGGAGCACGATGCCCACCGAAGGGTCGAAGCCGTCGAGCTCGGTCAGAAGCTGGTTCAGCGTCTGCTCACGCTCATCATGGCCACCGGCGATCTGGCCGGAAGAGCGCGCCCTCCCAAGAGCGTCGAGTTCGTCGATGAAGATGATTGCCGGGGCCGATTTCCGGGCCTGCTCGAAGAGGTCGCGCACCCGTGCGGCACCGACGCCCACGAACATCTCGACGAACTCGGAGCCCGAGATTGAAAAGAAGGTCACGCCCGCCTCGCCTGCCACCGCGCGCGCCAGAAGCGTCTTGCCGGTGCCCGGCGGCCCGACGAGCAATATGCCTTTGGGGATATGTGCGCCCAGCTTTCCGTATTCGGCGGGGTTCCTGAGGAACTCCACGACCTCCTCCAGCTCAGCCTTGGCCTCGTCCACACCGGCCACGTCGGCGAAGCTGACGCCGGTTTCTTTTTCCATGTAAACTTTGGCCTTGCTGCGGCCGACCTGCATGAAGCCGCCAAAGCCCTGCTTGTCGGCGAACTTGCGGAACAGCAGCATCCAGATTCCGAAGAAGACAAGCGCTGGCGCCACCCAGGAAATCAGTGTGCCGAAAAAAGTATTCTGAGGAACACCCGTGATCTCGACGCCGGAGCGGTCGATCCGCTGCAGGATCGCAGGATCCACGACCGTCGTCACGAACTGGCTCTTGCCGTCGACGGGTTCGGTGAAGGTGCCGGTGATGGTGTCTGACCCGACCGCGACCGACGCGACCCTGCCGTCCTCGAGATAGGTTTCGAATTGGCTGTAGCTGATGGGAGCCACGGATTGCCAGCCGGCGATCAGATCCTGGATGAAGATCACGGCTATGAAAGCCAACACCCAGTACCAGATGTTGTATTCGGTCTTCTTTTCCATACGGCTTTTCCTTTTCCCTAGCGCCCGAGCCGCTCCCTGATCCGCTCGAGCAGCGCCAGCAGGATGCGCCTCTCGTCCGCCGACAGATCCTGCAGGATCTCATCTTCGAGCGCCGATTGCCGCGGCGCGAGCTCCTCCAGCATCGCCCTGGCCTTTGGCGTTGCCGTGACGATCTGCGCCCGTCGGTCGTCGAGCGAGGGCGACCGCTCGACCCAGCCGCCCCGGACCATGCGATCGACGAGCTGGCCCGCAGTGGCCCGGCCCACCTCCAGCCGCCCGGCCAGATCGCCGATGGTCAGCCCGGGCGCATCCTCGACATGCGCCGCCGCCATCCAGGACAGGCGGGTCAGGCCGCTGTCGCTGAGCTCGTTGTCGATCCGCTGCTGGATGAGCTGCGCGACCCGGTGGATCGTCGTCCCGATCAGGGCGAGATCAGAAGTGATCAAGGGTATCTTTCCTCCGTCTGCATGAGAAAGAGGATAGACCGCACTCCATCCAAAGTGCAATGCACGCATCATATATGCTTGCATAATAAATGGAACCGCCTATCTTGATGGGCGGTCTCCGAACCCACATCCGGCCGGCACCGTTGCCCGGTCCCTCCATGCCGACGGTTCGGGGGCATCGATCAGCAACAGGAGGCCAGCAATGCTCTATCCGACATATCTGCGCCGCAGCGATCCCTTCGCGCTGATGCGCTCCATGATGCGCGATCTCGACCGCGGTTTCTGGCCGCCGGCCCGCGCGGCGTTCCCGGCGGTGAATGTCTGGCAAGGCCCTGAGGCCGTTGCCATCGCCGCTGAACTTCCCGGCATCGAACCGGGCGACATTGAAATTTCGGTCAAGGACAACGTCCTGACGCTGTCGGGCGAACGCAAGGCGCCCGAGGTTCCCGAAGGTGCGCGCTGGCACCGCAACGAACGCGGTTATGGCAAGTTTTCCCGCGCTATCCGCCTGCCATTCGCGGCCTCGGATGACAAGGTCGAGGCGAGGATGACGAACGGCGTATTGCGGATCGTCATCTCCCGGCCCGAGGCAGAAAAGCCAAAGAAAATCGAGATCAAGGCAGCCTGAGAGGAGCTGGAACGATGAGCACCGACATCACGCAAGCCACCGAAAAGACGCCGACCGACGCGCCCGAGACCGCCGGCGGCGGCCGCATCTACCGCCCGCTGACCGATATCGTCGAGACCGATCAGGGTGTCTCCATGATGCTCGAAATGCCTGGGGTCGCCGCCGATGCGGTCGAGATCACACTCGAAAATCGTGTGTTGACGATCCGCGGCAAGGTTGACCCGGTGCGGCCGGAAAACCTCGAACTTGCCTATGCCGAATATGGCGAGGGTGATTTCGAGAGGGCCTTCACGCTTTCCGAGGATTTCGACCCCGACAGGATCGAGGCCGAGATGCGCGGAGGCGTCCTCACCCTGACGCTCCCCCGAGCCCCTGAAGCGCAGCCGAAAAAGATCGCCGTCAAGGGCGCCTGAAAACCGAAGGAGACACCATCATGCAGATCAAGGACCTGATCCCCTGGGCGCGCAAGGACGGCACGCCAGACGCCAAGAGCAGCGAAGACAACCCGATGGCGACGCTCCAGCGCGAAATGAACCATGTGTTCGAGAACTTCTGGAACCGTGTCGGTCATTTCGAATGGCCCTTTGGCAGCGGCGAGGCGAAATCCGACGTGGTCGAGACCGACAACGCGATCGAAGTGTCGATCGAGCTGCCGGGCATGGAGATGAAGGACATCGAGGTGACGGTCAACGATGACATGTTGACTGTGAAGGGGGAGAAGAAGATCGAGCGCCAGGAGGAGAAGAAGGGATACTACCTCTCCGAGCGCAGCTACGGCGCGATCTACCGGACAATTCCGCTCCCCCCCGGTGTGGATGGCGAAAAGGCGCAAGCCTCCTTCAAGAACGGGGTTCTGACGATCAAGCTGCCCCAGCCTCCCGAGGCGCAGGCCAAGGTCAGGAAAATCGCGGTCAAAGAGGCCTGAGCCGGGCATTGATCGTGCCAACTCTGCGGCGAAACCGCCGTAGAACCAATCACAGCCGAAAGGAACAGACTGATGAAACTCAGGAATCTTTACGCGGGAACAGCTTTGGCCCTGCTGATTGTCAGCGCCGGCCCTTCCTGGTCTCAGGATACGGCTCAGGCGGAAGCTGAAGCACAGGCGGTCAACCGGGAGCAGGTCGAAGAGAGCGTGACCGCCAAAACCGATTCACAGCTCGCCGATAAACGCACCGCCCTGATCCAGGAGGCGGTCGACGCGCTCGATGAAACGAACGCTGCGATCGCCGCGATCGAGAAGGGCGATAAAGATGCAGCGATTGCTGCGCTCGCGTTGGCCTCGGGGAAGCTCGAGACCGTCGTCGCGCGTGAACCGGATCTCGCTTTGGCGCCCGTACGGATCGATCATTTCACCTATGACGTTCTGGGCAGCGTCGAAGCCGTCCGAAAACTCGGCAAACAGATCGAGAACTTGGTCGACGATGGGAAGTTCCAGGAAGCGAGACCGCTGCTGAGCGGGTTCGCGTCCGAGGTTGTCATCCGGACAACCAGCCTTCCGCTTGCGACCTATCCCGACGCGATCCTTGCAGCGACGGCACTGCTTGATGACGGAAAGACCGACGAAGCGATGACGGTACTCAACGCCGCACTGAGCACCCAGGTGGTGACCGACACAGTGGTCGCCCTGCCTCCGCTCAGAGCCGTAGCGATGATCGAGAAGGCCAAAGCTCTGCTCAATGACGACGGTGAGGCGGCAAACGACAAGGCCGCTACTGAAGATAAAGCCGCTACTGAAGATAAAGCCGCTACTGAAGATAAAGCCGCTACTGAAGATGCCGATCTGACGGCCGCCGACTATGTTGAGGCGGCACGCCAGGAACTCAAAATCGCCGAAGCGCTCGGCTACGGCCGCGAAAGCGATTTCGAGGATCTGCATAAGGCGCTGGATGAGTTGGACCGTCAGATTGAGGCGCAGGAGGATACCGGAGGGATCTTCGAAACGATTGCGACCCGGTTCGAGGAACTTCGAGCGCGCATCTTCAACTAAAAGAGAACCTCTAATGGAGCCCCGCCGCAAACGAGACCAGCGGCGGGGCTCTTTCGCAGGAAGACTGAGGAACGATCGATAGTCTGGGCCCGGAGTCCCGGTTCTCGACACATAACAATTGGTTCCTGGCTCCATCGCAGGTAAAGAATTTCCGAATGATCCCGGTCTGCGGCGAAGCCAGGGAGAGCTTGTCTATTCGGGGGGAACTGACCTGCCACGGGCTTTTTCCTCCATCTGTGACTAGAGTCCGGCCCAACGAGAGGACGGACGAAGATGAAGAAGGCACGACGGACCGAGGAACAGATTATCGGTATCCTTCAGGAGCATGATGCCGGCGCGAAGTGCGCAGATCTGTGCCGCAAGCACGGCATGTCGGAAGGCACATTTTACGCTTGGAAGGCGAAGTATGGCGGGATGACGGTGTCGGAGGCGAAGCGGCTGAAGGCACTCGAGGACGAGAACGCCAGGCTGAAGCGCTTGCTGGCTGACCAGATGCTCGACATGGCTGCGATGAAAGAACTGCTGTCAAAAAAGTGGTAACGCCCGCCGTGAAGCGCGAGGCTGTCGCGCACCTGAAGGCCCATCTCGGGCTGTCGGAGCGGCGGGCGTGCCAGATTGCCGGGGCGGACCGGACGATGGTGCGCTACCAGTCCCAGCGAGCGCCGGACACGGCGCTGCGCGGGCGGTTGCGGGATCTGGCCAACGAGCGGCGCAGGTTCGGCTACCGGCGGCTGTTCGTGCTGCTCAGGCGCGAGGGAGAGCCATCCGGGATCAACCGCATCTATCGGCTTTACCGAGAAGAGGTAAGCGTCCGGCCTGACCGCTACCCGTTCCATCGCCATGGGAGCAGATCGTCGACCTTTGTGATCTTGTAGTCGGGGATGCGGGCCAGGGTATCAGCGAGCCAGGCGAGTGGATCGACGGCGTTGAGCTTGGCTGTCCCGATGAGGGTGTAGGCGATGGCGGCGGCCTTTCCGCCTGCTTCCGAGCCGACGAAGAGGTAGTTCTTGCGGCCGAGGGCAACGGCGCGCATGCCGCGTTCGGCGGCGTTGTTGTCGAGTTCGAGAATGCCGTGGTCGAGGTAGGGGCGCAGACGCTGCATGCGGGTCAGGGCGTAGCGGATGGCGGCGGCTAGCGGGGATTTGCCTGAGATCGTGGTGAGTTGCATCGCCAGCCACGCCTCCAGCTCGTCGAAGACGGGGGCGGCATGGGCCTGTCGCAGTTCGGCACGGCGATCAGGCGGAGCGCCACGGGCCTCCTTCTCCACGGCATAGAGCCGGGCGATCCGAGTTATGGCCTCTTGGGCTATCGGAGAGCCCTGGGATCGGTGGATGTCGACGAACTTGCGCCGGACATGGGCCATGCAGGCGACCTCGCGGATGGCGCCTGAGCGGTAGAGGTCTTCAAACCCGGCATAGCCGTCGGCGTGCATCCAGCCGCGATAGCGGGCGAGGTGATCCTTGGGGTGCTGGCCTTTGCGGTCGCCCGAGAAGCGATACCAGGCAGCGGGCGGCGCGGAGCCGCCCCAAGGGCGTTCGTCACGGGCATAAGTCCAGAGCCGGGCGGTGCGGGTCTTGCCGGTGCCCGGGGCGAGCATGCTGACCGGCGTGTCGTCGGCGAAGATCGCCTCGGCCGACAGGACATGGCGACCGATGGCGTCAGCGAGGGGTTCAAGCAAGGCAGTGGATTTGCCGACCCAGTCGGCCAGCGTCGAGCGATCCAGATCGAGCCCCTCACGATCGAAGATCTGGCTCTGGCGATAGAGCGGCAAGTGATCTGCATACTTGCTGACCAGCACATGGGCCAGCAGACCCGGCCCCGGGCGGCCACGCTCGATGGGGCGAGAGGGCAGCGGGGCCTGGACGAACCGTTCGCAGCAGGTGCAGGTCAGGCGCGGCCGGACGATCCGGTTCACGATAAACCGGCTGGGAACATACTCCAACTCCTCGGTGACATCCTCCCCGATCCGGCGCAGACGGCCTCCGCAATCGGCGCAAGCCTCGGCACCGGGGCCGAGTTCGACCTCCATCCGTGGGATATGATCCGGGATCGGGCGGCGCTTGGGTTTGTCCTTCTCCTCGATGTCCGGCAGTCGCATCCGGGCGGTCATCGCGGCAGCAGCGATCTCGCTGCTCTCCAGCGCCAGTTGAAGCTGTTCTGCCGTCTCCGACGATGCCCCGAACCGGTGGGCGCGGTGCCCTGCCAACTGGTGCCGCAGCTTCTCGATCAGGATCGCCTGGGCCTTCACCTCGGCCAAGAGCCGCGCGGTGAAGCTGCGCAGCTCCTCTGGGTCTTCCGGCAGGGCCAGGGTCTGATCGAGCATGCGGGAAGTTTATCCCACGGGATTCCTTGTGGGAATCATTGATTACAGGTCCTGTGGACTATCCCGCCGCCAGAGGCCGCCACGTCCGTTCCGGGGCCCGCCAGTCAATCCCCTCCAGCAGCATCGACAACTGCGCAGGCGACAAAGCCACCTTGCCCTCCTTGGCCGAGGGCCAGACGAAGCGGCCCTTCTCCAGCCGCTTCATGAACATGCAGGCCCCTTGGCCGTCCCACCAGATGACCTTGACCAGATCACCCCGGCGGCCCCGGAAGACAAAAAGATGCCCGCCGAATGGGTTCTGCTTCAGCACAGCCTCGGCCTGCGCCGCCAAGGCTGCAAAGCCCTTGCGCATGTCCGTCACCCCGGCGGCCAACCAGACCCGCGTGTTCGCCGGAACCGGGATCATACCGTGAGCCCCCGGATCAGCCGCGCGAGCGCCCCAGGATCGTAGTTGCCACTGATGCGCATCCGATGCCCGCCCGCGAGCTCGATCTCGATGCAACTGTCGGCGGCAGGTCCTGCCGGGGCAGACCTGGGCTCCGCGACAATCTCTACCGGCAGAAAGCGCGCCTGTTCTGGAAGGGGCGGAGCCGAGGCGGGGTCCGGCGCATAACGGGGATCGCGCAGCCACTTGAAGATCAGGTTCGCGTTTACCGCGTAGCGCCGGGCAACCTGGGCCACGGAAACACCCGGCGCAGCCGTCTGGAAGCAGATCGACCGCTTCTCCTCGTCCGTCCAGAGCCGCTTCGTCCGACGCGCCACGACATCACCATAGTGTCCACTATCGATGGTGGACACTATCCGCCCCTCTCACCCCGCGGCAGGGCGGCCAGGACGGACGCTTACGAGAAGAGGGCTTAACCGTGCGTAAACGCAAAGCGCGCCGCAAGGCCCTCGGAACGAGGGCACCGATCCTGATCGAGACACGAGCCAATGCACGGTGGTCGCTGGACTTCGTCCATGACCAGTTCGCCTGCGGGCGGCGCTTCCGGGTGCTGAACGTGGTTGACGACGTCACCCGCGAATGTCTGGCGGCGATCCCGGACACCTCGATTTCGGGCCGCCGCGTGGCTCGGGAACTGACGGCGCTGATCGAACGCCGCGGCAGGCCTGGAATGATTGTCAGCGATAACGGGACAGAGCTGACATCGAACGCGATCCTGAAGTGGTGCGCCGAGCACAAGGTCGAATGGCATTACATTGCGCCGGGCAAGCCGATGCAGAACGGGTTCGTCGAAAGCTTCAACGGCAGGATGCGGGACGAGCTTCTGAACGAGGCCCTGTTCCGCAACATCGCCCATGCCCGTGACCTGATCGCTGCCTGGGTCACGGATTACAACACCGAAAGGCCCCACTCGGCCTTGGGCTACCAGACCCCTGTAGGGTTTGCCGCGAACCTGAACCCCGCAATCGCCCGCCCCGCTGCGCGAGATGAAAGCTCCGCGCGCCGGGCGATTGCTCAACCCGCGCCAACAGGCGTAAACAAAAACCGGGCTCAGGTCGCCGTTGGATGAAAGTTCAGTGGCAGGTCAGACCGTTTCACGGCCTACGATGTGGTCTCAGAAGACCTCGACCCGCAGGGGACCCGCTTTGCAGATCGGCTTTGGCAGCTTGAACCACTGCGTGTCGAAGTGGCCGAGTTTCTTCGTGACCAGCACGAAGCGCATACCGAGGCCGACCTTAATGATGATTGGGACTACGACGAAAAAGCCGTGGAGCGGCTCGTCAGAGCCGCTGACCTCCCCACGCTGTCGGCATTGCACCAGCATCTGCTCGCCTGGTTCGCTGAAGACCTTACCTCAGAAGAGCGCGATGGGAATGACATCGTTCGGCCAGTTGACAGCAAGCAGTGGGCTTTTTGGATCTGGGGCGACCTCGAGGGTTTGAACGATGCCTTCAATATTGAGATCGTTGAGGGAGAGCATCCCGGCAGCTCCTACTATGCGGCCCGGATGGGACTAAGCGTAGAGGAGGCCAACGGGGTCGCTAACCAACTCGGACTGCCGGTCACCTTCTTGTCGACCATCTGATGCCGAAGGACGAACAAGCCTAAGCTATCCGCAATAACAAAGCGACGGGGGGACAGGCGACGGGACAGATCGGTACAGCCGTACAGTTTCCACAGGAAAATCAACGGCTTGACACACTAGAATGGCGGAGAGGGTGGGATTCGAACCCACGGAACCCTTGCAGGCTCAACGGTTTTCGAGACCGCCCCGTTCGACCACTCCGGCACCTCTCCGCGCTTTCTGGGTGGTGAGGGCGGGATTTAGAGGGGTGCGGACGGGAGCGCAAGGGGGCTGGAGAGAAAATCCTCACGGGCGCTCATACTTGACCTTCGTTAGCGCGCTTGAGGCTGCAGACGCCGCTAAGAGCGTTGAGAGGCCCCATGCTCAGCGGCTGACCGACCTCATCGGGCCTAGGCTGCAACTATCACGGTGCTCTGAGGCACCGCTCGTGTCGCAAACGCCGTCCGAGCCTGCTCGGCGTGACTGTCGGGTGCTCAACGGTGATGCATCGGTGATCTACAAATTCGCCGACCCCGCCCAGCGAAGACGGGTCGGCCTGAAGTCGTGGCCGTAGAGACGGCCTGCCGGCTTTCCCAGGGCCTCCCGCCAAAACAAAAACGGCCCGCCCGAATGGGCAGGCCGACGTCGCTCGGCGGCCAGAGGGCCGCGGGGTACCGAAGATCAGAGCAGGCGCAGGTCCGAGGCCGAGGCGCGGCCGTCGCGGCCCGACTGCAGCTCATACTCGATCTTCTGGTTGTCGTTCAGCCCGGTCAGGCCGGCGCGCTCGACAGCCGAGATGTGGACGAACACGTCCTTGCCGCCATCATCGGGGGCGATGAAGCCATAACCCTTGGTGGCATTGAACCATTTGACGGTACCGGTCGCCATGACCTTCTCTCCTTCAAGTCCCCGCGAGGCGAGATTGCCTGGCGGGCCGTGCAGCCCTTTCGACGTCCGGCTGCCCCGTGAAGGGAGGCGGTAGAAAGTAACGCTCACGCAGACGTCAGGATGCCTGATTCGCGAGGCGCCGCCAAGTGCGAAAAATCAACCCTGCTTGACGCTACGTCAAAGATGACGCAGGACCGGCGGGTTTTTGCCGGTGAGCCGGCGAGGCCTCGGTGGTGGGCTCAGTAGAGCGATCTGACCGATCCTGTTCTCACCGGTGCCAGTGCGCCCGCCGCCTGCTGTCAGCGGGCGATCGATCGGCGCGTCAACACGGCCTTAGAGATCCGCTGCGATCACCACTGGCGGGCAGGAGGCGTCTCGCAATGAGCGCCCACCCACCTTCACGAGACCGTCGCAGCAGCCCCGGACCCACCTCACGCTCACCGCAGGTCAGGCGGCGTCGCCTCCCCGGCGAGCGTGCGCACCGCGTCCTCGAGCGTCAGGCTCTCGCTGCCCTGCTTGTCGAGGCGGCGGGCCGAGACGCTGCGGCTCTCGACCTCCTTCATGCCCACGGCGAGGATCACCGGCACCTTCGCAAGGCTGTGCTCGCGGACCTTGTAGTTGATCTTCTCGTTGCGCAGGTCGGCCTCGGCGCGCACGCCCGCGGCGGTCAGGGCCGCCACGACCTCGCGCACATAATCATCCGCGTCCGAGACGATCGAGGCTACCACCACCTGCCGCGGCGCGAGCCACAGCGGCAGCTTGCCAGCGAAGTTCTCGATCAGCATCCCGATGAAGCGCTCGAAGCTGCCGAGCACCGCGCGGTGCAGCATGATCGGGCGGTGCTTGGCGCCGTCCTCGCCGATGTAATAGGCGTCGAGCCGCTCGGGCAGGTTCGGATCGACCTGCAGCGTGCCGCACTGCCAGTCCCGGCCGATGGCGTCGGTCAGCACGAACTCGAGCTTCGGGCCGTAGAACGCGCCCTCGCCGGGGAACACCTCGTACGCGTGTCCGGCCGCCGTCACCGCGTTGGCCAGCGCCGCCTCGGCGTGGTCCCAGCTTTCCTCGGTGCCGATCCGCTTGTCGGGGCGGGTGGACAGCTTGATGCGCCAGTCGGTGAAGCCGAGGTCCGCGTAGATCCCCGACAGGAAGCTGATGAACTTGCGCGACTCGCTCTCGATCTGCGCCTCGGTGCAGAAGATATGCGCGTCGTCCTGGGTGAAGCCGCGGACCCGCATGATCCCGTGCAGCGCGCCCGAGGGCTCGTAGCGGTTGCACGAGCCGAACTCGGCCATCCTGAGCGGCAGGTCGCGGTAGGATTTCAGCCCGTGGTTATAGACCTGCACGTGGCAGGGGCAGTTCATCGGCTTGAGCGCGTTGACGGTCTTTTCCCGGGCGTGATCCTCGTCCACTTCGACGATGAACATGTTCTCCTGGTAGTTCTCCCAGTGGCCCGAGGCCTCCCACAGCTTGCGGTTCACGACCTGGGGCGTGTTGACCTCGACATAGCCGCCGCGGCGCTGCTGGCGGCGCATGTAGTCCTGCAGCGTGGTGTAGATCGTCCAGCCGTTCGGGTGCCAGAAGATCTGGCCCGGTGCTTCCTCCTGCAGGTGGAACAGGTCCATCTCGCGGCCGAGCTTGCGGTGGTCGCGCTTGGCGGCCTC
Source organism: Paracoccus sanguinis (assembly GCF_012689545.1). NCBI lineage: Bacteria > Pseudomonadati > Pseudomonadota > Alphaproteobacteria > Rhodobacterales > Paracoccaceae > Paracoccus > Paracoccus sanguinis. Next base: position 23,668 of record NZ_CP051542.1, read on the forward strand.
CTCGAGCATCGTCATGTGGGCCTTGAGCTCGTCGCGGTTGCGGAAGGCGACGCCGTAGATGCGCTGCAGCATCGGGCGCGAGGAATCGCCCAGCCAGTAGGCGCCGGCGACGTGCGTCAGGCGGAACGCGTCGGCGGGCAGCTGGCCCGTCGATTGCAGGTGCGGGCCGCGGCAGAGGTCCTGCCAGTCGCCGTGCCAGTACATCCGCAGGTCCTCGCCCTCGGGGATGCGGTCGATCAGCTCGATCTTGAACGGCTCGCCGGCGGCCTCGTAATGGGCCACGGCGCGGGCGCGGTCCCAGACCTCGGTGCGGACCGGGTCGCGGGCGGCGATGATCTGCTTCATCCGCGTCTCGATCTGGCCGAGATCCTCGGGCGTGAAGGGCTCGGCGCGGTCGAAGTCGTAGAACCAGCCGGCGTCGCGCACCGGGCCGATCGTCACCTTCACGTCTGGCCAGATCTCCTGCACGGCGCGGGCCATGACATGGGCGAAGTCGTGCCGGATCAGCTCGAGCGCCGCGGCCTGGTCCTTCATCGTGTTGATCGACAGATGCCCGCCCCGCGTGATCGGCCAGGCGAGGTCGATGTGCGCGCCGTCGAGCGTGGCGCTGATCGCGGCCTTGGCGAGCGAGGGTGCGATCGACTGCGCGACCTCGGCGGCGGTGGTGCCGGCGGGGTAGTCGCGGACGGAGCCATCGGGGAAGATGAGGGAAATCGGGTCAGCCATCGCGGCTCTCCTCGTCGGTTCGGCGCCCACGGAACGCCCGGTTGCGGGTTATGTGGGCGGTGCTGTGGACCGGGCGCGGGACGGTGTCAATGGAGAGGGCGGGGGGCGTGAGGCGGATGGAGCGCGAACGCCCGGACGTCGGATCGGACCTTGCAACCCCCGGCGCCCCGTCATAAGTCGGAGGCGAGAGGTTGGCGCGGGCAGGCGCCTCGCCAACCCGGTCAGGTCCGGAAGGAAGCAGCCGTAACGAGCCCCGCTTGGGTCGTTGTCCAGCCTCTCACCACTCCCCCAATCGCATGCCTAACGCTTTGCCGCCGCGCGGTTTTCGCCCGCCCCGGCAGCGTCAGCGCCCGGCTGGACGCTGCGCTCGGGCGGTCAGCTTGCACGCCTACCCCCTCGGGGATAGGAGTTGGCCGGAAAGCGTGTGAGTGGTTGTGCATGAAGTTCTCGAGCCGTCAGGATACCGATCTGCCCGCCGACCAGCTGTTCGACGCGGTCAGTGACTTTCCCCGGATCGAGCGGATGCTGGCCCGTCGCGGGGTCGAGATCACCCGGCTCGACCCGGCCGTCGAGCCGGGCGCCGGCATGGCCTGGGACGTGGCCTTCGACCTGCGCGGCAAGCGGCGCGAGATGCGCCTCAGCGTGGCCCAGTTCGACCGTCCCGAAAAGGTGGTGATCCTCGGGGACGCCGAGTCGCTCGCGCTGACTGTAGAGATGACCGTCATTGCCCTCACCCCCGCGAAATCGCGGGTGATCTTCGAGCTCGAGGCGCGGCCGCAGACGATTCGGGCGCGGCTGATGCTGCAGACGGCCAAGCTCGGCAAGGCGCAGCTCGACCGCAAGTTCGCGGAACGGATCGGCGCTTTCCTGTCCGACCTCTCGGCCCGCCGGGGCTGAGCCGCCGCCGGGTGGCCGCGCCCGGAGGCGCGCGCTAGCCCTGCTGCTGGCGGGCGCGCAGCGGATCGGCGGGATAGACGCCGAGGATCGTCAGCATCGAGGTAAAATAGCGCAGCTCATCCAGCGCCCGCGCCACCGCCGGGTCGTCGGGGTGGCCCTCGATGTCGGCGTAGAACTGGGTCGCGGTGAACACCCCGTCCACCATGTAGCTTTCCAGCTTGGTCATGTTGACGCCGTTGGTCGCGAACCCGCCCATCGCCTTGTAGAGCGCGGCGGGGATGTTCCTGACACGGAAGACGAAGCTCGTCAGCATGTCCGGGCGCCCGGCCGCGTTCAGGCGGCGCGACAGGTCGGGGGTGCGCGACATGATCAGGAACCGCGTGGTGTTGTTCTGCCGGTCCTCGATCTCGTCGGCCAGCCGGTCGAGCCCGTAGATCTCGCCGGCGAGCGGGCTGGCCAGCGCCGCGCGGCGCGGATCGCCGCCCTGCGCGACCATCATCGCGCTGCCTGCGGTGTCGGGGCCGGTCAGGGTGCGGATGTTGTGGCGCCGCAGGAAGCCGCGGCACTGGCCCAGCAGGACGGTGTGGCTCATCGCCTCGGTCACGTCCTCGAGCCGGGCGCCGGGCACGCCCAGCAGGCTGATGTGCACCCGCACGAAGGTCTCGCCGATGATGTTCAGGCCGGATTCGGGCAGCAGGTGGTGGATGTCGGCGACCCGGCCATAGGTCGAGTTCTCGACCGGCAGCATCGCCAGGTCGGCCGCGCCCGAACGGCAGGCCTCGACGGTATCCTCGAAGGTGGGGCAGGGCAGGGCCTCGCTCTCGGGCGACCACTGGCGGCAGGCCTGGTGCGAATAGGCGCCGGGTTCGCCCTGAAAGGCGATGCGCGGCGCGGTCGGCCACGCCGGTGCGGCCTCGGCCGGGGCTTCCGAGCGGTTGGCCGAGGGGGTGGCGAGGGCGCTGGCAGAGGGGGCGGGATCGGACATCTGTGACCTTGGGCGGACGGCGCGGACCGGGCGGGCCTGCGCGCAGGTTCAGGGCCCGCGGCCGGGCCGGCGTCGAGGCCCGCAGGTGGCCCCCGTCGCGGGGTGCGGGGCGCCGCGGCGGGCGGGGCGATGCGGCGGCGAAACGCCGCCCCCCGATTGCGGGCGCCGGGCCGAACTATACCTTGAACCGGCAAAGTGAAAGCGGATAGATAGCGCCCAGACAGAGCTGAGGCCGCAGGGGAATACGCGCGATGTTCAACACGATGACGGTGACGAAGGCGGCCGGTGCGCTGATCGGGTCACTGCTGTTCCTGATGCTGGCCTCGTGGTTCGCCTCATCGCTCTATCACGTCGGCCCCGCGGGCCACGCCGCCGAGGGCGAGGAAGCGCCGCAGGCCTACCGCATCGCCGTCGAGGATGCCGCCCCGGCCGAGAATGGCGCCGCCGCCGAGGAAGGCCCCGACTTCGCCACGCTGCTGGCCGCCGCCGACCCCGCCAAGGGCGAGCGCGCCTTCGGCAAGTGCAAGTCGTGCCACAAGATCGACGGGACCGATGGCGTCGGCCCGCACCTGAACGGCGTCGTGGAGCGCGACAAGGCGTCGGTCGCCGGCTTCAACTACTCGCAGGCGGCGATGGACATGCCCGGCGTCTGGACGCCCGAGAACCTCAACGGGTTCGTGACCAGCCCCCGCGAGTACATGCCGGGCACCAAGATGACCTTCGCCGGCATCAAGAGCGCCGCCGAGCGCGCCGACCTGATCGCCTATCTGGCGACCACCACGCAGTAATCGGCGCTTCGCCGGACCAACGACCCGACGGCGCGACGGCCCTGCCGCTCGCGCCGTTCGTCTGTCCGGGGCGGGGCTCCTGCCGCGGCATCCGGTCCCGTGTCACATTCCCGACATGGCGCTTGCCGCCAGCCCGACCGCTGCCTTAGCGTCGGCTGGCCGGTGGCGCCCGACGGGTCACCGTGGCGCTGAAGACCGAGGCCGCGCGGGCCGCGAGATGACGGATGGAATGGCGCGCCCGGGTGGCGCGCAAACGGGGGACGGCATGGTGCGACATCTTGTTCTGGCCGCGGGCCTGGCCCTGACCGGCACCGCGGTTCTGGCCCAGAACCCCGCTGCCCCGCCGCCGGCGCCGGATGCCGCCGCGGGCACCATCGTCGCGCATGGCGTCTCGACCTTCGGCGACCTCGCCTTGACGGCCGATTTCCCGCATCTGCGCTATGTGAACCCCGACGCGCCCAAGGGCGGCGAGATGAGCCAGTGGGCGCCGGGCGGCTTCGACAGCTACAACCCCTACACGATCAAGGGCCGGGCGGCGGCGCTCTCCACCGTGATGCTGGAAAGCCTGCTGACCGCGCCCGCCGACGAGATCGGCGCCGCCTACTGCCTGCTCTGCGAGACGGTCGAATACCCGCCGAGCCGCGACTGGGCGATCTTCACCCTGCGCGAGGGCATCCGGTTCTCGGACGGCACGCCGATGACCTCGGCCGACGTGCTGTTCTCGTACGAACAACTGCGCGACAAGGGCCTGTCGTCGTTCCGCGCGGTGATCGCGCAGATGGTCGCCAAGGCCGAGGTGCTGGACGACCGGCGGGTGCGCTTCACCTTCACCCCCGACTACCCCCGCCGCGACGTGATTCAGGCGGCGGGCGGGCTGCCCATCTTCTCCAAAGCGGATTTCGAGGCGAATCATCGGGATCTGGGGGAAAGCTCGAACCTGCCCTATGTCGGCTCGGGCCCCTATCTCTTCGATCGCGCCGACATTGGCCGGTCGGTGAGCTGGAAGCGCAACCCGGATTATTGGGGCGCCAACCTGCCGATCAACATCGGCCGCAACAACTTCGACCGCATCCGCATCGAATATTTCGGCGACTACGAAAGCGCCTTCGAGGCCTTCAAGGCCGGCGAATACCGCTTCCGCAACGAGGCCTCCTCGATCATCTGGGCGACCCGCTATGACTTTCCCGCCTTCATCCAGGGCTGGGTGAAGAAGGAGGAGCTGGCCGACGGCAACGTGGCGAACGGGCAGGCCTGGGCCATCAACCTGCGCCGGCCACAGTTCCAGGACGTGCGGGTGCGCGAGGCGCTGGGGCTGCTCTTCAACTTCGAATGGGCCAACCAGACGCTGTTCTACGGGCTCTACGAGCGGGTGAAGGGCTTCTGGGACAACTCGCCGCTGTCCGCGTCGGGCCTGCCCACGCCGGGCGAACTCGCCCTGCTCGAGCCGCTGCGCGCCGATCTGCCCGAGGCCGTATTCACCGCCGACGCCTTCGTCCCCCCCGTCAGCGGCGAGCGCCAGCTCGACCGCGGCAACCTGCGCCGGGCCGCGCAGCTTCTGGACGCGGCGGGGTGGGTGATCCCCGAGGGCGCCCGCGACGGGCTGCGGCGCAAGGATGGCCAGACGCTTCGGGTGCAGATCCTGAACGAAAGCCAGACCTTCGACCGGGTGATCAACCCCTATGTCCAGAACCTGCGCGCCGCCGGCATCGACGCCGTGCACGAGCGGGTGGACGACGCCCAGCTCGAGGATCGCAAGCGCAACCACGACTTCGACCTCATCAACGTGCATCTGGGCCAGGACATGATCCCCGGCGCCGGGCTGCAGCAGTATTTCGGCTCGAAGGCCACCGGCGACGTGTTCAACGCCATGGGGCTGGCCAACCCGGCGGTCGACGCGCTCATCACCCAGGTCGAGGCCGCCACCACGCAAGAGGAGCTGACGACCCGCGTCCACGCCCTCGACCGGGTGCTCAGGGCGCTGCATTTCTGGGTGCCGCAGTGGTTCAAGGGCAAGCACACCGTGGCCTACTGGGACATGTATGCCCACCCCGAGACGCTGCCGCCCTACTCGCTCGGCGAACTTGATTTCTGGTGGTACGACGCCGATAAGGCGGCAAAGCTGAAAGAGGCCGGGGCGATCCGCTGACGCCACCGGCCCCAAGAGCGCGATCGCGCCGGGGCAGGGACGAGGAATGGGCGCATATCTTCTGCGGCGGCTGCTGCTCATCGTCCCGACGCTCATCGGGATCATGCTGGTCAACTTCACCCTCACGCAGTTCGTCCCCGGCGGCCCGATCGAGCAGATCGTGGCCCGCGTGCAGGGCGAGGGCGACGTGTTCCGCAACATCGCCGGCGGCGGCGATGCGGGGCAGGGCGGCGCCACGACCGAGCGCTATGCCGGCGCCCAGGGCCTGCCGCCCGAGTTCATCGCCGAGCTGGAAAAGGAGTTCGGCTTCGACAAGCCCGCCCCGGTGCGGTTCCTGACCATGCTCGGCAACTACCTGCGCTTCGACTTCGGCCAGTCGTGGTTCCGCTCGATCTCGGTCGTCGATCTGGTGCTGGAAAAGATGCCGGTCTCGATCACGCTCGGGCTGTGGTCGACGCTGCTCGCGTATCTGATCTCGATCCCGCTCGGCATCCGCAAGGCGGTGCGCGACGGCACGCCCTTCGACACCTGGACCTCGAGCGCCATCATCGTCGGCTACGCCATCCCCGGCTTCCTCTTCGCGGTACTGCTGATGGTGCTGTTCGCCGGCGGGAGCTACTGGAAGATCTTCCCGCTGCGCGGCCTCACCTCGGACAACTTCGCCGACCTCAGCCTGATCGGGAAGATCAAGGACTACCTCTGGCACATCACCCTGCCGGTGACGGCCGCGACGATCTCGAGCTTTGCGACGCTCACCCTGCTGACCAAGAACAGCTTTCTGGACGAGATCAACAAGCAGTACGTGATGACCGCCCGCGCCAAGGGGCTGACCGAGGGGCGCGTGCTCTACGGCCATGTCTTCCGCAACGCGATGCTGATCGTGATCGCGGGCTTTCCGGCGCTGTTCCTCGGCGTGTTCTTCGGCTCGTCGATCCTGATCGAGACGATCTTCTCGCTCGACGGCCTCGGCCGGCTGGGGTTCGAGGCGGCCGTGCAGCGTGACTATCCGGTGATCTTCGGCACCCTCTACGTCTTCGGCCTCATGGGCCTTCTGGTCGGCATCCTGTCGGACCTGATGTATGTACTGGTCGACCCGCGCATCGATTTCGAGAAGCGCGCCGGATGACACTCTCGCCGCTCAACCAGCGCCGCTGGCGCAACTTCCGCCGCAATGGCCGGGCGTTCTGGTCGCTCGTCATCTTCACGCTGCTGTTCGTGGCCTCGCTCTTTGCCGAGCTGATCGCCAACGACAAGCCGATCCTCGTCCAGTACCGCGGCGAGTATTTCGTCCCCGCCTACCGCTTCTACCCCGAGACCGCGTTCGGCGGCGACTTCGGCACCGAGGCGAACTACAAGGACCCGGTCGTGGCCTGCCTCATCGCCTCTGGCGGGGTCGAGGATTGCCTCGACGACCCCGAGGCGACGCAGGCGGCCATCGCCGCCGGCACGCTGACCGAGGGGGTCGAGAGGGGCTGGGCGATCTGGCCGCCGATCCCCTATCACTTCCGCACCATCAACGACGTCGGCACCGCCCCCTCGGCGCCCGACCGGGCGCACTGGCTCGGGACCGACGACACCGCCCGCGACGTCGCCGCGCGGGTGATCTACGGGTTCCGGGTCTCGATCCTCTTCACCCTCATCGTCACCGCCGTCTCGTCGGTCATCGGCATCGCGGCGGGCGCCGTGCAGGGGTATTTCGGTGGCCGCACCGACCTGATCTTCCAGCGCCTGCTGGAGATCTGGGGCTCAACCCCCTCGCTCTACGTCATCATCATCCTGTTCGCGATCCTCGGGCGCAGCTTCTGGCTGCTGGTGTTCGTCTCGATCCTGTTCGGATGGCCGGCGCTGGTGGGCGTGGTGCGGGCCGAGTTCCTGCGGGCGCGCAACTTCGAATATGTCCGCGCCGCCCGCGCGCTCGGGGTCGGCGACCGCACCATCATGTTCCGCCACATCCTGCCCAACGCCATGGTGGCCACGCTGACGATGCTGCCCTTCGTCGTGACCGGCACCATCGCCTCGCTCGCGGCGCTCGACTACCTCGGCTACGGGCTGCCCGCCTCGGCGCCCTCGCTGGGCGAACTGGCACTTCAGGCCAAGCAGAACCTGCAGGCGCCATGGCTCGGCTTCACCGCCTTCTTCACCTTCGCGATCATGCTGTCGCTCCTGGTGTTCATCTTCGAGGGCATCCGCGACGCCTTCGACCCGCGCAAGACCTTCAAATGAGCGATCCGCTGCACCCCCCGGCGGCGGCCGTCCCGCCCGTGCAACCCAGCCCCGGCGCCGCCGCGGCCGTCCCGGCCCCGCCTTCGGCCCCCGCCCCCCTCGGGCTGGACCCAAATATCCCGGGGTCCGGGGCAGCGCCCCGGTCCGACGCACCCCATCCCGCGCCGGTCCTCGAGGTCCGCGACCTCACCGTGGCCTTCCGCACCGAGGGCCGCCGCAGCCTCGCCGTCCGCGGCGTCAGCTTTACCGTCGGCCGCGGCGAGACGGTGGCGCTGGTGGGCGAATCCGGCTCGGGCAAGTCCGTCACCGCGCTCAGCACCGTCCAGCTTCTGGGCGACGCGGCCGAGCTGTCGGGCAGCGTCCGCTATGAGGGCGCCGAGATGATCGGCGCGGCCGAGCCGCGTCTGCGCGCCATCCGAGGCAACGACATCAGCTTCGTCTTCCAGGAGCCGATGACCTCGCTCAACCCGCTCCACACGATCGAGCGGCAACTCGCGGAAAGCCTTGCGCTGCACCAGAGCCTCACGGGTGCGGCGGCGCGGGCGCGGATCGTCGAGCTCTTGGAAAAGGTCGGTATCCGCGACGCGGCCTCGCGGCTCGCGGACTATCCCCACCAGCTGTCCGGCGGGCAGCGGCAGCGGGTGATGATCGCCATGGCGCTGGCCAACGGCCCCGAGCTGCTGATCGCGGACGAGCCGACTACCGCGCTCGACGTGACCATCCAGGCGCAGATCCTCGACCTGCTGGCCGACCTCAAGCGCGACGAGGGGCTGTCGATGCTCTTCATCAGCCACGACCTCGGGATCGTGCGGCGTATCGCCGACCGGGTCTGCGTGATGAAGGACGGCGAGATCGTCGAGCAGGGCCCGGTCGAGGAGATCTTCGCCAACCCGCAGCACCCCTACACCCGGAAACTCCTCGCCGCCGAACCGGCAGGCGCGGCCGACCCCATCGACGCCGCGGCCCCCGAGGTCGTCGCCACCCGCGACCTCAAGGTGTGGTTCCCGATCAAGCGCGGCTTCCTGCGCCGCACCGTGGGCCACATCAAGGCGGTGAACGGCGCCACCCTCAGCGTCCGCGCGGGCGAGACGCTGGGGATCGTCGGCGAATCCGGCTCGGGCAAGACCACGCTCGCGCTCGCCATCATGCGGCTGATCGAGAGCGAGGGGCCGATCGTCTTTCTCGGCCGTGACATCTCGCGCCTTTCGGGCCGCGCGCTGCGGCGGCTGCGCCGGGACATGCAGATCGTCTTCCAGGACCCCTACGGCAGCCTCTCGCCGCGGATGACCGTTGGCCAGATCATCGCGGAGGGCCTCGGCGTCCACGGGGTCGAGAAGGGCCGCGACCCGCGCCAGATGGTCGCCGAGATCATGGCCGAGGTTGGACTCGACGCCGGCGCGATGGACCGCTACCCGCACGAGTTCTCGGGCGGCCAGCGGCAGCGCATCGCCATCGCGCGGGCGATGATCCTGCGCCCCAAGGTGGTGGTGCTGGACGAGCCGACGAGCGCGCTCGACATGACGGTGCAGGTGCAGATCGTGGACCTGCTGCGGGGGTTGCAGCGCAAATACGGGCTCGCCTTCCTCTTCATCAGCCACGATTTGCGGGTGGTGCGCGCCATGTCGCACCAGATCCTCGTCATGCGCGCGGGCGAGATGGTCGAGCAGGGGCCGGCCGACCGGCTCTTCGCCGTGCCTGCCAGCGACTACACAAGGGCCCTGATGGCAGCGGCCTTTCGCGATCACCGAGACTGAAGCCGAGACCACGGGCGTTTGATGAAGATCCTGTTCGTCCACCAGAATTTCCCTGGCCAGTTTCCCCATCTCGCCCCCGCCCTCGCCGCCCGCGGGCACGAGGTGCTGGCCCTGACCGACGAGAAGAACCAGCGCCCCTCCCCGGTGCGGGTGGTGAAATACGCCACCCCCCCCGAGGTCACGACCAGCCACCCGCTGGGCCGCACCTACGCCCAGATGGCCGAGCGCGGCTGGCTCGCCGCCCGCGGGGCGCGGGCGCTGCGGGACCGGCACGGCTATCGCCCTGACGTGATCGTGGGCCACTCGGGCTGGGGCGAGACGCTGTTTCTGCGCGAGATCTGGCCCGAGGCGCGGCTCTTGGTCTATGCCGAGCTAATGTACCGCACCCACGGGCAGGACGTGGGCTTCGACCCCGAGATCTCGCCCGGCACCGACGAGGCGCGGGTCTCGACCATCGCCCGGGGCGCGCATCTCATCCAGGGGCTGGTGATGGCGGACGCGGGGCTCTCGCCCACCCGCTACCAGGCCGAGAGCTTCCCGCCCGAGCTGCGCCAGAAGCTGACGGTGATCCACGACGGGATCGACACCGACCGGGTCCGCCCCGACCCCGCGGCGCGGCTGACCCTGCCGACGGGGCAGGTGCTCAAGCCCGGCGACGAGGTGCTGAGCTACGTCAGCCGCTCGCTCGAGCCCTACCGCGGCTTTCACCGCTTCATGCGGTCGCTGCCTGAGGTGCTGGCGGCGCGCCCCGCGGCGCAGGTGGTCATCGTCGGCGGCGACGGGGTCAGCTACGGCAGCAAGCCGAAGGACGGCGAAAGCTGGAAGGCGCAGATGCTGGCCGAACTGGACGGCAAGCTGCCGCTCGACCGCATCCATTTCCTCGGCCGGGTGCCCTATCCCACCTACCTGTCGCTGCTGCAGGTCGCGCGGGTGCACTGCTACCTGACCTATCCCTTCGTGCTGTCGTGGTCGCTGACCGAGGCGATGGCGGCGGGACCGCTGATCGTCGCCTCGGACACCGAGCCGGTGCGCGAACTCGTCACCGACGGCGAGCACGGGCGGCTGGTCGATTTCTTCGATCAGCCCGCGCTGGTCGCGGCGCTGGTCCGGGGCCTTGACGGCGACCCCGACGCCGCGCGCCTGACCGCCGCCGCGCGGGCGCGGATCGTCGCGGACTACGACCTGACGCGGGTCAGCCTGCCGAAGCTCGTGGAGTGGGTGGAGCGGGCCGGGCGCCCCTAGGCCCGCCTCACCGGTACCCCTCTGCCTGCAACTCGAACAGTTCCCGATACCGCCCGTCCTGCGCCAACAGCTCTTCGTGGGTGCCCTGCGCCTCGACCCGGCCGCCCTCGAGCACGAGGATGCGGTCGGCCATCCGCACCGAGGAAAACCTGTGCGAGATCAGCACCGCCGTCTTGGCCTCGGACAGTTCCTTGAAGCGCTGGAACACCTCGTATTCCGAGCGCGCGTCGAGCGCTGCGGTCGGCTCATCCAGGATCAGCACCTGCGCGTCGCGCATGTAGGCGCGGGCGATGGCGATCTTCTGCCATTCGCCGCCCGACAGCTCGACGCCGTTGGCAAAGCGCTTGCCGATCATCTGGTCGTATCCCGCGGGCAGCCGCGCGATCACCCGGTCAGCGAGCGCCCGTTCGGCCGCCGCCTTCACCCGCGCGGCATCGTCGCGCGCCGTAATCCGGCCGACCGCGATGTTGTCCCCCGCGGTCAGGTTGAAGCGCACGAAATCCTGAAAGATCACCCCCATCGCGCCCCTGAGCGCGTCGAGGTCGTAGTCCCGCAGGTCGCGCCCGTCCAAAAGGATCCGCCCCTCGTCGGGGTCGTAGAGCCGGGCGAGCAGCTTGACGAGCGTGGTCTTGCCCGCCCCGTTCTCGCCCACCAGCGCCAGCGTCTCGCCGGCGTGCAGGGTGAAGTCGAGCCCGCGGACCGCCCAGCGGGTGCTGCCCGGATAGTGGAAGCCCACGTTCTCGAAGCGGAACCCCTCGCGGATCGGGTTCGGGACGGGCAGGGGGTTCGGGGGCGAGGCGATCTCGGGCGCCACCCGGAAGAACTCGAACAGGTCGTCGAGATAGAGCGCCTGCGCCGCGACCTGGCCGAAGCCGGTGAGCAGGTTCTCCATCAGCGTCCTGAGGCGCTGGAACGAACCGGCAAGGAAGGTCAGGTCGCCGAGGCTCAGGTGCCCGGTCACGGTCTGCGCGACGATCCAGACATAGGCCGCGTAATAGCCGAGCGTGCCGAGCCCCGCGAACAGCGCCCCCCAGGCGGCGCGCGCCTGCGCCACGGCGCGGTTCTGGGCGTAGAACCGCCGCGCCAGCGTGAGGTAGCGGTCGCGCAGGAATCGGTCGAGACCGAAGATCTTGATCTCCTTGGCCGTGTCGGCGCTGGCGGCGATCTGGCGGACATAGTCCATCTCGCGCCGCTCGGGCGTGCGGCCGTAGTCGAGCGAATAGCTGCGGGCGTTGAAATGCGCCTCGCCCAGGAACGCCGGGATCAGCGTGAGCAGCAGCAGCGCCACCAGCCACGGGTTATAGGCCAGCAGGCCGCCGGCGAAGCTCAGCACCGTGATCAGGCTTTCGATCTGCCCGAAGAGCTGGCCCATCAGCGACATGCGGAAGGCCGTCTGCCGCCGCGCGCGGTCGAGCTTGTCCTGGAATACCGCGTCCTCGAAATCCTCGAGGTCGAGCGTCGCCGCATGGTCCATGAGCCGGGTCGAGAGGTCGTTGGTCAGCCGCTCGGAGAGCAGGCTGTCCACCAGCCCGATCAGCCGTGTGAGCACGTCCTGCAGGATCGCGAGCCCCAGCTCGGCCGCGAGCATCCAGCCGAGGCCCGCCGCAAGCCCCGCGTCCCACCACGCCCCGATCGTGTCGGGCGTGTCGGGCAGGGCGGCCAGCCGCACCACCTCGTCCACGATCAGTTTGCCGACGTAGAGCGTGGCGACCGGGATCAGCGCCCGCGTCAGCCGCAGCACGATGGTGGCCAGCGCAAGGCCGGGGCCTGCGCGCCACACGAGCCGCAGGAACGGGGGCACGTTGCGCATCGCCGCCCAGCGGTCGCGGAAGCTGCGGGGGGCCTGGCGGGCCTCGAAGGGGGGCATGGGCGCGGCCTCGTGCGGCTGGATCGGGTGGGGCCGGCGCGGCCGGGCGTCCGCGACGGCGTGGGTCTGGTGCGGCGTGCGGGTGCCGCGGCGGCGGGCCGAAGCGCCGCGCGCGCGGGCCGCGAGGCGGTCACGCCGGCCCGGCCCGGCGCGACGCGGAAACGCTTGACCGGGCGGGTCTGGCTCGGCCATACCGCAGGCCTGCAAAAGCCGCAAATGGCGCAACGTCACGCGTGACGCCGCCGCGCAAAGATCGCGGCGCGCAAGGGGGGAACAGACGATGGGCGGCCTTCTGGCCATGTCTCGCGGCATCGACCGCGTCAACACGGTGATCGGCCGCGGGGTGAGCTGGCTGATCCTCGTGGCCATTCTGGTGAGCGCGGGGAACGCGATCAGCCGCAAGGTCTGGTCGATTTCGTCGAACGCCTGGCTCGAACTGCAGTGGTATCTCTACGGCGCGGCATTCCTGCTCGCCGCGGCCTACACGCTGCTCGAGAACGAACATATCCGCATCGACATCATCTATGGCGGGCGCAGCCGGCGCACGCAGCACTGGATCGACCTGATCGGCCACCTGCTGTTCCTGATGCCGTTCGTCATCCTGATGATCTGGCTGATGGTGCCGTGGCTGCAGCGCTCGATCGCGTCGGGCGAGCGGTCGATGAACGCCGGCGGCCTGATCCTGTGGCCCGCCAAGGCGCTGCTCCTGGCCGGGTTCATCCTGCTGTTCTTCCAGGGGATTTCCGAGATCATCAAGAAGATCGCGGTGATGCGCGGCGATCTGCCCGACACCCAGGTGCATGTGTCGTCCCACACCCCGGCCGTCGAGATCGACGACCGGATGCTGGCCGAGGCGGGGTTTGCCAGCCCTGATCATCCGGTGACCGACCAGATGATCGACCACCCGCGCGATCATAACCGCAACTACACCGACCGGGACGTCCGCAAATGATGGAGATCATCGCCCACAACATGGCGCCCATCATGTTCGCGAGCCTCGTGGCATTCCTGCTGCTGGGCTATCCGGTCGCCTTTGCGCTGGCCGCGAACGGGCTGCTGTTCTTCATCATCGGCGTCGAGCTGGCCCCCTTGTCGGGCGGCGAGATCAACCTGAGCTGGAACCTGCTCTACGCCATGCCCGAGCGGCTCTGGGGCCTCTTGAGCAACGAGACATTGCTGGCCATCCCCTTCTTCACCTTCATGGGGATCGTGCTCGAGAAATCGGGCATGGCCGAGGATCTGCTCGACACCATCGGCCAGCTGTTCGGCCCGGTGCGCGGCGGTCTGGCCTACGCGGTCATCATCGTCGGCGCGCTGCTCGCGGCGACCACCGGCGTGGTGGCGGCGAGCGTGATCGCCATGGGCCTCATCTCGCTGCCGATCATGCTGCGCTACGGCTATGACCGGCGCCTCGCCTCGGGCGTCATCGCGGCGTCGGGGACGCTGGCGCAGATCATCCCGCCCAGCCTCGTGCTGATCGTGCTGGCCGACCAGCTCGGCCGGTCGGTGGGCGACATGTACAAGGGCGCGATGATCCCGGGCCTCGTGCTGACCGGGCTCTACATGGCCTATGTCTTCGTGATGTCCATCATGCGGCCCGAGTCGATGCCGGCGCTGCCGAAAGAGGCGCGGACGCTCGGCTCGGGCGTCACCTCGCTGATCGTGGCGCTGCTGGTCGGCGCAGGGGTCTTCTACGGCTTCTGGCACTGGCTGCACCCGACCCAGGGCGCCAACGCCGACATCCTCGCGGCGGCGGCGGCCATTGCGGTGATCTATGTCGCGGCGCTGCTCGACAAGTCGATGGGCGCCAACGTGATGAGCCGGCTCGCGCAGCAGGTCATCATCGTGCTGATCCCGCCGCTGGCGCTGATCTTCCTCGTGCTGGGCACGATCTTCCTCGGCATCGCCACGCCCACCGAGGGCGGCGCGATGGGGGCGGTCGGGGCGCTGATCCTCGCCGGTCTCAAGGGACGGCTGGGCGGCGGGGTGATCCCGCAGGCGCTCGCCTCGACCACGCGGCTGTCGTCCTTCGTGATGTTCATCCTCGTGGGCGCGCGGGTGTTCTCGCTCACCTTCTACGGCGTGAACGGGCACCTGTGGGTCGAAGAGCTGCTGACCAGCCTGCCGGGCGGTGAATACGGCTTCCTGATCGTCGTCTCGATCCTCGTCTTCCTGCTGGCGTTCTTCCTCGACTTCTTCGAGCTGGCGTTCATCATCGTGCCGCTGCTGGCGCCGGCGGCCGAGAAGCTGGGGATCGACCTGATCTGGTTCGGGGTGCTGCTCGGGGTCAACATGCAGACCTCGTTCATGCACCCGCCCTTCGGCTTCGCGCTGTTCTTCCTGCGATCCGTGGCGCCCAAGATCCCCTACAAGGACAAGGTCACGGGCCGGATGATGGAGCCGGTGAAGACCAGCCAGATCTACTGGGGGGCGGTGCCCTTCGTGGTGATCCAGCTGGTGATGGTGGGGCTTGTGATGGCCTTCCCGCAGATGGTCATGCACTACAAGGGCAAGCCCGTGGACATGTCGCAGGTCCGCATCGAGGTGCCCATGGGTGGCGGCAGCGGCGGGCTGGGCGGCCTCGGAGGCGGCCTGGGCGGCGGGCTCGGCGGACTGGGCAGCCCGTTCGGCGCCCCGGCTGCCCCTGCGGTGCCGGGTGCCCCGGCCGCGACGGGTGCCCCTGCGGCCCCGGCCCCGGGTGGGCTGGGCGGCCTCGGGACGCCAAACTTCGGCACCCCGGCGCCGGCCCCGGCGCCCGCGGCGCCGACCTCGGGCGGACTGGGGGGACTGGGCGCGCCGAACTTCGGCAGCCCGGCCCCTGCACCGACCACCTCCGCGCCGACCACCCCTGCGGCGCCTGCGCCTGCCGCTCCGGCACCCGCTGCGCCGGCACCGGCGGCGGGTGGGCTCTCCGGACCTCCGCCGGGCCTCGCCCCGCCGTCGAACTGACGCGCGCACCCCAACGACGAAAGGGCGGCCCTCGGGCCGCCCTTCTGCATTTCCCAACTGGGATCGAGCGACCGCTCCAAAGCGCTCTCCTACCCGCCGCCCCGCGCAAACGAAAACCGCCGCCCCGGTCGGGGGCGGCGGTCCAGTCGCGTACCGCGCGCGGGGCGCGCGGCGTCGCGGATCAGTTGCTCGCGGGCGCGGCCGGCGCGGCGGGCGCCGCATCGGCCGGGGCAGCCGGCGCCGCATCGGCCGGGGCCGCGGCAGGCGCCGCATCGGCAGCGGCCAGCTTGTTGTTGCGCTGCTGGATCATCATCATCGTGTCGAAGGTGTAATCCGTCGTCTGCTGGTACAGGTACCAGTCGTTCAGATAGGCCTTCTGCGCATCCCACTGGGCCTTGAACGCCGGGTTCTGGCCCGCCAGCTCCTCGTAGAGCGCCCGCGAGGCGTCGAACGCCGCGACCATCACGTCCTCGGGGAACGGCCGCAGCTGGGCGCCCGCGGCGACGAGGTTCTTCAGCGCGGTCGGGTTCTTGTAGTCGTATTTCGACAGCGTGTTCTGGTCGACCGCCTGGCAGGCCGTGCGCAGCAGCGACTTGTAGCTGTCGGGCAGCTCGTTCCACTTGGCGAGGTTGATGAACATCCCCACCGTCGGCCCGCCTTCCCAGAAGCCCGGGTAGTAGTAGTAGGGCGCGACCTTCTGGAAGCCGAGCTTCTCGTCGTCATAGGGGCCGACCCACTCGGCGGCGTCGATGGTGCCCTTTTCGAGCGACGGATAGATGTCGCCGCCGGCGATCTGCTGGGGCACGACGCCCAGCTTCTCCATCACCTTCCCGGCGAGGCCCGAGATCCGCATCTTGAGGCCCTTCATGTCCTCGAGCGACTTGATCTCTTTCCGGTACCAGCCGCCCATCTGCGCGCCGGTGTTGCCGACCGGGAAGCAGATCAGGTTCTGGGTGGCCAGGAACTCGTTGTACTTGTCGATGCCGCCGCCCTGATAGTTATAGGCGGCCTTCGAGCGGGCGTTGAAGGTGAAGGGCAGGTCGGCGCCGGGCGCGAAGGCCGGGTCTTTGCCCCAGTTGTAGTAGCCGACCGAGTTCGACACTTCGACCGTGCCGTCCGAGGTGGCGTCGATGGCCTGCAGGCCCGGGACGATCTCGCCCGCGGCGAAGACCTGCAGGTTGAACTTGCCGTCGGTCGCCTCTTTCAGGCGGGTCGCCACGTCCTCGGCGCTGCCGTAGATCGTGTCGAGCGACTTGGGGAACGACGAGGCGACGCGCCAGTTGATCGTCGGCGCCTCCTGCGCGATGGCGGGGGCGGCCAGCGTGGCCCCCGCGGCGGCGGCGGCGCCGCCGATCCCGGCGCGGGTCAGGAACGCCCGGCGGTCGAATTGGGTCTTCTCAGTCATAGTCTTCCTCCACTGTCGCGGACGCGGTGTCAGACCCGCGCGCCGCCCTTGATGCGCCGGCAGATTGCACCGCCCGCCGTCACCTGTCGAGACATCCATATCGGCAACCGGGCGGTTTTCGCGCGCCCCGCCAGCGGCTACCGACATCGGCCCCGCTACCGCCCCGCGCTGCCTGCGCCGCAGGCAGAGCCGGGGGCACCGCCGCGGCCGCGCCGCAGCCGGCGCGAATCCGCTTTTCCTTCGCCAACCCATATGGTTCTGATGCGAGGCAGACGGACGCCGCCGGGATCTATGGGGGGAGCGCAGAGCGACATGGCATCGGCCAGCGGATCGGAATCGGCCCAGGGGCTGCGGATCATCACCCCGCCATTGCTGTACGCGCTGGCGATGCTGGCGGTGCCGCTGCTGACCATCCTCGCCTATTCCTTCTTCAAGGACGGCTACCAGACCATCATCCGCGAGTTCACGCTCGAGAACTATCGCGCCGTCTGGGCCGACCCGATCTTCCGCACGCTGATGCTGCGCTCGCTCTTCGTGGCCGGGCTGGTAACGGTGGTGACGGTGCTCTTGGCGTTTCCGGTCGCCTATTTCCTGTCCTTCGTGGTCCGGCCCGAGCGCAAGTCGCTGTGGCTGTTCCTGATCACCATCCCGTTCTGGACCAGCTACCTGATCCGGGTGTTCCTGTGGAAGGTGATCCTCGGCTACAATGGGGTCATCAACTCGGGGCTGAAGAGCCTCGGGATCATCGAGCAGCCGCTCTCGTTCCTGCTCTACAACACCGGCTCGATCGTGGTGACGCTGGCCCACGCCTATGCGCCCTTCGCGATCCTGCCGATCTACGTCGCGCTGGAGAAGATCGACCGCTCGCTGCTCGAGGCCGGGCGCGACCTCGGCGAAAGCCGGGCCATGACCTTCTGGCGGGTCACGCTGCCGCTGGCCATGCCGGGGGTGCTGGCGGCGGTGCTGATCGTCTTCATCCCGACCATCGGGGACTATGTGACGCCCACGATCATCGGCGGCGGCAAGATCCCGATGGTGGCGAACCTCATCCAGGCGCAGATGCTCGACATCGACAACAAGCCGCTCGGCTCGGCCATCGCCATCACCGCGATGCTGATCGTGACGCTGCTGGCGCTGGTGTTCCTGTTCCTCAACCGCCGCTTCCTCAAGGTGCGGGCATGAGCGGGGCGCGCGCCAGCGGGCGGGGCCCCGGCGGGGGCCTCAAGGCCTATGCCATCGCCTATCTGCTGTTCCTCTATGCGCCGATCCTGCTGCTGCCGGTCTTCGCCTTCAACAACGGCACGATCATCGCCTTTCCGCTCAAGGGCTTCACGACCGAATGGTTCGCCCAGATGTGGGGCAACGCGACGCTGCGGCGGGCGCTGATGAACTCGCTGACCATCGCGGTCAGTTCGTCGATCCTCGCCACCTGCCTCGGGCTCTTCGCCGCCCGCGCCTCGACCCGGTTCTCGTTCCCGTTCAAGGCCCCGATCATGGGCCTGATCATGCTGCCGCTGGTACTGCCCGAGATTATCATCAGCGTGTCGCTGCTGGTGGTGCTGCTGGGGCTCGGGGTGCAGCTCTCGGTGCTGACGGTGATCCTCGGGCACACGCTGATCTGCATGCCCTACACGGTGGCGATCCTCTCGACCGCCTTCTCGTCGCTCGACCGCTCGCTGGAGGAGGCCGCGCAGGACCTCGGCGAAACGAAGTGGAGCGCGTTCCGGCTGGTGATCCTGCCGCTGGTGATGCCGGGCATCATCTCGGCGCTGCTGATGAGCTTCACCATCAGCCTTGACGAGTTCATCATCGCCTTCTTCCTCGCCGGCAACGAGCCGACGCTGCCCACCTACATCTTCAGCCAGCTCAGGTTCCCCAAGTCGATCCCGATGATCATGGCGCTCGGGACGGTGCTGGTGGGCCTGTCGATCCTGCTGCTGACGATCGCCGAATATTTCCGCCGCCGCGGCGTTGCCCGCACCGGCCAGAAGGACAGCGGAGGCTTCCTGTGACCGCCCCACACGCGCAACCCGCCCCGAGCTACGCCCCGGCCCGCGACGCCGCCGGCCGCCCGACGCCTATCGCCGAGCGCAAGCCGATGATCGAGTGCCGCGAGGTGCACAAGTACTACGGCGACTACCACGCGCTCAGGGGCATCGACCTGACGATCCGCGAGGCCGAGTTCTTCTCGCTGCTCGGGCCGTCGGGCTGCGGCAAGACCACGCTGCTCAGAACCATCGCCGGGTTCGAGGGCATCTCGTCCGGCGTGGTGCTGATCGACGGCAAGGACATGGCGGATGTGCCCGCGAACGTCCGGCCGACGAACATGGTGTTCCAGTCCTACGCCATCTTCCCGCACCTGACGGTCGCCGAGAACGTGGCCTTCGGCCTGCGCCGCGACCCGCGCTCGCGCGCCGACAAGGCGGCGGCGGTGGACGAGGCGCTGGCGATGGTGGGCTTGCGCGGCTACGGCGCGCGGGCCGCGCACGCGCTCTCGGGCGGGCAGCGGCAGCGGGTGGCGCTGGCGCGCGCTCTGATCCTCAAGCCCAAGGTGCTGCTCCTGGACGAGCCGCTCTCGGCGCTCGACCGCAAGATGCGCGAGCAGATGCAGCTCGAGCTGATCAAGCTGCAACGGCAGGTCGGCATCACCTTCGTCCTCGTCACCCACGACCAGGAGGAGGCGCTGGTCATGTCCGACCGGATCGCCGTCATGTTCGAGGGCCAGATCGCCCAGCTCGACTCGGCCGAGGCGCTCTATACCCGCCCGGCAAGCCGCCGGGTCGCGGATTTCATCGGGGTGATGAACTTCCTGCCGGCCCGCATCCTCGGCGAAAGCCGTGACGCGGTGACGGTCGAGGCGCCGGGCTTCGGCCGGGTGGACATTCCGGCCGCCAACGTGAGCCACGCCGATGCCGGCGACGCCAGCCCCTCGATCGGCTTCCGCCCCGAGGCTGTGACGCTGCTCGCCGCCAATGCCCCAGCCAGCGACCGCGTGACCGAGGGGATTATCGACGAGGTCGTCTATTACGGCGACATGAGCTATTACGACGTGATGCTCGCGGGCGAGGGCTTTGACGGCGAGCATGAGGTGCGGATCTCGATGCGCAACGTCTTCGGGCGCGAGTTGCCGGACCTCGGTACCCGCGTCCGCGTCGGCTGGTCGCCCGGCTCGCTGATCCTGTTCCGCTGACACCCCGCGGCTCTGCCCCGCGCGCACGCGCAGCCTCGGCGGCAGACACGCCATCGGTCCGCGAATAGTCTCGGCCCCACGCGACGAGACGTGCCCCCTCAGGCTGGACAAAAATATCCTCGGGGGGTCCGGGGGGCAGACAGCCCCCCGGTCCGGCATCAGCCGCCCACGGTGCCCTCGGGGCAGGGCCGCAGCGTCACCGGCGCGCCCGCGACCGCGCCCAGCTCGCGGCAGCCGCCGTCGGTGCAGAGCGTCCAGCCGCCGCCTGTCGCCCCCGACGCGGCGAGCGTCACCTCGGGGAAGGACCGCTCCGGCTGCCAGACCCACCAGCCGTCGCGCTGGACGGCGCCCTCGCCCGGCTCCATGCCCGCGCCGGAGCCGCGCACCCGCGCCTCGGCCAGCACCAGCCGGTCGCCCTCGACGCGCCAGCGCTCCTCCCACCGGACCCGCTCGACCGAGTGGGTCCAGCCGAGAGAGAAGCCGCCGCTCACGGCCAGGGCCACGGCCCCGGCCATGAGGCAGGCGCTCATGCGGCGACCGCGCGGCGCTGGCTCATCCAGATCCAGCCGATGCAGGCGAGCGAGAGGGCAAAGCCCACCGCATCGCTCCACGTCGCGGCATAGACGAGCATGAAGGCCGAAATCATCGCAAAGGCGCGCTCGGCCAGGTTCAGCTTGCGGCCCATCCACCCGATCACCGCGATCCCCCACAGGCCGATCGCCAGCACCGTCTTGACCACGATATAGACCACCGCCGGCACGTAGCCGATGGCGGTGGCGAGAGGTCCGCCGTCCTGCAGCATCAGGGCCGGGGTGTAGACCGCCATGAACGGGATCACGAAGCCCGCCGCGGCGATCTTGATCGCCTCCATGCTGATCTTGAGGCCCGACTCGCGCGCGATGGGGGCGGCGGCAAAGCAGGCCAGCGCCACCGGCGGAGTCAGGTCGGCCAGAATGCCGAAATAGAACACGAACATGTGGCTGACGATCAGCGGCACGCCGAGCTGCAGAAGCGCGCCCCCGGCGATGGTCGAGGTGATGATGTAGTTGGGGATCGTGGGAATCCCCATCCCGAGGATGAGGCAGGTCACCATCGTCAGGACCAGCGACAGGAACAGGTTGCTCTCGCCCACCGAAACGATGAAGCCGCCGAAGGTGGTGGCCGCGCCGGTCAGGGTCATCGTGCCGATCACGATGCCGACCAGCGCACAGGCCACACCGACTGGCAGCGCCGTCTTGGCCCCGTCGGCGAGGCTGTCGACGACCATCGCGACCGTCGCCCGCCCGCCGCGGGTCAGCACGTTGAGCAGGATCAGCGCCGAGACGAGCGCCCCGACCAGCGGCATAGAGAGCCGCAGATCCTGCGAAAAGATCCACGCGCAGACAAGCCCGAGCCCGACCCAGACGATGGCGCGCAGCACCACCGAGGGCAGCCCCAGCGCCACCGAGCCGCCGAGGATCAGCACGATCGTCAGCGCAAGACCGATGGTGCCCGCGTAAAGCGGGGTGGTGCCGGAAAAGAGCAGCCACACCAGCACCGCGAGCGGCAGGATCAGGTACCAGCCCTCCTTCAGCGCGGCCATGGGCGAGGGAAGCTGCGACTTGGGCATCCCCACCAGCCCGCGCCGTCCGGCCTCGAGGTGGACCATCCAGAACGCCGCGCCGAAATAGAGGATCGCGGGGATCAGCGCCGCCTTGACGATCTCGACGTAGTGGACGCCCAGCGTCTCGGCCATGATGAAGGCCACCGCCCCCATCACCGGCGGCATGATCTGCCCACCCATCGAGGCGGTCGCCTCGACCCCGCCGGCGAAGGCCGGGCGATAGCCGAAGCGCTTCATCAGCGGGATGGTGAACTGCCCGGTGGTGACGACGTTGGCGACGCCCGAGCCCGAGATCGTGCCCATCAGCGCCGACGAGAACACCGCCACCTTGGCCGGCCCGCCGAGCAGATGCCCGACCAGACCCAGCGACACGTCGGTGAAGAGCTTGATCATCCCCGCCTTTTCGAGGAACGCCCCGAACAGGATGAAGAGGAAGATGTAGGACGAGCTGACATAGGTCGGGATGCCGTAGATCCCTTCCGTCCCATAGGCCATGTGCTCGATCACCTGCGCCGCGTCATAGCCGCGGGTCTGCAACAGCCCCGGCGCATACTGCCCGAAGAAGCAGTAGAGCAGGAACACCCCGGCGATGATCGGCAGCGCGATCCCCATCTCGGCCCAGGCGGCGAGGAACACGGTGATCAGCGCCAGAACCCCAATCACCAGGTCCATCTGGCTCGGGTCGCCGGCCCGCAGCAGCAGCGGCTCGTACTCGACCCACTGGTAGATCGCGACCGCGCCGCCGGTCAGGGCCAGCGCCCAGGCCGCGGCCTGCACCGCCGGGCCCCTGCCGCGCGCGAGCGCGATCAGCGGGAACACCAAGAGCATCAGGAAGCCCACGTGCATCGCCCGCACGACCTGGCTCGGCAGGTCGATGAAATGCGCCGCGGTGGCGATCTGGAACACCGAGAAGGCGACGGCGATGCCCCAGAGCAGCCGGCCCTGAAGGCCGGGCGGGAAGCTGTCGGCAAGCGGGTCGTGGATCGCCAGCTCCTGCGCGCCGGGCGGCATCTGGTGCGGGTGGTCCGGCGTGGCCGGGGGGGCGTGCGGCGCGCGGGCGGGGGAGGGGGGCTGCATCATGCACCTGGATTGTCAGGGGAAGGGAGGGCGACGGCCCTCCGCGCGACGTGGCGCGGCAGGGTGGTCGCGGGACGAGAACGGCCCCGGCGCAGCGCTGCACCGGGACCGCGAGCCGGTCAGAGCGGGCGCCTTACTTCAGGACGCCGGCCTCACGGTAGTAGCGCTCGGCGCCCGGGTGCAGCGGGATCGGCAGGTTCTCGGCCGCCTTCGCCACGTCGATGGCCTTGCCCGCCGCGTGCGCCGCCTTGACGGTGTCGAGGTTCTCGAACAGCTGCTTGGTCATCTGGTAGACGGTTTCCTCGGGCACGCCGTCGTGGGTCACGAGGATGTTCGTGACCGAAGCGGTCGGCACGTCGGCGGCCTGCCCGTCGTAGGTGTCGGCCGGGATCGTCGCGGCGTGATAGGCGCCGCCGAGCTTGGCCACCAGGTCGGCGGGCACCGGGATCACGGTGATCGGGGTCGAGGTCGCGAGGTCCTTGAGCGAGGCAACGCCCAGACCCGCCGACTGCAGCGTGGCGTCAAGCTGGCGGTTCTTCATCAGCTCGACCGATTCGGCGAAGGGCAGGTACTCGACCTTGCCCAGATCGGCGTAGCTCATCCCCGCCGCCTCGAGGATGGCGCGGGCATTTAGCTCGGTCCCCGACTTGGCCGCGCCGACCGACAGGCTCTTGCCCTTGAGGTCAGCCAGCGAGGCGATGCCCGAATCCTTCGAGGCGACGATCTGGATGTAGTTCGGATAGATCGCGCCAATCGCGCGCAGCTTGTCGAGCTTGCCCTTGAAGCCGGCCTCCTCGTCGCCCTCCCACGCCATCTGGACGCTGTCGCCAAGCGCGAAGCCCGCCTCGCCCTTGCCCTGCTGCAGCAGGTTGAGGTTCTCGACCGAGGCCTTGGTGGCCTGAACCTGAGTCCGTGCGTCGGGGATGCCCTTGGCCCAGATCTCGGACATGGCGACGCCCATCGGGTAATAGACCCCCGAGGTGCCGCCGGTCAGGACGTTGATGAACTCGGCCGCCGAGGCGGTGAGCGGTGCGCCGACGAGGGCGGCCGCGGTGGCCGCAGCGGCGGCAAGGCGGGTGATGCGCATGGGGTAGTCTCCTCCGGGTGTTGGGACGGTCGCGGTCGTGACGCCGCGTCGTGACGCGCGCACCATGCGGCACGCGGGGGGATCGATCAACCCGTCCGAACGGCCGCATGGCACGGTCCCCGGCCGGCCGGGCGCGCGGCGGCCCCCGCGCCCGAGGCGGAAGGGGCGCGAGAGACCGCTTGCGCGGTGCCGCGCCGTCATGGCCTAGTCGCCGCCGTCCGCCAGCTGAACGAGGCTTTTCGATGCACCGACGCACCCTTCTGACCGGCGCCGCCGCGGCCCTCGCCGGCGGGCTCGCCGCCCCCGCCCTGGCGCAGGACCGCGCGCTCAAGGTCGGGCTGATCCTGCCGCTCACCGGCCCGTTCGCGTCCTACGGCCAGCAGATGCAGGCCGGGTTCCAGCAGTATCTCGACACCCAAGGCGCCACCGGTGCGGGCCGGCGGATCGAGCCGGTGATCGCCGATGATGGCGGCATCGCCGACACCACCCGGCGCATCGCGCAGGAGATGGTGACCTCGGGCGGGATCGAGGTGCTGGGCGGCTTCGGCCTGACCCCACTCGCGCTGGCCGCGGCGCCGGTCTCGGCCCGCGCGGGCGTGGCGCAGATCGTGATGGTGGCGGCGACCTCGGCCGTGACCGAGGCCTCGCCGATGATCGTGCGCACAAGCTACACCACCCCGCAGGTGACAAGCGTGATCGCCCGCTGGATGGCCGGCGACGGGATTGGCCAGGCGATGACGCTGGTCGCCGACTACGGCCCCGGCCACGACGCCGAGGCGAGCTTTGCCAAGGTCTTCGCCGAGGCCGGCGGCACCGTCGCGGGCAGCCTGCGGGTGCCGCTGCGCGACCCGGATTTCGCGGCCTTCCTGCAGCGCGTGGCAGACGCGAAGCCCGAGGCGCTGTTCGTGTTCCTGCCCTCGGGGATCGGCGCGCCGTTCCTCAAGCAATGGGTCGAGCGCGGGCTCGACCGGTCGGGCATCCGGCTGGTCGCGGATGGGTCGGTGACCGACGACATCGTGCTGCCGCAGATGGGGGATGCCGCGCTGGGGCTGGTCACGGGGCTGCACTACAGCGCCGCCCTGCCGACCGAGGCGAACCGCGCCTTTGTTGCCAGTTTCATGGAGCGGAACCGCACCCGCCCCAACTTCATGGCCGTGTCCGCCTATGACGGCGCCCGGCTGCTGGCCGAGGCCTTGGGGCGCACCGGGGGCGACGCCGCCGGCGCGGCGCTGGTCGAGGCGATGAAGGGCGCGCGCTTCGAGTCGCCGCGCGGCCCGATCGAGATCGACGCCGCGACCCGCGACATCATCCACACGATCTACATGATGCGGGTCGAGGCGGTGGACGGGCAGCTGTGGAACGTGCCGTTCCACAGCTATCCGGCGGTGCGCGACCCCGCCAAGGCGT
Source organism: Paracoccus sanguinis (assembly GCF_012689545.1). Classification (NCBI taxonomy): domain Bacteria; kingdom Pseudomonadati; phylum Pseudomonadota; class Alphaproteobacteria; order Rhodobacterales; family Paracoccaceae; genus Paracoccus; species Paracoccus sanguinis. The sequence continues at coordinate 49,014 of NZ_CP051542.1, forward strand.
AGTGGGTGAGGGCGGCGCGGCGGCTCAGGCCGCCGCGAGCGCGGCGACGATGGGGCCGAAATCGGCGGCCTTGAGGCTCGCCCCGCCGACCAGCGCGCCGTCCACGTTGGCGATGGCGAAGATCTCGGCCGCGTTGCCCGGCTTGACGCTGCCGCCATAGAGCAGCGTCATCTCGGCGCCGTCCGCCAGCCGGTCGCTGAGGGCCTTGCGCATGGCGGCGTGGACCTCGGCGATCTGCTCGACCGTGGGGGTGCGGCCGGTGCCGATGGCCCAGACCGGCTCATAGGCGATGACCGTGTTGGCGGCCGTCGCCCCCTCGGGGACTGAGCCTGCGAGCTGCGCGGCGATCACGGCAAGCGTCTCGTCCGCGTCGCGCTGCGCCTCGGTCTCGCCCACGCAGATGACTGCGACGAGGCCCGCGCGATGCGCGGCGGTCGCCTTGGCGGCAACCTGTGCGTCGGTTTCGGCATGGTCGGTGCGGCGTTCCGAGTGGCCGACGATGACGTGGCTCGCGCCCGCGTCGCGCAGCTGCTCGGCGGCGATGTCGCCGGTGTGGGCGCCCGAGGCCTCGGCGTGGCAGTCCTGCCCGCCGACCGCGATCCCCTTGGGCGCGGCCTCGGCCATCGCCGCGACCAGCGTGGCGGGCGGGCAGATCAGGACATCGACGCCTCCGGCTTGGGGCGCGAGCGGGGCGATCTCGGCCAGCGCGGCGCGGGTGCCGTTCATCTTCCAGTTGCCGGCGGCAAGCTTGCGGGGGGCCATCTCATCCTCCTTGATCAGGGTCGCCCCCGCCTAGCCCGGCGGCGGGCGCCCCTGCAAGAGAGGCCGGGGGCGAGAGGGCGCCCGCAGTCAGCCCTGCCGCGCGGCCGACCCTTCCAGCGGCTCGAACCGCACCGACTCGCCGCAGCCGCAGCTGTCGGTGACATTGGGGTTGATGAAGCGGAAGCCGCTGTCGAGCAGTCCGTCCTGATAGTCGATCTGGGTCCCGAACAGGAACATCTGCGCGGTCGGCGCGATCAGCACCCGCGCCGCGCCCTGTTCCACCACCTCGTCGCCGGGGTTGGCGGCGTCGGCCAGTTCCATCGTGTATTCCATCCCCGCGCAGCCGCCCTTCTTGAGGCCGATGCGCAGGCCCGCGCCGTCCTTGCCGGCCATCAGCCGGGCGATCCGCGCCTCGGCGGCGGGGGTGATGGTGACGGGGGGCTTTCCGGGGATCGAGAACATGGGATGCCTTTCGCGCTTGCCCCACAAGATAGGGGCCAGGGCCGCCCGGCTCAACCCGCGGCGCGCGCGGGGGCTCGGCTGGCGACGGCCGACGACGTCGGGTTGCGCACCTCAGCCAAGGTCGCGAGAGACGCGTTCAGTCTCCCCGGACAAGCCAAGGCGGGTTCTCGGCGTAGATCTCGTCGATGATGTCGCGCACCATGTCGAGCGTCGCGGATTCGTCCCCGGCCCGGTGGCTGAGGATCACCGGCGAGGTCGCCTGCGGGTCGGCCACCGGCCTGAACACCACGTCCGACCGCATCTGCCGGGCGGACATCGGGATGATGCAGACCCCGGCCTCTGCGGCGACGAGGCCGAGGGCGGTCTGGATCTCGCGCACCTCCTGCACCTCGATCGGCCCGACCTCGGCCTCGCGCAGCAGCGTCAGCACGAAGTCCGCGTAGCTCGGCCGCGGCTCGCTCGGGTAGATGATCAGCTTCTGTCCCCCCAGCGCCTTGAGCGGGATGGGCGCCGAGGTGTCCGACAGGGGCCAGGCGCGGGGCAGGGCGACGGTCAGCCGTTCCTCGCGCAGGGTCGTGCTGGCCACGCCGGGGTCGGCGTGGCGCAACCGGCCGAAGCCGATGTCGATCCGCCCCTCCTTCAAGGCGGCGATCTGCTGGGTCGAGAGCATCTCGAGCAGCTGGATGTCGAGCGTCGGCGCCCGGCTGCGCAGCTTGCGGACCAGCCCCGACAGGCCGCCATAGAGCGTCGAGGGCACGAAGCCGATGGACAGTACGCGGTTCTGGTTGCGGCCGACTCGCCGGGTCGATTCGGCCATCTGCTCGACCCGGCCGAGGATCTGCAGCGCCTGTTCGTAGAAAAGCCGCCCGGCCTCGGTCATCCGCACGGGACGGGCGCTGCGCGACAGCAGCTCCACCCCCAACTCCTCCTCCAGCAGCTGAATCTGCCGGCTCAGCGGCGGCTGGGCGATGTGCAACTGCTCGGCCGCGCGGGTGAAATTGCGCTCGCGGGCGACGGCCACGAAGTAGCGAAGCTGGCGCAGGTCCATGCGGTCATCCATGTTGCGACGGGTATGCAGCTTCGCCGCGGCGCAGCACAGCGAGCCTAGTATCAGCCTACCATACCCTGAGGGTATCGCGGCAGATTCAAATGATGTTGGACCGACTCGCGGCCGGCCTGTCACATGGGCGACATGAACAAGCTCATCGCCCCCGCCGACACCGCACTGGCCGCCCCCGTCGTCTAGCGGGTCGAGACGGTGCTGGTCGATCTGCCGACGATCCGGCCGCACAAGCTGTCGGTCGCCACCATGAACGGCCAGACGCTGATGCTGGTCCGCATCACCTGCAGCGACGGCGTCACCGGCGTCGGCGAGGGCACCACCATCGGCGGGCTCGCCTATGGCGGCGAAAGCCCCGAAAGCATGAAGCTGGCGATTGACCGCTATGTGGCGTCGCTGCTGATCGGGCAGGACGCGACGCGGGTGCAGGCGCTGATGGCCCGCGTCGGCGCGATGGTGAAGGAAAACCGCTTCTCGAAGTCGGCGGTCGAGACGGCGCTGCTCGATGCCCACGGCAAGCGGCTGGGGCTGCCGGTCAGCGAGCTGCTGGGCGGGCGCCGGCGTGACCGGCTGCCGGTGGCTTGGACCCTCGCCTCGGGCGACACGGGCCGCGACATCGACGAGGCCGAGCGGATGCTCGACCTGCGCCGGCACCGCATCTTCAAGCTCAAGATCGGGGCGCGGCCGCTCGCCGACGACATCGCCCACGTGGCCGCGATCAAGCGGGCCCTGGGCGAGCGGGGGGCGGTCCGCGTCGATGTGAACATGGCGTGGAGCGAGGCGGACGCCGCGCGCGGCATGGCGGCGCTGGCCGACGCGGGCTGCGAGCTGGTCGAGCAGCCGGTCGCGCAGGCGTCGGCGCTGGGCCGCCTGGTGCGCCGCTTCCCCGTGGCGCTGATGGCCGACGAATCGCTCACCGGCCCGGACTCGGCCTTCGAGATCGCCCGCGTCCACGGCGCCGATGTCTTCGCCGTCAAGCTCGAGCAGTCGGGCGGCGCCTTTGCCGCGCTGCGGGTGGCCGCGATCGCGGATGCGGCGGGCATCGGGCTTTACGGCGGCACGATGCTCGAGGGCGCGGTCGGCACCATCGTCTCGGCGCACGCCTTCGCCACCTTCGCCAACTTGCAGTGGGGGACCGAGCTCTTCGGCCCGCTGCTGCTGACCGAAGAGATCCTGCGCGAGCCGCTGGACTACAGCGACTTCCACCTGACCGTCCCCACCGGGCCGGGCCTGGGGATCGCGCTGGACGAGGACCGCGTCGCGGCGTTCGCCCGCGACGGGTTCGACCGCAAGAGAGGATAGGCCGATGCTGTTTCACGTCCGCATGGATGTCTCGATCCCCCGCGACCTGCCGGCCGACGCGCGCGCCGACCTGCTCGCCCGCGAGAAGGCCTATTCGCAGGCGCTGCAGTCGTCGGGGAAGTGGCGCCACATCTGGCGGATCGCGGGTGAGTACGCGAACGTCAGCATCCTCGACGTCGCCGACAACGATGAGCTGCACGAGATCCTGTCGGGTCTGCCGCTCTTTCCCTTCATGAAGATCACCGTGATGCCGCTGCTGCGGCACCCGTCCGCCATTCGCGCGGACGACAGCTGACACCCCGCGCGGGGCCGGCCGAGGAACCGCCCCCCGCGTCCCCAGAAGATCACGTCATACCGGAGGAGAACCCATGAGCGTGAAGATCTACGACCGCCCCGATGTGCAGGCGTTCCTGCGCGAGCTCAGCGGCCTGAACAGCGACACCGGCAACGACCGGATGAAGCAGATCACCCACCGGCTGATGTCGGACCTGTTCCGCGCCATCGACGATCTGGATATCACCCCCGACGAATACTGGACCGGCGTTGCCTGGCTGAACGATCTCGGCGCGGCGGGGCAGGCGGGGCTGATCTCGCCCGGTCTCGGCGTCGATCACTTCATCGACGAGCGCCTGGACGCCATCGACGCGGCGATGGGGATCGAGAACCCGACGCCCCGCACCATCGAGGGTCCGCTCTATGTCGCGGGCGCCCCGGAATCGACCGGCTTCGCGCGGCTGGATGACGGCACCGCCGAGGGCCAGACGCTGGTCATGCACGGGGTCGTCCACGACGCCCAGGGCCGCCCGCTGCCCGGCGCCAAGGTCGAGGTGTGGCACTGCGACACCCGCGGGTTCTACTCGCACTTTGATCCCACCGGCCAGCAAGCGCCCTTCAACATGCGGCGTACGATCTATGCCGACGAGAACGGCCGCTACAAGTTCCAGTCGATCCTGCCCTCGGGCTACGGCGTCCCGCCCGGCAGCCCGACCGAGAAGCTCCTGTCGGCGCTGGGCCGGCACGGGCAGCGTCCGGCGCACATCCACTTCTTCATCAGCGCCGACGGCCACCGCAAGCTGACCACCCAGATCAACATCGAGGGTGACCCGCTGATCGACGACGACTTCGCCTATGCCACCCGCGAGGGGCTGGTGCCGAAGATCAACGAGCGCACCGACGACGAAAGCATCAACGCCAACGGCCTGAACGGCCCGTTCGCCGAGATCGAGTTCGACATCTACCTGACCGCGCTGGTGGACGGCGTGGACAACCAGATCAACGAACAGCGGCGCCGCGCGGCCGCCTGACGGCCCGCGACCCGCACCCCGCCCCGAACATCCCCGACATTTGAGCGGGGGCCCGCGCCCGAACCGGCGCGGCCCCCGGGAGGAGACCTCATGTCCGCGATCATCGACAAGGCGCGCGATCTCGACCAGCTGCTGGCGACCGCCGTCGAAGACAATCCCGAGACCGGCGTGTTCCGCTGCCGCCGCGACATCTTCACCAACCCCGACCTGTTCGAGCTCGAGATGCGGCATCTCTTCGAGGCGAACTGGGTTTATCTGGCGCACGAAAGCTAGATCCCCGAGGTGAACGACTACTACACCACCTGGATCGGCCGGCAGCCGATCGTCATCACCCGCGACAAGACCGGCGCGCTGAACGCGGTCATCAACGCCTGCGCCCACAAGGGGGCGATGCTCTGCCGGCGCAAGCACGGCAACAAGGGCAGCTTCACCTGCCCGTTCCACGGCTGGACCTTCTCGAACACCGGCAAGCTGCTGAAGGTGAAGGACGAAAAGACCACCCAGTATCCCGAACAGTTCAACAAGAACGGCTCGCACGACCTGACCAGGGTGGCGAAGTTCGAGAACTACCGGGGCTTCCTCTTCGGCAGCCTGAACCCGGATTCGCCCTCGCTGGAGGACTATCTGGGCGAGGCCCGCGTGATCATCGACCAGATCGTCGATCAGGCGCCCGACGGGCTCGAGGTGCTGCGCGGCAACTCGTCCTACATCTACGACGGCAACTGGAAGCTGCAGATGGAGAACGGCTGCGACGGCTATCACGTCAGCTCCGTCCACTGGAACTACCAGGCCACCATGGGCCGCCGGAAGGAAGAGGGGACCAAGGCCGTCGACGCCTCGGGCTGGTCGAAATCGGTGGCCGGCGTCTACGGGTTCGAGAACGGCCACATCCTGCTGTGGACCAACACCATGAACCCCGAGGTGCGCCCGGTCTGGGCCCACCGTGACGAGATCGCCGCCCGCGTGGGCGAGGAACGGGCGAAGTTCATCGTCGGCCAGACCCGCAACCTCGGCCTCTATCCGAACGTGTTCCTGATAGACCAGTTCTCGACCCAGATCCGGGTCGTGCGGCCGCTGGCCGTGGACCGGACCGAGGTCAGCATCTTCTGCTTCGCCCCCAAGGGCGAAAGCGCCCAGGACCGCGCCACCCGCATCCGCCAGTACGAGGATTTCTTCAACGTCTCGGGCATGGGCACCTCGGACGACCTCGAGGAGTTCCGCGCCTGCCAGACCGCCTATGCCGGCACCGCCGCGCTCTGGAACGACATGTCGCGCGGCGCGCCGCTGTGGGTCGAGGGGCCGGACGAGAACGCCCGCCGCATGGGGCTGAACCCGCAGCTGTCGGGCGAACGCTCCGAGGATGAGGGGCTGTTCGTGCGCCAGCACGCCTATTGGCGCGAGGCGATGCAGTCCGCGCTCGAGACCGAGCGCCGCACCGCCGGCCAGATGCTGGAGGCCGCGGAATGACCCGGATCGACACCATGACCCCCGCCGCCAGCCAGAGCGTCCAGCCCGGCTTTTCCCACGCCGCGATCTGCGCCTTCCTCTACCGCGAGGCGCGCCATCTCGACGATCGCGAGTGGAAGGCGTGGCTCGACTGCTACGCGCCCGACGCGAGCTACTGGATGCCGGCCTGGGACGACGACGACCGCATCACCGAGGACCCGCAGTCGCAGATCTCGCTGATGTACTACCCCGACCGCGATGGGCTCGAGGACCGGGTGTTCCGCATCGAGACGGAACGCTCGGGCGCCTCGACGCCCGAGCCGCGCACCAGCCATTCGGTGACGAATGTGGAGGTGCTGGCCGACCGCGGCGACGAGGTGGATGTGCGCTACAACTTCCACACGCTCAGCCAGCGCTACAACACGACCGATCAGTTCTTCGGCACGACCTTCGTCACCCTGCGCCGTCAGGGCGACGGGATGGTGATCGCGGCCAAGAAGATCGTCCTCAAGAACGACTACATCCGGCAGGTCATCGACGTCTATCACGTCTGACCGCCGGGCACCGGACCGAGGAGGGGTTCCATGTCCAGCTATACGATCGCGCTGAACTTCGAGGACGGGGTGACCCGCTTCATAGACTGCGGGGCGGGGGAAAAGGTGCTCGACGCCGCCTACCGCGCCAAGATCAACCTGCCGATGGATTGCTCGGACGGCGTCTGCGGCACCTGCAAGTGCCGGGCCGAGCGCGGCAGCTATGACCTGGGCGACGACTACATCGAGGACGCCCTGACCGAGGACGAGGCCGCCGAGGGGCTGGTCCTCACCTGCCAGATGACCGTCAGCAGCGACTGCGTGCTGGCGGTGCCGGTGCCGTCCACCGTCTGCAAGACCGGCCAGCAGAAGTTCGCCGCCACCGTCGCGCGCGTCGCGCCGCACAAGGACGCGGCGATCGTGCTGGAACTCGACGTGGACGGCGCGGCCCCGGTGTTCCTGCCCGGCCAGTACGTCAACATCGACGTGCCGGGCAGCGGCGATCACCGCAGCTATTCCTTCAGCACTGCGCCGGCCGAAGGGCGGGTGGGCTTCGTCATCAAGACCATCCCCGGCGGGCTGATGAGCGGCTGGCTGGCGCGCGCCGCGGTGGGCGACCGGATCGACCTGACCGGCCCCCTGGGCAGCTTCTACTTGCGCGAGCCGGTGCGGCCGCTTCTGTTCCTCGCCGGCGGGACCGGGCTGGCGCCGTTCCTGTCGATGCTCGAGGTGCTGGCGCGGGCGGGCTCGACGCAGAAGATCCACCTGATCTACGGCGTGACCTGCGACCTCGACCTGGTGCTCGAGGACGAGATCGCGGCCTATGCGGCACGCCTGCCGAACTTCACCTACAGCACCGTAGTGGCCGACGAGGCGTCGGCCCATCCGCGCAAGGGCTGGGTCACGCAGCACATGCCCGACGACCTGACCGATGGCGGTTTCGACCTCTATCTCTGCGGGCCGCCCGCGATGGTCGATGCGGTGCGCCGGCATCTCGACACGACCGGCGTCACGCCCGCGAACTTCCACTACGAGAAGTTCACCCCGAACGCCCCCGCCGGCGCGACCACCGCCACCGACACAGCGGACGCCGCATGAGCGGCGCCGTCTTTGCGGGCCGGTTCGCGGGCAAGGTGCTGGTCGTCACCGGCGCGGCCCAGGGCATCGGCCGGTCCGTGGCGCTGCGCGCCGCCGCCGAAGGCGGGCGCGTGCTGCTGGTGGACCGCGCCGACTTCGTGGCCGAGGTCGCGGCCGAGGCGGTCGGCAGCGCTGGCGAGGCCTCAGCCTTCACCGCCGATCTCGAGACCTACGCCGGGGCCGAGGCGGCCATGGCCCATGCGGTCGAGCGCTTCGGCGGCATCGACATCCTGATCAACAACGTCGGCGGCGCGATCCGGATGCGCCCCTTCGCGGCCTTCGAGCCCGAGCAGATCGACGCCGAGATCCGCCGCTCGCTGATGCCGACGCTCTACTGCTGCCGGGCGGTGCTGCCGCATCTCACCGCGCGGGGGGGCGGCACCATCGTCAACGTCTCGTCGAACGCCACCCGCGGCATCCACCGCGTGCCCTATTCGGCGGCCAAGGGGGGGATCAACGCCATCACTCAGTCGCTGGCGATGGAGCTGGCCGACCAGAACATCCGCGTGGTGGCCACCGCCCCCGGCGGCACCGAGGCCCCGCCCCGCCGCGTCCCCCGCAACGCCGAGGGCGACAGCGACGCCGAGCGCGCGTGGATGGCCGAGGTCGTGGCGCAGGTGAAGCAGTCGGCCTTTCTGCACCGCTACGGCACCATCGACGAACAGGTGGCGCCCATCCTGTTCCTCGCCTCGGACGAGGCGGGATACATCACCGGCAGCATCCTGCCGGTGGCCGGGGGCGATCTGGGCTGAAACGCCCGGTCCCCCAACGACCAACTGGGAGGAGGAAACCCCAAATGAGAACGCTTGACGTGGGCGCGGCCATCGACGCGCGCCCGTTCGGAGGCTTTCAGTGGATGGTCGTCGCGCTGTGCGGCGTCCTGCTGATCGTCGATGGCTACGACGTGTTTGTGGCGGGCACGGTGCTGCCCACGCTGATTGCGGAATGGGGGCTGACAAAGCCGCAGGCCGGGATGCTGCAGGCCTGGGCGCTGTTCGGCATGATGTTTGGCGCGCTGGGCTTCGGCTCGCTGGCGGACCGGATTGGCCGCAAGAAAGGCGTGGCAATCTGCTTTGGCCTGTTCACGGCGGCCACCGTCATCACCGGGTTCGCGCAAACGCCGGAGCAGTTCAAGATCGCCGGCTTCGTCGCGGGCCTGGGTTGCGGCGGGCTGATGCCGAACGCGGTCGCGCTGATGAACGAGTATGCACCCAAGCGCCTCCGCGGCACCATGGTGGCGATCATGTTCTCGGGCTACTCGCTGGGGGGCATGGTGGCCGCCGGGCTGGGCGTCTGGCTGATCCCGATTCACGGCTGGCGCCCGATGTTCTGGGTGGCGGCGCTGCCCCTTCTGATGCTGCCGCTGATCCTGTGGCGTCTGCCGGAATCGCTGGGCTTCCTGATCCGCGCCGGTCGGCACGACGAGGCGCGGCGCATCTTTGCCCGCATCGCCCCAGAAACCCCAGCCCATGTGGAGCTGGTCTATACCAACACCAAGAGCCGCTCGACCTCGGTGGCTGAGCTGTTCCGCCACAACCGCGCGCTTGGCACGCTCATGCTGTGGGTGGCGTTCTTCTGCTGCCTGCTGCTCGTCTATCTGCTGTCGTCCTGGCTGCCGAAGCTGCTGCAAGAGGTGGGCTATGCCGAACGCGCGAGCCTGCTGAGCCTGTTCTCGCTCAACTTCGGTGGCATGGTGGGCGCGATCCTGGGCGGCTGGATGGGCGACCGTTACGGTCTGCCGCGCGTGGTCGTGGGGTTCTTCGCCGCCGCCGCCCTCTCGATCGCGATGGTGGGCTTTGTCGCCTCGCCCGCCCTGCTGTTTGCGCTGATCTTCGTGGCGGGCGCCACGACCATCGGCACGCAGATCCTGCTCTATGCGAGCGTGGCGCAGCTCTACGATCTGCCGGTGCGGGGCGCGGGCCTCGGCTGGGCCTCGGGCGTGGGGCGGATCGGGGCCATCGTCGGCCCGACGTTGGGGGGCGTGCTGCTGGCCCAGCAACTGCCGCTGCGCGAGAACTTCCTGATCTTCGCGATCCCCGCCGGCGTCGCGGCACTGGCCATGCTCGTCTTTGCGCTGGCCAGCGCGCGCACCCGCGCCCCTGTCGTGGTGCCTGCGGAGTGACCTCGACCCGGCGCGGGGCCATTCCCTCGCGCCGGGCTTTCCCCTGGGAGAACCCATCATGCACGGCGTGACCGTGAATGGTGTTGACCTGCCAATCCGCGCCGATGGCCCGGCAGATGTCGGCCACCGCGCTCGGTTCGACCGGATTGCCAAGGGCGCTCACATTCTCTGCATCGAGGCGCCCGAGGCGCCGTCCCGCATCCTCACCCGCTTTCTGAGAGAGACGTCGCCATGACCACGCCCTGCATCATCTGTGTCGCGATCACCGGCAGTTTGCCGACCAAGGCCGACAACCCTGCGGTGCCGATCACGATCGCCGAACAGGTGGAGAGCACGCACGAGGCGTTCGAGGCAGGCGCCGCCATCGTCCACGCCCATGTGCGCGACGACGAAGGCCGCCCGAGCAGCGAACCCGACCGCTTCGCCCGACTGATGGAGGGGGTGCGGACGCATTGCCCCGGCATGATCGTGCAGCTCTCTACCGGGGGCCGTTCGGGGGCGGGACGGACGCGCGGGGGTATGCTGGGGCTGCGGCCCGACATGGCGTCGCTCAGCGTGGGCTCGAACAACTTCCCCACCCGCGTTTACGAAAACCCCCCGGATCTGGTGGACTGGCTGGCGTCCGAGATGATCGCCCACGAAGTGAAGCCCGAGATCGAGGCATTCGATCTGTCCCACATCCTCAAGGCGCACGAAATGTGGCAGCGCGGGCAGATCGCCGCGCGACCCTATGTCCAGTTCGTCATGGGCGTGAAGAACGCGATGCCGGTCGATCGCGACGTGTTCGACTACTACATCCGCACCGTTCATCGGCTGGTCGGGCCCGACGCGCCCTGGTGCGCGGCGGGCATCGGGGCGCATCAGGTCACGCTGAACGACTGGTCCATCGGTGCGGGCGGTCACGCGCGCACGGGTCTCGAGGACAACGTCCGTCTGGACCGCAAGACGCTTGCGCCGTCGAACGCCGCGCTGGTGCGCCGGACGGCCGAGATCGCGGCGCGCCACGGCCGCCCCGTCGCCACGCCCGCACAAGCGCACGAGATTCTGGGTCTCGGTCAGGTGCACCGCGAACAGCTCATGGTGGTGGGTGCGCATGGATGAATTTGTCGTTCCCTGGGTGACGACAGTGTCGCGAAGGCTGTAAAAGCTGGCATCCCCACCGAATGGCGGGATTGAGATCGCCGACCGGCGACCCAAGCGGCGATGACGAGATCGGCTGACCGAGATCAGTGAACGCTCGTCGTCGAGCCACGGTCGGAAGTGGGTCGTCTGAAAGCGCGATCCACAGATCGCAGCGCCACCCGGTCAAGATACGACGAGATAGTCAGCCGCATTTCTCGGACGCATCCGCCCTGCGCAGGGCTTGAGCATAGGCAAGGAAGGCCGGTTGTCGCCCGGACGGCGATCGAATACAGCGAAGCCCTCCTGCAAGGGTCCAGACGCCTGCTTGCGGCTAAGTGGCTTCGGACAAGACGGCGCGGAATCGGAGACAACGAGCAAGCACCGAAAGGCCTAGTATGCTGGAAATCCCTGAAAAAGAAGGAATGTCCAGCATTTCCCTCGCTGCCCGCCTGAGCGTGGCGCCGATGATCGACTGGACCGACCGTCAATGCCGCGGCTTCCACCGGCTGCTCTCTCGTCGGGCGCTGCTCTACACCGAGATGATCACCGCCCCGGCGATCCTGCATGGCGACCGCGACCGGCTGCTCGGCCATGACGGCGACGGGCCGGTGGCGCTGCAGATCGGCGGTTCGGACCCCGCGCAGCTGGCCGAAGCCGCGCGCATCGGCGCGGATTACGGCTACGACGAGATCAACCTCAACGTCGGCTGCCCCAGCGACCGGGTGCAGTCGGGCTGCTTCGGCGCGGTGCTGATGAAGTCGCCCGACCTCGTCGCCGCCTGCGTCGCGGCGATGCAGGCGGCCTCGCCGGTCGAGGTCACGGTGAAATGCCGCATCGGCGTGGACGAGCAGGAGCCCGCCGAGGTCCTGCCCGCCTTCCTCGCCACGCTCGAGGCGGCCGGTGTCCGCCGGGTCATCGTCCACGCCCGCAAGGCCTGGCTCGAGGGGCTGAGCCCGCGCGAGAACCGCGAGATCCCGCCGCTCGACTATCCGCTGGTCCACGCGATGAAGGCGGCCTTTCCCGGCCTGCACCTGTCGATCAACGGCGGCATCGCCTCGCTGGCCGAGGCCGAGGCGCAGCTGGCGGTGATGGACGGGGCGATGATCGGCCGCGCCGCGTATCACGAGCCCTGGGCCATCCTCGGCGCGGCGGACCGGCTATGGGGCGAGGCGCCGCCGCTCGCCTCTCCCGTCGCCGCGGCCGAGGCGATGCGCGAGGTGCTGGCCCGCCACCTCGCCGCCGGCGGGCGGATGCACCAGATCACCCGGCACATGCTCGGGCTCTTCCACGGCCGCCCCGGCGCGCGGCAGTGGAAGCGCATCCTGTCCGAGCGCGCGTCGCAGGGCACACTCGCCGACTATGACGCGGCGCTCGCGGCGGTCAGCTTGGACGCGGCCTGAGCGCCGGCGTCGGGGCGCGACGCGCCATCCCACCACCGGACCCTGCGGCAGGCCCCGCCGCGCCCGCTGGCGCCGCCCGCGCCGCGGCGCTAAGCGGGCGCGACGCAACAACGGACGACCGTCATGACCGAACTTCTGCCTTATGTCGCAGCCCTCCTGGCGGCGGGCGCCTTTGCCGGCATCCTCGCCGGGCTTCTGGGCGTCGGCGGCGGCATCGTCCTCGTCCCCGCCTTCGCGGCGATCCTGACGGCGGCGGGCTATGGGGCGGGCGACCTCATGCAGGTCTGCCTCGCCACCTCGCTGTCGACGATCTTCGTGACCTCGATCCGCTCGGTGCTGGCCCACAACCGCAAGGGGGCGGTGGACTGGGACATCCTGCGGGCCTGGGCGCCGTGGATCATGCTCGGCGCGATCGTCGGCGTGTGGCTCGTCTCGCGGCTCTCGACCCAGCAGCTCAAGGCGATCTTCGGGGTGCTGGTGCTCTGCGTGGCGAGCTTCATGCTGATCAGCCGCGCCGACTGGCGGCTGGCCGACACACCGCCCGAGGGCGCGCGCCGCGCCGCCCTCGGCGGCACCGTGGGGCTGGTGGGCGTGCTGCTGGGGATCGGCGGCGGGTCACTGGGGGTGCCGATGCTGACGCTGCACGGGCGGCCGATGCACCGCGCGGTGGCGACCTCGGCGGGGTTCGGGGCGGTGATCGCGCTGCCCTCGGTGCTGGCGTTCCTGTTCGTGCCCGCCGCCGGGGCGCCGCCCGGCACCATCGGCTCGGTCAACCTGCCGATCTTCGCGCTGACCATCGCGATGACGCTGCTGACCGCGCCCATCGGGGCGAACCTCGCGCATGGGACTGACGCGCGGCGGCTGCGGCGGATCTTTGCCGTGTTCCTGCTCGCCGTGGGCCTGAACATGCTGCGGAAGGCGCTGCTCTAGCCCGCGCGCTCCGCCGCCTTGGCAGCATCCCAGAGCGCGTCCATCTCGGCCAACGTCGAGTCCTCGGGGCGGCGGCCGTCCGCGGCCAGCGCCGCCTCGATGGCGGCGAAGCGGCGGGTGAACTTGGCGTTCGCGTCGCGCAGCGCGGCCTCGGGGTCGATGTCGAGGTGGCGGGCGAGATTGGCCATCACGAACATCAGGTCGCCGAATTCCTCGGCCCGGTGGGCGGGGTCGGTGGCGGCGCGCAGCTCGGCGGTCTCCTCGGCGAGCTTGTCGAGCACCTCGTCGGCCGAGGGCCAGTCGAACCCCACCCGCGCCGCGCGGTTCTGCAGCTTGATCGCCCGCGTGAGCGCCGGCAGGCCAAGCGCCACGCCGTCGAGCACGCCCTTCTCGGCCTTGGCGGCGCGCTCGGTGGCCTTGATCGCCTCCCAGTCCTTCACCTGCTGGGCGGCGGACTTGTCGCGCGATTCGGTGCCGAAGACGTGCGGATGCCGCGCCACCAGCTTGTCCGAAATGGCGCGGGCCACGTCGGCAAAGCCGAACATCCCCGCCTCGTCGGCCATCTGGGCGTGGAAGACGACCTGCAGCAGCAGGTCGCCCAGCTCGCCCGGCAACTCGTCCCAAGCCTCGCGCGCGATGGCGTCGGCGACCTCGTGGGCCTCTTCGATGGTGTAGGGGGCGATCGAGGCGAAATCCTGCTCGATGTCCCAGGGGCAGCCCGTCTCAGGGTCGCGCAGCGCGGCCATGATCCCGATCAGCCGCGCCGTTTCGTCGGTGGCTGAGTTGGCCGCGGCCGTGGCGTCGGCGGTGTCTGCGGATCGGTCGGTCATGGACTTTCGCGCCCCGTTCGGTTCGAGTGCGGCCAAGAGACACAAGCACCCGGAAAGAGTCCACCATGCCCGTCCTGAACCGCATCGCCGGATACGCCGACGAGATGACCGCCTGGCGGCGGCATCTGCACCAGCACCCCGAGCTGCAGTTCGACCTCGGCGAGACCTCCGCCTTCGTCGCCGCCCGCCTGCGCGAGTTCGGGGTGGACGAGCTGCACGAAGGGATCGCGCAGACCGGCATGGTGGCGATCATCAACGGGCGCGGCGAGGGGCCGACCATCGGGCTCAGGGCCGACATGGACGCGCTGCCGATCATCGAGGCGACGGGGGCGGCCTATGCCTCGACCGTGCCGGGCAGGATGCACGCCTGCGGGCACGACGGGCACACCACGATGCTGCTCGGCGCGGCGAAGTATCTGGCCGAGACGCGCAACTTCTCGGGCCGCGTGGCGCTGATCTTCCAGCCCGCGGAAGAGGGCGGACGCGGCGCCAAGGTCATGGTGGACGAAGGCATCATGGAGCGCTTCGACATCGGCCAGGTGTTCGCGCTGCACAACTCGCCCAACGTGGCGCTGGGGTCGTTCCAGACCAACGGCGGGGCGCTGATGGCGGCGGTCGATGCCTTCGACATCCGCATCAAGGGCCGCGGCGGCCACGGGGCGATGCCGCACGAGACCGCCGACCCGGTGATCGCCGCGGTCGGCATCGTGCAGGCGCTGCAATCCATCGTCAGCCGCAACCACAAGGCCATCGACGACCTCGTGGTCTCGGTCACCCAGATCCACACCGGCTCGGCCCACAACGTCATCCCCGACGACGCCTGGATCAACGGCACGGTGCGCACTTTCGACCCCGCCGTGCAGGCAATGGTGATGCGCCGGATGGAGGAGATCGTCGCCGGACAGGCCGCGAGCTACGGGGTCGAGGCGGTGCTCGACTACCAGACGGGCGACCCGGCGACGGTCAACGACCCGGCCTGCGCGAGCTTTGCCGCGGGGGTCGCGGCCGAGGTCGCGGGGCTCGACATGGTCGACGGCGACTGCCCGCGCGAGATGGGGGCCGAGGATTTCAGCTACATGCTCGAGGCGCGGCCGGGGGCCTATGTCTTCATCGGCCAGGGGCCGGGGGCAGGGCTGCATCACCCCGCCTATGACTTCAACGACGAGATCGCGCCGATCGGGGCGAGTTTCTTTGCCCGCCTCGTCGAGCGTGCCCAGCCCGCCGCGGTGGGCTGAGCGGGCGCGGGTTGCCGGGCGACCTGCGGCCGTCGGTGCCGGGGGCGCTGCCCTCCGCGCCGTTCCGGCGCGTCCCCCGGGGTAATCGCGCCAGAAAGATGCCCCGACGCGGCGCCCCCTACGGCTGCGCCGCGCCCACGAAGGGGTAAGGCGGCGGGGCCACGGCGTTTCTGGACAAGCGCCGCCCGCCCGACTAGAACCCGCGCCAATTCGCGCTTTGCGCCCCGGCCGCGGCCCTGCCGCCGCGTGCCCGCGGATCATGCCCTGACCGGCCTCATGACCGGCCCCAGCTGAGGATCGCCCATGTTCGTCTCTCCTGCCTATGCCCAGGCTGCCGGCGCGCCCGGCGGCGCCGCCGCCTTCGCGCAGTTCGTCCCGCTGCTGCTGGTCTTCGTGATCATGTATTTCCTGATCCTGCGCCCGCAGCAGAAGAAGATGTCCCAGCACCGGGCGATGGTCGCGGCGTTGAAGAAGGGCGACCAGGTGATCACCCAGGGCGGGCTGATCGGCAAGGTCGTGGGCGTGCGCGACGACGAACTGGACGTCGAGCTGGCGCAGGGCGTGCGCGTCCGCGTCGTCCGGTCGAGCATCGCGCAGGTCGTGAACCGTACCGCGCCCGTCGCCGCCAACAGCTGAGCCGCCCCCATCATGCTGCAGATCCCGCTGTGGAAACGCATTGCGATCCTCGCCGTCGTGGCGCTGGCCTTCGTCTATGCGATGCCCAACCTGTTCTATTCCCGCGTCGAGGCCCATAACGACGCCCTCGTCGCGGCCGAGCGCGCCGGGTTCGAGACGCCCGAGCAGGCCGCCGCGCGCGGCCTCTGGCCGTCGTGGCTGCCGTCGAGCCTCGTCAACCTCGGGCTCGACCTGCGCGGCGGGGCGCATCTTCTGGGCGAGGTCCACACGGCCGACGTCTACAAGTCCCGCATGACCGCCCTCTGGCCCGAGCTGCGCGACGCGCTCGCGGCCGAGCGCGACACGCTCGGCGCCGTGCGCCGCGTGCCGGGCCCCGAGGACGAGCTGCGGGTCGAGATCGGCAACCCCGACCAGATGGCCCGCGCGGTCGAGATCGCCCGGACGCTCGCCGCGCCGGTGGTGTCGCTGACCGGCGCCGGGTCGTCGAGCCTCGACATCACGGCCAACGGGCCGACGATGATGATCAAGCTGTCGGACGCCGAGAAGGCCGCCACCGACGACCGCACCATCCAGCAGTCGCTCGAGATCGTGCGGCGCCGGGTGGACGAGGTCGGCACGCGCGAGCCGACGATCCAGCGCCAGGGCAAGGACCGCATCCTGATCCAGGTGCCGGGCATCGGCTCGGCCGAAGAGCTCAAGAAGCTGATCGGCACCACCGCCAAGCTGACCTTCAACCCGGTTGTCGGCCGCGGCACCGACCCGAACGCGCCGGCCGGCGTCGGCAACATCGTGGTCCCCTCGCTCGACGAGCAGGGCGTCTACTACACCATCGCCGAGGCCCCCGTGGTCACCGGCGAAGAGCTGACCGACGCGCGGCCCTCGTTCGACCAGAACGGCCAGCCCTCGGTCGACTTCCGCTTCAACCCGCAGGGCGCGCGCCGCTTCGGCGCCTATACCTCGGCCAACGTGGGCCAGCCCTTCGCCATCGTGCTCGACAACCAGGTGATCTCGGCGCCGGTGATCCGCGACGCGATCACCACCGGCTCGGGGCAGATCTCGGGTTCGATGGGCGTCGACGAGTCGAACCGCCTGGCCGTGCTGCTGCGCGCGGGCGCGCTGCCGGCCGAGATGACCTTCCTCGAGGAACGGACCATCGGGCCGGAACTGGGACAGGATTCGATCGACGCCGGCAAGATCGCGGCGGTCGTCGGGACCATCCTCGTCGTGGCCTACATCGTCGCCAGCTACGGGCTCTTCGGCGTCTTTGCCTCGATCGCGGTGATCGTGAACGTGGTGATGATCCTGGCCATCATGTCGGCGATGGGGGCGACCCTCACGCTGCCCGGCATCGCCGGCATCGTGCTGACCGTGGGCACCGCGGTCGACGCCAACGTCATCATCTACGAGCGCATCCGCGAGGAGCTGCGCGCCGGCAAGCGCGTCGCCGCCGCCATCGACAACGGCTTCAACGAGGCGATGAGCGCGATCATCGACGCCAACGTGACGACCTTCATCGCGGCGCTGGTGATGTTCTTCCTGGGATCGGGCCCGGTCAAGGGCTTCGCCGTGACGCTGACCATCGGCCTCGTGACCTCGGTCTTCACCGCGATCTTCCTCACCCGGTTGATGATCGTGCTGTGGCTCGACTGGCGCAAGCCCAAGACACTCGTTCTGTAAGGGGGGCGTGAGATGGCCTTTCGTCTGAAACTCGTTCCCGACGTCACCCACTACGACTTCTTCCGCTGGCAGAAGCTGACCTTCGGCATCTCGGCGGTGGCGATGATCGCCTCGGTGATCATCATCTTCCTGAACGGCTTCAACTTCGGCATCGACTTCAAGGGCGGCACGACGATCCGCGCCGAAAGCCCGACGGCCTTCGAGGTCTCGGACTACCGGCAGGCGCTCGGCGGGTTGAACCTCGGGGACGTCTCGATCACCGAGGTCTTCGACCCGTCCTTCGGCGCCGACCGGCACGTCGCCATGATCCGCATCGGCACCTCGGGCGAGACCGGCTCGGTCACCCCCGAAGAGCTGAACCAGGTCGAGGCGGCGCTGAAGACCGTCGACCCGCAGGTCCGCTTCGCCGCGGTCGAGTCGGTCGGGCCCAAGGTCTCGGGCGAGCTGATCAAGACCGCGCTATATGCCGTGGGCGCGGCGACGCTGGGGATCCTCTTCTACGTCTGGCTGCGGTTCGAGTGGCAGTTCGCGGTGGGCGGCGTGTTCGCGCTCGTCCACGACATCCTGCTGACGGCCGGCATCTTCTCGCTGTTCCAGATCAAGTTCGACCTCTCGACCATCGCGGCGCTGCTGACCATCCTCGGCTATTCGATCAACGACACCGTCGTGGTGTTCGACCGGCTGCGTGAGAACCTGATCAAGTTCAAGACGATGCCGCTGATCGAGGTGATGAACCTGACGGTGAACGAGACGCTGTCGCGCACCATCATGACGGCGGTGGCGACGGCGCTCGCGCTCGCCGCGCTGCTCGCGCTGGGGGGCGACGTGATCCGGGGCTTCGTCTTCGCGATGCTCTGGGGCGTGTTTGTCGGCTGCTACTCGACGATCTACGTGGCTAAGAACATCGTGCTGTGGCTCGGGGTCAAGCGGGACTGGTCGAAGCCCGAAAAGACCCCGGCGGGCGAGGTCAGCGACCTGGCCGGAACGCCGTTCCAGGACCGCCCCTGATGGCGATGAAGGAAACCGACTTCGCCGGCGCGGTCCCCGTGGACGGCTACGGCCCCGGTTTCTTTCGCGTCGGCGGCCGGCTGCACCACGGGCCGGTGATCGTGACCGCCGCGGGGCCGCGGCCCTGGGGCGGGCTGGACGACCTCGCCGCGCTCGAGGCGCTGGGGGGCACGGTGGACGTGCTGTTCCTCGGCATGGGCGCCGACCCCGCGCGGCCGCCCGCGGCGCTGTCGCAGGCGCTCGCCGCCGCTGGCCTCGCGGTCGAGCCGACCGCCACCCCCACCGCCGCGCGCAGCTACAACGTCACCCTGTCCGAGGGGCGGCGCGTCGCCTGCGCGCTTCTGCCGGTGTGACGGCGCCGCTGGTCACCGCCCACGACCTCGCCGTGTCCCGCGGCGGGCGGCGGGCGGTCGAACGCGTCGCCTTCACTCTCGCGCCGGGCGAGGCGCTGATCCTGCGCGGCCCGAACGGGATCGGCAAGACGACGCTGCTGCGCACCGTGGCCGGGCTTCAGCCCCCCGCCGCGGGCCGGATCGAGGCCGACCCCGACGCCATCGCCTATGCCGCCCACGCCGACGGGCTGAAGGGCGCGTTGACGGTGGCCGAGAACCTCGACTTCTGGCGCGCGGTGTTCGGCGGCCCGCCCATCGGCCCGGCGCTCGAGGCCATGAACCTTGCCGCGCTGGCCGAGCGTCCCGCGGCGATGCTCTCGGCCGGGCAGAAGCGCCGGACCGGGCTGGCGCGGCTGATGGTCACCGGCCGCGCGGTCTGGGTGCTGGACGAGCCGACCGTCTCGCTCGACGCCGACTCGGTGGCGCTCTTCGCCCGGGTGGTGCGCGGCCACCTCGCCGCCGGCGGGGCGGCGCTGGTGGCGACCCACATCGACCTCGGCCTGCCCGAGGCGCGCATCCTCGACCTCGCCCGCTTCCGCGCCGACCCGGACCGCCCGACCGACCGCGCCCCGGCGAGCTTCGACGAGGCCTTCGCATGACCGCCGCCCGCACCCGTGCACGACCCGCGCGCCGGTCCGCTGTTTCTTTCTGGGACGAATACCCCATCCGGCCCCGCTACCCCCATGAGGCGCGGCCATGAAAGCGCTGCTTCTGCGCGACCTCGCGCTCGCCACCCGGGCGGGCGGCGGCTTCGGGCTCGGCCTCGCGTTCTTCCTGATCCTCTGCACCCTCGTCCCCTTCGGCGTCGGCCCCGAGGGCGGGACGCTCGCCCGCATCGCCCCCGGCATCCTCTGGGTCGGCGCGCTGCTCGCCTGCCTGCTGTCGCTCGACCGCCTGTTCGCGCTGGATTGGGAGGATGGGAGCCTCGACCTGCTCGCCACCTCTCCGCTGCCGCTCGAGGGGGCGGTGGGGATCAAGGCGCTCGCCCACTGGATCACCACCGGGCTGCCGCTGGTCGTGGCCGCGCCGCTCTTCGGCATCCTGCTGCACCTGCCCGGCGCGGCGCTGCCGTGGCTGGTGGCGGCGCTGCTGTTGGGCACCCCGGCGCTCTCGATGCTGGGCGCGTTCGGGGCCGCGCTCACCGTGGGGCTGCGGCGGGGCGGGCTGCTCATGTCGCTGCTGGTGCTGCCGCTCTACGTGCCCACGCTGATCTTCGGGGCCGAGGCGGTGCGACGTGGTGCCGCGGGGGCGGACGGGATGACCCCGCTGGTGCTGCTCGCCGGCATCAGCCTTGCGGTGCTGGCGGCCATCCCCTTTGCCGCCGCCGCGGCGCTGAGGGTCAACCTGCGGTGAGGAGGGGGCTTTCACCCCCCCGCGCGGACGGCTAGACAACCCGCATGTCGCTTTGGGAATACGCCAACCCGGTCAAGTTCATGCGCCTTTCGGGCGCGGTGCTGCCGTGGGTCACCGCCGCTGCTGCCGTGACGCTGGTCGGCGGGCTGATCTGGGGCTTTTCGGTGCCCGAGGACTACAAGCAGGGCGCGACCGTCAAGATCATGTTCCTGCACGTGCCCGCGGCGATGATGGCGATCAACATCTGGGTGATGATGCTCGTCACCTCGCTGATCTGGCTGATCCGCCGCCACCACGTCAGCGCACTCGCCGCCCGCGCCGCCGCCCCGGTGGGCGCGGTGATGACGGTGATCGCGCTCGTCACCGGGGCGGTCTGGGGCCAGCCGATGTGGGGCACCTGGTGGGAGTGGGACCCGCGCCTGACTTCGTTCCTGATCCTGTTCCTCTTCTACCTCGGCTACATGGCGCTCTGGGCGGCGATCGAGAACCCCGACAGCGCCGCCGACCTGACGGGCGTGCTGTGCCTCGTCGGCTCGGTCTTCGCGCTGCTCTCGCGCTACGCGGTCAACTTCTGGAACCAGGGGCTGCACCAGGGGGCGACGATCAGCGTCGCGCCGGGGGACCGGATCAGTTCGGTCTACAGCTACCCGCTTTATACCTGCATGGCCGGGTTCTTCCTGTTGTTCCTCGCCCTGCTGCTGGTCCGCACAAGGACCGAGATCCGCCGCCGCCGGACCGCGGCGCTGCTGGCGCGCGAGGTGCGGGGATGATCGTCGAACTCGGCAAATACGCCGTTCCGGTGCTGTCGGCCTGGGCGATCTCGCTGGCGCTGATCGTGGCGCTGGTGGTCCAGACGCTGGCCGCCAGCGCCCGCGCGCGGCGCGATCTCGAGCGGGTCGAGCCGCCCCGCAATCGCCAGCAGGAGTCGCGCCGTGGCTAGGATCTCACCCCTCGTCGCCCTGCCGCCGGTGCTGTTCGCCGGCCTCGCCGCGATGTTCTATTGGGGGATGGGCCGGGACGACCCGACCGCGATCCCGTCCACCCTGATCGGGCAAGAGGCGCCGGCGGTGCCCGCGACGACCCTGCCGGGCGCCACGCCGCTGACCGATGCCGACCTGCGCAGCGGCAAGGTGACGCTGGTCAACTTCTGGGCCAGCTGGTGCCCGCCCTGCCGGGCCGAGCATCCGACGCTGACCGCGCTCGCCGCCGAGGGCATCCCGGTGATGGGCATCGACCTCAAGGACCCCGAGCCGGCCGCGCAGCGGTTCCTCGCCGAGCACGGCAACCCCTTCGCCCGGCTCGCCACCGACCCGCAGGGGCGCGCGGCGATCGACTGGGGCGTGACCGCCCCGCCCGAGACCTTCATCCTCGACGCCGAGGGCAGGGTGCTCTACCGCCACGCCGGGCCGCTGATCCGCGAGGACTATACCAACCGCTTCCGTCCCGAGCTGGACAAGGCGCTCGCGGCGCAGAAATAAGGACAGCATTCGCGGCGGGGCCGGATCGGCGAGACGATTTTCGCCCGAGCCCGCTCATCGGCGAAGCATATCCGGGAAAACCGTCCTCAGGCGACGATCTGTCGGCCTGCCGGTCCCCCGTCCGACCCGTCGCGGGTTGGCGGGGCGGGCGGGGCTGCGTATCTCGACGCTCAACCCCGCTGACCCAGTGAGTGTCCCATGCGCTTCATCGCCCCGTTCCTGACTGCCGCTGCCGTGGCGCTGGCGGTCCCGGCGCTGGCCCAGACCGCGCCGGCCCCCACCGCACCCGTTTCCGCGACCCCGGCCGCCGAGGCGCCCCGCGCCCAGCACCTCGGGCCGCTCGTCACGCCCGCCGAACTGGCCGCGACCGACCGCGCGCCGCTGATCCTCGACATCCGCGGCGCGGACTACGCCAAGGGGCACATCCCCGGCGCGGTCGATGCGCCCTACAAGCTGTTCCGCGGGCCGACCGACAACCCCGGCCGCCCCGTTGCCCCCGAGCAGCTGCAGGCCACGCTCTCGCAGCTGGGGGTCGAACTCGACCGCCCGGTGGTCGTCGTCCATCAGGGCAGCGACCAGGACGACTTCGGCGCGGCCGCGCGGGTCTACTGGACGCTGAAATCCGCCGGGGTGCAGGACATCGCCATCCTGAACGGCGGCATGAACGGCTGGGCCGCCGCCGGCCAGCCGACCGAGACCACCCCGGTCACGCCCGCGCCCTCGCTGATCGAGATCACCTGGGACGACCGCTGGACCGCGACCGAGGCCGAGGTCGCGGCCATCGCCGCGGGCAAGGGCGATGCGGTGCTGCTCGACGCCCGCCCGCCGGGCTTCTACGAGGGGCGCCAGGCCCATGCCGCGGCCTCGGTGCCGGGGACCGTGCCGGGGGCCGAGAACGTGCCGCACACGGAATGGTTCGCGGGCAGCACGCCCGCCATTGCCCCGGCCGCCACCGCCGCGGACGTGGCCCGCGCGCTGGGGCTGAGCCCTGACCGCGAGATCGTCACCTTCTGCAACACCGGCCACTGGGCCGCGACCGAGTGGTTCGCGCTCTCGGAACTCGCCGGGCTGCCGGACGTGAAGATGTATCCCGAATCGATGGTCGGCTATACCCGGGGCGACCACGAGATCGCCAACCGGCCGGGGCTGGTCGAGAACCTGCTGCGGCAGATCAGGGGGTAAGCGCATGGTCGCTGTCACCAGCCAGATGGGCGCGCGCGAGGCGCCCGCCACCCCGCTCGTCCCCGGTCTCGCCAGCCGCAGCGCGGCGGTGGCGCTGGCGCTCGCGGCGCTGGCCGCCGTGGCGCTGTTCGTGGGCGCGCGCTTCGCGTTGCTGCTGGCCATCGGCCTCGGCTTCGGCATCACGCTCGAGGGGCTGCGCTTCGGCTTTGCCGGCCCGTGGCGGGCGCTGATCCTGCGCCGCGAGGCGGGGGGCGTGCTGGCGCAGATCCTTGCCATCGCGCTGACCGCGCTGGTTGCCATGCCGCTGATCGCCGCGAACCCGGGCGAGCTTTCCGGCGCCGCCGCGCCGATCGGCTGGGCAATGCTCGGCGGGGCCTTCGTCTTCGGCGCAGCGATGCAGGTGGTGCTGGGCTGCGGCTCGGGCACCCTCGTCAACGCGGGCAGCGGCAACCCGGTCGCAGTCGTGGCGCTGCCGTTCTTCGCCCTCGGCAGCTTCCTCGGGTCGTTCTCGCTCGTCTGGTGGACGAACCTCGGGTCGCTGCCGGTGGTGGTGCTGGGCGGGGCGAGCGGCCTCGGGATCACGCTGGCGCTGCTGGCGGTGCTCGCGGCGGTGGTGCTGGCCGTGGCCGCGCCCGGGCATCGGCGCATTCCCGGCCGCTGGATCGCGGCGGCGGGGCTGCTGGCCGCGCTGGCGCTGGCGAACCTCGTCGTCTCGGGCCAGCCCTGGGGCGTGGTCTACGGCCTCGGCCTTTGGGGGGCCAAGGCGGCCGCGAGCCTCGGCGTCGACCTCAGCGCGTCGGCCTTCTGGTCGGCGCCGGGGAACGCGGCGCGGGTGACGCAGAGCGTGCTGACCGACATCACCTCGCTCACCGCCTTCGGCACCATCCTCGGGGCGATGCTCGTGGCCTTCTGGCGGGGCGGGCTGGCGCAGCGCCTGCCGGACCTGCCGGCGCGGGCATGGGTCGCCACCGTCGTCTCGGGGCTGCTGCTCGGCTACTCCTCGCGGCTCGCGTTCGGCTGCAACGTGGGGGCGCTGTTCTCGGGCATCTCGACCGGCAGCCTGCACGGCTGGGCATGGCTGGTGATGGGCTTCGCCGGGTCGGCGGTCGGTGTCCGGCTGCGCCCCTGGCTCGGGATGGAGGGGCGGCAATGACCCGTCGCGTGATGGCTGCCCTGTGCCTTGCCGGGCTCGCCGCGCTGATCGGCGCGGACCTCGCGGCCGCGCCGCCCAATCCCTACCGCGCCCCGGCCATGCTGGCCCTCGGCTCGGGAGCGGTGGCGAGCGGGGGGTTCTGCGGCGCGCTGCCGCGCTGACGGAGGGCGCGCACCGCTTGCAGGTGCGCGCCCCCTTGGGTGAGCCGACTTACCAGTTGAAGTCGTCGGACCCGAGATCGCCGAGCCGGGTCCACTCGATCCGCAGCACGTCCGCGCCATGCCGGAACTCGACATGGTTGCCGGCCTGCACGAGATGCGCGCGCACGTCCGCATAGCTGTCGAGGCCCGCGAAGCTGCGCAGGTCGATCACGTCGTCGTCGCTGTCGAAGTTGCGCACCGTGTCGAGACCGGCGGTGAAGACGAAGCGGTCGTCGCCCTCGCCGCCGCGCAGCATGTCGTTGCCCGCGCCGCCGTTCAGGTAGTCGCTGCCCTCGCCCGCGGCAAGGTCGTCGTTGCCGAGCCCGCCGATCAGCGTGTCGTTGCCCGCGCCGCCGATCAGGATGTCGTGGCCGGCGCCCGCGTCGATGCGGTCGTCGCCCTCGAGCCCGAAGATCCGGTCGCCCCCGGCGCCCGCGCTGACGATGTCGTTGCCTTCGCCGGCGTTGATGGTGTCGGACCCGGTCCCCGAGCGGATCGTGTCGTTGCCTTCGCCGGCGTTGATCAGGTTGTTGCCGTCGCCGCCGTCCAGCATGTCGTTGCCGCTTTCGTCGGTGATCCGGTCATTACCGGCCCCGCCCCACACCCGATCCTCGCCCTTGCCGGCCACGATGATGTCGTCGCCGTTCTCGCCCCAGATGCTGTCGTGGTCGTCGCCGCCATAAATCGTGTCGTTGCCGGCCCGGCCGTAGATCCGGTCGTCCCCGTCGAACCCGCGGATCAGGTCCGCCCAGGCGGTGCCATAGAGGGTGTTGTTCTCGTTGGTGCCGTTGATGGTAGCCATCGGTCAGATCCCTTGCTGCATGAACACTGGAAGAACCGTCACGCTGGCACGGGGCGCGCGGGCCGCGCAATTCAACATTTGCCCAAGCGAATGTGAAAAGGGGCCCCGCCTGGGGGCCCCTTCGATCCTCAGCCCGGCGCGGGCTCAGCTCTTGGCGAGGTTCCGCAGCACGTAGTGCAGCACGCCGCCGTTCTTCAGATACTCGATCTCGACCTCGGTATCGACGCGGGCCTTGAGGTCAACGGTCTTCTCGGTCCCGTCGGCATAGCGGATCGTCGCCGGCACGATCTTGAGCGGCTTGAAGTCGTCCGCGAGCCCGTGGATCGAGATCACCTCGGCGCCGGTCAGCCCCAGGGTCTTGCGGGTGTCGCCCCCAGTGAACTCGAACGGGATCACCCCCATGCCGACGAGGTTCGAGCGGTGGATGCGCTCGAAGCTTTCGGCGATGACCGCCTTGACGCCCAGGAGGTTGGTGCCCTTGGCCGCCCAGTCGCGGCTCGAGCCGGCGCCGTACTCGACGCCGCCCACCACGACCAGCGGGGTGCCGGCCTGCTGATAGGCCATCGCCGCGTCGTAGATCGAGGTCTCGTCGCCGTCAGGCCCCTTGGTGTAGCCGCCCTCGACTCCCTCGAGCATCTCGTTCTTGATGCGGATGTTGGCGAAGGTGCCGCGCATCATGATCTCGTGGTTGCCGCGGCGCGAGCCGTAGCTGTTGAAGTCGGCGGGCGCGACCTGACGCTCGGTCAGGTATTTCCCGGCCGGAGTGGTCGGTTTGAACGAGCCCGCGGGCGAGATGTGGTCGGTGGTGATCATGTCGCCCAGCACCGCCAGCACCCGCGCGCCCTCGATGTCGGTGATGACGCCCGGCTCGCGGTTCATGCCCTGGAAGTAGGGCGGGTTCTGGATGTAGGTCGAGGTCGCCGGCCAGTCATAGGTCTCGCTGTCGGTGGTCTCGACCGCCTGCCAGCGCTCGTCGCCCTTGAACACGTCGGCATATTTCGACTGGAACATCTCGCGGGTGACGACCTTGTGGACGAGGTCCGAGACCTCGGCCGAGGTCGGCCAGATGTCCTTGAGGAACACGTCGCGGCCGTCCTTGTCCTGGCCGATCGGCTCGCGGGTGATGTCGATGTTCATGTCGCCCGCGATGGCATAGGCCACCACCAGCGGCGGGCTGGCGAGGTAGTTGGCGCGCACGTCGGGCGAGATCCGCCCCTCGAAGTTGCGGTTGCCCGACAGCACCGACACGGCGACGAGGTCGTTCTCGGCGATCGCCTTGCTGATCTCGGGCTCGAGCGGGCCCGAGTTGCCGATGCAGGTCGTGCAGCCGAAGCCCACGAGGTTGAACCCCAGCGCGTCGAGATCGTCCTGCAGCCCGGCAGCGTCGAGATATTCCGCCACCACCTGCGACCCGGGGGCGAGCGAGGTCTTGACCCACGGCTTGCGGGTCAGCCCCAGCGCCCGCGCCTTCCGCGCGACGAGCCCCGCGGCCATCAGCACATAGGGGTTCGAGGTGTTGGTGCACGACGTGATCGCCGCGATCACCACCGAGCCGTCGTTGAGGGTGAAGTCGCGGCCCTCGACGGGGGCGCCGAACAGCTCGGCCCCGCCGCGGTTGCCGCCCGGGATCTGGTCCGACGAGGGCGACGGCGCGCCGCCTTCCTCGGTCATCTCGAACTTCTGCTCTTTCGGGACCGACGGGGCGGGCTTCAGCCCCTCGATATAGGCCTTGAAGGTCTGCGCCGCGGCGTCGAGCGCCACGTGGTCCTGCGGCCGCTTGGGACCGGAGATGGCCGGCACCACGTCGCCCAGGTCGAGCGACAGGGTCGAGGTATAGACCGGCTCATAGGCCGCGTCGCGCCACAGGCCGTTGGCCTTGGCATAGGCCTCGACCAGCGCGATGCGGTCCTCGTCGCGGCCGGTCTGGCGCAGGTAGCGCAGCGTCTCGTCATCGACGGGGAAAAAGCCGCAGGTGGCGCCGTATTCGGGGGCCATGTTGGCGATGGTCGCGCGGTCGGCCAGCGGCATGTTGTCGAGGCCGGCGCCGTAGAACTCGACGAACTTGCCGACCACCTTGTGGTCGCGCAGCATCTTGACGACCTTGAGCACGAGGTCGGTCGCGGTCACGCCTTCCTTGAGCGCGCCGGTGATCTTGAAGCCCACGACCTCGGGGATCAGCATCGACACGGGCTGGCCCAGCATCGCCGCCTCGGCCTCGATCCCGCCAACGCCCCAGCCGAGCACCGCAAGGCCGTTGACCATGGTGGTGTGGCTGTCGGTGCCGACCAGCGTGTCGGGATAGGCCACGGTCTTGCCGTCCTGATCGGTGTCGGTCCAGACGGTCTGGGCCAGATACTCGAGGTTCACCTGGTGGCAGATGCCGGTCCCGGGCGGCACCACGCGGAAGTTGTTGAACGCGCCCTGGCCCCATTTCAGGAACTGATAGCGTTCCATGTTGCGGTCGTATTCCAGATCGACGTTGCGCTGGAAGGCGCGCGGGGTGCCGAACTCGTCCACCATCACCGAGTGGTCGATGACCAGATCGACCGGGTTCAGCGGGTTGATCTTCTGCGCGTCGCCGCCAAGCGCCTTGATCCCGTCGCGCATCGCGGCGAGGTCCACGACCGCCGGAACGCCAGTGAAGTCCTGCATCAGCACGCGGGCCGGACGATAGGCGATCTCGCGGTCCGACTTGCCGCCGTCCTGCGCCCACTGAGCAAAGGCCTTGATGTCGTCCACGCTGACGGTGAAGCCGTCATCCTCGAAGCGCAGCATGTTCTCGAGCACGACCTTGAGGGCCGCGGGCAGGCGCGAGAAGTCGCCCAAGCCCGCCTCGGTCGCGGCCGGGATCGAGTAATAGGCGTAGGTCGCGCCGCCCGCGGAAAGCTCGCGGCGGGTCTTGGCGGTGTCGGTTCCGGTGACGATCGGCATGGCTGTCCTTTCAACGGTGGAGAGCTGGCGGGAGGGCGGGTCTGCGCCCCGATTGCCCCGATCCGCCGCGCAGCGCAAGCGCTGCATGGCGGGTCGGCGGCCTCCGGGGTGCGTCTTTGTATGCCATAGTATACATTTTGCGCGGGCGCTGCAAGCGCGGCATTGCCGCGGGGCCGAACCGTGGCGGCGGGGTGCGACCGGGACGCCGAACATCGCGGGTGCGGCGCACACGCCACAGCGCGCGGGTCTAACGAAGCGTTGATTTGGCCGCTCCGACGAATTGGTCCTAAAGACAGGCCATGTCCTGCGCCGCGCCGACCCCACTCCGCCACCCCGTCCCGACTTCGCGGCTGGCCTGCGCCCCGTCATCGGGCCCCTCCGCCGGGCCGGGCCGGACGCCGCTCAAGGCGCTGGCACTCGCGCTGTCGGTGCTGCTCGTCTCGCTGACCGCGGCGCCGCACCCGCTCTCTGCCGACCCATTCGACGGCGCGCCGGGGCAGGAGCAGGTGGGCGACGCGCCCGACACCGGCGACTTCGATCCCGGCTTCGACCCGGGCGACATGGGTGACGCCGTCGATCCCGGCGACATCGCGGTGATCGAGGCCCCCGACGACAACGGCTACACCGTCCCGGGCGAGGGGTTCGTCGAGGACATGCCGATGGGCGGAGAGGGCTTTGCCCTCGTCCCAGAGCGTGCCGATCCGATGCGCGGACAGGCCGCCCCGGCGCCCCGCGCGGCGATGGCGCGCAGCATCGCGGCGCCGGTGGTGGTCGAGCTCTTCACCGCGCAGGGCTGCTCGACCTGCCCGGTGGCGGATGCGCTGCTGGCCGGGCTCGCCGACCTGCCGGGCGTGCTGCCGCTCAGCTGGCACGTGGACTACTGGGACTATCTCGGCTGGACCGACAATTTCGCCGACCCCCGCCACACCACCCGGCAAGAGGGCTACGCCGCCGCCGCCGGCGAGCGCGGGGTCTATACGCCGCAGATCATCGTGGACGGGCAGGACACGCTGATCGGCGTCGGCCGGATGGGGCTGCTCGCCCTCATCGACGAACATGCGAGCCGCCCGCCCGCCGTCATGGTCACCGCGGCCGAGGACGGCGGCAACCCGGTGATCGACCTGACCCCCCGGGCGGCGATCCCCGGCGGCGTGGACGTGCTGCTGGTCCGCTACCTGCCCGAGCGCAAGGTGCGGATCGACGGCGGCGAGAACCGCGGCCACTCGATCCTCTACCGCAACATCGTCGTGGGGGTCGAAAAGCTGAGCGCCTGGCCGGCCCGCACCCCGCTGCGCCTGACCGTGCGGCCGGGCACCATGGCAAGCCGCGGCTACCCCGCCGACACCCGCCACGCGATCCTCGTCCAGCAGCCGCTGCGCGGCGGGCGCCCCGGTCCGATCCTCGCGGCGCTGCGGCTCGACTGACGGGGCAGGGGGCCGCTTGCCCCCGCCGTCCGTGCTCATGGATCATTCGACCGCCCGAGCGGTGAGGCCGCGCTTGACCGGGGCCGCCGCCCCCCCTATCTCGGCGCCTGCGCGGATGGCTGGATGACCGCGGGCGGGCCGACCTTCGGGGCGGGGCCGCGCGAGGAAAGTCCGGGCTCCATGCAGGCACGGTGCCGGGTAACGCCCGGCGGGGGCAACCCCAGGGAAAGCGCCACAGAGAAGAGACCGCCAGCGGCCAGGCCCCTTCGGGGTACCAGCCGCAGGCAAGGGTGAAACGGTGGGGTAAAAGCCCACCGCGGGACGGGCAACCGGACCGGCACGGCAAGCCCCACCGGGAGCAATGCCGAATAGGGATCGCGCGCGGGGGCAACCCCGCAGGGCCGCCTGCGCCCCAGCAGATCCGGGTTGGCAGCTTGAGCCCGTCAGCAATGGCGGGCCGAGAGGAATGGTCATCCAGAGGGGTGCAAGCCCCTTGGACAGAACCCGGCTTACAGGCCGTCCGCGCGTTTCCCACTCCTGCCCGGCCCCGCACGCGACCGCCCGAGTCGCGGCGGCAGACCGACTGATGAAAATTGTGTCTGTCGGTTCCGCAACTCATGCTAAAGTTGCAGGGATTGTCGTACCCATTTTCAGTTTCGCGAGGGATTCCATGCTGCCGCACCCCGAATCCGTCCTGCGCGATGCCATCCCGGTCGACCTGGCCGCCGGCCTCGCGCTGTCCTCCACCCCCGGCGCCGACCGCGGCACGCGGCTGGCGCTCGCGCTCATGCGCCACATGGTCCAGCCGGTGATCCTGATGGACCCAGATGGCCGCGTGACCCAGCTCAACCCCGCTGCGCAGTCGCTGCTGATGCCGGGTGAGCCGGGGCGGTTCGGCCCCGGCGGCCGCTTCTGGTGGCAGCTCTGGCCCCACGCCGATGGGCTCGCCCTGCGCGGCGCGCTGGCCGAGGCGGCGGGCGGCGAGACGGTGCGCGTCACGCTCGACTGCCGCCGTGCGGTCGCCTCGACCGCGGTGCTGGTGCCGATCGAGGATGCGGGCGGGGGCGTCGCCAAGGTCATGTGCCTGCTCAGGGCGCGCTGAGGGCGTTTTCGGCGGCATTTCGAGCCGAATCCGGTTGACACCCGGGTGGGCACGCTTAAAAGGCGGGCTTCACAGATTAGGACGGGGTAATCGGACAGCGGCCCAGAGGCCCGCCCCGCAGCAGGAGCAGGACCAATGGCGAAGCCGACGACGATCAAGATCCGTCTGAACTCGACGGCGGGAACCGGGCACTTCTACGTCACCAAGAAGAACGCCCGCACGATGACCGAGAAGATGACGGTCAACAAGTACGACCCCGTCCTCCGCAAGCACGTCGAGTACAAGGAAGGCAAGATCAAGTAAGATCGCCCCCTTTTGAGACGACCCGACCGCGCCCGGCCCTGCCGCGGCGCGGTTTTCCGTTTTGGGGCCATGCACCATCCCTGCGCCGTTCGTGCAACGTTCGTGCGATGTTCGTGCACGGTTCATGCGAACGACCCGGCGCATGGCAGGCGTCACGCCCCCTCCGTCACCCGACCGTCACCCGCGCGTCATGCTGCGGTTGCGAAATCCGCGCAGCCTCGGCGCAGGAGATCGACGAGGTGCGACATGGCGCTGGTCAGGATCGACAGCGGGGCTCCGGTCCCTGCGGAGTTGTGGCGCCGCGCCGAGACGCTGCCCCCGGACCGGCCCGTGGTGGTGATGATCCACGGCTACCGCTTCACCCCGTCCGTCCCCGACCGCTCGCCCCATCACCACATCCTGTCGCTCACCCCCGATCCGGGCGCGCGCCGGGCGCTGTCCTGGCCCGCGGCGCTCGGGTTCAGCGCCGAGGGGAGCGAGGGGCTGGGCGTGGCGCTTGGCTGGGACAGCTGCGGCGGGCTGAGGGCGGTGCATGGGCGGGCGGCCGAGGTCGGGGCTGAACTCGCCGCGCTGATCGACCGGCTCGCGCTCGCGGCGCGGCGGCCAGTGGCGCTGATCGGCCATTCGCTCGGCGCCCGGGTGGCGCTGGCAGCGCTGGGGCGCGCCGCGCCGGGAGCGGTGGGGCGGGTCGTGCTGCTCGCCGCGGCCGAGCTGCGCCCGCGGGCCGAGGCGGCCATCGCCAGCCCAGCCGGGATGCTGGCCGAGGTCGTCAACGTCACCTCGCGCGAGAACGACCCGTTCGACCTCGCGCTCGAGCTGATCCTGTCGGCCGGGCGGCATCGGGCCCTGGGGTTCGGGCTCGGCCAGCCGCGGCGGAACTGGGTGGACCTGCAGATCGACGATGCGGCGACGCTCGCGAGCCTGGGGCGGCTGGGGTTCGCGATCGACCCGCGCGCGAGCCGCGCCTGCCACTGGTCGCCCTATCTGCGCGCCGGGCTCTTCGACCTGTGGCGCTGCGTGCTCTGCACGCCCGCCGCGCTGCCGCTGCCGCTGCTGGCGGCGGCGGGGCCAGCGCGGCCGGCGCGGCGCTGGTCGCGGCTGATGGCGCCTCAGCGCGGGGTGCCGTCCTCGCCCGCGTTCTCCTCGGGGATCAGTGCGTAGCGCTGGATCAGCGGGACGTTGGCCATCAGGAAAACGAAGGTCAGCGCGATCAGACCCACGGTCTTGAACAGCACCCAGGTGGTGTCGGACTGGGTGCGCCAGATGATCTCGTTGAGGACCGCAAGGGTCAGGAACAGCCCGGTCATCCTGAGGGTCAGGCGCCGCCAGCCCTCGGGGGCGAGCGGCACCATCTCGCCCATCGCCAGCGCCAGCCAGTTGCGGCGCAGCACGAGGCCGAGGCCGAGCATCCCGGCCAGCAGCAGGTAGATGAAGGTCGGCTTCATCTTGATGAACCGCTCGTCATTGAGCCAGATCGTCAGCCCGCCGAAGATCACCACGATCACCAGCGTGACCAGCTGCATGACCGAGAGCTTGCGGGTGCGTGCCCAGAGCACGGCGTTGGCGGCGATGGTGAGCGGCACGAACACCAGCGTGGCGACGATCAGCCCGGGATAGCTCTGCCCGCCCCAATGCACGGTGCGGTCACGATAGAGCAGGAACACGACGAGGAAGGCCACGAGCGGGCCGTAGTCGAGCGCCAGCTTGAGGCTGTGGGGCAGGGGCGCGCGCGGGGCGGAGGCGGGGGTGCGATCGGTCATGGCGGGGGTTTTCGCGCAAGCGTGGCCAAGGGGCAAGCGGAAGCGGCGAGCGGCGACGCCGGCCGGGGCGCTGCCCCGGACCCCGGGATATTTGGGTCCAGCCCGAGGGGGCGGTGCGGCTAACCGGCGGGCAGGGGGAATCGGGGGTGTGGGACCCCCGCAGAGCCGTCAGCGGAATGGGTTGAGCCAGCGAGGCCGCCGGGTGGGCCACGCCGCGCGTCGGCGCGTGGGCGGCGGGGCGGGAGCCCTTCGGCTCAGCCTCAGAACGGCACGTCGTCCGACGGGGTGATGTCGCGGGCGGCCTCGGCGGCGGGCTGGACGTAGGCCGCCTTGATGGTCTTGAAGCCGGCGGGAAACTCGACCGTCAGCGTGTCCTCGGCAATGCCCTGGACCGTGCCGGTGCCGAACTTCGGATGGAACACCCGCTCGCCCACGGCGAAGCGCTCGCCCGGGGTCGCGTCGATGACGATCGGGGTGCGGTGGGTCGGCGCCGACCGGGCCGCCGCGCGTTCCTGCATCCGCTTCCAGCCGGGCGAGTTGTAGACGTCGGCGCGGCTCGCGCGGTCGTGCATGGCCGAGGGGGTGAAGGGCTGCCCGAACCCCTGCGCGGCCGCGCCGTAGCCGCCGCCGTAGAGGCCGGGGGGCGTCAGCACCTCGATCTGGTCCTCGGGCAGCTCGTCGATGAAGCGCGAGGGCAGCGACGACTGCCACTGGCCATACATCCGCCGGTTGCCGGCGAAGCTGATGGTGGCGAGGTCCTCGGCCCGGGTCAGGCCGACATAGGCGAGCCGCCGCTCTTCCTCGAGGCCCTTCAGGCCCGATTCGTCCATGCTGCGCTGGCTGGGGAACAGCCCGTCCTCCCACCCCGGCAGGAAGACGATGGGGTATTCGAGGCCCTTGGCGGCGTGCAGCGTCATGATCGACACCTCTTCGGCTTGCTCGCCCTCGGCCGCGTCCATCACCAGCGCCACGTGCTCGAGAAAGCCCTGCAGGTTTTCGAACTCTTCCAGCGCCTTGACGAGTTCCTTGAGGTTGTCGAGGCGGCCCGGCGCGTCGGGCGACTTGTCGGCCTGCCACATGGCCGTGTAGCCGGTCTCGTCGAGGATGCGCTCGGCCAGCTCGACGTGGCTCACCCGGCTGTCGAGCGCGTCGGCGTGAAAGCGGCCCATCGCCTCGGTGAAGAGCCGCATCTGGGCCGCGGCCTTGCCGCCCAAGTCGCCCGAGGCGACCGCCGCCGCCGCCCCCTGCAGCAGCGACAGCCCCTCGGCGCGGGCGACCCGCTGGATGGTCTGCAGGCCCTTGTCGCCCAGGCCCCGCTTGGGGGTGTTGGCGATGCGCTCGAACGCGAGGTCGTCGGTGGGCGAGACGGCGAGGCGGAAATAGGCCATCGCGTCGCGGATCTCGAGCCGCTCGTAGAAGCGCGGGCCGCCGATCACGCGGTAGGGCAGTCCGATGGTCATGAAGCGGTCCTCGAAGGCCCGCATCTGGTGGGCGGCGCGCACGAGGATGGCGATGTCGTTGAGGCTGCGGCGGCCGACGGAATGGCGGTGGCCGCCGTGGAAGGCCTCGATCTCCTCGCCGATCCAGCGGGCTTCGGCCTCGCTGTCCCAGTGGCCGATGAGGCGGACCTTCTCGCCCGGTTCGGCCTCGGTCCAGAGCGTCTTGCCCAGCCGGCCCTTGTTGGCGGCGATGAGGCCCGAGGCGGCGGCGAGGATCTGCGGCGTCGAGCGGTAGTTCTGTTCCAGCCGGATCACCTGGGCGCCGGGGAAGTCGGTCTCGAACCGCAGGATGTTGCCGACCTCGGCGCCGCGCCAGCCGTAGATCGACTGGTCGTCGTCGCCCACGCAGCAGATGTTGCGGTGCCCGGCCGCGAGCAGCCGCAGCCAGAGATACTGGGCGACGTTGGTGTCCTGGTACTCGTCGACGAGGATGTAGCGGAAGCGGTCCTGCCACTGCGCCAGCACGTCGGGGTGGGCCTGGAAGATCGTCACGCAATGCAACAGCAGGTCACCGAAGTCGGTGGCGTTCAGCTCGATCAGGCGGCGCTGGTACTGGGTGTAGAGCGCGACGCCCTTGCCGTCGTAGGCGTGGGACTCGGACGCGGGCACGCGGCCTGGGGTCAGGGCGCGGTTCTTCCAGTCGTCGATGAGCCCGGCCAGCATCCGCGCCGGCCAGCGCTTCTCGTCGATGTTCTCGGCGGCGATGAGCTGCTTGAGCAGCCGCAGCTGGTCGTCGGTGTCGAGGATGGTGAAGCTCGACTTCAGGTGCAGGTCGCCCACGCCGACGAGTTCGGCGTGGCGGCGCAGGATCTTGACGCTGACCGAGTGGAAGGTGCCGAGCCACGGCATCCCCTCGATCGTCTCGCCCAGGAGCTTCGCGATCCGCGCCTTCATCTCGCGCGCGGCCTTGTTGGTGAAGGTCACGGCGAGGATGCGGCCCGGCGTGGCCCGGCCCTGGGTCAGAAGATGGGCGATGCGGGTGGTGAGCGCGCGGGTCTTGCCGGTGCCGGCGCCGGCGAGCAGCAGGACCGGGCCGTCCAGCGCCTCGACCGCGGCGCGCTGCGCGGGGTTCAGCCCGTCGAGATAGGCGGGCGCCGCCTGCGCCCCGATCCCCATCGCCCGCGCGCTGAGCGACGGGCGGGGGGCGGGGGCACGGGAGGCTGCGGCCTCGAAGGCGTCGGCGTCGTCGAACTGGCTCATGACGCCAACATAGGCCGTTCAGCCTCGCAACGAAAGGGCGGTGTTCACGCCTTGTTCGTCAGCTCCGCGTGGGCCGCGCCGCGGGTGCGCCACAGCGAGTAGGCGACGCCCGCGGCGAGGATCACGAAGGTCACCGACAGCGACACCGACGGCGGCACCTTCTCGATCCCCAGCATCTCGGCCACGATCACCTTGCCGCCGATGAACACCAGCAGCACGGCCAGCGCCTGCTTGAGATAGGCGAAGCGGTGGATGATCGCCGCAAGCGCGAAGTAGAGCGCGCGCAGCCCGAGAATGGCGAAGATGTTCGAAGTGTAGACGATGTAGGGGTCGGTGGTGATCGCGAAGATCGCGGGCACGCTGTCGACGGCGAAGATCACGTCGGCGATCTCGACCATCGCCAGTGCGAGGAACAGCGGCGTGGCGAAGAGCAGGGTCTTGCCGCGGCGGCCGGGGCGGGGATCGGCGCGGCGGACGAAGAAGCGCTCGCCATGCAGTCGCGAGGTGACGCGCAGGTTGCGCTTGAGCCAGCGCAGGATGCGCGACTGGCCCACGTCGTGATCCTCGTCCCCCGAGGACAGCAGCATCTTGATGCCGGTGGCGATCAGGAAGACGGCGAAGATCAGCAGGATCCACTCGTAGCGCGCGACCAGCGTGGCGCCGACGCCGATCATGATGCCGCGCAGGACGATCACGCCGAGGATGCCCCAGAACAGCACCCGGTGCTGGTACTGCCGCGGGATGGCCAGCGCGCCGAAGATCATGGCGATGACGAACACGTTGTCCATCGCCAGCGACTTCTCGACCACGAAGCCGGTGAGGTACTCGAGCGCGGGCTGCTGGCCCATCTGCCACCAGACGAAGCCGCCGAAACCGAGCCCGAGGGCGATGTACATCACCGACAGCATCAGGCTGCGGCGCACCCCGATCTCGCGGTTGCCGCGGTTCAGGACGCCGAGGTCGAGGACCAGCAGCACCACCACGGCGGTGAGGAAGACGGCCCACATCCAGACGGGCTGGCCGAGAAACATCGTTGAAGTCAGGAAATCCACGGGTGGCGATCCTTTGCGGCGGGCCTTGCGGCGGTTGAGGTGATGCGACCGACATCACGATCCGCCAAGATCGCCAGAGGGGCCCGGTCCCGACGCGACTTAGGGCACGCCGCGTCGGCGTCAAGAGCGACGCGGCGGCCACGTTGCGCTTTTTCCGCGCCGGGCGTATTCCGCGGCCATGGCCGAGAACTCCGATTCCCCCCCGCGCCCCGCGTCCGCCCGGCACCCCCGCACCCGGGCGGTCCATGCCGGCATCCGCCGCAGCCAGTACGGCGAGATGGCCGAGGCGCTGTTCCTGACCCAGGGCTTCGCCTACGCCAGCGCCGAGGAGGCCGAGGCGCGGTTCATCAAGTCGGGGCCGGACGAGTTCATTTATGCCCGCTACGGCAACCCGACGAGCCGGATGTTCGAGGACCGGATGGCGAGCCTCGAGGGGACCGAGGATGCCTTTGCCACCGCCTCGGGGATGGCCGCGGTCAACGGGGCGCTGATGGCGATCGCGCGACCGGGCGAGCGGATCGTGGCGGCGCGGCAGCTTTTCGGGTCGTGCCTCTATGTGCTCGACATCCTCAAGCGCTTCGGGGTCGACGTGGTGCTGCTCGACGGCACCGACCTCGACCAGTGGCGGGCGGCGGTGACGCCGGGGACGCGGGCGGTGTTCTTCGAGACGGTCTCGAACCCGACGCTCGAGGTGATGGACATCGCGGGGATCGCCGACATCGCCCATGCGGCGGGCGCGCTGGTGGTGGTGGACAACGTCTTCGCCACGCCGGTCTTCTCGCGCGCCGTCGATCAGGGCGCGGATGTGGTGATCTATTCGACGACCAAGCACGTCGATGGCGGCGGGCGGGCGCTCGGCGGGGTGATCTGCGGCACCCGCCAGTTCGTGCGCGAGGTGGCCGAGCCTTATCTCAAGCACACCGGCGGGGCGATCAGCCCCTTCAACGCCTGGATCATGCTGAACGGGCTTTCGACGCTCGAGCTGCGGGTGCGGGCAATGGCGGACGGGGCGCTGGCGCTGGCGCTGGCGCTTGAGGGCGCCGGGGTGCGGGTGATCTATCCGGGCCTTGCCGCCCATCCCCAGCACGCGCTGGCGATGCGGCAGATGGGGTCGGGGGGGACGATGATCGCGCTCGACCTCGGCACCAAGGAGGCTGCCTTCGCGGCGCTGAACCGGATGGACCTGGTGTCGATCTCGAACAACCTCGGCGACGCCAAGTCCATCGCCACCCACCCGGCGACGACCACCCACCAGCGCCTGTCCGAGGACGACCGCGCGGCGATGGGGATCGGGCCGGGGCTGATCCGCCTGTCGGTCGGGCTGGAACACGCGGACGACCTGGCCGCCGACATCCTCGGCGCGATCGGCTGAGCCGGGGCCGCCCGTCTCGGCGGCCTTTGTCCAAACCGCGCCTGCCGCTTTGATTTCGCCCGCGGCGGCCCCATATCGGGACCGTCCGAACCGCCCGAGGCGCCGATGACCCAGACCACGCCCACCCCGTCCCCCGCCTATCCGGCGCTGCGCCGCGACTATCCGGCCGATTTCCGCGTGGACGAGGCCTATCGCGCCAGCCTGCCCGACCTGCAGAACGGCCCGGCGAGCCTGATCGTCGGCGCCCGCAAGGCGATCCAGCACGTCGGCATCTCGAACTTCCGCCTGCCGATCCGCTACCGCCAGAAGGACGGCGGCGAGATCACGCTGGAGACCAGCGTGACCGGCACCGTCAGCCTTGAGGCGGACCGCAAGGGCATCAACATGAGCCGCATCATGCGGTCCTTCTATGCCCACGCCGACAAGCAGTTCTCGCTCGGCGTGATGGCGGCGGCGCTGTCGGACTACAAGGACCACCTCGACGCGTTCGACGCGCGCATCCAGATGCGGCTCAGCTATCCGATGCGGGTCGGCTCGCTGCGCTCGGGGCTCGAGGGGTGGCAGTATTACGACCTCGCGCTCGAGATGGTGGACCAGGGTGGCGAGCGGCTGCGCATCCTGCACGCCGATTACGTCTATTCCTCGACCTGCCCCTGCTCGCTGGAACTGTCCGAGCACGCGCGGGCGGGGCGCGGGCAGCTTGCCACGCCGCACTCGCAGCGCTCGGTCGCGCGGATCTCGGCGGTGATGCTGGGCGAGGAGAAGCTGTGGTTCGAGGACATGATCGCGCTCTGCCGCCGGGCGGTGGCGACCGAGACGCAGGTGATGGTCAAGCGCGAGGACGAGCAGGCCTTCGCCGAGCTGAACGCCGCCAACCCGATCTTCGTCGAGGACGCGGTGCGCGCCTTCGCCCGCGAGCTCGAGGCCGAGCCGCGGGTGGGCGATTTCCGCATCATCGCCAGCCACCAGGAATCGCTGCACTCGCATGACGCGGTGAGCCTGCTGACCGAGGGCGAGACCTTCGCGCAGACCTCGCTCGACCCCGCG
The DNA here is from genome assembly GCF_012689545.1 of Paracoccus sanguinis. Lineage (NCBI taxonomy): Bacteria > Pseudomonadati > Pseudomonadota > Alphaproteobacteria > Rhodobacterales > Paracoccaceae > Paracoccus > Paracoccus sanguinis. The sequence goes on from NZ_CP051542.1 coordinate 88,230, forward strand.
ACCTTCGCCGGGCTGCGGGCGTAGGGGCGGGCCTAGACCCAGCCCAGCGTCACCAGCCCGGCCATCGCCCCGGTCCAGAGCACCAGCCCGGCGAGGCAATAGACTCCGTTCCAGCGCGGCCCGACCGTCACCGGCGTCTGGCCGACCAGCGCCGCGGCATAGGCAACGGTGGTGATCACGGGCGAGAAGATCATCACCAGGCTCCACGATCCCGCGAGGCTGAGGGCGGCGGCGAGGTCGGTGAGGCCGGGGATGTCGAGCCGGGTCACGAGCGCGCCCGCCACCGCGGCGGTGATGATCGGGTTGATCCCGAGGCTGGCGAGGCCGAAGAGCGTGAGGTTCAGCGCCACGATCACCACCCCGCCGCTGGCGTGGAGGCTGGCGACCAGCGCCTGCACCCGCTCGACCGGGATCAGCTCGAGCGCCAGCACCGAGAGCAGCCCGGCCGAGGCGAAGATGGCGATCTCGCCCGCCGCGAGGGGGAAGCGGCGCACGGTCATCACTGCGGTGCGTCGGACGGCGGCGCCCGCCCCGCCCGGCTGGTGGCGGCCGAGGACCGCCGCCCAGCCGAGGCTGTAGGCCGGCACCGCGAGCAGCAGCGCGTGCTGGAAATCCTGCCGCGCGATCTCGCCGATGGCGAAGACCAGGGCGCCGAGGGCTGCGACGTGCAGGATCAGCCGGATCAGCCCGGCCCGGTCGCCGGGCTCGGCGTGGGCGGGGGTCACCCCGGGCGTGCGCGCCGGCGCGGTGGCGCGGTCGAGCACCCAGCCCGCGGCCAGGAACACCAGCGCCACCGCGATCCCCGGCGGCCCGAGCCGGGCGTAGCTCAGGCCCGGCATGGCCAGCAGCAGGGTGTTCATCCCGAAGCCGAAGGGCGACCACAGCGGCAGCAGGCTGAAGCCGCGCAACACCGCCACGGTCATCCGCCTCAGCCGCACCGCCCGCACCGCCGCCGAGGCGCGGGTGTCGGCGTCGAGCGCCCGCACCGCCATCTCGAGCAGGATGGCGAGCCCCCCGAGGTTGATGAGCAGCCCGAAGATATTGCCGCCCGAGGCGAGCGCGAGGTAGCGCCGCCCCGGCGGCTGCGCGGTGAGATAGCGCCCCGCCTCGGCGATCGCCGGCGCGTCGCCCGCCACCACCCGCAGGATCCCGAGCAGCGCCAGCAGCGAGGCGAGAAAGGCCATGCGCGCCAGCCCGTCCTCGATCGCGGCGGGGGCGACGCCGCGGGCCAGCGCGAGGGCGAGCAGCGCGGCCGACAGGCCCACCGGCACCCACGAGGCGAGGGTGAAGCGCCGCCACTCGAGCGCGAAATAGACCGCGATGGCCGCGCCCGCGATCCAGCCGAGGGCCGGGGCAGGGTGCACGATCTCGGCCAGCGACACGGCGATCACCGCGCAGATGCAGGCCTGCGAGACGAGCGCGGCGCGCGAGCGGGGCGGCACGTCGATCATCGGCGGGCGGGGTGGGGGCAGGGGCGTCGCGAGTCGGTCATGCGGGCCACGTTGGGGCGGGGACGGGACGGGCGCAATCCGGCTGCCGCATCGGTGGCGCGTGCCATGCGGTGGGTGCATGGCTGGCTTGGGAAGGTGGGGGGCGACGGGCGGTGGAGGTGCGGCGGGCGGCCGGTGCCCGGCGCGCGTGTTGCGGGGTCGCGGTGCGGACTAGGCCAGCCGCATCCTGATTCAGCCGCATCCTGATAATGCTCTAATGCCCACCCCTCTTGCCCCCACGCGGCGAGGATCTGTGACCTGTCTCACATGCGATGGAAGCGGCGGCGCCGCTTGCGGCGGTCTCCCTGCGCGTTAGCGTTGCTTGACCCGGGGCAGGTACCGCGCATCCCGACCTTGTGGGTGCCAGCGTGCCCTCAACCGATCCGCCTCCGCACCCCCATGCCCCCCCCTGCCGCCCCGCCTTGCAGGGGCCGGGCGCGGTTCCTATAAGCCCGGCATGGTTCCCGCGGCCCGGATATCCCGAATTAGCCGCCCGGCGGCGTGAGCGTCTCGCGCCTGCCGGGTCGTTGCCTGCCCGTTGCCGTCTGCCCTAGCGCGCCCGCCCCCGAGGATTCCCGATGCCCGCCGACACCCTGACCGAAGACCACGCCGCCCCCGACTATCGCAGCACCGTCTTTTTGCCCGAGACCGAGTTTCCCATGCGCGCGGGCCTGCCGCAGCGCGAGCCCGAGTGGCTGACCCGCTGGGACCGGCTCGGCGTCTATGACCGGCTGCGCGCGCGCGCGGCGGGGCGGCAGCCCTTCGTGCTGCACGATGGCCCCCCCTATGCCAACGGGCATCTGCACATCGGCCATGCACTCAACAAGGTGCTCAAGGACTTCATCACCCGCAGCCAGCAGATGATGGGCCGGGACGCGCGCTACGTGCCGGGCTGGGACTGTCACGGCCTGCCGATCGAGTGGAAGATCGAGGAAGCCTATCGCGCCCGCGGGCAGGACAAGGACGCCGTGGACGTGGTCGAGTTCCGGCAGGAATGCCGCCGCTTCGCCGAGGGCTGGGTCGAGGTGCAGCGGGACGAGTTCCGCCGCCTCGGCGTCACCGGCAAGTGGGACGACCCCTACCTGACCATGGACTATCACGCCGAGGCGGTGATCGCGGGCGAGTTCATGAAGCTTGTGATGAACGGCAGCCTCTACCAGGGTTCGAAGCCGGTGATGTGGTCGCCGGTCGAGCAGACCGCGCTGGCCGAGGCCGAGGTCGAATACCACGACCACACCAGCCACATGATCTGGGTCGGCTTCCCGGTGGTGGCCCAGCATGAGTTCGCGCCGCTCGACGGCTGCCTCCGCACCGACCTGCTGGGCGCGCGGGTGGTGATCTGGACCACGACGCCCTGGACGATCCCGCAGAACCGGGCGGTCGCCTTCGGGCCGGGCATCGCCTACGGGCTTTACGAGGTGACGGGCCGGCCCGAGGCGTCGATGGCGCGGATCGGCGGCACCTACCTGCTGGCCGACAGGCTGGCCGACGAGACGTTCCGCGCAGCCAAGCTTGAACCGGGGATGTATCGCCGCCTGCGCGACGTGCCGGCCGACGAGCTGGCCTCGCTGGTCCTCGCCCATCCCTATCGCGGGATCGAGGGGGGCGCGGGCGAGTGGGACGGCGACATCCCGATGCTGCCCGGCGACCACGTGACCGAGGACGCGGGGACGGGCTTTGTGCACACCGCGCCCAGCCACGGCGACGACGACTATCAGTTGGCGCTGAAGCACGGGTTGAAGATGACCCACAACGTGCTGCCCGATGGCAGCTACCGCGCCGACCTGCCGGTCTTCGGGGGGCAGGCGATCCTGACCGCCGACGGCAAGGAGGGCCCGGCGAACGTCAGCAACATCAAGGCGTTGGCGGGGCAGGGGGCGCTCTTGGCCAAGGGCAAGCTCAAGCATTCGTACCCGCACAGCTGGCGGTCCAAGGCGCCGCTGATCTATCGCAACACGCCGCAGTGGTTCGCGGCCATCGACAAGCCGCTGGCGGACGGGATGGACGCGCATGGCGAGACCATCCGCGCCCGGGCGCTCGCCTCGATCGACGAGCTGGTGACGTGGACCCCGCCCTCGGGGCGCAACCGCATCCACAGCATGGTCGAAGGCCGCCCCGACTGGGTGCTGTCGCGGCAGCGCGCCTGGGGGGTGCCTCTGACCTGCTTCACCCGCAAGGGCGCGCGCCCCGACGACGCCGACTTCCTGCTGCGCGACGACCGCGTGAATGCCCGCATCCTCGCGGCGTTCGAGCGCGACGGCGCCGACGTCTGGTACCGCGACGGCTTCAAGGAGCGCGTCCTCGACGGGATCGTGAACCCCGCGGAGTACGAGCAGGTCATGGACGTGCTCGACGTGTGGTTCGATTCGGGCTCGACCCACGCCTTCGTGCTGCGCGACCGCGCGGACGGGGCGCCGGACGGCATCGCCGACCTCTACCTCGAGGGCACCGACCAGCATCGCGGCTGGTTCCAGTCCTCGCTCCTGCAGGCCTGTGCGACGCGCGGCCGGGCGCCCTATCGGGGCGTGCTGACCCACGGCTTCACGCTCGACGAGAAGGGCATGAAGATGTCCAAGTCGCTGGGCAACACCGTCGCCCCGCAGGAGGTGATCGACCAGTACGGCGCCGACATCCTGCGGCTGTGGGTGGCGCAGTCGGACTATACGGTCGACCTGCGGATCGGGAAGGAAATTTTGAAAGGCACCGCGGACGCCTATCGGCGGCTCAGGAACACCATGCGCTTCATGCTGGGCGCGCTGGCCGGCTTCGACGCGGCCGAGCGGCTGCCGCTGGCCGAGATGCCCGAACTGGACGCGCTGATGCTGCACCGGCTGGCGGAACTCGACAGCCGGGTGCGGGCGGGTTACGCGGCCTATGACTTCCAGGGGGTGTTCCGGGCGCTCTTCGACTTCGCCACCGGCGATCTCTCGGCCTTCTACTTCGACATCCGCAAGGACGCGCTCTATTGCGACGCGCCGACCAGCCCGCGCCGGCGGGCCGCGCGCACGGTGCTCGACGCGCTCTTCCAGCGGCTGACGCTGTGGCTGGCGCCGATCCTGCCCTTCACGGCCGAGGACGTGTGGCTTTCGCGCCATCCGTCCGAGGATGACAGCGTGCACCTGCACGACTTCCCCGAGACGCCGGCGGAGTGGCTGAACCCCGCGCTGGCCGCCAAGTGGGACGGCATCCGCCGCGCCCGCCGGGTGGTGACGGCGGCGCTGGAGCTGCGGCGCGCCGACAAGACCATCGGCGCGAGCCTCGAGGCGGCGCCGGTGGTCCATGTCGAGGATGCCGCGACGCTGGCGGCGCTGCGCTCGGTCGATTTCGCCGCGGTGTGCATCACCTCGGACGTGGGGCTGTCGGGCGATCCGGCGCCGTCCGAGGCGTTCCGGCTGCCCGAGGTGCCGGGGATCGGCGTGGTGTTCGAGCTGGCCGAGGGCGAGAAATGCCAGCGCTGCTGGCAGATCCTGCCCGACGTGGGCACCCACGACCATCCCGCGACCTGCGCCCGCTGCGACGCGGTGCTGGACGCGGCGGGGGTCTGAGGGGTGGCGGGCGCGCTGTCGGTCGTGCTGGTGCTGGTGACGCTGTCGGCGGGCGAGCCGCCGCATGTGTCGTTCAGCACCGCCGAGGATGCCGCCGACTGCGCGGCCAAGGGTGAGCGGCTGGGGGCGATCCTGACCGGCTCGGGCTACCGGATCGGCGCGCAGGCGTGCGTCGAGACGGACGCCCGCTTCGCCCCCTACGATCACGGCGCCAGCGTCTTCCCCCACGCCTACCGCGTGACGGTGCCGGCGACCGGCGCGGCGGCGGTCGAGCCGCTGGACCGGATCGGCGACTGCACGGCGGCGCCCGACGCCGATCCGGCGGTCTGGTGCGCGCTCTCGGCGCAGGCGCCGCTGGACGGCTGAGCCGGGCGTCGGGGGGCGGGGGCCCCGGCGCTTGCCAGAACCGCCCGGCTTTGCGAGAACGGGTTGCCTAGCCAGAGGACCGACCGTCCCATGACCGACATCTCCGCCGCCGAGCGGCGCCTGAGCGCCGCGCTCGACCGGCTTGACCACAGCCTCGACCGTGCCGCCCGCAGGCCCGCGCCCGCCGCGGTTGCCGTTGCAGCGCCCGTCACCGCTGCCGCCCCGGCATCGCCCGACGACGCCGAGCCCTCGGCCGAGATCGCGGCGCTGCGCGACCGGCAGGCGGCGACGCTCGAGGCGATGCAGATGCGGCTGGCCGAGGCGCATGAGCGGCTGGCCGGCGCGGGCGAGCAGGCGGCGCGGCTCGCGGCCGCCAACGACGAACTGGCGCGCGCCAACCGGGCGCTGATCGCGGCGATCGACGGCGAGGGCGCGGGCGACGACCCGGTGCGCACGGCGCTCGAGGCGGAGATCGAGGCCCAGCACGCGGCGCGGGCGGCGGAGGTTGCGCAGATGAGCGAGATCCTCGACGCGCTCGACCGGATGCTCGGGGTGACGACGACGCCGCGCAGCCATTCCTCGGCCGCGCGGGGCCGCCCCGGCACGAACGGGCGCCCCGCGACGGACCGTAGCCGCGCGCCTGTGCGTGGCGAGCCCACCGCGGAGCGCGCCGCCCCGGATGTCGCAACCGCCGCGGATGAGGCGCCCGCCGTCGCGGCCCCGGACAGCCCGGCCCCGGAAAGCCCGACCCCGACCGACCGCACCCCGCCGCAGGACACCCCCCGCGACCTGATCGTGGACCCCGACCCCGACGCGCTGCGGGCGGGCGAGGACTGGCTCGACGAGGATGCCGACCCGACCGATGACCTGCCCGATGAACTTCCCGAAGACCTGACCGCCGATCCGCTCGACCAGGAAGGAGGGCGCCGCTGATGCCCACCGTCGATTTCTCCATCGGCCACAAGGACTACACGCTCTCCTGCCAGGAGGGCGAGGAGCGGCTGCTCAAACGCGCGGCGGCGATGCTGGATACCGAGGCGCGGGCGATCCTCGACCAGGCCGGGCGGATGCCCGAGCCGCGGCTCTTGCTGCTGGCCGGGCTGATGCTCGCCGACCGCACCGCGGCGCTCGAGGATCGGGCCGCGGCGGCCGAGCGCGAGCTGGCGCGGCTCAAGGCCAATCCGCCCCGCATCGAGGTGCCGGTGGTCCCCGCGGCCATCGGCGAGGCGCTGGCCGAACTCGCCGCCCGGGCCGAGGCGCTGGCCGAGAAGGCCGAGGAAACGCTGGACGTCTGACCCCGCGCCGCCCGTGCGCGCGATGCAACCGCGCCGGGCGCCGGGGCGTTCGGCGCGAGGCATCTTGCGAGGGGGAACGGTCATGGCGTCGCGCGCGGTCTGGAAGGGGCAGCTCAGGCTCTCGCTGGTGTCGATCCCGATCGAGATCCACACCGCGACCAAGACCGGCCGCCGGGTCGCCTTCCGGCAGATCCACGGCCCCTCGGGCAAGCCGGTGAACTATGAGAAGACCGTGCCGGGCATCGGCAAGGTCTCGTCCGACGAGATCCTCAAGGGCTATTCGCTGGGCGACAACGAATACCTGCTGATCGACCCCGAAGAGATCGACGCGATCAAGCTCGAGACGAAGAAGACCTTCGAGCTGGTGCAGTTCGTCGGCACCAACGAGATCTCGCCGCTCTACTACGACCAGCCCTATTACATCGTCCCCGCCGACGATCTGGCCGAGGACGCCTATCGCGTGGTCCGTGACGCGCTGCGCAAGGCGCAGAAGACCGGGATCGGCCAGCTCACCCTGCGCGGGCGCGAGCATCTGTGCGCGGTGCGCCCCTGCGGCGACGGGCTGCTGATGGAGACGCTGTTCTACGCCGACGAGATCAAGGACGCCGACCCGCTGTTCAGCACCATCGAGGACGACGAGGCCGACCCGGACCTTTTGTCGGTCGCCACCGCGCTGATCGACAAGAAGACCGCGCCCTTCGACGCCGCGGCCTTCACCGACAACTACGACAAGTCGCTGCGGGCGCTGATCGAGGACAAGCGCAAGGGGCGGGCGCCGCGGGTCACCGCCTCGGGCGAGCGGCCCTCGGCCGACAACGTCGTGGACCTGATGCAGGCGCTCAAGGACAGTCTCAAGGCCTCGGGCGGGGCGGGGGCAGGTGCCTCGGGCGGCAAGACGGCGGCGAAGAAACCGGCGGCCGGCAAGGCCAAGGCCGCCGCGGACGAGGACGAGAAGCCCGCCAAGCCTGCTGCGAAGCCCCGCGCCCGCAAGGCGGGCTGATCGGGTTTGGACCGCCTCGCGCCCTACGCCGCCAAGCGCGACCCCGCGAAGACGCCCGAGCCGTTCGAGCCCGGCACCCCCTCGGGCGGGGCGCTGCGCTATTCGATGCAGAACCACGACGCGACCCGCCTGCACTGGGACCTGCGGCTCGAGTGGGAGGGGGTGCTGCTCAGCTGGGCGGTGACCCGCGGCCCGTCGCTCGATCCCGCCGACAAGCGCCTTGCCGTGCGGACCGAGGATCATCCGCTGCCCTACCTGACCTTCGAGGGGACGATCCCCAAGGGCGAGTACGGCGCCGGCACGGTGATGCTGTGGGACATCGGCCACTGGCGCCCGGTCGAGGATGCCGCCCGCGGCCTGACCAAGGGGCACCTGCGCTTCCAGCTTTACGGGCGGCGGCTGACAGGGCTCTGGGATCTCGTGCGGATCAAGGGCAAGCCGTCGGACAAGGGCCGCGAGAACTGGCTGATGGTCAAGGCCGAGGATGCCGCCGCCCACCAGCCCGACCCGGTGGCGCGCTACACCACCAGCATCGCCTCGGGCCGGGACTTCGCCGCCATCGCCGCGGGGGCGAAGGCGGTGCCGCCCGGACCGGCGGAGCCGCTGGCGCTGCCGAAACCGGCCGAGCCGATGCTGGCCAAGCTGGTCACCGACCCGCCCGAGGGCGACGACTGGCTGCATGAGGTCAAGATCGACGGCTACCGCGGGCTGGTGCATCTGGGCCGCGGCGGGCCGGTGATCCGCACCCGCAACGGGCTCGACTGGACCGACCGCTTTGCGCCGCTGGTGCCGGTGCTGGCGAGCCTGCCGGCCCGTGCGGCGCTGATCGACGGCGAGATCGTCGCGGGCGCCGGGGCGCAGGGGTTCGCCGCGCTGCAACAGGCGATCACCGACGGCGGGCCGTTTGGCTACGTCGCCTTCGACCTGCTGGAACTCGACGGCGCCAGCCTGCGCCGCGAGCCGCTGACCGCGCGCCGCGCGGCGCTTGCGGCGCTGCTCGGCGACCAGCCGCCTCTGGGGATCCTGCAGATGTCGGTGGCGCTGCCCGGCGACGGCGCGGCGGCGCTTGGCGCCATCTGCGCGGCGGGGGGCGAGGGGATCGTCTCGAAACGCGCGGCCAGCGTCTATCGCGCCGGGCGCAGTGATTCGTGGCGCAAGATCAAGTGCGACCGCCGCACCGCCTTTGCCGTCATCGGCTGGGCGAAATCCGACCGCCCCGGCCGCCCATTCGCCTCGCTGCTGCTGGCGAGCCCCGAGGGCGACGGCTGGCGCTATCGCGGCCGGGTCGGCACCGGGTTTTCGGCCGAGGTGCAGGCGGACCTTGCCGCGCGCATGGCGCCGCTGACCCGCAAGACCGCCCCCGCCGCGGTCCCGCGCAGCGAAACCCGCGGCGTGACCTGGGTCGAGCCGGTGCTGATGGCCGAGGTCCGCTATGCCGAAGAGACCACCGGCGGCATCCTGCGTCACGCGAGCTTCCAGGGCCTGCGCGAGGACAAGATGGCGCCCCCCGCGCCGTCTGAGCCGCCCGTCGTCCGGGTCGAGCGGGTGACGGCCGGGCGCAAGGTGGCGGGCGTCACCATCACCAACCCCGACCGCGTGATCTTCCCCGAGCCGGGCGTCACCAAGGGCGAGCTGGCCGAATACTACGCCGCCGCCGCCCCGCTGATGCTGGCGCATTGCGCCAACCGGCCCCTGTCGCTGGTGCGGCTGCCCGAGGGGATGGGTGGGCAGAGCTTCTTCCAGAAGCACGCCGGCAAGGGATTTCCCGCCCAGATCGCCCAGACCGACCTCCCGGGCGAGGACGAACCGGCGCTCTACGTCACCTCGGCCGCGGGGCTGGTTGCTGGGGCGCAGATGGGGGTCGTCGAATACCACATCCGCGGGGTGCTGCGTGACCGGCCGGACCGGCCGGACCGGATCGTGTTCGACCTCGACCCCGACGAGGGGCTGGGCTTCGCCGAGGTGAAAGCCGCGGCCTTCGACCTGCGCGACCGCCTTGCCGCACTGGGGCTGCCGACCTGGCCGATGCTGACCGGCGGCAAGGGCATCCACGTCGTCGGCGACCTGCGCCGCACGGCGGGGTGGGAGGTCGTCAAGCTCTTCGCCCGCAGCTTCGCGCATCTGCTCGCCGCCGAGGCGCCCGAGCGTTACGTGGCGGTGATGTCCAAGGCCAGGCGCGAGGGGAAAATCTTTATCGACTGGCTAAGGAACGACACGCAAGCCACCGCGATCGCTCCGTTTTCCTGCCGCGCACGGGCCGGGGCCACGGTGGCGGTGCCGCTGTCGTGGGCGGCGCTGGAGGCCGAGACGAGCGCGGCGGCCTATGACGTCCGCACCGCGCTTGAGGCCGCACCGCGGATCGCGCCCGCGCGGGCGGCGCCAGTCGGCATCGAGAAGGTCGCCCGGGCGCTCGTCGGCGACTAGGCGCGGTCGCGGTCGGCGCTGTCCATCCAGATCGTCACCGGCCCGTCATTGAACAGCGAAACCTTCATGTCCGCGCCGAACGCCCCGGTCTCGACCGGCAGGCCCAGCCCGCGCAGCGCCTCGGCGAAGTGGAGGTAGAGCCGCTCGCCCTCGTCCGGCGGGGCGGCGGTCGAGAAGCCGGGGCGGTTCCCGGTCCGCGTGTCGGCGGCCAGCGTGAACTGGCTCACGACCAGCACCGCCCCGCCCACGTCCTGCACCGAGCGGTTCATCTTGTCGGCCGCGTCGCGGAAGATCCGCAGTCGCGCCACGCGCCCGGCCAGCCGCTCGGCGGTGCCCGCATCGTCGCCCGCCATCGCGCAGACCAGCACCAGCAGCCCCGGGCCGATCCGGCCGACCGAGCGGCCCGCGACCGTGACCTCGGCCTCGGTCACGCGCTGGATCAGGACCCTCACCGGACCAGCCGCGCGGCGGCCATGCCGGCCAGCATGGCGGCCAGGAAGGCGAGGAACGGCCAGGGCGCGATCAGCGCCGAGGCGGCTGCGGGGCCGGGGCAGTAGCCCGCCAGCCCCCAGCCGAGCCCGAACAGCGCCGACCCGACGAAGAGCGGCGCATCGAGCTGCCGGGGCGCGGGGCCGGGCAGCGGTGCGCCGGTCGCGGCACGGGTCATCCGCCCCGCCACGCGCCAGGCCACCGCCATCGCCGCCACCGCGCCGCCCATCACGAAGGCCAGCGTCGGGTCCCAGGCCCCGAACGGGTCGAGGAACCCGCGCACCTTGGCCGGGTCGGTCATCCCCGCGACCAGCAGCCCGGCCCCGAACAGCGCGCCGCAGAGCAGCGGCAGGATCAGCCGCAGCGCGCTCATGGCGCGACCCCGAGTGCCCGGCCGATCAGCACGCCGACGACGCCGAAGCCGAGATAGGTGAAGGTTGCGGCCAGCCCCCGCGGCGCCAGCCGCGAGACGCCGCAGACGCCGTGCCCCGAGGTGCAGCCGTTGGCGAGCCGTGAGCCGAAGCCGACCAGCAGCCCCGCCACGACCAGCACCGGCAGGCCCACGAGCGGCGCGACCCCTTGGCCCGCGCCCGTCGCCACCAGCAGCGCCGGCGCGCCGACGAGGCCCATGACGAACAGCGCCCGCTCGAGCCACGGCGTCGCGCCGTCGCCGGGCGCGAGCACGCCCGCGATCAGCCCGCTCGCGCCCATGATCCGGCCGGTGCCGAGCAGGAACACCGCCGCGGCCAGCCCGATCATCAGCCCGCCGGCGAGCCCCATCATCCAGTCCAGCGGCATCGCGCCCCTCCATCGTTCACGGGTTTGCGCAAAGATATATTCGGTGTTGCGAATGTCAACGCAGCTGCGGGCCCGGCTCAGCGGCCGAGCATGATCCCCAGCACCACCGCCATCAGCCCCAGCATCGACGCCGCGAGCGCGGCCATGTTCACCGCGACCACCCGGCGCATGACGGCGCGCATGGCGGCGTCGTCCAGCGCCCGGCGGCGGGCGCCCAGCACCGCGGCGATGCACCAGACGATCCCGGCCAGACCTAGTGCCGCCAGCCCTGCGCCGCCCCAGATCAGCACGTCCCAGACCGTCATCGCGCGTCCCCCTTGCCGTTGGCCCCACTCATCCGCCCGGCCCTAGCGGCGATTGCGCGGGGCGGCAAGACGGCCTAGGAACGGCGCCTCAACCGCCAGCCCCCGAGGAGGCCCCATGAGCGACGACCAGGCTTACGGCATCGCAGCCGGCGAGCTGCGCCAGTTCATCGAACAGTTCGAACAGCTCGACGCCGAAAAGGCCGACATCGCCGAGCGGCAGAAAGAGCTGATGGCCGAGGCCAAGGCGCGCGGCTACGACACCAAGGTGATGCGCAAGGTCATCGCGCTGCGGAAGCGCGACAAGGACGACGTGGCCGAGGAAGAGGCGATCCTCGAGATGTACAAGGCCGCGCTGGGGATGTGACGGCGGGCCGGGCGGGCGGCCGTTTGTCGGCCGCTCGACGGACGCCCGGCGACGTCCGACGGCTCGGCCTTCCGTCGCGCGCCGGACACGCCCGACCGCCGCCCCCGGCCGGTTTTCGGGATCAGCCCCAGACTCAGGGGGCGAGGAACTCCACCCCCGGCAGGGCCGCGATCATCGCCACGTCTTCCTCGTAGAGGTCGGTCATCTCGTCCACGAGGTCCTGCGTCCAGCCGGGCAGGGTGACCGTCTCCAGCACCGCCTCGGGGCGGGCGTGCCGGCCCAGCATCTCGGCAAAGATCTTGCGCCGCGCCTCGACCGTCAGCCGGCCGGCCGCCGACAGCGCATCGCGCAGCTCGGTCATGCCCTCGGGCGGCAAGAGCTCGCCCAGCACCGCGAGACCCGACTTCAGCGGCACGTCGGCCGGCATCCGGGCGATGCGCCGCACCGCCTCGGGCCAGATCAGCGGCGTGTCCTCGTAGCACCAGACGATCACCCGGCGACCGGGGAAGGCCGCGACGATCGCCTGCATCGCTGGGCCCCAGCGCAGGCTGCGCGGGTCCACGCCGGGCATCACCTTGTCGTAGGGCTCGCCGATCCGCTCGATCAGATGCGGGATCTGCAGCGCCGGGTTGCGGATCGCCAGCGACACCTCGACCTCGGCCGAGGGGAAGAGCGCGGCCACCGCCCGGATCCGACCGCCGGCGGCGGCGAAGAAGCCGCGGTCCGAGAGGCAGCGCGCGGGCGATCCGATCAGCGAGGCCTGGCTCAGCACCATCCGCCGCACCTGGTCGGATTCGAGCAGCGCGTCGTAGATCACCTCTTCCATCGCCGGCGGCGCCTCGCCGCCCTTGAGCGAGCTGAGCGATTCGTCGAGCACCCCCTTGTACCTGCCGGGCGGCACCACCTCGACGCCCGCACCGAGCAGCCAGTCGCGGTTCTCCATCAGCGTGCGGATCATCCGCTCGGGCTCGGTGCCGTGGGTGCCGAAGTGGATGGCGACCTGCATCTGGGGCTCCTCGGGCGGGCTGCCCCAAGCGGGACGGGCGTGGCGGATGGAACAGGCGGGCGGTTCGCGCGCCGCTGCGGGCCGCAACTTAGCGGCGCGGCGTGGACAGTCAAACCGCTTTGCGATAGCCGGGGCCGTCCCTTCGGCGTCGCGGGCCGGTCCCGTTGACGTCCCCGCGACGTTCCCCCAAGGCGCCCGACCCGGTCGCCGTCCTCGACAGGGTGAGCCCACGATGCCCGCAGCCGCTGCCCCCCCGCGTCCGCCCGCGCCCGTCCCCCCGCCGGGGCCCGCCCCCGCACCCGCACCCGCCGCCCGCCGCGCGGTGCAGGAGCTGCGGCACGGCGCCGGGATCGGCTGGTCGCTCGGAGCGCTGGCCATCGCCGCCCTCGTGCTGGCGCCGGTCGTGGCGGTCGCGGTCATGGCGCTGAACCCGACCGACAACATCTGGCCGCACCTGATCGCCACCACCCTGCCGCGCTACCTGACCAACACGCTGATCCTTGCGCTCGGGACCGGGCTGATGGCGGCGGCGACGGGGGCCGGGGCGGCCTGGCTCGTCACCATGTTCCAGTTCCCCGGCCGCCGCGCGCTCGAGTGGATGCTGCTCATGCCGCTGGCCGTGCCGGCCTATATCGGCGCCTATGCGCTCGCGGATTTCCTCGACTATTCCGGCCCGGTGCAGACGGCGCTGCGCGAGGCGATGGGCTATGCCTCGGCCCGCGACTACTGGTTCCCGCGCATCCGCTCGATCGAGGCGGCGATGGTGGTGCTGGCCGCCTCGCTCTACCCCTATGTCTACCTGCTGGCCCGCGCCGCGTGGCTCGAGCAATCCGCCTCGGCCTACGAGGCCGCGCGCGCGCTTGGCACCGGCGGCTGGGGGCTGTTCCGCCGGGTGGGCCTGCCGCTGGCGCGGCCCGCCATCGTCGCGGGCGCCGCGATCGCGATGATGGAGTCGGTCGCGGACTACGGCGTGGTCAGCTATTTCGGCGTCCAGACGCTCAACACCGGCATCTTCACCACCTGGCTCGAGGGCCAGAACGCCGGCGGGGCGGCGCAGATCGCGCTGGTGATCCTGGGGCTCGTCGCGCTGATCATGCTGCTCGAGCGGGCGGGGCGGCGGCGGGCGCGCTATCACCAGAGCGCCCGCCATCCCCGTCCGGTGATCCGCACGCGCCTCACGGGCCTCGCGGGGGCGGCGGCGACGCTTGCCTGCCTCGCGCCGTTCCTCGTCGGATTCGTGCTGCCGGTGGCGGTGATCGGGCATTACGCCATCGCCTATCCGCAGGGCTGGTTCGGGCCGGGGCTGGCCAAGGCGCTCAGCCACACGCTGACGCTGGGCGGCGGGGCGGCGGTGGTCACGGTGCTGGCGGCGATGTTCATGGTCTACGGGGTGCGGCTGTCGGGGCTGCGCCTGCCGCGGCTGCTTCTGCCGGTCACGACCATCGGCTACGCCGCCCCCGGCGCGGTGCTGGCGGTGGGCATCCTCTTTCCGCTCGCAGCGCTCGACCACCGGGTCGCCGATGCGATCGAGGCGCTGACCGGGCGGGACCCCGGGCTGCTGCTGACCGGGACCGGGTTCGCCATCATCGTGGCCTATGTCGTGCGGTTCTTCGCGCTCGGGCAGGGGGCGCTCGACGCGGCCTTCACCCGGGTGCCGCCGTCGCTGCCGATGGCGGCGCGCTCCCTCGGGCGCGACGCGGGCGGCGTGCTGCGCGATCTCTACGTGCCGCTGATGCGCGGCTCGGTCGCCTCGGCGCTGCTGGTGGTGTTCGTGGACTGCACCAAAGAGCTGCCGGCGACGCTTCTGTTGCGGCCCTTCAACTACGAGACCCTCGCCACGCGGGTGCATGAAAAGGCGAGCCTCGAGGATCTGGGCAACGCCGCCCCCGCCGCGCTTCTGGTGATGGCGGTGGGGCTGGTGGCGGTGGCGCTGCTGGCCCGCACCAACCTCGGCCGGGGGCGCGGCTGACCGCGCTTGCGCCGCGGCCCCGCTGGTCCTATCTCGGGGCGGCGCCGGCTTAGCTCAGTGGTAGAGCGTCTGATTTGTAATCAGGGGGTCGGGGGTTCAAATCCCTCAGCCGGCACCAAGCCCCTGGCCAGCACCCTTCTTCCCTGCCCCAATATCCCGCGGGGGGGGCGGGGGCGCGCAGCCCCCGCGCGGCGGTGTCGCCTGAGAGCTACAGCCGACTCACCCGCCCCAGGTCCGCTCGAGCACATCCACCCAGTTGCGCCAGGCGATGCGCTCGGTCAGGGCGCGGCCGTAGCCATGCGCCTCCATCGCCGCGACCAGCCCGGGCAGGGCGGCGGCGTCGCCGAGGTCGGCGGGCATTACCGCCCCGTCGAAGTCGGATCCCAGCGCCACGCCCCCCTCGCCGAGGATCCCGAGCAGGTGGTCGAGGTGGCGCAGAAGCAGGTCGAACCCGGCGAAGCGCTCGCGCCGGCCGTCGGGGCGCAGGAAGCCGGTGTTGTAGTTGAGCCCCACCACCCCGCCGCTGTCGGCGATCTGGCGCAGCTGGCGGTCGGTCAGGTTGCGCGAGCTGGCCGAGATCGCGTGCACACCGGAATGGGTGGCGACCAGCGGCGCATCCGAGAGCGCCGCCACGTCGTCGCAGCCCTTCTCGTTCAGATGCGACAGGTCGATCAGGATCTTCAGCGCGTTGCACTCGCGCACCAGCGCCTTGCCTGCCGCAGTCAACCCGTCGCCGCGGTCGGGCGACGAGGGGAAGGCGAAGGGCACCCCGGTCGCGTAATCGGTCGGCCGCGACCAGACGAAGCCCAGCGAGCGCATCCCCAGCCCGTGCCACAGATGCAGCGCGTCGAGGCTCGGGATCGCCTCGGCCCCCTCCATGTGCAGGATCGCCGCGATCCGCCCGGCGTCCATCGCCGCGCGGATGTCGGCGGCGCTGCGGCAGATCGAGAGCGTCCCGGTCCGCTCGAGCGCGAACAGCGCCGCGGCCTGGGCGAAGGCCTGAGGCAGCCCGGTGGCGGCGGGGACGGGGTCGGGCAGGGGCAGGGCGAAGGGCGGGTTCTCCTTCGCCTTCAGCAGCGCCTCGATGTCGCCGGTCTCGGGGTCGGGGATCCACATGGCGAAGAACCCGCCCGCCATGCCGCCGCGCCTGAGCCGCGGCAGGTCCATGTGGCCGGTCCCGTCGCCCTCCAGCCACAGCGCCGGGCCGTCCGGCCCCGCGGCCACGGCGCGTTGCAGATAGTCGTTGTGGCCGTCGAACACCGGGATCATGGGCCTCTCCTCGGGCAGGTCAGGGCTGGGCGGTCGAGGTGTTTCACCCCGCGCCGGGCGATGCAAGGCCGCGCGGGCGGCCCGGGACCCGGCCCCGCGGGGTGGCGCGAGGGGGTGGCCCGGTGCCGGCACCCGTGGCAGACTGCGGCCCAGGACAGCCTGACGCGACAAAGGAGCCCGCCATGCCCCAGATCAGCACCGACGCCGTCGGCCAGACGGTGATCTGCACCTTCGACGTCACCCCGGGCACGGCGCAGGACGTGCTCGACGCACTGAACGACGCCTATGCCGCGGTGATCTCGCGCCAGGCGGGGTTCATCGCCGCCGCGGTGCACCTCAACGACGCCCAGACGCGGATCGCCACCTATTCGCAATGGTCCGACCGCAAGGACTATCAGGCGATGCTGCGCACCCCAGAGATGCGCGAGCGCAACCGCGTCATCCACACCATGTGCCGCAGCTTCGAGCCGGTGATGTACGAGGTTGCCTCGGTCTATTGATCGCTGCCGGCCGGGCGGGCAGCGCGCGGCCGCAGCACCCGAACCTACGGCGCGCGGGGCCGCGCAGCCTTGCCCTTCGCGGCCGCCCGTGCGACGTCGTTTCCAAGGCAGTACGGCCAGGGGAAGCCAGATGACCGGACGCATCATCACCGTCGCCCAGCAGAAGGGCGGGTCCGGCAAGACCACGCTCACCGTCAACCTCGCCATTGCGCTGCGCCGCCAGGGGCTGCGCGTGGCGGTGCTCGACACCGACCCGCAGGGCAGCCTCGGGCGCTGGTTCATCGAGCGGATGGATCGGGTGGGCGAGGACGAGGGGCTCGAGTTCACCACCTCGTCGGCCTGGGGGGCGAGCTACGAGGGCGAGAAGCTCAAGCGCCGCTTCGACGTGGTGCTGATCGACACGCCCCCGAAGATCGAGAGCGACCTGCGCCCGGCGCTGCGGATCGCCGACCTGATCGTGGTCCCGGTGGCGTCGAGCCAGGTGGATCTGTGGGCGACCGAAGGGGTGCTGGACCTTGCCCAACGCGAGAAGCGGCCGGTGCTGATCGTGCTGAACCGGGTGCGCCCCAACACCCGCCTCGGGGCCGAGGTCGCCGCGGGGGCGGCGGCGCTCGGCGTCGATGTGGCCGAGACGACGGTGGCCAACCGCGTCGCCTATGCCGAGACGCTGGGGCAGGGCAGCGCGGTGGCCGAAGGCCCGAAGGGCCCGGCCCGCGACGAGATCGCGGCGCTGGCCGACGAGGTCATGTCCCACGCCGGCGGCGCCGGGGCGCGGACCGTGCGGGCGGGCTGAGCCGCCGGGCTGCGAAATCTGCGCCGGCGTCGGGTGCCGGCGGCCGCGCTGACCTCTCGACTCTCGCCGCGGGCCGGGCCACACAAATCCCTCATGGCCGCATCGGCCGGGGATGAGCGCGAGCGCAGCAGATGACCGAGACCACCATCGACCAGGACACCACGCCCGCCGCGGGACAAGATCCCGCGCCGCACGGGGCCGATTTCAGCGACATCGCCGGGGCGACCGCGATCCCGGCGCTCGACGCGCCCCTCGACGACGAGGCGCTGCGGGCGCAGGTCACCGCGCTCGGGCCCTGGTTTCACAACATCCGCCTCTCCCCCGGGGTCGAGACCCGCGCCATCGCCCCGAGCGTCGGCCCGCAGCCGGCCGATCACCCGCTGCGCCGCTGGCACGTCTATGAGGACGTGCTGCCTGCCGACATGACCGGGATGCGGGTGCTGGACCTCGGCTCGGCCGACGGGTTCTTCGCCATCGAGATGGCGCGCCGCGGCGCCCATGTGCTCGCCCAGGACTTCTGGGGCGCGATGATCAAGCGGCTGCGCTTCGCCGCCCAGGCGACGGGGACGCAGGACCGGATCTGGACCCGCGTGGGCGACGTCAACGCCATCGCTGAGGGCGAGCGCTACGACGCCATCCTCTGCCTCGGGCTGCTCTACCACCTGCGCCACCCGTTCCACGATCTGGAACGGATCGCAAAGGCCTCGGACCTGCTGTGGCTCGAGACCACGCTGCACGACGGCGAGGGCAGCTTCATCCACTTCAAGCCGCCGGCCGAGGGGGTGCACCACATCCGCAAGTGGTTCCCGACGCGCGCCTGCGTCCGCGACATGCTGGACGAGTGCAAGTTCACCACCATCGAGGACATTCCCGACCCGACGCCCGGTCGCGGCTCGTTCCTCGCCCGGCGCTGAGGCGGCCGCCGCGGGGCCTCAGCCCCGCCGCTTGCTGCGCTTGTTGCCGCCGCGCTGGCCCGCCCGGCCGGCGGTCGAGCGTCCCGACGCCGCGACCGCCGCCTCGGCGGCCTCCTCGACCGCCTGCTGGCGGGCGAGCGGGTCGTCGGCGATGGTCAGCTCGACCGCTTCCAGCCGCTTGACCTCGTCCCTCAGCCGCGCGGCCTCCTCGAACTCGAGGTTCTCGGCGGCCTTGCGCATCTGCACCCGCAGCGCGTCGAGATGGGCCGCGAGGTTGCCGCCGACCAGCGGCTTGTCGACCTTGGTCGTGATCCGCGCCTGATCGGTGTCGCCCTGCCAGAGACCGGCCAGCACATCCTCGACGTTCTTGCGGACGGTCTGCGGGGTGATGCCGTGTTCCTCGTTATAGGCCATCTGCTTGGCGCGCCGCCGCTCGGTCTCGGCCATGGCGCGTTCCATGCTGCCGGTGATGTGGTCGGCATAGAGGATCACCCGCCCGTCGACGTTCCGCGCCGCCCGCCCGATCGTCTGGATCAGCGAGGTTTCCGAGCGCAGGAACCCCTCCTTGTCGGCATCGAGGATCGCCACCAGCCCGCACTCGGGGATGTCGAGCCCCTCGCGCAGCAGGTTGATCCCCACCAGCACGTCATAGGCGCCCAGCCGCAGGTCGCGCAGGATCTCGATCCGCTCGATCGTGTCGATGTCCGAGTGCATGTAGCGCACCCGGATTCCCTGTTCGTGCAGGTATTCGGTCAGATCCTCGGCCATGCGCTTGGTCAGCGTGGTGACCAGCGTGCGGTAGCCCTGGGCGCTGACCTTGCGGACCTCGTCCAGCAGGTCGTCCACCTGCGTCTCGACCGGCCGGATCTCGATCACCGGGTCCAGAAGCCCGGTCGGGCGGATCACCTGCTCGGTGAAGACGCCGCCGGTCTGGTCGAGCTCCCAATCCGCGGGGGTGGCCGAGACGAACACCGACTGCGGCCGCATCGCGTCCCATTCCTCGAACTTGAGCGGGCGGTTGTCCATGCACGAGGGCAGGCGGAAGCCGTGCTCGGCCAGCGTGAACTTGCGCCGGAAGTCGCCCCGGTACATGCCGCCGATCTGCGGCACGCTGACGTGGCTTTCGTCGGCGAAGACGATGGCGTTGTCGGGGATGAACTCGAAGAGCGTCGGCGGCGGCTCGCCCGGCGCGCGGCCGGTCAGGTAGCGCGAGTAGTTCTCGATCCCGTTGCAGACGCCCGTCGCCTCAAGCATCTCGAGGTCGAAGTTGGTGCGCTGTTCCAGCCGCTGCGCCTCCAAGAGCTTGCCCTCGTCGGTCAGCTGTTTCAGCCGGTTCTCAAGTTCGATGCGTATCCCCTTGATCGCCTGCTGCAATGTCGGGCGCGGGGTGACGTAGTGGCTGTTGGCGTAGATGCGGATCTGCTTGTACTCGGCCTCTTTCGCGCCGGTCAGCGGGTCGAACTCGGTGATGCTCTCAAGCTCGTTGCCGAAGAAGGAAAACCGCCAGGCGCGGTCCTCGAGGTGGGCGGGCCACACCTCGACCAGATCGCCGCGGACCCGGAAGGCGCCGCGCTGGAAGGCGGTGTCGAGGCGCTTGTACTGCTGGGCCACCAGCTCGCCGATGAACTGGCGCTGGTCGTAGCTTTGCCCAACGACCATGTCCTGGGTCATGGCCGAGTAGGTCTCGACCGAGCCGATGCCGTAGATGCAGCTCACCGAGGCCACGATGATCACGTCGTCACGCTCCAGCAGCGCGCGGGTGGCCGAGTGGCGCATCCGGTCGATGGCCTCGTTGATCTGCGATTCCTTCTCGATGTAGGTGTCCGAGCGCGGGACGTAGGCCTCGGGCTGGTAGTAGTCGTAGTAGCTGACGAAATACTCTACCGCGTTCTCGGGGAAGAAGCCCTTGAACTCGCCGTAAAGTTGGGCGGCCAGCGTCTTATTCGGGGCGAGGATGATCGCCGGGCGCTGGGTTTCCTCGATCACCTTGGCCATGGTGAAGGTCTTGCCGGTGCCCGTCGCGCCGAGCAGCACCTGGTCGCGCTCGCCCGCGCGCACGCCTGCGGTCAGCTCGACGATGGCGGTCGGCTGGTCGCCCGCGGGCTGGAACTCGCTGTGCATGACGAAGCGGCGCCCGCCCTCGAGCTTCTCGCGCGGCTTCGACGGGGTCAGAAGCAGCGGCATCGGGGCGTTGGTGTTGTTGTGAGCCATGACGGGACCTTGCGGGGGACGCCCAGAAGGGTGGGGGTCGCGACGGGTGTTTGCAAGCCGAAGGGCCGCCCCATGACGGGACGGCCCTCAGGCGCGCGGGCGCCTTGGTCAGTTGGTGGCGGCCGTCGCCTCGAACACGCCGCAGGCGATGCGGTCGCCGGCATTGCCGGCCGGCTGCGAGACGTAGTCGTCGGCGTCCGCGTGGACGATGAAGCTGCCGCCGTCGGCGTCCATCACGTCGGCGAGCTTCACGCCCTCAAGGAAGAACTCCTGATTGATCGGCCCGCCGCCGGCCGAGTCGATGTTGGGCAGGTCGCCCGAATGCATCCCCTCGGGGTGTAGCGCGCCGTGCTGCTTGCCCCCGGCGAGGTGCCCGCCGGCCGACTTGAAGTCCGGCCCTTCGCATTTGCCGGTCTCGTGAATGTGGATGGCGTGCGGGCCATCGGGCAGCTTGGCGAGGTGCAGGATGACGTGCAGCGTTCCCGAGGGCGTGTCGGAGAGCGTGACGCTGCCCATCTCGGCCCCGTCCGCGCCCTTGAGCGTGGCGGCAGCCTGCTGGGTCGCGGCGGCCGCCTCGGTCGTCGCGGCCGGGGCCGCGGGCGCCTGGGCGTGGGCAAAGAGCGGGACGAGGGCGAGCGCGGCGCCGAGCATCAGCGCGCCAAGCATCCGCGGGGCGGGGAGGGTCTCGGCGCGGGTCGCGGCATGGGGGCGGGTCATGGGCGTATCCTCTCGATGACGGGTGGCAGGGCTCAACGCGAGGACGCCGCCCGCGTTCCCGCCGCCTGACCGCACGCCCCGATCCGCCCGCTTGATCCCGGCGCGCGGCTGCGGCACAAGACGGACGCAAGCCTGTAGCCCGAAGGGTCGTTTCCCATGCGCGTCCGCATCTTCCAGCCTGCCCGCAACGCGATGCAGTCGGGCACCGCCCGCACCCGCGGCTGGGTGCTGGAGTTTCCGCAGGACGCCCCCCGGGCCATCGACCCGCTGATGGGCTGGACGTCGAGCGGCGACACCCAGTCGCAGGTCCGCCTGCGCTTCGCCACCCGCGCCGAGGCCGAGGCCTACGCCAAGGCCAACGAACTCGATTACGTGGTGGTCGAGCCGAACAAGCGCGCCCCGAACGTGCGCCCGCGCGGCTACGGCGAGAACTTCGCCACCGACCGGCGGGCACCGTGGACCCACTGACCTCTGACGACCGCCTGACGGTCGGGCGCGAGGACCCGCTGACCCCCGACCTCGGGCTGCTGTTCGAGCGCCATCACGCCTTCTGCCACGCCGACACGCCGCCCGAGTCGATCCACATGATGGACCGCGCGGGCCTTGCCGCGGAGGGCGTGGCGCTGTTCGTGCTGCGCGATGCCGGGCAACCGCTGGCGATGGGGGCGATCAAGCGGATCGGCGCGGAGCATGGCGAGATCAAGTCGATGCACGTCCTCGACGAGGCCCGCGGCCGCGGCCTCGCCGCGCTGATGGTGACGCATCTGGTCGAGGCGGGGCGGGAAATGGGGCTCGCGCGCCTGTCGCTCGAGACCGGCGCGCAGCCGAGCTTCGCGCCCGCCCGCGCGCTCTACGCGCGCGCCGGGTTCGCGGAGTGCCCGCCCTTCGGCGACTATCGCCCCGATCCGATGAGCGTCTTCATGACGCGGGTGATCTGACCGGGGGGCCGGGGCCGCAGGTCGCCCCGGCCTGTCCCTTGCACGCGCGCGGCATTTGCCGCAGAGAAACCGGCAGCGCGGGCCCGTAGCTCAACTGGATAGAGCAGCCGACTTCTAATCGGCAGGTTGAGGGTTCGAGCCCTTCCGGGCCCGCCATTCACCCTCCACCCTTCAGCCGCGCGTTACGGGCACGGCATCCGCCGCAAATCCGTTGCCCGCCCCGAGCACCGGATCGCGCGCCGGCCGGGGCAGCGCGACCTCCGCATCGCCCGCCCCGTCCTGCAGATCGGGCGAGACCCCGCCGGGATAGGCGCCCACCACCGCAAAATCCGCGCTCGAGCCCTGGTTGCAATGGGCGAGCCCGGCCGGGATCACCACCACGTCGCCGGCGGCGATGTCGTGGACCTCGCCCGCGGGGCCGCCGAGTTGCAGCCGTGCGGTGCCGGCATAGCAACCCAGCACCTCGTGCGTCGTCGCGTGGAAGTGGTGGCGCGCATAGACGCCGCCCCGCCATGTCCCCGACCAGCCGTTGGCGCTAAAGCGGCGCTCGAACCACGCCGGGTCGGCCGGGCCCGCTGCGCGGTGGAGCAGCGGCCGCTGATGGGCGGCGATCGTCACCGCCTCAGCCGCGCGATCAGCGACGAGGTGTCCCAGCGCCCGCCGCCCATCGCCTGCACCTCCTTGTAGAACTGGTCCACCAGCGCCGTGACCGGCAGGCTGGCGCCGGTCTCGTTCGCGGTGTCGAGGCAGATGCCCAGGTCCTTGCGCATCCAGTCAACCGCGAAGCCGAAGTCAAAGGCCCCCTCGGCCATCGCCTTGTGGCGGTTCACCATCTGCCAGCTGCCGGCGGCGCCCTGGCTGATCACCTCGACCACCTCGGGGATCGAGAGCCCGGCTCGCTCGGCGAAGTTCAGCGATTCGGCGAGGCCCTGTACCAGCCCCGCGATGGCGATCTGGTTGGCCATCTTGGTCAGCTGCCCCGCGCCGCTGTCGCCCATCCGCCGGCAGATCCGGGCATAAGCGGCGATCACCGGCTCGGCCCGCGCGTAATGCTCGGGCGTGCCGCCGCACATGATCGAAAGCTGGCCGGTCTCGGCCCCCGCCTGCCCGCCCGAGACGGGGGCATCGACGAAGCCCAGCCCCGCGGCGCGCGCGGCCTCGGCCAGTTCGCGCGTGACCTTGGCCGAGACGGTGGTGTGATCGACGAAGAGCGCCCCCGCGGCCATGCCCGCAAAGGCGCCGTCCGGGCCGAGGCAGACCGCCCGCAGGTCGTCGTCGTTCCCGACGCAGGCCATGACCACCTCGGCGCCCTCGGCCGCCGCGCGCGGGGTGGGGGCGGTGTGGCCCGTGTGGCGGGCCGCCCAGTCAGCGGCGCGGGCAGGGGTGCGGTTGTAGACCGTGACCTCGTGCCCCACCGCCGCCAGATGCCCGGCCATCGGGAACCCCATCACCCCCAGCCCCAGAAATGCCACCCGTGCCATGCCGTCCCCCCGATTGCCCGTCTGCGCGCCGCCCGCCCCTCGCGCGTTGAAAACCCGCGCCGGCTGGCCTATCAGCAGGGCCACATTCCATCGCCCCCGCGGGACGGTCAACCGGCCTGCCGACGCTTCCAAGGACCAGCCCCCCACCATGCTGACGCTGTTTCGCTGGCTCGTCCGGCTGACGATCGGGCTGATCCTCGGGCTTGTCGCGGCCGTGGCGCTGGTCTGGTATTTCGCCGTCCGCTCGCTGCCGGGCTATGACGAGAGCTTCGACCTCGCCGGGATCGAGCAGCCGGTCGAGATCGTGCGCACCACCGAAGGGGTGCCGCATATCCTCGCCCAGACCGACCACGACGCGTTCTTCGCGCTCGGCCTCGCCCATGCGCAGGACCGGCTGTTCCAGATGGTGGTGCTGCGCCGCGCCGCGCAGGGGCGGCTGGCCGAGCTGTTCGGCGCCCGCGCCTATGCCAGCGACGACCTCGCCCGCCGGCTCGGGCTGTGGCGCACGGCGCAGGCCTCGCTCGCCGCGCAGGATGAGACGACGCAGGCGGCGCTCAAGGCCTATGCCGACGGGGTCAACGCCTGGGTCGAGCAGGTCAACAGCGGCGCCCGCGGCCGCGGCGCGCCCGAGTTCTTCCTGCTGCCCGGTGACATCACCTATTGGCAGCCGGCGGATTCGCTCGCCATCCTCAAGCTGATCGCGGCCGGCGCCACCACGCAGGCGGTGGCCGAAATCGAGCGGGCGCAGGTGTCGCTCGCCGTCCCCGAGCGCGCCGCGGACCTCGTCGGCGCAGCGGGTGAGCCGCCGTTGCCCGCCTATGCCGCGCTCTTCGGCGAGGGCGCGCTGTTCCAGCCGCTGGCCCCCGGCGGGGCCGAGGGGGCGCGGGGCGACGCCGCGCGCCCGGCGGGTCCGGGCGATGCCGCGGCCGCCTGGGCCGCGCGGTTGCTGGGCTATGTGCCGCTGTTCGAGGGCACCTCGGCCAACGCCTTCGCCGCCGTGGCCGAGCGCACCGCGGCGGGCGCCCCGATCCTCGCCAACGACCCCCATGTGGCGCTGACGGCACCGTCGCTGTGGTACCTCGCCCGGATGGACCTGCGCGCGGGCAGCGTGATCGGTGGCACCATCCCGGGCATCCCGGCGGTGCTCTCGGGCCGCAACCCGACGCTCGCCTGGGGGCTGACCCCGGCCGCGATCGACGACCAGGATCTGGTGATGGAGGAGGTGCAGCCCGGCGCGCCCGACCGCTATCTCGGTCCCGGCGGCTGGCGCGACTTCGTCACCACGCACGAGATCATCCGGGTGCGCGACGCCGAGCCGCGTCGCATCACGCTGCGCGAATCGCTGGCCGGGCCGGTGATCCCGCCGGCGCATCTGGGGCTCGCTTCGGTCACGCCCGCGGGGTTCGTCCCGGCGCTGCGCTGGACGGGGCTCGCCACCGACGACCGGACGATGAGCGCGCTGGTGGCGCTGATGGCCGCCCCGGACCGCGCCGCCGCCCGCCGCGCGGTCGAGGCCGTGGTGGCCCCCGCGGTCGAGGTCACGCTGGCCGACAAGGCCGGGGTGGCGCAGGTGCTGGCCGGGGCGATCCCGATCCGCGGCGATCACCCGACCGGCGGGCGGATGCCGGCCCCGGGCAGCGATCCCCGCACGACGTGGCAGGGGCTGGTGCCCCCGGGCGACCCGCGCCGCGAGACGCAGCCCGCGCAGGGGCTGGTGGCCGCGACCGGGGGAGAAATCCCGGGCAGCGCCGTGGCCGCGGGCGCGGCTGCGCCCGGTGCGGCGGCGCCCGGTGGGAGTGCGACGGCTGTGCCCATCGGCGCGATCGGGGCACCGAGCCTCGGCACGGCTACAGGCGTTGGAGCGGTGGCCGCTGCACCGGGTGCCGTTGCTAGCGAGGCAGCTCCCGCAACGCCGGACACCGCCCAGCCTGCGCCCGCGCCAACCGTCGCGCCCGCGCCCGCCGGTCCCGCGACGGCCCCCGCCACCGGCCCGCTCGCCCTCGGCTTCGACCGCGACGACCCGCTGCGCCTCGCGCGCCTGCGCCGCTTGCTCGCGGCGCGCGAGATCCACTCGCGCGACAGCTTCATCGACGCCCAGCTCGACACCGTGAGCCCGGCGGCCCGCGCCCTGCTGCCGCTGGTCGGCGCCGACCTGTGGTTCACCGGAGAGCCCGCGGCCCCCGGCACGCCCGAGCGCCAGCGGCAGGACGCGCTCGGCCTGCTGGCCGAGTGGGACGGCAACATGGGCGAGCACCTGCCCGAGCCGCTGATCTACGCCGCCTGGATGGCCGCGCTGCAGGACCGGCTGGTGCATGACGAGCTGGGGGCGCTCGCCCCCGTGGTCGCGGGGCGGCTACGACCGGCGTTTATCGACCGGGTGTTCCGCAACACCGGCGGCGCGGCGGTGTGGTGCGACGTGGTGCAGTCGGCGCCGGTCGAGGATTGCGCGACCATCGCCCGCCGGGCGCTCGACGCGGCGCTGGTCGATCTGACCGCCCGCTTCGGCCCCGACGTGACGAGCTGGCGCTGGGGCGACGTCCACGCCGCGCGCCACCTGCACCCGGCGCTCGGCCGTATGCCGGGGGTGGCCTGGGTGGTTAACCTCGTGCAGTCGATCTCGGGCGACGGCTCGAGCCTCGCGCGCGCCGGCACGCTGGGCGAGGGGGCCGACCCGTGGCAGGCGGTCACCGGGGCGGGGTTCCGCGGCGTCTATGACCTCGCCGACCCGGACAGCTCAGTCTTCGTGATCTCGACCGGGCAGTCCGGGCACCCGCTCTCGCGCCACTACGACGACCTCGCCGAACGCTGGCGGCGGGGGGAGTACATCGCCATGTCGCTTGACCCCACGCTGGCGCGGGCGGGGGCGTCGGGGGTGACTTGGCTGAGGCCGGCGCAGTAGCGCCGGTCCCTGCGACGCGCCGGAGTACGTTCTCAAGCCTGCGCTCACCGGCTTTCGTCTGGCGAGCCGCCTCTCAACTGACCCCAATCCCCGCAGCGCGGTCCCGCCGTAAAGACGCTAAGCCCCGAGGATTTCGCCGATCGCCTCGGCCGTCACCGCGACGATGCGGTCGGCCTCGGCCTCGGTCAGACACAGCGGAGGCGCGAGGCCGATGATGTCGCCCTGCGGCATCGCCCGGGCGATCACCCCGCGGCGCAGCATGGCGGCGACGACCTTGGCGCCGATGCCCTCGTCGGCGGCGAAGAAGGTGCGCGGGTCGCGGTCGCGGACCAGCTCGACCGCGCAGAGCATCCCCTCGCCCCGCACCTCGCCGACATGGGGGTGGTCGCCGACCGCGGCGCGCATCGCGGCGGTGAGATGTCCGCCGACCCGGGCGGCGTTGCCGACCAGCCCCAGCTCGTCGATCAGCCGCAGGTTGGCCACGCCCGCCGCGGCGCCGATGGGGTGGGCCGAATAGGTCCAGCCGTGGCCGAACACCCCGTTCTCGTCCGTGCCCTGCATCAGCACGTCCCAGACCCGCTGACCGACGATGCTGGCCGAGAGCGGCGCATAGGCAGAGGTCAGACCCTTGGCGCAGGTGATCAGGTCGGGGCGCAGGCCGTAGTGGTCCGAGCCGAACATCGTCCCGAGCCGCCCGAACCCCGTCACCACCTCGTCCGCGATCAGCAGGATGTCGTGGCGGGCGAGCACCGTCTGGATCGCGTCCCAATATCCCGCCGGCGGCGGTACGAGCCCGCCGGTCCCGAGCACCGGCTCGCCGATGAAGGCGGCGATGGTCTCGGCCCCCTCGCGGGCGATCAGCGCCTCGAGCGCGGCGGCGCAATGGGCGGTGAACTCGGCCTCGGTCAGGCCCGTGTCGGCGCGGCGGTAGTAATAGGGCGCCTCTGTGTGGATCACCTGCGCGAGCGGCAGGTCGAACTTGCGATGGAACAGCTCGAGCCCCGTCAGGCTGCCGGTCATCAGCCCCGAGCCGTGATAGCCGCGCCAGCGCGAGATGATCTTCTTCTTCTCGGGCCGGCCGAGGATGTTGTTGTAGTACCAGACGAGCTTGATGTTGGTCTCGTTCGCGTCCGACCCCGAGAGGCCGAAATAGACCCGCGCCATGCCCGCCGGCGCGCGGTCCATCACCATCCGCGCCAGCGTGATCGCGGCCTCGGACCCGTGCCCGGCGTAGGCGTGGTAATAGGCCAGCTCGCGGGCCTGCGCGGCGATCGCCTCGGCGATCTCGGGGCGGCCATAGCCCACGTTGACGCAATAGAGCCCGGCGAACCCGTCGAGCAGCCGGTTGCCGTCGCGGTCGACGATGGTGCTGCCCTCGCCGGTGCGGATGATCCGCTGCGCCGCCTCGCCACGGGCGAACTGGCCCAGATGCGTCGAGGGGTGCATGAACGCCTCGCGGTCCCACTGGGCCAGCTCGTCATTCGTCAGCATGTGGTCCTCCTAACCGTCCGACCAGTCGCGGCAGACGTATTTGATGTCGGTGAAGGCCTCGAGCCCGTGGCGCGACCCCTCGCGGCCAAGGCCGGATTGTTTCATCCCGCCGAAGGGGATCGGCGGGCCGGTGACCTTGGTGCGGTTGACCGAGACCATGCCGAAGTCGAGCGCCCGGGTCAGGCGATAGATCCGGCGCGGGTCCTGGCTGTGCAGATAGGCCACCAGCCCGTATTCGGTGTCGTTGGCGATCCGCACTGCCTCGTCCTCGGTGTCGAAGGGGGCGAGGGCCGCGACCGGGCCGAAGGTCTCCTCGCGGAAGATCAGCGCGTCGGGCGGCACGTCGGCCAGCACCGTCGCGGGGTAGAAAAGCGGCCCCTGCGGATCCCGCGCACCGCCGCAAAGCGGCCGCGCCCCGCGGGCGAGCGCATCCGCGACCTGCGCCTCCTGCTTGGCCACGGCGGCCTCGTTCATCAAGGGCCCGAGGTCGCAATCCGCCGTCCCCGGTCCCAGCGTCAGCGCCCGGGCGCGGGCGGTGAAGGCCGAGCAGAAGGCGTCATAGACCGGGCGCTCGATCAGGAAGCGGTTGGCGCCGAGGCAATCCTGCCCCGAGGTGGCGAACTTGGCCTTGATCGCTTCGGTCACCGCAAGCTCCTGATCGGCCTCGGCGAAGACGAGGAACGGCGCGTGCCCGCCGAGTTCGAGCACCAGCCGCTTCACGGTATCCGCGGACTGGCGGTAGATGAGCCGCCCGATCTCGGTCGAGCCGGTGAAGCTGAGCGCCCGAACCCGCGGCGCGGCGCACCAGGCGCCGACGATTTCGGCCGCGTCGCCCGGGATGACGTTGAAGAGCCCCGGCGGAAACCCCGCGCGCTGCGCCAGCTCGGCCAGCGCCAGCGCCGAAAGCGGGGTCTGGGCCGAGGGGTGGGCGACGACCGTGCAGCCCGCCGCCAGCGCCGCAGCCGCCTTGCGGGTCAGCATCGCAGCGGGGAAGTTCCAGGGCGTGACCAGCGCCGCCACCCCCACGGGCTCGCGCCACAGTTCCATCTCGGCCGTGGCGAGATGCGAGGTGACGCTTTCGATGTTCGGGCGGCGCGCCTCTTCGGCGTAGAACTCGACGAAGCTCGCGGCATAGTCGATCTCGCCCCGCGCCTCGGAGAGGGGTTTGCCCTGCTCGGCCACCATGATGAGGGCGAGGTCCTCGCGGTGCGCGGTGATCTGGTCGAACCAGCGCCGCAGCAAGGTCGCGCGGGTCTGCGGCAGCGCCCAGGCCCAGTCGTCGAAGGCGCGATGGGCGGCCTCGACCGCGGCGCGGGCGGCGTCGGCGTCCAGCCGGGCGACGTCGGCCACCCGCGCACCGGTCGCGGGATCGGTGACGGGGAAGCTCTGCGGGGCGCCCTGCCAGCGCCCGTCCAGCAACCCCTCACGCCGCAGAAGGGTCGGGTCACTCAGCGCGAGCGCGGTCATGGCACCACCCCCTCGAGCTCGCGCGGGCCCGGACCCTCGAGCTGCGAGGCGTCCGCGACCTCGACCGCGAGGACCGCGACGCAGTCGCCTGGCTTGACGATCCCGGGGACGTGCCGCGCGCAGAGCACGCCCGCCCGCGCCGCCGTCAGCTCGGAGGGGGCGACGCCGGTGCGGCCCAGCGGCCACAGCCGCGCCACCGGGTCGCCGGCGGCCACGCTGTCGCCCAGATCGGCCAGGAACTCGACCAGCCCGCCGTCCTCGGCGAAGACGAAGCAGTCCGCGTCGGGCATGTCGAGCCAGCGGGTCGGCGGCAGCGGCGCGGGCGCGGGAGCGCCCGGGCCGCGGGTCACCCCGGCGGCGGCCAGCACCCGGCGCAGACCCTCGCGCGCGATCCGAACCGTGCGCGCCGTCGCAGTCCCGCCGCCCCCCAGCTCGGTCGTGACGAATACCTTGCCCATCTCTTCGGCGGCGGTGTCATACATCCCGATCGCGTCAATCTCGAGCATCCGCACGCTGAACGGCGCGGCGAAGGCGCGCACCAGCGCGAAGGCCCGTTCCTCTTGCGCGCGCACCTCGGGCCCCTCGCCGGGCAGGATGTGGGCCGCGCAGAACGGCAGGAAATCCAGCGTCTTGCCGCCTGAATGGAAGTCGAGCACCACGTCCGCCAGCGGCAGCAGCACCCGCTGGAAGTAGTCCGCGATCTTTTCGGTCACGCTGCCGTCCGGGCGGCCCGGAAAGCTGCGGTTGAGGTTGCCGCGGTCGATGGGTGAGGTCCGGGTGCCGGCCAGGAACGCGGGATAGTTCATCGCCGGGACGATGATGACCCGGCCCACCACCTCATCGGGGCGCAATGTCTGCGCGAGGTCGAAGAGCGCCAGCGGCCCCTCGTATTCGTCGCCGTGGTTGGCGCCGGTCAACAGCGCCGTCGGCCCCTCGCCGCCGCGGATCACGGTGATCGGGATCACGACCGACCCCCAGGCGCTGTCGTCGCGGCTATAGGGCAGGCGCAGGAACCCGTGCTGAACGCCCGGCCGGTCGTAATCGACCGTGGCCAGCACCGGAGAGGGGCGGAGCGTCGCCTCCATTGCCCTAGTCCTTGACGAAGAGCTGGCGAGGGACGTTTGCCAGCAGCTCGGGCGCGCCCTCGGTGATCACCAGGCTCTCGGTGATCTCGAGCCCCATGTCGTCCGACCAGAGTCCGGTCATGAAGTGGAAGGTCATGCCGGGTTCCAGCACCGTCCGGTCGCCGGGGCGCAGCGACATCGTGCGCTCGCCCCAGTCGGGCGGATAGCTGACCCCGATCGGATAGCCGGTGCGGCCGTCCTTGGTGATGCCGTGCTTCTTCAGCACGGCGTAGAAGGCCCCGGCGAACTCCTCGCAGGTGTTGCCGGCGCGGGCGGCCTCGAGCCCGGCCTCCATTCCCTCGAGCACCGCCTTTTCGCCCTCGACGAAGACCTGCGGCGGCTTGCCGAGGAACACGGTGCGCGACAGCGGGCAGTGATAGCGGTGATGGCAGCCGGCGATCTCGAAGAAGGTACCTTCGCCCGCGCGCATCGGCCGGTCGTCCCAGGTCAGGTGCGCCGCCGCTGCCTCGCGCCCCGAGGGCAGCAGCGGCACGATGGCCGGGTAGTCGCCGCCCGCGCCGGGGACGCCGCGGACGCCGGTGGCCATGATCTCGGCCACGAGGTCGTTCTTGCGGACGCCCGGCGCCACCACCTCGAGGATGCGGGCGTGCATCGCGGTGACGATCTCGCCGGCCTTGCGCATGTAGTCGAGCTCGGCAGGCGACTTGACCGCCCGCTGCCAGTTCACGAGGCCGGTGGTGTCGCTCAGCCGCGCGTCCGCCAGCCCGGCCGCCAGCGCCGCATGGCTGCGGGCGGTGTACCAGCAGTTGTCCATCTCGACACCGACCCTGAGCCGCCCCCAGCCGCGGTCGGTCAGGATCTGCGCCAAGAGCTCCATCGGGTGCTTGGCGGGGTTCATCACGTAGTCGTCAGGATAGCCGATGATCGACTCCTCGCCGATCCAGGCGGTGAAGCGTGCGCCGACCGCGTCCATGCCCCGGCCGAAGAACAGCGGCTCGCCGTGCGGGGGGACGATCACGCTTTGCGGGACGTAGAAGGACCAGCCGTCATAGCCGGTCAGCCAGTTCATGTTCGAGGGGTCGGTGACGACCAGCAACTCGACCCCGGCCGCCTCCATTGCGCGGCGGGTCTTGTCGAGGCGGGCGGCGTATTCGGCACGGGAGAAGTTCAGCGGGATGTCGGGCATGGGGCACCTGGGGTTGGGGCGCGGTCAGGGCGTGGTCGGGTAGGTGTCGTTGAGGGGCAGGGTCATCAGCCGCCCCGGGGCGGCCGGGCCTGCGTGGCCGCAGAGCCGCAGCGCGGCCCAGGCGGTGGCGAGATTGGCGGTGACGACCGGGACGCCCGCGGCCGCCTCGAGCGCCTCGACCCATGCCGCGGCGCGGACCGCGGTGCAGGCGACGAACAGGGCCTCGGACCCGGGTGCGGTGGCGCGGGCCGCGGCCTCGACGAGGGTCGCGCGGCTCAGCCGGGCCATGTCGCGGTCGTCGGTGAGACCGAGGCCGGTGACGGCACCGAGAGAGACGCCCCCGGCCTCGAGGCAGCCCGCCATCGCCGCCGTCGTTGCGTCGTCATAGGGGGTGAGCAGGCTCACACGCAGGGCGACGAGGGCCTGAAACGCCGCGAAGGCGGCCGAGAGCGGTGTGATCGCCCGCGCCCCCGGCTTGCCCGCGCAGAGCGCCGCCCGCACCGCGGCGTCCCCGATCGCGACCGAGGCCGAGGTGCAGGAATAGACCACCGCGTCAAGCGCCTCGCCCGGCAGAATTAGCGCCGCGGCGGCGGTGATGTCGGGGGCCATCGCGGCAAGGCTTTCGGCCGTGACGGGGTTCGCGAAGGGGATGCGGGTCGCATAGACGCCGATCCCCTGCGGGGCGACGATGCGGGCGTAATCGGGCTCGGTCGTGTGGTCGGTGGCCAGCACCACCAGCCCGACCCGCGCCCGCATCGGCCGGTCGTCGAGCGCCACGTCCCCGCCCGAGCCCGTGCCCACCCCCGCGCCGCTCATGTGCGCCTCGCGTAGCGACGCTCAAGCCAGCGCAGGATCGCCACCGAGATCAGGCTGATGACGAGGAAGAATACCCCCACCAGCGTCATCGGCTCGACGTAGCGATACGAGAAGTTGGCGGCCGAGCGCGCCTGGTTCATCAGCTCGAGCACGGTGATCGCCGACAGCAGCGGCGTTTCCTTGAACATCGCCAGAAGATAATTCGCCATCGCCGGGATCATCGGCGGCACCGCCTGCGGCAGGATGACGT
The DNA here is from genome assembly GCF_012689545.1 of Paracoccus sanguinis. Lineage (NCBI taxonomy): Bacteria > Pseudomonadati > Pseudomonadota > Alphaproteobacteria > Rhodobacterales > Paracoccaceae > Paracoccus > Paracoccus sanguinis. The sequence goes on from NZ_CP051542.1 coordinate 121,298, forward strand.
GGACCCACGTCTGGCGGGCGGTGAGGTTGGTGGCGCGGGCGGCCTCCCACTGGCCGCGGGGGACGGCCTCGATGCCGCCGCGATAGACCTCGGCCGCGTAGGTGGCGTAGTGCAGCCCCATGCCCAGCACGCCCGCGGCCAGCGCGGGCAGGCGGATGCCGATGTCGGGCAGCACGTAGAAGATGAAATAGAGCTGCACCAGCAGCGGCGTGCCCCGGATGAACTGCACGACGAAGGCGGTGGGCCGGGCGATCCAGCGGTTCGGCGAACGGCGCAGGATCGCGAAGACCAGCCCCAGCACCGCCGCCACCGCCGCGCCGAGGATCGTGGCGAGGATGGTGATGCGGACCCCGGCGAGAAGCTGGGGCATGATCGACCAGGCGAAGGACCAGTCCCAATCCATCAGCGCACCCCGTCCAGCCCGCGGGTGACGCGCCGCTCGAGCGCGCCCACGGCCGCGGCGATGGTCATGGAGAGTGCGAAGTAGAGCACCAGCACGGTCACGAAGGGGATCAGCGTGTTGCCGGTCTGCGAGCGCACGACCTGGGCCTGGAAGGTCATGTCCGACAGGGAGATGAGCGACACCACCGAGGTCGCCTTGAGCAGCTCGATGGCGTTGTTGCCGAAGGTCGGCAGCATCAGCGGCAGGGCCTGCGGCAGGATGACGTGGCGCATCCGCTGCCAGCGCGTGAGGTTGAGGGCTGTCGTCGCCTCATACTGGTCGCGCGGAACCGACAGGATCGCGCCGCGCACCACCTCGGCCCCGTAGGCCCCGACGTTCAGCCCGAGGGCCATCACCCCCGCCTGCATCGGGGTCAGGGTGACGCCGGTCAGCGGCAGGACGAAGTAGATCCAGAACAGCTGGACGAAGATCGAGGTGCCGCGGAAGAACTCGATGTAGGCGGTGGCGAGCCAGCGCACGGCCGCGTGGCGGGACAGGCGGCCGAGGCCGGCGAGGAAGGCGAACACCAGCGCCACCGCGGCGCCCATCACGGTCAGCCTGACCGTGACCCAGGCGCCGTCGAGGATCAGCGTCAGATAGCCTGCCCAGTCGCCCATCGGGATGCGGTCCGCCTGTTGGAAGCCAAGGGGTCACCCGGGGCCACGGGTCAGCCGCGGCCCATCGGGCGGGGATCGGGGCCGGGGGCGCACTTGCCCCGTGGCCGGTGGGGGCGGGGGCGCCCCGGTGGCGCCGGACCGTCAGGGCGACGGCCCGGGCGCGCGCGTCACTGCGGCGCGGCGCACTGCTTGTCGCGGGTCGTCGACAGCGCGGCCTGGGCCGAGAAGCCGTAGGGCTCGACGATCTTCGCGAACTCGCCCGACTCCTTCAGCTTCGCCAGCTCGACGTCGAAGGCATCGCGCAGGGCGGTGTCGTTGCGGTTGAACGCCACGCCGTCGCACGAAACCGGCGCCCCCTCGACCGGCGCGATCAGGTCCACGCTGCCCTCGCCGCCCTTCTTCATCAGGTCGCTCATCGACAGCACCGGCAGCGAATAGGCGTCGAGCCGGCCGTCCTGCAGCATCTTCAGCCCCGACTGCGGGTCCGGCACCACGATCACCCGGTCGCGCGGCACGCCCGCCTCGAGCGCCAGCTTCTCCTCGGTGCCGCCGCCGGGCGCGCCGATGCGGGCGCCGTCCGCCGCGGCGATGTCGGCGTAGGACTTGAAGCCCTTGGGGTTGCCCTTGGCGACCAGCATCGCCTCGGCGTCGCAGAGCACTGGCTCGGAATAGGCGACCGCGGCGCAGCGCTCGGGCTTCATGAAGAGCCCGGCGGCGATGGCGTCCACGCGGCCCGCCTGAAGGCTCGGGATCATCGCGCCGTACTCGATCACCTGCGCGCCGAGCGTATCGACGCCGAGTTTCTGGAACACCGCGCGGGCCACGTCCGGGGCGGCGCCCGAGACGGCGCCATCGGGGGCGATGGCCGTGAAGGGCGGCTCGTTGCCGATGGCGATCGTGACCTTGCCGGCTGATTTCAGGTCGTCGAGCTTGTCGGCCGCGGCGAGCGTCGGCACCGCAAGGACCGGGACGGCGATGGCGAACGCCGCGAGGATACTGGCTTTCATGGTCGCATCTCTCTCCTGTTGGGGGGCATCACACGCGGTGACCCGCAGCGATGATCTTGCGCAGGAAGGTTCTGGTGCGCTCCTGCGTGGGATTGGTGAAAAGCTGCTCGGGCGGGCCCTGTTCGCAGATCCGGCCGCCGTCGAAGAACAGCACCCGGTCGGCGAACTCGCGCGCGAAGCCCATCTCGTGGGTCACCAGCAGCATGGTCATGTCGGTCTCGGCGGCGAGCCGCTTCATCACCTCGAGCACCTCCTCGACCAGCTCGGGGTCGAGGGCCGAGGTGACCTCGTCGAAGAGCATGATCTGCGGGTTGAGCGCCAGCGCACGGGCGATCGCCACGCGCTGCTTCTGCCCGCCCGACAGCTGTGCGGGCATCGCCGATGCCTTGTCCGAAAGCCCGACCATCTCGAGCAGCTCGCGGGCGCGCGCCTCGGCGGCCGGGCGCGTCTCGCCCTTGGTCAGGATCGGGGCGAGCGTGATGTTGTCGAGCACCGACTTGTGCGGGAACAGGTTGAAGTGCTGGAAGACCATGCCGATGTGGCGGCGCATCCTGTGCAGATGGGCCTCGTCGGCGGGCACCTCGGCCCCGCCCCGGCGCATGTGGAACAGCGGCTCGCCGCAGATCTCGATGCGCCCGCCCGAGATCGTCTCGAGCGTCATGAGGATGCGCAGGATGGTCGTCTTGCCCGATCCCGAGGGCCCGATCAGCGCCAGTTTCTCGCCGCGCGCCACGTCGAACGACAACCCGTCGATGACGGTCAGCGCGCCGAACGACTTTCTGAGGTTCTCGACCCGGATGACTGGCTGGTCCATGGCCCCCGCACCAACGTTCGGCCCAGCATCGGCGTCGCTTCAAATCATGTCAATCAACAATATCGTATCATGACAATATGAGGCGGGTTGTCAGACCAGCGGCAGGATCGGCTCGTCCGACTCGGCGAGCAGCTCGGCCACGGTGGCGAGGCCCCGGCTCAGATCGTCGCGGCTCGGCGGACCCAGTGCGATGCGCAATGCCCCCGGTCCGGGCTGCCCGCCAATCCGAAACGACTGGCTCGAGGCGACCGCGACGCCGCGCCGGTGCGCCATGGCAACGAACTCCTCTTCCCGGATGCCGGCCGGCAGCTCGAGCCAGAGGTGCAGTGCCTGGGCGTGGGACCGGCACAGGCCCTCCGGCAGCACCGCGCGGGCGATGGCGTGCCGCTCGGCCAGCGCCTGGCGCTGCCAGCCGATCAGCCCGGTCATGGTCCCGTCGGCGATCCAGCGGCCGAGAAGTTCGACCATGATCGGCGTCGCCATCCAGTTCGTCACCAGATGGCGGTTGGCGGCCGCGCGGGCCAGCCGCTCGGGCAGCGTCAGATAGGCCACCCGCAGCCCCGGCAGGCTGATCTTGGTGAAGCCGTTGATGTGCAGCACCCGCTCGGGCGCCAGCGCCGCATAGGGCGTCGGGCGGTCGGTCAGAAGCTGGTTCAGGATGTCGTTCTCGATCAGCGCGAGGTTGTGGCGCCGGGCGATGGCGACGATCTCGGCCCGCCGCTCGGCCGGCGACAGAACGCCCCGCGGGTTGATGGCCGCGGGCTGGAGGTAGAGCGCCGACAGCCCCTTGGTCCGGGCCGCCTGCTCGAGCGCGGCAGGCACGATGCCGTGGTCGTCCAGCGGCAAGGGCTCGAGGTGCAGACCGAGATAGCGGGTCAGGGGTTGCAGCAGGTGGTGGGTCAGCTCGGCCGCGGCGAGCGTTCCGCCCGGCGGCACGGCCGTCATCACCGCCGTGGTGATCGCCGGCGTCGCGCCATCGGTGATCACGATCTGCTCGGGCGCGACGTCGATCCCGCCGCGCGCCAGCCACGCGGCGGCGGTCTTGAGATGCTCGGGCATCACCGAGGTCGGCCGGAACGACAGCGCCGCCTGCGGCGGCAGGTTTTCGGCCAGCCAGGCCAGCCCCTCGCGCATCTTCTGAAGATGCAGCGCGTCGGTGACGGGCTTGAGGATCGACAGATCCACCACCCCGCCGGTCCGCCGGTTCAGATAGGGCGCGGGCGCCTCGGCCGACTGCGGCAGCACGAAGGTGCCGCGCCCGACTTCGCCCGCGATCATGCCGCGGCGGCCGAGCTCGTCATAGGCGCGCGATACGGTCTGCAGCGAGACGCCCAGCCGATCCGCCAGCGTGCGCTGCGGCGGCAGCCGTGTTCCCGCCCCCATCCGCCCCGTCTGGATGGCCTGGGTGAACTGCTCCGCCAGCGACAGGTAGACAGGACGGGCCAGCCGCTGGGGATCGGGATGCCATTGCATGAACGAACGCCGTCGTGAAGGATCATGTCAATCATAGCCCACGCGGCGATATTGTCATGCTATTTGCGACAGGCGGCGACAAAGAAGAACGCCCGCCGGGCGGGACCGGCGGGCGCATCGTTTCCGCTATCGGCGAGGAGGTCAGACCGCGCCCTTCAGCGCCTCGACCAGGTCCGTGCGTTCCCAGCTGAAGCCGCCGTCCGCCTCAGGGGCGCGGCCGAAGTGGCCGTAGGCGGCGGTGCGGCGGTAGATCGGGCGGTTCAGGTTCAGGTGGTCGCGGATGCCCGAGGGCTTGAGGTCCATCACCGCCCGCACCGCGCGCTCGATCTCGGCATTCGGGATCTCGCCGGTGCCGAAGGTGTCGGCATAGATCGACAGCGGCTCGGCCACGCCGATCGCATAGGACAGCTGGATCACGCAGCGCTTCGCCAGCCCCGCCGCAACCACGTTCTTGGCCAGATAGCGCGCCGCATAGGCCGCCGAGCGGTCCACCTTGGTCGCGTCCTTGCCCGAGAACGCCCCGCCGCCATGCGGGGCCGCGCCGCCGTAGGTGTCCACGATGATCTTGCGCCCGGTCAGCCCGGCGTCCCCGTCCGGCCCGCCGATCACGAACTTGCCGGTCGGGTTGACGTGCCACACCGTCTCTTTGGTCAGCCAACCCTCGGGCAGGACCTCGCGGACATAGGGCTCGACGATGGCACGGATGTCGTCCGAGGTCTGGAACTCGTCGTGGTGCTGGTGGCTGACGACGATCTGGGTCACGCCCACCGGCTTGCCGTTCTCGTAGCGCACCGACAGCTGCGACTTGGCGTCGGGGCCGAGCGTCGGCTGCTCACCCGACTTCCGCGCCTCGGCGAGCCGGCGCAGGATCGCGTGGGCATACTGGATCGGCGCGGGCATCAGCTCGGGCGTCTCGTCCACGGCATAGCCGAACATGATCCCCTGGTCGCCGGCGCCGTCCTTGTCCACGCCCTGCGCGATATGCGCCGACTGCTGGTGCAGGAAGTTCAGGACGTGGCAGGTGTTCCAGTGGAACTTCTCCTGCTCGTAGCCGATGTCCTTGATCACCCCGCGGGCGATCTCGGGGATGCGGCCCATCATCGAGGTGAGCCGGGCCTTGTCCCGCAGCCCGATTTCACCGCCGATGACCACCATGCCAGAGGTGGCAAAGGCCTCGCACGCCACCCGGGCCTGCTCTTCCTCGGTCAAGAGCGCGTCGAGGACGGCGTCCGAGATCTGGTCGCACAATTTGTCGGGATGCCCCTCGGAGACGGATTCCGAGGTGAAGACATAATTCTGACGGGACATGATTGCTCCATTGGGTCAGGGCCGCGCCACGCCAGGAAGCCGTTGTGGGGGCCGAAGCCCGCAGCTACGCCAACCGCACGGCGGCGTCAACGGCCGCTGCGGGCCCGCCGCGGACGGCGGGCGATGAGCGCCGCGAGCGCGAGCCCGAGCAGCGCCAGCAGCGGCGCGTCGCCCCAACGCCACCAGAGCGTCGGGGGCAGCGCGCCCGGCAGCCGCGCGTCGAGCACGCCGGCCCCGTTCAGCGCCAGCCGGTCGCGCACCCGCCCCTGTGCGTCGATCACCGCCGAAACGCCGGTGTTGGCGGCGCGCAGCAGCGGCAACCCGGTCTGGATCGCGCGCAGCCTCGCCTGCGCGAGATGCTGGTAGGGGCCCGACCAGCTGCCGAACCAGGCGTCGTTCGTGACCTGCAACAGCCACGCGGGCCGCTCACCCGCCCACCGGGGCGGGCGGGCGAGGTCGCGCTCGAAGATCGTCTCGTAGCAGATCATCGGCTGCACCGGCGGCAGACCGGCGAGGGTCAGCACCGTCGGCCCCGTCCCGCGCGCATAGCCGTTGCCCGCCTGCGCGGCGAAGGCCGAGACCCCGAAGCGCGCCAGCGCATCACCCCAGGGGATGTATTCGCCGAAGGGGACGAGGTGGAACTTGTCGTAGACCGGGCCGATGCCGCCCTCGGCGGTGAACTCGGCGAGGCTGTTGTACCAGCGCCCCCCTTCGCCGCGCTGGATGCCGGCGAGGACCGGGGCGCCGGCGGCGGCGGCGATCTCGGGCAGGAAGGGGTCCGCCTCGTTGAGCAGGAACGGCACCGAGGTTTCGGGCCAGACCACCGCCGCGGGGCGGCCGCCGCCGAGGCGCGGATCGACGGGCAGGGCGCTGAGCTCGAGCAGCCGGGCGTAGAACACCGGCGCCCATTCGGGGGTCCATTTCAGCGTCTGGTCGGCGTTGGGCTGGACGAGCCGGATCACCGCAGAGTGGTCGGGCGGCAGCGGCTGCGCGAGCCGCGCGAGCCCGGCGACCCACGCCGCGGCGACGAGCATCGCGGCGAGCGTCGTGCCAAGCACCCAGGCCCGCCAGCCGGGACGGGCGGGCGTCCAACCCCAGGCGGGCAGGGCAGCGGCGGCGAGCGTCAGCGCCGACAACCCCAGCGCGCCCCCCCAGGCCGCGATCTGGCCCGCGGGGGTGTCGATCCAGATGTGGCCGCTGAGCGCCCAGGGAAAGCCGGTGAAGATCCAGCCGCGCAGCCAGTCCGAGACGACCAGCCCCAGCGCCAGACCCAGCGCCCGCGTCCGTCGGTCGTGCCCGAGCGGGTGCAGCGCCGCGGCCGGGATGGCCCAGAACAGCCCCCCGCCGAGCGCCATCAGCACCAGCGCAAACGGCGCCATCCAGCCGTAGATCTCGGCCTCGACGAGGAAGGGCTGGGTGATCCAGAAGAGCGCGAGAGCGAAATGCCCCGCGCCGCCCGCCAGCGCCCGCAGGAACGCCGCGCGGGCCGAGGGGGCGCCGCCGATGCGCCAGAGCAGCGCGGCGAGCGCGATCAGCGTGACCGGCCAGAGCCCCCACGGCGCCTGTCCCAGCGCCGCCGCCACCCCCAGACCCACGTCGAGCGTGAGGCGGGCGGGTGCGGGCAGGGGGCGGGAGGGCAAAACCCCGCCCGCCCGCGGGGCGGGGGGGAGGGGCCTCGGGTCGTGCGGGCGGCCGCTCATGGCCGGGTCCGGGCGGCGCGGATCACTCCGCGCCGGCGACGGTCCCCGAGGTGGCCTCGGCCACCGGCGCGGCGGCGGGCGCGGCGTCGTCGGAAGCGTCGGCCTTGGCCTTGGTCGCCCGCGGCTTGCGCGGGGCGCGCGGCTTGCGGGGCTTCGGCGCGGGCTTCGCGTCCGCCTCGGCAGCGTTGTCGGCTCCGGTGTCGGTGCTGCCGTCGGTCTCGCCCTCCTGCGCGGCGCGTTCCTCGGGCAGCGCGTCGGGTGCGGGGTCGGCGGTCACGGGCGCGGGCTCGGCGTTCCCCGCCGGGGTGGCCTCGGCCTCGCGGGCCTCGCGCTCTTCCGGCAGTTCGGCGGCGGGCTTGCGGCGCGTGCGGGTGCGGCGCGGCTTGGCCGGAGCCTCGGGCGCGGCCTCGGCGGCCTCGGGCGCGGGGGCTTCGGTGACGGCTTCGACGGTCACCTCAGCGGGCGTCGCCTCGGGGCTGGTCTGGTGGACCGGCGCCTCGGCAGCGCCCTCGGCCTCGCGGGTGGAGTCGGACGCGGCATCGCTGCCCCGACCCCGGCCACGACCGCGGCGCGAGCGGCTGCGGGGCGCGGCCTCGTCGCCCTCGGACCGGGCCGGGCGCTCGGCGGGCTGGGCCTCGCTGCGGGTGTCGTCGCCGGTCCGCTCGGCGCCCGCGGCCTCGGCGCGCGCCGAGGCGGCCGAGCGGGCGTCGGTGATGGCAATGGCCTCGGCGAAGCTGGTGGTCAGGAACTCGGGGACGTGATCGCCCATGCCGAGCACCGCCGGGCCGCGGTCGCGGTCGCGGTAACGCTCGCGCCGGTCGTCGCGGCGATCATCCTTGCGCTCGTCCCGACGCTCGTCGCGGCGGTCGCCGTTGCGATCCGCGTTGCGATCCTCGCGGCGGTCGCCGTTGCGGTCCGCCGCGCGGTCGTTGCGGCGGTCGCCGTTGCGTTCGCCGCGCTCGCCCGAGCGGCGCTCGCCCCGATCCTCGCCGCGGCGGTCATCGGTGCGGCGGTCGTCGCCACGGCGGTCGTCGCTGGCGCGCTCGTCGCGGCGCTCATCGCGGCGCTCGTCACGGCGCGGCTCGGGGCTCGCCGCGACCTCGACGGCCTCGGGCAGCGCCTCGGCCTCGGCCGCGGGCTTCGCCGCCGCCTCGCTGCGCCGGCCGCGGGTGCGCACCCGGCTGCCGGCCCGGGGGCCGCGCTCGCGCTCGCTCCGCTCGCGGGGGGCGGATTGCGCCGCCTCGGACAGGCTGAACCCCTCGGGCTTCTCGGCCCGGGGCAGGGACTGCTTCACCAGGTTCTCGATCGCCGCCAGATACTTCTCGTCCGCCGGCGTCGCGATCGAGATCGCGGTGCCGAGCCGCCCGGCCCGGCCGGTGCGGCCGATGCGGTGGACGTAATCCTCGGCGTGGCTCGGCAGGTCGAAGTTGACCACATGGCTCACCGCCGGGATGTCGAGCCCGCGCGCCGCCACGTCGGAGGCCACGAGGAACCGCAGCGTGCCGTCGCGGAACCCGTCAAGCGTCGCCATCCGCACCCGCTGGTCCAGGTCGCCGTGGATCGGCGCCGCGTCATAGCCGTGCTTCTTGAGCGACTTCGCCACCACGTCGACCTCGGTCTTGCGGTTGCAGAAGATGATCGCGTTCTTCAGCCCCTCGCCCTCGGCGTCGATCAGCGCCCGCAGCAGCTCGCGCTTCTGCTTGGCGCTCTGGTCCTTGCGGGTGGGGGTCAGCTCGACGAGCTTCTGGGTGATCGTCTCGCTGGTGGTGGCCTGGCGCGCGACCTCGATCCGCACCGGGGCGTTCAGGAAGGTGTTGGTGATCCGCTCGATCTCGGGCGCCATGGTGGCCGAGAAGAACAGCGTCTGCCGGGTCAGCGCCGGGGTCAGCTGGAAGATGCGCTCGATGTCGGGGATGAACCCCATGTCGAGCATCCGGTCGGCCTCGTCCACGACCATGATCTGCACGCCGGTGAGCAGCAGCTTGCCGCGCTCGAAATGGTCAAGCAGGCGGCCGGGGGTGGCGATCAGCACATCCACGCCGCGGTCGATCAGCTTGTCCTGCTCGCCGAACGAGACGCCGCCGATCAGCAGCGCCTTGGTCAGTCGCGTGTGGCTGGCGTAGGTGTCGAAGTTCTCGGCCACCTGGGCGGCGAGTTCGCGCGTCGGGCACAGCACTAGGCTGCGCGGCATCCGCGCGCGGGCGCGGCCACGGCCGAGCAGGGTGATCATCGGCAGGGTGAAGGACGCGGTCTTGCCGGTCCCGGTCTGGGCGATGCCCAGCACGTCGCGCCCCTCGAGCGCCGGGGGAATCGCCCCGAGCTGGATGGGGGTAGGGGTCTCGTAGCCCGCCTCGGCCACAGCCTTGAGCACCTTGGGGTCGAGCTTGAGATCGGAAAACTTGGTCATCGGGGTCTTTCGGTTGAGTATCGTCGCGGTCCGACGCGCCATTCGGGCGCGGTCACGGGACGCGGCTCATCCATGCGCCCCTCGGCTTGCCCGCCGGACGCGGGCTTGCGGCCCCTAGCGCAAAACCGGCACAAGGTCAATTCCGGCGCCGAGTCGTCGCAAGAGGGAAACAGGCCGGATGGCGACACCGACGACGGGACTGAGCGCGATGGAGGCCTTTGCCGTGATCGGCGTGGCCGGGGTCGGCGCACAATGGCTGGCGTGGCGGCTGCGGATGCCCGCGATCGTGCTGATGCTGACCGCGGGGCTCGTCCTCGGGCCGGTCACAGGCATCCTCGTGCCCGCCCGCGACATCGGCCCGCTGATCGCGCCGATGGTGTCGCTGGCGGTGTCAGTGATCCTGTTCGAGGGCGGGCTGACCCTCAACTTCCACCGTCTCGCCGATGCGCGCCCGGCGGTGCGGCGGCTGGTCTATGTCGGCGCGCCGCTCGGCTGGCTGCTCTCGACGCTGGCGCTGATCTGGATCGGCGGGCTCAGCTGGAAGGCGTCGCTCGTCTTCGGCGGGATCATGATCGTCACCGGCCCCACCGTAATCGCGCCGCTTCTGCGGCAGGCCAAGCTCGTCACCCGCCCGGCCCAGGTCCTGCAGTGGGAGGGGATCGTCAACGACCCCATCGGCGCGCTCGCCGCGGCGCTGGCGATGCAGATCGTGCTGGTCGCCAACGCCGGGCTCTTCTGGGGCCAGGCGCTCGCCCGCGTGGTGCCGGGCGTGCTCGCCGCCTGCCTCATCGGCATCGCCGCCGGCTGGGCCATCGTGCAGGCGTTCCGCCGCCACATCGTGCCCGAATACATGAAGGTGCCGGTGCTCTTCGTCACCGTCATCGGCGCCTTCACGGCGGCCGACTCGATCCTGCACGAATCCGGGCTGCTGGCGGTGACGCTGATGGGGCTGATCGTCGCCAACGCCAACCTGCCGTCCTACACCGAGCTCTACCGGTTCAAGGAACAGGCGACGGTGCTGCTCGTCTCGGGCGTGTTCATCATCCTGGCGGCGGGGATCCAGTTCTCGCAGCTCACCCAGCTGTCGTGGCGCGCGTTCCTCCTGATCGCGGCGGTGATCCTGCTGGTGCGGCCGGCGACCGTGATGCTGTCGCTGATCGGGACCAACCTGCCGATGAAAGAGCGGCTGCTCATCGCCTTCACGGGCCCGCGCGGGGTGGTGCTGGTCGCCGTCTCGGGGATCTTCGCCGAGCGGCTGGTGGCCGAGGGCGTGCCCGACGGCGGGATGGTCGCGCCGCTGGCCTTCTGCCTCGTGCTGGCGACGGTCATCCTGCACGGCTTCACCCTCGGGCCGCTGGCGCGGCGGCTGGGGCTCACGTCGGGCGACACACCGGGGGTGATGATCGTCGGCGGCTCGCCCTTCGCCACCGGCCTCGCCCAGGCGCTGATCAAGGAGGGGGTCGAGGTGCTCGTCACCGACCCCAACCGCGACCACCTGCGCTCGGCCCGCACGGCGGGAGTGCCCACCTATTATGGCGACGTCTTGGGCGAGGCGGCCGAGACGAACGTCGAGTTCCTCGCCTACACTTACGTCGTCGCGGCCTCGGACAACGACGCCTACAACACGCTGGTGGCGACCGACCTCGCGCCCGATTTCGGCCGCGAGGTAATCTGGCAGGTCGCGCGCGAGAACGACGACCGGCCGCGCCACAGCCTGCCCAGCCAGCTGCGCGGGCAGGGGTTCGGCGGCGGGCTGACGCTGGCGCGGCTGAACGAGATGCTGGCCGAGGGCTGGGTGTTCCGCACCACGCGGCTGACCAAGGAATACGGGGTCGAGGAGTGGCGCGCGGCCCGGCCGGGCGCCGTCCCGCTGGTGACGCTCGACGACGAGGCCGACCGGATCGTGATGGTGTCGGACCCCGAACGCATCCCCGACCAGCCCGGGCTTCGGATCGTGTCGCTCATCCCGCCGGAACTCGCCGCCCGCATCCGCGCCGCGGCCAACGACACCCGGCTGCAGCGCGCCGCCGACGACAACGCCGACGCGCTGGACGTCTGACGGCCCCGCCCCGCGGTTGGCCCGCTGCGGCGGGCGCCGCCCGCGGTGGCGGGCGGTTGCGGTGGCGGGGCGGCTTCGCTATCGCAGGGTCAAGCTGCATTCCGAGTGATCCATGAACCTCTTCGCCGACATCCGCGCCCTCGTCCTCGACGCGCTCACCGCCATGACCGACGCGGGCGAGTTGCCCGCCGGGCTCAGCTTCGACGCCGTGGCGGTCGAGCCGCCGCGCGATCCGGCGCATGGCGACATGGCGACCAACGCCGCGATGGTGCTGGCCAAGCCCGCCGCGAAGAAGCCGCGCGAGATCGCCGAGGCGCTGGCCGCCCGGCTCGGTACCGACCCGCGGATCGAGGCCGCCGAGGTCGCCGGGCCGGGGTTCCTGAACCTGCGCCTCGCGCCCGCGCTCTGGCGCGAGGTGATGGCCGCGGCGCTGGCCGCGCCCGCAGATTTCGGCCGCGTGCCGCAGGGCGCGGGTGAGCGGATCAACATCGAGTTCGTGAGCGCCAACCCGACCGGCCCGATGCACGTCGGCCACATGCGCGGTGCGGTCTTCGGCGACGCGCTGGCCAGCCTGCTGGGTTTCGCCGGCCACGAGGTGACGCGCGAATACTACGTCAACGACGGCGGCGCGCAGGTCGACGTGCTCGCCCGCTCGGCCTATGAGCGCTACCGCGAGGCCCACGGGCTCGAGCCGCAGATCGCCGAGGGGCTCTATCCCGGCGACTACCTGATCCCGGTGGGCGAGGCGCTCAAGGCGCGGTTCGGCGATAGCCTCCTCGACAAGCCCGAGGCCGAGTGGCTGGCCGAGGTGCGCGAGGTCGCAACCGAGGCGATGATGGAGACGATCCGCGCCGACCTCGCCCTGCTCGGCGTTGAGATGGACGTGTTCTCGTCGGAAAAGGCGCTCTACGGCACCGGCCGGATCGAGGCCGCCATCGCGCGTCTGGAAAGCGCCGGACTGATCTACGAAGGCACGCTCGAGCCCCCCAAGGGCAAGCTGCCCGAGGACTGGGAGGCGCGCGAGCAGACGCTGTTCCGCTCGACCGCGTTCGGGGACGACGTGGACCGGCCGGTGAAGAAATCGGACGGCGCCTGGACCTATTTCGCCCCCGACATCGCCTATCACTGGGACAAGATCGACCGCGGCTACGACCAACTCATCAACGTCTTCGGCGCCGACCACGGCGGCTACGTCAAGCGGCTGACGGCGGTGGTGCACGCGCTCTCGAACGGGCGGGTGCCGCTCGACATCAAGCTGATCCAGCTCGTGCGGCTGTTCAAGAACGGCGAGCCGTTCAAGATGTCCAAGCGCGCCGGCACCTTCGTCACCCTGCGCGACGTGGTCGAGCAGGCGGGCCGCGACGTGACCCGCTTCCACATGCTGACCCGCAAGAACGACGCACCGCTCGACTTCGACTTCGACAAGGTGCTCGAGCAGTCCAAGGACAACCCGGTGTGGTACGTCCAGTATGCCAGCGCCCGGATCAACTCGGTCCTGCGCCGCGCGGCCGAGATGGGGGTGGATACCTCGGACGCGGCGCTGGCCGCCGCGGACCTGTCGCCGCTCACCCATCCCGCGCAGCTGGCGCTCATGCGCAAGCTGGCCGAGTGGCCGCGCACGGTCGAGATCGCGGCCCGCGCGCATGAGCCGCACCGGGTGGCCTTCTTCCTCTACGAGCTCGCCTCGGACCTGCACGGGTTCTGGAACCGCGGCAACGACGAGGTCGAGCTGCGCTTCGTCACCGAGGGTGACCCGTCTGCAACAGCCGCGAAAATTGCGCTCGCCCGTGCGGTCGGCGTTGTCATTTCGGCGGGCTTGGGTATCTTGGGCGTGACTCCGGCGACGGAAATGCGCTGAGGGCCCCGGTCAGACCACCGGGGCACGAGATAACGGCGCAGCCTGTCGGGGCACGAGCAGTGAACGACGACCGGGACCACCCGGCGGACAGGCAGGAACACGACGATGACGGTGCTGGATTTCCGCTCGGGCGGATACGCGGATGCGCGTGACGGGCAGCTGTCCGATGACGCGCCGGGCCACGCGACCCACTGGCATGGCGCCCGCCACGGCGAGCCCGCGACCGAATGGCACCCCGACTGGCACGACGACGACTGGGACGCCACCCGCTACGCCGCCGCCGGCAGCGCCGCGCGGCTTTCGGACCGCGAGGGCGTGCTGGGCCGGGTGGCGCGGCTGACGCATTACCTCGGCGCGCTGGTCTCGGTCGGGCTGATGGTCGGGCTCGCGGTCTGGGGCTACCAGCTCATCGTCCGCGATGTCTCGGGCGTCCCGGTGATCCGCGCGGTCGAGGGCGAGGCCCGCACCGCCCCCGACGAGCCGGGTGGCGAGCTGACCGACCGCACCGGGCTGGCGGTGAACACCGTCGCTGGCGGCGGCAACGCCAAGGCTGCCGAGAAGGTGGCGATCGCCCCCGCGCCGACCGCGCTCGACGGGCAGGACGTGGCGATGGGCGAACTCGGCGCCACCGCCCAGAACCCCACCGTGACGAGCGAGGCGGTCGAGGCCCCGGCCCCCGCCGCCATCGCGCTGACCGACAGCGAGGCCGCGCGCCTCGCCGCGGAACAGCAGGCCGCCGTGCCCGCGGTCGCCCCGCTCGAGGCCGACAGCGTCGCCGCCTCGGCCGCCGTCACCGACGTGGCCGGGCTGCCGACCCAGGACACCGCCATCACCGCCGCGCTGGCCGAGGCCGGGGCCGCGCCGGCCGTCACCACGCCGACCCGGCCGCTGCCACGCCCGCGCCGCATCGCCGCGGCGAGCCAGGTGCCGGTCGCCAACGACGCCGCGCCGCTGGCCGCCGTCGCCCCCGAGGCGCAGGCCAGCACCGAGGCGGCCCCCGCGGCCACCCCGGACGCCGCCGAGCCGCCCGCCGCCGCCGTCGCCCCGGCCGTGGTCAAGTCCGGCGCGCCGCTGGTCCAGATCGGCGCCTTCGACTCGGGCGCCATCGCCGAAAACGAATGGAGCCGCGTGTCGGGCCGCTACGGCGACCTGTTCTCGGGCAAGTTGCCGCTGGTGCAGGAGCACAAGGCCGGCGGGCGCACCTTCTACCGCCTGCGCGTGGCCGGGTTCGAGACCCGCGACGAGGCGCGCAAGTTCTGCGCCGCGCTGATCGCCGCCGGCACCGACTGCATCCCCGCGGCGGCGAAGTGAGCCTGACGCCCGCGAATGCCGCCCCGCCCCCCTCGGGCGGGGCGTTCGCGTCCGCGGGTCCGGCGCACGGCGCCACGATCCTCGGCGTCGAGGGCCTGACGCTCGGCGCGGACGAGCGCGCCTTCCTGCGCGACGCCGATCCCTGGGGCTTCATCCTCTTCGCCCGCAATGTCGCCGACCCCGCGCAGCTCGCGCGCCTGACCGCCGACCTGCGCGAGGCGGTGGGCCGCGACGCGGTGGTGATGGTCGATCAGGAGGGCGGGCGCGTCCAGCGCCTCACCGCGCCGCACTGGACCGACTGGCCCGCGGCGATGGACTCGGCCACAGACGGCGCCCGCGCGGTGGCGCTGCGCCACCGGCTGATGGGGCAGGAGCTGCGGGCGGTGGGCATCGACGCCGACGCGGCGCCCTGCCTCGACGTGGCGGACGCCGAGACCCATCCCTTCCTGCGCAACCGCTGCTTCGGCACCGACCCCGACACCGTGGCCCGCATGGGCCGGGCGGCGGCCGACGGGCTCATGGCCGCGGGCGTGCTGCCGATCGTCAAGCACATGCCGGGGCACGGGCGGGCGCGGGTGGACAGCCACCACGACCTGCCGGTGCTCGACGTCGCACTCGACGCGCTCGACGCCCGCGACTTCGCGCCGTTCCGGGCGCTCGCCGATCTGCCGCTCGGGATGACCGCGCATATCCGGTTGACGGCGCTCGACGACCGCCCGGCGACGGCCTCGCCGGCCGCCATCGCGCTGATCCGCGAGCGGATCGGGTTCGGCGGGCTTTTGATGAGCGACGACATCGGGATGAACGCGCTGTCCGGCACCCCGGCCGAGCGCGCCGCCGCCGCCATTGCCGCGGGCTGCGATCTCGTCTTGGCCTGCAACCTGACGCGGGCCGAGTTCGCCGCCGTGGCCGAGGCCGCAGGCCCGATGACCGAGGCCGCCGCCGCCCGCGTGACGGCCGCGCTCGCCCGCCGCGGCGCGCCGGACGAGGCCGACCCCGCCGCACTCAGGGCCGAACTCGACGCGCTGACCCGCCGCGCCTGAGCCTCAGCCGAGCCAGTCGCGGGCCAGTGCCGGCAGGGCGGCAAACTCCCCCAGCATCGCGTCCGGCCCGAGCCGCGCGATCCCCTCGCCTTCGGGCCCGAACCCGACCAGCGCCACCCGCACGCCCGCGGCGCGCGCGGTCCTGAGATCCGTCTCGGTGTCGCCGACGAGGAACGACCGCGCCACCGTGCCCCCGGCCCGCGCCACGCTTTCGGCGTAGGGGCGCGGGTCGGGCTTGCGCACCGGCAGCGTGTCGGCCCCCACGAGCGAGGCGAACCGCTCCCGCACCCCCAGCGCGACGAGCAGCCGCTCGGCCAGCGCCTCGGGCTTGTTGGTGCAGACGGCGAGCGCGTAGCCCGCCGCCGCCAGCGCCTCGAGCGCCGCCTCGGTGCCGGGATAGAGCCGCGTCGTGTCGGCGAGGCAGTTGCCGTAGTGGTCGAGCAGCAGCGGGAAATCCTCGTCCTCGGCGCCGGGCGGCAGCAGCATGTCGGCGGGGGCCCGCGCATAGCCCGCGCGCAGCATCGCCCGGCCGCCGTGAAAGGCGATGCCCGCATCCGCCACCGGGTCGAGGGGCCGCCCCAGCCCGCGCGCGGCCAGACAGGCGTTGGCCGCGGCGATCAGGTCGCCCGCCGTATCGGCCAGCGTTCCGTCGAGGTCGAACACCACCGTTCCGCGATCCCTGCCGTTCTGCGTCACGCCCGTAACCTTTCGTCAAACCTTGTGAGCGGCCGCACCCTTTCACACCGCGCCCGGCGTGGCTAGAAGTCCCCGGACAAACGACGGGACGGCAGGATGATGGCGGACGAACGCGCGGCCGGGCAGGGCCATTCGGAACAGGTGGCCGCCGGGGACTCGCGCGGGGCGCCCGCTCCGACGCAGCCGGTGGCGCTGGTGGTGCTGGCCGCGGGGCAGGGCAGCCGGATGCTGTCGGACCTGCCCAAGGTGCTGCACCGGCTGGGCGGCGTGCCGCTGGTCGGCCACGCGCTCGCCGCCGGGCGCAGCCTCGATCCCGCGCGGGTCGTCGTGGTCGCGGGCCACGGCGCCGAGGCGGTGACGAAGGCGGTCGGCAAGCTCGACCCCGAGGCGCAGGTGGCGCTGCAGGCCGAGCAGCTCGGCACCGGCCACGCGGTCGCGCAGGCGCTGCCGCTGCTCGAGGGGTTCGCGGGCCGGGTCGTGGTGCTTTACGGCGACACGCCCTTCATCTCGGCCGAGACGCTGGCGGCGCTGGCCGCGCACCCCGCCGACGTGGTCGTGCTGGGGTTCGAGGCCGCCGATCCCGGCCGCTACGGGCGGCTGATCGTCAAGGGCGACACGCTCGACCGGATCGTCGAGTTCAAGGATGCCGACGAGGCGACCCGGCAGGTCGCGCTCTGCAATTCGGGCGTCATGGCGGTCGAGGCGGCGCTGCTGGCCGAGCTCGTCGGCCGGCTCGGCAACGACAACGCGGCCGGCGAATACTACCTCACCGACATCGTGGGCCTTGCCCGCGCCGAGGGACGCACGGCGGCCGTGGTGACCTGCGACGAGGCCGAGACGCTGGGGATCAACACCCGCGCCGAACTCGCCGCCGCCGAGGCCGCGTTCCAGGCCCGCAAGCGCGCCGAGGCCGTCGAGGCGGGCGTGGCGCTGGCCGACCCCGCGACGGTCTGGTTCGCCCCCGACACCGCCATCGGCCGCGATGCGGTGATCGGGCAGAACGTGGTGTTCGGCCCCGGCGTGACGGTCGAGAGCGGGGCCGAGATCCTGCCCTTCTGCCATCTCGAGGGCTGCCACGTCAGCGCCGGCGCCACGGTCGGCCCGTTCGCCCGGCTGCGCCCGGGCGCGGAACTCGGCGGCGACGTCCATGTCGGGAACTTCGTCGAGATCAAGAACAGCGTGCTCGACGCCGGCGTGAAGGTCGGCCACCTGACCTATCTCGGCGACGCCCATGTGGGCGAGCGCGCCAACATCGGCGCGGGCACGGTGACCTGCAACTATGACGGCG
This sequence comes from Paracoccus sanguinis, assembly GCF_012689545.1. Taxonomy (NCBI): domain Bacteria; kingdom Pseudomonadati; phylum Pseudomonadota; class Alphaproteobacteria; order Rhodobacterales; family Paracoccaceae; genus Paracoccus; species Paracoccus sanguinis. The sequence continues at coordinate 139,321 of NZ_CP051542.1, forward strand.
TCGGCAAGCACCGGACCGAGATCGGCGCGGACGCCTTCATCGGGTCGGACACGATGCTGGTGGCGCCGGTGCGTGTGGGGGCGCGGGCGATGACCGGTTCGGGCTCGGTGATCACGGCCGACATCCCCGACGACGCGCTGGGGCTCGGCCGCGCCCGGCAGGTGACGAAACCCGGCCTCGCGGCCCGCATCATGCAGGCGCTGCGCGCCGCCAAGGGACGATAAATCATGTGTGGAATCATCGGCATCCTCGGCAACCACCAGGTCGGGCCGCAGTTGGTCGAGGCGCTGCAGCGGCTCGAATATCGCGGCTATGACAGCGCCGGGGTGGCGACGGTGGACGACGCCGGCCGCCTCGACCGCCGCCGTGCGGTGGGCAAGCTCGTCAACCTGTCGGACCGGCTGGTGCTCAACCCGCTCGAGGGGCGCAGCGGGATCGGCCACACCCGCTGGGCCACCCACGGCGCCGCGACCGAGGGCAACGCCCACCCGCACCGCCACGGGCCCGTCGCGGTCGTCCACAACGGCATCATCGAGAACTTCCGCGAGTTGCGCGCCGAGCTCGCTGCCGAGGGGATCGTCCCCGAAAGCGAGACCGACACCGAGACCGTGGCGCTCTTGACCGGGCACCACATGGCCCAGGGGATGGCGCCGCTCGACGCGGTGCGCGCGACGCTTTCGCGGCTGCGCGGCGCCTTCGCGCTCGCGTTCCTCTTCGAGGGCGAGGGCGACCTGATGATCGGCGCCCGCAAGGGCAGCCCGCTCGCGCTCGGGCATGGCGAGGGCGAGATGTTCCTCGGCTCGGACGCCATCGCGCTGGCGCCGTTCACCGACCTCGTGACCTATCTCGAGGACGGCGATCACGTGGTCCTGACCCGCGGCGGCGCGCAGGTCTATGATGCCGAGGGGCGGCTGGTGAACCGCGAGGCCGCGCGCATCGACGTGGGCACCACCGCCATCGACAAGGGCGGCTACCGCCATTTCATGGCCAAGGAGATCGCCCAGCAGCCCGGCGTGCTGGCCGACGCGCTGTCGCATTACATCAAGGACGGGCGGATCGTCATGCCGGAGACCGTCGATTTCACCGGCGTCGAGCGCGTCACGCTGGTCGGCTGCGGCACCGCCTATTACGCCGCCTGGGTGGCGAAATACTGGTTCGAGCGGATCGCGGGCCTGCCGGCCGAGGTCGATGTCGCGTCCGAGTTCCGCTACCGCGAGCCGCCGCTGTCGCCGCGCTCGTGGGCGATCTTCGTCAGCCAGTCGGGCGAGACGGCGGACACGCTCGCGGCGCTGCACTACTGCAAGGACAAGGTGGCGCGGACGCTCGGGGTGGTGAACGTGGGCACCTCGGCCATCGCGCGCGAGGCCGACGTGGCGCTGCCGATCATGGCGGGCGTCGAGGTCGGCGTGGCCTCAACCAAGGCCTTCACCTGCCAGTTGGCGGTGCTTGCGGTGCTGGCGCTCAAGGCGGCGCAGGATCGCGGCGTGCTCGACCCGGCGTCGCTCTCGGCGCATCTGGATGACCTGCTGTCGATCCCGGCGCTGGTCAGCCAGGCGGTGGGGACGAGCGACGACTGCAAGCGGCTGGCGGGCTGGCTCTCCGAGGCGCAGGACGTGCTGTTCCTGGGTCGCGGGGCGCTGTATCCGATCGCGCTCGAGGGGGCGCTGAAGCTCAAGGAAATCAGCTATATCCACGCCGAAGGCTATGCATCGGGCGAACTCAAGCACGGGCCCATCGCGCTCGTGGACCGGATGGTGCCGGTGGTGGTCGTGGCGCCGTCCGACCCGCTGTTCGAGAAGACCGTCTCGAACATGCAGGAGGTGATGGCGCGGCAGGGGCCCGTGCTGCTCGTCTCGGACGCCGAGGGGATTGCCGCGGCGGGCGAGGGGGTGCACGCCGCGCTGACGATGCCGGCCGGGGGCGGGGCGTTCGCGCCGATCGTGCACGCGGTGCCGATGCAGCTGCTCGCCTATCACACGGCGGTCGCCAAGGGGACCGACGTGGACCAGCCGCGCAACCTCGCCAAGTCGGTGACGGTCGAGTAGCGCCGCCCGGCGACCCCGGACAGGGCGGAAACAGCGATGCACGATCCCTGCAGGGTTCGTGCATCGTTCATGCGATGTTCATGCACAGTTCATGCGAACGCGTCGCGGCGTGACCAGCCGCGGTGCAACCCGAGCGGCGCATCGCGGGTTCGGTGGCGGCATCGCAAGGGGATCAGGCCATGAACGACCGCACAGTCCGCGACACGGGCGCGCCGAAGGCAGACGAGGATGTCGGCCTGATCGAGCGGATCGAGGCCGCCGACGTGGCTCTGTCAGAAGAGGCGGGGAAGCTGCGCGACCATCCGCTCGTCGAGGCGGCGGGCGCGGCGAGCGAGATCGCCGACCAGCCCCCGGCGCTGCAACTCGCGGCGCTGGCTGTGGCGGCCGGGGTGCTCGCCGGGCGGCCGCGGCTGGCCGAGGGCGGGGTGCGGGCGTTCCTCGCCCTGACCGTGGCGATCCAGACCAAGGCGGCGATCAAGAAGGCGGTGGTGCGCACCCGGCCCTACAAGCTGCTGGACGAGGGGCATTACGAGACTGGCGTCGGCGGCCCGGATGAGCACCCCTACAACTCGTTCCCGTCGGGCCACACCGCGGACGCCTTTGCCGCCGCGCAGGCGATCGGGCGGGTGGCGCCGGGGTTGCGGGGACCGGCGCTGGGGCTCGCTGCGCTGATCGGGCTGGTCCAGGTGCCGCGGGCGACGCATCATCTCGCGGATGTGGTGGCGGGTGCGGCGGTCGGCGTCGCCGCCGAGGCCGCCGTCGCGGCCGCGATTGGGGTGATCCCGCAAGAGGAGATGCGGCGGGTGCGGATGGGCGTGGCGCGGCGTTCGTGGCTGCCGGGCGCGGGGCGTGGCGAGGAGCGGACGGGTCGGGGGTGAGTGGGGCGGGAGGGCGGTGTGATCGGGTGACGTTGAGAGATGCCGGGCGTGCCATGCGGCCTCCAGTCTGTAGCAGCGCTTTCGCGGCGCGCCATCCCCCGGGGTTGGGGCGTGGCTTCAATTGGCGCGTGCCGGGGTGGCGGTCCTTTTAGGCGGCTTGGCCCGTAAAGGGGGCTCCGCCCCCGCCGACCCTGCGGGCCGACTCCCCCGGGATATTTGGGCAAGGAAGAATGGGCCGGTGGAGGGCGTCCATCGGAAGCACGCAGGCGGGGCGGGGAGGTCTCGCTCAGTGTAGTTGTTGCTGCCTTCTGCGCCGAGATCCGGCTAGGGAGCGGGGGCGCACGTTACTCGCCCAGCGGGTCGGACGCGCAGGGGTGCGATGGCGCCGGACGCGCGCCGCTCCCGCAATCAGACGAGAGGAGTGGTGGGAACGGTCGGGGCCGGGCGTGTTGACCGAGAGGGGCGTTATGGAGCGTGACACACGTGGCTGCTGCGATCGGACGAGGGGGACGGGGCCGGCACGCCGCGCACAGCGTCTTGAGCGGCAGGGGATGCTCCGGCGCCCGGGCTCGTAGCGCTGCCGGTGGGCCCCACGCTTAAAGGCTTACGGCGGTGTGCCGAACGATGCTATCGCTTTGATGTGTGGCCGGTTCCTCGAAACGCATGGCTGCCTCGTGGGATGGCCTCCGACCTGCGCCATTGCCCACTAAGGTGTGCGAAAATCGGTGCGGGCAAGCAAGCAGACCTTAGGAGTAGGGCAGATCGTCTATGACCCGCACGCCATCGCCCGACGCTGATCTCGCCGGCCGCACAATCGGTGCAGCGCCCTCACCCCACCGGACCCATCCACCTCACCCCATCGCCGACAGGCGCTGCCGCACCGCCTCGCGCTCTACGTCGCCGCGCGGCCCGGACAGCACCGCGCGGCCGCGGTCCATCACCGTGATGCGGTCGCCGAGTGACCAGGCGAAGTCGAAATACTGCTCGACCAGCACGATCGCCATCTCGCCCGCGTCGCGCAGCGCGGTGATGACCCGGCCGATCTGGGCGATGATGTTGGGCTGGATGCCCTCGGTCGGCTCGTCCATCAACAGCACCTTCGGCCGGATCACCAGCGCCCGGGCGATGGCGAGCTGCTGCTGCTGGCCGCCCGACAGGTCGCCGCCGCGGCGGTGGGCCATCTCGGCCAGCACCGGGAAGCTGTCGTAGACCGCATCCGGCACCCGCCGCGCGCCGCGGGGCAGGCAGCCGAGCCCGGTCTCGAGGTTCTCGCGCACCGTCAGCATCGGAAAGATCGCCCGCCCCTGCGGCACATAGGCGACGCCCCGCCGGGCCATGCCCTGCGCGGTCACCCGCCCCAGCCGCTCGCCCATCAGCCGCAGCTCGCCGCCCGAGCGGGGGTGGCGCCCGGCCAGCAGGTTCATCAGCGAGGTCTTGCCCACGCCGTTGTTGCCCATCACGCAGGCGACCTCGCCCGGGGCGGCGCTCAGCGACACGCCGTGCAGGATCTGGCTGCCGCCATAGTGCAGCGTCACGTTCTCGGCCTCGATCATCGCGGTGTTCCCTTCCCTAGCGGCCCAGATAGACGTCGATCACCTGCGCATTGGCCGAGACGTGGTCGAGCGACCCCTCGGCCAGCACCGCGCCCTGGTGCAGCACGGTGACCTTGCAGTCGAGGCGGCGCACGAACTCCATGTCATGCTCGACAACCACCACGGCGCGGGTCTCGGCCAGACGACGCAAGAGCGCCGTGGTCGCCTCGCGCTCGGCGAGCGTCATGCCGGCGGCGGGCTCGTCCACCAGCAGCAGCCTCGGCTCGGACGCGAGCAGCATTCCGATCTCGAGCCACTGCTTCTGCCCGTGGCACAGCTCGCCGGCCTTGCGGTGAAGCTGGTCCCCCAGCCCGACCTCGGCCGCGAGCGCCGCCACCCGGGCGCGGCTGGCGGACGTCGGGCGCCAGCGCAGCACCGCCAGCGGCCCGCGCGCGGCCTTGAGCGCGAGGGTCAGGTTCTCGGCAACGCTCTGATCCTCGAACACCGTGGGGCGTTGGAACTTGCGGCCGATGCCGGCGCGGGCGATCCGCGCCTCGGACATCCCGACCAGCGAGACCGAGCGCTCGCCCCACAGCACGTCGCCCGTGTCGGGGCGGGTCTTGCCGGTCACGATGTCCATGAAGGTGGTCTTGCCGGCGCCGTTCGGGCCGATGATGGCGCGGAGCTCGGCCGGGCCGATGGCGAAGGACAGGCCGTTGATGGCGCGGAACCCGTCGAAGGTCTTGCTGACGCCGGAAACTTCAAGAAGCGCGCTCATGCCTGGGCCTCGCGTTCGCGCAGCGCGCCGAGGTCGGGGCCGAGGTCGGCGCCGTGCCGGCGTGGGGGGCGCAGGCGCATGAGCGCATCCCAGAGCGACGAGAGCCCGCGCGGCGCCAGCAGGGTCACGGCGACGAAGCCGAAGCCGAGCAGCACCTGCCACCAGTCCACCCAGCGGATGGTCAGCGGCCCGAGGGTGAGGTCGGGGGCGCGGCCGCCGGTGAACCAGCTCGACAGCAGCGACACGGCGATGGCGCCGACGATGGCGCCGTAGATGCGCCCGCGCCCGCCGATCGCCACCCAGACGGCGAGGTAGATCGAGGCGATGGGCATCAGCTCGGCCGGGTTGATGATCCCCGCCTGCGGGTAGTAGAGCGCGCCGGCCACCCCGCAGATCATCGCCGAGAGCGTGAAGACGGTCAGCTTGAAGGTCTCGACCGGATAGCCGAGGAAGCGCACCCGCGCCTCGTCGTCGCGGATGGCGCGGATCACGCTGCCGAACTTGCCGCCGGTGATCCAGGTCGCGAGCACCATCCCGCAGGCGAGCGCGAAGGCGGACGCCCAGAGGAAGCGGATCGAGATCACCGATTGCGGCACGTCGGCCGCGCCGGGGATGTTCTGCAAGCCCGACAGCCCGTTGTTGCCGCGAAAGCCCGCGTCGTTCTGGAAGAGCCACAGCGCCAGCGCCAGCGTCATCGCCTGGGTCAGGATCGAGAGATAGACCCCGTTGACCCGCGCCCGGAAGGCGAGCCAGCCGAAGAGCGCGGCCAGCAGGCCGGGCACGGCGAGGACGAGCACGAGTTGCGCGGGCAGGGAGTGGGCGAAGGCCCAGCTCCACGGCAGGTCGGTCGAGCCGACGACGCCGAAGATCTGCGCGGCGGTGCCCTGCGCCAGCTCGGCGGGGGTGGGGGGGATGGGGGCGGTGGCCAGCGTCGCCGCGACGCCCTCGGCGGTGCGGGCATACATCAGCCACTGGCCGATCATGTAGCCGCCGAGCGCGAAGAAGGCCATGTGGCCGAGCGACAGGATGCCCGCGTAGCCCCAGACGAGGTCCATCGCCACCGCAGCAAGCGCGAGGCAGAGGGTCTTGCCCAGAAGCTTGACGGTCGAGGTGGCGAGCGCGCCCAAGCCGTAGGCCTCGGACCCCAGCGTGATGGCGAGCGTGGCGAGCGCCAGCAGCGTGAGCGCGGTGAGCAGCGCGGGGTGGCGGCGGATCAGCATGGGTGGGCCCCTCCCTCAGGCCGCGGCGGCCCGGCCCCGCTGCGGCATGATCCCGCGCGGCCGGAACTGGATGAAGACGATGATGAAGAGGATCATGAAGGTCTGGGCGGCGAGCGTGTTGCCGGGGTTCATGACCTCGATCCCCTTCTGCAGCCCGCCGATCAGGGCGGCGCCGGCGAGCGTGCCCCAGATGTTGCCGACCCCGCCCACGACGACCGTCATGAAGCTCTGCACGATGTAGTCGCTGCCGAGCTCGGATGTGACCTTGGCGAAGAGGCCGATGGCCACGCCCGCGATGCCGGCGATGCCCGAGCCGAGGCCGAAGGTCAGCATGGCGATGCGGTCGGGGTCGATCCCCATGCTGGCCGCCATGCCGGGGTTCTGGGTCACGGCGCGGACCTGCAGCCCCAGGCGGGTGCGGTTCATGATGACCACGAAGAGGGCGAGGAACATGAGCGCGAGGACGAAGATCGCCACCCGGATCGACGAGATCTGGATCGTCTCGCCCCAGCCGACCGACCCCTCGAGCCAGGCCGGCGCGGTCAGCGGCCGGGCCTGGGTGCCGAACACGTTCTTGGCGATCTGCTGGAGCGCGATGGACACCCCGAAGGTCGCCAGCAGCGTCTCGAGCGGGCGGCGCGCGAGGCGACGGATGACGACGCGGTAGAGCACCACCCCGGCCAGCGCGGTGACGAGGAACGCCGCCGGCAGCGCCACGATCAGCGACAGCGTGCGGTTGGCGATCAGCGTCTGGACGACGTAGCCGGTATAGGCGCCCATCATGATGAACTCGCCATGCGCCATGTTGATGACGCCCATGACGCCGAAGGTGATGGCGAGGCCGATGGCGGCGAGGAAGTAGATCGAGGCCAGCGACAGCGCGTCGAGCGCGAGGTCGGCGGCCTGCGCCGCGCCCTGCCGGACCGCCATGCCGCGCAGGGCGGCGCGGGCGGCGTCGGTCACGGCAGGGTCCGGCTCGACATAGACATCGGCGAAGCGGTGGGCGGCCAGCGCCGCGTCGATCTCGGCGGTGGTGGCGGCGTCGGGGACGCGGCGCGCGGCGGCGAGCGCCTCGTAGGCGGCATCGCGGCGGGCGGGGTCCGAGAGGTCCGCGACCGGCACCCCGCCCACGGCGCCGTCGGCGAGATGGGCAGCGAGCGCGGCCTTCTGCGCGGCGGGGTCGAGGGGCGCGGGGGCGAGGCCCTGGTCCACGAGCAGCGCATAGGCGGCCTCGCGCCCGATGTCCTCGCCCGGCGTCAGGGTGGCGGCGACGTTGGCGCCCTCGGGCAGGGCGGGGGCGGCGATGCGGGTGGTGGCGAGGAGCGGGTTGAGCACCGCCTGGAAATCCGCGCCGGTGTCGCGGCCGAAGCTGTCGATGGCGGCGAGGCGGGCGGTCTGCTGGGTGTCGAAGCGCACCGTGAGCAGCCGCCCCAGCCGGTCGCGGCGCTGGGCGAGAGCCGGGTCGGGCTCGGGCGCGGCGGAGCGGATGGCGGCGAGATGCGCGGCCTCGGGCGCGCGGGCGATGGCGTCAAGCGCCGCGGCGCGCCGGGCCGGGTCGGGGTCCGAGAGCTGCGCGGGCACCAGCGCCGCGGCGATCAGCGCCCGGACGCCGGAGTTGGGTTTCAGCACCTCCCACTCGGCGGTGACCGGGGCGCCGGTGATGGCGTCGGTGGCAGTGTCGGGCGTGTCGGCCGCGACGATGACGAAGCGGCCGTCTGGGGTGCGGCCGAGGCGGCGGTCCTGCCAGGCGGCGAGCACCTCGGCCCCGCCGGCGGCGGCGAGGGCGGCGATGGCGGGGGCGACGGTCTGGCGCGAGGGGCGGGCGATCTGGTCGGCGTGCGTGGCGAGGGCCTCGGCGAGGGGGGCGGCGGGGTTGGGGGCGGACGTGGCTGCTGGTAAAGGCGCAGGGTCGGCGGCGGGAGCAGTGGACGGCGCTGCGGCGGGGGCCGGTGCATGGTCAGCCGGCGTCGCCGGGGAGGCGGTCGGCGCGGCGGCGGGGGCCGATGCGGCCGGGGTCGCCGGGGATGGAGTGGCGTCGCCGACTGGAGCAGCGGTCGGCGCGGCTGTGGGAGCCGCTGCGGGGTCAACCGTGGTCGCGGGTGCGGGCTCGGCGTCAGCAGGGGCCGCTGCGGGCGTCGCGGCTAATGGCGCTTCGACCGGCGTCTCCGCGGTGACCTGAGCCATCACGGGAAGGGCGGGGAGCGCGAGCAGCACGAGAAGGGCGTGGATCAGGGGACGCATGGACCTGCCGAGGTTCAGGAAGGGGGGCCTCGCCCCGGGCGACCGTGAGGCGCTGCGGGGCGGGGCGGCGGTGAGGGGCGCGGGCCGTGAGTTGGCCCGAGCCGGGGTCGGGGCGACGCGATCAGGACGCAGGGCGACCTGAGCGAACGGCGCCCGGGGGCGGGCAAGGCCGGGCGTCCCGGGTTGCCGGGCCGGGTGGCCGAGGCGAAGGCGAGGCGGACCGGGCGCCGCCCGCGCGGCGATCTGGCCGAGGGTGGTTAGGGCTGCGTTCGACCGACTGTCTGTCGCCGCTCTTGGACCCTGACGTCTGGCGACCCGCCGAGCCACGTTGGAGGGCCAACCGAGCGGGACCTGGACCAGACACTCCGCGGGGACCGCGCGAACCTTGGGCTAGTCGCTCCGCGGGGACCGAGCGGGGCTGCCGAACAGCACAGGACCATCCCGCAATTCGAAGGTGACCCGACCCATCCGACGCACCGGCATCACAGGCGAACCCGGGGGCAGGGGCGGCGCGCGGGACGCCGCCCCGATCCCGTCAGTAGTTCGACTTCACCTGCACGCAGCTCTGCGTCTCGGTGTTCCACATCCCGCATTTCTTGCCCGGCCAGTCGGCGTCGAGCTTGGCGCTCTCGGGCAGGAAGTCGGTCCAGGCGTCGCCGGCGACCGGCTCGGTCTGGCTCACGATGTCGAACTGGCCGTCGTCGCGGATCTCGCCGATCAGGACCGGCTTGGTCAGGTGGTGGTTGGGCAGCACCTTGGCCACACCCCCGGTCAGGTTCGGCACCTCGACCCCGACGATCGCGTCCAGCACCTTGTCGGTGTCGGTGGACCCGGCCTTCTCGACCGCGTTGACCCAAGCCTCGAAGCCGAGCTTCGTCGCCTCCATCGGGTCGTTGGTCACGCGCTTGTCGTTGCCGGTGAACTTGTGCCAGCCCTCGATGAAAGCCTTGTTCTCGGGCGTGTCGGCCGACTGGAAGTAGTTCCAGGCCGCAAGGTGGCCGGCGAGGTTCTTGGTGTCGAGACCCGACAGCTCCTCCTCGCCGACCGAGAAGGCCATCACCGGGATGTCCTCGGCCGAGACGCCGGCGGCGGCGAGCTCCTTGTAGAAGCCCACGTTGGCGTCGCCGTTGATGGTCGAGACGACGCCGACCTTCTTGCCGTCCTTGCCGAGCGCCACCACGTCGGCCACGATCTTCGACCAGTCCGAGTGGCCGAAGGGCGTGTAGTTCACGAAGATGTCGCCCTGCGCCACGCCCTTCGACTTGAGGTAGCTTTCAAGGATCGTGTTGGTGGTGCGCGGATAGACGTAGTCGGTCCCGAGCAGCGCCCATTTCTCGACCCCCAGCTCGTCGGCCATGTAGTCCACGGCCGGGATCGCCTGCTGGTTCGGGGCGGCGCCGGTGTAGATGACGTTCTTCGAGGATTCCTCGCCCTCGTACTGGACGGGGTAGAAGAGCAGGCCGTTCAGTTCCTCGACGACCGGCAGCACCGACTTGCGGCTGACGCTGGTCCAGCAGCCGAAGATCGCGTCCACGCCCTGCACCGAGATCAGCTCGCGCGCCTTTTCGGCAAAGAGCGGCCAGTCCGAGGCGGGGTCGACCACCACCGCCTCGATCTTCTTGCCCAGCAGCCCGCCCTTGGCGTTCTGCTGGTCCACCATCATCAGGACCGTGTCCTTGAGCGTGGTTTCCGAGATCGCCATGGTGCCGGACAGCGAGTGCAGCACGCCGATCTTGATCGTGTCGTCGGCCGCCGCGGCCGGTCCGGCCAGCGCCAGCGCCAGCGCGGCGCCGGCCATGAGGTGAGTGTAGCGGTTCATCCTGTCCCCTGTTCGCGGGCCGCGCGCCCCCCATCCGCCCGCGGCAGGCGGGGCGGTGCAGGGTGAGTGCACGGTCGATTCGGTCTTTTTGGCAGCGGGCGGGCGGTCCGTCCCGGCAGGCTCGGGCGGCGCCCTTTGCACCTGCAGAAAGCCCGGCCGCGCGCCATGCGGCAACGCGGCACGGCGCAATCGCGGCGCGGATTCCGCCTGTGGCGCTTTTCCGGTCGCGCTGCTGCGGGGGTTGCCGCCAAAACGGGCAGGCGGCGTTTCGCGCGGCCCGCGCGCGGCGCTGCGAAACCGCTTGCCGGGCGGGGCGGTCGGGCCGCTAAACTCTCTTGACCGGCGGGGGCGGGGTGCGTCATAACGCCGGTATATGAACGGCCGTTCAATAACCGGGAGGGGTTGCGCCGATGTTCACGCGCGGGATGGAATTCGATCTGGGCGAGGATGTGGGCGCGCTGCGCGAGATGGTGCACCGCTGGGCGCAGGACCGGCTGGGCCCGATCGCCGGGCGCGTGGACCGCGAGAACGTCTTTCCGGCCGAGCTGTGGCGCGAGATGGGCGAGCTGGGCCTGCTCGGGATCACCGTCCCCGAGGAATTCGGCGGCACCGGCATGGGCTACCTCGCCCACACCGTCGCGGTCGAGGAGATCGCCCGCGTCAGCCCCTCGATCAGCCTCAGCTACGGCGCGCACTCGAACCTCTGCGTCAACCAGCTCAAGCTGAACGGGACCGACGAGCAGAAGCGGAAATACCTGCCCAAGCTCTGCTCGGGCGAGCACGTCGGTGCGCTCGCCATGTCCGAGGAAGGGGCGGGTTCGGACGTGGTCGGCATGAAGCTGAGGGCCGAGAAGCGGAACGGCTACTACGTCCTCAACGGCTCGAAATACTGGATCACCAACGGGCCGGACGCCGACACGCTGGTCGTCTATGCCAAGACCGACCCCGAGGCGGGCAGCAAGGGCATCACCGCCTTCATCGTCGAGAAGGGGATCAAGGGGTTCACCCAGGGGCCGCATTTCGACAAGCTGGGGATGCGCGGCTCGAACACCGGCGAGCTGATCTTCGACAACGCCGAGGTGCCGTTCGAGAACGTGCTCGGCGCCGAGGGGAAGGGCGTGCGGGTGCTGATGTCGGGGCTCGACTATGAGCGCCTCGTTCTGTCGGGGATCGGGACCGGGATCATGGCCGCCTGCCTCGATGCGGTGCTGCCCTATGCGCGCGAGCGGCGGCAGTTCGGCCAGCCGATCGGGAACTTCCAGCTCATGCAGGGCAAGATCGCCGACATGTATGTCGCGATGAACACCGCCAAGGCCTATGTCTACGAGGTCGCCAAGGCCTGCGACGCGGGCAAGGTCACCCGGCAGGACGCGGCGGGGGCGGTGCTCTATGCCTCGGAGCAGGCGATGGTGCAGGCGCACCAGGCGGTGCAGGCCCTGGGCGGGGCGGGGTTCCTCAACGATTCGACCGTCAGCCGGCTCTTCCGCGACGCCAAGCTGATGGAGATCGGGGCCGGCACCTCGGAAATCCGGCGGATGCTGATCGGCCGCGAGCTGATGGCGCTGGAGTGATGCGGACGGGCCCGGCCCTTGCGAGGCACGCACGTGCGCCGCGGACCCGGTGCGATGCGGGGCGGTAGTCTCGCCCTGCTGGCGCTGCTGGGCGGCGCCCCGGCGCTGGCGCAGGCGCCGGCACCCGAGGGCCCGTCGTCCGAGGATGCGGCGGCGCTGGAGGCCTGCGTGAGCGAGGCCGAGGACGCCCATGCCTGCATCGGGGTGCTGTCGAGCGGCTGCCTGGGGGATCAGGCCGGCACGGTCGAGACGGTCGCGGCCTGCTATGACCGGGAGCGGGCGGCGTGGCAGGGTCGCCTCGACGCGGCGCTGGTGAGCCTGCGGGGCGATGCCGCCGCGGCGGATGCGGTGGGCGCCGCGCCCGAGCCCGGGATGGCCGGAACGGTGCCGACCGCCGCCCCCGCCGCCCCGCCGGGGCCGCGGCTTTCGGCGCTGACCCGGGCGCAGGACGCCTGGGCGGCGTGGCGGGCGGCGGAATGTGCATGGTACGCGCAGGGCTTCGATCCCGAGGCCGCCACCGTCGCCACGGCTGAATGCCGGATGCGCGGGGTGGCGCAGCGGGTGCTCTCGCTCGAGCCGCAGGGGCAGGCGGTGACGGGGCCATGACGATGCTGCGCCCGACCCTGCCGGACGGCGACTACGACACCGCCCGGGCGGCGTTCCGCTGGGACCTGCCGGCGCGGATGAACATGGGCGCGCAGGTGGTCGATGCCCCCGCTGCGGCCGACCCCGAGGCGCCGGCGGTGCTGGACTGGGCCGAGGGGCGGGTGGCGGTGACGACGCGGGCGGCGCTGCGCGACATGACCGACCGGCTGGCGCACGCGCTCGCCGCGGCGCCGGGGGCGCGGATCGGGGTGCTGCGCACCCAGTCGGCCTGGACCGCGGCCGCCCATGCGGCGATCTGGAAATCCGGCGCGATCTCGGTGCCGCTCTTCAAGCTCTTCGGGGATGAGGCGCTGCGGCTGCGGCTGGGCGATGCGGGGATCGAGACGGTGATCTCCGACCCCGAGGGGCGGGCGATGCTCGCGCCCTTCGGCCTCAGGGTGATCGTCCCCGAGGAGGACGCGCTGCCCGACGCGGGGCCCTTTGCCGCCGCCGACACCGGCCCAGAGGACCCGGCGGTGATGATCTACACCTCGGGCACCACCGGCGCGCCCAAGGGGGCGCTGCACGGTCACCGGATGCTCGTCGGCCATCTGCCGGGGGTGGAGATGAGCCACGACCGCCTGAGCCCCGGCGCGGACGTGCTGTGGACCCCGGCCGACTGGGCCTGGATCGGCGGGCTCTTCGACGTGGCGATGCCGGCGCTGGCGCTCGGCATCCCGGTCGTGGCCGCCCGGCTGCCGCGGTTCGACGCGGACGCCGCCGCCCGGGTGATCGCCGACTGCGGCGTGACCGCGGCATTCCTGCCGCCGACCGCGCTCAGGATGCTGCGGGCGGCGGGGGCGCGCATCGGCGGGCTGCGCTCGGTCGCCTCGGGTGGCGAGACGCTGGGCGCCGAGATGCTCGACTGGGGCCGCGAAGCGCTGGGGCTGACGATCAACGAGTTCTACGGCCAGACCGAGTGCAACATGGTCGCCTCGTCCGCGGCCTCGCTGTTTCCGCCCCGGCCGGGGAGCATCGGCAAGCCGGTGCCGGGCTTCGACGTGCAGGTGATCGACGCGGGCGGCACCCCCACGTGCGCCGAGGGCGACATCGCCATCCGCCGCGGGGCGGCGTCGATGTTCCTCGGCTACTGGCAGAACCCCGCGGCGACGGCCCAGAAGTACCGCGGCGACTGGATGCTGACCGGCGACCGCGGGGCGATCGAGGACGGCTATCTGCGCTTCGTCGGCCGCGACGACGACGTGATCACCTCGGCCGGCTATCGCATCGGCCCGTCCGAGATCGAGGACGTGCTGCTCAAGCACCCCGCCGTCGCCGCCGCGGGGGTGATCGGGCGCCCCGATCCGCTGCGAACCGAGATCGTGGTGGCCTATGTCGTGCTGCGCGACGGGCAGGCGGCGTCGGACGCGCTCGCCGCGGAATTGCAGGACCACGCCCGCGTCCATTGCGCGGCGCATTCCTATCCGCGCGAGGTGCGGTTCCTCGACGCGCTGCCGATGACCGTCACCGGCAAGGTGATGCGGCGCGAGTTGCGCCGGCTGGCGGAGGCGTCATGAACGGCGCCCGCCCCCCGCAAACGAGACGACGCGCCACGGGGGCGCGCCGTCCGGGAGACCGCCGGGAAGCTGGCGGGTCAGAATTTCATCACATAGGCCGCCTGCACGACCAGCGGGTCGATCTCGACCGTGCCGACCTTGGCGCCGTTCAGATAGACGTCGCTGTCGATGTCGATCCAGCGCAGCGTGCCGCGGATCGCCGACTTGTCGTTCACCCAGTAGTCCGCCCCGGCCTGCAGCGCGACGCCGAAGCTGTGCTTGAGGTCGAGGTCGGCCCCGGCCAGCGGGCCGCTGGTCTTCTCGCCCCAGAAGCTGGTCCAGTTCAGACCGGCGCCGATGTAGGGCTTGAACGGGGTGTTCGTCTCGAAGTGATAGTTGAGGCTCAGCGTCGGCGGCAGGTGCTTGACGGTGCCGACCTTGCCCACGCCGTCGAACTTGACCTCGTGCTCGAAGGGGGTCGCGGCCAGCAGCTCGACGCCGACGTTGTCGCGCACGAAGTATTCCAGCGTCAGCGAGGGGCGCACGTCGTTGCCGACCTCGGTGTCATAGGTCCCCGCGAGCCGGCCGTTGTCGCCCTTGGGCTGCACGCTGGCCGCGCCGATGCCGACCGTCCATTCGCCCGCCGACTGCGCCAGCGAAGGCCCGGCCAGCAGCGCGGCCGCCAGGGCCACGGGGATCAAGGTTGCGCGAGGGGTGGTCATCGTCGTTCTCCGTCGTTCAGTGAAGTGGCGTTCGATAGGATGGCGGGCCGGGCGTCGCCCGTGCCTGATGCTGCGGACGTGAACGATTCCGCGGCCTTGCTGCATGATCTGGATCAATCCGGGGCCGCGAACCGGGCCCCTGCGACAGTGCGCCGCGCCCTTGGCAGATGCGCGGTCCCGCCCCCGCCGTTCCCCTTGCCCGTCCGTTTGCCTTCCGAGGAGTCCGCCGCATGAAACTCAAGACCTCTGCCCTGCCGTCGTCGGAGGCGTTCCGCGCCAACCGCGCCGCCCACCTCGAGATGCTGGCCACGATCCGGGCCGCGGCCGAGGCGGCGGCCGGTGGGGGTGGGGCCGAGGCGCTCGCCCGCCACACCAGCCGCGGCAAGATGCCCCCGCGCGAGCGGGTGGCGAACCTGCTCGACCCCGGCTCGCCGTTCCTCGAGATCGGGGCGACGGCGGCGCACGGGATGTATGATGGGGCCGCGCCCGGCGCGGGGGTGATTGCCGGGGTGGGGCGGGTCCACGGGCAGGACGTGATGGTGGTCGCCAACGACGCCACGGTGAAGGGCGGCACCTACTACCCGATGACGGTCAAGAAGCACCTGCGCGCGCAGGAGATCGCGGGCGAGTGCCGGTTGCCCTGCATCTACCTCGTCGATTCGGGCGGGGCGAACCTGCCCAACCAGGACGAGGTGTTCCCGGACCGCGAGCATTTCGGCCGCATCTTCTACAATCAGGCCAATCTCTCGGCCAAGGGGATCGCGCAGATCGCCGTGGTCATGGGCTCCTCGACCGCAGGCGGGGCGTATGTGCCGGCGATGTGCGACGTGTCGATCATCGTGCGGAACCAGGGGACGATCTTCCTGGCCGGGCCGCCGCTGGTGAAGGCCGCGACGGGCGAGGTCGTCAGCGCAGAAGACCTCGGCGGCGGCGACGTGCACACGCGTCTCTCGGGCGTCGCGGATTACCTGGCCGAAGACGACACCCACGCGCTCGCGCTGGCGCGGCGCGCGGTCAGCCACCTCAACCGCCGCCTGCCCGAGACGGTGGTGTGGCAATCGCCCGAGCCGCCCGCCTACGACCCCGACGAGATCCTGGGCGTGGTGCCCGCCGACCTGCGGACGCCCTATGACATCCGCGAGGTCATCGCCCGGGTGGTCGACGGCTCGCGCTTCGACGAGTTCAAGCCGCGCTTCGGCGAGACGCTGGTGACGGGCTTCGCCCATCTCGAGGGCTGCCCGGTGGGGATCGTGGCCAACAACGGGGTGCTGTTCTCCGAGGCCGCGATCAAGGGCGCGCATTTCATCGAGCTCTGCTCGCAGCGCGGTATCCCGCTGGTGTTCCTGCAGAACATCACCGGCTTCATGGTCGGGCGCAAATACGAGAACGAGGGCATCGCCCGGCACGGCGCCAAGATGGTGACGGCGGTGGCGACGACCGCGGTGCCCAAGATCACCATGCTGGTCGGCGGCAGCTTCGGGGCCGGCAACTACGGCATGGCGGGGCGCGCCTATTCGCCGCGCTTCCTGTGGACCTGGCCCAACAGCCGCATCTCGGTCATGGGCGGCGAGCAGGCGGCGGGCGTGCTCGCCACCGTCCGGCGCGAGGGGATCGAGCGCAAGGGCGGGACGTGGTCGGCCGAGGACGAGGCCGAGTTCAAGCGCCCGACGATCGAGATGTTCGACCGCCAGTCGCACCCGCTCTATGCCTCGGCCCGGCTCTGGGACGACGGGGTGGTGGACCCCCGCAAGACCCGCGACGTGCTGGCGCTGTCGCTCAGGGCCAGTCTCAATGCGCCGATCGAACCCACGCGCTTCGGCGTCTTCAGGATGTGAGGGATCATGTTCAAGGGCAAGATTGCCGGGGCCTACCCGGTCGTTCACAGGGGCGCCGCGCGCGCCGGTCTCGCGGTCGCGGACGCCGAGGGCACGGCCCTTCCGGGCCAGCGCTTCCACGCCGGCGGGGCCGAGTACGAGGTCGAGGCGATGATCGAGCATCGGCCCGAGGCGCCGGATTTTCCGCTGCCCGCGGGGCGGGTGGTCACGCTGATCGTGACGCCCGACGCGCGGCTGTTCGACGACCCCGCCGGGCTGACCGGCACGACGCTCAGCCTCGGGTCGCCGACGTGAGGCGCGCCGGCTGCGTCTCGATCCACATTCTCCGGGGGCCGGGGCGCCGCCCCGGGTCCTGCGCCGTCACGAGAGGAACGCCATGTTCAGCAAGATCCTGATCGCCAACCGCGGCGAGATCGCCTGCCGCGTCATGGACAGCTGCCGCCGGATGGGGGTGGCGACCGTGGCCGTCTATTCCGACGCCGACCGCGGCGCGCGCCACGTGGCGCTGGCCGACGAGGCGGTCCACATCGGCGGCCCGGCGCCCAAGGACAGCTATCTGCGCGGCGACGCGATCATCGAGGCGGCGCTGGCGACCGGCGCCGAGGCGATCCACCCGGGCTACGGCTTCCTGTCCGAGAACCCCGAGTTCGTGGATGCGGTCGAGGCGGCGGGGCTCGTCTTCATCGGCCCCTCGGCCAGGGCGATCCGCGCCATGGGCCTCAAGGACGCCGCCAAGGCGCTGATGGAAGAGGCGGGCGTCCCCGTCGTCCCCGGCTATCACGGTGAGAACCAGGACGCGGCGCATCTGGCCGCCGAGGCGGACCGGATCGGCTATCCGGTGCTGATCAAGGCCGTGGCGGGCGGCGGCGGCAAGGGGATGCGCCGGGTGGACGCGCCCCAGGGCTTCGCCGAGGCGCTGGGTAGCGCCCAGGGCGAGGCGCAGACGGCCTTCGGCAACCCCGCCGTGCTGATCGAAAAATACGTCACCGCCCCCCGCCACATCGAGGTGCAGGTGTTCGGTGACGGCCAGCGCGCGGTGCATCTCTTCGAACGCGATTGCTCGCTGCAGCGCCGACACCAGAAGGTGATCGAGGAGGCCCCGGCCCCCGGCATGACGCCCGAGGTCCGCGCCGCGATGGGCGCCGCCGCCGTCCGCGCGGCGGAAGCCATCGGCTACGCGGGCGCGGGCACCATCGAGTTCATCGTCGACGGCAGCCACGGCCTGCGCCCGGACGGGTTCTGGTTCATGGAGATGAACACCCGCCTGCAGGTCGAGCATCCGGTGACCGAAGCGATCACGGGCATCGACCTCGTGGAGTGGCAGTTGCGCGTGGCGAGCGGTGAGCCGCTGCCCGCCCGCCAGCAGGACCTGACGATCCGCGGCCACGCCTTCGAGGCGCGGCTTTATGCCGAGGACGTGCCGGCAGGGTTCCTGCCCGCCACCGGGCGGCTCGCGCATCTGCGCTTTGCCGAGGGCGCGCGGAACGAGACCGGGGTGCGGCAGGGGGACGCGATCTCGCCCTGGTACGACCCGATGATCGCCAAGATCGTGACACACGGGCCGACGCGCGCCATCGCGTTGCGGGCGCTGGAACAGGCGCTGGTCGATACCGAGGTGGCGGGGACGGTGACGAACCTCGATTTCCTCATCGCGCTGACCCGCCACGAGGGGTTCCGCGCGGGCGAGGTCGACACCGGGCTGATTGCCCGCGATCTCGACGCGCTGCTCGACCAGGCCGAGCCCTCGCCCGAGACACGCGCGCTGGCCGCGCTCGGCGTCGCCGGGCTGCACGACCCGGCGGTGCGGGGGGGCGTGACGCTCTGGGCCCCCTTGCGCCGCACGGTGACGTGGGACGGGGGCGAGGGCATTGTCGAGGTGCTGGGCCCCGGCGCGGCGCGGGTGACGCTGGACGGTGCGGTGCATGAGGTCGCGCACGAGGGCGGGCGCTGGTGGGTGGACGGCGCGCCGCGCCGCTCGCGCATCGTGACCCATCCGGCGGGGGTGAGCGTCTTCGGCGGGCGCTCGCTGACGCTGGTGCCACAGGACCCGCTCGACCGGCAGGCCGAGGCGGCGGGGGGCGGGCAGACGCTCTCGCCCATGCCGGGGCTGGTCAAGGCGGTGTTCGTCGCGGCCGGGCAGGCGGTGGCGGCGGGCGACCGGCTGGCCATCCTCGAGGCGATGAAGATGGAGCACACGCTGACCGCCGCCCGCGACGGGGTGGTGGCCGAGGTGCTGGCGGCGGCGGGCGACCAGGTCGAGGCCGGCGCGCCGCTGATCCGCCTGGCGGACGAGGAGGCCGCGGCGTGACCCGCCGCCGCGCCTGGTGCAGCGCCGGACCGGGGCGCTGCCCCGGACCCCGGGATATTTGGGCAAGAAAGAAGGGAGCGCGATGATCCATCTGCATCATGCGCGGGGGTCGCGCAGCTTCCGGGTTCTGTGGCTGCTCGAGGAGCTGGGGCTCGACTACGCGCTGACCCGGTATGACTTTGCCGACGGCAGCCTGCGGGCGCCCGAGCATCTGGCGCGCTCGCCCGCGGGCAAGGTGCCGGCGCTCGAGATCAACGGGGCGGCGCTGTTTGAATCGGGCGCCATCGTCCAGCTTCTGACCGAGCAGGCCGGGCGGCTGGCGCCGAAGCCCGGCGAGCCCGAGCGGGCCGATTTCCTGCAATGGCTGCATTTCGCCGAGACCCAGGCGATCTGCCTCCAGAACCTCAACATCCAGCACAACTTCATCCGCCCGGCCGAGGCGCGCTCGATCCCCACGATTAAGCTGGAAACCCGGCGGCTGGCGGTGACGGCCCGCGCGCTCGAGGCGCGGCTGACGGGGCGGGCGCATCTGCTCGATTCGGGATTCTCGGCCGCCGACTGCATGTTCGGCTTCAACGTCCGGTCGCTGGGGTATTTTCTGCCCAAGGCCGACTATCCCGCCGTCTTCGGCTGGTGGGAACGGATGCGCGCGCGGCCGGCCTGCGCCCGCGCGCTCGACCGTGAGGGGGGCGAGATGTTCGACCGTGACTTCTACGAGATTCCCAATGGCTGAGATCGAGATCTTCGAGATGGGCCCGCGCGACGGGCTGCAGAATGAAAAGCGGCTGATCCCCGCCGCCGACAAGATCGCGCTGGTGGATCTGCTGAGCGGGGCGGGCTTCCGGCGGATCGAGGTGACGAGCTTCGTCAGCCCGAAAT
This sequence comes from Paracoccus sanguinis, assembly GCF_012689545.1. Taxonomy (NCBI): domain Bacteria; kingdom Pseudomonadati; phylum Pseudomonadota; class Alphaproteobacteria; order Rhodobacterales; family Paracoccaceae; genus Paracoccus; species Paracoccus sanguinis. Next base: position 159,290 of record NZ_CP051542.1, read on the forward strand.
GGGTGCCGCAGATGGCCGACGCGGCCGAGGTGCTGGCCGGCATCACCCGCGCGCCGGGCGTGCGCTACGCGGCGCTGACCCCGAACCTCAAGGGCTACGAGGGGGCGCGGGCGGCGCGGGCCGACGAGGTCGCCGTGTTCGCCTCGGCCTCTGAGGGGTTTTCCAAGGCCAACCTCAACGCGACGATCGACGAGAGCCTCGCCCGCTTCGCCCCGGTGATGGAGGCCGCGCGCGCCGACGGCATCCCGGTGCGCGGCTATGTCTCGGTCGTCACCGACTGCCCCTTCGACGGCCCGACCCCGCCCGCCAACGTGGCCCGTGTGGCGGCAAGGCTGTTCGAGATGGGCTGCTATGAGATCAGCCTGGGCGACACCATCGGCCAAGGCCGCCCCGAGACCATCGACGCGATGCTGGCCGCGGTGCTGGACGTGGTGCCGGCCGGGCAGCTCGCCGGGCATTACCACGACACCGCCGGCCGGGCGCTCGCCAACATCGACGCGAGCATCGCCCGCGGCGTGCGGGTCTTCGACGCCGCCGTGGGGGGCCTCGGCGGCTGCCCCTACGCCCCCGGCGCCGCCGGCAACGTGGCGACCGAGGCAGTGGCGGCGCATCTCGCCGCCGCCGGCCACCAGACCGGCCTCGACCCCGCGGTGCTGGCCCGCGCCGCCGCCTTCGCCCGCAGCTTGCGTTCAGGAGCCCCCGCATGACCCATGAGACGATCCGCATCGAGACCGACGCCCGCGGCGTGGCGACCCTGTTTTTGGCGCGCGCCGACAAGCACAACGCGCTGTCGGCGCAGATGATCGACGAGCTGACGGCCGCGGCGGGCGAGCTGGGCGCCGACCCGGCGGTGCGGGCGGTGATCCTCGCCGCCGAGGGCAAGAGCTTCTGCGCCGGCGGCGACCTGGGCTGGATGCAGGCGCAGATGACCGCCGATGCCGCCACGCGGCGGGCGGGGGCCGCGGCACTCGCGGGGATGCTGAATGCGCTCAACGAACTGCCGAAGCCGCTGATCGGGCGGGTGCAGGGCAACGCCTTCGGCGGCGGCGTGGGGATGATGGCGGTGTGCGACGTGGCCGTGGGGGCGCGTGGTGCGACCTTCGGGCTGACCGAGACGAAGCTGGGGCTGATCCCGGCCACCATCGGGCCTTACGTCGTGGCGCGGATGGGCGAGGACCGGGCCCGCCGCGTCTTCATGTCGGCGCGGCTCTTTGATGCGGCCGAGGCGGAGCGGCTGAACCTGCTCTCCTACGTCGTGGACGCCGAGGACCTCGACGCGGCAATCGAGGACGAGGTGGTGCCCTATCTCTCAACCGCGCCCAAGGCAGTGGCGGCGGCCAAGCGGCTGGCCCGCAGGCTCGGGCCGCGGATCGACGCCGAGGTGATCGCCGACAGCATCGACGCGCTGGTGGCCGTGTGGGAGGATGACGAGGCCCCCGAGGGGATCGCCGCGTTCTTCGCCAAGCGAAAGCCGCGCTGGCAGGCGTAGCCCTCAGCGCCGGTCGCCGAGATCGGCGAGGATCGCCCGGCGCGAGCCCGAGGCGAACTCGCGCCGGAGCGTCAGCGCGGTGACGAGCGCCGTCCCCGTCATCAGCGCCCAGGGGCCGGCCATCCAGCACATCGCGCCAAGCGCGAAATAGACCGCCCGCAGGCCGATGTTGAAGTTGCGGGCGGCGTGGATGTTGACCTCGGCCGCGGCGCGGGCGCGGGTCTCGGCCTCGGCCGCGCGGGGGTCGTTCGGGACTGCCGCCATCATGATCGCGCAATAGCCGAACAGCCGGTGCGACCAGACGAACTTGAGGAAGGCGTTGGCGAGAAAGCCGAGGACCAGCAGGATCTTGACCTTCCACACGAGGGACGGGACCTCGGTCGCCTCGAGATCGCGGGCGATGCCGGCCAGCGGGTCGGTGTTGCCGATCAGCGCCAGCCCGCCGCCGATCGCGATCATGCAGGCCGAGGCGTAGAACGAGGTGCCCTCGCGCAGGCTCGACAGGATGTTGCCGTCGAAGATCCGCGGTTCGCGGTGGACGAACTGCACCATCCAGTCGCGGCGGTAGCGGCGCATCAGCATCGAGACCGACGGCCGGGACGTGGGCGGCTTTTCGATCAGCCGCCCGGTGCCGAACCACGCGACGAGCAAGAGCGCCAGCGCGACGAGGTCGGTGGCGGTCAACGAAAGGGGCAGGTGCAGGGTCAGCGGCATGGGCATCGGCCCGACGATAGGCCGGGCCGCGCCCCGTTGCCAGCACCCGCTGCGGCGGCTATCCCCTCGGGCGAACCGGACGACCAGGAAAGGACGAGGACATGGCCGCACCGCACGCGATTCACGAAGAGTTCCCGAACGACGCCGAGCGCATCCACGCGCTGAAGGTCTCGGACGCGCATTTCGCGCGGCTGCTCGACGAATACGACTCGGTCAACGATGAGGTCGCGGGCGCCGAATCCCGCCAGACCCCGATGTCGGACGAGGCCGAGCAGGCGCTGCGCAAGAAGCGCGCGCATCTGAAGGACGAGATCGCCCGGATGCTGTCGGCCGCGCAGGCCGGCTGAGATGCGCCGGGGCTCATGACGTCCCCTTGATACGCGGCAGGGCCGCGCCCGACGGGGCGCGGCCTTTCGCCATGCGGGAAACGCCGGGCGGCGGATTTGCGTGTCGCCCGCCGCCTCGGCTCTGCTAGTCTGGCCCCGACCCGCCGAGGGCGAGAAAGGCCGATCCGATGCAGATGCCCGTCCCCGACCCCGCGATCCTGTCCCGCCGCGCCGCCATCGTCGCGCGGCTGCGCGCCGTCATCGGGGCGGGCGACGTGATCGACGACCCGGTCGAGGCCCGCGCCTACGAATGCGACGCGCTCTCGGCCTATCGCTGCCCGCCGCTGGCCGTCGCGCTGCCGACCACCACCGAGGAGGTCGCCGCCATCCTGCAGGTCTGCCACGCCGAGCGCGTGCCGGTCGTGCCGCGCGGCGCCGGCACCAGCCTCGCCGGCGGGTCGATGCCCACGGCGGATGCGGTGGTCCTTGGCCTCGCGCGGATGAACGCGGTGCTCGAGGTGGATTACGGCGACCGGCAGATCCGGGTGCAGGCGGGGCGCACGAACCTCTCGATCTCGGGCGCGGTGGACGAGGCCGGGTTCTTCTACGCCCCCGACCCGTCCAGCCAGCTCGCCTGCGCCATCGGCGGCAACATCGGCATGAACTCGGGCGGGGCGCATTGCCTGAAATACGGGGTGACGACCAACAACCTGCTGGGCGTCACCATGGTGCTGATGGACGGCACTGTGGTCGAGCTGGGCGGCCCGATGGGCGAGGCGCCGGGACTGGACCTGCTGGGCGTCGTCTGCGGGGCCGAAGGCCAGCTGGGCATCGTGACCGAGGCGACGCTGCGCATCCTGCCCAAGCCCGCGGGCGCCCGCCCCGTGCTGATCGGGTTCGACTCGAGTGAGACCGCCGGCGCCTGCGTGGCCGCGATCATCCGCGCCGGCGTCCTGCCGGTCGCCATCGAGTTCATGGACCGCCCCTGTATCGTCGCGACCGAGAACTTCGCCGCCCCCGGCTATCCCGACTGCGAGGCGCTGCTGATCGTCGAGGTCGAGGGCACGCCCCCGGAGATCAACGAGCAGCTCTCCCTGATCCGCGCCATCGCCGACGACTTCGCCCCGGTCGAGTTCCGCGAAAGCCGGTCCGAGGAGGAATCGCGCCGCATCTGGCTGGGCCGCAAGTCGGCCTTCGGCGCGATGGGGCAGATGGGCGACTACATGTGCCTTGACGGGACGATCCCGGTCAGCGCGCTGCCGCAGGTGCTGCGGCGCATCGCCGAGATGTCGGACGCGGCGGGGCTGCCGGTCGCCAATGTGTTCCACGCGGGCGACGGCAACATGCACCCGCTGATCATCTTCGACGCCAACCGGCCGGGCGATCTGGAACGGGTCGAGGCGCTCGGCGCCGACATCCTGCGCCTCTGCGTCGAGGTCGGCGGCTGCCTGACCGGCGAGCACGGGGTGGGGGTCGAGAAGCGCGACCTGATGACGGCGCAGTTCACCGACGCCGATCTCGAGGCGCAGATGCGGGTCAAGGACGTCTTCGACCCGCACTGGCTGCTGAACGCAGCCAAGGTGTTCCCGCTGCACGTCTCGGCGAGCCGCCGCGAGGGGCTGCGCAATGTCGCCTGAGATGCTGCGGCCGGAGTCCGAGGCCGAGCTGGCGGCGATGATCCGGGGGGCGAGCGGCCCGCTGACCCCGGTCGGCGGCGGCACGCGGCTTGCGCCCGGTGAGGGGCAGGGGGTGCGGCTTGCGACCGCGGGGCTGTCGGGCGTGATCCTGTATGAACCCGCCGCGCTGACGCTGGTTGCCCGCGCCGGGACTCCGCTCTCCGAGATCGAGGCGGCACTCGCCGCCGAGGGCCAGCGCCTCGCGTTCGAGCCGCCGCGCTTCACGCGCTCGACCATCGGCGGGGTGATCGCCGCCAACGCGAGCGGCCCGCGCCGGGTCAAGGACGGCGCGGCGCGGGACTCGGCCCTCGGAGTGCGGTTCGTGGACGGGCGCGGTGAGGTGATCCAGAGCGGCGGGCGGGTGATGAAGAACGTCACCGGCTATGACCTCGTGAAGCTGATGGCGGGCAGCCGGGGGCGGCTGGGGGTGCTGACCGAGGTCAGCCTCAAGACCCAGCCGATCCCGCCGGCCTCGGCCACGCTGGCGCTGCCGGGGCTGGGCGCCGCAGCGGCGATCCCGGCGCTCACCGCGGCGCTGACGGGACCGTGGGACGTGACCGGGGCGGGATGGCTGCCGGGCCACGGGGCGCTGATCCGGATCGAGGGGCTCGCGGGGTCGGTGGCGCGGCGCGCCGAGAGCCTTGCCGCGCGCCTTGGCGCCTGGGGCGGGGTCACGCGCCGCGACGATGACCCTTGGCGTCTTCTTGACCCAAATATCCCGGAGTGCGGGGCAGCGCCCCGGTCCCGCGACCTCTGGCGGATCACCTGCCGCCCGTCCGAGGCCGCGCTGCTGCTCGAGCGCCTGCCCGAGCCGCTGTCGCTTGACTGGGGCGGCGGGCTGATCCGCGTGGCGCTGCCCGCGGGCGAGACCCCGGACCTGACCGGCACACGGGCCATCGCCACCCGCCTGACCGGCGCGACGCCGCTCAGCCTGCCGCCGATGGCGCCCGCGGTCGCGGCGCTGAACGACGGGCTGCGCGCCCGGTTCGACCCGCGCGGCCTCTTCACGGGGGCCTTCTGATGCAGACGAACTTCACCGCCGAACAGCTCGCCGACCCCGAGATCGCCACCGCCAACCGCATCCTGCGGACCTGCGTGCACTGCGGCTTCTGCACCGCCACCTGCCCGACCTATCAGCTTCTGGGCGACGAGCTCGACAGCCCGCGCGGCCGCATCTACCTCATCAAGGACATGCTGGAATCCGGCCGCCCGGCGGACGCCAAGACGGCGCTGCACGTCGATCGCTGCCTGTCGTGCCTCGCCTGCATGACGACCTGCCCCTCGGGGGTGGACTACATGCACCTGGTCGACCACGCGCGGGTCCACGTCGAGAGGACCTATCGGCGGCCGTGGCAGGACCGGGCGCTCAGGGCGCTGCTCGCGGCGGTGATCCCGCATCCGGGCCGGTTCCGGCTGGCGCTGCTCGGCGCGAAGATCGCCCGGCCCTTCGCCCGGCTGATGCCCGACCGGCGGCTGCGCGCCATGCTGGCGATGGCGCCGGCGCGGATCGCGGGGCCGTCGCGCGACGATCTCGGCGCGACCTACCCCGCGCAGGGGGCGCGGCGGGCGCGGGTGGCGCTGCTGACCGGCTGCGCGCAAAAGGCGCTCGACCCCGCGATCAACGCGGCGACGATCCGGCTGCTGACCCGCGCCGGGTGCGAGGTGGTCGTTCCCCGGAACCTCGGCTGCTGCGGCGCGCTGACCCATCACATGGGGAAAGAGGGCACGGCCATGGCGCAGGCCCGCGCGGCGATCGGGGCGTTCCTGGCGGCGGACGCCGAGGCGCCGCTGGACGCGATCATCGTCAACGCCTCGGGCTGCGGCACGACGGTAAAGGACTACGGCCACATGTTCGCGCGCGATCCCGACCGGGCGGGGGCCGAGCGGGTGGCCTCCCTCGCCCGCGACGTGACCGAGTTCCTCGCCAGCCACGGCCTGCCCCCCGTGACCCGGCCCGGGGGCGGGGACGCGCCGCTCAGGGTCGCCTATCACGCCGCCTGCTCGCTGCAGCACGGGCAACGGATCGTCGCCGCCCCCAAGGCGCTGCTGGCGCAGGCGGGGTTCGCCGTCGTCACGCCGGCCGACAGCCACCTCTGCTGCGGCTCGGCCGGGACCTATAACCTGCTGCAACCCGAGCTTTCGGTGCGGCTGCGCGACCGCAAGGTGCGCACCATCGAGGCGCTGGGGCCGCAGGTGGTGGCGGCGGGCAACATCGGCTGCTTGATGCAGATCGGCTCGGGCACCGCGCTGCCGGTGGTCCACACCGTCGAGCTGCTCGACTGGGCGACCGGCGGGCCGCGCCCCGACGCGCTCGAGGCGGGGCGATGAGCGCGCCGCCCGTGCTCGGCACGCTCGAGACGGCGCTCTATGCCGACGATCTCGACGCCGCCGAGGCGTTCTGGACCGGGGTGATGGGGCTTTCGGTGATTACCAAGGTCCCGGGGCGGCACCTGTTCCTGCGCACCGCGTCCGAGCCGCGGCCGCAGGTGCTGCTGATCTTCAACCCCGCGGCGACCGAACAGCCGCCGGCGCAGGGCGCACGGCTGCCCGTTCCGCCGCACGGGGCGCGCGGGCCGGGGCACGCCTGCCTCGCGGTGGCGCCGGACCGGATGGACGGCTGGCGGGCGCATCTGAAAGCCCACGGCATCGCCATCGAGGCGGATTTTGAATGGCCGAACGGCGGTCGCTCGATCTATTTCCGCGACCCGGCGGGCAACTCGATCGAGCTGGCCGATCCGGCGATCTGGGCCGAGGCCTGAGCGCCGCGCACGCGTGCGGCGCTCCGGTGGCGAGGTCTTGAAACCCCGGCCGACGCAACCACATCAACCCTGTCGGGCGGCCCCACGTGGCGTCCGGCGACTGCGCCCGCCCGGTTTCGGGGGGCATCACAACATCATCGCTGCAAAGGATGGATCATGCGTAACATGGACCTGACCCCGCTCTACCGCGCTTCGGTGGGATTTGACCGCATCGCCGACCTGATGGACCGCGCCCTGACCTCCGAGGTCGCCGCGCCCACCTATCCCCCCTACAACATCGAGAAGACCGGCGAGAACGCCTATCGCATCTCGATCGCCGTGGCCGGCTTCGCCGCCGATGACCTTTCGGTGGAAATGCGCGACGGCGCGGTGATCGTCTCGGCCCGCAAGGCCGCCGAGGACGAGGCCCGCACCTACCTGCACCGCGGCATCGCCACCCGCGCGTTCGAGCGCAAGTTCGCGCTGGCCGATCACGTCCGCGTCGAGGGCGCGAGCCACGTGGACGGGATGCTGCACATCGACCTGGTGCGCGAGATCCCCGAGGCGCTCAAGCCGCGCCGCATCGCCATCTCGCGCAGCGCGCCCTCGACCATCGAGGCGGGCGAGACGGTCGAGGCCGAGACCCGCAAGCTCGACGCCTGATCGCGTCTAAGCACCGGATGGAGGGGCGCGAGCGGAGGACTCGCGCCCCTTTTTCGCCTGTGCACGGCGGCGACCGGAGGGAGCCCCGGCGCAGGTGGATTGTTATATTGTAACTGTCAGCCTGACAAGCCGGGTCGGCCCGGCAGCTCCACCCGCCGTCCGACCTGCGGCGGCAGGGGCAGGGGGCCGTGTGCCGCCACCGCCTGCGCCAGCCGCGCGGCGACCGGCGCGGACCACGGCGTGACCCGCCGCACCCGCAGATCGACGTGCAGCACGATGTTCTCGCTGATCGCCGCGACCCAGCCTTCGGCGGCGTCGCGCATCGTCTGGACGTAGTGCAGGCGCTTGGCGTCATGGGCGATGAGCCGCGTCTCGACGATGACGCGACTGCCGGGCGCGACCTCGCGCAGATAATGGACCTGCGCCTGGGCGGTGAACACCGACTGCCCCGTCTCGGCTGCCACCGCCGGTCCCAGCCCCAGCCAGTCAAGCACCACGTCGATCGCGTTGTCGAAGAGCACGTGGTAGTAGGCCATGTTCAGATGGCCGTTGTAATCCGCCCACTCGGCCAGCACGTCGCGCGGCCCCGAACTGAACGGCGCGGGCACCGCGCCCCCGACGCTCACAGCCGCCGCCGGGCGCGCAGCGCCGCGCCGATGGTGCCGTCGTCGAGATAATCGAGCTCACCGCCGACGGGCACCCCTTGCGCCAGCGTCGTCACCGTCACGCCCGAGGGCGCGAGCGCGTCGGCGACATAATGCGCGGTGGTCTGCCCCTCGACCGTGGCGTTGAGGGCAAGGATCACCTCGGTCACCCCCTCGTCGGCGACGCGGGCGACGAGGCGGGGGATGCCCAGCTCGTCCGGGCCGATCTCGTCCAGCGCCGACAGCGTGCCGCCGAGGACGTGATAGCGGCCGCGGAACTGGCGTCCGCGCTCGAGCGCCCAGAGGTCGGCCACGTCCTCGACCACGCAGAGCGCCCCGTTGGCCCGGACCGGGTCGGCGCAGATCGGGCAGAGCTCGGCCTCGCAGATGTTGCCGCAGCGGGCACACTCGCGCGAGCGGGCGGCGACCTCGGCCATCTGCGCGGCAAGCTGCGCCATCTGCCCGGTCCGGCGCCGGATCAGCGCCAGCACGATGCGCCGCGCCGAGCGGGGGCCAAGCCCCGGCAGCCGCGCGATCTGCGCGATCAGCGTCTGGATGGCGTCGCTGCCCTCGGTCATCGCGGCCTGCTGCCGGCTCAGACCGGCAGCTTCATCCCCGGCGGCAGGCCCATCTCCTGCGCGAGCCGTTGGGCCTCGGACTGGGCGCGCTCGGTCGCGCGGGCCTGCACGTCCTTGATCGCGGCGAGGATCAGGTCCTCGACCACCTGCTTTTCCGAGGGCACGAAGATCGACGGGTCGATCTCGAGCCCGGTCAGATCGCCCTTGGCGGTGGCGGTCACGCGCACCAGACCGGCGCCGGCCTCGCCGGTGACGGTGATCGCCTCGAGCGATTTCTGGAACTCTTCGACCTTGCCCTGCATGTCGCGGGCGGCACTCATCATCTTGGCCATGTCGCCGAGGCCGCCGAGGCCCCCCATGCCGCCAAACGGGTTCTTCATGCGCTTACTCCTCGTCCTCGAAGGGGTCCCATTCCTCGGCCGCGGCCAGCCCGCCTTCGGCGGTGGCGTGCGGATCGGCGGGCGGCGTCTCGCCCTCGCCCTCGGGCCCCGCGGGGGCGGGGGGCGGGGTCTCGTCGCGGATCTCGGCAAAGCGCGCGCCGGGGGCGGCGGCGAAGATCGCGGCGATCACCGGGTTCTGCATCGCCTCGGCCTCGGCCTTCGCGCGCGCCTCGGCCTTGCGCTCGGACAGCGTCGGCCCGCCGCCCTGCGCGGTGACCGAGACGCCCCAGCGCGCCCCGCCGGTCCAGCCGCGCAGCCGCTCGGCCAGCCGCTGGGCGAGGTCGCGGGGCGCCTCGGGCGTCGGCTCGAACTCGATCCGGCCGGGGGTGTAGCGGACGAGGCGGACGTGGTCCTCGACCTGGGTCAGCAGCAGCCCGTCCTTCATCCGGCGGATCAGATCGACGACCGACTGAAAGTCGGGATAGGCGGCGAGCGCGTCGGCGGCGCGCTGCGGCTCAGGCGCGGCGGCAATCGCGGCGCCGCCCGCGACGCGGCGCAGCGCGGGGGCAGGGGCCGACACCGCCTGCGGCGCGTGGGCCGCGCCCTGCGGGGCGCCGCCGCCTGCACCGGCCGCGGGGCCGCGGGCGAACTCGCCCGCCGCCTGGCCCGCCTGCACCCGGCGGATCAGCGCCTCGGGGTCTGGCAGGTCGGCCACATGGGTCAGGCGGATGATCGCCATCTCGGCGGCCATCATCGCGTTCGGCGCCGCCGCGACCTCCTCGAGCGCCTTGAGCAGCATCTGCCACAGCCGCGTCAGCGCCCGCATCGGCACCCGCGCGGCCATGTCGGCGCCGCGGGCGCGCTCGTCCGGGCCGACGGTGGGGTCCTCGGCGGCGGCGGGGGTGATCTTCACCACGCTCACCCAATGGGTGATCTCGGCCAGATCGCGCAGCACGGCGAGCGGATCGGCGCCCTCGGCATATTGCGCCTGCAACTCGGCCAGCGCCTCGGCCGCCGCCCCGCGCAGGATCATGTCGAAGAGGTCGAGCACCCGGCCACGATCGGCGAGGCCCAGCATCGAGCGGACCTCGGCGGCCGTCGTCTCGCCCGCGCCATGGCTGATCGCCTGGTCCAAAAGCGAGGTCGCGTCCCGCGCCGAGCCTTCGGCCGCGCGCGTGATCAGCGCCAGCGCGTCGTCGGTGATCGCCGCGCCCTCGGCCCCCGCGATGCGGCGCAGGAGGGCGAGCATCACCTCGGGCTCGATCCGGCGCAGGTCGAAGCGCTGGCAGCGGCTGAGCACGGTGACCGGCACCTTGCGGATCTCGGTGGTGGCGAAGATGAACTTGACGTGCGGCGGGGGTTCCTCGAGCGTCTTCAAGAGCGCGTTGAAGGCCGAGGTGCTGAGCATGTGCACCTCGTCGATGATGTAGATCTTGTAGCGCGCGGCGCCCGGCGCGTAGTGCACGCTCTCGATGATCTCGCGGATGTCGCCCACGCCGGTGCGCGAGGCCGCGTCCATCTCCAGCACGTCGACGTGGCGGCCCTCGGCGATGGCCACGCAATGCTCGCAGACGCCGCAGGGGTGGGTGGTCGGCCCGCCAGTCCCGTCCGGGCCGATGCAGTTCATCCCCTTGGCGATGATCCGCGCGGTGGTGGTCTTTCCGGTGCCGCGGATGCCGGTCATGATGAAGGCCTGCGCGATGCGGTCGGCCTCGAAGGCATTCTTCAGCGTGCGGACCATGGCGTCCTGCCCGACCAGATCGGCAAAGGTCTCGGGCCGGTATTTCCGGGCGAGCACCCGATAGGCGGGCGTGTCGGTCATGGGTTCCCTCGTCTGACCGGGGGAATGTAGGGGGACGGCCCGACGAGGGCAACGGCAGAGGGCAACGGCAGAGGGGACGGGGTGAGGGGATGATCGGGGATCGGGCAGGGCTGGCCTTCGCCGGCGGCGGGCTGGACCGCGCGGCCGAGGCGCGGGGCGGTGCAGACTGGCAGGCGGGGGCGGCGATGGTCCCGGTGTGGCGCGGCAAGGTCTGCCTCGATGCCGACGGCGCGCTTGTGCGGCTGGGGTCCGGGCACCCGGCGCTGGCCGACACGGGCGAGGCGGGGCCGGTGCTGCTCGGCCGCGATGGGGCGGGGCAGGCGGTCGCGGTCTGCGACATCAGCGCCTGGGCGCCGCCGAACCTGCCCGAGACCGAGCTGTTCTTCGACCCCTCCGAGCAGGTCCACCCGGCGATCCCCGGCGCCGGGTTCGTCGAGCTGCGCGGCGCGATGATGCGGCTGTCGCCGCTCGACGCGGAACTCGCCGCGACGGCCCGGGCGCTGACTGGCTGGCACGCCACCCACCGCTTCTGCCCCACCTGCGGGCACGAGACGCAGGCCGCGCAATCGGGCTGGCAGCGCCGCTGCCCGGGCTGCGGGCGCACCCATTTCCCCCGCACCGACCCGGTCGTCATCATGCTCGTCACCCGCGGCGACCGGGTGCTGCTGGGCCGCTCGCCCGGCTGGCCCGAGGGGATGTATTCCTGCCTCGCCGGCTTCATCGAGCCGGGCGAGACGCTCGAGGCTGCCGTCCGCCGCGAGGTCGCCGAAGAGACCGGCATCCGCATCGGCGCGGTGCGCTATGCCGGCAGCCAGCCGTGGCCGTTCCCCGCCTCGCTGATGATCGGGCTGGTGGCCGAGGCCGCAAGCGAGGCGATCACCCTCGATCCGGTGGAACTCGAGGACGCGCTGTGGCTGTCGCGCGCCGATCTGGCGGCGGTGATGGCCGGGACGCACCCGGTGCTGCGGGCGCCGCGGCGGGGGGCGATCGCGGGGTGGCTGATGCGGGGTTGGCTGGGCGAGGCGGCGGCGTTTTGACAGGCGGGCGGGCAGGGCGCTAGCCTGAGGGCAGAGCAGAGAGGCCCCGATGGCCGTCCCGACCCCCTCGCGCGACCGGCGCGCCGCGGTTCTCTGGACCCGGCGCGGGGTCGCCATGCTGCTGGCGGTCGGCGGGGCCGGGGCGCTCGCGCCGCGCCTGCTGGCCGAGGGGCTGGCGCTCTCGCCCGGCCCGGCCCGTGTGGCACCCCTCCAGCCCGACCCGACCGAGGTGCCGCTGCCGCTGGCCCGCTGGGGCAGCCCGCCCGTCCCGGCGGGCGGGCGCCCGTGGCCCGGCCTCGACCTGCGCGGGCGCTTCGCGGGCGACCGCCTGGCGGTAACGCTGCCCGCGGGCGAGGGGGTGTTCCGCCTGACCCTCGGCGCGGTGACGGCGACGCTCGACGCGACCGCGCAGGAGCGCTGGCAGATCGACGGGCTGGGGCCGGGGCCGCACGACCTGCGGCTGGTGTCGCTGGGCGAGTCCGGGCTGGCGCCGGAGGCGCTGCCCCGGTTCGCCGTCCCCCCCGGGGCGGCGCTGGCGGCGCCGGCACCGGGGCGCTGGATCGAGGTAATCGGCGACTCGGACAGTACCGGCTTCGGCTCCCGCCACGAGGGCCGGCACTGCGACCCGGCCGAGCTGCGGGCGGCGACCGACAGCACCCTCGCCTGGCCCGCGCGGGTCGCCGCGGCGCTCGGGGCCGGGCTGCGGCTCAGGGCGCAGTCGGGGATCGGCCTGGTGCGCAACTACGCCAACGACCCGGCGCCTACGATGCCGGTCCGGCTGGCCGCGGACCCCGCCCCGCCCGCCGACGAGGCGGCGGCAGCGATCCTGATCGCGCTCGGGTCCAACGACTTCAGCGACGACGCCCCGCAGCCCGGCGAGCGCTGGCCGGACCGCGCGGCGCTCGCTTCGGATTTCGCAGCGGCAATGGAGCGGCTGCTGGCCGATCTGCGCGCGGCCCAGCCGGGGGCGCGGATCGTGCTGGTGGCGTGGCCGAACTACGGCCGCCCGCTGCGTCGCGCGCTGGTCCGGGCGCGCGAGGCGCGGTTGGCGGCGGGCGAGACCGCGCTCGACCTCATCGACCTGCCGCGGATGAGCCTCGGGGCCTGCCTGTGGCACCCGACCGAGGCCGACCACGCCGCGGCCGCCGCCGCGGTGCTGGACCATCTGGCGGCCGTCGGGATCAGATGACGACCTCGCCCGGCACCGGATGGCTGATGAAGCCGGTGGGGCTGGCCGTCAGCCCATAGGCGCCGCTCATGTGGATGGCGATCAGCCCGCCCGGGTCGAGCGGCGGCAGCATCACCCCCGATGCGAGCCGGTCGAGCGAGGTGCAGAGCGGCCCGAACACATCCTGCGGCTCGGCCTCGCCGTGGGCCAGCGGCGCGCTCATCCGGTAGTTCCGGTGCAGCACCATGCCGAACCGCCCCGCCGCGGCGAGGTGGTTGTTCAGCCCCGCGTCGCAGATCAGGATGCGGTGGCCGCGCGAATGCTTGACGGCGATCACGCGGGTCAGCAGCCAGCCGGCCGGCCCGACGAGATAGCGCCCGAGTTCCAGCGCCACCGCCGCCCCCGCGAGCTGCGGCACGCCGCGCATCCGGTCGAGGTCGGCGGACGCCTCCGCCCCCAGCGCGGGCAGGTCGAGGGGCGCGTCCGTCTCGTGATAGGGGATGCCCATCCCGGCCCCGAACACCAGCCGCGCGGGGATGAGGCCGGTTGCGGCGCAAAGCTGGGCGGAGAGGTCGTGGAAGATGCGGTAGTTGGCGGCGATGGCGGGGGCCGAGAGGCACTGGGTGCCCGAGTAGAAATGCAGCCCCGTCAGCCGCAGCCCGGGCAGGGCGGCGATCTCGCGCAGGGCGGGGACGGCCTCCTCGGCGTCGATGCCGAAGGGGACCGGGCGGCCCGCCATGGTGTCGCCGAACCCGCGCGGCACGGCCTGGGGCGTGATCCGTACCAGCACGTCCTGCACCCGGCCCGCGGCGCGCGCGATGGCGTCGGCGGCGCGGGCCTCGGCGGGATGCTCGATCACCAGCTCGCCGAGGCCGGCGCCGATGCTTTCGGAGAGTTCGGCCGGCCGCTTGCCCGGGCCGGTGAAGCTGATCTGCCCCGGCTGCCAGCCGGCGGCGATGGCACGCCGGAACTCGCCCAGGGACGAGACGTCCAGCGTCTCGACGAGCCCGCGCAGACCGGACAGCACGCCGCCATGGGGGTTGGCCTTGACCGCGTAGCTCAAGCTTACCCGCCCGCCGAAGGCGGCCCGCAGCCGTGCCGCGCGGGCCGCGACCCGGCCGAGGTCGTAGACGTAGAGCGGCGTTCCGTGCCGCTCGGCCAGCGCCGCGAGCGCGGCGGCGTCGGGGGCGGCGTCGCAGGCGGCCGGGTCAGCCGCCGACATAGGCCATGATCCGCCCGGCGCTGTCGAAGTTCTCGAGCGTCACGTCGGCGGCGCCCACGCTCTGCCCGGTGCGGTCCTCGAGATAGCCGATGAGCTGGATCATCGTCACCGAGTCGAGCAACCCGGTCGAGAACAGCGGCGTGTCGGCGGCGATCCCGTCCTGTCCGGCCAGCCGGGACAGCTCGGCCAGCAGCTCGGGTTCGGTCAGCGGTTCGGATCGGGTCATGTCGGCTCCTTTGAAAAGCGGGCCGCAACGGCCTGGCGGTCGATCTTGCCCGAGGAGATGCGCGGCATCTCGCCCTCCCACAGGTGCAGGGCCTGGGGCAGCATATAGCTGGGCGCGTGGCGGCGGAAATGGCCCTCGAGCGCGGCGCGGTCGAACCCCGGCCGCGGCACCAGCGCAAGGTGGACGGCCTGCCCCATCAGCGGGTCGTCGGTGCCGAAGGCCACGCATTCCATGACCTGGCCCGAGGCGTGGGCGACCTCCTCGACCTCTTCGGGGCTGAGGCGGAAGCCCATGACCTTCATCATCGCGTCGCGGCGGCCGACGAACCACAGGTCGCCGTCGGCGTCGATCCGCACGATGTCGCCCGAATGAACCACCTTCTCGTCGCCGATCAGCGGCGCGAGTTCGGGGCAGGGGCGGATCTTTTCGGCGGTGGCCTCGGGGCGGCGCCAGTAGCCCGCCGAGACGAGCGGGCCGCGGTGGACCAGCTCGCCCGTCTCGCCCGGGCCGGCCAACCCTTCGCCCGCGCGGACCACATAGACCTCGGCCGCCGGGATGGCGCGGCCGATGCTGCCGCGCTTGGCGGCGAAGCGCTCGGGGTCGAGGTGGGTCGAGCGGAAGGATTCGGTCAGCCCGTACATCAGGTGGATCGCCGCGCCGGGGAAAAGCCGTGGCAGCGCCTCGAGCACCGCGCCGGGGATCGCGCCGCCGGTGTTGGTGATGCGCCGGATCGAGGGCATCGGCGTCGGCGCGGCGGCGAGATGGGCGGCGAGCCGCGCCCAGAGCGGCGGCACGCAGGCGAGGCCCGTGGCGGCGTGGCGATTGACGCTGGCCACGATCTCGGCCGGCAGCGGCACCGGCTGGCAGATCAGCGTGCCGCCCACCAGCATCATCGTGGTGAGCTGGTTCAGCCCGTAGTCGAACGAGAACGGCAGCACCGACATCAGCCGGTCGTCGGGCCCGAGCCCGAGGTAGCGCGTCACGGCCCGCGCACCGGTCAGCACGTTGCGATGGGTCAGCATCACCCCCTTGGGCCGCCCGGTCGAGCCGGAGGTGTAGAGGATCATCGCAATGTCGCTGTCCAGCACCGGCACCGCCTCAGGGGCCGTCGTCGGGGGCAGGGGCGGGGCGCCGGGGCCCAGCGCCAGCACGGCCACCCCCTCCGCCTCGGGGCGCGCCGCGAGCGCGGCGGCGACGGGGGCCGAGGTGACGAGCGCGCGCGCCTCGGTGTCGCTCAGCACGTAGGCAAGCTGGTCGAGGCTCCATTGCGCGGCGATGTTGACCACCGCGGCGCCGAGGCGGGCGGCGCCGAACATCGCGGCGATCTCGTCGGCCGACTTGCGCAGGTGGACCACCACCCGGTCACCGCGACGGACCCCTGCGGCCGCAAGCCACGCCGCCACCTGCCCGGCCCGGTCGGCCAGCGCGCCGTAGCTGACCGGCTGGTCGGCGTCGATCAGCGCCACCCGGTCGGGGTGCAGCGCGGCATTGTCCCAGAGCAGGTGGTCGAGGCTGAGGGCGGCGGGCGTCATCCGTGCCCCGAGGTCAGGGGGCCCATGCGCGGCAGGATGCGCGCGGGCGAGCCGTTGGCGATGTGGTCGTCGGGCACGTCGGTGACGACCGCCGTGTTGGCGCCGATGCGGACCCGGTGGCCGATCCGCACCCCGCCCAGCACGCAGGAGTTCACGCCGATGAACACGTCGTCGCCGATCACCGGCGCGCCGGCGTGCATGTTCGTGCCGATGGTGACGTTGTGCATCAGCCCCACCCGGTCGCCCAGAACGCTCGCCGGATGGACCGAGATCGAGCCCTCGGCGTGGATGAGGTGCAGGTCGGCGCCCACACGCGTCTCGGCCGGCAGATAGACCCGCGCCCAGTTCGAGACGAAGTAGTTGAGAAAGCCGTAGAGTTTCGACGCGACCCGCCGCGCCAGCCGCCCCTTCCGCGAGATCGCCCACTGGCCGAGGCGGAACACGGCCATCGCCTGGAACGCCGGGTTGGAGAGCCGCGCCCCGTGGCGGCGGTAGTCGCCGGCGACGAGTTGGCGCAGGGTTCGGGCGTCGGGGACGGGGCGATAGGCGGTCATGCGGCGGCCTCGGCGGCAAGATCGAAACTGGCCAGCAGCTCGTCGGGGTCGATGCGGAAGGCCTCGGGGGGGCCGTCGCCGACCAGCAGCGCATAGTGTTGATCGCGGCGGTCGGTCATCAGCTTCATTCCCGCCACCACCCTGTCCGGCGGCTGGAGGGCGAGGAACGCGGTCCCCGGCCCCATCGCCACCAGCGCGTGCACCATCTGGCTGCCCTCGACCCCGACCGCCACCCGCGCCCCGGCGCAGGCGTCGATCAGCGTCGCGGCATCCTCGCGCTGCGGGTCGATGACGGTGATCCCTCGCCGCGCCGCCAGCATCTCGGCCAGCGCGAGCTCGCCCTCGAGCTCGCGGACATGGCCCGAACGGCCGCGCAGCAGGAAGACGCCGGGGTGCGGGGCGGGGTCAGCGCCGCGCAGCAGGCGCGCACGCTGCGCGCGCGCACGGGCGCGCTGCGAGGGGTTCGCGCCGAGGTCGTCAATCACCTCGAGCCGGCAGAAATGCGCCTCGGTCACCCGCGCGGGGTTAAGGCCCATCCGGCGCTCGTACTCCGCCACATGGCCCGCGGGGGAGCGGGTCGTGACATGGGGCAGGGCGCGGGTCTCGGCCAGCAGCGCGGTCACGCAGTCATCGGCGAGCCAGTTGCCGAAGTAGCTGTTGCCGACCCAGCTTTCCGCCAGCACCGCGCCGGAATGCTCGACCGGGCGGCGATAGGCCGGGCGGCGCCCCGCCATCCGGCGCAGCGGCCGGGCCGCCCCGGCGCAGTAGAGCGTGCCGTCCACCAGATCCACGTCCCTGAGCCGCAGGACGCGGGTGGGCGCCTCGTCCACGGCGTAGCCGCCGCGCAGGTGGCGTAGGGCGCTGTCGCGGTCGGCGAACTCGGTGCGGCGGACGCGGTCGTAGATGCCGGGCAGGGCGAGGGCGGCGGGAACCTCGAACCGGCCGCCGGGCTCGGCCTCGTCGATCTCGGCCACGGCGGCGATGTCGGGGAGCGCGCGCCCCAGCCGCGACCGAAGGCGCTGGACGGCAGGCGCAAAGCTCAACATGGCCGTCCCCCTTTCTTGCGACATCTTATCATATTCTCGTGATCCTGCCTACCGCCGCCGCGGCCGGAGCAGCACCCCGAGCGCGCCGAGTGCGATGAGCACCGGCCCGGTCCACTCGAGCACGGTGTTGGCGCGCAGCCCCATAACCGGCAGCCGCAGAAGCCCGTCCACGTGGTGGAAGCCGACGGCGCGAATCATCACGAACCCCGCCACGACCGCGACCCCCACCGCGGCCAGCCCGGTCCGCGCCAGGGTCCCGGAGAGGAGCCGCAGCATCCCGACGAGCAGCCACAGCGCCAGCAGGGCCAGCGCGGCGAGGAAGCCAAGCTGCACCCAGCGCCGGTTCTCGTACCACCCCTGCGCCATCGCGAGGCAGCGGCCATAGGCCGTCAGCGCCGATTGTAGGTCGAGCTGCTTGTTGACCGCGAGCAGGAGCAGCAGCACCCCGGTCAGCCGCCAGAACCACCGCTCGCGCGCGGCCCCAGAGCCCGAGGCCGCCAGCGCCAGCGCCGCGGCGACGAGATAGACCAGCACCGTGGCCCACCCCTGCCAGGTCGGGTCGCCGATGCCCGGCTGCCAGTCGTGCGTCATGCAGGCCCACATCGCCCGACCCTCCGCTTGCCCCGGGTTTCACGGATCCTCTCATGGAAACGCCCCGCCTGCACCCGCGCCGGCGACGAAACTGTCCGCAAAGACCAGCGCGATGGCGATCCCCGCCAGCCCGGCCAGGACGTCGTGCAGCGGGTCCCAGGCCCCGTGCCGGCGGGCCAGCCAGACCGTCGCCGGATAGGCGAGGATGGTGGCGAGCGCCTGCCCGGCCAGCGCCCCGGGCAGGCCGTGGGTGTGCAGCCCCAGCCAGAACAGCCCGAGGAACAGCACCGCCCGGATCAGGGTCAGCACGAAGAACCGGCGCGAATCGCCCGCCGCCAGCGCCGACTGGTCGTAGCTCAGCAGGATGATCTGCGGGATGGTGGCGCAGGCGATCATCCGCACCAGCCCGCCCGCCTCGGCATAGCGGTCGTCGTAGAGGAACCCGACCAGCCACGGCCCCAGCGCCGCCATCACCGCAAGCGTCAGCAGGAACCCTGCGGTCAGTGCCATGCGGATGCGGCGCACGCGCAGGAAGTTCTCGCGGCTCTCGCCCGGCGGCGATTCCCGGTAGACCGGGATCATCAGCCGCCAGATCACCGTGATCCCCATCTGCAGCGCGAAGCTCGCGAGGAAAAAGGCGATGTTGTAGAGGCCGAGTGCGGCAAGGCTCAGGTACTTGCCGAGGATCATCTTGTCGCCCTGCGACAGCGCGAAGCCGACGATGGTGCTGGGGAAGATCCACTTGCCGAAGCCCAGGATCTCTTCCGCGGCCGAGCGGTCGTAGCGCAGCCGGTTGACGTGGCCGGGCAGCATCCGGTCGGCCATCACCTTCTTGACCACCGCGCCGATGACGAGCGCGATGACCAGCGCCCAAGCCGAGCGCATCGCCGCCGCCAGCGCGATGGTGATGAGGATCGTGACGACCTGTGAGCCGAGCTCGAGCCGGGTCAGCCGGCCGAGGTCGAGATGCCGGTTGGCCTGCTCGATCCGGGTCGGCAGCAGCCCCCAGATCACCGAGGTGAAGCCAGCGACCGGCAGGTACCAGGCGAGCTCGGGCACCTCGTAGAAGCGCGCCGCCGGCCAGGCGAGCACGCAGCAGCCCAGCCACAGCCCGATGCCGCGGATGAACTGCAGCGTGTAGGCGGTGTCGAGGAACCTCGGGTCGTCGCCGCGCCGGCTTTGCAGCACCGCTGGCCCGATGCCGACGTCCGACAGGTTGTTGAGCCCCTGGATCACCACCATGATCAGCGTCATCACCCCGAAGATCTCGGGGAAGAGCAGGCGCGTCAGCACCAGGTTCGAGGCGAGCCGGATCCCCTGCGAGCCGAACACCCCGATCACCGTCCACGCCGAGCCGCGGGCCGCGCGGTGCAGCAATCCCTCGCCATGGCGCAGGTTTCTCAGGCGGGTCCGCATCGTCAGTGCAGCGCCGCGGACACGGCGGGCGATTGCAGGTCGGGCATCTCGGCGGGTGCGGGCGCCGGGGTGGCGCTGCCGTCCGCGGCGCCAGCGGGGGGGTGGTGGCGCACGATGATGTCGGCCACCCGCAGGGCGTTGGCGACGATGGTGAGGCTCGGGTTCACCCCGGTCGAGGTGGGCATGAACGAGGCATCCGCGACGTAGAGGTTGTCGATCCCGTGCGCGCGGCAGTCGCGGTCGAGCACGCCCTGCGCCGGATCGTCCGAGAACCGCAGCGTGCCGCAGGGGTGGGCGAGGTTCAGCTCGGGCTGGAACGACAGGAACAGCATCCGGATGCCGCGCAGCTGCGCGCGCAGCTTGCGGCGCAGAAGCGCCGAGCGTTGCCGCAGTTCGGCCGGGATCCGATAGGTGAAGGTCAGGGCGTTCGGGTGCGCGGGGTCGTGGGTCACCCGGTTCTCGGGATCGGGCAGATCCTCGACGATGGTGGCGAAGACGCTCGCCTCGCCCAGCAGCGCCGATGCGATGGCTGCGGGGATGCGGATGAACGGCTTGCCGGCGCGAAAGCGGCGCAGCGGCGAGCGGTCGTAGCGCTGCTTCAGCTCGTGCACCACGACGCCGTAGCGCGCCCCCACGCCCAGCGACTGCACGAGCCCCAGCCGCGCGCCGTCGCCGGTGTAGAAATCGCGCAGGCTGATGGTCTTGCGCGGCCCGCGGTGGTCGAGCCCGCGCGGCGCCCAGAGCGCGATCCGCTCGCCGACGTGGAACATGAGGAACCGCCCGGCGAGGCCGCTGTCGTTGGCCAGCCCCTCGGGCCAGTCATCCGAGGCCGAGGCGAGCAGCAGCATGGGTGACGCGAGGGCGCCCGCCGCAAGCACGAACACGCGGGCCTCGATCCGCATCGCCTCGCCGCCGCACTCGACCTCGGCGTGGGTGACGTGGTGGCGGTCGGCGCCGAGGCGGCGGACCACGGCGCCGTCGAGGACCGCCGCCCGGCCGGTGGCCAGCGCCGGCTCGATCCCGGCCGAGCGGCCGTCCATCTTGCAGTCGCGCGGGCAGCTGCAGCCGACGCATTCGCGGCAGCCGTCGCCGCCGCGGATGGCAAGGTGGGTGCGGTAGGGGTGCAGGCCCGCGGCGCGCATGCGCTCGACCAGGACGGCCTCGGCCGGCGACAGGACCGGCGGGTCGCGCAGCGGCGGCAGCGGCTCGGGGCGCAGCGGATCGGGCGTGCCCGACAGCGCCATCAGCGCCTGCGCGCGGTCGAACCACGGGGTGAAGGCGTCGTAGCCCACCGGCCAGCCGCCGGTC
This sequence comes from Paracoccus sanguinis, assembly GCF_012689545.1. NCBI lineage: Bacteria > Pseudomonadati > Pseudomonadota > Alphaproteobacteria > Rhodobacterales > Paracoccaceae > Paracoccus > Paracoccus sanguinis. The sequence goes on from NZ_CP051542.1 coordinate 180,420, forward strand.
GGATGCGGCATCGTCGGGGTCGGCTCGAGGTCGTGGCGCTCGGGCCGCTCGAGGGCTGCGGCGTAATAGACCGAGGTGCCGCCGAGGCCGGTTCCCTGCAACGGATAGCCGTCGCAACTGCGGCCATCGACGGTGCCGCGCAGCCGCTCGGGCCAGCAGTCGTGGGCGCGGCGCACCTCGGGGTCGTCGTCGGTGCAGTCGAGCGTGTCGCCGGCGCGGCGCGGGTGGCCGCGCCCGCGCTCGATGAACAGCACCGACAGCCCGGCCTCGGCCAGCATCCGGCCGCACAGCCCGCCGCCAAGGCCGGCGCCGATGATCGCCACGTCCCAGACCGGCTGCCCCGCGGGCGGGACCGGAACGGCCGGGGGGGTGAGGGTGGGGGCGTTCACGACAGCACCACGCGCAGCGGGGCCGCGCGCCCCGTCGCGGCGGGGGTGGACGCGGGGCCTGCGGCCTCCTGCCGGCGCACCGCCCATCCGGCGAGCGACCCGGCGCAGACCCAGCTCAGCGAGGTGAGCGTGGCGTTCGGCAGCAGATCGACGAGGTTCGCGGCCAGGATCAGCGCCAGCCCCGCCGCCGGCAGGTCCGAGGCCGAGGGCCGCCGCCACGCCGCCCGCGCCGCCCGCAGCACCGAGCCCGACAGCAGCCCGAACATCCAGGCAAACCCGAGCAATCCGGCCGACGACATCTGCACGATCCACTTGCCGTCGGTGACGGTCGCGACGCGGCCGGTGAAGGGGTCGACGACGTGGTTGCGGTTCCACCCGCCCCACCCGGTCCACGGCTTTTCCGCCGCGCGGGCGAGCAGCATGTCCTCGTTCGTCATCCGGAAGCCGAAGGACTGGCCGCGCTCGGGCGAGATGTCGTGGGCGAGGTCGGTGATCGCGCGGATCGGCAGCACCTCGACCCACCGCAGAAGCGGGTAGGACAGCACGACCACGGCCAGCAGCGCCGCCACCGCGAACTGCAGGCGCACCGGCGCCAGCAGCACCAGCGGCACCAGCAGCAGCGCATAGATCAGCGCCGCCATGCTCTTGCAGAGCACCAGCACCACCAGCAGGAAGACGAGAAGCGCGGCCCGCGCCCCGCGGCCGGGACGGCGCACGGCCGGGTCGCGCAGCCGCACCGCCGCGGCAAGGACCGCCATGCAGGCGAACAGCGCGACCCACAGCCCGTGCGACAGGAACACCATCGGGCGGAACCCGCCATAGCGCATCATCTGCCCGAAATCATGGGCGAAGAACCCGTAGATCCACACGTTGAGCTGCGGGCTGAGCCGGATCTCGAGCAGCATCGGCCAGGCATAGGCGAACCCTGCGAGGACCAGCGCCGCCAGCCACGACCTCAGCGCCGCGGGCGACGAGAGGACGAGATAGCCGAGGACGAAGGGCGTGAGCTCGAGCACCGCGCCCATCGCCCCGGTGATCCCGTCATAGGGGGTCATGCCGGGGCGGAAGTTGCTGCCCACGGTCAGCGGCTCGGGATTGGCGAGCGCGGTCAGCATCGGCGCGCTCACGGCCAGAAGCAGCAGCGCCTTGATCCAGACCGGCATCCGCGGGGCCTCGGCGCCGGCCCCGGTCCCGAGCACCGCGACCCCCACCAGCGCCGAGACGGCGGCGATGGTGTTCTTGTCCATCGCCGGCAGCATCGGCAGGTCGATCGCCACCACCGGCGGCAGCAGCAGATAGCCGCCGAGCAGCGTCCAGATCACCGCCTGCACCCGGTCGAGGCGCGAGAACATCACCCCCGCCGCGACCGGCCACAGTGTCAGCACGATGAACGCAAGCGGCGAATGCAACCGCGACCTCATTAAAAACCTGAGCCGAGATTAGGGGCGGGGAGGGGTTCCGGCAATCCTGCCTTAAAAGACAGTGTGCCCGCGGCCCGCGACGTGGCATCACTGAGGGGGTCATTGCCGGCGGCGCGGGCCGTCCGGGCGTTGAGCGCCGGGGCCATCCGCGTCATCATCACTTTGTTGGTTTCGGGTATTGTTGCAGGTGTCGAAGTGACGATGGAACGCCCCGCCGACGGGATGCGACAGCGCCCCGCGGCGTCTCGCAACGCCCCGCGCCCGGAGGCTGAGGCGCAGAGCCGCGGCACGGCCGGAACCGGGGCGCCCAACCCGTCCGGGGCGCCGGCAGCGGCGTCCCCGATCAACCCGCCTTCGTCCTTGCCGGCTGAAACGGCGTCCCCGCCAGACCCCTCGCGCCGGGCCACGGCGCCCTCGGCCGTTCGACCGTCCTTCGTCAGCGGCCCCCAGATGCCGCGCCCCGCGGGTCAGCTCCTTGCCGACCCGTCCCGGCCTGACGGCGCGCCCCCCCGCGACGCCGCCTGGGCGGCGCTGCCTGCGCTCGGCTGGCCGCACCGCACGCTGCTGCGCCTGCGGCTGGCGGGCGGGCCCCCCGACCACCCCGGGCTGGCCGCCGTGGCGCCCTATGACGTGCTGCGCACCCGCTCGATGCAGGCGATGGCCGCGGCCGGCTGGACGCGGATCGGCGTCACCGGTACCGGCCGCGGCCCCGCGGCGCCCGCGGTGGCGCTGAACCTCGCCCTGTCGGTCGCCCGGCGCGCCGATCAGCGGGTGGCGCTCGTCGACCTCGACCTCGACCGCCAACCGGTGCTGGGGCTGCTCGGCCACGCCCTGCCGCCCCCCAACCGCGTCCTGCACTGGAGCCGTGCGCGCCTGGGCGAGAACCTCGCCCTCGCAAGCTTCACCGCCCCGCCCGGGCGCAGCGCCGAGACGCTGCTGTCGGCCCAGTTCCAGGCCCGCCTGGCCGAGATGGTCGAGAGCCTCGCCCCCGACCTCACCATCCTGCACCTGCCGCCGATCCTGATGGCCGACGCCGGGATGGCGGCGCTGGACATGGCCGAGACGGTGCTGCTTGCCGTCGATGGCACCAGCGACACCCCCTCGCGTGTCCGCGCGGCCGAGGGGTTCGTGGTGGCCCGCCGCCCGCTGCTCGGGCTGTTTCTCTACGACGGCGAGGTCTGACATGGGCCCGATCACCGGCCTGGCCGAGTTCCTGTCGATGCTGACCCGCCGCGCGCCGGTGATCGCCGCAGTGCTGGTGGCGGGGATCGTCGGGACGCTGAGCTTTGTCACCGCGATGCCGCGGACCTATCAGGCGAGCACCGTGATCCAGATCCTGCCCTCGGTGATCGGCGGCGGGACCGAGGCGCAGGTGTCCGAGGCCCCGGCGCGGCTGCGGCTGATCGAGCAACAGGTGATGTCGCGCCAGAACGTCACCGACATGATCGCGCGCTTCCACCTCTTCGAGGACCGCCCGGAGCTGACCAGCAGCGAGCAGCTGTGGCGCTTCCGGCAGGACGTGCGGATCGACCTGATCCCCTCGGCCGGCGGGGCGCAGTCGCCCGATGCCGGGGTGTCGGCGCTGATGCTGACCGCCAACGCCGGCGATCCGGCGGTGGCCGCGGCGCTGGCCAACGACATCGCCAACCAGATCGTGACCGGCAACAGCGAGGTCGTCTCTCGCCGCCTCGCCAACCTCGTCTCGGCCCTCGACGTCGAAAGCCGCCGGGTTGAGGACGAGGCTGCGCAGGTGCAGGCCAAGATCGACGACATCCGCCGGCGCGAGACGGATGCCCTGCCCGAGAACCTCGAGGTGCTGCAGGCCGAGATGACCACGCTGCGCGGCCAGCGCGTCGCCACCACGCGCAGCATCCAGACGCTCGAGCGCGAGCGGCTCACGCTTCAGGTCAGCGAGGGCAGCGGCTCGGGCAGCGGCACGGTGACCGTCGCCGACCAGATCGGCCGGTTGCGGGTCGAGCTGGCGCAGGCCCGCCGGCGGCTGGGCGAGAGCCACCCCGAGGTGCGCCGCCTCGAGACCGCCATCGGTGAGCTGCAAGGCGGCGGGGTGCAGAACCTCGACCCCGCGGTGCGCCAGCAGATCGCGCTGATCGACGAGCAGCTCGGCTCGATGGAGGATGAGCGCAGCGTCCTCGACGCCCGGCTCGAGGCGATCGACACCGCCATCGCCCATATCCCCGAGGTGGCCGAGCGGCTCGACGCGCTCACCCGGCAGATGCGCGAGATCGAGATCCAGCGCGATGCGGTGGCCGCAAGGGTCGCGGCCGCGCGACTGGACCGCGAACTGGTCGCGGGCGAGCACGGCGAGCGGATGGTGGTGCTCGAGAACGCCGAGGTGCCCGACAACCCGCTGTCCTCGAGCCGCCGCCGGGTGGCCGTGCTGGGCCTTGCGGCCAGCATCGGCGCGGCGCTGCTGGCGGGGTTCCTGCTGGAACTCGCGCGCCCTGTCCTGCGCACCCCCCGGCAGTTGCGCCACGCGCTCGGCGTCAGCGCCATCGCGGCGGCGGGGCGGGTGCAGATGCCCGCCGACCGGATGGCGGGCAGCGTGCGGCTGGCACTGACGCTGCTCATCCTCGCGGCGGGCGCGTGGTATTCCTGGACGCTGGTCGCCCCGGCCCTCGCGCCGGCGGCGGCCTGAGCCGCCGTTGGCCACGTCGCCCGGGCCCGCGCCGCGCGCCGGTGGCGCGCGCGTGGTGGCCGTCGCCATCGGCCGCAACGAGGGCGAGCGGCTGGTCCGCTGCATCGGCTCGCTCAAGGCGCAACCGGACCTCGCGCGGGTGATCTACGTCGATTCCGGCTCGACCGACGGCAGCGCCGCGCGCGCCGCCGGGATGGGCGCCGAGGTGGTGGCGCTGGATCTCAGCCGGCCCTTCACCGCCGCCCGGGCGCGCAACGCCGGCGCCGCGGCCGCGGCGCGGGAGGGGGCGCCTGCGTTCATCCAGTTCGTCGATGGCGATTGCGAGGTCGCGCCGGGGTGGATCGCCCAAGGACTCGCCGCCCTCGACGCCGACCCGCGCCTCGGCGTGGTAGCCGGCCGGCGGCGCGAGCGGGCGCCCGACGCCACGCTCTACAACGCCGCCTGCGACGCCGAATGGGACACCCCCGTTGGCCCCGCCCGCGCGGTCGGGGGGGATATGCTGGTGCGCTGGCCGGCGCTCGCGGCGGCGGGGTTCTTCCGCGAAAGCCTGATCGCGGGGGAGGAGCCGGAGCTGTGCCTGCGCCTCGCCCGCGCCGGCTGGGGGATCGCGCGCCTCGACGCCGAGATGACCCGGCACGACGCGGACATGCACCGCCTGTCGCAGTGGTGGCGGCGCAGCCGGCGGGCGGGACACGCCTTCGCCGAGGTGTCGTGGCTGCACCGCGCCGGCCCCGAGCGGATCTGGCAGCGCGAGACGCGCCGGGCGGTGGGCTGGGCGGCGCTGCCGCTGGTCGCCGCAGGCGCGGGGGTGGTGACGCCCTGGGCCTGGCTGGCGCTGGCGGCGCTGCCCGCGCAGGTCGTCCGCATCGCCCGGCGCGACCCACGCCCGCACCGCCGCTGGGGGCGCGCGGTCCTCACCGTGGCGGGCAAGCTGCCCGAGGCGGTGGGCGTGGCCGAGTTCCACCTGCGCCGGCTGGGGGGCCGGGGTCGCGCCCGGCTAATCGAATACAAATGATCCCGCTCAGCGTCATCATCCCGGCCAACAACGAGGCCGCCTATATCGACGCCTGCCTCGGCGCGCTGGCCGCGCAGGACCACGCCGGCGCGGTTGAGGTGATCGTGGTGGCGAACGGCTGCACCGACGCCACCGCGGCACGGGCCCGCGCCCACGCGCCGCGCTTCGCCGCCCGGGGCTGGGGGTTCCGGGTCGAGGAGCTGGCTTCGGGCGGCAAGATCGGGGCGCTGAACCACGGCGACGGCTGCGCGCAGCACCCGGCGCGGCTCTATCTCGACGCCGACATCCGCATGGGGCAGGGGCTGCTGTCCGGTCTCGCCCAAGGGCTCGACGACCCGCGCCCGCGGCTCGCCGGCGGTCGGCTGGTCGTGGCGCCGGCCGCGAGCCGGGTCAGCCGGGCCTATGGCCGCTTCTGGTCGCGGCTGCCGTTCATGACCGAGGGCGTCACCGCGGCGGGGCTGTTTGCGGTGAACGGCCCGGGCCGGGCGCGCTGGGGCGCTTTCCCCGAGGTGATCTCGGACGACAGCTTCGTGCGGTTGCAGTTTGCACCGGGCGAGCGGCTGCGGGTCGACATCCCCTACGCCTGGCCGCTCAGCGAGGGCTTTGCGCGGCTGGTCCGCGTCCGCCGGCGGCAGGACGCGGGGGTGCGCGAGATCGCCGCGCGCTTCCCCGAGCTGATGGCGCAGAGCGGCCCGGTCCGCCCGGGGCGGGCGCAGCTCGCACGGCTGGCCGCGGCCGACCCGGTGGGGTTCGCCGCCTATGCCGCCGTGGCGCTCGCGGTGCGACTGGGCGGCGCGCGCGGTGGCGCCGCCGGGTGGGCACGCGGGCGCTAGTCCGCGCCGCGCGTCTCGGCGTGGGTGCGATAGGCGGCGACCGTCTCGTCCGCCAGCCGTTGCAGCGTCGCGGCGAGGTCGGGCGAGGGGGTCTGGAACGTCCCGCCGTGGGCATCCGTCAGCCGCCTCGGCAGGCCCTCGGCCGGCTGTCCGGTGATGGTCGCGTAATGGATCATCGCGACGTAATACATCCCGAGGTCGTTCGGGTGGATGTCGTCCGAAAAGAAGTCCGGGATCCGCGTCGCGCCCGGAACCTCCCCCGCGGCCAGCGCATCGTAGAGCCGCGCCATGCCCTGCCCGGCCGGGATGAGCCGCATCGGCGGCGCCTTGCCGGCCCGCGGGCGGTTGACGTCGTCCACGATCGCCTCCCACACCGGCAGGTCGAGCTCGAGGCGCTCGCGCCAGGGCAGGTGCCCCTTGTCGTCCCAGGGGATCTCGCGCCCGGTGCCGCTGTCGATATTGTGCCACGTCTCGTAGAGATAGGTCTGGGTCTGCGGGTTCGCCTTGACCGCCAGGTCGACCCAGCGCCCGGCGAAGCGCGCCGGATCGTGCCAGCGCAGCGTCGGGTCGAGCGGCACCCGCTCGGTCAGCACCAGCACGTCGACCGGCGCCTTGCGCAAAAGCGCGCGCCCATCCTCGCCCTCGGCCTTGCGCGAGTCCTTCCACGCCGATTCGAGCGGGGCGCCGTTGATGATCTGATAATGGACCTCGGCCTCGAGCAGATCGTCCATCATGGTCGGCAGAGTCGGGCTGATGAGGCTGTGGCCGACGAACAGCACCGAGGCGATTTCGCGCAGCATCTGATCCATGGTTCCTCGCTTCAACTGACGGCTGTATTTCGCAATTCAATTGAAATGCGATTTGCAGCGGGCGGCCCGCGGGGCAGGCCTTCACCCAATCGTTAAAATTTTACCAACCAGTTGATATTACGATCTTCTGGGAATTTTTTCCACCAGAGAAGCCAATGAATACCTGCCTTTATGGACAATCGGACAGATTTTTATACCGTGGGGTGACCGTATGACGTATGATACCAGCAGTTAGCGATGGAAGACCCTTATGTTGTCGCAACCGCGTATCCAGTACCCTGTTTCCAAGATCGTTCACGGCCCCCGGTCCAAGGCGCTCGATGAGCCCTATGCCCGGATTGCGAAGCGCCCGCTCGACGTGACGAGTGTGCTGCTGTCGGCGCCGATCGTCGTTCCGCTGGTCCTGATCCTGGTCGTCTGCATCATGCTGCGGGGTGGGCGGCCGCTCTACACCCAGATGCGCGTCGGCCGCTCCGGCCGCCCGTTCCGGATGTGGAAGCTGCGCACGATGGTCGCCGATGCCGACGCCCGGCTTGCGGCGCATCTCGCCCGCGATCCATCTGCCCGCGCCGAGTGGGAGTCGACCCAGAAGCTCAAGCGCGATCCGCGCATCACCCCGTTCGGGCGTTTCCTGCGCAAGTCGTCGCTGGACGAATTGCCGCAGCTCTGGAACGTGCTGATCGGTGACATGAGCATCGTCGGGCCGCGGCCGATGATGCTGAACCAGGCCGTTCTGTACCCGGGGTCGGACTACTATGACATGCGGCCGGGCGTGACCGGCCTGTGGCAGATCTCGGATCGCAACGAAAGCAGCTTCGCCCAGCGGGCGACGTTCGACGCCGAATATGCCCGCAACCTGTCGCTGGCCAGCGATCTGGCGATCCTAAAGCGCACGGTCAGCGCCGTGCTGCGCTGCACGGGATACTAGGTGCAGAGGGGCGCCGGACGTTTTTGCCGCGACTGGTAGGCGACGGCCGGCCGGATCGATGTGATTCCCCTGCGCTGCGCCGAGTCAGGGCTTCGGTTTGACCGTCTCGGCGGCCTCGATGGCGTCGGAACAGGCGGCGGTGCGTATCGCGATGACCAGTACCGCGATCACACCGACGACCGAATAGACCAGCAGGCCCACGAGCGGGCGGACGCCGAGCAGAACGATGCTGCCAGCCGCACTCGCCACCGCCAGAGCCATACCCAGCAGGAGCGTGCCAACCATGCCCTTGCCCCTCCCGTGTCTCAAATCACCCGCCACCATCTGAGTATGCGCGCCCCGGCGCTTATCCGGAACGATCGATTCGGTGCGTTGGTTCATCGTCCGTAAAATTGCCTAAAAATCCGTTAACCCCGGCGAGATTCCGCCGGGAGGTGGAAAAGCTGACGGGAAACATCGATACTGCCACGAAATAGTGCGGCTATCGGTGACGCTTCATGCACCTCGGTTATGTTGTCAACAGCTATCCGCTGCCGTCCCACAGCTTCATCCGATGTGAAATCGCGGCGCTGGAATCGCTCGGGCACGATGTCCACAGATTCGCCATGCGCGGTGACCGCTCGGCCCTCGCTGACCCGCTCGACCGAGCCGAGCACGACCGCACCGAGCATCTGCACGACCGCGGCGCCCGCGGGTTGCTGGACGCGCTGCTGCGGGAAAGCGGGGCCGCGCCTGCCGCGGTGGCCGGCGCCCTGCGGCTCGCGCGAACGCGCGCGGCGGCCGGTGAATCGAGCCTCGCGCGGCAGTTCGCCTATCTCGCCGAGGGCGCCGTCATCGCCCGGCGGGCGCGCGAGCTGGGGCTCGACCATCTGCACGCCCATTTCGGCACCAACTCGACCCGGATCGCGGGGTATGCGCGCCGCCTCGGCGGCCCGCCCTTCAGCTTCACCGTCCACGGCCCCGAGGAGTTCGACGCCCCCGTCCAGCTCGACCTCGGCGGCAAGATCGCGTCCGCGGCCTTTGCCGTCGCCGTCAGCAGCTTCGGCCGCTCGCAGCTCTGGCGGTGGGCCGCGCCGCAGGACTGGGACCGGGTCCATGTCGTCCATTGCGGCATCGACCTGGACGAGTTTCCCGCCCCCCTGCCGCTGCCGGCCGATCCGGGCCGGCTGGTGGCGGTCGGGCGCTTCGCCGAGCAGAAGGGCTTCGGCCTGCTCGTCCGCGCCTTCGCCCGGGCGCGCGCCGAGCGCCCGCGGTTGCGCCTCACGCTGGTCGGCGACGGGCCTCTGCGCCCGCAGATCGAGGCGATGCTGGCGGCCGCCGGCTTGGGCGAGGCGGTCGAGCTGGCCGGCTGGCAGGACCGGGCGGGCGTCCGCCGCGCGCTCGCCGCGGCCGATGCGCTGGTCGTCCCGAGCTTCGCCGAGGGTTTGCCGGTGGTGATGATGGAGGCGATGGCGCTGGGGCGCCCCGTGGTCGCCACAATGATCGCGGGCATCCCCGAACTGGCGCGACCCGGCCACGACGGCTGGCTGGTCCCGGCGGGGGACGAGGCGGCGCTTGCCGCCGCAATGGTCGCGGTCGCCGACAGCCCGCGCGAGACGCTCGCGGCCATGGGGCACAGCGCGCGCGCGCGGGTCGTGGCGCGCCACGACGTCCGCCAGTCGGCGGCCCAGCTTGCGGCGCTGTTCCAGCAGGCGGGCGAGGCCACCCGCCGGGACGGGCAGCCCGCGCGCTAGGGCCGGGGCTGCTGGCGCATCTGGGCCCGCAGGGCACGGCGGGCGGCCATGCTGTCCTCCGCGGGGTCCACGCCAGTCGCCGGGGCCGGGGCCGGGGCCCGCGGCGGCGGGGCCGCGGCCGCCGGGCCGCCCTCGGCGTGGCGGATGAAATCCCCCAGAACCGGGAAGCGGAACACGTCCGTCACACCCAGATGCGCCAGCCCCAGCCGGTCGCGCAGCGTCCGGTGCATCTGGATCGCCAGCAGCGAGTGCCCACCGGCGGCAAAGAAATTGTCCCGGACGCCGAGTTCAGACACGCCCAGCACCTCGCACCAGATCCCCCGGATCGCAGCCGCGCGGTCGCCGGTCTGCGCCGGGGGCATGGTGCTCTCGGCGGGCGCCGAGGCAGCGGCGGTCGGCGCGGCGGCGACGCGGGCGGGGGCGACCGTGCCCGGCGGGGGCAGGGCCTTGCGGTCGATCTTGCGATTGGGCGTCAGCGGCAGCTGCTCGAGCCGGACGATCCGCCCCGGCACCATATGCGCCGGCAGGTCGCGCTCGAGCGCCGCGCGCAAGCCGGCCTCGTCGCCGGGCGTGCCGGTCACATAGCCGACCAGCCGGGCATCGCCCGGGGTGTCCTCGCGCACGATCACCACCGCCTCGCGCACGCCGGGCTGGCGGGCGAGCGCGGCCTCGATCTCGCCCGGCTCGATGCGGAAGCCGCGCAGCTTCACCTGCTGGTCGATCCGCCCGAGGTAGTCGAGCCCGCCGTCTGGCCGCCAGCGCACCCGGTCGCCGGTGCGGTACATCCGCCCGCCTTGAGGCGTGCTGCGGAACGGGTCGGGGCGGAACGCCGCTTCGGTCAGGTCGGGGCGGTTCCAGTAGCCGCGCGTCACCCCGTCGCCGCCGATCCACAGCTCGCCCTCGGTCCCCTCGGGGACCGGGCGACCGTCGGCGTCGAGCACATAGACCGTGGTGTTGGCAATCGGCCGGCCGATCGGCGCGCCCGTGACCTCGGCCGAGAGCACCGCCGTGGTCGACCAGATCGTCGTCTCGGTCGGGCCGTACATGTTCATGATCCGCGCGCCGGTCAGCCCGCGCAGCTCGCCCAGCAGCGGCGGCGGCAGTGCCTCGCCGCCCAGCATCAGCACCTTGAGCCCGCCCAACGGCCCGGCCACCGCCGGGTCAGCGACGAGGATGCGCGCCATGCTCGGGGTGCATTGCAGATGCGTGACCCCGTGCCGGCGCATCATCGCGGCGATGGAGTAATCGCCGGGATCGGCCTCACCGGTATCGCCCCCGGTCGCCGCCCGTAGCCGGGCCAGCAGCGGGAACGACCCGGCCACCACATCGGGGGCGATGCCGTAGTCGATGAGGCAGGCGATCTCGCCCACGCCGATGGCCTTGAGCTGCTCGACCCGCGCGATGGCGTCGTCGAGCGAGCCGAACAGCCCCGAGTCCTCGAAATAGCGCAGGAAGGCGAACTCGAGGATGCCGTCGAGCTCCTCCTCGGTCAGTGTGCCGAGGTCGATGGCCATCGGGTTGGTCATCCCCGCCGGGCGGCGGAAGGCCGGAAACTCCCACGCGTATTGCTTGACCAGCGCGGCGGCCGCGCGGAGATAGTCCTTCATCGGCCCCCGGGCGATCTCGCGCGCCGTCTCGCGGTCCTCGGCGAGGAAGCTGTGCAGCATCAGCGTCACGGTGAAGTCGGCCGGATCATGCCCCGCCGCGCGCAGGGCGGCGTGGTATTCGCCGATCCGTTGGGCCACGGTGTCGATGCTCTGGCCTAGCAGGTGAGTCAGCACGTTGGCGCCCAGCCGGCCGGCCTCGGCCCAGGTCTCGGGGTTGCCGGCGACCGTCACCCAGATCGGCAGCTCGCGCTGCACGGGCCGGGGCTGCGTCACCACCGCGTGCATCGAGCCGTCGGCGCGCGGAAAGGCCACCGCCTCGCCGCGCCACAGCCGGCGCAGCGTATCCACGCTTTCGATCATTGCGGTCTTGTTGTGGGGCGGCGCGTTCTCGGGGCGCAGGATGAAATCGTCGGGCTGCCAGCCCGAGGCGACGGCGATCGCCGCCCGCCCACCGGTCAGGTTGTCGATCACCGCCCATTCCTCGGCCACCCGCGCCGGGTGGTGCAGCGGCACCACGCAGCTGCCCGCGCGGACCGAGATGCGGCTGGTGACCGCCGCCACCGCCGCGCCGGTCACGGCGGGGTTGGGGTAGGGGCCGCCGAAGGCGTGGAAATGCCGCTCGGGCGTCCAGAGCGCCACGAAGCCGTTGTCGTCGGCGAACCGCGCCCCTTCCAGCAGCAGACGGTATTTCAGCGCCCCCGGCCCGTCGTCGTTGCCCCAGTAGTAGAGGCTGAACTGCATCCCCGGGCTGCCGGGGGCCGCCCCGGCCGGACGGCCACTCGCGGCAGCCGAGACGGCCAGGCGGCTCTCCTCTCCGGCGATGACCAGCTTGAGACCGCGGGCGAGCGACCAGAAGATCTCGAGCACCGAGATGTCGAACGACAGGCTCGTGACCGCCAGCCAGGCGTCGCCGGGCGCGACCGGGATCTCGGCGTCCATGCCGCCGAAGAAGTTCGCCACCTGCCGGTGCTCGACCATCACCCCCTTGGGGCGCCCCGTCGAGCCGGAGGTGTAGATGAGATAGGCGAGGTGCGCGGGCGTCACCGCGACCTGCGGCGCCTCGGCTTCGCCCGCCTCGATCGGCAGCGCGGTGACCCCCTCGGCCCCCGCGGGCAGCGCCAGTCCCGGCTGGATCAGGGCCACGCGAGCGCCGCTGTCGGCGAGGTAATAGGTGAGCCGGTCGGCCGGATAGTCGGGGTCGAGCGGCAGGTAGGCGCCGCCCGCCTTCCAGATCGCCAGCGCACCGATGACCAGCTCGGGCCCGCGCCTTGCCATCAGCCCCACCGGCTGGTCGGGGCCGACGCCCGCCGCAATGAGGCGGTGAGCCAGCGCATTGGCGGCGCGGTCAAGCGCGCGGCGGCTGAGGCTCTGGTCCTCGAACACCAGCGCCACGGCCTCGGGGTCGGCGGCGGCGGTCGCGGCGATGAGGTCGTGGATGCAGGCGGGGGGGATGTCGCGCGCGGTGTCGTTGCGCCCGACCAGCAGCGCCTCGCGCGCGGCGGGGTCCATCACCGGCAGGTCTCGGACGGCGGTCGCGGGTGCCGCCTCGAGCGCCCAGCCGATCCGCGCCGCGAGCCGCTGCGCCGCGGCGGGCGAGAGCCGCGCCGGGTCGTGGTCGAGCGTCACGCCGGTCCCAGACAGGAACAGTGTGGCGGCACTCTCGGCCACTGGGCCGCGACCGGTGAGGTCGAGGGCCACGTCCGGGATCGCAGCATGGCGCAGCTCGGGCGCGCGGTGCCGCAGGTCGGCCATGAACGCCCCGCGACCGGCCTGCGCCGCCAGCGCCGTGTCGAGCGCCGCGGCCATGCCGGCGAGGTCGGGCGCGTCGGGCAGCGCCAGCGGCACCCAGTCGCTGACCATGCCGGTGGGGTCGTCGGGGTGACCCTCGGGCCGCAGCGCGACCGTGGCGCCGGCGCGCCCGGCGATCTGGGCCAGCACCGCGGCCACGGCGGCCCGTGTGGCGCGGGCATCGCTCCCCTGTGCGGGGATGGCGATCCGGCTGCGCGGGGCGCCGGCGGCCTCGGCCTGCGGCGGCAGGTCCGCGAGGTGCAGCGGGTCCATCCGCGCCAGACGCTTGCGCCAGTAGCCGTCGTGAGGTGCCGCCGCGGCGGCGAACGCGCCCAGCTGCGCGCGCAGCGCGGGATCGGTCCCGAGCACCGTGCCGGGCGGCGGCAGGTCCAGCGGCTCGCGCAGCGCCAGCCGCACGGCGCGGTCGGCGCAGGCGACGGTCAGGCTGCGGTCGCCGGCCGCCAGCACCGTGCCCGGCACCCCGCCGCCGTCCACGAGATCCGCTTGCGTCACCGTCGCCACCCGCCCGCCCGGCAGGGCCAGCCGCGGCTCGGCCAGCGGGTTCCAGTAGGCGCCGTGATCGAGCCCCCGGACCAGATCGACCACCCGCTGCGCCGGACCGGAGAGGTCCACGAGCCCGCCGGCCTCGGGCCGCTTGGCCTTGGGCAGATAGCTGCGCTGGCCCAGATCCTGCCGCTCGCGGCGCAGATCGCCGGTTTCCAGCATCTCGACCAGCTCCGGCAGGCTGTCGGCGGCCTGGGCAAAGCAGCGCGCGTTCAGCGTCAGCGCGGTGTCGTCCGCGCGGATCGGAAAGTCGCGGCGCACCAGCACGTCGCCCTCGTCGATGCCGCCCTCGATCAGGTGCCAGCAGATGCCGTGCCGCGCGTGCCCGCCGATGATCGCCCAGACCGGCGCGTTCAGCCCCGCCATCCGCGGCAGGGGGCCGTCATGGAAGTTGATCGCCCCCAGCCGGCCGCGGGCCAGCGTCTCGCGCGGCAGGATCGAGAGATTGGCGATGCTGAACAGCCAGTCGGCGTCGGGCGCCGTCAGGGCGGCGGCGTCCTGATCCTCGACCGGGATGCCGTGGCTCGTGGCATAGGCGCGCAGGTCGGGGTTGCAGGTGATGATCGCCCGCACCTCGTGACCGCGCGCGCGCAGCAGGTCGGCGGCGTGGCGCAGCAGCAGCTCGTTGCCGACGAGGATCGCAGAGAACCGGGTCATGGCGTCTTCCTTTCAGGCCGGACGGCACGGGCGACGGCGCCGCGGGCCATGCGGGTCAGGTGGCCGGGCGGCACGCCCGGCGCGCGGCGTTCGATCAGGCAGCGCAGCCGCCACAGCCCGCCGCCCGCGACATGGGCCATCGCGGCCGCCAGCGCCCCGCGGCGGCCGTGGTGCTTGCGGAAATAGCGGTCGTGCGAGGCGTACCAGTAGTCGGGGACGCGCGCCCAGGTCTTCATCCCGGTGCTGGCCGAGCCGACATGGACGACCTTGCTTTCGACGACGTAATGGGTCTGCCAGCCGCGGGCGGCGGCGCGGCGGCAGAGATCGGTTTCCTCGAAATAAAGGAAGAACCCCTCGTCGAAGTCGCCGATCTCGTCGATCACCGCCTGCCGGATCATCATCGAGGCGCCCGCCGACCAGTCCACCCGCCCCGAGACCTGGGGCCGCGGCAGCGCGACGACGTGACGCGCGAGCCACCTCGTCACCGGGCCGGTGCGGGCGGTCGCCTCGAACTCGCCGGCGACGGAGGGAAAGCGGAAGGCGGTGTCGTGGTGGTCGCCCGCGGGCCCGTGCAGGCGCGAGCAGGCGATCCCCGCCTCGGGGTGAGCGTCGAGATGGGCGATGAGCGCGCGGATCGCGTCCGGCGCGGGCATCGCGTCCGAGTTCAGCAGATAGACCAGATCGGCCCGCCGGCCGTCCGGCAGGCCGCGGCGGATGGCGAAGTTGTTGCCCGCGCCGAACCCGCCGTTGTGCCCCGAGCCGACGACGGCCAGCCGCCCGCCCGCGGTCCACGCCCGCGCCGCGGCCTCGGCGGCGAGCAGCGCTTCCGAGCCGTCGCCCGAGTCGTTGTCGACGATGGTGATGCCGCCTGCGATCCCCTCCATCGCCTCAAGCGCGGCCTCGGCGGCGGCGAGGGTCAGCGCGGGCGTGCGCCAGTTCAGGATGATCGTGTGCAGGACGTGCGGGGCGGTCATTCGGCGGCCATCCGGGGTCCGGTCCGGTCGGCGGCGCGCAGGATGTCGCGTAGCACCGTGCCGAGGCGGCGGACGTTCGGCTCGAGCACCATCGAGTCGTGGTCGCCCGGCACCTCGACCACCCGCAGCGCGGGCATCCAGTCGCCCCAGCCGTTGTCGCCGTAGAGATACTCGCGCCCGGTCGTGACCCAGCGGTCGCCCGAGACCTTCCAGCGCCGGTCGAGCGGCGGGCGGAACAGCGTCACCGGCCCCTCCCACGGGGCCAGCGCGACGCGGGGCAGGGCGGCGCGGAAGGCCGCCTCGATGGCGCGGTCGTGGAACGCCTCGGGCTCGTTCGCGGCCCCCGCCTGCCGGCGCCGGGCGAGCTCGTAGCTGAGCTTGTCGCGCGCCCAGGCGGCGAGGAACGCCGGCCCCTCGGCCTTGAGCTGCTGGGTGCGGATCATCAGCTTGTCGCGGCGGCTCAGCACCGGGCGCTGCGGCAGCGGCGTGTCGAGCAGGACGAGCTGCGCCACCGCCTCGCCCTCGGCCTTGAGCGCGCGGGCCATCTCGAGCGCGATCAGGCCACCGCCCGAGAAGCCGCCGAGCAGATAGGGGCCGCGCGGCTGCACCTGCCGCACCTCGGCCAGATAGTCGCGGGCGGCCTCGGCGAAATCCTCGTGCGGGCGGTCCTCGCCGAACAGCCCGCGCGCCTGCAGCCCGTAGAACGGCCGGTCGGCACCGACCCGCTGGGCGAGGTGGCGCAGGTTCATCACGTTGCCGAACATCCCGGCGACAAGGAAGAACGGCGTGCCCCCCGTGGCGCCGCCCTGGCCGCCCATCGGGACGAGGTGGCGGCGGGTGGGTGCGTGGGGCACAGGCGCGGGCTGGGTGCCGGGGGTGCCCGCGGCATCGGGGGTGGCGCGGGGGCCGGCGCGCTCCTCGACCAGCCGGGCGAGGCCGGCGATGGTCGGGGTCTCGAAGAGCGTCGAGATCGGCAGATCGACCCCGAACACCTTGCGCAGCTGGTTGAACATCCGCACCGCGATCAGCGAGTGCCCGCCGAGGTCGAAGAAGCTGTCCTCGGCCCCGATCTGCGCCACGCCCAGCAGCTCGGCCCAGATCGTCGCCAGCTCGGACTGGGTGCCGGGGGCGGGGGGGACGTAGTCGGCGTCCATCTCGGGGCGCTCGAAGCTCTGGCCGCCGCGGTCGGCCTCGGGCGGGCGGGCGGCGTCGGCGACCAGCGCCGGCAGGTCCATCGACGAGATGTAGAGCTGCGGCAGCCCGCTCGCCACCGCGCGGTCGAGCGCCCGCGGCCCCTCGGCGGCGGGAATGCCCTGCGCGACGAGATGGGCGAGCCGCCGCTCGCCGGGGTCGTGGTGGACGGGGTGGGCGCTGTGCGCCGGGGCGGCTTCGGGGCCTGCGGTGAACCCCGCCGCGGCGGTGTCGAGGCGGCGCAGGGCGAAGCCGGTGATGCGGCAGCAGACGGCGCCCTCGGGATCGGTCAGCGTCACGTCGAAGCGCGCCATGCCGCCGGTGGCGGCGGTCAGGCGGACGTGGCTCGTGACCCGCGCCGGCAACGGGCGCCAGAGGTCGAGCTGGTCGTAGCCGAGCGGCACCCAGAGATGGCTGGCCGTCCAGCCCGGGATCAGCGGCATGGCCCAGCCGGTGGCGATGTCCATCAGCGCCGGGTGCAGCAGATAGCCCTGCGCGAGATCGCCGGCATAGGCCGGGTCGAGCGCCAGCTCGGCCACGCCGGCGTCGCCCGCGATCCGGTGACGGCGCAGGACCTGCCAACGCGGGCCGAACCGCATCCGCGGCGCCTGCGCCGAGGCGAGCGGCCGGCCGCCGCCGTCCTCGTCCCATCCCCCCGGCGCGGGGGGTGGCGCCGGGGGCGGCGGCGGGGCGGGATCGGCCAGCGGCACCACCAGTGCGGTGACGTTCGCCCCGTCGCCGGCCCCGTCCGAGAGGGTGATGCGGGCGGCATCCTCGACCCGCGCAACCTCGACCGAGAGCCGCATTTCGGCCCCGTCGGGGACCAGTACGGGGCGCAGGAACTCGACGCCGCGCAGGGTCAGCGGCAGGGCGAGGCCCGCCTCGCGCGCCGCCTCGGCCAGAATCTCGAGGCTGCCGGTGCCGGGCAGCAGCGCCTGCCCCGACTCGGTCCGGTGCTCGTCGATGACCCAGTCCGCGGCGCTGAGGCGGCGGACGAAGCGCAGCGCGTCATCTCCCGGCAGGCGCAGCCCGAGCAGCGGGCCGGACGCAGGTGTTCCGGCCTCAGGCTCATGGCTCGTCGTTGCAGGGTTGGGCGCCGCGCCAACGGCGTGCGCCACCGGCTCGGCAGGCGTGGCCCGCACCGCGCCGGTAGCGCGAGCGGCCATGCCGGTGTCGGCCCAGACCCCCCAGTTCACCGCCACCACCCGGCCCAGCTCGGGCGGGGCCTGCCGGGCTATGGCGTTCAGATACTCGTTCGCCGCGACATAGTCCGCCTGGCCGGCCGGCGCGATCGCCGTGCTGGTCGAGGCGAAGAGCACCGTCAGCCGCGGCGGGCGGCCGCGCAGCGCCGCGATCAGCGCGTCGGTGCCGTGCATCTTGGGGGCGAGCACGTCCCACGCCTCGTCGTCGCTCTTGCCCGCCATCAGCCCGTCGCGAGTCAGGCCCGCGGCGTGCAGGACGCTGTCCACGGGGCCGAACCGCGCAACCGCCGCATCCACCGCCGCGGTCATGTCCTCGGCGCTGTTCGGGTCGGCCGTCACGGCGAGCACCTCGGCCCCCGCCGCGCGCAAGCCCGCGACCGCCTCCAGCACCGCGCGGCTGCGGGCGCTCTGCCCGTCCAGAGGCTCGCGCGTCGTCAGCACCAGCCGCGCCCAGCCGCGCCGGGCGAGATCCTGCGCCAGCGCCTGCCCGATCCCGCCGAAGCCGCCGGTGATCAGCGTCACTGCGCCGGGCGGGATGGCCGCGGGCGGATGGGGCGCGAGGGGCAGGGGGGCGAGCTGCTGGACGAGCCGTCGCCCGCCGCGCCAGGCGACCAGCGGCTCGTCCCCGCTGACCGGGGCGAGCAATTCCTCGAGCAGCGCATCGGCCAGCCGGTCGAGCCCGGCCTCGTCGGGCTGGGTGCGCCCGATCAGCCCGCGGCGCGGCGGCGGCAGCCGGACATCGACCAGCCGCGCCGGGCCGCCACCCTCGCGCGGCAGCATCCGCACCGGGCCGGTCGCCGTCATCTTTTCGGGATGCGGGGCCGGTTCGCCCGCCACGCTCAGCGCGTCGTTGCAGACCGCGATCAGCGCCGGGTTCGCGTCGGGCCATTCGGACCCCAGCGCCTGCGCCAGATGCAGCAGGCTGAAGAACCCCCGCTCGAGATGGGCCATCGGCACGCTCGACCCCGGGCGGCAGCTCTGCCCCGAGGTGATGCCCCAGAAATGCGCGATCCGGTCCACCGGCGCGTCGAGCATCCCCAGCATCTGCGCATAGCCGTCGCGCCCGGCCTCGGGCGGCAGCGTCAGCCCCTCGGGCGTCTGCGCCACCCGGTCGCCGGCGCGCAGCAGGGTCACCGCGTGCCCGCCCGCGCGCAGCCGATCCGCGACCCGATCGGCGACCCCCATCTCGTCGGCCAGCACCAGCCAGCGCAGCGGCGGGTGCAGCGGCGCGCCCAGCGCGTCCAGTTCGACCGCCGGGGCGGAGAGGCGCCAGACCGGGCGCCAGCCCCAGCCCGCCGGGTCCTCGATCCGCGCCGGCGCCTCGTCCTCGACCGCCGCCGAGGCCGCGCTGCGCTCGATGAAATAGCGTTTGCGCTGGAACTGGTAGCCCGGCAGCGGCAGCCGCCGCCGCGCGGCGTCGCCCCAGATCTGCGCCCAGTCGAAGTCGCCCCCCGCCGCCCACAGCCGGGCCAGCGCGTTGATGAAAAAGAGATCGTCGCCCACCGCCTGGTCGCGGTGCCGCAGGGTCGAGATCACCTGGAAGGGCCGCACCCCGGGATTGGCCCCGGCCATCGACGACATCGCCCGGCCCGGCCCGACCTCGACGAACAGCGTCGCGGGGTCGGCAGACAGATGAGCGATGCCCTCGGCGAAATGGACGGTGCCGCGCAGATGCGCGGTCCAGTAGTCGGGATCGGTCGCCTCGGCGTCGGTGAGCGGCCGCCCGGTGCGGTTCGAGATGATCGGGATCTGCGGGGCTGAAAGGCGGATGCCCGCCAGATAGGCGCGGAAGCGCGGCAGGATGTCCTCGAGCATCCGCGAGTGGGCGGCGATCGAGATGGCGATCTTCTGCGTCTCGACCCCCCGCGCCGCCATCGCCGCGGCAAAATCGTCGAGCGCCGCCTGCGGCCCCGACACGACCGACAGCGACGGCGCGTTCACCGCGGCAAGATCCAGATCGCCCAGCTCGGCCGCAAACCCCTCGGGTGCCAGCGGCACCGACAGCATCCCGCCCGGCGCCACCCCGTCGAACAGCGTCCCGCGCAGATGGACGAGGCCGATGCAGTCCTCGAAGCTCATCACCCCGGCGAGGCAGGCGGCGGCGTTCTCGCCCATGCTGTGGCCGATCAGCGCCGCGGGGGTGACGCCCCAGGCCATCCACAGCCGCGCCAGCGCGTATTCGACGATCATCAGCAGCGGCAGCTGCGCCGAGGGCCGCATCAGCGCCGCATCGGCCGCGGCGGTGGCGTCCGGTTCGGGCAGCCAGAGCGGGCGCAGGTCGGGGCCGAGGGTGGCCAGATGCGCCAGCCCGCGGTCCATCCACTCGCGGAACACCGGCTCGGTGTCGTAAAGCCCGCGCGCCATGCCTGCGTATTGGGCCCCGCCGCCGGGGAACATGAAGACGACGCGCGGGTCGTCGCCGGCCTTCTGGGCGTCGAACACCCGGCGGTTGTCGGCGCCCCCGCGCAACAGCGCCGCCGCCTCGGCCGGGTCATGGGCGACGAGCACTCGGCGCCGCTCGAACCGGCGGCGGCCACGGACCAGCGTGTGCGAGATGTCGGCGGGATCGGCGTCGGGATGGGCCTCGAGCCAGCCGGCCAGCGCCGCCGCATTGTCGTCGAGCGCCGCGCGGCTGCGGCCCGAGACGGTGAAGATATGGAAGGGCCAGTCGGAGTCCTCGGCCGCGGCGGGGGGCGGGGGTTCCTCGAGGACGACATGGGCGTTGGTGCCGCCGACGCCGAGCGAGTTGACGCCCGCGCGGCGCGGACGCATCGCCTCGGGCCAGTCGGCCAGCCGGTCCGCGACCCGGAACGGTCCGCCGGCAAAGTCGATCGCGGGGTTCGGGGCCGAGAACCCCAGCGTGGGCGGGATGCGCCCGTGGTGGACGGCCAGCGCCGCCTTGACCAGCCCGGCCGTCCCCGCCGCGGTGTCGAGGTGGCCGATGTTGGTCTTGACCGAGCCGACGAGGCACGGCCCCGCCCGCGCCGCGGCCGCGGGGACGCGGGCGAAGGCGTGGTTCAGCGCGGCGATCTCGATCGGGTCGCCGAGCGGCGTGCCGGTGCCGTGGCACTCGACATAGCCGACGCTGTCGGGGGGCGTCCCCGACATCACCAGCGCCTCGGCCACCGCCGCGGCCTGGCCCTCGACGCTGGGGGCGAGATAGCCGGCCTTGGCGGCGCCGTCGTTGTTGATCGCGCTGCCCCGCACCACCGCCCAGATGTGGTCGCCGTCGGCCAGCGCATCGGCCAGCCGGCGCAGCACCACCACCGCCGTCCCGCTGCCGAACACGGTGCCCTGCGCGCGGTGGTCGAACGCCCGGCAATGCCCGTCCGGCGACAGGATCTCGTTTTCCTTGTAGAGATAGCCGCGCCCGTGCGGCAGCTCGATCGTCACCCCGCCGGCCAGCGCCATGTCGCACTCGCCCGACGCGAGCGACTGGCAGGCCAGATGCACCGCGACCAGCGAGGTCGAGCAGGCGGTCTGCACGTTCACGCTGGGCCCGGTCAGGTCGAACAGGTGGCTGGCGCGGGTGGCGAGGAAATCCTTGTCGTTGCCGGTGTGGCGCAAGAGGAACATCCCCACGCCGTCCACCAGCTCGCGGTTCGAGCAGAGGTTGAAGTAGAAATAGCTGCCCATCCCGCAGCCGGCGAAGACGCCGATGGGTCCGGGGAAGCTCTCGGGGACGTGGCCCGCATCCTCGAGCGCGTTCCAGCAGCTTTCCAGGAACTTGCGGTGCTGGGGGTCCATGATCGCCGCGTCCTTGGGCGAGAGCCCGAAGAACTCGGCGTCGAAGCCGTCGAACTGGTCGAGGATCGCGGCGGCCGGAACGTAATGCGGATCGCGCAGATGCAGCGCGGATTCGCCCGCCGCCGCCAGCTCGTCGGCCGACCGGCGCGCGATCGACTCGACCCCCTCGCACAGGTTGCGCCAGTAGGCTCCGACAGTCTCGGCGCCCGGAAGCTGGGCTGCCATGCCGACGATCGCAAACTGATCGTGCCCGGGGCGGGATACGCTTGACGACCCCTCGTTCACGGCCAAACTCATTCAAACAAACAACTACAACGCCCCGAGTATAGGCCGCAGGACAGAGCCAAGTATAGACGCGCGGGCTTATCTTTTCATGCAGGTCCGGGGCGCCGGGCGAGAGGAGGGGCAGGTGGAGTTTGCATATCCCGACGGGGCGCGCGTCCGGCTGACCCACGCCGACGCCCCGAGCCTGCTGGCCGAGGTCGCCGCGCGGCTTGAGGCGGGGCAGGGGTTCGCGCTGGCGACGCTGAACGTCGATCACCTCGAGAAACTGGGGCGGGAGGCGGGGTTCCGCGCAGCCTATGCGGCGCATGATCTGGTGGTGGCGGACGGGAACCCTGTGGTGTGGCTGTCCCGCCTTTCCGGCCGGCCGGTGGGGCTGGTGCCCGGCTCGGACCTCGTGGTGCCGCTGGTCCGGGCCGCCACGGCGGCGGGGGTGGGCGTGGCGCTGATCGGCGGGCGGGGCGAGAGCCTCGTGCGCGCCGCCGCGCGGCTGGGGCGCGAGGTGCCGGGGGCGCGCATCGTCCTGACCCATGCCCCGGGGTTCCCCTTCGATCCGACCGGCGCCGAGGCCGAGGCGGTCGCCGACCGCATCTCGCGGTCGGGCGCGGGGCTGTGCCTGCTCGCCCTCGGCGCGCCGCGGCAGGAGATCTTCGCCGCCTTCGCCCGCCGCCGCCTGCCGGGGGTCGGGTTTGCGTCGATCGGGGCGGGGCTCGACTTCCTCGCCGGGGACCAGCGCCGCGCCCCCCGGCTCGTGCGCCGAGCGCGGATGGAGTGGCTGTGGCGGATGCTGAGTGATCCGCGCCGGCTCGCCGGGCGCTATGCGAGGGGCTTCATGATCCTGCCGGGCCACGCCCGCCGCGCCTGGCGGTCGCGGCATCGCAGATCGCCTTGAGCTGGTCCGTGCGGGCGGTGAACTCACGCTCGAAATCATGGCGGGCGGCAAAGGCCAGCCCGGCCTCGGCCGCCCGCATGAGCGCCGCGCGGTCGGCATCCAGCGCCCTGATCCGGGCGGCGAGCGCGCGCACGTCGCCCATCGGCACCGTCCAGCCGCCGCCTGACCGCGCCACCAGCGGGGTCAGCATCCGGTTGTCGAAGCCCGCCACCGGCAGGCCGCAGCCCATCGCCTCGATGTAGCTGCACGACGGGTCGGACTGGGTGTGCAGGCTGACGAACAAGTCCGCCTCGCGCCGCGAGACCGGCACCAGCCCGTCGGCGAAGGGCAGGGGGCGGTGGAGGCGCACATGCTCCTTGCCGCCCGCGCGGTGCCCCAGCGCCGCCAGCGCGGCCTTAAGGGCCGGCAGCACGCTGCCCTCGCCGTAGATGTCGAGGCTGTAGGTCATTCCAGCCGCATCCAGCGCGGCCACCAGCGGCGCGATGAGGTGCGCCCCCTTCATCGGTTCGAGCCGGCCGGAGTGGATCAACCGCAGCGGCGCCCGCCTGGCGTGGCGGGCGGCCCGCGCCGCCATCTCGGCCGGCGTGGCCATCATCGCCGCCGTCATCCGGTTGTCGAGGTAGAGCAGGCTCCGCCGGTTCAGCCCCGCATAGGCGGCGGCCGCGGGAAAGCCGTTCATCTGCACCCCGTCGGCACGGGCGAGCGCGGCCCGGCGGCGCGGCTCTTGCCGCAGGTTCCAGCCCGCCGACCAGAGCCGCCGGGCTGCGTTGCGCGCCGGGTCCATCCGCGCGATCCTGAGCCGCGTCCCGAGCGTGTATTCGATCCCGAACACCAGCGGCACGCCGCGCGCCCGGCAGAGATCGGCCAACCCAAGCTGCGCCGCGGAATCGGCCGAGCCGAGGACCATCCCCGCCTCGGGCGGCAGCAGCGCCCCGGGCGGGGTGGCGGGCGGCATCAGCACCAGATCGAACCCCAGCGCGGTCGGATCGCGGGCGTGACTGAACGGGGGCGGGGCAGGGGCCTCGGGCATGACGACCCTCACCTGGCCGTCCCACTCGCGGCAATACAGCGCCATGCCCTCGACGAACTTGTCGTCGAGGTGGACCAGCCGGCCCTCACGCGCGGCTTCGGCCGTCACGAAGATGACCAGCAGGGGGCGGGCCATGTCGGACCCGCCCGTCAGTGCATCCCGACGAGCGGCCGCAGGTTGCGCAGATGACGCGCAGCCAGGCTGCGGGCTTGTCGGCCGCGGACCAGCGGTCGTGCCGGCGCGCCGGGCACGCCGTGCCTGAGCGCGGGGAACAGTTCGAGGATCTCGGCGCGCGCGGCCCGGCCCACGGCCCGCAGCGCCTCGGCCCCGGTGTAGAGCGACTCGCTTGCGGCGCCGTTGGCGGTGACGACTTCATGGTCGTCGAAGAGCAGGTGGATGTACTCGACCTCGGTCGCCTCGGTGTCGATCGAGATGCCGGGCAGCGAGGTCAGCTGCTTGGCCGCGACGAGCACCTCGGCGGTGCCGAACATCCGCTGGGCGATGCGCGAGGTCACCAGCATCCGGTGCTGCGGCGACACGGTCAGGTCGGCGGCCGGGCACCCCGGCCCCAGCGCCCCGGCGCGGATGCGCACCGGGCGCAGATGCGGGGCCGAGGCGAGCGCCGCGGCGCCCAGCCTCCGGCGCCCGACCCAGCGCAGCGGTCGCGCCCCGTGGTCGCGGGTCAGCACTGCGTCCCCGGCGCGCAGCGCCTCGATCGGGACCGCGCCGCGCGGTGTGGCGATGCGCGTCCCGGCGGTGAAGCAGGGGATGCCCATTGCGTTAAGCAGCCGCCGGCTGCCGAGCTGCGCCGGGGTGACGCTGACGAGGGTGATGCTTTCGCCGTTCGGAAAGGTCAGGACGGCATTGCCGTCGCCGTCCGCGGTGATCGTCACGTCGTCGAGGTCGACCGGGTTGCCGGAGGCATCGTGTAGCGCGCTCACGTCGAGCCGGTCGGTCGAGACGATGCTGCCGTCGGGCTGCCGAACCGGGATCCGGAAGTCCAGCACCCGGTCGTCGCCCGACCCGTCCTGCAGCACCAGCACATCGGCGAACTTGTCGGGCTGCGTCGGGTCGCCGTAGAGATTGCCGTTGAGCGAGATGATGTCGTCGCCGGCGCCGCCGTTGATGACGTCCGCGCCGTGGCCGCCGTTCAGCGTGTCGTCGCCGGCGCTGCCGATCAGCGTGTCGTCGCCCTCGCGCGTCAGGACGTTCACGCCGGTCGTGCCGGTCAGCACCGCGCCCGAGGCGTCGATGCTGTCGTCGCCCTCGCCGGTCAGGATGCGCTCGAACTGGTGAAACTCGGCGGTGTTGCCGTGGTTGTCGGCGAGCGTGCCGGACTCGGCGCCGGTGAATTCGACCGCGACACCGTCGTACGTCCACGCGTTCAGCGCGTCGCCGCTCGTCTCACCCGTCTCGCCGCCGTAGAGGACGTCGTGACCGGTCTGGTTGTCGACGTCCTTGCCCCACCGCACGCCGTCGTCGCCGCCCCCGGCATGGACGGTGTCGTTGCCGGTTGAGCTCTCGATCAGGTCGTCGCCGTCGCCGCTGTCGATCAGATCGTTCCCCGCGCCGCCGTCGATGGTGTCGCGGGCGTCGCTGCCGATGATGGTGTCATCCCCGGCGCCGGTGTTCACGTCGATCCCGGCCGAGGTGCCGGCCGCCGTGACGGCATCGTTGCCCCACCCGAGATTGAGCCGCTCGATCCCCGAAAAGCTGACGCTGTCCGCCCCCTGCACGAGCGTGCCTTCGCCCGCGCCGGAATAGCTCACCGTGGCACCCGCGGTCTGCCCGCTGGCGTCGAGCGTGTCGCCGCCGTCCCCGCCCAGGATCGTGTCGTTGCCCGGGGCATCGCCGATGACGATCCGGTCGTTGCCGGCCAGACCATCGATCAGGTCGTCGTCGGGCGTTCCGACTAGCGTGTCGTCGCCGACGGTTCCGACAAGATGCGCCATGAAAACTGCCTTTCGAGGGCCAACTGGTAAAAAATGGAAACACGCAGAGTCGGAAAGACTACATCACGCGGCCGCCCCCGCAGTCACCTGACCTTTTGGACAGGATCACTTTGGACAGGTCACGGAGTGTCCGCGGCCTCGAGCAGGCAGAGCGAGAGGCAGAGCCCGCCCCCGACCCATTGCTGCGCCGGCAGCAGCGCGCCCGCGGCAAAGGGCGGGACCGCGTGCGCGAAGACCAGCCCATCGGGCGTCAGCCGCAGGTCGGGGAAGCCGAGCAGCTGCCGGGTCAGCCGATACTGCGCCTTGTAGGCGGCCTCCTTGAGCGAAAAGATCCGCAGCGCAGCGACCGGCGGGGGCAGTGGGGCGAGACGGGCGATTTCCGCGTCGTCCGCGATGTCGCCGATCAGGTCGGGGGAGAGCGGGCGGTCCGGCTCGACATCGACGCCGAGCGCGGCGATGCCGCTGTCCGCGGTCCGCGCGGCGACGGCGATGGCGACCGCGCCGGCGTGGCTGATGCTGCCCACGACACCGCGCGGCCAGATCGGGGCGCGGTCGGGCCCAGAAGGGATCGCCGCGGGCGGCTCACCCAGTTGGGCGAGTGCCGCGCGCGCGGCGACCCGCCCGGCGGCGAACTCGGCCCGGCGGCGGGGAATGGCGCGGGCGACGGCGGCGCCCTCGCCGGGCCAGAGCGGGGCGGGGGTGGGCCCAACGTCGGCGGTGGCAACGGCCAGCTTCGCCAGCCACGGGTGATCCTGCGCCGCGATCAGCCGCGCGAGCGCGGCGCTTTCGGGGGCTGCGCCGGGGTCACCCACGCCGGGATGCGGCATCGTCACGCCGCCCCGCGGGCCGTGCGGACCGAGGACCGGGCAGGGGGGCGCTCAGGGCGCGCAGGCTCACGCCTCGGCGACGTGGGCGGGCGGGTTCTCCATGATCTCGAGCACCCGCTCGGGCGGACGCGCCAGCACCGTGCCGCGCGAGGTCACCACGAACGGGCGGTTGAGCAGGATCGGATGCGCCTCGATGGCATCGAGCAGCGCCTCGTCGTCGAGGCTCGGGTCACCCAGGCCCAGCTCGTCATACGGCGTTCCCGACTGTCGCAGCGCGGCGCGCACCGTCAGCCCGGCGTCCGCGATCAGGCGCCGGATCGTTGCCCGGTCCGGGGGGGTGCGCTGGTAGTCGATCACCTGCGGCTCTTCGCCCCCCGCGCGCAGCGTGGCCAGCACCCGGCGCGAGGTCGAGCAGCGGGGGTTGTGATAGATCGTCACGGTCATGGTCCGGTCCCTTCAGATCGTGACCCAGCGTCGGGCCGTCGACAGGGAGATTACTTGTCACGCCGATGGAACGAAACGCCAGAGTCGGCCGTTCAAGAACCGCAACGAAACGAACCCTCTATCGGGAAAGGAAGCCGCACCATGGCCAACAATTACACCGCCTCGGATCTGAAGAAAGACGTCAAGGACGCCGCCCGCGAAACCGCCGACGACGTCAAGTCGGGCGTGGACAAGCTGGCCCGCGACGCCAAGGACGCCTGGAACGAGGCGACCGACAACACCGCGGCTGACAAGGCGCGCCGCGCCGCTGACGACGTCAAGCACGCCGCCGCCGACATGGCGAACGCCGCCAAGGACAAGGGCGCCGAGTACGTCGAGGCCGCGAAGGAGAAGGGCGCCGAGTACGCCGAGCGCGCTCGTGAAGAGGCCGACCGCCTCTACCGCGCGGGTGAGCGCAAGGCGACCGAAGTCGCGCAGTACGCCGGCGACTACTACGACGAGATGTCCGACATGGTGCGCCGCAAGCCCGCGCAGGCGCTCGGCATCGCGGCCGGCGTCGGCTTCCTGGTCGGCCTGATCCTCGCCCGCCGCTGATCCGATGTTCGATTACGCGCGCAATATGCAGCTGGCCCTTTCCGACGCGGGTCGCCGCGCCGGAATGAAGGCCGCTGCCGGGGTCGTCGCGCTGATCGGCGCCGGGTTTCTGGTCGCCGCCCTCTGGACGTTCCTGGCCTACCACCTTCACTGGGGTTCGCTGGGGGCGTCCCTCGCCATCGGCCTGCTGTTCGTCATCATCGGCGTCGTGCTGATCTCGATGTCGAAGACGGTGAAGCATCCGGTGCCGTCGACCGACGAGCTTCGTGCCGAGGTCGAGGCGCGGGTGAGCCTCGCCACCGACGCGGCGCTGGAGAAGGCGCGGCTGAAGGCGACCGAGGTCGTGGACAACGTCGAGGGTCGGGTCGCATCGCTGGTCGACGACGTGTCCTATCGGGCCGCGAAGTTCGCCGACGATGCCGAAGCCAAGGTGCACGGGTTCGCCCGTGACGCCGAGGCGAAGGTCCAAGGCTTCACCCGCAAGGTCGCGGGCGAAGCGGCGAACCGGGTCGGGCTGACGCCGCAGTTCCTCGCCGACACGCGGGACACCCTGTCGCGCGTGAAGGACTCGAACGCGGCCACCATCCCGCCGCTGATGGGCGCCTTTGCCGTGGGCGTGGCTCTGGCCTCGAAGCTGCAGAGCTGGCGTCACCGGGACGACGATGAGTATGATTTCGTCGAAGCGGATTACGACGACGATGATCGTTACGACGCTGACGGCTTCTATCGCTGAGCGTCGAGCCACCGAATGGAAAAGGGCCGCCCCACCGGGCGGCCCTTTTCGCATTCAGCGCTGCGTGATCAGCTGTTGGCTTCGCGGATCTTCTCGGCGGCGGCCTTGTCATAAGCGACGCCGGCCCGGTCAAAGAGCTGGTCGAGCTCGCCCGAGAGGGTCATCTCGGTGACGATGTCGCAGCCGCCGACGAACTCGCCCTTGACGTAGAGCTGCGGCACGGTCGGCCAGTCCGAGAAGTCCTTGATGCCTTGGCGCATCTCGTCGCTCGACAGCACGTTAACGTCGCGGAACGCCACGCCCATGTAGTTCAGCACCCCGGCCACGCGGCTCGAGAACCCGCACTGGGGAACCTCGCGCGTGCCCTTCATGAACAGCACGACGTCGTTGCCGTCGATGGTTTCCTGGATCTGCGAGCGGATGTCGGTCATGGCAGAGGTGTCCCGTGATGAGGTAGGGCCGCACGTCGGCACGGCGGGTGAAATTGGACGCGGCGCGCCCGCGTCAGTCCGGCGCCTTGGTGGTGAGCGCAAGCGCGTGCAGCGCGCCGCTCGGCCCGTCCATCTTGCCCTGCAGCGCCGCATAGACGAGCCGCTGCTGCTGGACGCGGTTCAGGCCCCGGAAGGATTCGTCCACCACTTCGGCGGCATAGTGGTTCCCGTCGCCGGCAAGGTCCGTGATCGTGACCGCAGCGTCAGGAAAGGCCTGACGGATCAGCGCTTCGATCTCATAGGCTTCCATGGCCATCGGCAACTCCTCCGGGTCGGCAGACATCCCGACTGACTTAAGCGGGTGACCGGGGCGCTGCAAGGGCAGGGGCCAACGGGGTCGCGCGGCGAGGGGCAGGGCCGGACTTTCGCTCGCCACCCTTGAAATCTGACAGCTCAAATGATATATAAATATCATATGATATTCATCGGAGGCAAGGCCATGACCATCCGCAACGTGACCGTGATCGGCGCCGGTGTGTTGGGCGTGCAGATCGCCCTGCAGGCCGCCCGCCACGGGTTCGACGTGATCGCGCAGGACGTCTCGGACGAGGCGGTGGCGCGCGCCGAGGGCGCGGTCGCGCAGATCGCGGCCCAGATGCAGGCCGACCTGGACCTGCCGGCCGACGAGATGACCGCCGCCCGCGCGCGGCTGACGCTGACCTCGGACCTGGCTAAGGCAGTCGAGGCCGCCGACCTGATCATCGAGGCGGTCCCCGAAGACCCGCAGATCAAGCGCGACCTCTACGCCAGGCTGGCCCGGTTGGCGCCCGAGGGCACCATCTTCGCCACCAACTCCTCGACGCTACTGCCCTCGGCGCTGGCCGAGGCCACGGGGCGGCCCGCGCGCTTCCTCGCGCTGCATTTCGCCAACCGCATCTGGCTGCATAATGTCGCCGAGATCATGGGCCACCCGGGCACCGACCCGGCGGTCCGCGACGAGGTGACCGCCTTTGCCCGCGCCATCGGGATGGAGCCGATCGTGCTTGAGAAGGAACAGCCCGGCTATGTGCTGAACTCGATGCTGGTGCCGTTCCTGCAGTCGGCCTCGGCGCTGTGGGTGGACGGCGTGGCCCAGCCCGAAGACATCGACAAGGTGTGGCGCATCGCCACCGGCGCGCCGGTGGGTCCGTTCCAGATCTATGACGTCGTGGGGCTGAACACCGCGTGGCACATCTCGGCGGTCGGCGACGCCAAGGCGCAGGCCTTCGCCCAGCGGCTGAAGAGCGAGTTTCTGGACAAGGGCAAACTCGGGATGAGTTCCGGTGAGGGGTTCTATCGCTACGGCGGGACTGACCCGAATACTCGATAATCCGTATTATGTAAGATATGGATGTATCGGGATTGGCGCGGACAGCTGTGCTTCTCGCCCTTCGACCGAGATGCTACGCTCCGCAGACCAAGGTTGCCAAACCCTTGCACGGTTTGCCACAGTGACCTCGCTGTAGCGCCAACCTCGCCATAAGCGAGGACGACAAAGAAAGGCCCACCGTGGATCTGCGCCGCCTGACCGACACGATCTTCGTCGCCCCCCAGATCGACATCGCCGACCTGCCGCGGCTGGCGGACGCCGGCTTCACGACGCTGATCGACAACCGGCCCGACGGCGAGATCGAGGCGGCGCTGCAGAGCGCCCGGATGGCCGAGGCTGCTCAGGCCGCCGGGCTGGCGTTCCATTACCTGCCCATCGAGCCAGGCGGGCTGACCCCGGCGCTCGCGGACCGGCTGGGCAGCCTGATCGACGAGGCCGCGCAAGGCGCCGAACCCGGCGACAAGATCCTCGCCTATTGTCGCTCCGGCACCCGGTCGGCCAGCGCCTGGGCGCTGAGCCAGTCGGGCCGGCGACCGCGAGCCGAGATTCTCGAGACGGCGGCCCGCGCCGGCTACGATCTTTGGGGCCTTGCCGGCTATCTCTCTTGAAATCATGATGAAAAAGGGCCCCCCCGGACGGGACGGCCCTCGATCGTCTGACGTGCGGCTCAGCGGGCGAGTTCGCGTACCACGACGCCGCGCGGGTTGATGGTGACCGTCACGGCCTCGCCCTCGGGGTTGGTCGCCTTGGCCTCGACGCGCGGGCCGTTGCGGGTGATGGCGCCGACGGCGGTATAGCCGCCCTCGGTCAGCACCCGGTTGACCGCCGCATCGTCCAGCGGCGCCGGCTGGCCCGCGCCTTGCTGACCCATCCCGTCCATCCCAGAGGGACGCGTACCGCGCGGGCCGGTTCTGTCACCGCGCATCTCCTTGCCGTGCATCTCTTTCCCGTGGCCCTTGCCGCGGTCTTTCCGGTCGCCATCCTTGCGGCCGTGGTCGCCCTTGCCGTGCTTATGACCCTCCATCTCGCCCCGACCGAAGCGCTGCAGCGTCCCGTCGGCGGCAAACCCGGCGCGGAGCGGCTCGCCCGCCGTGTCGGCTCCGAACACCATCACCCCCTCGTCGCCCTGCGCCATGCCCTCGACGCGAGCAAACTCGGCGAAGATCGGCGCGTTGCGCACCGCCTCGGGGATCAGCGCCTGGGCCACGGGGGCCGGCAGCGCCGCGTTGTCGGTCGTGCGGATCATCCGCAGCGCCCCGGCAGGATCGACCATCGCCTGGAACGCGCCGCCGCCCGGCAGCGTGCCCTCGACGCGCTGTCCGCCCTTGCGGCCCGCGGTCACGGTGGCGTCGGTGATCCCCAGCGCCGTCAGCGCGGCCGGCAACCCGCCCTGGGCCGGTGCCGTCACGGCAGGCGCCGCCGGGGTGGCAGGCGCCGTGACCGCCGGGGGCGCCGCCAGGGTGGCGGGCGCGGTCACCGCCGGCGGCGGCGCGACAGGCGCGGTCACCACCGGCGCGGTCTGCGCCATCAGCGGCAGCGCGAGGATCGACGTCGCGGCCACCGTCGCAGCCGAGGTCCGAAGCATCCGAATCATCTCAATTCCCTTTCATAGGTGCGTCGCGAGGCGGCTGTCACCACCCCGGATGTCGTCTCGTTACCTCACGCTGACCGAACGAACCGCCAACGGACCGTTTCCCTTCCGTTTGGGTTCGCCCTACTACAGGATCCCATGCGGCGGCTGATCGTCATTGGCCTCATCCTCGGGGCGGTCCTCTTCGGGCTCGGCGCGCTGGAGCGGCTGCGCGCCCCGGACGCCCCGCGCCCTCCGGCCCATGCCTCAGCGCGCCCCCTGCCCCCCCTGCCCGACGAGTTCGCGGTGGCGATGGACGACCTGCTGCCGCGCCACAAGGCGGTGCGGCGGGCGCAGGCGCGGTTCGACGGCCGGGTGCTGGCGATCGACCTCGTGCCCGCGCGACCGGCCGAGCGGGCGCAGGGCACGAACCTGATCTATCGGCTGCGCCTGCTGACGCCCGCGCGGGCGGTGCTCGACATCCGCATGGACGCGGTGAGCGGCCGCTTCGTCGAGGTCGCGGGCACCGACCTGACTGCCGCGCGCCAGAAGCCCAAACCCTCCCGCAGGAAGGACGACTGATGCGCTGCCTGATCGTCGAGGATGACCCGCTGCTGGCCGACCAGATCGCTGCCGCGATGCGCGAGGGGGGGTTTGTCGCCGACCTCGCCCACGATGGCGCCGAGGGGGAATTCCTTGGCGCGACAGAGGCTTACGACGTCGCCATCCTGGATCTCGGCCTGCCGGGCTTGCCCGGGATCGAGGTGCTCACGCGCTGGCGGGCGGCGGGGGTGGCAATGCCGGTGCTGATCCTGACCGCGCGCGGCGACTGGACGGACAAGGTCGCGGGCTTCCGCGCCGGGGCCGACGACTATGCGGTGAAGCCCTTCCGCCTCGACGAGGTCGTGCTGCGCGCCCAGACGCTGGTGCGGCGCGCCGCAGGCCACGCGCGGGCGGTGCTGACCGCGGGGCCGCTCAGCTTCGACACGCAGCTCGGGCTGATCACGCGCGACGGGGTGGCGCTGCGGCTGACGGCCTTCGAGACGCGCATCCTCGGCTATCTGATGCACCACCCGGGACGCGTGGTCAGCCGGACCGAGCTCTCCGAGCATCTCTATGACGCAGGCAGCGACCGGGACTTCAAGTCGATCGAGGTGGTCATCGGGCGCCTCCGCCGCAAGATCGGCGACGGGCTGATCGAGACCCGGCGCGGCGAGGGCTACGTCCTGGTTTCGGGCGCAACCCCATGAGATGGCTCACTGATTCCATCCGCGCCCGGCTGCTGGCGGCGGCGGCGCTGTGGCTGACGCTGGCGCTGCTGGGCGCGTGGTGGGTGATCGGCGGGGTGCTGACGGGCTTCGTCACCGACCGCTTCGACGCCGAGGCCGACGCAATCGCCGAGACGGTGATCGCCGGGACCGAGGTCGACGCGACGGGCCGCGTGACTCTCGCCCGGCCTCCGACCGACCCCCGGCTCGAGATGCCGCTGTCGCTCTGGGCCTGGCAGCTGCAGGGGCCGGACGGCGCGGTGATCGCCCGGGCCGGGTCGCTGCTCGACCTCTATCTTCAACCGCCGCAAGGATTTTTCAGCGGCGGCGCGGGGCTGGGGCCGGAGGGTGAGCGGCTCAGGGTGATGCGCCGGGCGTTCACGCTGCCGGGGCTCGACGGGCCGCTTTCGGTGACGGTCACCGCGCCGCAGGACGAGATCGACGCGGCGCTGGCGCGGGTGCTGCGGCCGCTGGCACTGGCGCTGGCGGTGCTCGGGCTGGGGCTGGCGGCGGCGAGCGTGGCGCAGGTGACGCTGGGGTTGCGGGCGCTGGACGCGATGGGGCGCGACATCCGGGCGATCCGGGCCGGGAGCGCCGAGGCGCTGCCCCTGCCCCCGGTCAAAGAACTGCGTCCTATCGCCTTGGAAATCAACGCGCTTCTGGACGCGAACCGCTCGGTCATCGGGCGGGCGCGGGATCATCTGGGCAACCTCGCGCACTCGCTCAGGACGCCGATGGCGGCGCTGGCGAACAGCGTTGCGCCCGACCATCCGGGGCAGGCCCTGATCGCGCGGATGGACCGGCAGATCGGCTGGCACCTGCGGCGGGCGCGCAGCGCGGGGGTGCCGCGGCTGCTGGGGCAAGCGACGCCGGTGGCAGGTGTGATCGAGGACATCCTGCTGGTCCTGCGACGCCCGGCCGAGGCGCGCGGGCTGCGCGTGACGGTGGATTGTGCGCCCGGTGTGCGGTTCGCGGGCGAGCGGCAGGACCTCGAGGAAATGGCCGGCAACCTGATTGAAAACGCTGTGAAATACGCCCGCTCCTCAGTCCGCGTCGAGGCGACTGTCGACGGGCTGGAGCTGGTTCTCGCGGTCAGTGATGACGGGCCGGGGATGGCCGAAACGGATCACGCCGCGGCGCTCAGCCGCGGGGGGCGGCTGGATGAGGCGGGACCTCCGGGGGCCGGGCTGGGACTAGCCATCGTCGCCGATCTCGCGGCGCTGCACGGCGGACGGCTGACGCTCTCGCGCGCCACGGAGGGCGGGCTGGCGGCGCGGCTGGCTCTGCCGGCGGCGGGCGGTGGCGGAAACTCACATGCTGCTTGATGTTGCGTGGTCAACGCATTGATTTTTCATGACTGGCGCAATCCGACATCATGCACAACCCATGCAGGGTTCATGCGACGTTCGTGCGATGTTCATGCACAGTTCATGCGAACGTTCGGCGCGCAACGCAGCGTTCGACTCGCGTCACTTCCAGTCGCCAACTCGCCCACCGGCCCCACACGCGGCCGCCATAATTTTACCTCTTGATAAAATTCCGACCTGTGTCAGCCTTGACGGACAAGAGCCAGCACAACGGCCAGCTTCAGGGAGGTCTCATGACCACGACCAGGATGACGCCGGGCATCGTGCCGGGGCGTCTCGCGCCCGGGGATTACGCGGCCAACTTTGCCGATGTCGCCCCGCCGCTCGACGATCACGAGGCGCGCGTCGCCGCCGATCGCTGCTATTTCTGCCACGATGCGCCCTGCATCACCGCCTGCCCCACCGGCATCGACATCCCGCTGTTCATCCGCCAGATCGCCACCGGCACGCCGGATGCGGCGGGGATGACCATCCTGCACGACAACATCTTCGGCGGGATGTGCGCCCGGGTCTGCCCGACCGAGACTCTGTGCGAGGGCGCCTGCGTGCGGATGGAGGCCGAGGGCCGCCCGGTCGAGATCGGCGCCTTGCAGCGCTATGCGACCGACGGGATCGTGCTGGGCGAGGGCCACCCGTTCCGCCGCGGCGCCCCCACGGGCAAGCGCATCGCGGTCGTGGGCGCGGGGCCGGCGGGGCTGTCCTGCGCGCACCGGCTCGCCGCCAAGGGGCACGAGGTGGTGGTGTTCGAGGCCCGGCCCAAGCCCGGCGGGCTGAACGAATACGGCATCGCCAGCTACAAGGCGGTGGACGGGTTCGCCGCCGCCGAGGTCGAGTGGCTGCTGCGGATCGGCGGGATCGAGCTGCGCACCGGCGCGGTGCTGGGCGAGGCGGTGACGCTTGAGACGCTCGCGGCCGAATATGACGCGGTGTTCCTCGGGATGGGGCTCGGGGGCGTCAACGCGCTGGGGATCGAGGCCCCCGGCCAGCGTGACGCGGTCGAGTTCATCGCCGAGCTGCGGCAGGCGGCGGACCTTGCCACCCTGCCGGTCGGGCGCGACGTGCTGGTGATCGGCGGCGGCATGACGGCGGTCGATGCGGCGGTGCAGGCGAAGCTGCTCGGCGCCGAGACGGTGACCATCGCCTATCGGCGCGGGCAGGACCGGATGGGGGCCTCGGGGCACGAACAGGACCACGCGGTGACCTCGGGCGTGCGGCTGATGACCAATGTGGTCGCGGCGCGGGCCGGGGATGGCGGCGTGGTGCTGGGGCGGACCGAGGACCTGCCCGATGGCGGGATGCTGAACACCGGCGAGACGGTGTCGGTCCCCGCCGACATGGTGCTGACGGCGATCGGCCAGAAACTCGCGGGTGTCCCCGAGGGGCTGGCGCTGGACGGCGGCAAGATCGCCGTGACCGGGCCGGGCCGGACCAGCCGCGCCGGGGTCTGGGCGGGCGGCGACTGCGCCGCGGGGGGTGAGGACCTGACCGTGACGGCCGTCGCGCAGGGGCGCGACGCGGCCGAGGACATCCACGCGCATCTGACCGGCGGGGCCACGCCCCCTGCCCCGGTCGATGCGCCCGACATGAGGGGCTGAGGCGATGGCTGACCTTCGCAGCGACTTCGTGGGCATCCGTTCGCCCAACCCGTTCTGGCTCGCCTCGGCGCCGCCCACCGACAAGGAATACAACGTCCGCCGCGCCTTTCAGGCCGGCTGGGGCGGGGTGGTGTGGAAGACGCTGGGCCTCGACGGGCCGCCCGTCGTCAACGTCAACGGGCCGCGCTACGGCGTCATCCACGGCGCCGACCGGCGGGTGCTGGGGCTCAACAACATCGAGCTGATCACCGACCGGCCGTTGCAGGTGAACCTCGACGAGATCAAGTCGGTCAAGCGGGACTATCCCGACCGGGCGCTGGTGATCTCGCTCATGGTGCCCTGCGACGAGGAATCGTGGAAGTCGATCCTGGCGCGGATCGAGGATACCGGCGCGGACGGGGTCGAGCTGAACTTCGGCTGCCCGCACGGCATGGCCGAGCGCGGCATGGGCTCGGCCGTGGGCCAGGTGCCGGAGTACATCGAGATGGTGACGCGCTGGGTCAAGCAGTACTCGCGGATGCCCTGCATCGTCAAGCTGACGCCGAACATCACCGATGTGAGGAAGCCCGCCGAGGCCGCGAAGCGCGGCGGGGCGGATGCGGTGAGCCTGATCAACACGGTCAACTCGATCACCTCGGTCGATCTGGACCTGTTTGCGCCCCAGCCCACCATCGACGGCAAGGGGTCGCATGGCGGCTATTGCGGCCCGGCGGTGAAGCCCATCGCGCTGAACATGGTGGCCGAAATCGCCCGGAACCCCGAGACGCGCGGACTGCCGATCTCGGGGATCGGCGGCGTCACGACCTGGCGTGACGCCGCCGAGTTCCTCGCCCTGGGCGCCGGCAACGTGCAGGTCTGCACCGCCGCCATGACCTATGGCTTCAAGGTGGTGCAGGAGATGATCTCGGGCCTGCGCGACTACCTCGACGCGCGCGAGATGGCGCTGTCGGACCTGATCGGGCGGGCGGTGCCGAACGTCACCGACTGGCAGTACCTGAACCTCGACTACATCACCAAGGCGGTGATCGATCAGGACAAGTGCATCTCGTGCGGGCGCTGCTATGCGGCCTGCGAGGACACCAGCCACCAGGCGATCGCCATCGACCCGGGACGGGTGTTCCGCGTGAAGGAGGAGGAGTGCGTGGCCTGCAACCTTTGCGTGGACGTGTGCCCGGTCGAGGACTGCATCACCATGCGCGAGCTGGCGCCGGGCGAGGTCGATGCGCGCACCGGCCAGGTCGCGGGCGGGCAGCGGAACTGGACGCAGCACCCGAACAACCCGATGGTGACCGCGGCGGAGTGACCCCTTCGGGGTGGCGCGGCCAATGGGGATCGGGGTCAGAAAGAAGCCCCCGCCGGCGTCCGGTGGGGGCTTTTCGCGTGGTACCCGAGGTCGGACTCGAACCGACATATCCTTGCGGATGGCGGATTTTGAATCCGCTGCGTCTACCATTCCGCCACTCGGGCAACGCCGGTTCCAGATAGCCGCGCGGGGCGCCGCGCGCAAGCGCGCCGGCGCGGCGGGGGGTGCGGGTCAGCCGCCGGCGAGGCGGGCGTGCCGGGCGGCGCGGAGCCGGGCGAAGTCGTCGCCGGCGTGATAGGACGACCGGGTGAGCGGGGTGGCCGACACCATCAGGAACCCCTTGCCGTAGGCGGCTTTCTCGTAGCCCGCGAACTCCTCGGGCGTGACGAAGCGGTCCACGCGGTGGTGCTTGGGGGTCGGCTGCAGGTACTGGCCGATGGTGAGGAAGTCGATGTCGGCGGCGCGCATGTCGTCCATGACCTGCAGGACGCCCTGCCGGTCCTCGCCCAGGCCGACCATGATGCCGGACTTGGTGAACATGGCGGGGTCGAGCTCCTTCACCCGCTGCAACAGCCGCAGCGAGTGGAAGTAGCGCGCCCCCGGCCGGACGGTGGGATAGAGGCCGGGCACCGTCTCGAGGTTGTGGTTGAAGACGTCGGGGCGGGCCGCGACCACGGTTTCCAGCGCGGCGGGGCCGCATTTGAGGAAGTCGGGGGTCAGCACCTCGATCGTCGCCTCGGGCGAGCGGTGGCGAATGGCGCGGATGGTCTGGGCGAAATGCTCGGCCCCGCCGTCGTCGAGGTCGTCGCGGTCGACCGAGGTCAGCACGACGTGATTGAGGCCGAGCTTGGCGACGGCGTGCGCGACCCGTCCCGGCTCGAACACGTCCAGCGCCTGCGGCTTGCCGGTGATGACGTTGCAGAACGAGCAGCCGCGGGTGCAGATCTCGCCCATGATCATCATGGTGGCGTGGCCCTGCGACCAGCATTCGCCGACGTTGGGGCAGCCGGCCTCCTCGCACACGGTCGACAGGCGGTTCTCGCGCAGGATGTCGCGGGTGTCCTTGTAGCCCTGCGAGGTCGGCGCCTTGACGCGGATCCAGGCGGGCTTCTTGGGCTGCGTCTGGTCGGGGCGGTGGGCCTTTTCGGGGTGGCGCAGGACGGGCGGCGCGGCGGGGGCGTCGGGGACGCCGGCGGCGGGCAGGACGGGCGGAACGGTCGGCATGAGGGGCCCCCTCGGGACGGGCGCTGCGGAAGCGGGTCTGACCCGAGGTAAACCCTCGCAAGGGGTTGATCAACCGGCAACGGCTTGCCAGATACGGGACTGGATTTCTGCGTCGCAGCATCTGGTGCTGCGAATGCGGCAGACGGATGGAAAGGACGATGCGATGAAAGCCGGCGACAAACTGCCCCAGGTGACGTTCCAGACCCGCGTGCGCGACGAGGCGGTGGGCGGGCCGAACCCGTTCCGCTGGGAAGCGGTGACGACCGACGACTACTTCAAGGGCAAGCGCGTGGTGCTGTTCTCGCTGCCGGGCGCGTTCACGCCGACCTGCTCGACCTACCAGCTGCCGGGGTTCGAGGCGGCGGCGGCCGAGATGGCCGAGCTGGGGATCGACGCGATCTACTGCCTGTCGGTCAACGACAGCTTCGTGATGAACCAGTGGGCGAAGGCCCAGGGGCTGAAGAACGTCCAGGTGATCCCGGACGGCTCGGGCGAGTTCACCGAGCGGGTCGGGATGCTGGTGCGCAAGGACAACCTCGGGTTCGGGTGCCGCTCGTGGCGCTATGCGGCGGTGATCGCCGACGGTGTGGTCGAGAAGCTGTTCGAAGAGCCGGGGCGCTGCGACAACCACGCCGAGGACCCCTATGGCGAATCGTCGCCCGAGACGGTGCTGGCCTATCTGCGCACCCACAAGCAGCAGCAGGCGGCCTGATCGGCGATGCGCTGAGCGCGCCTTGCGGCGCATGACAGGAAAGGGCCCGGCCGGGGGATCGGCCGGGCCCTTTTCGTTGCCGGGGCGGGTGAGGAGCCTGCGGTCGGGCTTGCGTCAGGCCACGGTCGTCGCGGACCCGGCCCGATGTCAGGGCGTCTCAGCGACCGCCGCGCCTCACCCGATCAGCGGGCTGCCGGCGCCGTAGCGCTCGCGGTAGTGCCGCTCGAGGCGCATCAGCGCGAGGCGCAGCACCACCTTGCCCGAGCGCGCCGACCAGCCGAGCCGCCGCTCGGTCAGCTCGATCCCCTCGAGGAAGCAGCACACCCGCAGCACCAGATCGCCCATGCCGGGGCCGAGGTCGCGGAGCGCCTCGGCCACGCG
This sequence comes from Paracoccus sanguinis, assembly GCF_012689545.1. Lineage (NCBI taxonomy): Bacteria > Pseudomonadati > Pseudomonadota > Alphaproteobacteria > Rhodobacterales > Paracoccaceae > Paracoccus > Paracoccus sanguinis. The sequence continues at coordinate 219,908 of NZ_CP051542.1, forward strand.
GCTGCGGGCGGTCTCGGACCCGCCGCCGAGGTTGCCGCCGGCCGGCACCGCGGCCGCGCAGCCGGCGGTCAGGAACCCGTCCCAGTTCTGGGTCACCCGCGGCCCCATCTGCGCCAGCTCGAAATCCTCGCGCAGCCGCTCGCCCGCGCGGACCATGCCGGGGTCGAGGAACGGCTGGCCGTTGGCGTCGCGTCGGCGGGCGAGCACCAGCAGGGGGCTTTCCGCGATGTTGACGCGCATCCGGCGCGGGCCGCCCGTCTCGGGGTCATCGAGGGTCCGGTCCTCATAGATCCGGTGCCGCTGCGCCGCCGCAGGGCCCATGTCGAAGGCGGCGGCGGCCTCGGCCAGGCCCGGCCGGTCGGGGCCGCCCACCGCCTCGGCGTCGGCCGGGGTCAGCACCCCCGCCTGCGGCAGGCCGGGGAACCGCCCCGCGACCAGCGCCTTGAGCGCCGCCCGGCCCGCGGGCGTCAGCGCGTGGCGGGTGATCCGCCCCTGCCCCACCAGCGCCACCCAGCCCCGCAGCGCGAGGTATTCGGCCAGGCTGCGGTCGAGCACCGCCGTGCGGATGTCCGAGCGGGTGACGATCGCCTTGTCCATCCCCTCGGCCACCGCCAGCACCGCCCCCGGCTCGGCCAGCCGGCGCAGCACCCGGCGCAGCTCGGCCGGCTCGGCGCTGCCGGCGGTCGCCCGGGCGCCGGGGTCCACCGCCCGGTCGATCAGCGGATCGTCGCGGCGCGTCTCGAACCGGCGGATGCGGCGCAGGATAGTCGAGGCGTGGCACCCCGCCTCGCGCGCCAGAGCCCGGATCGTCTCACCCCCCTCGACGTGGCGCAGGTAGAGCCGGGCGTCCTCGGGCAGGTCATCGGCCGCGACGGCCGCAGCCGCGGCGGGCTGTGCGACCGCGGCCGGTTCGCCCTCGGGCGTCACGGCAGCGGCTGCGGAAAGATCGCCCGTCAGAATCATCATCTCAAAGCTTCCCCTCATGTCCTTGGGCCAGCCGGCCCTGGGTGTCCGCCCTGTCGAAAAAGACAGGTCCCCGAACAGTTCGGTCATGAAGCGCTAAGATTCCCTAAAGAGAGTTAACCACGTCGCGCGCTGCGTGCACTGGTTGCGCAACAACAACCCAAGGGAGAGCACAAAGGACACAACAGCCCTCGGACCGGAGAGTTCCAATGAGCCTGATGTCGAACATCCTGACCTTTCCCGCCCAGCCGGTCCGCCAGCCGCTGCGCCGTCCTGCCGCACTGGTGCGGGCGGCGGTCGCCGGGCAGGCCCGCTGGCGGCGCGAGCGCGACCTGCGCCGGCTGTTGCGCAGCGAGACGCTGCCCGCGCCTGGTCATGCCCTGCCCCGGCTGCGGGCGGAGGAGGACCGGATGAACGCCGCCCGGCAGGAGGGCGCGGCCGAGTACGACCTGCACCAGCACGTTCTGCTGATGATCGCGGTGCTGGCGGAATCGCGGCTGCTGCCCGCCGCCGCGCCGCTGCGCGCCCTGCCCTGAGGTTTGGGCTGGGCAGCGAGCGCTGGCCGGGTCAGCGGCCCCGGAACAGCGTCCCGAGCACGCCGCGCACGATCTCGCGCCCGGCCTGAGTGCCGATGGTGCGGACCACGCTCTTGCCGAAGGCCTCGGCGATCGAATCGCCCCGCCGCGCCGGGGTGGCGGGCGGCCCGATCTGGATGCCGGTGCTGGTCCGGCCGGGGCTATAGCCGTCGGACTTGCGCATCTCGAAGAGGCTCGCGTCGGCCGCGCGCCGCTGGGCGGCGGCGGCTTCCTCGGCCGCGGCGGCGGTCCGCTGGGCGAGCAGCTCGAACGCGCTCTCGCGGTCCACCGGGGTCGCGTATTTCAGCCCCAGCGGCGACAGCTGCATGATCCGGTCCCGGTCGGCGTCGGGGATCGGCCCGAGCTGCGACAGCGGCGGGCGGACCAGCGTGCGCTCGACCACCCCCGGCGCGCCCTTGGCGCCGAGGAACGAGGTCACCGCCTCGCCCGTGCCGACGTGCTGGATCGCGTCGGCGGTGTCGAAGGCGGGGTTGGCGCGGTAGTTCTCGGCCGCCTGGCGCAGCGCCTTCTGGTCCTTGGCGGTGAAGGCGCGCAGCGCGTGCTGGACGCGGTTGCCAAGCTGGCCCAGCACCGAATCGGGCAGGTCGGCGGGGTTCTGGGTGATGAACCAGACGCTCACCCCCTTGGAGCGGATGAGCCGCGCCACCTGCTCGACCTTGGCGACCAGCGCCGGGGGGGCGCCGTCGAACAGCAGATGCGCCTCGTCGAAGAAGAAGGCGAGGCGCGGGCGGTCGGGGTCGCCCACCTCGGGCAGCTGCTCGAAGAGTTCCGACAGCAGCCACAGCAGGAAGGTGGCGTAGAGCTGCGGCGCGTTCATCAGCCGCTCGGCGGCGAGGATGTTGACCATCCCCTTGCCCGAGGCGTCGGTGCGCATCAGGTCCGCGAGTTCCAGCGCCGGTTCCCCGAAGAGCCGGTCCCCGCCCTGCTGTTCCAGCACCAAGAGCGCGCGCTGGATCGCGCCGACCGAGGCGGTGGCGACGTTGCCGTAGCGCAGGCTCAGCTCCTTGGCGTTCTCGCCGACCCAGACCAGCATCGACTGCAGGTCCTTGAGGTCGGCGAGCGCCAGCCCCTCTTCGTCGGCGACGCGGAAGGCGATGTTCAACACCCCCTCCTGCACGTCGGTCAGGCCCATGAGGCGGGCGAGCAGCAGCGGCCCCATCTCGGCCGGGGTGGTGCGGACCGGGTGGCCCTTTTCGCCCCACACGTCCCAGAAGGTGACCGGGAAGGCGCGATAGTCGAGCGGCGCGCCGATTCGGGCGGCGCGCTCGGCAAAGGGGGCGAGCAGCTTGGGGTCGGTGCCGCCCGGCGCCGCCATGCCGGCGAGGTCGCCCTTGACGTCGGCGAGCACCACCGGGACGCCGGCGAGCGACATCGCCTCGGCCAGGGTCTGGAGGGTGACGGTCTTGCCGGTGCCGGTGGCGCCGGCGATCAGCCCGTGGCGGTTGGCGTATTTCAGGATCAGCGACTGCGGGGTGGCGTAGTCCGGGCCGCCGCCGCCGACGAAGACGAGGCCGGCATCGAAATCGACGACCGGGTGGGGGGCGGGCGGCGGCGCGGGCGCCGGGTCGGCGGACGTCGGAAGCGGCGGGGGGGTGTCGGGTGCGCGCCCCGGCAGCGGCGGCGGGGTCTGGGGCGCGGCCTCGGGGGCGCGGTCTGCCGCGGCATCGGGCGTGTCCGGACGGGCGGTCGGGTCTTGGGGCGTCGGGTGGGTCACGGGGGCGGCCTTCGTGCAGCGGGTCGGGTGCGCCGCAACGGGGCGCGCGGGACAACAATACAAAATTAACGACTTGGTGCCAGAGTGTCCCTGTCGGATCGTTGACGGGCGAGGGTCCGATGCTTCCTCCGTACCCACTGGCCGCGCCTCCGGGCGCGGCTTTTTTGTGTGCCCCGCGGCGCGGGGAGGGGAGGGTCGCCGAGCGGCCGATCGAGCCTCGCCGGAGGACGCCGGCGGCACGTTGTCGCGGGGCGAAACCGGCCGTTCGGGCGGCCCTCGGGCGCATTGACGGGCGGGTGGCTTGCGACTAACGTCACGCGCAGAAACGGCCAAGTCCTACAGGGGACGAGGGGGATGCAGCGCTCGCGCCGCATCCCCCTTTCCGTGACAAGGGGTTGCGATGCGGCGGTCGGCCGTTCTGACCGGGGTCAACGGCGCGATGGAACGCCCGTGTGACCCAGCACCCCCTGCCCCGCGCGGGTCGCCGCCGGCTCTACACAAAGGTGACTGCCCCACCCCTGACAGTCCCGATCCGGCGTGTTACCAGCGCGGCCAGCGTCTTTCGCGCTGACAGCGCCCTGCCCTGAAAGGAACAGACATGGCTCGAACCTCAACCGCCGTCCTGGCCGCACTGCTGGCCGTCGCGCCGCTCGCCGCACTGGCGCAGACCGCGACCGATGCGACGACGACCGCCCCGGTCGTGGTGCCGCCCGCACCCGCCGCGGCCGAAGCCGTGACCGACGCCGCCACCGACGCCGCCACCGCCGCCGCGACCGAAGCCGCCAAGGACGCCACCGCGACCGCGACCGAGGCGGCCAAGGATGCCGCGGCGACCGCGACCGACGCGGCCAAGGCCGCCGAAGCCGCCGCCGACTCGGCCGCCGAAGCTGCGAGCGATGCTGCCGCGGCCGCCGAGGCCACCCCGGCTGCGACCGCCCCCGCGGCGACGCCCGAGGCCGGCGCCGCCCCCGCGGCTGACGCCGCCGCCGCCCCTGCGGCCCCGGCCGCAGAGGCCCCGGCGGCCGGCGCCGCCCCGGCTGCGCCCGCCGCGGATGCGGTCGGCAGCTACTACACCAAGTCGACCCACGACGACTGGCTGCTGCGCTGCCTCAAGACCGCCGACGGCAAGGACCCGTGCGAGCTCTACCAGCTGCTCAAGGACGAGGGGCAGAAGCCGGTCGCGGAAGTCTCGATCATCCCGTTCTCGGGCAAGGCCGCGGCGATCCTGAACTTCGTCGCCCCGCTCGAGACCGACCTGCAGGCCGCGCTCGGGCTGCAGATCGACACCGGCAAGGAGCACCGCTACCCGTTCCTCGTCTGCGCCCCGATCGGCTGCGTCTCGCGCATCGGCATGACCGCCGACGAGCTGGGCGCGATGAAGCGCGGCAGCTCGGGCAAGGTCACGCTGCTGCCCTTCGGCGCCGACCCGGCCAAGGACCTCGTGAATCTGACGATGTCGCTCAAGGGCTTCACCGCGGGCTTCACCGCGCTGGAAGCCACGGTCGCGACGAACCAGTGAGCCCTGCCCCCGCGGTGCGCGCCCGACGCGCGCGCCGCGGACCGGATGAAGAAAGGGGCGCCCGCGGGCGCCCCTTGCGTGCCGGCGTGGCGCGCGGCCTTACTCGATCGACAGCGCCATGAAGCGCGGCTCGCCCTCGCGGCGGATCAAGAGCAGCACCGACTTGCGGCCCGCGTCCTTCGCCTCGGCGATGCGCGCGTTCAGGTCGGCCAGCGTCGTCACCGGCTGCTGGCCCGCCTCGACGATCACGTCGCCGGTCTGCAGCCCCTTGGCCGAAGCGTCGCTGGTCGCGTCGATGTCCTGCACGACAAGGCCCTTGGCCCCCTCGGGCAGGCGCAGCCGGGCGGCCAGCTCGGGCGTGATCGGCACCAGCGTCATGCCGAGGACGGTGCGGCCGTCACCGCCCTGCGACTGAGCGCCGTCGTTGCCCTCGCCGCTGCCGTCGGCGTCGGCCAGCTCGCGCCGCCCGAGGGTAATCTTCAGCTCGACCGGCTGGCCGGCGCGCTGCACGGTCACGTCCACGGCCTCGCCCACCGGCGCGTCCGCCACCCGGCGTACGAGGTCGCGGGTGTCGGCCACATCGCCGCCGGCGAAGCGGGTGATGATGTCGCCCGCCTTCACCCCGGCGTCGGCCGCGGGCCCCGCGGGCACGTCCGTCACCATCGCCCCGGTTTCCGAGGCGAGCCCCAGCGAGGCGGCGATGTCGGGCGTCACGTCCTGGATCTTGACCCCCAGCCAGCCGCGGCGCGTCTCTCCGAACTCGCGCAGCTGGTCGACGACCTTGCTGACAACGTTCGAGGCCATCGAGAAGCCGATCCCGATCGAGCCGCCGTTGGGCGACAGGATCGCGGTATTCACGCCCACGACCTCGCCCGCCATGTTGAAGAGCGGCCCGCCCGAGTTGCCGCGGTTGATCGCGGCGTCGGTCTGGATGAAGTCATCATAAGTGCCGGTCAGCGCCCGGCTTTTCGCCGAGATGATCCCGGACGAGGCCGACAGCCCCTGCCCCAGCGGGTTGCCGAGCGCCAGCACCCAGTCGCCCACCCGGGCGCTGTCCGAGTTGCCGAACTTGACGAAGGGCAGCGGCTTTTCCGCCTCGACCTTCAGCACGGCGATGTCGGTGGTGGGGTCGGTCCCGACCAGTTTCGCGGGCAGCTTGGCGCCCGAGTAGAACTCGATCTCGATCTCGTCGGCGCCGTCGATGACGTGGTTGTTGGTGACGATGAACCCGTCGGCCGAGACCACGAAGCCCGAGCCGAGCGCGTTCGAGCGTTCCTGCTGCATCGGCCCGCGGTTGCCGAAGGGCGAGCCCTGGTCAGGCCCGCCGGGGATTCCGGGCACGCCCGGAATGCCGAAGTCGCGGAACAGGTCCGAGAACGGGCTGCCCTCGGGGAACATCGGCCCCTGCGCCACGGGGCGCGAGACGACCGCGGTGGTCGTGATGTTCACGACCGCCGGGCTGACCTGGGCCACGATGTCGGCGAAGCTGTCGGGCATGACCGACTGGCCGCTGGCGACCGGTGCCTTCTGCACGTCGATCGGGGCGTTGGCGTTGGCGGCCTCGGGGACCTTGCCGTTCATCGGCTGGTCGGGGGTGGTGGTCGTCTGCGGCATGTCCTGCGGCGCCATGGCGCTGCCCGCGGGCGGCAGGACCTGCTGCTCGACGCCCGGCGGCGGCGCGGGGGGCGTCGGCTGGGCCTGCTGGGCCAGGCCCGGCGCAGCCAGCGCGAGCGTCAGCGCGAGGGTCGAGGCGGCGAGCCCCGTGCGCCGGGTAAGTCCGTGGAATGTCATGCGTTTGATCTCCGTCAGGTGACCGGATCGTGAGCCCGTCCGGCGGCGGGTCGGGTGCGGCCAATGTGGTCGCTCGTGGCGACAAGGCAACAGTGCGGATCGTCATTTCATCGTGAGGGGCGCAGGCGGTTGACGCAAGCGCCGAGCGGACGGGGCGACGCGAAAAGGCGCAGCCCCGGGGGGCTGCGCCTCGATCCCTGCGCGATGGCGGGACGCGTCAGTTGGCCGGCGGCACCGAATCGGCCGGGGCGGCGGGGGTCGCCACCGGGTCCGCGGCAGGCGCCGTAGCTTCGGGCGCCGGCGCCGGCGCGTCGGCCGGGGCCGTAGTGGCGGGGACGGTGCCGGGGGCCGCGTCGGTCGCGGTGCCGACCGCAGACTCACCCTCAAGGCCCGGGACGGTGCCGACCGCGTCGGGAACCGCGATGGTCGCCTCGCCCGGCTCGCTTTCCGCGCCGCCCTCGGCGCGGGCGGCGGTCGCCGCAGCCGCCTCGGCCGCCGCGGCGGCCTGGGCGGCGGCTTCGGCTGCGACCTCGGCCGTCGAGGGCGCGTCGGCGGGCACGGCCGCTGCGACCTCGGGCGGGACCGCGACCGGGCTCACCCCGTTCGGATTGCCGCCCGCGCCGAGGTAGCTGAAGAACTCGCCTTCGGGGTTGATCACGAGCGAGCTGTTCTGCCCCCGCAGCGCCCGCTCATAGGCGGTCATCGAGCGGGTGAAGGCGAAGAACTCCGGGTCCTGCCCGAAGGCCTGGGCGTAGATGGCGTTGCGCTGCGCATCGGCCTCACCGCGGACGATCTCGGACCGGCGGCGGGCGTCCGAGGTCAGCTCGACCACCGTGCGGTCGGCGGTGGCGCGGACGCGCTGCGCGGCCTCGCCGCCGCGGGCGATCTCGTCGGCGGCCTCGCGCTCGCGCTCGGCCCGCATCCGGGCGTAGGTCGCGGTCAGGTTCTGCTCGGGCAGGTCGGTGCGGGTCAGGCGCACGTCGATGATCTGCACCCCGAGCGCCTCGGCCTCGCCGCGGGCGGCGTCGCGGATCTGGCCCATCAGGTTGGTGCGGTCCTGCGACAGCACCGCGGTCGAGGGCACCGAGCCGAGCACCTGCCGGATGGCGTTGTTGAGGATGCCGGCGAGCCGGTTCTGGGCGAAGTCGATGCCGCCCTCGCCGGTGGCCCGGCGGAAGGTCACGGGGTCGTTCACCTGCCAGCGCGCGAAGGCGTCGACCACGAGGCGGCGGTCATCGAGCGGCGTGACCTCCATCGGGTCGGTCGGCAGGCCGAGGATGCGCGCGTCATAGCGCACCACCCGGTCGATGACCGGCATCTTGAAGCCGAGGCCTGGCTCCTCGCGGACCGCCACGACCTCGCCGAAGCGCAGGACGAGCACCTTTTCGCGCACGTCGACGATGTAGATCGAGGCCATCACCAGAAGGCCGACGACGACCACGACCGGCAGGGCAAAGAAGGAAAGCGCGCGGCGCATGTCAGTTGCCCCCCATCACGGTCTGGCCCGGCAGCGCCGGGGTTGCGGACTGGTCCACGGGTCCGGTCTGGCCCATCTGCGGGGCCACCTGCCCCGTCTGTTGGCCCATCTGCTGCTGGCCCACCTGCCCGCCCTGCGGGCGGAGCTGGTCGAGCGGCAGATAGGGCACGACGCCCTGCCCGCCCTGGGCGCTGCTTTCGATGATGACCTTGTTCACGCTGCCGAGCACGCGCTCCATCGTCTCGAGATACATCCGCCGCCGGGTGACGTCCGGGGCCTTGACGTATTCCTCGCGCACCGAATTGAAGCGCGCGGCCTCACCCTGGGCGTCGTTGACGGCCTGGGCGCGATAGGCCTCGGCCTGCTCGACCATCGCCGCGGCCTCACCGCGGGCGTTGGCGAGCACGCGGTTGGCATAGGCGTCGGCCTCTTTCTCAAGCCGGTCGCGTTCCTGCTGGGCGGCCTGCACCTCGCGGAAGCTGTTGATCACCTCCTGCGGGGGGTCGGCGCGGCCGAGGTTCACGCGGACCACGTTGATCCCCGACTGATAGCTGTCGAGCGTCGCCTGGATCGCCATCTCGGCGTCCCGGGCGATCTGGCCGCGGTCGCGGTTGAGGATCGGGGCGAGTTCCGAGCGCGCCACGATGTCGCGCATGGCGCTTTCGGCGACGGCGCGGATGGTGCCCTCGGGGTCGGCGAGGTTGAACAGGAATTGCTCGGGGTTCGAGACGTTCCAGACCACCTGATAGCTCATGTCGACGATGTTCTGGTCGCGGGTCAGCATCAGCCCGCTGTCAAGCGCGTCGCGCCCGGCGCCGATCTCGATCGTGCGTTCGCCGGTGACGGCGACAAGCTGGCGGGTGACCAGCGGCCAGGGCGCGAAGTTCAGACCCTCGTCGCGGACGGCATAGGGGCGGCCGAACATCAGCTCGACCGACTTCTCGCCGGTGTCGACGGTATAGAAGCTCGAGGCGGCCCAGAGGCCGACGGCGACCAGCGCCGCGATCCCCCACTTGCCACGGTCCATCCGCGGCAGGGTCGGGCCGGTGCCCATCGGGCCGCGCGGCCCGCCCGGACGCGGCGCGCCGTCGCGCCCGCCCATCAGCACGCGCAGGCGGTCCTGGCCCTTGCGCATCAGCTCTTCGATCTCGGGCACCTGCGTCTCGGGCCGGCGGCCACCCTGCGGCGGCTGCTGCTGTCCCCCCGGCTGGCCCCAGGGCCGCGGCGTCTCGCCCCGGTCGGGGCGGCCCCCGTCACGCCCCCCGTCGCGCCCGCCCTCGGGGCGCGGAGGTTGCGGGCGCGGCGGACGCTCGTCGTCGTTGCCGCCGCTGCCGCCGCCCCAAGGTCCTTGTGCCATCGTCACGCCTTTCGTCCAAACTCTGGTCCTAACTAGGGGGAAACCCCGTGAGGACAAGTGCCAACCGCCCCGAACCTCGGCCGCGGGCTCCCCGCCCGCCGCGCCGCAGGTCACCCGGGGCCGCCCTCTCAGACCGTGGCGCCCCCGGCCCGGCGGACCGGCGCGCGCATCGTCACCAGCTCTTCGGCCAGCGTCGGGTGGACCGCCATCGCCGCATCGAACTGTTCCTTGGTCGCCCCCATCCCCATCGCCACGGCGACGAGCTGGATCATCTCACCCGCCTCGGGCGCGAAGATGTGGCAGCCGAGAACCCGCCGCGTCCGGTCGCAGACGATCAGCTTCATCAGCGCCCGCGCCTCGGACCCGGCGAACAGCGACCGCATGGGGCGGAAGCTCGCGGCATAGACCTCGATCGGGCCCTGTTCCGCGGCCTCTTCCTCGGTCAGGCCGATGGTGCCGAGCTCGTGCGGGCGCAGATAGACGGCGCTGGCGATCAGGCTGTGATCGACGCAGCGCGGCTGGGCGCCGAACACGGTGTCGGCGAAGCTGTGCCCCTCGCGGATCGCAACCGGGGTCAGGTTCACCCGGTCGGTCACGTCGCCCACCGCGTAGATCGAGGGCACCGCGGTCTGCGACCACTGGTCCACCTCGATCTGGCCGCGCGCGCCCACGATGACGCCGGTGTTTTCCAGCCCCAGCCCGCCAGTGTAGGGCGCGCGGCCTGTGGCGAACATCACCGCGTCATAGGTCTCGGCCCCGCCGCCCGAGAAGCTGGCGCGGATGCCCGCGCCGTCGCGGTCCAGCCGCGTCGGGCTGTCGTTCAGCCGCAGGGTGATGCCCAGGTTCTCGATCTGGTGGGTGGCGAGCGTCCGGCACTCGCCATCGAAGCCGCGCAGCAGCTTGTCGCCGCGATAGGCGATGGTGGTGTCGCAGCCGAGACCGTTCAGGATCGTCGCGTATTCGCAGGCGATGAAGCCGCCGCCGACGATCAGCACCCGCGCGGGCAGCGTGTCGAGATCGAACAGGTGGTCCGAGATCAGCCCCAGTTCCTCGCCGGGGATGCCGGGCAGGCTCGGGCGCCCGCCGACCGCGATCAGGATGTGCTTGGCGGTCAGGCGCGTCCCGTCGGCCAGTTCGACCGTGTGCGGATCGGCGAGCTTCGCGCGCTGGGGGTGGATGTCCACGCCCGCGGCGCGCAGCCCGCCCGCGTAGAGCCCCTCGAGCCGCGAGAGTTCCTCGTGCAGCTTGCCGCGGAAGAGCGGCCAGTCGAAGCGCCCCTCGGTCGCCCCGGACCAGCCGTAGCCGCGCGCCTCGACGGCGGCGGCGGGGGCGCCCGAGGCGAAGATCATCAGCTTCTTCGGCACGCAGCCGCGGATCACGCAGGTGCCGCCCATGCGGCTTTCCTCAGCCAGCCCCACGCGGGCGCCGTGCTGCGAGGCGGCGATGCGGGCGGCGCGCACGCCCCCCGATCCGCCGCCGATCACGAAGAGGTCGTAGTCGAAGCTCATGTCAAATCCTCGGTCCGGGTCAGCTCGATGACCGAGCCGTCCGGGCTGCCGATCAGCGCCAGCTGGCACATGTTCAGGAAAAGCCCGTGCTCGACCACGCCCGGCACCGCGTTCAGCCCGCGCGCCAGCGCCGCGGGGTCGGGGATGCACTCGAGCGACAGGTCGAGGATCAGGTTGCCCTCGTCGGTGCGGAACGCCGCGCCGTCACGCTGGCGCACCAGCATCGGGCGCTGGCTCAGATCCATCGCGTCGAGCAGGCGCTGGATGTGGATGCGCGTCGCCTCGACCCCGAAGCCCAGCACCTCGACGGGCAGATGAAAGGCGCCGAGCTGCTCGACCACCTTGGTCGGGTCGGCGATGACCACCATCCGGTCCGAGGCCGCGGCGATGATCTTTTCGCGCAGATGCGCGCCGCCGCCGCCCTTGATCAGGTTCAGGTCGGGGTCGATCTCGTCCGCGCCGTCGAGCGTCAGGTCGAGCCAGCCGATCGCGTCCAGCTCCTCGATCTGGATGCCTAGCTGGCCGGCGAGTTCGCAGGTCGCCCGGCTGGTCGCGGCGCAGCGCAGGCGCAGCCCCTCGGCGCGGATGCGCTCGGCCAGGCGATGGACCATGAACACCGCGGTCGAGCCGGTGCCGAGCCCGAGGCGCATCCCGTCCTCGACCAGCGCCACCGCGGCGCGGGCGGCGGCGTCCTTGGCGGCATCCGAGGGGGTGGGGTCGGCCATGGCGGGCTCCTTGTCGCGGCGGCGGGTGATGCGAAGGGGATATAGCGGCGATCCGGCCCGGGTGCGAGGGGGGGGGGCGATGGGAGCCCGCCCGCGGGGCGCGGTTGCGACCCGGGCGGGCTTGGCGTATCCGCAGGGCGATGCGCAACGGTCCCCCTTCCCCCCTGCCGCCCCTTGCGGCCACCACGGCGGTGCTCGTCACCGGCGCCGGGCGCGGCACGCGGATGGGCGGCGCGGCGCCGAAGCAGTGGCAGAGCCTCGCCGGGCAAAGCGTCATCGCCCGCAGCATCGCGGCCTTTCGCGGCTTCGCCCGGGTGGTGGTCATCGTCGCCCCCGAGGACATGGAGCGCGCGGTCGAGGAACTCGCCGGCCCCGTGGTGCTGGTCGCGGGCGGCGCCACGCGGTCCGAGAGCGTCCGCGCCGGGCTCGAGACGCTCGAGGGCGCGGGCGTGACCCGTGTGCTCATCCACGACGCGGCCCGCCCGCTGGTCTCGCAGGCGGTGATCGCCCGGGTCCTGACGGCGCTGGCCGAGGGGGCGCCCGCCGCCGCCCCGGCCCTGCCCGTCACCGACGCGCTGTGGCGCGGCGCGGGCGACCGGGTGACGGGGTTTGCCGCCCGCGACGGGCTGTTCCGCGCCCAGACCCCGCAGGGCTTCGCGCTCGGCCCCATCCTCGCCGCCCATCGCGCCGCGACCGAGGGGGCGGCCGACGACGTGGAACTCGCCCGCCGCGCCGGAATCGAGGTCACCATCGTCGCGGGCGACGAGGACAATCTGAAACTGACCTATCCCGGCGATCTCGAACGCGCCGGACGGATAATGGAGGCCGGCATGGATGTGCGGCTCGGGAACGGCTACGACGTGCACGCCTTCGGCCCCGGCGAGGGCGTCTGGCTCTGCGGGGTGCTGGTCCCGCATGAGCGCGGGCTGGTCGGCCATTCCGACGCCGACGTGGGGATGCACGCGCTGACCGACGCGATCTACGGGGCGCTGGCCGAGGGCGACATCGGCCGGCACTTCCCGCCCTCGGACCCGCAGTGGAAGGGCGCGGCGTCCGAGATCTTCCTGCGCCACGCGGCCGAGCTGGCGCGGTCGCGCGGCTTCCGGCTCGGCAACGCCGACGTGACGCTGGTCTGCGAGCGGCCGAAGATCGGCCCCCACGCCGCCGCCATGCAGGCGCGGCTGGCCGACATCATGGGGGTCGAGCCCGCCCGCGTCAGCGTCAAGGCGACCACCTCGGAACGGCTCGGCTTCACCGGGCGCGAGGAAGGCATCGCCGCCCTCGCCACCGCCACCCTGATCGGAGGCGTCTGATGGACCGCGCCATTGCCACCCTCTTCGGCATCGGCCACCTGCGCCCCGCGCCCGGCACCTGGGCCTCGGCGGTGACGATCGGGCTCGGCTACGCCCTGCACCGGGTGGGGCACTTCCCCCTCGTGGCGGCGGCGACGCTGGCGGCCATCGCGCTTGGGTTCTGGTCGGTGCGGCGGTTCACGGCCGGCATGGCCGACAAGGACCGCAGCGAGATCGTCATCGACGAGGTCGCGGGCCAGCTCATCGCCTTCTGCGCCGCCTCGGCGGGGTTCTGGTTCGCCGGGCTGCCCGCCTCGGTCATCCCCTGGCCGGGGCTGGTGGCGCCGTTCCTGTTCTTCCGGCTCTTCGACATCTGGAAGCCGTGGCTCGTGGGCCGCGCCGATGCCCGCGCGGACGCCGACGGGGTGATGCTCGACGACCTCTGGGCGGGGCTCTTTGCGGCGCTTGCCACCATCGTCGCGGCAGGCATCTCGCACGGGCTGATGTGATGGCCGAGGGGCTCGCGGCCGAGGTGCTCGCCGCCGCGCGCGCCCGGGGCGTGACGCTCGCCACGGCGGAAAGCTGCACCGGCGGGCTGATCGCCGCGGCGCTGACCGAGGTGCCGGGGTCGTCGGACGTGGTGGACTGCGGCTTCGTCACCTACTCGAACGCCGCCAAGACCCGGATGCTCGGGGTGTCGGCTGCGACGCTCGCCACCCACGGCGCGGTGAGCGAGGCGGTCGCGGCCGAGATGGCCGCCGGCGCGCAGGCGCGGTCAGGCGCCGGGATGGCCGTCGCGGTGACGGGGATCGCGGGGCCCGGCGGGTCCGAATTCAAGCCTGAGGGCCGGGTCTGTTTCGGCCTCGCCACGCCCGCGGGCGTGCGGACCGAGACGGTCGAGTTCGGCCCCCGCGGCCGCCACGCCGTGCGCGCGGCAACGGTCGAGCACGCGCTGCGGATGGTGCTGGGCGCGCTGGCTTAGAGCGCCGCCCCCAGCGCCGCGATCTCGGCGTCGGTGGTGGCCCAGCTCGTCACCAGCCGGATCGTCGCCGCCCCGGCGTCGTCGCCCTCGGCCGGCCAGTCGGCCGCGCGCAGGCCCGCAGCGCGCAGGCGGGCGATCTCGGGCACGGGAAGCCGCACGAAGATCTCGTTCGCCTCGACCGGGACCAGCGGGGTGTGGCCCGCTGCGGCGAGCCTTGCCGCCACCTCGCCCGCGGCGGCGTTGGCGTGGCGGGCGAGGTCGAGCCACAGCCCGCCCTCGAGCCAGGCCAGAATCTGCGCGGCGAGGAAGCGGTGCTTGGACCACAGATGCCCGGCCCGCATCCGGCGGAAGGCGAAGTCGCGGGCCCGGTCGGGGTCGAAAAACACCACCGCCTCGAGCGCGAGGCAGCCGTTCTTCGTCCCCCCGAGCGACAGCGCGTCGACGCCCGCGCGCCACGTCAGATCCCCGGGCGCCGCCCCGGTCGCCGCCACCGCGTTGGCAAAGCGGGCGCCGTCGATGTGGACGGCCATCCCGCCCTCGCGCGCGACCCCTGCCAGCGCCGCGACCGAGGCCGCGTCGTGGACCGTCCCCCACTCGGTCGCGTTGGTGATCGAGACGGCCGCGTTCCGCCCGTCGTGCTCGTCGACCTGCGGGTAGTCCGCGATCCGCTGGGCGAGCGTCGCCGCTGTCATCCGGCCCGCGTCCCCCTCGACCAGCGCCAGTTGCGCGCCGCCCGCCATCCAGGCCGGGGCACCGCTTTCCGAGGTCTCGATATGCGCGGTGCGGTGGCAGAAGATCCGCCCCCAGGGCGGGCAGAGCTGCGCCAACGCCAGCGCGTTCGCCCCGGTCCCGGTGCCGAGCAGGAACACCGCCGCGTCGGGCGCGCCCAGCATCTCACGCACCGCCTCGACCGCCTGCGCGGTCAGCGCGTCGCGGCCATACGAGGCGGCCGCCCCCTCGTTCGCCGCCGCCAGCGCGGCCATGATCCGGGGGTGGACGCCCGAGGCGTTGTCCGAGCCGAAGTTCATGACTGATCCTCGATCACATACTGGTCCCACTCGTCCTCGGTCACCGACAGCTCGCTGACCGTCCAGCCGCGGACCGAGGCGCCGGCGCGGTGGATCGCCTCGGGGTCGCCCGAGATCAGGTGGTGCCAGTCGTAGAGCGGCTTGCCCTCGGCGCGCAGCCGATAGGCGCAGGTCGCGGGCAGCCACCAGGCGATGTCGCGCAGCTTCTGGGGCGTCAGCACCACGCAGTCGGGCACGAAGTCGTGGCGGTTGGGATAGGACGAACAGCGGCAGCTCTGCCCGTCGAGCAGGCGGCAGGCGACGCGGGTGAAATCCACGCTGCCGTCGTCCTCGTATTCGATCTTGTTCAGGCAGCACTTGCCGCAGCCGTCGCAGAGCGCCTCCCACTCGGCGGCGCTGAGCTCGGCCAGCGGCAGTTCCCAGAAGCGCGGGCGCATCAGCCGGCCGCCAGGATGGCGCGGGCGCGGGCGGCGTCGTCGTCCATCTGCGCCACCAGCGCCTCGAGGCTGTCGAACTTCGCCTCGGGGCGAAGGTAGTCGACCAGCGCCACCGACAGATGCGCGCCGTAGAGATCGCCGGAGAAATCGAAGAGATAGGTCTCGAGGTTCGGGGTGTTCTCGCCGAACATCGGCCGCACGCCGAGGCTGGCGACGCCCCGATAATGGCCGCGGTGCGGGCCGGTCAGCACCTCGACCAGCACCGCATAGACGCCAAGCTTCGGCAGATGCAGCCCGTCCAGCGCCATGTTCGCGGTCGGATAGCCCAGCTCGCGGCCGCGCTGCGCGCCGTGCAGCACCTCGCCCTCGATCCGGTGCCAGTGGCCGAGCATCGCCTCGGCATCGCGCGGCCGCCCTTCGGAGAGCGCGACGCGGATCGCGGTCGAGCTGGCAGGCTCGTCGCCGCCGACCAGCGGCACGATGGTGACCCCGAAGCCCATCGCCTGCCCCAGCTCGGCCAGCGCGGCGCTGTCCCCGGCCCGGCCGCGGCCGAAGCGGAAATCGGCGCCCACGGCGACGTGGACGACGCCCAGCCCCTCGGCCAGCACCTCGCGGGCGAACTCTTCGGGGGTCAGCCCCGCGAGCGTCGGGCCGAAGGGCAGTTCGTAGAGCTGCGCCACCCCGTGCCGGGCCAGCCGGTTGGCCCGCGCCTCGGGGTTCATCAGCCGGAACGGCGGCTCGCTGCGCCCGGCGGCGCGGGCGAAATACTCGCGCGGATGCGGCTCGAACGTGACCGCCCCCAGCGGCGCGTCGGGCCGGGCGGCGCGGGCCGCGTCGATCACCGCGCGGTGGCCCAGGTGGACGCCGTCGAAATTGCCCATCGCCACGCTGGCGCCGCGCGCCGACGCTGGCAGGCCGCGCCAGTCGCGGTGGATATGCATGGGGGGGTTCTGCATCGGCCTCACGCGCGGGAGAGCGGGCCGGAGCGCGGCCCTCAGTCGAACTTGCGGGACGGCGCCAGAACCACCGCCTCGCCTTTCAGCACGACGGTATCGCCGACGAGGCAGCGGGTGGCAAGGGTGACCCGCCGGCGGGCATGGTCGATGGCGTCCACCTGCACCTCGGCCCGGACCACGTCGCCGGGGCGCACGGGGGCCATGAACTTGAGCGTCTGGCCCAGATAGACCGTGCCGTGGCCGGGCAACTGCTCGCCGATCACCGCCGAGATGAGGCCCGCGGTCAGCATCCCGTGCGCGATCCGCCCCTCGAAGATCGTGTCGCGGGCGTATTCCTCGTCCAGGTGCACCGGGTTGCGGTCGGTCGAGATGGTGGCGAACATCTCAATGTCGGCGTCCGTCACCTGCTTCTGCAGGGTGCGGATCATGCCCACCTCGAGGTCCTCGATGACGATGGTGCCCCGAAACTGGTTATCCCGCGGCGGATTGTCGAGCATCATGGGTATCCCCGGTTCGCTGGCCCGTTCACTGGCCCGTCAAAAGGCCCGTTCGCTGCATTGCGGCGTAACAGGTCGATGACCGTCGGGCAAGAATATACCGTCGTCGCGGCGTGGGGGATAATAATGTTGCGACGTCAGGTCACGGGGCGTCGGTGTCCGGCAGCGCGCCGCCCTCGGCCAGCAGCGCCGCGAGATCGAGGGGCGCGTTGCCCATCTGCACCCGGCCTTCCGCGTCCACCGGCCACTCCGCGGGCGGGCGGTCGCGGTAGAGCTCGACCCCGTTGCCGTCCGGGTCGCGCAGATAGAGCGCCTCGCTGACCCCGTGGTCGGCCGCGCCGTCGAGCGGGATGCCCGCGGCCAGCACCCGCGCCAGCACCCGCCCGAGCGCGGCGCGGTCGGGATACAGGAAGGCGCTGTGATAGAGCCCGGTGTGACCCGGCGGCGGGGGCGTGGCCCCGGCCGACTCCCACGTATTGAGCCCGATGTGGTGGTGATAGCCGCCGGCGCCGAGAAAGGCCGCGCGGGTGCCATAATGCTGCATCACCTCGAACCCCAGCACGCCCGAATAGAAGGCGATCGCCCGGTCGAGGTCGGCCACCTTGAGGTGGACGTGCCCCACCCGCGTCGCGGCGGGCGCGGGATCAGGCGGCGAGGCGATCGGGCGGGCGCTCACCGCAGCCGCCCGATGGCATAGGTCGGGGCGATGCCCTCGGCCTTGAGCCAGGCGCGCAGCAGGCTGTCCTCGGGTCGTTCCACGTCGCCCCCCATGTGCTCGGCCGCCAGCCCGCCGGTGACGAAGATCGAATCGATCCCCTGCGCGACGGCCCCTGCAACATCGGTGCCGATTCCGTCCCCGATGGCAAGCTCGCGCCCGCCGCTGACGCCCAGCCGGCGCCGGGCGAGGTCATAGATCGGCGCGTGCGGCTTGCCGAAATAAAGCGCCTCGCCCCCCATCCCTTCGTAGAGCTGGGCCAGCGCGCCGGCGCAGTAGAGCCGCTGTTCGCCGTAATCCACCACGATGTCGGGGTTGGCACAGAGAAGCGGCAGCCCGCGGGCCTGCGCGGCCTCCAGCCGGGCGCGGTAGTCCTCGGGCGTCTCGGTCATGTCGTCGTAGGGGCCGGTGACGACGATCCCCTCGGCATCCTCAAGCGCCACGCGGCGGATGCCGGGCGCGCGGGGATCGCTGGTCTCGGTGAAGAACCCGAGGTCGCGCTCGGGCCCGACGTGCCAGACGTTCTGCCCGACCCGGCCCGCGAACATCGCGTCCTGCGCCGCGTCACCGGAGGTCACGATGTCGTCCCAGGCGTCCTGCGGCACGCCCAGGCGGTCGATCTGCTCGGCCACGAAGCGGCGCGGGCGGGGCGCGTTGGTCATCAGCGCCACCTTGCCGCCGCCCTGCCGGAACGCCTGCAGCGCGGCGATGGCGGCCGGATAGGCCACCTTGCCGTTGTGCACGCAGCCCCAGAGGTCGCAGAAGAGCACGTCATAGCCGTCGGCGATCTCGGCCAGGCTGTCGATGATCCGGGTCATGTCCACCCCTTTGCTGGCCGCACCGTCGAGGCGCGGCGGATGTCTTGCGGGGTGTGGGGGTCGGACACCCCCACGCCGGCGGTCGTCCTCAGAGCTTCAGCGCCGGGATGATCTGCTTCTTGCGGCTGACGATCCCGGGAAGGATCACGCTGTCGCCCTCGACCGGGACGCCGAAGGACGCGGCGGCGACGGCGCGCACGAAGTCGTTGGGGACCAGCAGGGTCGAGCGCTCGTTCAGGATGTCGACGATGAACAGCATCACCTCGTCGGCGCCGTCCTCGGCCGCGACGCCCGGCATGGCGGCCAGCAGTGCCGCCTTGCGATCGAGCAGCACCTGCGGGGCGGTGGTTTCGAGCACCGAGATCCGCATCTGCTTGCCGCCGAGCTCGTATTCCTTGCTGTCCATCTTCAGCAGCGCCGCGTCCGAGAAGGACGAGACGTCCGATTTCGCGGTGAACATCTCGGTGGCGTATTCGGGGATCGAGAGGCCGAGCTCGCCGGCCAGCTTCTCGGCCACCCAGCGGTCATGCGGCGTGGTGGTGGGCGAGCGGAACTCGAGCGTGTCGGACAGGATGCAGGTCAGCATCACGCCCTTGACCCACGCCGGCGCCCGGTCGAGGTCGCCGCCGATCAGGTCGTGCATGATCGTCGCGGTGCAGGCCAGCGGGCGGATGGTGATGTTGATCGGCAGCCGGGTCTTGATCCCGCCGGCGAGCAGGTGGTGGTCGATGATCTCGATCACCTCGGCGTCGTTGATGCCAGCGGGCAGCTCGGCCGGGTTGTTGGTGTCGACGATCACGCACTGGTCGCCGGGCGCGAGGTCGGCGATCACCTCGGGCAGGTCCAGCCCCCAGCGGCCCAGCATCCACACGGCCTCGGTGTTCGGCGTCCCCTGCAGCACGGCCTTGGCCGGGGTCTTGCGGACTTCGGACAGGTACCACGCCCAGATCAGCGGCGAGCCGGTCGAGTCGGTGTCGGGGGCCTTGTGGCCGAGAACCTGGATCATGTGAGACAGCCTTTGCGCAAAACGGGTCGGCGCGGGTTATAGGCGCGGGCCGCGTGCGGCTCAAGCGGCAGAGGGGTGTGAGCGAGAGCCTGCGGCGGAGGACCGGGGAGCCCTTGAGGCATGGGGCGCCGTTCCGTCCCCTCAGGCGGCGCCGGGCGCGTCCGGGCGCCTAGCCCCCCTGCCCCAGCGCAAGGCCGGCGTTGACGGCCAGCGCCACGATCACCGCATTATAGAAGAAGGTGAGCACCGAGTGCGCCAGCGTCACCCGCCGGAAGGGCGTCGAGGTCAGGCCCACGTCCGAGGTCTGCGCCGTCATCCCGAGGGTGAAACTGTAATAGAGGAACTCCCACGGGCCCGGCGCCGCGGGGCCGCCGGGAAAGTCGAGCCCGCCGCTGTCGCGCGCGCCCGTTTGGGTTGCCGTCCCGCCCGCTGCCCTGCCCGCGTCCCGGTCGGGGGTGTAGAACATCCGCGCATAGTGAAAGGCCATGACCGCGTGGACCGTCGCCCAGCCCAGCGGCACCGCCCCGAGCGCCAGCACCGGGCGCAGCCGCAGCGCCCCCGGATCGGCCGAGGCGAGCACCGTCTGGGCGATGGCATAGAGGCTGACCCCGACCGCGCCCGTCGCCATCAGCACGATCAGCGCCCCGCCCTCGTCGGCGTCGGCGAAATGCGCCCGCAGGTCGTCGCCGCTGCGGCCCCGCATCCAGATGGCGGTGGCCACCAAATAGACGACGAAGAAGAGGTCCGCCCCGATCAGGATGCGGTCGGTCGGCGTCAGCGCGCCGCCCAGCAGCGCCGCCGCCAGCCCCGCGGCGAAGGCGCCGTGAAACCGCGCGTGGCGGCGCAGCGAGCCGCGCAACCCTCAGTCCTCGGCCAACGGCGTCTGCTGGTGCTCGATCATCTGCCAGTCCTCGTGCTGGCGCACCCAGGTCGAACTGCAGAAGGCGCGGTAGGCGCGCCCGCCGCGACTGGCCGCGACGCGATAGGCCAGCACGATGCAGTCCTCGGTCTCGACGAAGCGGCGCTCGCCCAGCGTCACCCCCTCCCACCGCGGGCCGTCGAGCGCCGACAGGATGTCGCGGCCCTGCAGGATGCCGCGGGGCAGGATCATCACGCAGGCGGGGTGCATCCGGCGCCGCGCCTCGGCCGCGCCCATCGTCCACCACGCCGTCTCGTCGGCCCATCGGTTCTCGCTGCGGCTCATGACGCGCCCCCTGCCGTGATCGTCCACCCGTCCCGTTCGAGAAGCCGCAGCACCCCGTCCTCGCCCGGCAGGTGCAGCGCCCCGAAGGCCGCGACCACCGGCTTGCCGCGCGCCGCCGCGGCCGTCGCGGCCTCGGTCAACGGCGCGATCCAGCCCAGGTTGCGGCCGGTCATCAGCCGGTCCTCGGCCAGTTGCACCTGCCGGTCGACGCTCGCGCGGTCCATCCCGGCGTGGTCATAGGCGTCCAGCCGCCCGAACTCCCAGATCGCCCAGATGTCGCCGCGGAAATACGCCTCGATCGTGGTCGTCGCATAGTCTTCGGCCAGCCGCGCGGCGGGCAGCGCGGCGCGGATCATGTCCAGCTCTTCGGCGTCGCTCATGCCGTCGAAGAGGGTCAGCACCGTGTCCCACGGCTCGAGCGCGCGGACCGGCACGCCCGCGTCGGCCGCGACCTGCATCAGCCGGTGGTCGAGGCCCGCGGTGTCGCCCCGCGCCTTGATCTGGCCCATCATGCAGGGCGAGATCCCCAGCATCATCGAGACGTACCAGGGCCGCAGTCGGCTGACCATGACGGGCGGCATCCCGCGCGCGGACATGGCCTCGCCCAGCTCGCGCCACGCCGCGTCCCCGAGCCGTTCGGGCAACGTCGGCCCCTCGGTGTCCACCATCAGCGACGGGTCGCGGGCAAGTGCGGCGGTCAGGCGCTTCTCCTCATCGGGTCCGGCCTCGACCAGCATCGCGTCGGCCGAGGCGATGACCGGCGTCAGGGCCGCGACCATCGGGTCGTGGCGGGGGTCGTCGAAGTGATAGGTGCCGATGATCTCGATCCGCGCGTCGCCCTTGCGGGCGGTGAAGCGGGTGCCCTGCGCATAGGGCGTGGCGGCGACCGCGGCGTCGATGCGGGCGCGGGTCTCGGCCGGCAGGCTCTGCATCAGGTCGGCGCCGGCGCAGACGGCCGGCGGCGCGTCCTCCGCGGGCACGGCTTGAGCCACGCCGGGCGGCGGATCGGCGGTGGCCGCCGCCCCGGCCGAGGCGACCGCGCAGGCCGCAAGCGCCCCGACCACCGCCCCCCACATCCGCTCGTGCCAACTCATCTGCGCACCCCGCTCGCGCCCTGGCTTTCGCCGCAGCATGGCCCCGCGCCGCCTTGAGGTCCACCCCGTCCGGGCGCCGTCCCGCCGGCCGCGATCCGCGCTGATCAGCCCGCCCGCCGCGATCACGCCCCGTTGACAGGCCCGGATCCGGCCCCTACATCGCGGCCATTGGCACTCACCCCAATCGAGTGCCAACAGCACGCAACACTGCAACCTGAATAACCGGAGTGTTCACGATGGCATTCAAGCCGCTTCACGACCGCGTCCTGGTCCGCCGCGTCCAGTCGGACGAAAAGACCAAGGGCGGGCTGATCATCCCCGACAGCGCCAAGGAAAAGCCCTCGGAAGGCGAGATCGTCTCGGTGGGCGAAGGCGCCCGCAAGGACTCGGGCGAGCTGATCGCCCCCTCGGTCAAGGCCGGCGACCGCATCCTGTTCGGCAAGTGGTCGGGCACCGAAGTGACGCTGGACGGCGAAGAGCTGCTCATCATGAAGGAAAGCGACATCCTCGGGATCATCGGCTGATCCCTCGCAGGTAGCGCTTACAACCCTCTGACAAGGAAGAGATAAATGGCTGGCAAGGAAGTCAAGTTCAACACCGACGCCCGCGACCGGATGCTCAAGGGCGTCAACATCCTCGCGGATGCGGTCAAGGTCACGCTCGGCCCGAAAGGCCGCAACGTGGTGATCGACAAGTCGTTCGGCGCCCCGCGCATCACCAAGGACGGCGTCTCGGTCGCCAAGGAAATCGAGCTCTCGGACAAGTTCGAGAACATGGGCGCGCAGATGGTCCGCGAAGTCGCCTCGCGCACCAATGACGAGGCCGGGGACGGCACCACCACCGCCACCGTGCTCGCCCAGGCGATCATCAAGGAAGGCCTCAAGGCCGTCGCCGCCGGCATGAACCCGATGGACCTCAAGCGCGGCGTCGATCTGGCCACCGCGCGCGTCGTCGAGTCGATCAAGTCGGCCGCCCGCCCGGTCTCGGACTCGGCCGAAGTGGCCCAGGTCGGCACCATCTCGGCCAACGGCGAGAAGTTCATCGGCGAGCAGATCGCCGAGGCGATGCAGAAGGTCGGCAACGAGGGTGTCATCACCGTCGAAGAGAACAAGGGGATGGAGACCGAGGTCGAAGTCGTCGAGGGGATGCAGTTCGACCGCGGCTATCTCTCGCCCTACTTCGTGACCAACCCCGACAAGATGGTGGCCGAGCTCGAGGACGCCTACATCCTGCTGCACGAGAAGAAGCTCTCGTCGCTGCAGCCGATGGTCCCGCTGCTGGAAGCCGTCATCCAGACCCAGAAGCCGCTCTTGATCGTGGCCGAGGATGTCGAGGGCGAGGCGCTGGCCACGCTGGTCGTCAACCGCCTGCGCGGCGGGCTGAAGGTCGCAGCCGTCAAGGCGCCGGGCTTCGGCGACCGCCGCAAGGCCATGCTGCAGGACATCGCGATCCTGACCGGCGGCCAGGTGATCTCGGAAGACCTGGGCATGAAGCTCGAGAATGTCGGCATCGACATGCTGGGCCGCGCCAAGAAGGTCTCGATCAACAAGGACAACACGACCATCGTCGACGGGTCGGGTGAGAAGGCCGAGATCGAGGCCCGCGTGGCGCAGATCCGCCAGCAGATCGAGGAAACCACCTCGGACTACGACAAGGAAAAGCTGCAGGAGCGCGTGGCGAAGCTCGCCGGCGGCGTCGCCGTCATCCGCGTCGGCGGCATGACCGAAGTCGAGGTGAAGGAGCGCAAGGACCGCGTCGATGACGCGCTGAACGCGACCCGCGCCGCGGTGCAGGAAGGTGTCGTGGTCGGTGGCGGCGTCGCGCTGGTGCAGGCCGGCAAGGCGCTGGAAGGTCTGGAGGGCGAGAACGCCGACCAGAACGCCGGCATCGCGCTGGTCCGCCGCGCCCTCGAGGCCCCGATGCGCCAGATCGCCGAGAACGCCGGCGTCGACGGCGCGGTGGTCGCGGGCAAGGTCCGCGAGAGCCAGGACAAGAGCTTCGGCTTCAACGCCCAGACCGAAGAATATGGCGACATGTTCAAGTTCGGCGTGATCGACCCGGCCAAGGTCGTCCGCACCGCGCTCGAGGACGCCGCGTCGGTGGCCGGCCTGCTGATCACCACCGAAGCGATGATCGCCGAGAAGCCCGAGCCCAAGGCTGCCGCCGGCGGCATGGGCGGCGGCATGGGCGGCATGGGCGGCATGGACATGATGTGATGTCCCGCCCGGCCGTCTGACGGCTGGACAGGAAAGGCCGCCCCTCGGGGCGGCCTTTTTCTTTGGTGGGGCGGGGCAACCGGGGTGGATGCCTATCCCTGATGCGGTGTGGGGGTGGATGGTGCCCGGCCCGCTCGCGTGACTCGATGATGCCGGCTGACGACGCAGCGAGATCGGCTTCAATCCTGCACCGGGGCTTGAGGAAGGAGCCCACCGCCGGATTGCGGGCAATGGCCTCTCCTGCAGAGGTCGTTTCGCCGGACCGCCAAGCCACGTCCGCAACGGAAAGGGCCGCCCCTCGGGGCGGCCCTCGTCGCGGTCGCCTGTCGCAGCGAGCCGCCGCGTCAGGTCAATAGACGTTCTGCCAGGTCGTGAGGGTCACGTCCGCCGGTTCGTCGGTGCGGTTGCCGTTCAGGTCGTAATACGGCCCCTCGCCGTTCTCGGACAGGCGGATCGTCAGGCCGGTCGCGCCCGTCAGGGTGACGACATGGGTGCCGTCCAGCAGGATCTCGGTGCTGCCGTCCGACTCGACCACCTCGAACCGGGCGCCGAAGTCCTGGATCGAGGCGCTCTCGTCCTCGACCACCAGCGACAGGTGATCCTCGCCCTGCGCGAAGTCGCCGACCACGGCCGGGCCGGTGTCGGCGGGGGTCACCCAACCCTCCAGCTCGTCCTCACCGCTGCCGCCGGTGACCAGATCGAGCTGCGAGAACTGGATGCTGTCGTCCCCGGCCCCACCGTCCAGCGTGTCGGCCGCGTCGTCCACCCGCCACTCGTGCAGGTCGAACGAGGTCGGCGAGTCGGCAAGCCGGCTGCGCATCCCCTCGATGTCGTCGTCGCCGTCGCCGCCCGCCAGGCGCGTGGCGCCGTCGCCCGACACGAGGTGGTCGTCCCCACCACGCCCGTCCACGTCGCCGCCGTCGCCATAGGCCCGCACGTCGTCGGGGCCGTCGGTGCCGCGATAGACCTCGGCACCGTCGACGATCGTGGGCGAGTCGCCGGGTTCAGGCTCGGGCTCGGGTTCCGGCTCAGGCTCGGGCTCGGGTTCCGGCTCAGGCTCAGGTTCGGGCTCCGGCTCGGGCTCAGGCTCCGGGTCAGGCCCGGGCTCGGGCTCCGGCGCCACATCGTCATCGTCATCGTTATCGTCGCGGAAGGCGTCGGCGAGTGTGGCCACGCCAAACACCGCCAGAATCGGCAACAAAAGCCCCAGGTTTTCCATGATCTCTCCGGCGTTAGCGGCGGAAGACAATCACGGCGCCGTGACCTCGGGAAGATGTGCTGAAAGCGCAGCGCTCACTGCACCACGCACTCGACCCCCATTGCGCTGCAGAGCGACTGGAACCGCGCCGCCGCGACCTCACCCATCAGCGCCCGGCCGGTGCGGGTCAGCTTGAGGGTCAGGCGCTTGGCCTCGCGGTCGAGGATCAGCTCGCCCGCCTCGGATGGGTCGCCGACCGAGAACATCGCCCCGAACCGCATGGCCTTGCCCAGCGTCTCGGCGTCGCGGATCTGCGCCTCGTCGAGCAGCGTGAAGAGCGGCGCCATCGCCGACCCGGCCCGGCTGTTCTTGTAGCGGTGCAGAAGCGCGAGCCCCAGGAACACCCGCTCGGGGTGGCTGAGCGCCGCGAGATTGGCGCGCGTCACGTTGTCGAAGCAGGCCTCGGCCCGATAGTCCGGGTGCGCCCGCCAGCTCGTGTCGTGCAGGAGGCAGGCGGCCCGGATCAGCCGCTCGTGCGAGGGCGGCGCATCCGCAAACAGCGGCGACAGGAACTGGTAGAGCTTCTTGCCCGAGCCGGGGATGCGCGCCATCTGCCGCTCGGTGAACCGCGCCGCCTCGATCAGCGGATCGCGCTTGCGGATGCTGTCGGACATCTGCTCGTAAAGCAGCCCCTCGCGGATCCCGTAGGAGCTGATGGCGATCTCGGGCGGCGCGAGGGTCGAGACCAGCTCGCGCAGCACCTGCATCGCCAGCGGCACCAGCTCGATCCGGCCCGAGCCGATGCCGGTGCGCGACTTGAGGTCGGCGAGGCTCTGCTCGCCGATCCACTTGACGGTCGCCAGCACGTCCTCGGGGGTCATGCGGTATTCGTGCAGCACCGTCATCGGATAGGCCCGCCGCTCCATATCAAGCCGGGCGATGGCCCGCCACGAGCCGCCGACGAGATAGAGCCGCTCGTGATCGGTGCCGAAGCTTTCGGCCAGCCCGCCGACGATCCGCGAGATGTGCTTCTTGAGGTCCTTCGCCTCGACCTGCTGCAGGCGGAACGGCCCGAGCGGAGAGGTCGCGCGCCGGCCGATGGCGCCGTCGCCGACCTCGGCCAGCTCCATCGAGTTGCCGCCGATGTCGCAGACGAGCCCGCGCGCGTCGGGCCAGCCGAGCAGCACCCCCTGCGCCGACAGCCGCGCCTCTTCCTCGCCGTCGATCACGATCAGCTTGAGGCCGGTCTCCTTCGCCACGGCCTGGTGGAAGGCGGGCCCGTCCTCGGCCTCGCGCACGGCGGCGGTGGCGACGCAGGTCAGCGCCTCGATCCCCATCCCCTTGGCGAGCGCCGCAAACCGCCGCAGCGCGGCCATGCCGCGCACCACGCCCTCGGGGTTCAGCCGGCCGGTGGTGGCGAGCCCCTGCCCCAGCCCGGCCATGACCTTCTCGTTGTAGAAATAGGCCGGGCTGCGGGCGGCACCGTCGAACACCACCATGCGGATCGAGTTCGAGCCGACATCGACCACGCCCACCCGTTTCAGCTCGCGCGCCGGGCGCACCGGCAGCCCGCCCTTGCCGAAGGGCGAGACCTTCTGCCCCGAGGTCGTGGTCACGTTCATCCTGGTGTTCCTCGCGTGTGGCGTGGTGGGCGGCCCGGGCCTCAGCCCCGGTCCGGGTCGGATGTCTTGGCGGCGGCAGGGGCGGCCGTCGCGGCGGGGGCGGCCGCGCGCTCGGCGGCGGCCTCGACCGCCGCTTCGGCCGGGGTCTCGCCCGAGGGCTCGCCGCTGCCCTCGGTGCCGTGGGTCAGCGCCGGCACGTCCCCCGCGCCCGCGCTGCCGCGCCCCGACAGCGACGGGTGGTCCATGAAGAAGCGGTGGCAGTTGAACAGATCGTCCCGGCCCTCGGGCAGATAGCGCAGGTAGCGCCCGTCGGGCTGAAGGATCCAGCTCTGCGCCTCGTCGGCCATGTTGGCGGCCATGATCTGGCTGGTGATCTGGGCCTTCACGGTGTCGTTCAGGCACTCGACCAGCGTCTCGACCCGGCGCGACAGGTTGCGGTCCATCCAGTCGGCCGAGCTGATGAACACCCGCGCCTTGCGGGACGGCAGGCCGTGGCCGTTGCCGAAGCAGACGATGCGCGAATGTTCGAGGAAGCGCCCGACGATCGACTTGACCCGGATGTTCTCGCTCAACCCCGCGATCCCCGGCCGCAGCCCGCAGATGCCGCGCACCACGAGGTTGATCTTCACCCCGGCGGCCGAGGCGGCATAGAGCGCCTCGATCACGTCGCGCTCGATCAGGCTGTTCATCTTGGCCCAGATCGCGGCCGGGCGGCCGCGGCGGGCGAGGTCCGCCTCGCGCCCGATCAGCTCGAGCAGCCGCGACTTGAGGTCGATGGGCGAGATGGCGAGGTTCTCGAGCCCCTCGGGCTGGACGTAGCCGGACAGGAAGTTGAAGACCTTGGTCGCGTCGCGCCCCAGCGCCGGGTCGCAGGTGAAGAGCGACAGGTCGGTATAGATGCGCGCCGTGATCGGGTGATAGTTGCCGGTCCCGTAGTGGGTATAGGTCACCAGCCGGTCACCCTCGCGCCGCACCACGGTCGAGATCTTGGCGTGGGTCTTGTAGTTCACGAACCCATAGACGACGTGCGCGCCCGAGCGTTCCAGCCGCCGCGACTGGCGGATGTTGGCGGCCTCGTCGAAGCGCGCCTTGAGTTCCACCAGCGCCACCACCGACTTGCCCGCCTCGGCGGCCTCGCACAGCGCCGAGACGACCGGGCTGTCCCAGCTCGTGCGGTAGAGCGTCTGCTTGATCGCCACCACGTCCGGGTCACGCGCCGCCTGACTCAGGAAGCGGATGACCATGTCGAAGGTCTCGTAGGGGTGGTGCAGCAGCATGTCCTTTTGCCGGATCGCCGCGAACATGTCCCCGTCGTGGTCCTGCACCCGCTCGGGCACCCGCGGGGTGAAGGACGGCCATTGCAGGTCGCGGCGGCTGTCGAGCACCAGCTCGCGCACGTCGGCCATGCCCAGCAGCCCCTCGACCTCGACCACCTCGTCGGGGCCGACCGCGAGTTCCTGCATGATCGCGCGGCGCAGCCGGTCGGGGGCGCCCTCGGTGATCTTGCAGCGGATCACGTCGCCCCGGCGGCGCCGCTTCAGCGCCGTCTCGAACTCGCGCACCAGGTCCTCGGCCTCGTCCTCGACCTCGAGGTCGCTGTCGCGCAGCACCCGAAAGGCGCAGTGGCCGATGTCGCGGTAGCCGGGGAAGAGCCGCGACAGATGCATCAGCAGCAGGTCCTCGAGCCGCAGGAACCGCTGCCCGCCCGGCAGCGGGATGAAGCGCTTGAGCTGGGCCGGGATCGGCAGCAGCGCCTGCATCTGCCGCCCGTCCGACTCGCGCGCGAGTTCCAGCGCCAGCGAGAAGCCGGTGTTGGGGATGAACGGGAACGGGTGCGCCGGGTCGATCGCCAGCGGCGTCAGGACCGGGAACACCTGCGCCATGAAATGCTCGCGCAGGAACGCGGCCTCGGCCCGGGTCACGCGTGAGCGCGACAGGATCACGATCCCTTCGCCCTCCATCTCGCGGCGCAGGCGGTTCCAGACGGTCTGCTGGGCGTCCATCAGGCGGCGCGCATCGGCGTTGATGAGGGTGAGCTGGTCGGCCGGGGTCAGGCCGTCGTCCGAGGGCGAGGTGTTCCCCTCGCGCACCAGCTCGCGCAGGCCGGCGACGCGGACGGTGTAGAATTCGTCGAGGTTGGTGGCCGAGATCGACAGAAACCGCAGCCGCTCGAGCAGCGGCACGCGCGGATTGCGGGCCTCGTCCAGCACTCGCCAGTTGAAGCTGAGCCACGACAGTTCGCGGTTGAAGAACCGGGCCGGTCCGACCGGCGGCCCGTCGGGCAGGCTGCGCGGCGCGGGAAAGTCCGAGGTGAGGAAATCGGCCTGGGTCATCGATTCTGCGGGCGGCTTGCCAAGTGGGGGGTCGCACCAACCCGTGTGGCCCGCCGGGCCGGGGCTGTCAAACCGTTGGGCCGGGCTGCCCGTGGTGTGGCGCGGCCCGCGCCAGGGTCCGAAACGGCGCAAGGGAGGCGCGGCGCGCCAGCGTTTCAAGGGTGCGCGCCCTCAACCGGCCCCCTGCAACCGCCCCAGCGTCTCGAGCGCCAGCGGCCGCGTGACCGCGCGCCCTTCGGCCAACGCGGCGCGGTCGATCTCGGCAACCAGCCGGCGGGCGAGGCCGAGGTCGCGGTCCATGCGCCGCACCAGCGCCTCGATCACCCCGGGGCCGGGGGTGAGCTGCCGGTCGCCCAGCAGCTTGACCAGCACCGCCCCGAGCAGCGCCTCGTCCGGCGCGCCCAGCGTCACCGCCGCCATCGCCTGCACCCGCGAGGCGAGGTCGGGCAGCGTCAGCCCCCAGTCGCGCGGCGGGGTGCGGGCGGTGAGCAGAAGCCACGTCCCCCGCGCCGCGGCGAGGTTCCACAGGTGAAACAGCGCCTGCTCGGCCCCCGCCGCCGTGGCGACGCGCTGCGCGTCCTCGACCACCAGCGCCCCCTGCTCGGTGGCGAGCAAGTCCACCGCCTCGACCCGCAGGGCGCCTGCGCGCACCCGCTGGGCGCCCTGCTCGGCGGCCCAGAAGGCGGCGATGTGGGACTTGCCCGAGGCCTCCGGCCCGACCAGCAGCAGCCGCCCCTGCGGCCAGTCCTGCGGCCGGTCCACCAGCGAGAGCGCCGCGGCGTTCGCCGGCGCGGGCAGGAAGTCGCCCCGGCCGAGGGCCGGTGCGCTGCCGAGATCGAGGGCGAGCTGGCGGGCCACGCGTCAGCCGCGCGGCGCGTCGCCGGGGCGCGCGACGGGCGCCTCCTGCGGCGCCGCGATCGGGCGGGCCTCGGCGCGCGGGTCGGCCGGGACGTCGGCGATGGGAACTTCGAGCACGCCGTCGGCCACCGGCCGGACCGGACCCTCGCGGAACGCCTCGGCCGCGCGCCGGGCGTCGTCGGCCTCCTCGCGGTCCTCGGCGGCGTCCTTGCGCGCCTCCTTACCCTCGGGGTCGGCGGGGTCGGTGCCGTCGGGGGTCTTGCCGCCCCAGGTGCGGACCTCGGGCGCGTCGGACTCGGCGGCGGCGGCAGCCTCGGCTCCCTCGCCGCGGACGACCATCCGCGCCTCGGCCACCCGGGCCCCGTCGGCGCGGGCGGCGTCGCGGGCGGCGACGCGCGCCTCGAACCGGGCCTCGTCCACGCGCGCCTCGGCGGCGGCGGCACGGTGGGCGACCTCGGACCGGCGCCGCGCCTCGGCGGTGGTGCCCGGGGGGACCATCTCGACCAGCATCGGCGGCGCGGGCGCGGGCATCACCTCACGCCCAGTGTAGAGCGCGCTTTCCTTGTACTGCTCGGCCATGAAGCGGACGATCACGCCCACCGCGGCCCCCACCGGCACCGCGATCAGCAGGCCGAGGAAGCCGAACATCACCCCGAAGACCGACAGCGAGAGCATCAGCCAGACCGGGTGCAGTCCGACATGGCCGCCGACGATCTTGGGTTGCAGCACGTTGCTTTCCAGCATCTGGCCGGCGGCAAAGATCGCCGCCACCCCGCCGATCCGCGGCCAGTCGCCCCAGAAGGTCGCGACCGCCACCCCGATCGACAGCACACCCCCGACCAGCGTGCCCACATAGGGAATGAAGGACAAGAGCGCCGCCGCCACCCCGATGACGATCCCGAAGGGCAGCCCGATCAGCATCAGCCCGGTCGAATAGAGCGTGGCGAGGATCAGGATCACCAGCGCTTCGCCGCGCACGAACCCCGCCACGCTGTCGTCGATCTGGGCGAAGATGCGGCGGATCGTCGGCGCGTGCTGACGCGGCAGCAGGTTGTCGATGCGCTCGATCATCCGGTCCCAGTCGAGCAGCATGTAGAAGGCCACGACCGGGGCGATGATCAGCACCATGAACACCCCCACCACGCTGCGCAGCGACCCCATAAGCGTGCCCATCAGCCCGCCCAGCGAGTTGGTCAGCGTGGTGCGGATCTGCTCGACCGCGGTGTCGATCATGCCGCCGTCGGGCATGAACTCGGGGAAGCGGTTGCGCACGATCGACTGGACGCTGTTGAGCAGGTCGGGGGTCGACTCGACCAGCTGGCCCGCCTGCCGCACCAGCAGCGGCCCGAGCCACAAGAGCAGCGCCGCCAGCGCCAGCACCACGATCAGCGTGATGAACACCACCGCCAGCGTGCGCGAGAGCCCCGCCCGCTCGAGCCGGTCGGCCACCGGGTCGAGCATGTAGGCGATCCCCATGCCGAGCACGAAGGGCAGGATCGCCCCGCCCAGCAGCCACAGCGCCAGCAGCAGCACCGCCGCCGCGCCGCCCCACCAGAGCGCCTGTTTCGTCGCCGACATCTGCATCTGCGTCCCCGCCCTCGATCCCGTCCCGGGGGCCCTCGCCCCGATGCCTGCGGTGATGCAGTCCCCGCCCCTCGCGCGCAAGGGTCTTGGGCAAGGCCCTTCGCGCATCCGCCCCCGGCCCGTCCCTTGCCGTTGCCGGGACGGCCCCGATCCGCTAACGCAGGCGGGCAATCATCCAAGGTGCTGCCCCATGCGTCTCACGCGCTATTTCCTGCCTGTCCTGAAAGAGAACCCCTCCGAGGCGCAGATCGTCAGCCACCGGCTGATGCTCAGGGCGGGGATGATCAAGCAGCAGGCGGCGGGCATCTATTCCTGGCTCCCGCTCGGCCTCAAGGTGCTGCGCCGGATCGAGCAGATCGTGCACGAGGAACAGGGCCGCGCCGGGCACATCCCGGTCCTGATGCCCACCATGCAGTCGGCCGACCTGTGGCGCGAAAGCGGCCGCTACGACGACTACGGGCAGGAGATGCTGCGCATCAAGGACCGCCACGACCGCGACATGCTGTTCGGGCCGACCAACGAAGAGATGATCACCGACATCTTCCGCGCCCACGTCAACAGCTACAAAGACCTGCCGCTGACGCTCTACCAGATCCAGTGGAAGTTCCGCGACGAGGTCCGCCCCCGCTTCGGCGTCATGCGCGGGCGCGAGTTCCTGATGAAGGACGGCTACAACTTCGACCTGACCAAGGAGGACGCGCTGCACGCCTATAACCGCCACCTGGTCAGCTATCTGCGCACCTACGAGCGGATGGGCCTGCAGGCGATCCCGATGCGCGCCGACTCGGGCCCCATCGGCGGCGAGGACACGCACGAGTTCCTCGTGCTGGCCGAGACCGGCGAATCCGAGGTCTTCTATGACAGCGAGATCACCGATCTGCGTTTCGGCGACCGCGCCATCGACTATGACGACGCCGCCGCCTGCCGCGCGGTGCTGGACGAGTTCACCTCGCGCTACGCCCGCACCGACGAGACCCACGATCCGGCGGTGTTCGAGACCATCCCCGAGGATCGCCGCCGCTCGGCCCGCGGGATCGAGGTCGGGCAGATCTTCTATTTCGGCACCAAGTATTCCGAGCCGATGGGCGCGACCGTGGTCGGCCCGGACGGCGCGCGGGTGCCGGTCCACATGGGCAGCCACGGGATCGGCGTCAGCCGCCTTCTGGGCGCGATCATCGAGGCGAGCCACGACGACAAGGGCATCATCTGGCCGGAGGGGGTCACGCCGTTCCACGTCGGGCTGGTGAACCTCAAGCAGGGCGACGCCTCGACCGACAACGCCTGCGAGGCGCTGGAGCGCGAGCTGACCGCGCGCGGGCTCGAGGTGCTCTACGACGACCGCGACGAACGCGCGGGCGCCAAGTTCGCCACCATGGACCTGATCGGCCTGCCGTGGCGGATCACCGTCGGCCCGCGCGGCCTGGCCGCGAACGTGGTCGAGCTGACCAGCCGCAAGACCGGCGAGTCGGTCGAGGTCTCGGCCAGCGAGGCCGTGGCCCGTCTCGCCGACATCTACGCCCCGGTGTTCGCGGCGGCGTATCGGGGCTGAGCCGAGGAGGCCGTGTGGGGATCCGACCTTTTAGCGGAAGCTGAGGGGCCGGGTCGACCAACCCGGCCGACGGGCAGGGTTGACGGGCCACGCCGCCATGCGCTTTCTCGATACACATCCCGGCCCACGCCGGGGCGGCCAGCCGGCTGCGGGACAGCCGACATCCGGGCGACCTGCAGACCGACCTGATGGACATTCATGAGAGCCGGCTGGTCGCGCCGATGTTGCGGCTGTCCCCGCGGCTCAACGTGTCGCTGCTGACACCGCGCATTGAACACGACGACCGCGCGTGGCTGGCGATCATGCCGCAGATGGCCGGTGTGCCGGCGCGCGGGTTGGGACAGGCGGTGGGCTCGGCGGCGGTGTTCCGTGACGAGCTGTTCCGCGCCATCGTCCTGCTGAGCCACGGCTTCTAGTCCAGCACCCCTTCCAGCGAGTTCGGCGCGCTGGCGATGATGCGCAC
Organism: Paracoccus sanguinis; assembly: GCF_012689545.1. Lineage (NCBI taxonomy): Bacteria > Pseudomonadati > Pseudomonadota > Alphaproteobacteria > Rhodobacterales > Paracoccaceae > Paracoccus > Paracoccus sanguinis. Next base: position 253,410 of record NZ_CP051542.1, read on the forward strand.
CTGCACCAGATCCCCCACCGCCGCCTCGGGCGCCTGGACGAAGACCGAATGCAGATAGTCCGACTTGCCGACCATCTGCCCGGGCATCCGCCCCGGCTTCTCGAACAGCACCCCGAGGGTGCGCCCGACCATCCCCTCCTGCACCGCCTTCTGCTGGCGGGCGAGCAGCGCCTGCATCTCGTGCAGCCGCGCATCCGCCACCGCCTCAGGCACCAGCGCCCGCCCGGCCGCGGGCGTGCCCGGGCGCGGCGAATACTTGAAGGAGAACGCGGTGCCGAACCCCACTTCTTCGATCAGCCGCAGCGTGTCGGCGTGGTCCTCGTCCGTCTCGCCCGGGAAGCCCGCGATGAAATCCGAGGTCAGCAGGATGTCCGGCCGCGCCGCCCGGATGCGCTCGACGAGCCGCAGATAGTCGTCGCGCGTGTGCTTGCGGTTCATCGCCTTGAGCACCCGGTCCGACCCCGACTGCACCGGCAGATGCAGATAGGGCATGAGCTGCGGCACGTCCCGGTGCGCGGCGATCAGGTCGTCGGCCATGTCGTTGGGGTGGCTGGTGGTATAGCGGATGCGGTCGAGCCCTTCGATGCCGCCCAGCTGCCGGATCAGCTCGCCCAGGCCCGCGGCGCCCTCGCCATGCCAGCCGTTGACGTTCTGGCCCAACAGCGTGATCTCGCGCACCCCGCGGGCCACCAGATCGCGCGCCTCGGACAGGATGCGCGCGGCCGGACGGCTGACCTCGGCGCCGCGGGTATAGGGAACGACGCAAAAGGCGCAGAACTTGTCGCAGCCCTCCTGCACGGTCAGGAAGGCGGCCGGATGACGGCGGGTCGCGCGGCGTTCGGGCAGGTGGTCGAACTTGTCCTCGGCCGGGAACTCGGTGTCCACCGCCGGCGCCTCGCCCCGCGCCATCGCGGGCAGGCGGTGATAGGCCTGCGGGCCCACGACCAGATCGACCAGCGGCATCCGGCGGATGATCTCGTCACCCTCGGCCTGCGCCACGCAGCCCGCCACGCCGATCTTGAGGTCCGGTCGCTCGGCCTTGAGCGGCTTCAGGCGCCCAAGGTCGGAGTAAAGCTTCTCGGCCGCCTTCTCGCGGATGTGGCAGGTGTTGAGCAGCACCATGTCGGCGTCGTCGGCGCGGTCGGTCTCGACATAGCCCTCGGCCCCCAGCGCCTCGGCCATGCGCTGGCTGTCATAGACGTTCATCTGGCACCCGTAGGTCTTGATGAACAGGCGTTTGGGGCTCTGGTCGGTCATGGCCGGGGGCGGGCTCTCGATGTCGCGGGATGGGCGCTGATAGCACCCACAGCCCGCGAACGGAACCCTCGCCCGCGCCCCTCGGGCTGGACCCAAATATCCTCCGGGGGTCCGGGGGTGGAAAACCCCCGGTCCGGCCGTGCCAGCCCGCGCACCGGCACCCTGCCCGCACGACCGGCCATTCCGCCGCCGCGGCCCACGTTGCCCCCGCCCGGCCGCCCGGCTACCCTGCGCCCAACGCATTGGAGGCACTCATGGACGACAAGAGCTGGGCCGCACGGGCCGAGGAATATTCGCTTTACGGCTTCACCGACCTGCCGAGCGTGCACGACCGCGGCACGATCGTGCTGACCCACGGCGAAGGCCCCTATGTCTTCGATACCGAGGGCCGCAAGTGGCTGGACGCCAACTCGGGGCTCTGGAACATGGTCGCGGGCTTCGACCACAAGGGCCTGATCGAGGCCGCCAAGGCGCAGTACGACCGCTTCCCCGGCTACCACGCCTTCTTCGGCCGGATGTCCGACCAGACGGTGATGCTGTCGGAAAAGCTGGTCGAGGTCTCGCCCTTCGCCCGCGGCAAGGTGTTCTACACCAACTCGGGGTCCGAGGCGAACGACACCATGGTGAAGATGCTGTGGTTCCTCGCCCGCAGCGAAGGCCAGCCGCAGCGGCGCAAGATCCTGACCCGCTGGAACGCCTATCACGGCGTCACCGCGGTCAGCGCGTCGATGACCGGCAAGCCTTACAACGAGGTCTTCGGCCTGCCGCTCGAGGGCTTCATCCACCTCACCTGCCCGCATTTCTGGCGCTACGGCAACCCGGGCGAAAGCGAGGCCGAGTTCGTCGCCCGCCTCGCCGCCGAGCTCGAGGACACCATCGCCCGTGAAGGCGCCGACACCATCGCCGGCTTCTTCGCCGAGCCGGTGCAGGGCGCGGGCGGGGTGATCCCGCCGGCCGAGGGGTATTTCCAGGCCATCCAGCCGATCCTGAAGAAGCACGGCATCCCGCTGATCTCGGACGAGGTGATCTGCGGCTTCGGCCGCACCGGTTCGACCTGGGGCTGCGAGACCTACGGCTTCACGCCCGATGCGATCATCAGCTCGAAGAACCTGACCGCCGGGCTCTTCCCGATGGGCGCGGTGATCCTCGGGCCGGAGCTGTCGGACCGGCTCGACACCGCCATCGAGGCGATCGAGGAGTTCCCGCACGGCTTCACCGCCTCGGGCCACCCGGTCGGCTGCGCCATCGCGCTCAAGGCCATCGACGTGGTGATGAACGAGGGGCTGGCCGAGAACGTGGTCAAGGGCGCCCCGCGGATGGAGGCGGGGCTGCGCCGGATCATGCAGAAGCACGCCAACATCGGCGAGCTGCGCGGGATCGGCTACATGTGGGCGCTCGAGGCGGTCAAGAACGCCGAGACGAAAGAGCCCTTCCCCGGCAAGCTCTCGGTGAGCGAACGGATCGCCAACACCTGCACCGACCTCGGGCTGATCTGCCGGCCGCTCGGGCAGTCGATCGTGCTCTGCCCGCCGTTCATCCTGACCGACGCGCAGATGGACGAGATGTTCGAAAAGCTGGACGCGGCGCTGACGCGGGTGTTCGACGGGCTCAGGGCCGAAGGCGAGGCCTGAGCCACAGGGGCACCCCGGGACGCCTGCCCGGGGAATGACCCGCAATACGGGGGCGGCACGGCGCCGCCCCCGCTGCGTTGCGGATGGGGCGCCAAGACCCAAAGATCACGCGACTTTGCTCGGCGGGAATGCGCGCGCGCCAAAGGCGACATGTTGATAGTTTGCGCAACCATGGATAAGCCGACGCCTCAGCATCTCACGCGGATCACACCATCTTGCACAGCCCCGAGTTCGCTCTCTTCGTCGCCGGGATGCATCGCAGCGGCACCTCGTTTCTGGGCGAATGCTGCGGCGCCCTCGGGCTCACGCTGCCGCAGGACCGGGGCGGTCCCGCCTCCGACAACCCGCGCGGGCATTTCGAGCCGCTGGCGGTCGTCGCGCTGAACGACGCGATTCTCGCCCGGGCCGGGGCGCTCTGGCAGCGGATCGGAACGCCCGCGCTGCCGCCGTCCGACGACGCGCTATTTGCGCAGATCGACGCCGCCATCGCCACCAGCTTCGGCGACGCGCACCGGATCATGGTCAAGGACCCGCGGCTGTCGCTGACCCTGCCGCTGTGGCGCGCCTGGGCCGAGGCGCGCGGCACCCGCGCGGCGGTGCTGATCGCCCTGCGCGACCCGCGCGAGGCCGCCCATTCGCTGGCCCGCCGCGACGGGATGGACCCCGACGCCGCCATCCTCTCGTGGCTCGCCCATACGCTCGGCGCACTCGAAGCAAGCGCGGGCCTGCCCCGCGCGCTCGTGGTGTTCCCCGACTGGACCGCCGCGCCCGACGCGACGCTCGACCGCATCGCCGGGCTGATCGGAACGCCGGTCCCCGCCGCCGCCCGCGCGCTGGTGGGCGAGGCGTTCCAGCCTGACGCCGTCCACGGGCGCGGCGACACCGACGCTGCCGAGGGCGCCATCGCGACGCTCGCCGCCGAGGTCTTTGCCCTTCTGCGCGGGGCCGCCGACGCCGGCACCGTCCCCGACGCCCCCGCCCTCGCCCCCTTCCGTGCGCGCTTCGACACGCTCTCGGCCGCCGCCCGCGGGGTCGAGGCGATCCACGGGCAACGCCTCGTCGCCGATGCCGAAACGCTGGCAGCGCGTGACGCGCGCATCGAGCAGCTGGGCCAGGACGTCGAGGCGCGGCTGGCCGACGCCGCCGACCTCCAGCGCCACATTGCCGCCACCGAGGCGCAGCGCGAGGCGGCGGTCGCGGCCCTGACCGAGCGGCTGGCCGCGACCGAGCGCCAGCGCGAGCAGATCGCCGCCGCCCTCACCGAGCGGCTGACCGCCACCGAGGCGCAGCGCGACGAACTGTCCGCCGAGATGGAGCGGCAACTCGCCGCTGCCGAGGCGCAGCGTGACGGGGCCGTGGCCGCGGTCACCCAGCGCCTTGCTGCGACCGAGGCGCAGCGCGACGCCGCCGCCGCAAGCGCCGACAGTCTGCGGCTGAGCCTCGCCGAGGCCGAGCAGATGCGCGACGCCCACCTGGCGCTTCTGACCGCGACCGAGGCGCAGCGCGACGAGATGACCGCGCTCGCGGATGATCGCTGGGCCGTCATCGAGGACCTTCAGGACCGCCTCGCCCATGCCAGCGCCCACATCGCCGCCTCGGACCAGCTTCTGAACGAGACCCGCGCGTTTCTGGAACTCGAGCGCCGCACGATCCTCAAGCCGCTCTACCGCCGGGCCTATTCGGTGGGCGGGCGGGCGCTGCGCCGGGCGATGCCCGGGGCGCTGGTCGAGCGGCTGAAGCGCCGCCTGCCGGTGCCGGGCGGGATCCCCCGCGGGCTGGCCTTCGTCCCACTGCCGTCCGAGGCCGCCCCGGCCCAGGCCTATGCGGCGGTCCCCCCGGGCGCCCCGGGCAAGCCCGACATCTTCATCCTGTCGATCATCAACTGGGATTTCCGCACCCAGCGCCCGCAGCACCTGGCGACCGAGATGGCGGCCGCCGGGCACCGCGTCTTCTTCCTCGAGATGGAGACGAACCCGCGCGAGGGTACGGTGCGCGCGGTCGCGCCCGGGGTCCATGTGGTCCGGCTGCCGAACCGCGGGATGCGGGGCCTTGCCGCCTATACCGGCGTGCCCTCGCCCGACGCGGCGCGGGCCTGGGTCGGGCATTTCCACGCCTTCGCCGATGCCGTCGGCAGCACCCCCGTGGCCCATGTGGTGGTCGAGCATCCCTACTGGTGGCACCTCGCCCGGCACCTCTCGCCCGAGTACCAGATCACCTTCGACTGCATGGACGACATCGGCGGCTTCTCGAACACCGAGGCCCATGTCCTCGAGGCCGAGCTCGACATGATCGAGCGGGCCGACAAGATGATCGTCAGCTCGCAGTATCTCTTCGACAAGTTCGGGGCCGCGCGCCGGGTGGCGATGGTGCGCAACGGCACCGATGTGAGCCACTTCACCCGCGACCCCGACGAGGTGCCCGCGCCGCGCTGGCTCGAGGGCCGGCTGCGCCCGGGGACGATCCGGGTGGGCTACGTCGGCGCCATCGCCGAGTGGTTCGACACCGACCTGCTCGAGCGGATGGCGCGCGACAATCCCGACTTCGACATCCACCTCTGCGGCGCGGTCACCGCCGAGGCGCCGATGCGGCTCGACGCGCTGGCGAACGTGACGCTGCACGGCGAGATCCCCTACGCCGACGTGCCCGCGTTCCACCGGCAGATGGACGTGCTGATCATCCCGTTCCAGCTTCTGCCGATCATCAAGGCCTGCGACCCGGTCAAGTTCTACGAATACTCGGCGGTGAAGCGCCCGACCGTCTCGACCCCGCTGCCCGAGCTGGCGCGGGCGGGCGATCTGGTGTTCCGCGCCTCGGACGCCAAGGGCTTTGCCGAGCAGATCCGCCGCGCCGCGCCGCTCGCCCGCGACCCGGACTTCGGCGCCCGGCTGCGGCAATACGCGCTCGACAACGACTGGCGCTTCCGCGCCGCCGACATGCTGGCCGAGATGGGGCGCGAGCCGAAGCTGTCGGTCGTGGTCCTGCATTACGGCGCCGACACCGACATGACGCTGGCCGCGCTGCACGCCATGCTCGGCACCGGCGAGGTCTATCCGAACCTCGAGGTGGTGCTGGTCGACAACGGCTCGGCGCCCGAGGTGCTGGCCGTCCTGCGCGACCGCGCCGCCGCCGACGACCGCATCCGGCTGGTCGAGAACGGCGAGAACCTGGGGTTCGCCCGCGGCAACAACGCCGGCATCCGCGCCGCCACGGGCGAGTTCGTGCTGCTTTTGAACAACGACACCTTCCTCGCGCCCGGCGCGCTGCTGGCGATGGTCCGGCATCTGCAGCGCAACCCCGAGCTGGGGATCGTCGGGCCGATGACCAACAACATCGGCAACGAGGCGCGGATCGAGATCGCCTACGCCGACATGGACCAGATGGCCCACGCCGCCCGCGACCTCGCCACCGGGCATCGCGGCCAGTGGACGCCGATCGCCGTCTGCGCCTATTTCTGCGCCATGTTCCGCCGCGCCGACCTGGACCGGCTGGGGCTGCTGCCCGAGATCTACGGCCGCGGGATGTTCGAGGACGACGACCACTGCGCGACTTTCCATGAGGCGGGGCTCGCCACCGGGCTGGCCGAGGATGCGTTCTGCCACCACCACCTGTCGGCCACCTTCGACGCCCTGCCCTCGGGCGAGAAACAGGCGCTGTTCCAGCGCAACAAGGCGCTTTACGAGGCGCGCTGGGGGGCCTGGGTGCCGCACCGCTACCGCGAGGGGCGGCCGGCCTCGACGCTCGACAGGGGATAGGCGATGAGCCAGCGCACGATCATCCTGCATTACCACATCTACAAGAACGCGGGCACGTCCTTCGACCACGTGCTCAGCCACAATTTCGGTGACCGGCACGAAAGCTTCGACGGCCCCTACCCGTTCTTCTCGATCGATCAGGAGCAGCTCGACCGGATCATCCTGCGCCGTCCGGCGGCGGTCGCGTTCTCGTCCCACCAGATCACCCTGCCGCCGCCGAGTTCGCTCGACTACCGCCCCCTCAGCGCCATCTTCGTGCGGAACCCCTTCCTGCGCATTGCCTCGATCTACCGCTTCAAGCGCGGTCCCGACGCCGACGACGGCACCCCGCTCGCGCATCTGCCGCGCGAGGAGCGGGTGCGCGTCCTCGAGGCGCGGGGGGAGTATGTCGAGCTGGCCGACAGCCTCGACACCACCAGCACGGCCGAGGCGGCGCGCCAGCACGACTTCGCCGGCTGGCTTGACCATTGCCTGTCGACGCCGTCCGAGATCGTCCATGTGTCGAATGCGCAGACCCGCTTCTTCTCGGGCGTGCCGCGTTCGCGCCCGTTGCTGCGGCGTGGCCCGGCGGGGTTGAGCTACGACCTGTCGACCGCGCTGCGGACCCTCGCCGGGGTCGAGCTGCTCGGCCGCACCGAGGCGTTCGAGGCCGACGTGGGGCGCTTCGCCGACATTCTCGCGGGCTTCGGCCTGCCCCTCGCCCTGCCCGACGACACCCGCAAGAACGTCACCGACAACCACGGCCAGACGACGGATGCGCGGGTCGAGGCGCTGCTCGGCGCGCTGCCCCCGGCGCTGCGCCGCCGGATCGAGGCGGCGAACGCCCAGGACATGATGCTTTACGACCGCGCCGTGGCGCTGATCGAGAAGGACCACCGGCCTTGACCCGCAAGACCGTGCTGGTGACCGTCGGCACCCGCCCCGAGGCGATCAAGATGGCGCCGGTGATCCAGGCGCTGAAGGCCGACCCGGACCTCGACTGCCGGGTGCTCGCCACCGCGCAGCACCGGCAGATGCTCGACCAGGTGCTCGGGCTCTTCGGCATCGTGCCCGACATCGACCTCGACATCATGCAGCCCGGCCAGACCCTCACCGGGCTGACCGGCCGTCTGCTCATCGCGCTCGAGCGGGTGCTTACGGCCGAGCGTCCCGACGCGGTGCTGGTGCAGGGCGACACGACGACCGTGCTCGCCACCGCGCTCGCGGCCTTCTACGACCGCATCCCGGTCGGCCATGTCGAGGCGGGGCTGCGGACCGGCGACATCCTCAACCCCTTCCCCGAAGAGATGAACCGCGTCGTCGCCAGCCACCTGACGCGCTGGCACTTCGCGCCCACCCGGACCGCAGCCGACCGGCTGGCGGCCGAGGGCTACCGGCCCGAGGCGATCCACGTCACCGGCAACACCGTGATCGACGCGCTGCACCACACCGTGGCGCTGGCACCCGACAGCGGGTTGCCGCTCGACCCGGCGAAGCGCCTGCTGCTCGTGACGCTGCACCGGCGCGAGAACTTCGGCGCCCCGCTCGGGCGGATCTGCGACGCGCTGGCCGGGCTGATGGCGGCGAACCCCGACCTGCAGATGGTGCTGCCGGTCCACCACAACCCGAACGTCCGCGGCGTGGTGCAGGACCGCTTCGGCGGCATGGACCGGGTGATCCTGTGCGAGCCGCTGGACTACGCCGCCTTCGTGGCGGTGATGGACCGCGCGACGCTGATCCTGTCGGACTCGGGCGGGGTGCAGGAGGAGGCCCCGGCCCTGGGCAAGCCGGTGCTGGTCCTGCGCGAGACGACCGAGCGCCCCGAGGCAGTGGCCGCGGGCGCCGCGCGGCTGGTCGGCACGCAGACCGACGCCATTCGGGCCGCGGCGCAACAACTTCTGGACGACCCCGCCGCCTATGCCGCGATGGCGCAGCGGATCTCGCCCTATGGCGACGGCAAGGCCGCGGGGCGGATTGTCGAGGTCTTGCGGCGCGACCTCGTCTGACGAAGACGTGCCGCCGGGGCCCTCCCGGTTTCGCTTTCGCTGGGCCGAGGGTTTGGCTAGCCTCGCCCCCGATGGACGAGCTGACCCACACCCCCCACCCCGCCGGCGACCCCGGCCGGCGCGCCGACGGCGCGCCGCACCTGCCGGCGCCGCGGGGGTTCTGGCAGCGCATCGGCGACCGGCTGGCGGCGATGATCGGCCGCCCGCGCGCGGCCGTCCCGCCCGAGCGCTCGGTCGCCTTCACCATCGCGGTCATCGCGCTCGGCGCCAAGCTCGCCAAGGCCGACGGCCGGGTGGCGCGCGAGGAGGTCGCGGCCTTCCGCCGCATCTTCAAGATCCCGCGCACCGAGGAACGCCACGCCGCCCACGTCTTCGACCTCGCCCGCCGCGACGTGGCGGGCTTCGACCTCTGGGCCGCCCGGATCGCGGGGATGTTTCCGCCCGGCGACCCGGTGCTGGTCGATGTGCTCGACGGGCTCTACGTGATCGCCACCGCCGACCACCCCAACCTGCACCCGGGCGAGGAACGGTTCCTCGACACCGTGGCGGGCATCTTCGCCATCCCCGAGCCGGTGGTCGAGGCGATCCGCGCCAGCCGCCTGCCGCAGCGCGGATGCCCGCCCTGCGAGGTGCTGGGCATTCCGAACGGCACGCCGCTGGACGAGGCGCGGGCCCGCTACCGCGCGCTGATCCGCGAGAATCATCCCGACCGGGCGCTGGCCCACGGCCTGCCGCCCGAGGCGGTGCGACTGGCCGAGACGCGCACCCGCGCGATCAACGCGGCCTGGGCCAGCTACCGCGCCCGCTTCGCGCCCCCGCGGCGCGGCGGGGAACCCGCGGGGGGCGGGGCCGGTTTCTGACGCAAGGCGGCGTCCGCGCCGCAGCGCTAGGAAAGGCTCACCGATGCTTCGTTTCCAGACCCGGGCCGTGACCCTCCCATCTGCCGCGCGTCTCGCGTCAGCCTCGCTCGGTTTCGCCGCCCTGCTGGCGGCCACGCTCGCCGCCGCCCCGGCGCCCGCCCAGACCCCGGCGCCGGCGACCCCGCAGACCCCTCAGGTGACACCCGCGCCGACGCCTTCCACCCCGTTCGAGATGCCGCGCGCCGACGACGCCGCCCCCGGCGGGGCGGCACCTGCGCCCTCGCCGCTCGATGAGCTGATGGAGAACATCTTCAGCCGCGCCCAGCCGCATCTCGAGGGGCTGGCCCGCGACATGGGCGGGCTGGTCGAGGAATATTCGCCGATGTTCGAGGAGCTGGGCGGGCTGATCGACGACATCCAGAATTACGAGATGCCGCCCGAGCGCCAGCCGAACGGCGACATCCTGATCCGCCGCAAGGCCGACGCGCCGCCGCCCCCGCCGCTGACCGAGCTGCCGCAACTGCTCGAGCGCGGTCAGACGCCCGAGCAGGGTGGCGCAGCCCCGCCCGCGCCCGGCGATGGCACCCCGCTCATGACTCCGCCGGCTGGCTCGACCGTCGATCTCTGAGCGCTAGTACTTCAGCCGCGCGAACTGCGACTTGCTCGCCGCCTCGCGCGCCTGCCCCAGCGTCTCGATTCCCTGCCGTGAAAGCAGCGGGATCAGCCGGGCAAAGACCTCGGCCGTCGCCAGCGCATCCCCCAGCGCCGTGTGCCGGCCGCCGATGGTGATGCCCAACCGGTCGGCAATCGCTTCGAGGCTGTGGCTCTCGCCCGCCGGGTGTACGATGGACGACAGCAGCAGCGTGTCGAGCACCGGGTGATCGAAGACGCAGCCGGTCGCGGTTTCCTTGAGTTTCAAAAACCTCATGTCGAAGGCGACGTTGTGGCCGACCAGCACGCTGCCCGCAGCGAAGCGGTGAAACACCGGCAGCACCTGCCCGATGGTCGGCATCCCGCGGACCATGTGCGGATGGATGTGGTGGATCGGGATGCCCGCCTCGGGGATCGAGCGCTGCGGGTCCACGAGCTGGTCGATCGTCTCGCCCTTGAGGATGCGCGAGTTGAGGATGCGGACCGCGCCGATCTGGATGATCTCGTCGCCGCCCGCGGGGTCGAGGCCGGTCGTCTCGCAATCGAACACCGTGAAGCTGAGGGCGGAGAGCGGCTGTTCGTCGGCGGCCGTCCCTGCGCCCGCGGTGAACAGGTCGAAGTCGTAGAACTCGGGCCGGCTGCCGATCTGCGCCTCGGGTGCGGCCACGTCCACCGCGGCGAGCGGCAAGAGCAACCGGAAGAACGGCTGCCCGCTTTCCCCGTCGATGCCCCGCCCGCGGTCGAGCCAGACCTCGCCGCCGTGGCGGTCCACGACCTCGCGGACCGAGACGCCGGTGCCCTGCCCGCCGGCCCGCATCTCCTGCGTCGGCAGCGCGGTCAGCCGCGCGGCGTCGGCGGCGGGCGCGCCGGGGCGGGCGACCCAGCCGAGGTCGAGGTGCGCCCGCGGCCCGGTGCGGGTCAGCCGCAGCCACAGCACGGGGTCCGTGACCATCTCGCGGATCTCGGCGGCCAGATGCGCCAGCGCCCGGATCAGGCCGAAGCTGTCGATCCTGAGCCACAGGTCGTCCTCGACCGGCGTCGTGGTGATCGGCGTGCCCGTCGCCTCGCCCAGCTGCCGCACCGCCGCGGCGACGAGGTCGGCGCCCAGCATGTCGCTCAGCGGCCAGCGGGTGGCGAGGTCGGCCATGCCGCTGTCGGCCAGCGCCGCGACCCGGCCGCCCATCGCCCCCACCTCGTCGCGCACCACGGCGAGGAACCGCGCCCGGTCCTCGGGCTCGAGGTCGGGATAGTCGAGCATCTCGAGCGCGGCCTGCATGTTGGCGAGCCCCGCCCGGCTCGTCTCGGTCAGGCTCAACAGCGCCGCATCGCGCCGCGACTGTTGCTGCTGGTCCAGCGTGATGTCGTCGATGAGCAGCACATAGCCCGAGAGCGCTGCCTCCGCCGCATCCGCCCCGGTGGGGCGCACCGGCGAAAGGCTCACCCGCAGAAGCTGCCCGGTCTCGGACGCGGTGACGAACTGCGCGCCGGCGGCGGCGGCGGCAACCCCGCGCGCCATCCGCCCCTCGACGGTCTCGAGCGCGTGCGCCACCGCCGCGGGGTCGAGGAAATCGTGGATGTTGCGCCCCAGCCCCAGCAGCACCCCGCCCGGCGCCGCGGGCTCGGCCCCCACCGCGCGGGGCGCAAGCCGCGCCGCCAGCGCCCGGGCGCGGGCGTTGTAGAGCAGCACCCGCCCCTCGCGGGTGCAGACGACGACCGCGTGATCCAGCTCGGCCATCAGCGCCGCGAGCTGGTCGCGCTGGTCCGAGACCGAGCGGCTCGCCTCGTCCACCAGCCGGGCCATGTCCATGCGCAGCTCGTCGCGCTGCCGGGCGAGCTGGCCGATCTCCTCTCCCAGCGCGCGCAGCACCGGGGCGCCGTCGGGGACGAAGCGCAGCTCAGTCGCGCTGAGGTCGGCGGTGACGATCCGGGTCGCGTTCAAGAGCCGCGCGGCGTCGAGCACATGGGCCTGCCAGAGCCGTCGCATCACCCACGCGCCCCCGGCCAGCGCAGCAAGCCACAGGGCCAGCAGCACCGCGCCGACCGGCCCCGCGACCGCCGGCGCAACCGCGATCCCGCTGCCGCCGGTCACGAGCCGCACCGCCAACAGCGCCACCGCCAGCCACGCGGCCAGCGCCAGCCCCGGCGCGAGCAGCGTCAGGATCAGCCCCCGCGTCGGCCTCATCCGATCAGCTCGCGGACCCGCTCGACCAGTTCGCGGGTCGAGAACGGCTTGACCATGTAGGCGTCGGCCCCGGCGCCGAGGCCGCGCGCCATGTCGGTCTCGCGCCCCTTCGCGGTCAGCATCAGGATGCGGGTCGCGGCGATCTCGGGGTCGGCGCGCACCGCCTCGCACACCTCGAAGCCCGAGAGCGCCGGCATCATCCCGTCCAGCAGCACCAGCGCCGGGCGGTCGCGGCGGATCGCGGCCAGCGCCTCGGCCCCGTCGCGGGCGACCGAGACCTGATAGCCCTCGCGCTTCATCATGAACTCAAGCGAGATGACGATGTTCGGTTCGTCATCCGCGATCAGCACCTTGTGGCTCATCCCGCATCCCCCCTTTTGCCATCATAGGGCAGGCGGGTCAGGAATGTCGCCCCCTGCCCCCGCGCCGAATCGACATACATCGCCCCGCCCAGATGCTCGACGATGCGGCGGCTGATCGGCAGGCCGAGCCCGGTCCCGCCGGGGTGATCCTGGCCGGGGCCGACCTGGCGGAAGCGCTCGAACACCGCCTCGTGGTCCTCGGCGGCGATCCCCTCGCCGTCGTCGGTGACGCGAAGCAACACCGTGTCGGGGCCGGGGCGGACCGCCACGGTGACCCGGCTGCGGGCGAACTTGGCGGCGTTCGACAGCAGGTTCATCACCACCTGCATCAGCCGGTCCGGGTCGGCGCGCACCGTGGGCATCGACGGCGGCAGCTCGAGGTCCACGACGATGCCGCGGGCGCGGAACAGCTCGGCCGTGGCCCGCACCGCGTCGGCGACCAGCCCGGGCAGATCGACGTCGGCGCTGGTCCAGTCGGCCTGCCCCGAATCGAGCTTCGCCATGTCCAGCACCTGGTTGACCAGCCGGCTCAGCCGCTGCGATTCGCCGACCACGATGCGCAGGAACTCCTCGCGCTGCGCGTCCTCCATGTCGGGCGCGTCCAGCATCAGCTCGGCCAGCGCGCGGATCGAGGTGAGCGGCGTGCGCAACTCATGGGTGACCGAGGACATGAAGTCGTCCTTCATCCGGTCGAGGCTCGTCAGCGCCTCGTTCGCCGCCCGCAGCTCGGCGGTCGCGGCCTCGAGCGTCACCGACTTCTGCTCGAGCGCGCGGGCATAGGCGCGGATCTGCGAGGCCTCGTCGAGGATTTCCAGCACGTCGCCGGGGGTCAGCGGCTCTTCCTGCGCGACCGAGGCGACCATGACGCGGGCCGAGGCCGCGCCGATGGCGCCGGCAATCTGCTGCTCGACCCGCTCGACCAGCGCCGCGTCCGCGATGCTGGCCGGCGCCGCACCGTCCGCGCCCGCCATGGCGCGGGCCGCGCGCTCAGGCCCGAGCAGCCGCCGGGCCAGCGCGTCGAGGTCGGCGACCCGCGCCCGGCCGCGCCAGAACACCGGCCGCGCGGCCCCCTCGTCGCGGTCATAGACATCGACGAACAGCACCGCCTGCGCGGCCTCGCGCGCGCCGGGCGGGCGGGCGAGCGAGACGGCGACGTAAAGCCCGACGTTGACCAGCATCGACCAGAAGAGCGCATGGGTGATGTTGTCGAGGCCGGTCAGCCCGAACAGCGCCTCGGGCCTGAGCGCGGCCATGCCCAGCGGGCCGTGGTCAAGGAAGCCGTCCGGCAGCCAGCCGGATTTGGCGATCGCGGGCAGCATCAGCGTATAGCCCCAGACCGCGAACCCGCCGAGCAGCCCGGCCATCGCCCCCAGCGCGGTGCCCCCCTTCCACCACATGCCCCCGAACAGCGCCGGCGCGAACTGCGCCACCGCGGCGAAGCTGATGAGCCCGATCGAGACCAGCGCATAGACGTCGCCCGCGACGCGGAAATAGACGTAGCCGAGCAGCAGCAGCCCGACGATCGCCACCCGCCGGATGGCGAGCAGCAGCCGCGTCACGTCGCCACCGGCGCGCCCCCCGACAAGGCCGGCCCTGAGCAGCGCAGGCATCACCAAGTCGTTGCAGACCATGGTCGAGACGGCGACCGTCTCGACGATCAGCATCCCCGTCGCGGCCGACATGCCCCCGAGGCCCGCAAGCAGGGCCAGCCCCACCGCGCCCTGCGACAGCGGCAGCGAGATCACGAAGGTCTCGGCATCCGCCCCGGGGCCGAGGATCAGCATCCCGCCGATGGCGAGCGGCAGCACGAACAGGTTGATGGCGAAGAGATAGGCCGCGAACACCCAGGCCGCGCGGGGTATCATCCGCTCGTCGCCGCATTCGACCACCATCATCTGGAACTGCCGCGGCAGCAGCAGCACCGAGAGCATGGCGAGCAGGCTCATGGCGAACCACTGCGGATAGGCAAAGCCCTCGCCGCCGCCCAGCCGCATCAGCCGGGCGAGGTCCGGCACCGCGCTCGCCCGCGCCCAGATGTCGGCGGGGCCGTCGAACAGCCCCCAGGTGACGTAGATGCCGACGGCGAGGAACGCGCCCAGCTTGACCAGCGACTCGAGCGCGATGGCCGCGACCATCCCCTCGTGCCGCTCGGAGAGGTCGAGGTGGCGGGTGCCGAACAGAATGGTGAAGAACGCGAGCGCGAGCGTCACCCACAGCGTGCCGTCCTGCCACCAGCCGCCGGCAACCCGATGCCCGCCCAGCAGAAGCTGATAGGCGGCCGAGACGCCCTTCACCTGCAGCGCGATGTAGGGGACGATGCCGACGACGGTGATCAGCGTGACGGCGGCGGCGAGGCCGGGGCTCTTGCCGTAGCGGCTGGCGATGAAGTCGGCGATCGAGGTGATGCGGTAGCTCTGCGCGATCCGCACCATCTTGCGCAGCACGATCCACGCCAAGAGCATGGCGACGGTCGGCCCGAGGTAGATCGGCAGGAACCAGATCCCCCCCGCAGCGGCGCGCCCGACGCTGCCGAAATAGGTCCAGGCGGTGCAGTAGACGCCCCACGAGAGCGCATAGATCCAGGGACTCGCGATCACCGACCGCCCCGCCGCCGCCCGCCGGTCCGCCAGCGCCGCGACCGCGAAGAGCAGTGCGAGATAGCCGAGCGAGACGGCGAGGACGAGGCTGCCGGAGATCATCGGCGGGCCTCGGGCGGGTTGGTCGGGGACGCGGGGGGTGCGACCGGGGCGGGCGCCTCGGGCATCAGGGAGGCATCCGTGACGCCGGTTCGAGCGCGGGGCGGCGATGGCGCCCGCTCGGTCACCCACACCAGCGCCGCGATCAGCCCGGCCCAGATCACGAACACCGCCACCCCGAGCAGCGGCAGGCCCAGCACGCTCGCCGTGCGGTCCCAGACCAGCAGCAGCGGAAAGTTCAGCGCCACCACGGCCAGCGCCGCGAGCGCCACCAGCCGCGCGCTGTCCGGCCCGCCGCCCCCGGATCGTCCGCCGCCACTTCTTCCGCCCGCGGACCGTCCGCCCGCCGACCCCGTCCCGCCGCGCCTCATCCCGGCAGCCGGAACTGCTGGCTCACCCAGTCGCGGAAGCCGCGCACGATGGCGAGCGAATCCTTCAGCGCCTGCCGGTCCAGCGTGCCGAGCTCGTCGAGGCTGACGAGGTTGCCCGGCGGGCGGCCGGCCGCGATCTGGCGCAGGTTGGTGTCGAGCTTCGCACCCATGAGGAAATGTAGCGCGTCGGTCAGGTCGCGCGCCATCCCCTCGGGCACCCGTCCGGCCGCGACCAGGGCCGCGAGACGCTCGGTCGTGGCCAGCGCCGGCACGCGGTATTTCAGCGCCAGCGCCCGCACCCCCTGCACGATCGGGAACAGGCCCAGCTTCTTGAGGTCGATCTCGGCACTCGCCCGGCCGCGCACGCCGGGCAGCCGCGACCACCAGCTGCGATCCTCGGAAAAGCTGTTCACGGCGGCCGCGAACCGCGCCAGATAGGCGTCCGAGTCCGTCATCAGCGCCACCAGCGCCGCCTTGGCCTCCTCCAGCAGCCGGGCGTCGCCCGCGACCGCCAGCGCGTCCATGAAGATGGCGAGGTTCATCGGCCCCTCGCCCATCCCCTCGGCCGGCTCGTCATAGATCCAGCGCCCGAAGGTCTGGCGGAAGCCGGTGACGGTCTGCCGCCACAGCGGCTGGTTGGCCATGATCCCGCCCGGACAGGGCGGATAGCCGAAGCTGACGAGCGCCGCCGTGAAGGCCTCGGTCGCCGCGGCGGCCTCGGCCGGGTCGGCGTCGTCGGCAAGGATCAGGCCGTTGTCCTGGTCGGTGCGGATGATCTGCTCGCCCCGCCCCTCGCTGCCCATGACGATGAGGCAGGACCGGGCGCGCAGCGTCTCGGGCGCGACGAGTTCCCACAGCCGGCGGAACACGGCGCGGTTCAGCTCGCCCACCAGCCCGGCGATGACCTCGACCCGGACGCCGTCAGAGGCCAGCACCCGGATCAGC
Source organism: Paracoccus sanguinis (assembly GCF_012689545.1). NCBI lineage: Bacteria > Pseudomonadati > Pseudomonadota > Alphaproteobacteria > Rhodobacterales > Paracoccaceae > Paracoccus > Paracoccus sanguinis. Next base: position 270,102 of record NZ_CP051542.1, read on the forward strand.
GGCTCGATCTGGTCGGCGGCCCGGCGCAGCGCCGCGACGTCGGTGGCGTCGGCGGCCTGCATGGCGATGAGATGCGAGTGGTTCGCGACGAAGCTCATCAGGTCGAGCTGGCTCAGCACGCCCGCGATGCTGCCGTCCGTCCCGCGCACCACGACGCGGTGGACGCGGTGGCGCAGCATCAGGATCATCGCGGTGAACAGGTCGTCGTCGATGGCGATCTCGACGGTCGGGAAGCTCGCGACCTCGGCCACGCGCAGGCTGGCGGGCGCGCGGTCCATCAGCACCACGTCGCGCAGGTTGGTGGTGGTGAAGACGCCCAGCCGGTCGCCGTCGCGCACCAGCGCCTCGCTCGCGTCCTGGGCGGCCATCTGCTGGCAGAGCGACAGCACGTCGGTGTCGCCCGGCACGATCAGGGGCTGGCGCAGATACGCCTCGCCCACGCGTGAGGCCATGAGCGACAGCGTCTCGCGCCGCCCGTGGTCGCTGCCGGCGGCGGTGAGGCCGGGCTGGTCCGGCGCGCGCCCTGCGCCGGCCAAGGTGGAAGCGGCCGGACCCGAGGGTCCGGCCGCCGCCGTCTCCGGCGCCGAAGGGGCGCGCGGCGTGCTCAATGCGAGGAGGCCGTCGAGGCGCCGATCCCGGTCTCGGACCGGACCTCCTGCGCCAGGTAGCCGGCCTTGTCGATCGCGGCGCGGCGGCTCTTGTCGGTGACCGAGAAGAACCAGATCCCGAGGAACGCGAGCGTCATCGAGAAGAGCGCGGGCGAGGTATAGGGGAACAGCGCCGAGCCCTTGGGATTGCCCAGCGTCGCTTCCCACACCGAGGGCGAGACGACGGTCAGCGCCACCGACGAGATCAGCCCCATGAAGCCGCCGATGACGGCGCCGCGGGTGGTCATGCCCTTCCACAGGATCGACAGGAACAGCACCGGGAAGTTCGCGGACGCCGCGATGGCGAAGGCGAGCGACACCATGAAGGCGATGTTCTGCTTCTCGAACGCGATCCCGAGGATCACCGCCACGATGCCGAGGCAGATGGTGGTGATGCGCGAGACACGCAGTTCGGCAGCGCTGTCGGCATGGCCCTTCTTCACGACGCTCGAGTAGATGTCGTGCGACACCGCCGAGGCGCCCGAGAGCGTCAGACCCGCCACCACCGCGAGGATGGTCGCAAACGCCACCGCCGAGATGAAGCCCAGGAAGACGTTGCCGCCGACCGCGTTGGCCAGATGCACGGCCGCCATGTTGTTGCCGCCGATGAGCCCGCGGACCCCGTCCTTGATCTCGATGAAGCTGGGGTTGGTCAGCACGAAGGCGATGGCGCCGAAGCCGATGATGAAGGTCAGCAGGTAGAAGTAGCCGATCCAGATCGTCGCCCACATCACCGACTTCCGGGCTTCCTTGGCCGAGGGCACGGTGAAGAAGCGCATCAGGATGTGCGGCAGGCCGGCGGTCCCGAACATCAGCGCCATGCCGAAGCTGATGGCCGAGATCGGGTCTTTCACGAAGGTGCCCGGACCCATGATCGCCTGGCCGGCCGCGGCGGCCTCCTCGGGCGTGGGCAGGGGCTTGTCGGGGACCGGCGTGGTCGCGGCGAGATCGGTCTTGATCCGCACCGACTCGGCAAACAGCCGCTCGAAGCTGAAGCCGAAGTGCTGCATGACCATGAAGGCCATGAACGAGGCCCCGCCCAAGAGCAGGCAGGCCTTGATGATCTGCACCCAAGTGGTCGCGGTCATGCCGCCGAAGAGCACGTAGACCATCATCAGCGCGCCGACGATGATCACCGCCATCCAGTATTCCAGCCCGAACAGCAGCTTGATGAGCTGCCCCGCGCCGACCATCTGCGCGATCAGGTAGAACGCCACGACGACGAGCGTCGAGATCGCCGCGAACAGCCGCACCGGCGTCTGCTCGAAGCGGAACGAGGCCACGTCGGCGAAGGTGAACTTGCCGAGGTTGCGCAGCTTCTCGGCCATCAGGAAGGTCAGGATCGGCCAGCCGACGAGGAAGCCGATCGAGTAGATCAGCCCGTCGAAGCCGTTGGCCATCACCGCGGCCGAGATGCCGAGGAACGAGGCCGCGGACATGTAGTCCCCGGCGATGGCAAGGCCGTTCTGGAAGCCCGAGATGCCGCCGCCGGCGGTGTAGAAGTCGGCGGCCGACTTGGTGCGGCCGGCGGCCCACTTGGTGATGAACAGCGTCAGGACGACGAACACCCCGAACATGGTGATCGCGGTCCAGTTGGTCGCCTGCTGGACGACCTCGCCCTCGAGGGCGCCTGCGGCCATCACCGCCGAGGGCGCGACGAGCAGCGCGGAAAGGCCGAGAAACCGGCCCGTGGTCATCGGAAACTTCATTTCAGGGCCTCGCGGCGCACGCGCTCGGCCAGCTCGTCATATTCGCTGTTCGCGCGCATGACGTAGATGGCAGTGATCACGATGGTGAACAGGATGACGCCGAACCCGACCGGGATGCCCCAGGTCGTGACCCCGCTGCCGATCCGCTTGGCAAGCAGCGCCTTGTCGAAGGCGATGATGGCGATGAACCCGTAATAGACCACCAGCATGGCGATGGTCAGCGTCCAACCGAAACTCAGCCGCCGAGAACGCAGCTTCTGGTAGTTCGGGTCGGACGCGATGCGTTCGAGCATCGTATCCTGCATTGTCGTTGTCCCTCCTCCGGGAGTTTCCAGCTCGTGCGGCCGGTTGGTTTGGCAGTCCCTTCGGTCCGTCCTCGGTGCCGTCCGTGCGCCCCGCAAGTGCGGCGGCGGCGCGTGGCCCCTCTGCCTCGGGCAGGTCACGGGACTTCGGCCGGGCACCTGCGGCGGGCCGTCCCTGCCCCGCAGGTCCGCCCCTCCGCCGCGTCTGGCGTCGTCCCGTGGCTGCCCCGCGTCGGGGCGCCGTGCGGCCCTCCTCCGGCCCGTCCTCTCTCCCGGTCGGGGCGGTCGGCGGGTCACGCCGCCGCGCCGCGACCGGGTCCTCAAGCGCGGCGGGCAGGCGGCGCGTGCCGCCCGGACCCGCCGCCCCATCCCCTCAGGCGCGGTTCATCCGGTTCTCGATCAGCTCGTCCACGACCGACGGATCGGCCAGCGTCGAGGTGTCGCCCAGTGCGCCATAGTCGTTCTCGGCGATCTTGCGCAGGATGCGGCGCATGATCTTGCCCGAGCGGGTCTTGGGCAGCCCGGGCGCCCACTGGATCAGGTCCGGCTTGGCGATCGGCCCGATCTCGGTGCGGACCCAGCCCTCCAGCTCCTTGCGCAGCTCGGACGAGGGCTCGATCCCGTTCATCAGCGTGACATAGGCGTAGATGCCCTGCCCCTTGAGGTCGTGCGGGTAGCCCACGACCGCCGCCTCGGCGACCTTGGGGTGGGCGACGAGCGCCGATTCCACCTCGGCCGTGCCCATCCGGTGGCCCGAGACGTTGATCACGTCATCGACCCGGCCGGTGATCCAGTAATACCCGTCCTCGTCCCTACGGCAGCCGTCGCCGGTGAAGTAATAGCCCGGATACTGCTGGAAATACGCCTCTTCGAAGCGCTGGTGGTCGCCCCAGAGGGTGCGCATCTGCCCCGGCCAGCTGTCGGCGATGGCCAGCACCCCCTCGACCCCGTTGCCCTCGATCAGCGCACCGGAGGCGGCGTCCAGCACCGCCGGCTTGACCCCGAAGAAGGGCAGCGTCGCCGCCCCCGGCTTCGTCTCGATCGCATAGGGGATCGAGGTGATCATGTGGCCGCCGGTCTCGGTCTGCCAGAAGGTGTCGACGATCGGGCAGCGGCCCTTGCCGACGTGCTTGTCGTACCAGACCCACGCCTCGGGGTTGATCGGCTCGCCGACCGAGCCGAGGATGCGCAGGCTCGACAGGTCGTGCTTCTCGACCCACTCGGGCCCCTGGCCCATGAGGCTGCGGATCGCGGTCGGCGCGGTGTAGAACTGGGTGACCTTGTGCTTGGCGCAGACCTCCCAGAAGCGGCCGGCGTCGGGATAGGTCGGCACCCCCTCGAACATCAGCGTGGTCGCGCCGTTCGAGAGCGGGCCATAGACGATGTAGCTGTGGCCGGTGACCCAGCCCACGTCGGCGGTGCACCAGAACACGTCGCCGTCCTGATAGTCGAAGGTGTACTGATGCGTCATCGACGCATAGGTCAGGTACCCCCCGGTGGTGTGCACCACCCCCTTCGGCCGCCCGGTCGAGCCGGAGGTGTAGAGGATGAACAGCGGGTCCTCGGCCCCCATCGGGCGCGGCGGGCACTCGGGGCTCGCGTGCTCCATCAGGTACTTCACGTCGACGTCGCGGCCATCGACCCAGGTGGTCTGGTCGCCGGTGTGCTTGACGACGAGACAGCGCACCCGGTCCGAGCAATGCAGCAGCGCCGCATCGGTGTTGGACTTGAGCGCCGTGCGCCGGCCGCCGCGCGGGGCGGTGTCGGCGGTGATGACCAGCTTGGCGCCGCAGTCGTTGATGCGGTTGGCCAGTGCGTCGGGCGAGAAGCCCGCGAAGACGATGGAATGGATGGCGCCGATCCGGGCGCAGGCCAACATCGCATAGGCCGCCTCGGGGATCATCGGCAGGTAGATCACCACCCGGTCGCCGCGCATCACGCCCTGGCTCAGCAGGACGTTGGCCATCCGCTGCACCTTCTCCGACAGCTCGGCATAGGTGATGTGCTGCGCGGGCTGGGCCGGATCGTCCGGCTCGAAGATGATCGCGGTCTGCCGGGCGCGCTGCGGCAGGTGGCGGTCCACGCAGTTCACGCAGGCGTTGAGCACCCCGTCCTCGAACCACTTGATCGAGACGTTGCCCAGCGTGAAGTCGGTGTTCTTGACCTTGGTGTAGGGCTCGATCCAGTCCAGCCGCTTGCCCTCGCGGCCCCAGAAACCGTCCGGGTCGCTGATCGACTCGGCATAGCGCGCCCTGTAGTCCTCGGGCGTGACATGGGCCTTGGTAAAGCCCTCGGGGATGGGGTGCTTGGCAATGGCGTCAGACATGAATCCTCCCAGTGACTTCCGTAACGCGTCGTCGCGAGTCCGACCCGCGCGCTCCTCCCGCGGGCGCCGTTCACGCAGAGTTGCGGGACCGGCTGGGCTGACCGTAGAAGATCGCCGGAAGCTTGTCATATGCAAATATTGCAAACAGTTCGGGGGCCTCTGCGTGACCTGTAAACCTCAGCCGACCCCGGTGCGACCGTGACCGAGCGGCCCGCGCCCCGCCCCGAGCCGCACCGCGCGGCGGACGCCGAGGCGCGCGCCGCGGCCCGGGCACTGCTCGGCTCGGCCCGCGATGCGGTGCTGGCCGTCCTCGACGCCGAGGGCTGGCCGATGACCTCGCGGATCGCTCTGCAGACCGACGCCGCAGGCACGCCGCTCGCGCTACTCTCGGGGCTGGCGCTGCACAGCGCGGCGCTGTCGCGTGACCCCCGCGCGGCGCTGCTGCTGACCGACGACGCCGCGACCAAGGGCAGCGCCCTGACCCGCCCGCGCCTTTCGCTGCAAGTCGAGGCGGCGCTGGTGCCCCCCGCCGACGAGGTCGCGCTGCGCACCCTCTGGCGCGCCCGCGATCCCAAGGCGGCGGTCTATCTCGGCTTGCCCGACTTCCGCTTCTGGCGGTTCACGGTCCGCGCCGGCCTCTTCAACGCAGGCTTCGGCGCGGCCTTCCGGCTCACCGCCGCCGACCTCGCCGCGCCCATCGCGGAATGACAAAGGGCGCCCGCGGATCGCTCCGCGGACGCCCCGTCCTGAGTTGGACCTAAGGCCCTATTCGGGCGTGTCCATCCGCACCCGCAGGCTCACCGTGCCCTTCACCGGCGCCGAGAAGTCCAGCGCCACCTGGTTCCGCCCCGATCCTTGCGCAAGCTGCACCGAGGGCAGGTCGTTGTTGCGCCCCCCCGACGCGTCGGTGATCGTGCCCTCGGGCACCACCGCCTCGACCTTGAGTGACTGCCCGTTGAAGGGCAGCGCCGCGTCCGTCCCCACGAGCCAGCGGCTTGCCGCGGTGTTCTGGGTGTGGGTGACGTAAAGGGGGTTGGTCGTCGGGGTGCGGATGCCGTAGAAGGTGTTCCCCTCGAACCGCACCCCCTGCATCTTGTCCATCCGCAGGTTGGCGTAGCTCGTGTCCACCCGCTCGACCCGGTCGATGTTGGCATAGAGCGACTTGAACACGTTGCCCATCACCGTCAAACCCGACAGCGTGTGCCCGGAGCCGTAGGGCTTGATCACGATCCACGAGAAGTTCGACACGGTGTTCGAGCACAGGAACGTGTTGCCGGTGATCGTCAGCCCGCCGAAGGACGCCTGCGGGGTCAGCGCGTTCGGGGTCGGGTGGTGCTCGTTGGTCCACTCGATGCTGGCATTGTCGATGTAGTTGCCGGTCACGGTCACCTGCGCGACCCGGCCGGTCAGCACCAGCCCCGCGACCCGCACCCCGGTCGAGCCGTCGCCCTGGAACCAGTGGTTGCCGGTGATCAGGTGCCCGGTCCCCGAGGCCACGCAGAAATGCCCGAAGCGGACGAAGCGGTTATCGCGGATCTTGGTGTCGTTGGCGTTGATGTTCAGCGCGATGCTGGTTCGGTTGCCGGCCGGCAGGTCGAGGTCGTCCGACATGAACTCGCAGCGGTCGATCAGCATCCCCTGGCAGGCCTCGCCGATCGAGGTGATGCAGCGGTCCTGCGGCCGGGTGAAGAAGCAGTCGCGGAACGACCAGAGCCCCCCCGACGGCGGCAGCATCACCCCGTTGGCGTTGCCCTCTAGCCCGAACTCGACGTTCATGAAGTAGAAGCGGTCCACCTGCGGGATGGTCGAGAAATCGAACGCATAGCGCCGCCGGATGAAGGTGTAGTTGCGCGTCCCCGCCCCGCCGAACAGCGGGTTCGAGAGCGTGATCGTCCCGTCCGACAGGTTGCGGGCGGTGACATAGACCTCGCGCCCGACGCCGGGGCCGGTCACCCGCGACCCGACCTCGATCGCCGAAAGCTGGCCCACGTTCTTCAGCCTGTAGCCGTCGTTCGGGTCATAGGTCGCGGCCGCCGTCACCGTGCGGCTGTTCCACGCCGGGCCGGGGACGATGGCGATCTGCCCGTTCGCCACCACCCTGCGGCTCGAGAACGCCGTGACGCCGGGGGCAAGGTCGCCAATCACCAGCGGCTCGGTCAGGTCCACCTTGCGCCCGCAGAGGTCGAGGATGTTGTGGTCGCAATAATCCAGCAGCGCCTGCAGCGCCTTCTTCATCCCCTCGGTCTCGTCGCCGAAGGCGTCGGCATAGCTCGGGAAATCGAAGTTGCGCCTGAGCGACAGCCGCGCCGTCCGCGGCATCCGCAGCGTGCCGACGAAGCGCACCGGCTCGTTCATCGTCAGGTCGCCGTTGATGCGGTAGGTGCCGGCCGGGACCAGCACCTGCCCGCCCGCCGCCGCCGCATCGGCGCGCAGGAAGGCTGCGCGGTCGTCGGCCACCCCGTCGCCCACCGCGCCATAGTCGCGCACGTCCACCCAGTCGATCATCGCCGGCACGAACTCGGCCGTGACATCCTCGATCCGCAGGTTCTCGATCCGCACCGCGCCGCCGTTCGGCCCGATCAGGTCGAGCCCGAGATGGCCGATGGTCGCCGTCGGCCCCCAGCTCATGTCCACGCCCTGCCGGGTCGCCGTGGCGATGATGGCCGAGACCTCGACCACGCGCCCGTAGCCGGGCAGGCTCACCGCGTCGCTCGATTGCGGGACGCCCGAGACGACCACCCGCTGCGCCGTCCCCGGCCAGCCCGCGACCCGCACCTGCGGCAGGTTGCCGGCGATGCCCTTGACCCGCGCCGAGACGCGCAGGAACGTGCCGGGGATGATCGGCGTCTCGCCCATATAGCGGATGCGGGTGACGGTCTCGAGCTTCTGGATCTCGAGGCAGGGCCCGAAGTCCTGATCCGCCGGCACGATGGCCGCGTTCGTCGCCCCCGACCAGGTGGGGTCGTTGGCCACGCCATTGGCGCGCGACCAGTTGTAGAGCCCGGCCGAGAAGCCCGGCGGCATCAGTTGCAGTCCGGCGGTGACGGCGATGTTCATGGGCGTCCTCCTGACGTAGCGAGGACGACAGCGCCCCGCGATCAGGCCGGACCCTGCCGGGCCGCGGTTGACGCGCGGTTAACCCGCCGCCCGCCGCAACACCGTCCCGCGCAACGGCAGGGGTGAAATCGGCCCCCGCCCGTCAGTTCGGGGGCAGCCCGCGAGTCAGTTCGCGGTCAGCTCGCCCGGCAGCGCCCGCGCGATCAGCGCCTGCGTCTCGGCCACCCCGTAGAGGGCGATGAACCCGCCGAAGCGCGGCCCCTGATCGGCGCCGAGCAGCACCTGATAGAGCGCCGCGAACCAGTCCTTCATCGGCTCGAACCCGTGGTCGCGGCCGACGGCATAGACCATCTCCTGCAGCTTCTCCGGGTCGGCGGGCGCATCCCACGCCGCCAGCCGTTCGGCGAGGTCGGCCAGCGCCCCCGCCTCGCGCGCATCCGGCGCCCGGAACACCCGCGCCGGCGCCACGAAGTCGTTGAAATACCGCACCGCGAAGCCCGCCGCCTCGTCCATCTGCGGGTTGGTCTCGGGCGAGGCCTCGGGCGCGTAGCGGCGGATGAAGCCCCAGAGCCCGTCCTTGTCCTTGGCCCCCGCCACCGAGGCGAGGTTCAGAAGCATCCCGAACGGCACCACCATGTCCGAGGCGGGCACCTCGCCGCCGTGGATGTGCCACACCGGGTTGGCGAGCTGGTGCTCGGGCGTCTGCCCCGGATAGGCGCGCAGCTGCTGGTGGTATTCGTCCACCGCCTTGGGGATGACGTCGAAGTGCATCCTCTTCGCGGTCTTGGGCTTCTGATACATGAAGTAGGACAGGCTCTCGGTGGCCGCATAGGTCAGCCACTCGTCGATCGAGAGCCCGTTGCCCTTGGACTTGCTGATCTTCTGGCCCTTGTCGTCCAGGAACAGCTCATAGGTGAAATGCTCGGGCGCCCGGCCCCCCAGGACCTCGCAGATGCCGTCATAGATCGGCGTGTTGGTCGAGTGGTCCTTGCCGTACATCTCGAAATCGACGTCGAGCGCCGCCCATCGGGCGCCGAAATCCGGCTTCCACTGCAGCTTCACCTGACCGCCGGTGACCGGCAGCGTCCACTCGCGCCCGGTCTCGTCGTCGAAGGTGATCTCGCCGTTGGCGGCGTCGACGTGCTTGATCGGGACATAGAGCACGCGCCCTGTCTCGGGGTGGATCGGCAGGAAGCAGGAATAGGTCTGCTGCCGCTCTTCGCGCAGCGACGCCAGCATGATCTCCATGATCGCGTCATAGCGCTCGGCCGCGAGCCGCAGTGTCGGGTCGAACTGGCCGGATTTATAGAAATCCGTGGCGCTGATGAACTCGTAGGCGAAGCCGAAGGTGTCGAGAAACCGGCGCAGCATGGCGTTGTTGTGGTCGCCGAAGCTCGGGTATTCGCCGAACGGATCGGGCACCGAGGTCAGCGGCTTCTGCAGATGCTCGCGCAGCATCTCGGTCTGCGGGACGTTGTCGGGGACCTTGCGCATCCCGTCCATGTCGTCGGAAAAACAGAACAGCCGCGTGGGGATGTCCGAGATCATCTCGAAGGCGCGGCGGATCATCGTGGTCCGCGCGACCTCGCCGAAGGTGCCGATATGGGGCAGGCCCGAGGGGCCATAGCCCGTCTCGAACAGCACGTAACCCTTTTCGGGATCGCGCTTTTCATAGCGTTTCAGCACCCGGCGGGCCTCTTCGAAAGGCCAGGCCTTGGAATTCATCGCCGCATCGCGCAGGGTGGTCATCGTCCGTCTCCGTCACATCGGCCCCTGCCGTAGCCGCGGGGTCGGCCCGCGTCAATCTGTCCAGCCCCGCTTGCATCCGAGAGAAAGCCCATGACCACCGACCTGCCCTCGTTCTCGCCCTGCGACGCGCTCGTTGCGGTGATGGTGGCGGTGTCGGCCTCGGACCAGAACCTGCGCACCGCCGAACTCGTCGCGATCGAGCGGATCGTGAACCACACCCCGGTCTTCGCCGACTACGACATCGACCGGATTCGCGCGGTTTCGCAGACGGTTATTACGCTTTTCGAGGAAGAGGACGGGCTCGACGCGCTGTTCGGGCTGATCGGCTCGGCGCTGCCGGGACGGCTGTTCGAGACCGCCTATGTGCTGGCCTGCGACGTGGCCTCGGCGGACGGGCGGCTGACCGAGGACGAGCTGCGGATGCTGGGCGAGATCCGCGAGGTGCTCGAGCTCGACCGGCTACACGCCGCGGCGATCGAGTTGGCGGCGAAGGCGCGCCATCGGCGGCTCTGAGGGCGTTGCGCGCGAACGTTGCGCAACGTGCGGCAACGGGTGAGGTACCGCCTGCGACCCGTTGACCGCAAACGAAAAACCCTGATGCACAGACGATGCACCGTTCCTGCATCGTTCGGGCGATGTTCATGCACAGTTCATGCGAACGCCCGGGCGCACCCCGCGTCAGATCTCGGGCGGCAGCGGCCCCGTCGGCTCGGCCCCGGCGCACGCCGCGGCCACGACGTCACGTTGCAGCCGCTTGGCGCGCGCGGTCCAGCCGAGCACGCCCTCGGGCAGTTCCTGCCCCTCGGTCGCGGCGCGGCGGGGCAGGTCCGCGACCATCACCGCAAAGGCGCGCTCGGCCCCGTCCGGTCCACGCGCGTAGCCCGCGAGGTTCGAGACGAAATTCAGCGTCCCGGTCTTGGCCTCGACCAGCGGGCGCCCGTGCGCGCCGTCGCCGCCCCCCTCGCGCCCCAGCGCCTCGGCCAGCGGATCGCGGTTCAGAAGCGGCCGCAGCCGCGCGGCGCTGTCGGGCCGCGCGAGCAGCGCCACCAGCGCCGCAGGGCTGATCCGGCTGCCGGCGCCGAGGCCCGAGTGGTCCTCGAACACCACCCCGCCCGCATCCGCCGGCGCATCCGGCAGCGCGCGCGTCGCCCAGTCGGCCATCGCGCGGGCCGAGGCCCTCAGGTCCGGCGCGCCGCTCGCCGCCAGCCCCACCACCTCGGCGGTGAGGTTGGTCGAGAACTCGAGCATCCCGCGCAGGATCGCCGCCAGCGGGCGGCTGTCGCGGCGGGTGATCTCGGCCGCATCCGCCGGCAGCGCGCCCAGCATCTCGGGCGCGGGCAGCGGCAGCCCCGCGGCGCGGGCCAGCGTCTGGAACACGTCGCCCGCGTAGAGCCCCGGCCGCCGCACGGGCAGCCAGCGGCTGCCCGAGGCGCCGAGTGCCGCGCGCGGCACTTCCCACCGCTCGGCCGGGGAGCCGTCCTCGGCCGCGACCCGCCATGCGCCCCCGCCGGGCCGGGTGGCGGCGGTGATGCCGTAGGCGCGGGGTGCCGCGCGCGCGGCGCGGGCGGTGAGCGAGAGGGTGCAGGCGCTCTCGCACCGCCAGCCGAGGTGCACGCGGTTGAAGTTGAGGATGATCCCCGAGACGGCGGGGTTGTAGGCGAGCTGCGCCGCCTGCCCCGGCGCGATCTCGGCCAGCCGCGGCAGCGCCCCCTCCCACACCGCGAAGCGGGCCGGGCGCCAGTCGCCCACGGCCCGCGCCGTGTCGGCCGCGAGTATGGCCAGCGCGTCGCTGTCGAGTTCCGGGTCGCCGCCGCCCGCGAGGATCAGCGTGTCGCCCGCCCGCAGGATGCGGGTGGCGAAGCGGTGCCCCTCGCCCAGCCGGTCGAGCGCATAGAGCGCCGTCACGGTCTTGAGCGTCGAGGCCGGCGGCAGCGCCAGTTGCGGGTCATGGGCCAGCACCTGCGCCCCGGTCCCCAGATCGACCGCCAGCGCGCCGAGCCGCGCCGCGCCCAGCCGCGCCCGCGCCAGCAGCGCCTCGGGCCCAAGCGCGGGCCGGAGCCGGGGCCGCCGCGCGACGGGCACCAGCGCCTCGGCCAGCGCAGGCCCGCCCAGCCCCGCGGCGAGCAGCGGCACCAGCCCGGCGGCCAGAACGGCGCGCCGCGAGATCGACGGATGGGGCATGGCGGTCCTCGTGGCCTGCGGGTCGGGTGCGGACGGGGATAGCGGAAAGCGCCCCAAGGGGAAACCGGTGGGCCCCGGCGGGGGATCGGGTGGTCGCAGGCAGATACCCCCGCCACGCCGTTGGCCGCCCGTCACCGCCGCCGCAGCCGCCCGCCCTCGGCCAGCCACGCCGCCAGCGCCAGCCCCGCGATCAGCGCGAGCCAGCCCCACGGCGGCAGCAGCGGCCGCACCGCGAGCCCGTCCACCGCCGCCGCTTCGCGGGGGGTGATCCCGATCCACGGGCGGGCCACGCCCTCGCCCTGCGCCGGGCGGCCGGGGCGCACCACCCGCAGGTCGGGCACCCCGTCCGACAGGCGGTGCACCGATCCGCCGCTGGCCGCGACCAGCGGGGCGAGCGCGTCGGGGCGGGCCACGGTCTCCTCGAACTCGCGCGGGGCCGGGGGGCCGAGCGCGGCGACGCGGTTGAGCGTGCCCTCGGCCAGCCGATAGAGCCCCGGCGCGGGGGCCTGATAGACCGCCTCAAACCGCCCGGCCCCGGCGGGGGCGAGGGTCAGCGCCTCGGTGCCGCCGTCGGGCCGGGTGATCGTCACCGCCCCGACGCTGTCGCCCATCGTGCGGCGCGTCACGACGAGGCGCATCCCCGGGGCGGCGGCGACGTCCAGCGCCTCTTCCTCGAGCTCGGGTTCCTTCAGCGACCAGTGGGCGATGCGGCGCAAGAGTTCGGCCTGCGGCCCGCCCCCCTCGAAGCCGCGTCCCCAGAGCCAGACCTGGTCCGAGGCGAGCAGCGCCACCCGGCCGCGGCCGACCCGGTTGACGATGAGCAGCGGCGAGTCGGCGTCCAGCACGCTGCCGGTCGCCGCCGAGGGCCGCGCGGTCAGCAGCACCTCGGCCAGCGGGTCGGGGATCACCTCGGCCATCCGCAGCCAGCGGCCCCACGGGGGCGTGGCGCCGCCCTCCGCGCCCTCGGGCGCCCCCGGCAGGCCCGCGGTCACCGGGTGGCGCTGGCCGGCGGGGGTGGGCCAGGGGGTGAAGGGCGCCTCGATCAGCCGGCCGGTGGGCCGGCCGGGCAGGATCGGGGCGAGCGGCGACAGGTGCAGGCTCTCGACCCCCGCCATCTCGGGGCCGGAGGCGACGAGCAGCGCCCCGCCCTCTTCGACATAGCGGCGGATGTTGTCGAAATAGGCCGGCGGCAGGATGCCGCGGATCCGGTAGCGGTCGAGGATGATGAGGTCGAAATCCCCGATCCGGTCCTGAAACAGCGCCTCGGTCGGAAAGGCGATCAGCGCCAGCTCGTCCACCGGCACGCCGTCCATCTTGTCCGGCGGGCGCAGGATGGTGAAGTGGACGAGGTCCACGTTCGGGTCGGATTTCAACAGGTTGCGCCAGGCGCGCTCGCCCGGATGCGGCTCGCCCGAGACGAGCAGCACCCGCAACCGGTCGCGCACCCCGGCGATGGTGACGGCGGCGCGGTCGTTCAGGTCGGTGAGCTGCGCGGGCGCCCCACCGGGGTCGTCGAGCGACAGCGCCACGACGTTCTGGCCCGCGTGGGCGGGGGTCACGGGGATCTCGAGCGGGACGCCCGGCGGGATCGCCACCTGCGCGGCCGGCGCGCCGTCGATCGAGACGCTGAGCGTCGCCGCGCGCCCGGCCACGGCATCGGGCGGCGTGCCCTGATCCTCGACCCGGACCCGCAGGGTCACGGGCTGGCCGATGAGGCCGAAGGCCGGGGCCTCCTCGATCACCAGCCGGCGGTCCCAGTCGGTGGGGGCGCCGGTCAGCAGGACATGGACCGGGGCGGGCGCACCATCAGGCAGCGCGGCGGGGATCGCCGCGGGGTCGTGAGCCAGCCCGTCGGTCAGGACCAGCACGCCGGCCAGCCGCGCTGCCGGCTCGGCCGCGAGCGCCCGGGTCAGCGCCGCGCCGAGCCTTGTGCCGTCCGGGTCGTCGCCCAGCGGGATGCGGCGCAGCTCGGTCCCCGGCAGCGCGGCGACGGCGGCGGCGAGGCGCTCGGCCGCGGCCGCGGTCTGGGCGGGGCGGCCGGGCAGCGACTGGCTCGCGCTTTGGTCCTCGATCATCAGGACGATGTCCGTGAGCGCGCGGCGCACGCCGGTCTCGACCCCCGGCCCGGCGAGCGCGGCGGCGAGCGCCAGCCCGGCCAGCCCGCGCCACGGCCAGCCCGGCAGCCGCCGCGCCCAGGCCAGCGCCGCGGCGGCCAGCGCCAGTGCGGCGAGGGCCGCGACCGCCGCCCAGGGCAGCGCCGGATCGAAGGTCAGCCGCGTCACCGGATCGCCCCCTGCCCGATAAGCCCCGGCGTGCGCGGCGCCTCGCGCCCCAGCCGCTCGAGCAGTTCGGGGACGTGGACCTGATCGGATTTGTAGTTCCCGCTCAGCGCATACATCACGAGGTTGATGCCGAAGCGCAGCGCCAGCTCGCGCTGCCGCTCACCGTCGTAGCCCGCGCCGATGGCGTAGGCGGGCAGGCCCTCGGGCGTCGTGGCCCAGGCCTCGGCATAGGCATTGCCGCCGATGATGACCGGCGAGACGCCGTCGTTCGAGGGGGCGAAGCCCGCGTCGGTCGCCTCGGGCGACTGCGGCGCCTCGACCCAGAGCGGGGCGGCGGTCCAGCGGCCGGGAAAGCTGTCGAGCAGGTAGAAGGCGCGGGTCAGGACGTGATCGGGCGGCAGCGGCGCGAGCGGCGGGATGTCGAGCGGCGCGGCGAGCCGCTGGAGCGCGGCGCTCGCGTCCGGCGCCCCGGTTCCGGCGAGGTCGCCGTCGCGGGTGTCGAAGACGATCATCCCGCCGGTGCGCAGAAAGCGGTTGAGCGCGGCGTAGGCGGGCGGCCCGGGCAGCGGCTGGTCCTCGGTCACCGGCCAGTAGAGGAAGGTCAGCAGCGACAGGTCGTCGGTGTCGAGATCGACGCCGACCGGCGGCCCGGGCTCGACGGTGGTGCGCTCGGTCAGGCCCTGCGAGAGGCCGTTCAGCCCCGCCTCGGAGGCGGCGTCGACGCGCGGGTCGCCGGTGACGACATAGGCGAGCGCCCCGGTGCCCGCGGCCTCGGCGAGGCGCGGGTCGGGGTCTGCGGGGGTGAGCGCGGCGGCTGGCCCCGGTGCCGGGGGTGGGGCGTCCTGGGCCAGCGCGGGAGCGGCGAGGAGGGCGATGAGGAGTGGGGTGAGCAGCGCGGCGGGGCGGAGCCGCGGTGCGAGGGAAGCGCGGCGGGAGCGGTGTGCGGAGGAGAGGAGTGCCTCGACGATAGCTTGGGGGGCGAGGCGCGCGGAGAGGCCACCGCGCGAGCGGGGGGCATGGTTAGGATCGGAAGCGGCGGGGGGGTGCGCCGTCGCCGGTGTGATCGCCGGGGGGTGCGGCGGAGCTGACACCGGAATGGCAAACGTCGGCCGCCAGCCAGCGAAAAGCTGTGGTCGAGCGGTCAGCACCCGCAGCAGGGTGGCGGTCTTGGACGCGGCGGGCCCTCGGGAAGGCTGCGCCCCAGCGCCAGCCGCCCAAGGCTGCGCGTCAAGAGAGACCACCCGCATCACGCCACCACCCCTGCCCGGCGACGTCGGCGCGTGCCGGCGAGCGCCGCACTGCCGAGCGCGTCGGCGCCGAGCAGCAGCGCGGCGAGCGAGAGGAGCCAGCCGCCCAGCAGTTCGCCGGGCGGGCTGGCGGCGGATTCGACCGTTGCGCCGGGCCAGCGGGCGGGCGCGAGGGGCCCGCCGGCGTTGAGCGCCGCGCGGCGCTCGCCCGCGGCGTAGAGCCCGGCCGGGGCGCCGGGGGCGGGGCCGGCGGCAAAGTCGGCGGCGGCGACGGGCGCCGAACCGGGACCGGGCGGCTGCGGGCGGCCGAAGCCGTCGAGGACCAGCTCGGGGCGCCAGTGCGGGGCCTCGGGACGGCGGCCGGGGCCCGCGGGGGCGGCAGTCGGCGCGGCCGCGCCGGCGGGCCGGGGTGCGCCTGCGGGGTTGCCCGATGCGGCGCTGGGGTCAGCGCCTGCCTCGGCGCCCGGTTCAACGCCTCGCCCTGAGCCCTGACCGGGGGTCGCCAAGCTATCCGCGTCGGCGCCCATATCAGATGAGTTGGCGGTGTTCGTCTGGGCGCCCGACGCGGCCCCCGTCTCAGCGCCCGCAGAGCCCGTCATGCCGGCGAGCCCGACCGCGTCCCGCGCCCGGGCGTCGCCCCCTGCCCCGGCGTCCCCCGCGCCGCCCGCCCGCGCCGACTGCACCAGCCGCTCGAGCATCCCGACGAACAGCCCCGACAGCGCCAGATTGCTCCACTCGGCGTTGGCCGAGCTGTGGACCAGCACCACCTGCCCCTCGCCCAGTCGCGCGCGCGTCACCAGCGGCGTGCCGTCCGACAGCGCGGCGAGCACCCGCCCCGGCAGCTCGGGGTCGGGCTCGGGCAGAAGCTGGGCGCGCACCCGGACCTCGGCCGGGATCGTCAGCCCGGCGAAGAGGCCGTCGGCGGCGAAGGGGGCGATCTCGCGCGGCTCGCCCCAGCTCAGCGCCCCGCCGGCCGCCCGGCCGCCGGGGCGCAACCGCACCGGCATCAGCGGCTCGGCGGCGAGGTCGGGCATCGCGGCGAGCCGCGGCCCGGCGAAGCGGACCAGCATCCCGCCGCCCGCGACCCAGTCCGAGAGCGCCTCGGCCTGCGCGCCGACCGGGGCGTCGACCAGTACCAGCACGTCGGGATGGGCGGGAAGCACCTCGGAAAGCCCGCCCTCGATCAGGTCGGTCGCGGGCGCCAGCGCCTCGCGCAGGTAGTGCAGAGGGGCGAGCAGCGCCTGCCCCTCGGTCGCGCGGGCGTCGCCCACCAGCGCCACCTTGCGCCGCCTGAGCGCGTCGTCGGCCAGCACCACCGCCCCGGCAGAGGCCTCGCCCTCGAGCGCGAAGCGGATGACGCGGTTGCGCAGTTCAGGCGGCAGGTCGAGGGGCAGCGTGGCGGCGAACCCCTCGCCCTCGGCCGTGGCGTCGGGCGGGGTGAGGCGGGCGAGCGGGCGCGGCGTGCCCTGCGGGTCGGGACCGATGGCGAGCACTGCCGGCAGCGGCCCCGGCGCGGTCGCGGTGACGCGCAGCGCCGGGCGGGGGCCGGGGTCGGTCGCCAGCGCCCGCAGCGGCCGGGCGGGCGGCACGACGGTGACCGCGCCGCGGGCGGCCAGCGCCGCGAGCAGCGGGGCCTGGCCGGGGTGGGCGGCCCCGTCGGCGATCCAGAGCGTATCGAACCCCGCGGGTGCTGCGGCGAGGAAGGCGGCCGGATCGGCCGGGTAGCGCGTCGCCCACGGCTGCGGGGCGGCGGCGCGCAGGGCGGCGGCGGCCTCACCCGCCGGGGCGAACACCGGGCCATCCCCGCGCCCGCCCTGCCCGTCCGCGAGCCACAACGCCACCGGCCGCCCCTTGGCCTGCGCCTGATCGAGCGCGGTGCGGGCGCGGGACTGGGCGCCCTCCCACCCGGGGGCGGCGCCCCAGCCGGCATCGACGAGGATCAGCAGCGGCGCGTCCCCCGCGACCGGCGCGGCGGGGCGCCAGACGGGCCCGGCGAGCGCCAGGATCGACGCCGCCACCGCGGCCAGCCGCAGGGCCAGCAGCCACCACGGGGTGCGGCGCGCGACCGGGGCCGGATCGGCGAGCCCCGCCAGCAGCGCGGTGCCGGGAAAGCTCACCTCGCGCGGGCGGGGCGGCACGGCGCGCAGCATCCACCACAGCACCGGCAGCGCCAGCCCGGCGGCGAGCAGCCACGGGGCCGCGAACCCGAGCGGGCCGAGCATCATCATGCCGACAGCGCCTCGGCCAGCCAGAGCACCGCCGCGGCGGGCGGGGCGGCGGTGTCGTGGGTGCCAAACTGCCACCCCGCCTCGCCCGCCAGCCGCGCAAGCAGCGCCCGCCGCTCGGCCAGCCGGGCGAGATAGGCCGGGCGCAGGGCGGTGGCGTTGCGGGTCTCGTGCCGGGTCTCTTGGTGGCGGGGGACGCCGGCCCCGGGGGCGTGGAAGCGCAGCGCGCCGGCAAAGGGAAAGCTCTCTTCGGCGGGGTCGAGCACCTGCATCAGCACCCCGCGGCACCCCGTGGCGGCGGCCTCGGCAAGGAACCGGGCCAGCGGTGCCGGATCGCCGAGGAAATCGCCGAGCAGCACCACCCGGCGCTGCGGGCGCAGCGTGCCGGGGGGCGGCAGCGGGTCGGGTGCAGCGGTCAGCAGGTCGCGGGCCAGCGCCTCGGCGCGCAGTCGCCCGGCGCGGGCGTCGTCGGCGCCGACCGCGACGCGCTCTCCGCCCCGCAACAGCACCAGCGCCAGCGCCAGCGCCAGCAGCCGCGCGCGGTCGCGCTTGAGCGGCCGGGCGGGGTCGCCGGTCCATGCCATGCCGGGGTCGCCCGCGACCCACAGCGCCGCGGCCTGCGGGCTCTGCCGCTCACGCTCGCGCACGAAGGCGGCGTCCGAGCGGGCCGAGCGGCGCCAGTCGATCAGCCCCGCCGGATCGCCGGGGGCGGCGGGGCGGTACTGCCAGAACTCCTCGCCCGCGCCCGCCCGGCGCAGCCCGTGGGCGCCGGGATCGACGCTGGCGGCCAGCCGCTCGGCGGCGATGAGCAGCGCCGGGACGGCGGCGGCGGCGGCCTCGGCGTCCAGCCGCAGGCCCACCGCGGGCCGGGGGTCGGGCGCCTGCGCCATCAGGCCGCCGCGCCGAGCGCAGGCTCCACCAGACGGGCGATCACCGCCTCGATCCCGTCGCCGCGGGCGCGGGCGGCGAAGGACAGCGCCATGCGGTGGCGCAGCACCGGCGCCGCCATCGCCGCCACGTCGTCGAGCGAGGGCGCCAGCCGGCCGTGCAGCACCGCGCGGGCGCGGGTCAGCAGCATCAGCGCCTGCGCCGCCCGCGGCCCGGGGCCCCAGACGAGCGTGTCCGCGAGCCAGCCGGGGGCGTCGGGCTCACCCGGCCGCGCGGCGCGGACGAGGTCGAGGATCGCGGCCGTCACCGCCTCGCCGACCGGCATGGCCCGGACCAGCGCCTGCGCCTCGATCAGCGCCGCGGCGTCGAGCACCCGGTGCGGGCGGTCCTGCACGCTGCCGGTGGTGGCTAGCAGGATGGCGCGCTCGGTGGCCCGGTCGGGGTAGCCGATCTCGACCTGCACGAGGAAGCGGTCGAGCTGCGCCTCGGGCAGCGGATAGGTCCCCTCCTGCTCGATCGGGTTCTGGGTGGCGAGGACGTGGAAGGGCCGGCCGAGCGGGCGGTGGGCGCCCGAGATGGTGACCTCGCCCTCGGCCATCGCCTGCAGCAACGCCGACTGGGTGCGGGGGCTGGCGCGGTTGATCTCGTCGGCCATGAGAAGCTGGGTGAAGACCGGCCCCTCGATGAAGCGGAAGGCGCGGGTGCCGTCGGGCAGGATGTCGAGCACCTCGGCCCCGAGGATATCGGCGGGCATGAGGTCGGGGGTGAACTGGATGCGGCCGCTGTCGAGCCCGAGCACGGTCGAGAGCGTATCGACCAGCATCGTCTTGCCGAGGCCGGGCTGGCCGACCAGCAGCGCGTGCCCGCCGGCAAGGATCGCGGCCAGCACCTGCTCGACCACCGCGTGCTGACCGACGAAGCGGCGCTCGATGCTGGCGCGGGCCTCGGCCAGCCGGTCCGAGAGCGCCGCGATATCCGCGACGAGTTTATCTTCTGCGGCCATGACTTCGTCCCCGGACTGTCCTATGGACAGCATATGAGGGGACGGCAGGAGGCTCCACCGGCAATGACGCAAGCGGGCGACAAATCGCCGCGAGAGGCGGCGGATGGGGCGGCGGGCGCGGCTGCGGGCAGGGCCGGGGCCGGCGGCGGGATTGCCGCGGCGGTGGCGGTGGCGGCGAAGGGCCGGCGCGGGCCGGCGCCGGTGCATCTGTGGGACCCGCCCTATTGCGGCGAGATGGACCTCGAGATCCGGCCCGACGGGGCGTGGATCCACGAGGGCAGCCCGATCGGGCGCCCGGCGATGGTGCGGCTGTTCGCGTCCGTTCTCAAGCGCGAGGGGGACCGCTTCTTCCTCGTCACCCCGGTCGAAAAACTGGGCATCCGGGTGGTGGACGCGCCGTTCCTGGCCATCGATGCCGAGATCGGGCCGGATCGCATCGCCTTCACCACCAACGTCGGCGACGAGGTGGTGGCCGGACCCGAGCACCCGATCCGGGTCGAGGACCGCGACGGCGTCCCCCGGCCCTATGTTCACGTCCGCCGCGGGCTCGAGGCGCTGATCGACCGCAAGAGCTTCTACCGGCTGGTCGCCGCGGCCGAGCCGGACGCCGACGGCCGGCTGGTCCTGCGCTCGCAGGGCGCGGTCTTCGCGCTGGAGGGGTGAATGGCCCGCTTCGCCGCCAACCTGACGTTCCTCTTCACCGAGCTGCCGATGCTCGACCGCTTCGCCGCGGCGAAGGCGGCGGGGTTCGACGGGGCCGAGGTGCTGTTTCCCTATGACCTCGCCGCGCGCGAGCTGTCGGCGGCCTGCCACGGCGCGGGGCTGGAGTTCGTGCTGCTGAACACCCCGCCCCCGAACTGGGCCGGGGGGCCGCGCGGTTTCGCCGCCGTGCCGGGCAGCGAAGAGCGGTTCCGGCGCGACTTCGACCGCTCGCTGCGCTTCGCCCAGGCGCTGCGGTCGCGCCACCTGCACGTCATGGCCGGCAAGGCCGAGGGCCCGGCCGCGCGGCGCTGCCTGATCGAGAACCTGCGCTGGGCCTGCGCGCGCGCGCCGCACGCGAGCCTCGTGATCGAGCCGGTCCATGCCGCCGACCTGCCGGGTTATTTCCTGTCGAGCCTCGACCTGGCCGCCGAGGTGATCGCCGAGGTCGGCGCGCCGAACCTGGGGCTGCTCTTCGATGCCTATCACGCCCATCTGATCAGCGGCGACCTGACCGCGGCGTGGGAGGCGCATCTGCCGCTCGTCCGCCACATCCAGATCGCCGGCTGCCCGGGCCGGCACGAGCCGCGGGTGGGCGAGATCGACTATGGCGAGTTCTTCCGCCGCGTGGACGCCGCCGGCTATCGCGGCTGGGTGAGCGCGGAATACGTGCCGCTGACCACGACCGAGGCCGGGCTGCGCTGGCTGCGCGGTGGTGCGGCGGCCTGACCGGGGCTGGCGGACGCTGAGGGTGGCGCTTGGGTGGTGGGTGTGTGCCGAGCCTACATGCTGGCTGCGCGGCGGAGATGCGGCCTCAGCAGGCTGGCGGGCGATAAGGTCGGCAATTGGTTGTCGGGTTTGACCAGAGCCGTAAACCTCGTTTGCAAAAGTCCGACGCAGGCGGGTGCCCGCGTGACGCAGCGTGTTTTGATGGGCCAGCCCCACCAGAGCGGCGCCGGTGTCGGGGCCGGCGTCAGGTGCCGTGAGCCCGCTTAGTCGCGGTCATAAGCGGACTGGCACTCGGCGCTTTGCGATTAGATACCGCCGCGCACTCAGGCAGTGGACGGTCAAGGGGATGCCGCCCGGCGTTGCTTCGGCGAGATAAAGCCACAAACTCATACCCTTCCTCTCGCCCCCACCCGCAAGCTTTTGCGGGCCGGAGATAATGTCAGCCGCCCGTTCACCGGCCCGGATGTATGGCGTTGCAGGCGCCAGTCGCCACCGCAACACCGTGAACCTGCGCGGCCTTCGCCGCGCGGCCCGAGGCATACTCCCACGCGGCGAGGGGCCGGCTGTTGCCCGCTTCACAACCGTGCCGGGATCGCCATGCGCCGTGCCGCCGCCCGCGGTTGATCCTGGACCATCCCACCAATCTAGGTTTCCGGACCCCGCTCAGATCACCCGCCTCAACTAAGTTGACCCGCGCCGGTCCAGCCCGCTGGACCGCAACCGCCGAAGAAAATCAGCCTCTCCAAGGAACGGGACGGGAATGAGACAGGTTTGGTGGCAGGCGTTCAAGGCAAACTCTGCGCCCCTGACACGAGAGGAAACCAATCATGAATTCGATCATCTACATCGTCGGACTGGTCGTCGTCGTCCTGTTCATCCTGTCGATGCTGGGTCTGCGCTGATGGAGCGCTCGGAAGCGCGCATCCGCGACAGCGCTGTGCCCGCGCAGCAGACGGACCGCGGCTACGTGGACTGGGGCAGCATCCTCGCGGGTGCGGTCATCGCGGCGGGGCTCTCGGCGGTGTTCACCGCGTTCGGCGCGGGCGTCGGGCTCGGGTCGATCTCGGCCCGTGAGGGTCAGGGGCTCGGCTTCGGCTCGGTGATCCTCACCGGCCTCTTCATGGTCATCACCATCGTTGCCTCGTACATGGCGGGCGGCTATCTCGCCGGCCGGATGCGGCGTCGGGTCGATGGCGCCAATGCCGAGGAAAGCGCAACCCGCGACGGGATGCACGGCCTCGTCGTCTGGGGTCTGGGGATGCTGCTCTCGGCGATGGTGCTGGGCAACGTCGTCTCGGGCACCGTCAAGGCGGCGGGTTCGGCGGCGGGCACGGCCGTCGAGGCGGCGGGCTCGGTCGCCGGCGGTCTTGCGCAGGGCGCGGGCCAGCTGGTCGGCGGCGTGGCTCAGGGCGCAGGCCAGGCGGCGCAGGGCGCGGCCGATGCGGCGCAGAACGGCGGGATCGACCTGCCCAATCCGCTCGACGGGATCACCGATCGGCTGCTGCGCAGCGAGGCGCAGGCCCCGGCCGAGTTCTCGAACGAGGCGATCCGCAGCGAGGTCGCCACGATCTTCGCCGACGTGATCCGCACCGGCGAGATCAACCCCGAGGACCGCGCGTATCTTGAGCGTGCCGTCGCCGCCCGCACCCAGCTCTCGCAGCAGGAGGTGAGCGCGCGCATCGATCAGGGCGTGGCCCGTGCGCAAGAGCTGCGCGCCGAAGCGCAGAAGCTGCGCGACGACGCTGCGGCCCGGGTCGAGGAGCTGCGCGTGCAGGCCGTCGAAACTGCCGAGGATGCCCGCCGCGCGGGCGTGCTGTTGGCCTTCGCGCTCGCCGCGTCGGCGCTGGTCGCCGCGGTCGCTGCCTTTATCGGCGGCCAGAAGGGTGGTCTGCATCGTGACGAGGGCCGCGTCTGGGCCGGCTTCACGCACAAGCCGCTGCGTCGCCGCTGAGTCACCCGAACCTACCGAAAGGGCCGCATCATCCGATGCGGCCCTTTTTCATGGCGCGCAGGACTCCGGTCGCGCTCATTTGTCGGCACGCCCCGCCCACTCCGGGGGTGGCGCGCCGGCCCGGTCTGCGCTAGGGGGCCGCAACCTTTCCGATCAGGACCGCCCGCCGCATGGACATCCGCAACATCGCCATCATCGCCCACGTCGATCACGGCAAGACCACGCTGGTCGATCAGCTGCTCAAGCAGTCCGGGTCGTTCCGCGAGAACCAGGCCGTCGCCGAGCGGGCGATGGATTCGAACGACATCGAGCGTGAGCGCGGCATCACCATTCTCGCCAAGGCGACCTCGGTCGAGTGGAAGGGGACGCGCATCAACATCGTCGACACCCCCGGCCACGCCGATTTCGGCGGCGAGGTCGAGCGGATCCTGTCGATGGTGGATGGGGTCTGCCTGCTGGTGGACGCGGCCGAGGGGCCGATGCCGCAGACGAAGTTCGTGACCTCGAAGGCGCTGGCGCTCGGCCTCAGGCCCATCGTGGTACTGAACAAGGTCGACAAGCCCGCGGCCGAGCCGGACCAGACGCTGAACGAGGTCTTCGACCTCTTCGCCAACCTCGGGGCGAGCGATGCGCAGCTGGACTTCCCGCATGTTTACGCCTCGGGCGTGAACGGCTGGGCCGACGAGACGATGGACGGCCCGAAGCAGGACATGAGCGCGCTCTTCGACCTGATCCTGCGCCACGTCGAGCCGCCGAAGCAGATCGCCCGCGAGGCCGAGCCGTTCCAGATGCTCGCCGTGACGCTGGGGGCGGACCCGTTCCTCGGCCGGCTGCTGACCGGCCGGGTCGAGGCGGGGCGCGCGAAGGCCGGCGACACGGTCAAGGCACTCAGCCGCGACGGCGAGCGGGTCGAGCAGTTCCGCATCTCGAAGGTGTTCGCGTTCCGCGGCCTGACCCAGACCCCGATCGACGTGGCCGAGGCCGGTGACATCGTGACGCTCGCCGGCATGGCCAAGGCGACCGTCGCCGACACGATCTGCGCCCCCGAGGTCGAGACCGCCCTGCCCGCTCAGCCCATCGACCCGCCGACCATCAGCGTCACCTTCGGGATCAACGACAGCCCGCTGGCCGGCCGCGACGGCACCAAGGTCCAGTCGCGGGTGATCCGCGAACGACTGATGAAGGAGGCCGAGACCAACGTCGCCATCAAGGTCGAGGACACGCGGGGCGGCGACGCCTTCGTGGTCTCGGGTCGCGGCGAACTGCAGATGGGCGTGCTGATCGAGAACATGCGCCGCGAGGGCTTCGAGCTGTCGATCTCGCGGCCTCGCGTCATCTTCCGCGACGAGGACGGCGAGCGGATGGAGCCGATCGAGGAAGTCATCATCGACGTCGATGACGAATACACCGGCGCGGTGATCGACAAGCTGACCGGCGCGCGCAAGGGCGACCTGGTCGAGATGCGCCCCGCCGGCCACGGCAAGACGCGGATCGTCGCCCACGTCCCCTCGCGCGGGCTGATCGGCTATCAGGGCGAGTTCATGACCGACACCCGCGGCAACGGGGTCCTGAACCGCATCTTCCACGCCTGGGCGCCCTACAAGGGCCCGATCGCCGGCCGCCGCCAGGGGGTGCTGATCTCGATGGAGAACGGCGTCTCGGTGGCCTATGCGCTGTGGAACCTCGAAGAGCGCGGCAAGCTGTTCATCGGCGCGCAGGAGCAGGTCTACGAGGGGATGATCATCGGCGAGCACTCGCGCGACAACGACCTCGAGGTGAACCCGCTCAAGGGCAAGAAGCTGACCAACGTGCGCGCCTCGGGGACCGACGAGGCGGTGCGGCTGACGCCCCCGGTGCGGATGAGCCTGGAAGAGGCGATCGCCTATATCGACGACGACGAGCTGGTCGAGGTGACGCCCAAGATCGTCCGGCTGCGCAAGCGCTACCTCGACCCGCACGAGCGCAAGCGGCAGGCGCGGGCGGAGTAAGGCTCGCGAGGCAGCGCGGCGCGGTCGCCCCGGGTTTCGTCCGTCGGCTCCCACCACAGAGCTGTGGCCGCGGCGCCATGCCGGGGCGGGACGTCGCGGCGAGGGCCGTGCCTGACCGCCGCGCGGTCTTGCCACCCGTCCGGTTCGGCGCGACTGTGGCGCCGTGACAAGCGGAGATTGCGGCGATGGCCAAGCCCGGCGAGACACTGACCGACCGTCTGATTCAGGAGGTCGTCTGCGCCATGCTCGGCGAGACGCCGACCATGCCCGGGCTCGACGATGCGGCCGGGCGCGCGGGCATCGATATCGCCATTGCCCGGACGATCTTTCCCACCGACGACGCGCTGCATGATGCGGTGGGCAGCTTCGGCATCCTGCGGCTCACCGATCACATCTCGCGGGCGCTGATCGACGCGCCGGCCGGGGACGCGCGGGCGGGGCTGGTGGCGTTGGGCGTGTCCTACGTCGACTGGGCGCGGGCGAACCCCGAACTTTACCGCGTCGTCGGCCACCAGATCTTCCACCGCGAGGGGGTGAACTACGCCGGCTACGACGCCGGGTTCCGGGTGCTGGTCGAACGCCACCTGGGCGTCAGCCGTGACACCGGCAGCCTGCGGCCGCTGCTGGGCCGGGCCTTCGTCTTCGGGCTCGCGGACATCGTGCTCGACGACCATTTTTCCATCTGGAAGCCGACCGGGATGGACGACGACACCGCAATCCGGCAGGCGGTCGAAGAGATGGTGGACCTGCTGATGAGCCCGCCGCGGGCGACGGCGTGAGCCCCACCCGGCACCGCCGGAGGGGCTGATCCCTCGGTCAAGGGCCGGCTTGCTTCAGCCCATCCGCTCGGAGGCGTAGCCCCCGGGGCTGGCCGGGAACACCACCGTGCGGGCGTCGTTCAGGAACACCCGATGGTTGATGTGGGCGTGGATCGCCCGCGACAGCACCACCGCCTCGACGTCGCGGCCGAGGCTCACGTAGTCCTCGGGCGACTGGGCGTGGGTGACGCGGACCGTGTCCTGCTCGATGATCGGGCCTTCGTCGAGATCGGCGGTGACGTAATGCGCCGTCGCGCCGATCAGCTTCACCCCCCGGTCATAGGCCTGCCGGTAGGGGTTGGCGCCCTTGAAGCTCGGCAGGAACGAGTGGTGGATGTTGATGATCCGCCCCGACATCCGCGCGCAGATCGCGTCCGACAGCACCTGCATGTAGCGGGCGAGGACCACGAGCTCGGTGCCGGTCTCCTCGACCACCTCCATCAGCCGGGCCTCGGCCTCGGCCTTGCGGGCCTTGGTGACGGGGATGTGGTGGAACGGCAGATCGTGGTTCACCACCAGCTTCTGATAGGTCAGGTGGTTCGAGACGACGCCGACGATGTCGATCGGCAGCGCCCCGATCCGCCAGCGATACAGGATGTCGTTCAGGCAATGGCCGAAGCCCGACACCATCAGCAGCACCCGCATCCGCCCAGCGGGATCGTGGATCGCCCAGTCCATGCCGAAGCCCTCGGCCACCGGCACGAACGCCTCGCGCAGCGCCTCGGCCGCGGCGCCCGTCTCGCTGCGGAAGCTCACCCGCATGAAGAAGCGGCCGTTGGCGAGGTCGTCGAACTGCGCCGAGTCGGTGATGTTGCAGCCGTGCTCGGCCAGGAAGCCTGCGACGGCCGCGACGATGCCGCGGCGCGAGGCGCAGGCGACGGTCAGGACGAGGTCCTTGGTGGCGGGGTCGGCCATCGGCTCAGATCTGCTTTTCGGGCATCTGCACGACCAGCCCGTCGAGCGCCTCGGTGACCTTGAGCTGGCAGGTCAGGCGCGAGCGCTCGGCGTCGGGATGGTAGGCGAAGTCGAGCATGTCGGCCTCCATCGGGTCCTTGGGCGGCAGCCGGTCCACCCACTCGGGCGCGACGTAGACGTGGCAGGTCGAGCAGGCGCAGGCGCCGCCGCAATCGGCCTCGATCCCCGGGATGCCGTTGTCGCGGGCGCCCTCCATCACGGTCATGCCGGGGCGCACGTCGACCTCGTGCCGGGTGCCGTTCCATTCGATGTAGGTGATCCGGGCCATCTGTCCTGTCCTGCGTCTGCCCGGCGGGGGCCGGGTCGGTCGTTCTGGTCGAGCGAGGGGATATTGTATCGGCGGGGGGATGGAAAGATCGGCCGCGTTAACCGGATGGCAAGGGGTCCGTGGCATGAGTCCGGTGAGCGGACGGAGGGATCAGATGACGCGGCAGGGACACCGGCGCATGAGGCAGCGCCAGCAGGCGCGGCGGCGGCAGGGCTGGCCGCCCGCGCGGCTGGACACCGCGGAGAGCGGTGGGAGCGCGGGCGACAGGGATCAGACCCGGCGCAGCGCGATCACCGCGTTCAGCCCGCCGAAGGCGAAGGCGTTGGACAGCACCGCCTCAACCCGCGCCTCGCGGGCGACGTTCGGGACCACGTCGAGCGCGCATTCCGGGTCGGGCTCTTCATAGCCGATGGTGGGCGCGATGATGCCGTCCCGCAGCGCCATGACGCAGGCCAGCAGCTCGACCGCGCCGGTGCCGCCGATCAGATGCCCGTGCATCGACTTGGTGGACGACAGCATCAGCCGGTCGGCGTGGGGACCGAAGGCGTGGGCCACGGCAGCGCATTCGGTCTTGTCGTTGGCGGCGGTCCCGGTGCCGTGGGCGTTGATGTAGCCGATGTCCGAGGGGTTCAGCCCGGCATCCACCATCGCCCCGGCGATGGCCCGCTCGGCGCCGATGGCCGAGGGCATGACGATGTCCTGCGCGTCGGCCGACATGGCGAAGCCCACCACCTCGGCGAAGATCTCGGCGCCGCGGGCGGTGGCGTGGTCCCAGTCCTCGAAGACGAAGACCCCGGCCCCCTCGCCCTGCACCATGCCGTTGCGGTTGGCCGAGAACGGGCGACAGGCGTCGCGGGACATGACGCGCAGCCCCTCCCACGCCTTGACGCCGCCGAAGCAGAGCATCGCCTCGGACCCGCCGGCGAGCATGACCCGCGCCGCCCCCGAGCGCACCATCTGGAAGGCGAGGCCCATGGCGTGGTTCGACGAGGCGCAGGCGGTGGCCACGGTGAAGGCCGGGCCGCGCAGCCCGAACTCCATGCTGACATGGCTCGCGGCGGCGTTGTTCATCAGCTTGGGGACGACGAAGGGGTGGACGCGGTTCTTCCCCTCTTCGTAGACGATGCGGTAATTCTCGTCCCAGGTGTTCAGCCCGCCGCCGGCGGTGCCGAGGATCACGCCCGAGCAGAGCCCGAGCTCGCCGTGGAAGCTGAGGCCGGACTGGGCCACGGCCTCCTTGGCGGCGATCATCGTGAACTGGGTGAACTTGTCGTAAAGCGAGATCTGCTGGCGGTTGAAATAGGCCTCGGGGTCCCAGTC
The DNA here is from genome assembly GCF_012689545.1 of Paracoccus sanguinis. Lineage (NCBI taxonomy): Bacteria > Pseudomonadati > Pseudomonadota > Alphaproteobacteria > Rhodobacterales > Paracoccaceae > Paracoccus > Paracoccus sanguinis. The sequence continues at coordinate 298,466 of NZ_CP051542.1, forward strand.
GCGGACCTGCGCGCCGATGCGGACCGAGAGCCGGTCCACGTCCTGGAACTCGAGCTCGCCGATCCCGCAGCGCGCCTCGCGCATCGCGGTCAGCGTGTCGGGCACGTTGCGGCCGAGCGCGTTGACCGTGCCCATGCCGGTGATCGCCACCCGCCTCAGCCCGCCCCTGCCCTGCGCCGCCGCGGGCGCGACATGAGGCGCGGCGGGGGGAGCGACGGGTGGTGTGGATGGGACCGCGGCCGCGGCGCCGTCGCCGCCCTTCGCCCCTGCCCCGCGCTTGACCTTGCGCGCGCTCATGCCTTGGCGGCGACGAGCGCCTCGACCGCGGCGATGATCGCGCCCATGTTCGAGATATCGAACTCGGACTTCTCGGGCTCGTTGGCGTTGAAGGGGATCGAGATGTCGAACGCCTCCTCGATGGCGAAGATCGACTCGACGAGCCCGAGGCTGTCGATCCCGAGGTCGGCCGGGGTCGCCTCGAGGGTGATCTCGGACGGGTCGAGCATCGCCTGCTCGGCGATGATGGCGATGATGCGGTCGCGGACGGTGTCTTGGGTCATGGCTACCTCTGGTCAGTCCTTCTGCATCAGGCGTGTAACGGTTTTCTGAAGCTCGGCCAGTTGCGCGGCCATCCGCGGCAGCCGGCGCACGGCCTTGTTGATCTCGATCTGGGTGTCCATCTTCACCGCCGGCGACCCGAGGATCACCCGGCCCGCGGGGACGTTGGTGAAGATCTTCGAGGCTCCGCCGGCCACCACGTCGTCGCCGACGAAGATGTTGTCGCTGACCCCGCACTGGCCGCCGAGCACCACCCGGTCGCCGATGCGCGCCGACCCGGCGATCCCGACCTGCCCGCAAAGCAGCGTGTCGCGGCCGACCTGCACGTTGTGGCCGACATGGACCATGTTGTCGAGCTTGGTGCCGGAACCGATTGACGTCGCACGGATCGTGCCGCGGTCGATGGTGGCGTTGGCGCCGACCTCGACATCATCGCCCAAGCTGACCCCGCCGAGCGAGTGGATGCGGACCCAGTGCTGGTCGCGCAACTCGCCGCGGTGGCCGAGGGTGCCGCGCACCTCCTCGACCCCCGACGGCTCGGGGGTGACGAACGAGAACCCGTCCGAGCCGATCACCGCGCCGGGCTGGACGATGAGCCGGTCCCCGGCCGTGACGCCGTGGGCGAGCCGGGCGCCGGCGTGGATCAGCGCCTCGGCGCCGACCACGGTGCCCGCGCCGATGCTGACATGGGAGCCGATCCGCGCCCGGGGGCCAAGCCGCACGCCGGGGCCGATCACCACGAAGGGGCCGATGGCGGGGTCGTCCCCGATCTCGGCGGAGGGGTCGATGACGGCGCTGGGGTGGATGCCGGGGGCAAAGCCCGGCCCGGCGTCCAGCGCGCGGGTCACCCCCGCCATCGCCAGCCGCGGCCGGGCGACGATCACCGCGCCGGCCAGCCCGTAGGCCTCGGGGTCCATGCCGGCGCCAATGAGCGCGGCGGCGCCGGGGACAAGATGGGCGGCATAGGCGGGGCTCATCGCCAGCGCGACGCGGGCGGAACCGTCGCGGGCCGCCCCAGCCTCGGCCGGCTCGGCCGCGCCGGTCACCCGCAGGCTGCCGTCGCCCCACAGCGTCGCGTCGAGCGCGCGGGCCAGGTCGGCCAGGGTGATGGTCATCGGCGCCTCCGTTCCGCCCTCGCCCGCGAGAGCTAATCGGTCAGCGCCGCGGTTTCCAGTCCGGGCGCCGCACCCGCCCGCTGCAACGCCGCCCACACCGCAGCGTCACGGCCATACACGTCCGGGAACTGCCGCAGCGAGCCGTCCTCGGCCACGGTGGTGGTGAAATAGACCAGATGCACCGGCAGATGCGGGGTCAGCTCGAGGAAGCTCTCGTTGCCGGACGCCCGCGCCCGCGAATAGCGCGCTGCAGGATCGGCGGCCGAGCCCTTGAGCAGCTCGTGGGCGAGGTCCACCGGCCGGGCCACCCGGATGCAGCCATGCGAGAAGGCGCGCCGCGATTCGCCGAACAGCCCCTTCGAGGGCGTGTCGTGCAGATAGATGTTCATGCTGTTCGGGAAGATGAACTTCACCTCGCCCAAGGCATTGTCGTCGCTCGGCTTCTGCCGCATCCGGTAGGGAAAGTTGGCGGGGGTGTAGCGGCCGAAGTCGATGTTGCCGCGCGGGATCACCCGGCCGCGGCTGTCCACGATGTCGAGATGCGCGACGGCGTTCGGGTTCTTCTGCAGCCGCGGCAGGTATTCCTTGACCGTGATCGAGCGCGGCACGTTCCAGCGCGGGTTGACGACGACATACTCCATCTCGTCCGAGAACTCGGGCGTGCGCTGGTCGGCCGGGTCGGACTTGCCGATCACCACCTTGGTCTGGAACACCGTCTCGCCGCCGTCGCGCACCCGGGCCACGAACTCGGGAAGGTTCACCCAGACCATCCGGCCGTCGAGGTCATGCGTGCCCATCCAGCGCATCCGCTCAAGCGCGATGAGGAGGCCGCGCGGCGCCTGGCCACCGCTGTGGTTCATCCGGGCGATGGTGCGCGGACCGGCGACGCCGTCGGGGGCGAGGCCGACGCGGGCCTGATAGGCGGCCATCTGGGCCGCGAGCGGTGCGTCGAAGGCGGGCGAGCCGGGGGCGCCCGCGTCAAAGCCGAGCGCGGCGAGGCGGGCGCGCAGCGCGACGATGGCCGGGTCGTTCATCCCCTCGCGCCAGGTGCCTTCGGGTGCGGGCGGCACGTCGGCGCCGACCGTCGGCCCGATCGCCGCGGCGAGTGCGGCCCGCAGCGCCCGGTAGTCGCGCGACTGCGGCGGCACGGTCTCGAGCATCGCCGCGGGATCGGGGGCCTCGACGAAGCGGGCGAGCAGGGTCTCGGTCGCCACCCGCGGGACGTCGCGGCGGATGCCGGGTTCGACCCGGCGCGGGGTCAGGATGCCGCCGCCCACGTCGTGGGTCCAGCGGGCGAAGGCGCGGGCAAAGGCGGCCTCGGCCCGCGGACCGGTCTGGCCGTCGAGGGCGGCGAGGCCGCGGGCATCATAGACGTCGGGCAGACCGTGGCTCGCGGCACCGGCGACCGCGGCGATGAGCGCGGCACGGCGCGGGGCGGCCTCGGGGACGGTGAAGACCGGCGCGAGGCCGGTGCGGCCGTACCACGCCGCCAGCCCCGCGTCGCGCGCGACGCCCCGGGCCAGCGCCATCTCGTCGGGGGAAAAGTCGAGCCGCGGCGCCGGCGCCTGGGCCGCCGCCACGCTCGGCAGCGCCAGCATCAGCGCGAGGGCGAGCCGCCGTCCGCAGCGCAGTCCGCGCCGCGACTCGGCCCCCCGTTTGCCGTGCGGACGGGGGGATCGATTCGCGCTGCGGTTGAGTGGCGGTTGGGTCACGCTGGGTCTCTTTCGGCGGTTGAAGGCGGTCCCGAGGGTAACGCCGTGCCCGTCAAGCGGGCAGGTCACGATTGCGAAACCCGGGTTTGGCGCGGCTTTTGCGCAACGACCCCGAAGTTATCGGCAAGTTTCCGCCGACATTGGCACGATCTTGCTGCACGATGGAACTCACAGTTCCGCAACCGGGGCGCTGGTGACATATTGTCAATCATTCCGGGGTACACCGGACAAGCCAATCGCTGGCACAGAAAACGAACGCAGGACAGGCGGATCTGAACATGACCTTCGAATTCTCGCGTCGCGGCATTCTCGGCGTCTTCGCAGCCACGACCGTGGCCGCCGCCCCTGTGATGGCAAATGCCTTCGGCATCATCCGCGGCGCCGGTGACTATCGCCGCATCCGGATGTATTCGGGTCGCACCGGGGAAAGCATCGACACCGTCTACTGGGTCGAGGGCAAGTACATCCGCGACGCCCTGAACGAGATCAACATCTTCATGCGCGACTGGCGCACCGGTCAGGTGATCGGCATCGACCCGCGCACCGTGGACATCGCCGCGGCCAGCCACCGGCTGCTGCAGACCAACGAACCCTACATGATGCTGTCGGGCTACCGCTCGCCCAAGACCAACGCCATGCTGCGCTCGCGCAGCGGCGCGGTGGCGCGCAACTCGCTGCACATGTCGGGCAAGGCCGCCGACATGCGGCTCAAGTCGCGCTCGGTCGCGCAGATGTACAAGGCCGTGACGTCGTGCCGCGCCGGGGGCGTGGGAAAGTACTCGCGCTCGAACTTCGTGCACATGGACTGCGGCCCGCTGCGCACCTGGGGCGGCTGAGGGGTTCGCGCCGTCTGGCATGAGTTGAGAGAAAAGCCCGCCGTTGTGCGGGCTTTTTGATTTTTCGGGAGAACGTGCCCAAGCGTTGGCCCGGAGTTCATCGGCTGGTCGAACCCCGAGTCGACCCCATGCGACGTCGATCCGTCGGGCCGGTCCGTCTGTCTGGGGCGACTGCAGCTTCACCACCGCTCAGCACCCCCTCTTCCCCCGCGCGCCCGACTTGCCATGCCCCTCGGTGCCAAGGCAGAGTCGGACCAACCGCGCGGGGCTCCGCGCTGAGATAAGCCGCGCGGATCGCGGTCAAGGAGAAATGCATGACCCACGGCGTCGTCCCCGTCCTTCTGGCCGGCGGCTCGGGCACCCGGCTGTGGCCGGTCTCGCGAAAATCGTTCCCCAAGCAGTTCGCGCCACTGATCGGCGCGCAGTCGCTGTTTCAGGCCTCGGCGCTGCGGCTGGCCGGGCCGCGCTATGCCGCGCCGCTGGTGCTGACGGGGGCCGACTTCCGCTTCATCGTCACCGAGCAGCTGGCCGAGATCGGCGTCGCGCCGCAGGGGGTGCTCATCGAGCCGTCGGGCCGCAACACCGCCCCCGCGGTGCTGGCCGCGGCGCTGCACGTGGCGGCGCAGGACCCCGACGGGCTGATCCTCGTGGCGCCCTCGGATCATGTCGTCCCCGATGCCGAGGCCTTCGGGCGGGCGGTGGACCGGGCCGTGCCGCTGGCGCAGGCGGGACGGATCGTGACCTTCGGCATCCAGCCGACCCGCGCCGAGACCGGGTACGGCTGGCTGGAACTCGACGCCAGCGCCGACCCCGACACCGCGCCGCTGCGCCGCTTCGTCGAAAAGCCCGATGCCGCGACCGCCGCGCAGATGCTCGCCGAGGGCGATTTCCTGTGGAACGCCGGCATCTTCCTTTTCACCGCCCGGACGATGATCGCGGCGTTCCGCGCCCATGCCCCCGAGTTCGTCGCCCCGGTCGAGGCGGCTCTGGCGGAGGCCACGCCCGACCTCGGGTTCCTGCGCCTCGCGCCCGAGCCGTGGAACAGCCTGCCCGACCTCTCGGTCGACTACGCAGTGATGGAGAAGTCCGACGCGCTGTCGGTCGTCCGCTTCGCCGAGCACTGGTCCGACCTCGGCGGTTGGGATGCCGTCTGGCGCGAGGCGCAGATCGACGCGCCGGCCTGGCGCGGGGTGGTCACCGACGCGCGCTCGACGGCGATCGACTGCGACGACGTGCTGCTGCGCTCGGACGACGAGGACATGCAGGTGGTGGGGATCGGGCTGCGCGACACGATGGTGATCGCCACCGGCGACGCGGTGCTGGTCGCGGATATGAACCGCGCGCAGGACGTCCGGCAGGCGGTCACGGCGCTGAAGGGGCGCGGGGTCCGGCAGGCCGAGTCGTTCCTGCGCGACCACCGCCCCTGGGGCTGGTTCGAGACGCTGGTGATGGGCGACCGCTTCCAGGTCAAGCGGATCGTCGTCCACCCCGGCGCGGCGCTCTCGCTGCAGAGCCACGTCCATCGCGCCGAGCACTGGATCGTGGTCAGCGGCACCGCCCGCGTCACGGTGGACGACAAGGTGACGCTGGTGACCGAGAACCAGTCGATCTACGTCCCCCTCGGCGCGATCCACCGGATGGAGAACCCCGGCAAGGTGCCGATGATCCTGATCGAGGTGCAGACCGGCGTCTATCTCGGCGAGGATGACATCATCCGCTACGATGACGTCTACGCCCGCAAGTGACGGCCGGGGTGGCGGCCGGCCGCGCGCCTCTCCGCCGGCGCCCGCCCCGCGGCCTTGCGTCGCAGGCGCGGCGGGCTTAGGCCAAGCTGCGGCGCCGGCAGGGTCCGGCGCGCCGCCCCCGGATATCCCATGAGCCCAAGACGCCCCTCGATCCAGGAAGGCCCGCTGTGGCGGAGCTTTCTCGTCTTTCTTCTGCCGCTGATCGGGCAGAACATCCTGCAATCTCTGGGGATGACGATCAACAGCATCGTCGTGGGCCAGATGCTCGGCACCGGGGCGTTGGCGGCCGTGGCGACGTTCATGCCGCTCGCGTTCTTCTTCATCGCCTTCGTGATCGGGGTCACGGCCGGGGCCAGCGTGCTGATCGGGCAGGCCTGGGGGGCGCAGAAGATCGACCTCGTGCGCCGGATCGGCGGCACGGCGCTGGGCGCGACGCTGGCGATCGGGCTGGTGATCGGGACGACCGGGATCGCGCTGGCGCCGTGGATGCTGGCGCGGATGGGCACGCCCGCGGACGTCATGGCGCCGGCGATTTCCTACGCCCGGACGGCCTTTGCGACCATGCCGATCCTGTTTTTGTTCATCGCCGCCGGTGCGCTTCTGCGCGGGACCGGCGATTCGGTGCGCCCGCTGGTCGTGCAGGCGGTGGCGACCGGGGTCGCCGCGGGGCTGACCATCGTCATGGTGGCCGAGATGGGGTTCGGGGTGGCGGCCGCGGCGCTCTCGGTCGGGGTGGCGCAGAGCGCGGCGCTGGTGGTGCTGGCGCTGTGGCTTCGGGCGCGCGCGCATCCGCTCGCCCCCGGCGCCGGCTTGCTGCGGGCGCTGTGGCCCGACTGGGGCCTTCTGCGGACCGTGCTGCGGATCGGGCTGCCGACCGGGGCGCAGCTCGTCGTCGGCTCGCTCGCCGGGCTGGTGATCGTCGGGCTGATCAACCGCTTCGGCTCGGACGCGACCGCGGCTTACGGCGCGGTGAGCCAGGTCCAGAACTACGCCCAGTTCCCGGCGCTCTCGATCGCCATCGCCGCCTCGATCTTCGGGGCCCAAGCGATCGGCGCGGGGCGGCCCGACCGGCTGGCCGTGGTGCTGCGCACCGCGATGGTGATGAACCTCGTGCTGACCGGCGGGCTGGTGGCGCTCGTCTACCTCTTCTCGCGCCTGCTCGTGCAGGCCTTCATCGCCGATCCCGAGGTGGTCGAGCTGGCCCAGCACCTGCTGCACATCGTCAGCTGGTCGGCGCTGATGTTCGGGGCCGGGACGATCTTTTCGGGGATCATGCGCGCCTCGGGGACGGTGATCCCGCCGATGCTGATCGCCATGGGCTGCGTGGCCTTCGTCGAGCTGCCGCTGGCGGTGCTGCTCTCGCGCTCGATGGGGCTCGAGGGGATCTGGTGGGCCTATGTGGCGAGCTTCGCGGCGCTGATGGTCGCGCAGGGGGCCTATTACACCTTCGTCTGGCGCAAGCGGAAGATCACCGCGCTGGTCTGAGGGGCGGCGTCTCCGCCCCCTGCCCCTGCCGTCCGGCCGCGCGGCCCTGTCAACAGTGTCGCAGCGGCCGCTCACGCCCTTTTCAGATCGGGTGACCGCGCCTAAGGTGCGCCGTCAGAGACCCAGCCCGCCGGGCTGCCAGAACCTCAGGGAGAGAGTCCGACACCATGAACATGCTCATCAAGACCGGCTTTGCCGCGATCGTCGCCGCGGCGCTGGCCGTGCCCGCCGTGGCGCAGGACATCACCATCAAGTTGAGCCACGTCGTCGCCCCCGACACCCCCAAGGGCAAGGCCGCGCAGAAGTTCAAGGAGCTCGCCGAGCAGTACACCGAGGGGAAGGTCAAGGTTGAGGTCTATCCGAACAGCCAGCTCTACAAGGACAAGGAAGAGCTCGAGGCGCTGCAGCTCGGATCGGTCCAGATGCTCGCGCCGAGCCTTGCCAAGTTCGGCCCGCTCGGCATCCCGGATTTCGAGGCGTTCGACCTGCCCTACATCTTCGACGGCTACGACCAGCTGCGCAAGGTGACCGACGGCGAGGTGGGCAAGGGGATGCTCGCCAAGCTCGAGGACAAGGGGATCAAGGGCCTCGCCTACTGGGACAACGGCTTCAAGATCATGTCGGCCAACAGCCCGCTGCACACGCCGGACGATTTCCTGGGGCTGAAGATGCGCATCCAGTCCTCGAAGGTGCTCGAGGCCGAGATGAACGCGCTGGGCGCGGTGCCGCAGGTGATGGCCTTCTCGGAAGTCTATCAGGCGCTGCAGACCGGGGTCGTGGACGGGACCGAGAACCCGCCCTCGAACATGTTCACCCAGAAGATGCACGAGGTGCAGAAGCACGCCACGATCTCGAACCACGGCTATCTGGGCTATGCGCTGATCGTGAACAAGGCGTTCTGGGACGGCCTGCCCGAGGACGTGCGCGGCCAGCTGGACAAGGCGGTGGCCGAGGCGACCGCCTATGGCAACGGCATCGCCAAGGAAGAGAACGACAAGGCGCTCGAGGCGATGAAGGCCGCGGGCAAGACCGAGTTCCACGAGCTGACCGCCGAGGAGAAGGAATCCTGGCGCGCCGCGCTGCTGCCGGTCCGCGAGGAGATGGCGGGCCGCATCGGCGCCGACCTGATCAAGTCGATCGAGGCGGCCACGGCCCAGTGATCGCCGCCCGCGCGGCGGTTTGACCTGCGGGCGGGCCGGACCATCGCGGTCCGGCCCGTCTGCCACCAACCACAACAAGGCTCATCAGGGGGACGCGGGCATGAAGGTGCTCGACAGGCTCGAGGAAATCCTGATCGCCACGCTGATCGCTGCGGCCACGCTGCTGATCTTCGTGTCGGTCGCACAGCGCTACTCGCTCGATCTGGCGGCCAGCACGATGCGCTGGGCCCGGGGCCACGAGATGGACGGGCTGGCCGCGTTCGCGCGCTCGGCGTTCATGACCATCAAGTCGGTGAACCTGATCTGGGCGCAGGAGCTGACGATCATCATGTTCGTCTGGATGGCCAAGTTCGGCGCCGCCTACGGCGTGAGGACCGGCATCCATGTCGGCATCGACGTGCTCATCAACCGGCTCAAGCCGCGGGCGCGCGGCTTCTTCATCCTGTTCGGGCTGCTGGCTGGGGCGCTCTTCACCGGCATCATCGCGGCGATGGGGGCGAAGTTCGTCTATCACGTCCGGCTGGCGTCCTCGTTCTCGCCCGACCTCGGGCTGCCGCAGTGGATCGTCTATCTGGCGATCCCGCTCGGCTCGTCGCTGATGTGCTTCCGCTTCCTGCAGGTGGCGTGGTCCTTCTGGCACACGGGCGAGCTGCCGCATCACGACCACGGCCACGTGGACGGGATCACCGACGACCCGGCGAACCTCGCCGATGGGGTCGACCCGGTGGGCGAGGCGATGATCGACAGCCCCCTGACCCCCCGCGACCTCACCGAAGACCGGAAGGACCGCTGAGCCATGAGCGCACTCATCATCTTTGGCATCCTCGTCGCGCTGATGCTGACGGGCATGCCGATCTCGATCGCGCTCGGCCTCACGGTGCTGACGTTCCTCTTCACCATGACCACCGTGCCGCTCGACACCGTGGCGCTGAAGCTCTTCACCGGGATCGAGAAGTTCGAGATCATGGCGATCCCGTTCTTCATCCTCGCCGGCAACTTCCTGACCCACGGCGGCGTGGCGCGGCGGATGATCAACTTCGCCACCTCGATGGTCGGGCACTGGCACGGGGGCTTGGGGCTTGCGGGCGTGATCGCCTGTGCGCTGTTTGCGGCCGTGTCGGGCTCGTCGCCCGCGACGGTGGTGGCCATCGGCTCGGTGATCCTGCCGGCGATGGTGGCGCAGGGGTTCCCCAAGCAGTTCGGCGCGGGCGTCATCACCACTTCGGGCGCGCTCGGCATTCTGATCCCGCCGTCGATCGTGATGGTGATGTATTCGGTCGCCACCTCGGGGATGCAGGCGGTCGGGCCGGACGGCCAGCCGGTCGACAGCGCCTCGGTGGGCGAGCTCTTCATGGCGGGCGTCATCCCCGGTCTGATGCTGGCGGGGTTCCTGGCCTTCACCACCTGGAACCGGGCCCGCCGCTTCGGCTATCCGCGGCTGCCCAAGGCCAGCTTCCGCCAGCGGTGGGATGCGTTCCGCAAGGCGATGTGGGGGCTTTTCCTCATCGTCATCGTGATCGGCGGGATCTACGCCGGCATCTTCACGCCCACCGAGGCCGCGGCCATGTCGGCGGTCTATGCCTTCGTCATCGCGGTCTTCGTCTACAAGGACATGAGCCTGCGCGACGTGCCGCGCGTCCTGCTGGCCTCCGCGAACATGAGCGCCATGCTGCTCTACATCATCACCAACGCGGTGCTGTTCAGCTTCCTGATGACCTCGGAAGGCATCCCGCAGGCGCTGGGCGAGTGGATGGTGAACGCGGGGCTCTCGTGGTGGATGTTCCTGATCGTGGTCAACATCCTGCTGCTCGCGGCCGGCAACTTCATGGAGCCGTCCTCGATCGTCCTGATCATGGCGCCGATCCTGTTCCCGGTCGCGGTGCGGCTGGGGATCGACCCGGTGCATTTCGGGATCATGATCGTCGTCAACATGGAGGTCGGGATGTGCCACCCGCCGGTGGGCCTCAACCTCTACGTGGCGAGCGGGATCACCAAGATGGGGATCACCGAGCTGACCGTGGCGGTCTGGCCGTGGCTGCTCACGATGCTGCTGTTCCTGGTGCTGGTGACCTATGTGCCGGCGCTGTCGCTGTGGCTGCCCCACGCGCTGGGGATGTAGGCCGGGCGGCATGGCCTAGACGTCTGGAGGCGGCCCCCTGCGCAGGACCGCTTTCTTTTTTGCGGGCGCTTGCGGTGGGGCATTGGCTGGGGCCTGTCCCTTGCTCGGGAGCACACGTGGGGCGTTCTGTCTGATGGAGTCGTCCGCCAGACGTTCGGACGGGTCGGCAGCGGCTAGGGTCTGGCGGCCGGTTCTGAGCTGGCGCAGTGTGTGATCTCAGCCGTCTGTGGAGGCGCTGGGGTTTCGTCGCCAGTCTCTGACCCGTCACCCTAGCTGACGAGGGCTGCCAAACGCACGAATACGGGACACGGGGGCACGCGAGGCATCGGAAGCCCCGCGAATGGGCGCCCCTGCCCCGACCGCGGCGCAGCCTCAGATGTTGATCTGCTGCCCCAGTTCCACCACCCGGTTCGAGGGCAGGCGGTAGAAGTTCGTGGGTTCCGACGCCGAACGATACATCCCGGCATAGAGCCGCGACGCCCAGAGCGGCATCATGTGCGCCTTGCCCACCCGCAGAGAGCGGCGGTTCAGGAAGTAGGACGTGGACATGATGTCGAAGCGGTGCCCGTGCTCGCGGGCGATGGCGAGCGCGCGGGGGACGTTCGGCTGCTCCATATAACCGAAGCGCAGCCAGACGCGCCAGAAGCGCGGGGCGATCTGCTCGATCCGCAGGCGGTCGGCCTCGGCCACCACGGGGCGCGGCGCGGTCTCGACCTTCACGATGAAGTTGCGCTCGTGCAGCACCCGGTTGTGCTTGAGGTTGTGCATCAGCGCGGGCGGCGCCAGCGCCGGGTCGGCGGTCAGGAACACCGCCGTGCCGGGCACGATCACCGGCGGGCTGTCCGACAGCTTCTTGGCCAGGAAGTCGATCTGCACCGACTCGGCCGACAGCTTCTGCTGGATCAGCTGCGTGCCCTTCATCCACACCACCATGAAGGTGATGACCACCGCCGCGAACATCAGCGGGATGTAGCCGCCGTCCGGCACCTTGAGGATGTTGGCGTAAAAGAACACGAGCTCGATGGCGAGGATCGGCAGCATAATCCCCAGTACCACCGGCCAGCGCCAGCCCCAGGCGAAGCGGAAGACGATGATGGCGAGGATCGAGGTGATCACCATGTCGCCCGTCACCGCGATCCCGTAGGCGCTCGCCAGCGCCGAGGACGACCCGAACGCCAGCACCAGCGCGCAGACCCCGATCATCAAGAGCGTGTTGACCTTGGGCATGTAGATCTGCCCGGCCTGGGTGTCCGAGGTGTGCTGGATCTCGAGCCGCGGCAGCAGACCCAGCTGCACCGCCTGCTGGCTGACCGAGAAGGCGCCCGAGATCACCGCCTGGCTGGCGATCACCGTGGCCCCGGTCGCCAGCAGCACCAGCGGCAGGGTGAACCAGCCGGGCGCCATCAGGAAGAACGGGTTGGACGCGGTCTCGGGGTGCGCGAGCACCATCGCGCCCTGCCCGAAATAGCTGATCGTCAGCGCCGGGAACACGATGGCCAGCCACGAGACGCGCACCGGGCTGCGGCCGAAATGGCCCATGTCGGCGTAAAGCGCCTCGGCCCCCGTCACGGCGAGGAACACCGAGCCCATCACCGGCAGCGCGCCGAAGCCGTTCGTGGCGATGAAGCCCGCCGCGCGCAGCGGGTTCAGCGCCTGCAGGATGCGCGCGTCGTCGAAGAGATGCAGCGCCCCGAGCGTCGCCATCGTCCCGAACCAGACCAGCATCACCGGCCCGAAGAGGCGCGAGACCGCCTCGGTCCCCGACCGCTGAACCCAGAACAGCACGATGACGATGAAGAGCGTCACCGGCACCACCCAGTCGCCGAAGCCCGGCACGACGAGGTCCATCCCCTCGACCGCCGACATGACCGACATGGCCGGCGTGATGATCGCATCCCCGAAGAACAGCGACACGCCCACGATGCCGATGAGATAGAGCCACCAGGCCCGCCGCCCGAGCGCGCCCTGCGCCTTGGCGACCAGCGACAGCGTGCCGCCCTCGCCGTTGTTGTCGGCGCGCAGGATCAGGGTGACATATTTCAGCGTCACGATCAGCACCACGGTCCAGAACAGCATCGAGACGATGCCGATCACCGCGGTCTCGGCCATGTGATGCTCGTGGGCATGGACAAGCGATTCGCGCAGCGCATAGAGCGGGGATGTCCCGATGTCGCCGAAGACGACCCCGAGGCACGACAGCACCAGAGCCGGCGTGGCCTTGGCGTCGACGTGGCTGCCCGGATGCTCGGGCGTCCGCAGCGCGGCCCCGGCCTCGGACGCCACGCCCTCGGGCGGCGTCGCCGCCGCAGCGGCGGGGGCCTCGGGTTCGGGGGGCTGCGGGGAGGTCGGCTTACGGGACGCTGCGCGCTGCGGGGCGGCCGGGTCGCGGGGCTCGGGCATCGATTCGCCTCTGGTCTAAAGCCGGCGCGTTCTGACCCGCGTCTGGTGACAAGACAAGAGAGCCATTCGCCTGCGCGCGCAAGTCCCGGCGTCCGCGCCACACAGCCGCCCGCGCCCGGCCCGTTTCCACCCTGCCCGCCGCGCGGGCACGCCGGTCAGACCGCCAGCAACCGCCGGTAAAGCGTCTCGAGGAACGGCCCGGCCTCGGCATAGGGATCATGCGCGGGGCCGAGGACCGCACGCACCTGCGCCTCGAAATCCGCGTAATGCTGGGTCAGCGCCCAGACCGAAAAGATCAGGTGATGGGGATCGACCGGGGCGATGCGCCCGGCCTCGGCCCAGCCGCGGATCAGCGCCGCCCGGTCGGCGACGAGCTGCGCCAGCGGCCCCGCGATCACCGGCCCGAGCCGCGGCGCGCCCTGCAGCACCTCGTTGGCGAAGAGCCGGCTTTCGCGCGGGTGGCTTTGCGAGAGCGCCAGCTTCTTGCGCACATAGGTCAGGATCTCGGCCTGCGGTTCGCCCCCGGGGTCGAGGTCGCGCAGCGGCGCCAGCCAGAGGTCGAGCAGATCGTCCAGAAGGGCCGTGTAGATCGCCTCTTTCGAGGCGAAGTAATAGAGCAGGTTCGGCTTCGACAGCCCCGCCGCCGCCGCGATCCGGTCGAGCGTCACGCCGGCGAAGCCCGCGGCGGCGAACTCCTCGAGCGCGGCGTCCAGGATCACGCGGCGGTTGCGGGTCTGGATGCGGCTGAGGGGCTGGTCGTGCGGCATGGCGCAGGCTCTTCCGTTGGTCGCGTCCCGCAATCGCCCCAGAGACGGGGCCGGCGTCCGGGTCGGGGTGCGGCCGGGCTGCGGCATCGCCCCCACTTGCGGCGGCTTGACTGGGTCTTGTCCCGTGCTAGCGTGATCCTGACCAACTGGTCAATTCCCGCGTGAAACTTCCAGCCAGCAAGGGTCCGCCATGGCACTTGACCACAAGCCCGCCCCGAACGACCTCAGCGCCTTCTGGATGCCGTTCACGGCCAACCGGCAGTTCAAGTCGCAGCCGCGGATGCTCGTCGCGGCGCAGGACATGCACTACACCACCGCCGACGGGCGGCAGGTGCTGGATGGCACGGCCGGGCTCTGGTGCTGCAACGCCGGCCACGGGCGGCCGCGGATCACCAAGGCCATCAGCGAGATGGCCGGGACGCTCGACTATGCGCCGGCGTTCCAGATGGGCCACCCGGCGGCCTTCGAGCTGGCGAACCGGATCGTCGACATCGCGCCGGACGGGATCGACCACGTCTTCTACTGCAACTCGGGCTCCGAGGCGGTCGACACGGCGCTGAAGATCGCGCTCGCCTATCACCGCGCCCGCGGCGAGGGGCAGCGCACCCGGCTGATCGGGCGCGAGCGCGGCTATCACGGCGTGGGCTTCGGCGGCATCTCGGTCGGCGGCATCGTCAACAACCGCCGCTTCTTCGGCTCGCTGCTGGCCGGGGTGGACCACCTGCCCCACACCCATCTGCCCGAGAACCGCATGACCCGCGGCCAGCCCGCGCATGGCGCGCATCTCGCCGACGACCTCGAACGCATCGTGGCGCTGCACGGGGCCGAGACCATCGCCGCCGTCATCGTCGAGCCGATGGCTGGCTCGACCGGGGTGCTGATGCCGCCCAAGGGGTATCTGGAAAAACTGCGCGAGATCACCCGCAAGCACGGCATCCTGCTGATCTTCGACGAGGTCATCACCGGCTTCGGGCGGCTCGGCTCGCCCTTCGCGGCCCAGCATTTCGGCGTCGTGCCGGACATGATCACCTGCGCCAAGGGCCTGACCAACGGGGTGATCCCGATGGGCGCGGTGCTGACCTCGGCCGCCATCCACGATGCCTTCATGCAGGGCCCCGAGCACGTCATCGAGCTCTTCCACGGCTACACCTATTCGGGCAACCCGATCGCCAGCGCCGCCGGCATCGCCACGCTCGACACCTATGCCGACGACGGGCTGCTGACCCGCGCCGCCGACCTCGAGGCCTATTGGGAGAATGCCCTGCACGGGCTGGCCGACCACCCCCATGTCGTCGACATCCGCAACATGGGGCTGATCGGCGCGGTCGAGCTGGCGCCCATCGACGGCCAGCCGGGCAAGCGCGCCTTCGACGCCTTCCTCAAGGCCTACGAGGCCGGCATCCTGATCCGCGTCACCGGCGACATCATCGCGCTGTCGCCGCCGCTCATCATCTCCGAGGCGCAGATCGACGAGCTGATCGGCACCCTCGGTCAGGTCCTGAAGGCCGCGGCATGAGCGCGGCGGTCGGCACCCCGCTGATGGAGAACGAACGGGTGCGCGTGACCCGCTTCGACTTCCAGCCCGGCGACGAGACGGGCTGGCACGTCCACCCCTATGAATACGTCATCACCACGCTGACCGAGTGCCACCTGCGGCTTGAGCTGCCGGGCGGCGAGACGCGCGACAGCGTGATCCCGGCGGGGCAGGCGTACACGCGCCCCGAGGGGACCGAGCACAACGTCATCAACGCCGGAACCGCGCCGATGGCCTTCATCGAGGTCGAGCTGAAGTAGCCGGCCGGCATTTGTCCCGACCGCCCCGGCAGACGGGCGGCGGGCCGCGACAGGGAGACATGAGCATGACCAGCGACAGCGGGCCGGTTTCGGCCGCCAACACCCGGGTGAACGGCGAACGCCTGTGGGAATCTCTGATGGAGATGGCCGAGATCGGGCCCGGCGTCGCCGGCGGCAACAACCGCCAGACCCTGACCGATGCCGATGCCGAGGGGCGGCGGCTGTTCCAGTCGTGGTGCGAGGCGGCGGGCATGAGCATGGCGCTCGACCGGATGGGCAACATGTTCATGCGGCTCGAGGGCGCGGACCCCGACGCGGACCCGGTGATGATCGGCAGCCACCTCGACACCCAGCCGACCGGCGGGCGCTTCGACGGGGTGCTGGGCGTGCTCGCGGGGCTCGAGGTCGTGCGGACCATCCGCGACATGGGCGTGACCCCGCGCCGCCCCATCGTGGTGGTGAACTGGACCAACGAAGAGGGCGCGCGCTTTGCCCCTGCCATGCTCGCTTCAGGCGTGTTCGCGGGCATCCACACCGAGGATTACGCCAACAGCCGCGTGGACGCCGCGGGCAAGCGCTTCGGCGACGAACTCGACCGGATCGGCTGGCGCGGGGACGAGCCGGTCGGCGGTCGCCCGATCCATGCGATGTTCGAATATCACATCGAGCAGGGCCCGATCCTCGAGGCCGAGGGCCGCGAGATCGGCGTGGTGACGCATGGCCAGGGGCTCTGGTGGCTCGAGGTGACGCTGACGGGTAAGGACGCGCACACCGGCTCGACCCCCATGGCGATGCGGGTGAACGCGGGGCTCGGCATGGCGCGGATCATCGAGGCGGTGCACCGCATCGCCATGGACCACCAGCCCGCCGCGGTGGGCGCGGTGGGGCAGGCGAACGTCTGGCCGAACTCGCGCAACGTGATCCCGGGCAAGGCGGTGTTCACCGTCGATTTCCGCTCGCCCGACCTGGGCAAGCTGAACGCCATGCGGGCGCGGCTCGAGGAAGAGGCGGCGGTGATCGCCGGTGATCTGGGGCTCGGGATCTCGATCGAGCCGGTCGGTCACTTCGACCCCGTCACCTTCGACCCCAAGCTCGTCGAGGTAGTCCGCGGCGCGGCCGAACGGCTGGGCTATTCGCACATGGATATCGTGTCGGGCGCCGGCCACGACGCCTGCTGGATCAACCGCGTCGCCCCCACCGTCATGATCATGTGCCCCTGCGTGGACGGGCTGTCGCACAACGAGGCCGAGGAGATCACGCCCGAATGGGCCGCGGCCGGGGCGGATGTGTTGTTGAACGCGGTGCTCGAGGTGGCGGGCAGCGCGGACTGAGCCGCCGAAGCGGGGGTTTTCCACCCCCGCACCCCCGGAGGATATTTGCGTCAAGGAGAAACGGATTTGGGCAGCACGGTCATCAAGGGCGGCACCGTCGTCACCGCAGACCTCACCTATGGCGCGGATGTGCGGATCGAGGGGGGCCGCATCGCCGAGATCGGACCGAACCTCTCGGGCGACACCGTGTTGGACGCCACCGGCTGCTACGTCATGCCGGGCGGGATCGATCCGCACACGCATCTCGAGATGCCGTTCATGGGCACCTATTCGGCCGATGACTTCGACAGCGGCACCCGGGCGGCGCTGGCTGGCGGCACGACGATGGTGATCGACTTCGCCCTGCCCTCGCCCGACCAGAGCCTGATGGACGCGCTCAAGGTCTGGGACAACAAGACCGCGCGGGCGCATTGCGACTATTCCTTCCACATGGCGATCACCGGCTGGAACGAGGGCATCCACGCCGAGATGGCCGAGGTCGTGGATCGCGGGATCACCAGCTTCAAGCACTTCATGGCCTACAAGGGCGCGCTGATGGTGAACGACGACGAGCTGTTCGCGTCGTTCCGCCGGGTGGGCGAGCTGGGCGGGATCGCCATGGTCCACGCCGAGAACGGCGACGTGGTGGCCGAGATGTGCGCGCGGCTGTTGGCCGAGGGCAACACCGGCCCCGAGGCGCACGCCTATTCCCGCCCGCCCGCGGTCGAGGGCGAGGCGACGAACCGCGCGATCATGATCGCCGACATGGCGCGGGTGCCGCTCTACGTCGTCCACGTCAGCTGCGAGGACAGTCACGAGGCGATCCGCCGGGCGCGCGCCCTCGGCCGCCGGGTCTGGGGCGAGCCGCTGATCCAGCACCTGACGCTGGACGAAAGCGAATACCTCAACCCCGACTGGGACCATGCCGCCCGCCGCGTCATGTCGCCCCCGTTCCGCGACAAGCGCCATCAGGAGTCGCTCTGGTCGGGGCTGATGTCGGGCTCGCTGTCCGCGGTGGCGACCGACCACTGCGCCTTCACCACCGAGCAGAAGCGGTTCGGGGTGGGCGACTTCACCAAGATCCCGAACGGCACCGGCGGGCTCGAGGATCGGCTGCCGATGCTCTGGACGCACGGGGTGGCGACCGGGCGGCTGACGCCGAACGAGTTCGTCGCGGTGACCTCGACTAACATCGCCAAGATCATGGGGATGTATCCGAGGAAGGGCGCGGTGCTGGTGGGCGCGGACGCCGATCTGGTCGTGCTGGACCCGAAGGCGAAGAAGACCATCTCGGCCAGGTCGCAGCAATCGGCGATCGATTACAACGTGTTCGAGGGCCACGAGGTGATCGGCCTGCCACGCTTCACGCTCACCCGCGGGCGGGTCGCGCTGACCGAGGGCAAGCTCGACGGGCGCGAGGGCTGGGGCGAGTTCGTCGCCCGCGAGCCCAAGGGCGCCGTCAACCGCGCGCTGTCCGAGTGGAAGGCGCTGAGCTCGCCGCGCCCGGTCGAGCGCGCGGGCATCCCCGCGACGGGGGTGTGATGCGGGTCGCCCTCGTCACCGCAGGCGGCTCGGGCATGGGCGCGGCCTGCGTCCGCCGGCTGGCCGCGGACGGGTTCTCCGTCGGCGTGCTCTCCTCCTCGGGCAAGGGCGAGGCGCTGGCGCGCGACCTCGGCGGCCTCGGCGTCACCGGCTCGAACCGCTCGGCCGACGACATCGCCCGGCTGGTCGACGAAGCGCAGGCGCGCTGGGGTCGGGTCGACGTGCTGGTCAACTCGGCCGGGCACGGGCCGCGGGCGCCGGTGCTCGAGCTGACCGACGACCAGTGGCACGAGGGGATGGAGGTCTATTTCCTCAACGTCGTCCGCGCCACCCGCGCGGTCGTACCGCTGATGGCGGCGCAGGGCGGGGGCGCGATCATCAACATCTCCTCTGCCTGGGCGTTCGAGCCGGCGGCGACCTTTCCGACCTCGGCGGTGTTCCGGGCGGGGCTCGCGAGCTTCGCCAAGCTCTTCGCCGACCAGCACGCGGGCCAGAACATCCGCATGAACAACGTCCTGCCCGGCTGGATCGACAGCCTGCCCGCGACCGAGGAACGCCGCGAGATGGTGCCGCTCGGCCGCTACGGCACCGCCGAGGAGATCGCGGCGACCGTCGCGTTCCTCGCCTCGGAGGGGGCGGCCTACATCACCGGGCAGAACCTCCGCGTGGACGGCGGGCTGATGAGGTCGGTATGAGCACCCCCGTCATCCAGGCCCGCGACGTCAGCCTGACCTTTCCGACCGCGGACGGCCCGGTTCATGCGCTGAAGGACGTCTCGCTCGACATCGCGGCGGGCGATTTCGTTAGCTTCATCGGCCCCTCGGGTTGCGGCAAGACCACCTTCCTGCGCTGCATCGCCGGGCTCGAGACGCCCACGGGCGGCACCCTGACCGTGAACGGCATGACCCCGGACGCGGCGCGGCGCGAGCGCGCCTACGGCTATGTGTTCCAGGCGCCCGGCCTCTACCCGTGGCGCAGCATCGCCGGCAACATTTCCCTGCCGCTCGAGATCATGGGGTTTCCCCGCGCCGACCGGGCCGAGCGGGTGGCGCGGGTCCTCGACCTCGTGGACCTCAAGGGGTTCGGCGGCAAATACCCCTGGCAGCTCTCGGGCGGAATGCAGCAGCGCGCCTCGATCGCGCGCGCGCTCTCCTTCGACGCCGACATCCTGCTGATGGACGAGCCGTTCGGGGCGCTCGACGAGATCGTGCGCGACCGGCTGAACGAGGCGCTGCTGGCGCTCTGGGCCAAGACCGGCAAGACCATCGGCTTCGTCACCCATTCGATCCCCGAGGCGGTGTATCTCTCGACCCGCATCGTGGTGATGAGCCCGCGGCCGGGGCGGATCGCGGACGTGATCGAAAGCCCCCTGCCCCGCGAGCGCCCGCTCGACATCCGCGACAGCGCCGCGTTCATCGACATCGCCCACCGCGTCCGCGAGGGGCTGCGCGCGGGGCACAGCTATGACTGACGCGGTGATCCGGGCCGCACGGCCCGCCGACCTGCCGGCCTGCGCGGCGATCATCAACGCCTATATCGACGCGACCGACTGGCTGCCCCGCGCCCGCCCGGCCGAGGAGATCGCGGCGATGTTCTCGCCCGACCTGCTCGAGCGGCGGCGGGTGCTGGTCGCCGAGCAGGGCGGCACGGTGGTGGGCTATGCCTCGCTCGACCCGGCGACGGCGTTTCTCGCCTCGCTCTACCTCGCGCCCGCGGCGCAGGGGCGCGGGGTCGGGCGGCAGATGCTCGACCGGATCAAGGCCGAGGCGCCGGGCGGGTTCGTGCTCAACGTCTGGCAGCCGAACACCGCCGCGCGCCGATTCTATGAGCGCGAGGGGCTCGCCGTGGCCGGCGAGAGCGTCGATGCCGACGGGTTGCCGGTGTGGGAGATGGCGTGGCCCGGGATGTCCACGCCGGACCTGGGGGCGCCCGCATGAGGCGCCTGCTGCCAGTGCTGACGGTCCTCGCCGTGATCACGGTGGTCTGGTACGCCGCCGCCGTGCTGATGAACGCACCCTGGGTGCGCGATCAGGCCGCCCGCAGCGGCGAGACGGTCTCGACCTCGGCGCTGGTGCGCGAGACCCTCAGCCTCGAGCGCCCGGTCCTGCCCGCCCCCCACCAGGTCGCCGCCGGCCTGTGGGAGGGGGTCGCGGGACAGAAGATCACCTCGCGCCGCAGCCTTGTCTGGCACGGCTGGATCACGCTGTCGGCGACGCTCGCGGGCTTTGCCATCGGCGCGGCGGCCGGCGTGCTGCTGGCGGTGGGCATCGTCCACAACCGGGCGATGGACATGTCGATCATGCCGTGGGCGGTCGCCTCGCAGACCGTGCCGATCCTCGCCATCGCGCCAATGGTGATCGTGGTGTTCGCCAGCGCCGGGGTCACCGGGCTCCTGCCCAAGGCCTTCATCGCGGCGTGGCTGTCGTTCTTTCCCGTGCTCGTCGGTATGGTGAAGGGCCTCAGGGCGCCGGACGCGATGCAGCTTGACCTGATGCGGTCGTGGAATGCGAGTGCGGGTCAGGTGCTGCGGCATCTGCGGCTGCCGGCCTCGCTGCCCTATCTATTCGCCTCGCTCAAGGTGGCGGTGGCGGCGGCGCTGGTCGGGACCATCGTGGGCGAGCTGCCCGCGGGTGCCTCGCAGGGTCTCGGGGCGCGGCTTCTGTCGGGGAGCTACTACGGCCAGACGATCCAGATCTGGGCGGCGCTGTTTGCCGCGGCGATCCTCGCGGCCGGTCTGGTGATGCTGATCGGGCTGGTCGAGCGCCTGACGCTGACCCGCATGGGGCTGGCGCGATGAGCGCGCGCGGCAAGGCGGCCGGGGCCGGCGCGGGGCGCAGCCTGGCAGCGTGGGTGCCGCTTGGCGTGGCGCTTGCGGGCATCGCCGTGCTGTGGGCGAGCCCCGGTTTCGGTGCGGCCGGTCGTGCGGCGGGGCTGGTGCTGGTCTGGATGGGCCTGTGGGGCGCGAACACGCGCGTCGCCACGCTGCAGGTCGCGCCCGCCTGGGCGCGCCTGCGCCGGTTCGCGGTGGCGGCGATCTTCGGCCTGACGCTCCTCACTCTGTGGGAGGCGGCGGTGACGGTCTTCGCCGTCCCCTCGGTCATCCTGCCCGCCCCCTCGGTGATCGGCGCCCGCTTCGTCACGGCGCTGCCGATGATCCTGGGCGATTTGTGGCAGACGCTGATCAAGGGGGCGCTGACCGGCTGGCTGATCGGCGCCGCCGCCGCGGTCGGCACCGCCATCGCCATCGACCGCTCGCCGTTCCTGCAGCGCGGCCTCTTGCCGATCGGCAATTTCGTCGCCGCCCTGCCGATCGTCGGCATCGCCCCGATCCTCGTCATGTGGTTCGGCTTCGACTGGCAGTCCAAGGCCGCCGTGGTCGTGGTCATGGTGTTCTTCCCGATCCTCGTGAACATGGTCGCGGGGCTCGCCGCCACCGACGCGCTGCAGCGCGACCAGATGGCCACCTGGAGCGCGGGCTACTGGCAATCCCTCGTCAAGCTGCGGCTGCCGGCGGCGATGCCGTTCCTCTTCAACGGGTTGAAGATCACCACGACGCTTGCCCTGATCGGCGCCATCGTTGCCGAGTTCTTCGGCAGCCCGACCCGCGGGATGGGGTTCCGCATCTCGACGGCCGTGGGGCAGATGGACCTCGCGCTCGTGTGGGCCGAGATTCTGATGGCGGCCATCGCCGGGTCGCTGTTCTATGGACTCGTTGCGCTGATCGAGCGCCGGGTGACCTTCTGGCACCCCTCGCAGCGCCAGTGACCGCATGGACGGAAGCTTGCGGGGCAACGACCCCGCGCCAACAGGAGAGGATGCGATGACCAGACTGATGACGAGTGCCGCCGCCTTCGCACTGCTCGCCGGCGGGGCGTGGGCCGCCGATCCGCTGACGCTGCAGCTCAAATGGGTGACGCAGGCCCAGTTCGCCGGCTACTACGTGGCCAAGGACAAGGGGTTCTACGGCGACGAGAACCTCGACGTGACCATCCGTCCCGGCGGTCCCGACATCGCGCCGACGCAGGTGCTAGCCGGCGGCGGGGCCGACGTAACGGTCGAGTGGATGCCGGCCGCGCTGGCCGCGCGCGAGAAGGGGCTGCCGATCGTCAACATCGCCCAGCCGTTCAAAGCGTCGGGGATGATGCTGACCTGCCTCAAGGAAAGCGGCATCACCGACCCCAAGACCGACTTCAAGGGCAAGACGCTGGGCGTCTGGTTCTTCGGCAACGAGTTCCCGTTCCTGTCGTGGATGAACCACCTCGGGCTCAAGACCGACGGCGGCCCCGAGGGGGTGACGGTGCTGAAGCAGGGCTTCAACGTCGATCCGCTGCTGCAGAAGCAGGCGGCCTGCATCTCGACCATGACTTACAACGAGTACGGCCAGGTGCTGGATGCGGGGCTGAAGCCCGAGGATCTCGTGACGTTCAAGTACGAGGATCAGGGCGTGGCCACGCTCGAGGATGGGCTCTACACGCTCGAGGACAAGCTCAAGGACCCGGCGATGGAGGACAAGCTGGTGCGCTTCGTCCGGGCCAGCATGAAGGGCTGGAAATACGCCGAGGAGCACCCCGAGGAAGCCGCGCAGATCGTGCTCGACAACGATGAGACCGGCGCGCAGACCGAGGCCCATCAGGTCCGCATGATGCAGGAGGTCGCCAAGCTGACCGCCGGCTCGAACGGGGCGCTCGACCCCGCCGACGCCGAGCGGACGGTCGAGACGCTGCTCTCGGGCGGCTCTGACCCGGTGATCTCGAAGAAGCCCGAGGGGGCGTGGACGAGCGCGATCACCGACAAGGCGCTGAAGTAGAGCCGGCGCGGCGGGTCCGGCCGGTTCCCGCAGAGGTTCGACACTTCGAAAGGGCGCTGCGTCGGCAGCGCCCTTTGCCGTGCCGGCCGTCACCGCGACACCCGCAGGCAGCCGCGCCCGTCCCGCTTGGCGGCGTAGAGCGCCTCGTCCGCCGCGGCCTCGAGTGCGGTCCAGTCGAGGGTGGGGCAGTCGCGCGACAGCACCGCGCCGACGCTTGCGGACAAGGACTGGACGGTGCTGCCGATCGGCACCGGACGGGTGATTGCCGCGCAGATCCGCGCCCCCAGCGCCTCGAGCTGGCGCGCATCGGCGAGGCCGGGGATCAGCAGCACGAACTCGTCGCCACCGGTGCGCGCGATGGTGTCCTCGTCGCGCGTGACGACCCGCAGCCGCTGCGCCACGGCGCGCAGCATCGCATCGCCCGCGGCGTGGCCCATGCTGTCGTTCAGTTCCTTGAAGCGGTCGAGATCGAGCACCAGCACCGCGAACTGCCGCTCGGGGTCCGCCACCGCAGCGCGGCGGAGCGCCTCGAACGCCAGCTCGAGCCCGCGACGGTTCGAGAGCCCGGTGAGCGGGTCGGTGAAGGCCTCGGCCTCGGCCTTGCTGCGCGCCTCTTCCAGCCGCAGGTTGGCGCGGGTCAGCTCGTCGGTCATGACGTTGTTGGCTTCGGTGAGGAACAGCACCTCCATGACCAGCTCGGACGGGGCGAAGTCGCGGTCGGTGAGACCGAAGCGGCGGATCGCCTCGACCACGCCGATGCCGAACCCGAGGTTGAGCAGCGTCCCCCCCTGCCCGTCCGGGGCAGCCTGCCCCCTGAGCATGATGCCGTCGTCGCCGAGCAGCCGCAGGAACACCCGTCCCGTGGCCCCCGCGCCTGCCAGCCCCTCGGGTCCGGCAGGTTCGAAGGCGGCGTCGAAATCTGCGGCTTCGCCGATCAGGTGGCGCAGCGTGGTCCCCGCCGAGAGGATGCGGCGATCGGCGTCGAGATGCAGGTGCATCGGCATCAGCCTAAGGGCGGTCGTCATCACAGTCTCAGCCCCGCCGCTCATCCCAGCCCCACCATCGGATCGCTGAGCGAGAACGGCCGTCCCTCGCTGAAATCGGTGAGCGGCACCGAGACCGAGAGCCCCTCGGGCCGCACCGAGATCACCGCCAGCACCCCGTAATCGTCGGCCATGGCATGAAGGATGCCGCTCAGGACATGCGGCCACACACCGTCCCCCCCGATCGCCACGCACCAGCCGTGCGCGGCGGCCCGGACCCGGATGCGGGGCAGCTCGAACCCCCTGACCACCATCGTGATCCGGTCGCCCATCTCGGGCAGGACCGTCATGAACCCGGCGAAATCCGGCGCTGCAAAGCGAAGGAGGCGGCGAATCGTCGGGATCCGCGCGACCCAGGCGCCGATGTCCTCGGCCAGGTCACCCTCGCTGCGGGACAGTCGCCGGGCGAGTTCGGCGATCAGCGTGCGCGTCGTGGCGTCACCATAGACGCGCATAACGACGAAGCCGCGGGGATCGACCCCCGCGGCGGCCGCCGCACCCGCCCACATCCCGTCGCCATAGGTGCTGCGCGTGAATTCCTCGATCGCCCGATTGACCAGCCCGTGCATAGCTCACCCTTCCGCTCGGCCGCACCATAGCCGCGCAGGGGTTAAGGCCGGGTAAAGATCAGCCGACCGCGCCCGCCTCGAGCGCGGCGCGGGCGTAGGCGACGCGCGCCGCGGGCCAGCCGCTCGCCTCGGCAAAGCCGATGAGCCGCGAGTCGTCACAGCAGATGAAGTCGAGCAGCGCCGCCGAGAGATCCTCGGGCGTCCGCGCCGCGAGCCGCCGTAGGTCGCCCGGCGCGAGGCCCGTCTCGGCGGACAGCGCCCCGACCAGGTCGGGTGCGGCCGCGAGATGCGCGAGCAGGTCCTGGGTCAGCTGGTCGAGGGTCGCGCGCGAAATCATGACGGCAGGTCTAGCGATGGTGCGAGCCGCGGCGCAAGCACAAGCGCGTGAGCGGCGCGGACGCAAACCATTTGTTAATCTTTCTAAGGGAGTGTGGTCCTTACGAAACCCCAGAGGGCCACGGATGTCGGGTCAGATCCTCGTCGTTGACGGCACGGCGACACATCGAATCACGCTCAAGGTCAGGCTGGCCGCAGCCTGCTATGACCCGCTCACCGCGCGCACGGGGGTCGAAGCGCTGGCGATCCTGGCCCGGGCGCGCCCGACGCTGGTGCTGATCGGCGGCGAGCCGGGCGACATGGGCGCGGTCGATCTGTGCGGGCGAATCGCGGCCGGCTGGCCGGGGGTGCCGGTGCTGATGATCGTGCCCCAGGCCGACCGGATCGCGGCGCTCAAGGCGGGCGCGGCGGCGGTGCTCGACGGGCCGGTGGACGATCTGAACCTTTTCGCGCGCATCCGCGGGCTGATGCGGGACGAGGCCGATGCAGCGCCCCGTCCGCTGCTGGCGGGGCTGGCAGAGGACCAGGCGACCTTCGCCTTCGAGCCGGCGTTGCCGGCGCTGCCGCCGCCCTCCGTGCTGCTGGTGGCCGGGGACACCGCGACGGCGCTCGGCTGGCGTCGCACGCTCGCGCCGCGGCTGGCGGCGCGGCTCTCGGTGGCGGATGCCGACCGGGCGCTGGCAGACGCCGCCGTGGGGCTGGTCCCGGATCTTTACGTGATCGCCGCGGACCTGAGCCTGCCGGGAGACGGGCTGCGGCTGCTGTCGGAACTGCGCTGCCGGCGGACCTCGCGGAACGCGAGCTTCGCGGTCGTCCTGCCCTCGCACCGGCAGGAGATGATGTCGGTGGCGCTCGACCTCGGCGCCGGCGACGTGCTGGCGGCGGGTTTCGCCGCCGAGGCCGTGGCCGACGAGGCCGCGCTGCGGCTGTCGGGCCTGATCCGGCGCAAGCGCTCGGCCGACAAGAACAGGGCAGCGGCCGAGCACGAGCGGACGCTGGCGCGCATCGATCCGCTGACGGGGCTGGTGAACCGCCGCTTTGCCCTGCCCCGGCTGGCGGGAATGTGCGATGCCCCGGCGCGCGACGGGCGCGGCTGTGCGGTGGTGGCGATCGACATCGACCGCTTCAAGCAGGTGAACGACCACCACGGCCACGCGGCGGGCGACGCGGTGCTGATCGAGGTGGCCGAGCGCATCGAGCGCGTCGTCCCGCCCTCCGGCTTCGTCGCGCGGATGGGCGGCGAGGAGTTCCTGGCCGCCCTGCCGGACACCAGCCCCGCCGAAGCGGCGGCGCTTGCCGAGGCGATGCGGCAGGCCGTGTCGGCGCGTCCCGTCTCGGCCGGGGGCGCCGGGGTGACGCTCTCGATCACCATCTCGGCGGGCGTCTCGACGCTGACGCCGGACCTGTGCGGGGCCGGGCGCGACCGGGCCGCGGCGCTGCTGCTGCGCGCCGACGGGGCGCTGATGTCGGCCAAGCGGGCGGGGCGGAACCGGCTGATGGTCGCGGGGCTCGACGCGGTGGCGTGAGCGGAGGGAGGGCCAGCACACTTAACACGCTCTCCGCTTGCCCGGACCGACTGGAGGTGCTTCGGCGCTTACCACTCCTTGGCAGTAACCCGAGCCAGCCTAAGGCAGGCGCCGCGCCCACCCCCTAGCCTAGGGCCGATTGCCCCCTGCTGTTGCACAATGCTGGGTGCTGGGTGCTGGGTGCTGGGTGCTGGGTGCTGGGTGCTGGGTGCTGGGTGCTGGGTGCTGGGTGCTGGGTGCTGGGTGCTGGGTGCTGGGTGCTGGGTGCTGGGTGCTGGGAACGTGTGCGGGTGTTCAAGGTATGTCCATCACCCCGACCTCAACATGCGCCCCGAGCGCCACGCCTTCCCCACCCCCCGCGCCGCTTGCCCGAACCGCGCCCCGCTGGTAACACCGCCCCCATGGACGCGCGCGCCACTCTTTTCTGCTGCCGGATCGTCTGACATTCAGCCAGGCGGGACGTCCGGTATCGACGCGACCCCCGCCGCAGGGGGACCTCATGACCGAGATCAGGCTCACCAACAGCCGCACCCGCCGCAAGGAGGCGCTGGCGCCGATCCGCGCCGACGACGTGCGGATGTATCTCTGCGGGCCGACCGTCTATGACCGCGCGCATCTCGGCAACGCTCGGCCGGTGGTCATGTTCGATGTGCTGTTCCGCCTGCTGCGCCACGTCTATGGCGCCGAGCACGTCAGCTACGTGCGCAACTTCACCGACGTCGACGACAAGATCAACGCCGCCGCCCTCGCCCGGCGCGAGGGGGGGGCGACGGGCACGCTCGAAGAACTGATCCGCGCCCGCACGGCCGAGACAATCGACTGGTACCACGCCGACATGGACGCGCTCGGCGCGCTGCGCCCGGCGCTGCGGGGCGAGGCGACGGACCGGGCCGAGCCGCGCGCCACGGACTATATCGCGCAGATGATCGCGATGATCGGCCAGCTCGTCGCCGACGGCCACGCCTATGCCGTCGAGGGGCACGTGCTCTTCGACGTCCGGTCGTTCCCGGACTACGGGGCGCTGTCGGGCCGGTCGGTGGACGACATGATCGCGGGCGCCCGGGTCGAGGTCGCGCCCTTCAAGCGCGACCCGATGGACTTCGTGCTCTGGAAGCCTTCGGACGACGATCTGCCGGGGTGGGACAGCCCCTGGGGCCGCGGTCGCCCGGGCTGGCACATCGAGTGCTCGGCGATGTCGGCAGCGCTGCTGGGCGAAAGCTTCGACATCCACGGCGGCGGCATCGACCTGCAGTTCCCGCACCACGAGAACGAGATCGCGCAGAGCTGCTGCGCCCACCCCGAGGCCGAGTTCGCCCGCATCTGGCTGCACAACGAGATGCTGCAGGTCGAGGGGCGGAAGATGTCGAAAAGCCTCGGCAATTTCTTCACCGTCCGCGACCTGCTGGATCAGGGCGTGCCGGGCGAGGTGATCCGTTTCGTCTTCCTGATGACGCACTACCGCAAGCCGATGGACTGGACCGCCGACAAGGCGCGCGAGGCCAAGGCGACGCTGCGCAAGTGGCGCGGTCTGGCAGGGGACACTCCGCCCGGCGCCCCTGACCCGGCGGTGGTCGCCGCACTGGCGGACGACCTGAACACCGCAGGCGCACTGGCCCGGCTGCACGAGATGGCGCGCGCCCTGCCCGGCCCGACGGCGCCCGCGTTCGTCGGCTCGGCCCAGCTTCTCGGGTTGCTGACCCCCGAGCTGGGCGCGTGGGCGACGGCGGCCCCGGACCTCACGGCGCTGGCCGGCCGGCTCGCGGCGCTGCGCGCGGCCGCGAAGCAGAGCCGCGACTTCGCCCCGGTCGATGCGCTTAAGGCGGCGTTGATCTCGGCCGGAGTCGAGGTGCGGATGACGGCCTCGGGCGTCGATCTGGTCCCCGGGCCGGGGTTCGACCCGGCGCGTCTGCCCGCACCCGTCTGAGGCCGCCATGACCGACCGCCTCAGCCTCTATGACACCACGCTGCGCGACGGCCAGCAGACCCAGGGCGTCCAGTTCACCGCCACGGAGAAGGCCGAGATCGCCGCCATGCTCGACGAGCTGGGGGTCGACTACATCGAGGGCGGCTGGCCGGGGGCAAACCCGACCGACAGCGAGTTCTTCGCCAACCCGCCCCGGACCCGGGCGGTGATGACCGCCTTCGGCATGACCCGCCGCGCCGGCCGCTCGGCCGGCAACGACGACGTGCTGGCGGCGGTGCTGGATGCGCGGACGCCCGCGGTCTGTCTCGTGGGCAAGACCCATGATTACCACGTCCGCGAGGCGCTCGGCATCACGCTCGACGAGAACCTCGAGACGATCGGCAGCTCGATCGCCCATGTCGCGGCGCAGGGGCGCGAGGCGATCTTCGACGCCGAGCATTTCTTCGACGGCTACGCGGCCAATCCCGGCTACGCGCTGGCCTGCCTGCGGGCGGCGGCCGAGGCCGGGGCGCGCTGGATCGTGCTCTGCGACACCAACGGCGGCACCCTGCCCGACCGGATCGGCGCCGTCACGGCCGAGGTCATCGCCGCCGGCATCCCCGGCGACCGGCTGGGCATCCATTGCCACGACGACACCGGCAACGCTGTGGCAGGCTCGCTCGCCGCCATCGCCGCCGGTGCGCGGCAGGTGCAGGGCACGCTCAACGGTCTGGGCGAGCGCTGCGGCAACGCGAGCCTCACCACACTGATCCCGAACCTGCTCTTGAAAGAGCCGTTCCGCAGCACCCTCTCGCTCGGCGTGGGGGCCGAGGGGCTGGCGGCGCTGACCCGCATCTCGCGGCGGCTCGACGAGATCCTGAACCGCGTCCCGGACCGGGCCGCGCCCTATGTCGGCGCCTCGGCCTTTGCCCACAAGGCGGGGCTGCACGCGAGCGCCATCCTCAAGGCGCCGCAGACCTATGAGCACGTCGACCCCGCGCTCGTCGGCAACGCCCGGGTGATCCCGATGTCGAACCAGGCGGGGCAGTCGAACCTGCGCGCCCGCCTCGCCGGGGCCGGGATCGCGGTCGAGCCGGGCGATCCGGCGCTCGCCCGCATCCTCTCGGCCGTCAAGGCGCGCGAGGATCAGGGCTATGCGTACGACTCCGCCCAGGCCTCGTTCGAGCTGCTGGCGCGGGCCGAGCTGGGCCAGATGCCGGCGCTGTTCGAGGTCGAGCGCTACCGGGTCACCGTCGAGCGGCGGCTGAACGCCATCGGGCGGCGGATCTCGGTCAGCGAGGCGGTGGTCGTGGTCCGCATCGGCGACCAGCGGGTGATGTCGGTGAGCGACTCGCTGGGCGAGACGGGCGAGGACGCCGGGCCGGTCAACGCGCTCTGGCGAGCGCTGGCCAAGGATCTGGGCCCGTGGCAGCGGTCGATCGACGAGATGGCGCTGACCGACTTCCGGGTGCGGATCATCGGGGCAGGGACCGACGCGGTGACGCGGGTGACGATCGATTCCGCCGACAGCCGCGGCGCGGCGTGGTCCACCGTCGGCGTCTCGCCCAATATCGTGGACGCGAGCTTCGAGGCGCTGGTGGACGCGATCCGCTGGAAGCTGATCCGCGACGGCGCGGCGTGAGCGGCGCCGAGGCGCTGATCGCCGGGCTGCGGCAGGCCGATCCCGACCGGCTCGCCATGGCGCTGCTCGCGCCCCGTCCGGCGCGGCTGCGGCTGCTCGGGCTCTACGCGCTGAACGACGAGCTGGCGCGCACGGCGCTCGCGGCCCGTGAGCCGCTGGTGGCCGAGATGCGGGTGCGCTGGTGGGCGGACCGGCTCGCGGCGATGGCCGACGGGCCGCCGCCGGCGCACGCGCTCCTCGACGCGCTCTGGGCAGGTTGGGGCCGCGAGGCGGCGACGCTTGCCCCGCTGGCCGAGGCGCGGATGCACGACGCGGCGCGCCTGCCGCATCCGGACGCCGAGGCGGTGGTCGCCTATGCCGACGCCACCGGCGGCGCGCTGATGGAGCGTGCCGGCGCGGCCCTCGGCGCTGGCGAGCCCGCCGTGTTCCGCGACCAGGGGCGCGGCGCGGGGCTGGTGGCGTGGTTGCGCGCCCGCCCGGCGCTGGCGGCGCTGGGGCTGGCGCTGCCCGGCACGGACCCGGCGGCGCTGCCGGCGCTGGCGCAGGCCGCGCGCGAGGCCTTCGCATCCGCGCGCGGGCAGCGTCGCCGCGTGCCCCGCGGGGCCCACGCGGTGCTCTTTCCCGGCGCCGCGGTCGGGGCGGCGCTGCGGAGTGCGGCGGCCGGCACCGATCCCGCCGGCCCCAGCGAGTTCGCCCGTCGGGCGGCGCTGGCGCGCCTCGCCCTCACCGGACGCTGGTGGATTTAACTGGTTCTTCAACAGTTTCTGCGACGGTTCGAGAGACGCCGAATCGCAGGGACCGCCGATGCGCCACGATCTTCCCGTTCCTCTCACCCGCCCGGCCTGACCCGATGCGCCCGGTCAAGGTCCTGATCGTTGACGACTCGATGACGATGCGGCGGCTGATCCGGCTGGCGCTGTCGGACGATCCGCGCATCGAGGTGGTGGGCGAGGCCCGCGACACCGCCCAAGCCACCGCGCGGATTGCGGAGCTGCGCCCCGACGTGCTCACGCTCGACGTCGAGATGCCGGGGGAGAGCGGCCTCGCGTTCCTCGAGCGGCTGATGGTCGATCGCCCGATGCCGGTGGTCATGGTCTCGACGCTCACCCAATCGGGCAGCGCGGCGGCGGTGCAGGCCCTGTCGCTGGGCGCGGTCGACTGCGTGGGCAAGCCCTCGGCGCCGCAGTCGGGGGATTTCGCGGGGCTGCGGGACCTCATCGTCGCCGCCGCCGGCGCCCGCATCAGCGCCCGGCCCCGCCCGGCGCCTCCTCCGGCGTCGGCTGAGCCCCGCGACCGCGGTTTCGCCTGGAACGGGCGCGTGGTGCTGATCGGGTCCTCCACCGGCGGGGTGGATGCCCTCGAACGCATCCTGGCCGAGTTTCCGTCGAACTGCCCGCCGACCCTCATCACCCAGCACATGCCGCCGGCATTCCTCGCCAACTTCGCCCAGCGGCTCGACGCGCGGATCGCGCCGCGGGTGCGGCTCGCCGAGACTGGCCTGCCGGTGCAGCAGGGATCGATCTACATCGCGCCCGGCGGCGAGACGCATCTGCGGCTCGGACAGCCCCGCGCCCCGGTCTGCGAGTTGGTCGAGGACGACAAGCGCAACGGCCACCGGCCCTCGGTGGACTTCCTGTTCGAGAGCGGGGCGGCGCTCGGCGAGCGGGCGATCGGGGTGATGCTGACCGGCATGGGCCGCGACGGCGCCGAGGCGATGCTGGCCCTGCGCCGCGCCGGCGCGACGTGCCTCGCCCAGGACGAGGCGACTTCGGTGGTCTGGGGGATGCCGCGTGTCGCCCATGAACTGGGGGCGGTGGATCGGCTCGTGCCGTTGCCGCAGATCGCCGACGAGATTCTGACGCTCGCCGGCCGCCGCGTGCGGGCGTGAGGCGGGAGGATTGGGTTTTGCGGGGCGAGCGTTGGAACGGGGGAAGAAGAAGCTGTGAGTTTGAAGGTAGAAGGTTGCGGAGAGGATGGCCTTTCTCCCCGGCGCCAGAGGGTAAGGTTGGTCCGTTTCGCCGGGCGGTAAGTTGAGCACTTGCGTATGAGCCGGACGACGCTCGGGCCGAAGCCACTCGACGGCGACTGGCAGCTGCGAAGAGTGGTTAACGTGTCAGCGTGAGCGCTTTCGCTTGGGAGGTCTGTTCGCCCGCGAACCGCACACACAGCGCGATCCAACCCGGACAGGGTGTCAACGAAAGTGAGGCTGGAAGACGCTGCGTATCAGGTCGGAAGGGGCGAGCGTGAGCCTCCGCAGGCCAGCGGTGTAACGTGTGATCAGGCCACCGGCGGGCCGCGCCAGCGCTCACCGCATCGCACCGCAACTGCGCCGCCGACCACTTTTGCCCTGCCAGCAGCCGCCGATGCCGCCTCTAGCACGCGCTCCCAGCCTCACAGCGCCGGAAGCGCGCAAAGTGTGTTCACCAGCCGCATCTGCTCGACCGTGTCGCACTTCGCCTCGCGCAGACGCGGCGCGCCGAAGACCAGCGCCAGCCCCTTGGCACGGGAGACGGCCACGTTGATCCGGTTGAGCGAGAACAGGAACTCCATGCCGCGCGAGGTTTCCTCGGCAGAGGACGCGGTCATCGACACGAGACAGACCGGCGCCTCCTGCCCCTGGAACTTGTCCACCGTTCCGACGCGGATGTCGTCCGGCAGCGCGTCGCGCAGGGCGTTCACCTGGGCGTTGTAGGGGGCGACGACGATGATGTCGCGGGCCTGCATCGGCCGGGTGGTGCCGTCCTTGTCGGTCCAGCTGCCTGTCAGCAGCTCGGCCACGGCCGAGCGGATCGCGATCACCTCCTCGGCCGCGATCTGCGCGTTGCCGTCGTGCGGCACCGGGACCCAGTGCGCGCCGGCCTCGGGGAAGCGGGTGCCGCGCACGGCTTGCCGGCCCGTATCCGGGTGGCTCGCCAGACGCCCCTCGTAGACCAGATCGGAGATGAAGCGGCAGACGGCCGGGTGCATCCGCCGCGTGACCGGCAGGAAGATGCCGCGGTCCGGCGGCACGGTCGCGTGCTCGCCCAGCATCCAGTCGAGGCACGACAGGTGCGCGGGTTCGGGGTGGGCACCCTGGATCACCTGCGGCAACTGGCGCGGGTCACCGATCAGCACGATGTTGCGCGCGGCGCGGCCCATCGCCGCCATGTTGGCCAGCCCGACCTGTCCGGCCTCGTCCACGAACAGCCAGTCCAAGGCCTGCACGTTCTCGTCGCGGGTGAAGAACCAGGCCGTGGCGCCGACGACGTGGCGGGCGTCGGCGGCCTCGTCATTGCTGCCGGTGCGGCGGACCGGACAATCGTCGGGATAGCCGTCGACGTCCCCGCTGGTCTTGTGAACGAGATCGAGCGCGAACGGCAGATCCTCGTCCTCCAGCGCGCTGAGACAGCCCATCAGGACGTTGCGGATCGCCTCGTGGCTGTTCGAGGTCACGCCCACGCGCGCGCCCTGACGGACGAGCGACAGGATCGCCCGGGCCGCGACATAGGTCTTGCCCGTGCCGGGCGGGCCCTGAATGGGCAGCACGGTTTCGTCCATCGCACCCACGGCCGCAATCGTGCCGGCCACGGGGTCGGCCACCGGCAGCAGCGGCCCGCTCGTCAGACGCGGCGCCGTCCGCGCGAGCAGATCGTCGACGGCGCGATAGGTCCGCGGGCCGCACTGATCGGCGATCACGTCGCGCAGGGCCGACGCGATCACATCGGTGTTCAGCGGCCAGTCGGGGCCCAGCGTCAGACGCGGGGTCAGCAGATGTTCCTTGCCGGGACCGACCTTGACCGTAATCTGCCGCAAGCGGCGGTCGAGGCTGTCGATCAGCACCGACACGGGCGCCCCATCCGGCACGCTGACGGTCGCCTTCTGGCCGGCGCGCAGTTTGGTTTCTTGCGGCGGGTAGCGATAGCTGCGCGTGAACGACCGCTTGACCGGCAGCACCGGCCCGATGGCCTCGAGCCCAGAGAGGGCATCCAGCTCGTCGATCAGCTCGTCATCGTCCCGCGCCGCCAAGTCGAACACCGCCCACTGGGCAGGCTTGGCCTCGCGCTTGTGAAAGAGGCCGAGGTCGAACAGCATCGCCTGCCTCTCCTCGGGCAGATCCGACCCGGACAAAAGGTCGCGCAGGGCCTGGGCTTCGGCGTCCTCCTCCGCCTCTTTCAGCGCGGCCTCGGGCGCCAGCGCGGGCCACGCACCTGCGGGACGGATCCCGACCAGCCAGTCGCGCAGCGCCTCGGTCGATATGCAGTCGATGCGGTTGTAATCCTTGATCTCGTCCAGAATCCGCTGTTCGTGCGTCTCGCGCCAGCGTTCATAGGCCACGACCGAGCCGCCCGCCGTCGTCACCTCGCCGGCACGGACGAGGTCGTAGAAGGCCTCGAGCGACTTGAGCGAATAATTCGGCTCCGATGCGAACAGCCCGCCGCGCACCACGGCGAACAGATCGACGAACCGACGTTCGCGCAGCAGGCGGTCGAGGAACGCCTCGCTGATCCCGTATTTCGTGGTCAGGCGGCGCAGCGCGGTGATCTCGTAGGCCGCGTAGTGATAGATGCGCGCCGTCGGAAACGCCTCGAGATGTTCGCGGAAGAAGGCGAGCAGGGCGACCAGCGCCTCGGCCTCGGCCGCATGGTCATGCGCCCAGAAGGGGCGGAACTGGCCATCGGCCCAGACACCGTGCAGGTATTCGAGGCCGCCCTCGTGATGCGGGTCGCCCTCGATGTCGTAGAAGAGATCGCCGGGCTGCGGCTCAGGCAGCAGGTCGAAGCCCTTGCCCGGTTCCGGGGCGCGCAGCTCAAAGGCGGGCGCGCCGGACTTGCGGCCATGCTGCAGGCGCGCTTGCGTCACCAGCCGCGCCTGCGTGCCCGCGGCCATGCCGCGCACCGGCTCCGTCAAGGCCGCCAGCGCCGCCATGGTGGCAACGCCCGCGGCCTCGAGTTTCTTGACCTGCCCGCGGGAGACATTGGCGACGTTGAAAAGGCTGTCCTCGGCCTGCCAGACCCCCTCGCAGTGTCCCGCCCAGCGGCAGAGCGCGCAATCGGCGCACGGGACCGGTCGGGTCGGCCGGGGGTCGGCCACGAACGCCTCGAGCCGCGCCCGCGCCGCACGGGCGTAGTGTTGAAAGTCCGCCAACCGCAGCGTGGCGCGCTCGCCGCTGCCGAGTTCGACGTGGGCGAACTCGGGCGCCACGCCCTGCACCTTGGCCAGAAGGTCCGAATAGAGCACGAGCTGCAGCACGTGCTTGGGCTGCACGCTGCGCTTCAGCTTGGTGTCGGCCACCTCGTAGCTGAACGGACCCAGATCCGAGGGACGGTCGACGCGCTGCAGGAAATCCGACCAGCCGCCCCAGTTGCCGGACAGGAAGGCGCCCTGGAACACCACCTCGGCGCCTTCGGCCAACGCGGCACGGGTGGCCTGCGCGTCCGCGGCCAGATCGCTGCGAGGGATCTCGATCACCGATGTCCCGGCGGTTTTGAGCTTCTGCAGATGCCCCGACTCGTGTGCGTCGCCCTGCTTCTGCAGCAGCAGCGCGTCCTCGGTCGTCTCGCCCGGCTCAGGCCCCTCGCCGCGCAGCCGTCCCAGGTCGAGCGTGGTGGCATGGGCGCAGCCCATGAACCGCATCAGGTCGGTCGCCGACAGGAGGATGTCGCCGTCGAGATGCCGCATGGTGGTGCTCCTTTCCCTAGCAACGTTGCGATCCGACGCGACGTGCTCGCGTCGGATCTTCTGCTCGATCACCTACGCCGCGCAGGCAAGGCGGGCGGCTGACGGGGCGCGGTCGCCAGCGCGCGTGCAAGGGTCAGCCGGCCTGAGCCGCTTCCTCGCGCACGATCCGCAGACTGTCCCGTGCGACGAGCGACGGCGATTTTCCCTTGGCCCCCATGCGCAGCGAGAAACCGCGCGCGATGAGCGACGCCGCCTCTTCCAGCGTCTCCACGTACACCGCGTGCGCGACCTTGTGCTTGTCCGCGCCGTGCGCCGGATCGGCCAGCTGATACCCCTTTTCCGTCCGGACCGGCGCCTCCACGACGCCCTTGCGCGGCGCAACCCGTTCAATCCTGATCACCCGACCAGCCATGTGCAGTCTCCTATGCTCTCTGGTGCGCCCTGCCGTGCCCCGACGCCAGAACGAGCACTCGTGAATCGGCTCGACAGGACGCGGTGACACACCTAGCCTGCCGGGGTGTCAATTCCTGACAGGTTTGCGCACCTCATGTCGTTTTCCAAGGCGCAGGGTCTCATCCGTCTGGCGCAGATGGCCGCTGCCCGGCGCGGGGGGGGTGACGCTCGACGACATCCGCGCCGAGTTCGCCATCTCGCACCGCACCGCGCAGCGCATGACCGCGGCGCTGGAGGAAAGCTTCGGCAACGTCGAGGTCACCGAGGGCGAAGACCGCAAGCGCCGCTGGCGGCTGCGCGACCCCGGCCTCTCCGCGCTGCAACTGCGCTACGAGACCGGGCTCGAGGCGCTCGAGATCGCGGCCCGGACGGCCCAGACCGAGGGGCGGCTGCGCCATGCGCGGGCGCTCGACGACCTGCGCGACGGTCTCCTGTCCCGAGCGCAAGCGCGGGCACGGGTCGAGGCGGATGCCGAGGCCGTGCTGATGGCGATGGGCCAGGTGACGCGGCCGGGACCCAAGGTCCGGCTTCGGCCCGAGATCCTCGACGCGATCATCGAGGCGCTGCGCGGTCCCTTCCGCCTGCGCGTGCGCTACAGCCGGGACGCCGCGCCCCGCATCCTCGAACCGCACGGGGTGCTGCTGGGCCACCGGACCTATCTTGCGGCGCGCGATCCGGCCAAGGCCGACGAGGTGAGGAACTTCCGCATCGACCTGATCCACGAGGCCGAGGCGCCGCACGAGAGCTTCGCCTTCGTCGACGGGTTCTCGATCGCCGATTACGCCGCCCAGGCCTTCGGCGTCTGGCAGGACCCCGCGCAATACGGCGAGGTCGTCTGGCGCTTCGCCGGCGAGGCCGCCGACCGCGCCGCGGGCTTCCGCTTTCACCCGCGGCAGGTCCTGGAACCGCAGCCGGACGGCAGCCTGATCGTCCGCTTCCACGCCGCGGGCTGGCTCGAGATGGCGTGGCACCTTTACCAGTGGGGTGACAAGGTCGAGGTCGTCGCGCCGCAGGCGCTGCGTGACCTCGTCGAGGGTTACCGCCGCCCCGACTTTGCCGCCATGCCGTGATCGATCCCGAAAGGAGGCCGCCGATGCCCGACACCCTGACCTTCGCCGCGCTCAAGGACAAGCAGCGGGCCATCCGGGCGGGGTTCCCCCAGACGATGGGCCTGCGCGTCCACCGCGCCATCAGCTGGATCGGCCGCGCCGAGGCCTGCGAGGGCGACGACGACGCGCGCTTCATCTTCCTCTGGATCGCCTTCAATGCCGCCTATGCCGACGAGCGCGCCTTCCAGTCGGTCCCGCAGGGCGAACGCGCGGCCTTCCTCGGCTACTTCGATCGCCTGACGGCGCTGGACAGTGACCGTCGCATCTACAAGGCCGTCTGGCAGCGGTTTTCGGGCCCCGTCCGGCTGCTTCTCGAGAACCGGTACGTCTTCCACCCCTTCTGGCAGCACCACAACGGGATCGATGGGTTCGCCGACTGGGAGGAGCGCTTCAAGGCGTCGGCGAAGTCGTTCGCCCAGGCGTTCCAGAGCGGCGACACCGCCCGGGTGCTGAGCTTCGTGTTCGACCGCCTCTACGTCCTGCGCAACCAGCTGGTCCACGGCGGGGCGACATGGAACAGCAGCATCAACCGCGCCCAGGTCCGCGACGGCGCGGCGATCCTCACGTTCCTGCTCCCGATCTTTGCCGACCTGATGATGGAAAACCCCAACGACGACTGGGGGCGCCCGTTCTATCCGGTGTTGCCGTGAGGGACGGAGATCACCGAAATCCAATTCGGGTCACGCCGCATCCAGTTTTCGGAGAATAGTCTCCATCTGCGCGGGACGATCGATCGTGAGCCGGATGAGATCTGCGTGGGCCAGATCACGCATCGATTTCAGGGCGGAGTGACGGCCATAGACCTTCTTTCCGCCAGGAGCTGCATCCTGATAAATCGCCGAGGCTGGATAGGCGCGACAGCGGATACCGACATCCATCAGCTCGGCACCGTACCGGCTTGCGAGCCAGAGGTTGGCGCGACTTTTGTCGCTCTTTTCAAACATCAACTCGATCCGATTGTCGTTCCGTGATCGCATGACGTAGCGCGCAACGAGTTTGCTGTGCCCAGCCGGATGCTCATGCGCAGCTTCTTTCAGAAGCGCCAGACACTGGGCTTTCAGCTCTTCGCGTCCTTGCATGTCTACGCTGATTTCGGCCCGGGTCGGAGGGCTGACCATTGCCTCGGCCAAATCAGTGGCTTCTGTTGGATCGATCGCAACGACGCCATCGTTTCGTTGATGGGGAACGATATGACAGCGAGGAGGCAGGTCAGCCTGAACGGCCAGTCGATCCCTTCTGCGCTGAGGCCCCACGACGACGATAGCGCCGACAATCCAGATTATCAGGACCACGACAAGGATAATCATGATGACACCCATTGCCGGGCCCTATCTCTGGTCTTCCAGGGCATACGGCATAGGCGCCTCGCTCATGGCCTCTCCGCCGCCAAGCAGCTGCAAAAGTCGTTTGCGGATCAGTTTTTCTCGTTCTCGGACAAACTCCGGAAGCGAGGTGACATCGCAAAGTTCCAGGCGCTCAGGGATCATGTGCTGTGCGTAGAAATCCCTGCGTCTGCCGGTAATCCAGGATCTGAACGGAAGCGCACCTTTCTCGATGTTCTCGTCGCTGCGCAAGAGCTGGAGGTTCCCAAGACTGTTCGAGGCAGCAACGATCTCCTCGATACGGTGTTCGGGCAGATTGCGGCCGCGCAGGACGTTCTTTTGCGCATCGGCCTGTGGAATGATGTGATCGACATGCCAAGTCGACCCGTTCCAGTCGACACCTTGATAGAGCAGTGACAGCGCCACAAAGGTGCGTGGCTTGCCGTATTGCATTTCGAGCAGTTCTTCGACAGTCCGCTCATCCACCTTCGACAGCCGGCCCCCCTTCCCCATTGCCTCGAAAAGCTTATGCGTAGGAAAGTCGCGGGCGACACGCAGATGTTCCCGAACGGTTGCGCGGGCCGTGGCAATGGTCTGGTCCGAATGCCCCACGAAGGCGCTGACCAACAGGCTGTTCAGAAGCCAATAGTGCATCGCTGACGCATTCACCCGCTCGAACTCGGTCGAGCCGCGGAAGTCAAATTCCGGCGTGTGGTAGATGTAATAGACGAGGGGCAGAACCGCGTTCAAAGACCCGAGGTTGTCGCCGGTCAGGCCGTGCCGGTTGAGCAACCGGAACGTGTTTTCGATGGCCAGTCCGATGCGATCCCAGTTGCGCTCGATGTCAGCGATGGTTTCGGTGGTGAAGTTGCGGACGTTATAGACCACATCGTAATCGCAGACCACGAGACAGGCTTTCAGCACGAGATCTCGGGTGATCTTGTTCGGGGCGCCGATCCCTTTATTAATCCTGTCAACAAGGCCGCCAATATCCTCGCGCGCCGTTCCGCTGGACCACTTCGAGGTGATCATCGACATCAGCAGATCGGCCTTTGACAGCTTGGTGCCGCCGTCGTTCGCGCGCACAAAAATGTCGAGCACGCGGTCGGCGGACTGATCGTTTTCGGTGTAGAAGTTGATGCCCTCGTCGCGCCAGATCACCCGATAAAGGCGGCGCAGCGTGTCTTCGGCAAGGGTCTTTTCCCAGTCCGAGACGCCGGGATGGAACTCGGTCTTTACCTTCGCGATCAAGGCTTCCAGCCGTTCTTCGGTGGGATAATCCAGGATCGAACCAACCTTGAACCAATGTCTGCGATGGTTGTTTGCTGGACGACGCTCGTGGAAGGCAAGGCCATAGGTCACGCCGAATTCGTCGCCGTCTTCCTCATCCAGAGCTCGGGGGTCGGGATCCTTGAAAAGATCGAGGTACAGGCTCTTGGACGACCAGGCGGCGAGATTGCTGCGCCTTTTACCCTTGGCCTTTTCCAAAAAGGTCCCCCGCAAACCTACCAGAAGCGAGGTCAGACGCTGCTGGCCGTCAAGCACCAGGATGACCTGCCGCCCCTCGGCGCGGGTAGGCTCGTTCATGAAGTCGGGCTGATAGTTCTCGATGAACTTGTAGCAGCTCAGCTCAGCCTTGGTGTCCTCATCCACCGCCCAGAACATGAAGCTGGAGATCGGATAACCCTTCAGCAGCGAATCGAACAGCGCGGTGATCTGGCCGGTGGACCATACATAGGGACGCTGGATCGCAGGCAGGAAATAGGTTCGATTCACGTCATCGATCACGGCACCAATGGTGCGAGAGGCATAGGACATGGGGATCTGGTCTAATTGAGCGCAACAATGTGTTTCATCACACGTCGCGCATTCGGGACGGCTGCTCGCAATCGTCGAGCGCTAGGAGGCGGGAGCAATGGTTCTTCTTAAGTTGTTCCGCATCCTGAACTGTGTCTCGGTCAGACTAGAGCAGCTTTTCACGGTTCGATGTCAAGGCGTTCGGGAGGTTTCGCCACATTGGATCCGAGCAATGAGGCCCTGATCGCCGCCTTGGTTTTCCGCGACGCGCCGGCTTGCGCCGAAACCGCCCGGGGGGGACGGTTCGTGCAAGGGGTCGGTGCGATCAGAAATGGCGCAAGCGGACCTCTTCGCACCGTCACCGTAATTCGCGGCGTGGCGATCATATAGAGACGCAGACTGCGGCGCACAACGTCGTTGCGTCGACCTTGACGAAATTACGCTCATCTTCGCGAAAGATCATGCCGATCGTCTGCTCAGCACAGATGACCATACTCAGTATTCGGATGATGGCGGACGGTGAGGGATTCGAACCCTCGAGACGGTTCCCCGCCTACACACTTTCCAGGCGTGCGCCTTCGACCACTCGGCCAACCGTCCGTGCCGGTGGGGTTTAGCTTGGGGCAGGAAAGTGCGCAAGCGGGGACGAACAGCCACCACAGCACGACCCGTCGGGTCGGGCGTCAAAGCCGCGCGATGCGGTCCTGCAGGGCGGCCAGCTGGCGGCGGATCTCTTCGGCCTCGGCGGCGGGGGACCGGGCAGCCTCGGCGGCCGGCTTGCCCTGCGGCGCCTCGGCGTCGTCGTCCGGCGCGGGTCCGCTGCTGCCGGACCAGCCGCCGATCATCGCCCGCAGGAAGGCCTGCTGCTGGCGCTGCATCTCGGCGAAGCCGGGCATCGACGCCATCGGATGCTGCAGGCTCGTCATCTGCTCGAGCAGCTTCGACTGCCCGTCTCTCAGCATCTCGAAGCTCGCGGCCAGGAATTGCGGGACCACCGACTGCGCCTGCGCGGTGTAGCTGCGCACGAGGTCGGTCAGCACGTC
Organism: Paracoccus sanguinis; assembly: GCF_012689545.1. Taxonomy (NCBI): domain Bacteria; kingdom Pseudomonadati; phylum Pseudomonadota; class Alphaproteobacteria; order Rhodobacterales; family Paracoccaceae; genus Paracoccus; species Paracoccus sanguinis. The sequence continues at coordinate 340,217 of NZ_CP051542.1, forward strand.
GACCGGCAGGACGTTCTCGCCCCGGGCCTCGTGCTCGGCGATAATCTGCAGCAGGTACTGCCGCGTCAGGTCGTCGCCCGAGCGCAGGTCGACGATCCGCACCTCGCGCCCCTCGCGGATCACCCGGGCGATCTCGTCCAGCGTGATGTAGTCGCTGCTCTCGGTGTTGTAGAGCCGGCGGCTCGCATAGCGCTTGATCAGCAGCGGCTGGGGGGGCTGGTCGGTCTCGGTAGGCTTCTCGGGGGGCATGGGCCGCGTCCTGTGCAATTGCGGCAAGTTTGCGGCCGAAGCGTTGCAATTGCAAAAGAAAAACGCGCCCCTCGCGGGGGCGCGCGTCCTCGTGAACCGGGCCGGCCCGCCCATCAGGGCGAGCCGTACAACAGGGCTGGATCAGCCCTTGGCCTTGTTGGTCGCCTCGGCGGCCGCGTCCTGCACCTTGCGGGTCGCGTCCTTGACGTTGCGGGCCGCGGTGTCGGCCATGCGCTGCATGTCGCCCTGGGCTTCCTTGCCGGCGTTCATCAGCAGATCGACGGTGTCCATCTGCACGCGCTTGGCAACCTCGGCATAGGCCGACATGTGCTCGGCGGCGAGTTCCGCGGCGGCCGAGGCAAAGTCAGACATCGCCTTGGCATAGTCGGCCGGCTGCTCTTTCGAGGTCGCCAGCTCGCCCATGCGGGCGATGGTGTCCTTGGCCCAGGCGGCCGAGATCTCGGTCGAGCGCTCGGCGGCCTGCAGCGCGACGCGGGTCATCTTCTCGCCCAGCTGCGACTGGGTCTTGAACGCCTCGGTCATCGACGAGGTGTCGACCGGGAAGTTCTGCATCATGTCCTGGAACGGCTTGGTGAAGTCGGGGGTCTTGGCCATCGAAGTCATCCTCGTAAGCGTGGTGGTCGCGGGTTTGTCGTCTGCCCTCATTGATAAATGCTGCGTCGCAGCATTTCAACAGGGTTTGCTGCGGTGCAGCAAAATATTTCTGCCCCTCTCCCGTCCCCGCCGCGGTCGCCGCAAGCGCGCGCGCCGCAGCTTGGGGATAGCCCGGGCCGGCGCACCGGCCCGGGCAAACAATCAAGCCTTTTCGAGCACGTAGGTTCCCGGCGCCGGCCCGAGCGACTCGGCGGGCGTGCGGGCCGGGACCATCGGGCCGGACCGCTCGGCCAGCCAGTCACCCCAGCGGTTCCACCAGCTGCCCTCGTGGTACTCCGCCGCCTTGCGCCAGTCGTCGGCGCTGCCCGAGAACCCGGCCTCCGAGGTGTAGTGCCCGTATTTCACCTTGGTCGGCGGGTTGATGATCCCGGCGATGTGCCCGGACTCGGACAGGATGAACCGCCGGTCGTCCGAGCCCATCTGCGCCACGCCCTTCCAGCTGTGCAGCCAGGGGGCGATGTGGTCGGCCTCGCAGGCGACGGCGCAGATCGGCACCTTCACGTCGCGCAGGTGCAGCGTGTGGCCGAGGATCTCGAACCCCTCGCCGGCGAGCGCGTTCTTCTGGCAGAGGTTGCGCAGATACTGTGTCACCATCTTGCCGGGCAGGTTGGTGCCGTCGCCGTTCCAGTAGAGCAGGTCGAACGCCGGCGGCGCCTCGCCCAGCATGTAGCTGCGGATCGCCGGCCCCCACACCAGGTCGTTGGCGCGCAGGAAGCTGAAGGTCCGCTGCATGAGCTGCGCCGAGAGATAGCCGGTGCGCGCCACCTCGTCCTCGATCCCGCCGACGAAATCGTCCTGCAGGAAGGTGGTGAACTCGCCCTGATCGGAAAAATCGGTCAGCGTGGTGAAGAGCGTTGCCGACTTGATCCGGTCGTCGTCCTTCTGCTGCATCAGTGCCAGCGTGGTCGAGAGCGTGGTCCCGGCGATGCAGTAGCCGACGGCATTGAGCTGCGGCTCGTCCGTCAGCTCAAGCACCTTGCCAACCACGTCCAGATAGGCCGAGACATAGTCGTCCATCGACTGCTCGGCCGCCTCGGTGCCGGGGTTCTTCCACGACACGACGAAGAGCGTATAGCCCTGCGCCACGATCCAGCGCAGCAGGCTGTTCTGCGGCTTGAGGTCCATGATGTAGTACTTGTTGATCCACGGCGGGAACACGATCACCGGGGTCCGGTGCACCGTCTCGGTGCTCGGCCGGAACTGGATCAGCTCAAGCATCGGGGTGCGATAGACGACCTCGCCCGGCGTGGTGCCGATGTTCTCGCCCACGCGGAAGGCGCTGCGGTCCGACAGCGACACGACGAGGTCGCCGCGGTTCTCCTCGATGTCGCGCACGAGGTTCTCGAGCCCGCGCACGAGGCTCTCGCCCTCGGTCTCGATCGCCCGCTCGAGCGCGTCGGGGTTGGTGGCGAGGAAGTTGGTCGGCGCCAGCATGTCGATCATCTGGCGGGTGAACCAGTCGATCCGGCGGCGGTCGGTCTCGTCCGGGATGTCCAGATCGGCGGCCGCCTTGCGGATCGCCTCGGCGTTGATCTGATACTGGTTCATGACGAAGCTGTAGAACGGGTTCGTGGTCCACAGCGGGTTCTTGAAGCGCCGGTCAGGCGGGGTGTCGGTCTCGGGCGCGGCGAGGTTGCGGGCAAAGGCGCCCTGCGCCGCCGCGACGTGGCGCAGCGTCTCGCCCCAGTAGCGAACCTGCTGCTCGATCAGCCGCGCCGGCTGCTCGGTGGCAAGCTTCAGCCACGCCTGTGCGACCGAGCCGTATAGCTCCGGCCCCGGGCCTTCGACGGCGGGGCTGTGCATGGGCTTGGCCGCCATCGCGGCCAGCAGCCGCTGCCCGAGGGCCTCGATCCGCTCGATGTTCTCGGCCAGGCGGGCAGGCAGACCGGCGATGGCGAGCGGGTTGCGCGCGGCCTCGTCGTCGGCGGGCGCCGTGGCGGCGAGGGTGCTGGCGGCGGTCGCCATGTCGCCGCGGTAGCCGGCGGGGCCGGACTGCGGCGCGCGCTGGGATTCGGCGGCGGTCTCGGCGCGTTCCTCGGTCCGTTCCGTGTCTGGCTTGGCGGTCGTCGCGGCGGCCTCGGCGCCCGAAGAATCAGTCGAAGGCCGTGATTCGCCCCCCGCGCCGCGGGGGCCCCGCGCCGTCGCGGTCGCCGCCTTCGCAGGTGCAGCATCCGACTTTGCTGCAGTGCGGCGTTTCGTCTCACCCTCCGGTTTCGTCGCGGCACCGTCCGTCTTGGCCGGACCCTTGCCGCGCCGTCCGGCCGTCTCGCCACCGCCCTTCGCCTCGGCGGTCCCTGCCCCACGCGCCGCCGCCGCGCCGGCGGCCTCAGCCGCCGCCCGGGCGCCCTTCCGCCGGGCCCCGTCCGCGGACGACTTCGACCCGCGCGATCCCGAGGCGCGCCCGCGTTTCCCGGCCGCGCCGTCGGCGCCAGCGCCCGCGTCAGCCCCTGAAGACTCGCCCGCGCCCGCGGCCTTCGCAGACGCCGGCGCCTTCGCCGGACGCCGGGCCGCCGCACCCGAGGCGCGGCGCGGCGCCGTCGCGCCCCCCTCGGCCCCGCCTGCCGGACCCTTGCCGTCCGCCTGATCCCGTGCGCCCTCGTCCCGCGTCGTGGCCATGTCGTGCTGTCCTCCCTACCCTACCCCCATTAAGACTCGGTTGACGAAAGGCGTAAACCGGACTTTGCATGTCGGCCTGCGGAAAGGGACGGTGCATATGGCGTACAAGGGTTATCGAGGGATCGTGTCGTACGACGCGATGGAGACGTTTCGGAACACCAACGAATGGATGGGGGCCTCGGCCAGGGCGATCGCGTCCTACCCGATCTTCGCGCTGGTCCCGTCCCCGATGTTCAAGCTGCTCTCGGCCTGGGGCCGGGTGACGGAACGCAGCTTCGCCCGCATGGTCATCAAGCCCGACTGGGAGATCCCGCCGATCCCCGGGTCCGAAGGCCAGGACCACCTCGTCTATGTCGAGCCCGAGATCGAGCGCCCCTTCGGCGACCTTGTCCGCTTCCGCGTCGCCCGGCGCGAACCGGCCGAGCGCAAGGTGCTGCTGGTCGCGCCGATGTCGGGGCACTACGCGACGCTCCTGCGCTCGACGGTGACGTCGCTCCTGCCAGACTGCGACGTGTGGGTGACGGACTGGCACAACGCCCGCGACATCCCGGTGAGCGAGGGCAAGTTCGACGTCGAGGACTACACCCGCTACCTCGTCGACTTCATGTCCCACCTCGGGCCCGACCTGCACGTCATCGCGGTCTGCCAGCCGGCGCCGCTGACGCTGGCGGCGACCGCGATCCTCGCGGCCGAGAACCCCGACGCGCAGCCCCGCACCCTGACCCTGATCGGCGGCCCGATCGACCCCGACGCCGCCGCGACCGAGGTCACCGACTTCGGTAACCGGGTGACGATGGGCGAGCTCGAGCACCTCGCCATCCAGCAGGTCGGCTTCAAGTATCGCGGCGCCGGCCGGATGGTCTATCCGGGCCTCGCGCAGCTGTCGTCCTTCATCGCCATGAACGCCGACACCCACCGCAAGGCCTTCATGGACAAGATCTTCGCCGAGGCGACCGGCGCCGGGTCCGAGGGCGACAAGCACAACAAGTTCTACGACGAATACCTCGCCGTGATGGACATGACGGCCGAGTTCTACCTCTCGACCGTGGACCGCATCTTCAAGCGCGGCGAGATCGCCTCGAACAGCTTCTCGGTCGATGGCAAGCCGGTGGACATTGGCGCCATCCGCGATGTGGCGGTGATGACGGTCGAGGGCGCCAACGACGACATCTCGGCCCCCGGCCAGTGCGTCGCAGCGCTGGCGCTCTGCACCGGCGTGCCCGACGACCGCAAGGCCCAGCACCTTGAGCCGGGCGCCGGCCACTACGGCATCTTCGCCGGCAAGAGCTGGCGGCTGAACATCCGCCCGCTGGTGCTCGACTTCATGGATGAGCACACCGGCAAGACCCAGACGCCCAAAGCCAAGCGCAAGCGCGGCGGGCAGGTCAAGGGCGACACCCGCCCGCTCGGCCCGGACGACGATTCCAAGATCGCCGTCTGAGGCAGACACCGCCGCATCTCTCGCCGCCCGCCGGAACCGCCGGCGGGCGGCCTCGTTTCTAGGGGGTCAACCCGAAAGGAACCCCGAGATGAGCGACCGCGAGACCTTCTGGAAACGCCTCGACGACGTGAACGCCGGCATGCTGGGCTGCGACCCCGACTGGCGGCTGGTGCCGATGTCGCATTACGCCGACCCCGACGAGGATGCGCTGTGGTTCATCACCGCCGAGGGCACCGACCTCGCCGAAGCGGTCGCCGGCGGCGCGAAGAAGGCGGTCCATGTCGTCTCGAGCCAGGGCGGCAAGCTGTACGCGCGGATCGAGGGCGAGCTGTCGCTGTCGGACGACCGCGAGAAGCTGGACGAGATCTGGAATGCGGTCGCCTCGAGCTGGTTCGAGGACGGCAAGCAGGACGACGACGTCCGGCTGCTGCGCCTGTCGCTCAGCGCGGCGGAAGTGTGGTCGACCGACGGCGGGCTGGGGTTCATGTACCAGATCGCCAAGTCCAAGCTGACCGGCGCAAAGCCCGACATGGGCGAGCATTTCGAGATCAGCTTCGTCTGATCGAGACCAAGGGCAGGCGCGGTGGCGCCTGCCTTTTCCTTATTGCGCCTCGGCGCCGGTGAGTTCGGCCACAGCCGCGCGGATCAGCGCCAGTTGGCCCGGCTCGCTGAACCGGTGATCGGCGCCCCTGACGAGCGTCAGGCGGATGTCCGGCCCCTCCGCATGATCGAGAAGCCGCAGCGCCTCGCCCATCGGCACATCCTCGTCCGCCGTCCCCTGGAACATTCGGACCGGCATCGGCAACGGCAGCGGCTGGTCGAATAGCCGCTCGGCCGCGCCCTGCTCGAACAGCCGGCGCGAGAAGACGTAATCGGCCCCATAGGCGCTCGGCCGGGTGACCGCACCCTGCGTGCGCAGCGCCTCCCGGTCGGCGTCGGTGAACCCCTGCTCCATCCGCGTCGTGAAGTCCGGCGCGGCGGCGATGGTCACCAGCCCCGCCACCAGTTCGGGCGCCTCGCGCGCAAGCCGCAGCGCCAGCCAGCCGCCGAGCGACGACCCCACGAGCACCTGCGGCCCCGGCGCCCGCGCGGCGATGATGTCACGTGCATCCTCGAGCCAGTCGGTGATCCCGAAGTCCTCGACCGCCCCCTGCTCGGTCGAAAGCCCATGCCCCGACAGATCGAACCGCAGCATCCCCCGCCGCGTCGCCCCGCACCAGTCGGCAAGGTCGAGCGCCTTCGTCCCCTCCATGTCGGACCGGAACCCGTGCAGGAACACCACGCCGGGCCCCTCGGCCACGGCAGGCAGCGCTCGGTACGCCAGTCGCCGCCCGTGCCGCGTCTCGTGAAAAGCTGTCATGGTCGTCTCCCGTCAATTCCGCTCAGGGATACGCAAGGCGAGGCCGGTCCGCCACTTCGCCCGTGGGGCGACGGCGCATAAGGTTGCGTCAGCGTCGGAAACTGGCGGAGGGGATGGGCCTGCCGTCGAACCTTCTCTGCCCTTTAACACGTTGATTCATTAGTGCGAATTCCAGGCGATCTCCTTCAGATTGTGCTTTGACGTCGATGGGCCCCGCTTCCACAACGAATGACGCGCAAGCGCGAGAGTTCCCCGGCTTCGACCTCCTTCCCCTCGCGGGACGGTGGCGTTACGGCTCTCGGGCGAGGTCTTGAAGTAGCGGAAGGGCGATCGCTGAGTCATGGCGACCGGCTACGGGGCTAGTTGCACCCGTGGCAACCGGGTTCCTTTTACAGGTCCGCAGGCAGCCTTCCGCCGATTTGTGCGTCTTCGGCTCTAGTCGGCTGACCGGAAGGACGTGGGTGGTTGCGAGGCGAGCGCCTCCCAACTAAGCGGACACGCGGACGGCGGGCAAGGCCGCGTCAACGTGGGACGACGACATTTGACCCTTCGACCAATCCGAGGACTACGCACGCTTGTGGGTTGCGTCCTTCCGGAGCGAAGATTGTTCATCCGGTCCGGCGACCATGTCCGGTTCGTTCGCCTGAGCCCCGGAAGGCAGGCCCTCGCCTGGGCTGGTGGAGCGTTTCTGGTGGCGTGGTGCCTGACGGTCACGTCAGTCCTGATCATGAACTCCATCGACTTCCTAACCATGCGCGAGCAGGCCAAGCGAGAGCAGGCGCTCTTTGAGGACCGCGCTCTCGCACTCGGCGGGGAGCGCGACCAGCAGGCGATGGAAGCACTCGCGGCCCAAGAGCGGTTTGCAGCCGCCACGGTGCAGATGTCGTCGATGCAGAGCGACCTGCTTGCGCTCGAGACCCGCCGCCGCGAGATGGAGAGCGAGTTGCAGGCGGCCCAGGCCACTCTGCGCCGTACGATGGACGCGCGCGCTGCCGCAGTGTCTGCGTCGCAGGACCCGAGATCTGAGGAACTCGCCGCCACACTCGACCTACTGACCCTCGCCCTGACCGAAACGGTGGTCGAGCGTGATCAGGCCGCCACCAAGGCCAAGTGACCTGCCACTGAACTTTCATCCAACGGCGACCTGAGCCCGGTTTTTGTTTACGCCTGTTGGCGCGGGTTGAGCAATCGCCCGGCGCGCGGAGCTTTCATCTCGCGCAGCGGGGCGGGCGATTGCGGGGTTCAGGTTCGCGGCAAACCCTACAGGGGTCTGGTAGCCCAAGGCCGAGTGGGGCCTTTCGGTGTTGTAATCCGTGACCCAGGCAGCGATCAGGTCACGGGCATGGGCGATGTTGCGGAACAGGGCCTCGTTCAGAAGCTCGTCCCGCATCCTGCCGTTGAAGCTTTCGACGAACCCGTTCTGCATCGGCTTGCCCGGCGCAATGTAATGCCATTCGACCTTGTGCTCGGCGCACCACTTCAGGATCGCGTTCGATGTCAGCTCTGTCCCGTTATCGCTGACAATCATTCCAGGCCTGCCGCGGCGTTCGATCAGCGCCGTCAGTTCCCGAGCCACGCGGCGGCCCGAAATCGAGGTGTCCGGGATCGCCGCCAGACATTCGCGGGTGACGTCGTCAACCACGTTCAGCACCCGGAAGCGCCGCCCGCAGGCGAACTGGTCATGGACGAAGTCCAGCGACCACCGTGCATTGGCTCGTGTCTCGATCAGGATCGGTGCCCTCGTTCCGAGGGCCTTGCGGCGCGCTTTGCGTTTACGCACGGTTAAGCCCTCTTCTCGGTAAAGCCGATAGATGCGGTTGATCCCGGATGGCTCTCCCTCGCGCCTGAGCAGCACGAACAGCCGCCGGTAGCCGAACCTGCGCCGCTCGTTGGCCAGATCCCGCAACCGCCCGCGCAGCGCCGTGTCCGGCGCTCGCTGGGACTGGTAGCGCACCATCGTCCGGTCCGCCCCGGCAATCTGGCACGCCCGCCGCTCCGACAGCCCGAGATGGGCCTTCAGGTGCGCGACAGCCTCGCGCTTCACGGCGGGCGTTACCACTTTTTTGACAGCAGTTCTTTCATCGCAGCCATGTCGAGCATCTGGTCAGCCAGCAAGCGCTTCAGCCTGGCGTTCTCGTCCTCGAGTGCCTTCAGCCGCTTCGCCTCCGACACCGTCATCCCGCCATACTTCGCCTTCCAAGCGTAAAATGTGCCTTCCGACATGCCGTGCTTGCGGCACAGATCTGCGCACTTCGCGCCGGCATCATGCTCCTGAAGGATACCGATAATCTGTTCCTCGGTCCGTCGTGCCTTCTTCATCTTCGTCCGTCCTCTCGTTGGGCCGGACTCTAGTCACAGATGGAGGAAAAAGCCCGTGGCAGGTCACAAGGAGGCCGTTCTTCTTGCCGGCGAGCTGGAGTTCGATCTGCGGCTGAGAAAATCCGAGAGTAATCGAATCCTGCTGCAGATCGAGGAGGCTCTGATCGCCTCGGTGGAGCCGCTCGACGAGGTGCTCCGTGAGGCCGGACTGGACTCTGAGGCGGTACTCGCATCCGCTGGCGATGGTCACTCAGCCCCGAAGGAAGCCTTGGTTCCCCTTGCGGTCTCCACGAGGGGAATAGCCTCGCTGGATGACGAGACCGTGCGCGCGAACCGCATTCTCGAGCGGCTCGACGAGCTCAGCCACTATCGCTTGGCCCTTGAATCGCTGCCGCTCGCCATGCCGGTCCAGGACGCCTTCCGGTACACCTCGCCCTTTGGCCGGCGCTGGGGGCAAATGCACAAAGGGGTCGACATGGCAGGGCCTGTCGGCACCCCCGTCTACGCCACGGCCGACGGGGTCGTCACCTTCGCCGGCTGGCAGAACGGCTACGGGCGGATCATCATCGTTCGCCACCCCTTCGGTCTGGAGACCCGCTACCCGCACCTCAACGCCATCCGCGTCGAGGTGGGCCAGGAAGTTGCGCGCGGCGAGCGGGTCGGCGACATGGGTAACTCGGGCCGCTCCACGGGATCCCACCTCCACTACGAGGTGCGCGTGAACGGTGAAGCGGTCGATCCGATGGGCTACATTCGCGCCGGCCGGGACCTCCTCTGAGCGCGCCCGCGCGCGCCGGTAGCCGGGCTCTTGCTACGTCAGTGAGGCGAAGGGGCGTCGAACTGCACGTAGAGGTGCTCGACGATCTCGAACTGAAGGTCATGGAACTTGCTTGGGCCCGGTTCGCGGCATGACGCGGGAACTGCACTGCCTGCAGTACGGCGAGCCCGAAATCCAGTACGAGATTGTCCGCCGCCCGAGGAAGACACTGGAGATCGCTGGTGAGCCTGCTGCGACAACGTCGATCCGATCATGACCGAAGGTCATGCGCTCGTCCGCCGGCCGCCGTGCGATCTTGCGCGCGCGAAGGCGCTGAGGGCGAGGCTGCCCGAGAGGATTCGGCAGACAATCTGGGCGCCGGTCAAGCGCGTTGGCCCAGATAAGCAATGGTGACCCGCCGGTCGCGGGACGCGGGGCTGATATGGGCGTGGCCGTGATCGTGAGGCATCGTCTTCTCTCTCAGGTCTCGGCGTCACCTTGATGGACCGCCTTGTGGTGCTCGCCATGCGCGTCGCGCAGGATTCCGATGCCGCCCCAAGCGGCGACGCCGGCGACGGCGATACCGACCACCAGATCGGGCCAATTGCTGCCCAGCCACCAGACGAGACCGCCTGCGACGAGAATTCCGCCGTTTGAAATGAAGTCGTTGATACTGAAGGTGTTGGCCGCTCTGACATTCACGTCCGGATCCTCGAGTCGACCAAGAAGCCGGATGCAGACGCCATTCACGACCGCGGCAATGAGCGCCATGGAAATCATGAGCGGGCCGAGCGGCTCGGAACCGGTGTAGTAGCGACGAACAGCATCGATCAGGATGCCAACCGCCAGAATCAGCAGCAGGCCCCCCGACAAGTTCGCGGCCCAACGCTTCCATTTGTCCGAACGAGACAGCGCGAAAAGGCTGATGGCGTAGACGAAGCTGTCGGAGGTGTTGTCCAGACCGTTGGCGATCAGCGCACTGGAGTCGCCCAGTGCGCCGGTCGCGAAGAAGCCGAACGCAATGGCAACATTCAGCAGCAGAACCGTCCAGAGCGTACGGCGCTGACGTTCATCCGGATCCTTTGACAGTTTTCTGGACATCAGGTTCGCCTCCGTTCGTACTGGCCGGCGGATCAAGGCGGCTCCATCCACCCTGCAGGCGCAAACCACTCGATCCTCGCCGGAAAAGGGTAGCCCTTTGCCCAAGAATCGGTCGAGAGACAGTTTTGGTTCCTCTGGTCCCCAGAAGTTCGAGGGCGGCGCGTGGATTTATGCCCAGCGCTGCGCGGGCCGGGCGGGTTCACGGCAGCGCCGCAAGGCAGACGCGGCCGCCTGTCACGTCCGGGCGATCGGGTCGCTCGGCCAGCCACGTCCAGAGGATCGACGCCACGATGCAGACGCTTCGGAGTCGATCTGCGCCAGGAACCGGCCGAAGGCGATCAGGCTCGCCACGCCCGGCCCGAGCGAAGCCGCGGAGGCGCCGAGGCGCCACAATGGCGAAACAGCCCGCGATCTCGCGCCAAAGCCGCGGCGGCATAGATCGTCAAGGTCGGCAGCGCCGTCATTCAGCCGCCGCCGTCGGCACGTCGTGGTCATGTGCGCAGTGGGAATGGTCGCTCAGCGACTCGATTACGCGGCAGTCGGCGATGGTCCCTTGTGCGCATTGCCGGATCATCCGCTCCAGCTCGGCTTCCAGCGCCGTCAGCTGCGCGATCCGGGCCTTCACCGCAGCGAGTTGCTCCTTCGCGATGATGTCGGCGGCTGCGCAGGATTGGTCGGGCTGGTCGGAGAGGCTCAGAAGGTCGCGGATGGCGTCCAGCGGAAACCCGAGTTCGCGCGCGTGGCGAATGAAAGCCAGCCGATCCTGTGCGGACTTTCCGTATAGACGCTGGTTGCCGGCGCTGCGCTCCGGCTCGGGCAGGAGGCCGATCTGCTCGTAGTAGCGGATGGTCGGCACCTTCACCCCGGCCGCCTCACCCAGTTTTCCGATGGTGAGCATCAGATTCCCTCTTGAAGCTACAGTAGCTAGAGACATTAAGTTCCCGATTCGATGAAGGCAACTGCCCGATCGGGGCGAAGGAAAGACGATGACGGGAACCGACGTGGAAACAGCGACGGCCTGCGACTGGACCGTTTCGGGCATGGATTGCGGCTCCTGCGCGACCAAGATCAAGGATGCGGTCGGGCGCCTCCCCGGCGTCAGCGGCGTGGAGGTCGGCATCATGTCCGAGCGTCTGCGCCTGACCCTGGACGAGGCGCAGACCGGCCGCGACAAGGTTGAAAAGACGGTCCGGGCCCTTGGATACGGCATCGCACCACGCGCCGCGGCGGCCAAGAACGAGTTTGTGATGCCCGGCGGCCCGAAGGCCGGCACGGCCGCGACACGAGACGAAAGCGGCCACGGCAGCCCCAGCCATGTCCATGACGACCCGGCAGACCGCGGCAAGCGCTGGTATCAGACGGGCAAGGGCAAGCTCGTCATCTTTACCGCTCTCCTACTGGCGGTGGCCTGGGGCATAGAGTTGCTGGCGCCTCAGTTCGGCAAGTGGGCCTTTGTCGCCGCCTGCCTGATCGGCGTGGCACCGGTGGCGCAACGCGCCTTTGCCGCCCTGCGGCTGGGCCAACCGTTCACCATCGAAAGCCTGATGACCGTGGCTGCCATCGGCGCCCTTTTCATCGACGCGGCCGAGGAGGCGGCACTGGTCGTGTTCCTGTTCGCGGTCGGCGAGGTTCTGGAAGGTGTCGCGGCGGGCAAGGCCCGGGACGGCATTCGGGCTCTGGCCAATCTGGTGCCGAAGACCGCATTTCTTGAACTGAATGGCGTCACGAAAGAGGTTCCGGCCGCCAGCCTGCGGGTCGGGCAGTTCGTGCTCGTCCGCCCCGGCGACCGCGTCCCGGCGGATGGCGAGATCGCCAAGGGCACATCCGGCATCGACGAAAGCCCGGTCACCGGCGAGAGCATGCCGAAAACGCGGGGGCCGGGCGATCCGGTCTTTGCCGGGTCGATCAACACCGAGGCCGTGCTGCGCGTAATGGTCACGAAGGCGGCCGAGGACAACACCATCGCCCGCATCATCCGTCTGGTCGAAGAAGCCGAGGAGGCCCGCGCGCCGACCGAACGCTTCATCGACCGCTTCAGCCGCTGGTACATGCCCGCCATCGTCACCGTGGCGGCGCTGGTCGTGCTGGTGCCGCCGCTGGCCTTCGCTCAGCCTTGGGATACCTGGATTTATCGTGGCCTTGCGCTTCTGCTGATCGGCTGCCCCTGCGCGCTGGTCATCTCGGTTCCGGCCTCAATCGCCTCGGCGCTATCCACCGGCGCGCGGCGCGGCTTGCTGATGAAGGGTGGCGCGGTGATCGAGGCGGCCTCGAAGGTCAGCCGCATCGCCTTCGACAAGACCGGCACCCTGACCCACGGGCGGCCGATGGTTACCGATATCGTGACCTTCGGCGCCACCACCGAGGCCGAGCTTCTGGCCGTGGCGGCGGGCGTCGAGACCGGATCCAGCCATCCGCTGGCCATCGCCATCCTGAACAAGGCCACGGAAGCGGGCGTTGCAGCCCTGCCGTCGCGCGATGCCAGGGCGCTGATGGGCAAGGGCGTGATCGCGACAGTCGGGGACGCAGCGGCCTGGGTGACCTCCCCCCGCCATGCGATGGAGAACGGCGGCCTCGACGATCCTGGCCTGCGCCAGGCCACCGTCTTCGAAGAAGAGGGCAAGACCGCCGTTGCGGTGTTCCGTGAAAAGACCCCGCTCGGCCTGATCGCCATGCGCGACGAACCCCGCAAGGACGCGGCCGAGGCGGTCCGGCAGCTCAAGGACATGGGTGTCGCCCCGGTCATCCTGACCGGAGACAATCCGCGCACGGCCGCTGCCATTGCCGGGGGCCTCGGCATGGAGTTCCAGGCCGACATGATGCCCGAGGACAAGCTCACGGCGATCCGCGACATGAGCGAGCACGGTGGCGTGATGATGATCGGCGACGGGATCAACGACGCCCCCGCGCTGAAACAGGCGGATGTCGGCGTGGCTATGGGGTCAGGAACCGACGTGGCCTTGGAAACCGCCGATGCGGCGATCCTTCGCGACCGGGTGATCGATATCCCGGCGATGATCCGGCTCGCCCGTGCGGCAATGGCCAACGTCCGGCAGAACGTGGCGATCGCGCTCGGCCTCAAGGCGGTGTTTCTGGTGACGACCATCCTCGGGATCACCGGGCTCTGGATTGCCATCCTCGCCGATACCGGCGCAACGGTGCTGGTCACGCTCAATGCGCTGCGGCTTCTCGCTTTCAAGCCCGAACGCGAGGCATGACGCATGATCTCCGGCTTTGGCTGGGCCGTCCTGGTCCTGATCTTCGGCTATCTGGCGCTGTTCCTCTGGGGCATCGCCATCGCGGCAGATGCATCTGGCCGCTCTGTCTGGCTTTTCGGGCGGGCGTCCGGACGCGACCGCTGGGCGGCCTTCGGCTTTCGTGCGGCCTTCGTCGTCGCCTTGTTCGGGCCACTCTTCTGGCTGGCCTGGCCGATCCTGCACAAGGCCGACCCGCTCTGGACCGAGGGAGAGGTGGCTGCGCTTGGTGCGGTTGGCGTGTTCCTCGCCGGGGTCGGCGCGATGGTGGCTTTTGCCGCGCAGATGTCGATGGGCACATCGAGGCGCGTCGGGGTCGCAAGCGATGCCACGGGCGATCTCGTCTCGGGCGGGCTTTACCGGTTCAGCCGCAATCCGACCTTCCTCGGGCAGTTCGCGCTGCTTGCGGGCGTCGGCTTCGCAATCCCTTCACTCCCGACGATCCTTGCGCCGCTGCTCTTCCTCGGATCGGCCTCCTTGCAGATCCGGTCCGAGGAAGCTGTCCTGCGCCAGTCCCTTGGCGCGGAGTATGAGCGCTACGCGGCTTCAGTCCCGCGCTGGATCGGCTTGCGCCGCAGGAGCGTCAAATGAGCACCCGGCTGATCGTTGCCCTGATCGGTATCACCACGCTGGCCGATCAACTGACGAAGGCGGCGGCGCTGGCGCTGCTCTCTCGCGACGAGACGGTTCCCGTTCTTCCCGGCTTCAGCCTGACGCTCGGCTTCAACGAGGGATCGAGCTTCGGCATGCTGTCGGACGTAATGGCGGGCAAGCCACTGCTGATGGCGGCCCTGACAGGATTTCTGACCCTGATCTTCGCCGTCATGGCAGTCCGGGCGCCGCGCCCGTTCGAGCGGGCCGGTCTTGCGCTGGTCGTTGGCGGTGCGCTTGGCAACATCATCGACCGGCTGCGGCAGGGCGCCGTGACCGACTTCCTCGACCTCTATTGGCGCGACTGGCATTGGCCCACGTTCAACGTCGCGGATATTGCCATCACGCTTGGCGCGGTGTGCATCCTCGCAGCCTCTCTTCCCGCACGCCGTCGCAAGGAGCCTGTTCTTGACCAACACTGACGTACAGAGCCTGTCCCACGACGACTTGCACCTTACGGCCGCATTCCTGATCGCGCTGGCGGCAACACTTGGCGCGCTCTTCATCGGCGAGGTGCTGGGACAGACGCCCTGCACGCTCTGCTGGTATCAGCGCATCGCCATGTTCCCGCTGGTGCCGATCCTTGGCCTGTCGCTGTGGCGAAGCGACGGCATGGCCCGCCCATACGCCCTGCCGCTGGCGCTGGCGGGTCTGGCGTTGGCCGCCTGGCATTCCGGGCTTTACATGGGGCTAATCCCGCAGGACATCGCACCCTGCACCAAGGATGGCCCGTCCTGCTCTGGTCCGGCGCAGATCATTCTGGGCCTGCCTATTCCCTACCTGTCGCTGGCAGCCTTTGCCGCGATCCTTGCCTGTCTCATCTTGCCCAAAGGAAACCGCATATGAACCGCCGCACTCTCTTGATCGGGGCTCCGGCTCTTGGGCTTGTCGCATTCGGCGGCGGTGCGTCCATCCTGAACCGCCAGCGTCAGGCCGAGGCCGAAGCGCTCGCTGCCGCCACCCCCGCGGTGGATCCATCCCTTCTGATCCGCGCCCATTCCCCCAGCTTCGGCCCCGAGGATGCTCCGGTTACCTTGGTCGAGTTCTTCGACCCCTCCTGCGAAGCCTGCCGAGCCTATCATCCGGTGGTACAGGAAATCCGGCGGCAGTTCCCGAAGCAGGTCCGGGTCGTGCTGCGCTACACGGTGTTCCACGAAGGCTCGGACGAAGCGGTGCGCATCCTCGAAACCGCGCGGATGCAGGACAAGCTCGAACCGGTGCTTGATGCGCTGCTGGAGCGGCAACCCCAGTGGGCAGTGCATGGCATGCCGAGACTGGACGTGGCCTGGCAGGTCGCGGGAGCTGCTGGCCTCGACCTCGAGCGGGCCGAAAGCGACAGGCTGTTTCCGGGGATCACCGGCATCCTCAATCAGGACATGGCCGATGTTGAAGCCCTCGGCGTCGGCCAGACGCCGACGTTCTTTCTGAACGGCACGCGACTGGAAAACTTCAGCGCGGAAAGCCTTGTCGCCGCTGTGCGATCTGCCGTGGAGAATGCCTGAACGGAAGGCTCAGGAACGGTCGGCAAAGGCCGCGAACAAGGCGAGCGTTCGCTCGCTCACGTGATGCTCGATCCCTTCGGCATCGCGCTCGGCTGTCTCGGGATCAAGACCAAGACTGAGCAGGAACCGCAACACGATCTCGTGCCGCTGTTGGCATTCCCGGGCCAGCGCCCGGCCCTCTTCCGTCAGAAAGACCGAGCGGTACTTGGCGCGGGTGATCAGGCCGTCCCGGGCCAGACGGCCGAGTGTCTTGGCGACGGTGGGCGCCGTGACACCCATCTTGGTCGCGATATCGACCGGCCGTGCCTCGCCGTGTTCGTGGATCAGTTCCGCGATCAGTTCGACGTAGTCTTCCGCCAATTCGTTGCGCCGCGCCTCTCGCACCCCTTGGAACGCCTCCGCGCGTGGGTCGGCGGGGCGCGCCTCGGGCTCGAGAGCTTCTGCTTCAGTGTGGTCATCAGCCATCATCCTTCCAGTCTCGCACGAACCGGATTGACACGTAAAGCCACAGGGATGATTATTAGCCTTGTCTAACTTGTCGCGCCGAGGCTTTGGCGTGCTGCCCACAGGGAAAGCCTTCCCCATGACTGCCAATGTCCGGAAGCAAGCGCGCGATGCGCCGTCCGAATTGGAGGCGTCCCGGTCCATCGCTCCGCCTGACGGCAACGCAGGGTCGGTTGACACGTCCCGACGCGCGTTGCTGGTCGGTGGACTGGCCGCCGCGAGTGGCGCCGCCATCATAGCGGGTGTCGCGCGGTCCCAGGCCGCGCCAGACCCGATGGCGGGCCACGACATGTCCGCCATGCCGACCGACCCCTATGCAGCACCCATGCCCGGCATGGCGCATGGCAACATGACAACGGTCGGTGTGGTCGATCACGACCGGAACGGCTTCGACCCGACAACCATGCTGACGGAGTGGGAAACGGGCCTGACCGATCTTTTGCCCGATGGCCGAACGCTGCGCACCTTCGAAGTCGCTGCCATCGACCGGGAGATCGAGATCGCGCCCGGCATCTTCTTTCCGGCCTGGACCTTCAATGACCGCGTGCCCGGACCGGCACTGAGGGCGAAGGAAGGCGAGCGGTTGCGGATCATCTTCCGCAACTATGGATCGCACCCGCATTCGATGCACTTCCACGGCATCCATTCGGCGCGAATGGACGGCGTTCCTGGTGCCGGTTTGATTGGTCCCGGCGAAGAGTTCATCTACGAGTTCGACGCCAAGCCGTTCGGATGCCACCTCTATCATTGCCACGCCCTGCCGCTGAAGCGGCACATTCACAAGGGCATGTATGGCCTGTTCGTGATTGACCCCGATCCCGCCCGGCACCCCGAGAATGCGGCCGTGGCAGCCTCGCGCGTGCTCGGCAGCCCCGAGAATGCTCGATGGCAGGAACTGGCGATGGTGATGAACGCCTTCGACACCAACTTCGACGGAGCAAACGAGATTTACGCGGTCAACACCGTGGGCCAGGGCCTACATGAACGCGCCGATCCGCATCGACAAGTCGCGGCCTGTGCGCATCTATCTGGTGAACGTGACCGAGTTCGACCCGATCAACTCGTTGCACCTGCATGCGAATTTCTTTGACTACTACGATACCGGCACCACCCTGACGCCGTCGCTGCGCACGGTCGATCTGATCATGCAGTGTCAGGCGCAGCGCGGGATCCTCGAGTTCAGCTTCGCCGAGCACGAGGACGGCATGTACATGTTCCACGCCCACCAGTCCGAATTCACCGAGCTTGGTTGGGTCGGGATGTTCGACGTTCGGGGGCCAGAAGCATGAGCGACCAGAGCCAACCCACCCGCCCCGCAATGATCCGGCTGCTGCTTCTGTTTGTGCCGCTGGCGGTCATGCTTGGCGCCTTCGTCTGGATCGCGTCGCTCGATCCCCTCCGCAGTTTCAACAATGGCGCGCCTCCGGTCGAGGCGCTGACGGTGGAGCGGACGATTCTGGACGAGACCGGCATCCAGATTCTGGTGCGCGCGGGCGGTTCAGAGGCCATGCAGATTGCGCAGGTTGCCGTCGACGATGCCTATTGGACGTTCACGCAGGCCCCTCCGGGGGCCGTCGCGCGTGGCACTGCCGTCTGGGTTCGCATCCCTTACCCATGGGTGCTGGGTGAGGCGCATCGTGTGGCGCTGCTGTCCAACACCGGCACGGCGTTTGAACATGAAATCGCCGTAGCCGTGCCGACGCCGAAGGCCACGGCGGGCCAGCTGCGCATTCAGGCGCTGGTCGGGGCGATTGTCGGCCTGTTGCCCGTGGCGCTCGGCCTGATGTTCTATCCGGCGATGCGCGGTGTCGGGCGGACCGGGATGAACTTCCTGCTCGCGCTGACCGTCGGGCTGCTGGCCTTCCTGCTCATCGACATGACCTTAGAGGCGCTGGAGCTTTCAGCCGGAGCCGCCGCATTGTTCCAAGGCTCGGCCATGGTCTGGCTGACGGCCTTGGCGTGCTTTCTGCTGCTGATGGCGATCGGACGCTGGCGCGGCCAACCGGAGGGTCTGGCGCTCGCCTTCTACATCGCCCTCGGGATCGGGTTGCACAACTTTGGCGAGGGGCTGGCGATCGGGGGCGCCTTTGCCGCCGGATCGGCGGGGCTTGGCACGTTCCTCGTCCTCGGCTTTGCGCTGCACAATGTGACCGAGGGGATCGGCATTGCAGCGCCGATGCTGCGGATTCGACCGCCGCTCTGGACCTTCGCAGCCCTGACGCTTCTGGCTGGCGGCCCGGCCGTGCTGGGAATGTGGACGGGCAGTCTGGCCTATGCGCCGCAATGGTCGGCCTTGGCGCTGGCGGTCGGGGCCGGTGCGATCCTGCAGGTCATGGTCGAGGTCAGCGCCTACCTGATGCGTCAGAACAGCGACCGGCAAGCGGCACTGTTTTCCCCCGCCGTTCTTGGCGGATTTCTTGGCGGGCTCGCCTTCATGTACGCGACGGCGGCGCTGATCAAGGTGTGACCCGGACCATTCCCCGGCGTCGGATCATGGCGAGATCCGGCACACCGGCTTTTGCCGGGCGCAATCCGCGCGCTTGTCGCTGACACAATCGTCGCCGTGAACATGAGCTTTCTGCGCAGCGTTCTGCTCCGCCGACGGCTCACCGTTGTGTGACGACAGGAGTTCGCTCTTGAACCTCAAGTCACTGGAGGCTTTAGGGAGGACGCAAGAAGAGGAGTGACGGATCGGATGCGATTGACACGGCTGCAAAAAAGCCTCTGGGCGGCGGCGGGTATTGCCATGCTGGGCTACGGGACGATGTTTCTGATTGCAGACCGTTTGCCCGCGCCGGTGGTCGAGGCCCCGTTCCGTCCCACCTTCGCACTCCCCGACGCCGAAGGGCGCCTGCGGACCCCGACGGAATTCGGGGGGAAACACATTCTGGTTTTCTTCGGGTTCACCAATTGCCCCGACGTCTGCCCCACGACGCTGGCCGATGTCGCTCAGGTCATGGACGATCTGGGCGACGAGGCCACGCAAGTGCAGCCGCTCTTCATATCCATCGACCCCGAGCGCGACCGCAGGCTGGGTATTGCCGAATTCACCGCTGCCTTCCATCCCACCATCCTCGGGCTTGCCGGGGATGCGAACCAGACCCGGGCTGCGGCGGACAGCTTCCGCATTCACTACGCGCGCGAAGACGATGCCGCCGCGCCCGACGGCTATTCCATGTCGCACAGCCCCGCGCTTTACCTCATCGGGCCGGAGGGGGACTGGCTGCGTCAGTTCACCTATGGCACGCCCGCCGCCGACATCCTTGCCGACCTCCAGAACCGCCTCTAGGAACATCACCATGAAGCTCCCTGTTATTGCCGTTTTTGCCTTCGGCCTTTCCGCCGGCCTCGCCCAAGCAGAACCCGTCCGGCAGGGCAACCTTGAGATCGACGCGGCCTGGGCACGCGCCTCGATCGGTACCTCGCGGCCGGGCGCCGCCTACTTCACCGTCCGCAACTTCGGCGACGAGGGCGATCGCCTGATCGGCCTGTCCTCGCCGGTCTCGACCATGACCATGCTGCACGAGACCACCCTTTCCGAGGGCATCTCCCGGATGGCCCATGTGGAGGCGGCCGAGATCCCCGCGAGCGGCGAACTCACACTCGAGCCGGGCGGGATGCACGTCATGCTGATGGAACTGGCCACACCTCTCCGGGAGGGTGCCACCTTCCCGCTGACGCTCGCCTTCGAGGCCGCGGGCGAGGTCACGGTGGAGGTGCATGTGTTCGGACCGGGCGCCACGGGACCTGCGGAATGAGCCTCTCGCGCCGGCTCCTTCTCGGCGCGGGCGCGGTCACGGCACTCGGCGCCGGCGCGCTGGGTCTGGGCTGGTGGCAAGTGGACGGGCCCGGCGCGGCGCAGCCGGCGAGCCCTACCCGCAACCTGCCTCGACCGCTGGGCGAAATGGACGTCACGCTCACGGACCATCGGGGCCGTCGGGTGACGATCTCGGACTGGGTCGGCAGGCCGAGCCTGGTTTTCTTCGGCTTCACCTGGTGCCCCGACGTCTGCCCCACCACGCTCTCGGACATCTCGCTCTGGCTGGAGGAGCTGGGGCCAGACGCCGACCGCCTCAACGTGGCTCTGATCTCTGTGGACCCCGAGCGTGACACGCCGGAGGTTCTTGCGGACTACCTCGGCTATTTCGATCCGCGCATCGTCGGTGTGACCGGAGAGCCAGGCGAGGTCGCCCGCATTCTTGGCGACTTCCGCGCGAAGGCAGAGCGCATCGAGGACGTAAACGGTGACTACACCATGAATCATACTGCCGGTGTGTTCCTGTTCCGGGCCGACGGAAGCTTTGGCAGCATCATCGACTTTCACGAGGACCGAAGGTTCGCCGTTCCCAAGATCCGGCGGGCCATGAAAAAGGAGCAACCATGATTGATCGTATTCGACGCTTCACGCAGGGCGTAGCGGTCCTGCTGACGACGACCTCGGCCGCCATGGCCGCCGATCGCGGAACGGTCCATGTGGTCGAAGGGACCGGCTGCGAATGCTGTTCCCAGTGGACCGAGTATCTGCGCCAGAACGGCTTCGAGGTGACATCCGAGGAACGCTACGGTGCTCTTCTGATCCGGCACAAAATGGACTTGGGCGTCCCGACCAGTCAGTTGTCGTGCCATACGGGAGAGATCGACGGCTATTTCATAGAAGGCCATGTCCCCGCGGCCGACATCGAGCGCCTTCTGAAAGAGAGGCCGGATGCCGCAGGGCTCGCGGTTCCCGGAATGCCCTATGGCAGTCCCGGGATGGGACCCGAAAACAAGCGTAAAGCCTACGACGTCAATCTTGTTAAGCGGGATGGCTCGGTTGAGGTGTTCTCGCACTACGCCGCCGCGCAATAATCTCCGGATGATATAAATTGCCGATGCTTCGACCGAACCGCCGTCATTTTTCGCTCACGATGCTCGCGGCTCTGGCCGCGTGCGGCACGCAACCCCCCGTCTTGAAGAGGTACCTGGGGCCTCCGGTGACACAGGTCGTCGTTCAGAAGGAGCGGCGCCGAATGTACCTGCTCAGCGGGCAGACGGTCCTGAAATCGTATGACTTCGGACTGGGAAACGAGCCCATCGGCCACAAGCAGTTTGAAGGCGACGGAAAGACCCCGGAGGGCCTCTATTACATCGACCGTTTCAATCCCCGCAGTCGATACCATCTTTCAGTGGGGATTTCCTATCCGAATGAGCGGGACCGAGCTTTTGCGGAGCAGTTCGGATTGGATCCGGGCGGTGATATCATGATCCATGGCCGCGGGCCGGAGGGAAAGCGTCTGGTCAGACAGAAGCGGGACTGGACGGCGGGCTGCATCACGGTCAGCGACGACGAGGTCGAAGATATCTTCGCGATGCTGCGCCTCGGGGTGCCGGTGATGATTTACCCCTGATATCATGGCTCGTAGGTGAGGGCGGGCCGGAGATGTCTCCGGCTCCGCCCTTCGATGGTAGATCAGAAGACCGCGACCTGTGTGCCTATCTCGGCGACCTCGTAGAGTTTCAGGACATGCTCGTTATAAAGACCGTAGCATCCGTTCGACGATTTGCGGCCGATCTTCCGGGTGTCGTGGGTTCCGTGAATCAGATATGCAGGCCATGAAAGATAAAGGCCGCGGACGCCCAGCGGATTTTCTGGCACGCCTCCTGAGCTACCCCCCGAAAATCGGACAGTGACGTAAGCTACGATCTGCCATCTGCTGGTCTTCAAGAACGAGGAGACCAGAGATGTCGAAGCGCAGGAACCATGATGCGGGCTTCAAGGCCCGTGTGGCGCTCGAGGCCGTGAAAGGCGAGCGCACCGTGTCGGAACTGGCCTCGGAACATGGCGTGCATCCGACGATGATCAACCAGTGGAAGCGCGCCCTTCTCGAGGGGGCGCCTGACATCTTCGAGCGTGGCAGCAAGAAGAAGGCCGAGGTCGACGAAGATACGGTGCGGTCGCTGCATGCCAAGATCGGAGAGCTGGCCGTTGCCAACGATTTTTTGTCACGAAAGCTCAAGCCCTGGACCGGCAAGTGAGGCGCGGGATGATCGAACGCCATCACCCCCAGCTGTCGGTCGGGGCGCAATGCCGCCTGCTGTCGATCTCGCGGTCGTCGTTCTACTACGCGCCGCGGGGCGAGAGCGTGGTGAACCTCGCGCTGATGCGGCTGATCGACCGGCGGTTCCTGGAAACCCCGTTCTATGGTGTTCGGCAGATGACCTGGCACCTGCAGAACGAGGGCCATCCTGTGAACCAGAAGCGCATCCGGCGGCTGATGCGGCTCATGTGCCTGATGCCGATCTACCAGAAGCCCAACACCAGCAAGCCCGCGAAGGGGCACAAGACCTATCCCTACCTGCTGGGCGGGCTGCGGGTCGATCGGCCCAACCAGGTCTGGTGCGCCGACATCACCTACCTGCCGATGCGACGAGGCTTCCTCTACCTGGTGGCCATCATGGACTGGTTCACCCGCAAGGTGCTGGCCTGGCGCATCTCGAACACACTTGAGGCGGACTTCTGCGTCGAGGCACTGAACGAGGCGGTCCACTGCTTCGGCCCGCCCGAGATCATGAACACCGACCAGGGCTCGCAGTTCACGTCCTTCGCCTGGACGGACCGGCTGAAGCGGATCGGCACGCGGATATCGATGGACGGGAAAGGGCGCTGCCTCGACAACATCTTCATCGAACGCTTCTGGCGGTCGCTGAAGTATGAATGCGTCTACCTGCATGCATGGGAAACCGGCTCGCAGGCCAAGGCCGGCGTTGGCCGATGGATCACCTTCTACAATCACCAGCGGCCCCATGCAGCCCATGGCGGACAGCCGCCCGCCGTGGTCTACTTCAACCAGATCGAAACCGACCAGCAGGGGCAGAGAGTAGCTTAAATCATTCCCTAAACTGTCCAACCGATGGGGAGTAGCTCATCCTTCGACGCGTTGCGGCAGCGAAGGATCTCTCTCGCGCATGCTCGGGGTCGGGGTCCACGGAGGGTTTTCCGCTTTTCTGACGATCTCGGTCTTTCCTCTGCGGGTCAGATCCTCGGATACGGGTACCGCTGTAGGGAACAACAAGTATACCGATTCGTCGGCAGACCAGTAATGCAGCGCCCGCGAGGTCACATCAGCAAGGATGACGCCCTTTCCCAGACTCGGATAGAAATCGCTCCAATGCCACGCGCGAAATGACGACTGATTGCGGCGTTGATCGGCGTCCGGGTCTACCTGAAACACGCCGAGGTCGGGGGCCGCCCCTCCGGCGGAACCGTAGACAGGCATTCCGGTATAAGGGTCGATATTCTGTGCGAAACTCCGTCCGGCCGGAAGGACGAGCGCCGTGGCCATCAGTCCGGTCAAGAACTGTCGGCGCCCGCTCGATCGATCTGCCTGTGTCATGTCCCACCTTTCGCTATTGTTTTCATTGCGATGCTAGCTGCCCACTGCTGCCCTTCAAGAACAATGGAGATCATGACCCATAACGCCTGCGTGAGACGGATAGGCGAAGTGTCTCACGTCGACGTGACCTGGTGTTGGCGCTGGGTTGGGCTGCACCTCAGGTGGCCTCCTTCGCTACGGGCTGCAGCCGTGCTGGCCGTCCACGTCGTCGAGGGCACTGGTTGCGCCTGCTGCACCCGCGCACGGCTTCTGGGGGCGGGAAGAATGCAGTGTCACCGAAGAGTTCTACGGAGGCCCCTTTCGTGAGCCACAAGCTCGACAATGACGTACCCCAAGGAGGATGATGTCCTGCCACACCGCGCCGACCACCCATCTATCGGCCTCGCGCGCTCGTCTCGGCCTGATAGCTCCGCTCGCGTTCCGGCCACGTGCTCTTGATGTAGGCGAGCACGGCCCGGATCTCGGCGTCGCTGAGGACATCGGCAAACCCGGGCATGTCGCTCTCGTATCCGCCTCCCACGATGGCGGCGGTGCCTTCCTTGACGATCCGGAACAGGATGTCGTCCGGATGATGCCATGTGTGGCCGGTGGCGTCGTGCGGGGGAGCCGGCAGGCGCCCGGAGGGCAGAGGCATTTGCCAGTCCGGCTGCCCCTCAAGCTGCGCGCCATGACATGCGGCGCACTGGGTCTCGTAAATGGTGCGGCCCAGTGCGATCGTCTCGGCATTCTCCGCATCCGCCCGCAGCCCGACAAGGATCCAGGTGGCGATGAGCGCGGAGGCGGTGAGGCCGATGAGGGTTGGTATCCGGAGCATCATTTGGCATGCTGGGCGAGCCAGTCCTGCAGGAACACGATCCGCGCGTGCTGTTCGTCGCCGGTGACTTCGGCAGACTGATGGCAGAAACGGTCTGAACGCATGTCGGCAGCACCATGATCAGCGGAACACTTCGCCTCCTCGGCCGTTCCCACAGGATGCAACGGCGGACCCCCCGGACGAAAGCCGGATTCGTCTGGCAGAAGCTTGCGAACGCACTGGCGCTTCTTGCAACTGCCATGCTCATCGCCCATGGCGCGGCGGCCGGAAGTCTGGTGCCCCACAGTCATGCCCACATCTCCGTCCACGCCGAATCTTCGCCGACGGCGACGAACGTGGCGGACCCCGTCCCGCATCACGCTCCTTCGATGGCTGTGGGGGAGGAGCCCAGCGATGACAACCATGACACGCTCGCCTGTTGCGGAGATGCGTGCCTGGCAGCGCTGATCCCCGGCCGAACCGCCGATCTGAAAGAGCCGCGCAGGAGCGATCAGAAGTTTGTGATGCCAGTCTCCTTGCTCAGCGGGCTTGCCCCGGATGGGCCGCGCCGTCCGCCGCGGGACCACCATCTGATCTGATCGTTACCCATCGTGAGCGCGTGTCGCGCCTTGCTGCCTGGCGTCGCTCGCGCCGGAGGGATGAGAAGACGGTCTGAAGACGCCAGGAAAGTCTTTTCGTGTCATCGCTGGCTGCGAGTGCCGAGCGCCACGCTTGCTGCTTCTCTTCCCGGCGCTTTCCGAAGATGGAGAATACAAATGCACCAGATGTCCCCTGAAATGCAGAGCTGCATCGACGAATGCCTGAGCTGCCACAGCACTTGCCTCAGCATGGCCATGAACCATTGTCTTGAGGCAGGTGGCCGGCATGTCGAGCCGGAGCACTTCCGGCTCATGATCGCCTGCGCCGAAATTTGCCAGACCGCGGCGAATTTCATGCTGATCGGCACCAGTCATCACAAGCATCTCTGCCGTGAGTGTGCCGAGATCTGTGAGGAATGCGCCCGGAGCTGCGAGCAGGTCGGCGACATGCAGGAATGCGTGGATGCGTGCCGCCGGTGCGCCGAGAGCTGCCGGAAAATGGCGGCCTGATCCCCACCGAAACCAGTTACATCAAAGGAGAACCCTTATGCGCAAGTTTGAACTAGCCGCCGTCGTTGCTGCCCTTCTCGCCGCGCCCGCGGCTTTCGCTCAGGAGAGCGGGACAGGCGGGCAGGCTGGCCACATGGCGGGACAGGGAGGTCCCATGCCCGACCTGTCGATCCTGCCGCAGGGCTGCCAGGACGCCATCCAGCAGTCCGGGATGCCGGGGATGATGCAGGGCATGGACATGTCCGCCATGATGGGAGGCATGGAGGGCATGGATGAGGCCCAGCAAGCCTCCATGCAGGCCATGATGGAGATGAACGGTCCGATGATGGCCACCCACACCATCGAGGATCCCGACCTCGCCTTCCACTGCGGGATGATCGCGCATCATGCGGGCGCCATCGCCATGGCAGAAGTCGAGCTGAAGTATGGCGACGATGAGGAGTCGAAAGCGATGGCTCAGAAGATCATCGACGCCCAAGGCCCGGAAATCGAGGAGATGACCGCCTGGGTCGAGGAGAACGCGGGCCAGCAGTAAGGACTCGGGCCGCCGGAGCTTGGAGCTGCGGCGGCCTCAACGACCGCGACGATGCATGATGCGCGGTCAGCAGGAGGCGAACCCATGTCGATGTCTCACGGCAGCCATACGGGCCACCTGCCCGCGAGCGGTGATCGCAAAGCGCTTGTCATCTCCGGCTGGCTCACCGGCCTTTACTTCATCGTTGAACTCGGGATCGGCATCTGGACGGGCTCAGTCGCCGTCATGTCGGATGCCTTCCACACCTTCTCGGCCGTCGGCGGCGTGCTCATCGCCTTGGTCGCCATGCGCCTGAGCGAGCGGAAGTCCAGCCCGGCGCGCACCTTCGGCTACATTCGCGCGGAGATCCTCGGCGCCCTCTTCAACGGCCTCTTTCTCGTCGGAATGGCCATTTTCGTGCTGTGGATGGGCGCGATGCGCCTCATGGAGCCGATCGAGTTGGCCACCACGCCGATGCTGATCGCGGCAGCGGGGGGCATCGCCACCGAGCTTGTCGCCCTCTGGCTCCTGTACGAGCGCCAGAAGGACAACCTGAACATGCGGGGCGCCTACTGGCACATCCTGCAGACGTTCGTCGGCAGCTTCCTCATCATCATCTCGGCCCTGGTGATCCGCTTTACCGGCTTCCTCGCCGTCGACCCGCTGCTCGGCATGGCCTTCGGACTGGTGCTGCTCTGGGCTTCCTTGGGGCATCCTGCGCGAGTCGCTGCACATCCTGCTGCAAGGCACGCCGGAGGACCTGGATCTCGAGGCTGTGATCGCGGCCATTCGGGAGCTGGAGGGCGTGACGGACGTGCATCACGTCCATGCCTGGAGCCTGACGTCCGGGCGCAACGTGTTCTCGAGCCACGTCTGCGTTCGAGACTGGCAGGATGGCGAGCGGGTGCTGAGGGAGGTGAACAACCTCCTGCGCGACCGGTTCAAGGTCTACTTCTCGACCACGCAGATCGAGGAATACTGCCTTGCCGTTGAGGAGGGAGCTGCCGAGATCGATGTTACGCGGCCGAAGGCGAAGTCCCGGCAGGCCGTGCGGGCAAGACCGGAAGAAGGGAGCGCCCAGCATGAACACTGACGCCGCGGCTTCCGCCTGGCGGCTTACTCTTGACCTTCCAACGACAGGAAGGTGCAGGACGAATGAGGACGATTCTCGGGCACTTCCCGGACGAGGTACATGATGGCCAGCAAGAGCAAAGACCAACACCCTGCCCCCCTCCACATGGAGAGCAGTTCTCGCGTCGGCGGCCATGAGCATCGCGGGCCGGGACATTCTCACGAACACGGGCATGCTCACTCGGGGCACCACGGGACGGAGCATTCGCACGCTGCGGAGGCGACTCCGACAGACAGCGTGCATCGGGTCAAGGACCCGGTCTGCGGCATGATGGTCGATCCCCATGCGACGCAGCACAAGGCCGAGCATGCGGGGCGGCCGTATTACTTCTGCTCGGCCGGATGCCGCGCGAAGTTCCTGGCCGAGCCGGACCGCTACCTCGACCCGGCCGCTGCGGCGGCAAAGGCCGAGCCCGTGCCCGAGGGGACGATCTACACCTGTCCCATGCACCCAGAGATCCGGCAGGTGGGGCCGGGATCCTGCCCGATCTGCGGCATGGGGCTGGAGCCTGTGCTGGTCAGCCTCGAGGCGGAGCCCAATCTCGAACTGATCGATATGCGGCGCCGCTTCTGGATCGGGCTGGTGCTGACGGTCCCTGTATTCATTCTGGAAATGGGCGGCCATTTCCTCGGGCTGGACCGCTACATCGATCAGCAGACCTCGAACTGGATCCAGCTGCTCTTCGCGACCCCGGTCGTCCTGTGGGCCGGGTGGCCCTTCTTCCAGCGCGGCTGGCAGTCGCTGGTCACGCGCAATCTCAACATGTTCACCCTGATCGCCATGGGCACGGGGGCGGCGTGGATCTACAGCGTCGTTGCGACGCTCGCGCCAGACATCTTCCCGGACGCCTTCCGCCAGCATGACGGGTCGGTCGCGGTTTATTTCGAAGCCGCAGCGGTCATCACCGTGCTCGTGCTGCTCGGACAGGTGCTGGAACTCCGGGCGCGGGAAAGCACCAGCGGCGCAATCCGGGCGCTGCTCGATCTCGCCCCGAAAACCGCACGGGTCATCCGTGATGACGGCACCGAAGAAGAGGTGCAGCTCGACACTGTCCATGTCGGCGACCGCCTGCGGGTGCGGCCGGGCGAGAAGGTGCCCGTGGATGGCGAGGTGCTGGAAGGCCGCAGCGCCGTCGACGAGTCGATGGTGACGGGCGAATCCATGCCGGTGACCAAGGAGGTCGGCTCGCGGGCGATCGGGGGGACCATGAACCAGTCCGGCGCGCTGGTGATCGAGGCCCGCAAGGTCGGACGCGACACCATGCTGTCGCAGATCGTCCAGCTTGTCGCAGAGGCACAGCGCAGCCGTGCCCCGATCCAGCGACTTGCCGACCAGGTGTCGGGCTGGTTCGTGCCGGCGGTGATCGTGGTCGCGGTGCTCGCCTTCATCGCCTGGTCGATCTGGGGCCCGGAGCCGCGCTTCGCCTATGCGCTGGTCGTGGCGGTTTCGGTCCTGATCATCGCCTGCCCCTGCGCGCTGGGTCTGGCGACGCCGATGTCGATCATGTTCGGCGTCGGCCGCGGCGCGCAGAATGGCGTCCTGATCAAGAACGCCGAGGCGCTCGAGCACATGGAGAAGGTCGACACGATCATCGTCGACAAGACCGGCACACTGACGGAGGGGCGTCCCGCCGTCACGGCCATCGTTCCCGCTGCCGGTCTTACCGAGGAGGAGGTGCTGCGCCTGGCCGCCAGCGTCGAGCGGGCGAGCGAGCATCCGCTGGCGCTCGCCATCGTGCGCGCGGCAGAGGAGCGGGGGATCGCGACCGCACCGGTTGCGGATTTCGACTCGCCGACCGGGAAGGGCGCCTATGGCACGGTCGAGGGCAAGCGCATTCCCCTCGGCAACGCAAACTTCCTGGCCGAAGAAGGGGTCGATGTGACGCCGCTGGCCGCGCAGGCTGACCGGCTGCGCCAAGACGGGGCGACCGCGATCTTCATGGGCGTGGACGGAGAGGTCGCCGCAATCTTCGCCATCGCCGATCCGGTCAAGCCCTCCACGCCTGAAGCGCTTGCCGCGCTGAAGGCCCAAGGCATCCGCGTGGTCATGCTCACCGGCGACAACTGGACCACAGCGAAGGCGGTCGCCCGACAGCTGGGCATCGACGAGGTCGAGGCGGAGGTCCTGCCGGACCAGAAGAGCGAGGTCGTGCAGCGGCACAAGGCGGCGGGCGAGGTGGTGGCGATGGCGGGCGACGGCGTCAACGATGCCCCTGCGCTCGCGGCCGCGGATGTCGGCATCGCCATGGGCACCGGCACCGACGTGGCGATGGAGAGCGCGGGCGTCACCCTCCTGAAGGGCGATCTCACCGGCATTGTTCGGGCGCGGCGACTGTCTCAGGCGGTGATGCGCAACATCCGCCAGAACCTTTTCTTCGCCTTCATCTACAACGCGCTCGGTATCCCGATCGCCGCGGGGGTGCTTTATCCGTTCTTCGGCATCCTGCTGTCGCCGATCATCGCGGCAGCCGCCATGGCGCTATCCTCGGTCAGCGTGATCGCGAATGCGTCTCGGCTGCGGGGCGTGAAGCTGTGATGTCCGGGTGGCATCGTGGGCCGTTCCCGCGAGCGCATCTGACAGGCGACATCATGCCGCGGGACGCCGGCGCATTCTCACCCGTTCGTGGGTCGCGCTCCGGACTAGCCGGTGAGATCATGGAGTCCACGAAGAAAGGTTTGACGATGCGGAACGATCACACCATCGGCCGGCGGGCCGTTCTCGCGGCCGCCGCCGCACTTCCGTTCCTGCTGTCGATGCCGGCGTGGGCGCGGGCCGAGGCCCTGCCGCTCGTGACCGTCACCAAGGATCCGTCCTGCGGCTGCTGCGACGGCTGGATCGCGCATATCGAAGCCGCGGGCTTTCCGGTGCGGGTCGTGGACTCGGACGACGTGTTCAGCCGGTCTTCTCGTAGTAGCGGATCGTCTCGATGTTGCAGCCGGTCGCCCGGGCCAGGTCGCCGCGTGTGAAGCCGCTCTCTCGCTCGTGATCGGTCATGGGCAGGTTTCCCCTTGAGCCTGTAGTTGCTACAGACCCTACACCTCTCCTCAATCGCAGACGAGAGGTGCGCGACATGGCGCTGACGGACGACCGAACGGACAGCACGGGGGCGGATCGCCCCGCCCGAAAGGGCTGGCTTGCGGCGGGCGGGGTGGTGGCCGCCTTTCTCGCCTCGGCCTGCTGCATCGGGCCGCTGGTGCTGCTGACCCTCGGCATTTCGGGGGCCTGGATCGGCAATCTCACGGCGCTGGAGCCCTACAAGCCGATCTTCGCGGTGATCGCGCTCGGCTTCATCGGGGCGGGTTTCTGGCAGGTCTATTTCCGCAAGCCGACCGTCTGCGAACCCGGCTCCTACTGCGCAAGGCCAGCATCGGCGCGCATCACCAAGAGCGCGCTCTGGGCCTCGCTCGTTCTCGTTGTCGCCGCGCTCACCATCGACTGGTGGGCCCCGCTTCTCTACTGATCCCGAAAGGACACCCTCATGAAGAAGATCCTTGCCCTTGTTCTGTTTGGCCTGACCGCCGTTGCGCCGATCACGGCCATCCCTGCTGCAGCGCAGGACGTCGCCGCCGAGCAGACCGTGACATTTGCGGTCGACAACATGACCTGCGCGCTCTGCCCAGTGACGGTGAAGCGCGCGATGGAGGGCGTCGCGGGCGTGCGCGCCGTCGAGATCGACTTCGAGGCGCGCACCGCCACGGTCGTCTTCGATACCGCCGCGACCAGCGCCGACGCCATCGCGACCGCGTCGGCCAATGCAGGTTACCCGGCGCGCGTGGCGGGCTGACGGGATGACCGAGCAGTCCGACCGCAAGCTGATCGGGACAGGTGTCGTCGGCACCGTCATCGCAGCGCTCTGCTGCTTCACGCCGATCCTGGTCGTTCTTCTCGGCGCCGTGGGCCTGTCGGCCTGGCTTGGCTGGCTCGACTATGCGCTGCTGCCCGCGCTCGCCTTTTTTGTCGGGCTGACCGTGTACGCGGTCTGGAGACGGCAGCGGCGCCAGACAACTCGAACGGATGGATGACTTGATGAAAGACGATTGCTGCGCGCCCAAGGGCGATTTTGACCTTGCCGTGATCGGCGCCGGATCGGCCGGCTTCTCGGCCGCGATCACCGCCGCCGAGGGAGGCAAGCGCGTCGCGTTGATCGGCCATGGAACCATCGGCGGGACCTGCGTGAACGTGGGTTGCGTGCCCTCCAAGACGATGATCCGAGCGGCCGAAGCCGTGCACTGCGCGCAGGCGGCGTCCCGATTCCCGGGCCTTCGCGGCGAGGCGCAGGTCGCCGACTGGGCTGCGCTGGTCGCGGCCAAGGACGATCTGGTCGCGACGCTGCGCCAGAAGAAGTACGCCGACCTGCTGCCGGGCTACTACGGTGTGACCTATGTCGACGAGGGTCCGGCACGGCTCATCCCCGGCGGGGTCGAGGTCGGCGGTCGCAAGATCACGGCTCCCAAAGTGATCGTCGCGACCGGTGGCCGACCCGCCGTGCCCGACATCCCCGGTATCCAGGACGCACCAACGCTCGACAGCACGTCGCTGCTGGAGCTGGACCGGTTGCCCGAAAGCCTGATCTTCCTCGGCGGCGGCTATATCGGCGTGGAGCTGGCGCAGATGATGGCGCGGATGGGCACCCGCGTCACCATCGTCTGCCGCTCGCGCCTGTTGCCGCGCACCGAGCCGGAGGTGGCGCAAGCGCTCACCGAGGTCTTGCGCGCCGAGAGTGTCACGGTTCTTGACGGCGCAACCTATCACGCCGCGCGGCGCGACGGAGACCGTGCGGTTCTGACCGTGACGGTGGACGGCGCAGACCGCGATCTGACGGCCGACCGCCTCGTCCTGACGACGGGACGCGCACCCAACACCGAGGGGCTGGAACTCGCGGAGATGGGCGTCGAGACCGACGCACGCGGTGCGATCCGGGTTGGCGACGACATGCAGACCACGACGCGCGGCATCTTTGCGGCGGGCGACGTCACGGACCGCGACCAGTTCGTCTACATGGCCGCCTATGGCGCCAAGCTCGCGGCGCGCAACGCCGTTCTGGGTCGGGCGGAGCGCTACGATAACGCCGCGATGCCCTGGGTGGTGTTCACCGATCCGCAGGTTGCAGGCGTGGGCCTGACCGAGGCGCAGGCGCGCGCGGCGGATCATGACGTCAAGGCCAGCGTGCTGACCCTCGAAAACGTGCCCCGCGCGCTCGCCGCCCGCGACACGCGCGGCCTGATCAAGCTGGTCGTGGACCGGGCGACCGACCGACTTCTCGGCGGCGTGATCATGGCGCCGGAGGGGGCAGACAGTGTCCAGACGCTCGCCATGTCGCTCAAGTTCGGCATGACGACAAAGGCGCTCGGCGAGACGATCTTTCCCTATCTCACAACGGTCGAGGGGCTCAAGCTCGCCGCGCAGACCTTCGACAAGGATGTCGCGAAGCTGTCGTGC
Source organism: Paracoccus sanguinis (assembly GCF_012689545.1). Classification (NCBI taxonomy): domain Bacteria; kingdom Pseudomonadati; phylum Pseudomonadota; class Alphaproteobacteria; order Rhodobacterales; family Paracoccaceae; genus Paracoccus; species Paracoccus sanguinis. The sequence goes on from NZ_CP051542.1 coordinate 373,003, forward strand.
TGCGCGGGGTGATCCGATCCGTCGATCTCGTGGCTGCCGAGCAAGATTGCGCATCGACGCGATCACAACCTACCCTCCACCCAGTTGGCCACGATCAGCCCCGGAACGCTGTCGTGCGCCCGGTCTGCATCCCGCGCGAGGTTCAGCCGCTTCGGCAGCTTGACCTGCGGCACCAGCAGGAAGATCGGCGCGGTGACTTTGCCGCGCCCGGTCTTGGAGCGCGACACGACCGCCTGGCCCTTCGTGTTCAGCCGTCCCTCCGCCACCAGCAGGCTCGGGCCCGTGCGGCGATAGACGAAGCGCAGGCGCAGCCCGCGGCGGCGTTCCCATTCGCCGGGGGTGATCCTGCCGCCGCGCAGGGACTTGCCCGCGGCGGGGAGCGGAATCGCCAGCCAGAACCCGTCCTTCGAGCGGATCAGCGGGCCGGTGTCATGCGCGCCGACGATGACCGGGGCCTTGGACCACACGAGTGCCGCGGCGTTCAGGCTCTCGCCGGCCTTCGGATATGTCTGGCTCCGGATCGAGTTCGCGAGCCGCCGGCCGAGCCCAGCACCAGTGATCTGGCCGCGCCACGCGGTCTTGAGCCCGGTCCCGGCCTCGCGCATGGCGGCGGTCACGGCCTTCTCGCCGGCCTTCACCTCGGCGGCCATGGCGGCGACGAGGTCCGGCGTGATGTCGAGCTTCAGCTTCATCGCGATCATGCCGGACGCAGATCCACAGTCCAGACGAGCCGCTCGCGGTCGCGGACGGGTTCGCCCTGGATGAGAAATGCCTCGCCGTCGATCTCGATGCGGTCACCGGGCCGCGGGTTCGCCACCTCGGAAAGGCGCAGATCCAGCCGTGTGGTTTCCGACCAGATGCGCGCCTCGCCGAAGCCGGTGACATCGTCTGGCCGGCGCAGGATGGCGCGGACCAGCGATGGCGCACCGCCCTCTGCTGTGTACACCACGTCCCGCGCGAGATGCGCGTCGGCGAAGAGCGCGTCGAGGGCGGCGGCGAAAGCGGTCATCAGGTCCGCCTGGCCTGTCGCAGCACCTGCGGCCGGGTGCAGATCGGCAGCGGGTTGGACTCGATCTCGAGCCGCACCCATTCGTCGCGATCCCGGTCGGGGATCGTACGGGCGTAGAGCGGCTGGCCGAGGGTGTTCACCGTTTCGAACGTGTCGGCGGGGGCGTAGTAGATCTCGAAGAGCCCCTCGATGCCTTCGGGATAGAAGAAGGCCTTGTCGGTGGGCACGGTGAAACCGACGCCGCCCCGGTAGCGGCGGAAGGTGATGCCGCCGAAGCTGACCTCGTCGGCGACGCGACCGCGCAGATCGGCTGCCGCGGCGGTGTTGAGATAGGTCTCCCGCACCTCCTTGTGCGCCACGAGATCGGCGAAGAAGGCCGAGCCGCATTCCGCGCGGACCTGCACGGCGCCGGCCGAGAGCCCGCCCATCGAGTCCTCGACGCTCTCGATCAGCGCCTGGCAGCGCTTGCGGAGCGCCCCGGAGGCCGGGCTCGCATTGTCGAGGTCGAAGTCGATCTCGGCCGCCGGCGAGATGCCGAACTCGGTGAAGTAGTTCACCACCGTCGCGTGGTCCTTCGGGTCCTTCACCAGCCCCTGGATGCCATTCAGGAGGTGGTATTCGAAGGTGGTCTCGGCATCCTGGCGGAGTTTCCTGAGCCGATAAGCCACCTCGGTCTGCACCTGCTGGGTGGCGCTCTCCGAGCCGAAGTCGCGAACGGACTGGATCTCGGAGGCCCAGAGCACGTCCTGCTTCTTGAACTGGCGGCAGACGAAGGCGCGCATCTCGCGCCGATCCGGGATCTGCTGCTCATAAGCCGAGCCGCGCTCGGAGAACGGGATCAGCGAGAGCGTGCCGTCGCGGCTCTCGATCACGACGGTGCGGGAGCGCACGCCGCGCGGGCTGAAGAGGTTCGAGCCCGAGAGCAGCGCGGGCTTGTAGGGAATGTTCTCGAGCGCGCGGGTGAGCTCGACGATGGTGAAGGCATCGCCTTCGAAGATGTCCATGGTGGCCATGAGGATGCCTCTTGTCGGAATTGGATCAGCGGACGAGGATGCCCGCGGCGAGGAGCGCCGCATGGGCGGCCGCGATCTCGCCCTCGCTGGGCGTGCCGGCGAAGACGAGGTCGTGACGGTTGACGATGGCGGGGCCGCGAACGACGGCGACGGCGGGCGGATCGCCACCGGACGCATCCGCCTTGCCCCAGAGCACCGCGACGGCTGTCTCGGTGCCGTCGACGGCGGCCGGGTCGTGGGCGGCGTATTTGCCCGAGGCGGTGATTTGGCCCAGCACCGTGCCGGGCTCGAGCGTGCCCGCGGCGACGGTGATCGTCTCGCGGGTGTAGTCGCGGAAGGCTTCCCAGACGAGGAAGCCGCCGGGGTGCGTGCCTTCGACCAGCGTGGTCATGGTGTCATCCTTTCAGATTGAAGCTGCGGGCGACGATCTCGCGCCAGGGGCGCGCGGCCGAACTGCGCCCCGGCTGCGGGTGATGGGGTGCGATCTCGGGCTCGGCCTCGGCCTTGGCGGCGAGGAGCGCGGCGCGCACCTCGTCGAGGCTGGCGTCCTGTTCGAGGAAGCGGCCCGCCATCTGCGGCTGACCCGCGAGACGGCAGAGATCGACGACGTCCCGGGCGTGCCCGATGGCCTCTGCCCGGATCGCGGCGGGGTCCGGCAGCGCGCCGCCCGGCGGCGGCGTATTGGCCGGTGGCTGAGGGGCGTCGGGGGCAGCCTCCTGCTCGTCGTCGGCGTCCGAGACCTCATCGTTCTCCGCTGTCTCTGTGTTGCCTTTGTCCGCTTCGGTTTCGGCGCCATCGGTCTCGTCGCCGGCGTCCGCTTCCGCTTCGACGGTCTCGACCAACACCGGCGGCGCGTTCCGGAAGCGCCCGATGTCGAAGTTCGCGGCGATCCGAACAGGCTCAATCAGGCGGTCGGCGAAGCCCTGCGCCACGGCGTCGCCAGCGTCGAACCAGGTCTCGGCTGCCATGAGCGCGGAGACCTCCTCGGGCGTCCGGCCGGATTTCGCAGCGTAGCCCGAGACGAGGCTGCCCTTCACCTTGTCGAGCGCCTCGGCCATGGCGCGCATGTCCTCGGCCGTGCCCATCACGAGGCCGGAGGGATCGTGGATCATCAGGAATGCGTTCTCGGGCATGACGACCTCGTCGCCTGCCATCGCGATGTAGGAGGCGGCCGAGGCGGCGATGCCGTCGATCCAGACCGTGACGGTGCCCTCGTGTCGCTTCAGCGCGTTGTGGATCGCGACTGCGTCGAAGACCGATCCGCCGGGGCTGTTCAGCCGCAGATCGACCGGGGTACCGTCGGGCAGCGCGCCCAGTTCTGCCAGAAACCCCTTCGCCGAGACCCCGTAGGCGCCGATCTCGTCATAGATCGCTACTTCCGCACCGGTCCCGCGGGCGCGGATCGCATACCAGCTTGCCATGTCGTCACTCCTATTCGGTGGCCGGATCGGTCGTCGCCGCTCCGTCGTCCGTGTCGTTGTCGGCGCCATCGCCGGGCTCGGCCCGCGTCGCCGGCGTTGCCCGTGCGCCCTGCGTCTCGCCGGGGCTCGTGCGGTAGCGCAGGCCGAGACCTGTCGCCCGCGCGGCGTCGGCGGCGTTCTCGCGATCCACTTCCTCGATGTCGTAGCCGGTGGCCTCCACCACCTTGCGCCGTGAGGTGATGCCGGCCTCCATCGCCAGCACCTGCGCCTGGATGTCCTTCAGCGGATCGACCCAGTCCCAGCGCGGCGGGATCCATTGCACCGGCCGCGCCGTCGCGGGATCGGCATCGAGCGCGCCCGAGAGCACCGCCGTCTCCAGCCAGCGCATCCAGACCGCGCGGCAGAGCTGGTGCACGATCACGCCATGCTGCAGCTGGCCGATGCGGCGGCGGAACTCGACGAGTTCGGCGCGCAGGGACGAGTAATTCGCCTGCCGGACGTCGCCGGTGACGAGATGATAGGGCAGCCCCAGAGAGGCCGAGACCGCCAGCAGCGTGCGGTACTGGAACGCCTCGTAGCCGCCGCCGACATCGGCCGGCGATGAGAACTTCACGTCCTCGCCGGGCAGCAGCACCTGCATCGTGCCGGGCTCGAGGCTCGCGATGGCCGCCCCGTCGAGATCCGCCTCGGCCTCGCCCATCATGGGCTCTTCCGGCGCGGTCTTGGTGATGAAGCCCGCGAACATCGCCGCGGTCTTCTTCCGGTCGAGTTCGGCGTCGTCGTACTGATCGAGCAGGAACAGCCGCACCATCGCGGGTGCGATATGCGGCAGTCCCCGGATCTGGCCCGCGTCGATGGGCCGGTAGATGTGCAGCACGTCGGCCGCCGGCACGCGCACCGTCTCCGGAATGTCCGCCCCCTGGTCGGTGCTGTCGCCCGGATGGCGGCGGCGGAAGTGGTAGGCCACGCGCCGGCCGATCCCGTCGAACTCGATCCCGCATCGGATGCGGTTGCCGTTGGCCGCGGTCTCGGTCTTCTCGAAGGGCAGCATCTCGGACTGGAGAAGCTGCAGCTGCACCGGGACCAGCAGACCATCCTCGGCACGGCGCGGACGCAGCCGCACGAAGCATTCGCCGGCCACGAACATCTCGCGCGCGACCATGGCCTGCAGGCCGTAGAAGTCGGTCAACCCATCCGCATCGGCCTCGTCGGTCCAGGCGAGCCAGAGGCGCTGCACCTGGTCTCGAAGTCCGGCGTCCCCGATGAGCGAGGACGGCTTGATCCCGTCGCCGACAAGGTTCGCGGCGAAGGCCTCGCAGGCATTGGCGGCGTACCCATTGGTCACCACCAGTTCGCGGGACCGCGCCAAGAGCCGAGGACCGCCCGAGGCGACCAGCGCGTTGATGTTCTCGAGCGGCGGGTTCCAGCCGCGCAGCCGACGCTTCGCCATGGCGCCTTCGAGCCGGGCACGCACGGCAGCGGGGGCGCCGGCGGACCGACGGCGAAAGCGGTCGAACAGCTTCATGGATCAAAGCCCCTTCGTCGTCGTCACGCGGACCTGCCGGACGATCCGACGCCCCTCGGCCGCGGCGATCTCGCGATCCAGCGCCTCAATGGCCCGGTCGATCTCGGCGACGCTGCGATAATCCACGGTCTTGCCGTCATAGCTGACCCGCGCCACGCCCGAGGACCGCTGCGCGGTCAGCGCGTCGCGGCGGGCGCGGAGCTCGGCGGCCGTGGCCATGGATCACCTCATGTAGCTCGAGCGCACCGCGCGCCGGCGGTGCATCGTTCGTGTCGGGACGGCCGGCGCCGTTGCCGGACCGGCTTCGGATCCGTCCTGCTTCGCCACCCCGAGCTGCGCTTCCAGATCGGCCCACCGCGCCTCGGGCCAGCGATCCGCCCCGAGGATCCACGCGGCCGCGCGGGCATAGACCCGGGTGTCCAGCGCCTCGTTGCGCTCGCGGAGCTTCTGCCATTCGAGCCGCGTGAAGCCACGCTTGCCCTTCACCGTCACCAGCTGCTCGGCGGTCAGCTGCTTCAGCCATTCGCCGTCCGCCCAGTCCGGCAGATGGATCGTGCCGGGCGGGCACAGCGCGCCCGCCGCCTGTTCCTCCCTCGTCGGCCGGTCCTGCCGCAGGAAGCGATAGGTCTCGGCCTTGAAGGTCGAGGTGGCCACGGTCCAGAGCCGGGCGCCGCGCCGGAGCCGTTTGCCCGCAACGGTCGCGTCGACATAGGTCGGCCCGGTCACCGGGCTCGTCCGGGAGAACCCCTCGACGCCCTTCACCGGCGCGACTTGCGCGAACCCCACCTGGCGCGACCAGGCATAGACTGCGCTGGTCTCGTAGCCCGTATCGATCGCGAGCCGGGCGAGCGTCATTCGCTGACCCGAAGCATGCGTCCATGTCCGCCCGAGCAGATCCGTCAGCTGCTGCCAGCAGGCCGGATCGCCGGGGCCGCCCTCGAGCACGAGGTGATCGACGAGCCAGCTTTCCAGACCCCGACCCCAGGCCCAGACATCGACCTCGATCCGGTCCTTCTGCACGTCGGCGCCCGCGGTCAGGAACAGGCCGCGCTCCGGGACCGTGCCCGGCGTCCATGCCTCGCGCCGGTCGGCCAGCCGCTGCCAGTCGGGCGCTTCGCCGGTCTCCATCCAGGTCTCGCCGAGGATGGTGTTCCGGAACGCCCGCATCGCCTCGTCGCTGCCCCGTGCCGCCTCATGCGCCCGCGCGATCCGCTGCCAGGTGAGCCACCCGACCGGCGAATAGAGCGCCGAGAGGTGATAGCCGACCGTCGTCGGGTCGGTGGCGGTGGCGGTCGCGCGCCACTCGCCGCGCTCGAGCATCTGCGTCTTGTGGTGCTCCGCGATGGTCCGCTCGCAGCCCTCGCAGAGATACTCGGCCGTCTCCGGACGGCCCGTCTGCCACCGCAGCCGGTCGAACTTCAGCCACTGCATCGCGTCGCAATGCGGGCACGGCACGAAGAACCGGCGCTGGTCGGACGCCTCGAACTCGCGCTCGATCCGGCTCAGCCCCCGGATCGTCGGGGTCGAGACCAGGAACACCTTGCGCCGGTGGGCGAAGGTCAGCGAACGGGCTTCCGCCAGCGTGACCGGGTCGCCTTCCTCGTCGGCCGAGGCCGGATAGGCATCGACCTCGTCGAGGAAGATGTAGCGTGCCGGGGTCGAGCGCAGCCCCACCGCCGAGTTCGCCCCGGTCATGATCAGGATGCCGCCCGCGAACTCCTTCGACAGCATCGTGTTGCCCGCGTCGCGGGACCGGGCCGGTTTGACCCGTTCCCGCAGGTCGGGGCTTTCGTCGATCAGCGGGTCGATCCGCTGGCGTGAGTTCCGCTTGGCCAGTTCCACCGTCGGCTGGACCGCCAGCATCGGTCCCGGCGCCTGATGGATCACGAAGCCGATCCAGTTGTTGCCGGCCTCGGTCGCGCCGACCTGCGCGGCCTTCATGAACACGATCCGCTGGGTCGGATCGCCCGGCGACAGCCGGTCCATGATCTCGCGCATGTAGGGCGTGCGCGCAGTCCGGTACTGCCCCGGCTCGGCCGAGGCCCGCGAGGCGAGTTTCCGGTGGCGGTCGGCCCAGCTCGAGACCGTCAGATCCGGGTCGGGGCGCAGGCCCCGCGACCATGCGCGGATCAGCGCGGCGGCGCCGTCGAACCCGACAAGATCGTCATCCAAGCCCGGGTCGGATCTCGGCGAGGCTGTCGAGCTGAGCGCGGACATGGGCCTCCAGAACCTTCTGCATCAGCGCCGCCTCCACCTCGCATGTGTCCCCAAGCGCCACGGTGAGCTCCGAGGCCATCAGGGCAGCCACCCGCGCCGGCCAGGTCACCCAGGCGTCGCGTTCGTCGCGCGCGAGCCGGAACATCAGCGTCTCCGCCCGCGCACGGTCGACCAGTTCCCCCTTCAGCTTCTGGAGCCGGATACGCCGCTCCTGCGCCTTCAGCACCTCGTTCGCGGTCTTGGCCTGCAGGAACGTCGTACCGCCACCGACGGCCGGGGTGGACAGCCCCTGTTCTCTTAGCGTGTCGCCGACGGCGGCGACGGCGGCCTCGGGCACGGGTTTGAGCTTCGGCGCGGGCGGCTTGCGGGTCTTCGACGGGTCCGTCGTCTCGGCCCTGAGCCTGTCGGATGCCGCCGCGTCGATGCTGCCATCTTCATGCAGCACGAGCCGGCCGGCGGTCTTCGCCTTCTGGATCGCGCCCCGCGATAGCCCGACATGCGCGGCGTACTGGCGCTCGCTCATGCCCTGCATCGACGGCTCCGATTATCATTCAAGATCATGCGCTTATCGAGTTGATAAGTCTCGCGGACAGAGCGAACTTCGATCCCACAAGGACGATGCAACTCACCCGGAGCCACCACGATGACAACCCGCCTGAACCCGATCACCACCCCGCGCTTTGAGGTCCGCGCCGAGAAGGCGCGCAGAAACAAGGAGGCGGCATTGGCCGCCTTCATCGGCAAGAAAGCCGAGATCGACGCGATGCTCGCGCGCCTGCAGGCGCTCAGCGACGACCATTTCAACTGCGCCCCCGACGAGGCGGGCTGGGCCATGGTCGGCACCCTCGAACACTACGCCAGCCTCCTGAAGCGCATTACCGACAGCGCCTTCGGCGAAGGCGAACACGCCCGCTGATCTCCGGCACTGCCGGAACTCCCGCCGCGCGCCCTGCGCGGCTCGGGGTCGTAGAAGGCGCCGCATCACGCGGGCCGGAATACGGAGACGGCCCCATGACCAAGCTTTCCGACACCCAGCTCGTGATCCTCAGCGCCGCCGCGCAGCGCGAGGACCGCAACGTCCTGCCGCTCCCCGGCTCCCTCCGCGGCGGCGCGGCCGCCAAGGTGGTCGGCGCGCTGCTCTCCCGCGGGCTGATCGCGGAGACCGCGACGGACAGCCAGACCAAGGCGGACGCCGCGCTCAACCGGATCTGGCGCAACAACGAGGACGGCTGCGCGATCCTCCTGCACATCACCGACGCCGGCCTCGCCGCCATCGGCATCGAGCCGGAGGACGGCGACACCGCGCCCACGGGCGCCGACGAGGCGCGGAGTGCGGAGGTCCCGCAGGACACCCCCGCCAAGCCCGACCCCGCGCCCAAGGCGCGCACACCGCGCACGGGCACCAAGCAGGCGAAGCTGTCGAGATGCTCCGCACCGAGGGCGGCGCGACCATCGACGAGATGGTCGCGGCCTTGGACTGGAGACCGCACACGGTGAGGGGTGCGCTTGCCGGCGCGCTAAAGAAAAAGCTCGGTCTGACCGTCACCTCGGAGAAAGTCGAAGGAAGAGGGCGCTGTTACCGCATCGAGGACGCCGTCTGATGCCGCGGTACAGGGTCAAGATCACCCGTGCCGTCACCGAAAGCACCCGCGTGACCGTCGAGGCACTGTCCCCGGAGGCGGCGCAAGCCGTCGCCTTCGTGGCGCTGGCCGACATGGAGGACGCCTTCTGGAACCTTGATGAGGGTTCGTGGAATGCAGGCCCCGCCTACATCACGGCAGTCGAGCCCGCCGATGTGTGATGCCCGGCGCTATCGCCAACGCTCGAACAGTCGTCGCAGCAGGTAACCCCGCGCCAACGACACGCCGACGAAGGCAAGGCCGATGGTCAGATGCTCCGCAAATCCCGTCTCGATCCCGAACCACGGGAACACGACGATCTGCGTGGCGATGGCCAAAACGTAGCCGACGACAACGTTTGCCGCGGCCTCGACCATCGACATGGTCCGGCTCTGCTTCATCGCAGGCTCTCCATGAAGGCCGTCACGAACTCCGCCGCGAGCGGCGGAACGATCGCATTGCCGTAGCCCCGCAGCAGCCCCATGCGACCGGGTATCCCATCAGCCAGCGGGAATGTTCCGGGCTCAACGGGCCGCCAGCGGTCATCGCGGCAGAGGAGCCAGTCCGGATCTCGCCAGACGCCGTCCGTCGCATTGGCCCCGGCAGGGTCGGCGCCATCGACCAGTCCACCAGCTTCACCGTCCTGCGGCTCGCATCGGTGTTGCCGGCCGCATTGTATCGCTTCGTGGCGGGCGAGCCCGCCATCGCCGTCGGCCAACCCGCCAGCCAGACCTGTCGGCCGAGCAGCGCATTGATCGGCACCGACCGGCATTCCGATCCGTCCTTGTGATCCCTCGCCGAGGCCGTCGCCCAACCCGCGAGTGACTGCGTCCAAGGCGACGGCGCCGAAGAACAGGCGCTGGCGGATGTGCGGCGCGCCGATGCCCGCAGCCGGCAGATCAGCCGCCGCGACGGCGTAAGATGCCGCTTCCAGGTCAGCCGCCAGAGCGTCGAACCACGCCCAGCCAGTCGGTCCCTCAACTGCCGCGCGAGACTTTCTGCCAACCGGTCCGAGCACTGCCGCGCTCGCGACCTGCTCGCCGAAGACGAACTCCGGGCGGCAGGCTGCGACGAGCCGCAGGAATGCCGGGGCGAGATGGCGGTCATCGTCCTGTCCCTTGCGCTGCCCGGCCTGGCTGAAGGGCTGGCAGGGCGGCGAGCCGGTCCAAACCGGCAGGCTCTCGGCCACTCCCGCGAGGCGCAGTGCGTAGGGCCAGCCGCCGATTCCGGCGAAGAAATGGCATTGCGCGAAGCCGCGCAGGTCGGCGGGCTCGACGTCGAGGATGGAACGCTCGTCCACATCGCCATCTGTCAGCAGCCCGGCCGCGATCAACTCCCGCAGCCATGCACAGGCCGCGGGGTCGGCATCGTTGTAGTAGACGGCCATCAGGCGGCATCGGCATCGTCGCCCAGCCGCTCGGTGCTCACCTGCGCGAAGGTCCGACCGTCGCCGTCGAGGATCGCGTCGCGGCCGGTCTCGGCCTGCCAGCGTTCCACGGCGACATCGACGTAGGCCGGGCTGATCTCCATCGCGAAGACGCGCCGGCCGTTGGCCTCGCCCGCCATGATCTGCGAGCCCGAGCCCGAGAACGGCTCGTAGCAGAGGCCGCCCCGAGCGACGTGCTGGCGCATCGGGATCCCGAAGGCGTCGAGCGGTTTCGGCGTCGGGTGGTCGGGGCGCTCGTCCTTGGCGAAGGACGGCATCTCCCAGGTCGAGGGCAGCGTCTGCTCGGCGACCTTCGGCGGGCGGTTCGGACGGCGCCAGCCCATGAAGCAGGGCTCGTGCTTCCAGAGGTAATGCGACCGGGTCAGGACACCGCGGTCCTTCACCCAGATGATCTGCTGATGGACGAAGGCGCCGGCCTTCTCCCAGCAGGCCTCGAGCATCGCCTGGCGGCGGGAGGCGTGCCAGCAGTACCAGGCGGCATCCTCGGTGATCGCCTCGGCCACAGCCGCGGCGATGAAACCGTCGTAGAGGTCCGCGCCCTGGCTGCTGTCGTCCCAGGTCACGCCGTAGGACTGCGACCAGTCCTTGTTGCGGGTCGGGTGGTTCGAGCCGTCATAGTCAACGAGATACGGAGGGTCGGTCGCAAACAGGATCGCGCGCTCGCCGTTCATCAGGCGGCGCACATCGTCGTGGTTCGTGCTGTCGCCACAGAGCAGCCGGTGGTCGCCGAGTCTCCACAGATCGCCCGTTCGCGATGCCGGGTTGCGCGGCGGCTCTGGGATGGTCACCGGAGGCACAGAGCCCCCGGCGCCACCTTCTTCTTCACCGCCCCCGTCCGGATCGAAGGCCAGCAGCTTGTCGAGTTCGCCGTCCGAGAAGCCGACCAGCGACAGGTCGTAGTCGTCCGCGAGCAGGTCCTGCAGCTCGGCCGAGAGCAGCGCCTCGTCCCAGCTGCCGAGTTCCGTCAGCTTGTTGTCCGCGATCCGATAGGCCCGGCGCTGCGCCTCGGTCAGGTGGCCCAGCACGATCACCGGCGCCTCGGTCAGCCCGAGCTGCGTCGCCGCCAGCACGCGCCCGTGGCCGGCGATCAGCTCCCCGTCCTCACCGACGAGGCACGGCACGGTCCAGCCGAACTCGGCCATGCTGGCGGCGATCTTCGCGACCTGGTCGGCCCCGTGCACCTTCGCGTTCTTCGCGTAGGGCTGGAGCTTGGCCAGCGGCCACATCTCGATCCGCTCGGGGGCGAAGGCGAGGGTCATGCAGGTTCCTGTCGATGGTGGATCGGCATCCGCCGGGTGGACTCCGGCACGGAGGGGTCCACCGGCTTCCGGCCGGACTCCGGCATCCGCGGGGTATCCACCCTGGGCGGCCGGTCAGAAGTTTGAATTCACGAGGGTTTCGTGGCGTCGCTGCTGGACGCTGGACTCCGGTGGCTTCCCAAAAATCCGGCCCTGTCGCTGGCGAAATGCCGAGCCAAGCCCGCCAGCATACGTGCGGGCCCGGAAAGGAACCGGAAAACAACGGCTTGGCAGCCTGGACCCCGGCTGGACCCCGGAAGCCAGCCCCGGTGTCCACCTCGGGATGAGCGTCGGTTCGCCCGAGCGCACAACTCCGAGTCTAGTGATTTGATAGCGTGGCTGGGCTTCGGCGTCTCGCCTTCCGGTGTCTCGCGGGAAAATGTCTCGCGGGTTCGTTGTGACTTGACAGCGCGATCTTGAAGCCCGTTGCCGCGCCCCCATCTTTCCGGTAGTATTTCCGGAAATGGAGGGCAGCATGGCCAGCACCGATCCTTCCCCCGTCACCCAGTGGCGCAAGCGCCGTCAGCGGCAGGGCTTCGTGCGCGTGGAAGTGCAGGTCCGCAAGGAGGATGCCGCCCTCGTCCGGGACGTCGCCACCGCTCTCGGCGATCCCGAACGCGAGAGCGAGACGCGCGCCATCCTGCGCGAGAGGATCGCCACGCCCCGCAGCGGCGGTCTCAAGGCGTTGCTCGCCTCGGCGCCGCTCGAAGGGATCGATCTCGACCGTCCCCGCGATTTCGGGCGCGACGTCTCCCTGTGAGCTTCCTGATCGACACGAACATCATCTCTGAAGTGCGCAAGGGCGACCGCTGCGACCCGGCCGTGGCGGCCTGGTGGTCGGGCGTCGCCGAGGACGACCTGTGGCTCAGCGCGCTGGTGCTGGGCGAGATCCGCAAGGGCGTGGAACTGGCGCGCCGCCGCGATCCCACGAAGGCCGCCGCGCTCGAGGCGTGGCTCGGGGACGTGATTGCGGGCTTCGGTGACCGGGTTCTGCCCGTCGACACGGCCGTGGCGGAGGAATGGGGCCGAATGAACGCGGTCCGTCCGGTGCCGGTCGTCGACGCGCTGCTGGCGGCGACGGCCAAGACCAACGGCCTGACGCTCGTCACGCGCAACGGGGCGGACGTGGCCGGGCTGGACGTGGAGGTGCTGAACCCGTTCGAGGCGACGTAAGGCGCGCTCATCCCGCACGCCCGACCACGAAATCCATCGACCGCTTCTTCGGCACCTGCCTCCCATTCAGCCGCCAGACGATCACGACGATCCCGTATTGCCAGCGCCGGTTCGCGGTGGCACGGCTGATGCCGAGTTCCCAGCAGATCGGTTTCCACGGCTTCCGGTTCGCCCGGAGCCAGAGTGACCTGCCACTGAACTTTCATCCAACGGCGACCTGAGCCCGGTTTTTGTTTACGCCTGTTGGCGCGGGTTGAGCAATCGCCCGGCGCGCGGAGCTTTCATCTCGCGCAGCGGGGCGGGCGATTGCGGGGTTCAGGTTCGCGGCAAACCCTACAGGGGTCTGGTAGCCCAAGGCCGAGTGGGGCCTTTCGGTGTTGTAATCCGTGACCCAGGCAGCGATCAGGTCACGGGCATGGGCGATGTTGCGGAACAGGGCCTCGTTCAGAAGCTCGTCCCGCATCCTGCCGTTGAAGCTTTCGACGAACCCGTTCTGCATCGGCTTGCCCGGCGCAATGTAATGCCATTCGACCTTGTGCTCGGCGCACCACTTCAGGATCGCGTTCGATGTCAGCTCTGTCCCGTTATCGCTGACAATCATTCCAGGCCTGCCGCGGCGTTCGATCAGCGCCGTCAGTTCCCGAGCCACGCGGCGGCCCGAAATCGAGGTGTCCGGGATCGCCGCCAGACATTCGCGGGTGACGTCGTCAACCACGTTCAGCACCCGGAAGCGCCGCCCGCAGGCGAACTGGTCATGGACGAAGTCCAGCGACCACCGTGCATTGGCTCGTGTCTCGATCAGGATCGGTGCCCTCGTTCCGAGGGCCTTGCGGCGCGCTTTGCGTTTACGCACGGTTAAGCCCTCTTCTCGGTAAAGCCGATAGATGCGGTTGATCCCGGATGGCTCTCCCTCGCGCCTGAGCAGCACGAACAGCCGCCGGTAGCCGAACCTGCGCCGCTCGTTGGCCAGATCCCGCAACCGCCCGCGCAGCGCCGTGTCCGGCGCTCGCTGGGACTGGTAGCGCACCATCGTCCGGTCCGCCCCGGCAATCTGGCACGCCCGCCGCTCCGACAGCCCGAGATGGGCCTTCAGGTGCGCGACAGCCTCGCGCTTCACGGCGGGCGTTACCACTTTTTTGACAGCAGTTCTTTCATCGCAGCCATGTCGAGCATCTGGTCAGCCAGCAAGCGCTTCAGCCTGGCGTTCTCGTCCTCGAGTGCCTTCAGCCGCTTCGCCTCCGACACCGTCATCCCGCCATACTTCGCCTTCCAAGCGTAAAATGTGCCTTCCGACATGCCGTGCTTGCGGCACAGATCTGCGCACTTCGCGCCGGCATCATGCTCCTGAAGGATACCGATAATCTGTTCCTCGGTCCGTCGTGCCTTCTTCATCTTCGTCCGTCCTCTCGTTGGGCCGGACTCTAGTCACAGATGGAGGAAAAAGCCCGTGGCAGGTCAGTTGTCGTCGGCGGGTGAGAAGCCTCTGGCTCGCGCCGCGGCGATCATCGCCTCCTTGGGCGCGTTGCCCTTGCCGGTGGCGTGGCGCTTGATCGTGCCGACCGGAACGCCCTGGTAGGGGATGCCCCGCAGTTCAGCCCATGCGGTCAGCGTCGCGAGGAGACCTCCAAACACATGCGCCGCGTCAGTGCCGGCGTGCCGGCGGACCTCTTCGAACCAGATCGCGGCGATGGGCCCGGACACCCGGTCGAGTTCGGTCAGCCAGTTGGTGAAGCGGAGAAACCGCATGCCACCGCCGTCGAAGCGGCCGGGTCGAAAGCTGACCGTGCCGCTGGTGATCAGTCCGTCATGGCTGCGAAGCGCCCAGCCGGTCGTGGTGCCGAGATCGAGGGCGAGGATGCAGGACCGTGAGATAGCGCCCGGGTCCGGACGGACGTCCTGCGCGGGGATCGGTGTGTTCATCGTGAAGGCTCACAAGCTGTGGGCCTTCGGCTTCGGTCAGCGCAAGATGTAGCATCGGACGGCCCACGACCAAAGCAAAAACGACCAGGGCCGCGGCAGCGGGCAGTGATCGACGCTCGGCACGCTCCGGTCCCAACCTCCGAACGCGTGGCCCCAACCTTCGAGGGGGTTGGGACAGCCTTTTATCGTTTCACTACAATGGCTTGAACGGATGTGGTCCCAACCTCGGTGTCCCCAACGGGGGTCCTTCTCTTTTCGTATAGAAAAACATGTTCCCGACCTTTTCCGTTCTCCCACATGAATGTGTAGCAAAAGGTTGGGACCACGGGGTGAGGTTGGGGACACCTTTGTTTTTGAACGGCTTTTTGTGTCCCCAACCTCCTCGGGAGGTTGGGCCAGGGTTGGGGCCACCGGGGAGGTTGGGACAAGACTCTGTTCCGAGGGGAGGCTGAAGCCGAAACGCTCAAGGGTTAGCAAAGGGCGGAAAGCGACCAGACTGCACCGCGGCAGAGCGACCGCAGAAATGCCTGGTATGCGGCCAACCGTCGGTCGCGCTGGAGTCGTGCTCCATGTGTCATTGCGGGGCCGGTAAAGGAACAATAGCAATGGGCCAAGTATGTCGCCGTGCGAAGCCGTTGACGGAGTGAACCGTGTCAAAGAAAAAATTGAGTACTGCCCTACACAACCTGTCCGAAAGCGCCTTCGATTTCCTTGAACGGTCGGTGGAGGAGATCAAGGCTCATCCGAAGTACTCTGTGATCCACTTCGCCACGGCGGTTGAACTAATCCTGAAGGCTCGACTGATGCGGGAACACTGGACACTCGTAGTCGAACGAACTTCGGACGTATCGGTTGAAGACTTCCTGTCGGGGAAGGCGAAGACTGTCACACAAGGCGATGCGATCAAAAGGCTGAAGAACGCCTGCGGTGAGAACATTCCGCAGGATGCAGTGACGCAGTTTGCCCAGATCGCCGCACACCGGAATCGTATGATCCATTTTTTCCACGAGGCCGCAAAAAGACAGGCCGACGACAAGATGACGGAGGAGATCGTCAAGGAGTTGTGCCTGTGTTGGTTTCACCTCGAACGCCTGCTCTCCGATTGGGATGATCAATTTGATCAATTCGAAGAAGAAATCTCGACCGTAACTTGGCGAATGAACCAACTTCGCGCCTATTTGCAGGTGGCGTTCGACCGGCTGAAACCGGAAATTGACGCGGAAAAGAAGGCAGGCACGGTATTCAAGACCTGTTCCGGCTGTGGGTTCGAAGCGGCAGCCGTAGCCGAAGTTTCAGAGGTTTTCTTTGAACAAAGATGCAAGGTCTGCGGCTTGGGTGAGTCGTATATCGAGATACCTTGCCCGGGTGAATGCGGTGCAACACTGCACATCGACGGGCACAACGTCTCCGGGATGACCTGCGAGGAATGTGGATACGAGGTGACGCGCGAAGACCTGTCAGAAGCCTTGGACACGGAATTCTCCGATCCGTCAGACTTTGAGCCCCAGATCAATTGCGCCCAATGTTCCAGTCTTGGCAGCGTAGTGCAGCACGGCGAGACCTTTGTATGTACTGAATGCCTTTATTCAGAAGATTCAGCGCCCCAATGCGACTGGTGCAACGAACGGCAGATAGGAGGCGGCGATTTGGAATACAGCTATCATACCGGCTGCGAGTTCTGCGAAGGTCACGCTGGTTGGACGAAGGATGACTGATCAAGGCCAACTAGAAGCTCCGGTTCAATGATCATCCTGCCCCTCTCCTATACCGCCACTCCCGCGGCGCCTCGCGCCCACCCTCGTCGCGACGCCGGTAACGCTCCCATCCGTTCGCCTTGAGGTAGGCCGAGACGCGCATCTGGTCGCCGCGGGTCCAGCGTGCAGGTTCGAGCCCGATGGCTTCCTCGAGGATCTCGCCGACCGACACGTCGACAAGCGGCTCGGGGCGCGGCACGCTCTCGGTGCGGGAGTTGCCGTAGTCGGGGAAGCCGTCCGAGACGGTGCAGATCTCGTGCGTCAGCCAGTGTTCGATCAGGTCGTCCCAGGCGTCGGACTGGTAGCGACGGTCCTGTTCCTCGCGGGCTTCGGCCAGCAGCGCCGGGTCGTCGATCCACCAGATCGCGCCGGCCCGGAAGCGATGGACGGCCTCGGCCCAGATCTGGTCCCGGTCGCGGGCGAGCGCCGCGATGTCTATGGCGCCGCAGCGGAGGGGCCAGAACCGGCGGTTCCCGGTCTCGTCGCGCAGATAGGTGTCGGGGTTCACGGTGCCGGCGAAGACGCACTGGCGCGGAACCTCGACCGTGTATCGGCCATAGGGCGGGCGGAAGCGGTCAGTGGTGCGGGTCAGGAACGCCTTGATGCGCGAGACCTCGGCGCGGCCGATGGCGTCGAGCTCGGCGATCTCCACAATCCAGACGCCCTGCATGTGCAGTGCGGCGTCCTTCGACCCAAGCTCGGGCAGCTCGTCGGTGAACCAGTCCTCGCCCGCCATCACCTTGATCGCGGTGGATTTGCGCGCGCCCTGCGGCCCTTCAAGGATCAGCATGTGGTCGGCCTTCACCCCGGGGCGGTAGATCCGGGCGACGGCAGAGATCAGCCAGAGCGCTCCGACGGTGTGATGGAAGGCGGTCGGCGCAGCACCGAGATAGGTGCTGGTCCAGGTCTCGATCCGGGGCGTGCCGTCCCATTTCAGGGTGTCGAGCCAGTCGCGGACGGGATGGATGCGCAGCTCGCGGGCGACGGCGCCGACGGCACGGCTCACGACCACCGGCGCCACGTTGATCCCGCGCAGCTGCAGCCATTCGGCGGTGCGGATGTCGTCGGCGTCCTCCCACGGGCGCGGCAGGGTCGCGGCGGCGCAATCCCACGGCAGCGGCTGGCGCACGACAATCTCCTGCCCGAACTCGTCGAAGGCCAGCACGCCGGCAAAGGCCGGGTCGGAGGTCAGCGCGACGATGACGTTGGCCTCGTTGCGCTCGGGCGCGCCCGCGAGATCGAGCCGAAGGCGCCTGAACCAGGCAGGCTTCGGGATCGGCGCGTTTGGATCGCCGGTGGCGTTGATCCTGCGGCGGAGCTCGGCCAGCTGCTGGGTCAGGACGGACATGCCGATCCCGGTCGCGGACTTGATCCGCGCGACGACCTGCCGTTCGGGCAGCGGGTCGAGTTTCGCCAGCGCGATGCGCCCGAGCAGCGTGGACAGGGCTTCGAACTCGGGCGGGTTGGTCAGCGCCTCGGCCGCGGCAATCAGCGTTGCGGGATCGTCGGCAGAGGTGACGACGGGCGTGGCCGTCTCGGCGTCGACCGGATCTTCGGTCTGCGGCTCGGCTGCGGCATCTGTCCCGCGCGCGTAATCCTCGGCGCGGGCCCCGCGCAGCAGATCGTCGTTGAAGTCGTCGCCATGGAGTGGCGCGACGATTTCGTTCGGGATGTCGGCCCGGTTCAGGCGGTCCGAGAGCGTCGCAGCCGCCTGGCAGCCCGCGTCTCCGGCATCGGCATAGATGGTGACGCGCCGGGTGCCCTCGGGCCACTGGAACCGCGCCAGACCGTCGGCCGACAGCGCTGCCCAGACCGGTGTGCCGAAGAGCGCGTGGGCGGCGAGCGCCGTCTCGATCCCCTCGGCGATGCCGATGTGCCCATCCTCCGGCATAGGAAACAGACGAACGACCGCATCCTTCACGCTGCCGAGCATCTTCTTGCCCGGAGGCGCCTTGGCGCTGCCGTCGTCGAGCAGGAAGGTGCGGTGGATGCCCGGCGCGCGCTCCCCGCCCGGCAGCCGCAGGATCGCGATCAGGCCGGGCCAGCCGCGGCAGCTGTCGAAGTCCGGAAGATCGGGATGGAACAGCAGGTCGGGCGATCCGGGATCCGAGACCCCGCGGGCGCGCAGATAGGTCTCGCCAGGCGTACCCGCGATCGGCACGGCCCCGCCGACCAGCCGCGCGATCTCGGCGGTATGGTCGGGGCGCGCGCGCATGGGCGACGCCGGCGCGGGCCGCGGCGCCGGCAGGTCCATCCCCGCAAGCCGCGCCGCCTCGTCGAAGAGCGCGCCGTCGCAGAGCCCTGTCGCCTGCGCGATCAGGTCGATGGGACCGGCCCGCTCGCCGGTGGCGTAGTCGAAGCCCCAGCCTGCATAGGGCCCGTCGAGATGGATGGTGCAGGAGCCCTCCTTGCGCGGCGGGCGCCCGGAGAGGTCTGCGCAGCGCAAGGATCGACGGTCACGCGCGAGCCGGGCCTCGGGGAAGAGCCCCGGCAGCCAGTCGGCGGCCGTGTAGGCGAGCCGCTCCTTCACCGCCGCCAGATCGTGCCGGGTCTTCGGAACCGCGATGTCGTTGAGATCGATCATCGCACCCCTCAGGCCAGAAGGACGAGCCCGCGCTCGGCCCGGGTGATCGCGGTGTAGAGCCAGCGGCGCCGGTCGATCTCGGTGCGACCCAGCCCGTCGTCCCAGACGATCACATTCTCCCACTGCGAGCCCTGCGCCTTGTGGGCCGTGATCGCCCAGCCGAAGGTCGCCTCGGTCAGGAGGCGCTTCTCCTTGTAGTCGCGGTCGTGACGCTTGTCGTCGTAGGCGACATGGTCCTCGAAATGCCCCTTGTAGATGCGCAGCCGGCCCGGGCGCCCGTCCTCATAGGGCTCGCCGATGCGGCGCCCGTCCTCGTCATGGACGACGGCGGAGAAGTAGAGGCTCCCCTCGTCGACGATGTCCTCGAGCGTCACGAACATGCCGTTGATCAGCCCCAGATCGTTCTGGTTCTTCAGGCAGATGATCTTCTCGGCCGGCCCCGTGGGCAGCCAGGTCCCGCCGAGACCGGCCGCCGCGCGCATGGCGTTGTTGATCTGCAGCCGCGTTGCGTTCAGCCCGCAGATCAGCTGGCCGCCGCGGAGCGCCTGTTCCGGCGTTATATCGCCCTTGCGGAGCTTCGCGACATGGTCGTCGTAGACGCCGAAGCCGATGGGCCGGCCTTCGCGCGCCATGGTGGCGAGGCGGATGATCGCGCTCTCGGCCGCCTGGCGGTGGATCTCGGTCAGCATCACGTCCGGCTCGTCGCGAGTGAAGGCGCCTTCGCCCCGGATCGGCGGCAGCTGGCCGGGATCGCCGAGCACGAGGATCGGCTTGCCGAAGCTCATCAGGTCGCGCGCCATCTCCTCGCCGACCATCGACACCTCGTCGAGCACGATGAGCCGGGCGTCCGCGGCGTCGCTCTGCGGGTTCAGGGCGAAGCGCGGGTGCTTCATCGCCGAGAGGCCCCGGCGCATCGCCTCGATCGCGGCATCGGCCGTGGTGCGCGCGAACCCGGTGAGGCGAAGCGCGTCGCGTTCGGCCAGCGCGATCTTCCTCGCGGCTTCCTCGATTTCCTCCTCGGTCGCCTCGATCACCGAGTAGATCAGGCTGTGGATGGTGCGCGCCGGCGTGCCCTTGCGGGTCAGCACCAGCGCGGCCTTGCCGGTGAAGGTGGCGGTGACGACGCCCGGCACGCACCGGCCGTCCTTCGCGCTGCGGTGGGGCGAGAGCCCGAGTTCGTCGAGCGCGAACTTCAGCACGGTGGTCTTGCCGGACCCGGCATAGCCGAACAGGCGAAATACCTGCTGTTGCTCGGTGCGGGTCTCGAACCACTCCTTGATCTCGCGGATCGCGGTGGCCTGCGTGGCGGATGGGGTGAACTCGGTCATGAATGGGGTGCCTCCACTGCGTAATCCTTGACGATCCCGCCGCGGGTCGGATCGCCCACCTCGCACGGACGGACGAAGACCCGGCGCCCGTCGGCCAGCTGCCGCCAGTGACCGCGTCGGATGTGCCAGCGTGGGCTGGCGTGACTGCCGCCCTGAGGCGGCGTCGCCGCGCGCAGGCGCTCCGGATCGATGGCGACCTGGCGCCAGACCCATCCGCGCACGCCCTCGCGGGACAGGCGGGACCGTTTTGCAGGCGACACCTTGCGGTCGCGGATTTCAGGTGAGGCGCCGAGGATGGTCAGCGCGCGCCAGACGATGCCGGCGGCGACTTCGCCGTGACCGCGGACCGTCTCGTCGCTCCGCTCGGCCGGGTTGCCCTCGATCTCCGCCTTGCCGTCCGGATGCATCCAGACCCGCACCAGGCAATCCGTCCAGCCGCGCGGCGCCCGCTTGCGCATGAGGAACGTGGCCTCGACGATGTCGCCGTCGGCGCGTGCGCAGACGATCAGGCCAGAGGGAGACGCGCGCTGCTCGCGAACCTCGAAGATCACGGACGGATGCGGCAGCCGGAGCGGACCGGTAAAGACCCGGGTCATCGCGCGGTCGACGATATCGCCATCGAAGGCGGCCTGATCGTCGAAGAAATAGATCGGCGCGAACTCCGCCGCTCCGAGCAGGTCGGAGCACCAGAACCGCTCGCGATGCGCGCGCACGATCCGCTTGAGCTCATAGGCGTCAGGGATCATCGCCGCTCACCCCAGCACCGTTTCGCCCACGCACAGGGGGCGTGCCATTTGCCCGCCGCCATGCCGCCGCGGCAGAGGACCGCCGTGGGCTCAGCCGCGGCGCGCGGCAGCCATTCCCCCGCCTCGGAGGCTCGCACCACGGCAACGGCGCGATCCGACATCTCCTGCGCGAGATGCGCATCGAAGGGCACGAGCTCGGCATGCAGCTCCATCGTGTCGCGATTGAGCGCTGTGAAGAGCGCCGGGGCCGGCAGGTCCATGTAGGCCTGATAGAGCGCGATCTGGGCGGCATAGACCGGCCGCGCCAGGCTGACGCCGCGCTTGACCACGTCCTTCCAGCTGGCAGCGCCGAGCGCCTTGTTCTCCCAGAGCGCGGGATAGACCATCGCGACGGGGCCCGAGACGAGGCAGCCGTCGATATGGCCCTTGAACCGGCCGCCGAGGGCCTCAAACCCGAACTGGCGGCCGTCCGGACGCTCGGTGCGCAGGTCGAACCCGGCGATGCGGAACCAGCCCGCGACGATGTCCTCGGCCCGATGGCCCGCCTCGAAGATGCGCAGCGTGCGCGGCGCGAACTCCTGGCCTTCGTCCTTGGGCACCGCGAGGAAGTCGTACTGGATCTGGCGCAGGCAGTCGCGGCCGAGACCCGAGGAGCTTACATAGGTGCGCGGGCGTTCGGCGCGGTTGCGCGCGGACAGCGCCGTGTCGATGGCGGCAGACACGGCTTCGGCGATGGGAGGACGTGGCGCGCCGGCGCCGTAGAGGAAACCCGAGCCATGGTTGAGGTCGATCATCGCTCGCGCTCCCAGAACCCGCCGGCCTGCGCGATGCAGGTCAGCTTGTGGAACTGCGCGTCCGTCAGCCGGGCGTTCTCGCCGAACCGCGCGAGCTTCTCGTGGAGGCTGTCGCAGAACTCGATCTCGAAGTCGGTGACGGCGTTTTCGGTGGCGGCCTCGAGCAGGTGCTTCCAGCTGCAGGACGCGGTGTCGTCGTTCAGGTCGATCATGACCGTGCCCTCCGACGCTTGCCGACGGCGACGGGATGACGATCTCCGGCCCTCCCACGGCAGTATTCGAGGAAACCAGGCGCGTTCAGGTTTTCGCGCTGCGTCCCCCACGCGAGGTTGTCGGCGCGATTGTTCGCGGCGTTCTCGTCGAGATGCATGACGACGGCGCGGTCGAATGGCGCGGGTCCGTGGAACGCCTCTGCGACGAGCCTCGCGACCTTGTAGGTCGTTCCGCGCACCACGATGATGAAGCGGGCATCCTGCTTGTTCCACACGCCGAACGTCGGCGTGCCCCCGTAGGATCGTTCGCCGCCCTTGGGCATCGGACCGCGATAGGGCGCGAGCATCACGCGCCCCTCGCTGCTCACTAGCAAGTCGGGGGCGCTCGGGACGGTTCTCCAGATTTCACCGTTGGTCATTTCGCTCTCCGACTAGAATGGCAGAGGGTCATCCAGGACCGTGCCGGTGCGCTCCTTGCGCGCGGCCTGGTCCTGCATGCTGTCGATGTAGCCGGTGACGGCCGCCTCGATCAGGCGGTCGATGTCTTGGGCGCTGCGATGGAAGAAGGGCTCCATGAGCCCCAGATCGGTGAGCGCTTCGGCGAAGAGCGTCCGCGCATCGCGGATCGCCTGCGCCTCGCGCGCGGTCTTGTCGATCATGCCGTTGTTCCTTTGGGCGATGGCGCTGCCCACGTCCTGACAGCGGCGCGAGCAGAAGCGGTGGTAGGGGTGGCGATCCCAGCGGAGGCCGTGGCAGTAGCCGAAGCCGCGCGCCTCGCGGGCGCAGACGGCGCAGAGCGCTACCCGAGCAAGAAGGTCGCGATCGGGTCCTCGGGCGGCCAGCCCGCCCTCCGGAGCTTTTCGGACTGGAGCACGATCCAGCGCGAGATCGCGTTGCTGGCCATGGCTTCGAGGTCTCCGAGGCCGAGGCTTGCGATGGGGGCGTGCAGTCTTCCTCGGGCCTCGAGCCATCGTCCGATCTCCAGCGCCGCCTCGCGCGTCACATGCGCCTGCCATTCATCCGGGGTCATCGGCCCGGCAGGATCGCGCCGGGCCTCGGGCAGCGGCG
The DNA here is from genome assembly GCF_012689545.1 of Paracoccus sanguinis. Lineage (NCBI taxonomy): Bacteria > Pseudomonadati > Pseudomonadota > Alphaproteobacteria > Rhodobacterales > Paracoccaceae > Paracoccus > Paracoccus sanguinis. The sequence continues at coordinate 396,131 of NZ_CP051542.1, forward strand.
AAGGCCGGTTTGACCTCCGTCGCCGCGCTGCCGACCGCGCCTCAGCCATTGAGCCAAGCGGGCATGCCGGTCGCCGGCGCTCCGCCCGGCGCGTTGGGCGGGGACGCCGGCGGCTGCTGGGCGGGCGGTTGCTGTGGGGGCTGCTGCGGAGCCGGCGCCGGCGCGCCCCAGGCCGGAGCCGCCGCCGGGGCTTGCGGCTGCGCGCCCCATGCCGGCGTGGGCGCCTGCCAGCCCGGCGCCGGCGCGCTCGCGGCCTTGCGCGGCGGGGCGTTGACGGGCTCCGGAGGAACGGCTTCGCCGCGCATGATCGGGCCGTGCTGCGGCTCGTCGGGCAGAACGACGTTGGCGATGCGGTTCTGGTCGCGGTATTGCGGGTTCGAGGCGGGCTCCACCATGATCCGCGCGGCGAAGACGATGCCGTCGAGATGCTTGAGCCCGGGCAGCACCCGCTTGGCCTTGGCGTCGGGGCTTTCGTCCCTGGGATCGAGCCCGAGAGCGCTGTCGACCATCGCCCGAAAGGTGGATTTCGAGATCTTCCAGCCGATCGACTGGCCCTTCTCGTCGACCTTGCCGCCCGCCACGGTGAAGCTCTGCCAGAACTTCCGCCGGGCATGCGGCCCCTCGAGGATGGTGAACTCGCAGTCCAGCATCTTCGCGTCGCTCGACTGCGAGGCTTTCAGGAGCTTCGCGTCCATCGGCGTGGCGCCGTCCACGCCGCCGGGGCGCACGGTCAGGCGGACCTTGGCGAAGGTGCCGTCGGGGATCAGCTCGCCGATGGGGGCCATCTGCGGCTGGGCATCATTGAGATCGTAGCTCATGGATCTGTCCTTTGCGTCTGGATCAGGAGGGATTTGCGGAGTGGGCAGGTGCGCGGCCGTCGATCTTCGCGATTAGCGCGCCGAGATCGGGCGGCTCGGTCACATCGAGGCGGCCGGAGCGGTCCTTGGCGGGAAGGCCCCAGGGGTTGCCGGAGCGGCAGACGAGGCGGCGCTCGGCGGAGGTCTCGTCGAGGGTCCAGTCGCCCTTGGCGTCGCGGCCGAAGAGCTGCATGGAGACGACCTGATCGACGATGCCCGGCAATTCGCGCCCGGCCTTCGTGCCCTCCATCTGCGGCTGCCATGTCGTCGCGCCGAATTCGTCGGTCACCTTCTCGAGCACGCCGACGAAGATCACCGTCTTGCCGCGGGCGTGCTGGAGGTGCTTCAGCGCCTGGATCACCTCGCGACCCAGGAGCCCGTAGGCGCCACGGACATCCGGTTTGCCGGTCCGCTCGGAGAAGGCCTCGGGTTGCTGGCGGGCATAGGCCATGGCCTGCCGCGTCAGGTCGGTGATCGAGTCGACGAAGACGATCCGCTTCCGGGCGAGGAAGTCCTCGATGCCGGTGCCGAGATACTGCTGCTGCAGCCAGGCGTGATACTCGGCGCCGTACCAGGACTGCGGATGCTGCGCCGGATCGTGGCCGCCGATCAGCACGGCGAGGTCGCGGAAATCGGTGAAGCTGCGCACCGGGATCGAGTCCCCGCGCCAGTCCTGCACCGACTTCATGCCGGCCTCGAGATCGAGACAGACCGTCTCCTCGGCGGGCAGCGTCTTCAGCAGCGTCGTCTTGCCGACGCCGGGCGGGCCGAAGATGGCCAGCGAGGTCTTGTTCTCGGCGGCCGAGAGCCGTTCGTCGGCGGTGATGATGCGGAAGGCCATGGGGTTCTCCGGGAGTTGCGTTCAGGGTGCGCGGCGGCGGGGGTGACCGGGTGCCGAAGGGGAACCTGCCCGGCGTTGCCGACCGGGCGTCCCGCCGCCGCGCGTCACCGGTCTCGAGCCTCGAGCCGGAAGACGGGTTTGCCGGTGGTCTCGCTGCGCGCGTCCGCGAAGCCCTCGCGCATCGCCGCGGGCCAGGCGCCGTAGCGCCGCTCGGGAACGCGATAGGCGATCTCGAGATACTCGGTGGGATCGTCGCCCGCGGCGCGGATGCGCTCGGCCATGGCGGCAAGCCGGTCCTGATCCCAGGAAACCTTCTTCGGCAGGTCCGCGACAACCACGACACCCTCGTCCTCGACCCTCACGGTGCCGCTGGTCTTGCCCTGAGCGGCCCGCTCGGCCGCGACGGCGGCCTCATAGCGCTGCGCGATCCCGGCCTCGAGCCGGTCCCGCAGCCGCTTCACGCGGGCGGTCTCGGCGAGCGCCGTCGTCTGCAAATCCAGCAGCATCCCGGGCGGCAGCGCCGCGATGTCGCCGAGGGCGAGACCTTCGAGGTCGTCGAAACGGGGGGCATTGTCGGGATGCGGCATGGCGGGGTCTCCATTGGAGGGGAATGGCAGGGCCATCAGGCGGCCTCGGCGTCTTCGATCAGGCGGGCGAGCGGCACCGGCGTGCGGCGCGGCCTGGTCCGGGCGATGGCGAGATAGGCGAAGCGGTCCGGACCGAGCCGCACCTGAACAAGGTGGACGAGGCCCACCTCGAAGGCCCGGTGCGCGGCGCCGGCCAGCGCGGCCAGCCGGCGGCGGTCCGGTTCCGGCAGCGTCGAGATCACGGCCGTCGTGTCGATCCCGAGGAACCCGCGGTGGTATTCCAGCCGGTCGCCGGGCATCGCCTGTCCGATCCAGGCGCAGAACTCGATGTCGGTCAGCGGCCGGGGCCGCGCCGGGGTGAAAGCTGTTGGGGGCATGACGAGCATCTCCATGTCCTCCCTCTACTCACGCGGCTCGCGAGGCGTCCCACCGCCCCCCGAGCCCGCGCATGGCGAGCTCGAGCCGGAGGCGTGCGAGGCGGCGGTAGAGGGCGGAGCGGGAGATGCCGTCGCGGCCGACCAGATCGGCGACGGCGCAGGTGCCGAGCGCGGCGCAGAGCCCGCGGACATCCTCCGGCAGGTCGGCGAGCGCCCGGGCGAGATCGTGGCGGGTCTCCACGTCCGCCGCGGCGCAACGATCCTGGCCGTGCCAGGCGGCCAGCCCGTCCGTCTCCGCCAGCAGGCAGCCCAGCGGCTCGGCGCTGCCGGAGACGGGCGCGTCGAGCGAGAGCACCGTGCCGCCCTGCGCCCGGCGCTGCCGGTGGTGCCGGATCGCGATGCGCGAGCACTGGTTGCGGAGAACGAGACCGGCGAAGGCGCCGATGGAGCCGCGGCGCTTGTCGAAGCCCGGCAGCCGGCAGATCACATCGATCAGGAGGTCCTGGCGGAGATCGTCGAGATCGGCGGCAGGGAGCGCCAGCTTGCGGTGCAGACGCCGCGCCGCGACGTCTGTCTCGTCGATCAGCGTGGCAAGGTCGGAGGGGGAAATCGGGGGATACATCGGTGAAAGCCTCGGAACGTCGTTTCTGATGCTCCGAGACTGCCGGCCTCTGCCGGTCTGCCGGTGTGATTGGCGTGTGTTTGATGTGTGCCGGGTGTGTGACCGACGGCACTCAGTCCTCCATGACGACCTCTGACGGCGCGAGGCCAAGGCGGTACCCGCGCGACCGGACGGTCCCCACGAGCGTTTCGACCTCCTTTTCTGTGAGCCCGCAGGTGACCAGGGCCCTGCGCAGGTCTCGGACGATCTCTCGCGGTGTTCGCTGAAACTGCGCCTCGATCTCCTGCGCCTTGAGCACGGGATCGCGCTGCACCGACCGTTCGACAAGCATTCTGAAGAGAGCGAACATCTGCGGGGCAAGATCGAGGCGGCGACCGTCCAGCACCGCGAACTGCCCTTGGCGATGAAGGACGAGCCTTACTCCGCCGCTCGGTATGCGCCCGTCGTCGAGGATGAGGCGGTCGACGCCCTCCCGATCTGCCTTGACCACGTCGGCAAGCGCCCGGACCTCGATCCCGGCCTCGCGCAGCCGCAGCACCAGTGCCGGCTCCGGCTCCTTGGCGATGACGGTCAGCGGCCGCGGCGCCGCCGCGGATTTCAGCGCGAGGATTGCGCCCGGCGCCTCCAACCGGTCCGCGTCGTCGCACAGCATGAACACCCGACCGGCAGGCCCGGAGCCGATCGTCCAGACCCCATCCACGACCGCCGAGACCCCGCCGGCGAGACCGCCGCTCGCGCCGATCCGTCCTGCAAGCCGGTTGGCATCGACGCCGAACCGCGTCAGGTCGCCATCCTCGAGAACAACGTCCTGTGCCGCATCGTGCGGACAGCATGCGCGCAGTTCGTCGCCGATCTGCCGGATCGGGCGAACATCGAGACCGCAGTCGCAATGCGCACAGACCGACCAGCTGTCCGCCTTCGGAAGCTCGATCAGCACGCGCGTCCTCAGCAGGCGCTCGACCTCGCGCTCGGGAAACCGGCGCAGCGCCCGGCCCGAGATCGAGACTTCCGGGCCGCCGTCACTCAGCCGCGTCCACAACCATGCCAGCATCGCGATCCTTCTCCAGCCCGTGCCGCGCGATCAGCGTGTGGACCGTCTTCTCGAACCGCGTCCTGCGGAAAGCGAGCGTGCCCGGCGGTTTCAGTTTCACGGTGACCTGCACAGGCCGCTTGCCCTCCGACTTGAAGAATACGCGGAACGAGATCTCGCCGAGCCGCCAGCCCTTGCCGAACTGCACTTCGCTGCCCTTGAAGTGCCGCAGCGCGCCGGTTGCGTCCTTCGATTCCCAGGTCCGGACGTACCGCCATTTTGCCTCGTCCTCGTCCCACTCGAAATGATCGGCGGCGCCGGCCACGATCCGCACGTCGAGGATGCGGTCGTCGTAGCGATGATCGAATGCGAAATCCGGGCCAGCCTCGCTGATCGGATCGAGGGTATAGAGATCGCGGGCGTCCTTGCCAGAGAAGAAGCCGGGACGGCCAAGGACGTGCTTTGCGAAGATCTCGGCGAGATCCGCCTGCTGGGCCTTCGCGACCCCGCCGATGAACAACCGCGCCTCCACCGGCGAGTAGCGCAGCGTGGCGTATTTCACGGCGCGAAGCGGAATGATCTTCTCCTGGTCGCCGTCCACCACGGGTGTCGTCGCGACCGGGGCTCCATGGCTGACGACGAGGTTGATCTCGCCGTCCTCCTCGTAGGGACCGAGGCGGCAATACTCGCCCTGAAGATCGCGGGCGAAAAGCTTCATCGCCGCGGCCTTGAAGGCGTCGATGATCTCCGGCGTCAGGTCGGCGCTGACGTCGCGCTCCGGCCCTCGGAACTCGGCCAGTGCTGTCGGGGCCCGCAGCGCGTGGAAGTCGGCCGCCGCCTCGAAGACGCTCTTGTGATGCAGGTAGGTGTGAAGCGCGACATGCTTCGGGTCGTGTCTGGCTGGCGCAGACTCCTTCTCGTCCGGCTCGGGATCGGGATAGAGCACCACGCCCTGCCGCCGCGCCTCGTTCAGGATGATCTGCATGCCCTCGTTGCTTCCGAGGTCTGCCACCCGGTGGAGATCGGCCACCATGCCCTCGTTCCAGGCGGTGACGGCCGCCTCGAAATGCTTCGCGAGCGCAGATCGGACATCTGAATCTTCGCCATCGAAATCGATTGGCACGTCCTTCGACTCGAAGTGCCGTGCAAAGAGTTCCTTGATGAGGCCAAGATCGATGGTCTTCAGGAATTTTGGATTGACGAATTTCTTGAGGTCTGAACGGCTCTGTTGCACAAATCGGCTGAGGGTCGGAGTTCCCCTTCCCTCGGACAGACCTATCCTGCGACCTCTGTGACGGGTGTGCCGAGCGCGGTGAAGCCGTTCAGGACGGCGACGCGAACCTGGACCTCCGCGACCTGACGGTTGAAGTCCCTTGCGGACAGGCGCTGACCCAGCAGTTTGACGCAGTGCATCTTGGTCTCGGCGCGGCTTCGGCGGTGATACCCGCTCCATCGTCGCCAGATCGTCCGGCCAACACGCTTCGATGTCCGCAGGATTTCGTTCCGGGCTATGGCTCCTGCGGTGTCGGGTTTCCACGGCTTGGCGTTCTTGCGAGGCGGGATGATTGCTGCGGCACCTCGGGCGGCAATGGCGTCGTGGCACTTGCGGGTGTCGAAGGCGCCATCGGCGGTGACGCTGCCGATCTCCTGTGCGGGCGGGATCTGGTCCAGCAGTTCGGGCAGCATGGGCGCATCGCCGATCTCACTGGTGGTGAACTCGGCGGCCCGGATTTCCAAGGATTTCTCATCTATCCCGATGTGGATCTTGCGCCAGACGCGGCGCTTGGTGCCGCCATGCTTGCGGGCGTTCCACTCCCCTTCGCCTTCCACCTTGATCCCGGTGCTGTCCACCAGCAGGTGCAACGGCCCATCCGATCCCCGATAGGGAATGTTGACCTTCAGGGTCTTCTGCCGCCGTGACAGTGTGCTGAAGTTCGGCACCTCCCAATCCAGGTCGATCAGGCGCAGCAGGCTCTCGACGAACCCGGTCGTTTGCCGCAGCGCCATGCCGAACAGCACCTTCATTGTCAGGCAGGTCTGGATGGCAGCGTCGCTGTAGTCGGGCTGCCGCCCGCGCTTGCCGGTGGGCGCGGCTTCCCAGGTCATGGCGGGATCGAACCAGATCGTCAGCGAGCCGCGGCGTTTGAGCGCCTTGTTATACTCTGGCCAGTTTCTGGTCTTGTAGGCTGTGGGTGTGGGTCTGCTCATGTTCCGCAGCTACCACGCTGGATTCACAACGTGAATCCCTCACGCGATTTGTGCAACAGAGCCGGTCTGAACCCATTTTTTCACCTCGCTAATACCGGACATGTTCTGATTATGTTCTACCCGACCGGACAACCGGGAGTCGAGTCCGAGGCGGCTCTACCCGCGCCTTTCCGGACTCCGTGGGACGGTTCGCGATCACGGTGAGTAGAGGCCAGAGGAGACGACCGCTCCGAGGCCCGCATGAAACGACCCAATCCGCTCCCGCCCGACCAGATGACGCCCGCAGAGCGCCGCACTGAGCTATGCGGCCTGCTGGCGCTCGGGCTGGTTCGGTTGCGGATGCGGGATGGGGGCGAAGTATCTGACGATACTGGAGAACGTTGCCTACACTATCCGCCCGACCAATGCCGTCATGCAACTCCAACTCACCGGAGAAATGCATGAACAAGCCCGATCCCATCCCCGCGCGCCTCGCCGCGCTGAAGACCGCGACGACGCCGGAGCTGAAGGCGCAGTGGCGCGACCTGTTCGACAGCGAGCCGCCGCCGTTCAATCGCCGCTACCTGGAAAGCCGCTTGGCCTACCGCATTCAGGAACTTGCCTATGGCGGGCTCAAACCCGAGACGATCCGGCGCCTCGAACGGCTCGGCGAGGAACTGGACGGCGGCGACCGGAAGAAGAGCCGCGTCCGCGCCGACACCATGCCGATCGCCGGCACGCGGCTGATCCGCGAATGGCAGGGCGTCGAGCACGTCGTCACCGTCACTGCGGACGGCTTCGAATGGCAGGGGCGGCCCTACAAGTCATTGTCGGCTATCGCCCGTGCGATCACCGGCACGCGCTGGAACGGGTGGGTCTTCTTCGGCTTGAAATCGCGGAGGGCGCGGACATGACGAAGCCGATCGTCCGCAAGCAGCGCTGCGCGATCTATACGCGCAAATCGTCCGAGGAAGGGTTGGAGCAGGAGTTCAACAGCCTCCACGCCCAGCGCGAGGCCTGCGAGGCCTACATCGCCAGTCAGCGCTCCGAGGGCTGGGTGCTGGTCCGCGATCAGTACGACGATGGCGGCATCTCGGGCGGCACGCTGGAAAGGCCCGGCCTGCAGCGGCTCATGGCCGACATCGAGGACGGGCTGGTCGATGTCGTGGTGGTCTACAAGATCGACCGACTCTCGCGCTCGCTCGCAGACTTCGCCAAGCTGGTCGAGGTGTTCGACAGGAACGGCGTGACCTTCGTTTCGGTGACGCAGTCGTTCAACACCACCACGTCGATGGGCCGGCTGACGCTGAACATCCTGCTCAGCTTCGCCCAGTTCGAGCGGGAGGTGACGGCCGAGCGCATCCGCGACAAGGTCGCCGCCAGCCGGAAGAAGGGCATGTGGATGGGCGGCGTCCCGCCCTACGGCTACCGGGTCGAAAACAGGAAACTGTCGATCGACGAAGGCGCCGCCGAACACGTCCGCTGGATCTTCGCCCGCTTCCTCGAGATCGGCTCGGGGACCGAACTGGCGCGGGAAGTCGCGAAACGTGGGATCCGCACGCCCCGCGGCAACCGGATCGACAAGAAGTACCTCTACCGGATGCTGAACAACCGCGCCTACATCGGCGAGGCGGTGCACAAGGGCGAAAGCTATCCCGGCGAGCATGACGCGATAATCGACGGCGCGACATGGGACCGCGTCCACGCCATCTTGCAGGAAAGCCCACGCAAGCGCGCCGCCCGGACGCGCGCCGAGACGCCCGCGCTGTTGAAGGGGCTGCTGTTCGGACCCGACGGCGCGGCCTTCTCACCGACGCACACCCGCAAGGGCGACAGGCTCTACCGCTACTACGTCAGCCAGACAGTGCTGAAGCACGGCGCGGGGTCCTGCCCGGTCGGCCGTGTGCCCGCCGGCGAGATCGAGGCGGCCGTCGTCGACCAGCTGCGCGCCGTATTCCGCCAGCCCGAGATCGTGGCGGGCACGTGGAAGGCCGCCCGCATCCATGCTGACGACATTACCGAGGCTGACGCCCGTGCGGCCCTGCAACAAATCGACCCGCTGTGGGACGAACTGTTCCCCGCCGAGCAGGCCCGCATCGTGGCGCTGCTGGTCGAGCGGGTGGACATCGGCACGGACGGCCTCAACGTCCGGCTGCGCGTGGATGGGCTCGGCAGCCTCGCACGCGAAATGCTAGCTGGCGGCGTCGAGGCGGCCGCATGAACCGCGGGGCTCCCATCCCCGACACGGTGACGCTCCATGTTCCGTTCCGCATCGTGAAGCGCGGCGGGCGAAAGGAGATGCAATTGCCGGATGGCGCCGCGCAGCCGAGGCGCACCGATAGTGCGCTGCTCAAGGCGCTTGCCCGCGCCTTCCGCTGGAAGACGATGCTTGAGTCGGGCGAGTACGCCACTATCGCCGAACTGGCCGAGCGCGAGGGGATCGCGCCCTCCTACATGACCCGGGTCCTGCGCCTGACTCTGCTCGCGCCCAAAATCATCGAAGCGATCCTGGACGGGACGCAGGGGCCGGAGGTGACGCTGGCGCAAGTGCTGGAGCCGTTCCCGGTAGAGTGGCAGCGGCAGGAAATGTCGTTCAACCCCAGTCCCTGAGCTCGGGCACCAAGCCGCCAAGGCTCCTCGAAAGGTAACCGGGCCAGCGTCGCGGGCTTCTCAGCTGAGCGGGATTGTGCTAGGCGTCGCAGCCTAGCGAAAATCGCCATCCCGAGCGGGTTGTGGCGGTCGATGAAACATGGCACCTTGCATCTCGACGCAGAGAAGTCAAAGGTGCATGTCTTGAGCGAAGACTTGGTTTCAGGCCCGCCGCGGCCGCTTGGTCGGTACGCCTACCGGCGCTTGGGCTCAGCTACGCTCGGGCAGCTTAAGCGCGCAAAAATTCTCCGCAGGGCCGTACCCCCTGAGCATGCGCAGCGTAAGCCGGACGCCTTGATCTATCTTCCCCTAGGGGATGTAAAGGCGGTCGTTGAAGTCAAGACGCCGGCTGAGATGCGGGACAAGAACATCCCCACTCTTGTCGAAGACTATCGCCCGATCGCATTGGGCGCATCATGTAAATTGTTGATTCTGACGGACGGCAAACGCTCCCTCTGGTACAACGCGCTGACAGGCAATCCTGTCCTCGACGCGGATGGAACGCCTGTGAAGGCGCTGGTACAGCCATCGATGATCGAGGGGGGGCGCATTACGCCTGAAGCGGTGCGCGAGATTACCGAATTTATCGACAAGGCTGATTACAGCTTGTCGGATACTAACGACCGCTTCGAATCCATCCGCCATATCGATCCCACTCCCTTAGCCAAGGCAGTCTGGCAAAAAATCTGGATTCAGACAGGCAAGGAACCCGAAAAGTGCCTCTACAACGTTGTAGAAATACTTGTCTTCAAATTCCTAAGCGATCTTGGCGTGCTGACCGATAACTATGCTTTCAAGCGTGTGGTCGAGATCATCGCACCGGGCGGACGCGCAAAGGATGAAGAGGCGCTAGATCACTACGCCAAGGTCATTCGAGACCGGATCCGGAAGCTGTTTCCCGCTGGAGAAGACAATACGACAGTGATAAATGGCACGATATTCGTAAATGAAGCCGGCCAGCCAAACATGTCGCAGGCAGGCTTGTTCGGGGAGGTTATTCGCGCTTTCCAAGCCTTCGACAACGACAACGGCTCCATGCGCCACATTGACCGAAACTTCAAGACCCGCCTCTACGAGGTATTCCTGCGTCAATCGGCGGGCGTAAAGTCTCTCGGACAGTACTTCACACCGCGAAACGTCGTGCAAAGCATGGTGCGCATGTCAAACGCTAGCCAGCTTTCAGCCGGATCAAGCATATGCGACCCATTTAGCGGCGTAGGCGGATTCATTCTTGAGGCCATTGCAGAAAATCCGCATTTGATGGCTGAATTTGAGCCGAAAGACGGCAAGGTAGAGCCTCGGATTGCGCTGCGCGGTTACGACAAAGGCACGGACGAGAAGGAGGATGAGCGTACAATCATCTTGGCCAAGGCGAATATGTTGGTCTATCTCTCCGATCTTATGGATCGATACCCTTCCGAAGAGCACATGAAGGAGTTTGCAGGCGCATTTAACGACGTATTCCGACTTCTTCGAACAAACCTCGGCACCTTCGGCCAGGTCGATGCCGAGGAGCTTTACGATCTGATATTAACGAATCCGCCATATGTCACCAGCGGCACATCTAGTCTTCGTAGCGAGATTGAAGGACAAGGTCTCGGGGATCACTACGCCGTGGGCGGGCGGGGCACAGAATCTCTGGCTCTGCAGTGGATCATTCGGCATCTCAAGCCTAGTGGCGAGGCTTTGATCGTTGCGCCGGATGGGCTGCTAAACCAGGCGCCCATGCTCGATCACATCAAGGCCACCTGCGACGTTCTTGCGATAGCGGCACTACCTAGCCGGACCTTTTACTCTACGCCGAAGAAGACCTACATTTTGGCGCTTCGCAAGAAACGTGACGAGAGTAAAGTTCAAGCTGATCCTGTTTTTACTTACCTCGTTTCAGAGATTGGCGAATCGCGTGATACACGTCGAGTGCCGATCGCGGATAATGACCTTGAGGGCATGGAACTTGCCTACGGTTACTTCAGATCGGCGCCGAGCAAATTTGCTCCCACCGATCCGCGCTGCAAAGTGCTGAAGTGGGATGAATTTGATACTTTAAGAACTTGGTTAGTTGACCGTATCTGGACGCACGAAGAGAAAGTAGCCCTCGGAATTGCTGAAGAGGTTTTTGAGGTGGATGGCGCGACGATGTCGAAACTGATCGACGAGGCAGCATCAGCACTCCAAGCCCTCAGGGATGCGGTGAAATGACAAAGTATGTAGACGCCACATTAGAGGATTTCTTTAGCCTTGTCCAAGGGCGGGCCGCCCACACGCGTGATAGCACGGAGGCCAGTCCGGGGCCTTATCCGGTCTACTCAGCATCGCTCTTGCGGCCGTTCGGCCACATCGCAACCTTCGATCATGAAGGGCCACGCCTTACTTGGGTCATGAATGGCTATGGAGGGCACATGCAGGAGATCGAGGGGCGCTTTTCGGCTACCCGCGACCGGGGGATTTTGGTGCCGCGCCAGGATGTTCGCACACCTGATCTGGCGTACGTGCGCCTTGCAGCAGAACCGCAACTTGTGGCTGCGGCCGTGGGCCGAATCGTGGAGGGTCGGAAAAACAATTACACGAAAGTCTACCCGAAAGAAGCGGGCAAGGTCACGTTCCCCGTGCCAATTGGGACGGACGGCGCGCCTGACTATGCGGCTATGGCGGCCATTGGAACGAAGTTGCGCCGGGTCGAAGCCGCTCGGATAGGAATGACAACAGCAGCCGATCAATTGGACCGTGCTGTGCTAGCAGTTGACCCCGAAGGCCCAACACAGGCGGTGAGCCTAGGCGACGAGGCGCTATTCTCACTCTCGATTGGCGAGCGAGTCCTTCGCTCAAGCCACGTCGCTTCGGGGATTCCCGCTTACAGTGCCAACGCACTGGTTCCCTTTGGTCATGTCATCTCTTCAAACCTCAGCGACTTCTCGCGCCCCTCGATCCTATGGGGCATCGATGGGGTGTTCGATCTCAATTTTATCCCTGCCGGCGAAGCTTTTGCGACCACGGATCATTGCGGGCGTATTCAGGTGCTAGATGACGGCCTGGACGCGCGATATGTTTACTGGCACCTCAAGGCAACGCGGGAGCGCTACGGCTTTGACCGCGTGTTCCGAGCTAGTCTCGGCAACGTTCGAGCTGAAGTCGAAGTGACCGTTCCTGTCGATACGAACACGGGAAAGTTCGATCTTGAGGCGCAACGAAAGATGGCGAACCGTATGGAAGCACTCGACAATGCCCGTAAAGCTGCCTCCACAGCGCTAGGGGAGCTGTTGAGAGGACGTTTGCGTGTGGAGGATATCGCAGTCTGACTAGGGTCGTGTTCAGACGGTGTTTTTGGGACGCGCTACGAAGCGTCGGAGTATGGATCTACGCGACCATGTGCACCGAGCTCTGATCATCAGACTCGTCCGTCGCGCTGCAGTATGACGACCAGCGCGTTCGATTTGTGTGCCATCTACCAAACGCTCCTGGAATCGAAGTGCTCAGCGACGAGCTCGAAAAGCCCCATATTTTCAGATGCTTGCAAACAATTCACTAAACTTGCGAAGGCAACAGGTCCAGAGAATATCAGCCCCGAGAGACCGCGTCCAAGCCTCCTGGCGCCGGGGTCGGTGTTCAGCCCCTCCCGCATAACCCTCGAAAACAAGGGAAAAATCCGGCCGCAGCCTGATCGGGAGAACGCTTTCGCGAGGGCAAGTGGCGGAGTGGAAGGGATTCGAACCCTCGAGACGGTTTCCCGCCTGCACCCTTAGCAGGGGTGTGCCTTCGACCACTCGGCCACCACTCCGCCGGCGGGTCTATCAGCGGCAGCGGCTGGAGAACAAGGGTGAATCGAAGCATCTGCAGGATGTTCGTTGACCGGTACGGGCCGAACCGAACGTTGTCTCCCGCCCCGACCCGCTCACCCGGCTCCGGAGAAGGTTATCCATCGGGCGCTGACCACGCAAATTCCCCGACAAAAACGCGCTAATCCGCGATGGGCTTCGTTCAACCAACCACAAACCCATGCACTCAGCGTCTTGCCGACGACGTGCACTAGGTTTCCCCGCGGCCTCACCGCCCAACCGTCCACACCATGCCATTCGACGCCTTCCCGACGACGTGTTCCCGACCACCGAGCGGCCACCGCGCGTACCCACCGCGCGCCCCACCCCCTCAAGCGTTGAACAGGAAATGCAGCACGTCGCCGTCCTGCACCTCGTAGCCCTTGCCCTCGACGCGGAACCGGCCGGCCTCGCGGGCGCCGGCCTCGCCGTTGCCGGAGACGTAATCCTCGTAGGCGATCGTTTCCGCGCGGATGAAGCCCTTCTCGAAGTCGCCGTGGATCACGCCCGCCGCCTGCGGGGCGAGCGTGCCGGCGTGGATCGTCCAGGCCCGGGCCTCCTTGGGGCCGACGGTGAAATAGGTCTGCAGCCCCAGCAGCGCATAGGCCGCGCGGATCAGGCGGTCGAGCCCGGCCTCCTCCAGCCCCATCTCGCCCAAAAACAGCGCCGCCTCGTCCTCGGGCAGCTGGCTGATCTCCTCCTCGATGCGGGCCGAGATCACCACGTGGCCGGCCCCCTGCGCGCGCGCCATCTCGGCGACGCGGTCGGATTGGGCGTTGCCGGTCGCGGCCTTCGCTTCTTCGACGTTGCAGACGTAGAGCACGGGCTTCGCCGTCAGAAGCTGCAGCATGTCCCACGCCTTGCGGTCGTCCTCGGCGACCGTGACGGTCCGCGCCGGCTGTCCGGCCTCGAGCACCGCCTGCGCGGCCATCAGCAGCCTGTCCTGGGCCGCAGCCTCCTTGTCGCCGCCCTTGAGCTTGCGGGCGAGGTTCGCGCGCCGCCGCTCGATCGATTCGAGGTCGGCGATCATCAGCTCGGTTTCGATGGTCTCGGCGTCGGCGACCGGGTCCACGCGCCCCTCGACATGGGTGATGTCGCCGTCCTCGAAACAGCGCAGCACATGGGCGATGGCGTCCACCTCGCGGATGTTGGCAAGGAACTGGTTGCCGAGCCCCTCGCCCTTGCTGGCGCCCTTCACGAGCCCCGCGATGTCGACGAAGGTGATGCGGGTCGGAATGATCTGCTTGGATCCCGCGATCGCGGCCAGCCGCTCGAGCCGGCGGTCGGGGACCGCCACCTCGCCCACGTTGGGCTCGATGGTGCAAAAGGGAAAGTTGGCCGCCTGCGCTGCGGCGGTGCGGGTCAGGGCGTTGAACAGGGTCGATTTGCCCACGTTCGGCAGCCCGACGATCCCCATGCGAAAGCCCATGTTCCATTCCCTTCGATGCGCGTGTCGCGGCCTTCTAGGGCAGCGGCGGCCCTGCGTCCAGCGTGCCGGACGGCCGCCCCCTGCCCCCGCAGCGGCCGCCGGGCCGTGCGGTCCCTGCCCTTCCCCTCGCAGCCCTGCTTGCCTATGACGGGCCAGACCCGACCGCGAGGAGCCCGCATGACCGCCCCCAGCCACCGCGACCCCGATCAGCGCGACCCGAGCCCGAACGCCCCGGCGACGACCCGCATCGACGCGACCTTCGCCCGGCTGGGCGCCGCGGGGCGCAAGGCCTTCGTCTCCTACGTCATGGCGTTCGACCCCGACCGCGAGACTTCGCTGCAAATCCTGCGCGGCCTGCCGGCGGCGGGGGTGGACGTGATCGAGCTGGGGATGCCCTTCACCGACCCGATGGCGGACGGACCGACGATCCAGTCGGCAGGGCAGCGGGCGCTTGCCGCAGGCGGCACGGTCACCGGGGTGCTCGAACTGGTGCGCGCGTTCCGCGAGGAGGATGCGACCACGCCCATCGTCCTCATGGGCTATTACAACCCGATCTACGCCCGCCGCGGTGGCGTCGCCCGCTTCCTCGAGGAGGCCGCCGCGGCCGGCGTGGACGGTCTGATCGTGGTGGACCTGCCGCCCGAGGAGGACGCCGAGCTCTGCCTGCCCGCGCAGGCCGCGGGGCTGAACTTCATCCGCCTCGCCACGCCGACGACCGACGACCGGCGGCTGCCGGCGGTGGTCGAGAACACCTCGGGGTTCGTCTATTACGTGTCGGTCACCGGCACGACCGGCGGCGCGGCCGCCAACGCCGCCGACGTCGCCCCCGAGATCGCCCGCGTCCGGGCCGCCGCAGGGCTGCCGGTCGTCGTGGGCTTCGGCATCGCCTCGCCCGAGGCCGCCGAGGCGCTGGCCGGAGTCGCGGACGGCTGCGTGGTCGGCTCGGCCATCGTGGCGCGGATCGGGGCGGGTGAGCCGGTGGCCGATGTGCTGGGCTATGTCGAAAGCCTCGCCGCCGGTGCCCACCGGGCAGGCCCGACGGGGTGAGGCGTCCGCGTCGCGACGAGGTGGCAGGGTAAGCGGGGCGGACGGCCATGCCGCAACGGCTCGCGCCGCCATTACCTTCGACCATCTCGCAGTCGCGGCCGAGACGCTCGAGGCCGGGGCGGCGTTTCTGGCTGCGCGGCTCGGCGTCGCGCCTGACCCGGGCGGCGCGCATCCCCGCATGGGAACCCACAACCGGCTGCTCTCGCTGGGGCCCGAGGCCTATCTCAAACTGATCGCCATCGACCCCGCGGCCCCGGCCCCGGACCGGCCGCGCTGGTTCGGGCTCGACGGGTTTCGCGGCGCGCCGCGGCTGGTCGGCTGGGTGGCGCGGACGTCGGCGCTGCACCCGCCGCCGGGCACCTCGGGTTCGGCGCAGTCGCGCGGCGACCTGCGCTGGCAGATCGCGCTGCCGGAGGACGGCCGCCCCATGGCGGGCGGCGCGCTGCCAATGCTGATCGACTGGCAGGGCGGCCCCCACCCGGCGCCGCGCCTGCCCGACCGCGGCCTGCGGCTGGCCCGGCTGGCGCTGGGGTTAGCGGGCCGCTGGCCGGAATGGGCCGCCACCTCCGACCCGCGGATCGAGATCGGACCGGGCGCAGTCCCGCTGCGGGCGCTGATCGAGACGCCACGCGGGGCGGTGTGGCTGTAGCGCCGCGTTGGGGCGACGACCAGGCGGGCGTCGTGCGAGTTGATGCGGTTGCGATTGTTGAGCGGCGGGGAGGTGCTCGGCCTCAGGTCGCCTGAGGTTGCCCATGCACAAGGAGCCACGGCGCGTTGCTCGGCCTTACGGCGTGCGGCCCCGTCCCGGTCGCAGGTTTTGGGCTCAGTGGCAGAGAGATTGGGGGGCGCGCTGGACGCGGGCGGCGCTCAACGTCCACCGCAGTTTCTCGGCGCACCGACCCAATGAGATCGGTCGTCTGCCGCCGGAAGCGCAATCGCTTACCGCGCACCGGGCCACTCAGCCCTCGACCGCACGCTGGCGTGCCGCTCCAAAGGGTCGTCAGCACGTGAATGGGCCACGGCGCGCGGCTCCAACCTCGCGCATCGCGCCGGCGCTGCGCACTTTTGACCTCCCGGATCAAACCAGCGCTGCGCCACTTCAATCTCGCGGCTCAAGCCAGCGCTGCGCCCCCAGTCACCTCGCCGACCGTCGCAATCCACTCCGCCCCGCGGAGCCGGCCACCCGACCCGCCTCGCCCTCACCGCTGCCGCGTCCTGCCGCCCTTTGCCGCGCCCCGCGCCTCGACGCCCTGCTCCACCGTCGCGTTCCCCGCCCACCCCCCGCCACCTAACCCCGCCCGGCGCCGCACCGCGGCCGAAGTCCAGAGCCGCGCGCCGGTCGCCTCGGCGGTGGTGAGCCAGGTGAACCGCCCCTCGCGCACCCACGCCGCCTGCGCCCCGGTCGCCCGCAGCTGCGCTTCGTCGAGCAGGACGCAGTCCCGCCGCCCCTTTGCCGCCCGGCCCTGCATCACCACGACCGCCCCGCCGGTGCAGGCGCGCTCCAGTGCCGCCGCGGCGCCCTTGCCCGAGAGGTGGTGCAGCGCCAGCCCGCCCACGCGGCCGACCCGCTCGCCGCGTGGGCCGGTCCAGCCGGGCCGCGCGGCGGCTGCCTCGGCGCTCGCGGCATCGCCGTCGGCGCGCAGCCAGCTGTCGGCGACGAACGCGCCCGCGGGCTTCGAAAGCGCCCGCCCCTCGGCCGCCATCACCCCCACGGCGCTCGCGTCCCCCGCGACGATCAGCGTCGGCCGCGCGCCCGCGACCCAGATCCCTGCGGCAAGCGCGACCGCCGCCAGCGCCACCCCCGCCAGTCCCCGCGCCGCCCACCGCCCGAGCGGCGCGCTCAGCGCCAGCAGCGCCACGGTGGCCCCGGTCCCGCCCAGCGGCAGCACCGCCCAGTGCGGCGCGCTGACGGTGGCGACCGACCCAGCCCAGCCGGCGACCATCTCGCCCACGCCCAGCATCCAGCGCGTGCCCCACCCCATCGCCCAGAGCGCCGGCCAGGCCAGGCCCAGCGGCGCCAGCAGCGCCGCGATCACGCCCGCCGGCATCACCACCGCCCCCATCACCGTCACCACCAGCAGGTTGGCGATCAGCCCGTACTGGGCCGAGCGGTTGAAATGCGCCGCCGCCAGCGGCGCCGTCGCCAGCCCCGCGATCAGCGAGGACAGCACCAGCAGCGCCACGACCCGCAGCACCCAGGGCAGCCGGTCGGCGTGCCGCGACCAGGCAGGAAAGACGAGGATCAGCGCCGCGGTGGCGGCAAAGCTCATCTGGAACCCCGGCGTCACCAGCGCCTCGGGCGCCACGGCGAGGATCGCCAGCGCCGCCACCGCCACGGTCCTGAGCGACAGCGCGCGGCGGTCGAGCAGGATCGCCCCGAGCATCACCGCCACCATCAGGAACGCCCGCTCGGTCGGCACCCCGCCGCCCGAGAGCCACAGATACGCCCCCGCCGCCGCCAGCGCCCCCAGCGCCGCCACCTTGTGCAGCGGCCGCCCGGCGAGGTCGCGTCCCGCCGGGCTCGCCATCAGCCCCGCCAGCGCCAGCCTGAGGGCCGCGTAGACGAAGCCCGCGACCATGCTCATGTGCAGGCCCGAGATCGAGACGATGTGGTAGAGATTCGAATCGCGCATCAGCTGGTTCGTCGTCTCGGCGATGCCCGACCGGTCCCCGGTCATCAGCGCGGCGGCGACCGCCCCCTCCTGCCCGCCGATCGCGTCGCGCATCGCGGCCCCCAGCCGCAGCCGCAGGGCCGTCGCGTCAAGCCAGCGCGGTGGGGCGGGCGCGACGGTCAGGATCGGCGTCCGGGTATAGCCGACCGCGCCCAGCCCCTCGAAGAAGGCGGCGCGGCGGAAGTCGAAGCCCCAGGGCTCGGCTGGGCCGGGGTTCGGCCCCAGATGCCCGGTCAGCATCACCCGCGTCCCCGGCGGCGGCAGCGCCTGCGGCTCGGTCAGCGAGATCCGCACCCGGCGCGGCGTCCGTTCGGGGGCGGTGTCGCGCAGGCGCACCTCGTCGAGCGTCAGGCGCATCCGGTCACGGGCCGAGCGGTCGATGTCGGCCACCCGCCCCTCGATCGGACCATAGTAGCGGAAGTCGAGCACCGGCGCGGCGACCAGATGCGCCCTGAGCCCCGCGGACAGGAACCCGCCCGCGACCAGCGCCAGCGCCAGGCCGGCCATCCGCACCGGGTCGGCGCGCGCCCAGCCGATCCGCCCGGCCAGCGCCGCGCGGCGGACGCCCCATCCGGCCCCCAGCCCCACCAGCATCAGCAACCCAGCGGCGGTATAGGCGCGGGCACCCGGCTCGACCGTCAGGGCGAACCACGGCCCGATACCGAGCGATAGAAACAACGGCGCCCACACGATCAGCCCGGCCTGCCCGACCCGGGTGTCGTCGCCCGCCAGCTCCTCGCGCCGCGCCTTGCGCCGCACCAGCGCCTGCCACAGCCGCAGCCCGAGCGCCCGCGGCCCCCGCGCCTGCCGTGGTGTCAGCCCTGCGTCGAGCGCCGCCAATCCTTGTCTCTCCCCGTCCGCTTCGCGTATCCCTCGGCCAACCCTAACCGCGCGGCCTTTCCAGAAGGTTAACGCCCGCCCGGGTGACCACCGCCGCGGCCGAGAGACAGGACCGACCCATGACGCCCCCCGCCCCCAGCCAGCCTGCCCCCGACGCGCCCGTCGTCACCCGCTTCGCCCCCTCGCCGACCGGCTATCTGCACATCGGCGGCGCGCGCACGGCGCTATTCAACTGGCTTTACGCCCGGGGCCGGGGAGGGCGCTTCCTGCTCAGGATCGAGGACACGGATCGCGCCCGCTCGACGCCCGAGGCGACGGCGGCGATCCTCGAGGGGCTGACGTGGCTCGGCCTCGACTGGGACGGCGAGCCGATCAGCCAGGCCGGGCGCGCCGACCGCCACGCCGAGGTCGCGCGCGAGATGCTCGCCGCCGGCACCGCCTATCCCTGCTACACCCCCGCCGACGAGATCGCCGCCTGGCGCGAGGCGCACCCGAACCAGGTGTTCCAGAGCCCGTGGCGCGACGCCGACCCGGCCACCCGGCCCGACGCGCCCTATGCCATCCGCCTGCGCGCCCCGCGCGAGGGCGTCACGGTGATCCACGACGCGGTGCAGGGCGACGTGACCTTCCGCAACGACCAGCTCGACGACATGATCCTGCTGCGCTCGGATGGGACACCCACCTATATGCACGCGGTGGTGGTGGACGACCACGACATGGGCGTGACGCATATCATCCGCGGCGACGACCACCTGACCAACGCCGCCCGCCAGGCCCAGGTCTATGCCGCGAACGGCTGGGCGCTGCCGGTCTTCGCCCATATCCCGCTGATCCACGGCACCGACGGCAAGAAGCTGTCCAAGCGCCACGGCGCCGTCGGGCTGCACGAGTTCGCCGCAATGGGCTATCCGCCGGCGGCGATGCGCAACTACCTCGCCCGGCTGGGGTGGAGCCACGGTGACGACGAGCTGTTCTCGGACGCCGAGGCGCAGGCGTGGTTCGATCTGGACGGGATCGGCAAGGCGCCGGCGCGGCTCGACTTCAAGAAGCTCGAGCACGTCTCGTCGCACCATATCGCGCAGATGGACGACGCCGCCCTACTGGCCGAGATCGCGGCCTTCCGCCAGGCCACCGGCGAGGCCGCGCTGACGCCGCGTCAGACTGAGTGGCTGACCCCGGCGCTCGGGGTGCTCAAGGCCAAGGCCCGGACCCTGCCTCAACTGATGGAGCAGGCGCATTTCGCCCTCGTCGACCGCCCCGTCGCGCGCGACGACAAGGCGCAGGCGGGGCTGGATGCGGTATCCGATGGTATACTGCCAGAATTGACTGCTGCGTTGCAGCATGTTAACTGGAATCGCGACGACCTGGAGGCCGCGGCGCAGCGGATCGCCGAGGCGCACGGCGTGGGGCTCGGCAAGATAGCGGCGGGGTTGCGCGCCGCGCTGGCCGGGCGCAGTTCCACCCCCAGCGTATTCGACATGATGCTGGCTCTGGGCCGCGAGGAAAGCCTGGCCCGGCTGGCGGACGCGGCGTCCTGACGCCGCGCCGAGGGGGTCTGCGGCGGCTGCCGCAGGGGTGACCGGCGCGCCCGCGCGCCGATGCGAGGACAAAGGCGGCCCGGTGCCGCCCGACGAGTGACCCGGTCCCGCGGGACCAAGAGGCGAAAAGGAACGTGCGATGGCCGAAGCCAAGACTGCCCGGATCACGGTGAACGACAAGGACATCGACCTGCCGGTGCTGACCCCCACGGTCGGGCCGGACTGCGTGGATATCCGCAAGCTGTATGGCCAGGGGGGCGTGTTCACCTTCGACCCCGGCTTCACCTCGACGGCGGCGTGCGAAAGCGCGATTACCTACATCGACGGTGACCAGGGCGAGTTGTGGTACCGCGGCTATCCGATCGAGCAGCTGGCGGCCAAGTCGCACTACCTCGAGGTCTGCTACCTGCTGCTGCACGGCGAGCTGCCGAACAAGTCGCAGATGGACGATTTCGAGACCCGGGTCACCCGCCACACGATGGTGCACGAGCAGATGCACTATTTCTTCCGCGGCTTCCGGCGCGACAGCCACCCGATGGCGACCATGGTCGGCGTCGTGGGCGCGATGTCGGCCTTCTACCACGATTCGACCGACATCAACGATCCGAACCAGCGCGAGATCGCCTCGATGCGGCTGATCGCCAAGGTGCCGACGATCGCGGCGATGGCCTATAAATACTCGATCGGCCAGCCGTTCGTTTATCCGAGGAACGACCTCGATTACGCCTCGAACTTCCTGCACATGTGCTTCTCGGTCCCGGCCGAGCCCTACCACGTCGATCCGGCGCTGGCCCGCGCCATGGACCGCATCTTCACCCTGCACGCGGACCACGAGCAGAACGCCTCGACCTCGACCGTGCGGCTCGCGGGCTCGTCGGGCGCCAACCCCTTCGCCTGCATCGCGGCCGGCATCGCCTGCCTGTGGGGGCCGGCGCATGGCGGCGCCAACCAGGCCGCGCTCGAGATGCTGGAAGAGATCGGCTCGGTCGACCGCATCCCCGAATACATCAAGCGCGCCAAGGACAAGGACGATCCCTTCCGGCTGATGGGCTTCGGTCACCGGGTCTACAAGAACTTCGACCCGCGGGCGAAGATCATGAAGGAATCGGCCGACGAGGTGCTCGACATCCTCGGGATCGAGAACAACCCCACCCTGCAGGTCGCCAAGGAGCTTGAGAAGATCGCGCTCGAGGACGAGTACTTCGTCTCGAAGAAGCTCTATCCGAACGTCGACTTCTACTCGGGGATCATCCTGTCGGCGATGGGGTTCCCGACCTCGATGTTCACCCCGATCTTCGCGCTGTCGCGCACCGTCGGCTGGATCTCGCAGTGGAAGGAGATGCTGGGCGACCCGGACAACAAGATCGGCCGCCCGCGCCAGCTCTATGTCGGTGCCGACCGGCGCGACTATCTGGACGTCGACAAGCGCTGAGCCGCGCCGACCGTCAAGACGAAGGGGGCCCGCCGCGGCCCCCTTTT
Organism: Paracoccus sanguinis; assembly: GCF_012689545.1. Lineage (NCBI taxonomy): Bacteria > Pseudomonadati > Pseudomonadota > Alphaproteobacteria > Rhodobacterales > Paracoccaceae > Paracoccus > Paracoccus sanguinis. Next base: position 418,098 of record NZ_CP051542.1, read on the forward strand.
TCATTCCACGAGTTCGGCGAGCTGCGCGAAGGTCGCGCCCCAGCCCTCGGCAAAGCCCATCGCCGCGTGCCGGTCGCGGTCCTCGGCCGACGCGTGCAGCACCCGCGCGGTCAGCCGCGTGCCGCCCGCGTCGGGCACGAGCGTCAACTCGGCGGTCATGAACGGCGTCCTGGCTGGCCGGAACCCGGCCGAGAGCGCGTCCGTCCACACCAGCCGTTGCGGCGGCTCGGCCACCAGCACGCAGCCGCCCGCCTCGCCCTCCGCATCTGCGGCGCAGTCCTCGGCCGCGCCGTCCGGCCCCTCCATCTGGATGTCGAAGGCCCCGCCCGGATGCGGCTCGACCACCGCCGAGGTCACCCGCCACGGGCGCGGCGCGAACCAGCGCGACAGCTGCTCGGGGTGGGTCAGGGCGGCCCACACCGCCTCGGGTGCGGCGTCGATGCGCCGCGTGATGACAAGGTCGTTGCCCTCGGTCGTGGTCGTGGCTGGCATGGCGGACGCTCCCCTCAGCGGTCCGGGACAGGGTGAGGCGTCGCCCGCGCGACCGTCAAGGCCCCGGTTCCGCGGTGGGCGGCGACGTGCTAGGCCTTGCCGTGATCCGGCTGCGACAAGGGGGCGCGCGATGAACCTGCTGTTCGCCAACGACCGGCGCGGGACCTATCCGCCCAGCCTCTATGCCGAGCAGAACCCGCCGCTGCCCCCCTTCCCGCCCCTGCGCGGCGAGGCGCGGGCCGACGTGGTGGTCGTCGGTGCGGGCTACACGGGCCTCTCCGCCGCGCTGCACCTCGCGCGCGCCGGGCGGCGGGTCATCGTGCTCGAGGCGCAGCGGGTGGGGTTCGGCGCCTCGGGCCGCAACGGCGGGCAGATGGGGTCCGGCCAGCGCCTCGACGTGGCCGACCTCGAGCGGCTGGCCGGCAAGCCCGCCGCCCGCCGGCTCTGGGACATGGCCGAAGAGGCCAAGGCCCTGACCCGCGCCCACGCGGCCGAGGCCGGGGTCGCGGTCCACGACGGCATCGCCCACGCCGCCCGCAGCGCCGCCGAGGTCGCCCACGCGCACGAGAATGCCGCCCGCCTCGCCCGCGACTACGGCTACGACCGCATCACCCCGCTGGACGGCCCGGCGCTTTCGGCGCTGATCGGCACCGGCGTCTATGCCGGCGGCGACCTCGACCGCGGCGCCGGGCACCTCGACCCGCTGGCGCTGGCGCTGGGGATGGCGCGGCTGGCCCGCGACGCGGGCGCGGTGATCCACGAGGGCGCCCATGTCCACGCCATCCGCCACGCCCGTCGCGCGACCGAGACGACCATCGTGCAGACCGGCACCGGGCGGGTGCTCTGCGACCACGTCATCCTCGCCGCCAACGGCTATCTCGGCCACCTCGACCTCGGCGTGGCGGCCCGGGTCATGCCGATCAACAACTACGTCGTCGCCACCGAGCCGCTTGGCCCCCGCGCCGACGCGCTGATGGCCGAGAACGTCGCCGTCCACGACACCCGCTTCGTGGTGAACTACTGGCGGCTCTCGGACGACCGGCGGCTGGTCTTCGGCGGCGGCGAAACGCTGGGCTACCGCTTCCCCCGCGACATCGCGGCCAAGGTCCGCGGCCCGCTTGAGCAGGTCTACCCGCAGCTCAGGGGGGTGCGGATCACCCACGCCTGGGGCGGGACGCTGGCGATCACCATGAGCCGGCTGCCGCTCTTCGCCCGCCCCGCGCCGAACTGCCTGTCGGCGAGCGGGTTCTCGGGCCACGGGGTGGCGCTCTCGAACCTCGCCGGGCGGCTGATGGCCGAGGCGGTGATGGGGCAATCCGAGGGGTTCGACACCATGGCCGCCCTGCCCGCGCGGCAGTTTCCCGGCGGCGCCGGGCTGCGCTGGCCGCTGCTGGTGGCCGGGATGGGCTGGTACTCGCTGCGCGACCGGCTGGGCGTCTAGGGCGCGGCGTCAGGCCGGCCGGGGTCGTCGCCCACCGCGCCCTCGGCGCGCGCCTTGCGCGCCCGGCGGGCCAGCCGGCGCTGGTGATAGACCTCGACCAGCGGCACCGTCAGGCGGTGGAAGAGGAGCGCGGCGATCAGCCCCGGGATCAGCCCGCCGACCATGTAGGGCAGGAACACCGCCTGGGCGAAGTCGACCAGCCGGTCCCATTCCGCCGGCCGGCCGTCGAGCACGGCGAGCAGGTTGCGCAGGAACTGCCGCGTGGCGCCCGAGAACGCCTCGAGGATCAGCATCGGGTCGATGCTGCCCCCCTGCCCCAGCATCCACCGCCCGAGCGTGATCGCCACGACCGCGATCACCGGGATCGTCAGCGGGTTGCCGACGAAGCTGCCGATCACCGAGGCGAGCACGTTGCCGCGGATCGCCAGCGCCAGCGCCATGGCCCCCACGACGTGCAGCCCGAAGAGCGGCGTGAAGCTGATGAACACCCCCGCCGCCACCCCGCGCGCTACCCGCTGCGGCGGGTCCGGCAGGCGGCGCAGCCGGTGCACGCGGTACTTGATCGCCCGCCACCACCCGCCGCGCGGATAGACGATGTCGCTGGCCATCTGCGAATAGCTGCGGGGCTTGCGGCGGAACATGGGCGTCTCGGGCGGGCGGATGGCGGTGTGTCCGCCACTGTCCACCAGCCGTCCGCGGAGGGCAACCGGATCGCGGGAGTGTGTGGCGGGCGGGGTGCTTCAGAACGGTGCGGCAAGGCGCGAACGTGGCTGCGCCGGATCAACGAGTTTCCAGCGGGACCGCTCTTGATCACGCCTCCGCCCCTAACGCCGTTCGGGTTCGCCCCCCCGCACCCCGCAGGGCCCCCTCAGACCACCGCCGAGGGATCCCGGATCCGCGCCACCTGCGCCACGTCGCTCTCCGCCTCGAGCGCCGTCATCAGCGCGTGCAGGTGCTCGCTGTCGCGCAGGTCCACGTCCACCCGCAGGCGGTAGAAGTCCGGCTTGCGGTCCAGGAACTCGAGGTCCGAGATGTTCGCCCCCTGCGCCCCGATCAGCGTGCAGATGCGCCCCAGCACACCTGCGTCATGCCGGATCGTCAGGTTCAGCCGCGAGGAGTAGACCGCCGGGTGCCGCCCCTCGCGCCAGCGCAGGTCGACCCAGCGCTCGGGCTGGTCCTCGAACCCCGCCAGCACCGGGCAGTCGATGGCGTGGATCACCACGCCCTTGCCGCGATAGGTGATGCCCACGATCCGCTCACCCGGCAACGGGGTGCAGCAGGGGGCGCGGGTGAACTCCTGATCGGCCTGCAACCCGGCGACGGCACGGCTTGCGTCGATCTCGTCGGCCGAGGGCGCGAGGTCGGGCCAGAGCGCCCCGATCACCTGCTGGGCCGAGATCTCGGCCGCGCCGATCCGGGCCAGCAGCTCGTCCGCGCCCGGCATCGCCAGCGCCTTGGCGGCGGTGCGCAGCGCCTTGTCGGTGACCTTGCGGTTGACGTGCTCGAACGCCACCCGCACCAGCTCGGACCCGAGCCGGATGAAGCGCGAGCGGTCCTCTTCGCGCAAGCTGCGCCGGATCGCAGCCTTGGCCCGGCCCGTCACCACGATGTCGAGCCAGGTGGCCTGCGGGCGCTGGCCCGAGGCCGCGATGATCTCGACCGACTGGCCGTTCTTCAGCCGCGTCCACAGCGGCACGCGGATGCCGTCCACCTTGGCGCCGACGCAGGAATTGCCCAGCCGCGTGTGGATCGCATAGGCAAAGTCGATCGGCGTCGCCCCCTTGGGGAGCTGGATCACGTCGCCCTTGGGCGTGAAGCAGAACACCTGGTCCTGATACATCTCGAGCTTGACGGCCTCGAGGAACTCGTCGTGATCCTCTTCCCCGAAGCGCTCGGTGAGGCTGGCCAGCCACTCGGCCGGATCGACCGCAAACGGGTTCTTCGACCGCACCCCGTCGCGGTAAGCCCAGTGCGCGGCGACCCCGGCCTCGGCCACCTCGTGCATGGCGCGGGTGCGGATCTGCACCTCGACGCGGGTGCCGTCGCGCGCCGAGACGGTCGAGTGGATCGAGCGGTAGCCGTTCGACTTGGGCTGGCTGATGTAGTCCTTGAACCGCCCCGGCACGGCGCGCCAGCGGCGGTGGATGATCCCCAGCGCGCGGTAGCAGTCGGCCTCGGACCGGGTGATGATGCGGAAGCCGTAGATGTCCGAGAGCCGCGAGAAGCTGAGCTGCTTTTCCTGCATCTTGCGCCAGACGCTGTAGGGGCGCTTGGCGCGGCCGAAGACCTCGGCCTCGATCCCCTCGGCGTCCAGCGCCGCGCGGATGTCGGCGGTGATCCGCGGGATGATGTCGCCGGTTTCCTTCTGCAGCGTCACGAAGCGGCGGATGATCGAGTTGCGCGCCTCGGGGTTGATGACCTTGAAGGCAAGGTCCTCAAGCTCCTCGCGCATCCACTGCATCCCCATCCGCCCGGCGAGGGGGGCAAAGATGTCCATCGTCTCGCGCGCCTTCTGCACCTGCTTGTCGGGCCGCATCGAGCGGATCGTGCGCATGTTGTGCAGCCGGTCGGCGAGCTTGACGAGGATCACCCGCAGGTCGCGGGACATCGCCATGAAGAGCTTGCGGAAGTTCTCGGCCTGCTTCGAGTGGGTGCCGGAAAGCTGCAGGTTGGTGAGCTTGGTCACCCCGTCCACGAGGTCGGCCACGTCGCGGCCGAACAGCTCGGCCACCTCGCCCCAGGTCGAGCGGGTGTCCTCGATCGTGTCGTGCAGAAGGGCCGTGACGATGGTCGCATCGTCCAGCCGCATCTCGGTCAGGATGGCGGCGACGGCGACGGGATGGGTGAAATAGGGTTCGCCCGAGTGGCGGAACTGCCCCTCGTGCATCCGGCGGCCATAGTCATAGGCCCGCCGGATCAGGTCCTCGTTGGTCCGCGGGTTGTAGTTGCGGACCAGCGCGACGAGGTCTTCGACGTCGATCCGGTCCAACCCGTGCCGCCTCTGACCTCAGCCGCGGCCTTGCGCCTCGAGCATCATGCGCAGCATCCGCTCTTCCGATTCCTCGTCGGCGGGCTTGGGACGGTCGATCTCGGCCCCGAGCAGAAGCGCCATCGCGTCCTCTTCGGGCTCGTCCACCTCGATCTGGGTCTGAGTCTGCTCGATCATCCGCTCGCGCAGCTCGTCGACCGGCTGGCCCTCGTCGGCGATCTCGCGCAGCGCCACGACCGGGTCCTTGTCGTTGTCCCGCTCGACCGACAGCGTGGCCCCGGCGCCGATCTCGCGGGCGCGGTGGGCGGCGAGCATCACCAGGTCGAACCGGTTCGGAACCTTGTCAACGCAATCCTCGACTGTGACGCGGGCCATGAGCTACCTTTCCGAATCGACTGGTGGGGCAAGGCGGCATAGGTGGGGGTGCGGACCGGGAAAGTCAAGCCGCGCTGGCCCGGGAGGGTTGCAGGCGCCAGTCACACCTGCGCGCGCCCGCCCTCGGGCACCATCCCGGCCAGCCCCTCGGGGCCTAGCGCGGCCAGCATCGCGCCCACCGTCCGCCCCAGGCGCGGATGCACCCAGCCGGGCGCGATCTCGGCCAGCGGCGCCAGCACGAAGCCGCGGTCCTGCAACCGCGGGTGCGGCAGGATCAGCCGGTCGGGGGCCACCTGCGCCTGTGCCGCCGCCGGGAGGGCCCGCCAGCGGTCCTGCGTCGCCGCGTCGGGGCGAACCTCGCCCCCCATCGCCAGCAGGTCGAGGTCGATCACCCGCGCCCCCCAGCGCGTCCCGTCCCGCACCCGGCCCAGATCCGCCTCGACCCGGTGCAGCGCGGCCAACACCGCCTCGGACGACATCGCCCCCGCCGCCACCACCGCGGCGGCGTTGACGTAGTCCGGCCCCGACCCCGCGGGGTGGGCGGGGGTGCGCCAGAATCGGCTGACCGCGCGCAGCCCCAGCCCCTCGGCGCCCAGCCGGCCCAGCGCCACGCGCACGGCGGCCTCGGGCGGACCTGCCCAACAGGACAGGTTTGCGCCAAGGGCGAGCAGGGCTAGGTTTTCTCGCAGCATCCGCGGTGGGTTGGCGGGTCCGGCTTGGGTTTGTTCGGCAGGGGACTGGGGCATTGTTTTACAAGGACGACCGACTGGCGCTGTTCATCGACGGCGCGAACCTTCATGCCGCGACCAAGGCGCTCGGGTTCGATCTCGACTACAAGCTGCTGCGGCAGGAATTCGAGCGGCGCGGCAAGCTGGTCCGCGCCTACTACTATACGGCGCTGCTTGAGAACGAGGAATACTCGCCGGTCCGGCCGCTGATCGACTGGCTGAACTACAACGGCTTCGCCATCGTCTCGAAACCGGCGCGGGAATACACCGACTCGATGGGCCGGCGCCGGGTCAAGGGCAACATGGACGTGGAACTCGCGGTCGATGCGCTGGCGCTGGCCCCGCGGCTCGACCATGCGGTGCTGTTCTCGGGCGACGGCGACTTCCGCCCGCTGGTGGCGGCGCTGCAATGCCAGGGGGTGCGGGTCTCGGTCGTCTCGACCATGCGCAGCCAGCCGCCGATGATCGCCGACGAGCTGCGCCGGCAGGCCGACAACTTCATCGAACTCGACGCCCTGCGCGAGATCATCGGCCGCCCCCCGCGCGAGACCCGCGACCCTGCCGAGCCTGCCCCGGCGGTCGAGGCCTGATCTCAACCGCCGATCTTAACCCTTGGGTAAGATCGGCCGAGACGTTCGCGCCGCCGCCGCGTTATGATCCGAGCCGTATCGAGGACCATTGTGCCATGACCCGCAACGACGACGACGGCAAGACCGCCCCGCTCGGACCCGAGCGGTTGCTGCGCCTGTCCGACTTCGACGCCCGCAGCCCGGACCGGGTCGCGGGCGCGCTGCGCGACTACTGGCTGTCGCTGCGCCGCGGCCGGGCGGTGCCGTCCCGCGCCGATGTCGAGCCGGCCGGGCTGCGCGCCGCCCTGCCTTTCGCCTTCATCCTCGAGCGGGTGGCCCCCGGGGCCGCGCGCTTCCGCCTCGCCGGGCGCCATCTCGTCGACCTGATGGGGATGGAGGTGCGGGGCATGCCGCTCTGCTCGGTTCTCAACGCCCCTTCGCGCGGGCGGCTGAGCGACGTGCTCGAGGCGGTGTTCAAGGGCCCGCAGATCGCCGAGCTGGACCTGATCGGGCCGGTCGGCTACGGGCGCCCGGCGCTGACCGGGCGGATGCTGCTCATGCCGCTCAAGTCGGACCTGGGCGACGTGTCCCGCGCGCTCGGCTGCCTCGCGACCGAGGGCGAGGTCGGCACCGCCCCGCGCCGCTTCGACATCGCCGCCGACCGCGCCATGCCGGTGGTCGAGGGCGCCCGCGTCCTCACCCCGCAGCCCTCGATGCACGGCTTCGCCGAGCCGCCGGCGCCGTGGCGGGGCGAGCCGTTCGCGGCCGACGACGCCGACACCCCCTCCCCCGTTCCCCGGCGCCGTCCCGCGGCCGGGCGGCCCCCGTCGCTGCCGACGATGCCGCCGCTCTTCGACGCCCCCGCGCCGCGCCCGGCGATCCGCGAGGATGAGACCCCCGAAGAGCGCCGCGCCCGCTTCCGCGTCATCTCGAACGACTGACGACAAAGGGCGCCCCGCGGGGCGCCCTTCGGTTTCGGCAAGGCCGGTCGGCGTCAGACGGCGTCGCGCAGCCCGACCGGGGTGCCGGTGCGCCGCGCCCGCAGCTCTTCGGCGACGAGGAACGCCAGCTCCAGCGACTGGCTGGCGTTCAGCCGCGGGTCGCAGGCGGTGTGATAACGGCTCGACAGATCCTCGTCGGTGACCGCCCGGACGCCGCCGGTGCACTCGGTCACGTCCTGCCCCGTCATCTCGAAATGAACGCCCCCTGGCACGCTGCCCTCGGCGGCATGGACGGCGAAGAACTCGCGCACCTCGCGCAGCACCTGGTCGAACTGCCGGGTCTTGTAGCCCGAGGCCGCCTTGATCGTGTTGCCGTGCATCGGGTCGCAGCACCACAGCACGTTGGCCCCTTCCGCCTGCACGGTGCGGATCAGCCGCGGCAGGTGGTCGCCCACCTTGCCCGCCCCGAAGCGCGCGATCAGCGTCAGCCGGCCGGCCTCGTTCGTCGGGTTCAACGTGGCGATCAGCCGCTTGAGGTCATCCTCGCTGATCGAGGGACCGCATTTCAGCCCGATCGGGTTCTGCACGCCGCGCAGGAACTCGACATGGGCGCCGTCCGGCTGCCGGGTGCGGTCGCCGATCCAGAGCATGTGGCCCGAGCCCGCCACCGGCAGCCCGGTGGTCGAGTCGATCCGCGCCAGCGCCTCTTCGTATTCCAGCAGCAAGGCCTCGTGGCTGGTGTAGAACTCGACGGTGCCCAGTTCGTGCGCGGTCTCGGACGACACCCCGGCCGCCTGCATGAAGGCCATGGCGTCGCTGATCCGGTCGGCGATGGCGCGATACTCCGCCGCCTCCGGCCCGCCGGTGAAGTCGGCGATCCAGCTCTGCACCCGGTGGATGTCGGCATAACCCCCGGTCGAGAATGCCCTGAGCAGGTTCAGCGAGGCCGCCGCCTGGGTGTAGGCCTGCAGCATCCGCTGCGGATCGGGCACACGGGCCGCGTCGGTGAAGTCGAAGCCGTTGATGATGTCGCCGCGGTAGGAGGGCAGCTCGACGCCCCCCATCACCTCGGTCGGCGCCGAGCGCGGCTTGGCGAACTGCCCGGCCATCCGGCCGACCTTGACCACCGGCATCTGCGCGCCCCAGGTCAGCACCACCGCCATCTGCAGCATCACCTTGAAGGTGTCGCGGATGTTGTCGGCCGAGAACTCGGCGAAGCTCTCGGCACAGTCGCCGCCCTGCAAGAGGAACGCCCGCCCCGCGGCCGCATCGGCCAGATGCGCCTTGAGGCGGCGCGCCTCGCCGGCGAAGACCAGCGGCGGAAAGCGCGACAGCTGCGCCTCGACGGCGTTCAGGGGGGCGGCGTCGGGATAGTCGGGCATCTGCACGCGCGGCCGGGTGCGCCAGCCCTGCCGGGTCCAGTCCGGGGCGCCCGCGGCACGGCGGGGGGCCTCGGTCTTGGCGCTGAGCGGCATGGCGGTCGAACTGGTATCCTGCGGCATGACGGACGATCCTCGATGAAACACCGGGCGAATATAGTGACGCCGCGCGGGCGAGGAAAGCCGGTCCGCGGCACCCGGTGGGCCGAGGGGCGCACGGACGGCCCTGCATAGCGGCTATGCAGCGGGTGCTTTCCTTTCGGCGGCAACCTGCCTAGTCTCTCGTTCCAGACTGTGTCTGGAGAACGGAACACCATGAAGAAACTGCTGCTCGCCACCGCCGCCACCGCGCTTTCGGTCGGCATGGCCACCGCCGAGGACGTCAAGATCGGCATCTCGATGGGCTTCACCGGCCCGCTCGAGTCGATGGCGCCGCAGATGGCCAACGGGGCCGAGCTCGCCATCAAGGAGATCAGCGAGTCGGGCAAGCTGATGGACGGCGCCAAGGTCGAGGCCGTGCGCGCCGACAACACCTGCGCCGACGCCGCCGCCTCGGTCGCCGCGGTCGAGCGGCTGGTGACCTCGGACAAGGTCAACGGGATCATGGGCGGGATGTGCTCGGGCGAGACGATCGCCAGCCTCGAGCGCGTGGCCGTGCCGAACGGCATGGTGATGATCTCGCCCTCAGCCACCTCGCCGGCGCTCTCGACCATCGACGACAAGGGCTTCTTCTTCCGCACCTCGCCGTCCGACGCCCGCCAGGGCGACGTCATGGCCGACATCGCGCTTGAGCGCGGGGTCAAGTCGGTGGCGATCACCTACACCAACAACGACTACGGCAAGGGCCTCGCCGAGGCGTTCAAGACGGCCTACGAGGGCAAGGGCGGCAAGGTCACGATGATCGCCGCGCATGACGACGGCAAGGCCGACTATTCGGCCGAGGTCGCGGCGCTGGCCGCCGCCGGCGGCGACGCGCTGGCCGTGGTCGGCTACGTCGACCAGGGCGGCTCGGGGATCGTCCGCGGGGCGCTCGATTCCGGCGCGTTCTCGACCTTCATCATGCCCGACGGGATGGTGGGCCAGGCGCTGATCGACAAGTTCGGCGCCGAGCTCGAGACCTCGTTCGGCCAGAACCCCTCGTCCGAGGGCGCGGGCCGCGACAAGTTTACCGAACTCGCCAAGTCCGCCGGCTTCGACGGCAGCGCCGTCTATTCGGGCGAGGCCTATGACGCTGCCGCCCTGATGCTGCTGGCGATGCAGGCCGCCAAGTCCACCGATCCCAAGGTCTACAAGGACAAGATCATGGAGGTGGCGAACGGCCCCGGCGAGAAGATCGGCGTGGGTGAGCTGGCCAAGGGCCTCGAGCTTTTGGCCGCCGGCACCGACATCGACTATGACGGCGCCTCGTCGGTCGAGCTGATCGAGCCGGGCGAAAGCGCCGGCACCTTCCGCGAGGTCGATTTCAAGGGCGGCACGCTCAACGTCGTCAAGATGCGCTGACACGCGCGCCGCCGCAGTCCGGGGCCCGTCCCCGGCCGCGGCGGTCGCCGGACCTACGCCGTGCCCCCGCCCGGGGCGCGGCGGAACCCGCGGACAAGGCGGCCATCAACGGACCGCCGCCGCACACACAGCAGGGAGAAGACCAGAATGAAGAACCTGATGCTCGCCACCGCCGTGGCAGCCCTCACCGCCTCGGGCGCGCTGGCCGCCGACGTCAAGCTGGGCGTCTCGCTTGGCTTCACCGGCCCGCTCGAGTCGATGGCGCCGTCGATGCTCAAGGGCGTCGAGATGGCGGTCAAGGAAGCCAACGACTCGGGCAAGGCGATGGACGGCACCACCTTCTCGATCGTCCAGGCCGACAGCACCTGCGCCGACGCCGCCGCCGCCGTGACCGCGGTCGAGCGGCTGGTGACCTCGGACAAGGTCGCGGGCATCGTCGGCGGGATGTGCTCGGGCGAAACCATCGCCAGCCTGGAGAAGGTCGCGGTGCCGAACGGCGTCGTGATGATCGCCCCCTCGGCCACCTCGCCCGCGCTGACCACGATCGACGACAAGGGCTTCTTCTTCCGCACCGCGCCCTCGGACGCGCGCCAGGGCGAGGTGATGGCCGACATCATCCTCGAGCGCGGGATCAAGTCGGTCGCCGTGACCTACACCAACAACGACTACGGCAAGGGCCTCGCCGAGTCGTTCAAGTCGGCCTACGAGGGCAAGGGCGGCAAGATCACCATCACCGCTGCCCATGACGACGGCAAGGCCGACTATGCGGCCGAGGTCGCGGCGCTCGCCGCCGCCGGCGGCGACGCGCTGGTCGTGGCGGGCTACGTCGACCAGGGCGGCTCGGGGATCGTGCGCGGGGCGCTCGATTCGGGGGCCTTCAACACCTTCGTCTTCACCGACGGCATGGTCAGCCAGACCCTCGTCGACAAGTTCGGCAAGGAACTAGAGACCTCGTTCGGCCAGAACCCCTCGGCCGAGGGCGAGGGCCGCGACGCCTTCATCGCCAAGGCCAAGGACGCGGGCTTCGAGGGCTCGGACGCCTTCGCCGCCGAGGCCTATGACGCCGCCGCGCTGCTGATCCTGGCCATGCAGGCCGCCAAGTCGGCCGATCCCAAGGTCTACAAGGACAAGGTGATGGACGTGGCCAACGCCCCGGGCGAAAAGATCATGCCCGGCGAACTGGCCAAGGCGCTCGAGCTGCTGGCCGACGGCAAGGACATCGACTATGTCGGCGCGAGCGCCGTCGAACTGGTCGGCCCGGGCGAAAGCGCCGGCACCTACCGCGAGGTCGACTTCAAGGGCGGCACGCTCAACGCGGTCAAGACGCACTGATCCGGACGCGGCGCCCGCCCGGTGCGGGGGCCGCGCGCCAGCCGCCGCAGGCGGGGGCGGCACCGGACCAGATTGGCGGCGCCCTGCGGGGCGCCGCGGCCCCGGCGGGAACGGCCACCGGGCGCGAGAGGGAAACGAGGGACGCATGATCCAGGTCCATGACCTGCACCGGCATTTCGGGGGCTTCCGCGCCGTGGACGGGGCGAGCCTGACCATCGCCACCGGCTCGATCACCGGCCTGATCGGCCCGAACGGCGCGGGCAAGTCCACGCTCTTCAACGTCATCGCCGGCGTCCTGCCGCCCACCTCGGGGCGCGTGGTGATGGACGGCGAGGACATCACCGGCCTCGCCCCGCACAAGCTCTTCCACAAGGGTCTGCTGCGCACCTTCCAGATGGCGCATGAGTTCTCCTCGATGACCGTGCGCGAGAACCTGATGATGGTGCCGCCCGCGCAGTCGGGCGAAACGCTGTGGAACACCTGGTTCGGCCGCAAGCGCATCGCCGATCAGGAACGCGCGCTCCTCGCCCGCGCGGATGAGGTGCTGGACTTCCTCACCATCAGCCACGTGGCCGAGGAAAAGGCCGGCAACCTCTCGGGCGGGCAGAAGAAGCTTCTGGAACTCGGCCGCTGCATGATGGTCGACGCCAAGATCGTGTTCCTGGACGAGGTCGGCGCGGGCGTGAACCGCACGCTGCTCATGACCATCGCCGACGCGATCCTGCGGCTGAACAGGGAACGCGGCTACACCTTCTGCGTGATCGAGCACGACATGGATTTCATCGGCAAGCTCTGCGACCCGGTGATCGTGATGGCCGAGGGCAAGGTGCTGGCGCAGGGCTCGGCCGACAGCATCATGCAGAACGAGGCGGTGATCGAGGCCTATCTCGGCCGCGGCCTCAAGAACAAGGTCCAGGCCGAGATGGCCGAGGAAACCCGCCGCCACGAGGGCCACGGCGCCCAGCCCGGCCTCGGCGCCGAGGCGGGCCGTCCCGTGAGCGCGTCGGGGGCTGCGACCTCGCCGGGCACCACCCGAGGACCGCTGGGCGAACTCGACGACCCCGGCACCGAGGTGCGGCCATGATGCAGACCCAGACGCAAACCCAGACCCAGACCCAGACGCCGGCCCATGCCCGCCCGCGCCCCGGCGCCGCCGGCACCCGCCCGGACGGCACCCTGCCCTATCTCTCGGCGACCGGGATGCGCGGCGGCTACGGCAAGGCCGACATCCTGAACGGCTGCGACCTCAGCGTGGACCGCGGCGAGATCGCGGTGATCGTCGGCCCCAACGGCGCCGGCAAGTCCACCGCGATGAAGGCCGTGTTCGGGATGCTGGACCTGCGCGAGGGCACGGTGACGCTCGACGGGCACGACATCGCCGGGCTCACCCCGCAGGACCGGGTGCGCCGCGGCATGGGCTTCGTGCCGCAGACCGCCAACGTCTTCCCGACCATGACGGTCGAGGAAAACCTCGAGATGGGCGCCTATATCCGCGACGACAATTTCCGCGCCACGATGGAGCAGGTGTACCACCTCTTCCCCGCCGTGGCCGACAAGCGGCGCCAGAACGCGGGCGAGCTGTCCGGCGGCCAGCGCCAGCAGGTCGCGGTGGGCCGGGCGCTGATGACCCAGCCGAAGCTTCTGATGCTGGACGAGCCCACCGCGGGCGTCTCGCCCATCGTCATGGACGAGCTCTTCGACCGCATCATCGAGATCGCCCGCACCGGCATCTCGATCCTGATGGTCGAACAGAACGCCCGTCAGGCGCTCGAAATCGCCGACATCGGCTATGTGCTGGTGCAGGGCACCAACCGCTACACCGGCACCGGGGCCGAGCTGATGGCCGACCCCGAGGTGCGCCGCACCTTCCTCGGGGGCTGACCGATGCGCCGGCTCGCCCTGCTGACCCTCGCCCTCGCCCTGCCCGCGGCCGCACTGGCGCAGTCCGCGCCCGTGGCCCCGGCCCCGGCGACGCTGCCGCCCGCGGTGGCGGCGCTGGCCGACCCGCCGTCGATCCACGACCCGGCGGCTGTCAACCCCGCCACCGCGCTGCCCGCCGACGCGATCCTGCCCGGCGCTCCGGGCGTGCGCGGCATCGCCTGCGCGCTCGACCCTGCCCCCGACGGCACCGCCCGCAGCGTTGCGGTCGTCCACCCGTGGTCCGCCGCCCCGATGCTGATCGGCCCCGAGGGCCCGCGCCCCGCGCGGTTCTTCAAGCGCGGCCGCACGCTGATCTTCGACGCCGGTCGCACGGTCCTCTACATCGACCGCGACCACCACCACGCCACGCTGAGCCTCAGCACGCCCCGCGCGGTCCAGAACCTGCGCGGCCTCTGCCGGGTGACGCCATGACCCCCTCTGCCCCCCCTCGGGCTGGACAGAAATATCCCCGCCGGAGGCATCCCGCGGCCCCGCCCGCGATCCGCCCCCCGCAGCGCGCCGCCTCTGCGCCCGCGCGTCACCGCGACGCCCCCTCGAGAGAGAGCTGATGGACCTGCTGAACGCGCTCGTCGCGATCCTGAACTTCGTCGTCATCCCCGCCGCGGCCTACGGCGCGCAGCTCGCGCTCGGCGCGCTCGGGGTCACGCTGATCTACGGCATCCTGCGGTTCTCGAACTTCGCCCATGGCGACACCATGGCCTTCGGCACCGCCATCGTGATCCTGCTGACCTGGTGGCTGCAGTCGATGGGGGTCAGCTTCGGCCCGCTGCCGACGGCGCTCTTGGCGCTGCCCCTGGGCATCGCGCTCACGGTGGTGCTGGCGCTGCTGACCGACCGCTGGGTCTATCGCCACTACCGCCGCGTCAAGGCCGCGCCGATCGTCGTCGTCATGGCCTCGGTGGGGGTGATGTTCGTGATGAACGGTCTCACTCGCCTGCTGATCGGCGTGGGCGAGATCCAGTTCGCCGACGGCACCCGCTTCGTGATCTCGGTCCCGCAGTTCCGGGAATGGAGCGGGCTGGCCGAGGGGCTGGCGCTGCGCACCACGCAGGTCATCACGCTGGTGGTGGCGGCCATCGCGGTCTGGGCGCTGTTTCGCTTTCTCAACCGCACCCGCGCCGGCAAGGCGATGCGCGCCTATGCCGACAACGAGGATCTCGCGCTCCTCTCGGGGATCGACCCCGACCGGGTGGTGCGGCTGACCTGGATCATCGCCATCGCCCTCGCGGTGACGGCGGGCACGCTTTACGGTCTCGACAAGTCCTTCAAGGCCTTCAACTATTTCCAGATCCTCCTGCCGATCTTCGCGGCCGCCATCGTCGGGGGCCTGGGCAACCCGATGGGCGCCATCGCCGGCGGGTTCCTGATCGCCTTCTCCGAGGTCGCCCTGACCTATCCGTGGAAGAAGATCGCCGAATATCTCGGGTTCGAGCCGACCAGCCTGCTCCAGATGCTCGGCACCGAATACAAGCTGGCCGTCAGCTTCGTCATCCTGATCGTCGTGCTGCTGGTGCGCCCCACGGGGCTGTTCCGCGGCAAGGCCTACTAGCCCCCCGGAGCGCCGCCGATGTCCTCCTCGCGCCAAGCCGATCCCACCGCCAGCCCGCTGCGCGCGCCGCTGCTGTTTGCCGTGCTCGCGGTGCTCTTCGTCCTCGAGGGCACGGTCTCGAACGCGCTCTTCTCGGGGTCGTGGAACAGTTCGCTCGCCATCCTCAACATGGGCCTGATCTCGGCGGTGACCGCGCTCGGGGTCAACATGATCTGGGGCTATGGCGGGCTCTTCAACGCGGGCGTCGTGGGCTTCGTGGCCCTTGGCGGCCTCGCGCCGGTGCTGATCTCGACCCAGCCGGTCGCGGGCGCCTGGGCGGCGGGCGGGCCGCGGCTGATGCTGGCGCTCGCGCTCGGCCTCGCCACGCTGGTTCTCGCCATCGCCGCCGCCGGGAGGCTGCGCCGCGCCGCCCGGATCTGGGTGCCGGCGGCGATCCTGATCGGCGGCTACATCCTCACCCGGCAGGTCTTCGACCCCGCCATCGCCGCGATCGAGGCCAACAACCCCGCCAACGCCGGCAACATCGGCGGCCTCGGGCTGCCGGTCCTGTTGTCCTGGCCGGTCGGCATGGTCTTCGCCGCGCTCGCCGCCTGGGGGGTGGGCAAGGTCGCGCTGGGGCTGCGCTCGGATTATCTCGCCATCGCCACGCTGGGCATCGGCGAGATCATCGTGGCCATCCTCAAGAACGAGGGCTGGCTCGCGCGCGGCGTCCTCAACATCACCGGCATCCCGCGCCCGGTCCCCTACGAGCTGCAACTGCAGTCCAACCCCGATTTCGTCGCCGCCGCCGCCCGCTGGGGCTATGACGCCGCGACCTTCTCGGGGATCTACGTCAAGCTCTGCTATCTCGCGATCTTCGTCGCCGTGGTGCTGACGCTGATCCTGCTGGCCGAGCTGGCGCTGCACTCGCCCTGGGGCCGGATGATGCGCGCCATCCGCGACAACGAGACCGCCGCCCGCGCCATGGGCAAGGACGTGACCCGCCGCCACCTGCAGCTCTTCGTGCTCGGCTCGGCGGTGATCGGGCTTTCGGGGGCGATGATGGTGACGCTCGACGGGCTGATGGCGCCGGGCGGCTACAACCCGCTGCGCTACACCTTCCTCATCTGGGTGATGGTGATCGTCGGCGGCTCGGGCAACAACTGGGGCGCGGTGCTGGGCGCGGTGCTGATCTGGTTCCTGTGGATCAAGGCCGAGGTCTGGGGCCCGGCGCTCATGTCGCTTTTGACCCTGCCGCTCTCGGACGGCCCGCTGCTGCGCCACCTGACCGAGACCGCGCCGCAGATGCGCTTCCTCGCCATGGGGCTGCTGCTGCTCGCCGTGCTGCGCTTCGCCCCGCGCGGCCTCCTGCCCGAGCGCTGAGCCGCGGCGGCCAGCCCCGCGGCCTCGCTTCGGGCTGGATAAAAATATCCCCGCCGGAGGCATCCGGCGGTCCCGCCCGCGCCTCGCGCGGGTCAGCGCGCGCCCGTCAGAGGTCGAGCCGCCCGGTCTCCCCCGCCGCAAAGCGGCGCAGCACGGCGGGGTAAAGCCGGTGCTCGGCGGCCAGCACCCGCGCCGCGAGCGTCTCGGGCGTGTCGCCCGCCACGACCGGCACCCGCGCCTGCCCTAGGATCGGCCCGCCGTCGAGTTCCGGCGTCACCAGATGCACGCTCGCCCCCGCCTCGGCATCGCCGGCCGCGAGCGCCCGGGCATGGGTGTCGAGCCCGGGATAGAGCGGCAGCAGCGAGGGGTGGATGTTCAGCATCCGCCCGCCAAAGCGCGCGACAAAGGCTGGCGTCAGGATGCGCATGAACCCGGCAAGGCAGATGATGTCCGGCCGCGCCGCCTCGAGGGGCCCCAGCAGCGCCGCCTCGAACGCCGCGCGGTCGCCCCGGAAGGGCCGGTGATCGACGGCGGCCGTCGGGATGCCGCGGGCGGCGGCCTTGGCGAGCCCCCCGGCGGCAGGGTCGTTCGACAGCACCAGAACCGGGCGCGCCGGATGGTCGCCGGTCATGCTGTCGGCCAGCGCGACCATGTTCGACCCGCCGCCCGAGATCAGGATGGCGACCCGGCGCGGACCCTCGGTGACGGCCCCGCCCACCACGGCGCCGTTCACCACAGCGTGCCGGTGTAGCCTACGCCAGCGCGGCCGCCGACCTCGCCGATCTCGCGCACCGTCTCGCCCGCGGCGCGCAGGCCCGCGGCCAGCGGCTGCGCCCGGTCGCGCGCCACGACGAGGATCATGCCGATCCCGCAGTTGAAGGTCTTGAGCATCTCGGCCTCGGACACCCCGCCCTCTTCGGCGAGCCAGCGGAACAGGGCCGGCGGCTCCCACGCGTCCAGGTCGACGATCGCGCCGAGCCCCTCGGGCAGCACCCGCGGCAGGTTCTCGGTGATCCCGCCGCCGGTGATGTGGGCCGCGGCATGGACCCCGCCCGCGCGCATCGCCTCAAGGACCGGGCGGACGTAAAACCGCGTCGGCTCGAGCAGCGCAGCGCCCAGCTTGCCGCGGCCGAAGGGCGCCGCGGCGTCCCAGCCAAGCCCGGTCCGCTCTACGATCCGGCGCACCAGCGAATAGCCGTTCGAGTGCACCCCGCTCGAGGCGAGACCCAGCAGCACGTCGCCCTCGGCCACGCCCTGCGGCAGATGCGCCCCCCGCTCCATCGCGCCGACCGCGAAGCCGGCGAGGTCGAAGTCGCCGCCGTGATACATCCCCGGCATCTCGGCGGTCTCGCCGCCGATCAGCGCGCAGCCGGCGGCCTTGCAGCCCGCGGCGATCCCCTCGACCACCGCGGCCGCCTGCGCCACGTCGAGCTTGCCGGTGGCGAAATAGTCGAGGAAGAACAGCGGCTCGGCGCCCTGGCAGACGAGGTCGTTGACGCACATCGCCACCAGGTCGGTGCCGACGCCGGCGACGATCCCGGTGTCGATGGCGATCCTGAGCTTGGTCCCCACCCCGTCGGTCGCGGCGACCAGCACCGGGTCGGCATAGCCCGCGGCCTTGAGGTCAAACAGCGCCCCGAACCCGCCCAGCCCCGCCATGACCCCCGGCCGGTCGGTCGATTTCGCGGCCGGCTTGATCCGGTCCACCAGCGCGTTGCCGGCATCGATGTCCACGCCCGCCTGGGCATAGGTCAAGGCGCTGTTCTCGGTCATCGGGGCCCCCTCGGTGATGCTGCCCCCCGATAGCGCAAGCCCGTGCGGCCCGCAACGCGCCGCGCTTGACCCGGGCGCCGCGGCTGACTAGGCGAAAGGCGTGGGGCTGTAGCTCAATGGTCAGAGCAGGGCGCTCATAACGCCTTGGTTGGGGGTTCAAGTCCCTCCGGCCCTACCACGTTCAGCAGCACGCGGAGTCACGCGGTGAAGACCGGATTTCTTCAGGTGATGGGATGGCTTCAGATCGCCGTGGCCATCGCCAACATGATCCTGCCAGACAGTCAGGCCCGGACCTTCTTCACAGCGATAAGTCTTGGTTTCGGGCTGATCCTGCTCGCTCTGGCGTGGATTCTGGCGGAGCTTCAGCGCCGTTAGCCCGCGCCTAGCGCGGCCGCTCGGCGAGGTAATGCCGCACCGCGCCGATGACGTGCCGGAAGCGGTCGCCGCCCAGGTGCTTGCCGCCGTACCAGCGCGTCACCACGACCAGGTGGTCGTCAAGCCCCTCGGTCTCGAGCATCCGCAGGATGATCGCGCCCGCGCCCGCCTCGCCGTCGTCGGCCTTGAGCCCCTCGCCGCCGAGCCGCGCCGCCCACGAGTTGTGGGTGGCCTTGGCGAACCGCCGCTGCGCGGTCAGCGCGGAAAGCGCCGCCTCGATCGCCGCGCGGTCGGCGACCGGCCCGCCCGAGACGGCATAGACCGAGCCGCGGTCGCGGATGATGCGGTCGAAGGTCGTCAGGGTCATGCCGCCCCGTCCGCGGCGCGGGCCAGCGCCACCCGCATCAGCACCGCCTGCGCGGGCAGCCGCAACGCCTCGGCGGCGGCCACGCGGTCGGGGGTGAAATGCCCGGCGCGGTCGAGCAGGTTGACCGTCCCGATCACCCGCCCGCCGACCGTGACCGGCAGGTTCAGCGCCGCCCCGCAGCCGAGCCGCGCGATGGTGGCGTGGTCGAAGAGCAGTTCGGCGACCTCCTCGGGCGTGTTGGCGACCCAGGTCCGGCGGGCGCGAATGACGATCTCGGTCCAGCGGTTCTCAGGCAGCGGCTTCTCGCCGCCGACCGGGTAGGTGTCGGGGTCGCTCGTCCAGACCCGTCGCGCCATCCCCGTGTCGGGGTCGAGCGCCATGACGGTGTAGAGCCGCGCCCCGACCGTCGCCTGCACCAGCGCCTCGAGCGCCGCGAGCGCCGCTTGGGGGTCGGGATCGGCAAGGGCTGCGCTCAGATCATGGCTCATGGGAGGGGCGCTTTCGTAGGCATGGCATTCGCATGAACCGTGCATGAACGCTGCACGAACCTTGCACGAACATCAGAACAGCCCGACGACCTGACCGGCGGCATCGAGGCCGATGCGGTCGGCGGCCGGTTCGCGCGGCAGGCCGGGCATGGTCATGATGTCGCCGCAGATCGCCACGACGAAGCCTGCGCCGGCCGACAGCCGGACCTCGCGGATCGGGATGACATGGCCCTCGGGCGCGCCCAAGAGCTTGGGATCGCTCGAGAAACTGTACTGCGTCTTGGCCATGCAGACCGGCAGATGGCCGAAGGCGGCCTGCCACTCGTCGAGCTGGCGGCGCACCGCGGGCGGCGCCTCGACGTGGTCGGCGCGGTATATGCGGGTGCAGATCGTCTCGACCTTCTCCCACAGCGGCAGGGTGTCGGGGTACAAGATGTTGAAATCGCTCGGCGTTTCGGCGGCGGCGACGACCGCGCGGGCCAGGTCCTCGGCCCCTGCCCCCCCCTCGGCCCAGTGGCGGCAGACGACCGCCGTCACCCCGACCGCCACGGCGGCGTCGATGATCGCCTGCGCTTCGGCCTTGGAATCGCTCGAGAAATGGTTGATCGCCACGACCACCGGCGGACCGTAGAGGCGCAGGTTCTCGATATGCCGCAAGAGGTTCGGCAACCCGCGCCGGACCGCCGCGACATCCTCGGTCCCGAGGTCGGCCCGCGCCACCCCACCGTTCATCTTGAGCGCCCGAACGGTTGCCACCAGCACCACCGCCGCCGGCCGCAGCCCGGCCGCGCGGCACTTGATATCAAAGAACTTCTGCGCCCCGAGGTCGGCCCCGAAGCCCGCTTCGGTCACGACGTAATCCGACAGCCGCAGCGCCGTCCGCGTGGCGATGACCGAGTTGCAGCCATGCGCGATGTTGGCGAACGGCCCGCCGTGGACGAGCGCCGGGTTGTTCTCGAGCGTCTGGACGAGGTTTGGTTGCAACGCATCCCTGAGCAGCACCGTCATCGCCCCGTCCGCCTTGAGGTCGCGCGCCGTCACCGGCCGCCCGTCGCGGGTCCGGGCCACGATGATCCGCGCCAGACGCTCCTGCAAGTCATTGAGATCGTTCGCAAGGCACAGGATCGCCATGACCTCGGAGGCGACGGTGATGTCGAAGCCGCTTTCCCGCGGGGTGCCATTCGCGGGGCCACCCAGCCCCAGCACCATCGCCCTGAGCGCCCGGTCGTTCATGTCCATCACCCGCCGCCACGCCACCCGCCCCGGGTCGATGTCGAGCGCGTTGCCCCAGTGGATGTGGTTGTCGATCAGCGCGGCCAGCAGGTTGTGGGCGCTGGTGATGGCGTGGAAATCGCCGGTGAAGTGAAGGTTCATGTCCTCCATCGGGATCACCTGCGCCCGCCCGCCGCCGGCGGCGCCCCCCTTCATCCCGAAGTTCGGGCCGAGGCTCGCCTCGCGGATGCAGACCGTCGCGGCCTTGCCGATCCGGTTCAGCGCATCGCCCAGCCCCACCGTGGTGGTGGTCTTGCCCTCGCCCGCGGGCGTCGGGTTGATCGCGGTGACAAGCACCAGCCGCCCCTCGGGCGCGCCGTCGAGACCGGCGATGAAATCCCGCGAAATCTTCGCCTTGTCGTGGCCGTAGGGCAGGATGTCGCCGGCCCCGATGTCGAGCCGTGCGGCGATCTCGGCGATGTTGCGCGGGGTCGCGGCGCGCGCGATCTCGATGTCGGTCAGCATGATGTCCCCCCGTGGTCGGCCCCGGTCTGGACGCCGGGTGGCGGCACTCTAGCCGCGGCGGCGCGGTGCCGCCAAGCCCGACACGGCATCGCCGCCCGAGGCTGGCCCCGGACGGCGATCTGTCCCTGTCCCGCGGTTACTCCGCGCGTCTTGGCTCAACTCGACAGGTTCCCCGCCCCGTCCCGGGTCGGAGGTCGTGGCCGGCCGTGGCCGGTCATTTCTGCGGGCTGCGGCGCCCGTCCGGTTCCCTGGCGACACCCTTGAAGGGGCCGTCGGAGGACTTGCGGTCCATGAACTCGCCGGTCCTGGTGTCGCGCTTGACCCAGTCGCCCGAGGGGTGCTGCGTCTGGGTGCGGTCGGTGACCGATCCCTTGCGATAGCCGTCTCCGGTGTTGGTCGCCATCTCGCCCTCCGTTCAGCTGCAGCCCGAGGTGCCGCCGCAGGTGTTGCACTTCATGCAGGTGCCGTTGCGCACCAGCGTGTAGTTGCCGCACTCGCCGCAGGGATCGCCCTCGTAGCCCTGCATCTTGGCCTTGGTGCGCGCGTCCATCGTCACGGCGACGGTGGTGCTTTCGAAGACCGCGGCCTCCTCGGCCAAGCCCGAGGCGACGGCGACGGTCGAGACGCCGCCCTGCAGCACCATCAGCTCTTGCGGCATCCGCTTGCGCAGGTAGCCCGTCGAGCTGATCTGCTTGAGCAGCTCGACCGACTTCGAGGCGCCGGTCTCGGCCGGGACCAGCTCGGGCTGGCCTTCGCGGTGGCCGTTACCCAGGTCGTCGAAGCTGGTGCCGTTCGGCTTGACGTGGGCGAGGTCGGTCCGGTCGAGGTAGCTGACCGCCAGCTCGCGGAAGATGTAGTCGAGAATCGACGTCGCGTTCTTGATCGAGTCGTTGCCCTGCACCATCCCCGCCGGCTCGAACCGGGTGAAGGTGAAGGCGTCCACGAATTCTTCGAGCGGCACGCCGTACTGCAGGCCCACCGACACGGCGATGGCGAAGTTGTTCATCATGGCGCGGAAGCCCGCACCTTCCTTGTGCATGTCGATGAAGATCTCGCCCAGCTTGCCGTCGTCGTATTCGCCGGTGCGCAGATAGACCTTGTGGCCGCCGATGATCGCCTTCTGGGTATAGCCCTTGCGGCGCGCGGGCAGCTTTTCGCGGTTCGAGCGGATGGCCTCCTTGACGATGATGCGCTCGACGATCTTCTCGGCGATGACGGTGGCCTTTTCCTGCGCCGAGCCGGATTCGAGCACCTCGGCGGCCTCGTCGTCATCCTCGACCAGCGCGCTCGCGAGCGGCTGCGAGAGCTTCGAGCCGTCGCGGTAGAGCGCGTTGGCCTTGATCCCGAGCGACCAGGACAGCTCATAGGCCGCGAGCGCGTCGGCGATGGTGGCCGAGTTCGGCATGTTGATGGTCTTCGAGATCGCGCCCGAGATGAAGGACTGCGCGGCGGCCATCATGCGGATGTGGCTGTCCACCGACAGGTAGCGGGTGCCCTTCTTGCCGCAGGCATTGGCGCAGTCGAAGACGGCGTAATGCTCGGGCTTGAGGAACGGCGCGCCTTCCAGCGTCATCGTGCCGCAGACGTGGTCGTTGGCCGCGTCGATCTGGGCGCGGGTGAAGCCGAGGTGGCGCAGCAGGTCGAAGCCCGGGTCCGACAGCTTCTCGGCCGGGATGCCGAGGGTGCCCTTGCAGAAATCCTCGCCCAGCGTCCACTGGTTGAAGACGAAGCGGATGTCGAAGGCGGACGCCAGCGCCGCGTCCACCTTTTCCAGCTCGCGCGGGCCGAAGCCGTGGCCGACCAGGGCTGCGTGGTTGATGCCGGGGCAGTTGCCGAGCGAGGCGTGGCCGACGGCGTAAGCCACGATCTCCTCGATCTGGGCCGAGCCGTAGCCGAGGGTTTCCAGCGCCGCCGGCACCGACTGGTTGATGATCTTGAAGTAGCCGCCGCCGGCCAGCTTCTTGAACTTCACCAGCGCGAAGTCGGGCTCGATCCCGGTGGTGTCGCAGTCCATGACGAGGCCGATGGTGCCGGTCGGCGCGATCACCGTCGTCTGGGCATTGCGGAACCCGTGCTCTTCGCCGAGCGCGAGCGCCTTGTCCCAGGCCCGCTGCGCCATGACGGCGAGCTCCGGGTCGGGGCAGTTCTCCACGTCCAGCGCCACGGGGGCGACGTTCACCGCCTCGTAGGCCTCGGTGCCGTGCGCCGCGGCGCGGTGGTTGCGGATCACCCGCAGCATGTGGTCGGCGTTCTTCGCATAGCCCGGGAAGGGCCCGAGCTCGCCCGCCATCTCGGCCGAGGTGGCGTAGCTGACGCCGGTCATCAGCGCGGTCAGCGCCCCGCAGAGCGCCCGGCCCTCGTCGCTGTCATAGCCAAGCCCGAGGTTCATCAGCAGTCCGCCGATGTTGGCATAGCCGAGGCCGAGGGTGCGGAAGTCGTAGCTGCGCTGCGCGATCTCCCTGGACGGGAACTGCGCCATCAGCACGCTGATCTCGAGCGTCACGGTCCACAGCCGGGTGGCGTGCACGTAACCCTGTGCGTCGAACTGCCCGCCATTCAGGAAGGTCAGCAGGTTCATCGACGCGAGATTGCAGGCCGTGTCGTCAAGGAACATGTACTCCGAGCACGGGTTCGAGCCGCGGATCGGCCCGTCCTCGGGGCAGGTGTGCCAGGCGTTCACGGTGTCGTGGAACTGGATGCCGGGGTCGGCGCAGGCCCAGGCGGCATGGCCGATCTGATCCCACAGCTCGCGCGCCTTGACGGTCTTGGCGGTCTTGCCGTCGGTGCGGCGGATCAGCGCCCAGTCGGCATCCTCGCGCACCGCCTTGAGGAAGGCGTCGGTGACGCGGACCGAGTTGTTCGAGTTCTGGCCCGACACCGAGGCATAGGCTTCCGAGTCCCAGTCGGTGTCGTAGGTCGGAAACTCGATCGAATCAAAGCCTTGGCGGGCGTATTGCAGAACCCGGTTGATGTAGGTTTCGGGGATCATGGCGCGCTTGGCGGCGCGGATCGCCCCCTTCAGCGCCGCGTTCTGCACCGGATCGGTGGCGCCGTCTGCGCTGCCATCCCACTGGCGGATCGCCGCGAAGATCTCGTTCAGCTTCGCCTCATGCTGCTTCGAGCCGGCGACGAGGCTGGCGACCTTCTGCTCCTCGATGACCTTCCAGTTAATGAACTGCTCGATGTCGGGGTGGTCCATGTCGCAGATGACCATCTTGGCCGCCCGCCGCGTGGTGCCGCCCGACTTGATCGCGCCCGCCGCGCGGTCGCCGATCTTGAGGAAGCCCATCAGGCCCGACGACTTGCCGCCACCCGACAGCTTCTCACCCTCGCCGCGCAGCGACGAGAAGTTGGTGCCGGTGCCCGAGCCATACTTGAACAGCCGCGCCTCGCGGACCCACAGGTCCATGATCCCGCCCTCGTTCACCAGGTCGTCCGAGACCGACTGGATGAAGCAGGCGTGCGGCTGCGGGTGCTCATAGGCGCTGTCGGACTTGACCAGCGCGCCGGTGCGGTAGTCGACGTAGAAATGCCCCTGGCTCGGGCCGTCGATGCCGTAGGCCCAGTGCAGGCCGGTGTTGAACCACTGCGGGCTGTTCGGCGCCCCCATCTGCCGGGCGAGCATGTGGCGCATCTCGTCGTAATAGGCGCGGGCGTCGGCCTCGGTGGTGAAGTAGCCGCCCTTCCAGCCCCAGTAGGCCCAGGCGCCGGCCAGCCGGTCGAACACCTGCCGCGCCGAGGTCTCGCCCACGTTCCGCTCACCCTCGGGCAGCGCGGCGAGCGCCGCCTCGTCGGCGACCGAGCGCCACAGGAACTCGGGGACGCCCTTTTCCTTGACCCGCTTGAGGCGCGCGGGCACCCCCGCCTTGCGGAAGTATTTCTGCGCGATGACGTCGCTGGCGACCTGGCTCCAGCCCTCGGGGACTTCGACGGCGTCGTTGCGGAACACCACGGTGCCGTCCGGGTTGCGGATTTCCGAGGTGGTGGTGACGAAGTCGATGCCGCCGTAGGCGCCCGTTTCGGTGGTGGTGTAACGCCGGTCGATCTTCATCCTTCGCCCCTCTGGTCCGCGGTCTCGGGCCGCGCTGGTTGGTCTGGTCCGGGCCGCTTGCACGCCCCCCGCACGGCTGGCGGAAGGCGGGCGGCGAGGGTGCCGCCGCGGCGCTGTCGGTTGTCGTGTCATCCCTCGGCCGGCAACTAGATGTGGTGGTCTCGTCCGCCGGTCCACACAAAGTGAAGCGTCTGAGCCCTGTCTTCAAGCGGTTTATTTGCGCCTTCGACGGACATCGGTGGTTGACACGCAGGGGTTGCGGCGTCCCGATCGGGCCGCGACTCGAAGGTTAACGGGGGCTGGGGATCACCGCGGCGCAGCCGAAAAAATCAGCCCCGCGCGCGCCTTGGGGGCGGTCGTTCAGCAGTTATCAAGGGTTGTCCACAGGGCCATCCACAGTGCGCCCCCTGCGGGGGCGATCAGGCCGGGGTGGCGAGGATGCCACGGTCGGTGACGATCGCATCGAGCCGCTCGTCCGTCGCCGTCGCGGGAATCGCTGGCAGCTGCTGCCCCGCCCAGCCGAGCCCGATCGCCGTGACCGGCCCGGCGGCGCGCAGCCGGGCCAGCGTGCGGTCATAGAACCCGCCGCCGTAGCCCAGCCGCTGCAGCGCCGCGTCGAACCCGACCAGCGGCACGATCAGCACCTCGGGCGTGACCTCGGGCGCCGAATCGGGCGGGTTCGAGGTGCCGAAGCTGCCCGGCACCAGCGCCTCGCCGCGCCAGAGGCGAAAGACCAGCGGCTGCCCACGCCCCGGCACCACGGGCAGGCACAGCGGGCCGTCGTGGGCCTCCATCGCCGGACGGGGATCGGCCTCGCCGCGCATCGGCCAGTAGCCGGCGAGCACCCGCCCCGCGTGGGGGGCGAGCGCCCGCCTCAGGTTCGCCGCCAGCGCCGCCGCATCGCCGCCCGCAAGCCGCCCGGTCAGCGCCTGCGTCCGCAGCGCCGTCTTCTGCGCCACGACATCCGCGTCCACGTCACCGCCCACGGCGCACCCTCACAACAGGATCACGGTGGCGAGGCCGAGGAAGGCCAGGAACCCCATCACGTCGGTCAGCGTGGTGACGAACGTGCCCGAGGCCAGCGCCGGGTCGAGCCCCAGCCGCTCGAGCGTCAGCGGCACCAAGACGCCCCCCAGCGCGGCCACGATCTGGTTCACGATCATCGCCATCGCCAGCACCATCCCCAGCTTCGGATCGCCGAAGATCAGCGTCCCGGCAAGGCCGAGGATCAGCGCCAGCCCCATGCCGTTCAGCATCCCCGCGAAAAGCTCGCGCCGCACGACGCGGCGGGCGTTGCTCGAGGTCAGGTCGCGGGTGGCGAGCGCCCGCACCGCGACCGCGAGCGACTGGGTCCCGGCGATGCCGCCGGTCGAGGCGACGATCGGCATCAGCGCGGCGAGCATCACCAGCGACGAGATCGTGTCCTCGAAGCGCGAGATCACGATGGCCGAAAGCGACGCGGTGAAGAGGTTCACCACCAGCCACGGCAACCGCTGGCGGGCGGTGGCGAAGGCGCCGTCCGAAACGTGGCTCTCCTCGTTCACGCCCGAGAGGCGCAGCATGTCCTCTTCGTGCTCTTCGTCGAGTACGCCCATCGCGTCGTCGATGGTGATGACGCCCACCAGCCGGTCGTCGGCGTCGACGACCGGGGCCGAGATGAGGTGGTACTGGTTGAAGGCATAGGCCACGTCGCCTTCGTCCTGCAGCACGCCGATGGTGCGGAAACTGTCCTCGGCGATGTCGGCCAGACGCGTCGTGCGCTGCGCCGAGAGCAGCCGGCCGAGCGTCACGTAGCCGACCGGGTGGCGGCGGGGATCGACCAGGATGACGTGGTAGAACTGGTCCGGCAGCCAGTCCTCGCGGCGCAGGAAGTCGATGGTCTCGCCCACCGTCCAGTGCTGCGGCGCGGTCACGACCTCGGACTGCATCAGGCGGCCGGCGGAGTATTCGGGATAGGTCAGCGACTGTTCGACCGCGACCCGGTCCTCGGCGTCGAGCGCGGCGAGGATCTGTTCGCGCTCGGGCGGGTCGAGGTCCTCGAGCAGGTCCACCACGTCGTCGGTGTCCATCTCGCGGACGGCCTCGGCCACGACCTCGCGCGGGAGCTGCTCGATGACCTCCTCGCGCAGCGATTCGTCGATCTCGGTCAGGATCTCGGCGTCGATCTCGCCCGAGTAGAGGCGGATGAACTCGCGCCGCCGGTGCGGCGGCAACTGCTCGATCAGGTCGGCGATGTCGGCGCCGTGGACGGGTTCCAGCAGCGCGTTCAGCCCGGCCGCGTCGCCCGCGTCGATGGCCTCGACGACCTCGGCCACCAGCGCGCGGGCGGGGACGAAGTCGTCGTCCTCGGGGTCGTTGTCGCGCGGGCGCGGGTCGGTCATGCGGGCGGCCTTCGGCAGAGGGTGGGTTGCGGCGCGACCATAGGCCGTTCACCCGCCCCGAGACAATGCACCGGGGCCGCGGGCGCCGCGACGCAAGCTGTCATTTCGCCGCCAAAAACCGGCTCAGGCCGCCGGATCACGCGGCACGCCCAGCCTCCGCGCGGCGTCGTCCTCGCCGAATTATCCCGGGGGAGGCGGCCGTCCGGCCGCCGGGGAGCCGCGCCCCCGCCGTGCCTCAGCCCCGGTCGCCGTCGCCGTCGCTGTCGCTCCGCCGTGCCTCAGCCCCGGTCGCCGTCGCCGTCGCCGTCGCTGCCGCCCTCGGCGATCTCGAGGCCCGACGAGGTCGCCTGCGTGATCCGCGGGTCCTGCTGCTCCTCGCCCCGCGGCCGGGCCGTCGCGGCCTCGGCCTCGGCGTCGTCCGCCGCGGCAGGGGCGCCCGGCCCCGCGGGGGCGCCCAGGGCCTTCTTGCCGCCCTCGCCCAGCTCTTCGGCGTTGACGATGCGGACCTCGCGGTGGGCGAAGGGGATCTCGATCCCCTCGGCGGCGAAGCGCTCGATGATCTGGTGGCGGATCTCGGACTGCACGCCCATGCCCTGGTTGATGTCCGACAGGATGGCGCGGATCTCGAAGTCGAGGCTGTCGGCGCCGAAGCCCATGAACAGCACGTTCGGCGCCGGGTTGATCAGCACCGTCGGCTGGTCCTCGGCGATCTCGCGCAGGATGTCGACCACCCGGCGGGTGTTGCTGCCGTAGGCCACGCCCACCTTGATGATGATCCGCCCCTGCAGGTTGCCGCGCGTCCAGTTGGTGACCTCTTTCGAGATCAGGTCCGAGTTCGGCACGATCACGTCGGTGCGGTCGAAGGTCTGGATCTGGGTCGAGCGCACCGAGATGCGCTTGACGTAGCCCTGCGACTGCCCGACCTGGATCCAGTCGCCGACCGCGACGGGACGCTCGACCAGCAGGATGATCCCCGAGACGAAGTTCGACACGATGTTCTGCAGGCCGAAACCGATACCGACCGACAGGGCACCGGCGAGTATGGCAAGGCTCGACAGGTCGATCCCGGCCGAGGTCACCGCAAGCAGCGCCGACAGGAAGATGCCGACGTAGCCGAGGCCCGAGACGGCGGCGTTCTTGGCGCCGATGTCCAGCCGGGTGCGCGGCAGGATCGAGGTCCGCACCGTCCCCTGCACCACCCGCGTCGCCATGTAGCCGAGCGTGAACACCACGACGAAGGTCAGCACGGCCCCGGGCGAGAGCTTCACCCCGCCGAGCGAAAAGCCGTTGCGCAGGCTCGTCCACGCCTCGCCGAGGTCCGAGTTGCTCGCCCCCCAGATCAGCGCCAGCAGCGGCATCGCCAGCACCACGAGGCCGAAACCGATGAGCACGGGCGCGAGCGCGTTGCGCGACATGCCCCGGTCGCGCTTGACCACGGACCAGAGGTCGGTGGCGAACTCCTGCAGCACGATCACCAGCATGGCGAGGCCGATGGTCAGGGCCGCCGGCCACAGGATCGAGTTGGCGAGCGTCACGAAGCCGATCACCGCCAGCACGGGGCTCGCCAGCGCGATCAGCCGCGCCGCGGCGCCGAGCGCGGCCATGACCTTGCCGGCATAGCCCGTCTGCTCGGAGGCGTCGTGCTCGGGCCGGTGGCGCAGCACCAGGCCGAGGCGGAACAGCAAGAGCGCCCCGACCACGATCAGCGGCAGGTGCCAGACCGCCGCGGCGGCATCGCTCACCTCGAGCGGGATGCGGCTGCCGGTGCCGGGATCGGTGCGGATGCCCGAGAGCGGCAGGACCGCCTGCCCGGCGATGTGATGGACCGCGAGCGCGGCGGCCATCGAGATGCCGTAGAACTGGCCGCGTTGGCGCTGGACCTCGGGGTAGCAGATCGGCGGGTCGCCGGTCAGGGTGAAGAACCGCAGCGACAGCCAGCGCCCGGTGAAGAACAGCAGGGCCGCCACCGGCAGCACCATCAGCAGCGGCCGCGCCCACGACCCGGCCAGCCCGGTGGTGTCGAGCGCGCGGACCAGCAGATAGGCGCCC
The DNA here is from genome assembly GCF_012689545.1 of Paracoccus sanguinis. Classification (NCBI taxonomy): domain Bacteria; kingdom Pseudomonadati; phylum Pseudomonadota; class Alphaproteobacteria; order Rhodobacterales; family Paracoccaceae; genus Paracoccus; species Paracoccus sanguinis. The sequence goes on from NZ_CP051542.1 coordinate 447,917, forward strand.
GCGGTGGGGATGGCGATCTGCCCCAGCGACACGGCAAAGGCCACCGCGTCGCGGGCATAGTCGCTCGCCCGCGAGCCGAGGCGCGAGGGCAGCGAGTCGATCCAGCGCCGCCCGTAGATCAGCAGCCCCAGCGCCAGCGCCAGATACAGCCCGATCAGCGGCAGCCGCCCGATCAGCGCCCGCCCGGCGGCGCCATAGGTCCGGTCGCGGACGTCGCCGGCGATGCCGTTCAGCACCGTCATCCCCTCGGAGGCCGCGGCGACCAGGCTCGACGGCAGCAGCGGCGAGGGGCTGAGCTTGAGGATCGCGTCGGCCTGCCGGGTGCGGGCGGTCTCGTCGATGGCCCGCACGAGGCTGTCGGCGCGGCTGTAGGCCTCGACCGCGCGCAGGCCGGGGGCCTGCAACTGGGCGAGCTGCTCGGTCAGCTCCTTGCGGCGCTCGGCGATCTCGGGGGCCTCGGTCTCGCCCTCGGCGGGCGCCGGGCCCAGCGCCGAGATCTGGTCGCGCAGCGTGGCGATGCGCGGGGCGTTGAGCGACTGCGCCTGCAGGAAGCGGTCGCGCCACGAGACGATGTCGGCGCGCAGCCGCTGCAGCGTCTCGGTGGTGGCGCCGCCGGCGTCCACCTCTTCCTCGGCGCGGCTCGCGATCTGGTTCCACGCCTGATAGTCGGGCTCGGTCTGGGCCAGCGCCGGCGGGGCCACCGCCAGCGCCAGCCACAGCGCGGCCAGCGCGGCGAGAAGGACGGCGGACCAGCGGCGGCAGGGCGCGGGGGTGGCGCGGGCAGTCAGTGCAGCAGCCATCCCGTCAGGCCTCGGTCACGTCCGGCAGGGCCGATTCGCGCGTCTCGAGCCAGTGCGGCACCGGCAGGCCCTTGTCGCGCAGGAACACCGGGTTCCAGAGCTTGGTCTGGTAGCGCGTCCCCGAATCGCAGAGCACCGTGACGATGGTCTTGCCCGGCCCCATCTCGCGCGCCATGCGGATGGCGCCCGCGACGTTGATCCCCGACGAGCCGCCGAGGCACAGCCCCTCGTGCTCGAGCAGGTCGTAGAGGATGGGCAGCGCCTCGCTGTCGGGCACCCGGCAGGCGAAATCGGGGGTGAAGCCGTCGAGGTTCGCGGTCACCCGCCCCTGCCCGATCCCCTCGGTGATCGAGTTGCCGGGCGCGTCGAGTTCGCCCTGCGTGTACCACGCAAACAGCGCCGATCCCTCGGGGTCGGCGATGCCGATCTTCACCCCCTTCGGCTGCAGCGCCATCCCGACGCCGGCGAGTGTCCCGCCCGAGCCCACCGAGCAGATGAACCCGTCCACCCCGCCCCCGGTCTGGTCCCAGATCTCGGGGCCGGTGGTTTCCAGATGCGCCTGCCGGTTGGCGGTGTTGTCGAACTGGTTCGCCCAGACCGCCCCGCCCGGCAGCGTGGCGGCCAGCGCCTCGGCCAGCCGGCCCGAATAGCGGACGTAGTTGTTGGGGTTGCGGTAGGGGGCGGCAGGCACCTCGACCAGCTCGGCGCCGGCGAGGCGCAGCATGTCCTTCTTTTCCTGGCTCTGCGTCTCTGGGATGACGATGACCGAGCGGAAGCCCATCGAGGCGCCGACCAGCGCGAGGCCGATGCCGGTGTTGCCCGCGGTGCCCTCGACGATGGTGCCGCCCGGGCCGAGCGCACCCCGCGCCACGGCGTCGCGGATGATGTAGAGCGCGGCGCGGTCCTTGACCGACTGGCCGGGGTTCATGAACTCGCACTTGCCCCAGATCTCGCAGCCGGTCGCCTCGGAGGCCCGGTTGAGCCGGATGAGCGGCGTGCGGCCGATCAGGGCCGCGAGATCGGATGCGTTGCGCATGGTCAGCCCTCGCTGTTGATCCTGCCGTTTAACCAGCCGGGGACGAGCGCGGCAACCCGTCCGCCGCCGGCGAGGGGCGCGGGCGCACGCGATCGTGGGCAGAGTTGAGGCGTGCGGGCGGTCGCGGTCGGCGCGCCGGGGCCGTCGACCGCGGTCGCTCCGCGCCGGGTCCGGGGGCGCGCGTTGCGCCACAGCGGCCCGCCCCCCTCGCGCGGCCCCTTGCACCCGCCCCGCGGGCAGGATCATCCTGCCGCCATGACCCAGACGCCGCCCCCCGCCCCCGCCCCTTCGCGCCCGCTGAACCTCGCCGCGCATGTGCTGGCGGCGGGGCAGGCCACGCCCGACAAGCTCGCCCTCGCCGTCGTCTCGCCGACCCGGGCCGACCGCTGGTCCTACGGGCGGCTGACGGCGGCGGTGCGGGGGACGGCGACGGGGCTGCTCGCCCGCGGGCTCAACCCCGGCGACCGGGTGCTGCTCAGGATCGGCAACGAGCCCGCGTTCCCCATCGCCTATCTCGGCTGCATCGCGGCGGGGCTGGTGCCCGTGCCGACCTCGGCCATGCTCACCGCCCGCGAGGTGGGCAAGATCGCGGCCGAGATCACCCATGCGCTGACCATCGCCGGCCCCGGCATCGCCCTGCCCGAGGGCGACACCGCACCGGTCCTGCCGGTGGCCGAGCTGGCCGCGATGGCGACCCTGCCCCCGGGGGAGTTCGCCGAGGGCGACCCGGACCGGCTGGCCTATATCGTCTATACCTCGGGCACCTCGGGCCAGCCGCGGGCGGTGATGCACGCGCATCGCGCCATCCTCGCGCGGGCGATGATGTTTCAGGGCTGGTACGGGCTCACGCCGAACGACCGGCTGATGCACGCGGGCGCCTTCAACTGGACCTTCACCCTCGGCACCGGGCTGATGGACCCGTGGACGGTCGGCGCCACCGCGCTGATCCCGGCCGAGGGCACGGCGCTCGAACAGATCCCTCTGCTCGCCGCCCGCCACGGCGCCACCATCCTCGCCACCGCCCCCGGCGTCTTCCGCCGCATCCTGCGGGCCGACTGGGCGCCGGTCCCCAGCCTGCGCCACGGGCTGACCGCGGGCGAGCGGCTCGACCCCGCGCTGCGCGACGCGTGGCGGGCGCGGACGGGGACGGAACTCCACGAGGCGATGGGGATGTCCGAGTGCTCGACGTTCCTCTCGGGCTCGCCCGCGCGGCCCGCGCCGCCCGGCACGGCGGGCTATCCGCAGCCCGGGCGGCGGGTGGCGATCCTGTCCGAGGACGGGGCCGAGAACCCGCCCGGCACGCCCGGCGTCCTCGCCGTCCATCGCAGCGATCCGGGGCTGTTTCTCGGCTATCTGGGCCAGCCCGAGGAGACCGCGGCCCGCCATCAGGGCGACTGGTTCCTGACCGGCGATCTGGCCGTGGCGGCCGAGGACGGGGCGATCTCGACGCTCGGGCGGGCCGACGACATGATGAACGCGGGCGGCTTCCGCGTGGCCCCCGCCGAGGTCGAGGACGTGCTCGCCCCCGTGCCCGGCGCGGGCGACGTGGCGGCGGCGGAGCTGACCGTGGCGGGCGGGGCGTCGATCATCGCCGCGTTCTGGACCGGCGACGCGACGCAGGACGCGCTCGAGGCCGCGGCCGAGGCGGGGCTGGCCCGCTACAAGCAGCCGCGGCGCTACGTCCGCGTCGACGCCCTGCCCCGCACGCCGACCGGCAAGGTCAACCGCCGGGCGCTGCGCGAGGCGCACCGGCCCCACCCCGGCTGACCCCCGGCTGACGCCGCGGGCGGGCCTGTCCCCGGCTCACTCGGGGAAGCGGATCACGTCCAGCGGATACTCCATCACCGCCTGCAGCGGCTGGTCGAGGTCCTCGCTGAAGGCGAAGACGTGCAGCGCGTCGCCGTGCAGCACCACCCGGCAGAACCGCCCCTCGCGGGCCAGCGCCTTGGGGCATTCGGCGAGGTCGGCGTGGTCGACCGTCGCCTCGAACACCTCGTAGGTCATCACCGCCATCGGCACCGGACGGGCGGGGACGAGGTTGATCGGCGCGGCGACGCCTGCGGTCTGCGGGCCGGTCTCCATCTCGCCGGGCTGCGAGGCGAGGGCCGGGGCTGCGCCGAGCACGGTTGCGGCAAGGATGCCGGCGGAAATCCTTTTGCGGATCATTCGGTTGGCCTTCTCGGGCTGGTTGCCGGAAATCCTTATCTCTTTGCTAAGGTAACAGGACTGCGCCGGATTGTCGCACCCCCGCCTGTCAGCCCGTGCCGCCGCCCGTCCGCCGACGCCCCACGGCGTCACCTCACCGCAGGCTTGCCTGCGCCGGGCGGTTGCCGCAACAAGGCGCCCTGTGCCCCCGACCCTCTCCCGACCCGCAGGACCGCCCATGACCCGCTTTGCCGCCCCCATCGCCGAACAGATCTGGGACATGAAATACCGCCTGCGCGACGCCGACGGCACGCCGCGCGACGGCTCGGTCGAGGACAGCTGGCGGCGCGTCGCCCGCGACCTCGCCTCGGTCGAGGCCGACCCCGCCGCGTGGGAGGACCGCTTCTACGCCGCGCTCGAGGATTTCCGCTTCCTGCCCGCCGGCCGCATCCTGTCGGGCGCCGGCACGGGGCGGTCGGTGACGCTCTTCAACTGCTTCGTCATGGGCACCATCCCCGACAGCATGGAGGGCATCTTCCAGTCCCTCAAGGAAGCCGCGCTCACGATGCAGCAGGGCGGCGGGATTGGCTACGACTTCTCGACCATCCGGCCCAAGGGGGCGCCGGTGACGGGGGTGGCGGCGGATGCCTCGGGGCCGCTGTCGTTCATGGACGTCTGGGACGCGATGTGCCGCACGATCATGTCGGCGGGCTCGCGCCGCGGGGCGATGATGGCCACCATGCGCTGCGATCACCCCGACATCGAGGCGTTCATCGCCGCCAAGCAGGACAGCGCCCGGCTGCGGATGTTCAACCTGTCGGTGCTGGTCACCGACGACTTCATGGCTGCGCTCAAGGCCGATGGCGACTGGCCGCTGGTCTTCGGCGGGCAGGTCTACCGCACGCTGCGCGCCCGCGATCTGTGGGACCGGATCATGCGGGCGACCTATGACTATGCCGAGCCGGGGGTGATCTTCATCGACCGGATCAACGCGATGAACAACCTCGGCTATGCCGAGACGATCGCCGCGACCAACCCCTGCGGCGAACAGCCCCTGCCGCCCTACGGCGCCTGTCTGCTGGGTTCGGTGAACCTCGCCCGGCTGGTCCGCGACCCCTTCGGCCCCGAGGCCGCGCTGGACGAGGACGCGCTCGCCAAGCTGGTGACCGTCGCCGTGCGGATGATGGACAACGTGGTGGACGCGAGCCGCTTTCCCCTGCCCCAGCAGGCGGCCGAGGCGCGCGCCAAGCGGCGCATCGGGCTGGGCGTCACCGGGCTCGCCGACGCGCTGATGATGGTCGGGCTGCGCTACGGCGCACCCGAGGCCGCCGCCGCCACCCGCCGCTGGATGCGCCGCATCGCCCGCGCGGCCTATCTCGCCAGCGCCGATCTGGCGCGGGAAAAGGGCGCCTTCCCGCTTTACGACGCCGAGGCGTTCCTCGCCTCCGGCTTCATGCAGCGGATGGACGAGGACGTGCGCGCCGCGATCCGCACCCACGGCATCCGCAACGCGCTGCTGACCTCGGTCGCGCCCACGGGGACGATCTCGCTTTACGCCGGCAACGTCAGCTCGGGGATCGAGCCGGTGTTCGCGCTGAGCTACACCCGCAAGATCCTGCAGAAGGACGGCACCCGCAGCGAGGAAGAGGTGGTGGACTATGCCGCCAGCCTCTGGCGCGAACGGATGGGCGACGCCCCCCTGCCCGACTGGTTCGTGGACGCCCAGACGCTCGACCCGCTCGACCATGTCGCCATGCAGGCGGCGGCGCAGGAGTGGGTGGACAGCTCGATCTCGAAGACCATCAACTGCCCGCCCGACATTCCGTTCGAGGCGTTCAAGGACGTCTACCTCGCCGCGTGGGACCAGGGCTGCAAGGGCTGCACCACCTATCGCCCGAACGCCGTGACCGGGTCGGTCCTGTCGGTGGCCGAACCCGCGGCCGCCCCCGCCGCCGTGCCCGCAGAGCAGCTGCCGGCGTTCTATCTCGAGGCGCCGATGGACCGGCCACAGGCGCTCGAGGGGGCGACCTACAAGCTCAAGTTCCCGGGCAGCGAGCACGCCATCTACATCACCCTCAACGACATCGAGGAGGGCGGCCGGCGGCGGCCGTTCGAGGTGTTCATCAACTCGAAGAACATGGAGCATTACGCCTGGACCGTGGCGCTGACGCGGATGATCTCGGCGGTGTTCCGGCGCGGCGGCGACGTGTCCTTCGTGGTCGAGGAGCTCAAGGCCGTGTTCGACCCCCGCGGCGGGGCCTGGATCGCGGGCCGCTACGTCCCCTCGATCCTCGCCGCGATCGGCGGCGTGATCGAGCGGCACATGGTGGCGATCGGCTTCCTCGCCGCCGAGGGCGCGGGGCTGAAGGCCGACCCCACCGCCGACGCCGCGCCCCCCGCGCCGGGGGCCGTCCCCGTCGGCCCCTCGTGCCCGGCCTGCGGGATGCCGGGAATGCGGATGGTCGAGGGCTGCCTGACCTGCCCGAGCTGCGGCCACTCGAAATGCGGCTGACGCCGGATGCGGCAGGGTTTCTGCCGCATCCGCCCTTGACTTTCGGCCCCCCGGCCCCGATCTAGTCCACGTCCAGGAACCCGCTGCCGCGTGAGCAGCCGCAGTCTGACTGCCAAGGGCCGGACGCTCAATCGGTTTCCCCTCTCACGCAGGGTTGCCCGCGGGACCTCGTATCGCCCCGCGCCCCTGACGTTGCCGCGACCGACCCCTGACCGGGGCGGCGTCGGCGTGATCTTTCCGCGCGGCCCGATACGGGGGCGGCGCCACAGGACCATGAGAAGATGACTGACAACATGACCCAAGCCCGCCCCGCCAACCCGGCCGGGCGCACCCAGAAACCCCGCCGCAGCGGCGACGCCCCCCATCGCGGCCCCCGCGAGGGCGCGCACGGCACCGACGGCCCGCGCGGCAAGTCGCGCTTCGACGCCGACAAGCCGAAATCCGCGGGCTTCGGCGCCCGCCGCGGCCCCGGCCGCGCCAAGAAGGCGCGCGCCGAAGGCCAGGCCGAGCCCTTCATCCGCCGCGCCATCCCCGAGATGGACACGGCCTTCACCCGCATGGGCATCGACCCGCGCGTGGCGATCAACCTGCCAGAGCTGGGGCTGAACGAGCCGACGCCGATCCAGGCCGAGGCCATCCCGGCGCTGGTCGCGGGCCGTGACCTGCTGGGCCTCGCCCAGACCGGCACCGGCAAGACCGCCGCCTTCAGCCTGCCGATGCTGACCCGCCTCGTCACCAAGGGCGAGCGGGCCGAGCCGCTGAGCTGCAAGGCGCTGATCCTCGCCCCCACCCGCGAGCTGGCCACCCAGATCGCCCAGAACGTCGAGGCCTTTGCCCGCGGCACCGGCATCCGCAGCTTCCGGGTCGTCGGCGGCGCCTCGATCAACGCGCAGGTGGACCGCCTCGCCCGGGGTGTCGACGTGCTGATCGCCACGCCCGGCCGCCTGATCGACCTGATCGAGCGCAAGGCTGTCCGCTTCGACCAGACCCGCTATCTGGTGCTGGACGAGGCCGACCAGATGCTCGACATCGGCTTCATCCACGCGCTGCGCCGCATCGCCAAGCTGCTGCCGGCCGAGCGTCAGACGATGCTCTTCTCGGCCACCATGCCGAAGCTGATGGAAGAGCTGGCCGACAGCTATCTGACCGATCCGGTCCGCGTGGCGGTGAACCCGCCGGGCAAGGCCGCCGAAAAGATCGACCAGGGCGTCCACTTCGTGAACCAGGGCGACAAGGCGGCGCTGCTGGCCGAGTATCTCTCCAAGCACCCGGGCGAGCTTGCGATCGTCTTCGGCCGCACCAAGCACGGGTCCGAGAAGCTGTCGAAGCTGCTCGAGAAATGGGGCTTCTCGGTCGCCGCGATCCACGGCAACAAGTCGCAGGGCCAGCGCGAGAGGGCGCTCTCGTCCTTCCGCTCGGAAGAGACGCAGGTGCTCGTGGCGACCGACGTCGCGGCGCGCGGGCTCGACATCCCGCAGGTTGCGCATGTCTACAACTTCGACCTGCCGAACGTGCCCGAGAACTACGTCCACCGCATTGGCCGCACCGCGCGCGCCGGGCGTGACGGCCGCGCCGTGGCGTTCTGCGCCCCGGCCGAGGTCGGCGAGCTCAGGGCCGTGGAAAAGGCCATGAAGGCGCAGATCCCGGTCATCGGCGGCGAGCCGCCGGCCGGCCCGGTGCCCAGCCCGCGCAAGCCCGGCGCCCGCCCGCAGGGCGACGGTGCCGCCCGCAAGCGCCCGGCGCGCCGCCCCTCGCGCGCGCCGAAGGGCCAGCAGCGCGGCTGACCCCGCGCCCGCCTCGACCCCGTCCAGCCCGGCGCCCCCCCGCGTCGGGCTGGATCTTTTCGGCCCCCCCGTGCGCCCGCCCCTTGCAGCCGCCGCGCCGAGTTGGCACCCCGCGGCATGGCCAAGCTTTATTTCCACTACTCGACGATGAATGCCGGCAAGAGCACGCTCCTGCTGCAAGCCGCCCACAACTACCGCGAGCGGGGCATGACGCCCCTGCTGCTCATCGCGGCGCTCGACACCCGCGCGGGGCCGGGGCGGATCGGCAGCCGCATCGGGCTGGGCGCCGACGCCATCGCCTTCGACGCCGACACCGACCTCTTCGCGCTGATCGCGGCCGAGGGCCCCGACGCCGCCTGCATCTTCGTGGACGAGGCCCAGTTCCTCACCCCCGCGCAGGTCTGGCAGCTCGCCCGGGTGGCCGACGACTGCGGCCAGCCGGTCATGGCCTACGGCCTGCGCACCGATTTCCGCGGCGAGCTGTTCCCCGGCTCGGCGGCGCTGCTCGCCATTGCCGACGACCTGCGCGAGGTGCGCACGATCTGCCATTGCGGGCGCAAGGCCACGATGGTGGTGCGGCTCGGGCCGGACGGCGCGGTGCTGCGCGAGGGCGCCCAGATCCAGGTCGGCGGGAACGAGAGCTACGTCTCGCTCTGCCGCCGCCACTGGCGCGCGGCGATGGGCGCCTGAGGCGGTTCAGGGAATCTTTACCGCCGCGCTGTAGGACGAGACCGGGGGTGAGCGTTGCGGCAGGGCTGCGGCTGCGTTAACCCTGACGCCGAACCGGCAAAGGACGACCCATGCGGCTTTCATCGCTTTCTTGCACCGCCCGTGGCGCGCTTGCTGCCGCGATCCTGGCGCTGACCGCGCTGCCTGCGGCGGCGTTCGACACCACCGCCCGCGCGGCCTGGGTCTATGACGTGGCGACCGGCACGGTGCTGATGGAAAAGGACGCCGACCGGGCGATTCCCCCCGCCTCGATGTCGAAGCTGATGACCGTGTACATGCTGTTCGAGGCGATCCACGAGGGGCGCGTCAGCCTCGACACGCGCTTCCCCGTCTCGACCAAGGCCCGGCAGATGAAGGGCTCGACGATGTTCCTGAACGAGCGCGACCGCCCGACGGTGGAAGAGCTCATCAAGGGGATCATCGTGCTCTCGGGCAACGATGCCTGCGTGGTCGTGGCCGAGGGGCTGGCCGGCACCGAAGAGGCGTTCGCCCGCGAGGCGACGGCCCGGGCCAAGGCCCTGGGGCTGACCGAGACGCATCTGACCAACGCCTCGGGCTGGCCGGACCCCGGGCACCGGATGTCCACCCATGACCTCGGCGTGCTCGCGCAGCACCTGATCACGGACTTCCCCGAGCTCTACAAGAACTTCGCGATCAAGGAATACGCCTTCGACAACCGCGCCCCCGCCAACCGCCACAACCGCAACCCGATCCTCGGGCTGGGGATCGGCGCCGACGGGCTCAAGACCGGCCATACCGAAGAGGCGGGCTACGGCCTCGTCGGCTCGGCTGTGCAGGACGGCCGGCGGGTGATCTTCGTCCTCAGCGGGCTCGGGTCGGAAAAGGCGCGGGCCGAGGAATCCGAGCGCATCGTCAACTGGGCCTTCCGCCAGTTCACCATGAAGACCGTGGTGCCGAAGGGGGAGCGGGTGGCCTGGGCGCCCGTCTGGCTGGGGGCCGCGCGGCGGGTGGCGCTGACCACGCAGGACGGGGTGAACGTGCTGATCCCGGCCGGGGCCGCCGCGGGCGTGACCGCCGAGGCGGTGTTCGACGGCCCGATCGAGGCGCCGATCACCGCCGGGCAGCGGCTGGGCGAGCTCGTGGTGACGGTGCCGGGGTCGGTGCAGTCGCGCCTGCCGCTGGTCGCCGCGGACGACGTGCCGCGTGCAGGCTTCATGGGCCGGATGCAGAACGCCGCGATGCGGCTGGGCCGGCAGGCCGCCGCCGCCGTCGGCGGCTGACGCGCCGGGGCCCGCGGACGGTGTTCATCAGCCTCGAGGGCATCGACGGGTCGGGCAAGTCCACCCAGGCCCGGCGTCTGGCCGAGGCGCTCAGGGCCGAGGGGCATGAGGTCGTGCTGACCCGCGAGCCCGGCGGCGCGCCGGGGGCCGAGGACATCCGCCGCCTGCTGGTCGAGGGCAGCGCCGACCGCTGGTCGGCCGAGACCGAACTGCTGCTTTTCACTGCCGCGCGCCGCGATCACCTCGAACGGACCATCCGCCCGGCGCTCGACCGCGGGGCATGGGTCGTGACCGACCGCTTTGCCGACTCGACCCGCGTCTATCAGGGGGCGACCCGCGGCGACCTGCGCGGAGCGGTCGATGCGCTGCACGCGCTGATGATCGGGGTCGAGCCGGACCGGACCTTCGTGATCGACCTCGACCCGGCCGAGGCGCTGGCACGGACCCTGCGCCGGCAGCAACCGGGCGATCTCCCGCCCGCCGCCGAGCTGGCCGAGGCGGCCGCGCGCGCCGTCGCCGCGCCGCCGGTCGCGGCCGTGCCCGCCGGCACCCACCTTCCGTCAAGCGACGATGCCGCCGCCGAGGACCGCTTCGAATCGATGGGCCTGCCGTTCCAACGCGCGCTGCGCGACGGGTTCCGGGCGCTCGCCGCGGCCCATCCCGACCGCATCCGCCTGATCGACGGCAGCGGCCCGGCCGAGGCAGTCGCCGCCCGCGTCCGCGCGGCGCTCTGAGGATGGCCCGCGACCTCGCCCCCGACGACCCGCCGGTCGAATCCGACCGCGTCCCCGGCGCCCCGCACCCGCGCGAGACGCCCCGCGTCATCGGCCAGGACGAGGCCGCGGCCGGTTTCCTCGACGCCGCCGCCGCCGGCCGGCTGCACCACGGCTGGCTCATCACCGGCCCCCGCGGCACCGGCAAGGCGACGCTTGCCTGGGCCATCGCCCGCTGGCTCATCGCCGGCGGCGAACCCGGCCGGCTCGAGGTCGACCCCGACCACCCCGCCGCCCGCCGGATGCGGGCGCTGGCCGAGCCGCGGCTGCATCTCGTGCGCCGCAGCGAGGATGACAAGGGCCGCCTCAGGGCAGAGATCGTCATCGACGACATCCGCCGGATGATCGAGTTCTTCCACCTCTCGGCGATCGACGGCGGCCGCCGGGTGGTGATCATCGACGCCGCCGACGACATGAACCCCCAGTCCGCGAACGCGGTCCTCAAGATGCTCGAGGAACCGCCGCGCGACGCCATGCTGCTGCTGATCTCGCACCAGCCGGGGCGGCTCTTGCCCACGATCCGCTCGCGCTGCCGGCAGCTGCGCCTCGGGCCGCTTTCGCCCGACGACATGGCCGCGGCGCTCGCCCCGCTCGAGGTCGAGGGCGACCCGGCCCGCCTCGCCGCGCTCGCCGCAGGCTCGGTGGGCGAGGCGCTGCGGCTCGCCGGGCAGGACGGGCTTTCGCGCTACGCCGACCTCGTGGCGCTGTTCCAGACCCTGCCGCGGATGGACCGCAGCCGCGCCGCGGCGCTGGCCGAGACGGCGGGTGGGCGGCCGGGCCCGGACGGCGATCCCTTCGACCTGACCATGACGCTTCTCGACCGTTTCCTCGCCCGCGCCGCCCGCGCCGGGCTGATGGGCCCGCCCCTGCCCGAGGCCGCGGACGGCGAGGCCGCCCTGCTCGCCCGCCTGTCCCCCGACGAGCCCGCCGCGCGCCGCTGGGCCGAGGCGCAGGCCGAGCTGTCGGCGCGGGCCCGGCGCGGCCGGGCGGTCAACCTTGACCCCGCGGCGCTGGTGATGGATATGCTCATGACCCTCGCCCAGACCGGCGCCGACGCGCCCGCGCGGGGATGAACGCTGACCCCGCAGCCGGGACCGATCCGATGAGCACCGACGCACCCCGGCCCGCCCGGTCCCCCGAACCCGTGGCGCAGAACCCTGCGGACCGTCCGCAGCTCGTGGACAGCCACTGCCACCTCGATTTCCCCGATTTCGCCGGCGAGCTGCCGGCGCTGGTCGACCGCGCCCGCGCCGCAGGCGTCACCCGGATGGTGACGATCTGCACCCGGTTGCGGCTGGAACCCTCGGTCCGGGCCATCGCCGAAGCCCATGACGGCGTCTTCTACGCCGCCGGCACCCACCCGATGTATGCCGCCGAAGAGCCGCTGGCGACGGTCGAGGATCTCGTCGCCCTCGCCCGTCACCCGAAATTCGTGGGCATCGGCGAGACCGGGCTCGACTACCACTACACCGCCGAAAGCGCCGCCCGGCAGGCCGAGAGCCTGCTGGTGCACATCGAGGCCGCGCGCCGCACGGGCCTGCCGCTCATCATCCACGCGCGCGACGCCGACGACGACATGGCGGCGATCCTGACCCGCGAGCACGCGGCGGGCGGCTTTACCGGCGTGATGCACTGCTACACCTCGGGGCCGGCGCTGGCCGAGGCGGCGCTCGGGATCGGCTTCTACCTGTCGATGTCGGGCATCGCGGCCTTCCCGCGCTCGACCGAGCTGCGCGAGATCTTCGCGGCCGCCCCCCGCGACCGCATCCTGGTCGAGACAGACGCCCCCTACCTCGCCCCGCCCCCGCACCGCGGCAAGCGGAACGAGCCCGCCTACGTCGCCCACACCGCCAGGGTGGGCGCGGCGCTGTTCGAGATGGAGGAGGCCGCGTTCGCCGCCCTGACCAGCGCCAACTTCGACCGCCTGTTCACGCGCGCCGCGGGGGTTACGGGGTGAGCGCGCCGGCCGAGGGGCAGCTTCGCGCCGTCATCCTCGGCTGCGGGTCGTCCGGCGGCGTGCCGCGGCTCGGCGGGCACTGGGGCGCCTGCGACCCGGCAAACCCGAAGAACCGCCGCCGCCGCTGCGCGCTGCTGGTCGAGCGCCACGGCCCCCGCGGCGTCACGCGGGTGCTGGTCGACACCGGCCCCGACCTCGTGCCGCAGCTCACAGACGCGGGCGTCGGGCTGCTGGACGGGGTGGTGTGGACCCATGCCCACGCCGACCACATCCACGGCATCGACGACCTGCGCCAGATCGTCCACAACCGCCACAGCCTGCTGCCCGGCTGGGCCGACGCCCCGACCGAGGCCGCCTTGCGGACCCGCTTCGGCTATGTCTTCGAGACGCCGCCCGGCTCGGGCTATCCGCCGATCGTGACGCTGAACCGGATCGACGGCCCCTTCGCGATCGAGGGCGCCGGCGGCGCGCTGCACCTCACCCCCTTCACCGTCGATCACGGCGGCACCCCGGCGTTGGGGTTCCGGATCAGCGCCGGCGCGGGCGCCCCTGCCCTCGTCTATCTGCCCGACGTCCTGGAAATCCCCGAGGCGGCCTGGCCCGCGATCATGGAGCCCGAGGTCTTCATCTGCGACGCCCTGCGCTACACCCCGCACCCGAGCCACGCGCATCTCGCGCTGGCGCTGGAGTGGATCGCGCGGTCGCGGGCGCGGCGCGGGGTGCTGACCAATATGCACATCGACCTCGACCATGACGCCGTCATGGCCGAGACCCCCGACCACATCGTCCCGGCCCATGACGGGATGGACATCCGGCTGTGACGGCGCTCTTCGACGTCATCCTGCCGGTCTTCCTGGTCATCGGCTTCGGCTATCTCGTGGCTTGGCGGGGGCTTTTCGCGCCGGCCGCGGTGGACGGGCTGCAGCGCTATGCGCAGAACTTCGGCGTGCCGGTGCTGCTCTTCAAGTCGATGGCGGCGCTGGACCTCTCGGCCGAGTTCGACCCGCGGCTGCTGGTGTCGTTCTACGCCGGCGCGCTCGCCTCGTTCCTCGTCGGCTGGGTCGTCGCGCGCCGCGTCATCGGCCGGAGCCCCGAGGATTCCGTCGCCGTCGCCTTCGCCTGCCTCTTCTCGAACTCGCTGCTGCTCGGCATCCCGATCATGGAGCGCGCCTACGGCACCGAGTCGCTCGCCGGCAACTTCGCCATCATCGCGCTGCATTCGCCGATGCTCTACACGCTCGGGATCACGGTGATGGAGTTCACGCGCGCCCGCGGCACCGGGGTCTCGGCGGGGCGCGTCGCGGGGCGGGCGCTCAGGGGGGTGCTCAGGACGCCGCTGGTGATCGGCATCCTCAGCGGCCTGACGATGAACGTGCTGACTATGGCCGGGTTGGTGCTGCCGGGCGGGTTCTGGGCGGCGGTCGAGATGATCGCCCGCTCGGCGCTGCCGGCGGCGCTGTTTGCGCTGGGGGGCGTGCTGCTGCGCTACAAGCCGCAGGGCGACGCGGCCTCGATCGCGCTCATCTGCGCCTGCTCGCTGATCCTGCACCCGGCGCTGACCTGGGGGCTGGGGCAGATGCTGGGCCTGCCCGTGGCGGGGCTGCGCTCGGCGGTGGTGACGGCGGCGATGGCGCCGGGGGTCAATGCCTATCTGTTTGCCAACCTCTACCAGTCGGCGATCCGGTCGGCGGCGTCCTCGGTCCTCATCGCCACGGCGCTGTCGATCCTGACGATCTGGGGGTGGCTCGCGCTGCTGCCCTAGGCTCGGACGCCGGAACGGCCTCACGCCGGGCCGGGGGGGTCGTCCTGAACGCAGCAATGCGGCCCCACGGCGTGGTCGAACGCGGCGAGGCTCTGGGGGGCTCCGGCCGAGCGCCGGGCGGTGGGGTCGTCGACCCCACCCACGCGCCCTCAAGCCGGGGTCAGGCCACGCAGCCGCTCGCCGCGGCGCCGCAGCACCTCGACCGTCGCCAGCAGCGCGATCGAGAAGATCACCAGCAGCGTCGCCACCGCGAGGATGGCGGGCGAGATCTGCTCGCGGATACCGTTCCACATCTGCCGCGGGATGGTCTGCTGGTCGGGGCCGGCGATGAAGAGAACCGCGACGACCTCGTCGAACGAGGTGACGAAGGCGAACAGCGCCCCCGAGATCACGCCGGGCAGGATCAGCGGCATGGTGATCTTGAAGAACGTGGTCCGCGGGTTCGCCCCCAGCGAGGCCGCGGCCCGGTTGAGCGACTGGTCGAAGCCGATCAGCGTCGCCGTCACGGTGATGATGACGAAGGGAATCCCGAGCGTCGCATGCGCAAGGATCACGCCGAGATAGGTGTTGGCGAGGCAGCCCGAGTTCGACAGGATCGGCGCCAGCAGCCGGCCGATGGTGCTTGTCGTGTCCACGCAGGTCGAGGAGTAGAAGAAGAACATCCCCGTCGCGGTGATGATGATCGGCACGATCATGGGCGAGATCAGCACCGCCATGATGATCCGCCGGAACGGCATCTCGGGCCGCGACAGCCCGAGCGCGGCCAGCGTCCCCAGCACGGTGGCAAGGATGGTCGAGAAGAACCCGACGATCAGCGAGTTCTTCGCCGCGTTCAGCCACTTGGCGTTGGCCCAGGCGTCCGCCCACCAGCTCGCGTCGCGCGGCGCGTCGGCCCGTGACATCCCGAAGGTCAGCAGCGTGTCGTACCAGCGCATCGAATAGCCGTCCGGGTCGAAGGACAGCATCTTCTCGGTGAAGGTGAAGTAGGGCTCGGCGTTGAAGCTGAGCGGGATCACCACGATGATCGGCGCGATCAGGAACACGAAGATCGCCACGCAGATCGCGATGTAGGTCCAGTGCCAGACCCGCTCGAGCGGCGAGGCGTAGGTGGGCAGCGCCATGTCGGATCACCCCAGCTTGAGATTGTCGATCCCGACCAGCCGGTCGTAGATCCAGTAGAGCACCAGCACCGCACCCAGCAGGATCGCCGCCAGCGCCGCCGCCATCGACCAGTTCAGCGTCTCGGTCATGTGCATCGCGATCATGTTCGAGATGAGCTGCCCGGTCGAGCCGCCGACCAGCGCGGGCGTGATGTAGTAGCCCACGGCGAGGATGAAGACGAGCAGCGCCCCGGCCCCCAGCCCCGGCAGCGTCAGCGGAAAATAGACCCGCCGGAACGCCGTCCACGAGGTCGCGCCCAGCGACTTGGCGGCGCGCACGTAGCTCGGGTTGATGGTCCGCATCACCGAATAGAGCGGC
Organism: Paracoccus sanguinis; assembly: GCF_012689545.1. Taxonomy (NCBI): domain Bacteria; kingdom Pseudomonadati; phylum Pseudomonadota; class Alphaproteobacteria; order Rhodobacterales; family Paracoccaceae; genus Paracoccus; species Paracoccus sanguinis. Next base: position 464,135 of record NZ_CP051542.1, read on the forward strand.
AGGATCATGAACGGCAGCAGGATGTGGGTCATGGCGATGACCGTGCCGAGTTGGTTGTAGATCATCTGCAGACGCTGCTCGTTGCCGATCACCCCCAGCCACACCAGCAGGTCGTTGATCACCCCCTGCTGCTGCAACAGCACCATCCACGCCGTGGTCCGCACCAGAAGCGAGGTCCAGAACGGCAGCAGCACGAGGATCATCAGCAGGTTCGACTTCCGCATCGGCAGCGTCGCCAGCAGATGGGCGATCGGGAAGCCGAGCAGGAAGGTGGTGAAGGTGATCAGCAGCGACAGCATCAGCGTGCGCTTGAACAGCATCACGTAGACCTGCTGCTGGGGAGGGGCCATCACCAAGTTGCCGGCTTCGTCGCGGGTCCGGTCCACCGCGGCGAGGTAGAAGTTCGCGGTGTAGGCCGTCGAGGCATTGCGCATCGCCCGCCACAGCATCGGCTCGCCCCATTTCGGGTCGGCGTCCAGCAGCGCCTCGCGGTAGGGCGGCTCGAACCCGTCGCGCGCCTTCCGCCCGGTGGCGGTGAAGAGCGAGCGCGTGCCCGGCACGTCATAGTTGATGCGCGTGCCGACGATCCCCACCGTGCGGTTGTCGGCCGCGGCCTTCAGGTCGGCGGCGAGCGCGGCAAAGGCGGCCTCGTCGGGCTGGGTGCCGGGCTTGTGCGCGGCAAACCACGCCGAGGTCTGCGGCATGTTGGCCGAGAACCCGTCGTTGTACATCGAGCGGTGCAGCATCTGCCCGATCGGGATCACGAAGGTGATGACGATGAACGTCAGCAGCGGCAGCACCAGCAGGAAGGCGCGGCGCCGCGCCTTGGCCTGGCTGCGCGCCAGCGCCCGGGCGAGCGGGCGGCCGTCGGCGGTGGTCAGTGGCGCGCCGGGGGCGGTCACGGTCGGGCTGGCGCCCGAGGCGCCGGCGACCACGGCGGCGTGGGGGTCGAGTGCAGATGCCATGCTCGGGTCCTTCCTCTCAGCCCGCGGCCAGCCAGGCGGCGAAACGCTCGCGCAGCTCGGTCTCGTGTTCGGCCCAGAACTGCGGATCAACCGCCAGGGCGGTGGCGACGTTGGCGGGGGCGGTGGGCAGATGCGGGGTCATCGGCACCGGCGCGCCGCGCTTGGTGGTGCCCGCGAAATTGCCCACCATCGCCTGCGACGAGAGCCGCGGGGGACCGTAGGGCAGCTCTTCGGCGAAGCGCGCCAGCGGCTCGGGCGCGGTCGAGGCGGCGACGAAGGCCAGCGCGCCGGCGCGGTTCGGGGCGCCCTTGGGGATCACCCAGCCCTCGAGTTCGTAGATCTGCGCGTCCCACAGGATCGCCAGCGGCAGCCCGTCCACCTCGGCCGCCTTGAAGATGCGCCCGTTATAGGCCGCGGCCATCGCCACCTCGCCATCGGCGAGAAGCTGCACGGGCTGGGCGCCGGCCTCCCACCAGACGACCTCGTGCTTGATCGTGTCAAGCTTGGCGAAAGCGCGGTCCTGCCCCTCGGGCGTGGCGAGCAGCGGGTAGACCTGCTCGCGCGGGACGCCGTCGGCAAGCAGCGCCAGCTCGAGCGTGAACTGCGGGGTGCGCGACAGGCCACGGCGGCCGGGGAAGCGCGTCAGGTCGAAGAAATCCGCCGCCTGCGTCGGCGCGGCGCGGCGCGCGTCATAGGCGATGACGGTCGAATAGATGTCGGTCGGCACGAAGCACGGCCCGAGCGTGCCGGGCATGAAATCCGCCGCCGCGGCCGTGCCGTCCGGGGCGGGGACGAGGGTGGCGGGGTCGATCGGCTCGACCTCGCCCTCGTCACACAGCCGCATCGCGGCCCCCTGCCCGACGCTGGCCACGTCGGTGGTGACGTTGCCGGCCTGCACCTCGGCGTGGACCATGCCGTGGGGGTCGTCGCTGTCCGAGAACCGCACCATCGTCCCGGTCGCCTCGGTGAAGGGGCGGGCCATCGCCACCTCCTGCGCGGCCGAGAAATCGCCGCCCCAGGACAGCACCCGCAGCTCACCCGCGCCCGCCCAGGGCACCGGGGCGACCGAGACGAGCAGCGGCAGAAGGGCAAGGCGCATCAGCATGGCGAGGGGTCCGTGAGTTGGGGACCGGGGCGCCCGCGACGGGGCGCCCCGGCGCGCGGGATCAGCTGGCGAGCCAGGCGTTGAAGCGCTCGGTCAGCTCGGTGCCGTGGTCGGCCCAGAAGGCGGCGTCGTTGACCAGCCCCTTCTCGGCGTTCTCGGGCGTCGAGGGCAGATAGGGCGCCATGTCGGTCGTACCGTCCTTGTACTTCCCGACGCTGGCCGCCGCCGACTTCCGCGACGGGCCATAGGCGATCATGCTCGACATCACGGCCTGACGCGCGGGGTCCGAGGCGAAGGCGATGAACTTCATCGCCGCGTCCTTGCCGGGCGCGCCCTTGGGGATCACCCAGTAGTCCATGTCCAGGTTCACGCCGTCCCAGACGAAGCCGAAGTTCTTGCCCTCGCCCACGATGGCGTCGAAGATCCGGCCGTTGTAGGCCAGCGTCATCGACACCTCCTTGTCGGCAAGAAGCTGCGGCGCCTGGGCCCCGGCTTCCCACCAGACGACGTCGCCCTTGATCGTGTCGAGCTTCTTGAACGCCCGGTCCACGCCCTCGGGCGTCGAGAGCACGTCATAGACCTCGGCCGCGGGCACGCCATCGGCCAGCAGCGCGAATTCGAGCGCGTATTTCGGCCGCTTGATGATACCGCGCTTGCCGGGGAATTTGGCGGTGTCGAAGAAATCCGCGACCGTCTGCGGGGCGCCGTTCGGGAAGGCGTCCTTGTCATAGGCGATGGCGGTGGACCAGACCATGATCGCGGTGCCGCACTCGTTCAGCGCGCTCGGCAGATAGTCGTCGGCCGCGGCCGAGCCGTCCGCGCCCTTGGCCAGCGCCGCCGGGTCGATCGGCTCGATCAGCCCCTCGTCGCACAGCCGGATCACGTCCGACTGCTCGACCTCATAGACGTCCGAGGTGATGTTGCCCGCCTCGACCTCGGCCTTGAGCTTGGCGGGCGGGTCCGAGGCGTCGAGCACGCTCGTCTGGATGCCGGTCGCCTCGCTGAACGGCTTGACGTAGGCCTCCTCGACCGTCTTGGCGAAGGCGCCGCCGTAGGTCGTGACGTTCAGCGGCCCCTCGGCCAGGGCGGGCGCGGCGATCAGCGCCAGCGCGGTGCCGAGGATCAGTCTGGTCTTCATGATGTCTCTTTCCCCTCCACGAAAATGGGCGCCGGCGCCGGTCAGGCCCGCATCGGCGGCCCGGATACCCCCCGCACCACGCGGCGCGGGGGACCATTGCAACCGTTCGTCAGCCAGCCAGCCAGGCGTTGAAGCGCTCGCTCAGCTCGCCGTCATGATCGACCCAGAAGTCGAGGTTCGAGCTCAGGCCCTTCTCGAGGTTCTCCGGCGAGGTCGGCAGGTGCGGCCCCATCGGCTGGTCCTTGCCGGCGATGTTGCCGACGAGGCCCGAGGCCGACTTGCGCGGCGGGCCGTAGCTGATCTGCTCGGCTGCCTTGGCCAGCTGCGGCGCCTCGGTCGAGAAGGCGATGTAGTCCATCGCGTTCTGCTTGTTCGGCGCGCCCTTCGGCACCACCCAACCTTCCATCTCGTAGATCTGGCCGTCCCAGATGATCTTGAACGGCTTGCCCTCGCCCACGGCGGCGTTGAAGATCCGGCCGTTGAAGGCATAGGCCATCGTCACCTCGCCATCCGCCAGCAGCTGCGGCGGCTGGGCGCCGGCCTCCCACCAGATCACGTCCTTCTTGATGGTGTCGAGCTTCTTGAAGGCGCGGTCCACGCCCTCGGGGGTGCCCAGAACCTGATAGACCTCGGCCGCCGGCACGCCATCGGCCATCAGCGCCAGCTCGAGGTTGAACTTGGCGCCCTTGCGCATGGTGCGCTTGCCCGGGAACTTGGCGGTGTCGAAGAAATCGGCCGGGGTGGCGGGCTTGGCGTCGGCGAACTTGCTGTCGTCATAGGCCAGCACCATCGAATAGACGTCAGTGGCGACGAAGCATTCGGTCACCGCGCCCTCGATGAAGTCGTCCTTGGCCGCCTCACCGCCCGGACCGGCCGAAAGGATCGCCGGGTCGATCTGCTCCAGCGCGCCCTCGTCGCAGAGCCGCACCGCGTCGGCATATTCGACCGAGGCCACGTCGGCGGTGACGTTGCCCGCCTCGACCATCGCCTTGATCGGCGTGGCCGGGTTGTCGGCGTCGGTCACGGTGATCTTGATGCCGGTCTTTTCCTCGAACGGGGCGTTATAGGCGACCTTGTGGCTTTCGCCGTAGGCCCCGCCCCAGTCGAGCACGTTCAGGACCTTGTCCTGCGCCGAGGCAGCGCCGGCGAGCACCACCAGCGCGGTGGTCGAGATCAGCAGCTTCTTCATGTCTCTCTCCTGTTGGTCTTGTCGTTGATTGGGTCTGTCAGACCGGGTCGAGCGCCCGGGCATCCTGCGGGTTCCAGCCGATGCGGATGTGCTGGCCGGGCGACAGCCGGGTCTGGCCCAGCGTGTTGCGGAACTTCATCACGAACTCGTCGCTGCCCGCCACCTTCATCCGGGCCCGCAGGATGTCGCCCATGTAGATCACGTCGCGCACCTCGGCGTCGATGGTGTGGGCACCCTGCGGCATCATCTCGGGCTTGAACTCGACCCGCTCGGGGCGGATCGAGACGAGCGTCGGCTGGCCCGCCTCGCGGACGTTGACCGCGGTCGCGTCGATCAGCTCGCCGTTCGGCAGGCGCACCACCGCGCGCTCGCCGTCGAGCTTTTCGATCACGCCAGACAGCTTGTTGTTCTCGCCGATGAAGCCCGCGACGAAGCTGTTCTGCGGCTTCTCGTAGAGCTCGGAGGGCGGCGCGAGCTGCTGGATGCGACCGTCGTTGAAGACCGCGATCCGGTCCGACATGGTCAGCGCCTCGCCCTGGTCATGCGTCACATAGACCACGGTGATTCCCAGATTCTCGTGCAGCGCCTTGATTTCATACTGCATATGCTCGCGCAGCTGCTTGTCGAGCGCGCCCAGTGGCTCGTCCATCAGCACCAGCTTGGGGTCGAACACCAGCGCCCGGGCCAGCGCGATGCGCTGCTGCTGGCCGCCCGAGAGCTGCGCCGGGCGGCGGTTCTTGAACTTGCCCATCTGCACCATGTCGAGCGCGCGGGCGATCCGGCTCTCGCGCTCGGCCTTGCCCATCCCGCGCACCTCGAGCGGGAAGGCGAGGTTCTCGCCCACCGACATGTGCGGGAACAGTGCGTAGCTCTGGAATACCATGCCGATGCCGCGCTTGTGGGGCGGGACGTCGTTGATGTTCTTGCCGTCCAGACGGATCTCGCCGTTGGTCGCGGTCTCGAAGCCGGCAAGCATCATCAGGCAGGTCGTCTTGCCCGACCCGGACGGCCCGAGCATCGTCAGGAACTCGCCCTTGCCGATGTCCAGATTGAGGTCCTTCACCACAAGGGACTGGCCGTCATAGCTTTTCTGGACATGGTCGAAGACGACGAAACCGTCGCTCCTGGCCGAAGACGTACCCACGCGCCCCTCCTTGGTCGGTCCGATGCGGTGCGAGACTAAGCGGCGATCACCTTGCGCCGCAATCCGAATCTAGCGGTCAGGGGCCGATGAACGCGGCAGGCTTGCGTCATTTCGGTGGCAGGATTGCGACAGCGAGCGGGCGCTTCGGACAGGAAAAAGGGGCGCCCGGTTGCCCGGAGCGCCCCTCATTCATGGTGCGGTCGAGAAGACTCGAACTTCCACTCCGGTTAGGGAACAGCGACCTCAACGCTGCGCGTCTACCAATTCCGCCACGACCGCATTCCGTGGTGGGCGTGACATAGCCGCGCCCGCCGGGTTTGAAAAGGGGTCATTCGGCGGCGACGACACGTCCCGGCAGATAATTCAGCACCGGCGCCAGCCAGCGCTCGGCCTCGGCCAGGCTCATGCCCTTGCGGGCGGCGTAATCCTCGACCTGATCGGCCTCGACCTTGGCCACGCCGAAGTAATAGGCGCCGGGATGGGCGATGTAGAGGCCCGAGACCGACGCCCCTGGCCACATCGCCATCGACTCGGTCAGCTCGACGCCGGTGGCCTCGGTCGCGGCCAGCAGCGAGAAGAGGGTGGATTTCTCGGTGTGGTCGGGCTGCGCGGGATAGCCGGGCGCCGGGCGGATGCCGGGGTAGGATTCGGCGACCAGCTCTTCGGTCGAGAGCGCCTCGTCCGGGGCATAGCCCCAGTAGGCGCGCCGCACCCGCTCGTGCAGCATCTCGGCCATCGCCTCGGCGAAGCGGTCGGCCAGCGCCTGGACGAGAATCGCCGAGAAGTCGTCATGCGCGTCGCGGTAGGCCTGGGCGCGGGCGGTTTCGTCCCCCGCCGTGACGACGAAGCCGCCGACCCAGTCCGCCTGCCCCTCGGGCGCCACGAAGTCCGCCAGCGCCACGTTCGGCCGCCCGTCGCGCTTGGGCAGCTGCTGGCGCAGCGTGTGCAGGGTGGCGAGGGGCGTGGTGCGGTCCTCGCCGGTCCACAGGCGGATGTCGTCGCCCACCGCGTTGGCGGGCCAGAAGCCCACCACCGCGCGGGGCTTGAACCAGCCCTCGTCGATGATCCGCGCCAGCATCGCCTGCGCATCGGCGAAGAGCGCGCGCGCCGCCTCGCCCTGCTTCGGGTCGTCGAGCAGGCGCGGATAGACGCCCTTCATCTCCCATGTCTGGAAGAAGGGGGTCCAGTCGATGTAGCGGGCGATCTCGGCCAGATCCCAGTCCTCCACCACCCGCGGGCCGGTGAACTGCGGCGCGGTCGCCCGGTAGGCCGCCCAGTCGAGCTTCAGCGCATTGTCGCGCGCCGCCGTCAGCGGCAGGCGCTCGCGGTCGGTCTGGCCGCGGGCGTGACGTTCAGCCACATCCTGATATTCGGCCCGCAACTGGCTGACATAACCGGATTTTGCCTCGCCCAGCAGGTTCGCCACGACGCCCACCGCGCGGCTCGCGTCGGTGACATAGACGGTCTGCCCGGCGCGGTAGCGGGGGTCGATCTTGACCGCCGTATGCACCCGGCTGGTCGTCGCCCCGCCGATCAGCAGCGGGATGTCGAAGCCCTCGCGCTCCATCTCGGCGGCGACATGGACCATCTCGTCGAGCGACGGCGTGATGAGGCCCGACAGCCCGATCACGTCCACCCCCTCGGCCCGCGCGGTCTCGAGGATCTTCGTCGCCGGGACCATCACGCCGAGGTCGATGATCTCGTAGTTGTTGCACGACAGCACGACGCCGACGATGTTCTTGCCGATGTCGTGGACGTCGCCCTTGACCGTCGCCATCAGGATCTTGCCGGCCGAGCGGGCGCCGCCGCCGGCCTTCTCGGCCTCCATGTAGGGCAGCAGGTGGGCGACCGCCTGCTTCATCACGCGGGCCGACTTGACCACCTGCGGCAGGAACATCTTGCCGGCGCCGAAGAGGTCGCCGACGACGTTCATCCCCGCCATCAGCGGCCCCTCGATGACGTGCAGCGGACGCTCGGCGGCAAGCCGCGCCTCTTCGGTGTCGGCCTCGATGTACTCGGTGATGCCGTTGACCAGCGCGTGCTCGAGCCGCTTGTCCACCGGCCAGTCGCGCCAGCGCAGGTCCTTTTCCCGCCCCTTCGCGCCGCCCTCGCCCCGGAACCGCTCGGCGAGTTCCAGCAGCCGCTCGGTGGCCGAGCCGCCGGCGGCGGGGCGGCGGTTCAGCACCACGTCCTCGCAGGCCTCGCGCAAGGCGGGGTCGATCTGGTCATAGACGGCGAGCTGGCCGGCGTTGACGATCCCCATGTCCATCCCGGCCTGGATCGCGTGATACAGGAACACCGCGTGCATCGCCTCGCGCACCGGCTCGTTGCCGCGGAAGCTGAAGGACAGGTTCGAGACGCCGCCCGACACATGGACGTGGGGCAACGTCTGGGTGATGCGCCGGGTCGCGCCGATGAAGTCGTTGCCGTAGTTGTCGTGTTCCTCGATCCCCGTCGCCACGGCGAAGATGTTGGGGTCGAAGATGATGTCCTCGGGCGGGAAACCCATCTCGGTCAACAGGTTGTAGGCGCGGGTGCAGATCTCGACCTTGCGGTTCTCGGTGTCGGCCTGGCCGGTTTCGTCGAAGGCCATGACGACGACGGCCGCCCCGTAGAGCCGGCAGAGCCGCGCCTGGGCGAGAAACGCGGCCTCGCCTTCCTTGAGCGAGATCGAATTCACCACCGGCTTGCCCTGGACGCATTTCAGCCCGGCCTCGATCACCTCCCATTTCGAGGAATCGATCATCACCGGGACGCGGGCGATGTCGGGCTCGGCGGCGATGAGGTTGAGGAAGGCGGTCATGGCGGCGGCCGAATCGATGAGCCCCTCGTCCATGTTGATGTCGATGATCTGGGCGCCGTTCTCGACCTGGTCGCGGGCCACGTCGAGCGCGGCGGGATAGTCGCCCGCGGTGACGAGCTTGCGGAAGCGGGCCGAGCCGGTGACGTTGGTGCGCTCGCCCACGTTGACGAAGGGGATGGCCTCGGTCTTGACGAAGGGCTCGAGCCCCGAGAGGCGCAGTTTCGGTGCGATGTCAGGGACTTGGCGGGGCGACTTGCCGGCGACGGCGGCGGCGATGGCGGCGATGTGCTCGGGCGTCGAGCCGCAGCAGCCGCCGACCACGTTGACCAGCCCCTCGTCGGCGAAGCCGGCGATCTGGGCGGCCATCTGGGCGGCGGATTCGTCGTATTCGCCCATCTCGTTGGGCAGGCCGGCGTTCGGATAGGCGCAGATGAGCGTGTCCGAAACGCCTGACAATTCAGCAAGATGCGGGCGCATCGCGGTCGCGCCGAGGGCGCAGTTGAGGCCGATGGTCAGGGGGGCCGCGTGGCGCACCGAGTGCCAGAAGGCGGTGGGCGTCTGGCCCGAGAGGGTGCGGCCCGAGAGGTCGGTGATCGTCCCCGAGATCATCACCGGCAGGCGCAGGCCGGTCTCGGCAAAGACCTCTTCGGCGGCGAAGATCGCGGCCTTGGCGTTGAGGGTGTCGAAGATCGTCTCGATCAGGATCAGGTCCGCGCCGCCCGCGACAAGACCTTGAATCTGCTGTGTATAGGCCGCGCGAAGCTGGTCGAAGGTGACGGCCCGGAAGCCCGGGTCGTTGACGTCGGGGCTGATCGAGGCGGTGCGGTTCGTCGGCCCCAGCGCCCCCGCGACCCAGCGCGGGCGGCCGTCCTGCGCGGTCGCCGCGTTAAGGGCACGGCGAGCGAGGCGGGCGCCCTCGCGGTTCAGCTCGAACACCCGCCCCTCCATCCCGTAGTCGGCCTGGGCGATGGTGGTCGAGGAAAACGTATTGGTTTCAACGATGTCGGCGCCGGCGAGCGCATAGCGCAGGTGGATCGCCTCAATCGCCTCGGGTTGGGTGAGGTTCAGCAGGTCGTTGTTGCCCTGCTGCGGGTGGTCGGCGTGCAGGTGGCAGCCGCATCCCCCGGAACGGCTTGATTCCCCAAGGAAATCCGCCTCCCCCAGGCGCAGGTTCTGGATCTGCGTGCCCATCGCCCCGTCGAGGATCAGGATGCGCTCGCGGGCGGCGGCGCGGATGGCGTCGAAGGCGGGAGAGAGGCGGGGCATGGGACGGACTCCGGGCGGGCGGTTTGCGGTGGATATAGGCCGCGCGGGGGAAAATGGAAAACTCATGTTGTGCGGGGTGAAGTTGAGCGGGCTTCACGTTGCGGGGTTGGGACGCGACGGCGCCGGCAGCGAGACGACCAGCGATCACCGCGAAAACGGCACTACACATCCCGTGCACCGTTCGCCTGATGTTCATGCCGCGTTCATGCACAGTTCACGCGAACGATCGTGCAAACCCGCCGACCGCGCGCCACCAGCCTCGGACACCGCCCACGCCCCCTTGCGCGCGGCGCCGGGTCGGGCCACCTCGGCGCCATGACCTCGCCGCTTCCCACCCCCGACACCGTGACGCTGCCCCCGCTCGAGGGGAGCGCGGTGGAATGGCTGCTCACCTTCCAACCCGTCGGCCACCCCGAGGCGGTGGCGTGGATGGAGGCGCGGGTGGCGGCGATCCTTGCCGGCACGGCGCCCGAGACGCTGTGGCTGGTCGAGCATCCGCCGCTCTATACCGCGGGAACCTCGGCCCGGGTCGAGGACCTGACCGATCCTGGCCGGTTTCCGGTCCACCCCACCGGGCGCGGCGGGCAGTACACCTATCACGGGCCGGGGCAGCGGGTGGTCTATGTGATGCTCGACCTCAACCGCCGCGGGCGCGACGTGCGCGCCTTCGTGCAGGCGCTCGAGGGGTGGGTGATCGACGCGCTGGCGGGGTTCGGGCTGCGGGGCGAGATCCGCGAGGGCCGGGTGGGGGTGTGGATCGCCCGCCCGGACCGCCCGCCCCTACCCGGCGGGACGATGCGCGAGGACAAGATCGCCGCCATCGGCATCAAGCTGCGCCGTTGGGTCAGCTTTCACGGCCTGTCGATCAACGTCGAGCCGGACCTGTCGCATTATGCGGGAATCGTCCCCTGCGGGATCAGCGGGCACGGGGTCACGAGCCTCGTGGATCTCGGCCTGCCGGTCGGGATCGAGGATCTGGACGCCGCGCTCAGGGTCACGTTCCCGCGACATTTTGCCGGTTGACCGAACCCTTTGACTTATGTCGTGTTGCGGGATTGCAGGCGGTGCTATGAGCTGTTCATGACGGCGCGCCCGAGGGGCCGCTGCGCCGCGCAAGCAAACGTCAAACGCCCTGGAAGGACGACCCGATGAAGATCAGCCTTTACGCCACTCTCGCCATGTTCGCCCTGGCCGTTCCGGCCGCAGCCCAAGACGCCGCGGGCGACCCCGTCAAGGGCGAGAAGGAATTCAACAAGTGCAAGGCCTGCCACATGGTGCAGGCGCCCGACGGGACCGACATCGTGAAGGGCGGCAAGACCGGCCCGAACCTCTACGGCGTCGTCGGCCGCAAGGCGGGCACCGAAGAGGGCTTCAAGTACTCGGACGCGCTGGTGAAGCTGGGCGAGGCCGGTGAGGTGTGGTCGCCCGAGGACCTGATGCACTACATCACCGACCCGAACAGCTACACGCAGGAAAAGACCGGCGACAACAAGCTGAAGACCAAGATGACCTTCAAGCTCGCCAAGGGTCAGGCGGACGTGATCGCCTTCCTCACCCAGCACTCGCCGGACGCCGGCGCGGCCGCCGGTGCGGCACCTGCCGCGGCGGCGCCTGCGGCAGCGGCCCCGGCTGCGGCAGCCCCTGCGGCGGCGGCCCCGGCGGCTGGCGCGGCGCCCGCGGCCCCGGCCTCGAACTGAGCCGCGGCGGGCGGGCCTCGGCTCCGCCCCACCGGCGCCTCGGCCACGCTGGCCTGAGTGACCTGACAGCGCGCCTCGGATGCAGGACGCATCCGGGGCGTTCCTCTTGCCCCCGCGCGGGCTAGCCGAGGCGCGACCTGAGCCGGATCGCCTCCCTGCCCCCGCCGGTCGGCACCGCTGCATTTATCTGCGGCCGCCGCTGCGCGGACGCATTGCCTCACTCGAATTCGTGACCTAGAACCGGACCGGAGTCCGCCGGCCACGCCAGCCGGGCCGGGTCCGATTCTGAGGAGAGCATTCGCATGGCTGACGCCGCCGTTCACGGCCACGGTGAGCACCATGACACCCGCGGGTTCTTCACCCGCTGGTTCATGTCCACCAATCACAAGGACATCGGGGTCCTGTACCTCTTCACCGCCGGCGTCGTCGGGCTGATCTCGGTCTGCTTCACCGTCTACATGCGGATGGAGCTGCAGCATCCCGGGGTGCAGTACATGTGCCTCGAGGGGGCGCGCCTGATCCCCGCCGCGGCCGGTGAGGTCTGCACCCCGAACGGGCATCTGTGGAACGTGATGATCACCTATCACGGCGTCCTGATGATGTTCTTCGTCGTCATCCCGGCGCTGTTCGGGGGCTTCGGCAACTACTTCATGCCGCTGCACATCGGCGCGCCGGACATGGCGTTCCCGCGGCTGAACAACCTTTCTTACTGGCTCTACGTCGCCGGCGTCGCGCTGGGGATCGCCTCGCTGCTGGCGCCGGGCGGCAACGACGGGCACGGCTCGGGCGTGGGCTGGGTGCTCTACCCGCCGCTGTCGACCACCGAGGGCGGCTATTCGATGGATCTGGCGATCTTCGCCGTCCACGTCTCGGGCGCCTCGTCGATCCTGGGCGCGATCAACATCATCACCACCTTCCTGAACATGCGCGCCCCGGGCATGACGCTCTTCAAGGTGCCGCTGTTCGCCTGGTCGGTGTTCATCACCGCCTGGATGATCCTGCTGTCGCTGCCGGTCTTGGCCGGCGCCATCACCATGCTGCTGATGGATCGCAACTTCGGCACCCATTTCTTCGACCCCGCCGGCGGCGGCGACCCGGTGCTCTACCAGCACATCCTGTGGTTCTTCGGTCACCCCGAGGTCTACATGATCATCCTGCCGGGCTTCGGGATCATCAGCCACGTCATCGCCACCTTCTCGCGCAAGCCGATCTTCGGCTATCTGCCGATGGTGCTGGCGATGGCCGCGATCGCGATCCTCGGCTTCGTCGTGTGGGCGCACCACATGTACACCGCCGGCCTGTCGCTGACCCAGCAGGCCTATTTCATGCTGGCGACGATGACGATCGCGGTGCCGACCGGCATCAAGGTCTTCTCGTGGATCGCCACGATGTGGGGCGGCTCGATCGAGTTCAAGACGCCGATGCTCTGGGCCTTCGGCTTCCTGTTCCTGTTCACCGTCGGCGGCGTGACCGGCGTGGTGCTGAGCCAGGCCCCGCTCGACCGGGTCTATCACGACACCTATTACGTCGTGGCGCACTTCCACTACGTGATGTCGCTGGGCGCGGTCTATGCGATCTTCGCCGGGGTGTATTTCTGGATCGGCAAGATGTCGGGCCGGCAGTACCCCGAGTGGGCGGGCAAGCTGCACTTCTGGGCGATGTTCATCGGCTCGAACCTGCTGTTCTTCCCGCAGCACTTCCTGGGCCGCGAGGGGATGCCGCGCCGCTACATCGACTACCCGGAGGCCTTCGGCTACTGGAACAACATCTCGTCGATCGGCGCCTATCTCTCGTTCGCCTCGTTCCTGTTCTTCATCGGCGTGGTGTTCTACACTCTCTTCGCCGGCAAGCGCGTGACCGAGAACAACTACTGGAACGAGTACGCGGACACGCTGGAGTGGACGCTGCCCTCGCCGCCGCCCGAGCACACGTTCGAGCAGCTGCCCAAGCGCGAGGACTGGGACCACGCCCGCGCCCACTGAGCGTGCGCTGAGGTTGAAGCGGCCCCGGAGCGATCCGGGGCCGTTTTTCTGTCGGAGGTGAGGATGCCCGCGCTGGTCCCCGAGCTGAGCGTGTCGGATTTCCCGGCCGCGCTCGCGTTCTATCTCAGGCTCGGCTGGGCGGTCGTCCATGCCCGCCCCGAGGACGAATTCGCCCTGCTGCGGCTGGGCGAGGCGCCGGAGGCGGCCGAGGTGATGCTGGACGGGATGCGGACCGGGCGCAACTTCGACGCCGACCTGACGGCCGCCGACCGGCCGTTCGGGCGCGGTCTCAACCTCGAGATCACGGTGCCCGCGCTCGCGCCGGTGCTGGCGGCGATGGGGGATCATCCGCTGGCCCTGCCGGTCGAGGAGATGTGGTACCGCGCCGGCGCGGTCGAGATCGGCGTCCGGCAGTTCATCGTTGCGGACCCCGAAGGCTGCCTGCTGCGCTTTTCGGAGCCGCAGGGCACCCGCCCCTGCGCGGGCCCTGCGGCGGAGGGCGGCCATGCCCTATGAGTGGCAGCCCGCCTCTGCCGAGGGCCGGCGGGTGCTGCTCTGGCGCCACCGCTCGCTGACGCCCGAGGGCTTCGTCTGGGTCATGGGCGGGGCGGCGGCGGCGCTGGTGCTGCCGCTCGTCGCGGTGATCGGGCGGGCGGTGATGTGGGGGCTGCTGCCGTTCGCGGCGCTGGCGCTGTGGGGGCTGTGGCGCGGGGTGCAGCACGGCTGGCAGAACGGCGGGACGCGCGAGGAGGTGGTGCTGGAGCCCGCGCGCCTGACCGTGACCCGCCGCGATCCAGGACGGGCCGACCGGGTGTGGCAGGCCAATCCCTACTGGGTGCGCCTCGCGCTGCGCCGGGACGGGCCGGTCGAGGACTACCTGACCCTGACCGACGGCAGCCGCGAGATCGAGCTCGGCGCCTTTCTCGACCCCGCCGAGCGGCGGGCGCTGCGGGCCGAGATCGAGGACGCGCTGGCCGAGGTGCGGGCGCCGCGCTGACGGCTGATAACGCGGCCTTATGGTGCTGAGCCACTGGCCGAGCCGCACCCCGCGCGTCCGCCCGCGCGGCGCCTGCCGCGCCACAACAGGCTTTCGCCGACCGCCCGGGCGTGGCAGAGAGCGTCACGCGCGCCCCGCCCCTTGCCCCTGCAGTTCGCCCGACCAGATCACCCGACCATGACCACCACCCTGCCCCGCAGCCGCGCCGACCGACGCCGCGCCGCGTTCCGCCGCAAGGGCGGGCGGGCGGCGCGGATGTTCGTGCTGCTCACGGTGCTGATCGACGCGACCGGCATGGGGCTGATCTTCCCGGTCATGCCGAACCTGCTGGAAGAGCTGACCGGCCAGAACCTCGCCGGGGCGGCGGTCTGGGGCGGGATCCTCGGGACAGCCTATTCGGCCATGCAGTTCCTGTTCGGGCCGGTGGTGGGCAACCTCTCGGACGCCTACGGGCGGCGGCCGGTGATGCTGACCGCGCTCTTCGTCATGACGATGGACTATATCCTGCTGGCGGTCGCGCACACCGTCACGCTGATCCTGATCGGGCGGATCATCGGCGGGATCATGGCCGCCACCCATGCCACCGCCGCGGCTTACATGGCCGACATCTCGACGCCCGAGGAAAAGGGCCGCAACTTCGGCCTGATCGGCGCGGCCTTCGGCGTCGGGTTCGTGCTCGGCCCGGTGATCGGCAGCCTCGCCTCGGTCATCGACCTGCGGGCGCCGTTCTGGATCGCGGGCGCGCTGGCGGCGGCGAACCTCGTCTTCGGCTGGTTCGTGCTGCCCGAGACCGTCACCCGCTCGATCCGCCGCCCGTTCTCGTGGGCGCGCGCGAACCCGCTCGCCTCGTTCGCGGCCATCGGGCGGCTGCCGGGGCTGCGCCCGCTGCTCGCGGTCTTCGCGCTCTTCAACCTCGCGGGCTATGTCTATCCCGCGGTGTGGAGCTTCTTCGGCAAGGCGCGCTTCGGCTGGGACCCGCTGCACATCGGGCTGTCGCTGGCAGCCTTCGGCATCGCCATGGCCTTCGTCCAGGGCGTGCTGGTCGGCCCCGCGATCCGCCGCTTCGGGGTCTGGCGGACGGTGATCCTGGGCTTCTCGCTCGAGATCGTGGCCTTCCTCTTTTACGGGGTGGTCACCAACCCGGTGCTGGCGCTGGCCTTCACGCCGCTTGCCGCCATCGCCGGGCTGGGCGGGCCGGCGCTGCAGCAGATCATGTCCAACATCGCCCGCGACGACCAGCAGGGCGAGCTGCAGGGCGTGCTCTCTTCGGTCGCGGCGATCGCGATGGGGATCTCGCCGCTGATCATGACGGCGATCTTTGCCTTCTTCACCCGCGAGAGCACCCCGATCTATGCGCCGGGGATGCCCTTCGTCGCCGCCGCGGCGATGATGGTGCTGGCGCTGGCGATCCTCTGGGCCTACCGGCCGCGCGGCGCGGTGGTGCCGCCGGCCGAGGCCGCGGGCCGCCCCCCCGGCGCGGCCTAGCGCGGCTTGCCCCGCGCGCCCGTCTGCGCTATACGCGCGCCAGTCCCGGGCGACGGGATGGTGTGACGGGGCCACAACAGGCCGCTTGAACTCGGGTCGGGCAATTTGCCGCGACCCTTTGTCGTTGCCACGGGCCTGCCAATCACCAGACCGGCGGAGCCAACCGCCCGGCCCGCAACAACGTCAAAGGATTGATCAGCCGCATGGCAAAAGCCGCGACCATGGAGGAATTCGAAGCCCTCCTCAACGAAAGCTTCGAAATCGACACCCCGGACGAAGGTTCGGTCGTCAAGGGCAAGGTCATCGCCATCGAGGCGGGCCAGGCCATCATCGACGTCGGCTACAAGATGGAAGGCCGCGTCGATCTCAAGGAATTCGCAGCCCCCGGCGAAGAGCCCAACCTGTCGGTCGGCGACGAGGTCGAGGTCTATCTCGACCGCGTCGAGAACGCCCGGGGCGAGGCCTCGATCAGCCGCGAGAAGGCCCGCCGCGAAGAGGCGTGGGACCGGCTCGAGCAGGCCTATGCCAAGGAAGAGCGCGTCGACGGCGCCATCTTCGGCCGCGTCAAGGGCGGCTTCACCGTCGACCTCGGCGGCGCGGTGGCGTTCCTGCCCGGCTCGCAGGTCGACGTGCGTCCGGTGCGCGATGCGGGCCCGCTCATGGGTCTCAAGCAGCCGTTCCAGATCCTCAAGATGGACCGCCGCCGGGGCAACATCGTCGTCTCGCGCCGCGCGATCCTCGAGGAGAGCCGCGCCGAGCAACGCGCCGAGGTCATCTCGAACCTGCACGAGGGGCAGGTCGTGGACGGCGTGGTCAAGAACATCACCGAATACGGGGCCTTCGTGGACCTGGGCGGTGTGGACGGCCTGCTGCACGTCACCGACATGGCCTGGCGCCGCGTCAACCACCCGTCCGAGATCCTGTCGATCGGCGAGACCGTCAAGGTCCAGGTCGTCAAGATCAACAAGGAAACCCACCGCATCAGCCTGGGCATGAAGCAGCTTCAGTCCGATCCGTGGGATACGGTGGCCGAGAAGTTCCCGATCGGCTCGGTCCACAAGGGCCGCGTGACCAACATCACCGACTACGGCGCCTTCGTCGAGCTGGAAGCCGGGATCGAGGGTCTCGTCCACGTCTCGGAGATGAGCTGGACCAAGAAGAACGTGCACCCCGGCAAGATCGTCTCGACCTCGCAGGAGGTGGACGTCATGGTGCTGGAGATCGACGAGCAGAAGCGCCGCGTGTCGCTGGGTCTCAAGCAGACCATGCGCAACCCGTGGGAAGTGTTCGCCGAAACCCACCCGGCCGGCACCCAGATCGAGGGCGAGGTCAAGAACATCACCGAGTTCGGTCTGTTCGTGGGTCTCGACGGCGACATCGACGGCATGGTGCACCTGTCGGACCTGTCGTGGGACCAGCGCGGCGAGGATGCGATCCAGAACTACCGCAAGGGCGACGTCGTCCGGGCCGTGGTGCAGGAGGTCGACACCGACAAGGAGCGCATCAGCCTGTCGATCAAGGCGCTCGAGAACGACACCATGACCGAGGCCGTGGACGGCGTGAAGCGCGGTTCGGTCGTGTCGGTCACGGTGACGGCGATCGAGGACGGCGGGATCGAGGTGGAATACAACGGCGTCAAGTCGTTCATCCGCCGCTCGGATCTGGCCCGCGACCGTCAGGACCAGCGCCCCGAGCGCTTCTCGGTCGGTGACACGGTCGACGCCCGCGTGACCAACATCGACACCAAGACCCGTCGTCTGGGCCTGTCGATCAAGGCGCGCGAGATCGCCGAAGAGAAAGAGGCCGTCGAGCAGTATGGCTCGTCCGATTCGGGCGCGTCGCTGGGCGACATCCTCGGCGCGGCGCTGAAGTCGCGCGGCTGAGCCGAGGCTTGGACTGAAGACACCGGCCGCCCCCGCCTTGCGTGGGGGCGGCCATTTCATGTGCAGCGGCAGCGGGTTGCGCGAAACCTCTGCAACCTTTAGCCGAGACGCGGCGTTGGGCGACAAGTCTCGGCGCCGGTCCATGGTGCAGCTCATGGACCCTCGCCCCCCAGTTCCAGGCATGAAGGGTTTTGCAACGATGATACGGTCCGAACTGATCCAGAAGATCGCCGACGAGAACCCGCATCTGGTCCAGCGCGACGTCGAACGGATCGTGGCCACCGTCTTTGACGAGATCACCGGGGCGATGGCCCGCGGCGACCGGGTCGAGCTGCGCGGCTTCGGCGCGTTCTCGGTCAAGAAGCGCGACGCCCGCATGGGCCGCAACCCGCGCACCGGCGAGGCGGTCGAGGTCGAACAGAAGCACGTCCCGTTCTTCAAGACCGGCAAGCTGCTGCGGGATCGGCTGAACGGGCTGGACAGCGACGGCAGAGCGCGGCAAGTCCTGTCGGATCAGCTCTTGGGCGCCCGCGCGCGGCGCAACGCGCGTACCGGGCCGGAATGAATCGGAGAGTTCGGGATGCGCTATCTTCGCATGATCTTTGTCGCGGTGCTGGCGTTGGCGCTGCTGACGGTGGCGCTGGCCAACCGCCAGCTGGTGAGGGTCGGGCTGTTCCCGGGCCAGCTCGACGCCTATTTCGGCGGCGGCTGGGCGGCGCGGATGCCGCTTTTCCTTGTCATCCTGCTGTCGCTGCTGATCGGGATGCTGCTCGGGCTGGTGTGGGAGTGGATGCGCGAGGCGCATCTGCGCCAGGAATCGGCGCGGCGGGCGCACGAGCTGACCCGGCTCGAGCGTGAGGTGGGCGGGCTGCGCACCACCCACGCCGCGCCGCGCGATGAGGTGCTGGCGATTCTGGACGCGCCGCGCCGTCCTGTCGGGACCGCTCCGGCGCCCACCGCGACGACCCCCGGCACCCCCAATGCGCCGGCGCTGGTCCGGCGCTGAGCGCGTGACCCTCACCCTCTCTACAAGCCGCGCCGCATGAGCGCCGCCGTCAAGATCTGCGGCCTGACCCGCGCCGAGGATGCCGCCGCCGCCGCCGCGGCGGGGGCGCGCTTCGGCGGCCTCGTGTTCTTTCCCCGCTCGCCGCGTCATCTCGACGTCCCGCGCGCTGCCGCCCTCGCCCGCGCCATGCCCGAGGGGCTGGCGCGCGTGGGGCTGTTCGTGAACCCGACGGATGAGGCGCTCGACGCGGTGCTGGCCGAGGTGCCGCTCGACATCGTGCAACTGCACGGGGGCGAGACCCCCGCGCGGGTGGCCGAGGTGCGGGCGCGCACCGGGCTGCCGGTGATGAAGGCGGTGGGGATCGCGGCGCCCGCCGATCTGGACCGGCTCTGGGATTACGGGCTGGTGGCCGACCTGCTGCTGGTCGATGCCAAGCCCGCGCCGGGGGCGGCGCTGCCGGGCGGCAACGGGCTCGCCTTCGACTGGCGGCTGCTGGTCGGGCGGCGGTTCCTCAAGCCGTGGATGCTGGCCGGCGGGCTGACGCCGGACAACGTGGCCGAGGCGATCCGCCTGACGGGCGCGCCGGCCGTGGACGTCTCGTCCGGGGTCGAGAGCGCGCCCGGCGTCAAGGACGCGGACCTGATACGCGCCTTTGCCCGCGCCGCCGGGGCGGATGCGGCGGCCGAGGCCGGCGCCGGGTCTCCATGACCCCTGTCCCGCCCGTGTGGCGCGAGGCGACCCGCGCCGATGTCGCGGCCGTGGTGGCGCTGCTGGCCGACGATGTGCTCGGACGCGGGCGCGAGGGCACCGACCTCACCCCCTATCTCGCCGCCTTCGACGCCATGCGGCGCGAGGGCGACAACCGCCTGATCGTCGCCGAGGCCGAGGGCCGCGTAGTCGCCTGCTACCAGATCACGCTGATCAGCGGGCTGTCGCTCTCGGCCGCGCGGCGGGCGCAGATCGAGGGGGTCCGCGTCGCCGCCGAACGCCGCGGCAGGGGCCTCGGCGCGGCGCTGATCGCGGATGCCGAGGCGCGGGCGCGCGCCGGGGGTGCGACGCTCCTGCAGTTCACCACCAATGCCGCGCGGACGGATGCGCAGCGCTTCTACCAGCGGCTCGGGTTTACGCCCTCGCACATCGGATTTAAGAAGACCCTCTAGCCCCGCGCCCCTCTGCCCCTTGGCGCGCGGCCCAGCCAGGAGAGCGCGCGCATGGCCGAGGATCTCGTCAACAGCTTCATGTCGGGCCCCGACGAACAGGGCCGCTTCGGCATCTTCGGCGGCCGCTTCGTCAGCGAGACGCTGATGCCGCTGATCCTCGACCTCGAGGCGGAATATGGGCGGGCCCGCAACGACCCCGCCTTCGCCGCCGAGATGGACGACCTGTGGCGCAACTATGTCGGCCGCCCCTCGCCGCTTTACCGCGCCGACCGGCTGACCGAGCGGCTGGGCGGCGCCACGGTCTATCTCAAGCGCGAAGAGCTGAACCACACCGGCAGCCACAAGATCAACAACGTGCTGGGGCAGATCCTGCTTGCCCGGCGGATGGGCAAGACCCGGATCATCGCCGAGACGGGCGCCGGCCAGCACGGGGTGGCCACGGCCACCGTCTGCGCCAAGTTCGGGCTGAAATGCGTGGTCTACATGGGCGCCCACGACGTCGAGCGCCAGCAGCCCAACGTGTTCCGCATGAAGCTTCTGGGCGCCGAGGTGGTGCCGGTGCGCTCGGGCCGTGGGACGCTCAAGGACGCGATGAACGACGCGCTGCGCGACTGGGTGACGAACGTGCGCGACACCTTCTACTGCATCGGCACGGTGGCGGGGCCGCATCCCTATCCGGGCATGGTGCGGGATTTCCAGACCGTCATCGGCCGCGAGACCAGGGCGCAGCTGATGGAGGCCGAGGGACGCCTGCCCGACACGGTGATCGCCGCGATCGGCGGGGGGTCGAACGCGATGGGGCTGTTCCACCCCTTCCTCGACGACCGCGACGTGCGGATCATCGGGGTCGAGGCCGGCGGCAAGGGCGTGGACGAGACGATGCAGCATTGCGCGAGCCTGACCGGTGGGCGGCCGGGCGTGCTGCACGGCAACCGCACCTATCTCTTGCAGGACGACGAGGGGCAGATCCTCGAGGGGCACTCGATCTCGGCCGGGCTCGACTATCCCGGCATCGGCCCCGAGCACGCGTGGCTGCGGGACATGGGCCGGGCCGAGTATGTGAGCGTCACCGACACCGAGGCGCTCGCGGCCTTTACCCAGCTTTGCGAGACGGAAGGGATCATCCCGGCGCTCGAGCCCGCCCACGCGCTGGCCCATGTGGCCAAGATCGCGCCCGACCTGCCGCGCGAGCACCTGATCGTGGTCAACCTCTCGGGGCGCGGCGACAAGGACATCTTCACCGTCGCACGGCACCTGGGCGTGGCGATCGAGGGCTGAGCCTCGGTCGCCCGCCGTTGCCGGTGTCCCGTCAGCGGGTGAGCGTGAGGACGTTCAGCACCGACTCGCGGTAGGGCAGCGGGAAGAGGATGCGCGCCCGGTCCGCGTCGATCGGCTCGAGCACGCCGACATCGGGCAGCGTCTCGGTGCCCTGGGTGTCCATGTCGTCGGGGAAGTCGGCATAGGGGCGCGGCGCCTCGCCCGCGACGAAGGTCGAGCCGAGGTAGACCCAGACACCGCCGTCATGGTGCAGCGTCCCGCTCGTGCGCTGCGAGCCGGTCAGCTTCTCGAAACGCAGCGCGGTGCCGTCGCGGGTGATGGCGCAGCGGAACGGCGGATAGCTGACCGACGCCTGTAACCCGCCGATCTTGGTCATCCGGCAGGACCAGTCGCCGATGAGCGCCTCGGGCGTGGCCGCCAGCGCCGTGCCGCGCAGCGTGTCGGCCGCGTCGGCCGCCTGGGCCGCGCTGCCCTGCCCCAGCGCCTGGCGCAGCGCCGCCCCGGTCGCCCGGTCGAGCGCCTCGAGCCGGGCGGCATCCTCGGGGCGGATCCGGGTGCCATCGGCCAGCGGGTCGGCGGCCGTGGCGGTCAGCGGAAGCAGCGAAATCACTGCGGCAAGGGCGAGGCGGGTCATGGAAATCTCCTTGTCGGTCAATGGCTTGGGCGGCAGAGTTGAGCCGCCGTCAGCGGTCCCGCTCAACCGCATGGGCGCGCAGCAGTTCCAGCGGCACGATGTCGGTCGCGCGGATGTGCGTGGCCTCGAGCACCACCTGCGGGGCGGCGTACTCCTGCGCCGCCTGCAGGAACCGCGCGGCGCAGAGGCACCAGCGGTCACCGGGCTTGAGGCCGGGGAAGCGGTACTCGGGGCGCGGGGTCGAGAGGTCGTTGCCGAGGTATTTCGAGAGCGCGAGGAACTCGGCCGTGACGATCACGCAGACGGTGTGGCTGCCCGCGTCCTCGCGCCCCGTGTCGCAGCAGCCGTTGCGATAGAAGCCGGTGAGCGGGTCGGTCGAGCACGGCTCGAGCCGCGTGCCGAGGACGTTGCGCGAAGGCTCCATCGTCTGTCCTTTCCGGTGAGGGCGGCGCGGGTTGCGGCGGCCGGACCGGGGCGCTGCCCCGGACCCCGGGATATTGGCGCAGGGAAGAGTTCAGCGAAAGCGATCTGTGAGGGCGCGCAGGCGGCTGGCGAGGTCGGGCTCGGGGTCGGGCGCAGGCGGCGCGGCGGGGGGTGCGGCGGGGGCTGCGGCCGGCGCAGGCGTCGGTGCGGGGCGGGTGCCGCTGTTGCGCGGCGGCGCGGTGCGGGCGGCGACGGCGTTCTGGAACCGCGCGCCATCCCCCGCGGCCAGCGCCGGCGCCCCGTCCGAGATCCCGCGCAGCAGGTCGTCGAGCATCGCCTCTTCGGCCTTGGCGAAGTCCGAGAGCACATAGCCCGCGACCCGGTCCTTGTGGCCGGGGTGGCCAATGCCGATGCGGACGCGGCCGTAGGCCTCGCCGATGTGCTGGTGGATCGAGCGCAGCCCGTTGTGGCCGGCGTGCCCGCCGCCCTGCTTGACCCGCACCCGACCGGGGGCGAGGTCCAGCTCGTCATGCAGCACGATGACCTCGGCCGGGGTGAGCCTGAGGTAGCGCATCGCCTCGCCCACTGCCTGGCCTGAGAGGTTCATGAAGCCCTGCGGCTTGAGCAGCGTCACCCGCGCCTCGCCCAGCCGCCCCTCGGCGGTCAGGGCCTGGAAGCGCGACTTCCACGGCGAGAAACCGTGATCGGCGGCGATCCGGTCCAGCGCCATGAAGCCGACATTGTGGCGGTTGCCCGCATATTTCGCGCCCGGATTGCCCAGGCCTACCATCAGCAGCATCACGGAAATCCCCGGTCCCTTGCGGCGGACGTTGCCCGTAACTAAGACTCTGTCAACCTTTCGCCCCTATGAAAGGTCCCTCAGGGCCGGGACCAGCGGCGATTCGAGACACACATCAGGCAACGGCAGGGACGACAGGCGCGAGATGCACGATCCGGCAGAATTCTACATGAACACGCTCGTCCCGATGGTGGTCGAACAGACGTCGCGCGGCGAGCGCGCCTACGACATCTTCTCGCGCCTGCTGAAAGAGCGGATCATCTTTCTGTCGGGTCCGGTGCATGACGGGATGGCGACGCTGGCCTGTGCGCAGCTGCTGTTCCTCGAGGCCGAGAATCCGAACAAGGACATCTCGATGTATATCAACAGCCCCGGCGGGTACGTGACCGCGGGGCTCTCGATCTACGACACGATGCAGTACATCCGGCCGCGGATCTCGACGCTGGTGATCGGCCAGGCGGCGTCGATGGGCTCGCTGCTGCTCGCCGCGGGCGAGAAGGGGCAGCGCTTCTCGCTGCCCAACAGCCGGATCATGGTCCACCAGCCTTCGGGCGGGTTCCAGGGCACGGCGTCGGATATCCTGATCCATGCGCAGGAGACCTCGAAGCTGAAGCAGCGGCTGAACGAGATCTACGTCAAGCACACCGGCCGGACGCTGGACGAGGTCGAGGCGGCGCTGGAGCGGGACCGGTTCATGTCGCCGGAGGAGGCGAAGGACTGGGGCCTGATCGACGACATCCTGGCCGACCGCGGCAAGGCGGTCCCGGAGAATTGAGGTCCCGCGGCCGGGCGCGCCTCGCGGGGCGAGCGGTCGATTGCGACGGAAATGCGGGATTGTGACCGCCGCGCGGGCTGCCTAACATGGGCGGACGCATCCGGACCGGGCGTTGGGCGCAGCCCGCGGGCCCGGCGAGGGGACGGCTAGACGACGAACCCCGGGGCCACGGCCGCAGGGCACCTGACGAACGAGGACGACGACGATGGCCAACCAGCCCGGCGGTGACAGCAAGAACACGCTCTACTGCAGCTTCTGCGGCAAGAGCCAGCACGAGGTCCGCAAGCTCATTGCGGGCCCGACCGTGTTCATCTGCGACGAATGCGTCGAGCTGTGCATGGACATCATCCGCGAGGAGACGAAGTCCTCGGGGCTCAAGTCGGGCGACGGGGTGCCGACTCCGCGCGAGATCATGGCGGTGCTCGACGACTACGTGATCGGGCAGGAGCACGCCAAGCGCGTGCTCGCGGTGGCCGTGCACAACCACTACAAGCGCCTGAACCACTCGTCGAAGACCGACATCGAGCTGGCGAAGTCGAACATCCTGCTGATCGGCCCGACCGGCTGCGGCAAGACGCTGCTGGCGCAGACGCTGGCGCGGATCCTCGACGTGCCGTTCACCATGGCGGATGCGACCACGCTGACCGAGGCCGGCTATGTGGGCGAGGATGTCGAGAACATCATCCTGAAGCTGCTGCAGGCGTCGGAATACAACGTCGAGCGGGCGCAGCGCGGCATCGTCTACATCGACGAGGTCGACAAGATCACCCGCAAGTCCGACAACCCCTCGATCACCCGCGACGTCTCGGGCGAGGGGGTGCAGCAGGCGCTCTTGAAGATCATGGAGGGGACGGTCGCCAGCGTCCCCCCGCAGGGCGGCCGCAAGCATCCGCAGCAGGAGTTCCTGCAGGTCGACACCACCAACATCCTGTTCATCTGCGGCGGCGCGTTCGCCGGGCTCGACCGGATCATCGCGCAACGCAACAAGGGCACCGCGATCGGCTTTGGCGCCTCGGTCAAGGACAATGACGAGCGCGGGGTGGGTGAGCTCTTCAAGCAGCTCGAGCCCGAGGACCTGCTCAAGTTCGGGCTGATCCCCGAGTTCGTCGGCCGCCTGCCGGTCATCGCCACGCTGACCGACCTGGATGAGGAGGCGCTGATCACCATCCTGACCGCGCCCAAGAACGCGCTGGTCAAGCAGTACCAGCGGCTCTTCGACCTCGAGGACGTCAAGCTGACCTTCACCGACGATGCCCTCAAGGCGATCGCGCGGCGGGCGATCAAGCGCAAGACCGGCGCCCGTGGCCTGCGCTCGATCATGGAGGACATCCTGCTCGACTCGATGTTCGAGCTGCCAGGGCTGGGCAGCGTGACCGAGGTGGTGGTCAACGAGGAGGCGGTGGACAACCCCGCCGCTAAGCCGCTGCAGATCCACGCCGAGCCGAAGAAGGAGCCGGCCGCCGCGGGGTAAGGCGGCGTCGGCTTTGGTGTTTAACGGGGGCGCCCTGCCACGGTGAGCGGGGGGCGCCTCTTGCGTATCGACTGCTCGCTACGAGGCTATCGCGCCGCGTTGGGCGACCGCGGCAAGCATCGCGGTGGGTGATGGGCCCGATGGACCGGTCGCGCCGGTCGCGGCGACCAACATGGGAGGACGCGAGCGAACACTTGTTCGGTGTCGTACAGTTGGACAACCTGCTCGCCTCGTTGGCCGAGTTGCCAGCGGGGTGCATCGTGACCGAGGTGGTGGTGAACGAGGAGGCAGTCGACAACCCCGCCTCGAGCCGCTGCAGATCCACGCCAAGCCGAAGAAAGATCCGGCCGCCGCGGAGTTAGCGGCGCTAAGGCGGCGACCTGCCTAGGTGCCAGGCCGGAGCTGAGCAGCGTGACCGAGGTGGCGGTCAACGAGGAGGCGGTGGACCACCCCGCCGCCCAGCTGCTGCACATACAGGCCGAGCCGAAGAGGGACCTGGCTGCGGCAGGCTGGCGCTGCCGGGCTAGGTTGGTGCTTAGCCGGGCGTCCTACCACGTTGAGTGGGGAAGCCTCTCGCGTTTCGCTGTCTAGGTACGGGAATGTCGCCGCAGTTAAGGCGATGGCGGCAAGCATCGCGGCGGGTGGTTCGGCCTAAGCGGCCGGCGGCTACAATCGTGGGAATCGACCATCGCAGGCCGCAAGCGAACGCTTGTCCGATGTCAGACCGTGCGAAAGTCTTCCCGAGCCACGAGCTCGATCACCGCGGTCAGTTGATGCGGATGTCGCTGCACGCGGCTTGGCGCGGATGGGCTGCCCTCAGCGCCCCGTGGATGGACCGTGCGACCATGTATTATCCGGCACTCCCCGCGTCCTCGGCCTTCCTGACGAAGGCGTGCCGCTCGCCGGATGGCTCATGTTCTGGGCAGCTCGGACGGGGCCATGGTATCCGGCGCCACTCGCGTACTCCATCCCCGTGCGACGTGCCTACCGTGCCGCGATGCTCCCAGCGGAGGTCCGCCGCTGCGCCTCTCGGCGCCGGAAGGAGCCCCAGCATTCTTCCTGAAGGTTTCGGCTTTTCCCCCTGCCCAACGCCGACCCATCTCGGCGAGCCCCCCCTCCCCACACCCGCGCGGCAAAATGCCGCCCCGCGCCTCGCCCGCGCCAGCCGCGGCGCCCCGCGCCGCCCGGTTGCGCCGCCGGCGAAAGCTTCGCATGATCCGGCCAACCGCCGCGCCATGACAGGGACCGACGATGACCACCGATTTCGACATGCTCGCCATCGACGAAGGCCTCGACGAGGATTTCGAGCTCGACCTTGAGGACGCGATGCTGCCCAAGCAGATCGCCGCCGCCTACAAGGAGATGCATCCGAACCCCCTGCCCCGCCAGATCTACTACACCGAGCTGCTGCGCCTGCAGTCCGAGCTGATCAAGCTCCAGGACTGGGTCAGCCACTCGAAGGAAAAGGTGGTCGTGCTCTTCGAGGGCCGCGACAGCGCCGGCAAGGGCGGCGTCATCAAGCGCATCACACAGCGGCTGAACCCGCGCGTGGTCCGCACCGTGGCGCTGCCGGCGCCGTCGGACCGCGAGAAGACCCAGTGGTACTTCCAGCGCTACGTCCCGCATCTGCCGGCGGGGGGCGAGATCGTGCTCTTCGACCGCAGCTGGTACAACCGCGCCGGCGTCGAGCGGGTGATGGGCTTCGCCGACGAGCCGCAGGTCGAGCAGTTCTTCCAGGACGTGCCCGAGTTCGAGCGGATGCTCGTCCGCTCGGGCATCCGGCTGGTGAAATACTGGTTCTCGATCACCGACGAGGAACAGCAGATGCGGTTCCTCATGCGCATCCACGACCCGCTCAAGCAGTGGAAGCTGTCGCCGATGGACCTCCAGTCCCGGGTCCGCTGGGAATCCTACACCAAGGCCAAGGAGGAGATGCTCGAGCGCACCTCGATCCCCGAGGCGCCGTGGTACATCGTGCCCGGCAACGACAAGAAGCGCGCGCGGCTCAACTGCATCAGCCACCTGCTGGGGCTGATCCCCTATACCGACATCGCGCATGAGCCGATCAGCCTGCCCGACCGGGTGTTCAACCCGGATTACGAGCGGGACACGCTGCCGCGCGAGCTCTACGTGCCCGAGAAATACTGATGCCCCGCGCCTACTGGGTGGCCCACGTCACCGTCGATGACCCGGAGGGGTACGAGGCATACCGGGCCGCCAACGGCGCGGCCTTCGCCCGCTTCGGCGGCCGGTTCCTCGTCCGCGGCGGGCCGCAGTCGGTGGTCGAGGGCACGGCGCGCCCGCGCACGGTGGTGATCGAGTTCGCCAGCCGCGCCGACGCCGAAGCCTGCTATGCGAGCGCCGAGTATCAGGCGGCGCTCGCCCTGCGCCGCCCGTGCAGCCAGGCAGACGTGGTGATCGTCGACGGATGGGACGATCCCGCCGCGGGCGCCTGACGCAGCTTCCGCGCGCGCCAGTCCCGCGTCCCGCCGCGGGCGGTTGAAGCCGATGATCTTCATCATGTTGCAACCGCCGCGGACGCGTTGGATACTCGGCCCATGTTCAGGAATCTGCTGCCACGGCTGTTTGGTGAGACGCCGCCCGAGACCGGGCTTTCGGCGGATGACGCCGAAATGGCCGTCGCGGCGCTGCTGGTGCGGATCGCGCGGGCCGACAACCACTACACGCAGGCGGAAAAGGCCCGGATCGACGCGCTGCTCGGGCGGCGGCAGGGGCTGACCCCGGCGCTCGCCTCGGACCGGCGGGCGGCGGCCGAGATGCTCGAGGCCGAGGCCCCCGACACCGTCCGCTTCACCCGCGCGGTGAAGGAGCGGATCCCGCTCGACCAGCGCCGCTCGGTCATCGCCGCGATGTGGTCGGTGGCCCTGACCGACGGGCCGCGCGGCGCGGCCGAGGAATCCGCGATCCGGCTGGCGGCGAGCCTTCTGGGCGTCAACGATGTGGACAGCGCGCTGGCCCGCCAGTCGGTCGAGGGCGGAAGCCTGAACTGACCGCCCGAGGCGCGTCCGGCACGGCCACGAACCCGTTGCATTTCATCCCGGCTTTGCGCCAGATGGGCGGATCATGACGTCCGCCATTCCCTCGCCGTCC
Source organism: Paracoccus sanguinis (assembly GCF_012689545.1). Taxonomy (NCBI): domain Bacteria; kingdom Pseudomonadati; phylum Pseudomonadota; class Alphaproteobacteria; order Rhodobacterales; family Paracoccaceae; genus Paracoccus; species Paracoccus sanguinis. The sequence continues at coordinate 492,446 of NZ_CP051542.1, forward strand.
CCCGCCCCGCCCGGCACCGCCCCCGCTGCCGATGCGGCGCCGGTCATCCGCATCAACGGGCTGCACAAGGCCTATGGCGCGCTCGAGGTGCTGAAGGGCGTCGACCTGACCGCGCCGCGCGGCCATGTGGTCACGCTGATCGGTTCGTCGGGGTCGGGGAAATCGACGCTGCTGCGCTGCTGCAACCTGCTTGAGATCAGCCAGCGCGGCGAGATCGTGATCGAGGGTGAGCCCGTGCGCTGGACCAGCGACGGCCCCGCCCGCCAGCCCGCCGACCGGGCGCAGGTGCGCCGGCTGCGGACCAACCTTGCGATGGTGTTCCAGCAGTTCAACCTGTGGTCCCATCTCAGCGTCCTGCAGAACGTGATGGAGGCGCCGGTGACGGTGCTGGGCCAGCGCCCGGCCGAGGTCGAGGCGCGGGCGCGTTCGCTGCTCGACAAGGTGGGGATCGGCGACAAGGCCGAGGCGTGGCCCGCCCAGCTTTCGGGTGGCCAGCAGCAGCGCGCCGCCATCGCCCGCGCGCTCTGCATGGAGCCGCGCGCGCTGCTCTTCGACGAGCCGACCAGCGCGCTCGACCCCGAGCTGCAGCAGGAGGTGGTGAAGGTCATCAAGGACCTCGCCGCCGAGCACCGGACGATGATCCTCGTGACCCACGACATGCGGCTGGCGGCGGACGTGAGCGACCACGTCCTCTTCCTGCACAAGGGCCGGGTCGAGGAAGAGGGCCCGCCCGAACAGGTTTTCCGCGCACCCCGGACGGACCGGCTGCGCCAATTCCTCAGCGCGACCATGGCCGCCTGAGACAACACGACCGACAGGAGAGAGTGATGAAGAAACTGATGCTTGCCGGGGCCGTGCTGGCCCTGACCGCCGGGATGGGCATGGCCGAGAACCTGCGGATGGGGACCGAGGGCGCCTATCCTCCCTACAACTTCGTCAACGACAAGGGTCAGCTCGACGGGTTCGAGATCGAGCTCGGCAACGCGCTGTGCGAAAAGATCGACGCCCAGTGCACCTGGGTCAAGAACGACTGGGATTCGATCATCCCGAACCTGGTGGCGTCGAACTATGACACCATCATGGCCGGGATGAACATTACCGACGAGCGCAAGAAGTCGATTGCCTTCTCGGAAGCCTACACCCCGCCGCCGCCCTCGGCCTATCTCGCCAAGACCGCCGATGCCGACATCAACGGCACCGTCTCGGCGCAGACCAACACCATCCAGGCCGCCCACGTGGCCGAAACCGGCGCCACGCTGGTCGAGTTCGCCACCGGCGAGGAGACCATCGCCGCGGTCCGCAACGGCGAGGCCGACGCGGTCTTTGCCGACAAGGACTTCCTCGCCCCGTTCATGAAGGATTCGAACGGCGAGCTGGTGTGGGTGACCGGCCAGGACAACGTCTCGCTGGGCGAAGGCATCGGCATCGGGATGCGCCAGTCCGACACCGAGCTGAAGGCGCGGTTCGACAAGGCCATCGAGGAGATGAAGGCCGACGGCAGCCTCGACGCGCTGATCGGCAAGTGGTTCGGCCCCGAGGCCAAGACCTTCGCCGCCGAGGTTAAGGCGGCTGCGGCGGCTCCTGCGGCAGCGGCTCCGGCGGCGGCTCCTGCGGCAGCGGCCCCGGCGGCGGCTCCGGCTGCTGACGCGACGGCTCCGGCGGCGGCCCCCGCGGCCCCGGCGGCAGCGCCTGCGGCGGATGCGGCGGCCCCGGCCCCCGCGGCCCCGGCCAGCAACTGATCCGGCCCTGACCGAGGCCGCCGTCCCGCGCTCGGGGCGGCGGCCTTGCCTCGCTCCATGTTCGCCCAATGCGCCGACCCCAAGGCCCTCGACGGCCTCGCCTGGATGCTGTGCTACCTCACCTCGGGGACGCACCTGCTGTTCTATCGCTCGTTCGGGATCGTCCTGCTGCTGCTCGTCGCCACCGCGCCGATCGCGCTCGCGATGGGGTTCGCGGGCGCCATGGCCGCACGCTCGCGCCTGACGCCGCTGCGCTGGCTGGGCAAGACCTACGCCGCCATCGTCCGCGGCGTGCCCGACATCATCTTCTTCCTCTTCGTGCCCATCGCGCTCGACCAGGGGCTCGAGTGGCTGCGCAGCCGCGTCTATTGCGACCCCTCGGTGCCGGTCCGGCAGGGCAACGAGTTCGTCGTCTGCCCGGCCGCCAAGCTGCCGCTGTCGAACGCCGCGCCTTGGGTGCATGACCTCTACGGCATCACGCTCGCCATCGTGGCATTCTCGTTCGTGTTCGGGGCGTTTGCCGCCAACGTGCTCTACGGCGCCATGCAGGCCGTGCCGCGCGCCCAGCTCGAGACCGGCGAGGCCTACGGCATGAGCCCGCGGCAGATCGACCGCCGCATCCTGATCCCGCAGATGTGGACCTATGCGCTGCCCGGCCTCTCGAACCTCTGGATGATCCTCATCAAGGCCACGCCGCTTCTGTTCCTGCTCGGGGTCGAGGACATCGTTTACTGGGCGCGCGAGCTGGGCGGGTCCAAGACCTCGACCTATGCCTATCCGCACGGCGACTGGCGGGTGTGGTATTTCCTCGCGCTGCTGGTGTTCTACCTCGGCATGACCTGGATCTCGCAGCGGGTGATCGACCGGCTCTCGGGGCGGCTGTCGCGCGGGCAGGCGACGATGGCGGGTGAGCGGATGCGCCACGCCGGGGCCGCGCCATGAGCTGCGCGCAGACCTTCGCCGACTATGCCCTGCGCTCGATCGGGATCGGCGCGCGCGGCCTGCCGCGCACCGACTTCGACCTCTGCCACCAGTTCGTGCTGATCGGCTCGGGGCTGATCTGGAACCTCTACTTCGGCATCCTCGCGCTGGCGGTGGGGTTCTTCCTCGCCACGGCGCTGGCGCTCGCCAAGGCCAGCGACAACCCGTGGCTGCGCCGCCCGGCCGAGGCCTTCATCTTCGTCTTCCGCGGCAGCCCGCTCTTCATCCAGTTCTTCCTCGCCTATTCGGCGGTGGTGCTGCTGCCGCGCGAGGGGCTGAACGTGCTCGGCGTCACCGTGCCCACCGCGTGGCTCGCTCGCGCCTGGGCCGGGGCGCTGATCGTGCTGATCCTGAACACCGCCGCCTATTCGGCCGAGATCTTCCACGGCGGGCTGCGAAATGTCCCGAAGGGCGACCTCGAGGCCGCCGAGGCCTATGGCCTCTCGGGCTGGTCGCGGTTCCGCCGCATCGTCTGGCCGACCATGCTGCGGCTGTCGTGGCCCGCCTACACCAACGAGGCGATCTTTCTCTTCCACGCCACCACGCTGGTGTTCTTTTCGGCGTTTCCGGCCGTGCAGCAGATGGGCGACAGCCTGTATTACGCGAGCTATCTGGCCGACAAGACCTTCAACCCCTTCGTGGCCTATCCGATCGTGGCGGGGTATTTCATTCTTCTGACCCTCGGGCTCATCGCCCTTTTCGGGGTCGTCAACCGGCGGCTGAACCGGCATCTGCCGGGCGCCGCCCAGCGGCTGAGGTATCGGCCCAAGCTCATCAGGTGAACGAACATGGACTGGCTGAGGGACCACCCGGAGGTCAAGACGATCCGCGTCGCGGCGGCCGATCTGAACGGCGTCGCACGCGGCAAGCGCATCCCGGCGCGCTTTGCCGACAAGCTGCTGACCGAGGGGACCAAGTTCCCCTATTCGGTGCTCAACATGGATATCTGGGGCGAGGACGTCGAGAACTCGCCGCTGGTGTTCCAGGCGGGCGATCCCGACGGGCTGTTGATGCCGACCGAGCGCGGCTTCATGCCGATGCCGTGGCTCGACGCGCCGACCGGGCTTCTGCCGCTCTGGATGTTCCACCCCGACGGGCGGCCCTATGACGGCTGCCCGCGCCAGGCGCTGGCCCGCGTGGTCGAGCGCTACAAGGCCGCGGGGCTGACCCCTGTGGTGGCGACCGAGCTTGAGTTCTTCCTCGTCGACGACAGCCAGTCGGGGCATCTGCAGGTGCCGCCCTCGCCGCGCTCGGGCAAGCGCCGCACCGGGGCCGAGACGCTGAGCCTGCGGGCGCTCGACGCCTTCGACAAGTTCTTCACCGACCTCTACGACAGCTGCGAGGCGATGGACATTCCCGCCGACACGGCGATTTCCGAGGCCGCCCCGGGGCAGTTCGAGATCAACCTGATGCACCAGCCCGACCCGCTGAAGGCGGCGGACGATGCGTGGCTCTTCAAGCTGCTGGTCAAGGGTCTGGCGCGCCGCTACGGCTTTGCCGGGTCGTTCATGGCCAAGCCCTATCACCTGTTCAACGGCTCGGGGATGCACATGCATTTCTCGGTGCTGGACCGGAACGGCGACAACATCTTCGACGACGGCACCGACGCGGGCTCGGACCGGCTGCGCCATGCGGTCGCGGGGTGCCTGGCCGCGATGCCCGGCTCGACGCTGGTCTTTGCCCCGCACGAGAACTCCTACGACCGATTGGTGCCGAATGCCCATGCGCCGACCGGCATCGGCTGGGCCTACGAGAACCGCACCTCGGCGATCCGCATCCCCTCGTCGGGCCCCAAGGCGCGGCGGATCGAGCATCGGACGCCGGGCGGCGACGTGAACCCCTATCTCACCACGGCGGTGATCCTGGGGGCGGCGCTCAACGGGCTCGAGGACCGGGCCGAGGCGCCCGCCCCGATCAGCGGCAATGCCTATGACCACCCGCTCGAGCAACTGCCCGCCGACTGGGGCGCGGCCATCGACGCCTTCGAGGCCTCGCCCGAGATCCGCCGCATCCTGCCCGCGCATCTGATCGAGAACTTCGTGATGACCAAGCGGCAAGAGGCCCACTACATGGCCGAGCTGTCGGACGAGGAGACCGTCGAGCTCTATCTCGACACGGTGTAGCGGCGGCGCGGGGTTCCGCCGAGCCGGGCGAAAACAGCTTTCACCGCTGGGTCGCGCGGCCTATATGGGCCATCGGCCAGACAGGGCGCGCGGGCGACTCGTGCGGTCACAGATCAACAATGGCCTCGGGACAGCAGGCGGCAAACGGGCCGCCTGAAAACGGGCAGACGAAGGATTACGGCACATGGCATTCGGCGGTCTGTTTTCGACCGATATCGCGATCGACCTCGGGACGGCGAACACGCTGATCTACGTCAAGGGCAAGGGCGTGATCCTGAACGAGCCCTCGGTGGTTGCCTATCACGTCAAGGACGGCAAGAAGCAGGTCCTGGCGGTGGGCGAGGACGCCAAGCTGATGCTGGGCCGCACGCCCGGCTCGATCGAGGCGATCCGGCCGATGCGCGACGGGGTCATCGCCGACTTCGACAGCGCCGAAGAGATGATCAAGCACTTCATGAAGAAGGTGTTCCGCCGCACCTCGTTCTCGAAGCCCAAGGTCATCGTCTGCGTGCCCCACGGCGCGACCCCGGTGGAAAAGCGCGCCATCCGCCAGTCGGTGCTTTCGGCCGGGGCCCGCAAGGCCGGGCTGATCGCGGAACCCATCGCCGCGGCCATCGGCGCGGGGATGCCGATCACCGAGCCGACCGGCAGCATGGTCGTCGACATCGGCGGCGGCACGACCGAGGTCGCGGTGCTCTCGCTCGGGGACGTGGTCTATGCCCGCAGCGTCCGCATCGGCGGCGACCGGATGGATGAGGCGATCGTCAACTACCTGCGCCGCAATCACAATCTGCTGATCGGCGAGCAGACCGCCGAGAAGGTCAAGACCTCGATCGGCACCGCGCGGATGCCCGACGACGGGCGCGGCGCGGTCATGCAGGTGCGCGGCCGCGACCTCTTGAACGGCGTCCCGAAGGAAGTCGAGATCACCCAGGCGATGATCGCCGAGGCGCTGGCCGAGCCGGTGCAGGCGATCTGCGAGGCGGTGATGATCGCGCTCGAGGCGACGCCCCCCGACCTCGCCGCCGACATCGTGGACCGCGGCGTGATGCTGTCGGGCGGCGGCGCGATGCTGGGCGAGATGGACCTTGCGCTGCGCGAGCAGACGGGCCTGATGATCAGCCTCGCCGACCAGCCGATGAGCTGCGTGGCGCTGGGGACCGGCAAGGCGCTGGAATACGAAAAGCAGCTGCGCCACGTCATCGATTACGACAGCTGAGGCCGCCGATGGCGCGCCGCAGCCATGACTACGCGACGCCCGTGCGCCGCATCCTCGTGGCGCTGCTGGTGCTGGTGCTGTTCGGGATGTTCCTGTTCTGGCGCATCGACAGCCCGCGGGCCGAGCGGATGCGCGCGGCCTTCGTGGATCGCTTCGTGCCGTCGCTCGACTGGGCGATGGCGCCGGTCACGGCCGCGAGCCGGATGGTCGCGGGGGCGCAGTCCTATCAGCGCCTCTACCAGCAGAACCAGGAGCTGCGGCGCGAGCTGCAGAAGATGTCGGCCTGGAAAGAGGCCGCCGTCCAGCTCGAGCAGGAGAACGCCAAGCTTCTGGCGCAGAACAACGTCCGGCTGGACCCGGCGCTGACCTCGGTCTCGGGCGTGGTGATGACTGACGCAGGCACGGCGTTCCGCCAGTCGGTGCTGCTGAACCGGGGTGCGCGGGACGGGATCCTTGACGGCTGGGCGACGATGGACGGGCTGGGGCTCGTCGGCCGCATCTCGGGCGTGGGGCAGACCACCAGCCGGGTGATGCTGCTCACCGATCCCTCGTCGCGGCTGCCGGTGACGATCCAGCCCTCGGGGCAGCGGGCGCTGCTGACCGGGGACAACACCCCGTTCCCGGTCCTCGACTTCATGGAGTCGCCCGAGGACGTGCGCCCCGGCGACCGCGTGATCACCTCGGGCGACGGCGGGCTGTTCCCGCCGGGGCTGCTGGTCGGCCAGGCGGTGCAGGCGTCCGACCGGCGCATGCGGGTGCGGCTCGCGGCCGACTATGGCCGGCTCGAGTTCCTGCGCGTCCTGCGCTCGCACCCGGCCGAGCAGCTGGCCGACGCGGGCGGGCTGATCCCGCCGCCGCCGCCCAGCTTCATCGGCCCGCCCCTGCCCCCGCGCCCCGCCCCCTCGCCGGTCGGCACGGCCGAGGCCGCCGCCGCGGCGGGTGCCGTGCGGGCGACCGACTCGCCCGCGCCCGAGGCCGACCGTGAAGTCCAGGCCGAGGACTGAGCCGGTGCTCGACGCGCCCCGCCAGCGCCGGCTGATCGGCCAGGCCCTCTACCTCGCCGCAAGCCTCGGGCTGATCCTCGTGGCGCTGCTGCCGCTGTCGCCCGGCGCGATCCGCTGGCCGGGGCCGGACTGGCTGATGGCGCTGACGCTCGCCTGGGTGCTGCGCCGCCCCGAGCAGGTGCCGGTGCTGTCGGTGGCGGCCGTCATGCTGCTGGCCGACGTGCTGTTCCTGCGTCCCATCGGGCTTGGCGCCGCCATCGCCGTAGTGGCGACCGAGGCGGCGCGGCGGCGCGAGACCCGCTGGGCCGAACAGGGGTTCGTGGCCGAATGGCTGCGGGTCGGCGCGCTCGTGGCGCTCGGGCTTTTGGCCGAGCGGGTGGTGATGACGCTTTTCGTGATCCCCCCGGCGCTGGCGCCGCTGCCGCCGTTGGGGCAGGATATCCTGCGCTTGATCGCCACGCTCGCGGCCTATCCGCTGGTCGTGGTGGTGCTACGCGCCTTCGGCCTGCGCCGCGCCGCACCCGGAGAGATGGACCTCGCCTGACCCCCGCCCGCCCCTCGCCCGCCCCCTGCCCGCCGCCCTGCCTGACCCGCGAATGACCTGATCCGATGAAGAAATCCGCCCGCGAGATCGTCGACAGCTCCCGCCAGATCACCCGGCGCGGGCTGATGCTGGGCGCGATCCAGGCGGCGGTGGTGGCCACCCTCGGCTGGCGGCTCAAGACCATGCAGCTCGACCGCGCCGACGAGTTCCGGCTGCTCTCGGACGGCAACTCGATCAAACTGCGGCTGCTGCCCCCGGCCCGCGGGCTGATCCACGACCGCAACGGCGTGCTGCTGGCCGGCAACGAGGCCAACTACCGCGCCACCATCACGCGCGAGGAGGCCGGCGACCCCTCGCTGGTGATCGCCCGGCTGCGCCACCTGATCCCGATGACCGACACCGCCGTGGCGGCGCTTCTGGCCGAGATCAACCGCCGCAGTGCCATCACCCCCATCGTGATCGCCGACCGGCTGAGCTGGGACCAGTTCTCGTCCATCGCCGTCAACGCCCCGGCGCTGCCCGGCGTCTCGCCCGAATCCGGCCTGTCGCGCAGCTATCCGCGCGGCGGCGACTTCGCCCATGTGCTGGGCTACGTCGGCCCGGTCTCGGACTTCGACCTCTCGAAGATGGAGAACCCCGACCCGGTGCTGATGCTGCCCGAGTTCCAGCTTGGCAAGCTCGGCGTCGAGGCCAAGCTCGAGACCGAGCTGCGCGGCAAGGCCGGCACCCGCAAGGTCGAGGTGAACAGCGCCGGGCGCGAGATGCGCGAGCTGGAACGGATCGAGGGCCAGCAGGGCGAGACGGTCCAGATGACCCTCGACGCAGCGCTGCAGAACTTCGCCATGCAGCGGCTGGGCGAGGAATCCGCCGCCGCCGTGGTGCTGGATGTCGAGACGGGGGACATGCTGGCCAGCGCGTCCTCGCCCAGCTTCGACCCGAACCTCTTCGTGCGCGGCATCTCGAGCGGCGACTACAAGGCGCTGATGGAGCACGACCACCGCCCGCTCGCCGATAAGACGGTGCAGGGGGTCTATCCGCCCGGCTCGACCTTCAAGATGGTCACGCTGCTGGCCGGGCTGGAATCGGGGCTGATCAACGCCAACTCGCATTTCTACTGCCCGGGCTACACCACCGTCGCCGGCCGCCGCTTCCATTGCTGGAGCCGGGGGGGCCACGGCTCGGTCGGCCCGGTCCAGAGCCTCGAGCGGTCCTGCGACGTCTTTTATTACGAGCTGGCGCAGAAGATCGGCATCGACCGCATCGCCGAGATGGCGCGGCGGCTGGGGATCGGGGTGCGCCCCGACCTGCCGATGTCGGCCATCGCCGAGGGGATCGCCCCCGACCGCGCCTGGAAGAAGGCCCGCCACAATCAGGACTGGCAGATCGGCGACAGCCTCAACGCCTCGATCGGGCAGGGCTATGTGCTCGCCTCGCCCCTGCAGTTGGCGGTGATGACCGCGCGGGTGGCGACGGGGCGCGAGGTGATGCCGCGGCTCGTCCGGGCGGTGGACGGGGTGGCGGTGCCGGTGACGCCGTTCGCGGACCTGGGGCTCGGCGAGAGCAGCCTCAAGATCGCGCGGGCCGGGATGGACGCGGTGATGAACGGCGACCGGGGCACCGCGGCCAAGTCGCGGATCGTCGCGCCCGAGTGGCGGATGGCCGGCAAGACCGGCACCAGCCAGGTGCGCAACATCACCGCCGCCGAGCGCGCCCGCGGCGTCATCTCGAACGACCAGCTGCCGTGGATCCGCCGCGACCACGCGCTTTTCGTCTGCTACGCCCCGGTCGAGGCACCCCGCTATGCCGTGGCGGTGGTGGTCGAGCATGGCGGCGGCGGCTCGGCCGTGGCCGCGCCGGTCGCGCGCGACATCCTGCTGTTCGCGCTGGCCGGCGGGATGCCGCCGCTCGAGGCCTATCCCCCCGGCCAGCGCGGCGCCATCGAGGAGATGCGCGCCCGCCTGCGCCTGATGCCCGCGCCGGTGGCGCAGGCGACCGGCCGGGCGCGGGCATGAACGGGGCATGAGCGGGCGCGAGCGCGGCATGAGGCTAAGGACATGAGCAGCTATCTCGACTACAAGTCCGACCAGACGCCCACCGGCTGGCGCAAGATCCTGTATCTGAACTGGCCGCTCGTGTTTTTGCTGACGGCGGTGGCCTCGGCCGGGTTCCTGATGCTCTATTCGGTCTCGGGCGGGCGGGCCGAGGTCTGGGCCGAGCCGCAGATCGAGCGCTTCGTCGTCGGCATGATCGCCATGATCGCGCTCGCCTTCACGCCGATCTGGTTCTGGCGCTCGATCTCGGTCGTGGCCTATGTGGCCTGCGTCCTGCTGCTCTTCGCGGTGGACGTGTTCGGGCACAACGCCATGGGGGCGCAGCGCTGGCTCGACGTCGGGCCGGTCAAGCTGCAACCCTCCGAGATCACCAAGATCGCCCTCGTCCTGGTGCTGGCCGCCTATTACGACTGGCTCGACCTCTCGAAGGTCTCGCGTCCGCTCTGGGTGCTGATCCCGGTGGTGCTGATCCTGACCCCCACGGCGCTGGTGCTGGTGCAGCCCGACCTCGGCACCTCGGTGATGCTGGTCGCGGGGGGCGGGATCATGATGTTCGTGGCCGGGGTGAGCCTGTGGTACTTCGCCGTCGTGATCGGCGCGGTGGGCGGGCTGGTGGCGGCCGTGCTCGAAAGCCGCGGGACAAGCTGGCAGCTCTTGCACGACTACCAGTACCGGCGGGTGGACACCTTCCTCGACCCGACCAGCGACCCGCTGGGGGCGGGCTACAACATCACCCAGGCGCAGATCGCGCTGGGGTCGGGCGGCTGGTCGGGGCGCGGCTTCATGCAGGGCACGCAGTCGCGGCTGAACTTCCTGCCCGAAAAGCACACCGACTTCATCTTCACCACGCTCGCCGAAGAGTTCGGCTTCGTCGGCACGATCAGCCTGCTGACGCTCTACGCGCTGGTGATCGGCTTCTGCCTCTACTCGGCGCTGACCAACCGCGACCGCTTCGGCAGCATGGTCACGCTCGGGATCGGCGGCACGTTCTTTCTGTATTTCGCCGTCAACATGAGCATGGTGATGGGGCTGATGCCGGTGGTGGGGGTGCCGCTGCCGATGGTGAGCTATGGGGGCACGCAGCTGATGATCCTGCTGATGGCGTTCGGCATCGTCCAGTCCGCCCACGTCAACCGGCCGCGCTGATGCCCGTTCCGCCATGTGAAGCGCCCAGAGGCACCCGCTGATGCGTGCCTTCTTCGCCGCCCGTTCCGCCATGTGGAGCGACTGGGCCCCGGCGCTGACCGCCGCCTGCCCAGAGCTCGACCTCGCGCGCGAGGGCGACCCGGCCGGCTTCGACGCGGTGATCTATGCCCCCGGCTACCCCGAGGACGGCACGGCGATGGACTTTCGCCCCTTCACTCGCGCGCGGCTGGTCCAGAGCCTCTGGGCCGGCGTCGAGCGGATCGCCCCGAACCCGACCCTGACCCAGCCGCTCTGCCGGATGGTCGATCCGGGGCTGGCGCAGGGGATGGTGGAGTATTGCGCGGGCTGGGTGCTGCGCGCCCATCTGGGCATGGACCGCTATGCGCAGGACGGCATCTGGCGCAACGACACCGTGCCGCCGCTCGCCGCCGAGCGGTCGGTGGTGGTGCTGGGAATGGGCGAACTCGGCGCCGCGGTGGGCCGGGCGCTGGCGGCGCTCGGGTTCCGGGTCACCGGCTGGTCGGCCTCGGGGCGGCCGGTCGAGGGGCTTGAGGTGCTGCCCGGGCCCCGCCTCGACGAGGCGCTGGGGCGGGCCGAGATCCTCGTGACGCTGCTGCCCGACACGCCCGAGACCCGCGACCTGCTGGATGCGGACAGGCTGTCGCTTCTGCCGCAGGGCGCGGTGCTGATCAACCCCGGCCGCGGCACGCTGGTGGTCGAGGAGGCGCTGATCGCCGCGCTCGATGCGGGCCGGCTCGGCCATGCGGTGCTCGACGTGTTCCGCACCGAGCCGCTGCCCGCCGCGCATCCCTTCTGGGCCCACCCCGGGATCACCGTGACCCCGCACATCGCCGCCGAAACCCGGCCCGCCACCGCCGCGCGCGTGGTGGCCGAGAACCTGCGCCGGGCGATGGACGGCCGCCCGCTGCTCTATCAGGTGGACCGCAGCCGCGGCTACTGACCGCGTCTCGTCTGCACAAATATCCCGGGGGGGAGTCCTGCAGGGACGGGGGGCAGCGCCGCCCTTTACCAGCGCAGCCGCGGCGGGGCGTCGGGGTCGCGCCGAGGCGGCGCGGGCGCAGGCGCGGGCGCCGCGGGCTCGATCGTCACCGCGCCCTGCGGCAGGGCCAGCGTCTCGAAGGTCACGTCCAGCCCGCCTGAAATCTCGGGCAGGAACGCCGCGAGTTCGGCCAGCGCCTTCGCGATGGCCGGGCGATCCGCCTCGGCCGCGCCCGCTACCGCGAGCAGGTGGCCGGTCCGCCCGTCCGGCCAGACCGCTCCCACCAGCGCGGCCCCCGCGATCATCCCCGCCATGTCGCCAAGCCGCCCGGCCAGCGGTTCAGCCAGCACGGCCAGCGCCTCGGGGGCGGGCGGCGTCAGGCGCAACGGGGCGGCCTCGGCCGCCTCGGGCGCGCCCGCCAGCGCGCCGACCAGCCAGCCCAGCGCCGCCGCGTCGAGCAGCATCTCGGACGCCCGTCCCGGATTGACCAGCAACCCCTGCCCCGCCGCCGCAAGCTCGGCCGCGAGCACCCGCCCCGGCAGCGCCAGATGCGCGACCGGACCGCCGAGGAACCCCGCCAGCGCCGCCGCGTCGTCGCAGGCGAGCGCCACCGGCCCACCGGGCAGGTCGAACATCCGCAGCTCGGCCCGGTGCCCGGCGGGGTCGCGGGCGAGGGCCACGTAAAGCTCGGTATCGGCCAGCTGGCGCAGGACCAGCGCCCGCTGCGCCGGGTCCGCATCGTGGAACGGCACGCGGGCCGACAGGCGGTCGAGAGGGGTGGCGTCGGTCATCGGGTCGTCTCTCCCGGCATCGTCTGGGCGGGTCCTGGGTCCAGCGTCCGGGCCAGCGTCTCTTGCAGCGCCGGCAGCAACTCGGCCGCGAACCACGGGTTGCGCTTCAGCCACCCGGTATTCCGCCACGACGGGTGAGGCAAGGGCCAGACCCGCGGCGCATGGTCCCGCCAGCCGGCCACCGCCGCGGTCACGTCGCGCAGCCCGAGATGCCAGCGGATCGCGTGGCCGCCGATGAGCAGCGTCACCTCGGGGGCGATGTCGGTCAGCACCCGCGCCCGCCACGTCTCGGCGCAGAGCCGCGGCGGCGGCAGGTCGGCGCCCGCGGCGTCATAGCCCGGAAAGCAGAACCCCATCGGCACGATGGCCACGCGGGTGCGGTCATAGAAGGTCGCCTCGTCCACCCCCATCCACGCCCTGAGCCGCTGCCCCGAGGCATCGGTGAAGGGCCGCCCCGAGAGATGCACCCGCATCCCCGGCGCCTGGCTGGCGACGAGCACCCGGGCGCCGCGCGCGAACCACACCACCGGGCGAGGCGCGTGCGCCGTGGCGGTGGCGGCAAACCGGTCGGCGCAGAGGCGGCAGGCGCGCAGCTCGGCCGCGACCGGCGGCTCGGCCGCGGCGCGGTCGGGGGAGGGTTCAGCCGCGGGCGGTGCGGCGGCTGGATCGGCCGCGTCGGGGGAGGGATCGGGTCTGGGCATGGGGTCCACAGATAGGCGCCCATCGGGGGAATTACAGGCAGCATTTTCACGATCCGCTGTGCCCAGATGGACAGAACGGCCCTGCGGGACTATCTAGGCGGGCACGGGCCGCAGTCTCATCCGCGGTGCGGCCCGCTCACCCGCCCCTGTCTGCCCCGGCCGGTCGCGTGCCGGCCGTTCCCGCCGTCCCCACCCCGCCGTTCCCCACCCCGCCGAGCCCAGGACCCGCCGCCTCATGCTGGAATTCGACAATGTCTCGAAGTCCTTCTGGACCGGCACCCAGCGCAAGGTGATCCTCGACCGGGCCTCGTTCCGGGTGAACCTGGGCGAGTCGCTCGGCATCCTCGCCGCCAACGGCACCGGCAAGACGACCATCATCAACATGATGTGCGGGCTGGAGAAACCCGACGAGGGCCGGATCCGCGCCAATTGCCGGGTGTCGTTCCCGCTGGGCTTCACCGGCGGGATCATCAACCGCCTGTCGGCCAATGAGAACGCCCGTTACATCGCCCGGATCTACGGGCTCGACCCGGATTACGTCTCGGCCTTCTGTCGCTGGCTCTGCGACATCGACGAGTATTTCGACCGCCCGGTGGGGGTCTACAGCTCGGGGATGCGCTCGCGGCTGACCTTCGCGCTGCTGCTGGCGCTCGACCTCGACATCTACCTGATCGACGAGGGGATGCCCTCGACCACGGATGTCGAGTTCAACCGCAAGGCGGGGACGGTCCTGCTCGAGCGGCTCAAGACGGCGACGGTGGTGGTGGTGTCGCACCAGGCCGCGACGCTGGAAAAGTTTGCCCGGCGCGCGGCGGTGTTGCGCGACGGACGTCTGTTCATGTTCGACACGCTCGACGAGGCCAAGCAGTATTATGACTACACCGCCTAAGGTCCGCCGGTTTCACCTGAGCGCCGCGGAATCCCCGGTTGCTGCGGTGCGCGGCAGCGCAGCCCCGGCCCCGGCCCCGGCACCCAGCCAGCCGCCCGCGGGCACGCCGCCCCGCGCGGCGATCCGGGTCGAGCTGCAGCGCGGCGCGCGGTCGGGGGCCGAGGCGGCGGCGAACCTGCCCCTGCCCGGCGCGGCCCAGCCCGGCGGGATCGACCGGCTGTTCGCGGGCGAGAACGACGACGGCTTCGGCGACACTCGCTTCCCGGGCGCCGCCCCCAAGCCCGAGGCCACCCCTGCGCCGGGCGCACCCGCATCCGCCGACCCCGCCGCCCCGGCCACCCCGGCCGCGCCCGCCACCGAGGCCGAGCGGCTCGCCGCGATCCGGGCCGAGAACCTGACCGGCCGGCAGCTTCGCATCGCCCGCCGCATCGCCGCCATGCACGGGATCGAGGTCGCCACCGACGTCGAGGCGGTGCTGCGCCTGCGCGACCGCGGGATCGATCCGTTCAACCGCGGCGCCGTGGGCCGCATCCTCGCCGATGCCGGGACCGAGGCGCAGGCCGCGCCGTCGCCGCAGGCGCCGGTGCGCTTGCCCGACCCGGCGCTGCCGACCCGCGCCCGGCGCCGCGATCTGGCCAAGGCCGCGCCCCCCGCCCTGCCCGGGCCGCCCAACGCACCCGGCCTGCCCTCGCGCGAGATGCTGACCGAAGAGCGCCGCGCGGCCGAGATCTTCCGCATCCAGCGCGACATCGCGCGCCGCCGCCGCCGCAACCTGATGATGCTGATGGCGCGGCTGGCGTTCTTCGTCGGACTGCCGACGATGATCGCGGGCTGGTACTACTTCACCCAGGCGACGCCGCTTTACGAGACGCACTCGCAGTTCCTGATCCAGCAGGCCGACTCGGGCGGCGGCAGCGAACTCGGCGGGCTGTTCTCGGGCACCCAGCTGGCCACCAACCCCGACAGCGTGTCGGTGCAGGCCTATCTCAGCTCGCGCGCCGCCATGCAGCGGCTGGACGAGGAGCTGGGCTTCACCCGCGCCTTCCAGGACCCGGCCATCGACCCGCTCAAGCGCCTGCCCGCCGACGCCACGCAGGAACAGGCCTACGGCGTCTACAAGGACTCGGTGAAGATCGGCTACGACCCGACCGAGGGGGTCATCAACCTCAACGTCATCGCCCCCGACCCGACGCTCTCGCATGACTTCAGCGTGGCGCTGATCCGCTATGCCGAGGGGCAGGTGGACCAGATGACCGCGCGGCTGCGCGACGACCAGATGAAGGGCGCGATCGAGCGCTACGAGGATTCCGAGCAGAAGGTTCTGGACGCGCAGAACCGCGTCCAGCAGCTGCAGGAAAAGCTCGGCGTGCTCGACCCGATGGCCGAGAGCGGGGCGGTGATGAGCCGCATCGCCAGCCTTGAGAGCGAGCTGTCGAAGAAGCAGCTGGAACTCGGCCAGCTCGAGGCCAACCCGCGCCCGAACCAGAGCCGGGTGCAGGGCGTGCGCGGCGACATCGGCCGGCTTGAGACGATGATCGCAGAGACCCGCTCGCAGTTGACCGTGAACCAGGGCGACCGGGCGTCGCTCGCCTCGATCTCGGGCGAGCTGAGGATCGCGGAAAGCGACCTCATCACCCGCCAGCAGCTGCTGGCCGCCGCCGCGACGCAGATGGAAAGCGCGCGGGTCGAGGCCAACAAGCAGGTCCGCTACCTGTCGCTCTCGGTGGCCCCGGTGCCGCCCGACGAGGCGACCTATCCCAAGGCGCTGCAGAACACGATCGTGGCGTTCCTGATCTTTTCCGGAGTTTACCTGATGATGTCGCTGACCGCCTCGATCCTGCGCGAACAGGTGTCCACATGATCCGCGACAACGGCTCGGAAGCGCCGGGGACGCTGGGCGCGGGGGCGGCCGGCAACCAGCGGACGGTCGCCGCGGGCAACGTGGTGTTCGGCAACGACCTGCCGCTGGTGCTGATCGCCGGGCCCTGCCAGCTCGAGACGCGCGACCACGCGTTGCGGCTGGCCGGGGTGCTGGCCGAGGCCTGCGCCGCCGCCGGGGCGGGCTTCGTCTTCAAGGCGAGCTACGATAAGGCCAACCGTACCTCGCTGTCGGGGCGGCGCGGGGTGGGGATCGACGAGGGGCTGGAGATGCTCGCCGCCGTGCGCGACGCCTTCAGCTGCCCGGTGCTGACCGACGTGCATGACGCCGAGCAGGCGGTCCGGGCGGCCGAGGTGGCCGACATCATCCAGATCCCCGCCTTTCTCAGCCGGCAGACCGACCTCCTGCTGGCCGCGGGCCGCACCGGGGCGGTGGTCAACATCAAGAAGGGCCAGTTCCTCGCGCCCTGGGACATGCCCAACGTGGCCGACAAGGTCGCCTCGACCGGCAACGAGCGCATCCTGCTGACCGAGCGGGGGGTGAGCTTCGGCTACAACACCCTGGTCGCGGACATGCGGTCGCTGCCGATCATGGCGCGGACCGGCTGGCCGGTGGTGATGGACGCAACACACTCGGTCCAGCAGCCGGGCGGCCAGGGCGGCTCGTCGGGCGGCCAGCGCGAGTTTGCGCCGGTGATGGCGCGGGCGGCCGTGTCGTTGGGGATCGCCGGGGTGTTCATCGAGACGCACGAGACGCCCGACACGGCGCCGTCGGACGGGCCGAACATGATCCCGCTCGACCGGATGCCGGCGCTGATCGCCAGCCTGATGCGGTTCGACGCGCTGGCCAAGGCCGACCCGCTGCGGGTCTAGGCCGCAAGGATGGCGCGGGCGGCGGCGTGGGCCGAGGCCCAGGCCCACTGGAAGTTGTAGCCGCCGAGCCAGCCGGTGACGTCGACCACCTCGCCGATGAAATGCAGCCCCGGCACGCGCCGGGACTCGAGGGTGCGGGCGTCGAGGTCGCGGCCGTCCACGCCGCCCAGCGTGACCTCGGCGGTGCGATAGCCCTCGGAGCCGACCGGGCTGATCGTCCAGGCCGACACCCGCGCGGCGAGCGTCGCCAGCACCCGGTCGGGGACATCGGCGAGCCGGGCGGCCCCCAGCCCCATCTCGTCGGCGATGGCGCTGGCGAGCCGCGCCGGCAGCACTCGGCCCAGCACCGCCGCCGGGTGGCTGCGCCCAGCCTGCCGCTTGGCCGCGATCAGCTCCGCCGCGAGGTCGTGATCCGGCGCGAGGTCAAGGCGCAGCACCTCGCCTGGCCGCCAGAAGCTCGAGATCTGCAGGATCGCCGGCCCCGACAGCCCGCGGTGGGTGAAGAGCAGCTGGTCGCGGAATCGCGGCGGGCGCTGGCCCTTGCGCGGTGCGGTGGTGGTCTCGGCCACCGCCTCGACCGACAGCCCGGCGAGCGGGGCGGTCTGCGCCAGCTCATGCGCGCCGAAGGTCAGCGGCACGAGGCCGGGCCGCGTTTCGGCGAGGCGGTGCCCGGTCGTCTCGGCGATGCGGTAGCCGATGCCCGTGGCGCCCATCTTCGGGATCGACTTGCCGCCGGTGGCGACCACCACATGGCGCGCCTGGATCGGTCCGGCCGAGGTGTGGACGACGTGCGGGGTACCGGCCGTGATCCCCTCGACCGCGACGCCGAGTCGCAGCTCGGCCCCCTCCATCCGCCGGCGCAGCATCTCGACGATCTGCTTCGCGCTGCCGTCGCAGAAGAGCTGGCCTTCGGTCTTTTCGTGCCAGGCGATGCCCGCCCGGTCCACGAGCGCCACGAAGTCCGCGGGGGTGTAGCCGGCCAGCGCCGAGGCGCAGAAGCGCGGGGTCTCCGAGAGGAAGCGGTCGGGCGCGGTGGCGAGATTGGTGAAGTTGCAGCGCCCGCCGCCCGAGATGCGGATCTTCTCGCCCGGCGCGCGGGCGTGTTCGAGCACCAGCACCCGCCGCCCCTGCCCCGCGAGGCTGCCCGCGCAGAACAACCCCGCCGCGCCGCCGCCGAGAATGAGGATGTCCACGCACTCCATCATTGGGGCGATACAGGCGGGGGGACGGGGGGGCAAGCTTGGGGGGATGGTGGGGGTAGTGGCGTCCCTGGGCGGCGCTGTCGTAGGGGTGCTCAGGGCCAAGGTTACGAGCTGGCAGGGCGGCGGGTCACGTGTTGCTGTGGGAGAGCCATGGTCAGTGTTCAGGAGTGGCTCCGACACCGCCCTGTCGGCGCGCGAAGAAGCTTTCTAAACCGAGCCAATGATTAACGTGCTTCGAGAGCCGAAGTTTTTCCAACCCGCCCCTTGCACCCCCCCGCCGCTGCCGCTAAACACCCCCGCACTGCTGGGGCGTGGCCAAGTGGTAAGGCATCGGTTTTTGGTACCGTGTACCGTAGGTTCGAATCCTACCGCCCCAGCCATTTTTATCCAAGCCGTTGATCGCGTTGTATAATGTGCCTGTTTAGGCCTGAGAATCAGGCTGTGGTACATGGGTGTGAGACATCCGCCGAGGAGCGCTCTGAAGGAGAGCACCTTGGGACTGATCAATCACGTCACCCGACGGCAGGCGACCTATGTCTGGCGCCGCCGCGTTCCGACGGCCGCAGGGGCCGGGTCGCTGCAGGTCAGTCTCTGCACGACCGACCCTCGCGCGGCCCGGCGGATCGCCACCATTGTCACGCTGCGATCGGACGCGTTATTCCAAGACATGATGGAACGGCGGTTCACCCGCGCCGAGGCAAAGGCCCTGCTGGACGGGGTGGTGCGCGACGAACTTGAGCGGGCCGGCGCCTATCGCGCTGCGCGGGTGGGGCGGCCGACGGATGACGAGGCCACCGAGCGCCGCGAAGACATCGCCCACGGGCTAGCGCTGCGGTTGTTGGCCGATGGTGGCATGGGTGCCCAAATGACCGACGTGGCGCGACGGCAGCTGGCAGCCGAGGGCTACGACGGACCGCTGATCAACCATGTTGGCCGCTGCCTCGATCTTCAGCGCAAGGTCGAGGAGGCGCCGGCCGTCATGGCGAAATTGACGCGGCGGCTGACCGAGCTTCTGGGCGAGCCGCCGAGTGAGCTAATGCTGCGGGAGGCGCGACGCTTGCGGATGCGGGGGCGGAGCGCGGCGCTGATGGCTACCGACAAGCTCGCAACCCAGGAGTCCGACCTAGCCGCCGCGGCGGTCGAAGACTTGTTCTCTGCCGTTGGGGCAGGTCGGGACCTCGGCTGGTGGCCTCAACCATGATTCCGGTTTGGACTCGGACCAGGATCCGGCCGCATCCGTTAAAGGGTCCTTTTTCGCGGAAAGGGATCTCCTCCGATCCTTTGCCTGCCGAACCCGACGGAACCGACTGCAAGATCCTGAAGGGACCTTTCCTCCAGGACCTGCCCGCTCATGGTTTCGATCTCCGCGCCCTCGCGCGCAGCATGGCTGGTCGCAAGCAAACGCGAGACCGCGTGACCGACCGCGCTGCCCACCAAATCGAGGCGACCGCCAAGCTCTTCATCGAGGCCACCGGCATCCGCGATGTGCGCGAGGTCACCCAGGCGCACCTTGCCAGCTTCGTCGACCTCATGGCGCAGCTGCCGCCGCTCTATCGCAAAAGCGCCGCCGAGCGGACGATGACGCTCGGCCAGATCATCGCGACCGCCCGCCGTGCCGGAATGCCGCAGGGTCTGTCACCGGCGACCGTGAACCGCAACCTCCGCTTCCTCGGCCAGATCCACAAACACGCGCGGCTGCAGGAGACCGAGGTCAGCGATCGGCTCGACCTCACGAACCTCCGCGAGGTCGCCTCGCGGGACGCCCGCGGCTGGCAGTAGTCGTGCCGATGAATTTACAATGCCCTCCGGGGTGATACTGAATGCGGTTTCGTCAATGTAGTCACCGCTGCGGATTGCCGCCGTATCGTTCAGCGATACCCAGGGGATTTCCCCATTCCAGTATTCGTCGTGCTGCTTGTCGGGTGTGTGCCTGACCTGCCACGGGCTTTTTCCTCCATCTGTGACTAGAGTCCGGCCCAACGAGAGGACGGACGAAGATGAAGAAGGCACGACGGACCGAGGAACAGATTATCGGTATCCTTCAGGAGCATGATGCCGGCGCGAAGTGCGCAGATCTGTGCCGCAAGCACGGCATGTCGGAAGGCACATTTTACGCTTGGAAGGCGAAGTATGGCGGGATGACGGTGTCGGAGGCGAAGCGGCTGAAGGCACTCGAGGACGAGAACGCCAGGCTGAAGCGCTTGCTGGCTGACCAGATGCTCGACATGGCTGCGATGAAAGAACTGCTGTCAAAAAAGTGGTAACGCCCGCCGTGAAGCGCGAGGCTGTCGCGCACCTGAAGGCCCATCTCGGGCTGTCGGAGCGGCGGGCGTGCCAGATTGCCGGGGCGGACCGGACGATGGTGCGCTACCAGTCCCAGCGAGCGCCGGACACGGCGCTGCGCGGGCGGTTGCGGGATCTGGCCAACGAGCGGCGCAGGTTCGGCTACCGGCGGCTGTTCGTGCTGCTCAGGCGCGAGGGAGAGCCATCCGGGATCAACCGCATCTATCGGCTTTACCGAGAAGAGGGCTTAACCGTGCGTAAACGCAAAGCGCGCCGCAAGGCCCTCGGAACGAGGGCACCGATCCTGATCGAGACACGAGCCAATGCACGGTGGTCGCTGGACTTCGTCCATGACCAGTTCGCCTGCGGGCGGCGCTTCCGGGTGCTGAACGTGGTTGACGACGTCACCCGCGAATGTCTGGCGGCGATCCCGGACACCTCGATTTCGGGCCGCCGCGTGGCTCGGGAACTGACGGCGCTGATCGAACGCCGCGGCAGGCCTGGAATGATTGTCAGCGATAACGGGACAGAGCTGACATCGAACGCGATCCTGAAGTGGTGCGCCGAGCACAAGGTCGAATGGCATTACATTGCGCCGGGCAAGCCGATGCAGAACGGGTTCGTCGAAAGCTTCAACGGCAGGATGCGGGACGAGCTTCTGAACGAGGCCCTGTTCCGCAACATCGCCCATGCCCGTGACCTGATCGCTGCCTGGGTCACGGATTACAACACCGAAAGGCCCCACTCGGCCTTGGGCTACCAGACCCCTGTAGGGTTTGCCGCGAACCTGAACCCCGCAATCGCCCGCCCCGCTGCGCGAGATGAAAGCTCCGCGCGCCGGGCGATTGCTCAACCCGCGCCAACAGGCGTAAACAAAAACCGGGCTCAGGTCGCCGTTGGATGAAAGTTCAGTGGCAGGTCATGCCCGCTTTGCAGCTTGGCGACCTGCTTGACCGACTTCAACTCCCAATGCATCAGGACCTTGCCAAGCCAGTCGATGCCGCTGTCTTTCACGGGGGTGGTGGCGTTCAGGCCGCGGGTGACGGCGCGGGTGCTGAGGGCTTGGCGTTTCTAGGCCAGACGGTCTAGCAGCGCCCGTTCTTTTCAATCAGCGCATCAATCCGCGCCGTCTTGTCAGCCAGATACGCCGCAATCCGCCGCTGGGTGTCGAGGTCGGGAAGTGGAACTTCCAGCTTCACGACTTCGCTGGCGTTCGTCGCCGGGTAGCTCACCCCGACAGACCGCGCGACGATCTCCCCGACGAGGGGTTCCGATCTCATGACCCAGCCGAGGAACGCAGCGTCAATCTCTTCACAAGGGCGGATCACACAGAACCCGGTTGACGCAATCAGGTTGTCCGGGGCCTGCGGCACAGTCGCGATGGCCTTGAGGTAGGTCTGAACAGTCGAAACAAGCGTATCGCCGCTTCGAACCACGCGCCGCGCTCGCGAAGGAGCGGCATGAAACTGAAGCTCAGAAGTGCTTTCGACGCCCCCCCACGAGCGAGACGCCAGAAATCTCGATTTTTTCGATGTGCTTGAACTCGTCTGTATCGTCAGAAAGCGCTTCATCGTTGTATGTCGGTAAGCGTCCGTCCTGGCCGCCCTGCCGCGGGGTGAGAGGGGCGGATAGTGTCCACCATCGATAGTGGACACTATGGTGATGTCGTGGCGCGTCGGACGAAGCGGCTCTGGACGGACGAGGAGAAGCGGTCGATCTGCTTCCAGACGGCTGCGCCGGGTGTTTCCGTGGCCCAGGTTGCCCGGCGCTACGCGGTAAACGCGAACCTGATCTTCAAGTGGCTGCGCGATCCCCGTTATGCGCCGGACCCCGCCTCGGCTCCGCCCCTGCCAGAACAGGCGCGCTTTCTGCCGGTAGAGATTGTCGCGGAGCCCAGGTCTGCCCCGGCAGGACCTGCCGCCGACAGTTGCATCGAGATCGAGCTCGCGGGCGGGCATCGGATGCGCATCAGTGGCAACTACGATCCTGGGGCGCTCGCGCGGCTGATCCGGGGGCTCACGGTATGATCCCGGTTCCGGCGAACACGCGGGTCTGGTTGGCCGCCGGGGTGACGGACATGCGCAAGGGCTTTGCAGCCTTGGCGGCGCAGGCCGAGGCTGTGCTGAAGCAGAACCCATTCGGCGGGCATCTTTTTGTCTTCCGGGGCCGCCGGGGTGATCTGGTCAAGGTCATCTGGTGGGACGGCCAAGGGGCCTGCATGTTCATGAAGCGGCTGGAGAAGGGCCGGTTCGTCTGGCCCTCGGCCAAGGAGGGGAAGGTGGCACTGACGCCTGCGCAGTTGTCGATGCTGCTGGAGGGGATTGACTGGCGGGCCCCGGAACGGACGTGGCGGCCTCTGGCGGCGGGATAGTCCACAGGACCTGTAATCAATGATTCCCACAAGGAATCCCGTGGGATAAACTTCCCGCATGCTCGATCAGACCCTGGCCCTGCCGGAAGACCCAGAGGAGCTGCGCAGCTTCACCGCGCGGCTCTTGGCCGAGGTGAAGGCCCAGGCGATCCTGATCGAGAAGCTGCGGCACCAGTTGGCAGGGCACCGCGCCCACCGGTTCGGGGCATCGTCGGAGACGGCAGAACAGCTTCAACTGGCGCTGGAGAGCAGCGAGATCGCTGCTGCCGCGATGACCGCCCGGATGCGACTGCCGGACATCGAGGAGAAGGACAAACCCAAGCGCCGCCCGATCCCGGATCATATCCCACGGATGGAGGTCGAACTCGGCCCCGGTGCCGAGGCTTGCGCCGATTGCGGAGGCCGTCTGCGCCGGATCGGGGAGGATGTCACCGAGGAGTTGGAGTATGTTCCCAGCCGGTTTATCGTGAACCGGATCGTCCGGCCGCGCCTGACCTGCACCTGCTGCGAACGGTTCGTCCAGGCCCCGCTGCCCTCTCGCCCCATCGAGCGTGGCCGCCCGGGGCCGGGTCTGCTGGCCCATGTGCTGGTCAGCAAGTATGCAGATCACTTGCCGCTCTATCGCCAGAGCCAGATCTTCGATCGTGAGGGGCTCGATCTGGATCGCTCGACGCTGGCCGACTGGGTCGGCAAATCCACTGCCTTGCTTGAACCCCTCGCTGACGCCATCGGTCGCCATGTCCTGTCGGCCGAGGCGATCTTCGCCGACGACACGCCGGTCAGCATGCTCGCCCCGGGCACCGGCAAGACCCGCACCGCCCGGCTCTGGACTTATGCCCGTGACGAACGCCCTTGGGGCGGCTCCGCGCCGCCCGCTGCCTGGTATCGCTTCTCGGGCGACCGCAAAGGCCAGCACCCCAAGGATCACCTCGCCCGCTATCGCGGCTGGATGCACGCCGACGGCTATGCCGGGTTTGAAGACCTCTACCGCTCAGGCGCCATCCGCGAGGTCGCCTGCATGGCCCATGTCCGGCGCAAGTTCGTCGACATCCACCGATCCCAGGGCTCTCCGATAGCCCAAGAGGCCATAACTCGGATCGCCCGGCTCTATGCCGTGGAGAAGGAGGCCCGTGGCGCTCCGCCTGATCGCCGTGCCGAACTGCGACAGGCCCATGCCGCCCCCGTCTTCGACGAGCTGGAGGCGTGGCTGGCGATGCAACTCACCACGATCTCAGGCAAATCCCCGCTAGCCGCCGCCATCCGCTACGCCCTGACCCGCATGCAGCGTCTGCGCCCCTACCTCGACCACGGCATTCTCGAACTCGACAACAACGCCGCCGAACGCGGCATGCGCGCCGTTGCCCTCGGCCGCAAGAACTACCTCTTCGTCGGCTCGGAAGCAGGCGGAAAGGCCGCCGCCATCGCCTACACCCTCATCGGGACAGCCAAGCTCAACGCCGTCGATCCACTCGCCTGGCTCGCTGATACCCTGGCCCGCATCCCCGACTACAAGATCACAAAGGTCGACGATCTGCTCCCATGGCGATGGAACGGGTAGCGGTCAGGCCGGACGCTTACGTATGTCGCGACATACTTGATCCGCTTTCGACGCCATGTGTCGGGCAGATCGAAGCCTTGCACCGCTGAGGTGATCGCGGCCATTAAGCAAGCCCTTCCAGCAACTCTGCGATTTCGCCTTCCAGCGTTTCGATCTCGCCTTCGATCTCGTCCAGATCACGCGGTGGCTTGTAGACATAGAAATGCCGGGCCGCATCAATCGACCTGACCATGCTGCGCGACCGCGACGGTGCCCAGGCCCGCGACAAGCGGCTGTCATTCTCGCCGGACGAGGTGCGCCCCATCTTCTCGCCTCCGACCTGGCATGGCTGCAATTCTGAAGGGCGCCTACGGGTGCCGGGCAGTGTGATTACGCGCGACGCACTACTGGCTGCCGCTTATCGCCGCATATACCGGCGCCCGGCGCGAGAAGATCGCCGGGCTCTAGGTTAAGGACGGACGTGCGGCATGAGGAGGGCAGGGCGAGTTCGGAGGCCTCGGGTTCGCTGGCGCGGCTAAAGTAATATATGATGGCGTCGATCATCAGGGTTCCGGCTGTCTTAGGTGAGGGGACGGACAACCCAAGGCAGCATCTATGACACAGCGCCGGAGGACAAACCCTTTTCGAGGCGCTAATCCAGCCAATCTTTTTTCTCGGCAGACAACTTTTTTCGGGAGGCAACTTGAAGATGTCCGTTTTATTGCATAGCGCCCACAATCTGCTCGTTTGTCGGTTTTTAACCAGAACCATCTATTTTTTGGGATGCGCGGATGCGACGTCGAACCCACCACACACTCCCCTATCAGGGACAGATCATGAGTCTGCACGCATCTCCATCAGCGCCATCGCCCACCACCGACATCCGACCGAGCCTGTTCCGCTTCGCGCCGGGTGAGCTGTCGCAAGACGCGGTGCTCGGTTGGCTACTCGAATGGGCCGATCACGCATGCGCTGGGATGGACCCGGCACTGCACCGCGCCGGCCTACGCTTCCTCAACTCGCTCCTGGCAGAGCATGGGCTCGGACCTTTGGAGGCGCCCAGGGTCGAGGTGCGCGCCCAAGAAGGGCGGATCGACCTGACCTGTCGCGTCAACGACGACCTCCTCGTGCTGATCGAGGACAAGACAGATACATCCGAGCACAGCAACCAATTGGAGCGCTCTCTGTCGTTTGCGAAGGCAAAATGCCCAGAGCGCAAGGTTCTTCCTATCCTGCTCAAGACGGGCGACCAGTCGAGCTACGACGCTGCGCGCAAGCTGGGCTACAAGACCTATCTTCGCGCCAAACTTCTGGAAGTTCTCGAGGCGGGCCAACGCGACGGAGCCGCCAGCGACATCTACGCCGACTTCCTGCGGCACCTGCAGCGCCGGGAGGACGCGGTGCAGTCGTTCCGGCACAAGCCCGTCACTGAATGGACCGGCGACGCTTGGCGCGGCTTCTACATGCAACTCCAGAGGGAAGTGGAAGGCCTCCACTGGGGCTATGTCGCCAATGCCAGCGGCGGTTTCATGGGGGCCTGGTGGCATCGCCGCCCTTGGGGAAACCACACGCCCTACCTGCAGATCGAGCAAGGGCCGCTGTGTTTCAAGATCGAGGTGAACCGCCCCGTCGACCACCGAAAGATCTTGGACAGCTGGCTGGCAAGACTCAACACGGCCGGTGAACGGATGGGCATGCCCCGGCTTGTCAACCGCCGTCGTTTCCGGGCCGGCACCTCGATGACCGTCGCGACGTGGGACGATTGGCTGGTGAGAACCGCGGACGGGCGTCTCGACTACACGTCCAGCCTTCAAAACCTCCGGCGTGCGGAGGATCGTGTTAACGCCTCGCTTAGCCAGCCTTGACCGTGGCGCAAAGACGACCAGTGGGGAAATAGGCTGAAGATCTCGATGCGACGGACCGTGACTGGATCGCCGCCGACCCACCGCTCAATGATCCGGCGGGAGCTGATCAGTCCGGTCTAAAACTATCCAGCATTAGCAGCATCTCAAGCGCTCGCTCAGGTAGAGAGGACGTTAGGGTACTTGGGCCAGAAAGAAGCCCCGGCCCCGCTTCTCTCTAACTCGAACACCCATCCGGGCTCGCCCGTCACCGCAGCGCATCGTCGAGCCAGCGGCGCACCATGGCGTGCGCGTCGTCGGGGCTCGGGCCGCGGGCGTCCACCACGGCGCGCAGATACACCCCGTCGATCAGCGCCCCGAGCGTCTCGGCCAGGCGCGGGGCGTCGGCGCCCGCGCGGGGGCGCAGGGCGTGGGTCAGGTTGGTCCGCAGCCGGCGGTGATAGATCGCCAGCAGCCGCGCGGCCTCGGGCTCGGTCACGGCGAGAGGGTAGAAGTTCAGCCAGGCGGCGATGGTGTCGTGGTCGAAGTGATCGGCCGACAGGCTCGCCGCGACGATCGCCTCGGCCCGCGCGTCCAGCGGGGCCTCGGCGAGTGCGGCGCGGACCTTGGCGCCGTAGGTCGCGAGGATGTGACGCATCGCTGCGGTCAGCATCTGGGTCTTCGAGCCGAAGTAGTGGTGGGCGAGCGCGGGCGACATCCCCGCTTCGCGGGCAATGGCGGCGACCGTCACGTCACCGGTGCCGGATCGGCCGACTGCCGCAATGGCCGCATCGACGAGCGCCGCCTTCCGGCTGGCCTCGGCCCCGATTTTGGGCATAACTGGCCCCTCGGCAGAATCACTCCGCGCCGAGGGGATACCGCGTCCTTGATTGACTCGTCAATCAATAAAAACGCGGCCCGCCCGGCCAAGACGAAAAGGACCAACAGGCGATGACCCTCCGTTCCACCTTCCTCGTGCTGGCCGCCGCGGCGCTGCCGCTTGCCGCGCAGCCCCTCGCCGCCCAGACTCCGGCTGCCCCGGCGCCGGCCGCCGCCGCCGAGCCGGCCTCCTGCAAGGCCGTGCGCTTCTCGGACGTGGGCTGGACCGACATCACCGCGACGACCGCGCTGGCCACGACGGTGCTGGGCGCGCTCGGCTATCAGCCCGAGGTCAAGGTGCTGTCCGTGCCCGTCACCTTCTCGGCCCTCTCCACCGACGATCTCGACGTGTTCCTCGGCTACTGGCACCCGTCGATGGAGGCGGATCTGAAGCCCTACACCGACAGCAAGACCGTCGACACGGTTCGCACCAACCTGACCGGGGCGAAGTATACGCTCACCACCAACAAGGCCGGCGCCGATCTGGGGATCACCGACTTCGCCGCGATCGCCGCCTACAAGGACCAGCTCGCCGGCAAGATCTACGGCATCGAGCCGGGCAACGACGGCAACCGCCTGCTGCTCGACATGGTGGCGCAGGACAAGTTCGGCCTCGGCACCTTCGAGATCGTGGAAAGCTCGGAACAGGGGATGCTGGCGCAGGTCGCCCGCGCCGATGCATCCGGTGAGCCGGTGGTGTTCCTCGGGTGGGAGCCGCATCCGATGAACACCCAGTTCGCGCTGACCTACCTCGCCGGCGGCGACGACATCTTCGGGCCGAACCTCGGCGGCGCCGAGGTGCGGACCACGACCCGCGCGGGCTACGTCACCGAATGCCCGAACGTGGGCCGGTTCCTCCAGAACCTCGAGTTCACGCTCGAGATGGAGAACGAGATCATGGGCGCGATCCTGAACGACGCCGCCGAGCCCGCCAAAGCCGCCGAGACCTGGCTGCGCGCCCATCCCGACACCGCCAAGGCGTGGGTCGCGGGGGTCACCACCGCCGATGGCGGCGACGCGGTTGCGGCGCTGTCGGACAAGCTCGGGGACTGATCGATGCTCGAGCCGCTGACCGCCCTTCTGACGGACCACAAGCTGCCGGTCGGGCGGTCGGCGAAGCTCGGGTTCGACTGGCTCAAGGCCCATGCGAGCCCCCTCTTCGACGCGGTGGCGCTGGCGCTCGACCGGCTGATCGCCGGCATCCAGACGATCCTCGAGCTGCCGCATCCGCTGGTCTTCACTGCCATCGCGGTGGCCATCGCCTGGGGGCTGCGGCGCAGCTGGCGGACCTGCCTGTGGGTCGCGGTGGGGTTCCTCTTCATCCTCAACCAAGGCTACTGGGACGCCACCATGCAGTCGCTGACGCTGGTGCTGTCGGCCTGCGTGGTGTGCATGGCGGTCGGCGTGCCGGCGGGGATCGCGCTGGCGCACCGGCCGCGACTCTACCGCTATGTCCAGCCGCTCTTGGACCTGATGCAGACGCTGCCAACCTTCGTCTATCTGATCCCGGCGATCGTGTTCTTCGGCATCGGCATGGTGCCGGGGCTGATCGCCACGGTCATCTTCGTCCTGCCCGCCCCGATCCGGCTGACCTGGCTCGGCGTCTCGACCACCCCGCCCGCGCTGGTCGAGGCGGCACGCGCCTTCGGCGCCACCCCCCGCCAGCTTCTGTGGAAGGTCGAGCTGCCGAGCGCCCTGCCGCAGATCATGGCCGGGTTGAACCAGACGATCATGCTGTCGTTGTCCATGGTGGTCATCGCGGCGCTGGTCGGCGCCTCGGGGCTGGGGGTGCCGGTGGTGCGGGCCCTGAACAGCGTCAACACGGCGCTGGGTTTCGAATCCGGGTTCGTGATCGTCGTGGTGGCGATCATCCTCGACCGGATGTTCGCCATGCGGAGGAAACGCCCGTGATGCAGAGACAGACGCTCGACGCCGCGGCGGCCATCCCGTCCACCCCCCTGCCCGCCCGCGCCCAAGGGCTGCGGCCGGGTGCGCGGCCCACAGGCCCCGCCCCGCGTCCTGCGGCCGCGCCGGTGGCGGTGGCCTTCGACAAGTTGTCGATCATGTTCGGCGACCGCCCGGCCAGCGCCCTGCCGCTGGCCGACGCCGGGCGCGACCGGAACGAGATCCGGGATGCGACCGGCCAGGTGCTGGGCGTCCACGACTGCTCGCTTGAGGTGGCCGAGGGCGAGATCCTCGTCCTCATGGGCCTCTCGGGGTCGGGCAAGTCGACGCTGCTGCGGGCGGTCAACGGGCTCACCCCCGTCGTGCGCGGCGACTGCCGGGTGCGGATGGGGAGCGAGCTCGTCAGCGTGACCCACGCCGACCGCGAGACGCTGCGTGAGCTGCGGCTGCGCCATGTGGCGATGGTGTTCCAGCAGTTCGGCCTGCTGCCGTGGCGCACGGTGCGCGAGAACGTCGGGCTGGGGCTCGAGCTGGCCGGGCAGTCGCGCCGCCAGCGCCGGGCGCGGGTGGACGAAGAGCTTGAGACGGTGGGGCTTGCCGACTGGGCCGAGCGGCGGGTGGGGGATCTCTCGGGCGGGATGCAGCAGCGCGTGGGCCTCGCCCGCGCGTTCGCCACCAGCGCCCCGATCCTGCTGATGGACGAGCCCTTCTCGGCCCTCGATCCGCTGATCCGCACGCGGTTGCAGGACGACCTTCTTGAGCTGCAGGCGCGGACCCGGCGGACGATCCTGTTCGTGAGCCACGACCTCGACGAGGCGTTCAAGCTCGGCAACCGGATCACGCTGATGGAGGGGGGCCGGATCGTCCAGACCGGCACCGCGCGGCAGATCATCAATGCCCCGGCGAGCGACTATGTGGCCGATTTCGTGGCCCACATGGATCCGCTGGTGGTGCTGACCGCCGCCGATCTGGTCGAGCCGGGCGAGGCGCCGGGGGTGCCGCTGCCCCAGACCATGCCGGTGCGCGAGGTGATGGCGGCGCTGGCGAAGCTGCCCGCGGGGGCCGAGGGGCTGCCGGTCACGGGCGGCGGGCGGGTGACCTGCACCGGCGTGCTGGCGCGGCTGTCGGCGCCGCGCGGCTGAGCGGGGCTAGCCGCCGAGGATCAGCGTCGCGGCGATGGCCCACATGACCAGCGCCACGGCGGCGTCGAGCACCCGCCACGCCGCGGGCCGGGCGAACACCGGCGCAAGCAGCCGCGCCCCGTAGCCGAGCGAGAAGAAGAACAGCACCGACCCGGTCATCGCCCCCGCCGCGAACGCCATGCGGTCGGGCGACTGGGCGCTGACCGCGCCGAGCAGCACGACCGTGTCGAGCCAGACGTGCGGGTTGAGCCAGGTCAGCGCCGCGATGGTGGCGAGCGTTGCCGCCAGCGAGGGCGGCACGGAGCCCTCGGGCGCCAGCGCCTCGCCGCCCCGCCACGCGGCCCGCGCCGAGCGCAGCCCGTACCAGATGAGGAACGCGGCCCCGCCCCAACGCATCGCCGACAGGAACCACGGCGCCCGCGCCGCCAGCGCGCCCGCCCCGGCCACCCCGGCCGCGATCAGCGCCGCGTCCGAGAGCGCGCAGAACAGGCAGACCGCGAACACGTGCCGGCGCAGCAGGCCCTGCTTGAGGACAAAGGCGTTCTGCGCCCCGATCGCCACGATCAGGGACAGCCCCGTGCCCAGCCCTGCGGCAAACGACCCCGCCGCGGCCTCTTGAAATGCCATTGAAACTGTCCCTTCCGCCGCCTTAGCTGGCCCGGAGGAAGGATGTCCCATGAAGCCCAAGATCCTGTCCACCCTGCCCGGCTATCGCGGCGCGGATTTCCTGGCCGATGCGGTGGCGGGCGTCACCGTGGCGATGGTGGCGATCCCGCTGAGCCTCGCCATCGCCATCGCCTCGGGGGTGCCGCCGGGGGTGGGGCTGGTCACGGCCATCGTCGGCGGGTTCCTGATCTCGGCCCTCGGCGGCAGCCGGGTGCAGATCGGCGGGCCGACCGGGGCCTTCATCGTCGTGGTGGCAGGCGTCGTCGCGGCGCACGGGCAGGACGGGCTGATCCTCGCCACGCTGATGGCCGGCGTGGTGCTGGTCGCAGCCGGGGCGCTGCGGGCCGGGCGGCTGATCGCGCTGGTGCCCGAGCCGGTGATCGACGGCTTCACCATCGGCATCGGCATCATCATCGCGGCAAGCCAGCTGCCCGACGCGCTGGGGCTGCACCTCGCCCATGTCCCGGCCGAGTTCCTGCCCAAGCTCGGCGCGATCTGGGCCGCGCGCGGGCAGATCGACCCGGCGGCGCTGGGGGTCACGGTCGGGACCATGGCGCTGATCGTGCTGCTGCGGCGCGCCTTTCCGCGGTTTCCGGGGCTGATCGTGGCGGTCGGGGCGACCTCGGCGCTGGCGCTCGCGCTGGGGCTCGGGGTGGACAGCATCGGCTCGCGCTTCGGCGCCCTGCCCGACCACCTGCCGAGGCCGGCGCTGCCCGAGATGAGCTATGCGCGGGTGGTCGAGCTGCTGCCCTCGGCGCTGATCATCGCGTTCCTCGCCGGGATCGAGTCGCTTCTCTCGGCGCTGGTCGCGGACCGGATGATCGGCGGCCGCCACCGCCCGAACGCCGAGCTGATGGCGCAGGGCTGGGCCAACATCGGCTCGGCGCTGATGGGCGGCCTGCCCGCGACCGGGGCGATCGCGCGCACGGCCACCAACGTCAAGGCCGGAGGCCGCACCCCGGTCGCGGGGCTGGTGCACGCGCTGGTGATCCTCGTCGTGATGATGGTCGCCGCACCGCTGGCCGGGGCGCTCGCCATGCCGGCGCTGGCGGGGCTCTTGCTGCTCACCGCCTGGAACATGACCGAGCCGGCCAAATGGCGGCACCGGCTGGCGCTGCGGCGCGGCGACCAGGGGCTGTTGCTGCTGACGCTGGGGCTGACGGTGCTGGCCGACCTGACCATCGCCATCGGCGTCGGCGTCGGGGCGGGCCTCGCGCTGCGGCTGGCGCGGCGCGACGTGCCCTCGGACTGGACGCCGCCCGCGCATTGAGCGGTGGCGGCGCGCCCGCCCGGACGGGCAGGCGCGGCCGCGAAGGTCAGTCGAGCTGCGCCGCGACCGCCTCGGTCAGGTCGAAGTTGGCGGTGACGGTCTGCACGTCGTCGTCATCCTCGAGCGTGTCGATCAGCTTCATCAGCTTCTGCGCGTGGTCCAGATCGCCGACCTCGGTCGGGGCCTGCGGCTTCCAGATCAGCTTGGCGGTCTCGGATTCGCCAAGGCTCGCCTCGAGCGCCGCCGCGACCTCGTTCAGGTCGGTGTCGGCGCAGTAGATCCAGTGGCCCTCGTCGTCGGATTCGACGTCCTCGGCCCCGGCCTCGAGCGCCGCCATCATCACCGTGTCGGCGTCGCCGGCGCTCGCGGGATACATGATCTCGCCCACCCGGTCGAACATGAAGCTGACCGAGCCGGTCTGGCCCAGATCGCCGCCGTTCTTGGTGAAATACGACCGCACGTTCGAGGCGGTGCGGTTGCGGTTGTCGGTCATCGCCTCGACGATGATGGCGATGCCGTTCGGGCCGTAGCCCTCGTAGCGGATTTCCTCGTAGTTCTCGGCGTCACCGCCCTGCGATTTCTTGATCGCACGGTCGATCACGTCCTTGGGCATCGAGTTCGACTTGGCCTCTTTCACCGCCAGCCGCAGGCGCGGGTTCTTGTCGGGGTCCGGGTCGCCCATCTTCGCCGCGACGGTGATTTCCTTCGAGAGCCGCGAGAAGAGCTTGGCGCGCAGCTTGTCCTGCTTGCCCTTGCGGTGCTGGATGTTGGCCCATTTGGAATGGCCTGCCATGGGGTGCGTCCTTTGTGCGGCGGCGCCGCCCTGCGGGGCGCCGGAAGGGGGATGCGGCGGGGCTGCGACGGCCCGGCCACAGCCTTGGGCGGGCGCCGCCGGGCCAGCCCCCCGGGTGCAGCGGGTTCTAGTCGCCGCCGCCCTGCCCCGCAAGCGGGGCCACGGCCCCGGCCCGGCTGCCGGCGCGCTGCGCGGCGTCGAGCACGAACAGTCGGATGGCGGTGGCGAGCCCCACCTCGGGCGGGCGCCCCGCATCGATCAGCGCGATCAGCCCGGCCCTTGTGGTGCCCTGCGCCGCCGCCACCGCGCCGAGCCCGCGCCAGAACGCATCCTCGAGGCTGACGCTGGTGCGATGCCCCTCGATGGCGACCGAGCGCTTGAGCGGCGCGGTCATCGGCGGCAGGGCGAGCGGGTCAGCGGTCATCCGCATCCCCCTCGGGCGCGATCCGGTGCTGGTCGAGCGTGCGGCTGGCGCGGTCCAGCCGGGCGGCCTCGGCCTCGCGCTCGGCCTTGGACCGGCCGAAGCGCGCGGCGTTGGCGTCGGCCTGGCGCCGGGCGTCGGCCCGCGCCTGCGCCTTGCGATAGCGGTTGAGGTTGGTGATCTCGGCCATGCGTCCCCGCGATGTGCGCCCGACCGGCGCGCGCGCAGCATAGCCAGTTTCGCGGCGCCGGTCACGCGCCGGACGAAAGCGGGTTGCGGGAGGGCGGCCGTTTCCGTAATGTTATATTATTACATCAACTGGAGACCGATCCATGCCCCACCCCTCCCCTCGCCTGCACGCGCGCCTCGGCGCCCTGGCGCTCGTCGCGGCGCTCAGCGGCGTCGCGCTGTCCCCGCTCGCGGCGGTTGCCGAAAGCAAGCCGGCGCACAGCCACGATCACGCCCATGACCACGCCAAGGACCCGGCTGCGGCCAAGATCTATGCCGGCCACTTCGACGACGACCAGATCAAGGCGCGGACGCTCGCGGACTGGGCGGGTGAATGGCAGTCGGTGCATCCGCTGCTGGCGGACGGGACGCTCGACCCGGTGATGGCCGACAAGGCGGCGCATGGCGACAAGACGAAAGAGGGGTACAAGGCCTACTACGACACCGGCTACAGGACCGACGTGGACCGGCTGACCAT
This sequence comes from Paracoccus sanguinis, assembly GCF_012689545.1. Taxonomy (NCBI): domain Bacteria; kingdom Pseudomonadati; phylum Pseudomonadota; class Alphaproteobacteria; order Rhodobacterales; family Paracoccaceae; genus Paracoccus; species Paracoccus sanguinis. The sequence continues at coordinate 526,401 of NZ_CP051542.1, forward strand.
CGATGGCGACCGCGTGACCTTTCACCGCAAGGGCGGCGACGTGACGGGCGTCTATGCCGACGACGGGCACGAGACGCTGACCTATGCCAAGGGCAACCGCGGGGTGCGCTACAGCTTCCGCAAGACCGGGGGCGACGCGGCGGCGCCGGGGTTCATCCAGTTCAGCGACCACCGGATCGCGCCCGAGGCGGCGGACCACTTCCACCTCTACTGGGGCGACGACCGCGCCACGGTGCTGGCCGAGCTGACCAACTGGCCCACCTACTACCCCGCCGCGATGACCCCGGCCGAGATCGTCGAGGCGATGCTCGCCCACTGACGCCACGCAGGGCGCCCCTTCCGCCGGGCGCCCTGCCCCCCCGCGCCGCCGCGTCGCGGCTTGGCCCGCGGCCCTGCGCGCCTAGATTGAGGCGGTGACCACGGGGACGCAGGACGGGACGCATGAAGGAACCCTCGCAGGACCGCCGACGGCCGGGCCGGGCCCGCCGGCTCGTCGCCCTGCTCGGGGCGGCGCTGGTGCTGCTGGTGGTGCTGGCCAGCACGAACACGCTGCGCAACAAGGCCGGGATCGCCATCACCGACGACACGCCGGCCGAACGCCGGGCGCTGCTCGAACCCTTCTGGCGGATGGTCGGCACCGATGCCGCTCCCTCACCCCCGGTCGAAGGCGCCGCGGCCCTGCTGATGTCCGGCTGCGACGGGCCGCACGACAACATGGGTTACTGGGGCGCGGTGCTGGCCGGCGCCGGGCGCCCGGCGCTGGTGGTGGACAGTCACGGCCCGCGCGGGCTGGGCGAGTTCGACCTGTGGCGGCTGGTCTGCGCCGGGCAAATCCTGCCGGGGGCGGAGCGGGCCGGCGACGTCGCCGTGGCTCTGGCCGCGACGCGGGCCGCGAGCGTGACGCTGCTCGGCGCCTCGCACGGCGGCTGGACGGTGATGGAGCTCATGGCGCAGCTCGCGACCGGCGACGCCCCGCCCGGCCTGACGGCGTGGCCGGCCCCGCCCGCCGACCTCGCGCGGCGGATCGACCGGGTGGTGCTGCTCTATCCCTATTGCGGGGCGCTGAATGGCGCCGAGGCCGGCGACTGGTCGGCGGCACCGCCGATCCTGATGGTGCTGGGCAGCGAGGACCGGGTGATCAGCACCCCCGACTGCCAGGCGATGGCCGAGGCGCTGCGCCGCCGCGGCGCCGACATCCGGGTGATCGAGCTGCCGGGCATCGACCACGGCTTCGATCAGGCGGAACGCTCGGCCCTGTCCCCGCTCAGGCTGGTGCCCGAGGCGCGCGAGGCGACGCGCCGCGCGGTGTTCGGGTTCCTCGATGCGGGCAACCCGCGCTGAGGCAGCCCGTCAGGCCCCCGCGACCTCGACCTGCTCGCCCAGCGTGTCCTTGAGCCACAGCTCCTGCACCGCGACCAGCACCGTGAGCGCCAGCGGCACGGCCAACAGCACGCCGATGACCCCGAACAGCGTCCCGAACACCGCGAGCGAGAAGATCACCACCACCGCGGGCACCTGCACCGTCCACTGCTGGACGCGCGGGACGAGGACGAGGCTCTCGATCTCCTGGATGGCGATGGCGGCGGCGAGGGTCCAGAGGATCGTCTCGAGCCCGACCGGCACCGCGGTCAGCACCGCGATGGCCCCGGCGAGGAACGGGCCGAGCATGGGGACGAAGTTCAGCACCCCCGCGATGACCGCGAGCGCCGTGGCCGAGGGCAGGCCGATCAGCGAGTAGGCGGCAAAGGACATCGCCCCGACCGCGACCATCACGATCAGCTGGCCGACGAACCAGCCGCTCAGCGCCTGGGCGATCGAGTCCATCGCCTTGCCGACACCGGCCCGCTGGGCCGCCGGGAACAGCAGCAGCGTCCCGCGCCGGTAGAGCGCCGGGTCGAGCGCGAAGAACACCCCCGCGCCGATCACCAGCAAGAGCTCGATGACCGACGAAAAGGCGTTGATGCCGTAGCGCGCCACGTTGCCCATCATGCCGGGGTCGATCAGGTCGGGCGCGAGCTGGTCCACCATCTTTCCCGGGTCGAGCTCGATGGGCATCCCCAGCGTCCCCGCCACCGCGTCGATGGTATCGGGCAGCGCGCCCAGCACGGCGGCGATCTGCTGGTAGAGCTGGCCCCAGACGAGCCAGATGAAGAGGCCCATCAGCCCTATGGTGCCCAGCGCGGCGATCACCACCGCCCATGTGTAGCGCAGCCCCGTCCACCCGGCGAGGCGCCGCCCGGCGGCCGAGATCAGCACGCCCACCAGCACCGCGGCAAAGATCAGCACCGCGACATAGGACAGCCGCCACAGCAGCAGCGCCGCGGCGCCGAGCGCGATCACGATGAGGGTGCGGCGGGCGAAATCCCAATCGGTGAAGCGGTCGGTGAAGCGGTCGGTCATGGCGCAGCGCCCCTCATGTGCAAAGGGCCGCTGCCCCGTCGCGCGGCAGAATGGGGGAACCCGCGGGGCCGGGCAAGCGGCCGCGGCCCAAGACACCGCGGCGTCACGGGGCAGGCGCGCGAGGATCGGTGGTGCCCAGCCGGTGAGCAAATGCCGCGAACACGCCCCGGACCGGGTCTTTAACGGACCCACGGCCGCCCCCTCGGTTTGACCCCCGAGTCCCGCACTGTTATTGACGCCCGGACCGGGATCGGAAGGCACGAGGGAAGGGGAACGCCGACGCATGACCATGTGGGGCACCTTTCTCAAGCCGATGCATCCCGAGGGCTATCGGTTCGTCGGCATCTTCGCCGCCGTCACGCTGGTGCTGTTCCTCGTCTGGGCGCCGCTCGGCTGGCTTGGGGTCGGCCTGACGATCTGGTGCTACTACTTCTTCCGCGATCCGCCGCGCGCCGTGCCCCAGGGCGAGGGGCTGGTCGTCAGCCCGGCCGATGGCGTCGTCTCGCTGATCGAGCCGGCGGTGCCCCCGGCGGAGCTGGGGATGGCGCCGGTGGCGCTGACCCGCGTCAGCGTCTTCATGTCCGTCTTCAACTGCCATGTGAACCGCGCCCCCGTCGCGGGGCGGGTGGCGGCGGTCGCCTATCGGCCGGGGAAGTTCTTCAACGCCTCGCTCGACAAGGCCAGCGACCAGAACGAGCGCAATGCGCTCTGCCTCGAACTGGCGGACGGGCGGCAACTCGCCGTGGTCCAGATCGCGGGGCTGGTGGCGCGGCGGATCCTGTGCTGGTCGCGCGAGGGCGACAGCCTGAGGACCGGCGAGCGCTTCGGGCTGATCCGCTTCGGCTCGCGGCTCGATGTCTACCTGCCGCCCGGCGTCGCGCCCCTGGTCGCGGTGGGACAGACGATGGTGGCGGGTGAGACCGTGATCGCCGAGTTGGGCCGGCCAGGGGCAGCGCGTGCTGCCGCGATCGACTGACCATGCTCAGGCACAGGGAACGACCGACGCGATTGTCCCTGACGCAGCTTCTGCCCAATGCGCTGACGCTCGCGGGGCTGTGTGCCGGGATGACGGCGATCCGCTTTGCCGTGCTGGGGCAATTCGACCGCGCGGTGCTGCTGATCCTGCTCGCCGCGGTTCTGGACGGGGTGGACGGGCGCCTCGCCCGGACGCTGCGCAGCGAAAGCGCCATGGGGGCCGAGCTCGATTCGCTGTGCGATTTCGTGAACTTCGGGGTGACGCCGGCGCTGGTCTTGCATCTGTGGGCGCAGGGCGGGGCCGGAGGCTTCGCATGGATCGCCGCGCTGCTCTATGCCTCGGCCTGCGCGTTGCGGCTGGCCCGGTTCAACATCAGCAGCCGCGAGGCTGCGGCCGCACCGAAGCCCAAGAAGAGCTTCACCGGGGTGCCCTCGCCGGCGGGGGCGATGCTGGTGCTGCTGCCGATCTTCGTGGCCCTGCTGATCCCCGGGGCGGGGCTGCACGCGGCCGTGTGCGGGTTGTGGATGATCGCGGTCGCCGCGCTGATGGTCAGCCGGCTGCCGACCCCCGCGATCCCCTCGGTGCGGGTGCGGCCGGATCAGGCGCGGCTGATCCTGCTCGGCGGGCTCGCTCTGGGCGCGGCGCTGCTGACCTATACCTGGCTGACGCTGGTCCTGCTGGACACTGCCTATCTGCTGCTCTTGGCGTGGACGTGGAACCGTCATCGCCAATCGTCCCCTGCAAAGGAGCGCTGAATGGATCTTCACGCCGTCGAGAAGTCCTATGCCCGCTGGGCGCCGATCTACGACCGAACCTTCGGCGCCCTCACCGGCGTCGGCCGCCGCCGGGCCACGGCGCTGCTGAGCAAGCTCGGCGGGTCGGTCCTCGAGGTCGGGGTGGGCACCGGGCTGGCACTGCCGCTCTACGGCCCAAACGTCAGCGTGACCGGCGTCGATTACAGCGCCGAGATGCTCGAGAAGGCCCGCGCCAAGGTCGAGGCCGAAGGGCTGGACCGCGTCACCGCGCTGCGCCGCATGGACGCCCGCGCGCTGGAGTTTCCCGACGCGAGTTTCGACCACGTCGCGGCCATGCACGTGATCTCGGTCGTGCCCGAGCCGGAGAAGGTGATGTCCGAGATCGCCCGGGTGCTGCGCCCCGGCGGCAGCGTGGTCATCGTCAACCATTTCGCCCGCGACACGGGCCTGCTGGCCCGAGCCGAGCGGTTGGCCGCGCCGCTCGCCAACCTGCTCGGCTGGCACTCGGACTTCGACCGCGCCCGGGTGCTGGGCGAGCCGAGCCTGAGGCTGGTCGAGGAATGCACCCTGCCGCCGGCGGGGATGATGACCCTGCTGCGGCTGCTGAAGGCGGCCTGAGCGCGGGTCGCCGGTGTGATCCGCAGGCGACCGAGGACGGGAGCGGGCAGATGCCGCCGCGGGTGAAGGCCCGTGGTCCGTCCGTCGGAACGAACAGCCGATCAACGCCCCGATGCGGCGCGCCCGACAGTCATCACAGTGATCTCGAGAGGGTCTTTCGACACCCGGCGTGGGATGTCTGGAGCGGGTGAAGGGAATCGAACCCTCGTCGTAAGCTTGGGAAGCTTCTGCTCTACCATTGAGCTACACCCGCGTGCGGCCTGCGATAGCGCGGGGCGGCGGCCGGGTCAAGCGGCGACGCGCGGCCACGCGCGGCGTCAGAGCAGACCCATCGCCGCCAGCTCGCGCGCCAGCCGGGGCGGCAGCGCCGTTTCCTCGGCGCGGCTCGCCGGCAGGTCGGGGGGCGCGTCGGCGGCCTCGAGGTAGCGCCAGCCCTGGAAGGCGCGGCGGGGCACCGCGGCCACACGGACCAGCGCCGGGTCGAGGATCAGCGCGCAGCGGGCGATGCCGTCGGCGCCGGTGCGCGGCTCGATCCCGATCAGCCGCTGCCGGGCCAGCATCGTCCCCTTGAACACCCAGTAGAGCGAGCCGCCGGCCAGCAGCTCGTCGGCGCGCTTGGGCTGCATCCGGGTCACGTGCTCGGCGGCGCCCCCGCCGAAGCGGTCGCGCTGCCAGCGCTCGAGCACCTCGGGGTTCGCGGCGCCGACGCACAGCTTCATCATGTGGAGGGGGGCGGTCATGCCTGCCATATAGGCCCCGCCCGCGGCGGTGAACAGGGTCGGGCCGGTCAGTTCACCCGCTCGGTCGGGTCCTTCAGCCGCGACATCATGTGCGGCGCGGCAAAGCCGTGGAAGACGATCGACACGAGGATGATGAGCGTCATCACCGCCCAGAGCAGGCGCCCCGTCTCGATCGAGAACGGCGCGTGCCCGAGGCCGTAGGCCATGTAGTAGATCGACCCCACCCCGCGGATGCCGAGCAGGCTGACCGCGGCGCGCGAGGCGGGCGAGAGCCCCGCCCCGGTCAGCGCCACCCAGCCCGCGACCGGGCGCACGACCAGCAGGAACAGCGCCGCGACGACTCCGCCGGCCCAGCCGAGGGGCGCGAGCAGCCCCTGCCCCACGGCCATGCCGAGCACGAACATCACCACGATCAGCCCCATGATCTCGGTCTGCTCGACGAAATGATGCAGGTCGCTGTGGATCTCGTGCCGCGCCTCGACCCGGCGGAACGCCAGCGCGGCGACGAAGACCGACAGGAAGCCGTAGCCCTCGACCGACTCGGCCAGCCCGTAGGACACGAGCATCAGCCCGAGCGCGAGAAAGGCATCCGCGACGCTGCCCGCGGGCGCGACTCGGAACGCCAGCCAGCCGGTCACCCGCCCGATGACGACCCCCACCGCCAGCCCGGCGGCCAGTCGCCACAGCACGTCGTGCAGGACCCAGTCGCGCAGCACCTCGGCGGTGAAGCGGCCATTGTCACCGGTCACCTGCCCCTCGACCGCCATCGCCGCTGCGGCCGCCAGCGCCAGATGCACGAAGGGGAACGCGAGCCCGTCGTTCAGCCCCGCCTCGGAGGTCAGCGCAAAGCGCGCCTCGTCGCCGTCGCCCTCGCCCGGCGGGCCGACCTGGACCGAGGCCGCCAGCACCGGATCGGTCGGCGCCAGCGCTGCCCCCAGCAGCAGCGCCGCGGCGAGCGGCAGGCCCATGAGCCCCCAGCCCAGCAGGGTCATCGCGCCGATGCAGAGGATCATGGTGATCCCGAGCAGCCGCCACGTCGTCCCCCAGCTCGTCAGCCCCAGCGGCCGGTCGATCTTGAGACCGCAGCCGGTCAGCGACAGCAGCACGACGAGTTCGGTGACGTGGGTGATGATCGAACCGCCGTCGAGCACGTCGATGGTCGGCAGGTCGAGGAAGAAGCCGGTGGCGATCCCGCCGAGCACGCAGGCGATGGGCAGCGTCACCACCCGCGGCAGCCGGTAGTGGGCGACGATCGGCGGCACCAGTGCGGCCGTGAGGATACCGGCCCCGAACAGGGTCAGGAACAGCGGATAGATCAGGTCGATCATGCGCCGTGCCTTGCGTCGGGTACCGCCGATCAGTGCGGGGGGCGCGGGGGGCTGTCAACAGCCTCGCGCAGCCGTGCGCGGGCCGGGGTCGGTGTCGTCGGGTCAGGGCGCGCGCGGCCGTCGCGCCGCCCCCGGCGCGCGCCGCTTCCGGCTGCCGGAAACCCGCGGGGGGCGGCTTGCCTCAGGCGACGCCCCCGCGCATGGTCTGCGCCGCGGCCCCGGCAGACCGCCGACCGACCCCGTCCCTGACCCGAGGCCCCCGCCCATCATGTCCACGTTCCTGTTGCTGCTCGTCGCCGGCTTCTTCGGCGGGATGCTGAACGCCGTTGCGGGCGGGGGGACGTTCATCACCTTTCCGGCGCTCGTCTTCACCGGCGTGCCCGTCGTCGCCGCCAACGCGACCACGACGGTCGCGGCGCTGCCCGGCTACCTCGCCGCGGCCCTCGGCTTTCGCCGCGACATCGCCCGCATCGACCGGGCGCTCGTCACGCGGCTGACGCTCTGGACCATGCTCGGGGGGGCGGTGGGGTCCGGGCTGCTGCTGGTCTCGTCCAACACGGCCTTCGCCGCCATCGTGCCGTTCCTGCTGCTTGCCGCCACGCTGGTGTTCCTCGGCGGCCCCCGCATCCGCGAGATCGCCAGCCAGTATCGCGGCGGGGTGACCGCCTTCGGCGCCGGGACCATGCTGCCGGTGGCGATCTACGGGGGCTACTTCAACGGCGGGCTGGGGATCGTGCTGCTGGCGCTGTTCTCTCTTTGGGGCATGACCGACCTGCACGCGATGAACGGGCTGAAAAGCTGGCTGTCCTTCGCGCTCGCCATCATCAGCTTCGCCATCTTCGCCGCCGGCGGGCAGATCGTCTGGTGGGAATGCCTCGCCATGTCGGTGGGCACCATCCTCGGCGGGTTCCTGGGCGCCCCCGTCGCCCGCCGCATTCCCGTCCGGGTGCTGCGCGGGTTGATCGCGGTCGTCGGGTTCGGCATGACGGCGGTATTCTTCTGGCGCCTCATCAACGGAGCATGACCATGGCGGACATCAAGCGCATCGAGACCGGCAACCGCATGAGCATGGCGGTCGTCCACAACGGCACGGTCTATCTGGCCGGGCAGGTCGGCAAGCCGGGCGAGAGCGTGACCGACCAGACCCGCGAGGTGCTGGCGCAGGTGGACCGCCTGCTGGCCGAGGCGGGGACCGACAAGACCCGCATCCTGTCGGCGCAGATCTGGCTGGCCGACATGGCCGACTTTGCCGAGATGAACGCCGTCTGGGACGCGTGGGTGCCGCAGGGCCACACCCCGGCCCGCGCCACCGGCGAGGCGAAGCTCGCCACCCCCGACTACAAGGTCGAGGTGATCGTCGTCGCCGCGCTGTAAGCGAGGCAACTAGCGCGGCCCGTATGCGGGCCACCCGGGGGCCATTCAACGGCCCTGTAGGCGGACCCGTCGGCGCCCCGACGGACCATCCCGTAAAACTCAGGCGGCGCGCGGTTCCAGCGCGCCGATCACGGATCGAGCCGCCCGCAGGCCGGGCGGCTCTCCACCCCGGCCCAGCCGCTCCATCGTCAGCTCCATCGCGGCCAGCTGTTCGCCGCGCATCGCCTCGTCGTCGAGCAGCCCGACGAGCGCCGCGGCCATCGGCCCCGGCTGGCAGCGCCGGCCGAGGAACTCGGGGACCGCGCGCGTCTCGCTCACCAGATTCACCAGCGTCACCGTGTCGGTCCTGAGCAGCCAGCCGACCAGCATCCGGCTGAGCGGTGCCATGTCGTAGCCGATCACCATCGGCACCGCGTTGGCCGCGAGCTCGAGGCTGACCGTGCCCGACGCCGCGAGCGCCAGGTCGGCGGCGGCAAAGGCCGCGCGCTTCGCGGCCGCATCCTCGACCACCACCGGGGCCGAGGGCCAGCGCTTGGCCATCGTGCCGACCATGTCGGCCACCCCCGGCACGGTCGGCAGGACCACCCGGATCTCGGGCACCCGGTCGCGCAGCCGCATCAGCGCCTCGTCGAAGCGCCCCCCGAGCCGCGCCACCTCGCCCCGGCGCGAGCCGGGCAGGCACAGCACCAGCGGCGCCTCCGGGGCGATGTCGTGGGCGGCGCGGAAGGCCGCGGCCTCCGCGGGAGTCGCGCGGGGCTGGGACACCACCGGGTGGCCGACAAAATCGCAGCTCATCCCCGCCTCGTGCATCAGCGGCGGCTCGAACGGCAGGATGGCGAGCACATGGTCGATGACCTCGGCCATGCGCTCGGCGCGGCCCGGACGCCAGGCCCAGACCGAGGGGGCCACGTAGTGCACGGTGCGGATGCCGGGCGCCGCGTCGCGCACCCGCCGTGCCACGCGCAGGCAGAAATCCGGGCTGTCGATGGTGATGAGCACGTCGGGCCGGAACGCCAGCGCCGCCTCGGCCGTCTCGGCGATGCGGCGCTTGAGGGCGCGGTATTTCGGCAGAACCTCGACGAGGCCCATGACGCTCAGTTCGGACATCGGGAACAGGCTCGTGAGCCCCTCGGCCGCCATCAGCGGCCCGCCGACACCGGCGATGGAGAGGTCCGGGTCGAGCTGGCGCAGCCCGTTGAGCAGCGCCGCGCCGAGCGCATCGCCAGAGGGCTCGCCCGCGATCAGGAACGCGCGCATCGCGGACCCCCGACGTTGGAGGCGTACTCGGGCCAATCAGACGTCCTCCGGCGCCGCGAACGGGCGTCTTTCTGGCTCACATCCCCGATTCCGCGCGTGCCCACAGGAACAGCCCCGCCTCGTTCGCCGCCGCCTCGGTTTCGGCGCGGTCCAGCACCAGAACGCCGCCCGCGGCCCAGACGATCCCCGACAATCGCGCGGCGGCAGCCTCGGCCACCGTTTCGGGGCCGATCGCGGGCAGGTCGATGCGGCGGTCCTGTCCCGGCTTCGGCGCCTTGTACAGCACTCCGCCGCGCGGCGTCTCTCGCGTCGCGGCCACGAACTCCAGCATCGCCGCAGTGCCCGGCAGCGTTTCGAGCGCGAGGCAGAGGCCGCCCGCCACCACGCAGCCCTGCCCGATGTCGAGCGGCCCCGTCGCGGCAAGGATCGCCGCCGCACGGTCCGCGTCGGCGCGGTCGCCCGCCGTGGGGGCGCCGGCCAGCACCCCCTCGCCCGGCAGAAGATCGGGGCGCAGCGTCCCGGCGCCGACCACGGACAGGCCCCAGTCCTCGAAGATGGCAATGAGTGCGCGCAGCGCCGCGTCGTCGCCCTGCCCCATCGCGGCGGCGATGCGGGGGACGAGGGTGGCGGTGCGGGGATCGAACGCCTCGGGGTCGAGCCGCGGGCGGCGTACCGCCCCGGCAAAGGCCACCTGCGTCACGCCCTCGTCGAGCAGCCGGTCCATCAGCGGGACCAGCCGTTCGAGCCGGAACGGCTCGGCCGCAAGGGACGGGGTGACGCCTTCGAGGGCAAAGACCAGCGGCGCCTCGACCGCCTCGGCCAGAAGCACCGGCAGCCGCCCGGCCCCGGCGATGATCGCGGTGCGGGTCATCCGCCGTGCCCTGTCATCCGTGCGGGGTGAGGAAGCTGCGGTCCGACGGCCCGAGGATGAAGTCGAGCATCTCGCGCTCCATCGCCGTGGTGGCCTCGCCCGCGCGCGCCCGCGCCGTCTCGCGGAAGGCGCCGGCGCCGAGATCGGCGAGCAGCCCGCGCAGCGCGGCGATCTCGGCCCGGCTGGCGCCGCGACGCTTGAGGCCGACGAGGTTCAGCCCGTCGAGATGCCCGCGCGGCCCCGAGACCAGCGCGAAGGGCAGCACGTCGGCGGTGACCATGGTCAGCGCCCCGATCATCGCGCCGCGGCCGATGCGGACGAACTGGTGCACGCCCGAGAGCCCGCCGACGATGACCTCGTCGCCCAGATGGCAATGCCCGGCGATGGCGACGTTGTTGACGAGGATCACGCCGTTGCCGACCCGGCAATCATGGGCGACGTGGCTGCCGGCCATGAACAGCCCGTCGTCGCCCACCTGCGTCAGCCCGCCGCCGCCGGCGGTGCCGGGGTTCATGGTGACGTATTCGCGGATGCGGTTGCGGGCGCCGATCACCAGCCGCGTGTCCTCGCCCGCGTATTTCAGGTCCTGCGGCGCCTCGCCGATGCAGGCGAAGGGATAGAGGGTCGAGCCGGCGCCGATCTCGGTGTCGCCCATGACGACGACATGGGACTTGAGCACCACCCCGTCGCCCAGCCGCACGCGGGGGCCGACGTGGCAGAAGGGGCCGATGCGGACGCCCTCGCCCAGGGCTGCCCCTGGCTCGACGATGGCCGAGGGGTGGATGAGCGTCTCAGCCATCCGCCCCGCCCGAGCCGCCGGACTTGAGGTCCATCATCGCCGTGAACGCCGCCTCGGCGACGAGCTGGCCGTCGACGCGGGCCTCGCCGGTGAACTTCCAGATCTTGCCGCCGGGGCGCTTGACGGTGACGTGCAGCTCGAGCACGTCACCGGGCTGGACCATGCGGCGGAACTTGGCCGCGTCGATGCCCATGAAATAGGTGAGCAGCGGCTCGTCGATGATGTTCATCGAGATGCCGACCATGACCGCCGCAGTCTGGGCCATCGCCTCGACGATCAGCACGCCGGGCATGATCGGCTGGGCGGGGAAATGGCCAGGGAAATGCGGCTCGTTCGAGGTCACGCACTTGATCCCCACCGCGCCCTCGTAGGGGACGATGTCGCGGACCTTGTCGATCATCAGGAACGGGTAGCGGTGCGGGATGATCCGCTTGATGAGGGCCAGGTCGGCGGCGGTGTGCGGGGCGGGGTTGCGCTCGGCCATCATGTTCTCCGTCGGGTTGGGCTTGCCTAGCAAGAAGGGCTTCCGATTGGCAAGGTTCGGCGCGGCCGACCGGCGCCGGACCGGGGCGCTGCCCCGGACCCCGGGATATTTGCGCAGGGAAGAATGGGGGGCGTCAGGTCAGCCCGGCCAGCGGCGCGCCGGCATCGGGGCGCAGCGTCGCGGCGCGGCGGGCGGCGCGGATGGCGCTTGAGGACAGCGCGGTCATCGGCACGTTGATCAGCACCCAGGCCGGCGGGGTTGCGTCGGCCAGCAGCGCGGCACGAGCCTCGGGCAGGCGGTGGCGGGCGAGGATTGTCGCGGCGCGGCTGGTGCGCGCCGCGGTGCGCGAGCCGGGGCGGGCAATGACCCCGATCGGCACCCGCGCGGCGATCCCCTGCCAGCGGTCCCAGCGGGCGAACTGCACGAGGTTGTCGGACCCCATCAGCCAGACGAAGCGCACCCCGGGCCAGAGCGCCTGCATCGCCGCGAGCGTGTCGGCCGTGCGCCGCGTGCCGAGCCGGGCCTCGAGCCCGGTGACGACGATGCGCGGGTCGTCGGCGAGCGCGCGCGCCGCCGCAATCCGCTCGGCCAGCGGGGCGGGACCGTGGGCCTTGAGCGGGTTGCCCGGCGAGACCAGCCACCACACGCGGTCGAGGCGGAAGCGGCGCAGCGCCATTTCGGTGATGTGCAGGTGCCCGGCGTGGGGCGGGTCGAACGAGCCGCCGAGCAGGCCGATGCGCTGCCCGGCGATGGCGCGGGGCAGCGGGATGGCGTCGGCCGGGGCCGCGGGGGTCGGCGCCCGGTTCAGGGCGCGCGGTCCGGGGCGGGGGCGGGCGTCGCGGGCGCGGCGTCGGCTGGCGTGGGGGGCGCGATGGGCGTGTCGGCACCGGTCGCGGCGGCGGGCGCAGCGGTGTCGGCGTCGGCCGCGGGGGCCGGGCGGTTAGCGGCGGCCTCCTCATCGGCGATGGCGGCGGCGACGATGTCGCTGCCGTCGCCCAGCGCGGCGTCGAGCGCGGCGATGGTGGCGGCGGTCACGTCGATCGTCTCGGCCGAGATCAGCACCGTGCGCTGGTCCAGCACCAACAGCGCGCCGCGCTGCTCCATCACCGAGGTCAGGACGGGGCCGGCGGCCTGGAAGAACAGCGCCCGGTCGCGGTCGGCCTGCCGGGCCAGCGCCAGCCGGGCGTCGTCGCGTTCCTGCCGGACGGCGGTCACGCGCTCGTCGAAGGCGGTGGCCCGGCGGCGGAACTCGGCCGGGTCGAGGGTGGCGCGGGCGCGGGTCAGCGCGTCCTCGTCGGCCACCAGCGCGGCAAAGGCGGTGTCGTTGTCGGCGGCGACCTTGCGCGACTGTTCGGCGATCTCGGCCTCGGCGCGCTGGCCCCAGCGCGAGCGGCGGTAGATCGCCTCCTGATCCACGGTCAGGATCGCCTGCGCCAGCGCAGTGCGCGCCGAGGGACCGAGCGCTGGCGCCACGGCCGCGGGCACCGGCAGGCCGGACGGGCGCGCGGGTTGGGGCTGGGCGCCGCCCGGTTCTGCGGGCGTCTCGGGGCCGAGCGGGCGGTCGGGGCCGGTCAGGGCGAGGGCATCGCCGGGTGTGGCCGGCGGAGACGCGGGTTCCGGGGCCGCGGTCTCAGGCGCAACAGCGGGCGCCGGCTCGGCCCCACGCAGAGTCGGCCGGGGCCGGGGCGGGGTCGTGCCCTGCGCAAGCCGGTGCGGGACACCGGCCGCCGGCACGTTCGGGACGGTGGTCTGCGCCGCCGCCGGCCACGTCCCGACGGCGAGTGCCAGCAGCGACGCCGCTGCGGCCGAAGCGACGGACCTGCGCCTAGAACTTCGTCGAGATCGACAGGTCGAAGGGCTGGTCCTTGTCATAGTCTTCCTTCTTGACCGCCTTCGAGAAGTTGAAGCGCAGCGGGCCGACCGGCGTGGTCCAGAACAGCGACACGCCGACCGCGGCCCGCACCTTCATCCCGTCGTCCACCGTGCCATTGGCGAACTCGGTGAAGTTGCCGTTGCCGTTGCGGTCGTTGGCGTCGCGGTCATAGCCCGCGAGGTTGTCGAGCCCCCAGACCGAGCCTGCGTCGGCGAACAGACCGCCGGTGATGCCGTATTCCTCGGGCAGGCCCAGCGGGAACTGCGCCTCGGCGCGCGCGGCCCAGTAGTAGTTGCCGCCCAGCGCGTCTTCGTTCGGGGCGTTCAGGTCGCGCGGCCCGTAGCCGTTCGGCTCGAACCCGCGGATGCGGCCCGAGCCGCGGAACCGCTCGGTGATCCGCGTCGGCTCGTCGTCGAGCCGGTGGATGGCGCCCGCCTCGACCTCGGCGCGCAGCGTTACCTCTTCGCGCCAGGCGCGGCTTTCGACGCCGGCCGAGATCACGCTGGTCACGCCCTGCACGTCGCCGCCGACGCCCGCGAAGTCCTGGCTGAAGCGCAGCTTGTAGGCGGTCAGCGGGTTCAGCCCGCCGATTCGGCTGTCATAGGTGTAGCTGTAGCCCAGGGCCGAGCTCACCCGCTCGCCCTGCTCGGCCACGAGGATCGGCGACGAGCCGCCCCATTCCCCGCTTTCGGGATCAAGCTCGATCGGCTTCACGTCGAAGAGCTTGTCCTTGCTCAGACGGTAGCGCAGCTCGACCCGGCCGTTCTCGCTGACCGGGAACTCGAGCCCGGTCGAGAACCCGGCGCTTCGGGTGTTGAACTTGGCGTTGTCGTAGTCCGAGGTGCGGTACCAGGCCGAGAACCGCGCCCTGAGGTCGCGGCTCATGAAGAACGGCTCGACGAAGGTGAAGTCGAAGCTCTGGGTGCCGCTCGCGGTCGAGAAGGACAGGTCCACGGTCTGCCCGCGGCCGAGGAAGTTCGTCTCGGACAGCGAGGCGTTGAAGCCCACCCCGGCCGAGGCCCCGTAGCTCGCACCGAAGCCGAGGCTGCCGGTCGGCTGCTCTTCGACGTTGACGTCCACGATGACCTGCTGCGGGCTCGACCCCTCGCGGGTCTCGACCTGCGCATCCGAGAAATAACCGAGCGCGCGGATGCGTTCGGCCGAGTTGCGCAGCTCGCGCGGGTTGAAGGGGTCGCCCTCGACGGTGTTGAACTGCCGCCGGATCACCTCGTCCAGCGTCGTGGTGTTGCCCTCGATGTCGATCCGCTCGACGAAGACGCGCGGGCCGCGGACCAGCGCGAAGGTGAGGTCGAGCGTCTGGTTGCGCATGTTGCGGGTGATGCGCGGCTCGAAGCTCAGGAAGTCGCGGCCCTGCTGGATGGCGATCGCCTCCATCCGCTGGATGGTCTGCTCGATGGCCTGGGGGCTGTAGACCTGGCCGGGGCGGACGCGGTTCTGGGCGATGTAGGGGGCGGCATCGACGCCGGGCACCTCGCTCACCACGTCGACGCGGCCGAAGCTGTACCGCGGGCCTTCCGAGATGTTGTAGGTGACGTAGAAGGCGTCACGCTCGCGCGTCACCTCGGGGGCGACGCCCTGGACGCGGAAATCGGCATAGCCGCGCGAGCGGTAGAAGTCGGTCAGCAGCCGCTCATCCAGTTGCATCCGGTCGGGCGCGAACACGTCGCGGCGAATGAAGGTCCGCAGGATGCCGGCCTGCTTGGTCGACAGCACGTTGCGCAGCCGCCGGTCGGTGAAGGCGCGGTTGCCGGTGAAGCCGATGCGCTCGATCTCGGTCAGGTCGCCCTCGCGCACCTCGAACACCAGATCGACGCGGTTGTTCGGGCGGCGGATGACGCGCGGATCGACGCGGGCGGCATAGCGCCCCTCGGCGGCATAGGCAGCGGCGATGGCCTGGGCGTCCTGCTCGGCCTGGCTGGGCGAGAACACCCGACGCGAGCGCGACTGGACCAGCTCGGCCAGCTTCTCGTCCTTGATCCGGCGGTTGCCCTCGAAGCTGATGACGTTGATCGTCGGGTATTCGCTGACCCGGATCACCAGAGTCGAGCCCTGCGGGACGATCTCGACCGTCTCGAACAGCCCCGACGCCTGCAGCCGCTGCTGCGCGTCGTTCAGGTCGCCGGCCGACAGATCGGCGCCGCGACGGATGTTGGCCAGCGACAGCGCCGTCTCGGCGTCCACCCCCTGCGCCCCTTCGAGCCTGACCTGGGTATAGACGGCGGCCGCGGCGGGTGTCGCCACCCCCGCCGCTGCGCTCAGGGCCGCGGCCAGCGCCAGCCCTGCGACCTGCGCCCGCGGGCGGATCCCCTCGTTTCTGTCGCTCATCGCCCGCCCCTCGCGTCTGCGTGCCTGCACCGGGTTTGCCCGTGCGCGTTTGGGGGCAGGATTAACCCTCTCGGGTGGCAGCTGTCAAAATGAAACCCCGCCGCGGCGGCGGTTTCATCGGCACATGATGTCGTTCGAGAGCCCGAAGAGCATCAGCATCAGCACCAGCGCCATCCCGACCCGGGTCAGGATGTCCATCGCCCGGGCAGAGGGCGGGCGCCCGGCCAGCGCCTCCCACGTGTAGAAGGCGAGGTGGCCGCCGTCGAGAACCGGGATCGGCAGCAGGTTCAGGAACCCGATCCCGGCCGAGAGGACCGCGATCAGCCAGAAGAAATTGCCCGCCCCGGCGCTCGCCGCATCGCCCGCCACCTCGGCGATGGAAATCGCGCCCGACAGGTTGCAGCGCCCGATCTGGCCCGAGATCATCGCGGCGATGCCGGTGACCGAGCCCCAGATCACGTCCCAGGTCTGCTTCGCGCCCATCCCCAGCGCCTCGACCGGGCCGGGGGTGCGGGTGGCGGGGCGCAGGTAGCCCTCGCCCCCGGTCACGCCGATGAGCCAGCGGTTCTCGAAGCCGGTGGCGGTCGGCAGGTCCTGCCGGCGGGGGACAAGAACGAAGTCGGTCTCGCCCGCCCCCTCGCGCCAGACCCTGAGCGTGACCGGGCGGCCGTCGGCGGCCTCGACGGCGGGGCGCAGCTCGGTGAAGCGGCTGATCGGGCGGCCCTCGACCGCCATCACCACGTCGCCCGGCCGCAGGTCGGCGGCCGAGGCGGCGCTGCGCGGCGCCACGCCTGAGATGCGGGGCGGGGCCGGATCGGGGGCGCGCACGGTGATCTCGGCCCCCTCGCGGCGCACGCGCCAGTCCTGCGCGGCGGCGGGGGGCAGCGTCTCGGTCAGGCGGAAGAGCGCGCCCCAGTCGGCGACGGGCTGGCCGCCGACGGCGAGCACCTCGTCGCCGGGCCGCAGTTCGTTGACGATCCCCGGCGGCGCGGGGGCGAGGCTGCCGACCACCACGCGGTCGGTGGCGATCCCCTGCCACGCGATGACGCCGGCAAAGACCAGCGCGGCCAGGACGAAGTTGAAGACCGGCCCCGCCGCGACGGTGGCGAACCGCGCCCAGAGCGGCGCGCCGCCCAGCGTCTGCCGTGCCAGCGCCGGATCGACCGCCTGCCCCGGCCCGGCGCTCGCGGCGTTCTCGTCGCCGAGGAAGCGGACGTAGCCGCCCAGCGGGATCGCCGCGATCTGCCAGACCGTGCCGCGCCGGTCGCGCCACGCCGCGACGCGGGGCCCGAAGCCGAGCGAGAACACCTCGGCCCGGATCCCCGACCAGCGGCCGACGATGTAATGGCCATACTCATGCACGCCGACGATGATCGACAGCGCCACGATGAAGGCGACGACGGTCCAGGCGAGCCCGCCGGTCTGGGCGACGAGGTCGGCGATCATGCGGCGCGGCCCCACGCGGCAGCGTCCCGGCGGGCGGCGGCGTCCCAGGACAGCACCGCCTCAAGGCTGTCGGGGCTGCGGGCGAACCCCGCCTGCCCCGCGGCGCGGTCGAGCGCGTGCGCCACCGCGGGCGCCATGTCGGTGAAGCGGATGCGCCCGGCGATGAAGTCGTCGAGCGCCTGCTCCTTGGCAGCATTGAGGACCGCGCCCGCCGCCCCGCCCGACGCGATCACCTGCCGCGCCAGCGCGAGCGCCGGCCAGCGCGTCTCGCACGGCGCGCGGAAGGTCAGCCGCCCCAGCGCCGCGAGGTCGAGGCGCGCCACCGGCAGCGGCGCCCGCGCCGGCCAGTTCAGCGCGTGGCCGATGGCGTGGCGCATGTCCGGCGCGCCGAGATGGGCGATCACCCCGCCATCGACATGGGCGACGAGCGCGTGGACGATGCTCTCGGGGTGGACCAGCACCGCGATGCGGTCCGAGGGCAGGCCGAAGAACTCACGCGCCTCAATGACTTCCAACGCCTTGTTGAACATCGAGGCGCTGTCGATGGTGATCCGCTGGCCCATCGCCCAGTTGGGATGGGCCGACGCCTCGGCCACCGTCGCCTGCGCGAGTCGCTCGAGCGGCCAGTCGCGGAACGCCCCGCCTGAGGCGGTCAGCGTGACCATCTCGACGCTGTCGAGGTTGCCACCCGCAAGGCACTGGAATACCGCAGAATGTTCGCTGTCCACCGGCAGGATGGTGGCGCCGTTGACGCGGGCCGTCTCCATCAGCAGCGGCCCCGCGGCGACGAGGCTTTCCTTGTTGGCGAGCGCCAGCACCCCGCCCCGCCGGGCGACCGCCAGCGACGGCGCGAGGCCGGCCGCGCCGATGATGGCCGACAGCGACCAGTCCGCCGGGCGGTCGGCGGCCTCGGCCACGGCGGCGTCGCCCGCGGCGACCTCGGTCCCCGTGCCCGCCAGCGCCGCGCGCAGGTCGGGCAGCAACCGGGCGTCGGCGATCACCGCCAGCTCTGCGTTAAGCGCGCGGGCCATCTCGGCCAGCCGCGCGACGTTGCGCCCGCCGGTCAGCGCCACCGTGCGCCACGCCGCCGGCCCGCCCGACCCCATCAGCAGGTCAAAGGCGCTTTCGCCGATCGAGCCGGTGGCCCCGAAGATCGAGACGCTGCGCATCGCTCAGCTCCCCACCACCGGCAGGAGGCCCGCGAGCCCCAGCACCAGCGCCGCGGCCAGCGCCCCGCCCATCGCGTCGAAGCGATCCATGAGCCCGCCATGCCCGGGGATCAGCTGCGAGCTGTCCTTGACCCGCGCCCGGCGCTTCAGCGCGCTTTCCGCGATGTCGCCCAGCTGCCCGCCCAGCACCAGCAGCGGCCCGATGACCAGCGCGCCGGCGTGGGTCTCGCCCGCGGCGATCAGAGCGGCACCCGCGCCCAGCGCGCCGAGCCAGCCGGCGACGGTGCCGCTCCACGTCTTCTTCGGGCTGTAGCGGGGCCAGAACTTCGGGCCGCCCACGGCGCGGCCGACGAAATAGCCCAGCACGTCCGACAGCACGACGAGGATCACGATCCACCACGCCGTCCCCTGCCCGTGCGTCGCGCGCACCCAGGCGAGGCCCGCCGTGGCCAGCGCCATCAGCACCGCCTGCGCGATGAGGCTGAGGCGCAACGCCGGATCGGCCATCCGCAGCGCGAGCAAGAGCGGCACCGCCAGCAGCAGCATGGCCCACGGGCCCACCAGCAGCACGGCCGCCATCGCCAGCCCGGCGGTCAGTCCGACGGCGATGGCGTTGCGGGACGCCGCGGGGCCCGGCCGGGGAACGGGAAGCTGGACCCCCTCGGGGGCGGTGGGCGGCACGACCAGCCGCGCGAGTTCCCACATCAGCGCGCCGAAGAGCGCCGCCAGCCCGAGGTCCGACCACGGGCGCGGGGCCAGCAGCAGCCCGGTGCCGAGCACGAGGATGACCATGGCCGAGCCGACCCGCTGGGCCAGATCGACCCAGCGTCCCGCCGGGCGCACCTCCGGCTGGGCCGGGCGCGTCATGCGGCGCCGAAGCGGCGCTGGCGCTGGCTGGTGCGGTCGAGGATCTGGGCCAGATGCGCGGGGGTGAAGTCCGGCCACAGGGTCGGCGTGAACTCGTATTCCGAATAGGCCGCCTGGAAGGGCAGGAAGTTCGAGGTCCGGGTCTCGCCCGAGGTGCGGATCACCAGATCGGGGTCCGGGTGCCCGGCGGTGTCGAGACAGGCGGCGAGGTCTTGCTCGGTCCCCGTCGCCTCGCCCGCGGCGATGCGGGCGGCGAGCCGGGTGGCGGCGCGGGCCAGCTCATCGCGGCCGCCGTAGTTGATCGCCACGGTCAGGTTGAGGCGCGAGTTGCCGGCGGTGCGGGCCTCGATCCCGGCCATCAGCGCCTGCAGCTTGGCGTCCAGCCGCTCGCGCCCGCCGATGAAGCGCATCCGCACCCCCTCGGCCGACATGGCGTCCGCCTCGCGCCGGATGTAGCGGGCGAAGATGCCCATCAGGCCCAGCACTTCCTCGGTCGAGCGCTTCCAGTTCTCGGTCGAGAAGGCATAGACGGTCAGCCAGTCCACGCCGAGGTCCGGGCAGGCGCGGACCACCTGCTTGACGCGCTCGGCCCCGCGCCGGTGGCCGACCAGCCGCGGCCAGCCGCGCTCGGTCGCCCAGCGGCCGTTGCCGTCCATGATGATGGCGACATGGCGGGGCCGGCCCGCGCCGCCGGGGGTCAGGGTCTGCGCCTCGGCGGGCACCGCGGCCATCCGCCTAGACCTGCATGATTTCGGCTTGTTTCGATTCGAGCGCCTTATCCACCTCGGCGATCATGCGGTCCGTCAGCTCCTGCACCGAGGTTTCCCAGAACTTCTGGTCGTCCTCGGACATGCCCTTCGACTTGGCCTTCTTGATCTGGTCCATCCCGTCGCGGCGCACGTTGCGGACCGCCACGCGGGCGTGTTCGGCATAGCCCGCGGCGACCTTGGTCAACTCTTTCCGGCGCTCTTCGTTCAGCTCGGGGATCGGCAGCATGATGATGGTGCCGTTGAGCTGCGGGTTGATGCCCAGACCGCTTTCGCGGATCGCCTTCTCCACCTTGCCGACCAGCGCCTTGTCCCAGACGTTGATCGTGACCATCCGCGGCTCGGGGACGTTCACCGTACCCACCTGGTTGATCGGCGTCGGCGAGCCATAGGCGTCCACGGTGATCGGGTCGATCATGCTGGCCGAGGCGCGGCCGGTCCTGAGCGAGGAAAACTCGTGCCTCAGGCTGTCCATGGCGCCCTTCATCCGCCGCTCGAGGTCGTCGGTGTCGATTTCCAGCTCGTCGGACATGGCGATTCTGCTCGGCCTTCTTTTGGGTTTGGTTTCGGCCTTGTAACCGTAGAGGCCGGGGATTCAAAGTCCAGACCGCGACCGCTGCGCCCCCGGCGGCACCATGCCGCCTACCCCTCGCCCCGGCCCGGATCGTCGCCGTGCGGGCGGGCGGCCGACCCGCCCCCGTCGCGTGCGTCGAGTTGCGCCTCGATCGCGCGCAGCCGGGCCAGAACCTCGTCGCGGTAGGCCTCGGTGATGGCGTTCTCCTCGGACTGGTGGGCCTCCTGCATCGAGTTCACGATGAGGCCGACGACGAGGTTCATCACCGCGAAGGTGGTCATCAGGATGAACGGGACGAAGAAGACCCAGGCCGCGGGATAGACCTCCATCACCGGGCGTACGATCCCCATCGACCAGCTTTCCAGCGTCATCACCTGGAAGAGCGAATAGGCGGATTCCCCGAGCGTGCCGAACCATTCGGGAAAGGCCCCGCCGAACAGCTTGGTGGCGATCACCGCGCCGATGTAGAAGATGATCCCCATCAGCAGGAAGACGCTGGCCATGCCGGGGACGGCGGCGAGGAACCCCTCGACCACGCGGCGCAGCTGCGGGGTGACCGACACCACGCGCAAGAGCCGCAGGACCCGCAGCGCGCGCAGCACCGACAGCCCCTGCGCCGCCGGCACCAGCGCGACGCCGACCACCAGGAAATCGAAGATGTTCCAGCCCGAGCGGAAGAAGGCCGGTCCGCGGCCGATCAGCTTGATGCCGATCTCGACCACGAAGATCGCGAGGCACGCCATGTCGAGCGCGAGGATCAGCCCGCCCCAGCGCGCCATCACGCTGCCCGAGGTCTCGAGCCCGAGGATCAGCGCGTTGAACAGGATCACCGCGGTGATCAGGCGGCTGACACGCGGGCTTTCCACCCAGTCGGCAAGTTGGCGTCGGCTCGGCATGGTGATCCGCAAGGCTGCCGCGGCAGGGTTCCCCCTCCCGCGCGACGGGCTGACCCGGCGCTGTTACTTCTTGTCGGCGACCCGCGTATAGGTGCCCGTCCCGGCGAGGATCGACCGGAACCCGCCCGGCTCGTCGAGCGAGAACACCACGATCGGCAGGTTGTTGTCGCGGGCGAGCGCGATGGCCGAGGCGTCCATGACGTTCAGGTGCTTATGCAGCACCTCGTCATAGGTGACATTGTCATAGCGCACCGCGTCGGCGTGCTTCTTGGGGTCCTTGTCGTAGACCCCGTCCACCTTGGTGCCCTTGAAGATCGCCTCGCAGTTCATCTCGTTGGCGCGCAGCGTGGCGGCGGTGTCGGTGGTGAAATACGGGTTCCCGGTGCCGGCGGCGAAGATGATGATCCGCTTCTTCTCGAGGTGGCGGACGGCGCGGCGGCGGATATAGGGCTCGGCCACCTCGTCCATGCGGATGGCCGAGATCACCCGCGTGTGGATGCCGCGCGCCTCGAGCGCCGCCTGCATGGCCAGCGCGTTCATCACCGTGGCGAGCATCCCCATGTAGTCGGCAGTCGCCCGCTCCATCCCCTGGGCCGAGCCCTGCAGGCCGCGGAAGATATTGCCGCCGCCGATCACCATGCAGATCTCGACGCCCATGTCGTGGACCGACTTCACCTCGTCGGCGATACGCTGGACGGTCGGCGGGTGCAGGCCGTAGCCCTGGTCGCCCATCAGCGCCTCGCCCGAGATCTTGAGCATGACGCGCGACAGGCCGCTGGCGGGCGCCTCGGCGCCGGCAACGCCCTGGTCGGCCCCGCCGGGGGGCGCCGTGTCGGGGGTGGTGAAGCTGTTGGTCATCGCGGGGCCCCCTAGGTTTCGTCGGCCGGCAAAATGGCGCAAAGAGGGACCATGTTCAACCTCGCCGCCACCGCAGACGCGCCGGACGCTGCGCGCCTTGTCGACAGCCTCGATCCCGACCGCCCGGTGCTGATCGCCGGGCCGACGGCGGCGGGCAAGTCGGCGCTGGCGCTGGCCATCGCTGAGCGGCAGGGGGGCGTGGTGGTCAACGCGGACGCGCTGCAGGTCTGGTCCTGCTGGCGGGTGCTGACGGCGCGCCCGTCCGAGGCCGACCTGGCCCGCGCGCCGCACGCGCTTTACGGCCACCGCGCGCCCGGGCAGGCCTATTCGGTCGGCGACTGGCTGGCCGAGGTGGCGGCGCTGCGCGACGGCGGGGCGCGGCTGATCGTCGCCGGCGGCACCGGGCTCTACCTCACCGCCCTGACCGAGGGGCTGTCGGTCATCCCCCCCGTCCCGCCGGAGGTGCGCGCCGACGCCGACGCGCGCATGGCCGCGCCGGACGGGCTGGCGGCGCTGGTGGCGGGGCTCGACCCCGAGACGCGCGCGCGGATCGACACCCGCAACCCGGCCCGCGTCCAGCGCGCGTGGGAGGTGCTGACTGCCACCGGCCGCGGCCTGTCCGCATGGCAGGCCGAGACCCCGCCCCCGGTGATCGCCCCCGCGGCCGCGCAGCGCCTCGTCCTGGTCGCCGAGCGTGACGCGCTCGCCGCCCGCATCGCCCGTCGCTTCGACGCGATGCTGGCCGAAGGGGCGCTCGACGAGGTGCGGGCGGCGTTGCAGGCGTGGGACGCGCGGGCGCAGTGGACCCGCGCAATCGGCGCGCCCGAGTTGCGCGCCCGTCTGCTCGGCCAGGCTTCGCTGGACGAGGCCCGCACCGCCGCGATCATCTCGACCCGGCAATACGCCAAGCGGCAGCGGGCGTGGTTCCGGGGCCGGATGCGGGACTGGACCCCGGTCGCGGTGTGAGGCGCGCCTCACAAGCGTGTCATTCCTGCCGCATCGGCGGATTTTTGCCGAAGAGGCGGAACGGTTAAGCAATTTTCAAGCTTTCATGGGGACGCTGAGCCTGCCCGGACGTCCCTTCCGAATCTCGTGAACCCGCCATGTCCCTTGGTCCCATCCCTCGCGCTGAACTGCAGGCGCCACAGACCGCGCCGCTCGGCCCAGCGGCCGAGGCCGTGCGCCCGAGTCCCCCCACCCCGGCGAACCTGACGCGAGAAACTGCGCCGCTGCGCCCCTACGCCGGCCGCCCGCGCCTGCCCGAAGCCGGGCTGCGGATGCTGCCGCTCGACGGGTTCCACTGGGGCGGCCGACCGCGGCTGGGGATGTCGCGCAGCGCCCGGGTGCGGGGCGATCACTGCCTGATCCGGGTCACCGGCGGCGCGCTGCGGGTGATCCTGCCCAGCGGCGCCGTCGATCACGGGGCCGGCAGCGTGATCTTCATCCCCGCCGGCACCGCCTTCGGCACGCTGCCCCTGCCCGACGCGGCGGGGCAGGTGCTGCTGATCCCGCGCCCGCTGGCCGAGCGGCTGGGAATGCCGCTGCCGCCCCGGATGGTCGTGGGCGCCGGGGCGAGCGACGCGTTCTCGGCCGACCTCGCCGCCCTCGCGTCGCGCGCCGCCGACCCGATCGCCGCCGCCACTGCCGCCTGCCGGGTCGAGCTGATCTCGGCCGCGCTGCAACGCCTCGCCACCGCGCCCGAGGCGCCCGCCCCCGCGCGCCCCGGCAGCGGCGACCGCGCGCTCTTCGAGTCGTTCATCGAGTTGGCCGGGCGCGAGATGGGCCGCGGCCGAACGCTCTCGGACCTTGCCGAGGCGCTTGGCGCGACGGCCTCGGCACTCGAATCCGCCTGTCGTCGGCAGCGGGGCCGGTCGGCGCTCGAGGTGCTCTATGACCTGCGCCTCGACCGTGCCCGGCGTCTGCTCTCGGACGCCGCCACCCCGCTGAGCGCCATCGCCGCCGAGCTTGGGTTCACCGGGGTGCCGCATCTCAACCGTGCGTTCATGGCCGCGACGGGCCGACCCGCGGAGGATTTTCGCGGGCGGGGGTGAGCCTGCTGAAGGGTTGAGCAGGTGCGGGGGTGGGTGGCGCTGAAATCAAGTCTCCACGCATCGGCAGAGACCGAACCCGGGTTATTGAGGTTTAAGTCTACGCGGAAACGGCGTCATGATCTGCGCCTCGACCGAGCCCGCCGGCTGCTCTCGGACGCCGCCACCCCGCTGAGCGCCATCGCCGCCGAACTGGGGTTCACCCGTTCCGCATGTGAACCGGGCGGTGATGGCCGCGACGGGCCGGCCTGCGGAGGAATTTCTGGGGCGGGGGTGAGCCCCGACCAAGGGCTGAGCGGTGCGATGGCGGGTGACGCTGAAATCCATTCTACAGGGCAACGGCATAAGCCTATACCTGAGTCTCTGAGGCCACCGTCAAAGCTGCAACCCGCGTCACCGACGGAGAGGTCGAGTCTGAACGGGAGCGCTGAAGGCAGCGCGTAACCCTGAAACACGAACCCTTAAGTGAGCGGCTTAGGCTGAAACCCGAGGCTTTGACGGGGCGGCTTAGAGTGGACGTGAGTCCTTAAGGGAGCGGGTGAGACTGAAACGCGGATGTTTGAGGCAGAGTTGCGGCTAAACCCTGAGAGGTTGAGGCAGCGGTGCAGGTTGAGACTTGGTTATGCCGTCTTAGTTGCGGTCGTCATCCCGACAAGAAAGCCACGATCCAACATCAGTCAACGCCTGCTTCCTGACGCAGGCACACCGTTCGCTGGGCGTAGAAACTTTGCTCGGTCTCCAGCCCCTACCCGTCCTCGACCTCGCCCTCGCCCTCCAGCGCCTCGTCACGCCGCCCCCGGAACCCCATCGCCACAACGAACTTCTCGGAGGAATCCGACCGGCTCGCCGGGGGCTTCACGTTGGCGACGGTGGTGAAGTTGCGCTTCAGCACCGCCTGCAGCCCCTGCTCGGCGCCGCCCGCCAGCACCTTGGCCACGAAGCTCCCGCCCGGCTCGAGCACGTCAAAGGCGAACTCGGCGGCGGCCTCGACCAGCGCCACGATCCGCAGGTGGTCGGTGCCCTTGTGCCCCGAGGATGCCGCGGCCATGTCCGACATCACCACGTCCGCGCGCCCGCCGAGCCATGCCTTGACCTGCGCATCGGCGCCCTCGGCCAGGAAGTCGAGCTGGTGGATGTCGGCCCCGGCGATCGGCGCGACCTCCTGCAGATCGACGCCCAGCACCGTCCCGCGCGGCTTGCCGGATCGCTCGCCCAGCGCGTTCACCCGCGCCACGGCGACCTGGCACCAGCCGCCGGGCGCGCAGCCGAGGTCGACGACCCGCGCACCGGGCTTCAGGAACCCGTAGCGGTCATCGAGTTCGAGGATCTTGAACGCCGCGCGGCCGCGATAGCCCTCGCGCTTGGCCCGCGCCACGTAGGGGTCGTTCAGCTGCCGCTCGAGCCACAGCGTCGAGCTGAGCTTGCGGCCCTTGGCGGTCTTGACCCGCACCCGCAGGTCGCGCTGGCCCCGCCCCGAGGTGGCCTTGCCCCCCCGGCTGCCCGGACCCTTGGCGCCCCCGCCCGCTCCGCCACCCGACTTGCCGCCACCCGTCCCGGCCATTCCGTCACCCTGCCTTACGCCACGCCCTTGACGTCCTCGGGCGCGAGCACCCCATCGCGCACCATCTGGGCGTAAAGCAACCCCTCGCGCAGGCCGCGGTCCGCGACCGACAGCCGGTTCGTCGGCCAGACCCGCATCAGCGTCTGCAGGATCGCCGCGCCCGACATGATGAGCGCGTGCCGCTCACGCCCGATCCGCGGGTCCGAGCGGCGGCCGTCCGGCCCGAGCGCGAGGTAGTTCTGGATCACCCGGTCGATCTGGGCCGAGGTCATGCTGAGCCCGTCCACCTTGGTCCGGTCATAGCGCCTGAGGCCGAGGTGGCTTGCCGCGACCGTGGTCACGGTGCCCGAGGTGCCGATGATCTGGAACTGGTCGTCGGCGCGCGCGCCCGTGGTGTAGGGGGTGAAGCTCTCGAGCATCTGCTCGAACTGCCAGCTCATCAGCGCAAAGCGCGCCGGGTCGTCCTCGACGTCGTCGAACTGGTCACGCAGCGTGGCGACCCCCAGCGGCACGCTGATCCAGTCCACCACGCGGGCAGCACCAGGGGCCGGATTGTTGAACCCGTCGGCCAGCCGCATGATCGCGCGCGGCCGCTCGGCCGGCTCGACGTCGCTCAGGTCGATCCAGACCAGCTCGGTCGAGCCGCCGCCGATGTCCACGACCAGCAGCTGCTCGGTCCTGAGGCTCACCAGCGGCGCGCAGGAGATCACGGCCAGCCGCGCCTCTTCCTCGGCCGCGATGATCTCGACCGGAAGGCCGGTCTCGCGCTTGATCATCCGCAGGAAATCGCGGCTGTTGCGGGCCCGGCGGCAGGCCTCGGTGGCGACCAGCCGCATCCGCTTGACGTCATGGGTTTCCAGCTTGCGCCGGCACACCTGCAGCGCATGGACGGTCCGGGTCATCGACTGCCGCGACAGCCGCCCCGATGCCTCGAGGCCGAGCCCGAGCTGGACCGGCTTCGAGAAGCTGTCGATCACCTGGAACTGACTGCCCGTCGGTCGGGCGATCAGCATCCGGCAACTGTTGGTGCCCAGATCGAGGGCCGCATAGAGCGCGCCCTCGTCGGGCTGGCGGGTGGAGAACGGCTCGACCGCGTGGTCCGGGAACGCGTCCGCACCCGCAGGACGCCTGGGCGTCATGTCAACGCCCTCCGATATCGTGTTGGGACCAGAGGTAACGCTGCCGGGTGCGGGGTTCAAGGGCGGCCGGCGCATTGGCGGTTGCGCCGCACCTCTCACGGCGCCCCCCCTCGCTTGCCACCCCCGGGCCCTTGGCCTAGACCGGGGCCAGCCCTCAGCCTGCCCGAAAGACCCCTGCGATGATCGTTCTTGCCGCCATCCTGATCGGTGCCGTGATCGGCGATCTGCGGGCCCGGGCGGCGCAGGGCAACCGCAAGGACCGGCTGCAATATGCCGCCGCCCACGCCATCGCGCTGGCGATCCTCGCGCTCTTCGCCACGATCCTGATCGACCGCGCGGCGCGGGGCTGAGGGCGATGTTCCTGCCTTTCCTCGACGCGCTGCGCCGTCAGGGGGTGCCGGTTTCCTTGCGCGAATGGCTCGACCTCATGGCGGCGATGGAGGCCGGGGTCGCGGGCTGGTCGGTGGACGATTTCTACACCGTCGGCCGCGCGATCCTCGTCAAGGACGAACGCCACATCGACCGCTACGACCGCGCCTTCGCCGAGAGCTTCTCGGGGCTCGAGACGATCCCGGTCGAGGCGCTGGTGAACGAGGCCACCCTGCCCCGCGAATGGCTCGAGAAGCTGGCCGAGAAGCTGCTGACCGACGAAGAGCGCGCCGCGATCGAGGGCGCGGGCAGCTTCGAGGCGCTGATGCAGAAGCTGCGCGAGCGTCTGGCCGAGCAGAAGGGCCGCCACCAGGGCGGCAACAAGTGGATCGGCACGGCGGGCACCTCGCCCTTCGGCGCTTACGGCTACAACCCCGAAGGGGTGCGGATCGGCCAGACCGAAAGCCGCCACCGCCGCGCCGTCAAGGTCTGGGACAAGCGCGAGTTCCGCGACTTCGACGACCGGGTCGAGCTGGGGACGCGCAACATCAAGGTGGCGCTCAAGCGGTTGCGGCAGTGGGCGCGGCACGGGGCGGCCGACGAGCTGGACCTGCCGGCCACGATCCGGGCCACGGCCGACCACGGCTACATCGACGTCCAGACCCGGCCCGAGCGGCACAACGCGGTCAAGGTGCTGCTTCTGCTCGACGTGGGCGGGTCGATGGACGACCATGTGCGGGTGGTGGACGAGCTCTTCTCGGCCGCCCGCGCCGAGTTCAAGCACCTCGAGCACTACTACTTCCACAACTGCCTCTACGAGGCGGTCTGGCGCGACAACCGCCGGCGCTGGAACGAGACGGTGCCGACCTGGGACCTGCTGCACCGCTTCGGGCGCGACTGGAAGGTGATCTTCGTCGGCGACGCGTCGATGTCGCCCTATGAGATCGTGGCGCCGGGCGGGGCCAACGAGCACTGGAACCCCGAGCCGGGCGAGCTGTGGCTGCGCCGCGCCGCCGAGACCTGGCCGGACCACGTCTGGCTGAACCCGATCCCCGAGGCGCACTGGCGCGCCACCCCCTCGATCGGGATGATCGAGCAGGTGTTCGCGGGGAGGATGATGCCGCTGACGCTCGACGGGCTGACGCGGGCGATGCGGGTTCTGGGCTGACGGCCGCCCACCCGCGGCCGTTGCGGGTCAGAAATACGTCAGCACCACCAGCTCGATGTTGGGGATGGCGCCCACGCCGGCGAGCAGGATCTCCATGTCCGCGACCGCGTCGCCGTCGACGTCACCGAGGATCAGGGTGTTGCCGCCCTGCACGCTGGACCAGACCGCGTGCGCGGCCGGCCCCTCGGCGATGGTGCCGAAGCTCTGCGCGCCGGGGCGGGTCACGTCGGCGTCCACCTTGAGCAGGATCAGGTCCTCGTCCGGGTCGAAGTTCTGGATGACGTCGCGCAGCGCGCCGGCGCGGCTGTCGCTCGCCGCCCGGAACTCGAACCGGTCCGCCGAGGCGCCGATCAGGCCGCCGATCATCACGTCCGTGCCGGCCTCGCCCAGAAACCAGCAGCCGCCGTCCCCGCCGATCAGCGTGTCGTTGCCCGCGCCGCCCGCGAGCCACTCCGGCGACCAGCCGCCGGCGTTCCCTCCCGAGGCCAGCCGGTCGGCCCCGTCGCCGCCGAACAGGTTGTCGCACCCCTGCTCGCCATAGAGCCAGTCGTTGCCGTCGCCGCCCACGATCCGGTCGTCGCCGCTGCCGCCCAGCATCAGGTCGGCCCCACCCGCGCCGGTGAGGGAATCGGCGCCCGCGCCGCCGAACAGCCGGTCCGCCGCGTCGCCGCCGGCCAGCGTGTCGTCCCCGGCCGCGCCGTTCAGCACGTTGCCCTCGCTGCCCCCCGACAGGCTGTCGTCGCCCGCCCCGCCACCCAGCGTGTCCGCTCCCGCGCCGCCGATCAGCGTGTCGTTGCCGTCCCCGCCCCGCAGCACGTCCGCCCCGGTGCCGCCGTCCGCAAGATCGTCGCCGGACCCGCCGTCGAGCACGTCGCCGTCGTCCCCGCCGCGCAGCCGGTCGTTGCCCGCGCCCCCAGACAGCGTGTCGCGCCCAGCGTCCCCGGTCATCACGTCGTTGCCGCCGAAGCCGTAGAGCCCGTCATCGCCGGCATCGCCAATCATCTGGTCCGAGCCGGCCTCGCCGTTCAGATAGTCGTCGGCCGCACCGCCCCAGAGCGTGTCGTCGCCCGCCCCGCCCACCAGCACGTCGGCGTCGTCGCCGCCGATCAGCCGGTCGAGCCCGTCCCCGCCATAAAGCCGGTCAGCCCCCGCACCGCCGACGAGCACGTCGTTGCCGCCCAGCCCCGACACGGTGTCGTTCCCGCCGAGCATCTCGACCACGTCCGCGAAGCCTGTGGCGACCAGCCGGTCGGCGGCGTTGCCATAGGCCCGCGCGGCCACCTGATAGGTCGCGGTGAGCTGCGCATAGGCCGTGTCCATCGGGATCAGCGGGTCGTCGATCACCACGCTGCCGCTGCGCACCACATGGTCGCCGGTCAGGACGACCGAGGCCGAGAACCCCCCGGCGATCTGCCGCGCCGTCAGGGTCAGGGGGGCCGAGGCGGCGTCCGCGTGGGACAGCGGAAAGCCGGTCATGCCCACGCCCGCGATCGGATAGGCGCCGGTGTCGGCCGCCGCCATCGTGCCCGTGACACCGGAGGGGGCGGCGGTTCCGGCGGTGAACCGGGCCGAAAGGCGCGATTCGATGGTCGCGAGCGTGACGCCGCCGGAGAGGTTCGGGACGCTGGCACTGGCCGCGAAGCCGATCTCGCGCGCGACGCTGGCGCTGATAACCCGGCCGAGCCCGCCCCATCCCGACAGGACAAGCGGCCCCGACGCGCCCCCGGATTCGAGCGCCCCTGCGACGGTGTTGCTGCTGACTCGGGTCGCGTAAACCGCCATGACCAGCCCTCCGGGACCATACCTCCCGGCCGGACCAGCCCGGCCGCACCTTGCGCGGGAGTCTGGCACGGGTTTGTAAGACTTGTGCGACAGCATCGCCCCGTTGACCGCAGGTCCGGCGGCGCCCACATCGGCGGCATGCTGAAGCTCATGCCCCTGCTGCTGATCGTCGCCTACGCGCTGGCCATGTGGGTCTATTCCAGCTGGCGGATGCGCCAGCAGCTCAGCGCCAACTCTACCCCGCTGGATGACCCGCGGCTCGCCCAGGCGCTCGACCGGCTGGGGGCGGCGATGGGGCTGGGGCGCATCCGCGCCCATGTCTACGAGATCTCGCCGGTCAACGGCCTCGCCGCGCCGGACGGGCGGGTGTTCCTGACCCGCGGGTTCCTCGACCAGCTCGACGCGGGGCGGGTGACCGAGGCCGAGCTCGCCTCGGTCATCGCCCATGAGCTGGGCCACGTCACCCACGGCCACGCCCGCAGACGGATGATGGACTTCGCCGGGCAGAGCGTGCTGCGGACGGTGCTCGCCGGCGGCTTCGGGCGGATCATTCCCATCGTCGGGCCGATGCTGGCCGGGCTGGTGGCGAGCGCGCTCGCCGCCCGGCTCTCGCGCGAGGACGAATATCAGGCCGACGCCTTCGCCGCCGCGCTGATGGTCAAGGCGGGCTTCGGCACCGGGCCGCAGAAATCGATGCTGGCCCGGCTCGGGCGGCTCAGCGGCGGCGGGGCGGCGCCGGTGGCGTGGCTCGCCTCGCATCCCGCCACCGAGCGCCGCATCGCCGCCATCGAGGCGCTCGAGCGCCGCTGGGCGGTCACGCGGGCCTGATCGCGCGTCAGCGCTCGCCCGCTTGGCCCCTGCAAGGCGCGGTGCTAGGGCCACACGCAACCCGCCGGAGCCCCGGCCCCACCAGACCACGGACCCCCGATGCGCGCCCTTCTCCTTTCCGGCCTCGCAGCCCTGACCCTCACCGCCTGCGGCACGTCCGAGGCCGTCCGCAGCGCCACCACCGCCCCGAGCATCGCCCCGGTCGAGCGTCCCTCGCTGACCGCCCGCGCCGCGACCGCCCTGCACCTGCGCAAAGAGCCGCCGGCGATGCGCTGGGGCGACGAGAACCCGGAATGGACCGTCGCCACGCTCGACGCGCTCGAGACCGAGGGGGTGGCGCTGCTGTCGTCGATGCCCTCGGACGTGCTGCAATACTGCCCCGGCTACGCCACCGCGAGCCGCGAGAACCGCGCCGCCTTCTGGGCCGGGTTGCTCTCGAACGTGGTGACCCGGCAGGCGACCGGCGGGGCCACGGGCGGGGTGCTGGCCCGCGGCGGCGGCAAGGCGCTGTCGCTGATGGGGCTCTCGTCCGTGTCGCGCCGCGCGCATGGCTGCGGCGGCGGGGCCGAGGGCGGCGAGGTGGTGCTGCGCTGCGCGGTCAAGGTCATGGCGGCGCAGGTCGGCCGCGACAACGCCATCGCCGGAGGCAGCGGATCGCGCTGGCTCGGCGCGGCGCGCGAGTGGCTGCCGCTGCGCTCGGCGCAGAGCCGCGCCGACATCGCCGGGTGGACGCGCCAGCAGAGCTACTGCCGCTAGGACCGCCGGGCGGCTGCCCTCACGATAGCCGCCCGCCCGGCCCGCCGGTGCCGAGGCCGAGCCCGTGTTCGGGCGCCTCGTCATGCTCTCCGTCGTCCAGCGGCGCGGCGGCGGGGCCATCCGCGAAGCGGTCCATCAGCGCGTTCTCGAGCGTCGCGCGCAGCTCTTCGGACCGGCGGATGTAGTCGGCGTTCTGGTCCAGCGGCACGCCCGGCTTCCAGACCTCGGCCAGCTCGCGCAGCCCGGCGCGGTCGTGGCGATAGTAGATCCGCTCGAGCTCGTTGGCCTCGTACTGCGACAGCCCGAGGTTCTCGAGGACGTAGCGCCCGGCCCTGAGCGAGCTGTCGAACATCTCGCGCACGATATGGTCGGCGCGCGCGGCGTAGAGCTGGTAGACGTTCACCCGGTCCCGCGCCCGGGCGATGATCACGAGGTCCGGCCGCCGCTCGCGCGCGTGGCGGACGAGGCGCAGGTTCGCCTCCTGATCGTCGAGGGCCGCGACGAGGATGCGGGCGCGCTCGAGCCCCGCAGCGGCGAGGATCTCGGGGCGGGTCGGGTCGCCGAAGTACCCCTTGACCCCGAACCGCCGCATGAGCTGGATCGTGTCGAGGTCGTTGTCGAGCACCACCGTCTTGAACCCCGACGAGGTCACGAGCCGGTTCACCACCTGCCCGAAGCGCCCCACCCCGGCGATGATCACCGGCTGCTGGTCGTCGATCCGGTCGGGCGGGGCGAGCACGTCGCGCTCGTCATCCAGCCAGGCCACCACCCGGTCGTGCAGGATGAACAGCAGTGGCGTGAGCAGCATCGACAGCGCGATGACCAGCAGGAACCCCTGCGCAAGCTGGGTGCGGATGATCGCCAGCGAGGTCGCGTAGGACAGAAGGACGAAGCCGAACTCGCCCGCCTGCGCCAGGGACAGGGTGAAGAGCGTCCGGTCGCGGCGCGACATCCGCGCGGCGCGGGCGACGGCAAACAGCACCCCCGCCTTGATGGCGATCACGAGGGCCGTCACCCCGATCACCACCACGGGCTGGGCCACGAGCATCGAGAAATCCATCCCCGCGCCCACGGTGATGAAGAACAGGCCGAGCAGCAGCCCCTTGAAGGGCGCGATCTGCGCCTCGAGCTCGTGACGGAACTCGGACCCGGCGAGCATCACCCCGGCGAGGAACGTGCCGAGCGCGGGGCTGAGCCCGACCATCGACATCAGCGCCGCGATGCCCACGACGATCAGCAGGGCCACCGCCGTGTTCATCTCGAGCAGGCGCGACTTCTGCACGAAGCGGAAGAGCGGGCCGATGGCGAACTGCCCGAGCAGCACCACCGTGCCGACCGCCCCCAGCGTCACCAGCGTCGCGGCCCAGCCGGGCAGCCCGGCCATGAACTCGGCCCCCGGCGCGTGGTGGTCGGGCGCCGCCGCCCCCGCCGCCAGCAACGGCAGAAGCGCGAGGATCGGGATCACCGCGATGTCCTGGGTCAGCAACACAAGGAAGGCGTTGCGGCCGCCGCTGGTCTGCATGAGGCTCTTTTCCGACAGCGTCTGCAGCACGATCGCGGTCGAGCTGAGCGCGAGGATCAGCCCCAGCGTCAGCGCCACCTGCCACGTCTGGTTCAGCACCAGCCCGAGGACGAACAGCGCCGCCGTGGTCCCCGCGATCTGCATCCCGCCGAGGCCCAGCAGGCGCTTGCGCATCCCCCAGAGCTGCCGCGGCTCGAGCTCGAGCCCGATCAGGAACAGCATCATCACCACGCCGAACTCGGCGAAATGCTGCAGGTCGGCGACGTCGCCGGCACTGCCGGCCAGCCCCAGCACCGGGCCGATCAGGATGCCGGCCACGAGGTAGCCCAGCACCGACCCCAGACCGAGCCGTGCGGAGAGCGGCACCGCCACCACCATGGTGGCGAGGTAGACCGCCGATATCAGCAGGAAAGACCCCATCTCACCCCGCCCCGGGCCGGCGGGCGGGGGCGAGGGTCAGGGCGGCAGCCGGCTCAGCGTCCATTCAGGATGGGCAGGTTGAACTGGCGCCCGCCCTTGACGTAGCTGATCCGCCCGTTGCCGATCGAGTTGATCGCCCCGCCATCGATCCGGTCGCCGAGGCGCACGGTCACGACCTTGCCGTTGCGCAGCCGGATCAGCCCGCGGCTGGCGCGGCCGGCACCGATCACGCCGATCACCTGGGTCCGGCCAAGCTCCATGCCGCCCACCGTCGCGTTGCGCGCCACCTGCCCGGCGGTGGTGCCCTTGGCGGCGGTGGTCGCCACCTCGGGCTCGTCGTCGTTCTCGGGCGGGCGGTATTCGCCGCGCGCGGCGATGGCGGCGCGCTCTTCGGCGGCGGCCTGGGCGCGGGCGCGGGCCTCGGCCTGGGCGCGGGCCTGTGCCTCGGCCTGGGCGTCCGAGGCCGCGTTGGCGCGGGCCCGGGCCTCGGCCTGCGCCTGCAACTGCTCGTCGCGCATCCGCTGGGCGGCGGCCACGTCGGCGGCGGGCGCCTCGGGGACGACCGGCGGGATCACCACCGGCGCGGCGGGGGCACGGCTCGCGGTCCGCGTCTCGGCCGGGGCCTCGGCGGCGGGCGGGGTGTCGGGGCGGGCGGCCGCGGCGGCAGCGGCGACCGCCTCGGCCTCGGCATCGGCGGCCGACGGCGCCGACTTGCGGGCCGGCTTGTGCGGCGGCAGCAGCGACTTGGGCGTGCTCAGCGCGACCGCGCCGGGGGTGGCCCCCGACTTGCCGACCGCTTCGGCAATGGCGCTTTCGACCGCGGCGGCCGAGCCCTTGCCCGCGGCCTGCTTGCGCGACGGACGGCTGGCCGGGCGGTCATCGTCGGCCGGGGCAGACTTGGTGGCGGTCTTCGAAGACTTCGCGGGCGCCGCCTTGTCGGCGGCGGGCTTGGCCGCGGCCGGGGCATCGGCCTTGGCGCGCGCCGCAGGCCGGGACGCGGGGGCGTCGGCCTTGGCCGCGGGGGCCTTTTTCTTCTTCTTCAGCAGCTCGTCGTCCACGGCGGCCTTGACCGCCGCATCGACCGCCGAGCTCGACCCGGCCGGCCGCCGCGAAGGGCGAGACTCGGCATAGCGCGGCTCGGACCCGTCGCGCGGGGCCACGCCGGCCAGCCGGGGCAGGGTCGGATGGGTGCGATAGAGGTCGGCGAGCCACGCGTCGGCGGCCCGGGCCTCGGCCGCGGTCATCTCGGCGGCGGTGACGGATTCGTCGGCCGAGCCTTCCTCGGGACGCGGCCGCGGGCGCGGCACCGACGAGGAGGTGGCGGGCGCGCTGGCCGGCGCGGCCTCGCTGCGCGGCGCCGCCGGGCGCGCCGGGGCGCGGGCAGGCGCCGCGGCCGGGGTCGAGGAGGTGGCCGCGGGCCGCGAGGCCGCCGGCGCGGTCGTGGTCGTCGCGCGCCCCGCCGCGGGGCGCGAGGGCCGCTCGGCCGGACGCTCCGAGCGGGTCAGCGCGCGGCGGCCGGGCACGACGGCGGGCAGCGGGTCGGCCTCGGCAGCCTTCGGCGCCGCCGCGGGCTGGGGCCGGCGCACGGTTGGCCGCGCCGGGGCCGTGGCGCGCGGCGCGGTTGTGGCGGGGGCCGCCTGCCGCGGCGCGGTGCGCGCCGGCGTCGCCGCGGGGGCGGCCTTGGCCGGGGCCGTTGGCGCGGGCGCGGCCTGAGCCGGCGCCGTCCGGGTGGAGGCGGCCTGCGCCGGCGCGGCTTGAGCGGGTGCGGTTTGCGTGGCGGTCGGAGTGCGGGCGGCCTCGGCGGCCGGGGCGGCGGCGGTCGCCGGGGCGCTGGCCGCAGGCGCGGCAGCAGCCGGCGCTGGCTTGGCGGCCTCAACCGCGGGCGCGGGCGCCGCAGGGGTCGCGGTTTGAGCCGCCGGGGCAGCCTGCGACGGGGCCGGCGCCGCGGTGGGCGCGGGGGGCTGGCCCGCGATCTGCGGCGGCGGCAGCACGAGGGTCTGCTCCGGCACGCGGATCGGCGGCTGGGCGGTGGACGGCACGGCCGCGGCCGCCGGAACGGCCGCGGGCGGCGGCGCGACCGGCTGGGTCGCCGGGGCGGGCGCGCTGGCGGTGGGCGCCGGAACGGCCGCGGGCGGCGCGTCCGCCACCGCGGCGGGGGCGGCGGTCTCGGTGGCCGTAGGCCGCTCGCCCGGGCCGGGCGTGGCGAAGGACCAGATCATCATCAGGCCCAGCAGCAGCGCGCCGAGCATCACCAGCAGGCCGCCGATGCCGCCACGTGCGCCGGGATGGCGGGCGACCGCCTCGACCGGCTCGGCGGTGCGCCGGGCGCGGGCCTCGGCCGCGCGGTCCAGCACCGCGCGCGCCCGGTCGGGCAGCGGCACCGGCTCGCGCGCCGGCGAGGGCGCGTCGGAGGTGTCGATCAGGTCCGAGGGCGGGGCCACCACCTCGACCGGCGCCGGGACCGCCGAGGGCGGCAGGTCGGCGGGCAGGAAGTCGGTGACCCGCGACCCGGCGACCGGCGCGGCGCCCGCCGTGGCGATCAGCGTTGGGCCTGCGACGGCGGGAGTGGACGCGCGGACCGGCTGACCGTCGCCCGTGGGCGCGGTCTCGGCCTTGGCCGGGGCGGCGTCGGGCTTGGCGGCAGGACCATCCCCGGCGCGGCTGGCCTCGGGGGCGGTGTCGGTGGGCTTCGTCGTCGCGGGCTCGTCCGCCTGCGACTTTACCGTCGCCGAGGCGCCCTCGTCAGTCTTGGGTGCGGTCGTCTCGGGCTCTTCCGCCTTCGGCGCCACGGCCGCCGGGGCGCTGGACGCAACTTCGGCGGTGTCGTTGGCCCCCGGTTCCCCGGCGCTGGCGGACGCGTCTGCGGCAGAAACCGCAGCAGCCGCAGCGGAGCCTGCCACAACGGTCACCGTTGCCGGGACCTCATCCGACGTCGCCGGCACAGTCACCTCGGACGCGTTGGCCTCTTTCCCGCCCTCTGCCGAAGCGGCCGTCTCACCCGCGCGCTCGGGGCCGTCGCCGGGCAGGTCGTGGTCCTGCGCCGCCTTGGCCTCGGCCGAGAAGCGGGGCGCCTCGGGGAACAGGCCCTCGGCCGGATCGGCGACGAACCCGTCGGCCGCGAACCCGTGCCGGCGGGCGAAATCCTCGGCCTCGCGCAGCGTCTGGCGCGCCACCGCGGCCACCCGCACGTCGCGCCCCTCGGCGGCGCCGGTCACCGGGCGCCAGTCCCAGGCGAGGTCCGCGACCGGATAGGGCGTCAGCCCGTCGAGCGCCCGGCCGAGGCCGGCCGCCACGTCATCCTCGGCCGCCACCGGCAGCGAGGTATAGAGGATCTGGTCGTCGGGGATGATCAGCGCCACCCGCGCGTCGGGGCCGTTCGCCACCAGCCGCCTCAGCCGCGCCATCTCGGACCGGAAGTCCGGCGCGTCGAACGGCGCCGAGGCGCGCTCGTGCCAGCGCACCGCGGGGGCGGCGCTGGCATCCGATCTTTCCATCAGGTGAACGGCGTCGCTGCTGAACGACAAGGCGTATTCGGGCGCGGGGCTCGTGCTCATGTGCCGGTCTTTTCTTGTTCGTGGCCGGCTCGTCGTTCGTGCGCGATCCGGTCCGTTGCTGCTCAGTTCCATGGATACCGCATCCATCCCCCCAAGCAAAGCAAAACACCGCTTCGTGACGGAGCCTGCGCGCCCCGCGCGGCGTTCGGCCGGCAACCCCCGCGGGGCGCGGCTCGGCCGTGCGTCTGCGCCGGGGTACCGATGACGTCTCGAAAGGACACTGCATGACCCGTTCCGTCCTCTCCCCCCGCAGCCTGCGCCCGGCGCTTGGTGGCGGGCTGGCGCTGGCCCTGATGGCCGCGCCGCTCTTGGCCCAGACCACCCCGCCCGCGCCCCCCATGCCCATGCCCCCGATCGAGGGTCACGTCATGCCGATGCACGCGCCCGCCCCCGCCACCGTCACCGTCACCGGCGAGGGGCAGGTCGGCATCGCGCCCGACCTCGCCACCGTGGCGCTGGGCGTGACGACCCAGGCCGAGACGGCGGCGAAGGCGCTGGCCGACAACGCCACGCGGCAGGGCGACGTGATCGCGGCGCTCAAGGCGCAGGGGATCGCGCCCGAGGATCTGCAGACCCAGGGGCTGAACCTGTCGCCGATGGCGGACTATTCGCAGCAGGGCAAGCCGCCGGTCATCACCGGCTACCAGGCGCAGAACATCGTCAGCGCCCGGGTGCGCGACCTGGCGAAGCTCGGCCCGCTGCTCGACGCGATGGTGGCGGCCGGGGCGACCGACGTGCAGGGGATCGCCTTCTCGCGCGAGGATGACGCGGCCCCGCTGGACGAGGCCCGCGGCAAGGCCGTGGCCGAGGCGCAGCGGCGGGCCGAGACGATGGCCGCGGCGGCCGGAATGGCTCTCGGGCCGCTCGTTTCGCTTACCGAGGGCGGGGCGGCGAGCCCGCCGATGCCGATGGCCATGGCCTCGATGGCCCGCGACGCGGGCGGCGCCGCCACTCAGGTCGAGACGGGCCGGCTGATGCTGA
Organism: Paracoccus sanguinis; assembly: GCF_012689545.1. Classification (NCBI taxonomy): domain Bacteria; kingdom Pseudomonadati; phylum Pseudomonadota; class Alphaproteobacteria; order Rhodobacterales; family Paracoccaceae; genus Paracoccus; species Paracoccus sanguinis. The sequence goes on from NZ_CP051542.1 coordinate 564,927, forward strand.
CCGTGCAGGTCACGGGCGTCTGGACATTGGTGCCGAAGGGCGAGTGACCCGTCGGCCGCAGGCGTTGGACGTCCGGGGGCGGTGGCGAGGCGACAGCCCCGCCGCCGCCTGAAATGTGCTCAGCCCAGCGCCTGATCGAGATCGGCGATGATGTCGGCGGGGTCCTCGATCCCGATCGACAGCCGCACGAGGTCGGGCCCGGCGCCCGCGGCGACCTGCTGCTCTTCGGTGAGCTGCCGGTGGGTGGTCGAAGCCGAGTGGATCGCCAGCGTCCGCGCATCGCCGAGGTTGGCGACGTGGCTGATCAGCTTGAGCCGCCCGATCATCGCCACGCACGCCTCATAGCCGCCCTTGAGGCGGATTGTGAAGAGCGCGCCCGCCCCCTTGGGATAGAGCCGTTCGACGCGCTCGTGCCACGGGCTCGAGGGGAGGCCGGCGTAGCTGACCGCCTCGACCCGGTCGTCGGCGGCCAGCCACTCGGCGACCGTCACCGCGTTCTCGACGTGGCGCGCCATGCGCAGGCCCAGCGTCTCGATCCCCATCAGCGTGTAATGCGCGGCCTGCGGGTTCAGCGTCATGCCGAGGTCGCGCAGCCCGATGGCGATACCGTGGAAGGTGAAGGCGGCGGCGCCGAAAGTCTCGTGGAACTTCAGCCCGTGATAGGCCGGCTCGGGCGCCGAGAGCGAGGGGAACTTGTCGCTGGCCGACCAGTCGAACTTGCCGGAATCGATCACCGCGCCGCCGGTCACCGTGCCGTTGCCGGTCAGGTACTTGGTCAGGCTGTGGACGACCAGCGTCGCCCCCATCTCGATCGGGCGGCAGAGGAAGGGCGAGGCGAGGGTGTTGTCCACGATCAGCGGGATGCCGGCGTCATCGGCGATGGCGGCGATGGCCGGGATGTCGGTGACGTAGCCGCCGGGGTTCGAGATCGATTCGACGAAGATCGCGCGGGTGTCGTCGTCGATCGCCGCACGCACCGCGTCGGTGTCGTCGAGGTCGACGAAGCGGCAGGACCAGCCGAAGCGGCGGATGGTCTGGCTGAACTGCGTCATCGTGCCGCCGTAGAGCCGGTTCGACGCGACGAGGTTGCGCCCCGGTTCCATCAGCGGGAACAGCGCCATGATCTGCGCCGCGTGCCCCGACGAGCAGGCGACCGCCCCTGCCCCGCCCTCGAGCGCGGCGAGCCGCGCCTGCAGCGCGCTGACCGTCGGGTTGGTCAGGCGCGAGTAGATGTAGCCCACCTCCTGCAGGTTGAAGAGCGCGGCGGCGTGGTCGGCGTCCCGGAACTGGTAGGCGGTGGTCTGGTAGATCGGCACCTGCCGCGCGCCGGTCGCCGGATCGGGCGCGGCGCCGGCATGGATGGCGATGGTGTCAAAACCCTGCGTCTTGGCGTCGGTCGGGCGCGGGTCGGTCTGGTCGGTCATGGTCGTCCCCCGTTTGCGTGTTCGCCAGACCCTAGGTCGGCCGCCCGTACGAGGCAATCGGCGCCGCCGGCAAGGACGTTTCGTCCCGCCGCGGACGGGTGCGGCGGAATCGTTGTCCTCGGGCGCCGGCGGGGGCGGGCGCGGGGTCCGGCGTTCCCGCCGCGCGCCGGTCCGGCGTCCTGCCCGGCGGCGCGGCCGGCTGCCTCCGGCGGGGATATTTTGGCAAGAAAGAAGGGGATGCGGAGGGTTGACCTTGGCACGGTGGACATCGCCGGGCCGGGGAGGCCGGGGTGTGGAGCAGTTCCCTCGGCGCGGCACGCGCTCTAGGATCGCGCCATGAAGACGCTCTCGCGCCCTGCCCCGGTCATCGCCTATGGCGCCGCCGCGCTGTTCCCGGCGCTGGTGCTCGCGGCGGGGGCGCTCTGGGGCGGCGCCTGGGTCTGGGTCGGGTTCCTGTGGGTGGCAGGCGTCAGCCAGTCGATCGACACGCTCGCCGCCCGCGCCCTGCCCGACCCGCCCGAGGGCGTCGCGCATCCGGGTGCGGATGCCGTCTCGCTCGGGCTCGTCGCCGCCCATCTCGCCCTGCTCGCGCTGGCGCTGCGGGCGCTGGCGGGGGCCGGGCCGCCGCTCTCGGGCGCCGCGCACGCCGCGCTGTTTCTCGGGACGGGGATGTTCATGGGGCAGGTCTCGAACGCCAACGCCCATGAGCTGATCCACCGCGGCAGCCGGCTGCTGTTCCGGGCCGGGGCGCTCGTCTATGTCACCCTGCTCTTCGGCCACCACGTCTCGGCCCACCGCCTCGTCCACCACCGCCATGTGGCGACCGACGCCGACCCCAACTCGGCCCGCGCCGGCGAGAGCTTCTGGCGCTTCTTCCCGCGCGCCTGGGCGGGGTCGTTCCGCGCGGGCCTTGTAGCCGAGCGGGCGCTCGCGGTCCGGCAGCCGGGGCGGGTGAACCCGTATCTGTGGTGGGTCGGGGGCGGCCTTGCCTGCGTGGCGCTGGTGGCGCTGACGCTCGGGCCGCTGGCGGCGCTGATCTACCTCGGGCTCTGCCTTTACGCGCAGATGCAGCTGATGCTGTCGGATTACGTCCAGCACTACGGTCTGCGCCGGGCGCGCCGCGCCGATGGGCGGCCCGAGCCGGTGGACGCGCGCCACAGCTGGGACGCGCCGCATCTGCTGTCCTCGCTGATGCTGGTCAACGCGCCCCGGCACTCGGACCACCATGCTCATCCCGCGCGCCCCTGGCCGGCGCTGCGGTTGGACCGGGCGGCGCAGCCGCGGCCGCTGCTGCCGTGGTCGCTGCCGGTGATGGCGGCCATCGCCTTGGTCCCCCCGCTCTGGCGGCGGGTGATGGACCGGCGCGTGGCGCGGATGCAGGCGCTGCCGCCCGCGCCGTGACCCGAGGGGCACCGGCGCCGCACCGCCCATCCCCCCCGCCACGCCTTGAACCGCGCGCCGCGAAGGGTCAGATGGAACCGCATGACGCCAAGGAGACCGCAGATGACCCGCAGCCGCCATTTCGATGCCGAACAGCCCGGCGCCGCCGCACTCGACCTCGGGCCGCTGCCGGAGTGGGATCTGTCGGACCTCTACACCGCCCCCGACGCGCCCGAGATCAAGGCCGACCTCGCCCGGCTGGAAGAGGCGACCGCCAGCTTCGCGGCCGATTACGAGGGGCGGCTGGCCGATCTGTCGCCCGCCGAGATGCTGGAGTGCATCGAGCGCTATCAGACCATCGACCTGATCGCCGGGCGGCTGATGTCCTATGCGGGCCTGCGCTACTACCAGAACACCACCGATGCGGGCCGGGCCAAGGCGATGGGCGACCTGCAGGCGAAGATCACCGACATGACCACGCCGCTGGTGTTCTTCAGCCTCGAGTTCAACCGGATCCCGGATGCGACCTACGAGGCCGTCTTTGCCGCCACGGACGGGCCGGCGCGCTACAAGCCGGTGTTCGACCGGATGCGGGCGATGCGGCCGCACCAGCTCTCGGACGAGCTGGAAAAATTCCTGCACGACAACTCGGTGGTCGGCGCCGCCGCCTGGAACCGGCTCTTTGACGAGACGACCGCCGCGCTGACCTTCGACGTGGACGGCGAGACGCTGGGGCTCGAGGCCACGCTGAACCTTCTGACCGACCACGACCGGACCCGGCGTGAGGCCGGGGCGCGGGCGCTGGCGCGGGTCTTCACCGACAACGTCAAGCTGTTCGCGCGCATCCACAACACGCTCGCCAAGGAAAAGGCGATCGAGGACAAGTGGCGCAAGATGCCCACGCCCCAGCACGGGCGACACCTGTCGAACCACGTCGAGCCCGAGGTCGTGCAGGCGCTGCGCGACGCGGTGGTGGCGGCCTATCCGCGGCTCTCGCACCGCTACTATCGGCTCAAGGCGCGCTGGCTGGGGCTGGAGAAGCTGCAGGTCTGGGACCGCAATGCGCCGCTGCCGCAGGAAACCCCGCGGCTGATCGGCTGGGACGAGGCGCGCACCACGGTGCTGGACGCCTATGCAGGCTTCGACCCTGAACTGGCGAAGCTGGCCGAGCCGTTCTTCGAGCGCGGCTGGATCGACGCCGCCGTGAAGCCCGGCAAGGCGCCCGGCGCCTTTGCCCACCCGACCGTCACCGACGCGCATCCCTTCGTGCTCTTGAACTACCTCGGCAAGCCGCGCGACGTGATGACGCTCGCGCATGAGCTGGGCCACGGCGTCCACCAGCGGCTGGCCGCGGCGCAGGGCGAGCTGCTCGCCTCGACCCCGCTGACGCTGGCCGAGACAGCGAGCGTGTTCGGCGAGATGCTGACCTTCCGGGCGCTCTTGGCCAGGACCACCGACCCCGCCCAGCGCAAGGCGCTGCTGGCCGGCAAGGTCGAGGACATGATCAACACCGTCGTGCGCCAGATCGCCTTCTACGACTTCGAGTCGCGCCTGCACGCGGCCCGCGCCGAGGGCGAGCTCACCCCCGACGACATCAACGCGATCTGGATGACGGTCCAGCACGAAAGCCTCGGCGACGCCTTTGACTACATGGAGGGGTACGAGACCTTCTGGGCCTATATCCCGCATTTCATCCACTCGCCCTTCTACGTCTATGCCTATGCCTTCGGGGACGGGCTGGTGAACGCGCTCTACGCCGCCTACGAGGCCGCGCCCGAGGGCTTCCCGGCGCGCTACTTCGACCTGCTCAAGGCGGGCGGGTCGCAGCATCACTCGACGCTGCTTCAGCCCTTCGGGCTCGACGCTGCGGACCCGGCGTTCTGGGACAAGGGGCTGTCGATGATCGAGGGCTTCATCGACGAGCTCGAGGCGATGGAGGGCTGAGCGGGTGGCCCGCGACCCCTTCGGCCGCGCGAAGCCCCGCCGCCTGCGCCGCGTCCTGCTGGGTGCCGCCGCGGTGGTGGCGCTCGCGGCAGCCGCAGTGCCGGTCTTCGGGCCGCGGATCGTCGCGGACCGGCTGAACCCGGTGACGGCGGCGCAGCCGTGGCACGTCTCGGACGAGGCGGCGGCGCTGCACGCGCGGCTTTCCATCGCCGACCTGCACGCCGACCCGCTGCTCTGGGACCGCGACCTCGCGAGCGAGCGGCCCGAGGGCCATGTGGACCTGCCCCGGCTCGACCGCGGCAACGTGGCGGTGCAGGTCTTTACCACCGTCACCAAGTCGCCGCGCGGCCAGAACTACGCCACCAACACCGCCGAGGCGCCCGACAACATCACGCCGCTGGTGATCGGCCAGCTTCGCCCGGTGCAGAGCTGGTTTAGCCTCAAGGAGCGCGCGCTCGACCAGGCCGCCCGCCTGCGCCGGCTGGCCGAGCGCCACCCCGAGGCGGTGCGGCTGATCCGCTCGCGCGCCGACCTCGACGGGGTGCTGGCCGACCGCGCCGCGGGCAAGCGGGTCATCGGCGCGATCCTCGGGATGGAGGGGGCGCATCCGCTCGAGGGGCAGATCGCCAACCTCGGCGTGATGGAGGCGGCCGGCTTCCGCCTCGTCGGCATCACCCATTTCTTCGACAACGAACTCGGCGGGTCGCTGCACGGCACCTCGCAGGCCGGGCTGACGCCCTTCGGGCGCGAGGTGGTCGAGGGGCTGGTGGCGCGCAATATGGTGATCGACCTCGCCCATGCCTCGCCCGCCATCGTCCGCGAGGTGCTGGCGATCCCCGGCGCCCGGCCGATCCTGTCGCACACCGGCATCCGCAGCGCCTGCGACACGCCGCGCAACCTGCCCGACGACCTCGTCCGGCAGATCGCGGCGAAGGGTGGGATCATCGGCATCGGCTTCTGGGCCGACGTGACCTGCGACGGCACGCCCGCGGGGATCGCGCGCGCCATCCGCGCCGCCATCAACCTGGTGGGTGAGGATGCGGTCGGGCTGGGGTCGGACTGGGACGGCTCGGTGGGGGTGCCGTTCGACGCCGCCGGCCTGCCGGCGCTGACCCAGGCGCTGATCGACCAGGGGCTGACCGAGGACCAGATCGCCAAGGTCATGGGCGGCAACACGATCCGCTACCTGCGCGAGACGCTGCCGCGCTAGAACAGCTGCGATGAGATTCGGGCCAGAAAGACGCGGTGTCTTTCTGGCCTACCCGTTCAACGGCGCAGGATGCGGTTCGCGTGCCCCATCTTCCGCCCCGGCTTCACCTCGGCCTTGCCATAGAGGTGGAGCTGCGTGTCGCGCGCCCTCAGCAGGTCCGGCACCCGGTCCATGTCGTCGCCGATCAGGTTCTCCATCACAACGTCGGCATGGCGCTGGCCGTCGCCCAAAGGCAGGCCCGCCACGGCGCGGATGTGCTGCTCGAACTGGTCCACGGCGCAGCCGGCCTGCGTCCAGTGGCCCGAGTTGTGGACCCGCGGGGCGATCTCGTTGACCACCAGCCCGCGCGGGGTCACGAACAGCTCGACACCCATCACGCCGACATAGTCGAGCGCCGTGACGATGCGGCTGGCGATCAGCACCGCCTCGGGGATCAGGCGGCCGGGCACGCCCGCGGGCACGGTCGTGGTGCGAAGGATGCCGCCCTCGTGGACGTTCAGGCCCGGGTCATAGGCCGCCACCGCCCCGTCTGCGCCGCGCGCGACGATCACGCTGATCTCGGCGGTGAAATCCACGAACCCCTCGAGCACCGCGGGTGCGTTGACCTCGGCCCAGGCCGCGGCGGGGTCGTCGCCGGACGTGAGCCGAAGCTGGCCCTTGCCGTCATAGCCGAAGCGCCGGGTCTTGAGGATGGCGCGGTCCTGACCGGCGAGCACCGCGGCGAGATCCTCGGCGCTGTCCACGGCGGCATAGGGCGCAACCGCCAGCCCCAGGCCGGAGAGGAAATCCTTCTCGGTCAGCCGGTCCTGGCTCACCGCCAGCGCGCGGCGGTTGGGGCGGATCGGCACGAGGCTCTCGATCAGGTCGAGCGCCGCGGCCGGGACGTTCTCGAACTCATAGGTCACCACATCGATGGACGCGGCAAAGGCGCGCAGCGCCACCTCGTCCTCGTAGGGGGCGGTGGTCAGGCGGAAGGCCACGTCGCCCGCGGGTGCGGCGCCCGGCTCGTAGATGTGGCAGCGATAGCCGAGCCGGCTCGCCGCGACCGAGAGCATCCGGCCCAGCTGGCCGCCGCCGAGGATGCCGATCACGGCGCCGGGGGCGAGCGGGTCATTCATCGCGCGGCTCCTCTGGGATCGAGGCCGAGAGCGCCGCCCGCCAGGCGTCCAGCCGCTCGGCCAGCGCCGCGTCCGACAGCGCGAGGATACCGGCGGCCATCAGCCCGGCATTGGCCGCCCCCGCCGAACCGATCGCCATGGTGGCGACCGGATAGCCCTTGGGCATCTGGACGATGGAATAGAGCGAGTCGACCCCGTTCAGCGCCCGCGTCTGCACAGGCACGCCGATCACCGGCACCCGCGTCTTCGACGCCATCATGCCGGGCAGATGCGCCGCCCCGCCGGCACCCGCGATGATGACCTTGAGCCCCCGCCCCGCCGCCGCGCGGCCATAGTCCCAGAGCCGGTCGGGGGTGCGGTGGGCGCTGACGATCCGCGCCTCGTAGCCCACGCCGAGTTCGTCGAGGATCGCCGCCGCCTCGCGCATCGTCGGCCAGTCCGACTGGCTGCCCATGATGATGCCGACCGGCTTGTCCATGCCCGACCCCCAGATTTTGCGTCGGCGCGCATCATAGGGGCGCGCCGGGCGGACGCAACGCGCCCCGAGCGGCCGCGCCGCGGGGACGCGGTGTCAGGCGATGATGTCGGGGGTCAGCTCATCCTCGAGCCGCGCGATCTGGTCCTTGAGGACCAGCTTTTCCTTCTTCAGCCGCCCCAGCGTCAGGCTGCACACGACGCCGCCGGCGCTCATCCCCGAGACCTGCTCGTCCAGTTCGCGGTGCTGGCGGCGCATCACCTCGAGCCGGGTGCGGATGATCTCTTCGTGGGTCATCTCGTGGTCGGCGTTCATCGGTGCGGGCCCTTGAAAAGACGGCGGAATCGGATGGCTGCGACCATACCGCCGCGGCCCCCGTCTTGATAAGCGAAACTTGCGCCCATCTTGCACCAACGCTGCGGCGCGCACATATCTCGGGGGACCGGGTCGCCGCCTGAGGGGCCCGGGCCAACGCAGTCGCTTGTGGACCGAGGACGCCGATGACGAAGATGACCCTGGGGACGCACCCCTACCTGTTGGGGTTCGACCAGCTCGAACGGCTGGCCGAGCGCGCCGCCAAGGGCGCCGACGCCTACCCGCCCTACAACATCGAGCAGTCGGGCGCGGACGGGTTCCGCATCACGCTCGCCGTGGCGGGGTTTGCCGAGGCGGACCTGTCGCTGACCATCGAGGACCGCCAGCTCATTATCCGCGGCCGCCAATCCGAGGCGGCCGAGGACCGGGTGTTCCTGCACCGCGGCATCGCCGCCCGCGCCTTCCAGCGCAGCTTCGTGCTGGCCGAGGGGATCGAGGTCGAGGGTGCCGCGCTCGAGAACGGGCTCCTCCACGTCGATCTGCGCCGCATCACGCCGCAGAGCGTCGTCCGCACCATACCGATCAGCCGCACCTAGAAGGGGATCGCCAAGATGAACATGAAACACGATTTTCCGCAGATGGCCGACGGCAATGTCGTCTATGTCCGCCGGGTGGCGATGGACAGCCTGCCCGACGAGGTGCGCGAGCAGGCGCCCGGCCTCGATGCGCTCTACGCCGTACACGGCATCGACGGAGAGCGCCTCGCGCTGGTCCGCGACCGGCACATGGCCTTCATGCTGGCCCGCCAGAACGAGCTGAACCCGGTCAGCGTCCACTGACCGGCCGGCCCGCGACCTGCGCAAGGTGGCGGGCCGCGACCCGCCGCATGGCGGCGCGGACCTGCCGCTGGGCCCGGTATTTCCCCCGCCCGGCGGCCAACCCCATCCACAGTTTCCGCTGGCGGTTGAACGCCGAAAGCCGACTGCCGAACGATGCCGCGCCCAGCGGCGGCATCTGCGCGGCGATCAGGCCGGCGTGGTGGTGCCAGACCTCGCCCATCATCACCCCCCGCGCCGCCCACGGCTTGTGGCCGACGACGTAGTGGATCACCGCCGGATCGGCCGGGACGGCCGCGGCGCCGGGATAGGCGGCCGGGTCGGCATAGACGTTGTAGCGCGCGGGCAGCGGCAGGATGCGCCCTGCGGCGGCGATGTTGAGCGCCGACTGATCCTCGGACATGAGCGGCCGCGCCGGGTCCGACAGCAGCGCGAGGCAGCGCTCGGCCACCCCCTCGGCCCGCCACATGGGCAGGTTCATCACCAGCAGCCCGGCGTTGACATAGGCCCCGCGCACCACCCCGGTCGAGGCCAGCTCGGCCGCGTCGGGGCTTGGGTCCGGGACCGCCGCCACCACCGCATCGCCCAGCGGCAGCGCGGCCAGCGGCGACAGGTCGTCCGTCACCACCATGTCGCAGTCCATGTAGACCACCCGGTCGGCGTGGGGCAGCAGCTGCGGGATCAGCAGCCGCAGATAGGTGCTGCGGGTCAGGTGCCCGCGCCGCACCTGCAGGTCGGCGAAGGCCTCGGCGCCGATCTCGATCCGCGCGAGCGGCACCCCGAGCCGCGCACCCAGCGCCTCGATGCGGGCGCGGTTCGCGGCCGAGATGCCGTTGTCGAGCACCGTCACCCGCAGGTCGGGGGTGTGAAACGCCGCCGAGGCGATGAGCACCAGCACCCCCGCCGCGTAGTTGTCATCCGACCCGGTGACGAGATGCAGGGTCACGCGCGGCCTCCGGCTTCGGGGCCGTCGCCCTCCCAAGCGGCGAGCAGCCAGTCGATGTTGCCGATCCGGCGGTACCAGCGCCCGCCCCGGCCGGCGAGGACGTCGGCCATCTTGGGACTGCCCGCGAACAGCACGATCCGCGCGCCGGGCGGCGCCTCGGGGTCACCGCACCAGCTCGTCAGCCCCCGCCCCACGCAGTCGTTCTTGAAGCTGACGCACCAGCCCTGCGGCCAGTAGGACAGCGCCCCCTGCCGGTCCAGCACGTCGCTGACCAGTTGCTGCTCGTGCTCATAGCGCGCCGCCGCGGCGGCCGGATCGTCGAGATAGGCGCGCACCACCTGCGGGTGGGCCCCAACCCGGTAGCGGAACACCGAGGTGTTGCCGACCATGTGCAGGAAGCGGTCGCGGGCCGGGTTCAGGCGGCGCAGCGGCTTGGCGCGGAACAGGTCGTCGTCGCGCAGGATCACCACCTCGCCCGGCACCTCGAAGAACGGGTCGAGCGGCCCGACGATCACCAGATCGAGGTCGAGGAACAGCGCCGTTCCCTCCAGCCCCAGGTCGGGGTTGAAGAGCGCGAGCTTGCGCCACCGCGTGTCCCCCGACCCCGGCGGCAGGTCGAGCGCCGGCAGCGGCCGCGCCTCGATCCCCGGGTCGAGGCCGATCGCGTCGTCGGTGAAGCAGACGAACCGGTGCGGCCGCGCCAGGTGCCGCGCCACGCCGCGGGCGAGCGCGTTCACGTCCCGCGCGCCGTAGAGCGTGCCCCATTTCATGCACAGGATCAGGACCGGCTCGGTCATCGGCGCGCCTTTTCGATCATCCGGCCGGGGGTGGACCGCAGGGCCGGCCTTGTCAACCGCCGCCCCCGGCGCCGGAAACGCAAACACCCCCCGGACCGGCCGGGGGGTGCGCTGACGTCTCGCGGTGGGACGGCGATCAGGACAGGCCGATCAGCCCCATCTGCTCGAGCTTCAAGAGAACCTGCTGGGCGGCGTAATCCACGTCCACGCCCTCGGTCTGGACGCGCAGCTCGGGGTTCGCGGGCTCCTCGTAGGGGTCCGAGATCCCGGTGAACTCCTTGATCTTGCCCTCGCGGGCGAGCTTGTAGAGCCCCTTGCGGTCACGGCGCTCGCATTCCTCGAGGCTGGTCGCGACATGGACCTCGACGAAGGCGCCGACCGCCTCGACCATCTCGCGCACCGCGCGCCGGGTCGCGGTGTAGGGCGCGATGGGCGCGCAGATCGCGATGCCGCCGTTCTTGGTGATCTCGGACGCGACATAGCCGATGCGCTTGATGTTGATGTCGCGGTGCTCCTTCGAGAACCCGAGCTCGGACGACAGGTGCTTGCGGACCACGTCGCCGTCGAGCAGCGTCACGGGGCGTCCGCCCATCTCCATCAGCTTGACCATCAGCGCGTTGGCGATGGTGGACTTGCCCGAGCCGGACAGCCCGGTGAAGAACACCGTGAAGCCCTGCTTGTCGCGCGCGGGCGAGGTGCGGCGCAGCTGGGCCACGACCTCGGGGAAGCTGAACCACTCGGGGATCTCGAGCCCCTCGCGCAGGCGGCGGCGCAGCTCGGTCCCCGAGATGTCGAGGATCGTCGCGCCCTCTTCCACCTCGTCGCGCGGCTCGTACTGCGCGCGCTCCTGCACATAGACCATCTGCTTGAAGTCGACCATCTCGATGCCGATGTCGGCCTGATGCTCGCGGAACAGCTCTTGCGCGGCATAGGGGTCGTAGAAGTCCTGGCCCTGGCTGTTCTTGCCCGGCCCCGCGTGGTCGCGGCCGACGATCATGTGGGTCAGGCCGTGGTTGCGGCGGATGATGCCGTGCCACACCGCCTCGCGCGGGCCGGCCATGCGCATGGCGAGGTTCAGAAGCGACAGGTGGGTGGTCGCCTGCGGATACTTGTCCAGCACCGCCTCGTAGCAGCGGACGCGGGTGAAGTGGTCCACGTCGCCGGGCTTGGTCATGCCCACGACCGGGTGGATCAGCAGGTTCGCCTGCGCCTCGCGGGCGGCGCGGAAGGTCAGTTCCTGATGCGCGCGGTGCAGCGGGTTGCGGGTCTGGAACGCGACGATCCGGCGCCAGCCCATCTTGCGGAAGAAGGCGCGCAGCTCGTTCGGGGTGTCGCGGCGGGCGCGGAAATCATAGTGCGTCGGCGCCTGGATGCCGGTGATCGGCCCGCCCAGATAGACCGGCCCCGCGACGTTGTGCAGATAGTTGATCGCCGGGTGGGCCAGATCGTCGGTGCCGTTGCCGAAGACCTTTTCGGCCTCGCGGGTCTTGTTCGGGGTCCATTTGTCGGTGACCGACATGATGGCGAGGATCACGCCCTCCTGATCGCGCAGCGCGATGTCGGTGCCGGGCTCGATGCCGTCGGCAAAGGCCTGGCTCACGTCCAGCGTCACCGGGATCGGCCACAGGTCGCCCGTGGACAGGCGCATGTTCTCGACCACGCCGTCATAGTCGGCCTCGGTGAGGAAGCCCCGCAGCGGGTGGAAGCCGCCGTTCATCAGCAGCTCGACGTCGCAGAGCTGGCGCGGGGTCAGGTCCCACGAGGGCATCGTCCCGGCGTCGGCCTTGAGCTTCTGGGCCGAGTCGGCGTTGACGTAGAGTTCCGGGATCGGCGCGAGGTTCGGCTGCTGGATCATCTGCACACTCGGGTTGAACGAAAACGACGCAAGCCCGGCTGAGGCAAACAAAGAGGGGGCGTGCGTCGCCCCCTTAGCCCCGGGGGGCGCGCTTCGCAACCGAGCCGCCACGGCAAATCCGCCCCGCGCCCCCGGCATGGCTGGGCCGAAAGGCGGGGCGGCCGGCGCTCAGGCGACCTCGGTCGCCTGCGCGGGGACGGCGGTGCCCTCGGCCAGTCCCTCGGCGGCAAGCCAGTGCTCGGCGTCGAGCGCGGCCATGCAGCCCATCCCGGCGCTGGTCACGGCCTGCCGGTAGATGTCGTCGGTCAGGTCGCCCGCGGCGAAAACCCCGGGGATCGAGGTGCGGGTCGAGCCCGGCTCGACCGCGACATAGCCGCCCTCTTTCAGCGTGAGCTGGTCCTTGACCAGTTCGGAGGCGGGCGAGTGGCCGATCGCCACGAACACCCCGTCCGCGGCCACCGTCCGGGTCGTTCCGTCCACCGTCGAGCGCAGTACCGCGCCGGTGACGCCCAGCGGCGCCTCGGTCCCGGTCACCTCGGCCAGCTCGGCGTTCCAGATCACCTCGACCTTCGGGTGCTTGAACAGCCGGTCCTGCATGATCCGCTCGGCCCGCAGACTGTCGCGGCGGTGGACGAGGATCACCTTGCTGGCGAAGTTGGTCAGGAACAGCGCCTCCTCGACCGCGGTGTTGCCGCCGCCGACGACGATGACCTGACGGCCGCGGTAGAAGAACCCGTCGCAGGTCGCGCAGGCCGAGACGCCGAAGCCCTTGAACTTCTCTTCCGACGGCAGCCCGAGCCAGCGCGCCTGCGCCCCGGTGGCGAGGATCACCGCGTCGGCGGTCAGCGTCCGGCCGCTGTCGCAGGTCAGTCGGAAGGGCCGCTGCGACAGGTCCAGCGCGGTCACCGTGTCGGTCACGATCCGCGCGCCCATCTCGCGGGCGTGCGCTTCCATCCGCACCATCAGGTCGGGGCCCATCACCTGCGTGTCGCCGGGCCAGTTCTCGACCTCGGTGGTGATGGTCAGCTGCCCGCCGGGCTGCATCCCCTGGATCAGCACCGGGGTCAGCATCGCGCGGGCGGCATAGACCGCCGCGGTGTAGCCCGCCGGCCCCGAGCCGATGATGACGAGGCGCTGGTGCGGCTCGATCGGGGCTACGGCGGGGGCGGGTGCATCGGTCAGGGGGACGGCATCGGACATCGGCGGAGCCTTTCGGGCGTGCGGCAGGGGCAGTTGCGCCCTGACCTAAGCCCTGCACCCGCCGCGATCAACCAAGCCCGCCGCCGCGTCCGCATTGCTGCCGGCGCGAAACAATCTTGCGGATCGGGGGCGTGAAAGATAATCAAGCTGCGATTTCCCGACCGGAGGCCTCATGGCTGGCGCCCGACTAGACGACATCGACCGCCAGATCCTTGCGGAATTGCAGGCCGACGGACGGATGACGAATGTCGAACTGGCGCGCCGCGTCGGAATCTCGGCCCCGCCCTGCCTGCGCCGGGTCCGCACGTTGGAAGAGCAGGGCTACATCCGCGGCTACCACGCCGAGGTGGACGCCCGCGAACTCGGCTTCGAGGTGCAGGTCTTCGCCATGGTGCGCCTCGTCAGCCAGTCCGAGCGCGACCTCTCGGCCTTCGAGGACCGCGCCCGCGGCTGGTCGCTGGTGCGCGAGTGCCACATGCTCAACGGCGAGATCGACTTCATCCTGAAATGCGTGGCGCCTGACCTGCCCACGTTCCAGCGCTTCCTGACGCAGGAGCTGACGGCCGCCGACAACGTGGCGAGCGTCAAGACCAGCCTCGTGATCCGCGGCGCCAAGGACGAGCCGGGGGTGCCCTTCGACGCGATGCCGCTGGCCCGCGCCTGAGCGGCGTCAGAGCCGGATCGCCGAGATCAGCCGCCCGTAGTCCGCCGCCCCCTCGTGGGTCGCGCGGCGGTAGCTGAAGAAGCGTTCGGGGTCGGAATAGGTGCAGTGCCCGGTCCAGTCGGCATCGACCCCCAGATCGCGCAGCCGGGCGAGGCCGAAGCCCGGCAGGTTGAACATCGGCCGCCCGCTCGGCCCGCCCGAGAAGAACCGCCCGGACTCGGGCGCCTCGGCGAGGAACCGGTCCATGAACTCCTCGCCCACCTCATAGGCGCGCAGGCTGATGGTCGGGCCGATGACGGCGCGGATGCGGGTGGCCCCGGCATCGCGCATGGCCGCCACCGTCGCTTCGAGGATGCCATCGAGCGCCCCCTTCCACCCGGCGTGGGCGGCGCCGATGACGCCCGCCTCGGGGTCGGCCAGCAGCACCGGCTGGCAGTCGGCGGTCAGCACCGCGATGGCGACGCCGGGGGTGGCGGTGACGATCGCGTCGGCCTCGACCCCCGCCAGCGCCGCCGGGTCGTCGCCCTCGGCCAGCCGCGCGACGCGGGTCGAATGGGTCTGGTGGACGGTGGCGAGGCGGTCCGGCGCGACCCCCATCGCCTCGGCCACGCGGGCGCGGTTCACCGCCACGATCCCCTGCTGGTCGCTTGAGCCGCGCCCGCAGTTGAGCCCGCGGAACAGCCCCGACGAGGCCCCGCCCTGCCGGGTGAAGAACCCGTGCCGGAGCGGTGCGAGGGTCGGATGGGTGATTATCTCGAGGCTCATCGGCAGGGTCCGGGTGGTTCGGGTCTCGGGTCGGGTCGGCGCGGCGTGCGGGTGGCGGCTCTGGTGGCGGGGCGCGCCCTGAGGCGGGCGCGGATCAGCGGCCTGCCGGCAGACCGGCGGGCGCGGGGTCGGCCGCGGCCGGAAGGGCGGTGAACCCCGGCGGCGGCGGGCTGTGGCGCGGATAGATCGCCATGGCCTTGAACAACTGTCCCATCGCGGCGGGCGCGGTCAAGCGCTCCATCGCCGCGACGGCCCCGGCATCGCCCGCCGCCGTCAGCCGGGCCGCCCGCTGCGCCAGCCCCAGCGACCGGAGCCACTCCCCCTGTGGCACCGGGCACGAGGCCGCCGCACCCGCCGCCAGCGCCGTCCCGGCCAGCGGGGCGAAATCGACGTGCGCCGTCAGGTCGGCCTCGCCGGGGTGGGCGAGGATGTCGTCGGGCGCGTGGCGGCGCAGCGCCTGCAGGCTGTCGCCCTGCCCGTCCCAGGTGCCGTAGTCGATCACGATCGCGGCGCCGCCGTGGCGGGCGATGCGGCCCGCGACCTCGGCCACGACCGGGATCGCCTCGGCGCAGACCTCGCGGATCTCGCCCGGCGCGCCGGGGCGGGCGGCGTCGCCGGGGGGACCGAGCGCCAGCGCCAGCGCCCCGTCGCGCAGGCTCACCATCCGCTCGCGCCAGCCGTCGGGGTGGCGCTCGAACTGGCGGATCGGCAGGGCGTCGAAGAACTCGTTGGCGACAAGGAACAGCGGCGCCTCGGGAAGGCCCTCGGCGCGGTCGCGGTGGGTGACCTCGCCCAGACGCGCGCGCTGGACGCCGCGCAGATGCGCCGAGGCCTCGACCAGCTCGACCCGCGCCGCGGCGCGGAAGCCGGGCACCCGGGCGGTGGCGCGCAGGATGTCGGCCATCAGCGTCCCCCGCCCCGGCCCCAGCTCGGCCAGCGTGAAGGGCGCGGGGCTGCCCTGGTCCAGCCACGCCTGCGCGAGCGCGAGGCCCACCAGCTCACCGAACATCTGGCTGATCTCGGGCGCGGTGGTGAAGTCGCCCTGCGCGCCGAACGGGTCGCGGGTGGCGTAATACCCATGCGCCGGATGCAGCAGGCAGAGCCGCATGTAGTCGTCGAGCCGCATCGGCCCCTCGACCGCGATCCGCTGCGCGATCAGCCGCGCGAGCGGGGTCACGGGCGGGGTCACGGGCGGGGGCCCGCGGGCGGCCTGCGCCGGGCGGCGAGGATGAAGCCCAGCCCGATGAGCAGCATCGGCAGCGAGAGCAGCTGCCCCATCGTCAGCCCCCAGACCGGCCCGCCGAGGACATGGCCCCAGGGGTTGTCGGGGGTGACGAACTGCGCGTCGGCCTGACGGAAGAACTCGACCACGAAGCGCGCCAGCCCGTAGCCGGCCAGGAACACCCCGAGCGCCAGCCCCGGCCGGCGCAGGCCGCCGCGGCGGACGAGGAGGAAGAGGATCAGCCCGAGCAGCAGCCCCTCGAGCCCGGCCTCGTACAGCTGGCTCGGGTGGCGCGCGCAGGGGCCGACGACGCCAGGACAGTCCTGCGCGGCGGCGCCGGGGAAGATCACCCCCCAGGGCGCGTCGGTCGGGCGGCCCCAGAGCTCGGCGTTGATGAAGTTGGCGATCCGGCCGAGCAGCAACCCGGCCGGCGCCGCGACCGCCAGCGCGTCCGCGAGCCGCAGGGGCGGGATGCCGTTCCGGCGCGCGAACAGCGCGGCGGCGATCACCACGCCCAGGAAGCCGCCGTGGAAGGACATGCCCCCCTGCCAGACCTTCACGATCTCGGCCGGATTGGCGAGGTAATAGGCGGGCTCATAGAAAAGCACGAACCCGAGCCGGCCGCCAAGGATCACGCCGGCCACGATCCAGGTCAGCAGCTCCTCGACCTGGCCCGCGCGCATCGGCGCGGTGCCGCCCCAGAGCGCCGGGCGGCGCATCAGCGCGGCGATGATCCACCAGCCGAGCAGCAGCCCGACGAGATAGGCCATCGCGTACCACCGCAGCGCGAACTCGCGCCCCGCGAGGGTGATGGTGAAGATGTCGGGCGAGATGTCGGGAAAGGGGATCATGGGACCTCGGGCGCGCGACGCAGGGCGGGGACGGGCGCGCCGGTCGGGGCGCGCGCCACCGGGGCTGCTTGGCCCCGCCGCCGCGGGGTGTCAACCGCGGCGGATTGAACGCAGGCCCCGCCCCCGCCATATTGCCCCCGGATGAGGCGCCCGGACCGGCGCGCCCCTTGGCAACAGGATGACGCGCATGACCACCCAGAAACCCGGCAGCGGCGGCCTTTTCGACGACATGTCGCGGCTGATGAGCAACGCGATGGGCGTGGCGCAGGGCGCCCGCGACGAGGCCGAGACGGCGATGAAGGGCTGGGTGGACCGCTGGCTCGCCGACCGCAACCTCGTCACCCGCGACGAGTTCGAGGCGGTGCGCGAGATGGCGATCAAGGCGCGGACGGAGAACGCCGAGCTGCGGGCAATGATCGAGACGCTGCGGGGTGAGGCTGCGGGTGGTGCTGGCAGCAGCGTCGCGGGCAGCGCCGGCGCGGCGGGCGGTGCTGGCGACGCGCAGGGTAGGTGAGACCGGCCGTGCCGCAGGCGAGGCGATGTCGTGCTGGGGGGCTCGCGGAGTGCCTCTCGCGGCGCCCTCGAGATGCATTAGCAGCCGGCGCGGGTTGGATCGCGAGCGCAAGAAACCGCGCCGGTGTCGCTCAAATGACGTTAGCGGACGCAGACGGGCGGTTTGGCTGTCGAGAGCGACGATCCTACTCTGAAGCCGACGGCCTCGCGTTTGCCTAGAAGGCGAAGACGAAAGACGCGCAACTGCGGTCGGAGCTGAGCTGGGAGCTGGGGCCGCGCAGCTCGCGTCGCCAGAATCGAATTGGCCCGCCGCGAGCGGAACGCGAGCAATCGCGGCAGGCGGTCCGCTGGGAGTTCGGCCAATTCCATAGCCTCACACCAACAACTATCGAGCGTGGCCAGTCGGGAGCTATGCCGGTCTACCAATTACCCTCGGTTTAAGACAATTGTGCGCGCCTGACACGGTTTGTGCGGATAGCGAATATCTAGCGGCAGTGCAGGTCAGCCTGACGCGAAACTGCGCTTATCGGCCCAGTCGGGGACGCTCACAGCCGCTAGCCACATTGACGAAGTGGACCACGATGGCTCCACATCGAGGTGCATCACGCTAGTCGCACGTCATCACCAATTCGCAGAACACTGCCCGCGTCGTGTGGATATGGCCGTCAAAGGGCTGGTCTTGCCATCGCCTCACGACTAAGCACCAGCCATAATTGAGCACCAACCATAAAGCCGTTGGCCATCCGGGGCGGCACGCCTTCTCCGCGAAGGGCGGCAGGACTTCCTGCCCAGCGGGGCCGCAACCTGCCACGCCCCTAGCCCCCTTACTCCTCTCCCATCTCCATGCCGCGCTCGCCGGCCAGGCGGCGCATCCGCTCCTGCAGCTTCTCAAACGCCCGGACCTCGATCTGCCGGATGCGCTCACGCGAGACGCCGTAGCGCCCCGACAGGTCCTCGAGCGTCACCGGGTCGTCGCGCAGGCGGCGCTCGGTGAGGATGTCGCGCTCGCGGTCGTTCAGCACGTCCATCGCCGCGGTCAGCATAGACCGGCGGGTGTCGAGCTCGTCCGCCTCGGCATAGGCCTCGGCCTGGTTGGCGGTATCGTCCTCGAGCCAGTCCTGCCACTGCGCCGTCGAATCGCCGTCGGCGCTGCCGACCGTGGCGTTCAGCGAGGCGTCGCCGCCCGACAGGCGGCGGTTCATTTCCACCACCTCCTGCTCGGTCACGTTCAGGTCGTGGGCGATCCGGGCCACGTTCTCGGGCCGCAGGTCGCCCTCTTCCAGCGCGCCCAGCTTGGCCTTGGCCTTGCGCAGGTTGAAGAACAGCTTCTTCTGCGCCGAGGTGGTGCCCATCTTCACCAGGCTCCACGACCGCAGGATGTATTCCTGGATCGAGGCGCGGATCCACCACATCGCGTAGGTCGCAAGACGGAAGCCCTTCTCCGGGTCGAAGCGCTTGACCGCCTGCATCAGGCCCACGTTCGCTTCCGAAATTACCTCGGCCTGCGGCAGGCCGTAGCCGCGATAGCCCATGGCGATCTTGGCCGCGAGACGCAGGTGCGAGGTCACGAGCTTGTGCGCGGCCGCGCTGTCCTCGTGATCCACCCAAGCCTTGGCGAGCATGTACTCTTCTTCCGGTTCCAGCAGCGGGAACTTGCGGATTTCCTGAAGATAGCGGTTCATCCCCTGTTCGGGGCTGGGGGCCGGAAGGTTGGTGTAGCTGGCCATCGGTGTCCTGCAATATGGCCGAATCGGGCATCGGCGCGGGCAATCTAGCGGGTGTCGGGTTAACCGAGTGGAAACGCCAGTGGGGCGCCTCGGGTTCCTGAGCGTTTCACTTCGCCGCCGTGACGTCACCGGCCCCGCGCAGCGCGTCCAGCAGCGCTGCCATGTCGGCCGGCAGCGGGCTGTCGAAGGCGAGCCAGCGGCCGTCGTCGGGGTGGGCAAAGCCCAGATGCGCGGCGTGCAGCGCCTGGCGCGGGAAGGCCGCCACCTCGGCCGCCGCCGCGCTTAGCGCCCGGGTCGAGGCACGCCGGGCGCCGCCATAGACCGGGTCGCCGATCAGCCCGAGGCCGCAATAGGCGAGATGCACGCGGATCTGGTGGGTGCGGCCGGTCTCGAGCCGGCATTCGACCAGCATCGCCGCGGGCGGGGTGCCGAAGGCCTCGCGCATCACCGCCCGCGTCACGGCGTGGCGGCCGCGCTCATGGCTCACCGCCTGGCGCTGGCGGTCGGTGGGGTGGCGGCCGAGGCGTGTGGCGATCCTGAGCACGTTGCCCGGCTCGAAGCTGACGCCGGCAAGGCCGCGCAGCCGCGGGTCGGCCGGGTCGATGACGCCGTGGGCGAGGGCGAGATAGCGGCGGGCGGCCGAGTGATCCTCGAACTGGCGGGCGAGCGACTGGTGCGCGCGGTCGGTCTTGGCGACAACCAGCAGGCCCGAGGTGTCCTTGTCGATCCGGTGGACGATCCCCGGCCGCGCCGCACCGCCGATCCCCGACAGGCTGCCTGCGCAATGGGCGAGCAGCGCGTTGACCAGCGTGCCGTCGGGCGTCCCCGGCGCGGGGTGGACGACCATGCCGGCGGGCTTGTCGATGACGATCAGCGCGTCGTCCTCATACGCGATGTTCAGCGCGATGGCCTGCGCCTCAGCCGCGATCGGGCGCGGCGGGTCGAGGCGGATGCTGTAGTCGCCGGGCAGCGCGCGGGCCTTGCCGTCGGTGACCGGTCCGGCGGGCCCCGCGACGGCGCCCTCGGCGATCAGGCGGGCGAGGCGCGAGCGCGACAGCGCGGCCGACGCTGGCGCGGCGGCGGCCAGCGCCTTATCAACGCGGTCGGGTATCTCGCCGGTCTCGGCGAGGGTGATGACGAGAGCGGCGTCAGGTTCAGAGGTGAGATCGGGCATGGCAGGCGATGATAGGGGCACGGCCGGGGCGGCGAAAGTCCCCGAACTGGCCTGGCTGCGCCGGGTGGTCACGGGGCTCGCGCTGGCGATGGGCGTCGGCATCCTGTCGCTGGTGGCGATCCTGTGGCTGCGGCTGTCGCAACCGCCGCTGCCGGTGCTGCCCGAGGGGGTCGCGCTTCCCGCCGGGGCGCGGGCCGCAGCGGTGACCTTTGCCCGCGACTGGACGGTGGTGGTGACCGAGGCCGGCGAGGTGCTGGTCTATGACCGCGCCGGGCAGTTGCGGCAGCGGGTGGCGGTGGAGTAGGCGCCCTGCCCCTGCGCGCCGCTTAAATGGCAGCGCCGAGGGGAGTTCGGGCCAGAAACAAGCCGCCGTGCGGACGCGAAGGCTCCCGACCCCCCGCGGCAATCCGCGCGCCCCCGCGCCGCTTGCGCTGCGCCGTGCGGCTTGCGACAAGGGCGCACCATGACCGACGCCCCTTCCCCCGCCGCCCCGGCCCCGACCAAGACCATCCTGCGCGCGCTGGCGGGGGAACGCCTGCCCACGCCGCCGATCTGGATGATGCGGCAGGCCGGGCGCTACCTGCCCGAATACCGCGCGACGCGGGCGCAGGCCGGGGACTTCCTGTCGCTCTGCTACAATCCCGACCTCGCCGCCGAGGTCACGCTGCAGCCGATCCGCCGCTACGGATTCGACGCGGCGATCCTGTTCGCCGACATCCTGCTGGTGCCGCAGGCGCTCGGCTCTGACCTGTGGTTCGTCACCGGCGAGGGGCCGCGGCTCTCGACCACCACCACGCCGGCCGAGGTCGCGGCACTCAAACCCGCGGGCGCGGTCCACGAGACCCTCGCGCCGGTCTATGAGACGATCCGCATCCTGCGCCGCGAGTTGCCCGCCGAGACGACGCTGATCGGCTTTGCCGGGGCGCCGTGGACGGTCGCGACCTACATGATCGCCGGGCGCGGGTCCAAGGACCAGGGCGCGGCGCACGCGCTCAAGGCCGCTGATCGGGCGACCTTCGCGGCCATCATCGACCGGCTGACCGAGGCGACGGTCGAATACCTCTCCGCCCAGATCGAGGCCGGGGCCGAGGTCGTGAAGCTGTTCGACAGCTGGGCCGGCAGCCTCGAGGGGCAGGATTTCGACGATTTCTGCCGCGCGCCGATCACCCGGATCATCGCCGCGCTGAAGGCGCGCCACCCCGGCGTGCCGATCATCGCCTTCCCGCGCGAGGCGGGCGCGCGCTACGTCGGCTTCGCCCGGGCGACCGGGGCGGATGCCGTGGCGCTCGACAACTCTGTCGCGGCCGAGTGGGCGGCGGCGAACGTGCAGGTGGACGGCTGCGTGCAGGGGAACCTCGCGCCCGGGCACATGGTCACCGGCGGCCCGGCGCTGGTCGACGAGACGCGGCGGATCGTGCGGGCGTTTGCGGGCGGGCCGCATATCTTCAACCTCGGGCACGGGATCACCCCCGATGCCGACCCCGAGAACGTCGCGCTGATGGTCGAGACGGTGCGCGCCGGGGCTTGACCCATGTGGATCGCGGCCACGCTGATCGCCGCGCTGGCCCAGACCGGACGCAACGCGGCGCAGGCGGGGCTGACCGCGCGCATCGGGACGCTGGGCGCGACCGGGGTGCGGTTCCTCTTCGGCCTGCCCTTCGCGGCGCTGTTCCTTCTCGCCGTGGCGCAGGCCGTGCCGCTGCCGGCGCTGACGGCGCCCGCCGCGGGTTGGGCGCTCGTCGGCGCGCTGGCCCAGATCGCCGCCACCGCGCTGATGCTGTCGGCCATGCAGCGGCGCGGCTTTGCCGTGGCCACGGCTCTGGTCAAGACCGAGCCGCTGACCCTCGCACTCATGGGCGCGGCGGTGCTGGCCGAGCCGCTGGGGCCCGCGCGGCTCGGCGCCATCGCCACCGCCACGCTGGGGGTGCTGCTGCTTTCGGGCGGCGGCTGGCAGCGGGCGGGCGGGCGCCCGGTCGCGCTGGCGGTGGCGGCCGGGGCGCTGTTCGGGCTGTCGGCGCTGGGGTTCCGGGCGGCGATCCTCGCCCTCGGCGAGGGCCCGAGCGTCGCGCGGGCGAGCGTCGTGCTGGTCCTCGCCCTGGCGATCCAGACGCTGCTGATCGGCGGCTGGCTTGCCGCCCGCGACCGGCGTGCCCTGCGGGGGATGGCGTCGGCGTGGCGCGAGTCGCTCGGCGCCGGGTTTCTCGGCGCGCTCGCCTCGCAGTTCTGGTTCATCGGCTTCGCGCTGGCCCCGGCCGCGGACGTCCGCACCCTCGCGCTGGTCGAGGTCGTGTTTGCCGCCGCCGTCTCGCGCCGCCGCCGCGAGGCGATGGGGCGACGCGAGCTGGCCGGGATGGCGCTGGTCGTGACCGGGGTCGCGTGGCTCCTGCGCGCCGCCTGAGGTTCAGCGGCCCGTCAGACCCATTTCGCCAGCGGCGGCAGGCTCATCAGCACCGCATCGGCGTTGTGCCCGGTCTCGAGCCCGAACTTCGTCCCCCGGTCATAGACGAGGTTGTATTCGGCATAGAGCCCGCGGTGGATCAACTGCACGTCGCGGTCCGCGGCGTCGAAGGGCGTTTCCATGCGCCGCTCGGCCAGGGGCAGGAAGGCGGGCAGGAACGCCTCGCCCACCGCACGGGTGAAGGCAAAGTCCGCCTGCCAGTCGGCGGTGTTCAGGTCGTCGTAGAAGATCCCGCCCACGCCCCGCGCCCGGCCGCGGTGGGGGATGAAGAAATACTCGTCCGCCCAGGCCTTGAAGCGGTCGTAATAGTCGCTGCCGTGCGGCAGGCAGGCGGCGCGCAGCGTGTCGTGGAAATGCCGCGTGTCCTCGGCGTATTCGATGCAGGGGTTGAGGTCCGATCCGCCCCCGAACCACCAGGCGCCGGGGGTCCAGAACATCCGCGTGTTCATGTGCACGGCCGGGGCGTGCGGGTTCTGCATATGCGCGACGAGGCTGATGCCCGAGGCCCAGAACCGTGGGTCCTCGGCCATCCCCGGCACCCCGCGGGCAGCCATCGCGGCCTGCGCGCGGGGGGCGAGCGTGCCGTGCACCTCGGACCAGTTCACGCCGACTTTCTCGAACACCCGGCCGCCGCGCATCACCGACATGATCCCGCCGCCGCCATCGCCGGCCCGCGCCGTCGGCGTCACCTCGAACCGGCCCGCGGGCGCCGTCCCGCCCGCGCGATCCTCGAGCACCTCGAACGCCGCCACGATGCGGTCGCGCAGTTCGTGGAACCAGCGCGCGGCCTCGGCCCGTTCGGCGGTCATCTCGGACGCCAGCCCGCCAACCCTCTCGGATGCCCTGTCCATCGCCGGTCCTTTCGTGATTTGCCGCCCGGTGCGGG
Organism: Paracoccus sanguinis; assembly: GCF_012689545.1. Taxonomy (NCBI): domain Bacteria; kingdom Pseudomonadati; phylum Pseudomonadota; class Alphaproteobacteria; order Rhodobacterales; family Paracoccaceae; genus Paracoccus; species Paracoccus sanguinis. The sequence continues at coordinate 588,687 of NZ_CP051542.1, forward strand.
CTGGGGCTACTCTTGCCCATCTGCTTAGAGGCGCGCCCGATGACCCGCAACCTGACCCTGTCCCTGACGGCCGTGCTGGCCGGATCGCTGATGCTCTCGGCCTGCGGCACCCCGCAGGAGCAATGCGTCGCCCGCAACACGCGCGAGTATCGCGTCGTCTCGAACCTGCTGGCCGAGGTCGAGGGCAACCTCGCCCGCGGCTACGCCTGGCAGGAACGCGAGATCACCCGGACCGAGTGGCGCGACTGCCCGGTGGTGGTGCGCGACCGCGACGGCAACCCGCAGTGGCGCTCCCGCCCCTGCCTGCGCGACGTCGCGGACACCGAGCGCTACCGCGTGGCCATCGACCCCGCGGCCGAACGTCGCAAGGCCGAGAACCTGCGCCAGAGGCAGGCCGCGCTGCGCAGCCATGCCGAGGCCGCGGTCCGCGCCTGCCGCGAGGCCTTCCCCGAGCCGCGCTGAGCCTCAGCGCCGGCCCTTGGGGCGTCCCGCGGCGGGGCGACCGCCCGCCGACCGCCGCTGCCCGGCGCCGGTCGCGCTCAGCAGTTTGAAGCGGGAATCGCCGCCGATCTCGGCCACCTCGGCGAAGCTCTCGGCCAGCACCGGCTCATACGGCAGGTGCCGGTTGGCGACCATCCACAGGCGCCCCGCGCCGGTCAGCAGCCCGGCCGCGGCGCGGATGAACTGCGCCCCGAGTTGCGGGTCGGAGGCCCGCCCGGCGTGGAACGGCGGGTTCATCACCACCCCGTTCACCGGCTCGGGCAGGCGGAAGCGGGTGGCGTCGGCCCAGTGGAATTGCGCCCGCGGATCACTGACGTTCCGCCGCGCGCAGTCGAGCGCCGTGTGGTCGGCCTCGACCAGATGCACCACCTGCACCCCCGGGCGGGCCAGCACCTGCGCCGCAAGCCAGCCCCAGCCGGCGCCGAGATCGACGACGCGCGAGGGCATCCGCTCGGGCAGATGCGCGGCAAGCAGGACCGAGGCCGGGTCGGGGCCATCGGCCGAGAACACGCCCGGCCGCGTCACGAACCCGTCCACCACCGTCTCGCGCGCGGCCCAGTCGGCCGGCAGCCAGTCGCCCTCGGGGACGGTCAGGCGAAAGATCTTGCCATGCGCGCGGGACTGCACGTCCTCGACCGGGACCAGCGCCCTGAGGTCGCGCAGCATCGCGTCGATCCCGTCGGTCTTCTGCCCGTCGATCCAGAGCGGCGCGCCTGCCGGCAGCACCGCGGCCGCTGCCGCAACCCGCGCCCGCGCCTCGGCCCGCGCCCGCGGCATCACCACCACGGCCGCCTCGGCCGGGCCGATGATGCCCGGCGCCACCGTAAAGCCGGCCGCGGCCAACGCGTCGTGATCGGGGCGGAACCCCTGCGCGATGGTCACCCGCGCGGGGTCGAGCCCCGCCACGTCGCCCGGCCGCCCGCCGACGACGAGCAGCCGTCCCGCGGGCGGGTCGATCAGGTCGATCCGCGAGCCTGCCACGCTATTCCTTTTCCATCGTGCATTGCAGCGGGTGCTGCTGGCGGCGCGCCAGCTCCATCACCTGCGCGACCTTGGTCTCGGCCACCTCGTGCGAGAAGACGCCGACGACCGCGATCCCTTTGCGGTGGACGGTCAGCATGATCTCGATCGCCTGGGCGTGGGACATGCCGAAGAGCCGCTCGAGGATGTGGACCACGAACTCCATCGGGGTGAAATCGTCGTTCAGCAGCAGGACCTTGTACATCGGCGGCCGCTGCGTCTTGGGCCGCGTCTTGACCGCCAGATCCTCGTCCCCATCGGTCCGGGTCGGCGGCTTGCCAAGGGTGATGGGGGTCGCGAAGCTTCGCACGGCACGTCGTCCTGCAGGGATGGGGTCCGGGGGCAATATAGGGATCGGCGCGGGCATGAAAAGTCCACAGCCGCCGGCGGGTGGCCGCCGGTCGGGTTCTCGCGGCAAAAATCGGACAAATACGCGGTTTCCGCATCCGAGACCCCGTGCTATTGTCGGATCATTAACAAAGGGCGTGCAAGAAGAACGCGTCCGCGAGCAGAGAGACCGGGGCAGTGAACAGACTTTACAAGACCCTCGTTGCGGGGTGGCTGGTGCTGATCGGCGCGATGATGCCGGGGGCGCTGTCCGCCGCACCTTTTGCAGCCTTCGTCATGGACGGGCGAACGGGCAAGGAAATCTATTCCCAGAATGCGGATGCGCGGCTGCACCCGGCCTCGCTGACCAAGATGATGACGCTCTACATGGCCTTCACGGCCATCGAGCGGGGCCAGGTGCGGCTCGATTCGCGCTTCACCGTCTCGACCCACGCCGCAAGCCAGCCGCCGTCGCGGCTGGGTTTGCGCCCGGGCCAGCAGATCGAGCTGCGTTACCTGATCCGCGCCGCGGCGGTCAAATCCGCCAACGACGCGGCGACGGTGATCGGCGAGGGGCTGGCCGGGTCCGAGGCGCAGTTCGGCGCCCAGATGACCCAGATGGCGCGCGCGCTGGGGATGCGGAACTCGAACTTCCGCAACGCCAACGGCCTGACGCAAGAGGGGCATTACTCGAGCGCCCGCGATCTCAGCATCCTCGGGCGGCGGCTGTTCTATGATTTCCCGCAGTATTACTCGATCTTCTCGCGCCGTACCGCCGATGCGGGCGTGGCCACGGTGGCGAGCACGAACAAGCGGTTCCTCGACAGCTATGCGGGCGCGGACGGGATCAAGACCGGCTACACGCGGGCGGCGGGGTTCAACCTGACGGCCTCGGCGCAGCGCGGGTCCAAGCGGATCATCGCCACGGTGCTGGGCGGTCAGTCCACGGCGCAGCGCAACGCGGTGATGGCACAGCTTCTCGACGCGGGCTTCGGCAGGGCGCCGGCGCAGGTGCGCGAGATCCGGCCCGAGGCGCCCGCCTATCTGGCCGACAAGAAGCGCGTGGTGAAGGTCGCGCGCGCCGCCCCCGAGGCGCAGCCGCCGGTCGCAACGGCCCGGCCGGTGCGCGGCTCGACGGTGGCGCTGGCGGCCGTCCCGGTCGCGGTGCCTGCGCAGCCCAAGGCTGCCGCCCGCGTCGCCGCGGCGCCGGCCGCCGACACGCAGGCCGAAGCGGTGGCGGGCGCCGTCGCTGCCGGTCGTGTGGCGGGCGCGCGCCCCTCGCGCCGCCCCGACGAAGCCCCAGCGGCGGTGAAGGTGGCCGAGGCCCCTGCCCCCGCCGACCCCAAACCCGCGGCCGAGGCCGAAGCGCCCCGCGTCGCCAGCGTCTCGGCCGACCGTCCCACCCGCGCACCGCGCAAGGGCGCCGACGCCTCGGCCGACCCCGCCCCTGCGGCGACCGGCAAGGCAGCCAAGGCCAAGGCGCCGCGCACCCCCGGCTCGACCTTCACGGCCGACGCGGCGCCCGCGCCTGCGGCGGACACGAAGCTTGCCCGGTCGGCCAAGCCGGTGCGCAAGTCCGACACGGTGATCCTCGCCGCGATGGAGGAGGAAGAGGGCGACCGGTCCGAGCCCGAGGCGACCGAGATCGTTTCGCGCCCCTCGACAGGTCGCGGCAAGTTCGCGATCAATGTCGGGCGCTTCAAGACCAAGGCCGAGGCCGAGCAGCTTCTGCTGCGCCTGGCCCTGCAGGAGAGCGCGGTGCTCGACAGCGCCACGCGGCGGGTCGGCAACACCCCGAAAGGGTGGGAGGCGACCTTCACCGGCCTCTCGCGCGACAGCGCCCGGCTGGCCTGCGACAAGCTCGCGGCCCGCTCGCAGCGGTGCCGGGTGCTGGGGAACTGACCGCCCCGCCAAGGTGACGAGCGTGAGGCCCGGACGTGTAGTCCGGGCCTTTTGCTTTTTGGTGTGAGAGGCGCGGGGAGGCTGGGTTAAGGAAAGTCCCGCTCTTGCGGGATGCGGGCCGCTGGAGCGTGACCTGAAATTAGGTCTGCTGAGTCGTGGAGATGGCATCGGTTGGGCCGGACGACCTGTGAATCACGCGCAGAGGAGCGCCGACGTCGCGGCTGGCGGTGAGCCGTGACGGGTTGGGTCCGGTAGGTGTCGCTTACTTGAGGCGGACGGCACGTGACGTTCGTGCCGAAGGAACCTGCTTCATGGCGCTGGCCAAGCCGAGGGAGCGCCGGGCTGAACCGCGCTTGCCAGTTTATTGTAGCAATCCGGTGGCAACCCGGCAGAAAAGCGCAGGCCGCGCTCGGATCGGTTCACCGCCTGACCAGCGAGTTCTGACCATTGGGCCGCGCGAGGATCCGGCAGGAAGGCGTACCGGTTCTCGCGAAGAACCGCGTCCACCAGAGCGTTACCTTTCCCAACAACGGCAGGGATGCGGGGATGACGCGGTCAGAGAAAGGCAAAGCCGCAGAGGTCTCGGTACGCCATCGCGCAACCCCAGCCCTAAAAATGCTAGGGCGCTTATTACGGGACAGGATGAACCAAACGGCGCCGGACCATCAACCTTTTGCCCGTCCCCTACTCCGCACACTACCGGTCGCCTGACCCGTGTCTATCAAAGCAAGCAAGGCCGTCGGCGGCTTCGCCGACCTGCCTTATGCACGGCGAGCGGGTGCAGGGCGCACCCTACCGTCCGCCATCCCACACCGTCCCCCTGCCCTCACGGCTTCGGCTTGTCGTCCCACTCGCTGCTCAGGATGCGCGCCGCGTCGCCCTTGGGGTCCTCATACTGGCGGTTCCGCAGGGACCACAGGAACGCCGCGAGGCCGAGCGCGCCGAGGCCCAGCGACGCGGGGATGAGGAAGATCAGCACGTCCATCAGCGCACCCTCAAGGCATTCAGCGTCACGCTGATCGAGCTCAGCGACATCGCCAGCGCCGCCAGCAGCGGGGTCGCCAGCCCGGCAACGGCCACCGGCACCGCGACGATGTTGTAGAGGATCGACAGGGCGAAGTTCTCTCGGATCCGCAGCGCCGCCGAGCGGGCGACGTGCACCGCCTCGGCCACAGGCCCCAGCGCGCTGCCCATCAGCACCATGTCCGAGGCCACCCGCGCCGCATCGAGCGCGCTCGCCGGCGAGATCGACGCGTGCGCCCCGGCCAGCGCGGCGGTGTCGTTCAGCCCGTCGCCGACCATCAGCACCTTGTGCCCCTCGGCCGCGAGCGCCCCGACCGCCGCCGCCTTGTCCTGCGGCGTCATCCCGGCGCGCCAGTCGTCGATCCCGAGCTCCGCCGCGATGGCGCCCGCCGCGCCGGCGGCATCGCCCGAGAGCATCATCACCCGCAGCCCCTGCTTGCGCAGCGAAGCGATGGTGGCCGCGGCGCCCGGCCGCAGGCTGTCGGCGAAGTCGATCCGCCACACCCGATCGCCGATCCGCAGCCAGCTTGCCGCGCCCTGCGCGTCCTCGCCGGTTCCGGCCCAGTCGGCGCGGCCCAGCCGCACCGTTTCGCCGTTCCAGCGCGCCTCGACGCCGTAGCCGGGCCGTTCGCGCAACTCGTCCAGCCGCGCCGGCGCGACCTCGAGCGCCCCGGCCAGCGCGCGCGACAACGGATGCGCCGAACCGCCCGCGAGCGCCGCCGCCACCGCCTGCGCCTCGGGCGGCAGCGCCGCCGCCACGACCCGCGGCGTGCCCATCGTGAGGGTGCCGGTCTTGTCGAAGACGACCGTATCGACCTCGGCCAACCGCTCGAGCGCGGTACCGTCCTTGATCAGCAGCCCGCGCCGGAACAGTCGCCCCGAGGCCGCCGTCACCACCGCCGGCACCGCGAGCCCGAGCGCGCAGGGGCAGGTGATGATCAGCACCGCCGCCGCCACGTTCAAGGCCACCCGCGCGTCGCGGGTGATCCAGAGCCAGCCGAGGAAGCTCGACAGCGCCATGAGATGGACGACCGGCGCATAGGCGCGGCTCGCCCGGTCGGCGACCGAGGTATAGCGCCCCCGCGCCGACTCCGCCGCCGCGACCAGCGCCGTGAGCCGGGCGAGCGAACTGTCGCGCCCCGCCGCCGTGACGCGCAGGGTGAGCGGCCCGGTCAGGTTGACCTCGCCCGCCGAGAGCTCGGCCCCGGGCCGCGCGGCCACGGGGGCCGACTCGCCGGTCAGCAGAGAGCGGTCGATCTCGGAGGCGCCCTCGGTCACCACCCCGTCGGCCGCCACCCGCGCCCCGGGGCGCACGAGGATCAGGTCGCCCGGCACGAGGTCGGCCACCCGCACCTCGACCGGCGTGCCATCCTCGAGCCGCAGCGCACGCGGCACCTCGAGCGCGGTCAGCTCTTCGGCGGCCGAGCGCGCGACGGCCCGCGTGCGATAGTCGAGATAACGTCCGACGAGCAGGAAGAAGCACAGCATCACCGCCGCATCGAAATAGGCGTGATGCCCAGAGTGCAGCGTCTCGAAGACCGAAATCGCGCTGGCGAGGATCAGCGCCAGCGAGATCGGCACGTCCATCCCGAGCCGCCCGGCCCGTAGCGCCCGCCAGGCGCTCGAGAAGAACGGCTGCCCGGCAAAGGCCACGGTCGGCAGCGCGATGGCGCCGGAAATGAAGTGGAACATGTCCCGCGTCGCGTCGTCGGCCCCGGACCAGACGGCGACGGACAGGATCATGATGTTCATCATGGCAAAGCCCGACACCCCGATCCGCATCAGGATGTCGCGCCCCTGCCGGTCGGCGGCGGTCGCGGTCAGGGCGGCGGGATCGAGCTCGAAGGCCTCATAGCCGATCCGGTCGAGCGCCGGGATCAGGTCGGCGGCCGTCACCCCCGCTTCCGCATCCACCACCACCCGGCGCAGCGACAGGTTCACCCGCGCGGCGTGGACGCCGGGCTGCGCCGTCAGCACCCGCTCGACATCGGTGATGCAGGTCGCGCAATGGACGGCGGGCACCGACAGCATGATGTCGCCGCGCACCGGGTCGGGTCGCCCGATCCGGCCCGCCAGCGGGGCCACGTCGCAGGCGGGGCAAGCGCTCAGCCGCGCCTCGTACCCTTGAGCGGCGGCATCCGTCATCACTTCACCTCGGCGCCGGCATAATGGTCGATCCGCTGCCGGAACACGGTCCCGTCCCCGGCTTCGGCGGTGATATGGATGTTCCACAGCCCCGGCGCCAGCGTCAGCGGCGCCCGGAACACGCCGCCGTCGTAGGTGAATACCGGGGTCTGGTCCTCACGGACATGGGTGGGGCGGCCCACCGTCGCGCTGAGCGTCCGCACCCGCGCCGGGTGGCCCTCGCGGTCGCGGATGGCCAGCGTCAGCTCGTGCCCGTCATAATCCGGCGTCACCGTCCAGCCGAGCTTGTCCTGCGCCGCCCGCTCGCGGTCGAAGCGCTGCGAGGCGACATAGGAGTTCGTCGTCTCGAGCCCCGGGAAGGTCTGGACCGCCTGCGTAGCGAGCCAGATGTTGATGCCGATGATGACCCCGAACATGCCCACGGCAAAGCCGAGCATGTGCCGGCCGGTGAAGTTCCGGCTGAGCGAGAACAGCAGGAACGGCAGACCGAAGATCGCCGCGACCCCGAGGATGAGGCCGTAGGGGCCGACGGTGGAGAGCACGGCACCCATCAGCGGTCGGTCCCGTGGAAGACGGTGCCGACGGTGGCCCGGCGGTGCGAGGTGGTGTCCTCGATCCACATGGTCACCGCCGTCTGTCCGCCCGTCGCCAGCGCCGAGGCGGGCTCGGCGGTCAGGTAGACGCGCTGCTCGAAGGTGGCGTCCTGGTTGACCGTCACGGTCCCCGGCTCGCCCTCGAGCGTCACCGCAAGCCCCGGGATCGGCGCACCGTTGGCGTCGCCCGCCCCGATGGCGAAGTTCTTGACCTCGCCCTGCTTGTTGCGCAGCCGCATCTCGTAGGTGTTGCGGATCGAGCCGTCCGACATTGTGACGAAGAGCGGGCTGCGCACCGGCGAGACGTTGAGGTCATAGGGCGAGCGCATGAACAGCGCCACGATCAGCCCCACCCCGATCGCCCCCCAGAGCGTGAAGTAGAGCAGCGTCCGCGGTCGCAGCACGTGGCGCCAGAGCGAGGCGCCCTCGTGCCCGGTCTTCTCGGCGCGCTCGTCCTTGAGCGCCATGTAGTCGATCAGCCCGCGCGGCTTCCCGATCCTGGCCATGATGTCGTCGCAGGCGTCGATGCAGAGCGCGCAGGTGATGCACTCGAGCTGCTGGCCGTCGCGGATGTCGATGCCCATCGGGCAGACGTTCACGCAGGCATAGCAATCGATGCAGTCGCCCTTTTCGCCGGGCGGCACGTCGGACTTGGTGCGCTCGTCCTTGCGGATCTTGCCGCGCGGCTCGCCCCGCCACTCGCGGTAGGCGACGGTCAGCGTGTCCTCGTCCATCATCGCGCCCTGGATGCGCGGCCACGGGCAGGCGTAGATGCAGATCTGCTCGCGCGCGAAGCCCCCGAAGAAGAAGGTGGTGGCGGTCATGATGGCGATGGTGGTGTAGGCGACCGGGTGCGCGTGGCCGGTCACGAGGTCGCGCAGCAGCGTCGGCGCGTCGGCGAAGTAGAACACCCACGCCCCGCCGGTCAGCAGTCCGATCAGCAGCCAGAGCGTCCATTTGGTCACCCTGAGCCGCGCCTTCCGTGCGTCCCACGGCTGGTTGTAAAGCCGGATGCGGGCGTTGCGGTCACCCTCGACCCAGCGCTCGACGAGGATGAAGAGGTCGGTCCAAACGGTCTGCGGGCAGGCGTAGCCGCACCAGACCCGACCCAGCGCCGAGGTGAAGAGGAAGAGCCCGAGCCCGGCCATGATCAAGAGGCCCGCCACGAAGTAGAACTCGTGCGGCCAGATCTCGATCCAGAAGAAGAAGAAGCGGCGGTTGGCGAGGTCCACGAGCACCGCCTGGTCGGGCAGGCCCGGGCCACGGTCCCACCTGATCCAGGGCGTGATGTAGTAGATGCCGAGGGTGAGTGCCATCAGCACCCATTTCAGGTTGCGGAACGTCCCCGGGACGCGACGCGGAAAGATCGGCTCGCGCGCGGCGTAGAGCCGCGGGGGTTCATTTTCGACACTCGACATGGACTTCTCCTGCCCGGCGTGGGCCGATCCTGGGTGGCGCGGACGGACCCGCCAGCGAACGGGCCAGAGCAGGCCCGGCGTTCATATAAGCCATCCGCGATGCGTCTGAGAGGGACGGTTTGTCGCACATGGGAGGCCCGGTCTGCTTGCGCGGCCGCGCGTGGGTGGCGCGGGTCGGGGCAAGTCTGCCATGCGGGCGGTGGTGGGGAAAGCGTTAACGCGGCGTTTCCGGGGTGGGTGATGGCGGGAGGGTCAGCGTCACGCGCCCCTGGCCACGGCGCCGTGACATCAGGGCCTTGGCTGAAAAACGGTGAAGGCCGACCCCGGGTGACGTTGGCACGCCATCTCAAGGCGGCGAAAGCAACCTCGTGCAAAGAAAAAGACGGCGGCTACGCGCCGCCGGAAGCGAAGGGGGACCGGCGGGACCGGTCCCCCCAAGGATCACTCGCCGCCGCCGAGGCCGTGGACATAGGCGGCAACCGCCCGGATGTCCGCCTCGCTCAGGCGCTTGGACCAGGCCGGCATCACGCCGAACGGACCGTCGTGGATGATCCGCCGGATGGTCGCCTCGTCCGGGGCGCCACCCTTGTTGTAGAGCCATACCGCGTTGGTGAGGTTCGGCGCACCCTGGGCCCGGTCGCCGGTGCCGTCCTCGCCGTGGCAGGCGACGCAGTTCTCGGCGAAGACCGGCTGGCCCGCGGTCGCCTTGGCGGCGTCATGCGGCAGCCCGCTCATCGACATGACGTAGTTGGTCACGTCGTCGATCTGGGTCGCGTCGAGCAGCCCGTCCACACCGAAGCGCGGCATTTCCGAGTAGCGGGTGTCCGGGTCGTCCGGGCTGCGGATGCCGTGCAGGATCGTCGTGTGGATGTCGTCGATCGTGCCGCCCCACAGCCAGTCGTCGTCCACCAGCGAGGGATAGCCGTTCGCCCCGGCGCCCCCGGCCTGGTGGCACTGGACGCACCAGGTGCTGAAGACAGCGCGACCAGCATTGTTGGTGTAGTTCACCAGCTCGGGGTCGTTGCGGATCTCGGCCAGATCGACCGACGCCAGCTTCTGCTGGATCGGCGCGTTGGCGTCGGCGAAGCGCTGGATGTCCACCGCCACCTCGTCGCGCGGGGTGGTGCCGATGAAGCCCTGGGTGGACCCGTTGATCAGCGGGATCGCCGGATAGGCCAGCACATAGCCCACCGCCCAGATGATCGTGGCGTAGAAGGTCCACAGCCACCAGCGCGGCAGCGGGTTGTCGTATTCCTCGATCCCGTCCCAGCTGTGGCCTGTGGACTGGACCTCGACCACGTTCTTGCCGACGCGGCGGCGCTGGGTGTTGCGGGCCTGCGGCCGCGCCCCGGGCTTTGCGCCCACGATCGTCTCGGGGGCGTTCTCGAGGATCTGCTGGGCGTTCTCGGCGTCGGCCGCACGGCGGTCCACCGAGATGCGGTTGTCGGGGTTGGCCGGGCTCTCGTGCGCGTCGGACGGATCGGCGCCGACGTTGCGGGCCACCTGCTCGTCGCGCGGGGTCGGCTTGGGGGTGTCGTCAGTCGGATCGGCCATCACTTGACCTCCTTGCTGCCCGGTTCGGGGTCCGTCGCGGGTCTCGTCTCGTTTCGAAAGATGCTCTCGGCGGCGTCCTGCTGGACCTTGCGCGACCCGGGCCTGAAGGCGAACAGGATCACCCCCAGGAAGATCAGGGTCAGGACCAGCAGGACCCAGCTGTCGGCGAGGTGGCGCAGGAAGGAATAGCGCTCCATCCCGTGCGCCCCGTCAGCGATGCCGCTCGGGCTGGAAGGTCGAGAAGTCGACCATCGTGCCCAGCACCTGCAGATAGGCGATCAGCGCGTCCATCTCGGACACCCCCGCCTGGCGGTCGAAGTTCCGCTGCTGGGCGCCGGGGTAGCGCGCCTGCAGCCCCGAGGCGTCCGCGTTCGGGTCCGCCTGCGCCAGCCAGTCGGCGCGCGCCTCGGCCAGCATCTCGTCGCTGTAGGGCACGCCCACGCGGCGGTCGGCGGTGATCCGGGCGTCGATGTGGGTCGGCTCGATCAGCCGCTGCCGCAGGAAGCCGTAGGACGGCATGATCGATTCCGGCACCACCGCCTGCGGGTGGGTCAGGTGGTCGATGTGCCATTCGTCCGAATAGCGCCCGCCCACCCGGGCCAGGTCCGGCCCGGTCCGCTTGGAGCCCCACTGGAAGGGGTGGTCGTACATCGACTCGGCCGCGAGGCTGTAGTGGCCGTAGCGCTCGACCTCGTCGCGCATCGGGCGGATCATCTGGCTGTGGCAGACGTAGCAGCCCTCGCGGACGTAGATGTCGCGCCCGGTCAGCTCGAGCGGGGTGTAGGGACGCACCCCCTCGACCTTCTCGATTGTGTTCTCGAGGTAGAACAGCGGCGTGAGCTGGACGATCCCGCCGATGGTGACGATCAGGAACGAGAACACCAGAAGCAGCGTCGCGTTCTTCTCGAGGATCTTGTGGTGGTCAAGGATTGCCATCGGTCAGATCCTCATTCGGCCGGCACGGCGACGCGGGTGTCCGCGACGCGGGGCTGGCGGGCCACGGTGGCCCACAGGTTGTAGCACATGATGATCGCACCGCTGAGGAAGAACACCCCGCCCAGCGTCCGCACCACCAGCATCGGGTACTTGGCGACCACGGTGTCGGCGAAGGCGTTGACCAGGAAGCCCTGGCTGTCGACCTCGCGCCACATCAGGCCCTCCATGATGCCCGAGACCCACATCGAGGACGCGTAGAGCACCAGGCCGATGGTCGCGAGCCAGAAGTGCCACGAGACCAGCGTGTTGGAATAGAGCCGCTCACGCCCCCAGAGCCGCGGGGTCAGGTAGTAGAGCGCCCCGAAGGTGATCATCCCGTTCCAGCCGAGCGCACCCGAGTGGACGTGACCGATGGTCCAGTCCGTGTAGTGCGACAGCGAGTTCACGGCCTTGATCGACATCATCGGCCCTTCGAAGGTCGCCATCCCGTAGAAGCCCACGGCCACGACCATCATGCGGATGATGGGGTCGGTGCGCAGCTTGTCCCAGGCGCCCGAGAGGGTCATCAGACCGTTGATCATGCCGCCCCACGAGGGCATCCACAGCATCACCGAGAACACCATCCCGAGGGTCGAGGCCCACTGCGGCAGCGCGGTGTAATGCAGGTGGTGCGGACCGGCCCAGATGTACATGAAGATCAGCGCCCAAAAGTGGATGATCGACAGCTTATAGCTGTAGACCGGACGCTCGGCCTGCTTCGGAATGAAGTAGTACATCATCCCGAGGAAGCCCGCGGTCAGGAAGAAGCCCACCGCGTTGTGGCCGTACCACCACTGCGTCATCGCGTCCTGCACGCCCGAGAAGAGCTGCACCGACTTCGATCCGAAGACCGAGACCGGCAGCGACAGGTTATTGACCACGTGCAGCATCGCAATGGTCACGATGAAGGACAGATAGAACCAGTTGGCGACGTAGATGTGCGGCTCGCGCCGCTTCATGATCGTGCCGAGATAGACGGCGAGGTAGACGACCCAGACGGTGGTCAGCCACCAGTCCACGTACCACTCGGGCTCGGCGTATTCCTTGGACTGGGTGGCGCCGAGGATATAGCCGGTCGCGGCGAGCACGATCATCAGCTGGTAGCCCCAGAACACGAACCAGGCCGCGTTTCCGCCCCACAGCCGCGTCGCGCAGGACCGCTGGACGACGTAGAACGACGTGCAGATCAGCGCGTTGCCACCGAAGGCAAAGATCACCGCGCTGGTGTGCAGCGGGCGGAGCTTGCCGAAGTTCAGGTAGCCGTGGGCCAGATCCGAAAGGTTCAGCGACGGCCACGCCTGCTGGGCGGCGATCACCACGCCGACCAGGAAGCCGATGACCCCCCAGAAGGCGGTGGCGATCACGCCGGCCCGGATCACGCCATCCATATATTCGGATTCGATCCCCACGCGGCTGGCCGCGCGGCGCGGATCGTCCATGCTGCGCAGCTGCCACAGGAAGGTGAGGCCTGCAGCCAGCATCACCGTCAGCGCGTTCACCATATAGGCCAGATCATGCGCGTAGTTGGCGCCTATCGCGGCGAACACCGCGATGACGCCAAGCACGATCAGCTTGATGACATCCCACATTGTCGTCTTGTCCCTTGTCCCTGTGCGGTTTTGACCGAATCGCGCAACTTCGCGATCGGTCTTTCCCGCCGTGGCACCGTGTCTATGGGCCATAGGTTGACCAAACATTGATCTGGGTCAACAAATCGCGGGCGTTCCGCGGCGTATGGTCGCTGCGGATGACCTCAGGAGCACAGGCATGGGTTACAAGACCATTCTCACCGTCGTCACCCGCCAGGGTCAGACCGCACAGCTCGAGGCCGCCGTGACGCTGGCGCGGCGCGAGGACGCCCATCTCGACGTATTCTGCCTGGGCGTCGATCACACCCAGACCGGCTACTATTACGCCGGCGCCTCGGCCTATGTGTTCCAGGAGGCGATCGACCGGGCCATGGCCTCGGCCGAGGCGCTCGAGACCGAGGTCAAGGCGCAGCTCGCCCCCGAGGACATCCGCTGGTCCACCGAAAGCGCCGTGGCGCAGATGGGCGGCGTCTCGGCGCTGATCGCGCAGCGGGCGCGGTTCTCGGACCTCGTGGTGCTGAGCCAGCCCTATGGCGAGGGCGCGGCGCCCGACGCCGAGGCGGTGCTCGAGGCGGCGCTCTTCGAGGGCAGCTGCCCGGTGCTGGTGCTGCCGCATGGGTTCACCGACGTGGCGGGGCTGGGCCGGCGGGTGCTGATCGCCTGGAACCAGTCCGACGAGGCGCTGGTCGCGGTGCGCCGCGCCATGCCGATCCTGCGCGCGGCCGAAGCCGTCGAGATCGCGGTCGTGGACCCCTCGCCGCACTCGCCCGAGGGCTCGGACCCGGGCGGCGCGCTCTGCCAGAAGCTGACCCGGCACGGGGTCAAAGCCGACATCGCGGTGCTGGCCAAGACGCTGCCCACGGTCAGCGAGGTGCTGAACCGCCGCGCCGCCGAAACCGGCGCCGACCTCGTGGTGATGGGCGCCTACAGCCACTCGCGGCTGCGCGAGGCGATCCTCGGCGGGGCCACCCGGCACATGCTCGAGCGGGCGCCGCTGCCGATCCTGATGGCGCGCTGAGGGGTCAGTCGGCGGTTACAGGCGGGCCGGGGGACCGGCTCGCCCCCCTGCCCCGCCGCGCTCACGCGGGCGGGTCAGCAGGGCAGTCCGCCGTCCGAATCGTCGCCGCTTTCGGCCGCGAGGCGGTGGAAATCGGGGATCACCACCCGGCGGCTGCCCTCGAGCGCGATGACCCCCTCGCGCCGCAGGGCCGAGATCTGCCGGCTCACCGTCTCGAGCGTCAGCCCGAGATAGTCGGCCATCGCCTCGCGCCCGAGCGGCAGGTCGACCACCGTGCCGCCGGTGGGCAGGCTCTGACGCAGCACTGCCTCGCGCCGGGCGAGGATGGTGAGGAACGAGGCGATCTTCTCGCGCGCCGACTTGCGCCCCAGCAGGAGCAGCCAGTCCCGCGCCGCGTCGAGTTCGTCGAGCGTCATGTCGAGCAGTCGCGCCGCCACCCGCGGGCTCGAGTGCAGCAGCCCCTCGAACGGGCGGCGCCGGAAGCAGCAGAGCAGCAGTTCGGAGAGTGCCGTGACGTCATAGGGCGAGCGGTCGCGGCCGGGCCGGCCGAGGAAATCCGACGGCAGCAGCAGGCCCACCATCTGGGTGCGCCCGTCCTCCATCGTCTGGCTGAGGCCGGCCACGCCCGAGACGACCGAGGCCACGAAGTCCATCCGCTCACCGGCCAGCCCGATCACCTGCCCCGCCTCATAGCGGCGATAGTACTTGCTGCCCTCGAGCGCGGTCAGTTCCGACGGCTCGCAGGTCGCGCAGACGGCCCGATAGCGGATCGGGCAATCCTCGCAGGGAACCTGCAGCGGGTGGCAGCCCGCGGGTGATATGGACTTGACCTGTGTCAATGCTGGCCTGTGTGATGCTTGTATCTGACTAGGCGCATGGAACAGGAATCGCAACTCACCCGGCTGGGACTGTTTGACGCGCGAGTGCCGCGCTACACGTCCTATCCCACCGCGCCGCATTTCAAGCCCACGATCGGGGCCGGGGATTTCACCCGCTGGGTCGAGGCGATCCCGCCCGGCGCGGC
Source organism: Paracoccus sanguinis (assembly GCF_012689545.1). NCBI lineage: Bacteria > Pseudomonadati > Pseudomonadota > Alphaproteobacteria > Rhodobacterales > Paracoccaceae > Paracoccus > Paracoccus sanguinis. Next base: position 603,776 of record NZ_CP051542.1, read on the forward strand.
GATCTCGCTTTACATGCACGTCCCGTTCTGCCGCCGGCTGTGCTGGTTCTGCGCCTGCCGGACGCAGGGCACGCAATCGGACGCCCCGGTGCGCGCCTATGCCGACGTGCTGATCCAGGAGCTGGCGCTGCTCAAGGCACATCTCGCGCCCGGCGTGACGCTGTCGCGGCTGCACTGGGGCGGCGGTACGCCGACGCTGATGCCGCCGGACATGATGCGGCGCGTGGCGGGCGCGGTGTTCGACGCCTTCCCGCTGGCGCCGGGGGCCGAGTTCTCGGTCGAGATCGACCCCAACGAGATCGACGAGGCGCGCATGGACGCGCTGGCCGAGGCGGGGCTGACCCGCGCCTCGATCGGCATCCAGGACTTCGACCCGGCGATCCAGGCCACCATCGGCCGCGACCAGAGTTTCGAGGTGACCGCCGAGGCGGTCCGCATGATCCGCGCCCGCGGCATCGAAAGCCTGAACGCCGACATCCTCTACGGCCTGCCGCACCAGACCCCGCAGCGGATCGCGGATTCGATCCAGAAGCTGATGGCGCTGTCGCCGGACCGGATCGCACTTTACGGCTACGCGCACGTCCCGTGGATGGCCAAGCGGCAGGTAATGATCCCGGACGCGGCGCTGCCTGACCCGCAGGCGCGGCTGGCGCTGTTCGAGGTCGCGCGGCGGCTGCTGGTCGCCGACGGCTATGACGAGATCGGGATCGACCACTTCGCCCGCCCCGGCGACGGTCTGGCGGTGGCGCAGCGGGCGGGGCTGCTCAGGCGGAACTTCCAGGGCTACACCGACGACCAGGCGACGGCGCTGGTGGGGATGGGCGCCTCGTCCATCTCGCGCTTCCCGCAGGGCTACGCGCAGAATGCGCCCGCGACCGGCGCCCACGTCAAGGCCATCCGCGAGGGACGCTTCTCGACCACCCGCGGCCACGCGTTCACCCCCGAGGACATCTGGCGCGCCCGGATGATCGAGGCGCTGATGTGCGACTTCGAGATCCGCGCCGACGAGTTCATCCGCGACCACGGCTTCACGGCCCCCCGCCTCGCGGCGCTGTTCGCCCCGATCAAGGCGCAGTTCGGCGAGATGGTGACGGTGAATGCCGCCGGGCTGTCGATCCCCTTCGAGGGGCGCCCGCTGACCCGGATGATCGCCCGGATGCTCGACGGCTACGAGATGGAGGCCAAGGGCCACAGCCCGGCGATCTGAGCGGATTGGCGGTGCCGGACCGGGGCGCTGCCCCGGACCCCGGGATATTTGGGTCCAGCCCGAGGTGGGGTGGGCCGGTCGACGCGCGCCCTCTGGCTTCGTTCTGGTCCAGATACCTCCGCCGGAGGTGCCCGCTCAGCGGCCGAGCTTGGCGTGCACTTCGTCCAGATCGACCTCGCCCTTCGGCAGCTTGTTGTCGGGGTCGTCGAAGTCGTAACGGAAGAGCTGGAAGTCCTTCTTGTAGATCTCCCACACGAGGTGCCGCGACAGGTCGTCGAAGTAGTCGCTGACCTTGTGCAGCCGCTTCGGCCCGTGCCCCTCGCTCTCGTTGAAGCGCGGCACCGTGGTCACGTCGAGCTTCACCGGCGTCTCGGCGGCGTCGAGCACCCGCTGCATCCCCTCGTTGAACTTCTCGGTGAAGAAGATCTGGTCGTAACGCCCGCCGTTCACGATGAAGGTGGCGATATGGCCGGACATGGCCGACCAGTGGATGTCCGGCTCCATCGGGCGGCGCCAGCGGATGGTGTCGCGGGCGAAGAGCAGGAAGCGGCGGAAGCTGGCGATCTGGTCGAAGGCGAAGTCGTTCTCGGGCGAGCCCACGTCGACGCCGTAGCGCTGCATGAGCTGCGGGATCAGGTTGCCGCGGTAGCGCTTGCCGTTGCGCTGGATGCCGGCGATCTTGTCGAAGAACGACGACAGCACCCGCGCATAGGGGTTGCGGACACAGGTGAAGCTGACCGGCTTGCGCGCCGTGACCGCGCGCTCGATCGGCTCGTGGCTGTGCTCCTGGTTCCACTTGTGCAGGCCGGTGGTGGAATCGTGGATGTCACCGTCGAAGTAGCGGCCGTGGTCCGAGTAGAACATGATCTGCCCGATGGTCGAGCAGGCGCATTTCGGCACCACGCGATAGGCGATGCTCTCGCTTTCGGTCATCCACGTTCCGGGGAAACCCATGACGCATGTTCCTTTCCGCCGCGGCTTTCGGCCGGGTTGCCCAAGCCCATAAAATCGTTATGGACGCAAAGCAACGCGCCCGTTGGCAATTTCCTGTCCGAGCCGCCGCGCCGGGTCCGAAAGGGCGGCGCGGCGTCGGTTTGAGTCGAGTTCCATGGCCCGCATCGCCTTTATCCTGCTCTGCCACAAGGACCCCAAGGGGGTCATTGCGCAGGCCCGGCGGCTGACCGGCTCGGGCGACTATGTCTCGATCCATTTCGACGCCCGCGCCAGCGCCGCGGATTTCGACCTGATCCGCACGGCGCTGGCCGACAACCCCGGCGTGACCTTCGCGGCACGGCGGCTGAAATGCGGCTGGGGCGAGTGGTCGCTGGTCGCAGCCACGCTCGAGGCGGTGCGCGCCGCGGTCGCGGCGTTCCCCGCCGCCACGCATTTCTACATGCTCTCGGGCGACTGCATGCCGGTCAAGTCGGCGGCCTATGCCCACGACTACCTCGACGCCCACGACCTCGACTACATCGAGAGTTTCGACTTCTTCGCCAGCGACTGGATCAAGACCGGCTTCAAGGAAGAGCGGCTGATCTATCGGCATTTCTTCAACGAGCGCACGCAGGCGCGGCTGTTCTACGGCAGCTACGAGCTGCAGCGCCGGCTTGGCCTGACCCGGCCGGTGCCCGCCGACCTGCAGGTGATGATCGGCTCGCAATGGTGGTGCCTCAGGCGGCAGACGATCGAGAAGGTGCTCGCCTTCTGCGACGAACGCCGCGACGTGATGCGGTTCTTCGCCACGACCTGGATCCCGGACGAGACGTTCTTCCAGACCGTGGTGCCGCACGTGGTCGCCCGGCGCGAGATCCGGTCGCGGACGCTCACCTTCCTGATGTTCACCGACTACGGGATGCCGGTCACCTTCTACAACGACCACTACGACCTGCTGCTCGGGCAGGACTTCCTCTTCGCCCGCAAGATCAGCCCCGAGGCCATCGACCTGCGCGAGCGGCTGGGCGCGCTGTGGCAGGCGCCTGACCTCGACTTCCCGATCTCGAACGAGGCGGCCGGCCTCTACCGCTTCCTCACCCAGCGCGGCCGGGTCGGACGCCGCATGGGCCAGCGCTTCTGGGAGGCCGAGGGCAGCCTCGGCCGCGGCCGCACGCTGCTGCTGATCGTCTGCAAGAAATGGCACGTCGCCAAGCGTCTGACCGACGCCATCCGCGCCCACACCGAGATCCCCGCCGTCAACTATCTCTTCAACGAAACCGACGCCGCCCTGCCCGACATGGGCGGGATCGAGACGACCGTGGACAAGCGCCAGCGCCACCGCCGCGCCCTGGTGCGGATGCTCTTCGACCAGTTCGAGGCGAAGAAGCTCGCCATCTGCCTTGACCCGTCGGCGCTGGGGCTGATCCAGGATTTCGTCGAGGACAAGGCCGACACCCGCGTCCTGCTGATCGATTCGGACTTTGACGACGACTATGTGCGCGGCCACATCGCGCGCGTGGGGCTGGCCGGGCCGAACAGCCCGCCGGGGTTCGTCGGCCACCTGATCGGGGCGGTGCGCAGCGATCTCGAGCACGAGACCGAGCGGCTGCGCGACCTCGACCTCGAGGGGTTCGAGGTGATCGCGGCCCGCCATGACCCGGACCGCAATGCCGCGGCCCTCGCGCGGTTCCTCGGCGTCGAGCCCGAGCTTGCCTTGACGCTGGCCCGCACGGATCATCTGTTCGACGACTGAGACGATGCCCGCCGAGGGCCCCGACACGACGCCCAGGAAGGACCGCCCGATGACCTATGACGACAGCAACATCTTCGCCCGCATGCTGCGCGGCGAGATCCCGAACGACACCGTGGCCGAGAACGCCCACGCGCTCGCCTTCCGCGACATCCGGCCGCAGGCGCCGGTGCACATCCTCGTCATCCCGCGCGGCCGCTACGTCAGCTACGACGACTTCGCCGCCAACGCCTCGGACGACGAGATCGTCGGCTTCAACCGGCTGGTGGCCGAGGTGGCGCGGGCCGAGGGGCTGAGCCTCGCGAACGGCGGCGACGGCTTCCGCGCCATCACCAACGCCGGCGCGCATGGCGTGCAGGAGGTGCCGCATTTCCACCTGCACCTGCTCGGCGGCCGGCCGATGGGCCGGATGGTGTCGCGCGACTGAGCGCTGAGCGTCACGGTCCCCGGCAGGTCGCCCCATGCTCCACGCCTTCGCACCGCATCTGGGCGGCCTCGCCCCCCTGCCCCCGGGCGAGCAGATCGCCCGCGCCCGCTGGGTCGATCTCTACCGCCCGCTCGACGCTCAGGTGCGGCAGGTCAAGGCGCTCGGCATCGACGTGCCCACCCTCGAGGACATGGAGGAGATCGAGATCTCGAACCGCCTCTACCGCGAGGGGGACGCGATCTACATGACCGCCGTGCTGCCGGGCGAGTTGCCGGACGGCAAGCCCGTGGCGATGCCGGTGACCTTCATCCTGTCGCCCGACCGGCTGGTGACCGTCCGCCACCACGCGCCGCGGCCGTTCACCACCTTCCCGACCCGGGCCGAGCGTTCCGCCTCGGGCGTCGGCAGCCCCGACCGCATCTTCCTTGGCCTGATGGAGGAGATCGTCGCCCGCCTCGCCGACATCCTCGAGGGGGTGGGACGGGTGCTCGACCAGACCGGGGCACTGGTCTTCGACAGCAACGCCAACGCCCGCGACGCCGAGCTGCGCGCTGCCCTGCTCAGGATCGGCGGCCAGTCCGAGCTGATGGCGCGGGTGCGGCTCGGGCTTCTGTCGGTCGAGCGGGTGCTGAGCTTCTACACGAGCTGGACCGAGGCGCACCCGGACGCCGACCGGCTGCGGGCGCTGGCGAAGTCGATCAACCGCGACGTCCAGGCGCTCGAGGTGCACGCCGATTTCCTCGGCACCCGGCTGGGGATGACGGTGGACGCGACGCTGGGCCTCATCAACCTGCAGCAGAACAACACCGTCCGGGTGCTGTCGGTGGTCGCGGCGCTGTTCCTGCCGCCGACGATGATCGCCTCGATCTACGGGATGAACTTCGACGCGATGCCCGAGCTGCACTGGCGCTACGGCTACCCGATGGCGCTGGCGGCGATGGTGCTGTCGGCGCTGCTGATCTATCTGCTCGCGCGCTGGAAGCGCTGGCTCTAGCGGCCGCCGGTGAGCGACAGGAACACGTCCTGCAGGTCCGGCTGCTCGGTCGAGAGGTCCGCCATCGGCACCCCGCCCGCACGCAGCGCATCGACGATCCGCTCGGCCGGGACCCGCTCGGGCGCGTAGCTGAGCGCCAGCCGCCCGTCGGCGCGGCGCTCGGCCGCGACCCCCTCGGGCAGCGGCGGGAGGGCGCCGGCCCACGGCCCGGGGTCCACCACCAGCGTCTTGGTCTCGGCCCGGGCGAGCAGGCGCTCGGTGCGGTCCTGGATGATCTTCTGCCCGCGGTCGATGATGGCGATTTCGTCGCACATCGCCTGCGCCTCTTCGAGGTAATGCGTGGTCAGGATCACCGTCATCCCCTGCGCATTGAGGCGGCGGACGTTTTCCCACAGCATCTCGCGCAGCGCGATGTCCACGCCCGCCGTCGGCTCGTCGAGGACGAGGATGCGCGGGCGGTGGACCAGCGCCTTGGCCAGAAGCAGCCGCCGCTTCATCCCGCCGGAAAGCTGGCGGGTGTAGCTTTCGGCCTGCGCGGTCAGCCCGACCAGCGCGAGGATCTCGTCGGTCCAGCGGTCGGCCTTCGGCACACCGTAGAGCCCCGCCTGCACCTCGAGGCTGGCGCGCGGTGTGAAGAACGGGTCGATGTTGAGTTCCTGCGGCATCACCCCGATGGCGGCGCGCGACTGGCGCGGGTTCACGTCTTGGTCGAAGCCCCAGATCTCGACCTGCCCTGCGGATTTGTTCACCACCCCGGCGAGGATGTTGATCAGCGTCGATTTCCCCGCCCCGTTCGGCCCCAGAAGCCCGAAGATCGAGCCGCGTGGGATGGTCAGGTCGACGCCCTTCAGCGCCTCTTTCGCGGGGACGCGGCCGACCGCGGCATAGGTCTTGCGCAGGCCGGTCAGGCGGATCGCGGGGGCGGCAGAGGGGTCGGGATCGGGCATCGGGCGGTCCGCCTGTGGCTGGGCGACACCCCTGCCCCGCGCACCGCGACGGGTTGCGGCCGGGGATGGGGCGGCTAGAATGGCCGGGCCGTTAAACCGGCGTTTCACCGCCAGCACAAGAGAGCCTCGATGCGCGCGCCCCAGACCGAAAACCCGCTCTCCACCGATCAGGACACCGCCCAGCCGCTGCATCCGGCGCCCGTGACCGAGGTGGTGGCGGCGTGGAAGGTCGCCTGCTCGGGTGACGAGGCACTGGGACTGGGGCATCCGCGGGTGTGGCTGTCGATCGCCGAGCCGACCGGCTGGGTGGACTGCCCCTATTGCGACAAGCGCTTCGTGATCGACCGCACCCACGCGCAGGCCGGCCACTGAGACGCGACGCCTAGCGCCGGGCCCGCGCCTGACGCGCCATGACCAGCGCCACCGCCGGGACGTACATCAGCACCCCATAGAGCGCCGCCGCCAGCGGCGCGGCGCTCAGGCCCCCGGCGAGGCCGGCAAGCATCGGCACGGCCACGTTCCGCATCGGCACGGCCACGTTCCGCATCGGCAGCAGCAGCGCCGCGGTCACCGGCACGCCGTCGCCACCGGCGACGGGGGCAAGGCCCCGGCCGACGGCATGGCCCAGTACGGTCAGCGCGCCGGCCAGCAGCAGCACCGCCCCGGCCAGCGGCCAGACCGTCGCCCCGGCACGGCCGAGGATCAGCCCGGCCAGCACCATCGCCGCCAGCGCCAGCCCCGCCACGATCGGCGCCAACCGCTGAACACGGGGCGAGACGCGAAGCCGCAGCGCCCGCCCCAGCCACATCGGCAGAGCGGCGGCCAGCATCAGCGGCAGCACCACCGACCCCGCCGCCCCGAACAGCACCGCCACCACCGCAACCGCAGCGACGGCGGCCAGGCCACTCAGCGCCATGACGCCGTTCGCGAGTACGATCCGCCCGCCCGCCAGCGCCACCAGCGGATTGACCGCCACCGTCCCCGGCGAGGCGCCGAGCAGCGCGAGCGCCGCCGTCTCGGCGGGGGTCATCGCCAGCAGCCAGCCGATCGCCCAGCCAAGCAGCGCCCCGCCGACGACCTGCACCCCCGCCAGCGCCAGCGCGCCCGGCGCAGTACCGCCCGCCCCCGCGCGCGCCGGCACCGTCGCCAGTCCCGCGGCCAGGCAGACGATCGCGCAGCCGAGGGCGGCCGCCAGCAGCATCACTCGGCGGCCAGCCGCGAGATGACGATCTTGACCTCGGGCTTCTTGCCGATCTCCTCCATCGTCGCCTGGCGGACGATGCGGCGCAGCCCCTCGTCCAGCTTCTTGTCGTCGGTGGCGGTGGTCTGGTCGACCCGCTCGAGATACTCGCCGAGCTCGCTCTCCACATGGCGGGCAAGCGGCACGCCCGCGCGGCCCTGCGCGGCCAAACCCATCGTCTCGACCCAGGCATCGGGCAGCGGCTCGTCGTTCTCGTCGATGATGACCGAGACCGTCGCGTGGCCGTTCAGCGCCATGCGGATGCGGTCGCGCACGACGCCGTCCATCGCCCCGATCAGCACCGTCCCGTCGAGGTAGATGCGGCCCGTCGGCACATCATCCACCTGCCGCAGCGTGTCGCCCGACAGGTCCATCATCATCCCGTTGGTGACGATCTCGGACGCCATGCCCTTGGCCCGGCCGAGGTTCATGTGCTCGCGCAGATGCATGTGCTCGCCGTGCATCGGGATCAGCATCTGCGGCTTCAATAGGTCATGGATCGCCTCGAGGTCGGGGCGGTTGGCGTGGCCCGAGACGTGATACATCCCGTCGTCGGGGTCATAGACATCGACCCCCAGCCGGCTGAGGTTGTTCATGATGCGGATCACCGGGCGCTCGTTGCCGGGGATCGTGCGGCTCGAGAACAGGAAGCTGTCCCCTTCCTTGAGCTGGATGCCGAGATACTTGCCCATCGAGAGCTGCATCGAGGCTGCGCGCCGCTCACCCTGGCTGCCGGTGACGATCAGCATCACCTTGTTGCGCGGCAGGTCGGCGGCCTCGTCCGGGCCGATGACCTTGGGGAAGTCCTTGAGCACCCCGGTCTCGATCGCCGCCGTCACCATCTTGCGCATGGCCCGGCCCAGCAGGCAGACCTTGCGTCCCGAGGCGACGCCGGCCTCGGCCAGCGTCTTCAGCCGCGCGACGTTCGAGGCGAAGGTCGTGGCCACCACCATCTGCTTCTGCGCCATGACGAAGTCGAGCAGCGGGTTCGCCAGCAGTGCCTCGGACCGGCCGGGGTTGGGGCTGAACACATTGGTGGAATCGCAGGCGAGCGCCTTGATCGGCTGTTCCTGCGCGATGTCGTGCCAGAGGATCGGGTCGAACGCCTCGCCCACCACGGGCGTCCCGTCGAGCTTGAAGTCGCCGGTGTGCGCCACCCGCCCGGCGGGCGTGTCGATGATCAGCGCGGCGCTTTCCGGGATCGAGTGGCTGACCGGCACGAACTGGACCTTGAAGGGTCCGACCTCGACCACCTCGGGGCGCGGGGCCACGATGCGCAGCCGGTCGGTCGGCTGGCCGGCCTCTTCCAGCTTCATCCGGGCCAGCGTGCCGGTGAACTTGCGCGCATAGACCGGCACCCGCAGGCGGCTGTAGAGCAGCCCCAGCGCGCCCACGTGATCCTCGTGCGCGTGGGTGATGAACACCCCCTCCAGCCGGTCGCGGTTGTCCTCGAGCCAGCGCAGGTCCGGCATGATGAGGTCGATGCCCGGCGCGCTGTCCATGTCGCCGAAGGTCACGCCGAGGTCGACGAGGATCAGCCGCTCGCGCCCCGCCGGGCCGTAGCCGTAGACATAGGCGTTCATGCCGATTTCGCCCGCGCCGCCCAGCGGCAGATAGATCAGGCGCTCAGACATTGCCCGCCTCCCTGTTGTAATCGTGGATGAGCCGCAGCCCGTGCATGGTCAGATCGTCGTCCCAGCTGTCGAACAGGTCCTGGGTCTGGTCGAACAACGCAGCCAAGCCTCCGGTTGCGATGATCTTCATCTTCCGGCCGCGCTCGGCAGCGATGCGCTGGCAGATCTCGCGGACGAGTCCGACATAGCCCCAGAACACACCCGACTGGATGCAGGCAACCGTATTCGTGCCGATGACCTGCGCGGGCTTGGTGATATCGACGTGCGGCAGCGAGGCCGCGCCCATGTGCAGCGCCTCGAGCGACAGGTTCACGCCCGGCGCGATCACCCCGCCCACATAGGCCCCGTCCGTGTCCACCACGTCGAAGGTCGTGGCGGTGCCGAAGTCCACCACCGTCAGATCGGGGCCGTAGCGGTCGAACGCGGCCCAGGTGTTCACGATCCGGTCAGGGCCGACCACAGCCCCCGGGTCCACCCGCGGCGGCGCCGGCAGCAGCGTGTCGGGCTTGCCCACCACCAGCGGGCGGGTGTCGAAGTATCGGTTGCAGAGCACCCGCAGGTTGAACACCACCCGCGGCACGGTCGAAGAAATGATGCAGTGGTCGATCGTCACCTCGAGCCCGTGCAGCGAGATGAGCGAGCGCAGCCAGACGAAATACTCGTCCGCGGTGCGACGGTGGTCGGTGGCGATGCGCCACTGGCTCAGGAACCGCGCGCCGTCCCAGATGGCGAAGACGGTGTTGGTGTTGCCGGTGTCGATGCAGAGCAGCATCAGGGGGCCTCGTGGAAATAGATGTCGGCGGCGGGGATCACCTCGCGGCCCTGCGCGGTGATGAGGATCAGCGCGCCGGTGGCGTCGATCCCCTCGAAGGTGCCGGTGCGGCTGTGGCTGCCGGTGCGGGCGGTGATGGTCTGGCCCAGCCGCGCGGCCCGGGCGAGCCAGGCCGTGCGGATCGGGGCGAAACCCCAGGTGGTGAGCTGGGCCTGCCAGCGGGCGAAGGCCGGGGCGAGAAGGTCGAGGAACTCGGTCGGGGCGAGGGCGTGGCCGGTCGCCTCGCACACCGAGACGGCGGGGGTGGCCTCGGGCTCGAGCGTGTCGGCCGGGGGGGCGGCGGCGAGGTTGACGCCGATCCCGACGGCGAGCGCGCTGACCTGCCCGCCCTGCCCCGCGCTTTCCAGCAGGATGCCCGCGACCTTGCCGCCGTTCAGCAGCACGTCGTTCGGCCATTTGATCGCCAGCCGCGCCGTGGGACCGCAGACCAGCGCCAGCGCCTCGTGCAAAGCGAGCACGGCGACGAAGCTGTAGAGCGAGGCCTCGGCCGGCCCGCCCGCCGGGCGCAGCACCAGCGTAGCGGCGAAGTTGCCGGCGGGCATCTGCCAGACCCGCCCGCGTCGTCCCCGCCCGGCGAACTGGTCCAGCGTCAGCACCCAGGCCGGGCCCGAGAGTGCGGGGGCCAGGCGCAGCGCCTCGGCGTTGGTGCTGGCGCAGCGCGGCAGGATGTGGCGGCCGACGCCCTCGGGCCAGCCGTCAGCGACGGCGGAGGGCTCCGCCGCGGACCGTGCGGGGTCAGTCAACGGGGCGGGTGGCCACCGCCACAGGCTCCGCCACCGCGGCCTGCGCCACGACCAGCGACGCCGCCGCCCGCTCGGCGGCCCGGTCGGCGCCGAACATCGTGAAGGCCCCGATCACCATCGCCGCCGCCGCACCGACCAGCGCCACCCAGGTGGCCGCGCCGCCGTGCATCTGCACCGGCTCGTCGCGCTCAGCGCCGAAGTAGAGGTAATAGGCCATGCGCAGGTAGTAGAAGGCCCCAATCACCGAGGCGATCACGCCCAGCACGGCAAGCCAGCCCATGCCCGCGTCCACCGCCGCCTTGAGCACCCCGAACTTGGCAAAGAAGCCCAGCATCGGCGGCACTCCGGCGAGGCTGAAGAGCAGCACCAGCATCGCCAGCGCCCTCAGCGGCTCGGTCCGCGCCAGCAGGTTCAGGTCGTCCAGCGCGGTGACCGGACGCCCCCCCCGCTCCATCGACAGGATGAAGGCGAAGGTGCCGACGTTCATCACGACATAGATCGCCATGTACATCAGCATCGCCTGCACCCCGTAGACGGTCCCGGCGGCCAGGCCGATGAGCGCAAAGCCCATGTGCGCGATCGAGGAATAGGCCATCAGCCGCTTGATGTCGCGCTGGCCGATGCCGGCGATCGAGCCGAGGAACATAGACAGCAGCGCCAGCACCGCGATGATCTGCCCCCAGTCGCCCGGCACCTGCCCGAACGCGCCCCACATCAGCCGCGCGATCAGCGCCATCGCGGCGACCTTGGGCGCGGTGGCGAAGAAGGCGGTGATCGGCGTCGGCGAGCCCTCGTAGACGTCAGGCGTCCACATGTGGAACGGCACCGCCGAGACCTTGAAGGCCAGCCCGACGAGCAGGAACACCATCCCGAACAGCAGCCCCATCGGCAGCTGCTCGGCGGTGACCGCCTGCATCACCCCGGCGAGGTTGGTGGTCCCGGCGAAGCCATAGACCAGCGAGATCCCGTAGAGCAGCATCCCCGAGCTGAGCGAGCCGAGGACGAAATACTTCAGCCCGGCCTCGGACGAGCGCACGCTGTCGCGCCGCATGGCGGCCACGACATAGAGCGCCAGCGACTGCAGCTCGAGCCCCATGTAGAGGGTCAGCAGGTCGCCGGCCGAAACCATGACCATCATGCCGACGACGGCGAGCACGATCAGGATCGGCAGCTCGAACCTGAGCAGGCCCTGCCGGTCGAGATAACCCGCGCTCATCGCCAGCACCGCGGCCGCGGCGGCGAGCGCCGTGACCTTGGCGAAGCGCGCGAAGGCGTCGTCGATGAACATGCCCCAGAAGGACTGGCCGTCCACGCGGTCGCCCCAGCCCACGAATAGCGCCGCCAGCAGCAGCGCCGTGACCGAGAGCCACAGCACCGTCCCGGCCAGCCGGTCCTTGCCGAAGAACGCCCCCAGCATCAGCGCGGCCATGGCGAAGAGCGCCAGCGCGATCTCGGGCAGGATGAGCGAGAAGTTCATGTCGATTGCGGTCATCGCGGCCCCCTCAGTGGCTTGCCGCGGGCGCAGCGGCGACCTCGGTGGTCGCGGGGGCTGCGGGCAGGCTGGCGTGGTAATCATGCACGAGCGCGGCGACGGCCGGGCCGGTGATGTCGGTGACGGCGCGCGGATAGACCCCGAGCAGCAGCGTCATGGCGATCAGCGGGACGAAGATCCAGCGCTCGCGCGGGGTCATGTCGGTGATCGTGCGCAGGCTCTCCTTGACCAGCGCGCCCAGCGTCACCCGGCGGTAGAGCCAGAGCGCATAGGCCGCCGACAGGATCACCCCGGTGGTGGCGACCAGCGCGACCCAAGTGTTGACCTGGAACACGCCGAGCAGGGTCAGGAACTCGCCCACGAAGCCCGAGGTGCCCGGCAGGCCCACGTTCGCCATGGTGAAGAACATGAAGATCAGCGCGTAGATCGGCATCCGGTTCACGAGTCCGCCGTAGGCGTCGATCTCACGCGTGTGCATCCGGTCGTAGATCACGCCGACCAGCAGGAACAGCGCGCCCGAGACGAAGCCGTGCGACAGCATCTGGAAGATGGCGCCCTCGACGCCCACCTGGTTGGCCGCGAAGGTGCCGAGCGTGACATAGCCCATGTGCGCGACCGACGAATAGGCGATCAGCTTCTTCATGTCGGACTGCGCCAGCGCCACGAGGCTGGTGTAGACGATGGCGATGGCCGAGAGCCAGAACACCGCGGGCTGGGCGATGGCGGACGCCTCGGGGAACATCGGCAGCGAGAAGCGCAGGAAGCCGTAGCCGCCCATCTTCAGAAGCACCGCCGCCAGCAGGACCGAGGCCGCGGTCGGCGCCTGCACGTGGGCGTCGGGCAGCCAGGTGTGGACCGGCCACATCGGCATCTTGACCGCGAAGCTGGCGAAGAACGCGAGGAACAGCAGCATCTGCGTCCCGCCCAGCAGCGTCGTGCCGAACACCGGGATCGGCGTCGACGGGAAGTCGAAGCCCATCAGCGTCGGAATGTCGGTGGTGCCGGCCATGTTGTACATCGACACCATCGCCACCAGCATCAGCACCGAGCCGAGGAAGGTATAGAGGAAGAACTTGAAGGCCGCGTAGATGCGGTCCTTGCCGCCCCAGATCCCGATGATCAGGAACATCGGGATCAGCCCGGCCTCGAAGAACAGGTAGAACAGCACCAGGTCCAGCGCGACGAACACGCCGATCATCAGCCCCTCGAGCACGAGGAAGGCGATCATGTAGTCCTTGGTGCGGTCCGTCACCTCCCACGTCGAGAGGATGACGAGCGGCATCAGGAACGTCGTCAGCATGACGAACAGGATCGAGATGCCGTCGACGCCCAGCTTGTAGCGCAGCCCCATGATCCAGGGCTGGTCCTCGACGAACTGAAAGCCGGTGTTCTGCGGATCGAAACCGGCGAGCACGAGGCAGCTGACCGCAAAGGTCGCCACGGTGGCGACCAGCGCCAGCCAGCGGGCGTTGCTGGCCGCGGCCGCGTCGTTGCCGCGCAGGAACACGGCCATGATCAGCGCCGCGACGATGGGCAGGAAGGTGATGATGGAAAGCAGCGGATAGGTCGTCATCTCAGTTCACGCTCCGCGCCATCACCCAGATCAGCAGGCCGACGAGGCCCAGGACCATGCCGAAGGCATAGTGGAACAGGTAGCCGGACTGCACCCGGCCGGCAAAGCGGGTCAGCCGCGGAATCAGCCCCATGGCGAGCCCGTTGATCGCCCCGTCGATGGTCCGCCCGTCCCCGCCCGTCCAGAGCGCGCGGCCAAGCCAGCGCGCCGGCCGGACGAAGAGGAAGTCGTAGATCTCGTCGAAATACCACTTGTTGAGCAGGAAGCGGTACAGCGGCCGCTGCATCGCGCCCAGCTGCGCCGCCGAGCCGGGGTGGCGGATGTACATCATCCACGCCAGCGCAAGGCCCGCCAGCATGGCGAAGAACGGCGCCACCTTGACCCAAACCGGCGAATGGTGGGCCTCGTCGAGGACGTGGTTGTCGGGGTGCATGTAGATCGCCCCGCCCACCGGCGCCGGAACGGCGGTGTTGACCGTGCCCGCGGGCTGGTCGGCCGCCGCGCCCTCGGGGGCAGCCGCGGCGCCCTCGGCCGGGGCGGCGTGGACCGGGGCGGCGTGGGCCGTCTCGGCCGGTGCCATCGCGTGGTCGGCCGGGTCGGTGGCGACCGGGGCGGCGTGATCGGCCGCGGCGATCTCGTGCCCGCCATGGCCCATGTGGAAAAACTCGGCCACCCGCTCGTGACTGCCGAAGAACGGCGCGTACCAGACCATCCCCGAGAAGATCGCGCCCACCGCCAGCGCCGCCAGCGGGATCAGCATCACCGGCGGGCTTTCATGCGCGTGCTCATAGGCGTGCAGGCCGCCGTGGTGGCCGTGATCGTCATGGGCGCCATGCGCGTCGTGGGCGCCATGCGCGTCATGCGCGGCGTGAGCCACATGGCCGTGACCGGCTGCGAGGCCCTGCGGCTGCACCTCCTCCTCGGCCTTGATCTCGGCGTCCCATACCTGCTGCGGACGCGGCGCGCCCCAAAAGGTCAGGAACATCAGCCGCCAGGAATAGAAGCTGGTGAACAGCGCCGCGATGACCAGCAGCCAGAAGGCATAGGAGTGGCCCGAGGCAAAGGCGCTCTCGATCACCGCGTCCTTGGACAGGTAGCCGGCGAAGCCGATGGTGGTCAGCGGGATTCCGACCCCGGTGATCGCCAGCGTGCCGATCAGCATCGCCCAGAACGTATAGGGGATCTTCTTGCGCAGCCCGCCGTAGTTCCGCAGGTCCTGCTCATGGTGCATCGCTTGGATCACCGAGCCCGCACCGAGGAACAGCATCGCCTTGAAGAAGGCGTGGGTCAGCAGGTGGAACATGGCGACCGAATAGACGCCGACGCCCGCCGCCACGAACATGTAGCCGAGCTGCGAGCAGGTCGAATAGGCGATCACCCGCTTGATGTCGTTCTGCACGAGGCCCACGGTCGCCGCAAAGAACGCCGTCGCCGCGCCGATCAGCACGATGAAGTTCTTGGCGTCCGGCGCGAATTCATAGAGCGGCGACATCCGGCAGACGAGGAACACGCCCGCCGTCACCATGGTCGCGGCGTGGATCAGCGCCGAGACCGGGGTCGGGCCCTCCATCGCGTCCGGCAGCCAGGTGTGCAGGCCAAGCTGCGCCGACTTGCCCATCGCGCCGATGAACAGCAACACCCCGATCAGGTTGGCCGCGTTCCACTCGGTCCACAGGAACGGCACCTGCGTCTGCGCGATCTGCGGGACCTGGGCGAAGATCTCGTCGAAGCGGATCGTGCCGGTCAGCCAGTAGATGGCGAAGATGCCGAGCAGGAAGCCGAAGTCGCCGACGCGGTTGACGATGAACGCCTTCATCGCCGCGGCGTTGGCGCTGGGTTTCTTGTAGTAGAAGCCGATCAGCAGATACGAGGCGACGCCCACGCCTTCCCACCCGAAGAACATCTGCAGGAGGTTGTCGGCAGTCACCAGCATCAGCATGGCGAAGGTGAAGAATGACAGATAGGCGAAGAAGCGCGCCTTGTAGGGCTCATCCTCGGTCCAGTTGTCGTCATGGGCCATGTAGCCCATCGAATAGAGGTGGACGAGCGCCGAGACCGTCGTCACGACGATCAGCATGATCGCCGTCAGCCGGTCGATCCGCAGCGCCCATTCGGCGTGGAAGTCACCCGAGACGATCCAGTCCATGACCGGGATGTGGCGCGGCGTGCCGTCGAAGCCGAGGAAGACGATCCAGGACAGCGCGCAGGCAACGAAGAGCACCGCAGTGGTCAGGACCTGCGCGCCCTTTTCCGACATCACGCGCCAGCCGAAGCCGGCGATGATCGAGGCTGCGAGCGGGCCGAAGACGATGAACTTTTCCAATTGTCTCAGCCCTTCATCACGTTGACGTCTTCGACCTCGATGGTGCCGCGGTTGCGGAAGAACACCACGAGGATGGCCAGGCCGATCGCCGCCTCGGCCGCCGCGACCGTCAGCACGAACATGGTGAACACCTGCCCGCCGAGATCGCCCAGATGGGTCGAGAAGGCGACGAAGTTGATGTTCACGGCCAGCAGGATCAGCTCGATCGACATCAGGATGACGATGACGTTCTTGCGGTTGACGAAGATGCCGAAGACGCCGGTGACGAACAGGGTCGCCCCCACGACAAGGTAATGTGTCAAACCGATCATTCGCTTCGTCCCTCTCCGGTTCGTGGCCCGGTTGTCGTCTTGGTTCGCGCCTTCGGTTGCGCGGGATGAGTCGTCGTCGCCCCGGCTTTACGGAAGCAACAGCCGCCCGTCCACCGGCGCCCCGGTGGGCACCGGGGCCGTCGATACGGGCTTTCCGTCGCCGTAAAAGGCGCGCGATGCGCACGCCAGACGGGCATTGCCGGCCGAATCCGCCCGGCCTTCCGTCACCGCAAATCCACGCGCCCGAGCCGCCGCAGTAAAGCGCGACAGCGACTGGCGCACAGGCTCATCAGCCGAGATGCGCTCGACAGCGGCGAAAAGCGCGGTGCCGGCCGGCGCTTCAACGCGCACCAGCCGACTGGATTTAACGTCGTAAAGCGCAAACCGCTGCCGCCGCTCGCCCGTGCGGCTGACGGTCTCGGTCCGCATCCCGACCAGACCGGGGCCGAAGTCGACGGCAGGAAACTCTGTCACAACCCCCTCGGCGGTGGTCACAACCCGACCGCAGGCGCCGTTGGCGAGTTCGTTGAGCTTCCCGGCGTCGGGAACCGGCCCAGGCGCGCCGCATCCGGTCAGGGCTGCAAATGCCGTGACACCCGCTGTCAGGAAAACGGGACGCGCCGTCATCACAGCCCCTGCCCCGGCTTCGGGTTGGTCATCCGCATCGCCTTCTTCGGGTCGCGCCACATCTGCTGCAGCACGTCCTGGCGCTTGATGTCCTTGCGGTGGCGCAGCGTCAGCAGGATCGCCCCGATCATCGCCACCAGCAGGATCAGACCGGCGAGCTGGAAGGCGAGAAAGTAGCGGTCATAGAGCACCCCGCCCAAAGCGTGGGTGTTCAGCGTGTTCTCGACGATCGGCACGCTGCGGGCGGCCGCGGCGCCCGGGGCGGACTCCCACGCGCCGAAGGCGATGCCGAGCTGCGCCATCATCACCACCGCGATCAGGAGGCCGAGCGGCAGGTAGCGCGCCAGCTCGCCCTTGAGCGCGGCGAAATCGACGTCGAGCATCATCACGACGAACAGGAACAGCACCGCGACCGCGCCGACATAGACGATGATCAGCAGCATGGCGACGAACTCGGCGCCTTGCAGGACAAACAGCCCCGCCGCCGAGAGGAAGGCCAGGATCAGCCACAGCACCGAGTGCACCGGGTTGCGCGAGATCACCACCATGAAGCCGGCGACCAGCACGGAGATGGCGAAGAGGTAGAAAGCAAAGACCATCATGCTGCGTCATCCTCCTCGGCGAATACCGCCTGCGCCAGTTCCAGCGCCTTCTGCATGGCGGGCAGCCCGCCGAACATCGACATCTGCCAGATCGTCTCGGCGATCTCGCGCTGCGTCGCCCCGGCCTTCAGCGCGTGGCGCACCGCCAGCCGCAGCTGCGGCTCGGCGACAGCGCCCTGCACCGTCAGCGCCCCGATGGTCAAGAGCAGCCGCGTCTTGGCATCCAGCCCCTCGCGGTTGAAGGTGCGGCCGAACCACATCTCCATCATGTCGGCGGGCATGACGGGCAGCATCTTCTCGAACGCGCGGGTGTCGAAATTCTCGAGCCCCGGGTTGAAGGCGCGCGCCATCTCCTGCCCGGACTGGAGCATCTGCTGGAACAGCCTGGCGAAACCGTCGCTCATCGATAGGGCGCGTCGAGCTGGAGGTTGCGGGCGATCTCGGCCTCCCACCGCTCGCCGTTGGCGAGCAGGCGGGCCTTGTCGTAGAACAGCTCCTCGCGGGTTTCGGTGGCGAACTCGAAGTTCGGCCCCTCGACGATGGCATCGACCGGGCAGGCCTCCTGGCAGAAGCCGCAGTAGATGCACTTGGTCATGTCGATGTCGTAGCGCGTGGTGCGGCGCGAGCCATCCTCGCGCGGTTCGGCGTCGATGGTGATCGCCTGCGCCGGGCAGATCGCCTCGCACAGCTTGCAGGCGATGCAGCGCTCTTCGCCGTTCGGATAGCGGCGCAGCGCGTGCTCGCCGCGGAAGCGTGGCGAGAGCGGGCCCTTCTCGTGCGGGTAGTTCAGCGTCGCCTTGGGGGCGAAGAAATACTTCATCCCCACGCCGAAGCCTTTGATGAAGTCCCACATGAGGAAGTATTTGGTGGCGCGGACCAGATCGAGGGCCATCTCAGACGTTCCCCTCCTCGTCGGCATAGCGGTCCATCGCGCCGACGATCAGCCGCTTGGCGGCCGAGTCGTGCGGGACGCCCGCGCGCTCGAGCGCGTGCAGCACGTATTGCGCCAGCGTCGCCTTGTCGGTTTCGGACGCCGCGGCCAGTGCTGCGGCAAGCTCATGTGCGGCCATGGTCAGCCCCCCACAATGGTGGTGCCGATCGGCACCAGATGATCCCAGCGCGCCCAGGCCCCGCCCAGCACGTCGAACCGGGCCAGGAAGGCGACCAGAACGACCCAGAACAGCGACAGGGGCAGGAAGACCTTCCAGCCGATCCGCATCAGCTGGTCGTAGCGGTAGCGCGGCACGATGGCCTTCACCATCGCGAACATGAAGAACCAGACCCACATCTTCAGGACCATCCACAGCGCCCCGTCGGGCAGCCCCGGGATGGGCGACAGCCAGCCGCCGAAGAACAGGATCGAGATCAGCGCGCACATCAGGAAGATCGCGATGTACTCGCCCGCCATGTAGAGCAGGTAGGGGGTCGAGGAGTATTCGACCATGTGCCCGGCCACGAGCTCGGATTCGGCCTCGGACAGATCGAAGGGCGGGCGGTTCGTCTCGGCCAGCGCCGAGACGAAGAACAGCACCAGCATCGGCAGATGCGGCAGCCAGTACCAGTTGAACATCCCGTAGGCGCCGCGCTGGCTCTCGACGATGCCGCTGAGGTTCATCGTGCCGGCCGAGATGATCACCCCGATGATGATCAGCCCCAGCGACACCTCGTACGAGATCATCTGCGCCGCCGACCGCAGCGAGGCCAGGAACGGGTATTTCGAGTTCGAGGCCCATCCGCCCATGATCACGCCGTACACCTCGAGCGAGGAGACCGCGAAGATGAACAGCACGCCCACGTTGATGTTGGCCATCACCCAGCCGGGGGCGAAAGGGATCACCACCCAGGCGAACAGCGCCAGCATCATCGACAGGAAGGGCGCGAGGAAGAAGACGAACTTGTCCGACCCCGCCGGGACGACGATTTCCTTGACGACGTATTTCAGCGCGTCGGCCACCGACTGCAGCAGGCCCCAGGGGCCGACCACGTTCGGACCCCGGCGCATCTGCACCGCGGCCCAGATCTTGCGGTCGCCGTAGACGAGGAACAGCAGCGAAATCATCACGAAGGCGATGATTCCCAGACCCTGCGCGAGCAGGATCACGGCAATGCCGAGCGGGGACGCCAGAAAGTCAGCCATGCGGAACGTGCCCCCTCGTCATGCGGCCGGAATGCCGCTGTCCCTGCAGGCGCGCAGGGTGTCTTGTGTTTCCATGACCCGCAAGCCCATGGGCCGCGTGTCCGACAGCGTAAAGACCGACCCGACGACCAGCTTGCCGTCGCGCCGTTCCTGCAAGGTGCGGATGTGCCGGCCGAACGGCTTGTTCTGGCCCTTGGCCCACCCGGCCAACGCGCAGGTGGCATAGGCGAACGCCACATCGGCGTCCACCCCCGGCCTGAGGTTCGCGCTGACCTCGACCAGGTCGCCGCGCCGGTCCCCGGCCAGCGGCTGGACGCGCGCGGCCACGAAATCCTGCGGGTCGGCCTTGAAGCCCTTGGGAAAGGCGGGCAGCGCCGGCCGGGTGCGGGCGGCGAATTCCTCGAGCGCCTTTTCCTGCGCCGTCGGCAGGCGTGGCTTTTCAGGCGCAACGACGTCGAAATTCGCCACGTCCGCCGGCTTCAGCTTGAGACCGAGATTGACATTCAGCGCCTCGAGTTCCGCCTCGGTGACCTGGAACGCCTCCTGCCCGGCGGGGCTGTCGAGCGCCACTTCGGTCACCGAGCCGTCGTGCTCGAGGATCAGGATGTCGCCCGACTTGGTCGAGACGCGGGCCCGGCTCAGCTTGGTGCCCGCGATGCTGCGATCGACGATCTTGACCTTGACCTCGTCCGGCTTGGCGCGGGGCGGCGTCGCCAGCCCCTGACCGCCCGACTCGCGCTGGCCGCAGCCGCTCAGCGCCCCGACCGAGACCGCGACCGCCACCAGAAGGGACAGCCCGCCGCGCACGGGGGTTACTCCGCCGCCAGAGCCGTGGCCCGCCGGGCCATGGCCATCGCCGACAGCTCGCCCATCAGCGCCGAGGCGCGGGCAATCGGGTTCGAGAGGTAGAAATCGCCCACCGCGCCGCGGAAATCGGCCCGGCCGAGCGGCCCGGCCTCGACCGGCTGCCAGACGTTCGCCGGCACCTCGTCGATCTGCGCCAGATGCGGCACCGCGTCGATCAGCGCCCGGCGCAGCTGGGCAAGGCTGTCCCAAGGCTGGGTCTTGCCCAGACGGGCCGAGAGCGCCCGCAGGATCGCCCAGTTCTCCTTGGCCTCGCCGGGGGCGAAGTTCGCCCGCATGGCCAGCTGGGGACGGCCTTCGGTGTTCACGAAAAGCCCGTTCTCCTCGGTGTAGCAGGCGCCGGGCAGGATCACGTCGGCCCGGTGCGCGCCGCGGTCGCCGTGGCTGCCCTGGTAGATGACGAAGGCGCCCGGTGCCACGTCCACCTCGTCGGCGCCGAGGCTGTAGATCACCTCGGCCCCCTCGACGGCGGCCGCAAGACCGCCCTCGGTCACGGCGCCCACGTCCATCGCCCCCACCCGGCTGGCCGCCGTGTGCAGGATCAGCAGCTTCGAGTTCGAGTTCTCGGCCAGCCGCATGGCGTGGCCCAGCACCGCCGCCCCGTCCGCCTCGCGCAGCGCGCCCTGGCCGACGATCACCAGCGTCTCCTTGCCGCGCGTCTCGTCCGAGATCTCGCGCGAGGACAGGCTTTCGAGCGCCGCACGGTCACTGCCGACATGGGCATAATCGTAGGTCAGGTCCACCGCCGGGCCGACCAGCCCGACCTGCGCACCCCGCGCCCAGGCGCGGCGGATGCGGGCGTTGAGCACCGGCGCCTCGGTCCGCGGGTCGGTGCCGATGAGCTGGATCATCTCGGCCCGGTCGATGTCGGCGATGCTCGCCGTGCCGACGTAGCCGGCGCGGTTCCCGGCCGGCAGACGGGCGCCATCGGTGCGGCACTCGACGGTGCCGCCGATCCCCTCGATCAGTTGCTTCAGCGCGAACA
The DNA here is from genome assembly GCF_012689545.1 of Paracoccus sanguinis. Classification (NCBI taxonomy): domain Bacteria; kingdom Pseudomonadati; phylum Pseudomonadota; class Alphaproteobacteria; order Rhodobacterales; family Paracoccaceae; genus Paracoccus; species Paracoccus sanguinis. The sequence continues at coordinate 625,397 of NZ_CP051542.1, forward strand.
CCGCCTCGACCGGGGCCAGATCACCGATCAGGCCGGCGACCTTGCGGCCCTTCATCGCCTGCGCGGCGACCGTCAGCGCCTCGTCCCAGGTCGCGGGACGCAGGCGCCCGTTCTCGCGGACATAGGGCCGGTCCAGCCGCTGCCGGCGCAGCCCGTCCCAGACGAACCGGGTCTTGTCGCTGATCCACTCTTCGTTCACGCCGTCGTTGTTGCGCGGCAGGATGCGCATGACCTCGCGGCCCTTGGTGTCGATGCGGATGTTCGACCCCAGCGCGTCCATGACGTCGATCGACTCGGTCTTGGTCAGCTCCCACGGGCGGGCGGTGAAGGCGTAGGGTTTCGAGACCAGCGCCCCCACCGGGCACAGGTCGATGATGTTGCCCTGCAGGTTCGAATCGAGCGTGAGGCCGAGGTACGAGGTGATCTCGCTGTCCTCGCCGCGGCCGGTCTGGCCCATCTGGGTGATCCCCGCCACCTCGGTGGTGAAGCGCACGCAGCGGGTGCACGAGATGCAGCGGGTCATGTGCGTCTCGACCAGCGGCCCGAGGTTCAGGTCGTCGGCCGCCCGCTTCGGCTCGCGGTAGCGGCTGAAGTCGACGCCGTAAGCCATCGCCTGGTCCTGCAGGTCGCACTCGCCGCCCTGGTCGCAGATCGGGCAATCGAGCGGGTGGTTGATGAGCAGGAACTCCATCACCCCCTCGCGGGCCTTGCGGACCATCGGCGAGTTGGTGCGGATCTCGGACGGCGCGCCGTCCGGGCCGGGGCGCAGGTCCTTGACCTGCATCGCGCAGCTTGCCGCGGGCTTGGGCGGTCCCCCCACCACCTCGACGAGGCACATCCGGCAGTTGCCGGCGATCGACAGCCGCTCGTGATAGCAGAAGCGCGGGACCTCGATCCCGGCCTGCTCGCAGGCCTGGATGAGCGTGAGGTTCGGATCGACCTCGATCAGCCGGTCGTCGATCTTGATCGTGCGGGTGTCGCTCATCTGCCTGTCTTCCTCGTCATGCCGATCCGGCAAGGTCTCATCCGCGGCGCGTCGTCCGGTCGCCTGTCACCGTCGCGCGCCGCCGGTCGTCCGTCCCGCGGTCGGCTCAGTTGCCGGCCGCGAGCCTCTGTACATTCCCCCGCACCGGCAGCGGGCCGCCCCGCTGGCCGGGCGATTCGACCAGCATCAGCGGCACCTGCTGCCCCTCGCGGAACAGCAGAATGGCGTCCACCTGCACGGCCAGCGGGTCGCGCGGGTCGGGCCGCGCGTCGATCAGGAACCGGCCCGCGCCGGGTCGTTCGCACAGGATCTGCATCCCCGCATAGGGGCCGTGCAGCGTCACGAGGTCGCGCCCCATCAGGTCGCGCCCGGCCCGCACCTGCCCCTCGGGCGAGGTGCCCCGGCAGCGCACGTCGAGCGGCGAGAAGAGGTCGAGCCGCACCTGATAGTCCACGACGTGGGTCTGGGCCGGCGCCTGCGCGGGCTGGGCCAGCACCATGTCGGCAAATACCATCGTCAACGCCGCAGCGGCGACGATGCCCATGCCGATCCAGCGGATCACCTGTTTCATTTCGCCACCAACAGCGAACCGCTGACGGTCCGCCCCGCGATCTCGGCCCGGCCGATGGCGCAGAAGCTCTCGGCGTTGCCCTTCTTCGCGCCGTTGCGGGCGAGGTAGTCCTCGGCCACCGCATAGATGCGCTGCTTCTCGGCCTTGTCGTCGAGGAAGGCGTCAATCTGCGCCTTGCTGTAGCCCTTGTCGAGCGCATAGCGCTGCAGCGCCCGCGCCTGGCTGTAGGCGAGCACGATCCGCCCGTCGATCGACGGGCATTCGCGCCGGATACGGTCGGCGACGCGCGCCGCGATCAGCCGGTCGTTGATGTATTTCTCTTTCGACAGCGGCTCGAGCGCCGCCGCGGGCGAGGCGAGCGTCGCCAGCGCGGTCAGCGCGAGCAGTCCGGTCCTGAGGCGTTTCATGGGCACATCCTTCTTGCAGATGCCTGCAATATAGGGTCGCCGGCGCGCGGTTTCGCCGCAAGCCCGCGTCAACCGCCCGTGATCGGCCTGCCGAGGATCGACCGCGCCGCTCATTCCGCCGCCATCGCCCCCATGCGCCCGGTCCGCTTGGCCTTGATGCGGTCCTCGATCTCTTCGCGGAAATGCCGGATCAGCCCCTGGATCGGCCAGGCGGCCGCGTCGCCCAGGGCGCAGATCGTGTGCCCCTCGACCTGCTTGGTCACGTCCAGCAGCATGTCGATCTCTTCGATCTCGGCCTCGCCGCGGACCAGCCGGTCCATGACCCGCATCATCCAGCCGGTGCCCTCGCGGCAGGGCGTGCACTGGCCGCAGCTCTCGTGCTTGAAGAAGTAGCTCAGCCGCCAGATCGCCTTCACGATGTCGACCGAGTTGTCCATGACGATCATGCAGGCGGTGCCGAAGCTCGACTTGAGCTCGCGCATCCCGTCGAAGTCCATGATCGCATCCTCGCACAGATGCGCCGGCAGCACCGGGCACGAGGCCCCGCCGGGGATGATCGCCTTGAGGTTCGACCAGCCGCCGCGGATGCCGCCGCCGTGCTTCTCGATCAGCTCGCGCATCGGGATCGACATCGCCTCTTCGACGACGCAGGGCGTGTTGACGTGCCCGGTCAGGCCGAAGAGCTTGACGCCCGCGTTGTTCGGGCGGCCGAAACCGGCGAACCACTCGGCGCCGCGGCGCAGGATGGTCGGGACGACGGCGATGGATTCGACGTTGTTCACCGTCGTCGGGCAGCCATAGAGGCCCGCGCCGGCCGGGAACGGCGGCTTCATCCGCGGCATCCCCTTCTTGCCCTCGAGGCTTTCGAGAAGCGCGGTTTCCTCGCCGCAGATATAGGCGCCGGCGCCGTGGTGCAGGAACAGGTCGAAATCCCAGCCCGACTTGGCGGCGTTCTTGCCCAGAAGGCCCGCGTCATAGCATTCGTCGATGGCCGCCTGCAGCGCCTCGCGCTCGCGGATGTATTCGCCGCGGATATAGATATAGGCTGCGTGCGCGCCCATGGCGAAGCTGGCGATCAGCGCGCCCTCGATCAGCGTGTGCGGATCGTGGCGCATGATCTCGCGGTCCTTGCAGGTCGCGGGCTCGGATTCGTCGGCGTTGATGACCAGATAGGCGGGCCGCCCGTCGCTTTCCTTGGGCATGAAGGACCACTTCATGCCCGTGGGGAAGCCGGCGCCGCCGCGGCCGCGCAGGCCGGATTTCTTCATCTCGTCGATGATCCCGTCGCGGCCGCGGGCGATGATCTCGGCGGTGCCGTCCCAATGGCCGCGCGCCCGCGCGCCCTTGAGGCTGCGGTCGCCCATCCCGTAGAGGTTGGTGAAGATCCGGTCCTGATCGCTCAGCATCGCGTCGTCGTCCTATCCTTTGCGCGGGCGTGAGCCACGCGGTGCCGCCGCGCCGCCGGCGCGCCGTTTGTCCTGTGCCGGCGCCGGGCCGGTCCTCGGTGCGACTTCTGCGGCGCGCCCGCGCCGCCAGACCCGCCACGTCACCAGAAGCGCCCAGACCAGCGCCCCGATCGCCGCCAGATCGGCTAGGAACGCATACTCCGGCGCCCAGCCGAAGCGCTGCCCCGCCCAGTTCGCCGCGAGCCATAGCACCATCGCCGCGGCCATCACGCCGCCGGCGAGGCGCATCTGCGCCGCGTCATGGGAAGGGTGCTGCGCCGTCATGTCGCCTCGCCCCGGTCCACGCGGCGGGAATGCTCGGTTTCGCCGCCGGCCGCAAGGATGCGCGCCTGCCCGACCCAGTCGTCCCGCTCGATCCGCCCGCCATTGCGGCCGAGGCGTTCGCCCCACTCCAGCACGTCCTGATCGGTCCAGGCGGCGATCTGCGCGAAGCGGGTCACGCCGTTGTCGTTCAGCCACTCGGTCAGCACCGGCCCGATCCCGAGGATCCGGCCGAGGTCGTCGCGGTCTGCCGAGGTATCCGTAGTGGCGGGCTGCACCTCGCCCACTGGCCGAACCTCCGCGACCGGCGCGGACGCCGACTCACGGTCCCCCGCTGCATCATCGCGCCGCGCCTCGATGTCCTGCGCCGCACCGCCTTCGGCCGGACGGTCCCCGCCCTCGAAGGTCACAGCCTGACGCGGATCGGTGCTCGCCCCGGCCGGCGCGCCGAGTTCGATCGGCGCCGGGGCCTCGTCGGCCACCCGCTCTTCGCGCGCCACCTCGGCCGAGGGCTCGAAGGTCACCGCCTGCCGCGCGTCGGTCGTGGCGCCCTGCGGCGCCCGGCCCATCCCCTCGGGGCGCGCCGCGCGGGTGATCTCGACCTGGCCGAAGCGGGCCTGACGGGCGGCCGCGGCCTCGGCCAGGTCGGCCTCGGACAGGGGCTCGGCCACGCGCAGCGGCTCGGGCTCATACGCCTCGACCTCGCTGCCGCAGAACAGCAGCACCAGCAGGCCGCCGAGCAGCCAGGCGGTGACGAACGCCAGGAACAGGCCGCCGAACACCCCCGCGCCGCCGTGGCCCATCGCCATCAGCCAGACCACCAGCCCCATGAGGGCGGCGAAGATCCAGCATTTGCGCGCGCAGTCGGTCATCGGGGCGTCCTTGAGGTTCGGGTCAGGTCAGTGGGTATCCTTCGCATCGGCGGGCTGCCCGGCGGGCTCGCCCTTCGACTGGGGCTTGCCGGGCGAGGTCGCGGCGGCCTCCTGCACCGTCACCCCGGTCTTGTCGGCCGGACGCCCGGCCGAGGGCGTCGGCTCCACCTGCGGGGCGTCGGGGTCGGCCTGCTCGGGCCGGCGCCGCCACGGGGTCAGGATCGGCACTTCCGACCCGTCGATCCGCTTGACCGTGTCGCGCAGCTTGACCGCCAGCGTCGCCGAGGCGTTCAGCTCTTCGGCCTTCTCGGTCGCCTTCAGCGCCACCGGCCCGCCCAGCGGCTCGGACGAGAACCGGCCGTTCTGCGGCCCCGGCACCGGCACCTGCCCCGCGGCCAGCGCGTCGAGCAGCGCCGAGAGCTTCTCGGCGGTCAGGTCTTCGTAGTAATCCTTGCCGATCTGGGCCATCGGCGCGTTCGAGCAGGCGCCGAGGCACTCGACCTCTTCCCAGCTGAAATTGCCGTCGGCCGAGACGGTGTGCGGCGCCGGCGCGACCCGCGCGCGGCACACGTCGATCAGCTCACCCGCCCCGCAGATCATGCAGGTGGTGGTCCCGCAGATCTGGATATGTGCAATCCGGCCAACGGGATGCAGCTGGAACATGAAGTAGAATGTGGCGACCTCGAGCACCCGGATATAGGGCATCCCCAGCAGGTCGGCGCAGGCCTCGATGGCCGGCCGCGAGAGCCAGCCCTCCTGCTCCTGCGCGCGCCACAGCACCGGGATCACCGCCGACTGCTGGCGACCCTCGGGGTACTTGGTCATCTGCGCCTTGGCCCACGCCAGGTTCTCGGGCGTGAAGGCGAACGAGTCCGGCTGGACGAGAGACAGGCGGCGCAGCATCAGGCGAGGCTTCCCAGAACGAGGATGGCGGCAAGGCAGAGCACCACGGCCGGATGCTGCCCGAGGGCGGTCGAGGCCGTGGCGGCCGAGGCGGTGAGGGCGGCGGGGTCGATCACCGGTCCACCTCGCCGAACACGATGTCCATCGTGGCAATGATGGCGGGGACGTCCGAGAGCAGGTGCCCCCCCGCCATCCAGTCCATCGACTGAAGATGCAGGAAGCCCGGCGCGCGCAGCTTGGCGCGATAGGGCTTGTTGGTGCCGTCGCTGACCAGATAGACGCCGAACTCGCCCTTCGGCGCCTCGACCGCGGCATAGACCTCGCCCGCCGGGACCTTGAAGCCCTCGGTATAGAGCTTGAAGTGGTGGATGAGGCTTTCCATGTCGCGCTTCATGTCGGCGCGCCGCGGCGGCGTCAGCTTGCCGCGCGCGAGCACGTCGCCCGCAGGCTCGGCCCTGAGCTTGGCCACCGCCTGCTGCATGATCTTGCAGGACTGCCGCATCTCCTCGACGCGGCAGAGATAGCGGTCGTAGCAGTCGCCGTTGGTGCCGACCGGCACCTCGAACTCGAACTCGTCGTAGCATTCATAGGGCTGGCTGCGGCGCAGGTCCCAGGCGAGGCCCGAGCCACGGGCCATGATCCCGGAATACCCCCAATCCAGCGCGTCCTGTTCGGTGACGATGCCGATATCGACCAGCCGCTGCTTGAAGATGCGGTTCTCGGTCAGCAGTGTGCCGAGGTCGTCGACCAGCCGCGGGAAGCGCGCGCACCACGCCTCGATATCGTCCAGCAGCGCCGGCGGCAGGTCCTGATGGACCCCGCCGGGGCGGAAATAGGCGGCGTGCAGCCGCGCGCCCGAGGCGCGCTCGTAGAACACCATCAGCTCTTCGCGGGCCTCGAAGCCCCACAGCGGCGGGGTCAGCGCGCCGACGTCCAGCGCCCCGGTGGTCAGGCCCAGCAGGTGATTGAGGATGCGCCCGATCTCGCAGAACAGCACCCGGATCAGGCTGGCGCGGCGCGGCACCACGGTGCCGGTCAGCCGCTCGATCGCCAGGCACCAGGCGTGCTCCTGGTTCATCGGGGCGACGTAATCCAGCCGGTCCAGATAGGGCAGGTTCTGCAGGTAGGTGCGGCTTTCCATCAGCTTCTCGGTGCCGCGGTGCAGCAGGCCGATATGCGGGTCGGCGCGCTCGACCACCTCGCCGTCCAGCTCGAGCACCATGCGCAGAACGCCATGCGCTGCCGGGTGTTGCGGGCCGAAGTTGATGTTGAAGTTGCGCAGCCGCTGCTCGCCGGTCACGGCATCGACCGAACCGTCGTCATAGTGGTTGTCGCGGAAATCGCCGTCCATCATTTCTTGCCCTCCGCGGTCACGCCGGTCGTGGCCGGGGCCTTCTCGTCGCCAGGCAGGACGTACTTGGCCCCCTCCCACGGCGAGAGGAAGTCGAACTGCCGGTATTCCTGCGTCAGCTTCACCGGCTCATAGACCACGCGCTTCTCGCTGTCGTCCCAGCGCACCTCGACATAGCCGGTGGTGGGGAAGTCCTTGCGCAGCGGGTGACCCTGAAAGCCGTAGTCGGTCAGGATGCGGCGCAGGTCGGGGTGGCCTGAGAAGGCGATCCCGAACATGTCGAAGACCTCGCGCTCGAACCAGTTGGCCGAGGGGATCACCGACACGAGCGAGGGCACCAGCTCGTCCTCGCGCACCGCGGCCTTGAGCCGGATGCGCTGGTTGGTATGCATCGAGAGCAGGTGCCAGACCACGTCGAAGCGCGCCGCCCGGTCGGGGTGGTCCACCGCGGTGATGTCGACGAGGGTCGCGAACCGCGCCGCCGGGTTGTCGATCAGCGCCTTGACCAGCCCCACGATGCCCTTGGCGTGGATGGTCAGCGTCAGCTCGCCGAAGGCCACGTCGGCCGACAGGATCTCGTTGCCATGCCGCGCGGCCAGAAGCTCGCCCAGCTCGGCCAGCGCCTGCGGATCGGGATAGACGGCCATGACTTACCTCACCAGCGTGCCGGTGCGGCGGATGCGCCGCTGGAGTTGCAGGATCCCGTAGAGCAGCGCCTCGGCGGTGGGCGGGCAGCCGGGCACGTAGATGTCCACCGGCACGATCCGGTCGCAGCCGCGCACCACGCTGTAGCTGTAGTGGTAGTAGCCGCCGCCGTTGGCGCAGGACCCCATCGAGATCACGTAGCGCGGCTCGGGCATCTGGTCATAGACCTTGCGCAGCGCCGGGGCCATCTTGTTGGTCAGCGTGCCCGCGACGATCATCAGGTCCGACTGCCGGGGCGAGGCGCGCGGCGCGGTCCCGAAGCGCTCGAGGTCATAGCGCGGCATCGAGGTCTGCATCATCTCGACCGCGCAGCAGGCCAGACCGAAGGTCATCCAGTGCAGCGAGCCGTTGCGCGCCCAGTTGATGATGTCCTCGGTCGTGGTCAGCAGGAACCCCTTGTCCTGCAGCTCGCGGTTCAGCTCGGCGGTGGCGAACTCGCGGTCGGCCCCGGCGGTATTGGCACCCGTCATCACGCCCATTCCAAGGCCCCCTTCCGCCATTCATAGGCGAATCCGATGGTCAGCACGCCGAGGAACAGCATCATCGACCAGAAGGCCACGTCCGAGAGCGTCGGGAAGCTGACCGCCCACGGGAACAGGAAGGCCACTTCGAGGTCGAAGATGATGAACAGGATCGACACGAGGTAGAAGCGCACGTCGAACTTCATCCGGGCGTCGTCGAAGGCGTTGAAGCCGCACTCGTAGGCCGAGACCTTCTCGGGGTCGGGATTGCGCACCGCGACGATCCAGGCGGCGAGCACGAGGATGATCGCCAGCGCCGAGGCCATCCCCAGAAAGACGAGGATCGGCAGGTATTCGGACAGCAGATAGTCCACGGATGACGCTCCCTGACATCGCGACGGTCACGCCCGTGCGAGTGGCTTGGCTGCGATCGGGTTTAGCTGCGCCGCCGCAAAGGGTCAATGCGATGCGCCGGGGTTTACGGGGGGTCGGAGGCGCCGGTGCGCGGCATTTTCGCCGCACCCATTCGGGACGCAGCCCCGAGCCGCGCCGGGGGCGCGCCGCGCGCCCGCCGCGCCCCTCGGGCAAGGCGCGCGCCCTGCCCCGTGCGTCAGTCGGTCACTCGAGCCGGCCGTCCATCGTCTCGTCCAGCCACGCCTGCAGTCCGGGCTCGTCCAGCGCCGCGATCTCGCGGGCCGAGGCGGGCTCCTCGAGGTGGACCAGCAGCACATAGTTCCCCGCCCGGTCCTGCCCGGCGATGAACTCGCCATCCTCGCTGCCCGCCCCGTCGATCGAGGGCGTCAGCCCGCGCGCGGCGACGGCGCGCATCACCCGCTCGGCCTGCGCCTCGTAGGCGGGCGAGAAGCGTTCCCAGACCTCGGCCGGCGTCTCGCCGTCGAGGCCCCACGCCCAGCCGGCGCCATCGTCGGTGCGGGGGAATTGCGGTATCTCGGCGGTCATATCGTGTCCTTTCGGCGTCAGGGCAGCGGGGCGAGAAAGCCCGCGATGCGGTCCACCACGGCGGCCTCGGCCTCGCGGTGGGGGAAATGGCCAAGCCCCGGCATCACGTCAAGCACCCCGTCGGGCCCGGCGATGGCGCGTGCGTGATCGGGGGTGCCGTATTCGTCGGCCGCGCCGTGCAGGGCCAGCACGGGGCACCGCACCGCGGCGCGGCAGGGGGCGAGGGTGAACTCGGCGAACGCGGGCGAAAGCCACGTCTCGGTCCAGCTGTCGAGCACCCAGCGCGCCTTGTCGCCGTGGTGCCGCGCCAGCCGGTCGAGCGCGCCGGGCGCCGCGAACCCCGCCTTGGCAGCGCGGATGCCGTCGCGGATGCGGTCGTCGTTGCGATGCTGGGCCGAGATCGAGATGACCGCCACGCAGTCCTCGGGCCAGGCCGCCGCGGCGCAGACCGCCATGCCGCCGCCGACGCTGTGACCCAGCGCGACGAAGCGCCCGATCCCCAGCGCCGCCCGCACTGCCTCGAAGCCCTGCGTCGCCTCGGTGGCGACGAAATCCGGCGCGAGCCGCCCCGTGGCCGGGTCCGAGTCGCCGAAACCGAGCCGGTCATAGGCGATGACGCCCCGCCCTGTGGCCGCCGCCAGCCGACCGGGAAAATCCCGCCACAGGCTGACGCTGCCCAGCGAATCGTGAAACAGGACCAACGGCGCGCGGTCGCCCTGCCCCGGCCAGAGCGCCGCCGCGATCCGGCCAGCCGGCGTCTCGATCATCCGCCGGTCGGGGGTCATGCCGCCGACTTGCGCTTTCTCGCCGCGGGCTTCGCGGTCGCCACCCGCCGACCCTCGGCCGCCGCCAGCATAGGGGCGAGATAGCGCCCGGTGTGGCTCGCCTCGATCCCCGCGACCTCTTCGGGCGTGCCCTCAGCCACGATCTCGCCGCCGCCGTCGCCGCCCTCGGGGCCGATGTCGATGATCCAGTCGGCGGTCTTGATGACGTCGAGGTTGTGCTCGATCACCACCACCGTGTTGCCCTGATCGACGAGGGAATGCAGCACCTCGAGCAGCTTGCGGGTGTCGTCGAAATGCAGCCCCGTCGTCGGCTCGTCGAGGATATAGAGCGTCTTGCCCGTCGAGGCCCGCGCCAGTTCCTTGGCGAGCTTCACCCGCTGCGCCTCGCCGCCCGAGAGCGTCGTGGCCTGCTGGCCGACCTTGACGTAGCCCAGGCCCACCTCGAGCAGCGCGTCCATCTTGGACCGGATCGAGGGCACCGCCTTGAAGAAGGCCTGCGCGTCCTCGATCGTCATGTCCAGCACGTCGGCGATGGACTTGCCCTTGAACTCGACCTCGAGCGTCTCGCGGTTGTAGCGCTTGCCCTTGCAGGTCTCGCAGGTGACGTAGACGTCGGGCAGGAAGTGCATCTCGATCTTGATGACCCCGTCGCCCTGGCACGCCTCGCAGCGGCCGCCCTTGACGTTGAAGCTGAAGCGCCCGGGCTTGTAGCCGCGCGCCTTGGACTCGGGCAGCCCGGCGAACCAGTCGCGGATATGGGTGTAGGCGCCGGTATAGGTCGCCGGGTTCGACCGCGGGGTGCGGCCGATGGGGCGCTGGTCGATGTCGATGACCTTGTCGAGATGTTCCAGCCCCTTGATCGCCCGCGCGGGCGCCGGGGTCTGGCGGGCCCCGTTCAGCCGCATCGAGGCGGTCTTGAACAGCGTCTCGATGGTCAGCGTGGACTTGCCGCCACCCGAGACGCCGGTGATGCAGGTGAAGGTGCCGAGCGGGAAGCCCACCGTCACGTCCTTGAGGTTGTTGCCGGTCGCACCCTCGACCACGACCTTCTTGCCGTTGCCCTTGCGGCGCTCGGCCGGCACCGGGATCTCGCGCGCCCCGGCGAGATACTGGCCGGTCAGGCTCTCGGGGTTGGCCTCGATCTCGGCCGGCGTCCCCTTGGCGACCACCTGCCCGCCATGCGCCCCCGCCCCCGGCCCCATGTCGAAGACATAGTCGGCGTGGCGGATCGCGTCTTCGTCATGCTCGACCACGATCACCGAGTTGCCCTGATCGCGCAGCCCCTTCAACGCATCGAGCAGCCGGTCGTTGTCGCGCTGGTGCAGGCCGATGGAGGGCTCATCCAGCACATACAGCACCCCGGTCAGCCCGCTGCCGATCTGGCTGGCCAGCCGGATGCGCTGGCTTTCGCCGCCCGAGAGCGTCCCGGCGGCCCGGCTGAGCGTCAGGTAGTCCAGCCCCACGTTGACGAGGAACCCCAGCCGCTCGCGGATCTCCTTGAGGATGGCGCGGGCGATCTCGTTCTTCTGCGCCGTCAGGCTCTCCGGCGCCGCCTCGACCCAGGCCAGCGCCTCCCGGATCGAGAGGTCGGTGACCTGCCCGATATGCGTGCCGGCGATCTTCACCGCTAGCGCCTCGGGCTTCAACCGCCAGCCGTTGCAGACATGGCAGGGGCGGTTGTTCTGATAGCGCTCCATCTCTTCGCGCGACCAGGCGCTGTCGGTCTCGCGGTAGCGCCGCTCCATGTTCGGGATCACGCCCTCGAAGGTGCGGCTGACCTCATAGACCCGCCCGGCGTCGTCGAAGCGGAAGCGGATCTCGTCCTTGCCCGAGCCGTGCATGAACAGGTTGCGGGTCTCGTCCGACAGGTCGCGCCACGGCGTCTTGCGGTCGAACCCGTAGTGCTTGGCGAGCGCGTTGATCGTCTGGGTCAGATAGGCCGACTTGGACTTGGCCCAAGGCGCGATGGCCCCCTGCGCCACCGACAGGCCGGTGTCGGGGACGATCAGCCGCTCGTCGAAGAAAAGCTCCACCCCCAGACCGTCGCAGGCCGGGCAGGCGCCATAGGGGGCATTGAAGGAAAACAGCCGCGGCTCGATCTCGGCGATGGTGAAGCCGCTGACCGGGCAGGCGAATTTCTCGCTGAAGGTGATGCGCTCGGGCTCGCCCTCGCCCTCGGCCGGCGCGGTTTCCAGCACCGCGATCCCGTTGGCGAGGTCCAGCGCGGTGCGGAAGCTGTCGGCCAGTCGCGTGGCGATGTCGCCGCGCACCACGATCCGGTCCACCACCACGTCGATGTCGTGGCGCAGCTTCTTGTCCAGCGCCGGCGGCGCGTCGAGCTCGTGGAACGCCCCGTCGATGCGGACCCGCTGGAAGCCGCGCTTGCGGAGGTCCAGCAGCTCCTTCTCATAGGCGCCCTTGCGGTCGCGGATCATCGGGGCGAGCAGATAGGCGCGCGTGCCCTCGGGCATCGCCAGCACCCGGTCCACCATGTCCTGCACCTGCTGCGCCTCGATCGGCAGGCCGGTCGCCGGCGAATAGGGCGTGCCGGCGCGCGCGAACAAAAGCCGCAGATAGTCGTAGATTTCCGTGACCGTCCCGACCGTCGAGCGCGGGTTCTTCGAGGTCGTCTTCTGCTCGATCGAGATCGCCGGCGAGAGGCCCGAGATATGGTCCACGTCCGGCTTGCCCATCATGTCGAGGAACTGCCGCGCATAGGCCGACAGGCTCTCGACGTAGCGGCGCTGGCCCTCGGCGTAGATGGTGTCGAAGGCAAGGCTGGACTTGCCCGACCCGCTCAGCCCGGTGATCACCACCAGGCTGTCGCGCGGAATGTCCATGTCCACGCCCTTGAGGTTGTGTTCGCGCGCGCCGCGAACCTCGATGAACTTCTGTTCCATACGGACCTCAATCGGGGACAAGCGCATGAGATAGGCACGGGATGGCGGAACGCAACCCGGGCGGCCAACGCCCAACACCCGGAACATAGCGCGAACTCGGGCGCGGGGAAAGGGTCGCGGGCGGCGGGCGTTCGCAACTGGACTGTCACCGGGGGGTCGTGTTCTTCTGGTCCCACCACCCGCGACAGACCAGCGAAAAAGGGACCCCGATGAAACGCATTCTCCTGGCCTCGGCCGGCTGCCTCGCCCTCAGCGTCGGTGCGGCGCAGGCCGAGTACGTCCTGCATATCCTGCACAGCAACGACTTTCACAGCCGCATCGAGCCGATCAACACGTACGATTCGACCTGCGACGCCGAGACGCTCGAGAAGAAGGAATGCTTCGGCGGCGTCGCCCGGATGGCCGCGGCCATCGCCGCCAAGCGCGACGAGATCAAGGCGGCGGGCGGCAACGTGATCGTGCTGGACGCGGGCGACCAGTACCAGGGCTCGCTGTTCTACACGACCTACAAGGGCAAGGACACGGTCGAGTTCATGAATGCGATCGGTTACGACGCGATGGCGCTCGGCAACCACGAGTTCGACGACGGCCCGGACGGCGCGCTTATCCTGCTCGACGGGGCGAAGTTCCCGGTGATGTCGGGCAACCTCGACGTGTCGCAGTCGAACCAGCTCAAGGGCAAGCTGCAGGACACGCTGACGCTCGAGGTGGGCGGCGAAAAGATCGGGCTGGTCTCGACGCTGGCGATGGACACGCCCGAGACGGCGGCGCCGGGACCGGCGGTGATCTTCAAGGACGACATGGAGAGCCTCAAGGGCGACGTGGCCGCGCTGAAGGAGGCCGGGGTGACCAAGGTCATCGCGCTGACCCACGTGGGGTATCACCGCGACCTCGACTATGCGGCGCAGGTGCCGGGGCTCGACGCGGTGATCGGCGGGCACTCGCACACGCTGCTGGGCGACATGGAGGGGGCGGCGGGCGCCTATCCCACCATGGTCAAGGGCGCGGACGGCGCCGAGGTGCCGGTGGCGACCGCCTATGCCTACGGCAAGTACCTGGGCCACCTGACCCTGACCTTCGACGACGCGGGCAAGCTGACCAAGGCCGAGGGCGCGCCGATCCTGCTCGACCAGTCGCTGCCCGAGGACGAGGCCATCGCCGCCCGCGTCAAGGAGATGGCCGGCCCCATCGACGAGCTGCGCCAGCGCCAGGTGGCGGAGATCGCCGCCCCCATCGACGGCGCACGCGAAAGCTGCCGGGCGAAGGAATGCGAAATGGGCAACGTCGTGGCCGAGGCGATGCTCGCCCGCGTCGCCGGCCAGGGCGTCACCATCGCCATCCAGAACGGCGGCGGCCTGCGCGCCTCGATCGACGCCGGGCCGGTGACGATGGGCGAGGTCTATTCGGTGCTGCCGTTCCAGAACACGCTGGCCACCTTCGAGGCGACGGGCGAGACGCTGGTCAAGGCGCTCGAGAACGGCGCCAGCCAGTACGAGGACGCCGCGGGCCGCTTTGCCCAGGTGGCGGGGCTGAAATACACCCTCGATCCCAAGGCCGAGGCCGGCCACCGGATCAGCGCGGTCGAGGTGAAGTCGGGCGACGGCTGGGCGCCGATCGACCCGGCTGCGACCTATAAGGTCGTGACCAACAACTACGTCCGGGGCGGCGGCGACGGCTACAAGATGTTCGCGGACGCGGCCAACGCCTATGACTTCGGCCCCGATCTGGCCGACGTTCTGGCCGAGTGGCTGGCCCAGCAGGGCGCCGGTTTCAAACCGGCGGTGGACGGGCGGATCACCGTGAAATGACGCGCGAGCGCCCCGCGGACGGTGATCCGCGGGGCGTCCGACTCCGGGCCGGGGTATTTGGGCTAGACAGAAGCGGAGGAGCGTAGCGCGTGGCCGAAAGGCGCCACGGCGCAGAACCTCCGCGCTAACATCATCCTCTTATTTCAGATCGCTGTCGCGCCGCCGATGCGGCGTGCGGCCGATGCGCTTGCGCCACGACCGGCGCGCTGGTTATGTTTGCCCGAACATAACCGATTCGAGGCGTGCCGATGTCGCGTCTGTCTGTCGTTTGCGCCCTTGCGCTCTTCGCCCTGCCCGCGACACTCGGCCTTGCCGAGACCCCGCAACCGACGCTCGCGGCGGACGCGCAGGCGACCAGCGCCGCCATCACCGCGGACACCCTCGCCGGCCTGCCGGTCGAAGAGGTGGACGTACGCTACGAGACCTCCAAGGGGCCGCGCGCCGAGCATTACAGCGGCCCGCACCTCTGGGCTGTGCTCGGGCGGCTGGGCCTCGCGCCGGCCGACCCCAAGCCCGCGTTGCGGCAGTCGGTGATCGTGACGGGGCGTGACGGCCATGCGGTCGCGTTCTCGATGGGCGAGCTGATGCCGGACTTCGGCAACCGCCCGGTGCTGCTGTCGCTCACGGTCGACGGCCAGCCCACGCCGGATGGCGTCCGCGCCGTATCCCCCGGCGACGGGCGCGGGGCGCGGTATGTCAAGGACGTGGTCTCGGTCGAGATCCGGTGACGGCCTCAGCCGCCGGTGTGGCTCATGTGGCGGCTCATGGTGCCGGCGACCCCGCGGGAGTAATCGAAGTCGTGCCCCTTGGGCTTGCGGGAGATGGCGGCGCGGATCGCGGCCTTGAGCGGCGCCTCGTCCAGGCTCGCGCGCAGCGGCGCGCGCAGGTCGGCGCGGTCCTCTTGCCCGAGGCACATGAACAGCTCACCCGTGCAGGTCACCCGCACCCGGTTGCAGCTTTCGCAGAAGTTATGCGTGAGCGGGGTGATGAAGCCGATCTTCGCCCCCGTCTCCTCGACCCGGACATATCGGGCCGGGCCGCCGGTGCGCTCGGCCAGGGGCGTCAGCGTCAGCCGCTCGGCCAGCCGGGCGCGCAGGTCCGACAGCGCCCAGTACTGGTCGAGCCGCAGCTCGTCGCCCATCTCGCCCATCGGCATGACCTCGATGAAGGTCAGGTCGTGGCCCTCGGCGGCGCACCAGTCCACCAGCGTGAACAGCTCGTCCTCGTTGAAGCCCTTGAGCGCCACGGTGTTGATCTTGACCCGCAGCCCCGCGTCCTGAGCGGCGCAGATGCCGTCGAGGACCTGCGGCAGCCGCCCCCAGCGGGTGATCGCGGCGAAGCGGTCGGGGTCGAGCGTGTCGAGCGAGACGTTCACCCGCCGCACCCCCAGCGCCGCCAGCGGCGCGGCGAAGCGGGCGAGCTGGCTGCCGTTGGTGGTCAGGGTGAGCTCGTCGAGCCCTTGCCCCGGCCCGCTGCCCAGCCGCCCGGCCATCGCCTCGAAGAACGACAGGATGTTGCGCCGCACCAGCGGCTCGCCGCCGGTGATCCGCAGCTTGCGGACGCCCAGATCGACGAAGGCGCCGCAGAGCCGCTCGAGTTCTTCCAGCGTCAGCAGCTCGGCCTTGGGCAGAAACTGCATGTGCTCGGCCATGCAGTAGGTGCAGCGGAAATCGCAGCGGTCGGTGACCGACACCCGCAGATAGGTGATGGGCCGGGCGAAGGGGTCGATCAGCGGGGTGGTTTCGGCCATGCCGCCAACATAGGGCCGTGGCGCCAGCCACACAAGAACGGCGGAAAAACGCCCAGCACACGCGCTGGTGCGTGGACAGGCGCGCGCCCTGCGGCCACGTTGACTCAATAGCGAGGGTCGCGCGACGGGCGCGGCCCCGACACCGAGGGACGTCCGACCATGACCATCGCCCGCCTTGCCCTGATCCTTCCCGCGCTGGCCCTCGCGGCCTGCCAGACGACCATGACCGACCCGACGCCCACGCCCGCGCCGCGCACCACCGGCGCGACCGTCGGCGCCACCGCGGGCGATGCGGCCGCCGCGGCCGCCGCCGAGGCGCGCACCGGCACCATCCCCGACACGCTGACGGTGGGCACGCTGCAGCGCCCGGCCGGCTCGCGCAGCGTGGCCCAGCTGGACGCCTCGGCGGCCGAAAAGGCCGCGGCCACCGCGCCTGCCGCCAAAGGCGGGCGGCTCGGCACCACGGTCGCCTCGCTCGGCGACGCGACGCAGGGCGGGTTCTGGATGCGCACGCCGCTGGTCAAGGCCGCCGGCAAGGGGCGGATCGTCAACCCGGCCAACGGCAAGTCGGTGAACGTGGACCTGATCCCGCTCGGCGGCCCCGCCTCGGCCGGCAGCCAGGTCTCGCTGCCCGCGCTGACCACGCTCGGGATCGGCCTGACCGACCTGCCGACCGTCGAGGTCTTCAGCGCCTGACCCGCACGGAGGGGGCGGCGGTCAGCTCCACTCGGGGCGCAGCCGCTCGACCCAGTCGCGGCCGGCGTCGCCGCCCCATAATTCCCACGCGATGCGGCCGGTCGAAGGGCTGGCCGCATCGTCCCAGCCGCGCCCGCCGCGCAGATAGGCGAAGCGGGCGAACCAACCGGCGATCACCCGCATCTCGCGCGCGGAGTGGGGACGGCGGGCCGCCAGCGCCTCGGCCCGCGCCACCCCGACGTCGGTCCCGCCACGCCCGTGCCGGGCGCGCAGGGCAAGGCCGCCGCTAGCGGAGGCGGCCACGGCCTCGGGCGGGACGAAGCCCGCGCCGAGGCCCAGCGCCTCGAGTTCCGCGGCGAGCGCCGCAGGCAGGCGGTCGGCCACCGTCAGGCGCGGCCCGGCACGGGGCCGCCTCAGGCCGCCGGCATCCGCGCCTCGACCATGCCCGCAAACCAGCTCGACCCGAACGGGATCGCGTCGTCGTCGAAGTCGTAGGCCGGATGGTGGACCATCGCCGTGTCGCCATTGCCGACGAAGATATACGCCCCCGGCCGCGCCTCGAGCATGTAGCTGAAATCCTCGCCCCCCATCATCGGAGCGACGTCGGTGTCGACGTCGGCCGAGATCATCCGCGCCACCTCGATGGCATGGCCGGTCTCGTCGGGGTGGTTCACCGTCACCGGATAGCCGCGGTTATAGGCGACCTCGGCCACGGCGCCGAACGCCGTCGCCACGCTCGTCGCGACGCGGGTGATCCCCTCCTGCAGCTGGTCGCGGACGTGGGGATCGAGGCTGCGGGCCGTGCCCTTCAGCCGCACCACCTGCGGGATCACGTTGTAGGCGGTCGAGTCGGTCTGCACGACCGTGGCCGACACCACCCCGTTCTTCAGCGGATCGACGTTGCGCGAGACGATAGACTGCAGCGCGGTGATGATGTGGGCGCTGACCAGCACCGGGTCGATCCCCTCGTGCGGCTTGGCGGCGTGGCCGCCCTTGCCGGTCACGGTGATCTCGAACTGGTCGGCGGCGGCCATGATGCCGCCCTCGCGGATGGCGAAGGTGCCGACCGGGATGCCGGGCATGTTGTGCATCCCGTAGAACTCCTGGATGCCCCAGCGCTCGGCGAGCCCGTCCTCGATCATGGCCAGCCCGCCGCCGCCGCCCTCTTCGGCGGGCTGGAAGATCACCACCGCGGTGCCGTCGAAGTTGCGCGTCTCGGCGAGGTATTTCGCCGCGCCCAGCAGCATCGCGGTGTGGCCGTCATGGCCGCAGGCGTGCATGACGCCCGGGGTCTTCGAGGCGTAGGCGGCGCCGGTCTGCTCGACGATCGGCAGGGCGTCCATGTCGGCGCGCAGGCCGATGACCCGGCCGCTCGTGTCGGTCTTGCCGCGGATCACGCCGACGACGCCGGTGCGGCCGATCCCTTCGACCACCTCATCGACCCCGAACTCGCGCAGCAACTCGGCCACGCGGCCGGCGGTGCGGTGCACCTCGTAGAGCAGCTCGGGGTTCTCGTGGAACTCGCGCCGCCAGGCGGTGATCTCGGGCAGCATCTCGGCGAAGCGGTTCTTGACGGGCATGGCGTGTCTCCTTGATCCAAGGAGGATAGGAAAGGGACGTACCGTTTGGAAGCCCAGCGTGACGTGATAATCGACCACTCGCCACTTTGGAGCAAAGTATGGAGCAGCCTTCTTCCTTCCCCGCACTGTCGGCACTGAATGACATTTGCAAGGATCAAGCTCGTTTGACCGGCTGGCTGCGCTCGGTCATCGGAAATGAAGACTGGCACCAGATCATGCAGAGCGAACCAGCTAATCACGCGCTGCACATTACGCGACGGGCCTGTGAGATGCATCTCGCAACGCTGGTCGCCCGCATCTGGGACCAAAGCAGGGACGTCATTTCGCTACCTAAAATGATGCCCGACCTCCAACCCAGACTTGACGCCTCAGACAAGGGCCGCAGCGTGGGCTTAAAGGCGAGCTTCGACAGACTTAGCGCTTCGGAAACTCTGAAGCGGGTGCTGGTTATGCGTACCGAATGGCTGGCACACCGTGCACCTAACAGCCGCGACCGCGAGCGCTTGGGGGTTGTGGACGAAGGATTCACCTACAGTGAGATATTAGTGTTTTCGGCAGACACTCTCTCACTCATCGACGAACTTAACTCCGCTCTAACAGGCGGAAATGAGCACTTGGTCCACAATATGCGCAAGACGGAAGAGGTCTGCAGATCCGCGTGGAAGATTCTGGCTAACCAGATCGTTTGCCAATCCCCCGGCCCGGCCTAGCCGTGGGTCACCGGCTGGACCAGCACCCGGTGCCCCGGCGCGACCTCGCGGTAGACCGAGCGCGGCGGGACGTGGCCGACCGGGTGGATCGGTGACGGGATCGGCTTGAAGTTCAGGTCCTCGCTGATCTTCTTCTGCCGCGGATCGGCCACCGGGACCGCCGACATGAGCTGGCGGGTATAGCTGTGCTGCGGGTTCTCGAAGACCTGCCGGCGGGTGCCGATCTCGACGATCCGGCCCAGATACATCACCGCGACATGGTGGCTGACGCGCTCGACCACGGCCATGTCGTGGCTGATGAAGAGCATCGAAATGCCCATGTCCTGCTGCAGCTCCATCAGCAGGTTCAGCACCTGCGCCTGCACCGACACGTCCAGCGCCGACACCGCCTCGTCGGCGATGATGAGTTTCGGCCGCAGCGCCAGGGCGCGGGCGATGGCGATGCGCTGGCGCTGGCCGCCGGACATCTCGTGCGGATAGCGGCGCATGAAGCTGCGCGGCAGTTCCACCCGGTCGAACAGCCCCGCGATCCGGTCCTGGCGTTCCGACTTTGACCCGATGCCATAGTTCAGCATCGGTTCCTCGAGCTGGTCATACAGCTTCATCTGCGGGTCGAGCGAGGCAAACGGGTCCTGGAAGATCATCTGCATGTCCTGCCGCGCCCGCCGCAGTTGCGAGGGGCTGAGCGCCAGAACATCGGTGCCGCCGAGATGCACCGACCCCGAGGTCGGCTCGACCAGCCGCAGGATCGAGCGTCCGGCGGTGGACTTGCCGCAGCCCGATTCGCCGACCAGCGACAGCGTCTCGCCGGCGTTCAGTGTGAAGGACACGTCCTCGACCGCGTGAACCTGCGCCACGGTGCGGCGCAGAAGCCCGCCCTTGACGACGAAGCGGGTGCAGAGGTCGCGCACCTCGAGCAGCGGCTGCGGGTTCTCGACCACGATCGGGCGCGGCTCGACCACCTGCCCGGCCCGCATCAGCCGCAGCGGGATCGGCGCGTCGGTGCCCGCCATCTCGCCCAGGCGCGGGACGGCGGCCAGCAGCGCCTTGGTGTAATCCTCCTGCGGGGCCTCGAAGATCTGCTCGACCGGCCCCTCCTCGACCTTGTTGCCGCGGAACATCACCACTACGCGGTCGGCCATCTGCGCCACCACCGCCATGTCATGGGTGATGAACAGCACCGCCATCTGCTTTTCGCGCTTCAGCCGGTTGATGAGGGCGAGGATCTCGGCCTGGATCGTCACGTCGAGCGCGGTCGTCGGCTCGTCGCAGATCAGAAGCCGCGGCTCGCAGGCCATCGCCATGGCGATCACGACGCGCTGGCGCATCCCGCCCGAGAGTTCGTGCGGATACTGGTTCAGCCGCCGCTCGGGCTCGGGGATGCGCACCTCGCGCAGCAGCGCGAGCGCGCGGGCCTTGGCCTGTGCCTTGGTCATCCCCCGATGCACGATCAGCGATTCGCTTAGCTGGTCGCCCACGGTGAAGACCGGGTTGAGCGAGGTCATCGGCTCCTGGAAGATCATCCCGATCTTGTCGCCGCGGATGCGGCGCATGGCGGCGTCGGACTGGCGCGCCAGATCGACGGGCTTCGCCCCGCCCGCGTCGAACAGCATCACCCCGCCGTCGATCCGGCCGCCGCCGTATTCCACCAGCCGCATCAGCGAGAGCGAAGTGACCGACTTGCCCGACCCCGATTCCCCCACCACGCAGACGCATTCGCCGGGGCGGATGTCGAAGCCGATCTCCTCGACCCCGGTCACGCGGCCCTCGCGGGTCTGGAAGCTGACCCTCAGCCCGTCGATCGAGACGAGCGGCGCGTCCTGCGCCGCAGGTCCGGCGCCGTGGCGGTTGCGCGGAGTGTCGAGCATGGCAGTCTCCCTGAGGCGCGGCCTCTGGCGGGCCGTCGAATTGGCGAAAGTTGCCGCCGGCGGTCGGCGTTTGCAAGCCTTGGCGCGCAGGGCGGCCCCCCGGACGTGGGGGCGCGCGGGGCGGCGGGGCGGTGCGGGACGGCGCGCGGCCGGCCCGCCCCCGCCCGCCCTGCCCCGCCTGCGCCGGGCCGATGCCATGCGTTGGCGACCCCGCGTCGCCCTCACGGGGCCGCGATCTTTGCCCTTGCAATTCGGCCTGAGCGGCGATGAAACTGCGTCCATTCCGAGGGCGCGCCCGCCGAAAGGCAGCGAGACGCGCCGGCCGTCGGACCGGCGCGCCGTCAAAAAAGAGGCCCCGCGGCCCAAACCAACACGGGAGACTTTGCATGAAACTGACCACCCTGATGATGGGCGCCGCAGCGACGATGGCGCTGGCCACCGCCGCCCACGCCGAGCGCGGCGCGGACGGCCAGGTGAACATCCTCTATTCGCAGGCCGTCTCGACCATGAACGGCTACATGTCGGGCGGCACCAAGGACATCGAGGTCGGCTCGATGGTGCTCGAGCCGCTGGCCGGCTTCGACGAGAAGGGCAACATCTTCCCGCGCCTCGCCGCCGAGATCCCCTCGCGCGAGAATGGCGGCATCTCCGAGGACATGACCTCGATCACCTGGAAGATCAAACCGGACCTCAAGTGGTCGGACGGCACCGACTTCACCGCCGAGGACGTCAAGTTCACCGCCGACTACTGCATGCACCCCGAGGGGGGCTGCGCGCAGCTGTCGCGCTATGAGGGCGTCAAGACCGTCGAGGTCGTGGACCCGCTGACCGTCAAGGTCACCTTCGAGGGCCCGCAGCCCAACCCGTTCAGCGCCTTCGTCGGCGCCACCTCGCCGATCCTGCAAAAGGCGCAGTTCCAGAACTGCCTCGGCACCGCTGCCTCGACCTGCACCGAGCAGAACACCAAGCCGATCGGCACCGGCCCGTTCCGCGTCACCGACTTCAAGGTGAACGACGTGGTGATGCTGGAAGCGAACCCCAACTACCGCGACCCCGCCAAGCCCGCGTTCGCGACCGCGATGGTCAAGGGCGGCGGCGACGCCGAGTCGGCCACCCGCGCGGTGATGGAGACGGGCGAGTTCGACTATGCCTGGAACACCCAGGTGAACCCCGAAGTGCAAGAGCAGATGAAGGCCGGCGGCAAGGGCGAGTTCATCGTGGACTTCGGCACCCTGGTCGAGCGGATCGAGCTGAACCAGACCGACCCGTCCTCGGACCTGCCGGCCGACGAGCGCTCGACCACCAAGCACCCGCACCCGTTCCTGAGCGACCCCAAGGTCCGCAAGGCGCTGTCGATGGCGCTTGACCGGCAGGCGCTGGTGGACATCGGCTACGGCGACGCCGGCCGCCCGAGCTGCGACCTCGTGCCCGCGCCCGAGATGTACGCCGCCAAGAACGACAGCTGCTTCAAGCAGGACATCGAGGGCGCCAAGAAGCTGCTCGACGAGGCCGGCTGGGTCCCGGGTGCCGACGGCATCCGCGAGAAGGACGGCAAGAAGATGAAGATCCTGTTCCAGACCTCGGTGAACCCGGTCCGGCAGGAATTCCAGTCGATCATCAAGCAGTGGTGGTCCGAGATCGGGATCGAGACCGAGCTGAAGCAGGTCGACGGTTCGGTGTTCTTCGGCGCCGACGCGGGCTCGCCCGACACGCTGCAGAAGTTCTATGCCGACGTGCAGATGTACGCCAACAACTTCGACGGCACCGACCCGCAGCCCTACCTCGCGCAGTGGACCTGCGAGAAGGCGCCGTCGCCGGCGAACCAGTGGCAGGGTGAGAACTACAACCGCTACTGCGACCCGGCCTATGACGAGAAGGTCAAGCAGATGGTGGTCGAGATCGACCCCGCCAAGCGCGCCCAGCTGGCCAAGGATCTGAACAACATGATCACGGTCGAATCGAACGTGACCCTGCCGCTGATCGACCGCGGCCGGTTCTCGGCCAAGTCGAACACGCTCGGCGGCGTGATCATGAACGTCTGGGACACCGAGATGTGGAACGTCCAGGACTGGACCCGGGTGAAGTAAGCCCATCCCCATCAACCCGGCCGCCCTGCCCCCGAGGCGGGGCGGCCCCTTTCGTTCCGGGGCAGGCTCATGCTGACCTATGCTTTGCGGCGATTGCTGCTCGCGATCCCGACTCTCCTGTTCATCTCGCTGGTGATCTTCCTTCTGCTCGAGCTGTCGCCCGGCGACCCCTTGGGCGACGTCCCCCTGACCGTCCCGCCCGAGGTGAAAGAGCGGATGCGCGAGGCGCTCGGCCTCGGCCAGGCGTGGTACATCCGCTACGTGCTGTGGCTGAAGCAGTTCTTCTGGATCGAGCCGATGCACTGGATCGACCAGGCTTTCGGCACCTCGATCGTCGAGGGGCAGCAGCGCATCATCAGCTTCCAGTCGCGCGTGCCGGTGTTCGACGTGATCGCCCAGCGCATCCCGCAGACGCTGATCGTCGTCGGCTTCAGCTACCTCGTGGGCGTGCTGATCGCGATCCCGATCGGAATCATCTCGGCCTACAAGCAATATTCGTGGTTCGACCAGCTCGGCACGTTCGTCTCGATGGTCGGGTTCTCGATGCCGACCTTCTTCACCGGGGTGGTGCTCATCATCATCTTCGCGGTGAACCTGCAGTGGTTCCCCTCGGTCTATGACACCACGCTGCGGGTGACGGACTGGGCGAGCTTCTGGCAGCAGGTGCGGCAGATGATCATGCCGGTGACGGTGCTGGCACTCTACAACGCCGCGCAGATCAGCCGCTTCATGCGTGCCTCGATGCTCGACAACCTGCGCCAGGACTATGTCCGCACCGCCCGCGCCAAGGGGCTTTCGGAAAAGACCGTGGTCCTCAAGCACGTGCTGCGCAACAGCCTGATCCCGGTCGTGACCGTGATCGCGCTGGGGCTGCCGGCGGTCTTCGGCGGCGCCATCATCACCGAGCAGGTGTTCCGCGTGAACGGTCTGGGGCAGTTGCTGATCTCGGCCATCCACGCGAACGACATCCCGATGGTGCTGACGCTCACCTTCATCTTTGCCATCCTGATCGTGGTGTTCACGCTGATCGCCGATCTGCTCTATGGCATCCTCGACCCGCGGATCCGCTATGACTGAGCCCACCCCCTCCACCGCCGCCGCCCGGGCGGCCGAGCCCGCCCGCGACCGCGCCGAGCTGCTGCGCGAGACCGCGTCCAACGCGGCGGCGCCGGCGGCCTCGACCCTGCCGCCCGACGATCCGGTCAGCGCGACGCCCGCGACCCCGGCGACGCGCAGCCAGTGGCGCGACGTCTGGGCGCAGTTCCGCAGCCACACCGGCGCGATGATCGCGCTGGTGCTGTTCGTGGCGATCCTGCTGTTCGTGCTGGTCGGCCCGTGGATCTGGACCATCGACCCGACCTTCGTGGACATCCGCAACCGCAACACCGGGCCGAGCTGGGCGCACCCGCTGGGCACCGACCAGCTCGGGCGCGACACGCTCTCGCGGCTGATGGCGGGCGGCCAGACCTCGATCGCGGTGAGCATGACGGCGATGGTCATCGCGGTCACGCTCGGCAGCCTGATCGGCATCCTCGCCGGCTACTACCGCCGGCTGGACGCGCCGCTGTCGCGGCTGATCGAGCTGTTCCTCGCGCTGCCGCTGCTGCCGCTGCTGCTGCTGATGGTGACGCTGTTCCGCGAGCCGCTGTCGAAGAACCTCGGCACCGGAACCGGGACGTTCCTGCTGATCGTCGTCGCCATCGGCGCGACTTCGTGGATGCAGGCGGCGCGGATCGTGCGCGGCGACGTGCTGGGCCTGAAAGAGCGCGAGTTCATTCTCGCCGCCCGGTCGATCGGCACGCCGAACCGCCGGATGGTGATGCGCCACATCCTGCCCAACGTGCTGTCGCCGATCATGGTCGCCGCGACGCTGGGGATCGCTAGCGCCATCATCACCGAATCGGCGCTGTCCTTCCTGGGGCTCGGCTTCCCGCCGGACTTCCCGACCTGGGGGCGGCTGCTGTTCGACGCGATCCCGCAGATGCAGACCTATCCGATGCGGGTGGTCCTGCCGGGGCTGCTGATCTCGCTGACGGTGCTGACCGTGAACTACATCGGCGACGGCCTGCGCGACGCGATGGACCCGCGGATACGCGGGCGGTGAGGCCGGACCGGGGCGCTGCCCCGGACCCCGGGATATTTGCGCAAGCGAGAACTCAGGCGGCGCGGGCGATGGTCCGCGCCGTTTCCAGTTCCGCGAGCGGGAGGATCAGCAGCATCTCGCCCTGAACGGAGAGCCGCAGCGGGCCGGTGATCTCGTTCGAGGTGCCGATGCGGCCGCCGGGGGCGAAGCCGATCCCCTCGACCGGCCAGCGCAGCCCTTGGGCCTCGGCCCGCGCCGGGCCCATCGGGAAGAGCGAGAGCCGTGTGCCCGTCGGCAGGTCGGCCGTCACGCGCGGGGGGCAGCAAAGCACGGCGTCCGCCTCGGTCAGCAGCACCGTCGGCGGGCCGACGCGGCGGGCGAGGATGTTCAGCGCCGCCAGCGCGTGATCGAGCCGCGGCCCGGCGAAGCCCACGGCGAGGACGAAGGGCGCTGCGATGCGCGCCAGGGCCTTCTCGAAGTCGGTGGTGTCCTGCTCGGGGACGTGGTGCAGCACCGGGGCGAGCCGGGCGCGGGCGTCGTCCGAGAGGCTGTCGAGATCGCCGATCACCGCCCGCGGCAGCAGCCCCCGCGCCAGCGCCGCATCGGCCCCGCTGTCGGCCGCCGCCACGACCGGGGCCAGCGCCAGGGCCGCGGCGAGGGCCTGCGGCCCGACCTCGCCACCACCGATCAGCGTCACCCCCTCGGCCACCGAGAGGGCGGGCGCGTGGCTCATTCGTCGCCTCGGCCGATGCCCGAGAACACCCGCCGGAAGGGGATCGCCCAGGCGAAGGCCAGCACGAGGTAGAGCGGCAGTTCCAGCCACGCCGGCGGCCGCCCGCCGAACTGGTCCGAGACCCACGCCAGCAGCCACCACGCGAAGGCGAGGTAGAGCGGCAGCCACACGAGCAGCAGTACCAGCGACCAGCGTTTGCGTTGCGCGAGGTTCATGACGACTGCTCCGCCTCGGCCTCGAGCGCCTGTTCGCGCGCGACGTCGCGCCGCCGCAGCCGGTGCGCCGTCCGCGCCGCATGGCCCAGCCGCGCCGCCCAGCGGTCGAAGTTCCGCTCGGCGCCGCCGTCGCGGACCATGCCGAAGTAATAGCGCCGCACCGGGTCGATGCCGCAGTAGCCGAACACCTGCCAGCCGATCCGCTGGCCCACCGGGTCGCGCATCAGCCAGCGATAGACGGCCGGCGGGGTGTCCATCGTCACCACCAGATCGGCCGAGCGCCCGCGCAGCAGCGGGTCCTGCAGCAGCGCCCCCTCTTCGACCTGGAAGGCCTTGGTCGGCACCAGCAGCCGGTCCCACAGCCCCTTGGTCCGCGACGGCTCGGCCCCCCACCACAGCGGGAAGCCCAGCACGACGTGATCGGCGCCGAGGATCGCCTGCCAGACGAGGTGCAGGTCCGGCTCCCACTCCTGCACGGCGTCGTAGCCCTCGCGCAGGTTGGGATCGAAGTCGAGATCGCGGACGGCGAGCCGCGCGACCGAGGTGCCGGGGGGCAGCGCGGCCTCGTAGGCGTCGAGCAGCGCGCCCGTCAGGCGGTTCTCGTCCGGGTGGCCGTCGAGGATCAGGACCCGCATCGGCTCAATCCGCGAAGGGGTCGGTGACGAGGATGGTGTCGTCGCGCTCGGGGCTGGTCGAGAGCAGCGCGACCGGGCACTGGATCAGCTCCTCGATGCGGCGGACGTACTTGATCGCGGCCGCCGGCAGGTCGGCCCAGCTGCGCGCGCCCTCGGTCGACTGCGACCAGCCCTCGATTTCCTCATAGACCGGCTCGGCGCGGGCCTGCAGCGCGGCCGCGGTGGGGAGGTAGTCGTAGTGCCGCCCGTCCACCGTGTAGCCGGTGCAGATCTTCAGCGTCTCGAACCCGTCGAGCACGTCGAGCTTGGTCAGCGCGATGCCGTTCACGCCCGAGATGGCGCAGGTCTGGCGCACCAGCGCCGCGTCGAACCAGCCGCAGCGGCGCTTGCGGCCGGTGACGGTGCCGAACTCGCGCCCACGCTCGCCCAGCCGCTGGCCGATCTCGTCCTCGAGCTCGGTCGGGAACGGGCCCGAGCCGACACGGGTGGTGTAAGCCTTCACGATTCCAAGCACATAGCCGATCGCGCCGGGCCCCATGCCGGTGCCCGAGGCCGCCATGCCGGACATGGTGGTCGACGAGGTGACATAGGGATAGGTGCCGAAGTCGATGTCGAGCAGCGAGCCTTGCGCGCCCTCGAAGAGGATGCGTTTGCCGGATTTGCGGGCGTCCGCCATGATCCGCCACACCGGCTGCGCATAGGGCAGAAGCTTCGGCGCGATCTCGAGCAGTTTCGCCTTGAGTTCGGCGCGGTCGATGGGCGTGGCCCCCAGCCCCGCCCGCAGCGCATCGTGGTGGGCAAGCAGCCGGTCGAGGCGGCTGTCGAGCGTCTCCTCGTCGCCCAGATCGGCCACGCGGATGGTGCGGCGGCCGACCTTGTCCTCATAGGCCGGGCCGATGCCGCGGCCGGTGGTGCCGATCTTGGCCGCGCCCGCGGCCTCCTCGCGCAGCCGGTCGAGGTCCTGGTGCAGCGGCAGGATCAGCGGCGTGTTCTCGGCGATGACGAGGTTTTCCGTGGAGATCTGAACGCCTTGGCCGGAAAGCTTGTCGATTTCCGAGAATAGCGCCCAGGGGTCGAGCACGACCCCGTTGCCGATCACGGCGAGCTTGCCCTGCCGCACGATCCCCGAGGGCAGCAGCGACAGCTTGAACACCTGGTTGCCGATGACGAGCGTATGCCCGGCGTTGTGGCCGCCCTGGAACCGGGCGATCACGTCGGCGCGCTCGCTCAGCCAATCGACGATCTTGCCCTTGCCCTCGTCGCCCCACTGGGCGCCGACCACCACCACGTTCGCCATCCGCGAGTCCTTTCGTCCGGTCCGCAGGCGGTATAGCGGCGGCGCCGCCCGCGTGAAAGCAGGGATTCGGCACGGTCGGCACAGGGCGATGCACGAGGCGTCCGATGTTCGTGCAAGGTTCATGCAGCGTTCATGCACGGTTCATGCGAACGATCCGGGCTGCGCCGGGCTGGGTGAGATTGGCCGCGCGAGACTGGCCGCGCGCCCCGCCCCGCGCTAGTCTGCGGCGCCGGCCGGGGGCCGTGACCGAGGGGCGCTCATGCGGCTGATGATCTCGACGATGCGCGACGAGGCGCCCTTCGTGCTCGAATGGATCGCCTATCACCGGCTGATCGGCTTCACCGATTTCCTGATCTACTCGAACGACTGCACCGACGGGACCGACGCGCTGCTGGACCGGCTGGCGGCGCTGGGGATCGTCACCCATGTCCCGAACCCGCGCCAGGGCAAGAAGGCGATCCAGTGGCAGGCGCTGACGCGGGCCAAGGACCACCCGCTGTTCCGCGCCGCCGACTGGGCGATGGTCGCGGACGTGGACGAGTTCCTCGTGATCCACGCGGGCGACGGGCGGCTGGACGACCTCTTCGCCGCCGTGCCCGAGGCCGAGGGCTTCGTGGTCACCTGGCGGATGTTCGGCTCGGGCGGCATCCTGCGGTTCGATCCGGCGCCGGTGACCTCCCAGTTCCGCCGGGCCGCGCCCGACCGGATGATCTGGCCGCTGAGGGCGAGCCAGGTCAAGACGCTGTTCCGCGTCACCCCCGACGTGCGGCGGCTCGGCGTCCACCTGCCGCAGGGCAAGGCGGGGGCGGCGATCGGCGCGGCCTGGGTGGACGGCAACGGCGCGCGGGTGCGGCGGCGGTTCGGGTCGTTCACCATCTCGACCGAGCCGAAATACGCGCTCGCGCAGGTCAACCATTATGCGCTGGGGTCGGCCGAGAGCTTCCTCGTCAAGACCCGGCGCGGCCGGCCGAACCGCAGCGACATGGCCATCGACCTCGCCTATTGGGTCGAGCGCAACTTCAACGCCGTCGAGGACCTGTCGATCCAGCGCCACCTGCCCGGCATCGAGGCGGGGATCGCCGCGCTGCGGGCCGACCCCGAGGTGGCGCGGCTGCACGACGCCGGCATTGCCCACCGCCGCGCCCGGATCGCGGCGCTCTTGCGCGCGCATGAGAGCTTCCTGCTCTACTCGCATCTCGTGCAGGTCCCCGACACCCCGGTGCTGCCGATGGAGCAGCAGCTCGCGCTGTGCGAGCTGCGCCGCCACGCCCAGCCGGACCCGAAGGGCCGCGCCGACGAGGGGTGAGGCACGGCGCAGGTTCGGCGCCGCTGCCCCCGGGACGGCCCACCGCCTCTGGAAAGGCCCGCGCCGGACGGCTAAAAGACGCCCGACCGTTGCGCGGCGCCCGCCGCCGACGACCTGCCGCCCCCGTCCGCCGTCACCCCGAGGATCAGATGACCCAGACCCGCCGCCCCGTCGCCTCGCTGTGGATCGGAGAGAAGCTGCACTACCTCAACCAGCTCTGCCTCAAGTCGCATCTCGATCACGGGCATCCGGTCACGCTCTACTGCACCGACGCGGTGGACAATGCGCCCGAGGGGGTGGTGATCCGCCCCGCGTCCGAGATCATGGCGCTGGACATGGACCTGGTCGAGGCGACCTCGGCCTCGTTCCTGTCGAACGTCTTCCGCTACAAGATGATCGCGCAAACCGGGGCGCTGTGGATCGACTGCGACGCCTTCTGCCACAAGCCCTTTCCCGACGAATGGGACTATGTGTTCGCAGGCCACGGGATGCGCGGGGCGCTGAACTGCGGCGTGGTCGGCCTGCCGCAGCAGTGCGAGCTGATGGACCGGCTGATCGACTATTACGACAACCTGCCCGACTATCCCGCCTGGTGGAGCCGCAAGCAGCGCCGGCAGATGGACAAGCTGACCGAGAAGGGGGGGCTGACGCACGCCGCGGCGATCTACAAGACCGAGCGGACGGCGTTCGGGCCGCAGGCGTTCACCTGGTTCGCGCAGCAGACCGGGGACATCGCGCGGGCGATGACGCCGGACGTGCTCTACCCGGTGCCGTTCCAGCTCAACGACGTGTTCTTCGACCCCTACGGCCGGGTCGAGGGGCATTTCACCGACCAGACCGTTTCGGTGCATCTCTACACGAACGGGACCAAACCCTACTGGCGCAAGAACCCGCCGCTGGCGAACAGCTACGCGGCGCGGATGTGCGAGCAGGTGGGGATCGACCCGGCCGGCGCGCTCGAGGCGTGAGCCGCCGCCCTCGGGCCGGCGTGCCCGCACAGCCTGCCGTGACGACGACGCTGAGGGAACGGACGTGCTGACCGTCAAACCCACCTCCCCCCACGGCACCATCCTCGCCGTGTCGATGATGAAGGACGAGGCGCCCTATCTTCTCGAGTGGGTGGCCCATCACCTCGCGGTCGGGTTCACCGATCTTCTGGTGTACACCAACGACTGCACCGACGGCACCGTCGAGATGCTGCAGCGGCTCGAGGCGCTGGGGCTCGCCCATCACCGCGAGAACGCCATCCCCGAGGGGGTCAAGCCGCAGCCCTCGGCGCTGAATTACGCGCAGGACGAGCCGCTGGTGGCGGCGGCGGACTGGGTGATGGTGTTCGACGCCGACGAGTTCCTGTCGGTGAACCACCCCTCGGGGACGGTCGCGGGGATGCTCGACGACGCCGTGGCCAGGGGCGCCAACGGGATCGTCGTGACCTGGCGCATCTTCGGCTCGAACGGGGTCACGGACTGGTCGCGGGCGCCGGTGACCGAGCAGTACACGCGGGCCGCGCCGCCGCTCTGGAACAAGGGCTGGGGGGTCAAGACGCTGTTCCGCTTCGACCCCGAGTACTGGAAGCTCGGCATCCACCGGCCCTCGATCCGCAACAAGCACCTCGAGGACGGGTTCCCGGACACGGTGCGCTGGCTCAACGGCTCGGGCCAGCCGATGGAGGATTACTTCAAGTTCCGCGGCTGGCGGTCGATCCGGCGGACGCTGGGCTATGACTGGGCGCAGATGAACCACTACGCCGTCAAGTCGATCGACGCCTATGCGATCCGGCGGCTGCGCGGCAACGTGAACAACAAGAAGGACAAGTACAACGCCGACTACTGGTCGCTTCAGGACCGCAACGAGGTCGAGGATCGCCGCATCCTGCGCCATGCCCCCGAGCGGGCGCGGATCATGGCGGCGCTGCTGACCGACCCCGAGCTTGCGCGGCTGCACGAGGCGGCGCTCGCCCGCGTCGAGGCGCGGCTGGGCGAGCTGCGCGAGACGGCGGCCTATCAGGGGCTCAGGGCCTCGCTGATCGAGGCCGGGCGGGTGCCGATCACGGATGTGGAGGCCAAGCCCCCGCAGGCCCGCGACCCGGCCAAGATCGCCGCGATGATGAGCCGGGTCGAGCGGCGCACCGCCGACGAGGTGGCCGCGCGCCGGGCCGAGGCCGGCGACAGGGCGGCCGCGCCCGCCCCCGCCGCGGACGCCTATCTGGCCGGGACCGCGGCCCCCTCGCCCGAGGGCGCGGTCGAGTGGGTGGCGAACCAGGAGATCCTGCTGCCCGCCGACCCGCAGGTGTTCTCGGGCGAGGCGGTGATGGCGATCCTCGCGGGCAAGTTCGACCGCCGCGCGGCGCGCAACATCGTGGCGCAGATCGGCGGGGCGGCGCGGGTGCTTGACCTCGGCGCGGGGGTGGGGCTGCCGGTGCTCAAGGCGTTGAAGGCCGACCCGGCGCTCGTGGCGATGTGTCACGAGACGCGCGCCGGGGTGGCCGCGGCGGCGCAGGCGATCCAGCGCCGCAACGGGCTGGACGAGACGGCGCGGCTGCGGGTGGTCTCGGGGCCGTTGCGGCTGCCGGGCGACACGGCGGCGGCGGCGGCGGGGCTCGCGGCCTATCTGCGCGACTTCCGGCCCGACGCGCTGCGGGTCTCGCCCGCCGCCGGGGTGACGCCGGCGATGCTGGCGGCGGCGCCGCTCGAAACGGTGCGGCGGATCGTCCTGCCGTTCGAGAGCGCCGCAGACCGCGACCGGATGCGGGCGGAGTATGGCCCCGCGCTCGCCGCCGTGGGGTTCGAGGAGGAGGTGGCGCAGGCCGAGGGCGGATCGCTCGTCTGGCGCCGGCGCTGAAGCGGTTGGCCGCCGCGTGGGCGGCTGACGCTGTGGTGCCTCCGGCGGGGATATCTGGACAGGGATGACGGGCGGGCGAAGGCTGCAAGAGCTTGCCGCCCGTTTGAAGTCGCGTAAGGGTGCTAGAACACGCCCTCGAAGCGGTCGTCCAGCCGCACCGCATAGTCGGCGCTGTCGAACACCCGCAGGTTGCCGCCGCTGAACTTGCTGGCCGCGGTCAGGCGGTTGCCCGCGGCGTCGAAGCTCAGCTCCGCCGCGGCGCGGGCGGCGGCCCTGTCGAGGTCGTGGAACTCGGTGATGGCCGCGAGCCCGTCGTAGATCCGCACCCGGTCGTCGAAATAGGCCTTGAAGGCCCCCTCCCGGTCCGCGGCGAGGCGCGGGAGGGTGCGCTCCTCCCACAAACCGCGGTCGCAGAAGCCGAGGTGCAGCATGGTGTAGCCGGTGCTGACGTGCACGGGCCAGGCGCTGGCCCGGTGGCCGCCGGCGTTGACCGTGACACCTGCGGCGAAGGCCTCGCGCCCGACGAGGTTCACCTTGCAGTAGCTTTGGCTGATGACGCCGTAATGGCGCTGCGACATGACCGGGCGGGCGGGGTCGAGCGGCGGCTCGGCGGCGGTGTTGTGGACCACGTCCACGCCCAGCGAATAGACCACCCCCGCCTCGCGCACCTGCGCCGCCGCCTCGCTGATCGAGCGGCCCGCGTGGGGCACGATCAGCTCGTCAACGTCGCCCTTGATCACCGCGTCGACCCCAAGTTCGCCGAAGAGCCGCGCCATCGCCTCGTGCTGAAGGCGGGCCATGCGGCGGTCGATGCGGACCCGGTTCATGCGGGTGATCTGGCGCTCGACGACCGTGACATTGGTGCCGGTCAGATCGACGCCCGACTGCCAGTCGGACCCGTCGAGCAGGATGTGGAGGTTTTCGCGCCCCAGCAGCTGACCGTAATGATCGACCCATTTCCCGAGGTAGAAGTCGTCGTTCCGGACATGGGTGACAGCCGCGATCTTCATCCCCTGCGCTCCTTCGCTGGCCCCTCGGGCCCGACCACCTGCCCCGCGACCGCGGCCGGGTCGCCGACCTCGCGTAGCTCGACCCACGACAGCCCGAGGTTCAGCCGCACCACGCCCGCGCCGCAGTCGGTCAGCGCGGGGGGCGCGGGCCAGGCGGTCAGGTCGTAGATCTGGCCGGGGCGCCAGGTCTCGATCACCGTCACCCCGCCGTAGCCGATGGTGAAGCGGACGTTGCCCGGGCCGGGCGAGATGAGGTTGACGCCGGTGCCGACGAACACCTCGTCGTCGCCTGAGCCCAGCGCCACGCGGTTGCGGCCCGGGCCGGTGTCGATGCGCGAGCTGCCGTCGCCGTCGGTGATCAGGTCGTTGCCGTGGCCGCCGAAGATCGTGTTGCGCCCGCGCCGCCCGTGGATCACGTCGTCGCCGGTGCCGCCGTCGAGCGTGTCCGCCCCCGGCCCGCCCATCAGCGTGTCCGACCCGGCGCCGCCATAGAAGCGGTGGTGGCTCGAGGGCAGCGTGGCGATGGCTTTCAGCAGGTCGTTGCCCGCCCCGCCATGGAAGGTCGCGCCGCCGTATTTCGGACCCAGCATGATGTCGTCGCCGTCCGAGCCGGTCACGTCGACCTCGACCCGTTCCGAGGTCTCGAAGTGGATCGGGCTCGAGGGGTGGGCGACGATGCGCAGCACCTTGCCCTCGGTCAGGTCGGTTTCCTTGCGGGTCAGCACCGTGGCGATGCGGATGCGCTCGACATAGGGCGGGCAGTGCAGGACGTAGTCGTCCGGCCCGGCCATGAACCACAGCGTGTCCATGCCGCCGTCGCGGGTCTCGCGGATGCGCTCGGCGGCGGGGCCGTAGGCCCAGTAGTCGGTGTCGCCGCGCCCGCCGGCCATCACCACGCTGCCGTCCACGGCCATCATGGCGTTGACCCCGCGGGCCGGGTTCTCGAACCCGCGCAGGTCGAGCCCGAGGTCGAGCGCACCCGCCACCAGCTCGGCGCGCAGCGTCTCGACCGGCGCGGTGGCGGCGATGTTGGTCGTCTCGCCGGGGTCGGCGGCGAGGTCGTAGACGTGCTCTTCCCCGTTCGGGTAGCGGAAATAGCGCAGATGCGTCAGCCCCTCGGTCGAGGGGCGCACCGACAGCGTGCCGAAGACGCTGGTGACCGGGGATTTGCTGCGATCATACGTCCCGAACACAGGGTCGATCAGCGGCAGAAGGCTCTGCCCCGAGGTCCAGTCGGGGCGCGGCGGCAGGCCCGCGAGCTGCATCAGCGTCTTGGGCAGGTTGTGCAGCGAGACCGGCAGGTCGACCGTGCGTCCCTCGAGCTCCGCGTGCCAGATCGCCAGCGGGACGTGGGCCGCGCTGTCCCACTGGCTCATCTTGTGGAAGCTGTCGTGGGTGCCGAGGTTGAAGCCGTTGTCCGACAGGAACACCACCGTGGTGTCGCGCCCGAGCGGCGAGGCCTCGAGCGCGCGCATGAAGCGGCCGATCTCGTGGTCGGCGTGGCTGGTCGCGGCGAAATAGGCGCGCACCACCTGCCGCCAGGCCTCGTCGCCGGATTTCTCCGGCGTCCAACGGCCGTTGGCGATATAGGCGGCCTCATAGACGGCAAAGCCGGGCTGGGGGCCGAAGTAGTCCTCGGGCGCGGCCGAGGACGGCCAGACGATCGCCGCCGGGTCGTACTGGGCGTAGAAGCGGTCGGGCGATTCCAGGTTGTAATGCGGGTGCTTGAAGCCGAGCTGGATCAGGTTGCGCCGGGAGGGGTCGGCGCGGTCGAGGAAACGGATGGCGTTTTCGGCCACCGTCCAGTCGTAGAAGCGGTCGTCCTGCGCCCCGTCGTCGTCGGGGTGGTTGACGCCGCGAATGCCGGGGCCGCGGTCGAGGTATTCCTTGACCCGCAGCCGGTTGGAATCGTCGGCCGCCGGCAGGTCTTCGTGAAACAGCATCCGCCGGTAGGCCGCGGGCATCGGCTTGTAGTTGGCATCCACCTTGCCGGTGGTGAAGTTGTGCCAGCCCGCCCGGCGCAGGTCGTGCGCCCAGGCCTTCTCGGGGCGCATCACGTCGCGCCAGAAGCGGTTGAGGTCCACCAGCCCGCTGCGGAACGGCGAGATCCCGGTGGCGATCTCGGCCCGGCAGGGGGCGCAGAGCGGCACGGTCGCGTAGGCGTTCGAAAAGCGCACCGCCCGGGCCATCATCGCGTCGAGGTTCGGCGTCTCGATGCGCAGCCCGAAGGCCTCGCGCCAGGTCCAGACGTCGATCATGTCGTCGACCCAGATGACGCAGAGGTTCCCCTCGGCGAGCCGCTCGGGCCGGAACGCCATCAGAGGCCCCAGCGGAAATGCGCGGCGAGCGCGGCGAGCGCCGGGCCGGTCTCGTCCGACAGCGCCTGCTGGCCGGGCAGGACGATGACCTCGCGGATGAGGCTGGCGCCGAGAGTCTTGGCGAGGCCGCGGCGCTGGCTGCGGCAGCCGATGAAGAGATCGGCGCGGGCGGGCAGCGGGTCCATCTCGGCCGACGCGCGGACGACGGCGCCGCCGTCCTGCCAGAGCGCGAGGCCCGAGGGCCCGGCGCTGACGACCAGCATCCGCGCGGGGGCGCCGTCGCGGCGGGCGTCGGGGACGGTCAGCACCGCCTGCTCGGCGGTGTCCTTGAGGGTGAACCCGTCCTCGCCGTGCGAGAGGAAGAGATAGGCCCCGCCCGCGGCGCTGGGGTTGAGGCAGAGGAGCGTGCGCGCGGGCTCGGTCCGGTGCGGATGCCACACCACCGCGAGCGTGATCGCGCGGCCGGGGGCGAGGCCCTCGAGCACCATCCCGCCGTGCAGCCCGGTGCGGCAGACGAGGCCCGCCTGCCCCTCGGCCTCGGCGACGATCACCTGCCCCTCGGCGGGGTCGGTCGGGACCGCGCGGCGGTCATCGCCGGTTGACCAGCCGGCGGGGGCGCCGTCGGGGGTGCGCGGGAAGTCCTCGGGGCGGCCGCGCAGCCAGACGCCGCCGGAGGCCCGGACCAGCGCCGCCACGGCGGCGGCGGGGGCGTCGGCGAGGATCGCCTCGGGCAGGTCGCGGTCGATCTGGATCGGGGCGGCGTCAGTCATGGCGCGCCCCCCGGCCGGGGTGGACCGGCAGCACGCAGGGCAGCGCCCAGCGGTGCAGCGTGCCGCCATCCGCGGCGGCGAGCTCCCACCCGTCGCGCACCGCCTGGCCCGCGTCCGCATCGGGCGCGCCCCAGGCATAGGCGACGCTGACCGCCTCGCCCTCGGGCGCGCGGTCGAGGTGCAGGCGCACGGTCTGCGGGTCGGCGGGGTCGAGCGAGACGCCGGTGATCCGCGCCCCGTTCGTGGCCCCGCGCAGGGTGAAGCCGACCGGATGCCCGCCCCCCGGCGCCTCGGCCGCATCAAGGACCAGCGGCGCCAGCGCCTGCGCGATCATGCGGATCACCGGGGCGCCCTCCGCATCGGCCTCGATCTCGGCGAGGTGGAAGATCGGGCAGCGCCAGCCGTCGGTCAGCGGGTCCGGCTCGCGCGGGCGGGGGGTGGCGGCGGTGACGGCGGCGGCGGTCATCTCGGCCATGCGCCGGCGGGCGGCTTCGGTCGGGCGGTCGTAGGCGTCGGTCTCGAACA
Source organism: Paracoccus sanguinis (assembly GCF_012689545.1). Classification (NCBI taxonomy): domain Bacteria; kingdom Pseudomonadati; phylum Pseudomonadota; class Alphaproteobacteria; order Rhodobacterales; family Paracoccaceae; genus Paracoccus; species Paracoccus sanguinis. Next base: position 662,256 of record NZ_CP051542.1, read on the forward strand.
TGTAGCCCGGGGCCGAGGTGATCAGCCGGTGGTCGCCGTGGTTCCAGGCGAGCTCCCACTGGCCGGCGACCTGCGCCTCGGTGGCGCGGCCGGGGGCGCCGGCGTCGAGGCGGGTGACGAAGAGCGGCCGGTCGTAGCCCTGCGCGGCCAGCCCCGCCTCGATCCGCGCCATCAGGGCGATCATCGCGTCGCGGTAGGCGGTGGCGCTGCCCGACAGCTCCTCGAGCGCGAAGTCGAGCGAAACGCAGAAGATCCGCGGCTCCTTGCCCAGCGCGGTGGCGGCGCGGCGCAGGTTGGCGGCGGCGATCATCAGGTTGTCGAAGGCGGGCCCCTGGGCGAGTTCCGCGGCGCTGGCGGCGCGGTCGGTCTCGGCCCGGGCGACGAAGAGCGGCAGGGGGCCGTGCTTCTCGATCTGCCAGCCGAGGCAGGCGTCGGCGACCAGCGCCTCGTGCGTCACCTCGCGCAGTTGGTCCAGCCCGTCGGTTTCGGCGGCCGCATCGACGCCGGACTGGCCGACCGCGCCGATGTCGTCGTCGGCCCCGAGGACGTGGAAGGGAAAGCCGGGCCGCTCGGCCGAGGCCAGCGCCGCCCGCGCCCCGCCGAGGCCGAGGATGCCCATGAGCGGGCCGGGTGCGTCGGCGATGATCCCGCCGGTGCTGCCGCCCTCGGGGCGGGGCAGGCGCTTGCGGAAGCCGCGCGCGCCCTGCCGGCCGGGCAGCCGGGCGGAGAAGCGCAGCCACTCGCCCTCGATGCGGATGTCCCAGGCGTCCACCGCCTCGAGCGCCGCCTCGGCCGCGGCGAGGTCGCCCGCGCTGGCGGGCGCGGCCGCGCCACCGGCCGCCACGGGGGCGGCGCCGAGGCGCTGGCGGATATCCTCGATCACCCGGTCCGACAGGCGCAGCGTGACCCCGGTCGCATCATAGCGGATCAGGTCGCCGTTCCGCGCCCGCACCAGCACCCCCTGGCGGACGGGAAAGCCGGGATGATCGCTGGTGCTGCTCAAGGGGTCGTCCTTTCCGGCCTGCGCGGGGGTGGCGGGGGTCTCTGGTTCGCGCGGCACAGTAGGGATAAACGCCGGCTGATGCCAGCCGCGGCGTGGCTGCGGGCGCGGTTGGGGCGGCGGAGGGGACGGCGGCCGGGTGGGCTGCGGAAAGGACGGACGGAATGGCTAATCAGGAGTGGATCGTCACCGATACGCGCCGGGCGGGCGAGAGCGGGTTGATCGCCTGGCCGCAGCTGCGCAACGGGACGCGGCTCGAGCACGCGCAGGCGGCGTTCGAGCGCTTCGGCCAGCATCCGGGCGGGCGGCTCATGCCGCTCGGGGCCTACAGCTATTCGCACTCGTGGTTCCCCTGCACCCGGATCGGCCGCTACTGTTCGATCGCCGAGAACGTCCGGGTGATGGGTGATAACCATCCGCACGACTGGGTTTCGACCAGCCCGCGGTTCTACGCGCCCCGGACGCGCGCCCGCTGTCGGATGCCCGAGCCGCAGGCGCCGCTGCGCTTTGCCGGGCGGGGGTCGGCGCCGGTCACCATCGGCCATGACGTCTGGATCGGGCAGGACGTGCTCATGAAGGGCGGCATCCATGTCGGCGACGGGGCGGTGATCGCCGCGGGTGCGGTCGTGACCCGCGACGTGCCGCCCTATGCCATCGTCGGCGGCGTCCCGGCGCGGGTGATCCGGCCCCGCCTCGACCCCGAGGTGAGCCGCCGCCTCGCCGCGCTGGCCTGGTGGGAGGCTGAGCCCGCCTCGATCATCGACCTGCCCTTCGACCGGCCCGAGGCGTTCGTCGCCGAGGCCGAGGCCGCGCGGGCGGGCTGGCAGGCGAAGCCCTACGATTATCGCCCTTTGGCACGGCACCTGAAGGACGGCACCATCACGGGAGTTGACGCAGCCGGGGCCTGACGGGATACCGCGCGGGGTCGCATCCCGCGCCGCTGCCCAGATCCCCCGCGCACCTGCGCCCCGCCCCACTCCGCCGCGCCTTTCGAGGACCGCCCATGACCGCCCCGCCCCCCATCCCCCGGCGCCTGTCCCATATCTGGATCGGCCCCCGCCCCGCCCCGCGGCGCTGGATGGAGAGCTGGCCCGCCGCCCATCCGGACTGGAGCTACACGGTCTTTGGCAACGACACGCTGACCGGCCATCCGTTTCGGCTGCGGGCGCTGATCAACGAATACGCATGGCGCGGCGCCTGGGCCGGGGTGCAGGACATGATGCGCTATGAGCTGCTCTACCGCTACGGCGGGTTCATGGCCGATGCCGACGCGATCTGCCTGCACCCGGTGGACGAGCTGCTCGACGGCGCCCGCGCCTATACCGTCCACGACCGCCCCGAGAGCGACCCGTGGCGCGGCGTCTGCCCGATCCTCGCCTGCGAGCCGGGCAACCCCTTCGTCGGCGCGGTGATCGACCGGCTGGCGACGCTCGCCCCGTGGGAGCTGAGGAAGCCCGAGGCCTCGACCGGGAACCGTTTCCTCTGGGGGATGATCCGGGAGCTGGCGCCGGGCGACGACACGCTGCGGATCTGGCCGGTGCATTACTTCGTGCCGTGGCAGAAGAGCGCGCCGGACCAGTGGTATGACGGCCCCGACCGGGTCTATGCCGAGCAGAAATGGGGCACCTCGATGTGGGCCTATAACCGCGAGGGCGGGCCGTCCGACGAGGTGCTGTCGGCCGACGAGATCGAGGCCCGGCGGGCGGCGATCCTCGAGCGGCTGGCCGCCGCGGGCGGCGAGACCGCCCCGCCGCGCCCCGAGCGCGACAGCGCACGGCGCGAGGCGGCCGAGGCCGCCGCGGCGAGCGCGCAGAAGACGCTCGACGGACCCGAGGTCACCGCGGATTTCCAGGCCCTCGGCGAGGCGCTGGCGGCGGCGATGGCGGCCGAGGGTCTGCCGGCGCGGTTCCAGGGAGTGCATTTCTATCGCCACCTGCAGAACCACCCGCTGGCCGAAAGCAAGCTCAGGACCGCCAACCGCGGGCTGCGGGCGGCGCTGCTGGGCTGGCTCGCCTCGGCGCGGCGCGCGCTGGTGGTGGGGCACGACACCGGGCACCTGATCGCGGCCGCGCTGCGAATGAATCCGGCGCTGCGGATCGCCTCGGTCGATGCGGGCGGCTGGGCGCAGCCCAAGGACCCCGACCCGCCCCGCCGGGCCGCCTATGTCGGCGCCGCCGGCGCCTGGCTGACCGCGCGGTTCCCCGACCGCGTGCTGGCCGCCGCCGGGGACGAGCGCGCCTTCGTCGCCCGCCCCGACACCCGCGCCGCCGCGGGGGACGAGGGGTTCGATTTCGTGCTCTTCACCGACACCGACCTGTCGGCGCTCGGCACGCTGATCGCGGCGCGGCCGCTGATGGCTGAGGACGCGGTGGTGGTCGCGGCTTCGCCCGGGGGCGGGGCAGCCGGGTTCAACGACCGGCTGCGGGTGCAGGGGCTGGCCTACCGCCCGCTGGCGGTGCGCGAGGACGGCGGCCGGCTCGGCTCGCTCGTCGCGTTCCGGCTGACCGACCGGCCCGAGCCGGCATGGTTGCACCCTGCCCCTGCGGCTGGCTAAAAGGCTGCGGTACAACGAGGACTGTGGCGCGATGAGCGGACCCAAGGCCCCCCTGGCCGCCCTGACCATGGTCCATGAGGAGGATTTCTTTCTCGAGCGCTGGATCGCGCATTGGCGGCGCTGGCTGCCGGACGAGCACATCTATGTCCTGAACCACGGCGGCAACGCCGACGTGGCGCGCATCGCGGCGGGCTGCAACGTCATCCGCCTGCCCTATGACGCGCTGCGGAAATCTGTGAACCAGCGGCGCTGGCAGATCCTGTCGCTGCACGGCTCGGCGCTGACGCAGTTCTTCGACTGGGTGGCGGTCAACGACGTGGACGAGTTCGTCGTCCTCGACCCCGCGGCGGGCGACGATCTGCCGGGGTATCTGGCCGAGATCACCGCGCGGCGGCGGGTGCCGCCGGCGCTGACCTGCTTTGCCGTCGAGATGGTGCACATCCCCGAGATCGAGCCCGAGCCGCTCGTCCCCGGCGAGCCCATCGTCGGGCCGCGGCGCTGCTATCGGCTGAACTCGAACTACGCGAAGCCCTGCCTGATCTCGCGCCCGACCGAGTTCAAGGCCGGCGGCCACGGCGCCAACCACGCCGAGATCACGCTCGACCCGAACCTTTACAACTTCCATTTGCGCTTCATCGACTGGGACTACTCGATGGGACGGTTCCGTAAGAGCCTCGCGCGCAGGCTCGAGGGTAGGACGCCTGAGGAGCAGGCGGCGATGACGAAGGGCAACTGGGGCTGGAACTCGGTCGAGGGAACGTTCCGGGCGCTTGCCGCCACGCGCCCGCAGGGCGAGACGATCGACCACCCCGAGTTCCGCCGCGCCATGGTCGAGACGCCGATCCTGCGCCCGCCCTTCACGCTGATGGGCGGCGGGCGGCCGGGCGGGACCTGGCGGCTACCCGAACGCTTCAACGGGGTGTTCTGATGGGCGCGCCAAGCCAGTCGCCGAGCCTGACGCTGTTTTTCGTCGTCGAGCCGCCGGGCTATCTCTACATGGCCTGCCATCTGGCGGCCTCGATCCGGGTGCACATGCCGCCCGAGGTGCGGCTGATCGGCTATTGCCCGGCGCCGCGCTGGGGCGAGATGGACGCCGCCGCCGTCGAGGTGCTGCGGCGGCTCAACTGCGAGATCCGGCCGATCGAGACCGAGGGGCGGTTCGATCCGCCCTATCCGCACGGCAACAAAATCCTCGCCGCGCTCGACCCCAAGGACACCGATTACGCGGCGTTTCTGGACAGCGACATGCTGGTGATCGCGCCCTGCGGGGTCGAGGAGCTGGTGCGCGCGGGCGCGGTGGGGGTGGTGCCCTCGACCTCGATGCGCTGGTCGGACCAGTCGATCTGGCCGCGGCTCTACGGCGCCTTCGGGATGGAGGTTCCCGAAGAGCGCATCACCATGACCCGCGACCAGCGCGAGGAGGTCGCGCCCTATTTCAACGCCGGCCTGCTGGTCATCGACGAGCGCCACCGCAGCCCCGACCGCCGCCGCTTCGCCGAGGTCTGGATGGAGACGGCGCAGCGCATCGACGCGCTGGAGGACGTCGAGAACAAGCGGCCGTATCTGGACCAGATGTCGATGCCGATCGCGATGCTGCGGGCGGGAATGCAATGGGCGCTGCTCGACGAGCGCTACAACTACTCGATCGGCGGCATCCTGCGCGGCAAGCCGCTGCCCGAGGACCGGGCGACGATCCTGCATTACCGCAAGCGCGAGGTGCTGAAGGACGCGGGGCTGGGCACGCTGCCCGACCAGCTTCTGGCGCAGACCGTCGGCGTGCGCCGGGTCCGCTGGATCTTCGGCGCGGCGCTGCCGCCGGGGATCGCGCCGCTGGAACGGGCCGAGACGCGCGGGACCGAGGCGGCACCGGGGGCGCCGGTCGCGTCGCAGGACGGCGAGGGCGCGGTTGAGGCCGCTGCGGCGCGGGAACCTGAGGGGGTCGCGGACGCGGCGCCCGAAAGCGCACCAGAACCGAAGCAGATCACCGCGCCGGCGGCGGAGGGCCAGACGGTGGACACCGCGACCGTGGTGCCGCCCGCTGCGTCGCCGGTCCCCGCGCGCGCCCCGCGGCGACAATCCCCCGACCCGTCACGCGCCCGGCTCGCCTGTGTCACCATGGTCCGCGGCGACCATGTCTTTCTGCAGCGCTGGGTCGATTACTACGCGCCGCTCGCGGGGCGCGAGAACCTCTATGTCCTGCGGCATGGCGAGGATGCCGGGATCGACCGGATCGCGGCGGGGACGAACATCGTGCCGCTGCCGCGCGGCGACGACCTCTCGGGGTTCGACCGGCGGCGCTGGGCGGCGCTGTCGGACTTCGCCAGCGGCCTCACGCTCTATTACAACTGGGTGCTCTGCAACGACGTGGACGAGCTGGTGGCGCCGGATCCCGCGACCGGGCTCAACCTGACCGCCTATCTCGACGGGCTGTTCGCGCGCGGGCTGGCGGCGCCGGTGATCTCGCCCTTCGCGGTCGAGATCGTCCACACGCCCGCGACCGAGCCCGAGCCGATCACCGCGGACCGGCCGATCCTGTCGGTGCGGCGCAACTTCCGCATCAACTCGAACTACGCCAAGCCGTGTCTGATCCGGCGCCGGATCAAGTTCTCGGTCGGCGGGCACGGGTCCAACATCGCCGATGTGCGGCTCGACCCGCAACTCTGGCTGTTTCACCTGCGCTACATGGACGACGCGATCTCGACCGCGCGGCTCAAGGACCGGCAGGCGTTCATCGCCGGCAAGACCGGCACCCCGGCGGGCGCCTCGTCCAGCACCTGGGCGCAGGGCACCGCCGGGTTCGAGCGGCTGCGCGCCATGACCCCCGAGGCCGAGCAGGCCGAGTTTCCCGAGGTGGTCGAGCGGATGCAGGCGGGGCGGCAGCAGGCGGCCTCGACCGGGAACTGGTTCTTCGGCCCGGTGAAGTCGCGGGGCCTCTACCGCCTGCCCGAACGTTTCGCCACCCTGTTCTAGGGGACGAAGACCACGGTGCCGCCGGGCGCGTAAGCGTGCTCGGTCAGCGGGGCTGAGGTGTTCAACGTCTCGACCCGACGCTTGTCGTCGCCGGTGAAGGGGTCGGCCACCACCAGCCGGTCGGTGCCCCACGTGAAGCCCTGGATGGTGTCCTGCCCGTCGCCCGCGGCGTCGAGATAGAACCAGTCCACCCCCGGCCCCGCGATCATCACGTCGTCGCCCGCGTCGCCCTTGATCAGGTTCACCCCCGGGCCGCCCGACAGCGTGTCGTTGCCCGCCCCGCCCTCGACCACGTCGTCGCCCTCGCCGCCCCCGATGCTGTCGTCGCCATCCCCGCCCAGCAGCACGTCGTGGCCGGAGCCGCCGTCGATCTGGTCTGCGCCCGGCCCGCCGAAGCCGAAGTCATCGCCGCCTGCGAGCGTGATGCGGTCGTCGCCGCCGCGCCCATAGGCCATGTCGCCGTTCGAGGGGAAGTCGGCGTCCTCGCGGGTCTGGCCGGCGAACTGCTCCTTCCCGCCCTGGCGGAAGTAGCGCCGCCCGCCCTCGGTTTCGGGGCTGTCCACCCCGGCGATCACGTCCGGCCCGTCCGAGCCCGCGCCGATCCGCGGGGCGAGATGCGGGCGGCGCGCGACCATCGCCTCGGCGTCGGCGATGCAGACGTCCACCGCCCCGCACCCCGTCCCCTCGGGCAGCGGCGCGACCCGCGGCGGATCACCCGCGCTCCACATCAGGTTGGCGAAGGCGGTGATGTCGCGGGCGATCTCGACGTTCTTGCCCGAGTAGCCCACGAACATCGAGGCGTCGAACCCGACGGGGGTCCAGAAGCCGCTGCCGATGCCCGCCGCGCCGTACCACGGCTTTTCGCGCGCGCCCCAGTAATTGCGGCTGCCGAGGATCGGGTCCAGCAGCTCCCACCCCATCCAAGGGGCGAGGCGCGCGCGGCCGTTCGCATAGAAATCCGCGGGCTCGAGCGCCACGCCCGGCCGGCCTGCGACCCCGTATCGGGTGGCGAGGTCGCGCAGCGGGCCGCTCTCGGCCCCCATGAGCTGGAAGTCGCCGTCGAACTGCGTCTCGGTGATCAGGATGTCGTCGCCGGCAAGCTTGACCAGCCCGGTGTGGCTGTCGGGGCTGCGGAACTCCTCGAGCGAGGTGTCGGTGAAGGTGTGGACCGACCAGACCAGCGGCGCGCCGATGCGCCCCCGGATCAGGTCGAGCGCGCTCTCGGCCCGCCCCGGCGCCACGCGGTCGAGCGCCCCCACCCGCCCCGAGCCGCCGCCCGCGATGTCGACGAGGATGCGGGCGGGGGCGGACGAGGCGCCGGTGGTCCAGCGGTTCTTGTGCGCACCCCAGACCTCGACCATCGCCTCGGCATAGGCGCGCATCTCGGTCGGATTGTTTGCGTCGGTGTAGACGCGCCCGGGCTCGTTCACCAGCTCGTAGCCGCGCACCTGCGCCTTGACCTCGGGGTTGGCGTCCAGCCAGTCGAGCACCGCCCCCCAGCCGTCGCGCAGGTAATCGACCGGGTCGTATTCGGGCGACGCCGCCCCCCAGCTGTAGAGCGCCCGGCGGTTGCGGCGCGAGACGACCTCGCCGTCCAGCTCGATCGGGCGGCCGTCGAGGACGCTGACGTTGGCGGCCCAATAGGCGTCGTCCTTGGGCCGGTCGCCGTGAAACACCGGGTCGGTGTAGACGAGGATGATGCCGTAGCCGCGCGCCGCGACCGCCCTCAGCGCCGCCGCCACCATGTCCGAGCCGGGGACGTCGGGGTGCAGCGACTTGGCGTTGACCTGCATGCGGAAGCTGTTGGCCAGCGGCAGATAGGCGGCGGTCGCGTCGAGATACTTGCCGATCTCGGCCTCGGAGCGCATCCCGATGAACTGGTCGGCGCGGAAGGCGGGGCGGCCCTCGGCCACCTCGGTGCCGCCGGTGCGCGAGTTCTCGAGCGCCACGATGGCGTAGTCGGCGGTCTGCGAATTCCAGTCGATCATGTGCTGTCCTTGCCGAAAGGCGGCGCCGGCGGGATGTGGCCCGCCGACGCGGCGCGGGTGTCCGCCCCGGACAATAGGGGCCGCGGCGCGGTGTTGCGCAAGGGGGACGCACCGTTCGGTGGTGTTGCGCGCTCGAGCAACGCGCGCCCCGCAGGGCGATGCGACCGGCGCGGCCTCGGGCGAGCCAGCGCGGCGGGCGGGAGGCCCATGGTCGTGGCAGGCGCGGCAGGGCGCTCTGGGTCCCCCGCTGACGTGGCCAGCGCCAGCACGATCTGCGCGCCGCTTGGCCCTCACCCGCCGTGCCGCCCCGGACTGGCAAGACCAGGCCGATGTTGCTAGGCACGGCTGGACAGACCACCCGAAAGCCCGACCCGCCGTGCCCGCCGCCCCTCCCGAGCCTCCTGCCCCGGTCCCCGGACCCGACGAGCCCGCCCCCCGCCCGGACGCGGCGGACGCCGAAGCCGAGCTGCCCGCGGCCGACGGGCCGCAGGCCCTCGCGCTGCCGCCGCTCGTGACGCTGGCCGAGGCGCGGCCCGACCGCGCCTTCCGCGTCGTCGCCCTGCGCGCGGCGCTGTGGTACCAGCCCGGCGGAGAGGTCCTCGTCGTGTCGCTCGACAACCTCGCCACGGTCGAGGAGCCGTTGCCCCGCCCCGCCTGGCTCGCCCACCGGCTGCTGCCGCTCGGCTATTCGGTGCTTGGCGTCCAGTCGATGGCCAAGGACTGGTTCCGCAACCCCGACGCGGCCCCGCTGATCGAGGGGCTGGCCGCGCAGGGGTTCTTTGCGGGATTCGAGCGGGTGATCTTCCTCGGCGCGTCGATGGGCGGGTTCGGGGCGATCAACCTCGCCTCGCTGGTGCCGGGGTCGGCGGTGATCGCGCTGTCGCCGCAATCGACGATGAACCGGGCGATCGTGCCCTTCGAGGCGCGCTTCGGCTGGGCGGTGAAGAACAGCGACTGGACCACGCCGCGGTTCCTCGACGCGGCCGAGGCGGCGCCAGGGCTGGCGCGGCTGGTGCTGCTTTATGACCCGCTTGTGCCCGAGGACCGGCTGCACGCCGACCGGCTGGCGGGACCGGCGACCGAGCGGCTGCGCGTGGCCCACGCCACGCACGAGGCGGTGCGGGTGGTGCTGAAATGCGGCGCGCTGCCGCCGCTACTGGCCGACGTCGCGGCAGGGCGGCCGGTCGGCGCGGCGTTCTGGCAGGCGATGCGGGCGCGCCGCACGGTGCGCAAATGGTCGCGCCAGTTCATGTCCGAGGTCGCCCGTCGCCGCAGCCCGCGCGAGGTGATCGCCGTGGCCGACCGCCTGCTCGAGATCGACCGCTACCGCTTCGCCACCGAGGCGAAGGCTGTGGCGGTGGCGAAGCTGGGGGATGGGGGTGGGGCCCGATGATCGAAACCCCTCTGCCCCAGCGCCTCCCGCGCCTCGTCCTGCACGTTCCGCTGATCGATGTGACGGGCGGCTGGCTGGCTGCGACGCTGGCCGGGAACGGCGGGCGGCTGGCGAAGGCCGGCGTGACGATCGCCAATCTCGGCTTCCCCGAGATGCTCAAGGCACAGCGGCGGCTGCTCTGGTCGATCGAGGGTGACCGGCCGCAGGCGCGCCGCGCGGCGCTGGCGGCCGATGTGGCACGGATCAATGCCGAGGTGATGGAAAAGGCCGCCGCGGCGGGGGCGCACAGCGTCGTCCTGAGCCATGACCAGGCGCTGGGGTATCAGCCCTACCTGCGGCCGCCCTCGTCCGGGCCGCGGCCGCTCTACCCCCGCGCCGACGAGATCCTGCCGGCGCTGCTGGCCGGGATCGAGCCGTCGCGGGTGACGCTGATCCTGAGTGCGCCGGCGGGCGCGGGTCTCATGGCGGCGCTTCACGCCGAAGGGGCGGGCGGCGGGCATCTCGAGGCCGACCTGGAGCGCTTCGCGGCCGGGTTCGACCCCGCGGCGGCAAGCCCCGAGGGGATCGCCGCGGCACTCGCCGCAGCGCTGCCGGGTGCCGCGATCCGGCTGCGGGCCGTCGAGCCGGGCACCGACCCAGCCGAGATCGTGACGACGCTGCTGCGCGACTTCGGCGCCAACCCCGACGCCCTGCGCCGCGTCCCGCGGCCCGCGACGATGGCCGAAGCGCCTGACCCCCAACCCCCTACCCCGGGTCGAGCACCCGCCCTCCCTACCGCGGCGGCGCCCTCCCCCGAGACGCCCCCGCTGACCGTGTTCTTCATGGTCGAGCCCGGACCGCTCGAGTTCCAGGCGCATCTGCTGGTCGCCTCGCTCATCGTCAACGGGCGCGACCGGATGCGGCTGACCGGTTTCTGCCGCGACGACCGGATCGACGGGCTGCACCCCGAGTCGCGCGCCTTCCTCGCCGCCAACGGCGTGTCCATCGAGCCGCTGCACAACGACTTTGCCGATGGATATCCGGCCGGCAACAAGCTGATCGCCGCCGCGACCGTGGCGGCGCCCGGCTGGGCGCTGTTCATGGACACCGACATGATCCTCGTCCGCCCGTCGCTGTTTCTCGACGAGGCGGTGCCCGGCATGATGTCGGCCTGCATCGACACCGTGAACGGCTGGAGCAGCCGGCCCGACGACTGGGCCGCGATGTATGCCGCGGTGGACCAGCCGCCGCCGGACAGGCAGGTCCGGCTGCTCGGCGGGCAGTCGTCCTATCCGGTGTTCAACGCCGGGCTGGTGATGTTCGACCGCCGCGACGGGGCCGGCGATTTCGGGCGGCTCTGGCACGACAGCGCCCGGCGGATCGACGCCGCGGACAATGTGCCCAACAAGCGGCCGTGGCTCGACACGATCTCGATCCCCGCAGCGCTCGCCCGGCCCGAGGCGCCGCAGGTGCGCTGGCTCTCGCCGGACTGGAACTGCACGACGCGCATGGCTTCTGACAGCACCCGGGTCATCCACTACCACGGCGCGCGCCAGCTTCTGATCCACGGGTGGGAGGCCGCGGTGGACGCGATCCTCGCCGCTTCGCCCAGCCCCTACGCCTCGCTCATGGAGGCGGCGACCCGGCATCGCGACGAGTTGGGGATCGACGGCGACCTGCTGCGCCGGGCGATGCGGCACGGGGTCGCCGAGCTATCATAGAGCCCGATTAGGTCCGGTCTTCGGTTGTGAGCAGCGCCTCGACCCGTTCGAGCAGCAGGGCGTCCCAGCGTGTGCCGCACGCCCGGCGCCCATCGGTCAGCTCGCGGATCGGTCGGTTGTGCTGGCCGTAAGGCACCATGCTGAAGGCAACCGGAGCCTCGGCGTCAGACAGCGCCGCCGCGGCGCGGGCGGCGGCGGCGCGCGGGAATACCGCGTCTCCGCGGGCTGTCAGCACCCATCCGGGAACGCAAGGCTTGGAAATTCGCCAAGGCTGTGGGGGAAGGGCCGAGATCGCCACGGCGCCGGCCGGGGGGTGCGGGGCCGTTGGCAGTCCGTCGAGCCCGTAAGCGACCCCCATCGCGGCCAGTCCGCCGGCAGAAAATCCCATCGTCACCACCGGCGCGAGCTCGAGCGCGTCCGCGGCACTGCACTGGCGCAGGCCGTCAAGGGCGCGTTGAAAATCCTGAACGGCACGGTAGAGGTAGGGTCCGAGCAAGCCCGAGCGAAGCTCGGGGTAGAACTCAGCCGCCCGGTGCATCGCATTTGCTGCGACATCGGCCTGGTCCAGGTCGGAAAACGCAGGTTGCCCTCGCAGCCGATACGAGATCGAGGCGAAGGCGATCCCGCGCGGCAGGAAGAGGTCCGGCAGATGCGCGGCGAGCCGGTCCCGCCGCGATCCGCCCTCGAAGCTGCCGCCGTGGGCGTAGGCGACGAGCCCGCGCACCGGTCCTGCGGGAAGGGACAGGTCCAGCCCCAGACCCGGCGCGAAGGGCAGTTCGATCACCGAGGTCGCCTCACCCGCCGTAATACGCGCGGAACCACGCCACGTAGTCGCGCACCCCGTCCTCGACCGAGGTGCGGGGGGCGTAGCCGGTCAGGCGGCGCAGCAGGCTGTTGTCGGCCCAGGTCGCGGGCACGTCGCCCGGCTGCATCGGCTGGAAATCCATCACCGCCTCGCGCCCGGCCGCGCGCTCGATGGCGGCGATGAAGTCCATCAGCGGCACGCTGTCGCCGTTGCCGATGTTGACCACGCGGAACGGCGCGACGGGCGAGAGGCTGTCGCCCTCGGCGGGCGCCGCACCGCCCGGCGCAGGCGGCACCGCGTCCATCAGCAGTCGGATGCCCTGCACGAGGTCCGCGACATAGGTGAAGTCGCGCTGCATCTCGCCGTGGTTGAACACCCGGATCGGCCGCCCCGCGAGGATCGCGCTGGTGAACAGATAGGGCGCCATGTCGGGCCGCCCCCAGGGGCCGTAGACGGTGAAGAACCGGAACATCGTCACCGGCAGGCCGAAGAGATGGGCGTAGCTGTGGGCCATCGCCTCGTTGGCCTTCTTGGTCGCCGCGTAGAACGACATCTGGGTGTCGACCTTGTCGGTCTCGCGGTACGGCATCTCGGTGTTGGCGCCATAGACCGAGCTCGTCGAGGCCATGAGCAGGTGCCGCGGCGGGTGGGCGCGGGCGGCCTCGAGCAGCTCGAAGCTGCCGTCGAGGTTCGCCTCGACATAGGCGCGCGGGTTCTCGATCGAGTAGCGCACCCCGGCCTGCGCGGCGAGGTGGACGACGATCTCGGGCTGCGTCCGGGCCATGAGATCGGCCAGCAGGCCGGGCGTCTCGACCTTGCCGCGCACGGCCTCGTAGCCGGGCTGCGCGATCAGCTGCGCCTCGCGCGCGGCCTTGAGCGCGGGGTCGTAGTAGTCATTGTGGCTGTCCAGCCCGACGACGCGGACCCCCTCGGCCAGCAGCAGGCGCGAAAGGTGAAAGCCGATGAACCCGGCGGCGCCGGTGACGAGAACGGTCTGCAACGGGTGAACTCCGATCAGGGGCGGTTCCGGTGATGGGCCGGGATGGACGATTGGGCAAGGGGCGGGCCCGGGCGCGGGGCGATTTTTCCCGCGTTCAGCGGTCGGCGTCACTGCCGGGCCGGTCCTCGGCCCCCAGCCGGTCGAGCCACGCGCTGCGCAGGCTGGCGGCGGCGCGGGCGCGGCGGATCGCCTCGTCGGGGCTCACGGCCGCGAGGCGCAGCGTGTCGCGCGGGCGCAGCTGCGCCACCCGGTCGAGGTCGCAGTCGAGCACGGTGGCGATCTTGGGATAGCCGCCGGTCGTCTGGTGGTCGCGCATCAGCAGCGTCGGCACCCCGTCGCCCGAGACCTGCAGCGAGCCCGCGACGATCGCCTGCGACGGGATTGAGAGCGCATCGCCCAGCGCCAGCGGCGGCCCCTCGAGCCGCATCCCCATCCGGTCATAGGCCGAGGAGACCCGCCACTCGGCCCCGAGCAGCGTCGGCAGCGCGTCGGGCAGGAACTCGTGGTCCTGCGGTCCGGGCACCACGGCGGCGCGGGCCAGCGGCCGGGCGAAGACCGGGCAGCGCAGCGGGCCGTGGGGGGCGGCGGCGGGATCGGGGTCGGTGACCACCAACTCGCCCCCGGTGGACAGCAGCCCGCCGCCGCGGCCGGACATGGTGTGGGTCGCGGCACTTCCCAGCCATGTCGCATGGGCCAGTGTCCCGGCGAAGGCGAGATAGCACCAGCTGCCCCAGTGGCCGGGGCGGATCTGCAACCGCTCGCCCGCGGACAGCCGCAGCACCACCCACGAGCCGTGCCGCCGCCCGTCGTGGGCGACGACGAACCCGCCCCCGGCGACGGCCACGGTCACTGCCCCCTCGAGGCAGTCGAGCGTCAGGCCGCCGAGCGAGACCTCGACGGCGGGCGCGTCGGCCGGGCGGCCCAGCGCCCGGTTGGCGGCGGCATGGGCCAGCCGGTCCATCGGCCCCGAGCGGGTGACGCCGAAGCGCATCAGCCCCGGCCGGCCGCCGTCCTGCACCGCGACATGGGGGCCGGCAAAGGCGATGCGGAAGCGGGCCTCAGCCATCCGCGCCCCCCTCGGCCATTCGCCGGTCATAGGTCGCGCGGTCGATGCGGCGCATCTCGATCAGGTCGCCCGCGTCGAAGAGGAACGGCCGTGCCGGGTCGTCCAGCAGGATGCGCGTCGGCGAGCGGCCGATGCGCCACCAGCCGGCGGGCATGGTCAGCGTGGTGACGATGCACTGGGCGCCGGCGATGATGACGCTGCCGGTGGACACGCCGCGCACCGGGGCCGCCTTGCGCGGCAGGCGGATCGCCTCGGGCGTCCCCGACAGATAGGCGTAGCCGGGGGCGAAGCCGAACATGCCCACCCGGTAGCGGCCGCCCAGATGGGCGGCGATCACCGCTTCGGTTGAAAGCCCGGTCCTTGCCGCGACCTCGGGCAGGTCGGGGGCCAGATCGCCGTCGTAGCAGACCTCCACCACGTGGGTCGCGGGTGCCTGGGCCGCGGGGGCGGGGCGGGCGAGCGCGGCCTCGACGGCGCGGGCCACCGCCGCGTGGTCGGTCTCGAGCGGGTCGAAATCGACGAGCAGGCTGACGAAGGCCGGCACCGTCTCGCGCAGGCCCGGCGGCGGGTCGGCGGCGAGCGCCCGGTCGAGGGCGTGGACGCGGTCGGTCACCGCGTCGTCGATCTCGGCCCCGAACTCGATCAGCAGCGCGTGGTCGGCGACCGGAACGTAGCGCGGAAACCCCATGGCGGCGTCAGGCGGTCAGGAACGGGGCGAGCGTCACGCCCGCGCCGGTCAGCCGGTCGCGCACCGCCCGGGCGATGGCGACGGCGCCGGGCGTGTCGCCGTGGACGCAGATCGAATGCGCGTCGAGCCGCACCGTGCCCCCGTCGAGGACCGGCATCTCGCGGGAGTCGAGGAACCGCACCAGCCGGTCGGCGATGGCGTCGGGGTCGTGCAGCACCGCGCCGGGACGGCTGCGCGGGACGAGCTGTCCGTCCGCCAGATAGGCGCGGTCGGCGAAGATCTCAGAGAACACCTCGACCCCCGCGGCGCGGGCCGCGTGCTCCAGCGCCGTCCCCGAGATGGCGAGCAGCGCGAGGCGCGGCGCGAGCGCGCCCACGGCCGCGGCGATGGCGCGGGCCACCTCGGCGTCGGCGGCGGCGAGGTTGCCGAGCGCGCCGTGCGGCTTGACATAGCGCACCTCCGTCCCGGCCATCTGCGCCAGCGCCGACAGCGCCCCGACCTGGGCCGCGACCATGCGCCCGATCTCGGCCGGCGGCATCGGGATCACCCGGCGGCCGAACCCCTCGCGGTCGGGATAGCCGGGGTGCGCCCCCACCACCACGCCGCGCGCGGCGGCGAGGCCAAGGGTGCGGAACATCGTCTCGGGGTCGCTCGCATGGCCGCCGGCGGCGACGTTGGCGCTGGTCACGATGTCCAGCATCGCCGGGTCGTCGCCCATGGCCCAGGGGCCGAAGCTCTCGCCCAGGTCCGAGTTGAGGTCGATGCGCATCATGCCCCCCCGACCAGCTGCGCCACCCGACGCAGCGCCAGCAGATAGCCCTGCGTCCCGCAGCCCGCGATCACGCCATCGGCCCGCAGGCTGACGTAGGAGTGGTGGCGAAAGGCCTCGCGCTGGTGGACGTTCGAGATGTGGACCTCGATCACCGGCCCGTCAAAGGCCTTGAGCGCGTCGAGGATGGCGACCGAGGTGTGGGTGAAGGCGGCGGGGTTGATGACGATCGCCGCGGCGTCATCGCGCGCGGCGTGGATCCAGTCGATCAGCGCGCCCTCGTGGTTCGACTGCCGGAAGCGCGCCGCGAGGCCCAGTTCGGTGGCGAGCGCGGTGCAGGCGGCCTCGACGTCGGCAAGCGTCTCGTGGCCGTAGATCTCGGGCTGGCGCTGGCCCAGCAGGTTCAGGTTGGGTCCGTTCAGGATCTCGACAATCTTGCGCATCAGGGCCTGCCTTTCGCCGCCCATAGGGCGCGACGGGCCGGGGCGGGTCAACCCCCTCGCCCGCCCGGAACCCGCCCGGAACCGGGCGCGGGTGCGGGGGTTGAGCCCGACCCCACCCGGATGGTTTTGCATGGATTTCCAATTCTCCCCCGACCGCAACTGCTGGCAGACCGCCCGCGCCGACCGCTTCGCGCTGATCGTGGACGGCAACGACTATTTCCGCGCCCTGCGCCACGCGCTGAGCGAAGCGCGCGAGATGGCGGTGATGATCGGCTGGGACTTCGACTTCGAGCTCGAGATGCTGCCGGGCGAGAGCGACGCGGACGGGAACGCCCCGGACGGGCTGCCCAATGCCGTGGGCCCCTTCCTGGAGGCGCTGGTCGAGCGGCGGCCGAACCTCGACATCTATCTGCTGAAGTGGAGCGGCGGGGCGCTGATCGCGCCGGGGCGGCTGCTGCCGGCGCTGCGGACTTGGATCCTGTCGCCCGAGAACATCCACCTCGCCTTCGACGGGCGCCACCCCATCGGGGCCTGCCATCACCAGAAGATCGTGGTGATCGACGACGCGCTGGCGTTCTGCGGCGGGATCGACGTGACCGCCGGGCGCTGGGACACCCCCGAGCACGCGGCGGGCGACCCGCGCCGCCAGCTGCGCTCGGGCGAGATTGCGCAGCCGTGGCATGACATGTCGGCGGTGATGACGGGCCCGGCGGCCGTGGCACTGGGCGAACTCGCGCGCGCCCGGTGGGACCGGGCCGACGACGGCCCGATGAACGAGACCGCCCGGGGCGCCGACGCCGAGGCCCTGTGGCCCCCCGGCGTGACCCCGGATTTTGAGGGGGGCGAGGTCGCCATCGCCCGCACCCAGCCGCCCGAGCACGACACGCCCATCGTGACCGAGATCGAGCAGCTGCACCTCGACGCGATCCGGGCCGCGGAGAGGACGATCTACCTCGAATCGCAGTATTTCGCGGCCGACGGCATCGCCGCCGCCATTGCCGCCCGGCTGGCCGAGCCGGACGGGCCCGAGGTGGTGGTCATCAACCCCGACGCCGCCCAGAACGCCGTCGAGGACGCCGCGATGCACGTCACCCGCAGCATGTTGATGCGCAAGCTGCAGGCGGTGGACCGGCACGGGCGCTTCCGCCTGCTCTATCCCGTCAACGCAGGCGGCGAGGCGGTCTATGTCCACGCCAAGCTGCTGATCGCCGACGACCGGCTGCTCAAGGTCGGCTCGTCGAACCTCGACCGCCGCTCGATGGGCTTCGATACCGAGGCCGACGTGGCGCTGCTGGCGACCACCGACGCCGAGCGCGCCCGCATCGCTGCCATCCGCGACGAGCGGCTGGCCGAGCTGCTGGGCCGCACGCCAGACGAGGTCCGCGCCGCGGGCGGCATGATCGCCGCGCTCGAGGCCCTGAACACCGAGGGTCGGCTGCGGCCCATCGAGCCGCGCGACCCCGGCGTGCTCGGCGCCTTCCTGTCGCGGACGCGGTTCTTCGACCCGCGCTATCGGCGCAGCGCCGAGGCGCGGCTCGGAATCAACGGCCGCCACGTGGGGCTGGCGCTCGGGCTCGCCGCCGTCGCGGGGATCGTGCTGTGGCGGCGTGCCGGCCAACGGCGGGACGGCGACCGCGCGTGAACACTAGGAGAAGGGGGGGGAGATGGTACCGCCTCCCCGGCTTGAACGGGGGACCTCTGGATCCACAATCCAGCGCTCTGACCAACTGAGCTAAGGCGGCACAGGGCGACGGGATAGCCCCCCGCGCGCGGCGATGCAAGGGCTTCGTGCCGCGTTCCGCCACCGAACCCTGCGGCTTGTGAGGGGCGACCCGCGCCGCTAGACCGAAGGCAACCGCGCCACAGATGCGCCACTGAGAAGGGATCGCCGCGATGGGCATCAACAGCGAAAGCGACCTGGCCGCCAACCTTCAGATCGGGCCGACCGACCTCGGCATGGTCCGCATCTATGTGGAGGGCGACGGCATCGACCTGCCGCTCGACTTCGAGCCGGACGAGGCGGCCGAGATCGCCGAGGAACTGCTCGCCGCGGTCGAGGCCGCGCGCGAGATCGGCGCCGGCAAGGGCGCGGGCCGCAAGGGCAAGCCGCCCGCCCGCCGCTGACCGCTCAGCCGATCTCGGCGAAGGCGTCGGGGTCGGTGCTGCGGATGAGCCGGCAGGCCGCGACCCGGGCGATGTCGCGCAGGATTCGCGCCCGGCGCGCGGGCGCGAGCCGGGCCTCGGGCGCCATCCGGGTCATCTCGGCCCCATAGGCATCCGCGACGATCAGCCCCGAGCCGTCGGGCAGAAGCTCGGTCGGAAACTCGCAGTCGGTGGCCCAAAAGAAGCGGTCGCACCAGTCGAGGTAGCCCTGCCACTTGTGGTCGGCGGCAAAGTCGGCGCGGCAGCTCTTGCACTCGATCACCCAGATCTCGCCCGAGGGCGCGACCGAGATCACGTCCACCCGCAGCCCGCCCGCGGGCACGAACTCGCAGAGCGGCGCGTGGCCCATGCCGACGAGCATCCGCGCGACGCCGCGCGCCAGCCGCTGACCGGGCATCGGCGGCAGGTCGGGGATCGGGGCGGGATCGGGCGCGTCCTTCATCCCCCAAGCATGAACGAACCGGAAACATCCTGCAAGCGCGCCGCCGCGGCACGGTGGCACGCGGTCGGTCTTGCGGAACCCCGCGCCGATCCCTAGCTATCCCCTTGGCGGGTTTCTGCTCTTCTCGTGATCGGCCATTTTTTCCACTGGCCTATAATTTCTCGATGGGAGCTGGCTCTGGCGTGGCCCTGGTCACGTTACCCGGCGCCCACCTGGTACTCCAGGCTTTCGGGAAAACCTGTGTCGGCACGGTTGCTGCGGTTCCCGCCACCCTTCCCCCCTCGTCATCCCGTCCCAAGCGCCACGCGGCACCCGCCGCCTGCGCATGGAAAAAGGGGCAGCCTCGCGGCCGCCCCTTCCCCAGAGAGCTTCGATCAGAGGGAAGCCGATCAGAAGCCGTACACCAGCGACACACCCAGGGTGTTGTCGGTGCGGATCGCACGATCCTCGACGTACTCGGTCTTGTAGGACACGCGGGTCGAGAAGGCGTCCGACATCTTGAAGTTCAGACCCAGCTCGTTGGTCGCCGTCGCGGGCGAGTCTTCCGAGGTCAGATAGTCCGTGTCGTTGGTCAGGAACATCTGGTCGTTGAACTTGTGGTAGAAGCGCGACGACACGATGTAGCCGGTCCCGGTGTTCGAATCCAGGTTGTCCGAGGTGCGCGCACGCAGCGAACCGTCGTCGTTCACGGTGTTGACGGTCTGGGTGTAGCGGATGCCCACACCAGCCTGCACGCGCCACGCGGTCGTGTCGTTGTTGATGATGCGGTAGCCGGGACCGAAGCCCAGGAACGCATCACGCTTCAGACGGCGGTCCATGTCGCGGTAGGTCGCGAGATCGTCGTCGTCCGCCAGGTTCAGGTCGTCGTAGTCGTCGGCGAGACCGTCGGTGGTCACGCGGCCGAGCGCGAAGGCGTAGAACTGGTCGTTGAAGTAGTAGTTGCCGTCGTAGATGACCGAGGTCTTCTTGGTGTCGGTCTCGCCGTTGTCATCTTCGCTGTACTCGAGCAGGATGCCGACCGACTGCTGGAACGGGCCCTGGTTGTGCGACAGGCGGCCAGCGAGGTTGAAGTCCTGGTTCTCGGTGTTGCCGGTGCGGCCGGCATAGGTCAGCGCAACCGAGCCGAAGGTGCCGGTGCGGCGGTCGGCCGGGCCGAAGCGGGCCGGGTCGTTCGACCGGGCGAAGTCGTCACGGACGGCGTCTTCGACGTCGGTGATGCGGTCATCGACCTGGGTCACGCCAGCGACGTTGGCGCCGGTCGAGATTTCCGTCTGCGCGAAGGCCGGGGCGCCCAGCATCACGGCAAGGGCGGAGGCGCTGGTGAACAGGGCAAACTTGGTCATGTCATCCTCTCATTCCAAAGTCAGGGTCGCCGGTGCGACCGCTTGTGAGAGTGAGGTAGGGACGCGGGCCGGGGGATTGAACCTTCGCGCGGGACCGGATGCGGTTCACGGGAACGTGAAGGCAGGTGAGGAAACCGAGGCGCCCAAGCTACGGCAAAAATCTCATGGCTCGCTTGAGGCATGCAATGGTTGAAGAAATCGTGACGCGGAAAGGGAGTGGCCGGCTCACGCTCTGCTCACGATTGCGAGCCGCAAAAGGCATGACCGTGCAAAACTGTTGCAAAACCCACACAACCCGGAAGGGACGTACCGGAGCCGGCCGTCGCCGCCCCGCGGCCGTAGCTCAGCGGTGCGCGCGACCGCCGGCCGTGGCGCTGACGCGCACCGGCTCGCCCCGCACGACCGGGGCGCGGGTGCCGCCGCGCGGGCCGTCCTCGGGCTCGGCCATGCGCATGACCGCGATGCCGAACTGCACGCCCGCGAAGAGGATGGTGTTGAACACGACCAGCATCACCAGCGCGAGCCAGCCGCCCGAGGTCTCGAGCGTCAGGTGGCGCAGCCCGGCGACGTCCAGCGCCACCAGCGCGACGGTGAAGACCAGCGCAAGCACCCCGCCCAGCAGGATGTTGCGGATGTAGAGATGCACGAGTTCGGGCATGGCGCGGCTCCTTGGCTGAAGCCCAGCCTATACCCCGCCCGCGGCGCTGTCACCCGGCAACGCAAGGCGCGGGGCGGGGCGCGGAGCAAGGCGCGGGGGCGTCGCGCCCCCGGCCAGCGTCAGAACGTGTCCGGCTGCGCCTCGCGCGCCATCTGGTCGAGCACCGCATTGACGAAGCGGATCTCGCGCCCGTCGGGGAAGAAGGCGTCGGCGATGGCCACGTATTCCGAGATCACCACCCGCGGCGGGGTCAGGCCGGTGACCAGCTCGGCCCCCGCGGCCCGAAACAGCGCCCGCAGCACCGGGTCGATGCGCGCGATCGGCCATTTCGCCACCAGCGCCCGGTCGGTCATCTGGTCGATCCGGGCCTGCCGCTCGACCACAGCGTCGAGGATCGCCGCGAACAGCGTCTCGTCGGCCTCGGGCGTCGTGCCCTCTTCGTACTCGGTGGCGATCCGCCAGTCGCGGAACTCGCGCGCGACGCGGTCGGCGGACTGGTCGGCGGCCTCCATCTGAAAGAGCGCCTGCACGGCGTAAAGCCGCGCCGCGCCGCTGAGTGCCCGGCGTTCGGACCCGCTCGGCCGGCTCATGCCCGTCCCTCCGCGTCCGACACGCCGTCGAGCGCGCCGGCCAGCCGGATCACGTCCGGCCGGTCGTCGCGCCCCGGTGCGCCGGCGCGTCCCGCGCCCGCCCAGCGGCGTTGCAGCGCGATCAGGTGCAGCGCCGCGGCGGCCGCCCCGCCGCCCTTGTCCTGTCCCTCGGGGTCGGCGCGGACCACCGCCTGCTCCATCGTCTCGACGGTCAGGATGCCGTTGCCGAGGCAGAGCCCCTGCAGGCCGAGCAGCGTCAGCCCGCGCGAGCTGTCATTGCAGACCGTGTCGTAATGCGTCGTCTCGCCGCGGATCACGCAGCCGAGCGCCACGAACCCGTCGTAGTTCGCCAGCCGCCCGGCCATCGCCACGGCGGCCGGGATTTCGAGCGCGCCGGGCACCTCGACCAGATCGACGCTGGCGCCCGCCGCCTCGGCGGTGCGGCGCGCGCCGGCGATCAGCGCGTCGGCGATGGCCCGGTAATAGGGCGCCACGACGATCAGCAGCCGCACCGGCGCATCGAACCGCGGCAGCGGCAGGGTGGAGTGTTCGGTCAGCGCGGCCATCAGCTTGCGTCCTGCGGAATCGGGCGGGTGGACTGGATCGTCAGGCCATAGGCGTCGAGCCCCACGACCTTCAGCGGCGCCGAGTTGGTGAGCAGCACCAGGTCCGACAGCCCCAGCGCCGAGAGGATCTGCGCCCCGAGCCCGTACTGGCGCAGCGTGTGCGGCGAGGCCTCGCCCGGCCGCGGCAACAGCGGCGAGAGGTCGCGCAGCAGCACCACCACGCCGCGCCCCTCGGCGGCGATCAGGCGCATCGCGGCAGGCAGGTCGCCCGCCCGCTCGCGGCTCACGCCCAGCACGTCGTGCAGGGGGTCGAGCGCGTGCATCCGCACCAGCACCGGGCCGGGGGCGGTCAGGTCGCCCATGCTCAGCACGATGTGCTCGGCGCCTTGGGTCTCGTCGGCGAAGACACGCATGGTCCACTCGCCGCCATGGGCGGTGACGGTGCGCTGGTCACGCTCGGCGATCAGATTGTCGTGGCGGCGACGATAGGCGATCAGGTCGCTGATGGTGCCGATCTTCAGCCCGTGCTTCTGGGCGAAGGCCACGAGGTCCGGCAACCGCGCCATGCTGCCGTCGTCGCGCATGATCTCGCAGATGACGCCTGCGGGGTTCAGCCCGGCGAGGCGGGCGATGTCCACGGCCGCCTCGGTGTGGCCGGCGCGGACCAGCACCCCGCCGTCGCGGGCGCGCAGCGGGAAAACATGGCCCGGCGTGGCGATGTCGGCCGCGCCCTTGGTCGGGTCGATGGCGACCGAGACGGTGCGCGCCCGGTCATGGGCCGAGATGCCGGTCGTCACCCCCTCGCGCGCCTCGATCGACAGCGTGAAGGCCGTCTCGTGGCGCGAGGAGTTCTTGGGGCTCATCAGCGGCAGCCCGAGCGCGTCGATGCGCGCCGCGGGCAGCGCCAGGCAGATCAGCCCGCGCCCGTGGGTGGCCATGAAGTTGATCGCGTCGGGCGTCGCCATCTGCGCGGGGATGACGAGGTCGCCCTCGTTCTCGCGGTCCTCGTGATCGACCAGCACGAACATCCGGCCGTTGCGGGCGTCCTCGATGATCTCCTCGATGCCCGAGATGGCATCGGACCAGTCCCGCTCGACGGGTCCGGGCTGTTCATACTGCATGGCTCTGTCCGCGGCCGTTGGTGGGGCGTGCTGCATCCGCGCGACTTAGCGCAGGAACAAGGCGGGTGAAAGGGCGCGCCGGGGGAAAGGCCGTGACGCCAGACCGGCGCGGACCGCCCCGATGCGCCGCTGACGCAACGGAAGGGCGCCGCGGCGCGGTTGCGCCCGCTTCTCTCTGGCCCGGATACCCGGCGACGCCCGCCACCCGCGCGGTGCGGGCAGGATCACCCCGCCTCGGCCAGCCGCGCCACATAGCGCGCCAGCGTGTCGATCTCGAGGTTCACGAGATCGCCCTCGCGCACCCCGCCCCAGGTCGTGACCGACTGGGTGTGGGGGATCAGGTTGACGCCGAAGCGGTTGCCCTCGACCTCGTTCACCGTGAG
Organism: Paracoccus sanguinis; assembly: GCF_012689545.1. NCBI lineage: Bacteria > Pseudomonadati > Pseudomonadota > Alphaproteobacteria > Rhodobacterales > Paracoccaceae > Paracoccus > Paracoccus sanguinis. The sequence continues at coordinate 685,898 of NZ_CP051542.1, forward strand.
CGAGGTGCCGTTCAGCGCGACCGAGCCTTTCGGCGCGATGAACCGCGCCAGATGCGCCGGCGCCTCGAGCGTCAGGCGCAGGCTGTCGCCCTCGGGGCGGGCGGCGACGATCCGCGCCACTCCGTCCACGTGACCCGAGACGATGTGCCCGCCGAGTTCGTCCCCGACCCGCAGCGCCCGCTCGAGGTTCAGGCGCTGGTCCGGGGTCCAGCCTTGGGCGCCGATATTGGTCTTGTCGAGCGTTTCGGCCGACACATCGACCGCGAACCAGTCGGGGCCCTTGTCCACGACCGTCAGGCAGACGCCGTCGCAGGCGATCGAGGCCCCCAGGTCGACCGTGGACAGGTCATACGTCGTGGCGATGCGGGCGCGCAGGTCGCCGCGGGCCTCGGCGTCCACGACGCGGCCGATGTCGGTGATGATTCCGGTAAACATGACGCAGTCCTTCGCTCGCACCCCGCGCGCCCGCAACGGCACGGGGCGTCCAGACGATGGGGTCGGAGGGGGCCGGAGACAAGGGGCCGCGGGCGCCGTGCCGGACCCTGAGCCGCCGGACGCCGGCTGCGGCGGGGGCGGTTCAGTCCAATTGTGCAAAACGTCACCTTGACCCGTCCCGCCCTGCGGCATGATCCTTGCCGGCACGACGCGCCTCTTTCGGCCCGCGGGGGCATGACGATTCGAGTTTCTGTTTCACGCCGCTTTTCCTGGTTGCGCGCATGACCGCCAGCTTCTTCGCGCCGCGCGCGGGGGCCGACCCTGCCCGCGCCCCTGCCCCGCGCCCCGGGGTCGAGCCGGCGTCCGCGGTCCCGGCCCCCGCCCCCGTGGCGGCGCAGCCCGCGGGCCAGCGGGTGTTCCTGCTGCTGCAAGGCCCGCACGGGCCGTTCTTCGACCGGCTCGGCCGGCTGCTCCGCGACAGCGGGGCGCAGGTGTGGCGCGTGGGCTTCAACGCCGGGGATGCGTTCTTTTGGCGCGACCACGACCACTACATCCCCCATCGCGACAGCCCCGAGGACTGGCCGGCCCATCTCGACGCGCTGATCGACCGGCTCGGGGTGACCGACATCGTGCTGTACGGCGACGTGCGCCCCATCCACGCCGCCGCGCGGGCGGCGGCGGCCGATCGCGGCCTCGTCCTGCACGTCTTCGAAGAGGGCTACTTGCGCCCCTACTGGATCAGCTACGAGCGCGGCGGCTCGAACGGCCATTCGGCGCTGATGCAGATCGGGCTCGACCGGATGATTGCGGCGCAGCGCGACTTCGGCGACGACGTGAACCGCCCGCCCGCGCATTGGGGCGACATGCGCGAGCACAAGTTCTACGGCGCGCTCTATCATTTCCTCGTGCTGACCGCGAACCGCCGCTATCCCGGCTTCGCCTCGCACCGCGAGGTGCCGCTGGGGCGCGAGTTCCGGCTGAACCTGCGCCGGCTGCTGCTCTCGCCGGTCCATGCGCTGCGCCGCCGGGTGCAGGCGCGGCGCATCCAGTCGCGCGGCTTCCCCTATGCGCTGGTGCTGATGCAGCTCGAACATGATTCGAGCTTTCTCGCCCACTCGCCCTATCGCCGCATGGCCGAGTTCACCGCCGAGGTGCTGACCGCCTTTGCCCGCGCCGCGCCCGGCCATCACCACATCGTCTTCAAGTCGCACCCGCTCGAGGATGGGCGCGCGGCCCTCGATCAGGTGATCCGCGAGCAGGCGGGCAAGCTCGGCATCGCCCACCGGGTGCACCTCGTGCAGGGCGGCAAGCTCGCCGGGCTGCTCTCGCAGGCCCGTGCGGTGGTCACGATCAACTCGACCGCCGCCCAGCAGGCGCTGTGGCGCGGCCTGCCGGTCAAGGCGATGGGGCGGGCGGTCTACTGCAAGCCGGGCCTCGTCTCGGACCAGCCGCTCGAGGATTTCCTGCGCCACCCCGACCCGCCCGACCGGCGGCTCTACAAGCACTACCGCAACTACCTGATGGACACCTGCCAGGTGCCGGGGGGTTCTATGCGGCGCTCTCGCGCGCCCACGCGCTGCGGCTGGTGGTGGACATGATGCTCGACCCCGACGACCCGTATGCGGCGCTGGAAAGCGGGCGCGCGGCGAACCGGCAACAGATGGCTGATGAATGATGCCCCGCCCATGCCGGACGGCAGAGGCGGATGGAATTGACCTCCGCGACGCGATAGTGTCGCCGGCAACGACGAGGCGGCGCCATGCCGCCCATGTGGACAGGAGACGTTTTCGTGGTTGACCTGAGCTTTACCCCTCGAGCCGGCGCGCCCCGCAGGCGCCTGACCGTGCTGGCCACCGCGCTCGTCTCGGTGGCGCTGCTGGCGGGCTGCGGGCTGCCGCGCTCGGGACCCAACAAGAACGAGATCTTCCAGGGCGCCGTCGAACGCGGCGGCAACACCCACATCATCTACGTCAACGACCACGTGGCGCGGGCGGCGAACTTCACCCCCGCCTATGGCTTCGGGTCGGACTTCACCTCGGCCGCCTCGGTCGGTGCCGACGAGATCCGGCCGGGCGACGTGCTCGGCCTGACGATCTGGGAAAACGTCGACGACGGGCTGCTCGCCTCGCTCGGGCAGTCGAACACCAACCTGCAGCAGCTTCAGGTGGACAGCGCCGGCTATATCTTCGTGCCCTATGCCGGGCGGGTGAAGGCGGCGGGGAACTCGCCCGACCGTCTGCGCCAGATCATCACCTCGCGGCTCGAGCAGCAGACGCCCGACCCGCAGGTGACCGTGACCCGCGTGGCGGGCGACGGCGCGACCGTGTCGGTGATGGGCAAGGTCGGCGGTCAGGGGGTGTTCCCGATCGAGCGGCCGACCCGCACCCTCTCGGCGATGCTCGCGCGCGCCGGCGGCGTGACCATCGACGCCGAGGTGGCGGTCGTCACCGTCAAGCGCGGCCGCAACACCGGCAAGGTGTGGCTGCGCGACCTCTACGCCAACCCGCGCTACGACGTGGCGCTGCGCCCCGGCGACGTGATCCTGGTCGAAGAGGACCAGCGCAGCTTCACCGCGATGGGCGCGCTCGGCGGCCAGACCAAGGTGCCGCTCGGGTCCGAAGAGATCAGCGCGATGGAGGCGATCGCCATGGTCGGCGGCCTCAGCACCAACCTGGCCGACCCGACCGGCGTCTTCATCCTGCGCGACGAGCCGATGTCGGTCGCCCGCCGGGTTCTGGGCCAGGACGTCTACGGCGACCAGCGGATGGCCTATGTGCTCGACCTGACGCGGCCGAACGGGTTGTTCCTCGCCCGCGACTTCATGATCCGCGACGGCGACACGGTCTATGTGACCGAGGCGCCCTATGTGCAGTGGCAGAAGACCCTCGGCGCCATCACCGGCGCGGCGGGTAGCGCGCGGTCGCTCGAATCGCTTGCCAACTGAGCCGGAACCGGAGCCTGACGACGCCGCGGCCCCCCCGCCGCGGCGTCTCTTCGTTCTGAACGCGGGGTTCTTCACCGGCCCCCGCGTCCGCCGCATCCTCGCGCTCGCGGGATGGCAACTGGCCGTGGGCCGTCCCGGCCCCGGTGACGCCGTGGGGGTGTGGGGGGCAAGCCCGACCGCCTGGCGCGGCCGGGCGCTCGCGGCGCGGACAGGCGTTCCGGTGGTAACGGTCGAGGATGCGTTCCTGCGCTCGGTCCTGCCCGGCCGCGACCGCTCGCGGATCGGGCGGCGCGGCCCCATCGGGCTGCTGATCGACCCCGAGGGGCTGCATTTCGACCCCGCCACCCCCTCGTGGATCGAGACGCTTGCCGCCTCGCCCGAGGCTGCGGCGCGCGCGGCCGAGGCACGCGAGGCCCTCGCCCGCCTGCAGGCGGCGGGGCTTTCCAAGTACAACGCCCACCGCCCCGGCACGCCGGCACCGGCGCCGGGCTATGTCCTCGTGGTCGACCAGACACGCGGCGACGCCTCGCTGACGGGGGCGGGGCGCGAGACGTTCCTGCGGATGCTCACCGCGGCGCGGGACGAACATCCCGGCGCCCGGGTCGTGGTGCGCAGCCACCCCGAGACGGCGGCGGGTCACCGTCCCGGCCACCTCGGCGCGTGCGACCTGCGCGGGGGCGAGACGCTCGACGCCAGCCCCGTGTCGCCATGGGCGCTGGTCGCCAACGCGCGCGCCGTCTACGCCGTCAGTTCGCAGATGGGTTACGAGGCGCTGCTGGCCGGTCACCGGCCCCGGCTTTTCGGACAGCCGTTCTACGCCGGCTGGGGGCTCAGCGACGACGAGACGCCGCTGCCCCGCCGCAGGGGCCGCGCGACGGTCGAGACGCTCTTTGCCGCGAGCCACCTGCTCGCGCCGGTCTGGTACGACCCCTGCCGCGACCGGCTGACGGATTTCGAGGGGGCGCTGCGGCAGATCGAGGCCGAGGCGCGCGCCTATGCCTTCGACCGCGACGGGCATCTGGCCTACGGGATGCGGCTCTGGAAGCGGCCCGCCATCGCCGCGATGTTCGGCGAAGGCGCGGGCGTTCGCTTCACCCGCCGGCCGTCGGACAAGGTGACGCTGGTCTGGGCCATCCGGGCGGATGAGGTGGCGCGGGAGGGGCAGACTGCGAGCCCGCCATCGCCCCAAATGACGCGGGCAGCGGAGCAGGCGTCGGCGAGGCGGGCGGTTGAGGCCGGTGCCCCACATCCACCCGGCCCAAAACCGCGGCGGATGCCGCGCACGGGGGGGACAGCGGACCACATGCTGCACCCCTCGGTCCCGCTGCTTGAGCCGGGCGAACCCGTCACCACCCCCGATATCCAACAGGTCTCTCATCCCCGTGCTACCAGCACCGGCGCTGCGCCAGCCGGTATCCCGCCAGCCCCACCCAGCTTCCGCGCTACTCTCGCTCGCGTCGAGGACGGCTTCCTGCGCTCGCGCGGCCTTGGCGCGGCCCTCGTGCCGCCGCTGTCGCTGGTCGCTGACGACCTCGGGATCTACTACGACCCGACCCGCGAAAGCCGGCTCGAGCGGCTGATCGCGACCCCGCTGCCGCCGGGCGGGTCGGCGCGCGCCGCGGCGCTGATCGACCGGCTGCGGGCCGCTGGGGTCACCAAGTACAACCTCGCAGGCGCCCTGCCTGAGCTGCCAAGTGACGGTCGCGTGCGCATCCTCGTGCCGGGACAGGTCGAGGACGACGCCTCGATCCGGCTCGGCGCGGGGGCTGAGCGCACCAATCTCTCCCTGCTGCGCCGCGTCCGGGCCGAGAACCCGCAGGCGCTGATCGTCTGGAAGCCGCACCCGGATGTCGAGGCCGGGCTGCGCCCCGGCGGCATCGCCGCGCCCGACCTCGCCGGGCTGGCCGATGTAACCGCGGCCCATGCGCCCGCGGCGGAGCTGATCGACGCGGTGGATACGGTCTGGACCATCACTTCGACGCTGGGGTTCGAGGCGCTGCTGCGCGGCAAGCCGGTCACCACCCTCGGCGCGCCGTTCTACGCCGGGTGGGGGCTGACCTGCGATCTCGGCCCGGTGCCCGCGCGGCGGCGGGCGCGGGTCGATCTGCCGACGCTCGTCCACGCGGCGCTGATCGCCTATCCGCGCTACCGCGATCCGGTCAGCGGCCTGCCCTGCCCTGTCGAGGTCGCGCTGGACCGGCTGGCCGACGACGCCGTGGCCCCGCAGGACCGGCGGCTGCGGTTGCTCGCCAAGGTCCAGGGGGCGCTGGCCGGGCACAGCTGGCTCTGGCGCTAGCCGGGCGGCCACCACCGCTACCCAGCGCCAGACCCTCGCCAGCCACCCTATCCCTGCGAATCGCGTCATGGCCCGAGACTGCCCGCGACGGGTGAATCCGCAGTTAAGTCCGCCTCACATGAGGTCGCGGACCCAGCGGTGGAAGACGTCCCCGCCCAGCGCCCGCGTCTCGACCAGCCGGAAGCGCGGGGCGTCGGCCAGCGCGCCGAGCCCCAGCGGCCCCACCGCCGCCCGGCCGTCGGCGCCCAGCACCACCCCCGCCGTATAGCCCGCGAGCTCGTCGACCAGCCCCGCCGCCAGCAGCGCCGCCGCGAGCTGCCCGCCGCCCTCGCAGAACACCCGCGTGATCCCGCGGCGACCCAGCTCGGCCAGCGCCTCGGGCAGCGGGCCGGGCAGCACCCACAGCGGGCCGTGCGCGTCATCCTCAGGCGGCAGCGCCGGGATCGGGGCGCCCGCGATCACCACCCGCACCGGCTGGCGCACCGCGCCGAAGCCGCCCACGTTCAGCGCCGGGCGGTCGGCCCGCGCCGTCCCCGCCCCCACCATCACCGCGTCATGGGTCAGCCGCAGCAGGTGGACATGGCGGCGCGCGGCCGGGCCAGTGATCCAGCGGCTTTCGCCCGCCGCCGTGGCGATGCGGCCGTCGAAGCTGGTGGCGAGCTTCAGCGTCACCATCGGCCGCCCCTGCGTGACCCGCGTCAGGAACCCGCGCTGCAGCGCCGCCGCGGCCTCGGCGCGGACCCCCTCGACCACCTCGACGCCCGCCGCGCGCAGGATCGCGTGGCCGCGACCGGCGACCCGCGGATCGGGATCCGTGAGGCTCGACACCACCCGCGCGACGCCGGCCTGCACCAGCGCCTCGGCGCAGGGCGGGGTGCGGCCGTGATGGGCGCAGGGCTCGAGCGTGACATAGGCCGTGGACCCGCGCGCCGCCGCCCCGGCCTGGTCGAGCGCCATGCGCTCGGCGTGCGGACGCCCGCCCGGCTGGGTCCAGCCGCGGCCGACGACGCGGCCGGCGTTGACGATCACGCATCCGACCGCAGGGTTGGGCCACACGTTGCCTAGGCCCCGCGCCGCCAGCCGCAGGGCGTGGTCCATGTGGGCAAGGTCGGTCGGATCGCGCATCGGGCCTTCGCGTCCGTCCCGCAGGGGACTGGCCGCGCTCACTCGTCGGGGGTGTTCGGCCGCAGCTCGCTGACGAAACGGTCAAAGTCGTCCGCGGCCTGGAAGTTCTTGTAGACGCTCGCAAAACGGACGTAGCCCACGGTGTCGATGCGGGCCAGCGTCTCCATCACGATCTCGCCGATCACCTTCGAGGAGATGTCGGTCTCGCCCATGCTTTCGAGGCGGCGGACGATGCCCGAGATCAGCTGGTCGAGCCGCTCGGCCTCGACCGGGCGCTTCTGCATGGCGATGCGGATCGAGCGCGCGAGCTTGTCGCGGTCGAAATCCTCGCGCCGGCCGCTCGACTTGATGACCACCAGATCGCGCAGCTGCACCCGTTCGTAGGTGGTGAAGCGCCCGCCGCAGGCGGGGCAGAAGCGGCGGCGGCGGATGGCGACGTTATCCTCGGCCGGGCGCGAGTCCTTGACCTGCGTATCGACGTTTCCGCAGAACGGACAGCGCATGGATGGACCCTCGGTCGTTGCCAGACGCCGCGACTATACATGAGCGCGAGGCTTTGGGTAGCGCCTGATTCGGGCCACAAGATGCGGTTTTGCCGGCTGTGGCGGGAAAGCTATAGCGGCTGGAACGCCAGCGCGACCTCGCGCCGATGCGGGGCGCGGCGATGCTCGACGAGGAAAACCCCCTGCCAGCGTCCGAGCAGCAGCCGGCCGCGCTCGACCGGGATCGAGAGGCTGACCGGGAGGAGCGCAGCCTTGAGATGGGCAGGCATGTCGTCCGGCCCCTCGAGGGTATGGGTCAGGAACGCCATCGCCGGGTCGGTGGCGGGCGGCACCAGCCGATCGAGCCAGGCGAGCAGGTCGCGCTGCACGTCGGGGTCGGCGTTCTCCTGCACCAGCAGGGAACAGGATGTGTGCCGCACGAAAGCCGTCAGAATGCCATCCGCGGCACCGATCCCCGTCAGCCAGTCCCCGATCCGGCCGGTGATCTCATGGCTGCCGGGCCCCGCCGTGCGGACCTCGATCAGGGTCAGCGTCCCGCGTCGAGCCAGCCTTGCCAGTCGAAGTCCCGCACCCGGTCGGCCTCGGCCCGCGCGCCGGCCTCGCCGCCATAGGACGAAAGCGCCTCGTCGGCGGGGAGCATCACGTGCTTCGCGGCATTCTCGGACGAGATGACGATGCTGCCCAGATCAGGCAGCGCGTGGGCACGCAGCCAGTTCCCGACCGCCGTCAGCGCGCCCGCGACCGGCTGCGCGGCGCTGCCGAGCTGCTGCGCGAGGTCGTCGTAGGTGAGATAATGCGGCCCGTCGCCGGACAGGCGGCTTCGCACCAGCGCGATCAGCACGGATTTCTGGAAGTCGGTCAGGGCGGTCGCGGGCTGGGTCGTGTCGGTCATGGGTCCTCCTGTGTCTAGGACCCAATGTGCGCGGGGGCGCGAGGTTCCCTACTCGGCGGCGAGTTCCGGGTCGCGGGCGGCCCCGGCCCCGCCCTCGTCGCGGTCATGCGCCAGCTCGATCCGCCGGGTCGTCCGCGCGCCGAGTTCGCGCAGCAGTTCGGCCTGCCGCACGACGTTGCCCGGCCCGCGCGAGAGCCGCCCCACCGCCGCCGCATGGGCGCGGGCAGCGGCGTCAAGCGCGCCGCCCGCCTCGTCCAGCGCCGCCACCACGCCCGCGAGCTTGTCGTAGAGCATCCCGGCGCGGGCGGCGATCTCGGCCGCACCGCGCTCGCGCCGCTCGACGGTCCAGAGGTGCTCGACGGTCTTCAGCGCCAGCATCAGCGTCGAGGGGGTGGCGATCCCGACCCGCCGCTCGAGCGCCTCGGCGGTCAGCCGTGGCTCGACCCGCAGCGCCTCGGCGAAGGCGCCCTCGACCGGCAGGAACATCAGGACGTAATCCACCCCCTCGGCGTCGAGCGACTGGTACGCGCGGGACGAGAGCTCGGCCACATGGGCGCGGATCGCGGCGACATGGCGGCGCAGGGCGGCGGTGCGGGTGGCGTCGTCCTCGGCCCCCGCCGCGTCGGCATAGGCGTTGAGCGAGCATTTAGCGTCGATCACCAGCGACCGCCCGCCCGGCATCGTCACCACGACGTCGGGCCGCCAGCGGCGCCCCTCGGCATCCGTGGTGCCGGTCTGGGTGCGGTAGTGCTGCCCCGAAACCAGCCCCGCGGCGTCGAGCACCTGGGCGAGGATCATCTCGCCCCACGCCCCCTGCCGCTGCTTGTCGCCCCTGAGCGCGCGGGTCAGCGCCACCGCATCGCGGCCGATCTGCTCAGAGCGCTGGTGCAGCCCCTCGATGTGGGTGCGCAGCGCCGCCTGCGCGGCCTCGCCCGCGCGCTGGCCCGCCTGCACCTCGTCCTGGAACCGCGCCACCTGCTCGCGGAAGGGGGTCAGCAGCGCGGCCAGCCGCTCGGCGTGGGCGCGTTCGAGGTCGGCGCCCTGCCGGCGCAGGCTCTCGTCGGCCATCAGGCGGAACTGGTCGGCCATCTCGGCGCGCAGCGCGCGCAGCGTCTGCGCCTCGTGCGCGGCAATCTCGGCGTCGCGGGCGGCGGTCAGCCGGGCCGCGTCGAGCGCCCGTTCGAGCGCCGCGCTCTCCTGCCGGGCGCGGTGAAGGGCGTCGGCGAGGTTGTCTCGCTCTTCCGTCAACTCGGAGAGGCGGGCGCCCTGCGCGGCGGCCCGCGCCTCGGCCGCCGCCGCGGCGATGCGGGCCTGCGTCAGCACCGCCTCGGCCCGCCGCCGGCCGCGCCCCTGCGCCATGGCCCAAAGCACGGCGAGCACGAGGCCACCGGCCGCCACCGCCAGCCAAGTCGCGGCCCAGCCGTCACCCGCCCACGCGAGCCACGCCTCGGCCCGGGTCACGCCCTGCCCTGCCCGTCAGTTCCGTCGTCCATCCGCCGACCCGCCCCTGCCCTCGCGCGCAGGTTTTGCACCCGCCGCCGTTTGCCGACAGTGTTCGCGATTCGGTCCCGAATCGCAAGCGCCTGTCAGAGACCGGCGTGGCGGTGCTGCAGGAACGACAGAATTGTGTTGGCGTAGGCGCGGGTTTCGCGCTGCGCCACCGGGTCGTTGGCCAGCCACGTCAGCAGCGAACTGTCGCTCGAGGTCGAATAGCCCATCCGCCAGCCGCCGAACTGCCGCCGGTCCTGCGTCCCGCGCCAGAGATAGGTCAGGTTCGTGTGGCGCGGGTCACGCTCCATCCGCCCGCAGATCATGGCGAGCGGTTCGGCCGCCCCCTCGAGCCACTGGTAGAAGAACCCGTCCTCGTGATGCAGGAAGCCGGTCAGGTCCAGCTCGGCGTTGACCCGCCGCGCGGTCTCGAGCAGCTGGCGCGAGGCCTCGCTGTTCGGCGGCATCCGGGTCTCGCTGCGGTAGAGCACGAAGCTGATCGGCATGGGGGATCCTCCTGATATGGCGGAGAGATCCCGCAAGGATCAGCGATAGACGATCCGGCCCAGCGAAAGAAGATGGGGAGGGGCTCAACATTTGATGCCTTCCCCTGCGTCGCGGCACGGGACGCGGCGTCAGGCCGGCAGGCACCAGCCGGTCAGCGCCGCCGCCGCTGCGCCGTCGTGCAGGCGCAACGCCAGCTCTCCGTCGGGCTTGAGGCGGGCGTCGGGGAAGCGCGCCAGCATCGCCTGCGGCTCGACCAGCCCCGCGCGGATCGCCGGGCGGCGGACGTACCAGAGCACCCAGCCCTCGTTCAGCACCGCCGAGAACATCCAGTCCTCGCCGCGCCGGAAGCGCAGGTCGTGGGCGATGAACCCCTTGCTCGTCAGCTCGCGCGAGAAGCCCTCGGGCAGCGGACAGGTGACGACCTCGCGCCACGCCGCCCGCGCCCCGTCCGAGACGCCCTCGGCCGCCGCCAGCCAGTCGTCGCTCATCGCCCCGACCTCACTGATCGAGGAACGAGCGCAGCTTGCGCGACCGCGACGGGTGCTTGAGCTTCCGCAGCGCCTTGGCCTCGATCTGCCGGATGCGCTCGCGCGTGACGCTGAACTGCTGGCCGACCTCTTCCAGCGTGTGGTCGGTGTTCATGCCGATGCCGAAGCGCATCCGCAGCACCCGCTCTTCGCGCGGGGTCAGGCTGGCCAGAACCCGCGTCGTCGTCTCCTTCAGGTTCTCCTGAATGGCAGAGTCGAGCGGCAGGACGGCGTTCTTGTCCTCGATGAAATCGCCGAGCTGGCTGTCCTCCTCGTCCCCGATCGGGGTTTCGAGGCTGATCGGCTCCTTGGCGATCTTCATCACCTTGCGGACCTTCTCGAGCGGCATCTGCAGCTTTTCGGCCAGCTCTTCGGGGGTCGGCTCGCGTCCGATCTCGTGCAGCATCTGGCGCGAGGTGCGGACCAGCTTGTTGATCGTCTCGATCATGTGGACCGGGATGCGGATGGTCCGGGCCTGATCGGCGATCGAGCGGGTGATCGCCTGCCGGATCCACCAGGTCGCGTAGGTCGAGAACTTGTAGCCGCGCCGATACTCGAACTTGTCCACGGCCTTCATCAGGCCGATGTTGCCTTCCTGAATGAGATCAAGGAACTGCAGGCCGCGGTTCGTGTATTTCTTGGCGATCGAGATCACCAGCCGCAGGTTCGCCTCGACCATCTCCTTCTTGGCCTGGCGGGCCTCTTTCTCGCCGCGCTGGACCTGGTTCACGATCCGGCGGAACTCCTCGATGTCCACGCCGACGTGCTGGCCCACGCGGGCCATGTCGTGGCGCAGCTTCTCGACACCGGCGAGGTTCTTGTCGAACAGCGCCTGCCAGCCGCGGCCCTTGTTGCCGCGCATCCGGTCGATCCAGCCGGGGTCCAGCTCGGACCCGCGATAGGCCTCGATGAACTCGCGCCGGTTGATCCGGGCGGCGTCGGCCAGCTTCACCATGCCGCTGTCGATGGTCACGATCGAGCGGTTGATCCCGTAGATCTGGTCGACCAGCGCCTCGATGCGGTTGTTGTGCAGGTGCAGCTCGTTCACCAGCCCGACGATCTCGGAGCGCAGCTTCTGATAGGCGGCCTCGTCGCGGGCCGAGAAGCTCTCGTCCTCGTTCAGCGTCGCCGACATCCGCTGGTCCTGCATGTCGGCCAGCTGCTCATAGTCGCGCGCGATCGCCTCGAGCGTCTCGAGGACGCGCGGCTTGAGGCTTGCCTCCATCGCGGCGAGCGACAGGTTCTGGCCCTCGTCGTCCTCGTCGTCGGCGTCGTCGCGGCGCATCGGATTGCCGTCGGCATCGACCTCGCCCTCGCTCCACTGGGGCTTGGCGGTCTCGGTCGCGGTCTCGCCCAGCGGCAGGTCCACCGGCAGGTCGGCGTCGCCCTCGCCCTCGTCGCCCATGGCGCGGCCGAAGGTCGTCTCGAGGTCGATCACGTCGCGCAGCAGGATGTCCTCGTTCAGAAGCTCCTGCCGCCACATGGTGATGGCCTTGAAGGTCAGCGGGCTCTCGCAGAGCCCGGCGATCATGGTGTTGCGGCCGGCCTCGATGCGCTTGGCGATGGCGATCTCGCCCTCGCGGCTGAGCAGCTCGACCGAGCCCATCTCGCGCAGATACATCCGCACCGGGTCGTCGGTGCGGTCGAGCTTTTCGGTCTCGGTGGTGGCGACGGCAACCTCGCGCGAGGTCGAGGCGGGGACCACGGCGCCGCCCTGCTCGCCCTCTTCGGCCTCCTCGTCCTCGATGACGTTGATGCCCATTTCCGAGAGCATCGACATCACGTCCTCGATCTGCTCGGACGAGACCTGTTCCGGCGGCAGGACGGTGTTGAGCTGGTCGTAGGTGATGTAGCCGCGCTCGCGCGCCTCGGCGATCATGCGCTTGACCGCGGCCTGGCTCATGTCGAGCGAATGGTCGTCGTCCTTGGCGTCCGGCTTGTCGTCGTCGTCCTTGGCCATGCGGGCGTGTCCTTCTTGCGAGCGATTCGGAACAGCGCCCGAATCAGGCCGGGCCTTCCGGCGGTTCTAGTCGAATCGCCGGGCCCGGTCAAAGCCGGGCCCGGCGGTGATTCGGTCCTGTGATTCGCGCCCGCCGGGGCGGGGCGTTCAGCGGCGGCGGTTGCGCATCAGCGCCTCGGCCTGGGCGCGCACCGCCGCGAATTGTTCCTCGAGCGCGCGCTGGTCGCCCATCACCCCGCTGTCGCCCCCGAGGTCGGGGTGGTCGGCCTGCTGGCGCGCGCGGGCCGACTGGCTCACCCGCCAGGTCAGCCCCTCGTCCACCAGCCCCTCCATCTCGGCCTCGGCGCGGGCGATCTCGTCGCGGGCGGCACGGTGGGCCTCGATCCGGTCGAGCGCGTTCAGCAGCATGGCCCGCGCGGCGTCGGGGTGTTCGGCCGGGTGGGCGATGGCAGGGGCCGAGCGGACATGGGGATCGGCCATGATCGCGTCAAGGGCGGCGCGCCCGGCGGCGCTGGCGGCCCCGGCGAGCAGGTCGTGGACCAGCGCCGCGCGGCCCGGGTCCGGGGGCTCGAGCCGTTCCAGCCGCGCCTCGACCTCGGCCACGAGGTCGGGGCGGGCGGCGCAGAGCGCGAGCACCATCGCCTCGATCAGCCCCTCGCCGGGGTCCGCCGCCACCAGGGTCGAGGCGCGGGTCTGCGGCAGCGGCGGCGGCGGCTCGCCGCGGCGCTGGAAGCGGCCGCCGGGGCTGCGGGCGGGGGCGAAGAGCGCCCAGCGCTTGCGCTTGATCTCGGCGGTGGTGTGCTCGCGCGTCGCCGGGTCGGGGATCAGCGCCACCGCCGCCGCCAGCGCCCGGTCGAGCGCCGCCTTGCGCTCGGGGCTGTCGAAGCTGCGCCCCTCGGTCTCGCGCCGCCAGAGCAGGTCCACGAGCGGCTGCGCGGCCTCGATCACCGCGCGCATCGCCCCCGGCCCGCCGGCCCGGATCAGGTCGTCGGGGTCCTGCCCCGGCGGAAGCAGCGCAAAGCGCAGCGCCTGCCCCGGCCCGGTCAGCGGCAGCGCGAGGTCGATGAGCCGCATCGCCGCCCTGAGCCCCGCCGCATCGCCGTCGAGCGCGATCACCGGCTCGGGCGAGACGCGCCACATCAGCCGCAGTTGTTCCTCGGTGATGGCGGTGCCGAGCGGCGCCACAGCGCCCTCGATCCCCGCGCGCACCAGCGCGATCACGTCCATGTAGCCCTCGGCCACCACCAGCGGCTGGCCCTTGGCGACGGCGCTGCGGGCGGGCCCGAGGTTGTAGAGCGTGCGGCCCTTGTCGAAGAGGTCGGTTTCGGGGCCGTTGAGGTATTTCGCCCGCGCGTTCGGGTCCATCGCCCGGCCGCCGAACGAGATGCAGCGCCCGCGGGCGTCGCGGATCGGAAAGATGATCCGGCCGCGGAAGCGGTCATAGGCGGCGCCCCGGTCGTCGGGCTTGATCGCCAGCCCCGCCGCCACCGCCTGCGCCTCGGGGACGCCGGCCTCGGTCAGGTGCCGCAGCAGCCCCTGCCGCAGATCGGGGGCAAAGCCGATCTCGAAGCGGTCGAGCGTGCCCGCGTCGAGCCCGCGCCCGGCGAGGTAGTCGCGCGCCGCCGCCCCCGCCCCGGTCTGAAGCTGCAGGCGGAACCAGCGCAGGGCGCGGTCCATGACCTCGACCAGCTCGGCCCGGCGGTCGGTCTGCGCCTGCTCGCGCGGCGAGCGCTCGGGCATCGGCACCCCGGCCTCGGACGCCAGCACCGCCACGGCGTCGAGGAAGCCCATCCCCTCGGCCTCGCGCAGGAACCCCACCGCGTCGCCCTTGGCGTGGCAGCCGAAGCAGTAATAGAAGCCCTTCTGGTCATCGACGTGGAAGGACGCGGTCTTTTCCGAATGGAACGGACAGGGCGCCCACCAGTCCCCCTTGGCCTGGTTCGACTTGCGCAGGTCCCACGTCACCCGCCGGCCCACGATCCGGCTGATCGGGACGCGGGCGCGCAAGTCGTCGAGGAATCCGGGCGGCAGGCTCATTCGGGCGGTCTCGGGCGCAGGGCCAGGGGCGGGTGCGGGTGCAGGTGAGGTTGTGGGTGCGGGGGCAGTTGAGGTTGTGGGTGCGGGCCCATCATCCCGCGCCGACCGCCCCGCGGGCAAGCCTCCAGTAATGGTCGGCGAGCGCCGCACGGTCCAGACGCCCGCCCTCGCGGTACCAGTTCGTCACCCCGGTCAGCATGGCGATCAGCGCCATCGCCGCCAGCCGCGGATCGTCGAGCCGCATCTCGCCCGACACCGCCCCGGCCCGCAGGATGCCGGTCAGCGCGTCCTCGTAGCGGCCGCGCAGCGCGGCGATGGCGGCGTGGTTCTCGGGCGTGAGGCTGCGCAGTTCCATGTAGCTCAGGAACACCTCGTCGGGGTGGTCGAGCGAATAGGCGATGTGAAAGCGCACGAACCGCTCGAGCCGTTCCAGCGCGCTGCGGTCGGGGCTGTGGTCATGGCTGTCGGCCCAGGCGGCGAGCAGCAGTTCCATATGCTCGCGCAAAAGGTCCGCGAGCAGCGCCTGCTTGTCGGGCGTATAGGCGTAGAGCGCGCCCGCCTGCACCCCCACGGCGGCGGCGATCTGGCGCATCGTCACCGCCCCGTAGCCGTGCCGTGCAAACAGCCGCCGCGCGGCCTGACGGACGAGCGGGCCGGTGATCTCGGCGCGGGAGCCTTGGGTGCGGGCCATCCCGGCGGTGTAGCGAAAAGCGGCGGGTGGGGAAAGGTTGGGCTGGCGGGGTGTGGGGGTTGGTGGTGGGCTGCCCCGGCTGCGGCCCAGTCGTCCTTCGGGACGATGGGAACCGCCTATGAGGGGTGACCCGGCTGGCCGCCTGCGCTCTCCCAGCGCGGCGAGGCGGAGCGCGCAAGCGCGGGGCAGAGGCGGGGCGCGCCGCGCGATGACGTCCGAAACCGATGATGGCGCCCTGCGCGATGGAACGTCCGACACCAGCACGGCGCGCCCCCCCCCACCTCACCCCCGGGGCTTCCGCACGGGCCGCCCCGGCGCTATCCTCGCCGGATGCTGCGCCCGCTCGCCTGTTGCCTCGCCCTGCCGCTGCTGGCCGCCTGCGCCGAGCCGGATGCCGCCGAATACCCCCGGCTCATGCCGTTGAGCGAGCTGAACCAGCCCCCCGCCATCCCCGCCCATGCCGCCGAGGCGGCCTCGGACCCCGCCGCCGTGGGGGCCGCGCTCGACGCCCGCCGGGCCGAGGCGGCCGCCCGCGCCGACGCGGCCCGCCGGCCGGTAACGGACGCCGGCTCGCTCGGCGACCGCGCCGCGGCGCTGCGGCGCCGGGCCGGGGTGCTGGCCGCGACAGAGCTGCCGCAGGGTACGGCGAGCGCGTCGCCTACCACGTACGCCCCGGCCCCCGCGCCGGATGCCACCACCGACCCAGCCGCAGACCCCGAGACCGCCGCCCGCGTCCGCGCCCTGCGCGAGCGGGCCCGCGCGCTCTCGGAGCAGCCGGTGGGCGCAACCCCGGCCCCCCTGCCCCCCTGTCCGCCCGGCACGACCGATCCCGTTGCCGCGCGCTGCAACCCCGGATAGACCGCGACGCAACGTAACACCCCAGCCGGAGGCCCTCGCCCATGCCCGTCATCACCTGCATCGAGGACCTCAAGCGCCTGCACAAGGCGCACACGCCGCGGATGTTCTACGACTACGCCGAGTCGGGCAGCTACACCGAGCAAACCTTCCGCGAGAACACCACCGACTTCGCCCAGATCCGCCTGCGCCAGAAGGTGGCGGTGGACATGTCGGGCCGCACCTTGGCCTCGGACATGGTCGGGCTGCCCGTCACCATGCCGGTGGGCCTCGCCCCCGTGGGGCTGACCGGGATGCAGCGGGCCGATGGCGAGATCAAGGCGGCGCGGGCGGCCGAGAAGTTCGGCGTGCCCTTCTGCCTTTCGACCATGTCGATCTGCTCGATCGAGGACGTGGCCGCGCACACCGAAAAACCCTTCATGTTCCAGCTTTACGTGATGAAGGATCAGGAGTTTCTGGAAGGCATCATCGGCCGCGCCAAGGCCGCCGGCTGCTCGGCGCTGGTGCTGACGCTCGACCTGCAGATCCTCGGGCAGCGGCACAAGGACCTCAAGAACGGGCTCAGCGCGCCGCCGAAGCTGACCCCCTCGTCGATCGCCGATCTGGCGACCCGGTGGGGCTGGGGGCTCGAGATGCTGCGCACCAAGCGGCGGTTCTTCGGCAACATCGTCGGCCACGCCAAGGGGGTGACCGACACCGCCAACCTGTCCAGCTGGACCGCCGAGCAGTTCGACCCGCAGCTCGACTGGACGAAGATCGCCCGCATCCGCGATCTCTGGGGCGGCAAGCTGATCCTCAAGGGCATCCTTGACGCCGAGGACGCGCGCATCGCCGCCGATTTCGGCGCCGATGCCATCGTGGTGTCGAACCACGGCGGGCGGCAGCTCGACGGCGCGCTGAGCTCGATCCGGGTGCTGCCCGAGATCGTGGCGGCGGTCGGCGACCAGGTCGAGATCCACCTCGATTCGGGCATCCGCTCGGGGCAGGACGTGCTCAAGGCGCTTGCGCTCGGCGCCCATGCGACGTGGATCGGGCGGGCCTTCATCCACGGGCTCGGGGCGATGGGCGAAAAAGGCGTGACCGCCGCGCTCGAGGTGATCCGCAAGGAGCTGGACACCACCATGGCGCTGTGCGGCGAGCGCGACATCAAGCAGGTCGGCCGGCACAATGTCATGGTGCCGGCCAACTGGGCCACGGACTACGCCTGAGCCTGGCCTTCCGCGAGGAAGTCGAGCAGCGCCGCGTTCACCTCGTCGGCGTTGGTCGCAAGGATGCCGTGCGGGGCGCCGTCGAGTTCGATGTAGCGCGCCTGCGGCAGCATCTTCGACAGCCGCAATCCGGCAGCGGTGTGCGGCACCGCCCCGTCCGCGGTGCCGTGCATGATCAGCACGGGGCAGGTGATCGCGGCCACGTCGGCGGTGAAGTCGGTGGTGCCGAAGGCATCGACGCAGGCGGTGGTGGCGAGCGGGCTCGCCTGCATCGCCATCCCCCAGCTCCAGTCCACGACCGCCTGGCTGACCGGGCGGCGGAACGTGCCCACGCCGTAGAAGTCCTTGAGGAAGCTCTGGAAGAACGCCGGGCGGTCCTGCGTCATCCCCGCCTTCATCTGGTCGAGCACCTCGGGCGTCGCGCCGTCGGGGTTGTCGGCGGACTTGAGCAGCCCCGGCGCCACCGAGGCGAGGAACGCCACCCGCGCGACGCCCTTGCCCTCGTGCCGGCTCATGTAGCGGGCGACTTCGCCGCCGCCCATCGAAAAGCCGACGAGCGTGGCGTTCTCGAGCTCGAGCGCGTCCATCACCGCGGACAGGTCGTCGGCGAGCGTATCGTAGTCGTAGCCCTCGAACGGCTGGTCCGAGCGGCCGAAGCCGCGGCGGTCATAGCTGACCACGCGGTAGCCCGCCTTGACGAGCGCGCGGGCCTGATGTTCCCACGAATCGGCCGAGAGCGGCCAGCCGTGGATCAGCACAACCGGCTGTCCCTGCCCCCAGTCCTTGGTGTAGAGCCCCACCCCGTCGTCGGTCTCGATCCAGGCCATGACGTTCCCCTTTCGCGTTGGTCGGTTCGCCGAGCCAACGCCCCCGCCGGGCCGCGGTTTCCCCCGGGGCCACCCTCGCCGTCCCGCACCGAGATGTTGCCGCTTTTCAATCCGCCCGGCCTGCGCTATAGGCCCCGCTTCCGGCCAAGACACCCTTGGAGGCGGCCGGTTCATGCAATGCAAGAGGAATACAGCAATGGCCAAAGAGATCCCTGATCTGGTGGCCGAGGCACGCGCGGGGACAGGCAAGGGGGCCGCCCGCCAAGCTCGCCGCGAAGGCAAGGTGCCCGGTATCGTTTACGGCGACGGGAAAGACCCGATGCCGATCCAGCTCGACTTCAACCCCCTGCTGACCAAGCTGCGCGCCGGGCGGTTCATGTCGACGCTCTGGAACCTCAAGGTCGAGGGGCAAGAGGACGTGCGCGTCATCTGCCGCGGCGTCCAGCGCGACGTGGTCAAGGACCTGCCGACCCACATCGACCTGATGCGCCTGCACCGGAACACGCGGGTGAACCTGTTCATCCACGTCACCTTCGAGAACCACGAGGACTCGCCCGGCCTCAAGCGCGGCGGCACGCTGGTCGTGGTGCGCCCCGAAGTCGAGCTGGTGGTGACCGCGTCGGACATCCCCGACCACATCACCGTGGACCTGACCGGCAAGAAGATCGGCGACGTGATCCACATCAACGATGTGCAGCTGCCCGCCGGCGCCAAGCCGACCATCGACCGCAACTTCGTCATCGCCAACATCGCCGCGCCCTCGGGCCTGCGGTCGGAAGACGATGCGGCCTCCGAGACGGTGCCCACCACCGAGATGGGCCCCGACATCGGCCCGGTCGAGAACTGATCCCACCCCTCGGGTGGCATGAAGGGGGCGGCGCCGCGGCGCCGCCCTTTTGCATGACGCCCCGCGCTGCTAGGTCCATCCCATGAGCGATCCCATCCATATCGTCGGCGCCGGCATGGCCGGGTCCGAGGCCGCCTGGCAGATCACCCGCGCGGGCGTCCCCGTGGTGATCCATGAGATGCGCCCCGAGGTTGGCACCTTCGCCCACCGCACCGGCGACTGCGCCGAGATGGTGTGCTCGAACAGCTTCCGCTCGGACGACGACGTGAACAACGCCGTGGGGCAGCTGCATTGGGAGATGCGGGCCGCGGACGGGCTGATCATGGCCATGGCCGACCGCCACCGCCTGCCCGCGGGCGGCGCGCTGGCGGTGGACCGCGACGCCTTCTCGGCCGCCGTCACCGCCGCGCTCAGGGCCGAGCCGCTGGTCTCGTTCCAGCCGGGCGAGGTCGACGCGCTGCCCCCGGATGGCCGCTGGATCTTCGCCACCGGCCCGCTGACCTCGCCCGCCCTCGGCGCGGCGATCCGGGCCGAGACCGGGGCCGATGCGCTCGCCTTCTTCGACGCGATCGCGCCCATCGTCCACGCCGACACGGTGGACATGAGCGTGGCGTGGCGGCAGTCGCGCTATGACAAGGGCGAGACCGAGGACGAGCGCACCGCCTATCTCAACTGCCCGATGACCAGCGACGACTACGAGGCATTCATCGACGCGCTCCTCGCCGCCGAAAAGACCGAGTTCCACGAGGGCGAAACCGCCGGATATTTCGACGGCTGCCTGCCCATCGAGGTCATGGCCGAGCGCGGGCGCGAGACGCTGCGCCACGGGCCGATGAAGCCGGTGGGCCTGACCAACGCCCACAAGCCGGGCGAGAAACCTTACGCGGTGGTTCAGCTTCGCCGGGATAACGCGCTGGGAACGCTGTATAATATCGTGGGCTTCCAGACGAAGATGAAATACGGCGCACAGACCCAGGTGTTCCGCATGATCCCGGGGCTGGAGAACGCCAGCTTCGCCCGGCTGGGCGGCATCCACCGCAACACGTTCCTCAATTCGCCGACGCTGATCGACGACCGGCTGCGGCTGCGCGCCCACCCCCACCTGCGCTTCGCAGGCCAGGTCACGGGGGTCGAGGGCTATGTCGAGAGCGCCGCGATGGGCCTGCTCGCCGGGCGGATGGCCGCGGCCGAGGCGCTGGGGCGCGATCTCGGGCCGCCGCCGCAGACGACTGCCATGGGCGCGCTCGTGCACCACATCACCGGCGGCGCCGAGGCCAGGAGCTTCCAGCCGATGAACGTCAACTTCGGCCTGTTCCCGCCGGTCGAGGCCAGGGGCGGGCGGCGCGGCCGCAAGGACCGCTACCCGGCCTACACCGAGCGCGCCAAGCAGGACTTCACCGCGTGGCTGACCACCGCATGACCCCCGGGGGCGAGGTCACGCGCTTTGCCCCCTCGCCCACCGGGCCGCTGCATCTCGGCCATGCCTTCGCCGCCCTGACCGCCGCCGCCCATGCGGCGCCCGGGCGGTTCCTGCTGCGCATCGAGGACATTGACCGCGCCCGTTGCCGCCCCGAATGGGAGGCCGCGATCGAGACCGACCTGCGCTGGCTCGGCCTCGACTGGCCCACCCCGGTCATGCGCCAGTCCGAGCGGCTGCCCGCCTACCGCGCCGCGCTCGACCGCCTCGCGGACATGGGCCTCACCTACCCCTGCCGCTGCCGCCGGGCCGACATCGCCGCGGCGCTCTCGGCCCCGCAGGAGGGCGCGGTGATCGGCCCCGACGGCCCGGTCTATCCCGGCACCTGCCGGGGGCGGCCGATGTCGGACGCCGGGCCCGACGACGCCATAAGGCTCAACATGGGTGCGGCGCTCGCCCGGCTCGGCACGGACGGCATCGGCTTTCACGACCGCGCGGTGCTGCCGGGGACCACGCACCGCCTCGCGGTGGCCGACATGGTGGCGGGGATCGGCGACGTGGTGCTGGCCCGGCGCGGGATGGGGACGAGCTATCACCTGTCGGTGGTGGTGGACGACGCGGCGCAGGGGATCACGCTGGTGACGCGCGGCAAGGACCTGTTCGACGCCACCTACATCCACGCCCTGCTGCAGGCGCTGCTGGACCTGCCGCAGCCCGATTATCTGCACCACCGGCTGATCCGCGACGAGGCCGGCCGCCGCCTCGCCAAGCGCGACGACGCCCGCGCGCTCGCGCTCTACCGTGCCGAGGGGCGGAGCCCGGACGACATCCGTCAGATGATCGGCCTGGACAGCTCGACCTCGGCGCCCTCGCGCACGGCGGTGTAGAAGCACGAGCGGCGGTTGGTGTGGCAGGCCGGGCCGACCTGATCGACCAGCAAAAGCAGGCAGTCGCGG
The DNA here is from genome assembly GCF_012689545.1 of Paracoccus sanguinis. NCBI lineage: Bacteria > Pseudomonadati > Pseudomonadota > Alphaproteobacteria > Rhodobacterales > Paracoccaceae > Paracoccus > Paracoccus sanguinis. Next base: position 707,413 of record NZ_CP051542.1, read on the forward strand.
TCGCAGTCGAGCCGCATCTCGACCAGCCGCTGGGTGTGGCCCGAGGTCTCGCCCTTGACCCAGAACGCCTGCCGCGAGCGCGACCAGTAGACCGCGCGCCCCTCGGCCAGCGTCCGGGCCACGGATTCGGCGTTCATCCAGGCGAGCATCAGCACCTCGCCCGTCGCATGGTCCTGGGCGATGGCGGGGATCAGGCCGTTGGCGTCGTAGCGCAGCGTGGCGGGGTCGAACATCGGTTTTCCTTTCGCGGCCGCGTGCCTATCTAGACCGCAGCACCGGCCGGGGAAAGCCGCCGGGACAGGGGAACCGCAGACAGGGGGACCACCGCATGGCCGACGACGATCTGATGGCGCTCTATTCGCGCCGCCTGCTGGCGCTGGCGGCCGACATCCCGCATCTCGGCCGCCTCGACGCGCCACAGGGCAGCGCCAGCTTCCGCTCGCCGCAATGCGGGTCGACCGTGACGGCGGACGTGGTGCTGGCCGATGGGCGGGTCGTGGGCTTCGCGCAGGAGGTGCGGGCCTGCGCGCTGGGTCAGGCCTCGGCGGCGGTGCTGGGGGGCGCGGTCATGGGCCGCACCCCGGCCGAGCTCGCCCGCGCCCGCGACGCGCTGCGGGCCATGCTGGCCGAGGCCGCCGCCCCGCCCCCGCCGCCCTTCGACGGCGCCGAGGCGCTGCTGGCGGCGCGCGAGTTTCCCAACCGCCACGCCTCGATCCTGCTCGCCTGGCAGGCGGCGGCCGGGGCGGCCGAAGAGGCCGCGGCCGCGGGTGACACCCGGGAATGAAAAAGACCGGCCCCTGCCAGGGCCGGCCAGTTGCGCGCTACCATGAGGCCGGGGGACTCCGGCGACGATCAGGCGGATCGTTCGGGGTGACGCGGGGCAGAACAGAACAGGGCAAGCTGTCAGCGAGCTTGCATGACCTCACACACCCGCCAGCGCGGGCAGCCACAGCACGGTGAGGGTGGCCACGCCGATCGCGGCGACCCCCAGCATGTCGGCCAGGGCATCGGGCAGGTCGGGCAGCGTACGGGTCGGCTTCACGGTCGGTCTCATCACGGGTACCTCTCGTTAACGGTTGCCATTTTGTTCTCATGTTCCGCCGATTCGGTAAAGAACATTTTAAGAACTTTTAACGCGAGCGCTCAGCCGGCTGCCATCAGTGCGAGGGCGCGGTCCTGCTCCATCAGCCACAGCAGGTTGCGGACCGCCTGCCCGCGGGGCGAGGCGAGTTCGGGGTCGGTCTCGACCAGCAGCCGCGCATCCTGCCGGGCCAGCGCCAGCAGGTCCGCCTGCCGTTCCAGATCGGCGATGCGGAACCGCGGCAGGCCCGATTGCGCGGTGCCGATCACGTCGCCCGCGCCGCGCATCGCCAGATCCTCCTCGGCGATGCGGAACCCGTCCTCGGTCTCGCGCAGGATCTGGAGCCGCCGCCGCCCCGATTCGGCCAGCGGCTCGTGATAGAGCAGCAGGCAGCTCGAGGCGCCGGTCCCCCGCCCGACCCGGCCACGCAGCTGGTGAAGCTGGGCAAGGCCGAAGCTTTCGGCCCGCTCGATCACCATGATCGTGGCCTCGGGGACGTTGACGCCGACCTCGATCACCGTCGTCGCCACCAGAAGCTGCGCCCGCCCGGCGGCAAAGTCGGCCATCGCGGCGTCCCGCGCCTCGGGCGGCATCTGGCCGTGGACCAGCCGCACCCGGTCGCCGAAGCGGGCGGCGAGCGCGCGATAGCGGTCCTCGGCGGCGGTCAGGTCCACCTGCTCGCTTTCCTCGACCAGCGGGCAGACCCAATAGGCGCGCGCGCCGCGATCCATCGCGTCGGCCAGCCGCGCGACCACAGCCTCAAGCCGCGTGTCGGGGACCGCGGTGGTGGTGATCGGCTGCCGCCCCGGCGGCTTTTCGTCCAGCACCGACAGGTCCATGTCGCCGTATTGCGCCAGCGCGAGGCTGCGCGGGATCGGCGTCGCGGTCATCACCAGCATGTCAGGCCGCAGCCCCTTGGCCGCGAGTTCGAGCCGCTGGGCCACGCCGAAGCGGTGCTGCTCGTCGATCACCGCAAGGCGCAGGTCGGGGAAGGTGACGCCCGGCTGGAACACCGCGTGGGTGCCGACGAGGATGTCGATGCGCCCCGCCGCAATATCGGCGAGCCGCCCGGCCCGCGCCTCGCCCTTGTCGCGCCCGGTGAGCAGCGCGAGCCGCACCCCCGCCGCCTCGGCCAGCGGGGCCAGCGCCGCAAGATGCTGGCGGGCGAGGATCTCGGTCGGGGCCATCAGCACCCCCTGCCCGCCCGCCTCGACCGCCTGCATCAGCGCCAGCAGCGCGACCAGCGTCTTGCCGGACCCCACGTCGCCCTGCAGCAGCCGGTTCATGCGGTGCGGCTGGGCCATGTCGGCGGCGATCTCGGCCACCGCGCGGGTCTGGGCCGCGGTCGGGGCATAGGGCAGCGCGGCGAGCACCCGCGCGGCGAGCCGCCCGTCGCCCTGCGTCACCCGCCCCGCCGCCCGCCGCCGGGCCCGGCGGACCAGCGCCAGCGTGACCTGATGGGCCAGCAGCTCGTCATAGGCGAGCCGCGCCCGCGCTGGGGCCCCGGCGGCGAGATCCCCCATCCCCCCCGGCGCGTGCGCCGTGGCAAGCGCGTCGGCCCAGTCCGGCCAGCCCTCGCGCGCCTTCAGCGACGGCTCGATCCACTCGGCCAGCGGCGGCACCCGCTCGAGCGCGGCCGCGACGCCCTTGCCGACGGTCCGCTGGGTCAGGCCGCCGGCGAGAGGATAGACCGGCTCGAACGCCGCCGGCGCCGGGTCCGAGGGCATCAGGATGTGGTCAGGGTGCACCATCTGCGCCAGCCCGTCGAAGAGCTCGACCTTGCCCGAGACGACCCGCACCGCGCCCGGCGGCAGCTGCGCCTCGACCCACGCGGCGCGGGCGTGAAAGAAGACCAGCGTGAGGTCGCCCGCGCCGCCCGTCGCGTCGGTGCAGATCACCCGCCACGGCCGTCCCTTGGCCGAGGGGGGCGCGTGACGCTCGACCCGGACGGTCAGGGTGGCGATCTCGGGCGGGCGCAGGTCGGCGATCCGGGCCACGCTGCGGCGCGGGATGCCGGCCGAGGGCAGGTGAAAGATCAGGTCGCGGGGCCGGGTGATGGCGAGCGTCGCCAGCGCCTCGGCGGCGCGCGGCCCGATGCCGGGCAGCGTCTCGGCCGAGGCGAAGAGCGGGAAGAGGATCGGCGGGCGGCCCTTGGGCGGCGGCCGGGGCGTGGGCGGCGCGGCGCCGGTCGGCCCCTCGCCTTCGGCGTCCGCAGGATCGCCCCCGGGGGCGCGGGGGACCTCGCCGCCGCTCATCCCTGCGCGAGCGCCAGCCATTCGTCCTCGTCGATCACCCGCACGCCCAGCTCGGCGGCGCGGGTGGCCTTGGAGCCCGCGCCGGGACCGGCGACCAGCAGGTCGGTCTTGCTCGAGACGCTGCCCGCCACCTTGGCGCCCAGCGCCTCGGCACGCGCCTTGGCCTCGGCCCGCGTCATCCGTTCCAGCGTGCCGGTGAACACCACCGTCAGCCCGGCGATGGCGCTGCCCGCGGTCTGCGGCGCCGCCGCGGGCTCGACGGTCAGATGCGCGAGCAGCCGGTCGATGGCCCCGCGCTCGGCCGGGGCCGAGAAGGCCGCCGTCAGCGCCTCGGCGGCGACCGCGCCGAAGCCGTCGATGCCGACCAGCTCGCTCCACGCGGCCTGCGCCCCTTCGGGCAAGGGTGCGGCGTCCCACACCGCCTTGCGGACGGCGGCAAGCGCGGCGCGGCGGCCCTCGGCCTGCGCCGCGGCGCGTTCGGCGGCCACGGCCTCCTCGGCCGCGCGGTGGCGGGCGGCGGCGGGGGCGGCGGCGTCCACCGCGTCGCGGAACGCGTCCCACGTCCCGTAGTGGCGGGCGAGCGTCCCCGCCGCCACCTCGCCCACATGACGGATGCCGAGTGCGAAGATCAGCCGGGCGAGCGGCACGTGGCGCCGCGCCTCGATCGCCGCGAACAGGTTGTCGGCCGAGCGCGGCCCCCAGCCGTCGCGCGCGGCAAGCCGGCCCTCGCCCCGCGTGGCGAGGGTGAAGATGTCCGCGGGCTCGCGCACCGCCAGCTCGGGGTCGGCATAGAACGCCTCGACCTGCTTGGCCCCCAGCCCCTCGATGTCGAAGGCCGCGCGCGAGACGAAATGGCGCAGCTTCTCGATGGCCTGCGCCGGGCAGCCGAGCCCCCCGGTGCAGCGGCGCACCGAATCCCCCGGCTCGCGGATGGCGTCGCTGCCGCAGTCCGGGCAGGTCTCGGGGAAGGCGAACGGCGCGGGGTTGGTGCGCCGGGTCAGGTCCACGTCGGCGACCTTGGGGATCACATCGCCGGCGCGGTAGACCTGCACCCAGTCGCCCGCGCGGATGTCGCGGCCGTCGCGGATCGGCGCCCCGCGGCTGTCGCGTCCGGCGATGTAATCCTCGTTGTGCAGCGTGGCGTTCGAGACGACGACGCCCCCCACCGTCACCGGATCGAGCCGCGCCACTGGCGACAGCGCCCCTGTGCGCCCCACCTGGATGTCGATCCCGGCGAGCCGGGTCCAGGCCAGCTCGGCCGGGAACTTGTGGGCGAGCGCCCAGCGCGGCGTCGTGGCGCGGAACCCCAGCCGCTGCTGCAGCGCGAGGTCGTCGACCTTGTAGACTACCCCGTCGATGTCGAAGCCGAGCGTCGCGCGCGCCTGCTCGGTCCCGGCCCAGAACCCGAGCAGCTCGTCGAGCGTGTGGCAGAGCCGCGGCGCGGTCGTGGGAAAGCCCAGCGCCGCCAGCCGGGCGATGGCGCCGGACTGGGTGTCGGCCAGCGGCGCCGAAACCTCGCCCCAGCCATAGGCGAAGAACCTGAGCGGGCGGCGCGCCGTCACGGCCGGATCGAGTTGCCGCAGCGAGCCGGCGGCGGCGTTCCGCGGGTTGGCGAACACCCGCTCGGCGCCCTCGGCGTTCAGCGCGGCGAAGTCGGCGTGGCTCATGTAGACCTCGCCACGCACCTCGAGAACCTCGGGCGCGCCGTCGAGGCGCTGGGGAATGTCCTTGATCGTCAGCGCATTGGCGGTGACGTTCTCGCCGGTGGTGCCGTCGCCGCGGGTCGCGGCGTGGACCAGCCGCCCGCCCTCGTAGCGCAGCGAGAGCGACAGCCCGTCGATCTTCGGCTCGGCGGTCAGCGCCAGCGGCGCGTCGGGGCTGAGGTTCAGGAAGCTGCGGATGCGGGACAGGAACTCGCCCACGTCGTCGGGCGCAAAGGCGTTCTCGAGCGACAGCACCCGCTGGGCGTGGCGGACCTTGGCGAACTTGTCCGCGGGCGCCGCACCCACCTGCCCGGTCGGGCTGTCCTCGCGCGCCAGGTCGGGGTGCGCCGCCTCCAGTTCGGCCAGCCGGCGCTTCCTGGCGTCATAGGCCGCGTCGTCCATCAGCGGCGCGTCGTCGCGGTGATAGGCGAGGTTCGCCGCCTCCAGCTCGGCCCGCAGCGCGGCGGCCTCTGCCGCGGGCTCAAGGCCGCTCACCCCATCTGCTGCCGTGCGCCGCTCCGCCATCTCGTCCTCGTCCGGCCGCGGACAGGGCGGCACCGCGAGAAGGTCTAACCGCGCCTGGGGCCCCGGTCCAGTCGGCCGGCGCGGCGCTGCGGCCCGGACACGAAAAGGCCCGCGCCGGTCAGGGCGCGGGCCGGATCGGTCAACGGTGGGACCGGCTCAGCCGTCCACGTCAACCTGCTGGATCAGCTTCAGCGCGTCGGGCCGCAGGCGGCTGATCTCGGTCAGATCGACGCTGTCCGGGGTGAACTCGCCCCAGCTCTTGACCAGCTCGGACCGCTCGACCCCGGCCTTGATCGGGAACTCGTTGTTGGTCTCGGCATAGATCTTCTGCGCCTCGTCGCTGGCGAGGAACTCCATCAGCTTCAGCGCGGCGTCCTTGTTCGGCGCCGATTTCGTCATCGCCACGCCCGAGACGTTCACGTGCGTGCCGCCGTTCTCGAACTTCGGGAACACGATGCGGACCGACTCGGCCCAGTCCTTCTGCTCGGGATCGGCGAGCATCTGGCCCATGTAGTAGGTGTTGCCCAGGCTGATGTCGCACTCCTTGGCCCAGATCGACTTGACCTGGCCGCGGTCGTTGCCCTCGGGCTTCTTGGCGAGGTTCGACTTCACGCCCTCGAGCCATTTCACCGTGTCGGCCTCGCCGTGGTGGGCGAGATAGGCGGCGGTCAGCGCCACGTTGTAGTCGTCGGTGAACGGCCGGGTGCAGATGCGGCCCTTCCACTTCGGATCGGCCAGATCCTCATAGGTCGTCACCTCGCCGTCGGCCACGCGGTCCTTGCTGGCATAGACGATCCGCGCGCGGGTGGTCAGGCCGTACCACTGGTGATCCTTGTCGCGCAGGCTCTCGGGGATGGCCGCGTCCAGCGCCGCATCCTCGACCGGCTGAGTCACGCCCGCGTCCTTGACCTGCCCCAGCCGCGCCACGTCCACGGTCAGGATCAGGTCGGCGGGCGAGCGGTCGCCCTCGGCCTTGAGCTTCTCGACCATGCCCTTGTCCACGAAGGCGATGTTGACCGGGATGCCGGTCTGCTTGGTGAACGCGTCCAGCAGCGGCTGGATCAGCTCGGGCTGGCGGTGCGAGTAGATGTTGACCTCGGCGGCGGCCGCGGCCCCGGCGGCGAGGGGAAGCGCGGTGGTGCCGGCAAGCGCGGTGATCAGCAGGCGGTTCATATCCGAGTCCTTATGTCGGTTACTCGGAAGCTGAATGGAACAGCCGCCGCCACGGGTCAATACCTTATCGTTTCGCTAGGCCGGATTGTTTCGCCCCGCGCGCGTGCCCATATCCTTGCCATGACCACATCCCCCCGCCCCGACCGCCGCCGGTTCATCGCAGCCGCCGCGGCCTTCACCGCTGCCCCCTCGCTCGCGCGGGCCGCGGACGCGACGCTCTACGCCACGCTGGCCGAGGCCGCCACGCTGACCCAGCTGCGCGCCATCGCCGTCTGGCGCGACGGGCCGGACGGCGGGCGCGAGATCGCCGCCCGCGGCTACCACGGCTTCACCCCCGACCGGCCGACCAACATCAAGTCGGCCTCGAAGTCGGTAATCTCGGCGCTGGCCGGGATCGCCATCGCCCGCGGCGTCATCGCCGGCGCCGATCAGCCCATCGTGGCGCTGCTGCCCCCTGCCGACCTGCCCCCCGATCCCGACCCGCGGCTGGCCCGCGTGACGGTCGGCAACCTTCTGTCGATGCAGGCGGGGCTGGGCCGCCAGTCGGGGCCGAACTACGGCCGCTGGGTCAGCAGCGGGAACTGGGTCCGCACCGCGCTCGCCGCGCCGTTCGAGGCCGAGCCGGGCGGGCGGATGCTCTATTCCACCGCCTCGTCGCATCTCGTCTCGGCGATCCTGACCCACGCGAGCGGCCGCTCGACGCTGGCGCTGGCCCGCGACTGGCTGGGCGCGATCCCCGGATTCGCCATCACCGGGTGGGAGCAGGACCCGCAAGGCATCTATCTCGGCGGCAACGAGATGGCGATGTCCACCCGCTCGCTCCTGGCCTTCGGCACCGCCTATGCGCGGGGCGGGGCCGGGGTGATCCCGCCAAGCTGGATCGGGGAGAGCTGGACGCCGCGGACCAACTCGATCTTCTCGGGCGAATCCTACGGCTACGGCTGGTTCATCGGCCGGGTCGGCCGCTTTGGCATGGGGCGGCCGGTGCGCTATGGCTGGGGCTACGGCGGGCAGATGATCTATGTGTTCCCGCCCGCGGGCGGCGCGCCGGCGGCGGCGGTGGCGATCACCTCGGACCCCGACCAGCCCTCGGCGCGCACGGGCTATCGCAGCGCGCTGCACGATCTCGCCGCGCGGCTGGTGGCGGCATGAGCGACCCCGACCGCCCGCGCCGCGTTGACGGCTGGCGGCGCGCGGGATAACCGCCCCGGCCATGGCCCGCGCTCCGCTTCTGCAACTCACCGGCATCTCGCTGACCTTCGGCGGCACCCCGGTGTTCGACGACCTCTCTCTGACCGTCCAGGAGGGCGACCGCGTCGCGCTGGTCGGCCGCAACGGGTCGGGTAAGTCCACGCTGATGAAAGTCATGGCCGGTCTGGTCGAACCGGACCGGGGCGAGGTCATCGTCCCCGCCGGCACACGCGTCGGCTATATGGAGCAGGACCCGGACCTGTCGGGCTTCGCCACGCTGGGCGAATTCGCCGCCGCGGCCTTGGGCGAGGGCGAGGACTGGCGCGTCGCCGCCGCCGCCGAGGGGCTGGGTTTCGACCCCGCCCGCCCCGTCGCCACCGCCTCGGGCGGCGAGCGGCGGCGGGCGGCGCTCGCCCGGCTTCTGGCCGAGGCGCCGGAGCTGATGTTGCTCGACGAGCCGACCAACCACCTCGACATCCAGGCGATCGGCTGGCTGGAACAGCAGCTTTCCGAGACGCGCGCGGCCTTCGTGCTCATCAGCCACGACCGCGCCTTTCTGCGCCGCCTGACCCGCGCGACGTTGTGGATCGACCGCGGCGAGGTGCGGCGTCAGGACAAGGGGTTCGAGGCCTTCGAGGACTGGCGCGAGACGACCTGGGCGGCCGAGGACGAGGCCCGCCACAAGCTCGACCGCAAGATCAAGGCCGAGGCCCGCTGGGCGGTCGAGGGGATCAGCGCGCGTCGCAAGCGCAATCAGGGCCGGGTCCGCGCGCTGGCTGCGCTCAGAGCCGAACGCGCGTCGCAGATCCGCCGGCAGGGGACGGCGGCGATGGCGCTTGACGCCGGCACCCAGTCGGGCAAGCGGGTGATCGAGGCGCAGGCGATCAGCAAGCAGTTCGGCGACCGGGTGATCCTGCGGCCCTTCGACCTGCGGGTCATGCGCGGCGACCGGGTGGCCTTCGTCGGCCCGAACGGGGCCGGCAAGACCACGCTCATCAAGATGCTGACCGGCGAGACCGCCCCCGACACCGGCACGGTGACGCACGGCACCAACCTCGAGATCGCGGTCTTCGACCAGGCCCGCGCCGCCATCGACGACACCCAGACCCTGTGGGAGGCGCTGACCAACGACCCCGAGATGCGCGTCTCGGGGCGCTCGGATCAGGTCATGGTGCGCGGCCAGCCGCGGCACGTCGTGGCCTATCTCAAGGATTTCCTCTTCGACGACGCCCAGGCCCGGGCGCCGGTCGGCAGCCTGTCGGGCGGGGAAAAGGCGCGGCTGCTGCTGGCGCGGATCATGGCCCGGCCCTCGAACCTGCTGGTGCTGGACGAACCTACGAACGACCTCGACATCGAGACGCTGGACCTGCTGCAGGACATCCTCGGCGAATATGACGGGACGGTGCTGCTGGTCAGCCACGACCGCGACTTCATCGACCGCGTGGCCGACACCACCGTGGCGATGGAGGGGGACGGCCGCGCGGTGATCTATGCCGGCGGCTGGACCGACTACCGCGCCCAGCGGGGCGAGGACGCGCCCGCCCCTGCCCCCACGGCGGCCCCCGCCCCGGCCCCGGCCCGCCCGGCGTCGCCTGCCCCGACGGCTGCTTCGGCGTCGCGCAACGGCCTGACCTTCAGCGAGCGTCACCGGCTCGAGGCGCTGCCGGCGGTGATGGAACGGCTCGAGGCCGAGATCGGCAAGCTGTCCGAGTTCCTGTCGCAGCCCGACCTGTTCCAGACCGCGCCGGCCAAGTTCGCCAAGGCCTCGGAAGGGCTGGCCGAGCGCCAGGCGGCGCTGGCCGCGGCCGAAGAGGAATGGCTGGATCTGGCCGACCGCGCCGAGGGCTGACGCGCCGCCGGATGCGGGCCCGATGCGGGATGGACGTTGACTCGCGCGCCGTCATCCGCCATATAACCGCGGACCGGCCGGGCACCCGCCTTGGCCGGCCATTCATTTTTCACAATCACCCCCCACGGGGTGCGCTGTCCGAGGCAAGGGGGCAACCCCGCCGAACGCCGGGTAACCGGGGCCACAGGGCGCGGCAGAGACGAAAGACGACATCATGTTCGCAGTCCTCAAGACGGGCGGCAAGCAGTACCGGGTTCAATCCGGTGACGTGCTGCGCGTCGAGAAACTGGCCGCCGAGCCCGGCGACAAGGTCCAGTTCAACGATATCCTGATGATCGGCGGCACCATCGGGGCGCCGCTCGTCGCCGGCGCCGGCGTCGTGGCCGAGGTCATCGACACCATCAAGGCTGACAAGGTCATCACCTTCCACAAGCGCCGCCGCAAGCACTCGTCGCAGCGCACCCGTGGGCACCGCCAGCAGCTCACCCTGCTGCGCGTCACCGACCTGCTCGAATCGGGCGCCGACTCGTCGGACGTCAAGGCCGCCGTCGGCGCGCGCTCGGGCAACGGCCCGCGCGTCAAGGGCGACGACCGCTATGCGATGAACAAATCCGACCAGGCCGAGATGGCCGCCCGCGTGGCGACCGGCGAGGCGGGCGAGAAGTCGGCCGAGACGGCCGAGAAACCCAAGCGCGCCCGCAAGACGGCCGCCGCTGAAAGCACGGAGGCGTAAGCCATGGCACACAAGAAAGCAGGCGGCTCGTCCCGCAACGGCCGCGACTCGGCCGGCCGGCGCCTCGGCGTCAAGCTGTTCGGCGGCCAGTCAGCCATCCCGGGCAACATCATCGTGCGTCAGCGCGGCACCCAGTGGTGGCCGGGCGAGAACGTCGGCATGGGCCGCGACCACACGCTGTTCGCCCTGACCGAAGGCACCGTGACGTTCCGCAAGGGCCTCAAGGGCCGCACCTACATCTCGGTCCAGGCCGCCGCGCCGGCCGCCGAGTAACTCCGCCGACGAACGCCAGACAAGGGGGATCGGCAGCGCCGGTCCCCCTTGCGCTTTCCGGCATGGCGTTCGTCGCGGGTCACCATTCCCTCACGCAACCGCGCGCCCGCGTCCGCCGCCCCGCCGTGGCGGACGCCACCCCCCGGAGGATCCCCATGACCCAGGCTGTGCTGATCGGCACCACCCAGCCCGAGATCCGGGCCGAGCGTTTCCTGCTGCGCCCGCTGCGCGTCTCGGACGAGGGACCGATCCAGCATTACAGTTCGGACCGACGGGTGGCCTGCGGCACCCGCGCCATCCCCCACCCCCTGCCCCCCGGGGCCGCGGCCCAATACGTCGCCCGCGCCATGTCGCCCGACCGCCACGAGGACGTGTGGGCGATCGACGCGAGCGAATCCGGCCTGGGCGAGCTGCTGGGCGTGGTCTCGCTGACCCGGATCGAGCCCGAGCAGTCCGAACTCGGGTTCTGGATCGGCTCGGGCTTCTGGAACACGGGGCTGGCGACCGAGGCCGTACAGGCGCTGGTCAACGCCAACCCGCACGGCTCGCGCACCCTCTTTGCCGAGGCGTTTCAGGACAACCCCGGCTCGGCCAAGGTGCTGACCAACGCGGGCTTCGCCTATCTCGGCGACGCCGAAAGCTGGTCAGTCGCCCGCAACGCCCGGGTGCCCACCTGGACCTATCTGCGCCAGATGGCCTGAGCGCGGGCGGCCCCGCCGCCCCGCCCCGCCGGCAAGGCGCCCTGCTTCAGACCTTGAGCGAGATCCCGTTCAGCCCGGCGCTGATCGTGACCGATTCGATCCACTCCAGCGCCGCGTTGCTCAGCGGAAACGCCACGGTCAGCGTGTCCGCCCCCGGCTGGGCCGGCATCCGCGCCGCGGTGTCCTCGGCCAGGGGCGGCGCGCCGACCAGCTTCAGCCGCAGCACCCCGTCCGGCCCGGGCCGCACCCGGCCCGCCGGCTGCGGCGTCTCGGTCACCAGCGCCACGTCCCACCAGCCCTTGGTCGGCGCTATGGCGGTCACCACCAGCAGCCGCCCCTCGACCGTCGGCTCCCACCGGGCCGAGAGGACCTGCGGGACCGGCAGCCGCTGGTCGGTGTCGGCATAGCCGCCGCGCGGCTCGAGCGTCTGCGGCCCGCGCGGGGCGCCGCCGCGGTCGAACCACCGCATCGGGTTGAGGCTGCTGTCGCCGCATCCCGCCAGCACCGCGCAAAGACAGAGGATCCAGAGGGGACGGGTCATCGCGCGGCCTTTTCATGTTCAGCGTCGCGCCAGTCTTAGGCGATCGGACCGTCGCGCCTCAAGGGAAAGCTTGGCCGCCGCTTTGACCTTGGCGCCGCCGCGCGCTAACAGCCCGGAACCAGCGAAAGGACCGCCCATGGCCACCGCCGCCTTCGAGGAGATTGCCGAGACCTTCGAGTTCCTCGACGACTGGGAGGACCGCTACCGCCACCTGATCGAGCTGGGCCGCGCCATGCCGCCGATGGACCCCGCCCTGCAGGTGCCGGCGACCAAGGTCGAGGGCTGCGCGAGCCAGGTCTGGATCCTGCCGCGCATCGAGGCCGGGCGCTTCGACTTTCAGGGCGACAGCGATGCGCTGATCGTGCGCGGGCTGATCGCGGTGCTGCACGCGCTCTACGCCGGGGTGCCCGTGGCCGAGGTCACCCGCATCGATGCCGCCGCCGAGCTGGCGCGGCTGGGCTTGGACGAGCATCTGTCGGCACAACGCTCGAACGGGGTGCGCGCGATGGTGGCCCGGATCCGGGAGAGCGCCGCGGCCGCCTGAGGGGGGACGTTGCTCGCGCCCCTGCGCGGAACGGTTGCCACCCCGAGCGGACGCCGCGGGCGCTCTGTTCGTGCCCTTCTTCACTCGGGAATACAGGGGCTTCCAGACACCTCGAATCCCGTCGCGCTGAGTTATTTCGGGACAAAAGCCCAGAAAGCCCAGAAAGGCCAAAGGGGGCACCGCCCCCTCCTGCCCTCAGGCTTCGGCTAGCGCCCGGTCGATCGCCGCCGTCAGCCGCGGGTCATCCGCCGCTACGTCCGGCGCGAACCGCCCGACCACGCGCCCGTTCCGGCCGATCAGGAACTTCTCGAAATTCCACTGCACTTCAGGCGCAGGGTTCGCGGTAATCCCGTAGCCCGCGAGCTTCTCGCGCCATGGCCCCTCGCCCTCGGCCGCAGGCTCGGCCGCGATCAGCGCCGCATACAACGGATGCCGCGCCACGCCGCTCACCGGGGTCTTGGCGGCCAGCGGGAAGGTCACCCCGTAGGTGCCCTGGCAGAACGCCAGCACCTCGGCGTCCGTCCCCGGCTCCTGCTCCTTGAAGTCGTTCGAGGGCACGCCCAGCACCACGAGCCCGTCGTCCTTGCGCGCGCGATAGAGCGCCTCGAGCCCCTCGTACTGCCCCGTCAGCCCGCATTTCGAGGCGACGTTCACCAGCAGCACCACCTTGCCCCGCCAGTCGTCCAGCGAGCCATGGCTGCCGTCGTTCATGGTCAGGTCGATCCGTCCGATCTCGCTCATCCGCGGCTCTCCGATCTGCGGGTTTCGGTGATGGTGATCCAGCCGCCGCCCAGCACGCGCGTGCCCTCGGCGGCGTAGAAGACGCAGGCCTGCCCGGGGCTGACCCCCTCTTCGGCAGTGGCGAGTTCCACCGTCGCGGTGGTCGGCCCGGTCGGGCGCAGGATCGCCGGCGCGGGCGGCCGGGTCGAGCGGATGCGCACCATGATCTCGCGCTCGGCCACGTCGCCGAGCGCGCCGCCGCCGATCCAGTTCACCTCGGCCACGGGCACAAGCCGCGTGGCGAGCGCCGCCTTCGGCCCGACTACGACCTGCCGCGTCTCGGCGTCCAGCCGCACGACATAGAGCGGGTCGCCCAGCCCCCCGATCCCGAGCCCCCGGCGCTGGCCGATGGTATAGTGGATCACGCCCCGGTGCCGGCCGAGCACCCGGCCCTCGCGATCGACGATGTCGCCCGGCTCGGCCGCGCCCGGACGCAGCTTCTCGATCACCGCGGCATAGTTGCCCTCGGGCACGAAGCAGATGTCCTGGCTGTCGGGCTTGTCGGCCACCACCAGCCCGAACTGTTGCGCCAGCGCCCGCGTCTCGGCCTTGCTGGCGAGGCCGCCGAGCGGAAAGCGCAGGAACTCGAGCTGCTCCTGCGTGGTCGAGAACAGGAAATAGCTCTGGTCGCGCGCGGGGTCTGCGGCCATGTGCAGCTCGGCGCCTGCGGCCCCCTCGAACCGGCGGATATAGTGGCCGGTCGCCATGCAGTCGGCGTCGAGCTCGCGCGCCGTCTGCAGCAGGTCGCGGAACTTCACCCGCTCGTTGCAGCGGATGCAGGGAACCGGCGTGGCGCCCGCGAGATAGGCGTCGGCGAACTCCTCGATCACCGATTCGCGGAACTTGTTCTCGTAATCGAGCACGTAGTGCGGGATGCCGATGCGCTCGGCCACGCGGCGGGCGTCGTGGATGTCCTGCCCGGCGCAGCACGCGCCCTTCTTCCTCAGCGCCGCGCCGTGATCGTAAAGCTGCAGCGTGACGCCGATGACGTCGTAGCCCTCGGCCTTGAGCATCGCGGCCACGACCGAGCTGTCCACCCCGCCCGACATCGCCACCACCACCCGCGTCTCGGCGGGCGGGCGGGCGAAGCCCAGGGAATTGAGATGCGGCGCCGGGGGGCGCGGGGAAAGGCTGGTCACGGGGATGGTCCGGGCTGTCGGCAGATCGGGCACGCGCCCGCGCGGGCCGCACCAACTGGTGGATATAGCGAAAATGCCCGGCTTTTCAACCGAACCCCACGGCCGTTCTTCACCCGGCCTTAACGGCGCCCGTGTCAGAAACGCCTCACGACCCGATCCGAAAGGCCCGCCATGTTCGTCCGCAAAACCCCCGGCCCGCGCACCGTGACCCTCCCCGACGGCTCGATCCTCAGCCGCGCGGACCTGCCACGCACCACCGACCGCTGGGTGGCGCGGCGCAAGGCGGTGGTGGTGCAGGCGGTGGAACACGGGCTGCTCAGCCGCGACGAGGCGAGCGACCGCTACGCCCTGACCGAAGAGGAGCTCGACTGCTGGATCGCCGCCGTGGCGCGCGAGGGGGCGGCGGCGCTCAAGGTCAAGGCCATCCGCCGCAAATCGCCGGATTGATCAACCTGCGGTAGATTTCTGTTGACCTGCTAACCGTAAATTAACGATTCCTCGGGCAGGGTGCCGGGAAAGAGAGGGCACCGAAAGGGGACGGAAATGCGAATCTTGCTGGTCGAGGACGACCCGACGACGGCGCGCAGCATCGAGCTGATGCTGAACCATGCCAATTTCAACGTCTATCTGACCGACATGGGCGAGGAAGGCGTCGATCTGGCCAAGCTCTACGACTACGACCTGATCCTGCTCGACCTCGACCTGCCGGACATGAACGGGCTCGACGTGCTGCGCCAGATCCGCGTCTCGCGGATCGACACCCCGATCCTGATCCTCACCGGCTCGGACGATACCGAGATCAAGCTGCGCGGCTTCGGCTTCGGCGCCGACGACTACATGACCAAGCCGTTCCACCGCGAAGAGCTTGTGGCGCGCATCCAAGCGATCATCCGTCGCTCCAAGGGCCACAGCCAGGCGGTGATCCGCACCGGCAAGATGGTGGTGAACATCGACGCCCGCTCGGTCGAGGTGGACGGCAAGCCGGTCAACCTGACCGGGAAGGAATACCAGATCCTCGAGCTGCTGAGCCTGCGCAAGGGCACGACGCTGACCAAGGAGATGTTCCTGAACCACCTCTACGGGGGCATGGACGAGCCCGAACTCAAGATCATCGACGTGTTCATCTGCAAGCTGCGCAAGAAACTGTCCGAAGCGCTCAAGGGCGACAGCCACATCGAGACGGTCTGGGGCCGCGGCTACGTCCTGCGCGACCCGCAGGAGTCCGTGCACGCCGAGCGGATGGCGATGGGGGCGTGAGCGCGCGCGCGAGGGCTTCCGCGCGGGTGGGAGCGGATTCGGTGGAGGTTGGCCTCGGGGCTTGAGCGCCGCGTGGCCGGAGGCCGCGCTTTCCGCAGCAGAGCGCGAGGGTTGGCCCGGTCGCAGCGACCGCCGGACAGGCGGAGCTCTCTGCCGCAAGGCGCAGGGCACGGCCGGTCGCGGTGACCGCCGGACCGGCGGGACATTGTGCAGCGGTGCGTGACGAGCGCGCCCCGGTCGCCATAAGCGCCGCACAGGCGGGGTATCCGCAGCACGGCACGGGGGGACTGCCCGGTCGCGATGACCGCCGGACGGTGGGGATCCCCCTGCAGGGCGCGGGGTCGCGGCCATTCGCGGTGGGCGCCGGACGGGCGGGGTTTTCGCAAGAGAGCGCGGGTGCGCGGCCCGGTTGAGGTGAGCGCCTCTTACGAGAGGGCGCGCTTTGCGCATGGTGTGCTCGGTTCCCCTTCGCGGGTAAGCCTCCAACCCGATCCTCCGCACCGCGCGACACCCCCTTGCCCGGCGCCTTCAGCCACACCCTTCCCCCGCCCCCCCTTTCCCCCGCCGCCCCATCACGCCATGCTGCCCGCGCCGCCGACACGACGGCACCACCGACAGGACCACCCCCGCATGGCGCAGAAGATCATCATCGACACCGACCCCGGCCAGGACGACGCCGTGGCGATCCTGCTGGCGCTCGCCTCGCCCGAGCTCGAGGTGCTGGGGATCACGGCGGTGGCGGGCAACGTGCCGCTGCCGCTCACGCTGCGGAACGCCCGCGCGATCTGCGAGCTGGCCGGGCGCCCCGACCTCCCCGTCTACGCCGGCTGCGACGCGCCGCTCGAGGGGCGGCTCGTCACCGCCGAGAACGTCCACGGCGCGACCGGCCTCGACGGGATCACCCTGCCCGAGCCGACCATGCCGGTGCAGGACCGCCACGCCGTCGATTTCCTCGTCGAGACGCTGCGCCGGGAACCTGCGGGCACCGTCACCCTCGTCCCGATCGGCCCGCTCACCAATATCGCCGCGGCCTTTCGGCAGGCACCCGACGTCATCGCCCGCGTCGGCCGCATCGTCATGATGGGCGGGGCCTATTTCGAGGTCGGCAACGTCACCCCGGCGGCCGAGTTCAACATCTTCGTCGACCCCCTCGCCGCGGCCGAGGTCTTCGCCGCCGGCGCCGATCTCGTCGTCGTGCCCCTCGACGTCACCCACCGCGCGCTCACCAGCCGCGCCTGGGTCGAGGGGATGCGCGCGAGCGGCCGGGTGGGCGAGGTCGTGGCGAGCTGGACGGATTTCTTCGAGCGCTACGACCGGGCGAAATACGGCCACGACGGGGCGCCGCTGCACGACCCCTGCGCGGTCGCCTATCTCATCGCGCCCGAGCTGTTCTCGGGCCGTCGGATCAACGTCGAGATCGAGACCGAGGGCCGCTTCACCCGCGGCATGACCGTCGCCGACTGGTGGGGCGTGTCCGGGCGGCCGGCGAACGCGCTCTTCATCCGCGACCTCGACGCGCCCCGGTTCTTCGACCTGCTGACCGAGCGGATCGGGCGGCTCGACGCCCGCGGCTGAGGGAACGCCCGGCGGGGCAGCCTCGCCCCCCGGCTGGACAACCGCGCGCCGATGGGGCATCGCGCGGGCCATGAGCGCCACCTCGCCCGCCGCCATCGCCCATCCCCACAGCCGCGCCGAGGATGCCCAGGGCATCCTCTTCGGCGGGGTCATGGCCGCGTTCGGCGCGCATCTGCTGGCCTCGGCCGGGCTCATCACCGGCCAGCTCGCCGGTCTGGCGCTGCTCGTCGCGCAGGCGACCGGGGTTCCGTTCGGGCCGGTCTACCTCGCCCTCAGCCTGCCCTTCTACGGCTTCGGCTACCGCCGCCTCGGCGCGGGGTTCCTGCGCCGGACGGTCGCGGCGGTGCTGATCATGGTGGCGACCAGCCTCGCCCTGCCCCGGCTGATCGGCTTCCAGGCGATCCACCCCGGGGCCGCCGCGGTGCTCGCGGGGCTCGTCTGCGGGGCGGCGCTGCTCGCGCTCTTCCGCCACCGGGCGAGCCTCGGCGGCATCGGGGCCGTGGCGCTCGACGTGCAGGACCGCTTCGGGATCAAGGCCGGCTGGGTGCAGATGGGCTGCGACGCGCTCGTCTTCGCCGCCGCCCTCGCCCTCATGCCGTGGGAGCGGGTGGCCTGGTCGGCGCTCGGCGCGGCGGTGCTGAACCTCGTGATCGCGATCAACCACCGCCGCGACCGCTACATCGTCTGATCGCGCCCCGCGCCCCCGGCTCAGGCCGGCACGCCCAGCGCCCGCTTGACGTTCGCCGTCCAGCCGAGCAGCCGCGCCTCGCCCGCGACGATCGCCGGGCGCTTCATGACCGAGGGTTTCGTGCCGAGCATCGCCACCGGCGCCATCGACCGCTCGGCCTCGGACATCCCCCGCCACGTCAGGCTCGCGCGGTTCACCAGCTTGTCGCTGAACTCATCGACCAGCCGCGCCCGCTCGGCCTCGGAGAGCGGCTCGGCCGCCACGTCGCGGAACGCCACCTCCCAACCCGCGGCCTTTAGGTCCGCCTGCGCCTTCTGGCAGGTCGAGCAATGCGAAAGCCCGTAAAGCGTCAGCCGCCGCGCGTCCTCGGCCATCAGATGAACGGCACGAACGGCACGCCGCAGCCGGCAAGCGCCAGCAGCGCGGCGAGGGACAGGGCAAGGCGCATGGGAACTCTCCTCTGGAACGGTCGGCCGCAGACTGCCCGCGGCGCGGGGGGCAGCGCAACCCCGTCAGAGATCGCCGTGCCCCGCCGCATCGTGCAGGCGCGCCCGCACCCGACGCATTCCCAGCCACACCGCGACGACCACCAGCGGCGTCAGCGCCGAGACGAGCAGCGTCTTGTCGATCCCCGCCGCGTGCGCCAGCGGCGCCGCGGCATAGCCGAGCAGCCCGACGGCGTAATAGCTGATCGCCACCACCGACAGCCCCTCGACCGTGTGCTGCAGGCGCAGCTGCAGGTCGGCCCGGCGGTCCATCCGCGACAGGATCTCCTGGTTCTGTTCGCTGCGCTGCACGTCGACACGGGTGCGCAGCAACTCGCCCGCCCGCGCCGCCCGGTCGAGCATTGCCACCAGTCGCGCCTCGGCCGAGCGCGCGGTGCGCATCGCCGGCTCGAAGCGGCGCGACATGAACTCGGTCAGCGTCTGGCGGCCCTGAAACCGCTTCTCGCGCAGGGCGGCGATGCGGTCGTGGACGATCGCCTCGTATGCCCGGGTGGCGCCGAAGCGGAAATTGTGCTGCGTGGCCGCGGTCTCGAGCCGGGCCGACAGCGCGAGAAGGTCCTGCAGCACCGCCTCGGCCGGGCGGGCGTCGTCGCCCAAGCCCTCGACCAGCGCCGCCATCTGGGTGTCGAGCGCATTGAGCGTGGCGCTGAGCGACCGCGCCCGGGGAAAGCCCAGCATCGCCATGGCGCGATAGGTCTCAAGCTCGGTGAGCCGCTGCACCACGCGCCCGAGCCGCCCCGGCCCCACGCCCTCGCGGGCAAAGACGGCAAAGCGCATCCAGCCCGCCGCGTCGATGCGGAAGTCGGTGGCGATCACCGCCGCCCCGTCGAGCACCTGCACCGCCGTCAGCCCGTCCACGACGAACCATTCGTCCAGCCGCTCGGCCAGCGCCGCGTCGGTGTCGGGGAACGGCTCAACGTCGATCAGCGCCGCGACGAGGCGCTTGCCCGGCGCGCGGGCCTGCCACTCGGTCGGGAACAGCTCGGCCATGCCGGGGTCGAAGGGGCGGACCGGGCGGCCGGGGGTGAAGCTCGTGTAGCTGACGAACTCGGTATGCCCCTCCCACCGCAGCTCGTGGCGGCCCATGACGGCGGCGTAGTGGCCGATGCCGGGCTGCGGCGCGGGGGCGCCGTGGCGGCGCGCCAGCTCGGCCAGATGAGCGAAGTCCTGCGCGCGGTCGCGGTTGGCGGCGTCGCGCGGTTCCTTGAAGGCGAGGTAGACGACCTTGCACGGCGCGGTCAGCCGCGGCGAGGGGCGGGCGTGCAGCTCGTTGACCATCTCGAACCGCAGCGGGTGGTCGAGCGACGTGTCGATGGGGGAAGCGTCCTGGCTCATGGCCGCATCTCACGCGAGAATGGCGGCGGCGCGCAAGCCGTCCCTTGGGCGGGGGGTGGGGCTTCGCCGGCGGCCCTCCTGTCAGCGGGATGTGATGCCCGGGCCGGTTGCACCGGGGCCAGCCATTCGGCAGGGTTGGGCCAGAATCAGGGAATCCGTCATGTCACGTCTCCTCCAGCTCATCACGGCGGGTCTGCTGCTGGCGCTCGTCGCGTCCTGCGCGCCGAGCAAGTTCAAAAGCTACAGCGGCCCGCCTGTCACCCAGATCGTGGTGAACAAGTCGGCCCGGCAGATGCTGTTCCTGTCGGGCAACACGGTGATCAAGTCCTACAACGTCGGGCTGGGGAACGAGCCGCGGGGCCACAAGCAGTTCTCGGGAGACGGCAAGACGCCCGAGGGGCTCTATTACATCGACCGCCGCAACCCCGACAGTCGCTACCACCTGTCGATCGGGATCTCGTATCCGAACCCGGTGGACAGCGCCTATGCGGCTGCGCTGGGGCAGCAGGCGGGGGGCGACATCTTCATCCACGGCCAGGGGCCCGAGGGGCGGGCGCTGTCGCGCATCCGCCGGGACTGGACGGCGGGCTGCATCGCGGTGACGGACGCCGAGGCCGAGGACATCTATGCGATGGTCCGCGACGGCACGCCGATCCAAATCAACCCCTGAGGGCGGGCAGGCCCCGCCTCACCCCGCCCCGCCTTGCGCCGCGGCGGCTTCGTCGGCCGCGGCAAACACCTCGACCGCGGCGTTCAGGCCGTTGATCGCCGCCGGCATCCCGCCATAGACCGCCATCTGCCAGATCGCCTCGGTGATCTCGGTGCGCGAGGCCCCCGCCGCCAGCGCATGGGCGACGTTGACCCGAAGCTGCGGCGCGGTCCCGCCGCCCATCGCCGCCAGCGCCGCCACGGTGCAGAGCTGTCGGGTCTTCAGGTCCAGCCCGGGGCGGGCGTAGTGGTGACCGTAGGCCCATTCGATCAGGCTGTCGGCCATCCCCGGCAGCAGCCCGTCATAGCGGGCGGACAGCGCCTCGTGCAGCGTCGGGTTCAGCCGGGCGGCCACCGCGGCGCCTGCCTCAAGATGTCGGTCGGTCATGCTCTGCCTCCATGCGGCGATAGGTCTCGATCTTGTCGTCCATCAGCGCCAGCGCCGCGTTGAGTTCGTCCACGCGCGCGGCAATGGCCGTGCGGTGCGCCTCGATCATCGCCCGGCGGGCGGCAAGGGTCGCGTCGCCCTGCCGGCGCAGCGCGGCGTAGCGGACCCGGTCGGCCTGCCGCATCCCCGTCGCCGCCAGCCGGGCGAGGAAGGCGATCCAGTCCAGCACCGCCGGGTCATAGTCGCGCCGCCCGCCCCCGTCGCGGGCCGGGCGCTGGATCAGGCCGATCCGCTCGTAGAAGCGCAGCGTGTCCACGCTGAGCCCGGTCTGCCGCGCCAGTTCGCCGATCTTCATGGCCTGCCTCCGATGGGACGAGAGGGGTTCTAGCGGCTGGAGCGCACTCCAGCTCAAGCATGAAAAAAACCCCCGCCGGGTCGGGCGGGGGTTTGAGGTCACGGGACCGGGGGTCCGGTCAGTCGATCATCGGCAGCAGCGCGTCGAGCGATTTCTTGGCATCGCCGTAGAACATCCGCGTGTTCTCCTTGTAGAACAGCGGGTTCTCGATGCCCGAGTAGCCGGTGCCCTGACCGCGCTTGCTGACGAACACCTGCTTGGCCTTCCACACCTCGAGCACCGGCATCCCGGCGATGGGCGAGTTCGGGTCTTCCTGCGCCGCCGGGTTCACGATGTCGTTCGAGCCGATGACGATCGCCACGTCGGTCGAGGGGAAGTCCTCGTTGATCTCGTCCATCTCGAGCACGATGTCATAGGGCACCTTGGCCTCGGCTAGCAGCACGTTCATGTGCCCGGGCAGGCGGCCGGCGACCGGGTGGATGGCGAAGCGCACGTTCTTGCCGGCGGCGCGCAGCTTGCGGGTCAGCTCGCTGACCGACTGCTGGGCCTGGGCCACCGCCATGCCATAGCCCGGCACGATGATGACGCTGTCGGCCTCGTTCAGCGCTGCGGCCACGCCCTCGGCGTCGATGGCGATCTGCTCGCCCTCGATCTCCATCGCCGGGCCCGTCTCGCCGCCGAAGCCGCCGAGGATCACGCTGATGAACGAGCGGTTCATCGCCTTGCACATGATGTAGCTGAGGATCGCACCCGACGAGCCGACCAGCGCGCCCACCACGATGAGCAGGTCGTTCGAGAGCGTGAAGCCGATCATAGCCGCCGCCCAGCCCGAGTAGCTGTTCAGCATCGAGACGACCACCGGCATGTCCGCCCCGCCGATCCCCATGATCAGGTGCCAGCCGATGAAGCCCGCGATCACGGTCAAGAGCAGCAGCCACAGCATCGCCGGGCCGACGCCGGCAACGTAGAGGATGGTCAGCAGCAGCGACAACGCCGCCGCGCCCGCGTTCAGCATGTGCCCGCCGGGCAGCTTCTTCGGCTTGCCGTCCACCTTGCCGGCCAGCTTGCCGTAGGCCACGACCGAGCCGGTAAAGGTCACCGCGCCGATGAACACGCCAAGCGCGACCTCGACCTTGAGCATGGCGATCTCGGCCGGGGTCTTGTGGGCGAGGACGGCGGCGAAGCCGTGGAAGAACTCGGTCAGCCCGCTCAGGCGGGCGTGCAGGACCCGGCCCAGCTCGATCTGCGCGTTGAGCCCGATGAACACCGCGGCAAGGCCCACGAGGCTGTGCATCGCGGCGACCAGTTGCGGCATCTCGGTCATCTGCACGCGGGTGGCGAGCACGTAGCCCACCCCGCCGCCGATGGCGATCATGATGAGCGACAGCCACCAGTGCCCGAGGCCGGGCCCGAACAGCGTGGCCAGCACCGCCAGCGCCATGCCGACGATCCCGTACCAGATCGCGCGCTTGGCGCTTTCCTGGCCCGACAGCCCGCCCAGCGCGAGGATGAAGAGGACCGCGGCCACGACATAGGCGGCGGTGGTGAAGCCGAAGACCGGAACCGCGTCGAGGACGCCCGCGCCGTGCGACACGACGGGGGCGAGGCCGGGCTCAGTGGTGATCACAGTGGTTTCCATGCGCTCACCCTACCCTTACGACTTCTGGAACATGGCGAGCATCCGGCGCGTGACCAGGAAGCCGCCGAAGATGTTGACGCCGGTCATCAGCACCGCGAGCGCCGCGAGGATGACGACCCAGGCCGAGCCCGACCCGATCTGCAGCAGCGCGCCGAGGATCACGATCGACGAGATCGCATTGGTGATCGCCATGAGCGGCGTGTGCAGCGAGTGCGCCACGTTCCAGATCACGCTGAAGCCCACGAAGCAGGCCAGCACGAAGACGATGAAATGCGACAGGAAGCTCGCGGGCGCGAACAGACCCACCAGCAGCATCAGCACGCCGCCGGTGACGAGCATCCCGACCTGGCTGCGGGTCTGGCGCTTGAACTCGGCCAGCTCGTTGGCGCGCCGCTCCTCGGGCGTCAGCTCGCGGGCCTTTTCCTTCGGCTTCTGCACCGCGATCGCCTGCACCTTGGGGGGCGGTGGCGGCCAGGTCACGTCGTGGTCGCGCGTCACCGTGGCGCCGCGGATCACGTCGTCCTCCATGTTGTGGACCAGCGCGCCGTCCTTGGCGGGCGTGAGGTCGGCCATCATGTGGCGGACGTTGTTGCCGTAAAGCTCGGACGCCTGCGCACCCATGCGCGAGGGGAAGTCGGTGTAGCCAATGATCGTGACGCCGTTCTCGGTCACGATCTTCTCGTCCGGCACGGTCAGCTCGCAGTTGCCGCCACGCTCGGCGGCGAGGTCCACGATGACGCTGCCGGGCTTCATCGCCGCGACCATGTCCTCGGTCCACAGCTTCGGCGCGGGCCGGCCGGGGATCAGCGCGGTGGTGATGACGATGTCCATCTCGGGCGCCAGCTCGCGGAAGCGCGCAAGCTGCGCCTCGCGGAACTCGGGGCTCGAGGGGGCGGCATAGCCGCCGGTCGCGGCCCCGTCCTGCGCCTGCTCCTTGAAGTCGAGATAGACGAACTCGGCGCCCATCGATTCGATCTGCTCGGCGACCTCGGGGCGGACGTCGAAGGCATAGACCTGCGCGCCGAGGCTGGTGGCCGCGCCGATGGCGGCCAGCCCCGCGACGCCGGCGCCGACGATCAGCACCTTGGCTGGCGGCACCTTGCCCGCGGCCGTGACCTGGCCGGTGAAGAAGCGGCCGAAGTTGTTCGCCGCCTCGATCACCGCGCGGTAGCCCGCGATGTTGGCCATCGAGGACAGCGCGTCCATCTTCTGCGCCCGGCTGATGCGGGGCACCATGTCCATGGCGATGGCGTTCACGCCGCGGTCGCGCGCCGCCTCGAGCAGCTCGGGGTTCTGGCCCGGGTAGAAGAACGAGATGAGCGTCTGCCCCTCGCGCATCTGTGCCATTTCCGCCTCGGTCGGCGGGCGGACCTTGGCCACCACGTCGACCGCGCCCAGAAGCGCGGCGGCGGTCGGATGCACCGTCACGCCCGCCCGCTCATAGGCCGCGTCCGAGAACCCGGCCCGTGCGCCGGCCCCGGACTGGACGTGGACCGCGTGGCCCAGCTTCTGCAGATGGCCGGCCGAGGAGGGCGTGATCGCCACCCGCGCCTCGCCGTCGAATGTTTCCTTCAACGCGCCGATCTTCACCGGTTTTCCTCTCCCCGCAGGCCGCAATCCGGGTCGCATTATCATCGGCGGGCGCGGGATCACAAGGTTTTGTCAGGCTTTCGCGGGGCAGGACGGGACGTCAGTGCGGGCTGCGGTCCCGCGCTCACCGTGCTGGGCGGCGCAAACGGAAACCGCCGCGCAGAGGCTGCGCGGCGGTCAGTCTGGCCCGAGGTGTCAGGCCGGCGGTCGAACCGATCAGTTCGACGGGGCCGGGGTGGTCACCGGCGTGGTGGTCGTGGTCGAGGTGGTGGCCGAGTCGGTCGCCGGGGTGGTGGCCGTGTCGGTCACCGGGGCGGTCGTCGTGGTCTCGGTCGTGGTGGTCTCGGTCGTCGCCGCGCCGGTCGCCGGGGCGGTGGTCGCCGGCTCGGTGGTGGTGGTGGTCGTCGCGGGCGCGGTGGTCGCCGGCTCGGTGGTGGTCACCGGGGCGGTCGTGCTCGACGAGGTGGTCGCCGGCTCGGTCGTGGTGGTCGTCGGCGTGGTGGTGGTCGTGGTCGCCGGCGCCGTGGTGGTGCTGGTCGTGGTGGTGTCGGTCGTGGTCGTGGTGCGGTCACCGCCCATGAACGTCGACAGCAGCCACCAGGCGAGCGCCAGCGCCAGCAGGATGCCGATGATCAGCGGCAGCGGCGAGGCTTTCTTCTCGACCGGCTCGACATAGGTTTCGGTCACGACGGTGCTGCGACCGCTCGGATCCACCGGGCGGTGGGGGTCGGTCGCGTCGGTGCGGCGCGGATCGTTCGGATCGTAGTTGGCCATGATGGTCTCCATAGTAAATCGGTCGATCGTCGGACCGCCTGCGGCCACCCCGAGGGGAATTAGGCCCGGCTTGCGACCCGCTTATCCTGCGCTTAACACACGCCACAAGCACAAGTTCCGCTGCCTCAACATTTTTCCCCGCACCGTATGCAGTCAGCAAGGCCCGAGATGTCCCAGACCCGATTCCTCAGTGAATACCGCCCCTGGCCCTTCCGCCTGCACGAAACGCGGCTCGACGTGACGCTGGCCCCGCGGGGCACGCGGGTGCAGTCCGAATTGCGGCTCGAGCGGGTTTCCGCCGGCGATCTGACCCTCGACGGCGGGGCCGGGCTGCGGACGATCGCGGTCGCGATCGACGGCACGCCGGTCCCCGAGACGGCCCTGGCGCTCGCCGACGAGACGATGACCATCGCCGCCGCGGCGCTGCCCGAGGGGCCGTTCACCCTGTCGGCCACCGTCGAGATCGACCCCGAGGCCAACACCACGCTCGAGGGGCTCTATCTCTCGGGCGGGATGTTCTGCACCCAGTGCGAGGCCGAGGGCTTTCGCCACATCACCTGGTATCCCGACCGCCCCGACGTGATGGCGCCGTTCCGGGTCACCGTCCGCGCCGACCTGCCGGTGCTGCTGTCGAACGGCAACCCCGTCGCCAGCGGCCCCGGCTGGGCCGAGTGGCACGACCCCTGGCCCAAGCCCGCCTATCTCTTCGCCCTCGTCGCGGGCGACCTGCGCGCCGTCTCGGACCGCTTCACCACCCTGTCGGGGCGCGAGGTCGCGCTGAACGTCTGGGTGCGCCCGGGCGACGAGGACCGCGCGGGCTTCGCGCTCGAAAGCCTCGTCAAGTCGATGCGCTGGGACGAAGAGGTCTACGGCCGCGAATACGACCTCGACGTGTTCAACATCGTCGCCGTGGACGACTTCAACATGGGCGCGATGGAGAACAAGGGGCTGAACATCTTCAACTCGAAGCTCGTGCTCGCCTCGCCCGAGACCGCCACCGACAGCGACTATGAGCGCATCGAGGCGGTGATCGCGCACGAGTATTTCCACAACTGGACCGGCAACCGCATCACCTGCCGCGACTGGTTCCAGCTCTGCCTCAAGGAAGGGCTGACGGTGTTCCGCGACCAGCAGTTCACCTCGGACCTGCGCTCGGCGGCGGTGAAGCGGATCGAGGATGTGGTGACGCTGCGCGCGCGCCAGTTCCGCGAGGATGCCGGCCCCCTCGCCCACCCGCCGCGGCCTGACCGCTACGACGAGATCAACAATTTCTACACCGCGACGGTCTATGAAAAGGGCGCCGAGGTGATCGGGATGCTCAAGCGGCTGGTGGGCGACGACGGCTACCGGGCGGCGCTCGACCTCTATTTCGACCGCCATGACGGGCAGGCCGCGACCATCGAGGACTGGCTCACGGTGTTCGAGGACGCGACCGGCCGCGACCTCGCGCAGTTCAAGCGCTGGTACACGGACGCGGGCACGCCCGAACTGACCCTGACCGAGGCATGGGACGAGAAGGCGGGCCGGCTGACGCTGCACTTCACCCAGGCGACGCGCCCCACCCCCGGCCAGCCCGAGAAGCCCCCGCGGGTGATCCCCATCGCCGTGGGGCTGATCTCGGCCAACGGCGACGAGGTGCTGCCGACCACCGTGCTCGAGATGACCGAGGCCGCGCAGAGCTTCAGCTTCGACGGGCTGGGTGGACGGCCCATCGTCTCGCTGCTGCGCGGCTTCTCGGCCCCCGTCACCGTCGCGCGCGAAATCCCGCGCGCCGACCGGGCGGTGCTCATGGCCCACGACACCGACCCCTTCGCCCGGTGGGAGGCCGCAAACAGCCTCGCCCTCGACACGCTGGTCGAGATGGCGGCGGGCGGCGAGGCGGACCCCGCCCTGACGTATGCCTATGGCGGGGTGTTGGCCGACAGCGCGATGGACCCGGCCTTCCTCGCCCTGATGCTGCGGCTGCCGGCCGAGGACGAGGTGGCGACCGAGATCGCCCGCCGCGGCGGCACCCCCGACCCCGACGCCATCCACCGCACCCGCGAGGCGCTGATGGAGGAGCTGGCAGCCCAGCACGCCCGCGTCCTCGACCAGATCATGGCCGAGATGGACTGCCCCTACGACTACGCCCCCGACGCCGAGCAGTCGGGCGCCCGCAGCGCCCGGCTCGCGGCGCTGGCGTGGCTCAGCCGCCTCGACGGCGGCGAGCGTGCGGCCGAGGTGTGGGCGAAGGCCCGCAACATGACCGAGCGGATGGGCGCGCTGAGCCAGCTCGTCCGCGCCGGGCGGGCCGAGGCGGCGCTGGCGGGGATGGAGGCGCAGTTCGGCGCCAACCGGCTGGTGATGGACAAGTTCTTCACCGTCCAGCCGATGGCCGCGGACCCGGCGCAGGCGGTGGGCATCGCCCAAAGCCTTGCTGCGCGGTCGGATTTCGACTGGCAGAACCCGAACCGCTTCCGGGCGCTGATCGGGGGTCTGGGCGCGAACCATGCCGCCTTCCACGCCGCCGACGGCTCGGGCTACGACTTCGTGGCCGACTGGCTAATCCGCATGGACGCGGTGAACCCGCAGACGGCGGCGCGGATGACCTCGCTCTTCGAGACCTGGCCGCGCTACGACGCGGGCCGTCGCGCCCGCGCCCGCGCGGCGCTGGAACGGATCGCCGCCCGGCCGGGGCTTTCGCGCAACACGGCCGAGATGGTCACGCGCATTCTTGCCGCCGGAGGTTGAGCCGCCTTGCGGGCAAGCCGCGCGAGGGAAATAATCGCCCCACGATGATCAGGTCGTCCGATCCGAACCTCGCCCCGCCCGGCCCCCTGCCGGCGCTGGCCGAGATGCAGCAGCGGCTTGACCCGCTGATCGCCGAACGGGCGCCGTGGCTCTATTCCGGCAAGCCGCACCACACCCTCGCTCGCTGGGGGATGATGCGGCTTCTGCGCTATCCGCGCTCGATCATGCTGGCGGCCGAGTTCCGCGACCTGCCCACCGCCGAGATCATGCGCCGCATCTCGGCGCTGATCGTGCGCGACATCCGGGTCGAGGGCCTTGAGCACATCCCCGCCACCGGCCCGGCGCTGATCGTCTCGAACCACCCGACGGGGATCGCGGACGGGATCGTGCTGCACGCGGTCGTCTCGGCGGTGCGGGACGATCTCTTCATCTACGCCAACCACGACATGATCCGGGTGCTGCCGCAGACGGAAGAGCTGATCGCCCCAGTCGAGTGGCGGCTGGAAAAGCGCAGCCACGCCAAGACCCGCTATACCATGGACTATACCCGCCGGGCGCTCGGGCAAGGCCGGATCGGGCTGATCTTTCCGTCCGGGCGGCTGGCCAAGCGGCACGGGCTGACGCTGCACGAGCGGCCGTGGATGCCGTCGGCCGCGATGATCGCGCGCAAGTTCGACGTGCCGGTGATCCCGCTCAACATCCGGGCGCGGAACTCGGCGCTGTTCTACCTGCTCGACGCGATCCACCCGACGCTCAGGGACGTGACGCTGTTCAACGAGGTGCTGAACAAGGCCGGGCACACCTACCGCATCACCATCGGCGCCCCGATCCCCGCGGCCACCCTGCCCGCCCGGTCCGAGGACGGGATCGAGGCGCTGCGCCACGCGGTGCTCTCACTCCCCCCGCCCGGCCCCGAGGCCGCGCATCTGTCGCACCTGCGCGAGGCGCGGCGGCGGCGCGGGATCGGCAAGCCCGCCGGGACGCTGCCGCCCGGCCGGCCCTGAGCCGCGTCAGGCCTCGCGGTCGTAGCCCAGCCAGTAGCCCAGCGCGATCAGCCCGCCACCGACGATGTTGCCGAGCGTGGACCAGAGCAGGTTGTGCGCGAACCCCGCAGCGGTCAGCGAGGGGTCCGTAACCGCGCCGGCCTCGGTCCACAGCACCCCCAGCCCGGCCGGGATCAGGGACATGTTGGCGACGGAGTGCTCGAACCCGCCGGCGACGAAGGCCGCTATGGGCGGGACGATGACCAACGCCTTGCCCGGCACGGTGCGCGCGGCGAACGTCATCCAGACCGCGAGGCAGACGAGCATATTGGCGAGGATGCCCGAGGCGAAGATCGCCCCCGCCCCCTTCGCCGTCTTGGACCCCGCGGTGTCGAGGATCGCGGCCTGCATGAGCCCGTCGCCCGCCTCGGCCCCGCCCGCCGCGAGGAACAGCGCGACGACCAGCACCGAGCCTATGAGGTTGCCCAGATAGACCAGCGCCCAGGCGGCGGCGATCTGCCCAATCCCGCTTTCGCCCGCATAGAGGCGGGAGAGCATCAGCGTGTTGCCGGTGAAAAGCTCCGCCCCCGCGATCATCACGAGGATCAGGCCGAGTGCGAAGGCCGCCCCGGACAGCGCCTGCACGAAGCCGTAAGGCACCGTGTCGGGGACCGACTGCACGATCAGGAAGAAGACCGAGCCGAAGGCGATGAACGCCCCGGCCATCACCGCCAGCGCGACGGTCTGGCCGGCGCGCAGCGCCAGCTTGTCGCCATACGCGGCCCGGGCCTTGGCCGGCAGGTCGGCGGGCTCGAAATCGTCGGGTGTGGTGTCGGCGCCGCTCATCCGCTGTCCTTCCCTTGGGTCGGGGGTCAACGGCTGCCCGCACGGGGCGTTCCGTCAGCGCGCGCCCCAGGTGTCGGACAGGCGGTAGCCCTCGGGCCACGGGTCGTCGGGGTCGAGCATGTGCTGGTGAATGCCGGTGATCCAGCCACGCCCCGAGATCTCGGGCCGGATCGCCGGGGTGCCGCCCACGTCCGTCTGGCCAAGGATACGCCCCGCGAAGGTCGAGCCGATGAGCGAGCGCACCGTCAGCCGGTCCTCTGCCCCCATCTCGCCCCGCGCCGCCAGCACCGCCATCCGCGCCGAGAGCGCCGTGCCGGTGGGCGAGCGGTCCACCTTGCCCGGCCGGATCGCCACCGCGGCGCTGCTGGTCAGCTCGTGGCCGTCGCGGGTGACGGGGCCGGCAAACAGGCAGAACGAGAAATGCCGCCAGTCCGGGTTGGTCGGGTGGTGAAAGCCGATCTGCGCGTCGGCCGCGGCGGTGATCTGCACCCCCAGCCGGGCGATGGCATGCGCCTCGTCCGGGACCAGCGCGAAGCCCAGCGCGGCGGCGTCCACGATCACGAAGCTGTCGCCGCCATAGGCCGTGTCCACGGTGATCGGGCCCAGCCCCTCGACCGTCAGCGGGATGTCCAGCCGGGCGGCAAAGCTCGGCAGGTTCTCGACGAAGATGCGCTCGGCCTTGCCGTTCCGGCACTCGGCCCGCACCCGCACCAGCCCGCCCGGCGCCTCGAGCACCAGCCGCGTCTCGGGCTCGGTCATCGGCACCAGCCCGCCGTCCAGAAGCACGGTCGAGACGCAGATCGAGTTCGACCCCGACATCGGCGGCGTGTCCTCCGGCTCCATGATGATGAAGGCGGCGTCGGCCTCGGGGTGCTTCGGGGGGACGAGCAGGTTGACGTGCCGGAACACCCCGCCCCGCGGCTCGTTCAGCACGAAGTTCCGCAGCCGCCCGTCCGCGGCGATCCAGCGCGACTGCGCCCAGATCGTCTCGCCCGGCGGCGGCAGGACGCCGCCCACGATCACGTCGCCGACCTCGCCCTCGGCATGGGCGGAGATCACGTGGATGGTCTGGCTGGATCGCATCGCCTCACTCCTTTAGCCACGGCGGCAGGCGGTGTGGCGCCTGCCCGGTCAGCGCCGCCCGGGCGCAGTCGGCCAGGCTGCCGAAGCGCAGCGCGCGCCCCGAGAGCCCCGGCCCGTAATGGGCGTATTTGGCCGAGTTCGTCATCACCACGCGCGCCGCGGGCGGAAACACCGGCTCGGTGATCGAACACCAGCAGAGGTCGGGGATCAGCCTGACGCCCCGCGCGGTGAGCCGGGCGGCGGTGCCGTCCGCCTCGAGTGCCGCCAGCACCCCGCGCCCCAGCGTCAGGATCAGCGGCACGGCCAGCGGCCCCGGTCCGGCGGCGTCCAGCGCGTCGGCGAGCGCGGCGGCCTCGGTGGCCGAGGCATGGGGGCTGCCGATGGCGACCAGATCGACGCCCGCGGGGCCGTCGTTCAGCGCCGCCCAGCCGGCCGCCAGCGCCGCGCGGTCGAGCGTCACCGTGTCGGCGTCGGGCGCGACCTGCCCCGCCTCGGGCGTCACCCCCTCGACGTGCAGCATCGGCGCGGCCGAGGTGGTGCCGAAGGCCGCACACAGCGCCTTGAGATCGTCGGCCCCGGCGGCCCCCGCGCCCCGGATCAGCGGGATGCGGTCGGGCGCGGCGGTTCCCGCCACCCAGCCGAGCAGCGGCCAGAAGGCATCGTCCGCGCCCGCGGGCCGCGTGACCGTCAGCACCCGCCGCGCCTGCCGGTTGGCGTCGAGATAGACCCCGGTGTCCGGCGCCACCCCGGTCAGCGCGATGCAGAGGTCGAGGAAATCCGGGTGCTTCTCGGTCCGCGCGCCCAGAACGCTGTTGGCGTGGATCACCGCGTTCGACTCGGACCACCCGATCACCTCGCCGAGCCGTGGCGGGTCGTCGAGATAGGGCGCGCAGGTGAAGTTCGGCCGGCAGCCCATCGCCACATAGGCGTCGGCAAGCCGCTGCGCCGGGCCGCCGAAGCTCGGCGGCACGCCCTGGGCGCGCCAGTTCGCGTGGTCCACCGAGATCGCGTTCATCGTCGTGGGCACCCGCACCCGGGCGCCCATCGCGGCGAAGGCCTCGGCAAAGCGCAGGTTGGCGGGCGAGGCGTAGATGCAGCCGTCGATATGGGCGCGGGTGACGGGGACCAGCCGCGCCGCGCCCTGCTGGCGCGCGGTCGCCGTGACGATCCGCATCGCCAGCGCCGCGGCCTCGCCCTCGGCGCCGTCCAGCATCGCCTGCTGCGCGTCCGTCAGCGCCAGCGCCGCCGCGGGCAGCGACCCGAGGGGCAGCCGCAGCCCGTCCGCGACCAGCGCCTCGGCCTCGATCCGCGCCGACCCCGCCCGGGCGAGCGCCGCACGCACCTCGGCCGACACCCGCAGCACCGGCAGGGCCGCCCCGAACAGCGCCGCCGCGACCTGCGCGCCGAGCGTCGCCACCTCCTCGGGGTCCGAGAAGACCAGCGCCGCCGGCCCCTGCCCCGACAGCACAATGTCGAGCACCACGCCCGACCCGCTGCACGACCCGCGGGTGCCCGGCAGCACCAGCACCGCGCCCCCGAGCGACCGGCCTGAAAGCGGGTGATGCACGTCGATCACGCGCCCCGTCGCCGGGTCCACCCCGCCCCAGAAGCTCAGCGGCGCCTCCGCCGCCAGCACCGGCCCCTCGGCCACACCTGGCAGGATGCGGGTGGCGCTCACCGGACCACGAAACCGTGCGCGAAGGGGTCGCGGTCGTCGATGAAGATGGTGTTGTAGCCGGTCATCCGCGCCCAGCCCGCGATCGAGGGGATGATCGCGGCGCGGTCGCCCACCCGCGCGTCGGCCTCGACCCGGCCCTTGAAGATCGAGCCGATGATCGATTCGTGGTGAAACTCGTCCCCCACCCCCAGCCGCCCCTTGGCGGCCAGCTGGGCCATGCGGGCCGAGGTGCCGGTGCCGCAGGGGCTGCGGTCGATGGCCTTGTCGCCATAGAACACCGCATTGCGGGCGTGCGCGCCGGGCTGGGTGGCCACCCCGGTCCACAAAATGTGCGACAGCCCGTTGATCGCCGGATGCTCGGGGTGGGTGAACTCGTACTTCGCATTCAGCGCCGCGCGCAGCTTCGGCGACCAGCCGATCAGCTCGCCCGCGGTGTGGTCGGCGATGTCGCGGAAGTTCTTCTGCGGCTCGACGATGGCATAGAAATTGCCGCCGTAGGCCACGTCCACGACGATCTCGCCCAGCCCCTCGACCTCGGCGGTCAGCCCCTCGGCGTAGAGGAAGCCGGGGACGTTGGTCAGCCGCACCTCCTCGACGAAGCGGCCCTCCTGCACGTAGCTGATGTCGACCTTGCCGGCGGGGGTCTCGATCGACAGGGCGCCCGGCGCGCGCGGGGTGATGAGGCCGTTCTCGATCCCCATGGTGATCGTGCCGATGGTGCCGTGGCCGCACATCGGCAGGCAGCCCGAGGTCTCGATGAACAGCACCGCCACGTCGCAGTCGGGCCGCGTCGGCGGGTAGAGGATCGAGCCCGACATCATGTCGTGGCCGCGCGGCTCGAACATCAGGCCGGTGCGGATCCAGTCGAACTCGCGCAGGAAATGGGCGCGCTTCTCGAGCATGTCGGCGCCCACGAGCCGCGGCCCGCCGCCGGCGACGAGGCGCACCGGATTGCCGCAGGTGTGGCCGTCGATGCAGGTGAAGGTGTGGACGGCCATGTCAGAACCTCTGGGGCGAAAACGGGGACAGGTCGAGGACCGGCGCGGCGCCGGTCAGCAGGTCGGCGACCAGCCGGGCGGTGCCGGCGGACTGGGTGAGGCCCAGGTGGCCGTGGCCGAAGGCGTGGATCACCCGCGGCGTGGCCCGCGCCCGGCCGATGGCGGGCAGGCTGTCGGGCAGCGACGGGCGGAAGCCCATCCATTGCGTGCCGCCCTCGGTCCTGAGCGCGGGCAGGAACGCCTTGGCCTTGGCCAGCATCGCCTGCGCCCGCCGCCAGTTCGGGGGCAGCGACAGCCCGCCCAGCTCGACCGCGCCGCCGACGCGGATGCCGGTCGAGAGCCGCGTGACGACGAACCCGTGGCCGCCAAAGGTGACCTGCGTGCGCAGGTCCAGCGCGTCGGGCGGCAGCGTGGTGTTGTAGCCGCGCTCGGTCTCGAGCGGGATGCGCTCGCCCAGCGTCCGGGCGAGGCGTTGCGAGTGGGCCCCGGCGGCCAGTACCGCCTGCGCCGCGGTCAGGCGGCGGCCGTCGGCGGTGTCGGCCGCGATGCCGGTGTCGGTGGCGGTGAGGCGGGTGACGGCGGCAACCTCGATCCGGCCGCCGCGGGCGCGGAAATGCTCGGCGAGCGCGAGCGTGTAGAGCTTCGGGTCGTCGATGGAATACCAGCCGGGCGTGAAGGTCCCGCGGATGAACCGCGGCGCAAGCCCGGGCTGGATCGCTGCCATCTCCTCCCGTTCCACATGGCGGAATGCGATCCCGTGGGCTTCGCGTGCCACCCAGCCGGGGGCGGCGGCGGCGAACTCGGCGGCGCTTTCATAGACCTGCAGGTTGCCGTCCTTGCGCAGCATCCCCTCGGTCCCCGTGGCCCTCAGGAACGGCTGCAATTCGTCGCGCGACAGGTCCATCAGCGCGGTCTGCGCCGCAATCGAGGCCGCCACCCGGCCGGGCCGGCAGGCGGCGGCAAAGCGGACCATCCACGGCGCGATCCTGAGCGCATAGGCAGGCGGCACCGTCAGCGGCCCCACCGGGTCCATCAGCCAGCCCGGCGCCTTGCGCATGATCCCCGGCGAGGCGAGCGGCAGGATGTCGGTAAAGGCAAACGCCCCCGCGTTCCCGGCCGAGGCGCCCGCCGCCGGCCCCTCGCGGTCCACCACCGTCACCGACAACCCGCGCGCCTGCGCCGCAATCGCCGCCGACAGGCCGACCACGCCGGCCCCGATCACCAGAACATCAGGCTGCATCGCTGGGCGTCCTGTCAGTGGGTCGCGGCCAGGAACTTCTGCAACTCGGGCGTCTTCGGCGCCCCGAACAGCTCGGCCGGCGGGGCGATCTCGCGCATCACGCCCTGATGGAAGAAGGCCACGCGATCAGAGACTTCGCGCGCAAACTTCATCTCATGGGTGACGCAGATCATGGTCATCCCCTCGCGCGCCAGCATCCTGAGCGTGTCCAGCACCTCGCCCACCAGCATCGGGTCAAGGGCCGAGGTCACCTCGTCAAACAGCATGTAGGCCGGCTGCATCGCCAGCGCCCGGGCAATCGCCATGCGCTGCTGCTGGCCGCCCGACATCCGCCCCGGATAGACGTCCAGCTTGTCGCCAAGCCCCACGTGCTCGAGCTGCTTCTTCGCCTCGGCCTCGGCCTCGGCCCGGCCCATCCCCAGCACCTTGCGCGGCGCCAGCGTCACGTTGTCGAGCACGGTCAGATGCGGGAAAGCGTTGAACTGCTGGAAGACGATGCCGATCTTGCGGCGCAGCTTGTTGAGGTTGGTGGACTTGGCGTGAACCTCGGTCCCGTCCACCAGGATGCGGCCGGAATCGATCGGCTCAAGCCCGTTGATGCAGGTCAGCAGCGTCGATTTCCCCGACCCCGAGCCGCCGATCACCGTCAGCACCTCGCCCTTGGCCACCGTCAGGTCGATGCCCTTGAGCACCTCGAGCGGGCCGAAGGATTTGCGGACGTTCTCGATCTCAATCATGGGACCACCGTCTTTCAAGCCAGCCGCCGAACCGGGCGAGCGGGAAGCTGATGAGGAAATAGAAGGCACCGCAGATCAGCAGCAGGAACAGCGGCTCCTGCAGGCGGGTGATGAGGATCTGGGTGGATTTGAGCAGCTCGGTGACCTGCACGACATAGACCAGCGCGCTGTCCTTCATCACCCCGAGCGCCAGCCCGATCCAGGACGGCAGCGCCACGCGGGTGGCCAGCGGCATGACGATGTTGGCCATGTCCTGCCACCAGTTGAGCCCCAGCGAGCGTGCCGCGCGGCGCGTGGTGGCCGGCACCGCGCCCATGGCGCCGCGCACGATCTCGGCGCAATAGGCGGCGGTGTAGAGGGTCAGCACCCCGCAGGCGATGGTGAAGCCCGACAGTTGCAGCCGCAGCACCATGCCCATGAAGGCATTGGCGAGGACGAGCTGGATGAGCAGCGGGATCGAGCGGAACACGTCGAGCACGAAGGTCAGCGGCGCCGCCCAGACCGGCCCGACCTGGGTGCGGAACACCCCGAAGATCACGCCGAGGATGGTGCCGAGCACGACCGAGATCGCGGTGACGAGCAGCGTCATCCCCGCGCCCTTGGCGAGGAAGACGAGGTCGGCCGAGGTGAGTGCGGTGTCGAACATGGCGCCCCTCAGTACCGGAACATCCGCGCCGCAAGCAGGCGCGCGCCGAGCTGGACGGTCTTGGTCATCAGGTAGAAGATCACCGAGGCGATGGCGAAGAGCTCGAAGGTGCGGAAGGTCAGCGCGTTCAGGTCCTGGGTGACACCGTAGAGGTCGGTGTTCATCCCCACCGTGACGCCGAGCGAGGTCATCAGGATCGCCCACACCATCTGGTTGGTCATCGGCAGGAAGGCGATGCGCAGCATCTGCGGCATGACCACGTAGCGAAAGGATTGCAGCGGCGTCATCCCCAGCGACCGCCCGGCCCGCGGCTGGGTGTCGGGAATGGCCTTGAGCGCGCCGCGGAAGTTCTCGGCCAGATAGCCCGCGTTGTTGAAGGTGATCCCGATCAGCAGCGAGGTGAAGGGCGAGAAGTGGATGCCGAAGCTCGCCACCCCGAAATGCGCCATGTAGATCTGGAACAGCGCCGGCGTGTTGCGGGCGATCTCGACCCAGGCGGTGGCGAACCCCGACAGGATGCGGTTCCCCGACAGCCGGAACAGCGTGAGCACGATGGCCAGCAGGATGCCGAGGGCCATCGACAGCAGCGCGATCTGCAGCGTGACGGCCGCGCCGTCGAGCATCTGCGGCAGGCGGGCGAGCGCCTGTTTCCACTGGAACGTATAACCGAACATGCGCCCCCCTATCGGTCAGGCCGGGCGGCGCGCGGCCTCAGCCGGCGCCGCCCCTGCCGATCAGCGATAGACGCCCTTGATGGTCAGGTCGGCAGGCTCACCCTCGCCCACCCACTTGTTGTACAGTTCCTTGTAGCGGCCGGTGCGGACCTGCTGGTTGATGAACAGGTTCATGTAGTTGATGAGCCCGTATTCCTGCCGCAGCGTGAACAGCGAGACATAGTCCGGCACCATCGGCGCCTTGTCCACGACGCGGATGCCGGGGAAGTTGCCCGACTTGACGTTGGCGTTGGCGACCTCGACCGTCGAGACGGTGGCGTCGAGCTGGCCCTGGCTCAGCGCCAGGAACACGTCGGCCTGGGTCTGGTAGGGCCGGAACTGCCCCTCGCCCCACTCCTTGACCTTGCCTTCCAGCCAGATCGCCTCGTAGGTGCCGGCGGTGGCGCCGACGGTCTTGCCCTTCATGCCTTCCCAGTTGGTCATCTCGACCTTGTCGTTGGCGACGACGGCGTTCTCGAACGCGTAATAAGGCACGGTCATGCCGACCGTCTTGGCCCGCTCGAGCGTGTCCGAGGTCGAGGCGACGCCGACATCGACGCGGCCCGCCATCAGCGCCGGGATGCGCTCGGGGAACGGGGTCTCGACGATCTCGGCGGTGACGCCCAGCGCCTTGGCGAGGTCGTTGCAGTAGTCGACGTCAAAGCCGACCGGCTGGTTGTTGGCGTCGCGCGACCCCATCGGCGGGAAGTCGAGCACCACGGCGCAGCGCAGCGTGCCCGAGGCGATGATGTCGTCGAGCTTGTCGGCCTGCGCGGTGCCCGCAAGCGCGGTCGCGGCCATGAGCCCGAAGGCCAGAGTCTTCACGGTGGTCTTGGCGGTCATGTGTCTCTCCCTGTTCTCGGGCGCTCTGGCCCGGTTTCGATTCCCGATTGTTCCCACCTTCGGGTGAGCGCCGCCACGGATCAATCTGAAATACATGGATTATGCAGATCGATCCGCCTCTCTCCGGCGGCGATGGGCGGACCTCAGGGCAGGCAGTCCTGCACCGCGCCGGGCAGCTTGCTCCATTCCGCGTACCAGGCGCGGAACTGGTTGAACTGCGCTTCGGCCCAGGCCCGCTGGCTCGGGGTCAGTTCGTCGGTCTCGTTGAAATGCAGCGCGTATTCGGCGTCGCCCTGCATGACCATCATGTGCTTGTAGTAGAGGACGAGGTCCGTCCCCTCGTCCCAGGTCGACAGCACCTCGAGCGCCTCGCCCAGCTCGCGGGCGCGGACGCGGGCATCGACGTCGCCGGTCGCGGCCTTCTGGGCCAGTGCGACGAAGTGCAGCACCTCGCGCGGGATGGCGTTGCCGATGCCGGTGATCGTGCCCGCCGCACCCGCCTTGACGTAGCCGTGATAGACGCCGGTATCGACGCCCGCCATCAGCACCACGTCGGGGTTGCCCGCGGTGATGTACTCGGCGGCATAGGACATCGCAGCCTTGCCCCCGAACTCCTTGAAGCCGACGAGGTTCGGGTGCTCGGCCCGCAGCGCGAAGAACAGGTCGGCGCGGGTCTCGAACCCGTAATGGGGCGAGTTGTAGATCACCGCGGGCAGGTCGGGCGCGGCCGACAGGATGGCCTTGAAGTGGTGACGCTGGGCGATGGGCGAGTTGCCGCGCGACAGCACCCGCGGGATCACCATGAGGCCGGCGGCGCCGATCTTCTGCGCGTGGGCGGCGTGGGCCACGGCCGAGGCGGTATTGACCGCGCCGGTCCCGACGATCACCGGGATGCCGGCCTTGACCAGCCGCTCGACGCCTTCCATCCGCTCCGCGTCCGTGAGCAGCGGCCAATCGCCCATCGAGCCGCAATAGACGACCGAGGACATCCCCGCCTCGATCAGCTCGCGCGCCTTGCGGACCAGCGCCTCGAAGTCGGGCTTCCGGTCGGCGGTGCAGGGGGTCATCAGCGCCGGGATCACGCCAGTGAAGATCGCAGGGGTCATCGGGCCGTCTCCTCCTCATGTCACAGCCGGGCGGTGCCCGACTCGTCCTCGCCGCTCACTCTGCCCGATTGTATTTTACTTGTCGACAAGAATTTGAGGTCAGAGCGCCGGGTCGTCGCGGTCGTCGCGCGCGAGCAGCGCCTGGATGTGGGCCACGATCTGGTCGGCATGGGCGCGCCCCAGCCGGTCGGCGGCGCCCACGTCGCCCGACGCGATGGCGGCGATGATCGCCTCGTGCTCCTCGACGTATTCCTGCGGCAAACGGTCGTCGAAGGACTGGTAGTAGAGCCGCAAGAGCCGCCGCCCCTCGTCCAGCATCCGCACGAAGAACTGGGTGTAGTAGGGATTGCCCCCCGCCTCGGCGATGGCGGCATGGAAGGCGCGGTTGGCGGCGATCATCGCCAGCGCGTCCTGCGCGTTCACCGCCGCGGCATAATCCGCCTGCGCGGCGCGGATGCGGGCCAGGTCGGCCGGGGTGTGATAGCGCGCCGCCTGCCGGTTGCTGACCCGGTACATCAGCGTGATCGCGTCGAAGAAATGATGCAGGTTCAGATAGTCGATGGGCGCGACCATCGTCGAGCGGTTGGGCAGCGTGTCCACCAGCCCCTCGCCGGCCAGGCGCACCAGCGCCTCGCGGATCGGGGTACGCGACATCCCGAAGCGCTCGGCCAGCGCCACCTCGTCCAGCGCGCTGCCGGGGCGCAGCACGAGGTCGAGGATCTCGTC
This sequence comes from Paracoccus sanguinis, assembly GCF_012689545.1. Lineage (NCBI taxonomy): Bacteria > Pseudomonadati > Pseudomonadota > Alphaproteobacteria > Rhodobacterales > Paracoccaceae > Paracoccus > Paracoccus sanguinis. The sequence goes on from NZ_CP051542.1 coordinate 747,045, forward strand.
GCGCAGGGTTTCATAGACAAGGCGCACGCCGGACCCGCGACGGCGCTCGGGCGCGGCGTCGGGCAGGGCTGCCAGGCTCTCGTCGGTCATCGATTCGGTTCTCTTCGCAAGGGAGCAGCGGGGACGTGGCAGGGCCGCGTGCGGCACGCCCGCCAGCTCCGCAGGTGTTAACGGCCCCTGGCGCGTCGGTATATGGTTTTCTCGGTCAAGCGGTTGCGCGCGGCTCAGGCGCCGCGCAGCCTCAGTCCGCGGGACCGACCGAAAGCGTCACCGGCGCCAGCCCGTCGATCCGCCCCTCGAGTCGGTCGCCCGCGACCACCGCCCCCACCCCCGCCGGGGTGCCCGTCATGATCAGGTCGCCCGGCCCGAGGCGTTCGTAGCGCGAGAGGTCCGCGATCAGCTCGGGCACGCGCCAGACCATTTCGGCCAGCACCGCGTCCTGCCGCAGGTCGCCGTTCACGCTGAGCGCGATGCGCTGCCCGTCCGGGCTGAACCCGGCGGCGGGCGTCAGCGGCCCGATCACCGCGCTGGCCGCGAAGTCCTTGCCCATCGACCACGGCCGCCGCTTGTCCTTGGCGGCCGCCTGCAGGTCGCGGCGGGTCATGTCGAGCCCGACGCCGTAGCCCCAGACCAGCCCCATCGCCGCCTCGGGCGCGACGCGTAACCCCACGGCCCACAGCGCCACCACCAGCTCGACCTCGTGATGCAGGTCGGTGGTCGCGGGGGGATAGGGCTGGGTCGTCCCCGAGGGGACCACCGCCAGCGCCGACTTGGTGAAGTAGAACGGCGCCTCGCGGTCGACCTCGGCCCCCATCTCGGCGGCGTGGGCGGCGTAGTTGCGCCCGACGCAGAAGACCCGGCGGACCGGAAAGCGGGCGTCGGAGCCCTCGACCGGAAGCGCCGGCCAGTCGGGGGCGGGAAAGAGCAGAGCGGTCATGCGGGTCACCCGGGGTTGAGGGGCCGGCGGCCTCACCGCCAGCCCGAGAGGACGAACGGCGCCAGCAGCGCCGCCAGCACGAACGCGGAGCCGCGCAGGCTGGCGCGGCCGACCGGCGCCGCGAGGCGGGCGTGGTGAGCGCGGATGCCCCGGCCCGCCGCCGCGAGCCCTCGCGCCACGACCCGGCGCAAGGGCGGCTCCGCGCCCCGCCGCGCCTCAGTCCTCGGGGCCGACCATCTGCTCGGGGCGCACGATCCGGTCGAACTCGTCCTCGGTAACGAAGCCGAGGCCCACGGCCTCCTCGCGCAAGGTGGTGCCGTTCTTGTGGGCGGTCTTGGCGACCTTGGTGGCGGCGTCATAGCCGATGGTCGGCGCCAGCGCCGTCACCAGCATCAGGCTTTCCTTCATCAGCTTGTCGATGCGCGGCAGGTTGGCCTGCGTGCCGACCACCATGTTGTCGGTGAACGACCCCGCCGCGTCGCCCAGAAGCTGCATGGACTGCAGCACGTTGTAGGACATCATCGGATTGTAGACATTCAGCTCGAAATGCCCCTGGCTGCCGGCAAAGCCGACCGCCGCGTCGTTGCCCATCACCTGCGCGCAGACCATCGTCAGCGCCTCGGCCTGGGTCGGGTTCACCTTGCCCGGCATGATCGAGCTGCCCGGCTCGTTCTCGGGCAGGATCAGCTCGCCCAGACCGGACCGCGGGCCGGACCCCAGCAGCCGCAGATCGTTGGCGATCTTGAACAGGCTCACCGCGACGGTTTTCAGCGCGCCGTGAAAGAACACCATCGCGTCATGGGCGGCCAGCGCCTCGAACTTGTTCGGCGCGGTGACAAAGGGCAGGCCGGTGATCCTGGCGATCTCGGCGGCGATGGCGGTGTCCCAGCCCTTCTTCGTGTTCAGCCCGGTGCCCACGGCAGTGCCGCCCTGCGCGAGTTCATAGATCTGCGGCAGGCACAGCTTGACCCGTTCGATCCCCATGCGGACCTGATGGGCGTAACCCGAAAACTCCTGCCCCAGGGTTAGCGGCGTCGCGTCCTGCGTGTGGGTGCGGCCGATCTTGATGATGTCCTTGAACTCGTCGCGCTTGGCTTCCAGCGCGGCGGCGAGCTTTTCCAGCCCCGGCAGCAGGGTGTCGCGCGCGACCATGCCGATGGCGACATGCATCGCGGTCGGAAAGGTATCGTTGGACGACTGGCCCATGTTGACGTGATCGTTCGGGTGAACCGGCTTCTTGCTGCCCAGCTCGCCCCCCAGAATCTCGATGGCGCGGTTCGAGATGACCTCGTTGGCGTTCATGTTCGATTGGGTGCCCGACCCGGTCTGCCACACCACCAGCGGGAAGTTGTCGTCGAACTTGCCGGCCACCACCTCGGAGGCCGCCTGCACTATCGCCTCGCCCAGTTTCGGGTCGAGGTTGCCGGTCGCCATGTTCACCTGCGCCGCGGCCTGCTTGATGACGCCCAGCGCGCGGACGATCGCCACCGGCTGCTTTTCCCAGCCGATCGGGAAGTTCTGGATCGAGCGCTGGGTCTGCGCGCCCCAGTACTTGTCGGACGGCACCTCGAGCGGGCCGAAGCTGTCGGTTTCGGTGCGGGTCGTCGGCATCCTCAATCCCCCTTGCGAGTCCTGGCGCGGCTTCTAGGCAAGCGGCCGCGGCTTGGCAACGGGTATGCAATTGCATGCCGACCAGGCCCGGCTTATCCCAACCGACAGGTCGCCGGCACGGGAAAGCTGTTTTCATCGGCGCGAAATCAGTTAAAATGGGAAAGCTTCGATAGCATGCGCTGTCTGCAAGGGACCGTTCGGCCCGCCCTTTTCGACCAGCGCAACGAAAAAGGTGCACGATGGCGACTCTGGAATTCTCGCTGTATCAGTATACGGTCGTCAACGGTGCCGTGACCGAGGTGTCCGGCCTGCAGACCCTGACCGTCGACGACAAGAACGGCGACGGACTGCTTACCCAGAAAGAGCTGGCGGCCTATTTCCAGAAACAGGGCCACGGCCATCTTTGGGGGATCGGCGGAACCGATCCCGCCCGCCCCGCCACCTTTACCGTGGGCGACACCGGGAACCTCAAGGACTTCACCCTGTTCACCACCAGCCTCTACGAGGTCGGGGACAAGGTCGACACCAGCGGGCTGGTGCAGAACTTCAAACCGTTCGATCCGCACGAGGCGGGCGTGCCCTGCTTTTCCGCCGCCACGCTGATCGAGACGGCACGCGGCCCCGTGGCCGCCGGCGACCTGGCGGTGGGCGACATGGTGCGCACCCGCGACGCCGGGCTGCAGCCGATCCGCTGGATCGGGCGGCGTGCGCTGGACACCGCCGCGCTGGAACGCGCGCCGCATCTGCGGCCGATCCGCATCCGGGCCGGCGCCTTGGGCGAGGGCTGCCCGGCGGCCGACTTGGTCGTGTCGCCGCAGCACCGCATCCTGGTCCGCTCGCGGATCGCCCAGCGCATGTTCGGCACGGACGAGGTGCTGGTCGCCGCCAAGCAACTGTGCCAGCTGGACGGAATCGACGTCGCGCAGGACCTGAGCGAAGTCGTCTACATCCATTTCCTGTTCGACGACCACCAGATCGTGTTCTCGAACGGCGCCGAGACGGAATCGCTGCTGGTCGGACCCGAGGCACTGAAATCCGTGGGCATCGCGGCCCGCGCCGAAATCCTGGCCCTGTTCCCGGAACTGGCCGACCATGCGGCCGTGCCCGCCCGGACCGTGACCAGCGGCCGGATGGCCCGCAAGCTGGCGGTGCGCCACCTGCAGAACCAACGGCCGCTGGTCAACTGACCTCGGCTCGTCGTCCGTCGCGCGGGCACGGCGCGCGCCTGTCGGCGCGTCAGCCCGGGGCCTGGCGAAAGATATAAACCTGCGCCGGCGGCAGGTTCATCCAGATGCGGCGGCTGCGGGTATGGGTCAGGCCGAGATCGGCCCGCACCCGCGCCGACAGCGGCGGCTGGGTGCCATAGGTGATCTGCACAAAGGGCGCGCCCGGCTTCAGCATCCACAGCGCCGACCCGACGATGGCGTGCTGCATTTCATCGGACATCGGCAGGGTCGGCACGCCAGAGATCACCGCGTCGAGGTTCTTGCGCCCGACGTTCACCATGTCCTGCGCCGGGCGGTTGTGCACCGTCACCCCCGGAAAGGCGTCCCGCAGCCGCGCACAGAAGGCCGCGTTCAGCTCGTAGAGCTCGAGCCGGGCCGGCGGCAGGCCGCGGGCGAGGATGGCGCGGGTGATGGTGCCGGTCCCGGCGCCGATCTCGGCCACCGCCTCCATCTCGGGGAGGATGCAGCGGGCCATCTCGTGCGCGGCGGCGCTGGCGGTGGGCGCGATGGCGCGGATCTCGGTCGGGCGACGGATCAGCTGGCCGAGAAAGAGAGAGAGGTCGGACATCGGGGCTCTCATGCGGGGGGGCGGGTTCCGCCCTCCCTTAGCCGCCCGATGTGACAGCCGCGCCGCGGCCCCGTGTCGGCCGCGCGTCAGTCCCGCGACGGTCCGATGTCAGCCGAAGCCCGCGGGGCCGTCGGCGGCTATTTCCGCCACTTGTCGAGGCTGACGACCTCGGCCCCGCCGGTGGCGGGGGTCGAGGGCGCGGCGGCCTCGGGCTCGGCCGGGGCCTCGGCGGTCTCCTCGTCGTCCTCGCCGTCCTCCTGCGTCTCGAACCGCAGCCCGAACTCGACCGAGGGGTCGACGAAGGTCCGGAGCGAATCGAAGGGAATGTAGAGCGGCTCGGGCGAGTTGCCGAAGTTCAGCGTGATCGCAAAGCCCTCGTGCGTCACCGCCAGGTTTTCGAACCAATGCTGGATGACGATGGTCATTTCCTCGGGATAGCGCTCGCGCAGCCAGTCGGCCATCTCGACCCCCTCGTCGCGGGTGTCGAAGGTAATGAAGAAATGATGCTCGCCCGGCAGGCCGTCCTCGGCCACGGCCTGCAGCACATCGGCGATCAGACCCTGCATCGCCCGATGCATCATGCCGCCATAGTCGATTCCGCGTGCCATGTGGCGTCTCTCCTGCAGGCTCGTCCCTTGGGTCGAGCATAGGGATGGCGCGGGGAATGAAAAGCCCGGCGCGTCGGGGCGACGCGGCGGCGCATCGGTCAGGTGGGGGGAGGGGAAGGATGGCGCGGTTGACGGGGCTCGAACCCGCGACCCCCGGCGTGACAGGCCGGTACTCTAACCAACTGAGCTACAACCGCGCATGGTCCAGGGCGATGGTGTGGTGGTGGCGCGGTTGACGGGGCTCGAACCCGCGACCCCCGGCGTGACAGGCCGGTACTCTAACCAACTGAGCTACAACCGCCCAACCACACCCGGATCGCCTCCGGGGTGCGGGGGGTTTACGCAGCCCCGCCGGTGCGGTCAAGCGACAAAGCGCGGGTCGGAGGGGTTTCCCGCAAAAAACCCCCGACCCCGGACGCGGGCGCGTGGCGGTGCCGTGATCACACCGGCGCGGAACGTGAAAAGGCCCCGCGGGTGCGGGGCCTTTCCGGTCCAGAAGCCTAGCCTCGGATCAGTTGCGGGTGTAGGCCGTCAGGTTTTCGATCTGGTCGGCGGGGGTGCCGACATAGGCCTCGAGGTCGCCCGCGGCGGTGCGCTGGAACGAGATCTGGTCCAGCGGGTAGGAAACCTGACGCTCGCCGATCCCGAGGAAACCGCCCACCGACACGATGGCCGCGTTGTTCGCGGCGTCGAAGGCGTCGATCTCGCCGATTTCGCGGTAGTCGTTGCCTTCGCGGGCAAAGACCTGCAGCCCGTCGAGGCCCTCGCCGGTCACTTCACCGGCCGGGACGGCGGTGTAGCCCTCACGCAGCGCGATGTCCGAGGCCATCACCGGGGCCACGGCCACGGTGCCATCGGCGGGCGCCGCGGCGGGCGCGGCAGCCGGGGCAGCGGCGCCGGCGGCGGGGGTCGCGCCGATCACGTTGACCGCGGCATCACCCTGCTCGACGTTGACCTGAGCCTCGCCGGCCTTCTCGACCGCGACTTCCGGGGCCGGGGCGGCGCCGACGTTGACCTGCGCTTCGCCGGTCTGCTGGACGTCGACGGTGGCCTCGTTCTGGCGGATCTCGACCTGGGCCTCGTTGGCCTTGGTCACTTCGACCTGCGCCTCGGCGTCGGTCACGTTGACCTTCGCATCGGCGCTCTCGACCACGACGCGCGGCTCGGGCTGAACGAACGAGACGACCGGCTCGGGCACGTCGACGGTGACCACCGGGGTCAAGTCACCCACGGTCACGACCGGATCGGGCAGCGCCACCGAAACGACCGGCTGCGGGATGTTGACGGTGACGGTCGGCTCGGCCTGGGTCACGGTGATCTTCGGGGCGCACTGCTCGACGTTCACCTCGGGCGGGGCCTGGGTGACGGTCACGGTCGGCTCGGGCTGCTCCACCGTCACCTGAGGCGCGGGCTGGTTCACCTTCACGTCCGGGGTCGGCACGTTGACGTTCACGGTCGGCTCGGCCTGCTGGACGACGACCTGGCCGCCGGGAACGGCAACGGTCGCGTCGGTCGCCGGGGCAACGGCGGGGGCCGTGGTCGCTGCATCAGTCGCGGCCGGAGCCGTGGTCGCCGCGTCGGTCGCCGCAGGCGCCGTCGCCGCAGGCGCGGTCGCATCCGCGGCGGGCGCGGTCGTCTCGGCCGGGGCCGGGGCCGTCTGGGCCATCGCGCCGGCTGCGACGAAGGACAGGGCGGCCGCGGTGCCCAGAAGCTGCTTGATCATCATGGGGAGTTTCCTCTCGGTCATTCTAAGGTCATTTTTGTTATGACGTGCCCGCCGGTGTCTCAGGCATCGCTGTCACAACAACTTGACCCGCCTAGGGTTCCCCAGAATTGGAAAGGGCGCCCCGCGGGCGCCCTTGTTCTTTGTTAAGTGGGGTGGCCGCCGCGAGGGCGGCCACGGATCACTTGAGCACGGTGGTCGAGTCGAAGTCGGGCAACGCCTCGAGCTCTTCCTTGGTGAAGTTGGTCGCGTAGAACACGTCGTCACCGATTCGCACCAGGTGCAGGGCGTCCTTGCCCAGCAGCACGGTCTTGGCGCCGAGGCCCAAGAACCCGCCGATATCGGCGGTGTAGCCCATGATGTTGCCCTCGGGGTCAACCACGATGTCGCCGACCTTGGCGATGTCGGTCCACTCGGCCGGACGCTCGGTCATGGTCTTGTCGGCCCACGCGGTCGAGGACGGCTGGTTGGTCGTCCAGATGCGGCGGTTCATGATGTAGGAACCGAGCAGACCGGGGTTCTCGGCCGACATCACCGGCGCGTCGACGTCGGGGGCCACGACGACGGCGTCGGCCGGGGTCGCGGTGGTCGCCGTGGTGGTGGTCGTCGCGGCCGGCGCCGTGGTGGTGGTCGCAGCCGGAGCGGTCGTGGTCGCGGTGCCCGCGGTCGCGGCCGCGTCGGCCTTGTCCTCGGCCTTGTCCGCCGCATCTTCGGCACGGTCCGCGGCATCCTCGGCCTTGTCGGCGGCCGAGGTCGTCACGGCCTCGTCGACCTTGTTGCCGGCGGCGTCAACCGCGTTCTCGGCCTTGTCGGCAGCGTCCTCGGCCTTGTCGCCCGCGGCGGCCACCGGGTCGGCGACGGTCGTGGTGGTGGTGGTGGCCGGGGCAGGCGCCGGGGCGGCGGTCTGCGCCATGGCGAAACCGGTCAGCGCAAGCGACGAGGTCGCGGCGAGAAGCAAAGCTTTCATCGGGTCAGTCCTTCCTCTAGGTCTCGGCGGCGACCCTTCCGGACCCCCGCTTCGAGCCGACAACGCACCCCGCGAGAAAGTCGTTCCCTCGGAAATGTTTCCGCGCCGCAGGCGAGGCGGCCGCCCGCCCCGCGCCCCTCACGGACTGCTGATCCGCCCGCCGCAGACCGGGCCCGGAACGCCGGTCGTGGACGGCCCCGAGGTCGGCAGGCCGCGCAGCACCCGCACGGCGAGAAAGGCGAAGGCCTGCGCCTCGATCATGTCGCCGTCGAGGCCCGCGGCCTCGACCGGCTGCACCGTGACGCCCGTGCGGGTGCCCAGCGCCGCCATCAGCGCCGCGTTCCTCCGCCCGCCGCCGCAGACGAGGATCGACGCCGGGCGCGCCGGCAGCAACGCCAGCCCCGCCGCCACCGCCGCCGCCGCCGCGTGGACCAGGGTCGCGGCGGCATCGGAGTCGTCCATCTGCGCGACCGCCGGGCCGAGCCCCGCGAAGGCATCCCGGTCCAGCGACTTGGGCGCGGGCCGGGCGAAATACGGGTGGCGCAGGAAGTCCGCGATCACCGCCTCGCGCGGGGCCCCCGCGGCGGCCAGCGCCCCGCCCTCGTCGCGCGCCGCCCCGCGCCGGGCCCGCATCAGGTCGTTCAGCGGCGCGTTCGCCGGGCCGGTGTCGAAGGCGAGGCAGGCGCCCAGCGGATCGGCCGCGCGCGGATCGCACCAGGTCAGGTTGCCGACCCCGCCGAGGTTCAGGAACACCACCGGCGCGGCCGCCAGCTGCCCCTGCCCCACCGCCCAGCGGGCCAGCGCATGGTGAAAGACCGGCACCAGCGGCGCGCCCTCGCCGCCCTGCCGCACGTCCTCGGTGCGGAAATCCCACACCACCGGCCGCCCGGTCGCCCGCGCCAGTCGCCACCCCTGCCCGGCCTGATGGGTCCGCCCCCCGGCCGGATCATGGGCGAGCGTCTGGCCGTGGTAGCCGATCACCGCCGCCTCGGGGAACTCCGCCGCCAGCGCCGCGTGCGAGGCGACCGACAGCGCCGCCGCCGCCGCGACCCCCGGCTCGCCCGGCCAGCGCCCGAGGGCGGCGTGCAGCACGTCGGCCTCGGCCGGGGCGTAGGGCCTAAAGCCGCTGCGCCCGAACTCCGCGATCTCCTCGCCGTCGGTCGTCAGCACCGCCGCATCGACCCCGTCGAGCGAGGTGCCCGACATCATCCCCAGCGCCGTGACCATCCGGCCCCGGGTCAGGCCCCCCGCCGTGCCGAACATCCGCCCCTCGCTTTCCCTTGCCCCTGCCCGGCTGTATAGCCACGTCGAAACCTGGGGAAAAACCCCTGCCACCCGACCCGGAGCTGCGCCGATGACCACATACCGTCCGAAATCCGACTTTCTCGGCGTGATGATCGAGCGCGGCTATCTGGCCGACTGCACCGACCTTCAGGCCCTCGACGAGGCGCTGATCGAGGGGCCGGTCACCGCCTACATCGGCTACGACGCGACGGCGGCCAGCCTGCACGTCGGGCACCTGCTCAATATCATGATGCTGCGCTGGTTCCAGAAGACCGGCAACCGCCCGATCACGCTGATGGGCGGCGGCACCACCAAGGTCGGCGACCCGTCCTTCCGGTCCGAGGAACGCCCGCTGCTCGACGATGCTGCCATCCAGCGCAACATCGACGGCATGGGGCAGGTCTTTGCGCGCTACCTCGACTACGGTCCCGAGGGCGCGCGGATGCTCAACAACGCCGAATGGCTCGACGGGCTCAACTACCTCGAGTTCCTGCGCGACATCGGCCGGCACTTCTCGGTCAACCGGATGCTGTCCTTTGAAAGCGTCAAGTCGCGGCTCGACCGCGAACAGTCGCTGTCGTTCCTCGAGTTCAACTACATGATCCTGCAGGCCTACGACTTCCTCGAGCTCTACCGGCGCTACGACTGCCGGCTGCAGATGGGCGGGTCGGACCAGTGGGGCAACATCGTCAACGGGATCGACCTGACCCGCCGGGTGCTCGACCGAGAGATCTGGGGCCTGACCTCGCCGCTGCTGGCGACCTCGGACGGGCGCAAGATGGGCAAGTCGGCGGGCGGCGCGGTCTGGCTGAATGGGGCGATGCTGTCGCCCTACGAGTTCTGGCAGTTCTGGCGCAACACCACCGACGCCGACGTGGGCCGCTTCCTCAAGCTCTACACCGAGCTGCCGGTCGCGGAATGCGAGCGTCTGGGCGCGCTCGGCGGGTCCGAGATCAACGCCGCCAAGGTGCGGCTGGCCAACGAGGTCACGGCGCTGCTGCACGGCCCCGACGCCGCCGCCTCGGCCGAGGCGACCGCGCGCGAGGTGTTCGAGCAGGGCGGCGCCGGCGGCGACCTCGAGGTGGTGACGCTGCCCGCCGCGGTGCTGGCCGAGGGGGTGAGCGTCCAGCAAATGCTGGTGCAGTCGGGGCTGGTCGGCTCGGGGAAAGAGGCCAAGCGGCTGATCGCCGAGGGCGGGCTCAGGCTCGACAACGCCGCCGTCAGCGATCCGCAGGCGATGGTCACGGCCGAGACGGTGGGCGACGGGATCAAGGTCTCGATCGGCAAGAAGAAGCACCGGATGCTGCGCCCGGCATGAGCGCGGCCCTGCCCGTCCTCTGTCTCGGCGCGGTGCTCTGGGACGTGATCGGCCGCAGCCCGGCGCCGATGGGGCCGGGTGCCGACGTGCCGGGCCGCATCCGCCACCAGCCGGGGGGCGTCGCCCTCAACGTCGCCGCGGCGCTGGCCGCGCGCGGGCGGGCGGCGGCGGTGCTGGGCGCGGTCGGCACCGACCCCGAGGGCGCGGCGCTGATCGACGCGGCCCGCGCGCTGGGGGTGGGGGTGGACTGGGTTCACCGCGACCCGGCGCGCCCCACCGACGCCTACATGGCGATCGAGGACAGCGAGGGGCTGATCGCCGCCATCGCCGACGCCCACTCACTCGAGGCGGCGGGCGAGGCGGTGCTGGCGCCCCTGCGCGACGGCCGGCTGGGCAGCGCCGCCGCCCCGTGGCGCGGCCTCGTCGTGGTGGACGGCAACCTCACGACCGCGCAGCTCGCGGCCATCGCCGCCGACCCGGCGCTCGCCCGCGCCGACCTGCGGGTGGTGCCGGCGAGCCCCGGCAAGGCCGAACGCCTCGCCCCGCTGATCGGGCCGGATCACGTCACGCTCTACCTCAACCGCGCCGAGGCCGAGACGCTTGCCGGCCATCCCTGCGCCGGCGCGGCCGAGGCTGCCGCTGCCGTCGTCGCCCGCGGGGCGGCCCGCGTCCTCGTCACCGACGGCGCGCGCCCCGCCGCCTGTGCGGCCCGCGGCGCGGCCGAGGTGCTGACCCGTCAGCCGCCGCCCGTCACCATCGCCCGCGTGACCGGCGCCGGGGACTGCTTCCTCGCCGCCCATCTTCTGGCCGAAGAGCAGGGCGCCGACCGCGCCGAAGCGCTCGACGCCGCCATCGCCGCCGCCGCCGCCCATGTCGCGGGACACTGATCTTCTCTTTTGGCCCAAATATCCCGGGGTCCGGGGCAGCGCCCCGGTCCGACCTCGCAGAAAGGACCGCCGATGACCGACCTGCCGCTCAGCTTCGCCCCCGAGGTCGCCGCCGCGCGTGACGCGGGCCGCCCGATCGTGGCGCTCGAATCGACCATCATCACCCACGGGATGCCCTACCCCCAGAACCTCGAGATGGCCCGCGCCGTCGAGGCCGCGGTGCGCGAGGCCGGCGCCGTCCCCGCCACCATCGCGCTGATGGGCGGGCGCATCCACGTCGGCCTGACCGACGCCGCGCTCGAGGAACTCGCGCAGGCGACCGGCGTGATGAAGGTCAGCCGCGCCGATCTGGCCGTCTGCCTGACCACCGGGCGCACCGGCGCCACCACCGTCGCCGCGACGATGATCTGCGCGGCGCTCGCCGGCATCCGCGTCTTCGCCACCGGCGGGATCGGCGGGGTGCACCGGGGGGTGGAGCGGACCATGGACGTCTCGGCCGACCTGACCGAGCTGGCCGCGACCCCCGTCACCGTGGTCTCGGCGGGCGCCAAGGCGATCCTCGACATCCCCCGCACCTTTGAGATGCTCGAGACGCTGGGCGTCCCCGTCATCGCCGTGGGCCAGGACGCCATCCCCGCCTTCTGGTCGCGCGATTCGGGCCTGCCCGCGCCGCTGCGGCTGGACGACCCGGCCGAGATCGCCGCGGCCGCCCGGATGCGCCGCGCCCTCGGGATTCCCGGCGGGCAGCTGGTGGTGAACCCGATCCCGGCCGAGGCCGAGATCCCCCGCGCCGAGATGATCCCGGTGGTCGATGCGGCGCTCGCCGAGGCCGAGGCGCAGGGGATCGCGGCCAAGGCGGTGACGCCGTTCCTGCTCGACCGGATCTTCGCGCTGACCGAGGGGCGCTCGCTTCAGGCCAACATCGCGCTGGTGCTGTCGAACGCGCGGCTCGCCGCGCGGATCGCGGCGGCGGTGGCCTGAGCCCCCAACGCAAGCGCGGCGCCCCGTCCATCGCCCCTTGACCCGGCGGGCCTGCCGCACGAGCGTCGCGCCATGCGCCACCCCGACGACCTGCCCCCGCTGTCCCCGACCCCGCAGCCCGTGCGCAGGCCCGGCCCCTTCGCCTCGCTGCGCGGATCGTTCCTCGCCGGCCTCGCGGTGATGCTGCCGATCGCGCTGACGATCTGGCTCTTCTGGTCGCTGACCGGCTGGATCGACGGCTGGGTGATGCCGGTGATCCCGGCCCGCTGGCACCCGGATCGCTGGCTCGGCATCAACCCGCGCGGCGTCGGCGTCATCATCTTCCTGATCTTCACCGTGATCGTCGGCTGGGTCGCCAAGGGCTACATCGGCCGCCGCCTGCTGCGCGCGGGCGAGCGGCTGCTGGACCGGGTGCCGATCGTCCGCTCGGTCTACGGCGGGCTCAAGCAGATCAGCGAGACGCTGCTCAGCCAGGGCGACAGCAAGTTCGACCGCGCCTGCCTGATCGAATACCCCCGCAAGGGGCTGTGGGGGGTGGGCTTCGTCGCCGGTCCCGCCAAGGGCGAGCTGGACGGTCTGGCCCCGCCGGGATCGCGGATGATGGCGGTGTTCCTGCCGACGACGCCGAACCCGACCTCGGGCTTCCTGATCTACGTGCCGGAAACCGACGTGATCTATCTCGAGATGTCGGTCGAGGATGCGGCCAAGCTGATCATCTCGGGCGGGCTCGTCTATCCGCCGCCCCGCCCGGCGCTCGCCGCACCGTCCCCCGCCGTTCAGCCGTAAAGCCGCGGCAGATCGACCGAATCGGCCTTGCCGATGTTCTGCGCATCCCCGTCGAGGAACGCCTGCGCGGCATCCCGCCCCGCCGCCTTCATCTGCGCGAGAAGCCCGGGGCGCGGCATCACCTTGGTCCGCGTCCCGAGCGAGGTCATCAGGTTGTCGTCCGAGATCATGTGGATCAGCGGCTCCTTCATCCCGCGGCCCGACAGGCGCCCCTCGCGCTCGAGCCGCTTCATGAACTGGATGGCGCGCAATTCGCGCAGCAGGCTCGAATTGAAGCTGATCTCGTTGATCCGGTCCTGGATCTCGACCGGCGTGCGGGGCACGGCCTCGCGCACCATCGGGTTGATCGTGACGATCACGATGTCGGCCGGCAGGCGGCGGTCGAACAGCGGGAACAGCGCCGGATTGCCCGAATAGCCGCCGTCCCAATAGGCCTCGCGCTGGCCGGTCGCCGGGTCGTCGATCTCGACGGCGCGGAACAGCGTCGGCAGGCAGCCCGAGGCCATCACCGCCTCGGGCGAGACCTCGTCGCCCGAGAAGATGCGGACCCGGCCGGTGCGGACGTTGGTGGCGGTCACGAAGAACTCGGGCGCGGTGGCGTGGTGACCGTCCAGCGGATGCGGCATCTCGCGGATGATCGCCGACAGCGGATTGGTGTAGAACGGCCCGGAATCGTAGGGGCTGAAGATGCGCGAGAACCCCTCGAGCCAGGCCACGGGCGACACCATCTCGGCCCAGCGCTGCATCCCGCGCGGCATCGGCACCATGCTGGTCATCCAGCGCACCATGCGGTTGTCGCTGACCTGCCCGACCTGCGACCAGACGTAATCGAGGTTCTCGCGCGCCGCCTCGCGCCCTTCGCGCCCCGGAATGGCCGACAGCGCCGCCGTCACCGCCGCCCCGTTCAGCGCCCCGGCCGAGGTGCCGCTGATCCCTGCGATGTCGATCTCGTCCCCCTCCAGGAGCCGGTCGAGCACACCCCAGGCAAAGGCTCCGTGCGCGCCGCCGCCCTGCAGGGCCAGGTTGATCTTCTTCGCCATCGTCCGCTCCGCTCATCCATGCTGCACTGCAGCAATAGCACGGAACGTCGGCCGCGAAAAATGGTTGCCCGCAGCGACGCCACGGCCCGGGGCGCGGCGACAGGCATTCGTTCCTGCAGAAACATCCCCGCCGGAGGCTCCGGCGGCCCACGCCCGCGCCGCGGGTCAGTCGTCGGCGTTGGCCTCGGCCCGGCTCTTGCCCGAGACGTCCATCGCCAGCGTCGCGGCCATGAACCCGTCCAGATCGCCGTCCAGAACCCCTTGCGTATCCGAGGTCTCAAAGCTGGTGCGCAGGTCCTTCACCATCTGGTAGGGCTGCAGCACATAGCTGCGGATCTGGTTGCCCCAGCCGGCGTCGCCCTTGTTCTCGTGGGCCGCGTTGATCGCCGCGTTCCGCTTGTCGAGTTCCAGCTGATAGAGCCGCGCCTTGAGCGCGTTCATCGCCGCCTCGCGGTTCTGGTGCTGCGACTTCATCGAGCTCGTCACCACGATGTTGGTCGGCAGGTGGGTGATCCGCACCGCCGAGTCGGTGGTGTTCACGTGCTGCCCGCCGGCGCCCGACGAGCGATAGGTGTCGATGCGGATCTCGTTGTCGGGGATCACGATCTCGATGTTGTCATCGACCACCGGATAGACCCAGACCGAGGAGAACGACGTGTGCCGCCGCGCCGCGCTGTCATAGGGCGAGATGCGGACCAGCCGGTGCACGCCCGATTCCGACTTGAGCCAGCCATAGGCGTTCGGCCCGCTGATCTTGTAGGCGGCCGAGCGGATGCCGGCCTCGTCGCCCGCGGTCTCGGACTGCAGCTCGACCTTGTAGCCCTTCTTCTCGGCCCAGCGCGTGTACATCCGCGCCAGCATCGCCGCCCAGTCGCAGCTTTCGGTGCCGCCGGCGCCCGCGTTGATCTCAAGGAACGTGTCGTTGCCGTCCGCCTCGCCGTCGAGCAGCGCCTCAAGCTCCTTGCTGGCGGCCAGTTCGGCGAGGCCCTTGAGCGTCGCCTCGGCGTCCGAGACGATCTCGGCGTCGCCCTCGGCCTCGCCCAGCTCGATCAGCTCGACCGAGTCCTTCAGGTCCTGGTCGATGCGCCGGTAGGTCTCGACCTTGTCCGACAGAACCTGACGGTCGCGCATCAGCTTCTGCGCGCGGGACGGATCGGACCACAGGTCGCCGTCCTCGATCATGGCGTTCATCTCTTCCAGCCGGTGCGGCGCGGTCTCCCAGTCCATGCGCTGCGCAAGCAGGCCCAGCGACTTGCGGATGGATTCGACGGTGGCTTGGGTCTCGGCACGCATGGGGCGGTCCCTCGGGCAGGGTCGGGGCTTGGGAATGAAAGCGGCAGATAGCGCCTCGGACGCGGACAGACAAGGCGGGGGGGGGCGTGGCACCCTGCCCCCGCCGGATCACGCGGCGCTAGTAGAGGCCGCCCGAACTCATCGTGTTGTAGTCGGCCTTCTTCGGGATGACCTTCTTTTTGCCGGTCGAGGTCGTCACCGACTTCGCCGCGCGCTCGGTCACGTCGGTGCTTTTCTTGAAGCCCGGAAGCTGGTCGGCCGGCACCCGCTGGAAGCCGCCGTCGACGACGCGCTGGCCGCTGGCCGCGTTGGTCCCGTTGCGGAAATATTCCGAGATCACGCCCTTGCCATAGGAGACGTCGGCGAAATACCCGCCCGGCGGCACCCGGAACTTGGTCCCGCCATACTGCTTGACCGCCTGCCGCATGAAGGCGTTGAACACCGGCACGCAGAGCGTCCCGCCGAAGGCGTTCGACCCCAGGCTGCGCGGCTCGTCGTAGCCCAGATAGCAGCCTGCCACCATGTTCGAGGTGAAGCCCACGAACCACACGTCCTTGGCGTCGTTGGTGGTGCCGGTCTTGCCGGCCACCGGCACCGGCAGCTTGACGCCCTTGCCCGAGCCGCGGTTGACCACGCCCTCCAGCATCGAGGTGAGCTGATAGGCCGTGATCGCGTCCATCACCCGCTCGCGGTCCGAGACGATCACCGGCGCCTCGCCCGCGGGCAGCGCGCCCATGGCGCAGGTCGTGCAGACCCGCTTGTCGTGGCGATAGACGGTGCGGCCGTTGCGGTCCTGCACCCGGTCCACGAGCGTCGGCTCGACCCGCTCGCCGCCGTTGGCGAACATCGCGTAGGCGGCGACCATCTTGAACAGCGTCGTCTCTTGCGCGCCGAGGCTGTTGGCGAGGAACGGCGACAGCTTGTCGTAGACCCCGAACCGCTCGGCGTAGCGGGCGACGGTGTTCATCCCGATGTCCTGGGCGATGCGGATCGTCATCAGGTTGCGCGACTGCTCGATCCCGGTCCGCAGCGGCGTCGGGCCGTAGAACCCGCCGCCCGCGTTCTTCGGCGTCCACAGGCCCTGCGGCGTGTTCACCGTGATCGGCTCGTCGGCGACGATGGTGGCGGGGGTGTAGCCGTTGTCCAGCGCCGCGGCATAGACGAAGGGCTTGAAGGCCGAGCCGGGCTGGCGCTGCGCCTGCGTCGCGCGGTTGAAGACCGAGGACTGGTAGCTGAACCCGCCCTGCATCGCGTAGACGCGGCCGGTGTTCACGTCCATGGCCATGAACCCGCCCTCGATCGCCGGCACCTGGCGCAGCGTCCAGCGGATGAACTTGCCCGAGCCGTCCTCGGTCATCCGCCGCACCAGCACCACGTCGCCGACCTCAAGCAGGTCCGCGGCCACCCTCGCCTGCGGCGCCCGCTTCGACCCCGGCATGAGCTTGCGGGCCCACTGCACGTCGCGGGCCGGGATCACCTGCGGCTCGGCCTCGGTGGGCGGGATGCCCTCGATGCCGATCTGGGCGTCGGACTTGCCGAGCGACAGCACGACCGCCGGATACCAGCCGTCGATGTCGCGCGGAACCTTGGCCTTGGCCAACGCGGCGCGCCATTGCGCCTCGGACCCCAGCTCGGCCGGGTCGATCTTCTGCCCGGTCCCGCGCCACAGGCCGATGCCGCGGTCATAGCGCTCGAGCGCGTCCTGCAGCGCCTTGGCGGCGATCTTCTGCAACTGCGGCTCGACCGTGGCCCGGATCGACAGGCCGCCCGAGAAGAACTCCTCCTCGCCGAACTGCGCCGAGAGCTGGCGGCGGATCTCGTCGGTGAAATAGTCGCGCGGCGGCAGGCTGTTGCGGAACGCCGGGAAGTCGCCGTTCTGGACCGAGCGCAGCGGCAGCGCCGCCTCGGACTTGAAGGCGGCCTCGGTCAGGTAGCCGTTCTCCCACATCTGCCGCAGGACATAGTTGCGCCGCTCGGCCAGGCGTTCCTTGTCGCGCACGACCGAGCGCGAGGGCGCCTGCGGCATCGCCGCCAGCAGCGCCGCCTCGTGCGGGGCGAGCTCGCCCAGCGGCTTGTTGAAATAGGTCTGCGCCGCGGCGCCGACCCCGTAGCTGTTCTGGCCGAGGAAGATCTCGTTCAGGTACAGCTCAAGGATCTGGTCCTTGCTCAGCGTCCGGGTCAGACGCGCGGCGATGATCAGCTCCTTGATCTTGCGCTCGACGGTGCGGTCGGCGCTGAGAAAGAAGTTCTTGGCCACCTGCTGCGGGATGGTCGAGGCGCCGCGCACGCTTTCCCCGCGCGAGCGGACCAGCTCGACCGCCGCGGCGGCCATGCCGCGCGGGTCATAGCCGGGGTGGGTGTAGAAGTTCTTGTCCTCGGCCGAGATGAAGGCGTCCTTGACCACCGGCGGAATCTCGGCGACCGGGACGAAGATGCGGCGTTCCTCGGCGAATTCGTCGATCAGCTTGCCCTCGCCGGAATAGATCCGGCTGATCGTCTTGGGGCTGTAGCGGCTGAGTTCGTCGGTCGAGGGCAGGTCGCGGGCATAGAGCCAGAAGATGCCGCCGAGACCCAGCGCCAGGAACACCGTCGCGGTCACGAACCACGAAAACACGGCGCCGATGAAGTTCAGGACGAAACGGATCAAAAGAGGGCCCACCCAGCCAATCGGGGCGCACCTATAGCGGCCCACCCCCCCGGGGTCAAAGCAAGCTTGCGTCAGGCTGCGGCCCGGTCAGCGGTCAGCCGCCGGGTTTGGGGGGCGCCGCGTCCGCCGCCTCGGCGCGGTCGGGCGCGGGCTTCCCCGCCATGTCCGCGGCCCAGGCCTCGACGCCCGAGGCGATGGCGCCCGCGACCCGCGCCCGCCAGTCGGGGTCGAACAGGTTGGCGCGGTCGCCCGGATCGGTCAGGAACCCCATCTCGAGCAGCAGCGAGGGGATGTCGGGCGACTTGAGGACCGAGAACGCCGCCCCCCGCACCGGCACCCGGTGCATCGTCACCCCGGCCGCGTTCATCCGCGCAACGAGGTGGCGGGCGGCATCCTGGCTGCGCGGCTGGGTGTCGAGCCGGGCGAGGTCCATCAGCGCCCGGCTGACATCCTCGCCCGCGTCCGACAGGTCCAGCCCGGCCAGCAGGTCGCTGCGGTCGTGCAGCAGCGCGAGCTGCCGCGCGGCGCGGTCATTCGACTGCGCGTCCCAGGTGTAGATCGTGGCCCCCGCCGCCTCGCCCGCGGGCAGGGCATCGGCGTGCAGCGACAGGAACAGGTCGGCGCCTTGCGCGCGGGCAATGCTGGTGCGCCGCTCGAGCGGCACGAAGCTGTCGTCGCCGCGGGTCAGCGCCACGGCGATGCCGCGCGCCTCAAGCGCCGCGGCGAGTTCGCGCGCGAACCCCAGCATCACCGCGGCCTCGGAGATGCCGCCCACCTGCGCGCCGGGGTCGATGCCGCCGTGGCCGGGGTCGAGCACCACCTTGAGCCGCCCGTCCCCGACCGGCGCGGGCGCCGTCGCGGGCGCGGGCAGGCCGCGCAGCACGGTCAGCGTGTCGCGGCGCGGGGCGAAGGCCTCGGGCGCGACGGGCGCGAGGCGCAGGACCAGCGACGCTGGCGGCCCGGCGCGCATCGCCGCGCTCTCCACCCGCATCGGCCCCGGCAGGGTCATCACCGCCCGCGCGCCGCCCTGCGGGGCCGGCCCCCAGCGCAGCGCCTGCGGCAGGGGCGCGCCCGTCGCCGCGGGCGGCTCGGCCGCCGGCAGATCGACGACCAGCCGCGGCGGCCCGTCGATCAGCGCGACCCGGACCGGCACCGCGCGGCTCAGCCCCAGCACGAGGGTCAGCGGGCGCGGCGCGCCGGTGTCGCGGCCCTCGGCGGTCAGGGTGCTGCGGGCGGGATCGAACGCCACGGGCGCCTCGGCCCGCGCCAGCGCCGGCAGCAGCAGCGCCAGCGCCGCCAGCAGCGCCGCCCATCGCCTCATCGCGCCGCCATCCATGCGGCCAGCCGCTCGAGCCCCAGGGCGATCTCGTCGGTTGCCCCGGCATAGGAGAAGCGCAGCGTCTGCCGCCCCCGCACCGGGTCGAAGTCGATCCCCGGCGTGACCGCGACCCCGGCGTGCTCGAGGATCTCGGCGGCGAGCGCGGCGCTGTCGTCGGTCAGGGCCGAGACGTCGGCGTAGAGATAGAAGGCCCCGTCCGGCGGCGCGATGCGGTCGAAGCCGATCGCCGGCAGCCGGTCGAGCAGCAGCCGCCGGTTCTCGGCATAGACGGCCAGGTTCGCCTGCGCCTCGGTCTCGCCCTCGGGCGAGAGCGCGGCCAGCGCCGCCACCTGGCTCACGTGCGGCGGGCAGATGAACATGTTGGCGGCCAGCCGGTCCATGGTGCGGACCAGATCGGGCGGCACGACCATCCAGCCGATCCGCCAGCCGGTCATGCTGAAGAACTTCGAGAAGCTGTTGATCACCACCACGTCGTCGGTGACCTCGAGCGCGCTGACGCAGCGCGCCCCGTAGCTCAGCCCGTGGTAGATCTCGTCCGAGATCAGCGCCGCGCCGATCTCGGCCGCGCGCGCGGCCAACGCCGCCAGCGCCGCGTGGTCGAGCATCGTCCCCGAGGGGTTGCCTGGCGAGGCGAGCATCACCCCCTGCACATCCGCCGGAATGTCCGCGGGCACCGGCTGATAGCGGTTTTCGAAGCGGGTCGGCATCCCCACCGGCTCGACCGACATGGCGCGCAGGATCTGGCGGTAGCTCGGATACCCCGGCTCGCCCACCGCCACCCGGTCGCCCGCCTCGAAGAGCGCCGCGAAGGCCAGCAGGAACGCGCCCGAGGAGCCCGCGGTGATCACCACCCGGCCGGGGTCCAGCTCGACCCCGTACCAGCGCCGGTAGAGCCCGGCGATCGCCTCGCGCAGCGCCGGCAGGCCCAAGGCGACGGTGTAGCCGAGCGGCTGGTCCAGCGCCGCCGCCAGCGTCCGTCGGGCCACCGCGGGGGCCGGGGTGGCGGGCTGGCCGACCTCCATGTGGACGATGCGGCGGCCGGCGGCCTCGGCGCGGCGCGCGGCCTCCATCACGTCCATGACGATGAACGGGTCCACCTGGCCGCGTCGTGACTGTCTCATCTGCTGCCCCCTCGGCTCTTCGTCAGGGGGCGCTTGTGGCCGAGCCGCGGGGGACGGGTCAAGCGCCTCGCACCCCCGGCGCGGGCTGGACAGCGGCGCCCCGACCCGCCAAGGTCGCGCGCGAAACCCGAAAGGACCCGCGATGAAATCCGTGCTCACCGCCGCGGCGCTTGCCGCCGCCGCCGCCCTGCCGCTGACCGCCCTGCCGGCCGCCGCCTTCGACCCGGCGCAGATGACCGACGCCGAGCGCGAGGCCTTCGGCGCCGCCGTCCGCGACTACATCATGGACCACCCCGAGGTGCTGATCGAGGCGGTGAACAAGATGGAGGCGCAGCGCCTGGCCGACGAGGCCAAGAACGACCGCGTGCTGGTCGAGACGCACAAGGCCGCGATCTTCGACGACGGCCACTCGTGGGTCGGCGGCAACCCCAAGGGCGACCTGACCGTGGTCGAGTTCATCGACTATCGCTGCGGCTACTGCCGCAAGATCGCCCCCGAGGTCGACGCGCTGGTCGAGAAGGACGGCAACATCCGCTTGATCCTCAAGGAGTTCCCGATCCTCGGGCAAGAGAGCGAGCTCGCCTCGCGCTATGCCATCGCGGTCCGCCAGATCGCCGGCGACGCGGCCTACAAGACGGCGCACGACAAGCTCTACGAGATCCGCGGGGCGGTGACGCTCGAGTCGCTCGGGGCGCTGGCGAAGGATCAGGGGCTCGACTCGCAAGCGATCATCCAGCGGATGAACACCGAAGAGGTGACGGCCGAGATCCGCGCCAACCGGCAGCTGGCCGAGCAGATGCAGATCATGGGCACGCCGACCTTCGTGATCGGCCCCGAACTGCTGCGCGGCATCCCCTCGAGCGGGCTCGAGGCCGCCGTGACGCAGATCCGCGCCGAAGCGAAAGGCTGAGGTCTGAGGGGGGCTTCGGCCCCTCGACCCCGACGGAAACCTGCACTGTCAGCCCGCCATGCGCGCCCGATACGCGCCCGGCGGGCAGCCCGTCGCGCGGGCAAAGGCGCGGCAGAAGGCGGCCTCCGAGCCGTAGCCGCTCTCTTCGGCCAGCGCGCCGATCGAGACGTCCGCGCGGGCCAGCCGCTCGCGCGCCAGCAGCAGGCGCCAGTCGCGCAGATAGGACATCGGCGTGCGGCCCAGCCGAGCGGCGAAGCGCGCGGCGATGACGCTGCGCGAGGCCCCGGCCTCGCGCGCCAGCAGCGCCACCGTCCAGGGCCGCGCCGGGTCGGCGTGCATGAGGCCTAGGCAGCGCGCCACCACCGGATCGCGGATCGCCGCGAGCCAGCCGGTCGTCCCCCGCGGCTCGGCCAGCAACTGCCGGCGCAGCACCTCGATCAGCGCGAGTTCGGTGAGCCGCTCGAGGATCGCCGTGCCGCCCCCCTGCGGCGCGTCCACCTCGGTCACGATCCGGGCCACGATGGGGGCAAGCCAGTCGTCGCCGCCCGCCGTGGCGACGAGCACCAGTTCGGGCAGCGCCGCGCGGAAGGGGCCGAAGGACAGCGCCTCGCAGCGGACATAGCCGCAGAGGATGCGGACCACCCGCTCGCCCCCGCCGAACCGCAGCACCGGGGTCTCGCGCCACGGACCCGGGGGCAGCGCCCCGCCGGGGTCGATCTCGGGCCCGCCCGCGCCCGCGCCGATGCGGTGCGGGGTGCCGAACGGAAAGGCCGCGATGTCGCCCGCGCGCAAGGTTCGCCGCTGCCCGCCCATCTCGAGCCAGCAGGTCCCCTCGGCGAGGATATGGAAGCTGACCGCGTCATGCGGCTTCCACGCGGCGGGGGTCGCGTCCGTCTCCCAGTCGCCGGAGGGCATGTAGCAGTACTGCATCGAGTCGGTGATCCGCACCCGCCGCAAGGCCGCGGCCAGCAGCGCCGCGACGGGCTCCGGCGGCAGGTCCGGCGTTGCGATCAAGCTTTCCGGTCTCGCGGCCAAAGCCGGACCCTTCGGACAAGGCGCATACTCGGCGCGGAACATCCTGAGCGAAAGGAAACCTATCATGGATGCGACGACCGACAAACTGGTGATCGTGATGACGCGGGGCATCAACTCAGAACTGTCGTCGGTGGCCTTCACCCTCGCCAACGGCGCCCAGACGGCGGGGATGGAGGTGTTCGTCTTTCTGACCAGCGCCGCCGTGGACCTGGTCCGGCGCAAGGGCCACGCCCTGACCCACGTGCCGCCGCTCGAGCCGCTGGCGAGCCTCGTCAGCGCGTTTCAGGCCCGCGGCGGCACGATCTGGGCCTGCCCGCCCTGCGTGACGTCCCGCGGCTACGAGGCCGGCGACCTGATCGACGGGGTGGAGATCAAGGGCGCCAGCGCGATGTTCGCCGAGGTCCGGGCAGGCGCGGCCACGCTGTCGTTCTGAAGGGACGGCATCGCGGGGGCAACGGCAGGACCGGGCGTCGGGGGTGGGGTGGCCCTCCTCGGCGCCCGGCCTCGTTGGCCTCCAGTAAAAGGGCTGCTGCGGACGCGCCCTGCCCATCACGCCCGCGGCTTGATCCGCGGGCGCCCGACCGGCTCGGCGCTGTGGCCGACACCGGGGGTGCGACGCGCATGAGCGGCGCGATGGGGCGCGCCCCCCTCCCTCGCTTCCCCCGGCTGGCATTCCGCCACGTCGCCCCCTATCTGCAGATCGTCTTTCACCGACAGACCCGCTTGCTTGCGTCCCGGCCGGCGTCTGCCTAGGGCTAGCCCATGATCACGCAGAAGATGAAATACGCGCTCAAGGCGCTGCTGGTGCTGGCTGACGAGGCAGCGAGCGGCGCGCCGCAGGCGCTGTCCATCGAGCAGGTCGCCAAGCGCGCCGGAACCCCGAAGCGGTTTCTCGAGCATATCCTGCTCGAGATCCGCGACGCCGGCGTGATCGCCTCTCGGCGCGGCCGGGCGGGGGGCTATCTGCTCGCGCAGCCGCCGTCCGAGGTGAAGCTCGCCGATCTGCTGCGGCTGATCGACGGGCCGCTCGCGCCCCTGCCCTGCCTGTCGCGCACCGCCTATCAGCGCTGCCCCGACTGCACCGACGAAGAGACCTGCCGCATCCGCCGGACCTTTGCGGACGTGTTCTCGGGCTATCTGCAGATCATCGATTCGCTGACGCTGGCCGACCTGATGCGCTCGGACGCGCTGTCCGCACAGGTCATCGCCGACGCCTGACCGGCCGGGCGTCCGGAACCAAAACCTCTTACGCCACGCTCTGGCGGTCATTCGTCCCGCGCCCGCCCGCCGGGCGAGGGTCCGCGCCCGCGCGCCGCCAGCCGCGGCGACGAATCTCCCTTTCTTAATCACGACAAGAAAAGCCGATATTTTTTACTTGCTAAAAACGACAGGTGAGGTCGATATTTATCGGGCAAGCCGGCCCTGCGGCCCGCGCAGCTCAAGAAGGAATGACCCGATGGACCGTCCCACCCTTGGCTCTATCGCCCCCCGCCCCGCCCCGCTGACCACCGCCGAGATCATGGCGCCGCTGGCGCGACTGCGGCCGCTGATCGGCTGGGGCGTGATCGCCGCAGCCCTGGCGCTCGGCCTCGGTCAGGCCCGCGCCGAGTCGCTGCTCAACGTCAGCTATGACCCGACGCGCGAGCTCTACCGCGACATCAACGCCGCCTTCGCCGAGTACTGGACCGCACAGGGCCACGACGCCCCGCAGATCGAGACGAGCCACGGCGGCTCGGGCGCGCAGGCGCGCGCGGTGGTCGAGGGGCTGGGGGCGCAGGTGGTGACGCTGGCGCTCGCCTCGGACATCGACCGCATCGCCGCGGCGGGCAAGCTGCCGGCCGACTGGCAGAAGCGGCTGCCGCACAACTCCTCGCCCTACACCTCGACGATCGTGTTCCTCGTCCGCGAGGGGAACCCCAAGGGCATCAAGGACTGGGGCGATCTCGTCGCCGACGGCGTGCAGGTCATCACCCCGAACCCCAAGACGTCGGGCGGGGCGCGCTGGAACTATCTCGCCGCCTGGGCGTGGGCCGAGCGCAACGGCCAGGACCCCAAAGAGTTCGTGGGCAAGCTGTTCCGCAACGTGCCCGTCCTCGACTCGGGCGCCCGCGGCGCCACCACCACCTTCTCGCAGCGCGGCATCGGCGACGTGCTGCTCGCGTGGGAGAACGAGGCCTACCTGGCGCTCGCCGAGCTTGGCGACGACAAGTTCGACATCGTGGTGCCCTCGGTCTCGGTGCTGGCCGAGCCGCCGGTCGCGGTGGTGGACGCCAACATCACCAGCGACGCCCAGCGCGAGCTGGCACAGGGGTATCTCGACTTCCTCTATTCGCCGCAGGGCCAGGCACTGGCGTGGAAGCACTACTACCGCGCCTGGGACACCTCGGCCGCGGCGCCCGAGGACGTGGCCCGCTTCCCCAAGATCGACCTCGTCGACATCTCGCACTTCGGCGGCTGGGCCAAGGCGCAGCCCGAGCACTTCGGCGACGGCGGCATCTTCGACCAGATCTACGTGCCGAAATGAGCCGAGGGCCGTTCCGCCAGCCCTCTCCCATGCCGGGCTTCGGCCCGGCCATGGGGATCACGGTCGCGATGCTCTCGATCGTGGTGCTGCTGCCGATCGGCGCCCTGCTGCTCAAGGGCGCCGACTACGGGGCGGCGGGCATCTGGGCCACCGTCAACCGCGAGCGCGTGTGGCGGGCGCTCTGGCTGTCGTTCCGGCTGTCGTTCCTCGCCGCGCTCTTCAACCTCGTCTTCGGTGTGGTGCTGGCGTGGGTGCTGTCGCGCTATCGCTTCCCCGGCCGGCGGCTGCTGGACGCGGCGGTGGACCTGCCCTTCGCGCTGCCCACCGCCGTCGCGGGGATCGCGCTGACCGCGCTCTACGCCCCGAACGGGGTCTTCGGCGCGGCGCTGGCGCCGCTCGGGATCAAGATCGCCTATTCGCAATGGGGCATCCTGATCGCCCTGATCTTCGTGGGCCTGCCCTTCGTCACCCGCACCGTCCAGCCGGTCATCGAAGAGATCGACCGCGAGGTCGAAGAGGCGTCGGCCACGCTCGGCGCCTCGCGGCTGACCACGCTGCGCAAGGTGATCCTGCCGATGCTGGCGCCGGCCGCGCTGACCGGCTTTGCCCTCGCGCTGGCGCGGGCGGTCGGCGAATACGGCTCGGTCATCTTCATCGCCGGCAACATCCCGCTGGTGACCGAGATTGCCCCCCTGCTGATCGTCATCCAGCTGGAAGAGTTCAACTACGACGCCGCCGCCGCCGTCGGCATCGTCATGCTGCTGATCTCGTTCGCGCTGCTTCTGGCGATCAACCTCATCCAGATCTGGAGCCGGCGGAGGATCGGCTATGTCTGACCTGTCCCTGCCCCACCCCGCGCCCCGCCCGCCCAAGGCCGGCCGCTTCCGCGCCCCCACCGACGAGGCCCCGGCCGCGCGGCGGGCGCTGATCCTCGTCTCGGTGCTGGGGCTCGCGGTGCTTGTGCTGGCCCCGCTGGTCACGGTCTTCGCCGAGGCACTCGCGCGCGGCGTGGGCCCGGCGCTAGCGAGCCTCGCCGATCCGCAGGCCTGGCCCGCGATCCGCCTGACGCTGATCGTCGCGGCCATCGCGGTGCCGCTGAACGCCCTCTTCGGGCTCGCCGCGGCATGGGCGATCACCAAGTTCGACTTTCGCGGCAAGGCGGTGCTGATCACCCTCATCGACCTGCCGTTCTCGGTCAGCCCGGTGGTGGCGGGGCTCTGCATCGTGCTGACCTTCGGGGCCAACTCGCTGATCGGCGGCTGGCTGGTGGCGCACGGCTTCCCCATCGTCTTCGCCCTGCCGGGGATCGTGCTGGCGACGATGTTCGTCACCTTCCCCTTCGTCGCGCGCGAGCTGATCCCGGTGATGATCGAACAGGGCCGCGCCGAAGAGGAAGCCGCCCTGACCCTCGGCGCCTCGGGCTGGCGGGTGTTCCGCACCGTCACCCTGCCCAACATCCGCTGGGCGCTGCTCTACGGCGTGCTGCTCTGCAACGCCCGCGCGATGGGCGAGTTCGGCGCGGTCGCCGTCGTGTCGGGCAAGATCCGCGGCAAGACTGCGACCATGCCGATCACCATCGAGATGCTGTACAACGAATACCTGTCTGTCGCCGCGTTCTCGATGGCGGCGACGCTGGGCGTCCTCGGGCTGGTGACGCTGATGATCAAGACGCTGCTGGAAATCCGCCACGCCGACGCGCTCGCCGCGCAGCGCCGGCATTGAGAGGGGAGAGAGGCTGATGCTGATCGAGATCGACGAAATCTCAAAGCAGTTCGGGACCACCGCGGCGCTGCACCCCGTGTCGCTCACCATCCCCGGCGGGGCGCTCGTCGCGCTGCTGGGGCCGTCGGGGTCGGGCAAGACGACGCTGCTGCGCATCCTCGGGGGCCTCGAATACCCGACCGCGGGGCGGGTGCTGTTCGAGGGGCAGGACGCGACCGGCATGACCGTGCAGGAACGCCGCGCGGGCTTCGTCTTCCAGTCCTATGCGCTCTTCCGGCACATGACGGTGTTCGACAACATCGCCTATGGCCTTGCCGCGCGCCCCCGCGCCACCCGCCCGCCCAAGGCCGAGATCGCCCGCCGCGTGACCCGGCTGCTGGCGCTGATCCAGCTGCCCCACATCGGCGACCGCTACCCCAGCCAGCTATCGGGCGGCCAGCGCCAGCGGGTCGCGCTGGCCCGCGCGCTGGCGATCGAGCCGCGGATGCTGCTGCTCGACGAGCCCTTCGGCGCGCTCGACGCCAAGGTCCGCAAGGAACTGCGCCAGGGCCTGCGCGAGATCCACGACGAGACCGGCCTGACGACGGTCTTCGTGACCCACGACCAGGACGAGGCGATGGAGCTGGCCGATCTGGTGGTGATCATGTCGATGGGACGGATCGAGCAGATCGGCCGCCCGCAGGACATCCGCGCGCGGCCCGCGACACCCTTCGTGCGGGACTTCATCTCGTCCTGAGGCCGCTCACCCTCACGGCCCGCCCCTGCCCCCGGGGGCGGACCCCGCCGGCGCGGGCCGGTCCAACGGCCCTGCGTCGCGCGGCTTGTCAGGATCGGAAATCTCCGCCACGCTCGCGGCCGGATGCCCGGGAACCCGACATGAACCTGACACCGACCGCGAACGGCCAGCTTTTCGTCTGGACCGACATCGACCCCGCGCATGAGGCGGATTTCAACGCCTGGTACGACCGCGAGCACATGGAGGAGCGGGTCGCCATCCCCGGGATGCTCTGGGCGCGCCGCTACCGCGCGCATGACGACGCCGCGCGGCGCTATCTGGCGATCTACCGCACCGAGAGCCTCGGCACCTTCACCTCGGACGCCTATCGCGCGGCCTTTACCCGCCAGACCGACTGGTCGAACCGCAACTTCGCCCGCATGGGCAACACCCAGCGCCGGGTGATGGCAGTCACCGCCGAGGCCGGGTTCGGCGCCGGCTGCGCCGTGGCGCTGGCCGAACTGGGCGACGCCACGGCGGGCGATGGGGCCGCCGCGGCCCGCGCCTCCGACCTCGCCGCCGCACTCGCCACCCGGCCCGAGGTGCTACGGGTGCAGCTTCTCGTGCCGGATGCGGCGCTCTCGACCCCCCTGCCCTCCGAGGCGGGCTCCGAACGGGTGATGCGGCGGGTGCTGATGGCCGACACGCTCACCCGCGCGGCCGCGGCCGAGCTCGCGGCCGAGCTTCCCGCGCTGGCCGGGGCCGACCTGCACGGCGCGGGGGCCTTTGACCTGATCTGGTCCCTCGACCACGCCGATCTTTCGGCCCGGCGCGGCGACACCCGCGCCTAACCACAAGACGCGCCGCAAACGGCGCCCAACAGGAGAGAGAGAAGAACCGATGCTTCACCGTCTTTTCGCCACCGTCATCCCGGGCGCGCTGATCGGCGCGACGCTCGTCGCCGCCCCTCTGGCCGCCGAGACCTGGCAGATGTCCGCGCATGACCCGGACGGCAACTTTCACACCGAGAACATCCGCCAGTTCGCCGCCGACGTGGGCGAGAAATCCGGCGGCGCGCTGACGCTCGACGTCAAGTCGAACGCGGTGCTTCTGTCGCGCACCGACCTCAAGCGCGGGGTGCAGCGCAATGTCGTCCCGATCGGCGAGGTGCTGATCTCGGCGCTCGCCAACGAGGACCCCATCTACGCCGCCGACTCGGTGCCGCTGCTCGCCACCACCTTCGAGGACGCGAAGAAGCTGTGGGACGCCTCGAAGCCCGTCTACGAGAAAAAGCTGGCCGGCGAAGGGCTGAAGATCCTGTGGGCCGAGCCGTGGCCGCCGCAGGGGATCTACATGAAGACCCCGATCGAAAGCGCGGCCGACCTCAAGGGCGTCAAGTTCCGCGCCTACAACCCGACCACCGCGCGCTTTGCCGAGCTGATGGGCGCGGTCCCGGCGACGGTCGCCTCGGCCGAGATCGGGCAGGCGTTCTCGACCGGGGTGATCTCGGGGATGCTGACCTCGCCGATCACCGGGGTGGACAGCCAGGCGTGGGATTTCGTCAAGCACTACTACGACCTGCGGGCGTTCATCCCGAAGAACATGGTGCTGGTGAACCAGGCGGCCTTCGACGCGCTGCCGCCGGAAAGCCAGAAGGCGCTGACCGACGCCGCCGCGGCGGCCGAGACCCGCGGCTGGGCGATGGCCGAAGAGGCGAACGCCAAGGCCACCGAGACCCTCAAGACCAACGGGATGGAGATCCACGAGCCGCCGGCCGCGCTGGTCACCGACCTGTCGTCGGTGGGCAAGACCATGGCCGACGAGTGGGTGGCCTCGGGCGGCGAGGGCGTCGCCGAGATCATGCGCGCCTATCGTCCCTGACGCCGTCCGGCGCGTCCCCGGTCCGGCCCGGCCGGGCTGGGGACGCGCCCCTCGCATCGCAAAGGCCGTCCGATGGGTGTCACCCGTTTCCTCTACCGTGCCGCGGGCGCGCTGGCCTGCGTGGCGCTGGCCGGCATCGCCGCGCTGATCCTCGCCCAGATCGCCGCCCGGCTGATGGGCGCGCAGATCAAGTCGGCCGATGACTTCGCCGGCTGGATGCTCGCCGCCTCGATGTTTCTGGCCCTGCCGATGACGCTGAACGCAGGCGACCACATCCGCGTCACGGTGATCTCTGAATCGCTGCCCGAGGGGGCGCGGCGGGTGCTCGACACCGTGGTGACGGCGCTGGGCGTCGGCCTCATGCTGTGGGCGGCGTGGCACATCCTCGCCTATGTCCGCGAAAGCTGGGTGTTCGGGGACGTCTCGCAGGGGCTGCTCGCCGTGCCGCTGTGGATCCCGCAGCTGTCGATGGCGGTGGGGATGGTCCTGCTGGCGGTGGCCCTGGTCGAGCGGCTGCTCCGCCGCCTGACCGGGCGCCCGGTGCCCGAGGACGACCGCGACGCGCAAGGCCACGGAGAGTGAGATGACCAGTTCCATCGAGGCCCTGACCATCGCCCTCGTGCTGATCGTCCTGCTGGGCGCGGGCGTCTGGATCGGGCTGGCGCTGATCCTGACCGGCTGGTTCACGATCTGGGCCTTCACCTCGTCCCCGCCCGGGATGATCTTCGCCACCACCGCGTGGGAGGCGTCGTCGAACTGGACGCTGACCGCGCTGCCGCTGTTCATCTGGATGGGCGAGATCCTGTACCGCACCCGGCTGGCGCAGGACATGTTCACCGGGCTCGCGCCGTTCCTGCAACGGCTGCCGGGGCGGCTGGCGCACGTCAACGTGGTGGCTTGCGGCATCTTCGCCGCCGTGTCGGGCTCGTCGGCGGCCACCACCGCCACCATCGGCCGCATCTCGCTGCCTGAGCTGAAGAAGCGCGGCTATGACGACCGGCTCGCCATCGGCTCGCTGGCGGGCGCGGGCACGCTGGGGCTGCTGATCCCGCCCTCGGTGGTGATGATCGTCTACGGGGTCGCGGCGCAGGTCTCGATCACCCGGCTCTTCATCGCGGGCATCCTGCCGGGGCTGCTGCTCATGGCGCTCTTCTCAGGCTACATCGTGATCTGGGCGCTGATGAACCCCGAGCGGATGCCGCAGGGGATCGAGCGCATCAGCCTGACCGAAAAGATCGTCCGCGCGCGGCTGCTGATCCCGGTGGTGGCGCTGATCGTGGCGGTGATCGGCTCGATCTATGCCGGTATCGCCACCGCGACCGAGGCCGCCGCGCTGGGCGTCCTCGGCGCGCTGATCATCGCCGCGGCCTCGGGCGGGCTGACGCGGACGAGCTTCGTCGAGGCGCTGGTGGGCGCGGCCAAGACCTCGTGCATGATCGGGCTGATCCTGCTGGGTGCGGCGTACCTCACCAAGGCGATGAGCTTTTCCGGCCTGCCCGCCGACCTCGCCCGGCTGATCGCCGGGCTGGGGCTGAGCGAGGCGATGCTGGTCCTGGTGCTCACGCTCTTCTACATCCTGCTCGGGATGTTCCTCGACGGCATCTCGATCGTGGTGCTGACGACCTCGGTGGTGTTGCCAGCGGTGGTGGCGGCGGGTCTCGACCCGGTGTGGTTCGGCATCTACCTCGTGATCGTGGTCGAGATGGCGCAGATCACCCCGCCGCTGGGGTTCAACCTCTTCGTGATCCAGGGGCTGACCGGACGCGGCATCTTCACCATCGCGCGGATGACCTTCCCGTTCTTCCTGATGCTCTGCCTGCTGGTGGTGCTGATCACGATGTTCCCGGGGATCGTGACGGCGCTGCTGCCCTGACGGGCCGCGGCGCCCCCGCCGCGGGGGCGCTCAGCATCCGGCCGTCAGGAGGCCGAGCGCGCTGTCACCAACGCCGCGTCGTCCGCACCGGTCCCTGCAGCCGGTGCGCCAGCCTCTGCCAGCGCCGCGGCGCGCTGCTCGACCAGCTCGACGATGTGGTCGATCATCTGCGCGTTCGACATCTTGTGGCTCTGCCGCCCAGCCACGTAGACCATCCCCGATCCGGCGCCCCCGCCGGTGAAGCCGAGGTCGGTCATCAGCGCCTCGCCCGGCCCGTTCACCACGCAGCCGATGATCGACAGGCTCATCGGCGTCTTGATGTGCTCAAGCCGCTTCTCCAGCGCCTCGACGGTGGCGATCACGTCGAACCCCTGCCGCGCGCAGCTCGGGCACGAGATGATCTGCACCCCCCGCGTCCGCAGCCCCAGCGACTTGAGGATCTCGTAGCCGACCTTCACCTCTTCGACCGGATCGGCCGAGAGCGAGACGCGGATCGTGTCCCCGATCCCCATCCACAGCAGGTTGCCCATCCCCACCGCCGACTTGACGGTGCCACCGCGCAAGCCCCCCGCCTCGGTGATCCCGAGATGGATCGGCGCATCCGTCGCCTCGGCCAGCTGCTGGTACGCCGCGGCGGCGAGGAACACGTCGGACGCCTTCACGCTGATCTTGAACTCGTGGAAGTCGTTGTCCTGCAACAGCTTGATGTGATCGAGCCCGCTTTCGACCATGGCCGCGGGGCATGGCTCGCCGTATTTTTCCAGCAGGTGCCGTTCGAGGCTGCCGGCGTTGACCCCGATGCGGATCGAGCAGCCGTGGTCCTTGGCCGCCTGCACCACCTCGCGCACGCGTGCGGCGTCGCCGATGTTGCCGGGGTTGATCCGCAGGCAGGCGGCGCCCGCCTCGGCCGCCTCGATGGCGCGGCGGTAGTGGAAGTGGATGTCGGCCACGATCGGCACCGGGCTTTCCCGGCAGATGTCACGCAGGGCCCGCGCGGCGGCCTCGTCGGGGGTCGAGACGCGCACGATATCCGCGCCCGCATCGGCCGCCGCGATCACCTGCGCGAGGGTCGCGCGCACGTCGGTGCTGTCGGTGTTGGTCATGGTCTGGACGCTGATCGGCGCGTCGCCGCCCACCGGGACGTTGCCGACCATGATCCGGCGGCTCGGCCGGCGGTCGATGTTGCGCCAGGGGCGGATCGGGTTGTGAGTCATCGCGCGGGGCCTTTCGCTGACGCGCGCCAGACATAGGCGCGGCGGAGGCCGGGGGCAACCGCGGGTGGGTCGGGCTGGGGGCGAGGGTGGCGGATGAGAGCGGTGAGCGGTGAGCGGTGAGCGTCACGAGCCAAGACCGGTGTCAATCAGCTGGCGCTCTGACCATCGCCTAGATTGAACAAAACCTTACAGCCCCCCGAGCGCGGATAGGCGACGCCACCCCGCCGCCCAGCGCATTCCCTGCGCCGCTCACCCCCCGGCCCAGCCGCCGAGCACCGGTCACTCCACCGGCGCTCCGTTCGCCGTCCCGCCTTGCGGCACCGTGGCCATGGCCACCATGCTCGCCAGTTCTGGGTCGGCGGCCGGATCGGCCAGCGCGTATTTCTGCGTCAGCGCGGTGGGCGAGAGTTCCACGTTCTTCACCACCTGCGGCCCCGGCGCCGCCGGGCCGTAGGTCTGCCCGTTCACCGCGAAATAGACCGCGCCCGAGTTCCCCGTGCGCAGCACCGGCGGCTGCTCGGTCGAGGGCAGCGCGAAGCGCTCGCCCGCGTCCATCGTCTTCTCGAGGATCACCGTGCCGTCGGCGGCGCTGACCCGGACCCAGGCGGGGCGGGCGGCCATGATCTCGACCTGCGGGGCGTCGGGGGCGAGCGTGCGCACCGGCTGCACCGCCGCACCCTCGGGCTGCGGGCCGGCCATCGCTGTCTGCACCCCGGCCATCCCGGGCAACGGGGCGGCCGACGGCGCGGCGATGGCGGGGTCGGCGGCGGCCTCGCGCACCTGCGGCGTCTCGGCGGCCTGCAAGCCCGGATCGATCGCGGCGATCGGGGTGTCGCGCGGGGTCAACTCGGGCACGTCCAGCGCCTGCGGGCGATACACCCGATCCAGCGCCTCGGGCTGCGGCAGATCAGCCGCGGCCATGTCCACCGGCTCGGCCGCGGCGGTATCCTGCACCGGGTCGAGCGTGGCAATCACCGCCGGGGACTGGTCCGAGGGCGTCAGGTTGACCTTCTGCACCTCTTGCAGCACCGCCCAGCCGCCATACCCCAGCCCGAGCGCCAGCCCGGCCATGACCAGCACCGAGCCGATGGCCCGCGGCTCGACCGAGGACCAGAAGCTTTCCTTCTGCGGGATGAACAGCGCCTTGGGATTGGCCAGCGCCTCGGCCGGATCGGCGGGGCGGCGCGTGGGCTTGGGACCGGCGGCGGCGGGCGCCATGCCGTGCACCGGCTGGAATCCGGACTCCTGGCAGAAGCGCTGGAACACCCAGTCCGGGTCCATGCCGAGATAGCGGGCATAGGACCGCACATAGCCCGACACGAAGCTCGGCGCGTCGAAGGCCGACACGTCGCAGTTCTCGACCGCGGCGACATAGGACGCCCGGATGCGCAGCTCGCGCTGCACGTCGAGCAGCGACTTGCCCATCGTCGCCCGCTCGCCGCGCATGATGTCGCCGAGCCGCATTTCGAAATCGTCGAACGCCGGCGCATTGGCCGGAGTCCCCTGCCCCAAGCTGGAATCGTCCGCCGTCGCCGGCGCCCGCATCCCGATCATTCCGCCTGCCCCATTCCTCGTCGCCCGAATCTCCCTTCCGGTCGAATCTGGCACTCTTTCGTTAATCGCAGGTTATCACGGGTATGCGAGGCCGAACACCGCCGATGTGGCTCAGGCGACCGCGACTTGGCGGTTTAGCGCGCATCGCGACCACAGCGCATCCATCGCCCGCACCAGGTGGTCGATCTGCTGGCTGTCGTGGACCGGCGAGGGCGTGAAGCGCAGCCGCTCGGTCCCGCGCGGCACCGTGGGGAAGTTGATCGGCTGGACGTAGATGCCGAAATCCGACAGCAGCATGTCCGACAGCGCCTTGCAGTGCACCGGGTTGCCGACATGGACCGGGACGATGTGGCTGCCGCGGTCGTCGATGGGCAGCCCCAGCCCGCGCAGCCGCATCTTGAGGATGCGCGCGTGGAGCTGCTGGGCGTCGCGCAGCTCCTGCCCGCCGGCCGTCTTGAGAAACGCGATCGAGGCCGCCGCCCCCGCCGCCACCGCGGGCGGGATCGAGGTGGTGAAGATGAACCCCGGCGCATAGCTGCGGATCGCGTCGCACATCCGCGCGCTCGCGGCGATGTAGCCGCCGAAGACGCCGAAGGCCTTGCCGAGCGTCCCGTTGAAGATGTCGATGCGATCCATCAGCCCGTCGCGCTCGGCCACGCCGCCGCCGCGGGGGCCGTACATGCCGACCGCGTGCACCTCGTCGAGATAGGTCAGCGCGTTGAACTCGACTGCGAGGTCGCAGATCTCGGCGATCGGCCCGAAATCGCCGTCCATCGAGTAGATCGATTCGAAGGCGATCAGCTTCGGCAGGGCCGGGTCGTCGGCCGCCAGCAGCTCGCGCAGATGCTCCACGTCATTGTGGCGGAAGATCCGCTTGGCGCCGTCGAAGCGCTTGATCCCCTCAATCATCGAGGCGTGGTTCAGCTCGTCGGAATAGATGATGAGCCCGGGAAAGAGCTTCCGCAGCGTCGAGAGCGTCGCGTCGTTGGCAATGTAGGCCGACGAAAAGACCAGCGCCGATTCCTTGCCGTGCAGGTCGGCAAGCTCGGCCTCGAGCCGCTTGTGATAGACCGTGGTGCCCGAGATGTTGCGCGTGCCACCCGACCCGGCGCCGGTGGCGTCCAGCGCCTCGTGCATCGCGGCGAGCACGGCCGGGTGCTGGCCCATGCCGAGGTAATCGTTGCCGCACCAGACGGTGATCTCGGTCTCGGACCCGTCCGGGCGGGTCCAGACCGCCTGCGGATAGGCGCCCTTGCGACGCTCGATGTCGATGAACGTGCGGTAGCGGCCTTCGTCATGCAGGCGTTGGATGGCCTGCTCGAGTGCGGCATCGTAGTTCATCGCGGGCTCCCTTGCGTCAGTAGCTGGGTCCGACCATGGTCCGGTCGGGCGAGCGAGACCTTGATAAGGGTCAAAGCCCGTCAGGAACACCCGCATTTTCCCCGGTTGCGACAAAAAGTCGTCATGGGAACCCGATGAAACTGCTCAGGAAAGGGATGCAGATGGCCAACGATACACGCCTGGACGAGGTGCTGGCGGCGCTCGACGCGGGACAGCCGGCGGCGCTGGACCGGCTCAAGACGTTCCTGCGCATCCCCTCGGTCTCGACCGATCCGGCCTATGCGCCCGAGGTGCGGCGCGCCGCCGGCTGGCTGCGGGACGAGCTTGCGGCGCTGGGGTTTGCGGCCGAGGTGCGTGAGACGGCGGGCCACCCGGCGGTGGTGGCGCGGACCGCGCCGGACGGCTCGGGCGCACGGCGGCTGCTGTTCTACGGCCATTACGACGTGCAGCCGGTGGACCCGATCGGGCTCTGGACCCGCGACCCCTTCGATCCGGTGGTCGAGGACACGCCCGACGGCCCGGTGATCCGCGGCCGCGGCGCCTCGGACGACAAGGGCCAGCTGATGACCTTCGTCGAGGCCTGCCGGGCGTGGAAAACCGCCCACGGCACGCTGCCCGCCGGGCTGACGCTCCTTTTCGAGGGCGAGGAAGAAAGCGGCTCGCCGAACCTCATGCCCTTCCTTCAGGCCAATGCCGCCGAGTTCGAAACCGACCTCGCGCTGATCTGCGACACGGGGATGTATGCGGACGGCCGCCCCGCCATCACCACCCAGCTGCGCGGGCTGATGGGCGAGGAGATCGTCGTCCGCGCCGCCGACCGCGACCTGCACTCGGGGATGTTCGGCGGGCTGGCGGCGAACCCGATCCAGATCCTCGTCAACGCGCTGGCCGGGATCAAGGACGCCGACGGCCGGGTGACGCTGCCCGGCTTCTACGAGGGCGTCGAGGAGCTGTCGAACCAGCTGCGCGCCGACTGGGACGACCTCGGCTTCGACGCCGGCGAGTATCTCTCGCGCGTCGGCCTGCGCCACCCGGTGGGCGAGACGGGGCGCACCGGGCTCGAGATGGTGTGGAACCGCCCCACCTTCGAGATCAACGGGATCAGCGGCGGCTATGCCGGCGACGGGTTCAAGACCGTCCTGCCGGCCGAGGCCCGCGCCAAGGTCAGCTGCCGCCTCGTCGGCACCCAGGACCCCGAGGCGATCCGCGCCGCCTTGCAGGCCCATGTCCGCGCCCATGTCCCCGAGGATTGCAGCGTCGAGTTCCACCCCCACGGCAGCTCGCAGGCGAGCCGCATGGACGTCTCGGACCCCGCCTTCGCCGCCGCCCGCGCGGCGCTGAAGGCCGAATGGGGGCGCGAGGCGGCCTTCATCGGCATGGGCGGCTCGATCCCCGTCGCGGGCGATTTCCAGCGGCTGCTGGACGTGGACGTGATGCTGATCGGCTTCGGCCGCGACAACGACCGCATCCACTCGCCGAACGAGAAATACAACCTCGAGAGCTTCGCCAAGGGCGCGCGGTCCTGGGCGCGGATTCTGGCGGCGCTGCGGTGAGGGGCGGCGCTGAGGCGATGCCGGAGGGTTGGGGCGAGGGTGCGGCGGGCGTCTGGTGAGGCGGTCGACGCGGTGCCCGTTGGCGGGCGCCGCCCCGAACGCCGTTTTCGGGTCACGGCGCGGCGCACCAGCGGCTAGGGACGCAGCAGGACGCTCAGGGCGGCGATGATCGCGACGCCCGCGACCAGCCCGACCCCGAACGCATCGTCGTTGCGGCCCGTCATGCGCAGATACTGGACGAGAAACACCCCGGCGACGCCGAGGACCAGAAACACCGCAGCCGCCATCCCCGTCCCCGGGTCGTTCGCGTCCACCGGAAAAGGCCAGGTCCCCCGCATCCCGCACCCCTAAAGATCAGGTCCGCCCCAGCGGGCGGCCCACCAGCCTGCATCAGGCGAAACTCACGCTGCGCGCGCCGTCAGCACGTTGACCACGCGACGCTGCGCGCCGGCCTCGCCGATGCCGCTGATCGGCACCACGCGCGGTCGTCGGCTCTGTTCACTCACGTGCTGCGGTCGGTCGCACCTGCCGCTCACGCTGCCACATTCTCTACGTCGGGCAAACAGACGCGGCCGCACACCCAAAGAAAAAGGCCGCCCCACCGGGGCGGCCCCACCAACCTGCGTCAGTCGAAACTCACGCCGCGCGGGCCGTCAGCACGTCGCCCACGCGACGCTGCGCGCCGGCCTCGTCGATGCCGCTGACCGCCGCCACCTCGCGGGTCAGACGGTCCAGCGCGGCCTCATAGAGCTGGCGCTCCGAGTAGGACTGCTCGCGCTGGTCGTCCGAGCGGTGCAGGTCGCGCACAACCTCGGCGATCGACAGCAGGTCGCCCGAGTTGATCTTCTGCTCGTATTCCTGGGCGCGGCGCGACCACATGGCGCGCTTGACCCGCGCCTTGCCCTTCAGCGTCTCGAGCGCCCGGTCCACGAGGTCCGGCGAGGCGAGCGAGCGCATCCCGATCTCGGTCGCGCGCGCGGTCGGCACCCGCAGGGTCATCTTGTCCTTCTCGAACGAGATCACGAACATCTCGAGCTTGAGTCCGGCCACTTCCTGCTCTTCGATGGACACGATGCGGCCGACGCCGTGGGCCGGATAGACCACGAAATCATCGGGGCGGAACTCGTTCTTCTTGCTCTTGGACATCAGGTTTCCTTCCAGTGGCGCGGCTTCGGGCGCAAAAAACCTCGGGCGGGCTCTTGCCCCCCTGAGGTCCGTGTGGTCTTTGGCGATACCAGTCGGGCAGACGACCGGCGTGACAGTCACGACCGCCCGGCGACCATATGGACCCGGCGCGGTCTTATGTGACAACCTTGTATCACGAATCACCCCTCGAAAGAAGGGGTAATTCTGGGTGCCCCGCCTCCGACGTTGGTCGGACGGCTATTTCCGCAGCACCTCGGGCAGCGTTCGCCCCGTCCCGGGCCCGCCCGCCACCGCCCAGTCGAGCAGCCCGAGCATCCGGTCGGCGTCCAGCACCCCCGGCACCACCGCCATCGCGGCGCGCGGGGCGCTCACGCCCTCGGGGATTGTCGCGGGCATGAGCATCAGCGTCGGCGTCACGGTCACGCCCCACTTGCCGGCCATGCGCTTCTCGCTCAGCACCTCGCCGTCGCTGTCGGTCACATCGGTCCCGCCGAACAGGTCGATCTGCACCACGTCGAAACGCTCGCGGATCAGCCGGTCGATGCGCGGATCGGTCAGCACCGTCTCGTGCAGCTCGGCGCAGTAGATGCAGCCGCGCTGCTCGACCAGCAGCATGAGCACCCGGCCCGCGGCGGCGGCCTCGGCCGCGTCCTCGCGCACGTCCTTAAAACTGTCCTTGAGCCAGTCGGGCTTGTGCAGCCCGTCGTCGCCCAGGGGCACGCTGCCCGACAGCGCCGCCCCCGCCATCACCCCCCACGCCGCCAGCGCGGCCACCATCGCCTTGCGTCTCATAGCGTCGTCGCACTCCAGTCGAAGTTGTCCACCATCAGGGCCGCGATGCGGTTCACGCTGTCCGTGGCGATCAGCACCGCGAACAGGATCAGCATCACCCCCATCACCTTCTCGACCCGCCCCATCAGCGCCCGGTGCCGCCCGACCCAGGCGAGGAATGGCCCCGCGAACATCGCCGCCACCACGAAGGGCAGCGTCATCGCCAGCCCGTAGACCAGAAGCAGCGCGCCACCGCGCCAGACCTCGCCCATCCCGGCCGCCACGAACAGGATCGCCGCCAGCGCCGGCCCCGCGCAGGGCGTCCAGCCGAAGCCGAAGGCGAGGCCCATGACATAGGCCCCGACCAGCGACGACGGCTGCGCCGGCCCCTCGAGCCGCGCCTCGCGGTAGAGGAACGGCACCCGGATCACGCCGAGGAAATGCAGCCCGAAGACCAGCAGCACCCCGGCCGCCACCCAGCTCAGCTCGGTCCGGTAGCGCGACACCGCCGAGCCGAGCGCCGTCGCCCCCAGCCCCAGCAGCACGAAGATGGTCGTCACCCCCAGCGCAAAGGCCACCGCCCCCGCGACGAGCCTGCGCCGCGCGCCGGGGTTCAGCCCGCCATCGGCGCGCAACTCGCCCATCGAGACCCCGGCGAGATAGCACAGGTAGAACGGCGCCATCGGCAGGATGCAGGGCGACAGGAACGACAGAAGCCCGGCGAGGATCGCGCCGCCATAGCTGATCTCGGGCATGGACCGCTCCCTCTGCCGGCCGTCCGGGGGCTGCCCGGCGCGGAGGCCGCGGACCCCGTGGGGGGTTGCGGCGTTGAAGTGACGCTGCGACAGATGGTCAAGACAGTCAACGAGGTTGGAATATGTTCCCTCCACGTCTGCCCCGCCGCACCCGCCTCGGCGCCGCGCTCGGCCTCGTGCTGGCAGCGCTGCCGCTCGCCGCGGCAGCCGAGCGCAGCCTGCTGATGTTCGAACGGGACGGCTGCAGC
This sequence comes from Paracoccus sanguinis, assembly GCF_012689545.1. Lineage (NCBI taxonomy): Bacteria > Pseudomonadati > Pseudomonadota > Alphaproteobacteria > Rhodobacterales > Paracoccaceae > Paracoccus > Paracoccus sanguinis. The sequence continues at coordinate 786,623 of NZ_CP051542.1, forward strand.
TACTGCAAGCGCTGGGATGCCGAGATCGCCCCCGCCTACCCCCGCACGGCCGAGGGGCAGGCCGCCCCGCTGGTGCGCCTCGACATCCACGACCCGCTGCCCGAGGGGGTGACGCTCACCGGCCGCGCCCCGGTCTTCACCCCGACCTTCGTGCTGACCGACGCCGGCACCGAGGTCGGGCGGATCGAGGGCTACGCGGGCGACGAGTTCTTCTGGGTCATGCTGGCGCAGATGCTGACCCGCACCGGCTGGGACCCGGCCACGGCCGCGCGCCCGGTCGAGGCCATCCCGCCCGATCCCGCCGTGCCGCAAGGCGCCCCTACTGCCCCCGCCCCCGCCGCCGACCCGACGTGAGACCCCAACCCGAAAGGACCGACGCCATGACCCGCCTGCCCTTTGCCCGCCTGCCCCTCCGCCCCGCGCTGGTCGGCGCCCTCGCCGCGCTGTCCACCCCCGCGCTGGCGCAGGAAGCCGCCTATACCAAGACCGTCGAGGTTCCCTTCGACGACGCGCAATTCTCGGTCGAGCAGGCCATCACCAACGCCGGCCTGGTGATCGACGCGACCAGCAACGTGGGCGAGATGCTGGCCCGCACCAAGGCGGACGTGGGCGGCACCAAGGATCTCTACACGCACGCCGAGTCGTTCTCGTTCTGCTCGGCGGCGGTATCGCGGCAGGTGATGGAGGCCGACATCGCCAACATCCAGTACTGCCCCTACAACATCTTCGTCTACGAGGCCGCCGACGCCCCCGGCAAGGTCGTGATTGGCCACCGCCATTACCCGGGCGAGTCGATGGCGCCCGTGAATGCGATGCTGAACGGGATCGTGGACGCCGCCGCTGCGGGAATGTGAGGGGACGCGGTTCCGAGGATTGGGTCGGCGCCGGCGCTCGCCGGCCCGGCTCGGCATTCGGGCGAGTCGCTGAGAGTGTAAACGCGATGCTGATCGGGGTCGTAGGCACCGCCACTTCGCGGATATGAAGTCACCGGCTGCCGGCGATCGGCTCAGCGCCGACTCGAGACGGCCCGGCGCATCATCCGGCCGAGTTGATAGCCCGTGCAACGCGATGCTGGACGGGACCGGGGACGGCAACGCTCCGTGATCTTACCCCACCCTTTTGCGTAGAAACGGGTCGGCGCGCACGCGTCCACGAGCGGCGAAGGATCCGGGCGCGAAGCGGGCCCCGTCAACGTCATGTTTGTGGACGCCGCCGTTGCCGCTTCGGGGATGTGCCTGGTGCTCGCGCTCCTCGGCCGAAGACGCGACCCAGCACGGCCCTCCACTAGGCCAAGCCGCCCGGCCGGACCGCGCGTCTCACACCCCATCTCTCTTGACGAAAATATCCTCGGGGGTCCGGGGGCAGACAGCCCCCGGACCGGCGGAGCGACCGGCGCGACCGCCGGTCAGTCGCCCTCGCCGGGATTCGGCGAGAAGTATTTCTCGAGCTTCCCGGCCACCCCGTCCATCGCCTCGTAACCCGGCATCGGGTCCTTCTTGCGGGTGATGACCGGCCATTGTTCCGAGTACTTGCGGTTGAACTCGACCCACGCCTCCATGTCCGGCTCGGTGTCCGGGCGGATCGCGTCGGCGGGGCACTCGGGCTCGCAGACGCCGCAGTCGATGCACTCGTCGGGATGGATGACGAGGGTGTTTTCGCCCTCGTAGAAGCAGTCCACCGGGCAGACCTCGACGCAATCCGTGTATTTGCACATGATGCAGTTGTCGGTCACGACATAGGTCATCGGTCACTCCTCGGAAGGCCAGTGTCGGAAGGCCAGTGCGGGGTTTCACCTAGACCTTCGCCGCGCCCGGTTCAATCCCGCTTCACCGTGCCGACCCCCGGCCGAGGCAACCCGCGTGGGCGCCGCGCGGTGTCGTGGCGTCAATCCTCGTCCTCGTCGGGCCAGGGCGCGGCCGGCGCCCCGTCCCCCGCAGGCGCATCGAGATCGTCGTAGAGCAGCCGCGCCTCGGCCGGCGGTCCGCGCCGTGCGCCGGGCGCCCGCATCCTGAGGCTGCGCACCCCACCCGGCACGGCGGCGGTCACAACGTCGCCGGGCCGCAGCTCCTGCCCCGGCTTGCGGCAGGGGACGCCGTTCACCCGGATGCCGCCCGCGGCGATCCGATCGGCGGCGAGGCTGCGCGTCTTGAACACCCGCGCGTGGCAGAGCCAACGGTCCAGCCGGATCGTCTCGACCAGCGCGGCGGGCGGGGCTGCCGCCAGTTCGCGCCGCGCCCGCTCGGCCCGGCGCGACATCAGCGGCCCCCCGCCCGGGACAAGGCCATGTCGAGAAGGAACGCGCCGCGGCCTGCCGTCACGTCCGGTTCTTCAGCGCCGCCAGCACGGCGAACGGGCTGTCGGGGTCCATCGGCTTTTCGGCCCGCGGCGGGCGCTGGTCGTGGCGCGGCCCGTCGTGGCGCTTGCCATCCGAGCGCTTGCCCTCGTGCCGCTCGTTGCGCGACCCCTTGCCCTGCCCGTCACGCTGACCGTCGCGGCTTCCGCCCTGCCCCTCGGTCCCGTCGGTGCGCGCCCCATCGCGGCGCTGCGGCTTGCCGCCGCGCTCGCCGCCCTTGCCGAAGCGCGCGGGCTTGCCGTCCGCACCCGGCTCGCCGCCGCTGCGCTGCCCGTCGCGCGGGCCGCCGAAGCGCCGGCCGCGGTCGCCGCGGGCCTCGCCGCCCTCGGCCGGGCCGGCCGCCGCAGCGCCCTCGCCCCGCGGCCGCCGCGGGCCGCGGCTGTCGCCCTCGCCCCGGCGCGGTCCGCGCGGGCGCGGCGCCCAGGTGAAGCTGTAATAGGTCTCGGTCTCGACCGGCTCGGCGTCGGATGCTTCCTCGGATGCCTCGCCCTCGGCCCCGCCGGTCGGCTGAGCATCACCGGACTCGGAGGCCACGGCCTCGGCCGCCGCATCGCCCGCGTCCGCCGGCAGCCCTTCGGTCGCCACCGGCCCGTCCTCGCCACCCGCCGACGCAGCCAGCGCCGCCTCGGCCTGCGCCGCGGCTTCCGCCTCGGCCGCCGCCCGCGCCTCGGCCTCGGCCGCCAGCCGCGCCTTCTCGGCCTGCTCGGCCTCCCATCGGGCGCGGGTCTCGGCGACGAGGACGCTTTCCTCTTCCGTCATCGGGTTCTGGCTCGCGGCAGCCGCCTCGGCCCCCGGCTCGGGCGCGGCCGCCACCGGCGCCACCGCCGCCGCCCGCGCCTTGGGTCGCTCGGCCTTCTCGGCGCGGTAGCCCAGCCCGCCCATCAGGTCGGCGAACTGTTCCAGCGTCATGCCGGTGATCGAGAGCATATCCGCGCTCGCCTCGAACCCGCCGCGGCTGTCCTGCCCGCGCAGCAGGTCCGCCAGCCGCTCGAGCATGTCGATGCGGATCGCCCGCTCGCCCGCCGGGTGATAGCCCGACAGCGTGTAATACCCGCGCGGCACGTCAGGCAGGTTCGGAATCGTCACCAGCCCGGGGGGCGGGCTCTCGGGGAACTCGTCCAGCCCCTGCGCGAGCGAGGCCAGCACCAGCCGCAGCCGCGTCGGCGCGGGCTTGAGCACCGCGGGCACGAAGATCGTATACTGCCCGAACCGCACGCCGTGCTTCCTGAGAAGACTGCGCGCCTCCTGGTCCAGCGCCTTGATGTCGCCCGCCACCTGCTCGCGCGGCAGGATGCCGAAGCTCTCGAGCAGCCGGAACCCGACGCCGCGGGCCAGCCCGGTCAGCGCCTCGTCGGCCTGCAGGGCGAGCAGCGGCTCGAACCCGGCGGCGATCTTGCGGTCGATGAAGTGCTGCAGCCGGCGGCGGACCTTCTCGGCCACCTCCTCGCCCGCGTCCTCGTCCACGAAGACGTCGATGCCGGGCTTGAGCGGGTCGGCCCCGCGCGTCAGCTTGCCGACCGCCGTGCCGCCCCACATCAGCCCGCCCTGCTCGGTGAAGTCGAGCTCGGTGTCGGGCGCGTTGTAGAAGCGGTCGGCGCGCAGGTGGAACTCGGGGCGCAGCGCCTCATAGGCGGCGCGGGTCAGCATCCGGGCCTCGTCGCCCGCCGCCGCCGGATCGGCGCGGAAGCGGAACCCGTCCAGCCGGCCGGCGAATTCGCCCTCGACCGTCACCTCGCCCTTGTCGTTCACCTCGGCCACCAGGCTCTCCTTCTGGTTGAGCCGGCGCATCAGCACCGAGGTGCGCCGGTCCACGAATCGCTGCGTCAGCGCGGCGTGAAGCGCGTCCGACAGGCGGTCTTCTACCGCGCGGGTCTCGCCCCGCCAATGGGCTTCGTCCCGCACCCAGCCGGTCCGCTGGGCGACATAGGTCCAGGTGCGGATATAGGCGAGCCGCTTGGACAGCGCGTCGATGTCCCCGCCCGTCCGGTCGATCCGCCCCACCGCGCGCGCGAGCCAGTCGCCGGGGATGCCACCCTCCTGCAGGAAACCGTAGATGCGCGAGAGCAACGTCAGGTGCTCGGCCGGCGAGATGCCGCGGAAATCGGGGATGCGGCAGACGTCCCAGAGCAGCCGCACGTCCTTGGGATGCGTCACCCGGTCGCGAATCTCGGGCAGGTCGCGCAGCGCCTTGAGCGCGTGCAGGTCGTCCGCCTCGCGCCCGCGGCCCAGCCATTCGCTGCCCGAGGGCTGTTCGAGCGACTGCACCAGCCGGTCCACCGTCCCGAACTCGAGCGCCGAGTTGCGCCACACCAGCCGGCTGATCGGCTGGAAGCGGTGGTTCTCGATGGCGTCGATCAGCCCCTCGTCCAGCGGCTGCGCCTCGCCCGTGACGCCGAAAGTGCCCGGCTCGGTGTGCCGCCCGGCGCGGCCGGCGATCTGGCCCAGCTCGTGCGGAAAAAGCGGCCGCATCCGCCGCCCGTCGAACTTGTGCGTGGCCTCGAAGGCGACGTGGCGGATGTCGAGGTTGAGCCCCATCCCGATGGCATCCGTGGCGACGAGGTAATCGACCTCGCCCGCCTGATACATCGCCACCTGCGCGTTGCGGGTGCGCGGCGACAGCGCCCCCATCACCACCGCCGCCCCGCCCTTGAGCCGGCGCAGAAGCTCGGCCGTGGCATAGACGTCATCGACCGAGAACCCGACGATGGCCGAGCGCGCGGGCATCCGGCTCAGCTTCTTCGACCCGGCCCAGCTGAGCGTCGAGAACCGCTCGCGGCGCATGAACTGCGCCTCGGGGACCAGCGCGGCGATGGCCGGGCGCATCGTCGAGGACCCGAGGAACAGCGTCTCGTGCAGGCCGCGCGCGTTCAGCAGCCGGTCGGTGAAGACATGCCCCCGCTCGGGGTCGGCGCAGAGCTGGATCTCGTCGATGGCGACGAAATCGGCCAGCACCTCGGGCATCGCCTCGGTGGTGGCGACCCAATAGGCGGCGCGCTCGGGGACGATGCGCTCCTCGCCGGTGATCAGCGCCACGACCGAGGGGCCGCGCGCCTTGACGATGCGGTCATAGACCTCGCGCGCCAGCAGCCGCAGCGGCAGGCCGATGACGCCGGTGCGGTGCGCCAGCATCCGCTCGATCGCATAATGGGTCTTGCCGGTGTTGGTCGGCCCCAGCACGGCCGTGATGCGTCCTGCCATGGGTCAGGCGTCCTGCCCCGCAGGCCCGGCCGAGACACGCGCAAGCCCGTCCATGGCATCCTCCTGATGCGGATTGATGGCGAGGCTTGCGGCAAAGGCCGCCCGGGCGCGGTCGCGGTCGCCCATCTCCTCATAGATCGTGCCGAGCAGCGTCAGCGCCGGCCAGTGCCGCGGCTCGGCGCGAAGCGCGTGCGCGAGGTCGTCGATTGCCGGCCCCGCCTGCCCGGCGAAATACATCGCTGCCCCGCGCGCCGCCCAGCCGGCGGCAAAGTCGGGGGCGTTCTCGACCAGCGCGGTCAGGTGGCCGATGGCGGTCACGGGCTCGCCCGCGTCCAGCGCCGCCTCGCCCCGCATCAGCAGGAAATCCAGCGCCGACGAGCCCGACTGCGACCACGCCCGCTCGATGTCGGCCTGCGCGCGCAGCCAGCCGTCACCCTCGGGCTGGGCCAGCTCGGCAAAGAGCGCGTCCATGTCGGGGGTCGGGGCGACGGTGATCGGGGCGGCGGGGGCCTCGTCCGCCGCCAGCGGCGCGACGGTCATGAAAATGCCCAGCATCAGCCCGAGGAGTGCCGTGGCGGCAGACTGGAACTGAAGGGGAAGGGCGCGCATATGGACCATGTAAGCACATCCGCGCCGCGGCGCCAGATTTGAGGGAGTGAAGAGATGAGTGCAGTGATCGAGGGCGCCGTGAAGGCCCTGCAGGGCAAGATTTCCTCGTTCGACGGCTCGGCCAAGTTCGTGGTCGAGGGCGAGGGCGCGATCATGATCGACGAATCCGGCGTGCGCGCCGGGGATGATGACGCCGACGTCACCCTGACCGCCAGCCGCGACACGTTCGAGGGCATCCTGAACGGGTCGACCAACCCGACGATGGCCTACATGAGCGGCAAGCTGAAGGTCGACGGCTCGCTGCCGACCGCGATGAAGCTGGGCGCCGCGCTCTCCTGACCCGCACCGGGCCGGGGCCCTTGCGCCCCGGCCTTTGGTTTTTGTGTGTGGGTGCGGTTCTACGTTGGGTCGCGGAGCGGCGGGCGCGTTGGGCGGTTGCGATGGTTCGGCCTTACACCAACGTTTGGTGAAACCGGCCGCTTGATGAATCTGCCCGCCGAGCAAGCCGTGGCTTCCGAAGGCACAATAGCGCGGACCTGGTGAGTTGTCCTGAGCGCGACGGGCCGTCTGCCTGCATGTAACTTCCCGCTCTCAAGTTCTCTGCGTTGTCTTGCGGCGCCTCACCGCTCATTCCGGCTCCCGTCGTGGTCATCTCGAGCAGACCGCGTGATACGGTTTCCCAACCCGGCCCTCGTCCCGCACCCCAACCGCAGGCTAAGCTTCGACCCACCGTAAGCCCGCTCGACTCGCGTGCTCAGCAGACGGCTACGTCCTCCCGATTTACCCGGTTCTGGCTCCCCTATCCGACCTTCCGGCCAGCCCCCGGACCCACCTCTCCCCCTCTAGCCCACCTTCACACCCAACCCAACGCAGGGGACCCCGCGTGAGCCACCAGACCGACCCTCGCCCGACCGCCCCCGCGTCCTCCGCCCAGACCGAGGCCACCCCCGGTCACGACCTGCCCCCCGGCGCCACCCCGGCCCCCTTCCACCAGCACGCCCACGCCCCCCTCCCCCCCGCTTCGGCCTTCTTCATCACCGCCCGCGACGGCATCCGCCTGCGCCTCGGCCTCTGGCGCCCCGAGGGGACGCCGCGCGCCACCGTGCTGCTCTTTCAGGGCCGCACCGAGTATCTCGAGAAATACGCCCCCGCCGCCCGCCGCCTGACCGCCGCGGGGCTTGCGGTCCTCGCCATCGACTGGCGCGGGCAGGGCCTCTCGGACCGGCTGATCGCCGACCCGCGGCCCGGCCACATCGACCATTTCTCATCCTACCAGCTCGATGTCGCGGCCCTCGTCGCCGGCGCCGAGGCGCTGGCGCTGCCGCGCCCGTGGCACCTGCTCGCCCACTCGATGGGCGGCGCCATCGGCCTCGCCGCGCTGGCCGAGGGGCTGCCGGTCGCCACCGCCGCCTTCTCGTCGCCGATGTGGGGCATCCATCACGCGCCGCTGCCGGGGCCGGTGGTCATGGGCATCGCCGGGACCGCCCGGCGGCTCGGCCGCGGCCGCCGCGCCGCGGTCGGCACGGGGGGCGAGGGCACCTTCGTCCTCGACGCCCCCTTCCGCGGCAACGCGCTGACCGGCAATCCCGCCGAATGGGCGCGTCTGGTGGCCGAGGCGGGGGCGTGGCCCGAACTCACCCTCGGCGGCGCCACCTATGACTGGGTGCGCGCGGGCCTGGCCGAGTGTCGCCGGCTGGCCACACTGCCCTCGCCCGAGATCCCCGCCGTGATCGGCCTCGGCGGGCGCGAGGAGGTGGTTTCGCCCCAAGCCATCCGCACCCGCGCCGCCCGCTGGCCCGCGGCGCGGCTGGCCGAATACCCCGACGGCCACCACGAGCTGCTGATGGAGACGCCTGCCATCGCCGACGCCTTCATGGCCGAGGTGCTGGCGCTCGTCGCCAAGGCCTGACCGCGGCGGCCGCGTCTTTCTGGCCCACCGACCCGTCCGGCCGCGCCGCCCTCACAGGGACGGGTGCCGCGCGCGTTCGCATGAACCGTGCATGAACATCGCACGAACGATGCACGAACGCTGCATAAGGCGTGCAGCCCCGGTTCAGCCCTCGCGCAGCGTCCTGAGCGCCGCGACCAGCGCCGCGGTCGAGCCGTCGTGCCCCGCAACCTCGGCGCCCTCGAGCAGCGGCGCGAGTTCCAGCGCCAGCTCCTTGCCCAGCTCCACCCCCCACTGGTCGAAGCTGTTGATCCCGAGGATCACCCCCTCGACGAACACCCGGTGCTCGTAAAGCGCCACGATCTGCCCCAGCGTGAAGGGCGTCAGCCGCGGAATGAGCAGCGTGGTCGACGGGCGGTTGCCGGGGAACACCCGGTGCCGCGCCTGCCGTTCCAGCTCGGACCCCGACAGCCCCTTGGCCGCCATCCGCGCGCGCGCCTCGGCCAGCGTCCGGCCGCGCATCAGCGCCCGGCTCTGGGCGAGGCAGTTGGCGATCAACAGCCGCTGGTGATGGTCGAGCGCCGGCTCCTCGCCGCGCGCCGCGACGATGAACTCGCAGGGCACGATCTGGGTGCCCTGATGGATGAGCTGGTAGAAGGCGTGCTGGCCGTTCGTCCCCGGCTCGCCCCAGACCACCGGCCCTGAGGCGCGGGGAAGGTCGGCGCCGTCCATCGTCACCCGCTTGCCGTTCGATTCCATCTCGAGCTGCTGCAGATAGGCGGGCAGGCGCAGCAGCCGCTGGGCATAGGGCAGCACGGCGCGGGTCGGATAGCCGCAGACCTGATGGTGCCAGAGGCCGGTCAGCGCCAGCATCACCGGCAGGTTCCGCCCCAGCGGCGCGGTGCGGAAATGGTCGTCCATCGCCCGCCCGCCGGCGAGGAAATCGTCGAACGCCGCCGGCCCGATCCCCAGCATCAGCACCAGCCCCACCGGCCCCCAGACCGAATAGCGCCCGCCGACCCAGTCGGCGAAGCCGAACACCCGCTCGGCCGGGATGCCGAACTCCGCCGTGCGGTCGGGCGCGGTCGAGACGGCCGCGAACTGCGCCGCCGGGTCGGCCACCGCCCCCGCCATCCACGCCCGCACCGTCTCGGCGTTGGTCATCGTCTCGATGGTGGTAAAGGTCTTCGAGGCGACGATCACCAGCGTCCGGGCCGGGTCCAGCCCCCTGAGCGTGTCGGTCGCATCCGCCCCGTCCACGTTCGAGACGAAATGCAGCCGCGGCCCGTCCATCCACGGCGCGAGCGCGTGGGCGGCCATCACCGGGCCGAGGTCCGACCCGCCGATGCCGATGTTGACCACGTCGGTGTAGGCCCCGCCCTGCCCCTTGAGCTGGCCGGTCCGCACGGCCTCGGCAAAGTCGCGCATCCGCGCCAGCGTCGCGCGGACCTCGGGCATCACGTCGTGGCCGTCCACGCGGACCTCGCCCTCGCCCCCGCGCAGGGCGGTGTGCAGGACCGCCCGTCCCTCGGTCTCGTTGATCGCCTCGCCCGCGAACATCGCCGCGCGCCGCGCCGCCACCGGCTCGGCCAGCGCCAGCAGCAGCCGCACCGCCTCGTCATCCAGCGTGGTCTTGGACCAGTCGAAGAGCAGCCCGTCCGCCGCTGTCGAGAAGCGCGCCGCCCGGTCGGGGTCGGCCTCGAACAGCGCCGCGATGGTGCGGTCCTCGGTTGCAGCGCGATGCGCGGCAAGCCGCGTCCAGAGGTCGGTCATGGCAAATTTCCCCGCGGGCGGATGGATGGGGCTACTCGGCCCAGTGGACGACGAGATCCTTCCAGAAGGCGCGGATCGGCGCCTCCTCGGGGGTGAGGGTCGCCACCCGCTCGAGCGCGGCGCGCTTGTCCGGCCCGGTGATCATCAGGAACGCCTCGGGCGCCGAGGCGAGCGCCGGCAGCGTCAGCGTGACGCGCGGCTCGCCCGCCGCGTCGGCGCGGACCGGCAGCACCGCCGGCGCTGCGAGGTCAAGCGCCGCGGCCAGTCCCTCGGCGCCGGGGAACAGGCTCGCCGTGTGCCCGTCCTCGCCCATCCCCAGCAACAGCACCGACAGCGGCAGCAGCGGCGCGATCCGCTCGGCCGCCGCCGCGGCCCCCGCCTCGGGGTCGAGCGTCTCGTCGTAGAGATCGACCAGCCGGGCCGCCACGGCGCCCTCGTCGATCAGGTTGCGGCGGATCAGCCGCGCGTTCGAGCGCGGATGATCGCCCGGCACCCAGCGCTCGTCGCCCGGCACCACCAGCACCCGGCCCCAGTCGAGCCGCGCCGCCGACAGCGCCTTGAACACCGGCACCGGGGTCGAGCCGCCGGGCAGGCACAGCACCGCCTGCTCGCAGGTGTTCAGCGCCATGCCCAGCGCGTCGGTGATGTCCTGCGCCACGGCCAGCGTCAGCGCCTCGCGGTCGGGATGTTCGATCAGCTTCATGGTCCGGTCTCGTCCTCAGGCCTTGATCTCGCGCCAGCGGCGCCCGTCGCGGTGCATCAGCCCCAACGCCTCGTCGGGGCCGCTGGTGCCGGGGTCATAGGGTTCGGGACGCGCCGTCGCGTCCTCCCACGCGGCGATGACGGGATCGGCCCAGGCCCAGGCCGCCTCGACCTCGTCGCCGCGCATGAACAGCGTCTGGTTGCCGCGGATCACGTCGGTGATCAGCCGCTCGTAGGCGTCGGGCATGTCCTTGCCCTCGGCTCCCAGCGCCTCGGCGAAGCTCATGTCCAGCGGCACCTGCACGAGGCGCATCCCGCCCGGTCCCGGCTCCTTGATGTTGACCTTGAGGTTCATGCCCTCGTTCGGTTGCAGCCGGATGACGAGCTCGTTGGTGCGCGGATCGCCGGCCTCGTCGAAGATCGAGTGCGGGGGTTCGCGGAACACCACCGAGATTTCCGAGGTGCGGGCCCGCAGCCGCTTGCCTGTGCGCAGGTAGAACGGCACCCCCTGCCAGCGCCAGTTGGCGATCCTGAGCTTGAGAGCGACGAAGCTTTCGGTGCGGCTCGCCTCGTTCTCGGCGTCGATCCGGTAGCCGGGCGTCTCACCGCTTGCGGCATACTGGCCGCGCACGATGTCGGTGGGGGGGACCGGCTCGAGCGCGCGGATCACCTTGAGTTTCTCGTCGCGCACCGCGTCGGGGTCGAAGTGGTAGGGCGGCTCCATCGCGATCAGGCAGACGAGCTGCATGAGGTGGTTCTGGACCATGTCGCGCATGGCGCCGGACTGGTCGTAATAGGCGCCGCGGCCGGCCACCCCCACCGTCTCGGCCACGGTGATCTGGACGTGGTCGATGTAATGCGCGTTCCACAACGGCTCGAACAGCATGTTGGCGAAGCGCACCGCCATCAGGTTCTGGACGGTTTCCTTGCCGAGATAGTGGTCGATCCGGTAGATCTGCCGTTCGTCGAAATGCCGCGCCAGCGTGGCGTTGAGCGCGCGGGCCGAGGCGAGGTCGCGGCCGAAGGGCTTTTCCACCACGATCCGCGCGTCCGGGCCGGCGATGCCGAAGCGGGCCAGCCGCTCGGCCAGCTCGCCGAAGAGCGCCGGCGCGACCGAGAAATAGAAGGCCTGCACCACCCCCGGCCGCATCCGCACGCCGAGCGCCTGCCACCCGGTGTCGCCCTTGGCGTCGATGGCGACGTAGGACAGCCGCTCGAGGAACGAGGGCAGCTCGGGGGCGTCGGCGCGGGTCGGGTCGAACTCGGCGATGGCGGCGCGGACCTCGGCGCGGAAGCCCGCGTCGTCCATCTCGGACCGGGCCGCGCCGATGATGCGTGCGGCTTCGGGGAACTGGCCGGCGGCATGGCGGCGGAACAGCCCGGGCAGGATCTTGCGGCGCGCGAGGTCGCCGGTCGCCCCGAAGATGACGAGGTCGAAGTCGTCGACCTGGATGAGCCGCGAGACCATGGGGTTCCTCTTGTCCTGCCCCCGTGGCTACGGGAGGGGCGGGCGCAGGGCAACCCCCGGGGGGCGGCGACGCAGAGTCGGTTGGCGCGAGGGTTGCGGGTGTTTGCGGGCCCGCGTGCTCAGTCGGCGCGGGCGAGCGCCTTGGCGAGCCGCGGCAGCCGGGCCCGCGCCATCAGCTCGCGCAGCGGCATCGGCCCGCCGAGCGCCTGCGCCTTGGCGTGGGCCGCGTGGACGGCCGCCGCGACGGGGTCGGGGTCGCGGCGCCAGAGGGTAAGCAGGAAGGCGTCGGGATGCTCGGCCGCGAGCCCCAGCGGCGCCAGCGTCCGGCGCGGAAAGTCGCGCAGGTTGGCGGTGACGATGAGCGGCGCGTAGGCCGCCAGCGCCGCCTCGGCCACGTGGCGGTCGGCGGGGTCGGGCCAGTCGAACCCTTCCGCCGCCATTCCGTCATCTGGAACGCTCGCCTGCGCATGGGCGCGGGTGAGAAGCGCGATCTCGGCCCCGGCCACCGCCTCGGCGTCGGCCCCGAGGCGGGCGGCGGCGTGGCGCCACTCGGCGAGGATGCGGGGCGACCAGACGGGCGTGTAGAGGCCGGCGTCGGCCACGCCGATCAGGATCTCGCGCAGGACGGTCGGGTAGAGCACGCAGGCGTCGAGGACGGCCTTCATCGCCTCAGCCGTCGAGCCGGAAGAACAGCGCCTTGAGATAGCCGCTTTCGGCCAGTTGCGGCAGCATCGGGTGGTCGGGGCCGGCGAAGCCCGTGTGGAGGAGCTGCACCCGCCGCCCGCCCCGCCCGATCCCGCGGGCCGAGGCGTTGCGGAACAGGTCGAGCGTCGCGGCATGGCTGCACGAGCAGAGGCCGAGAGTGCCCCCCGGCGCGACCAGCGGCGCGGCGAGGCGCGCGGTGCGCTCATAGGCCCGCAAGCCCGCCTCGAGTGCCTGTTTCGAGGGCGCGAAGGCGGGCGGGTCGCAGATCACCACGTCGAAGCGGGCGCCCTCGGCGGCCAGCGCCTCCATCACCGCGAAGGCGTCGCCCTGGCGGGTGGTGAGCCGCCCCTCGGCCCCCATCGCGCGGGCGCCGCCCTGCGCGAGCGCCAGCGCGGCGGCCGAACCGTCGACGCAGGTGGCGTGTGCCGCCCCGCCTGCGAGCGCGGCGAGGCCGAAGCCGCCGACGTGCGAGAACACGTCGAGCACCCGCCCGCCTCGGGCGAGCCGCTGGGCGAAGGCGTGGTTGGGGCGCTGGTCGTAGAAGAGCCCGGTCTTCTGCCCGCCGGTCAGGTCGGCGAGGTAGACCGCGCCGTTCATCGGCACCTCGACGGGCGCGTCGATGGCGCCGGCGATGACCTCGGTGCGCTCGTCCAGCCCCTCGAGCCCGCGGGCGCGGCCCGAGCCGTTCATCACGATGCGGGTGACGCCGGTGACCTCGGCCAGCGCGGCGGCGAGGTCGGGCAAGAGCCGGTCGGCCCAGGCGGCGTTGGGCTGGATCACCGCGGCGTCGCCGAAGCGGTCGATAACCACGCCGGGCAGGCCGTCGGCCTCGGCGTGAACGAGGCGGTAGAAGGGCGCGTCGAACAGCGTCTCGCGCAGCGCCAGCGCCCGGGCGAGCCGCGCGGCCAGCCAGCCGCGGTCGATCACCGCCGCGGGGTCGGCGTCGAGCATCCGGGCGATGATCTTCGAGTTCGGGTTGACCGTCGCCACCCCCAGCGGCGCCCGCTCGGCATCCTCGAGCCGGACGAGGCTGCCCGGCGCCAGCGCCTTGGTGCGGCGGTCGGTCACCAGCTCGTCGGCATAGACCCAGGGGAAGCCGTGGCGGATGGCCCGCGCGTTGGCCTTGGGCCGCAGCCGGACGGTGGGCAGGGTCTCGTCGGTCATGTCAGCCTCGTGTCGGGGTCAGGGCTGCTCCTCGCATATCCTTTGCGCGGGTCGCAACCGGCAGCGAGGCCGACGCGCAGCGGACCGGCCTGCCGGCCGGTGCCTCCGGCGGGGATATTTGGGTCCAGCCCGAGGCGGGGCGCGGCGCGCCCTGGGGGCCGGCGACAGGTCGCAGACGCGTGAGGTCACGGCTTGACTATGGGCAGGCGGCACGCCACCTCTCGCCGGCAACGAGTGCGAGGCCCCCGATGTCCATTCCCCAGCAGGGCGGCGGCCCGATCGAGCGGCGCGACCAGCTTGCCGCCTATATCGCCTCGGGCGAGAAGCCGCGCGAGGCCTGGCGGATCGGCACCGAGCACGAGAAGTTCGGCTTTCTCTGGGACACGCTCGAGCCGCTGCCCTATGACGGCGAGCGCTCGATCCGCGCCATGCTCGAGGGGATGCGCGACCGCTTCGGCTGGGCCGAGGTGCGCGAGGGCGGCAAGCTGATCGGGCTGTCGCGCGACGGCGCCAACGTGAGCCTTGAGCCCGGCGGGCAGTTCGAGCTGTCGGGCGCGCCGGTCGAGACGATCCACGAGACCTGCGCCGAGACCGTGCAGCATCTGGCCGAGGTGGCCGAGATCGCCGGGCCGATGAACGCGGGCTTCATGGGCATCGGCGCCGCGCCGATCTGGCGGCAGGACCAGATGCCGATGATGCCCAAGGGCCGCTATGCGCTGATGACCCCCTATATGCAGAAGGTGGGGACGCTCGGCACGCAGATGATGTACCGGACCTCGACCGTGCAGGTGAACCTCGACTTCGCGTCCGAGGCCGACATGGTCCAGAAGCTGCGGGTGGCGCTGGCGCTGCAACCCGTCGCCACGGCGCTGTTTGCGAACTCGCCCTTCCTCGACGGGCGCCCGAACGGGATGAAGTCGTGGCGCAGCCACATCTGGCAGAACTTGGACGCGGCGCGGACGGGGATGCTGCCCTTCGTCTTCGAGGACGGCTTCGGCTACGAGGCCTGGGTCGAGTATGTCCTTGATGTGCCGATGTATTTCGTCTACCGCGACGGGCGCTATATCGATGCGCTGGGGATGTCGTTCCGCGACTTCATGGAAGGCCGGCTGCCGGCGCTGCCGGGCGAATTGCCGACGCTGTCGGACTGGGCCGACCACATGACCACCGTGTTCCCCGAGGCGCGGGTCAAGAAATACATCGAGATGCGGGGCGCCGACTGCGGGCCGCTGAGCCATCTCTGCGCGCTGCCGGCGCTGTGGGTGGGCCTGTGCTACGACCAGGCGGCGCTGGACGGGGCGACCGAGCTGACCCGCGGCTGGACCCACGAGACCCGCGAGGGGCTGCGCCGCGCCGCTGCCCGCGACGGGCTGGCGGGTGAGCATGACGGGCTGCGGCTGAACGACCTTGCCCGCGAGGTGCTGGCGCTGGCCGAGGCGGGGCTTGCCGCGCGCGCCCGGCCCTCGGTCGACGGCGCGCCGGACGAGGTGGCGCATCTCGCGGTGCTGCGCGACCGGGTCGAGCGGGGGATGACGGGGGCGGACGATCTGCTCGCGGCCTATCACGGCGAATGGCAGGGCGACCTGACCCGCATCTACGCCGCCACCGCGTACTGAAAAGGGGGCGGTCACCCGCCCCCCGTTTCCGCATCAGGCGCCGGCCAATCAGGCGGCGGAGCGGTCCTTCATGAACTGGTCGAACTCGGCCTTGTCCTTGGCCTCGCGCAGCTTGGCAAGGAAGTCGAGGAACGCCGCGTGCTCATCCTCGAGCCGCTTGAGCGTCTCGGCGCGGTAGGCGTCGAAGGCGGCGTTGCCGGTCGGGCGAGCCGGATCGGCGCGGAAGCTGCGCGCGTCGGTGCGGTGGCGGCAGGCGAACATGCGATTGCTCCAGATCATGTAACCGAGAAGGGCGAGGCCGACGGGCCAGGCGAGGACGAAGCCCGCGATCACCGCCGCGATCCAGGCCGGCTTGCCGTGGTCGTCCAGCCAGTCGCGGATGCGGATCAGCGGGCGGGTCAGCGAAAAGCTCGGCTGCGGCGCGGGCAACGCGGCAGGCGAAGGGGCGTAAGGGTAGGACATCGGGCGCTCCATGCGAGGGATGTGAATGTTAATCACATTAACACAGATGGGAGGGCCGGGGCGCGCATCAATGCCCGGGGGTGAAATTATTTTGGGGGGCGCTCAGTCGGGGATGACGCCGAGGCCGCGCAGGTAGATCAGCACGCCCGACTCGAGCATCTCGGCCGCCGAGACGGGGGAGCGGGCGCCGGGGCGGCCGCGGCCGAAAAGCTCGACCACCCCGTGCGAGAGCGCCCAGATGTGGTTGGCTACCATCGACGGCGGCGGGCGCCGATCCGGCGGCAGGCGCTGGAACATCGCCGCGGCGGCGTGGGTCAGCGCATCCTCGGCGCGGTCGGCGGCGGCTGCCAGCTCGGCATTGCCTGCGATCGACAGGCCGGCCTCGAACATCGCCATGTAATAGCCGGGCTTTTCGGCCGCGAAGCGCAGATAGGCGTCGCCCATCCGCAGGAAGGCCGAGAGCGGCGAGGGGCGGCCGTCCCCGAAGGCGGCGGCGAGGCGGTCGGCGAACTCGAGGAACCCCTGCCGCGCGACCTCTTCGATCAGTTGCTCGCGGCCGGTGAAGTGGCGATAGGGGGCGGCGGCGCTGACCCCGGCCTGGCGGGCGGCCTCGGCCAGGGTGAAGCCCATCGGGCCGCGATCCTCGATCAGGCGCACGGTCGCCTCGACCAGCGCCTGCCGCAGGTTGCCGTGGTGATAGCTGTCGCGGGCCACGCGGCGCGGCCTTAGCGGCCTTCGCCGAAGTAGTTGCCGACCAGCGCCGCCAGCGCCTCCATCAGGGGCGCGGCCTCAGGGCCAGAGGTGGTCACGGTGATGGCGCTGCCGCGCGGGGCGACCAGCATCAGCAGGCCCATGATCGAGTTGCCCGCCACCAGCTCGCCGTCCTTTTCCACCATCGCGCGGGCGTCGAAGCGTTCCACCGTCTCGACGAACTTGGCCGAGGCGCGGGCGTGCAGGCCCTTTTCGTTGATGATGCGCAGCTCGCGCGTGAGCTCGGTCACGACACGGCCCGGCACGGCGGCGGGGCCTCGGCGGCCGGGTCCTGCGGGCTGTAGCAGTCGATGTACTTGCGCCCGGCTTCGGCCGCGGCCTCGGCCGCAGTGCCCACGTCGAGGTGGCGCAGCTTGGCGAGCTTGACCAGCATCGGCAGGTTGGCGCCGTAGAGGATGCGCCGCTTGCCCGCGACGCAGGCCGGCATCGACAGGTTCGAGGGCGAGCCGCCGAACAGGTCGGTGACGATCACGACACCGTCGCCGCTGTCCACCTCGTCGGCGGCGCGGGCGATTTCCATCTGCTTGGCGACCCTGTCGTGGTCTTCCTCGATGGTGACGGCGCGGATGCCGCCCTGCGGGCCCACAACGTGTTCAACGGCAGCCAGGTATTCCCGCGCCAGCCCGCCATGCGCCACGATCACGATACCGATCAAATCACATCCACCATCGGCCGATCTGCACCTCACGCCTGCGTCTCATGCCGATCCCTCGGCCGGCGCGCGCGCCGGAGCGGGTTCGGCGGAACGCGGCTGCGCCTCGCGCCGTTCCAGTTCCCGATGCCGTTTTGACACCTGCCACCCCTGCTCTGCAAGCGAGTCGGCCATCCGTTCGGCCAATGTGACGGAACGGTGTTGCCCGCCGGTGCAGCCGAAGCCGATCGCCAGATGCGCCTTGCCCTCGGCCACCTGCGCCGGCAGCAGGAACAGGATCAGGTCGCGCACCCGCTCGAAGAATTCGGGGTAGCGCGGGTCGGCGGTGACATGGGCCTGCACAGCGGGCGCCCGCCCGTCCTGCGCGCGCAGCCCCTCCACCCAGTGCGGGTTGGCGAGGAAGCGGCAGTCGAACATCATGTCGAGCCCGCGCGGCACCCCGCGCTTGTAGCTGAAGCTCTGGACCGAGACGGACATCCGCCCGCTGTCGGACAGGTCGAAGAGCCGCGCAAGCTCGCCGCGCAGGTCGTGCGGAGTGAAGTCCGAGGTGTCGAGCAGCACGTCCGCCCGCACCCGGATCGGCGTCAGCAGGTCGCGCTCGGCGGTGATCGCGTCGGTGGGCGAGCCGTCGGCGGCCAGCGGGTGGCGCCGCCGCGTCTCGGCGTAGCGGCGCACCAGCGTGTCGGTGGCGCTGTCGAGATACAGCACCTCGGGCGCGAAGCGGGGGTTGCGGGTCAGCGAATCGATCAGCTCGATCACGTTCGAGGCGGAAAAGTCGCGGTTGCGGACGTCGAGCCCCAGCGCCAGCGGCGCGGGCCGCGGCGGGCCGTCGAGCAGCCGCGGGATCAGCGACAGCGGCAGGTTGTCGATCGCCTCGAACCCCAGATCCTCGAGCACGTTGATCGCCGTCGAGCGCCCCGCACCCGAGGGCCCCGTCACCAGCACCAGCCGCTGGGCGCCCGGCTCCGGGGTGCCGGGTTCCGGGGTGCCGGTCGCCTCGCCCGAGGGCGTGCCGCCTGTCGTCTTGCCGTCCAATTCGAACCCTTCGCTCAGTCGCTGCGACCGCAGAGCAGCATCTGCCGCAGCGCAGCACCAAGATGTGGGCCGCGACCCCGCAAGGCAAGGGGAAGCGTCACCCCTGCCACCTCGGTCTGGCGCCACGGCGGCAGGCGCTCGGGCTCGTCCCGGCCCAGGTCCACGACCAGCGCGAGCGGCGTCGGGCCTGCCGGCACGGCGTTGAGGATGCCAACGCCGCGCGCCTCGATCCGCCCGCTGAGCGCAGGCGGGCAGTCGGCGATCACCGCCTCGCCGCGCCGGGTGACGCAAACCCGGTCGTCGGCGATCAGCCCTGCCCCCATCGCCATCAGCTGGAGCGCCAACGCCGACTTGCCCGACCCGGAGGGGCCCAGGATCAAGAGCCCCCTGCCCCCGATCGCCACCGCGCTCGCGTGCAGCGTCGTCACCGCCGGGAGCCCTCGTCCGACCGCCGCGCCTCATGATCTTGCGCGCCGCAGAGCCTGATAACGCTAAACGTTTCTGGTTGCGCTAACCGCCACCCCTGCCCGTCTTTCTTCATCCGACTGTCATGGTTATAGCACCCGCAGGCGACCCGGCCCGACCTCAAGGAGTTCCAGCATGACCCAGCCCCGCGTCAATCCGCAATGCAAGCTCGAGGACCAGGGCATCTCGGGGGTGGGTGAGGTGCACTACAACCTGCTCGAGCCGGCGCTGATCGAGGCGGCGATCCGCCGTGGCGAGGGGCACCTGGGCCTCGGCGGCGCGTTCCTCGTGACCACCGGCGCCAAGACCGGCCGCTCGCCCAAGGACAAGCACGTCGTCCGCACCGCGCTGACCGAGGACACCATCTGGTGGGACAACAACCGCCCGATGTCGCCCGAACATTTCGACGTGCTCTATGCCGATATGCTCGAGCACATGAAGGGCAAGGAATACTTCGTCCAGGACCTCTACGCCGGCGCCGACCCCGAGCAGCGGCTGGACGTGCGGGTGGTGTCGGAACTGGCCTGGCACAACCTCTTCATCCGCCACCTGCTGCGCCGCCCCGAGGGGGACGAGCTCGCGGGCTTCGAGCCCGACTGGACCATCATCAACTGCCCGAGCTTCAAGGCCGAGGTCGAGCGGCACGGCACCCGCTCCTCGACCGTGATCGCCATCAACTTCGACAAGAAGCTGATCCTCGTCGGCGACACCGAGTACTCGGGTGAGAACAAGAAGGGCGTGTTCACGCTGCTGAACTACATCCTGCCCGAGCGCGGGGTGATGCCGATGCACTGCTCGGCCAACCACGCGCCGGGCAACCCCGAAGAGGTGGCGATCTTCTTCGGCCTCTCGGGGACCGGCAAGACGACGCTGTCGGCCGACCCCTCGCGGGTGCTGATCGGCGACGACGAGCACGGCTGGTCGGACAAGGGCACCTTCAACTTCGAGGGCGGCTGCTACGCCAAGACCATCAACCTCTCGCCCGAGGCCGAGCCCGAGATCTACGCGACCACCAGCCGCTTCGGCACGGTGATCGAGAACATGGTGTTCGATCCCGACACGCTCGAGCTTGACTTCGCCGACAGCTCGATCACCGAGAACATGCGCTGCGCCTATCCGCTCGAGGCGATCTCGAACGCCTCGGAGACGGGGATGGCCGGGCAGCCGAAGAACGTCATCATGCTGACCTCGGACGCCTATGGGGTGATGCCGCCGATCGCCCGGCTGACGCCGGAACAGGCGATGTATCACTTCCTGTCGGGCTTCACCTCGAAGACCCCGGGCACCGAGGTGGGCGTGAAAGAACCGCAGCCGACCTTCTCGACCTGCTTCGGCGCGCCCTTCATGCCGCGCCGTCCCGAAGAGTACGGCAAGCTGCTGGCCGAGCGGATCGAGAAATCCGGCGCGACCTGCTGGCTGGTCAACACCGGCTGGACCGGCGGGCCGTTCGGCACCGGCCGCCGGATGCCGATCAAGGCGACCCGCGCGCTCCTCACCGCAGCGCTCGACGGGTCGCTGAACGAGGTCGAGTTCCGCCGCGACCCGAACTTCGGCTTCGAGGTGCCGGTGTCGGTGCCGGGCGTGGACGACGCGCTGCTGGACCCGCGGCAGACTTGGGCCGACGGCGCGGCCTATGACGCGCAGGCCGAGAAGCTGAAGGGGATGTTCCGCGAGAACTTCCGCCAGTACGAGGCCAAGGTGGACGACAAGGTGCGCGCCGCCGCCATCTGACGGCAGCACCCCGCGCGACGCTGACCGGGCCGCCCCTTGCGGGGGCGGCCCTTCGCATTCCGGGGGGTCCCGCGGTTGCCCTCCCCCGCCCCGCCCGGCAGTCTGGGCCCCGACAACGGCAAGAAGGGGAGGACTGACCGATGCTGAGATTCCTGGCGCGCCCGGCGACCCGGATGATGGAACGCTATCTGCCCGATGCGTTCATCTTCGTGATCGTGCTGACGCTCGTGGCCGGTCTGGCGGCGGTGCTGACCCAGCCGGTCACGCCGATGCAGGTGATCGTCGCGTGGGGCGACGGCTTCTGGCGCCTGCTCGAGTTCGCCATGCAGATGCTGCTGGTGCTCGTCTCGGGCTACATCATGGCCACGACGCCAGTGGTGCGCAGCCTGCTCGACCGGCTGGCCGGGCTGGCCGCCAGCCCGGCGGGCGCGATCGTGCTGGTTTCGCTCGTGTCGCTGGTTGCGTCGTGGATCAACTGGGGCTTCGGCTTGGTCGTCGGCGCGCTCTTCGCCAAGGCGCTCGCCCGGCGGGTGCGGGTGGATTACCGGCTGCTCATCGCCTCGGCCTACAGCGGCTTCGTGATCTGGCACGGGGGGCTGTCAGGCTCGATCCCGCTCACCGTCTCGACGCCCGGGCATTTCACCGAAGAGGTGATCGGGCTGATCCCCACCTCGCTGACCACCTTCGCGGGCTACAACCTGATGATCTGCGCGGCTCTGTTCGTGGCGATCCCGCTGGTCAACTATCTGATGATGCCGCGCCCGGACGAGACGGTGCTGGTCGATCCCGCCAAGCTGACCGAAGAGGACCCGCACGCCGAGCCCGCCCGCACCCCGGCCGAGGCGCTGGAACGCTCGCCGATCCTGTTGTGGGCGGTGGCGGTGCCGGGGCTGATCTGGCTCGCGCAGCATTTCATCACCAAGGGCGCGGTGCTGAACCTCAACGTGGTGAACTTTCTCTTCCTCTTCACCGGCATCGCGCTGCACCGCAGCCCGCGCAGCCTGCTCGCGGCACTCGACGATGGCGTGCGCGGCGGCGCCGGCATCGTCATCCAGTTCCCGTTCTACGCCGGGATCATGGCGATCATGACCCAGACCGGGCTCGCGGCGGCGCTGTCCGAGTGGTTCGTGTCCTTCTCGACCGCCCAGACCCTGCCGTTCTGGAGCTTCATCAGCGCCGGGATCGTCAACATCTTCGTCCCCTCGGGCGGAGGGCAATGGGCGGTGCAGGCGCCGGTGGTCGAGGCCGCAGCGCAGGCGCTGCAGGCCGACATGCCGCGGGTGGTGATGGCGGTCGCCTGGGGCGATGCGTGGACGAACTTGCTGCAACCGTTCTGGGCGCTGCCGATGCTGGGCATCGCGGGGCTGAAGCCGCGCGACATCATGGGGTTCTGCCTGATCCAGCTCGTCGTGACCGGCACTATCATCGGGCTGGGGCTGCTCTATCTCTGACGCGAAACGGGGCCCGCCGGGTGTGGCGGGCCCCGTAGGGGTATTCGGGCCAGACAGAGGCCGGCTCGCTCAGTCCTGCGGAATCCGCAGCTTCTGGCCGGGATAGATCTTGTCGGGGTCCGACAGCATCGGGCGGTTCGCCTCGAAGATCTCGCGGTAGCGGCTGGCCTTGCCGAGGTGCTGCTGGGCGATCTCGGACAGCGTCTCGCCCTTCTTGACCTCGTGGAACAACGGCTCGGCGGCGGGCTTGCCCTCGGGGGCGGGCGGCAGGTCGGCCTCGACCCGGGCAATGCCCTTGATGTTGCCCACGGCGAGGATCAGCTTTTCCAGCGTCTCGCGGTCGGCCCCGTGGCTGACGATCGTCACCGTGTCGCCGTTGAGGTGCAGCCGCACGTCGCCCGCGTCGAGGCCCATCGCGCGCACCTCGGCGTTGAGCGCGTCGAGCTTGCGCTGGGTGTCGGCGTCATGGGCGGGCGCGGCCTGCGGGGCCTGCTGCGGCTGGGCCTGGGGCTGTGGCTGAGGCTGCGCCTGCGGAGCGGGCTGGGCCTGCGGCGCGGGGTTGGCCTGCGGCGCGGGAGCGGGCTGAGCCTTGGGCTCGGCGGCCTCGGCGGTTCCGAACACCGACTTGCCGGCGTCCTTGACGAAATCCCAGAAACCCATGGGGCGATCCTTTCGGTTGCTTCGCCCCAACAACCCGTTGATCGCCAAAGGGTTCCTGCGCCGGCCCTGGCCTACTTGCGGATCCGGCGCAGCTTGCGGGCGCGGGCCTCGCCGGCCTTGGCCGACTTGCCGTCCCGCCGCCGCGGCGCCTTGCCGCGCGGACCCTTGGGGCCGGCGGGGATGCCGCGGCCCTCGACCTCGACCAGTTCCAGCGTCAGCCCGCCGGTGGTCGGAATCGCCTCGGCCAGCCGCACGGTCACCCGCTGGCCGATGCCGATCGACAGCCCGGTGTCGGCGCCCACCAGCGTCTGCGCGTCGCGGTCGAAGTGGAAATACTCGCGCCCGATCTCGCGGATCGGCAGCAGCCCGTCGGCGCCGGTCTCGTCCAGCTTGACGAAGGCGCCGAAGCGCTGGACGCCCGAAACGCGGCCGGTGAACTCGGACCCCACGCGGTCGGCCAGATAGGCGGCGAGGTAGCGGTCGGTCGTGTCGCGCTCGGCCGCCATGCTGCGGCGTTCGGTGTCGCTGATCTGCTGGGCGGTCTCGGCCAGCACCTCGACATCATGGGCCGAGAGGCCATCCGGCTTGCCGTCCTTGCCGCCGCCCCAGCCATGCCCCGCGATCAGCGCCCGGTGCACGATCAGGTCCGAATAGCGCCGGATCGGCGAGGTGAAATGCGCGTAGCTCTTCAGCGCCAGCCCGAAATGGCCGAAGTTCTCGGGGTGGTAATAGGCCTGCGTCATCGACCGCAGGGTCGAGACGTTGATCAGCTCGTCGAAATCCGTGCCCTCGGCCTGCGCGAGCAGGCGGTTGAGCTGGCTCGTCTGCAGCACCTGCCCCTTGGCGAGCGCAAAGCCCGAGGCCTCGGCCACGTCGCGCAGCGCGTTCAGCTTCTCGGGGCTCGGCTCCTCGTGGACGCGGAACAGCAGCGGGCGGCGCAGGCGGGTGAGTTCCTCGGCGGCGGCGACGTTGGCCAGCACCATGAACTCCTCGATCAGCTTGTGGGCGTCGAAGCGGTCGCGGAAGGCGACCGACTTGACCCGCCCGTCGGCGGTCAGCTCGATCCGCCGCTCGGGCAGGTCAAGCTCCAGCGGTTGCCGCCGGGCGCGGGCCTTCTTGAGCAAGCCGTAGGCGGCGAAGAGCGGCCGGATCACGTCGTCCATCAGCGGGGCGGTCGCCCCATCGGGCGCGCCGTCGGCGGCGGCCTGCGCCTGCTCGTAGCTGAGCGAGGCGAGGCTGTGCATCATCCCGCGGTGGAAGTCGTGGCCGATCTTGTTGCCCTCGGCATCCAGACGCATCCGCACCGCGATCACCGGACGGTCCACGCCCTCGTGCAGCGAACAGAGGTCGCCCGACAGCACATCGGGCAGCATCGGCACCACCCGGTCGGGAAAATAGGTCGAGTTGCCGCGATGCCGCGCCTCGCGGTCGAGCGCGGTGCCGGGGCGGACGTGATAGGCGACGTCGGCGATGGCGACCCAGATCACCATGCCGTCCGGGTTCTTCGGATCGTCGTCGGGCAGCGCCGCCACCGCGTCGTCGTGGTCCCGCGCGTCCGAGGGGTCGATGGTGACGAGCGGCACCCGGCGCAGATCCTCGCGGCCCTTGGGGGGCGCGGGGGTCTCGGCGTCGGCCTCGGCCATCACGGCGTCGGGGAAATCGTCGGGGATGCCGTGCTGGTGGATGGCGATCAGGCTGACCGCGCGCGGTGCCGAAAGGTCGCCCAGCCGCTCGATGATGCGCGCCTGTGCCAGCCCGAGGCGGTTCTTCGAGCCGATCTGCTCGGCCTCGACCAGCTCGCCGTCCTGGGCGTCGAGCGTGGCGTCGGCGCGGACCTGCCACTGGCGGTCCTGGCCCTTGTCGATGGGCAGGATCCGCCCGCCCTCGGTCGCCTTGCGGAAGATGCCGACGACGCGGTGCTGGACGGTGCCGATGCGGCGCATGAGGCGCGCCTGATAGTCGTGGTCCTCGCCCTCGACCTCGGCCAGCCGGGCGAGGATGCGCTCACCCGGCCCGACCGCCGGGTCGGCCTTGCGGGGGGCGAAGAGGATGCGGGGCATCGGGCCGGTGCCCTGCCACTCCATCGGACGGGCGAACAGGTCGCCGTTGGCGTCGGGCGGCAGGATTTCCAGCACGCTGACCGGCGGCAGCTTCTCGTGGTCGCGGTAGCTGCGGCGGCGGCGCTCGACCACGCCCTCGGCCTCGAGCTCCTTGAGCAGGCGCTTGAGGTCGATGCGGGCCGCGCCCTTGACGCCGAACGCCTTGGCGATGTCGCGCTTGGCGGTGGCGTCGGGGTTCTCGGCGATCCAGTCGAGGATCTGCTGACGGGTGGGAAGCTGGTTCATGGGGCTCAGGCTAGCACGCCGCCGGGGCGCGCGTGAGGGGGCGCGTCAGGGCGCGCGAAGATAGGGCCGGGCGCGTCGGGGACGGCATCGGCGTGAAATCGGGGCCGGCGGGGACAGGGTCAGCTTTCCGCCTCGGCCTCGTTCATGTGGGTGAGCGGGTCGTTCGGCACAACCCCCTCGGTCGCCTCGCCCGGCAGGCGGATCAGCGCGCCGGCCGCGCGCAGCACCGGGTCGTCGGTGGCGCCCGCCGCGAGCAACGCCAGGAACCCGCGCCGCATCCGGTAGCCCCAGAAGTCGTTGATGTGCCCCGCGACGCCGACCTCGGGCGGCTGGTCGGGCTGGCTGCGGAAGAAATCGGCGATCTGCGCCGCCATCCGCAGCAGCTTTTCGTCCGGGGTGTGTTCCGAGACCTCGGACATGGTTCAGCCCTCGATGCGCTGGGGGTGGGTGAAGATGTCGAAGCCGTCGCCGCGGGCGCGGCCGATCAGCGTCAGGCCCGCGGCCTCGGCCCAGGCGATGGCGAGGCGGGTGGGGACGCCCGCGCCGATCAGCACCGGCGCGCCGAGCCGCACGGTCTTCTGCACGAGGTCCACCGACAGGCGCGAGGTCATCGCCACCGCCCCCCCGTCCGGCGCGATCCCCGCCCGCGCCACGGCCCCGCCGAGCTTGTCGAGCGCGTTGTGCCGCCCCACGTCCTCGCGCACCATGACCGCGCCCGGGGTCCAGAGTGCGGCGGCATGGATGCCCGGCGTCCGCCGCCAGAGCCGCTGCCCGTCGCTCAGCGCCGCCATGGCCGCCGCCACCGTCGCAGGCGCAAGCCGCGTGTCGGAGCGCACCGGGCGCACCTCGGGCAGCGCCGCGGCGATGCTGTCCACCCCGCAGAGGCCGCAGCCCACGGGGCCGACCATGCTGCGCCGCCGCTCGGCCAGCCGCACGCCGAGGCCGGGGCGCAGCCACAGCCGCGCCTCATGCGCGGCCATGCCGGGGACCGGGGCCGCCACCTCGAGCGTCTCGGCGTGGGTCACGTCGGCGGGGCTGTCGATCAGCCCCTCGGTCAGCGCGAAGCCCAGGGCGAGGTCGCCGAGGTCATGCGGCGTCGCCATCAGCACCGCCTGCGAGGCGCCGTCGATGACGATCGCCACCGCGGCCTCCTCGGGTGGCACGGCGGGGCGGTCCTCGCCCGTCACCCACGCGCCCTCGCGCCAGCGCCGAAGCGGGCGGCCGGGCGCCGGGGCCCTGACGGTGCCGGTCCCGCTCATTCGGCGGCCGGCAGGATGCGGCGGGCCATCTCGGCGTGGCTTCGATACGCCTCCTGCCACTCGGAGGGGCCGTTCGAGGGGCTGACCTGCACCGCCGTCACCTTGAACTCGGGGCAGTTGGTGGCCCAGTCCGAGGCATCGGTCGTCACCACGTTCACCTGCGTCGTCGGGTGGTGGAAGGTGGTGTAGACCACGCCCGGCGCCACCCGCTCGGTGATCTTCGCGCGCAGCGTCGTGTCGCCCGCGCGGCTCGCCACCCGCACGGTGTCGCCGTCGCGGATGCCGCGGGTCTCGGCGTCGGCGGGGTGGATCTCCAGCAGATCCTCGGCGTGCCAGATCAGGTTCTCGGTCCGCCGCGTCTGGGCGCCGACGTTGTACTGGGTCAGCACCCGCCCGGTGGTCAGCAGCAGCGGGAAGCGCGGGCCAGTGCGCTCGTCGCTCGCCACGTATTCGGTGTGGATGAAACGCCCCTTGCCGCGCACGAAGCCGTGGACGTGCATCACCGGGGTGCCGAGCGGGGCCTTGTCGTTGCAGGGCCACTGGACCGAGCCCACCCGGTCCAGCAGGTCGAAGCTGACGCCGGCGAAGCTGGGCGTGGTCAGCGCGATCTCGTCCATGATCTCGGACGGGTGACGATAGTCCCAGGCCGCGCCCATCGCGTTCGCCAGCGCCTGCGTGATCTCCCAATCCGCGAGCCCGTTCCGGGGCGGCATCGCCCGGCGAACCATGTTGATCCGCCGCTCGGCGTTGGTGAACGTCCCGTCCTTCTCGAGGAAGGTCGAGCCCGGCAGGAAGACATGGGCGTAGTTCGCGGTCTCGTTCAGGAACAGGTCCTGCACGATCAGGATGTCGAGGCTCGCCAGCGCCGCCTGCACATGGGTGGTGTCGGGGTCCGACTGCAGCACGTCCTCGCCCTGGCAATAAAGCCCGCGGAACGTCCCCTGGGTCGCCGCGTCGAACATGTTGGGAATGCGCAGCCCCGGCTCGTCCGACAGCGGCACGCCCCAGACGCGCTCGTAAAGCTCGCGGGTCTCGGTGTCGGTGACGTGGCGGTAGCCCGGAAACTCGTGCGGGAACGACCCCATGTCGCACGAGCCTTGCACGTTGTTCTGGCCGCGCAGCGGGTTCACCCCGGTCCCCGGACGGCCGATGTTGCCGGTCAGCATGGCGAGGTTGGCAATCGCCATGACCGTGGTCGAGCCCTGGCTGTGCTCGGTTACCCCCAGCCCGTAGTAGATCGAGGCGTTCGGCGCCCCCGCATAGGCCCGCGCCGCCTGCCGGACCAGATCGGCGGGAACGTGGGTCGCCGCCTCGACCGCCTCGGGCGCGTGGCGGGGGTCGAGCAGGAAGTCGCGGTAGGCGAGGTATTCCTCCCAGTCGCAGCGTTCGCGGATGAAGGCCGCGTCCTCGAGCCCCTCGGCCACGATGACATGGGCCATCGCGGTCAGCACCGCGACGTTGGTGCCGGGCAGCAGCGGCAGGTGCAGCGCCGTACTCATGTGCGGCGAGTTGAGCAGGTCGATCCGCCGCGGGTCGAGCACCACCACCCCCGCCCCCTGCCGCAACCGCCGGCGCAGGCGCGAGGCGAAAACCGGATGCCCCTCGGTCGGGTTGGCGCCGATGATCAGCGCGAGGTCCGTCGCCTCGACCGAGTCGAAGTCGTGCGTGCCGGCCGAGGTGCCGAAGGTGGTCTTGAGCCCGTAGCCGGTGGGCGAGTGGCAGACCCGCGCGCAGGTATCGGTGTTGTTGTTGCCCATCACCGCGCGGGCGAGTTTCTGGACGAGATAGGTTTCCTCGTTGGTGCAGCGCGACGAGGTGATGACGCCGACCGATTCGCGCCCGTGCGCCGCTTGCGTCTCGCGCAGGCGGCGGGCGGCGAAGGCCAGCGCCTCCTCCCACGAGACGACCCGCCAGGGGTCGCGGAAATCCTCGCGGATCATCGGGTTCAGGATGCGCTCGGCGTGGGTGGCGTAGCCCCAGGCGAAGCGGCCCTTGACGCAGCTGTGCCCGCGGTTGGCCTTGCCGTCCTTCGAGGGCACCATCTTCACCACTGTCTCGCCGCGCAGATGGGCGTCGAACGAGCAGCCCACGCCGCAATAGGCGCAGGTCGTCTTGACGATGCGGTCGGGCGTGCCGATGGCGATCTGGGTGTTCTCCTGCAGCGTCGCGGTCGGGCAGACCTGCACGCAGGCGCCGCAGCTCACGCAGTCCGAGCCGAGGAAGTCGTCCGACGCCATCCCCGCCGACACGCGGCTGTCGAAGCCCCGCCCCTCGATGGTCAGCGCGAAGGTGCCCTGCACCTCGTCGCAGGCCCGCACGCAGCGCGAGCAGACGATGCATTTCGACGGATCGAAGGTGAAATAGGGGTTGGACTGGTCCTTGGGCCGCCACTCGGTGTTCGGCGCGTCGACCGTGCGCGCGTGGACGTGGTTCAGCCCTGGCGCATAACGCACCTCGCGCAGCCCCACGGCGCCGGCCATGTCCTGCAACTCGCAATCCCCGTTCGCCGCGCAGGTCAGGCAGTCGAGCGGGTGGTCCGAGATGTAGAGCTCCATCACCCCGCGGCGGATCCGCGCCACTTCGTCGGTCTGGGTGCGGACCACCATCCCCTCGGCCACCGGCGTGGTGCACGAGGCCGGCGTACCGCGCATCCCCTCGATGGCCACGACACACAGCCGGCACGAGCCGAAGGCCGTGACGTGATCGGTGGCGCAGAGCTTCGGGACCGCGATCCCGGCCTCTGCGGCGGCGCGCATGACGCTGGTGCCGGCCGGGACGGTCACGGCGATGCCGTCGATGGTCAGCGTCACCTCGATGTCCGAGCGCGAGGCGGGCGTGCCCATGTCGCGGGTCCAGTCGGCGGGGGGGATGACGAAGTCCTTCATTCCGCAGCCTCCTGTGCGGCGCGAGCGGTGAAATCCTCGGGCCAGTGGGTCAGCGCCGACATCACCGGATAGGGCGCAAAGCCCCCCAGCGCGCAGAGGCTGCCCCATTTCATCGTGTGGCAGAGGTCGGTCAGCACCGGGATCATGCCCGCGTCGCCGGCTGCGATCCGGTCGAGCGTCTCGACCCCGCGGACCGAGCCGATCCGGCAGGGCGTGCATTTGCCGCAGGATTCGATGGCGCAGAACTCCATCGCAAAGCGCGCCTGCGCGAGCATGTCGGCGGTGTCGTCGAAGACCACGATGCCGGCGTGGCCGACCAGCCCCTCCTGCCCCGCGAACTCCTCATACCCGAAGGGGGTGTCGAAGAGCGCGGGCGGGAAATAGGCGCCCAGCGGGCCACCCACCTGCACCGCCTTGACCGGCCGCCCCGAGGCGGTGCCGCCGCCGATGCCCTCGACGATCTCGCCGAGCGTCAGGCCGAAGGCGACCTCATAGAGCCCGCCGTGGCGGACGTTGCCGGCGATCTGCAGTGGCATGGTGCCGCGCGAGCGGCCGATGCCGTGGGCGGCATAGGCGGCGGCGCCGTGGGCCATGATCCACGGCACGGTGGCGAGCGAGAGCACGTTGTTGACCACCGTGGGGCGGCCCATGAACCCCTCGAGCGCCGGGATCGGCGGCTTGGCGCGGACGATCCCGCGCTTGCCCTCGAGGCTGTTGAGAAGGCTCGTCTCCTCGCCGCAGACATAGGCGCCGGCGCCGACGCGGACCTCGATGTCGAAGGCCAGCCCCGAGCCGAGCACGTCCGGCCCCAGCACCCCCGCGTCGCGGGCAAGGCGGACCGCCGCCTCCATCACCCGGATCGCGTCGGGGTATTCGCTGCGCAGGTAGATGAAGCCCCGGCTCGCGCCGACGGCCACGGCGGCGATGGCCATGCCCTCGATCAGCACGAAGGGGTCGCCCTCGATCAGCATCCGGTCGGCGAAGGTGCCGCTGTCGCCCTCGTCGGCGTTGCAGACGATGTATTTCTGCGGCCCCGCGGCGCGGGCGACGGTGGCCCATTTGATGCCGGTCGGGAAGCCCGCGCCGCCGCGGCCGCGCAGGCCCGAGTCGGTGATCTCGGTCACGATCCGGTCCGGCGCGGCCAGCGCGGCGTGCAGGCCCGCGAGACCGCCCTGCGCCTCGTATTCGGCCAGCGACAGCGGGTCGATCACCCCCACCCGGGCAAAGGTCAGCCGAGTCTGCGCCGCCATCCACGGCAGCGCCTCGACCGGGCCGAGCGCCAGCGGATGATCCGCCCCCTCGCCCTCGAACAGCCCCGGCACGGCCTCGGGCGTCATCGGGCCGAAGCCCATCCGCACGCCCTCGCGCTCGACCTCGACCAGCGGCTCAAGCCAGACCATCCCGCGCGAGCCGTTGCGGATCAGCGTCAGCGTCTCGCCGCGGCGCGCGGCCTCGGCACGGATCGCCTCGGCCACCGCATCGGCGCCGAGCGCGCGGGCGGCGGCGTCGCCGGGCACCCAGACCCGCATCACGCCCGCCCCCCGGCCAGCGCCAGCAGCCCTGCCGCCGTGGCCCGCCCGACCAGCCGGTCGTCGAACTGCGCCGCCGGCCCGCAGGCGCAGAGGCCAAGGCAGAACACCGGCTCGAGCGTCAGAGCCCCGTCGCCCGAGGTCTGGTGCCAGTCGAGCCCCAGCGCCACGCGCAGCTGATCGGCCAGCGCGTCGGCGCCCACCGACTGGCAGGCCTCGGCCCGGCACAGGCGCAGCACGTGGCGGCCGGCGGGGGCGGCGCGGAAATCGTGGTAGAAGCTGACGACGCCGTGAATCTCGGCCCGGCTCATCGCCAGCGCCTGGCCGATCAGCGGCTGGGCCGCCTCGGGGATGAAGCCGAACTCGGCCTGCACGTCGTGCAGGATCGGCAGCAGCGGCCCCTCGCGCCCGGCGTGGCGGGCGATGATCGCCTCGATCCGCGCGGCGCTCTCGGCATCGAGCGGGCGGGCGCGGGGCTGGTTCGGCAGCACGAGGACCGGGTCGGTCGGTGCGGGATCGGGGTTGGCTGGCATCATGGCTCCGCAATCGGTGACGCAGGGTAACGCCCGAGCGATAGAGCAATCAATCTGAAACCATCGTCTTACGATAGGCGAAAGCTATCGGCTGAGGCCGCCCGCGCAACCTGCAGCAGCGCCTCGACCAAGGGCGGCTGCGGCGCGCGGTCGGCCACGACCAGCCCGACCGCGTGCCCCGCCCCGCCGGTCAGCGGCCGCGCCGTCACCCCGCGCGGCAGCGGCAGCCCTTCGGCCAGCGCCTGCGGCAGGATCGCGGCCCAGGCGCCCGTTGTGACATGGGACAGGATCGCCAGCATCGAGTTCGATTCGACCCGCGGCGCGGCGGGCACGCCCACCTGCGCCAGCTCGCCCGCGACGATCCGGCGGTTCTGCATGTCGGGCGTCAGCAGGCACAGCGGCCGGGTCGCCGCCTCCTCCCAACTCGCCGGGTCGGTGCGGGCCGAGCGGTCCACGAGGCACAGCGTCTCGACGAACAGCGGCACGGTCTGGACCCGCCCGAGCGCCGGGGCGTCGAGGTAGCTGACCCCGGCGTCGAGTTCGAGCGCGGCGATCTGGTCCCTGATCTCGTCGGCCGAGCGCGACAGGATCGCGACCTCGGCCCCCGGGTGGCGGGCGAGGAACGGCGCGGTCAGCCCGGCGATGCGCGGCATGGCGGTCGGGATCACCCCCAGCCGCAGCCGCCCGGTCACGCCGGCGCGGCGGGCCCGCAACTCCGCCTGCATGGTGCGCGCGTCGCCGACGATCCGCCGCGCCCAATCGAGCACCCGCTCACCCTCGGGCGTCAGGCCGCGATAGCGCGACCCGCGCCGCACGAGCTGCACCCCGAGCTGATCCTCGAGCGCCTTGAGCGCCGAGGACAGCGACGGCTGGGTGATCCCCAGTTCCTCGGCGGCGCGGCCGAAATGCTCGGTGCGCGCCAGCACCATGAACATGGCGAGGCGGTCGATCATCGGCGCCCCGCCGGGCGCGTCTTTCTGGTTTCAATACCCCGGGGTCCGGGGCAGCGCCCCGGTCCGGCGGCGGCGTCCGCGCGGGTCAGATCAACTCGACCGACCAGCGCTCGACCACCGTGTTGGCGAGCAGCGTCTCGCACATGCGCCCCACCTCGGCCTCGGCCGCGGCGGGGTCGGTCGCCTCGAGGTCCAGCTCGATCACCTTGCCCTGCCGGACCCCGGTGACGCCCGAGAACCCGAGGCTGCCCAGCGCGTGGCGGATCGCCTCGCCCTGCGGGTCCAGAACGCCGTTCTTCAGCATGACGGTGACGCGGGCTTTCATCGGTTTCCCCTCAGTTGATGAGCGTCGGCTTGACGGGCGCGGCCGCCGGCATGACGCCGAGGCGCCGGGCGACCTCGGTATAGGCGTCGGTCAGGTTGCCGAGATCGCGCCGGAACACGTCCTTGTCGAGCTTCTGCCCGGTCTTCATGTCCCACAGCCGGCAGCTGTCCGGGCTGATCTCGTCGGCCACCACGAGGCGCATGAAATCGCCGTCCCAGATCCGCCCGATCTCGATCTTGAAGTCGATCAGCTTGATGCCGACCCCGTAGAACACCCCGGACAGGAAGTCGTTGACCCTGAGCGCGAGGCTGATGATGTCGTCCAGATCCTGCTGGCTCGCCCAGCCGAAGGCGATGACGTATTCCTCGCTCACCATCGGGTCGCCGAGTTCGTCGTTCTTGAAGCTGTATTCGACGATCGGGCGGGGCAACTGGGTCCCCTCTTCCATCCCCAGCCGCTTCGCCAGCGAACCTGCGGCAAAGTTGCGCACGATCACCTCGAGCGGGATGATCTCGACCTGCCGGATCAGCTGCTCGCGCATGTTGATGCGGCGGATGAAGTGGGTCGGCACGCCGATGTTGCCCAGCCCCTGCATGAAATACTCGGACAGGCGGTTGTTCAGCACGCCCTTGCCCTCGATCACCGCCTTCTTCTGGGCGTTGAAGGCGGTGGCGTCGTCCTTGAAGTACTGGATGAGGGTGCCGGGCTCGGTGCCCTCATACAGGATCTTGGCCTTGCCTTCGTAAACCTTCTTGCGCCGCGGGGCCATGATCGCGCCTTTCGTCCTGGGCTAGGGCAGAGTGTCGCGTCCCCCATAGCGCCGAACCCCGCAGGGGGGCAATACGGGCCGGGGATGCGCGGCGGGCAATACGGGGTTGCGGGACCGCGCCCGCGCGCGCATATGGGGCGCGACCCCAAACCCGGAGGCCATGATGACCACTTTCGACGACCGCGAGCGTTCCTACGAGGCCAAGTTCGCCCATGACGCCGATCTGCGCTTCAAGGCCGAGGCGCGCCGCAACCGCCTGCTCGGCGAATGGGCGGCGGGGCTTCTGGGCAAGACCGGCGACGAGGCGCGCACCTATGCGCTGACCGTCGTCACCTCGGATTTCGAGCAGCCGGGCGAGGACGACGTGTTCCGCAAGGTGGCGGGCGACCTGGCCGGCAAGGCCGACGAGGCGACCGTGCGCGCCAAGATGGCCGAACTGCGCGCCGAGGCCCGGCGTCAGGTCGTGGACGAGGCCTGAGCCTCAGCACCCGCGCGGAGGATCCCGAGGGGGCCCTTGCGGCCCCCTTTTTCGTGCCGCGGGTCAGGCCGACGCCGCGGCGCGCTCGACCCGCGGGTACAGCCGCGCCATCGCCAGCCCGCGGGTGGCGTTCAGGATCATCAGCGCCGCCCACAGCCCGTGGTTGCCCATCAGCGGCGGCAGCACCAGCAGCGCCACGACATAGACCGCCACCGACTGGATCATGGCGATCCGCATCTCGCGGGTGCGGGTGGCGCCGATGAAGATGCCGTCGAACATCCAGCTCGCGATGCCGATGGCCGGGGCGAGGATCAGCCACGGCAGGCTGTCGCGCGCCGCCGCCCGGACCTCGGGCGAGGTGGTCAGCAGGTCGATGATCGCCCCGCCGCCCGCGGCGAAGACCAGCCCCATCGCCAGCGCCCCGCCGACGCCCCACTGCGAGGTCAGCACCGCCGCCCGCCGCACCCGGTCGGGCCGCCGCGCGCCCACCGCCTGCCCGACCAGCGATTCGGCGGCGAAGGCAAACCCGTCAAGGGCATAAGCGGTGATCTCGAGAAACTGCATCAGCACCTGATTGGCGGCGAGCGTCACGTCGCCCTGCCCCGCGCCGAGGAAGACGAAGGTGGTGAAGCTCGCCTGCAGGAGCACCGAGCGGACCATGATGTCGCCGTTGACCGCCACCATCCGCCGCAGCACGTCCCCGGCCCACAGGCCGCCATGCGCCAGCCCCGCCCGGATCGCGTCGCGGGCAAGCCACGCCGCCAGCGCAAAGCCGCAGCTTTCCGCGATCAGCGTCGCCACCGCGACCCCCTGCACCCCCCAGCCGAGGCCGAGGACGAACACGAGGTCGAGGGTGATGTTGATCACGTTGATCAGCATCTG
Organism: Paracoccus sanguinis; assembly: GCF_012689545.1. Lineage (NCBI taxonomy): Bacteria > Pseudomonadati > Pseudomonadota > Alphaproteobacteria > Rhodobacterales > Paracoccaceae > Paracoccus > Paracoccus sanguinis. The sequence continues at coordinate 821,284 of NZ_CP051542.1, forward strand.
CACGCCGAGAATCGCGCGGGTGCGCTCGACCGCGATCATCCAGCCGGTCAGCGCATACATCCCGATGGTGAAGGGCGCGCCCCAGACGCGGATGGCGAGGTACTGCCGCGCCAGCGTCTCGACCTCGGCCGAGGCGGGCGCGAGGCGGAAGGCGCCGGCCACCAGCGGCGCCTGCGCGGCGATCAGCACCAGCCCGGCGACCAGCCCGATGCCCAGCGCCCGGACCAGATGCGCGCCGCTTTCGCCCGCGTCGCCCGCCCCGTGGCTCTGCGCCACCAGCCCCGAGGTGCCCATCCGCAGGAAGCCGAACACCCAGTAGATCGAGGCGAGGATCACCGCCCCCACCCCCACCGCGCCGATCGGGGCGGCGGCGCCCATCTGCCCCACCACCCCGGTATCGACCGCGCCGAGCAGCGGGATGGTGGCGTTCGACAGCACGATCGGCCCGGCGATGGCCAGCACCCGGCGATGGGTCAGGGGCCGCTCGCCCCCGCCCGCCGCCGTCGCCGCGCCGTCCGGGCCGGGCGCGGCCACGCTCAGCCGCGCGGCATCAGGAAGTGGCCGGTCGCCTGCGCGAAGAGGCGCGCCCGGTTGTCCTGCCACGCCTCGACATGGACGCTCGCATAGCGCCGCCCCTGCCGCACCACGCGGGCGCGGGCATAGGCATCGCGCGCCAGCCCCGAGCGCAGGTAGTCGACGCTGAAGTCGATGGTCTTGGGCAGCCGCGGCAGGGTCTCGGGGCGCTCGGGGTCGGGGGCGACGCGCCCGGCCTCGAGATCGCCCCACATCGCGGCCCAGGTCAGCTCGACGATGGCGGTCGTCTCGAGGAACGCGGCCGTGGCCCCGCCGTGCAGCGCCGGCAGCATCGGGTTGCCGATCAGCCGCTCGGCAAAGGGCAGCGTCGCGGTCAGCTCATCCCCGCGGCGGTCGAAGCGGATGCCCAGCCACGCGGCATAGGGCATCCCGTTGACCAGCGCGCCCAGCGCCATGTCCCGGCGCGCCTTGAGCTGCGCCAGCGGCTCGTTGCGGTCCCCGGTCATCGCTGCCACTCGACGGTGAAGCTGCCGGTCGCGGTGGCGACGGGGGGCCCGTCGGTGCCGTCATGGGCGACGGCGCGGACGAACGCGACCGCGCGCGCCATGTGGAAGCACTCGGCGCGGGTCCGCACCGCCTGCCCCGGCGCGGCCGAGCGCAGGTAGTCGATCCTGAGGTCGATGGTCGCGGTCGTGGCCGGGCGGTTCGGGTGGACCAGCACCGCGCCCCCGCAGCAGGTGTCCATCAGCGCCGAGACGACGCCCCCGTGCAGCACGCCCGTCGCCGGGTCGCCGACGAACTCGGCCCGCCAGGGCATCTCGAGTTCGACCATCCCGGGGCCGGCGTCGATCACCCGCATCCCCAGCGCCTCGGCGTGGGGAACCACGTCAAGGAAGCGCTGCATCATCTCGCGCGGGTCGGCGGCACCGCCGCTGTCGGGCAAAAGCTCCATGTCCGCGGGTGTCCTCTCGTCCTGGGGCGTGGGTCCTGCGATCAGTGCCCCGTCCCGGCGCCGCCCGCAAGCCGGGGCGGCAGCGCGGCATGGGCTTGCGCCCGGCGCCGCATCAGCGGAAAGGTTGAGGTCGCGGGCCGGCCACGCTAGGCTCGCTCATCGGTCACGGGGACGCACGGATGCACGACGAATCCTACATCAGTTTCAAGGATATGTGCGCCATGTTCGACGTCACCCCGCGGACGTTGCGCTATTACGAATACATCGAGCTGCTCAGCCCCCGCCGCGAGGGCCGGGCGCGCTGGTACGGCCCGCGCGAGATCGGGCGCATGAAGCTGATCATGCGCGGCCGCCGCTTCGGCTTCTCGCTCGAGGACATCCGCCAGTGGCTGCTGATCTACCAGCAGAAGGGCACCCGGGCGCAGTACGAGGTGTGGGTCGACCTGGCGACGCGGCAGCTCGACGCGATGGCGACCCAGCGCGACGAGATCGAGGCGGCGATGGCCGACCTCAGGACGCTCCGGGACGAGACGCAGCGTCTCATCGCCGGGCTGGACGACGAACCCGGGCGCGACGCGCCCGAGGCCGACCCGGACAAGGGCTGACAACGCCCTGATCCGGCTTGTCTTTTGACGGCCGCGACGACCCGCCGCGGACACCGGCCCGGCCCGCCGCGGGGGCTCCCGCCGGGGCGCCGCAGGGGCCGGGGGTTGACGCAGCGTCCGCTCTAGGCCGACGGGGTCCGCGCCTATACGTCAGTCCGAGCGCAACGGGACCGGCATGGGGAGGATGGGGCCAGCGATGCGGGACGACGATCTTCTGACCATCGGCCAGATGTGCGAGACGTTCGGCGTCACCCCGCGGACCCTGCGGTTCTACGAATCCCGGAAGCTTATCACGCCCCTGCGCCAAGGCCAGCTTCGGCTGTATTCGCGCCGCGAGCGCGGGCGGCTGACGCTGATCCTGCGCGGCCGCCGCTTCGGCTTTTCACTCGACGAGATGGGGCGGCTGCTCGATCTCTACGAGCCCGCGGGGGACAACGACGCCCAGCTGCGCGCGACGGTCGACATCGCCCGCCGGCGCCTGGCCGAGGTCCGGCTGCAGCACCGAGAGCTTCTGGACATCATCGAAGACCTCGAGGCGCGGGTCCGCGCCACCGACGAGATGCTCGCCCGATCCGGCGCGCACTCATCCGATCAACCCGTCAAGGACGAGCCATGACCATTTACAACGCCCCCACCCGCGACATGGACTTCCTGCTGCATGACGTGCTGCAGGTCTCCGGCGCCGATCTGCCCGGCTATGCCGAGCTGGACCGCGCCTTCACCAGCGCCATCCTCGAGGCGGCGGGGCAGCTTGCCACCGACATGCTCGCGCCGCTGAACCTCCCGGGCGACCAGCAGGGCTGCAAGCTCGAGAACGGCGTCGTGCGCACCCCCGAGGGCTACAAGGCGGCCTTCGAGGCGGTGAAGGAAGGCGGCTGGACCGGGCTCGACTGCGACCCGGCGTATGGCGGTCAGGGGATGCCCTATGTCATGGGCGTGGCGGCGGGCGAGATCTTCGTCTCGGCCAACATGGCCTTCAACATGTACCAGGGCCTGACCCACGGCGCCTATTCGGCGATCCACGCCCACGGCACCGAGGACCAGAAGCAGACCTACCTGCCCAAGATGGTGTCGTGCGAGTGGACCGGCACCATGAACCTGACCGAGCCGCATTGCGGCACCGACCTCGGGCTGCTGCGCACCAAGGCCGAGCCGCAGGACGACGGCAGCTACCTGATCACCGGGCAGAAGATCTTCATCTCGGCCGGCGACCATGACCTGAGCGAGAACGTCATCCACCTCGTGCTCGCCAAGGCGCCGGGCGGCGGCGAGGGCACCAAGGGCATCTCGCTCTTCATCGTGCCGAAGTTCCTGGTGAACGAGGACGGCTCGCTGGGCGAGCGCAACGGCGTCTCGGTCGGCGCGCTCGAGCACAAGATGGGCATCCACAGCAACGCCACCTGCGTCATGAACTATGATGCGGCCAAGGGCTGGCTGCTAGGCGATCTGCACAAGGGCATGCGGGCGATGTTCACGATGATGAACGAAGCCCGCGTCGGCGTCGGCCTGCAGGGCTACGCGGTGGCCGAGGCCGCCTATCAGAACGCCGTCGCCTACGCCAAGGACCGGCTGCAGGGCCGCGCCGTGACCGGCGCCGAGAACCCCTCGGGCCCGGCCGATCCGCTGATCGTGCACCCCGACATCCGCCGCGCGCTGATGGACCAGAAGTCCTTCCTCGAAGGCGCCCGGGCGCTGACCTTCTGGGGCGCGAACCTGATCGACCGCGGCCACAACGGCGATGCGGCGGCCGAGGGGCTCGTGTCGCTGCTGACCCCGGTCATCAAGGGCTTCCTGACCGACAAGGGCTTCGACAGCGCCGTGCAGGCCCAGCAGGTCTACGGCGGCCACGGCTACATCGAAGAGCACGGGATGTCGCAGTTCGTCCGCGATGCCCGGATCACCATGATCTACGAAGGTGCGAACGGCGTGCAGGCGCTCGACCTCGTCGGCCGCAAGCTGGCGCAGGACGGCGGCAAGCACGTCATGGCGTTCTTCGAGGAGCTGAAGGGCTTCATCAAGGCGAACGAGGGTGACGCGGCGCTGAAGGCCGACTTCCTCGACCCGCTCAAGGCGGCGTCGAAGGACCTGCAGGCGGCGGCGATGTTCTTCATGCAGAACGGGATGAAGAACCCCAACCACGCGCTGGCGGGCTCGTACGACTTCATGCACCTCTTCGGCCACACGGTGCTGGGCTACATGTGGGCGCGGATGGCGGTCGCGGCGCAGAAGGCGCTGACCGAGGGGACCGGCGACGCCGACTTCCTGAACACCAAGCTTGCCACCGGCCGCTACTACATGAAGCGGCAGTTGCCGATGACCGCGACCCACCTCGCGCGGATCGAGACCGGCGCCGACCCGGTCATGGCGCTGACGGCGGACCAGTTCTGATGCGCCAGCGGCGCGCCCTGCCCGGCGCGCCGCGCCTGCCCCGCCTGCCGGATGCCTCCGGCGGGGATATTCGGGCAGGCAAGACCCCCGCCGTGCGGCAACGCACGGCGACCCCGTTGCGCCTGCGGCCGGTTGGCCCCCGGCCCCGCGCGGCCATCGGAATCAGTGGCGGGACCGGGGGCTTTCTCCCTTGGCGGTCATCGGCTTCCCAGCCTGTACCGCCACGTCAGGCTCGCAGCGAGAGGTTGAGATCGGGTTAACTCGCCCCATTCTCTCTTGCAGAAATATCCCGCGGGGGTCCGGGGGCGCGAAGCCCCCGGTCCGGCCGACCCCACCGATCCGACGCGCCGGCCACCCGCGCGCATTCCAGGAGGACCCCAGGAGGACTCATGACCGAAGCCTATATCTTTGACGCCGCCCGCACCCCGCGCGGCAAGGGCCGCCCCGACGGCAGCCTGCACGAAGTCACCTCGCTGGCGCTCTCGGCGCGCCTTCTCGACGCCGTCAAGGAACGCAACGGCCTCGAGGGCCATGCCGTCGAGGACGTGATCTGGGGCAACGTCACCCAGGTGATGGAACAGGGCGGCTGCCTCGCCCGCTCGGCCGTGCTGCTGTCGGACCTCGACGAGTCGATCCCCGGCCTGTCGATCAACCGCTTCTGCGCAAGCGGCATGGAGGCGGTGAACCTCGCCGCCAACCAGGTCAAGGCGGGCGCGGGCCAGGCCTACATCGCCGGCGGCGTCGAGATGATGGGCCGCGTCGCCATGGGCTCGGACGGGGCCGCGATCGCCGTTGACCCGAGCCTGGCGATGAAGACCTATTTCGTCCCGCAGGGCATCTCGGCCGACATCATCGCCACCGAATACGGCTTCACCCGCGAGGAGGCGGACGCGCTGGCCGTCGAATCCCAGCGCCGCGCCGCCGAAGCCTGGGCCCAGGGCCGGTTTGCCAGGTCGATCGTGCCGGTCAAGGACCAGAACGGCCTGACCATCCTCGACCGCGACGAATACATGCGCCCCGGCACCACGGTCGAGGACCTCGCCAAGCTCAAGCCCAGCTTCAAGGACATGGGCGAGGTGATGCCGGGCTTCGACAAGGTGGCGATGCTGAAATACCCGCATCTCGACCACATCAACCACATCCACCACGCGGGCAACTCGTCGGGGATCGTGGACGGTGCCGCCGCCGTGCTGATCGGTTCCAAGGAATGGGGCGATGCGATGGGCCTCAAGCCCCGCGCCCGCATCCGCGCCACCGCCAAGATCGGCACCGACCCGACGATCATGCTGACCGGCCCGGTGCCGGTGACCGAGAAGATCCTCAAGGACTCGGGCATGTCGATCGGCGACATCGACCTCTTCGAGGTCAACGAGGCCTTCGCCGCGGTCGTCCTGCGCTTCATGCAGGCCTTCCAGGTCTCGCCCGACAAGGTGAACGTGAACGGCGGCGCGATGGCGCTGGGTCACCCGCTGGGCGCCACCGGCGCGATCATCATCGGCACGCTGCTCGATGAGCTCGAGCGCCGCGATCTCTCGACCGGCCTCGCCACCCTTTGCATCGCGTCCGGCATGGGCGCGGCCACCATCATCGAGCGGGTGTGACACCATGACCGATTTCACCATGAAGACCGACGCCGACGGCGTCGCCATCATCACCTGGGACGTGCCGGGCAAGTCGATGAACGTGCTCAGCGAGGCGGGCATCCGCGAGCTGAACGGGCTGGTCGACCAGGCGCTGGCCGACGACGCCGTCAAGGGCGTCGTCATCACCAGCGGCAAGGCCGACTTCGCGGCCGGGATGGACCTGAACGTCATCGGCGCCATGAAGGACGCGGGCGGCGCGCAGGCGGTGTTCGACCTCGTGATGCAACTCCACGCCGTGCTGCGCAAGATCGAGCGGGCGGGCATGGACCCCAAGACGCTCAAGGGTGGCAAGCCGATCGCCGCCGCCCTGCCCGGCACCGCGCTGGGGATCGGGCTCGAGCTGCCGCTCTCGACCCACCGCATCTTCGCGGCCGACAACCCCAAGGCCAAGATCGGCCTGCCCGAGATCATGGTCGGCATCTTCCCCGGCGCCGGCGGCACCACGCGCCTCGTGCGCAAGCTCGGCGCCATGCAGGCCGCGCCGCTGCTGCTGGAAGGCAAGCTGAACGACCCGGCCAAGGCCAAGGCGGCCGGGATCATCGACGAGGTGGTGGCCGACCCGGTCGCCGCGGCGAAGGCGTGGGTGCTCAAGGCCACCGATGCCGACATCGTCAAGCCGTGGGACGCCAAGGGCTACAAGATGCCCGGTGGCACCCCCTATCACCCGGCGGGCTTCATGACCTTCGTCGGTGCCTCGGCGATGGTGCACGGCAAGACGCTGGGCGTCTATCCGGCCGCCAAGGCGTTGCTCTCGGCGGTCTACGAGGGCGCGCAGGTGCCGTTCGACACGGCACTCAAGATCGAGGCGCGCTGGTTCACCAACGTGCTGATGAACCCCTCGTCGGGTAACATGATCCGCTCACTCTTCATCAACAAGGAAGCGCTCGAGAAGGGCGCGAACCGTCCCGACGTGCCGGACGAGAAGGTGAAAAAGGTCGGCATCCTCGGCGCCGGCATGATGGGCGCGGGCATCGCCTATGTCTCGGCCATGGCCGGGATCGAGGTCGTCCTGATCGACGCCAAGCAGGAGGCCGCCGACAAGGGCAAGGCCTACTCGACGGGCCTCCTCGACAAGGCGATCAGCCGCAAGAAGTCGACCGAAGAGAAGAAGGCCGAAGTGCTGGGCCGGATCACCGCAACGACCGACTATGCCGCGCTCGAGGGCTGCGACCTGATCGTGGAAGCGGTGTTCGAGGACGTGGGCGTCAAGGCCGACGTCACCAGGAAGGCCGAGGCGGTGATCCCGCAGACGGCGATCTTCGCCACCAACACCTCGACCCTGCCGATCGGCGAGCTGGCCAAGGCCAGCACCCGCCCCGAGCAGTTCATCGGCATCCACTTCTTCTCGCCGGTGGACAAGATGATGCTGGTCGAGATCATCAAGGGCGCCCAGACCGGGCCGCGCGCGGTGGCCAAGGCGCTCGACTTCGTGCGCCAGATCCGCAAGACCCCGATCGTCGTCAACGACGCCCGGTTCTTCTACGCCAACCGCTGCATCATCCCCTACATCAACGAGGGCATCCGCATGGTCGGCGAGGGGGTGAACCCGACGCTGATCGAGAATGCCGCCAAGATGATGGGGATGCCGCTCGGCCCGCTGCAGCTGGTCGACGAGACCTCGATCGACCTGGGCGTCAAGATCGCCAAGGCGACCCGCGCGGCGATGGGTGACGCCTATCCCGACGACGCCGTGGACGAGGTGATCTTCGCCATGGCCGACAAGGGCCGCATGGGCAAGAAGGCCAACGCGGGCTTCTACGCCTATGACGACGCCGGCAAGCGCCAGGGCCTGTGGGACGAGCTGGGCCAGCAGTGGCCGCAGTCGGACGACCAGCCCGAGCTGACCGAGGTCCAGCACCGCCTGATGTTCGCGCAGGCGCTCGAGGCGGTCCGCGCGCTCGAGGCGGGCGTGCTCGAGGACATCCGCGAGGGCGACGTCGGCGCCATCCTCGGCTGGGGCTTCGCGCCGTGGTCGGGCGGGCCGTTCGGCTGGCTGGACATGCTGGGCGCCAAGCGGGCGGCCGCGATTGCCGACCAGCTGACCGAGGCGCATGGCGAGCGCTTCGCCACCCCGCCGCTGCTGCGCGAGATGGCCGAAAAGGGCGAGACCTTCTACGGCCGCTTCGGACCCAAGGCCAAGGCCGCGGCCTGAGCCGCGGAAGGCCGGGCGATACCCCGGCCTGCCTCCGGCGGGGATATTTTTACAAGAGAGAACACCGCCGCGGGATCCCTCGCGGCGGTGTCGTCATTTCGGCTCGATGAGTTTGCGGCGTGTGGCGGCGCCCGAAGCGGTCGCGCAGAGCAACTTCCCCTCGGGCTGGACCCAAATATCCCGCGGGGGTCCGGGGGCGCGAAGCCCCCGGTGGCGTGGCCTCAGCCCAGCCCCTCGGCAGCGAAGAGCGCGCGCACATCGGCCTCGGGGCGGGCGCCGACATGGGTAATGACCTCGGCGGCGGCGATGCAGCCCATCCGCCCCGCCTCGGCCAGCGGGCGGCCGGTCACCAGCCCGTAGATCAGCCCGGCGGCGAACTGATCCCCTGCCCCGGTCGCATCGACCGGCGTGACCCGGTGGACCGGCGCCATCACCCGCTCACCCCCGCGGATCAGGATCGCATCCTCACCAGAGCGGGTGCAGACCACCGTCTCACAAACCGCCGCGGCCTCGGCCAGCGCGCGCTCCAGATCGTCGGTCTGATAGAGCGCCTGCCACTCGTGGACATTGCCGATCACGTAATCCATCGGCCCCGCCACGAGGCGGCGGAAGTCGTCGCGGTGGCGATCGACGCAGAACGGGTCCGAGAGCGCGATCCCGGCCTTGCCGCCCGCCGCGTGGCAGGCCTCGGCGGCCTTGAGGAACGCCGCCTTGCCCTGGTCCTTGTCGAAGAGATAGCCCTCGAGAAAGAGCCACGTCCCGCCGGCAAACAGCGCCGGATCGACATCCGCCGGCCCCAGCTCGGCCGAGATGCCGAGATAGGTGTTCATCGACCGTTCACCATCCGGCGTCACGCAGATGATCGAGCGCGAGGTCGGCAGCCCCCCCTCGTCCGCACCAGCGGCATCCCTCGGCGGGTTCACGAAGTCGGTGCCGTCGGCCGCCATCTCATGCGCATAGGCCTGCCCCAGCGCGTCGTCAGCGACCCGGCCGATGAAGGCCGTGGCCAGCCCCATCCGCCCCAGCCCGGCCAGCGTGTTGGCGACCGAGCCGCCGGGGATCAGCCGCGAGCGTGCCGCCGCGCCCTCGCGCGCCGCCATCAGCGCCTCGGCGCGGTCGCGGTCGATGAGCTGCATGATCCCCTTCTGCACCCCGAGCTCGGCCAGTTCGGCGTCCGTGGTGGAGGCGATCACGTCCATGATGGCGTTGCCGATACCGATCACCTGATAGGCCATGCGCTGTCCTTTCGCGTTGCTGGCCGCGCTTAAACCGGGGATCGCGGGGCCCGGCAAGGGCTCAAGCGGGGGCTCACGCGGGGTCGGTGGTCTTGGGCTCGTAGGGGCAGAGGTCGGCAATCGGGCAGATCGTGCAGCGCGGCCGCCGGGCCTGGCAGATGTGGCGCCCGTGCAGGATCAACCAGTGGTGGGCGTTCTGCTGGTAGGGGGCGGGCACGTTGTCCTCGATCGCGCGCTCGACCTCGGCCTCGTCGCGGCCCGGCGCGATGTGGGTGCGGTTCGAGACGCGGAAGATATGCGTGTCCACCGCCTGCGCGGGCAGGCCCCAGATGCAGTTCAGCACCACGTTGGCCGTCTTGCGCCCCACCCCCGGCAGCGCCATGAGCGCCGCGCGGGACGAGGGCACCTCGCCCCCGTGCCGCTCGATCAAAAGCTGCGAGAGGGCGACGGCATTGCGCGCCTTCTGCCGGTAGAGGCCGATGGTGCGGATCTGCGCTTCGACCCCCTCGACCCCCAGCGCCACCATCGCCTGCGGCGTGGGCGCAGCGGCGAACAGCCCCGGCGTGGCCTTGTTCACCCCCGCATCCGTCGCCTGCGCCGACAGCGCCACGGCGATCAGCAGGGTGAAGGCGTCGGTATAGTCGAGTTCGGTCACCGGGTCCGGGTTCGCGGCCGCAAAGCGGGCGAAGACCTCGACCTGCCGGGCATAGGGCAGCGGCGCCGGCAGCCGGCCGGTGGGCGCGTGCCGGGCCGCACCACGGCGGGATCGGGCGGGATCGAGAGCCATGCCTGCGGTGATGCCGCGGTCGCGCTCAGGACGCAAGCGCCGTGCCGCGCGCGCAGCCGTGCAAGTCACACCCACGATCACGCCCCCTCGCGCGGGCGTGGTGGATTTTGGACGACAGGTCAGGGACTTCCGGCCCGCGGCCTTGCGCCATGATGGAACCGGCGCGATACACCCCCCGTTTCTCGGCTGACCGGTGCCGGGGTGCGTCCTGCGCCCGGGCTCTGCCACGGCCAAACACGAAAGGATAGGACATGACTGTTCGCGTGACCCTGATCGCCGCCACTGCCGCGCTGACCGCGCTGGCGGGCTGCGCCACCGACCCCTACGGGCAGCCGACCCAGATGAACCGCGCCCAGCAGGGCGTGCTCGCCGGCGCCGCCGCCGGCGCGCTCTACGGCGCGGTGCGGGACGACGACAAGAACAACCGCAGCAGCGACATCATCAAGGGCGCCATCGTCGGCGGCGCGGCCGGCGGCCTCGTCGGCTCGGCGCTCGACGCGCAAGCCCGCGCGCTGCAGGGCACCATGACCACGCCGGGCGTGCAGGTCGTCAACACCGGGCAGACGCTGAACGTTACCCTGCCCGAGGGCGTGCTGTTCGCCACCGACAGCGCCGCCGTCTCGGGCCCGGCGCAGAACGACCTCTACGCGCTGGCGCGGAACCTGCAGCAGTACCCGAACTCGACCGTGCGGGTCATCGGCCACACCGACTCGACCGGCCGCGCGGCCTACAACATGCAGCTGTCGCAGCGCCGCGCCCAGTCGGTCGCGGGCATCCTGACCGCCGGTGGCGTCGCCGCGGGCCGGATCGCCACCGTCGGCATGGGCCAGACCCAGCCGGTCGCGTCGAACGACACCACCGCGGGCCGGGCGCAGAACCGCCGGGTCGAGATCGTCATCCGCCCGAACTGATCCGGACCGCGACAGGACAAAGGAAAACCCCCGGTGGCGACACCGGGGGTTTTCTCTGTCCCTCGCTCTTGACGGCGATCGGATGGGTTTGAGCGGTCAGTTCAGGTGACGCGCCACGTCGTCGATGGCCCGGTCGATCCCGGCGGCGCGATCCTGCGCCCCCATCTGCCGGCCGAGGATGTCGGTCGCCGCAGCCACGGCCACCTGCACGGCACGGTCGCGGACGGCGCGCACGGCGTCGTTCTCGGCCGAGGCGATCTGGTCCTGCGCGGCGGCGAGCCGACGCTCGATCGAGCGCTGCAGGTCCAGCTTGGCCTTTTCGGCCTGCGCCATCGCCTCGCGCTTTGCGTTGGCCACGATGTCCGCGGCCTGGCCCTTCACCTCACGCTGGCGACGCTCGTAGCCGGCGTAGATGTCCTGGGCCTCGTCGCGCAGGCGACGCGCCTCGGCGATGTCGGCCTTGATCGTCTCGGCCCGCTTGTCGAGCAGCTTGGCGACCGCCGACGGCACCCGGAAGTAGAGCAGGATGCCGACGAAGACGAGGAACGCCAGCAGCACGATGAAGTCGGTGTTGCGCAGCGAGAAGAACGGCCCCGAGGCGGCGAGCGCCGGACCGGCGCTCAGCCCGGCGGCGGCAGCGGCGGCCATAGCGATACGGGCGATCATTGCACGGCTCCGTTGATGCGGGCGTCCACGGCGGCGTTGACCGCGGCGGTGTCCGGGGTGGCGCCGAAGGCACGGACCAGCTCGGCCGCCACGTCCTGGGCGACGCTGCGGGCGTCGTTGGCGGCGGACTGGCGGATCTCGCCGATGCGACGCTCGGATTCGACGGTGCGGGCCGAAATCTCGGCGTCGGCCTTGGCGATGGCGGCCTTGAGCTCGGCGTCGATCTCGGCCTTGTTGGCGGCGACGATCTTGCCGGCCTCGGCACGGGCGTCGGCCAGCGCCTTGTCATAGGCGGCCTCGGCGTCGCGGGCCTTGCGCTTGAAGTCCTCGGCCGCGGCGAGATCGGCGTTCATCAGCCCCTGACGGTCGCCGATGATGCGCCCGATCCGCGGGATCGCGACGCGCGACAGGATCAGGTAGATCAGAACCAGCGCGACGAGCAGCCAGAAGATCTGGTTGCCGAAGGTCGCGAAGTCGAGCTGCGGCATCCCGGCCGAGGCGGCCGCGTCATGCCCGCCCGCGCCGACCGCGTGGGCCGCGTCGGTGCCGGGGACGGCGTGGGTCACGACCGCGGTGTGGCCACCGGGGGTGGTCACGACCTCGGCCGGGGCGACCGGCAGGTGACCGGCGCCCGGCTGGGCCACGGCCGGCGCGTGCTCGCCGCCGGTCGCGTTCGGCACCACGATGGCGTCGGTCGCGTGGGTCTGCGCCGCGGGCGAGGCCGCCGCCGCAGGGGGAATGGCGTCCGGCGCAGGCGTCACGGTGACGGCCGGCGCAGGGGTGGTCGTCACCGCAGGCGCGGTGGCGGAAGGCGTCGCGTCACCGAGCGGGACGGTGATCGTCGTGGTGGTCTGTCCGACCGCGGCGGGGGCGGTCTGCTGCAAAAGGCTGATCATGTCCTGTCCCTGGCCGAGCGGTTGGCAATCGGGTGGGGGTCAATGCCCCCACCCAAAAGCAAGGAGTCGTGCCGGGATCAGGCTGCGAACAGCAGCAGCAGGGCGACCAGGAACGAGAAGATGCCCAGCGCTTCCGCAAAGGCCATGCCGATGAACAGCGTGGCGGTCTGCGAGGCAGCGGCCGAGGGGTTGCGCAGCGCGCCCGACAGGTAGTTGCCGGCGACGTTGCCCACGCCCATCGCGGCGCCCGCCATGCCGATGCAGGCGAGGCCCGCGCCCAGGTATTTGCCCAGTTCGGCGTAGGTGGCGACGTTTTCCATGGTATGCTCCTTGAGGCTTTGGAAAGGGTGGAAGGGTTGTCCCGCCGGCGTCAGTGCGCCGGGTGCAGCGCGTCCTTGAGGTACACGCAGGTCAGGATGGTGAAGACATAGGCCTGGATCACGCAGACCAGCACCTCGAGCCCGTACATCCCCACGATGGCGAGGATCGAGATCGGGGCGATCGCGAGGACCGCGGCGAAGGCGGCAAACACCTTGATGACGGCGTGGCCGGCCATGATGTTGCCCGCAAGTCGGATGGAGTGGCTGACAGGGCGGACGAAGTACGAGATCAGCTCGATGATCGCCAGCACCGGGCGCAGCGCCAGCGGCGCCGACTTGACCCAGAACAGCTCGAGGAAATGCGCGCCGTTCTTGACGAAGCCGAGGATCGTCACGCCGAGGAACACGAACAGCGCCAGCACCGCCGTCACCGCGATGTGCGAGGTGGTCGAGAAGGACTTGGGCAGCAGGCCCAGCAGGTTGGCGAAGAGGATGAAGCAGAACAGCGTGAAGACATAGGGGAAGTACTTCAGCCCGTCCTTGCCGGTCACGTCCTCGACCATCTTGTGGACCATGCCGTAGGTCAGCTCGGCCATCGACTGCACGCGGGTCGGGATCAGCGCCCGCCCCGAGGTACCCGCGACGAACAGCACCCAGATCACCAGCACCGCCAGCATCAGCCACAGCGTCACGTTGGTGGGGGTGTACCAGTGCACCGGCCCGTCACCGAACAGCGGCCGGACGATGAACTGGTCCATCGGGTGAAAGACCAGCCCGGTGGTTTCGCCATGCGCTTCTGTCGCCACGCTCAGTCCCTTTCGTCCTCGTCCGGACCCTCGTCCGGTGCCCTCGTGCCTGTGGCCGGCGGCGGTGCCCCCATTTCGGCGGCAGTCCGCAGCATCGTCCTGACCCCGGCTGCAAAGCCGAGGAAAATGAAGATCACCAGCATGATCGGCGTGGTGCCGAGCAGCCAGTCGAGCCCGTAACCGACGCCGAAGCCGATCACCAGCCCCGCCACAAGCTCGACCACCATGCGCCATGCCTGGTTGGCCTGGTGGAACTTGTCGGCGCCCGGAGTCTCGGGCCGGCGGTCGCGGCCGAGATGCTCGAGCCGCTCCTCCAGTGCCCGAAGGCGATCCGCATCGCGGCGCGAGGGGCCGTGGTGGCCCGGCTGATCCGCCATCGGAACGCTCCCCGAAAGTTGAGGTGCTGATAGGGAACCGCCGGGCGTGAGTCAACCGCATGCTGCAACGCCGCAAGTCTTTGAAAATACTTGCGACGCCCCCCCCATCTGGTCGCGGTTGCAGCGGCGCGGTGGGCGGTCCATCATTCAACCGAAACGTTGAATCTGGACCCGATGGCCCCCCGCTACGACCTCGACGCGATCTTCGCCGCCCTCGCCGATCCGACCCGGCGGGCAATCCTGTCGATGCTGCTCGAGGATGACATGGCGGTGACGGACGTGGCCGCCCCTTTCGGCATCAGCCTCGCGGCGATTTCCAAACATCTCGCCACGTTGGCCGCGGCCGGGCTGATCGCGCAGGAGCGGCGGGGCCGGATCACCTGGTGCAAGCTCGACCCCGAGGGGATGCGCGCGGCCTCGGTCTGGATGCGTTGCTTCGGCCAGCTCGACCCGGTGGATCTCGACGACTTCGAGCGCTTCCTCGCCGCGGAACTGGCCGCGGGGCTGTCCGACGACTGAGCGCCGGAATGGCAAAGGGCGGGACAGGTTGCCCTGCCCCGCCCGGTCCTGTCGGCTGATCGGGAGATCAGGCCGCGGCGTCGTCGTAGCCGAAGTCCACCACGTCGGTCAGCGGCTCCTGGTCGTGATAGGCGTACATCTGGTCCAGCGCCGCCAGCGCGCGGCGGTTCGGCAGATGGCGCACGGGCGCGGGCTGGGCCACCGGCGCGGCCTTGATGGCGTGGTCGGCCAGCAGGTCCATCATCGAGTCGGGGCGGTCGGCGAAGTCTTGGTCGAAGGTCGGGCGGGTCATGGGCGTGGTCCGTTGCAAGAATACCAGTCTCCCCACGGCCAAGATAATGCCGCGCTGCGGCAAAAACGAGAGTGCAGACGCAGCGTCACCCCTGTCCCTTTCGGCAGGGCGGACAGGGAACGGCCGCCCGCCGGGTCTCCGGGGGCGGCCGCGAGGCGGTGCGCAGCGGGTCCGGTCAGACCATGCGATCGACCATCAGGTGCTTGATCTCGGCGATGGCCTTGGCCGGGTTCAGCCCCTTCGGGCAGGTGTTGGTGCAGTTCATGATCGTGTGGCAGCGATAGACCTTGAACGGGTCCTCGAGCTCGTCGAGCCGCTGCCCCGTCGCCTCGTCGCGCGAGTCGATGATCCAGCGATAGGCGGTCAGCAGCGCCGCCGGACCCATAAAGCGGTCGGCGTTCCACCAGTAGCTCGGGCAGGCGGTCGAGCACGAGGCGCAGAGGATGCACTCGTAGAGCCCGTCGAGCTTCTTGCGGTCCTCGATCGACTGCCGCCACTCCTTGTTGGGGGCGGGCGTGTCGGTCATCAGATAGGGGTGCACCGCGGCGTGCTGGGCGTAGAAATGCGTCAGGTCCGGGATCAGGTCCTTGACCACCGCCATGTGCGGCAGCGGGTAGATGTTCACGTCGCCCGCGATCTCGTCCATGCCGTAGATGCAGGCGAGGTGGTTGCCGCCGTCGATGTTCATCGCGCAGGACCCGCAGATCCCCTCGCGGCACGAGCGGCGGAAGGTCAGGGTCGGGTCGATCTCGTTCTTGATCTTGATCAGCGCGTCGAGAACCATCGGCCCGCATTTGTCGAGGTCGATCCAGTAGGTGTCGAGCCGCGGGTTCTCGCCCGAGTCAGGGTCGTAGCGGTAGATGTTGAAGCGGCGCAGCCGGGTCGCGCCCTCGGGCTTGGGCCACGTCTTGCCGACCTTGATGCGGCTGTTCTTGGGCAGGGTCAGCTGGACCATGGGGCTTCCTTTCAGGTGGCGGAACGAGGCACGGCGGCCTCGGGGAGGGGTTCGCCGGTGAGTGCGGCGAATTCTTCGGGCGGGATGGCGGCGATCATCGCGGCGGTGCGATGGAGGGCTTCGGCCTCGGCCTCGGCAACACCGGGCAGCGCGCGCAGCCGGGCCATCTCGGCGGTGGTCGCTGCCTCGTGGCGCAGGATCGAGGTTTCCTCGACGTCGTTGCGGTTGTAGCGGCGATAGAACTGATTGGTCTGCCGCCAGCGAAGCTGACCGGCCGGCGAGAAACGGTCGGCCCCGTCGCCCCGGCGACGCTTGAGCAGGAAGTGCTCGGGCGAACGGACGCAGTAATGGTTGATCTGGGCGAGTTTGAAACCAGCTTCATCTGCAGGCACTAGGCAGGTTTTCCAGTAGTCGTCTCCTGACAACCAGCGACGGTTCACCTCACTATCACGGATAGGCTTGCCGCTTCCGGAAAGCGCCTTGCCAGGGTCAAAGATGTTTCCGCGCGCAACCCTCGGCCTATGCAAGCCACGCTCTGCAAACCCCGCAAATGGCGTGCCCCAGCGAAACAAGGTCTTGACGTTATGGTTAATAGGAGACGACCGACGCGATGCCGGCGCGGCAGAATGCGAGATAAAGCGAAGAGGCGCGTCCGGATCGCACACGGAGCCGAACACCCTCCAGTTAATCAAAAGCGCGACAGCGTCACCAATCCTGTCGATCAGGTCGCCGACCATGCCTGAACCCACGCGCACGTTCAGGAACTCGTCCGCGTCCAGCCAGATCGTCCAGACGCCGTCAGGGATCAACCCGCGCGCGTTGGCAATCCGCGCCGCGTTGCCCTGCGCCGAGACCCCGTTCGGGGGGGTGTGAAAGTGAAATTCGACCTCGCCGGCCGCGGCGAGCGCCTCGAGCAGCGCCTCGGTGCCGTCATCCGAGGCGTTGGCGAAGACAATGATCCGCGTGAACCCGATGACCTTGTGGTAGGCGATCCACTCGATGAGGAACGGCGCCTCGTTGCGCACGGCGGTGAAAAGCACCGTCGGCGACGCGCCGGTTGCCGGCGCGCCTGCCGCCTGAGGGACGGAGGCGGGCCCATGCGAGGCGTCTGCGGTGGGCGCCGAGACGCCGACCGGTCCGGGGGAAAGGGGTGCCGTCACCATCGCGGCTCCTCCCCGGCGGGCACGGTCGCAGCAGCCTGTAAGACGCAGATTTGGAGAAGGGCGCGCAGCATCATCGTCTTCCGCACCTCAGGGCGTCACGGCGCGATAGCTGTCGAAGGGCTGGTTGGCATGGGGCCATTGGCCGGCAAAGGCCGCCAGCTTGCGGCGCACTTCAGGGGGGTTCTTGCGGTTGACCGTCTTGAACAGCGAGGTGTTCCAAAGGTTCTTGGGAAGATCATTCGTAAGCCAGTTTTCCGCACGCGGCAGCGCCCACGGAAGGATGCCATTGCTGTTCAGCCAGTGGCCATAGCCGTAATCCACAAAGCCGGCGCTGTCCTCGACGGCCTCAAGCGGGGCGATGCAGTCACCGCGCGCGAACAACGTGCCCGTGCCGAGGCAAGTGGCACCCGTTACCACCTCATGCTGCTCGGTAAAGCGCCGCACATCCCAATAGCGGCGTCCCGACGCGATGTCGTGGATAAGAAACAGTGCGAAGTAGCCGAAGACATGGCGGCCGAGGTCCAGCCCCTCGACCCGCGCCAGCGTGGAGGCCACGTAATCCTGCGGATAGCCGATGTCGTCGTCGATCAGGAACACCAGGTCGTCCGGGTCGGGGGCAAACCAGAATTTGCCCGCGTCCTTCACGTCGCGGTCGGGGATCACGGCGGTGACCCGTGGTTCCTTCGCGAGGTAGCGCGGCACCGCGTCATATTCGTTGAGCACCACAAACAGATGGTCCACCTGCGGCAGAATTGCCTCGACCACGCGCCGCAGGATGCGGCGGCGGGGCGGGAATGTCGCAAGATGGGCGCGGATCATCGGGCCTAGCCCCTCCACCCCGGCTGGTCGTAGAGCGGGCGGGTCGGCATCTGGCCGGACTGGCGCATCACGCAGCGGTTGAACGCATCCGCCGGATCGCGCCCCATCACATAATCCGACGACACCGAGAGCGAGATCCCGGTGTGCGGCCGCACGCGGTGGCCGTCGGTCGCCACGCCGACGCTGATCTCGCCCCGCGGGCCCTTGGCGGCGCGCGCGGAGTCGAGGCAGTTGCGCTCGGCCTGCTGCACCGGCACCGGGCCGCACCCGGCCAGCACCAGCGTCAGGCCCAGGGCCGCCGCTCCGATGCGCTGCGCGCCGCCCATGGTCAGGCCAGCGCCCCGGCGCGGGCGATGCACTGCGCGGTTGCGGGCTTCTTGACGATCGCGGCCATCGCGTCGTTGGCGCGCGGGGTGCCGGCGCCGGCCAGCAGCTCGGACTGCTCGGCCATCGTCGCGTTGGCGATCACGCAATCGGCCATCGGCCCGACGTTGCGGCCGGGATAGCGGCGGGCCAGCTCGGCCGAGACGACCTGCCGGGCCGAGCCTGCGTCCACGGTCCGCACCGGCGGGGTCACGACCACGGGCTGGTTCGGGCGCGGGGTCACCACGACCGGCGCAGTCGGCGCGGGCGTCACCGTCACCGGCGGCGGGGCCGTCGGCGCCGGCACGGCCATCACGCAGCCCGACAGGGCCACGGCCATCCCCAGCGCGGGGAGAAGGGAGAGACGCATCAATAT
This sequence comes from Paracoccus sanguinis, assembly GCF_012689545.1. NCBI lineage: Bacteria > Pseudomonadati > Pseudomonadota > Alphaproteobacteria > Rhodobacterales > Paracoccaceae > Paracoccus > Paracoccus sanguinis. Next base: position 840,043 of record NZ_CP051542.1, read on the forward strand.
ACCCTCGCTTTCGGAGCAATCTTCTTGGGGTCGATCCCGCCATCCTCGAGCGCCGTCAGCGGCTCGAGATGGACGGGGCGATAGGCGAGTTTGACCTCATTTCCATCGATCCACGCAAGCGAATGCTTGCGCCAGTTGGCGTCATCCCGCTCGGGGTAGTCCTCGTGCGCGTGGGCGCCGCGGCTCTCCTTGCGCGCCTCGGCCGCGACGATGGTGGCTAGCGCGTTGGGCATGAGGTTGGTCAGCTCCAGCGTCTCCATCAGGTCGCTGTTCCAGATCAGGCTGCGGTCGGTGACCTTGAGGTCGTCCATCTGGCCGGCGATCTCGCGCATCTTCTCGACGCCTTCGGCCAGCGTCTTGTCGGTGCGGAACACCGCCGCGTCGGCCTGCATCGTGCGCTGCATCCGGTCGCGCAGCACCGCGGTCGGCGTGCCGCCCGAGGCATGGCGCAGCGCGTCGAAGCGGCCGAGCGCGCGGTCCACCTCGGCCTGGTTGGTGCCGGGGATCGAGCTGGCGCGATCGATCACCTGCCCCGCGCGGATCGCCGCGGCGCGGCCGAACACCACAAGGTCGATGAGCGAGTTCGACCCCAGCCGGTTGGCGCCGTGGACCGAGGCGCAGCCGGCCTCGCCCACCGCCATCAGGCCCGGGAACACCCGGTCGGGATCGCCCTGCTCGGGGGCCAGCACCTCGCCCCAGAAGTTCGTCGGGATGCCGCCCATGTTGTAGTGGACCGTGGGCAGGATCGGGATCGGCTCCTTGGTCACGTCGACGCCGGCGAAGATCTTGGCGCTTTCGCTGATCCCCGGCAGACGCTCGTGCAGCGCCTCGGGCGGCAAGTGCTGCAGGTTCAAATGCATGTGGTCCTTGCCGGCCCCCACGCCGCGGCCTTCGCGGATCTCGATGGTGATGCAGCGGCTGACCACGTCGCGGCTGGCGAGGTCCTTGTAGGTGGGCGCATAGCGCTCCATGAACCGCTCGCCTTCCGAGTTGGTCAGATAGCCGCCCTCGCCGCGCGCGCCCTCGGTGATCAGGCAGCCCGAGCCGTAGATGCCGGTCGGGTGGAACTGCACGAACTCCATGTCCTGCAGCGGCAGGCCGGCGCGCGCGACCATCCCGCCGCCGTCGCCGGTGCAGGTGTGGGCCGAGGTGGCGCTGAAATAGGCGCGGCCATAGCCGCCGGTCGCCAGCACCACCATCTTGGCGTTGAAGACGTGGATGGTGCCGTCGTCGAGCTTCCAGCACACGACGCCGGTGCAGCGGCCGTCGGTGATGATCAGGTCGAGGGCGAAGTACTCGATGAAGAACTCGGCCTTTTCCTTGAGGCTCTGGCCGTAGAGCGTGTGCAGGATCGCGTGGCCGGTGCGGTCGGCCGCGGCGCAGGTGCGCTGCACGGGCGGGCCCTCGCCGAACTCGGTCGTGTGGCCGCCGAACGGGCGCTGGTAGATCTTGCCCTCTTCGGTGCGGCTGAACGGCACGCCGTAGTGTTCCAGCTCATAGACGGCCTTGGGCGCCTCACGCGCGAGGTATTCCATCGCGTCGGTGTCGCCCAGCCAGTCCGAGCCCTTGACGGTGTCGTAGAGGTGCCACTGCCAGTTGTCGGGTCCCATGTTCGAGAGCGAGGCGGCGATGCCGCCCTGCGCCGCCACGGTGTGGCTGCGGGTCGGGAACACCTTGGTCACGCAGGCGGTGCGGAAGCCCTGCTCGGCCATGCCGAGCGTGGCGCGCAAGCCCGCCCCGCCGGCGCCCACCACCACCACGTCATAATCGTGAATCCGGGTTTGATATGCGGACATCAGCGCGACCTTCAGTGAACGACGATGGTGGTGACCGGCGCCACCATGGGAGAGAACGCCATCCGCGCCAGCGCATAGACGGCGGCGGCGATGACGGCCCAGCCCAGAAGCTGGGCGACGATCAGCGCGACCTTGCGCTCGGTGTGATCGAGGTAGTCGTCGATCATGATCCGGGTGCCGTTGACGTAGTGCAGCATCCCCACGATCAGGAACAGCGCCGTCACGATGGCCGGATAGGGGCGCGAGAAATACGCCACCACTCCGCCGTGCGGCAGGCCGATGGCGGTGGCGATGACGAAGATGAAGGCCGGCGTCAGCAGCATCAGGGCGACCGAGCTGACGGTCATCGACCAGTGATGGGCGGTGGCCGAGCCGGGGCCGGCGGCGCCGAGGCCGCGGGCTGCCTTGCGGGGGGTCACGAAACGCATGGTGGCTGTCCCCTCAGAACACGAACAGGATGAGCGTCAGGACCGTGAGCACCACGGAGCCGACGATGATGAACCAGCTGACCTGATGGGCGTCCTGCCGGTTGAGCAGCAGCCCCGCGTCATAGAAGAAGTGCCGGATGCCGGCGAGGAAGTGGTACCACAGCGCCCAGAGCGAGCCGAGCAGCACCAGGTACCCCAGCCACGACCGCACCACCCAGTCGGCCTGGGCGAAGGCGCGCGGCCCGGCGGCGGCCGCGACCAGCCACCAGACGATGAGCAGCAGCCCCGCCAGCATGACCTGCCCGGTGATGCGGGTCATGATCGAGGTAATCGCCGCCATCGGCAGGCGATAGACGCTCAGATGCGGGGAAAGCGGGCGGTTGCCGCGCGGAATGTCACCCATGTGCGCTCCTGTGACGAAAGGCGGCGCGCCCGGTCAGGCTGGCGCGCGGCTGGCGTGAGGTTGAGGCGTTCTGGCCCCCCCTCTGGCACGAGTCACGCAATTCTTCCAGACTCCGCGTGCGGGCCGCGATGTTAGCGCCCGCTGTGATCACGCGGGCGGGGCGTGTGATCACAAGCCTTGCTGCAACTGCACAACCGCCCGCTGCCCGCGGTGGTCCGAGCCGAGCAGCGGCCGCATCGCGGTGGCGGCAACGGCGCCCTCGGGGACGAGCACGTGGTCGATGGTGATCGGCAGCAACCCCTTGAGATAGAACGACGGCCGCAACGGCCCGGCGCGGCGGGTGCCGGTCGCCTCGGCCACCCGGCGCACGGTCTGCGAGCCGGGCACCGCGTTGAAGTCTCCGCCCACGATCACCGGCCGGGGCAAGTCCGCGAGCCGCGGCAGGATCCGCTCGAGATGCCCGCGCAGGCCGAAGGGCCACGGCCAGTGCAGGTGCAGCGAGACCACCGTGACCGGCCCGGCCGGCGACAGGATGCGCGCCGCCACCATGCCGGGGGCCACGTCGCAGACCTCGCCCCCCTCGAAGGGCCAGCGCGAGAGTACCGCCACCGCGCCCACGGGATGGGGGGCGCAGACGGCCTGGTGCGGATAGGCGTCGGCAAGCGCCGCCGCCACGCGCAGGTTGCGGTCGCTTACCTCCTGCAGCAGCGCGACGTCGGCGCCGCTCGCGCGGATGTCGGCGGCGATCGGGGCCGGGTCGGCGAGGGTGAAGCGCAGGTTCTTCTGATAGACGACCAGCGCCGGCGGGGCGTCGGGCACCGGCAGCGGCCGCGCCGCCCACAGCATCGGCGCAAGCGCCAGCGCCCCTGCCCCGGCGGCAAGCCAGCCCGCCCGCCCCCGCAACGCGAGCCCCACGACGAGCAGCACCCCCGCCAGCAGCGGCCGCCCGACCGCGAGCGAGTCGCCCAGCGGGTGCAGCGGCCCGGCGTAGGTGGCGGCGAGCAAAGCGAGACCCAGCAGCAGCAACCCGGCGGCGATGCCTCTCCAGCCCGGCGTCCTCATCCCGGCAGCACGAACCACGGGATGACCATGTTGATCTCGTACCGGGTCAGGCTGCGCGGCACCCACGCAAACCTTGCCATCCGGCCGATCATCTGGGGCGGGCCGGCGAGTGCCTCGGCGCGGTGATAACCGGTGCGGTCGACATAGTCGTCCCACAGGACCGTGAGCGGGGCGGTCGCGTTCAGCACCGTCGCGGCGAAACAGGCGAGCCGGAAGCGGCCGTCGATGAAGACGAGGTCCGGCGGTTCGCTTGCCGGATCGAGGCCCGGCGCGGGGTCGACCCACGGTGACAGCGGGTAGCCGGGATAGTGCCGAAAGCCCGACGAGTCCTTCGGCATCCCCCAGCTTCGCACCGGGCCGATGTCGATGTGGCGCAGCGTGATGCCTTCGCGCCGGCCGCCGGCCGCGTCAAGCCAGCCCTCGAGCCGCGCAACCCACGCCCCGTCGCTCTCGATCCCGAGCATCGTGGCGCGCGTCTCGGTCGCGGCAAAGAGCGTCGAGCCGCCGGTCCCGTACTCGATGATCCGGTCGGCCGACCGATAGGCGGCCCGCACCGCCGCGGCCTCGGCCTCGGGCATGTGCAGGCCGGGGGCCTCGCCCGTCGTCACTGGGGTATCAGCGCCCAGTAATCGAGATCGAGCAGCACGTGCGGCGCGTATTTCCCGTCCGCCCCCTTCAGCGTGTTGTCACCCGGCGCGCCCTTGTGCGCGACCAGCCTCAGCCGCAGCGCGCCGACGCCGGGCACCGAGGTCTCGGCGCGGTCGAGCACCTCGGACCAGGCCCGCACCGTGTCGCCGGCAAAGCACGGGTTCGCGTGCGCGCCGCCGTTCAGCGCCACGATCATCTGCGCGTTGGCCAGCCCGTTGAAGCTGAGCGCCCGCGCCAAGCTGATGACGTGCCCGCCATAGATCAGCCGGCGTCCGTCCTCGCGGAAGGTGGCGTCGAAATGCACCTTGGCGGTGTTCTGCCAGAGACGGGTGGCGAGCATGTGCTCTGCCTCTTCAACCGTGACCGCGTCGACGTGGTCGATGACCTCGCCCACGGCATAGTCGCCCCAGCGGTGCGGCTCACCGGCGAGGGTGAAGTCGTAGCCCTCGAAGCTCAGCCCCTCGGGGATCACCAGCGCGCCGGGGTCCACCACGGCGGCGAGGTCGGGCACCACGGTCTCGCACGCCGGGGCGGCATTGTCGCGCTTGCGGACCATGACCCAGCGCACATAGCTCAGCACCGGCTGGTCGGTCTGGTCATAGCCCGTGGTCCGCACCCAGACGACGCCCGAGGTGCCGTTCGAGTTCGGCCGAAGACCGATCACCTCGGATTCCGCCCTGAGCGTGTCGCCGGCATAGACCGGCTTCAGCCAGCGCCCCTCGGCATAGCCGAGGTTCGCCACCGCGTTCAGGCTGATGTCGGGCACGGTCTTGCCGAAGACCGTGTGGAACACGATCAGATCGTCGAGCGGGCTGCCCTCGAGCCCACAGTCGGCCGCGAACATGTCCGAGGAGTAGAGCGCCCCCCGCGCCGGATAGAGCGCGTGGTAAAGCGCCCGCTCGCCCTCGGCGATGGTGCGGGGGACCGCGTGGCGGATCACCTCGCCCACGCGGTAGTCCTCGAAGAAGCGGCCGGGATTGGTCTTGGTCGTCATTGCTCGCCCAGTTTCATGTCGGGGGTATAGTCGGCCGCGACCTCCTTGGTCACGGCCTGCGCACAGCGCATCACGCCGCGCGCGCTGTCGAACGCGATGCTGGGTGAGCCGTGCAGCACCCAGCCGCGGCTGAGCGCGAGGCTGACCTTGTGGCAGAAGGCGGCGGTGTCGTCCTCGGTCAGCAGGCGGTAGATCACGGGCATCTCAGGCTCCGAACGGGTTGGGGCCGATCCAGCCGTGGATGAGGCCGACGACCAGGTAGACGACCAGCGTTGCGGCGGCGGTCGTCCACTCCTTGCGGATCGGGATGGGGTGGGCGGGCGGTGTCCAGTGCGGCGCGGTGCGGTTGATGATGACGATCTCGACCAGCGCCCAGACCAGCAGCCCGCCGAACAGCACCATCGACGGCAGGTCGCCGTTGGTCAGCAGATGCGCGACCGCCCAGAGCGAAAAGCCGATGAGCTGCGGGTGCCGCATCCGCACCCCAAGCCTCGACTTGGCCCCCGAGGCCGCGAACAGGTAGAATGCCACCAGCACCAGCAGGTTATTGATGCCCTTGAGCATCGGCGTCGCGGCCCACCAGATCACCTGGTCGGCGGCGCGGTAGCCGATCACCATCAGCACGATGGACAGGACCAGCATCCCCGCCACCATCGGCTTTTCCGACCCGCCCATGGCGCGGTGGAAGCCCGGGAACACGCGCTTGGCGAGATGGGCAAAGGACCACAGCAGGACGCCCAGAACCAGCAGGACCATCGTTCACCTCTTTCTCGTGTGGTTTCGCGCGCAGGTCGGGGGCACCCTGCCCTCAGCCGGCCATCGCCGCAATCGCCTCGGCCCGGGCGAGGGTCTTCTTCGCCGTCTCGACGTGCAGGTTCTCGACGATCCGCCCGTCCACCACGGCCACGGCCTTGCCCTCGGCGAGCGCGGCCTTGAACGCCTCGATCTGGCGGCGGGCGAGCGCCACCTCTTCCTCGGCGGGGGCAAAGGCGGCGTTGGCGATCTCGAGCTGGGCGGGGTGGATCAGGGTCTTGCCGTCAAAGCCCATGTCGCGGCCCTGTTCGCATTCGGCCCTGAGCCCGTCCTCGTCCTTGAAGGCGTTGAACACGCCGTCCACGATCACCCGGCCATGCGCCCGGGCCGCCAGCAGGCAGAGCCCGAGCCCGGTCTGCATCGCCAGCCGGTCGGGCCGGTTGCGGCTGCCGAGTTCCTTGGCGAGGTCGTTGGTGCCCATCACCATCCCCTCGAGCCGGGGATGCGCGGCGATGGCGGCGGCGTTGAGCATCCCGAGCGCGGTTTCCATCATCGCCCACAGCGGCGTGTCGCCGGTCAGCGCCGCCACCGCGTCGAGGTCGGCGGGGGTCGAGACCTTGGGCACCAGCACCGCATCGGCGCCGGTGGCGAAGGCCGCGGCATCCTCGCGCCCCCACTCCGTGTCGAGCCCGTTGATCCGCACGATCCGCGCGCGGGGGCCGTAATCCTCGGCCAGCGCCGCCTTGAGCGTGGCGCGGGCGGCGGGCTTCTCGGCCGGGGCGACGGCATCCTCGAGGTCGAAGATGATCGCGTCGGCGGCCAGCCCGCGCGCCTTCTCCAGCGCCCGCGCGTTCGAGCCGGGGATATAGAGGACCGAGCGATAGGGGCGCGACATGGGACGACCTTTCATGGATGCAGACGCAGCAATGTTGCGCCTGAGTGCCCGTTTCCGCAGCTTTCGGCAACCCCGAACCGCCCCGCCCCCGCCGCCGTGACGCCGCGCCGCGGCATCGCCCTGCCGCTTTCCGCGCCACCGGCGGGCCCGGCGGGCGCGTCGGGGCGAAAAACGGCGGCGTCATTTGCTTGTCGGCGCAACCGCCCGGTCGGGGTCCGTGTTCCCCGGTGCGCCCGCTGCCCGGCGCCCACCCCACGGACGGAGAGAAACGATGGCAACCGAACAGAAGGGTCTCGAGGACCTGCTGATCCACGGCCTCAAGGACATGTATTACGCCGAAGGCAAGATCCAGAAGGCGCTGCCGAAGATGATCGAGGCGGCCTCGGACGAGGCGCTGCGCGACGCGCTCGAGAACCACCTCGCCGAGACCGGCGAGCAGATCACCAAGCTCGAATCCGCCTTCGAGGCGATGGGCCAGGCCGCCAAGGGCGAGAAATGCGACGCCATCGAGGGCATCCTCAAGGAAGGTGATTCGCTGCTGTCGGATTTCGGCGGCACGCCGTCGGGCGATGCGGCGATCATCTTCTCCTGCCAGGCGGTCGAGCACTACGAGATCGCCCGCTACGGCAGCCTGCGCGCCTACGCCGAGTTGCTGGGCCATGACGAGGTGGCGAGCCTGCTCGAAGAGATCCTCGAGCAGGAGGAAGCGGCCGACGACACGCTGAGCGAGATCGCCGAGGACACCGCCAACCCCGCCGCGGCCGGCGACACCGCCGATGCGCGCGACGAGGACGACTCGGACGAGGACGAGGACGAGGACGACGACGCCTGATCGTCCGCCTGCGCGGCAGGACGGACGAGACCGGGGCGGCGCCCAGCCGCCCCGGTCTTTTTCATCCGCGGAACACGTCCGCGATGAGCTTGAGTGACACTGCCAGCAGCGCCCAGGTGATGAAGCGATAGAAGAACGCCTGCGGCACCCGCCGCACCAGCCAGACGCCGGCGAAGACGCTGGCCGCCGCGATCGGGATCATCACCGCGGCCTTGCCGAGGTTGGCGGCGCCGAGTTGCCCGAGCGCGGCATAGGGCACCAGCTTCACCGCATTCACGACGGCGAAGAACACGGTGTTCGTCCCGGCATAGGTCTCCTTGCCCAGCCGCAGCGGCTGGACGTAGATCTGGTAGGGCGGCGCGCCCGAGTGGCTGACGAAGCTCGTGTAGCCCGTCACCAGACCCCAGCCGGTGCCGCGGCCCCAGTCGGCCTTCCCCGGCACCCCGTCCTCGGGCGGCGGCCTGAGCAGCGTGAGCAGCGCGAAGGACGCCCCGATGACCCCGACGAGGCCGCCGATCACAGCGTCGTCCACCATCGAGGCCGTGGCCCAGCCCAGCCCCACGCCGAGGATCGCCCCGGGCAGCAGCCGCACCACGACCCGCCGGTCGTAGTGGCGGCGATAGGCGATCAGCCCGAAGACGTCCGAGATGACATAGATCGGCAGCAGGATGCCCGCCGCATGCACCGGCGACATGACCAGCGACAGGATCGGCACCGCCAGCATGGCGACCATCGCCAGCCCGCCCTTGGCCAGCCCGACTAGCGCCGAGGCCAGCGCCAGCAGCCCCCATCCCAGCGCCGTCAGCTCCACCCCGCGCCCCTCTGCGGGCTGCGCGTCCCTCGGTTGCCCCGCGTCCTCACCCTGCCCCGCCCCCCGCATCTTTTAGCGCAAACAGCGCCCCCGCCGCCCGGTCTGGTCCCTTGCGCGGCCCTGGGCAAGGGTCTAGTCCCGGCGCCAACCATCAACCCTACGGAGGACTCCATGGCTCGTCCCAAGATCGCCCTCATCGGCGCCGGCCAGATCGGCGGCACGCTGGCCCACCTCGCCGCCATCAAGGAGCTTGGCGACGTCGTGCTGTTCGACATCGCCGAAGGCACCCCGCAGGGCAAGGCGCTCGACATCGCGGAATCGGGTCCGTCCGAGGGCTTCGACGGGTCGTTCAAGGGCACCAACGACTACGCCGACATCGCCGGCGCCGACGTCTGCATCGTGACCGCCGGCGTGCCGCGCAAGCCCGGCATGAGCCGCGACGACCTGCTGGGGATCAACCTCAAGGTCATGAAGTCGGTGGGCGAGGGCATCAAGGCGCACGCGCCGAACGCCTTCGTCATCTGCATCACCAACCCGCTGGACGCGATGGTCTGGGCGCTGCGCGAGTTCTCGGGCCTGCCGGCCGAGAAGGTCGTGGGGATGGCCGGCGTGCTCGACTCCGCCCGCTTCCGCCACTTCCTGGCCGAGGAGTTCGGCGTCTCGATGCGCGACGTGACCGCCTTCGTGCTGGGCGGGCATGGCGACACCATGGTGCCGCTGACCCGCTATTCCACCGTCGCCGGCATCCCGCTGCCGGACCTGGTCAAGATGGGGTGGACCACGCAGGACAAGCTCGACCAGATCGTCCAGCGCACCCGCGACGGCGGCGCCGAGATCGTGGCGCTGCTGAAGACCGGCTCGGCCTTCTACGCGCCGGCGACCTCGGCGATCGAGATGGCCGAGGCCTATCTGCGCGACCAGAAGCGCGTCCTGCCCTGCGCCGCCTACGTCAAGGGCGCCTATGGGCTGGACGGGATGTATGTCGGCGTGCCGACCGTGATCGGCGCCGGCGGCATCGAGAAGGTCATCGAGATCGAGATGAACGACGACGAGCAGGCGATGATGCAGAAGTCGATCGACGCCGTGAAGGGCCTCGTCGAGGCCTGCAAGGGCATCGACAGCTCGCTGGCCTGAGGCCGGACCGAGACGCGAGAGGGGGGCGGCCGCGGGGCTGCCCTTCTCTTTTGCGACGTTTCGCAGACAAACTTAACAATTGACCGAAGAGGCGTTTGGTCGCACCTCTTTTCGCAGTCCTCGGCCCGCGGCGGCAGTCCGGGCCCTCAGCGGAAAGAAAGGTCCCATGCCAGATATTCCCGGTAACACCTCGACCACCTCAGTCATCACCGGCACCGGCGCGTTCACCTCGGCGCTCGAGACTTCGGGCGACAGCGACTGGTGGCGGGTCACGCTCGTCGCCGGCCGCACCTATGACTTCACCTTCTCGGGTGACGGCAGCGCGACCAGCCTTGACGACGCCAACTTCTACATCCTCGACTCGCTCGGGGCGACGCTCGACTCGGGCTATACCTACAGCGGCGGCCCGGTCGTCCTGTCGCTCACGGCCGCGACCTCGGGGACCTATTACATCGCCGTCAGCGACGGCAGGTCGGACGGCCAGCCCGAGGGCAACTATGTCATCCGCGCGCGGATGAACGACCTGCTGCCGAACGACAACTCGACCACCGGGGTGGTGGTCAACGGCATGACCTCCGGGGCGCTCGAGACCTCGGGCGACGCCGACCGCTACAAGGTCATGCTGACCGCCGGACAGCGGGTGGACTTCACCCTCTCGGGCGACGGCAGCGCGACCAGCCTCGACGACGCCAATTTCCAGCTGCTCGACCAGTATGGCAACGTCGTGGCCTCGAACTACACCTACAGCGGCGGGCCGATCTGGGTCGCGGCCACGGCGAGCTATACCGGCGCCTATTACCTCGTCGTCGCGGACGGCAGCTCGGACAGCGGCGCCGAGGGCAGCTTCCGCATCGACGCGCGGCTGACCGACCGGGTGCTGGCCGACACCTCGACCACGAGCAGCCTGCGCGACGGGACCTCGATCGCGGGCCAGATCGACGCGCGGGGCGACGCCGACTGGACGCGGTTCAACGCCGTCGCCGGGACCACCTACACCTTCACCCTGAGCGGCGACGGTTCGGCCAATGCGCTCGGCAGCAAGGAGCTGGTCCTGCGCGACGCAAGCGGCAACGCGATCAAGTACGACTACACCTATGGGACCGGCTCGGTCACGATCGAGTGGAAGGCGACCAGTTCGGCCCCCGTCTATCTCGACTCGCATTCCAACTCGTCCACCTCGGGTTGGGGCGGCTATACGCTGTCGGTCGTGTCGGATGCGCCGGTGCTGACCGGGACCGCGGGCCACGACCGGCTGACCGCCGGGTCGAACGACAACCGGGTGATCGGGCTGGCCGGCAACGACACGCTCGACGGCGGGGCGGGGAACGACACGCTCGTCGGGGGTCAGGGCAACGACAGCCTGATCGGCGGCGCGGGGATCGACACGGCCGATTACACCGGCAGCCTGCCGGCGCGGGTCTATCTGGGCATCACCGGGCCGCAGAACACTTGGCAGGGCGCCGACGTGCTTTCGGGGATCGAGAACCTGCTCGGCGGCTCGGGCAACGACCGCTTCTTCGGAAGCACGGTTGGCAACGTGCTCAACGGCGGGGCGGGCAATGACCAGCTTTACGGCGGGGGCGGCAACGACACGCTGATCGGCGGGGCCGGCAACGACTTCTTCCACGGCGGCGCGGACGCGGACGTGATCCTGTTCGAGGGCAGCGCGGCGGTCGACGTGGACATCGTGCGAACCACCGCCACGGGCCAGGGCACCGACACGCTGGGCGGGGTCGAGAACATCACCGGCGGCAGCGGCAGCGACATCATCCGCGGCAATGCCGCGGCGAACGTGCTGAACGGCGCGGTGGGCAACGACACGCTGGTCGGGCGGGGCGGCAGCGACGTGCTGACCGGAGGCAGCGGCAGCGACCGCTTCGTCTTCGCCAACTGGGACGGCAACGACCGCGTCACCGACTTCCAGAACGGCCTCGACCGGATCGAGATCGGCGGCCCGACCACCGGCTTCCGCGACCTCTCGGTCTACAACAGCGCCGAGGGCGCGGTGATCAGCTGGGGCGGGGGCACGACCATCACCCTGGCCGGGATCGACCGCAGCATGGTGGACGCGAGCGACTTCATCTTCACCTGACCCCGGCCCCCGAGTCGCCGATGTGATCACACGTTTCGGACGTGTGATCACATCAATCGCGTTTGGCGGGATGATGCCGCTAACGCCCCCCTCCCCCCTTGATTCCGCCGCCCGATCTGCCAGAGCGGGCGGTGACATTTTCCCCTGCGAGGTCCGTGATGAACATCCACGAATACCAGGCCAAGGCGCTGCTCAAGGACTACGGCGTGCCCGTGTCGGACGGCCGCGTGGTGCTGAAGGCCGACGAGGCCAAGCGTGCGGCGAGCGAACTGGACGGCCCGCTGTGGGTCGTCAAGTCCCAGATCCACGCCGGCGGCCGCGGCAAGGGCAAGTTCAAGGAAGCCGAGGCCGGCGACAAGGGCGGCGTGCGGCTGGCCAAGTCGGTCGAGGAGGCCGAGGAGCTCGCCCGCCAGATGCTGGGCCGCACCCTCGTCACCCACCAGACCGGCCCGGCCGGCAAGCAGGTGAACCGCATCTACATCGAGGACGGCAGCGACATCGCGCGCGAGCTTTACCTCGCGCTGCTGGTCGATCGCGGCACCTCGCGGATCAGCTTCGTCGCCTCGACCGAGGGCGGCATGGACATCGAGGAGGTCGCGGCCTCCACCCCCGAGAAGATCGTCTCGTTCAGCGTCGATCCGGCCTCGGGCCTGTCGGACTTCCACGGCCGCCGCGTGGCCTTTGCCCTCGGCCTCGAGGGCCAGCAGGTCAAGCAGTGCGTCAAGCTGGTCAAGGACCTCTATCGTCTCTTCGTCGCCAAGGACATGGAGATGCTCGAGATCAACCCGCTGATCGTCACCACCGAGGGCAACATCAAGGCGTTGGACGCCAAGATGGGCTTCGACAACAACGCGCTCTATCGCCACGCCGACATCATGGCGCTGCGCGACGAGACCGAGGAAGACCCCAAGGAGCTGGCGGCGTCGAAGTTCGACCTGAACTACATCGCGCTCGACGGCGAGATCGGCTGCATGGTGAACGGCGCGGGCCTGGCGATGGCCACGATGGACATCATCAAGCTGTATGGCGCCGAGCCCGCGAACTTCCTGGACGTCGGCGGCGGGGCGACCAAGGAAAAGGTAACCGAGGCGTTCAAGATCATCACCTCGGACCCGAACGTCAAAGGCATCCTCGTCAACATCTTCGGCGGCATCATGCGCTGCGACATCATCGCCGAGGGCATCATCGCCGCGGTGAAGGAAGTGGGCCTCAAGGTGCCGCTGGTCGTGCGCCTGGAAGGCACCAACGTCGATCTGGGCAAGAAGATCATCAACGAGAGCGGCCTCGACGTGATCGCCGCCGATGATCTGTCGGATGCCGCGCAGAAGATCGTCAAGGCGGTGAAGGGCTGATGCTGGTGCGGGCCGCTCTTGCCGGGCTGGCGCTCGCCGTCGCTGCGGCTTCGGCTGCGGTGGCGGCCCCGCCCAGCAAGGCCGAGATGCTGGCAGCCGCCAGCGAGGCGGCCGGCGTCTGCGCGCAGACCATGCCGAACACCCGCGCCACGGCCGATGCGCTCAAGTCCCGCGGCTTCCGCATGGAGGAGGCCGACGGGACGGCGCGCATCTACACCAAGTTCAGCCCGCGGGTGGTGGTTCTCTTCACCACCGTGGGCAGCGACAAGGACGCCTGCGCCATTCTCGTGAGCCAGATGACCCCCGCCGAGGCGCGTCAGCTCGTCCAGCCCTGGATCGACAACAGCAAGGCTGTGCAGGTCGAGCAGGCCAAGGACCGCAGCCGCTGGCGGGGGGTCTACAAGGGCACGCCGATCATCATCGGCACCATCAATCACATCGATCTGGGCATTGTCCGCGGCGCTGCAGTCGTCGCCGGCGCGCCCAAACGCTAGGAGCCTCACATGGCCATTCTCGTCGACAAGACCACCAAGGTCATCACCCAGGGCATCACCGGCTCGCAGGGGACCTTCCACACCGAGCAGGCGATCGCGTACGGCACGCAGATGGTCGGCGGCGTCACGCCGGGCAAGGGCGGCACCACGCACCTGAACCTGCCGGTGTTCGACTCGGTCCACGAGGCCGTCGAAAAGACCGGTGCCAACGCCTCCGTGATCTACGTCCCGCCGCCCTTCGCGGCCGACTCGATCCTCGAGGCCATCGACGCCGAGATCCCGCTGATCGTCTGCATCACCGAGGGCATCCCGGTGCTCGACATGATGAAGGTGAAGCGCGCCCTCGAAGGGTCGCAGTCGCGGCTGATCGGGCCGAACTGCCCCGGCATCATGACCCCCGACGAATGCAAGATCGGCATCATGCCCGGCTCGATCTTCCAGCGCGGCCGCGTGGGCGTCGTCTCGCGCTCGGGCACGCTGACCTATGAGGCGGTCAAGCAGACCTCGGACGTGGGCCTCGGCCAGTCCTCGGCGGTCGGCATCGGCGGCGACCCGATCAAGGGGATGGAGCACATCGACGTGCTCGAGATGTTCCTGGCCGACGACGAGACCGACGCGATCATCATGATCGGCGAGATCGGCGGCGCGGCCGAGGAAGAGGCGGCGCAGTTCCTCGCCGACGAGAAGAAGCGCGGCCGCTGGAAGCCCACCGCCGGCTTCATCGCCGGGCGCACCGCCCCCCCCGGCCGCCGCATGGGCCACGCCGGCGCCATCGTCTCGGGCGGCAAGGGTGACGCGGAATCGAAGATCAACGCCATGAAAGAGGCGGGGATCGTGGTCGCCGACAGCCCCGCCCACCTGGGCGAGGCGGTGATGAAGGCGATGGGCAAGTAACGCCTGTTGGAGAATGCACCGCCCCTTCCTACGTAGGGGCGGAGCGCAGCAGAGGGACGAGGGCGCAAATGAGCGAGACAGGGCCACAGCCCTATCGAGTTCCCCCGCGGATCGGCGTAGCCGACGCGGTGCGCCGCTGCCTGCAAAAATTCCTGATTTTTTCCGGCCGCGCGCCCCGTGCAGAGTTCTGGAAGTTTGCCCTGATAGTCGTGGTGGCGTTGACCGTTTGCGGGATGATCGAGCGCGCCCTCGGGCTGCCCCGCCTTGCCGTGATCTCGGTCGAGATTCCACGCACGACGTTCTTCGCCTCGATCCGCGGGCCGCTGTCCGCCGCAACGCTTCTGCTTATGGGGCTGCCGTTGCTGTCGGCTGCCGTTCGGCGGCTGCATGACACCGATCGCCGCGGGATGTGGCTTGCTCTCGTGCTCGCCTCTCCCGTCCTGCTGCTGGCCGCCGGTGTTCTCGGCGCCCGCACGGGGGTGATGCCGTCCCTCCCGCTGCTTCTTCTGCTCACTTTGGTGCCGGCCCTGGTGGTGATGGCATTGCTGGCGGCGCCGACGCAGCCCGGCCCCAACCGTTTCGGACCCAATCCGCTCGAGGTCCGCGCATGAACCGCCTGTCGCCCGTGACGCCATGCCGGGCGTCCATCTCTCGTTGTCCGTTGCGCGGCCTGAGCCAGCCCTTTCCCCTCTCGTGAGGTCATCCTGATGAACGACCAAAGCCCCAACGCCGCCTTCCGCGACTCGTCCTTCCTGCAGGGCGCGAACGCGACCTATGTGGAACAGCTCTACGGCCAGTGGGCGAACGATCCCGCGGCCGTGGACCAGGCGTGGGACGAGTTCTTCCGCGGCCTCGGCGACGCCGAGACGACCGTGACCCGCGAGGCCAAGGGCGCGAGCTGGCGCCGCCCCGACTGGCCGCCGATGCCCGCCGACGAGAATACCGCGGCGCTCACCGGCGAGTGGCCGATGGCGTCAGAGGCGACGGCCAAGGCCGCCATCGCCAAGATCACCGGCAAGGCCGAGGACAAGGGCGTGGCGCTGTCGGATGACCAGCTGCGCCGCGCGGTGCTGGACAGCGTCCGCGCGATCATGCTGATCCGCGCCTTCCGCATCCGCGGCCACCTGCACGCCGACCTCGACCCGCTGGGGCTGCGCGAGATGCCGCCGCTGGGCGAGCTCGACCCCGCGACCTACGGCTTCACCGCCTCCGACATGGACCGGCCGATCTTCATCGACAACGTGCTCGGCCTGCAGGTCGCGTCGATGCGCCAGATCGTCGAGCTGATGACCCGCACCTACTGCGGCACCTTCGCGCTGCAGTTCATGCACATCTCGGACCCCGAGCAATCCGCCTGGCTGAAAGAGCGGATCGAGGGCTACGGCAAGGAAATCGCCTTCACCCGCGAGGGGCGCCGCGCGATCCTGAACAAGCTGGTCGAGGCCGAGGGCTTCGAGAAGTTCCTGCACGTCAAGTACATGGGCACCAAGCGCTTCGGCCTCGACGGCGGCGAGGCGCTGATCCCGGCGATGGAGCAGATCATCAAGCGCGGCGGCGCGCTGGGGGCGAAGGAGGTCGTGATCGGGATGCCGCACCGCGGCCGCCTGTCGGTGCTGGCCAACGTCATGTCGAAGCCCTACCGGGCGATCTTCCACGAGTTCCAGGGCGGCAGCTACAAGCCCGAGGACGTGGACGGCTCGGGTGACGTGAAATACCACCTCGGCGCCTCGTCCGACCGCGAGTTCGACCAGAACAGCGTCCACCTGTCGCTGACCGCGAACCCCAGCCACCTCGAGGCGGTGAACCCCGTCGTGCTGGGCAAGGTCCGCGCCAAGCAGGACCAGATGAACGACACCGCCAACCGGACCTCGGTGATCCCGATCCTGCTGCACGGCGATGCGGCCTTCGCCGGCCAGGGCGTGGTGGCCGAGTGCCTGCAGCTCTCGGGCATCCGCGGCCACCGCACCGGCGGGACGATCCACATCATCGTCAACAACCAGATCGGCTTCACCACGGCGCCGCATTTCAGCCGCACCTCGCCCTATCCCACCGACATCGCGCTGATGGTCGAGGCGCCGATCTTCCATGTGAACGGCGACGACCCCGAGGCCGTGGTCCACGCCGCCAAGGTGGCGACCGAGTTCCGGCAGAAGTTCCACAAGGACGTCGTGATCGACATCTTCTGCTACCGCCGCTTCGGTCACAACGAGGGCGACGAGCCCATGTTCACCAACCCGGCGATGTACAAGCAGATCAAGGGTCACAAGACGACCCTGCAGCTCTACACCGAGCGGCTGGTCAAGGACGGGCTGATCCCCGAGGGCGAGATCGAGGACATGAAGGCCGCCTTCCAGGCGCACCTCAACGAAGAGTTCGAGATCGGCAAGAACTTCAAGCCGAACAAGGCCGACTGGCTGGACGGCAAGTGGTCGGGCCTCTCGACCGAGGGTGAGGAATACACCCCCGGCAAGACCGGCATCTCGGCCGAGACGATGGCCGAGATCGGCGCCGCGCTGACCCGCGCCCCCGAGGGCTTCGACCTGCACAAGACCGTGGGCCGCCTGCTCGAGGCCAAGCGCGCGATGTTCGAGACCGGCGAGGGCTTCGACTGGGCGACCGGCGAGGCGCTGGCCTTCGGCAGCCTCGTGCTCGAGGGGCACCCGGTGCGGCTGTCGGGGCAGGATTCGACCCGCGGCACCTTCAGCCAGCGGCACTCGGCCTTCGTCAACCAGACGACCGAGGAGCGCTATTATCCGCTCAACAACATCCGTGGCGGCCAGGCCCGCTACGAGGTGATCGACTCGATGCTGTCGGAATACGCGGTGCTCGGCTTCGAGTACGGCTATTCGATGGCCGAGCCGAATGCGCTGACCCTGTGGGAGGCGCAGTTCGGCGACTTCGCCAACGGCGCGCAGATCATGTTCGACCAGTTCATCTCGTCGGGCGAGAAGAAGTGGCTGCGGATGTCGGGCCTGACGGTGCTGATGCCGCACGGGTTCGAGGGCCAGGGGCCGGAACACTCGTCCGCGCGGCTCGAGCGCTGGCTGCAGATGTGCGCCGAGGACAACTGGATTGTGGCCAACCTGACCACGCCGGCCAACTATTTCCACATCCTGCGCCGCCAGATCCACCGGCCGTTCCGCAAGCCGCTGATGCTGATGACGCCGAAATCGCTGCTGCGTCACCCGCAGGCGGTCTCGACCGCGGACGAGTTCCAGACCGGCTCGACCTTCCACCGGGTGCTCTGCGACGACGCGCAGCGCGGCCGCTCGGACTTCAAGCTGGCCGAGGACAGCCAGATCCGCCGCGTGGTGATCTGCTCGGGCAAGGTCTACTACGACCTGCTCGCGGCGCGGAACGCCGCCGGGGCGGCGGACGTCTATCTGCTGCGCCTCGAGCAGTTCTATCCCTTCCCGCAGCAGTCGCTGATGAAGGAGCTGGGGCGCTTCCCCGAGGCCGAGTTCGTCTGGTGCCAGGAAGAGCCGAAGAACCAGGGCGGGTGGAGCTTCGTCGAGCCGAACCTCGAATGGGTGCTGAACCGCCTTGGCGCCAAGCACCCGCGCCCGCGCTATGTCGGGCGCGCCGCCCAGGCCTCGGTCGCCACCGGGCTTGCCAGCCGCCACAAGGCCGAGCAGGAATCGCTCGTGGCCGAAGCCGTCACGTTGGAGGGTTGAGATGACCACCGAGGTCCGCGTCCCCGCACTGGGGGAAAGCGTCAGCGAGGCGACCGTCGCCACCTGGTTCAAGAAGCCGGGCGACCGGGTCGCCGCCGACGAGATGCTGTGCGAGCTGGAAACCGACAAGGTGACGGTCGAGGTGCCGGCCCCTGCCGCCGGCGTGCTGGCCGAGATCGTCGCCGCCGAGGGCGAGACGGTCGGGCCGAACGCGCTGCTCGCGCAGATCGACGAGGCGGGGGCGGGCGCTGCCGATGACGCCGCCCGCGACACGAATGATGCCGCCGGTCAGCCGGCCCAGAACGAGGACAAGCCGCAGATGGCCGGAAAGAACGTGGACGTGATGGTGCCCACCCTGGGCGAGAGCGTGACCGAGGCGACCGTCGCCACCTGGTTCAAGAAGGTGGGCGACCAGGTCCAGCAGGACGAGATGCTGTGCGAGCTCGAGACCGACAAGGTGTCGGTCGAGGTGCCCGCCCCCGCCTCGGGCGTGCTGGCCGAGATCCTCGCCGAGGAAGGCGCGACCGTCGACGCCAAGGCGAAGCTGGCCATCATCACCGAGGGTGCGGCCGGCGCCGGCGCCGCGTCGGGTGCCGGCGCCGCGCCGGCGGCCACCAAGGCCCCGGTCGGCTCGGCCTCGGGCGGCGAGGACGGCACCACCGCGGGCGAGGTCGGCTCGCCCGGCGCCGGCCCCGAGCAGCTGCAGCCGCGCGAGGGCGCGGGCCGCACCGACGTCGAGGATGCGCCGTCGGCCAAGAAGGCCATGGCCGAACAGGGTGTCAGCCGCGACCAGGTGCAGGGCTCGGGCCGTGACGGCCGCGCGATGAAGGAAGACGTCGCCAAGGCCGCCTCGGGCCAGGGGGCCGCGCCGCGACCGGCCTCGTCCGCCCCCGCCCCGGCGCAGGCCCCGCGCGCGCCGTCCTCGGCCGAGGACGCACGGCGCGAAGAGCGGGTCAAGATGACCCGCCTGCGCGCCACCATCGCCCGCCGCCTCAAGGACGCGCAGAACACCGCGGCGATGCTGACCACCTACAACGAGGTGGACATGAGCGGCATCATGTCGCTCAGGAACGAGTACAAGGACGCCTTCGAGAAGAAGCACAAGGTGAAGCTCGGCTTCATGTCGTTCTTCGTGAAGGCCTGCTCGCACGCGCTGAAGGAAGTGCCCGAGGTCAACGCCGAGATCGACGGCGGCGACGTGGTCTACAAGAACTTCGTCCACATGGGCGTGGCCGTGGGCACGCCCTCGGGCCTCGTGGTGCCGGTGGTCCGCGACGCCGACCAGAAGTCCTTCGCCCAGATCGAGAAGGAGATCGGTGAGCTCGGCGCCCGCGCCCGCGACGGCAAGCTGACCATGGCCGACATGCAGGGCGGCACGTTCACCATCTCGAACGGGGGCGTCTACGGCTCGCTGATGTCCTCGCCGATCCTGAACCCGCCGCAGTCGGGCATCCTCGGGATGCACAAGATCCAGGACCGCCCGGTCGTGGTCGGGGGTGAGATCGTCATCCGCCCGATGATGTACCTGGCGCTGAGCTACGACCACCGGATCGTGGACGGCAAGGGGGCGGTGACGTTCCTCGTCCGCGTGAAGGAGGCGCTCGAGGACCCGCGTCGGCTGCTGATGGACCTGTAAGACGGTCGGCGTGCCGACGGTCTTCCGGGACCGGGGCGTGCGGTTCTTCTTCTATTCCAACGAAGGGGATCCGCGCGAACCGCCCCACGTCCACGCCGAAAGCGCGGATGGCGTGGCGAAGCTCTGGCTGCGGCCCGCTGTGGCCGTCGCCTTCAGCGCAGGGTATGATCGCCGTGCGCTCGCCGGGATCGTGACGACCGTCTCGGCCCGGCGCGACGAGATTGAGAGGGCGTGGCATGAGTTCTTCGGTTAAGGCGACGGCGCTTTCGTTCGACGATCACACCATGTGGGTCGAGCTGGACGACGGCCGGTCGCTGGGCGTCCCGCTCGCCTGGTTTCCCCGCCTGCTGGGCGCGACGCCGGCGCAACGCGCGCAGGGACGGATCGGCTCCGCCGGCACCGGCCTGCACTGGGACGCGCTGGACGAAGACATCTCCGTCGCAGGCCTGTTGGCCGGGCGCGGAGACCTGACCCACCCTGCCCCGCACGCCGCCTGACCCAACCGCGAGGACACCCCCATGACCAACCAGCTCATCGCTCGCTACGACATCGCCGACTACGCCCAGTTCCGGGCCGAGTTCGACCGAGACGCCGAGGATCGCGGCAATGCCTCGCTCTCGGTGCTGCAGATCTGGCGCGAGGGCGAGAACCGCGCCTGGGTGCTCTACCAGATCGCCGACGGCAAGCGCGCGCTCGCCTATCTCGACGGGGCGGCGCAGGTGTTCAACAGCCGCGCCGGCGTGACCAACGCCGAATTCCACGTCGTCCAGACGGCATGAGCCTCGCCCCCTCGCCCGAGCTGACCGTCCTCGGCCTCGCCGCGATCCTGCAGGCGGGGCAGATCGCCCTTGCGGCCTGGTCGATGGGGCGCGACGGGCTGTCCAAGTGGAACGCCGGCCCGCGCGATACCGAGCCGGCCTTCTCGGCCCTCACCGGGCGGCTCAGGCGGGCGGTGGACAATCATTTCGAGGGGCTGGTGTTCTTCACCATCGCCGTGGTGCTGGTGCAGTTCACGCAGTCGAACTCGACCCTCACCGCGCTCTGCGCCTGGGTCTACCTCGCCGCCCGCCTGCTCTACGTCCCCGCCTATGCCTACGGCTGGTCGCCAGGCCGGTCGCTCATCTTCGGGGTCGGGTTCGCCGCCACCTTCACCATGATCCTCGCCGCGCTGTTCTAGTTCTTTCCTGTTCAAATATCCCGCGGGGTCCGGGGGCGCGCAGCCCCCGGTCCGGCGATCCAGACAAGGACCAACCTGACCATGTATGACCTGATCGTGATCGGCGCCGGCCCCGGCGGCTATGTCTGCGCCATCCGCGCCGCCCAGCTCGGCCTCAAGGTGGCCTGCGTCGAAGGGCGCGAGACGCTCGGCGGCACCTGCCTCAACGTGGGCTGCATCCCCTCCAAGGCGCTGCTGCACGCGAGCCACATGGCCCACGAGATGCACGAGAACTTCGCCACGCTGGGGCTGATGAACGCCCACGCCGACATCGACTGGGACCGGATGCAGGCCTACAAGGCCGAGACGGTGGCGACCAACACCAAGGGCATCGAGTTCCTGTTCAAGAAGAACAAGATCGACTGGCTCAAGGGCTGGGCCTCGATCGAGGGCGAGGGCCGGGTCAAGGTCGGCGACACGGTGCACGAGACCAAGGCCATCGTGGTCGCCTCGGGCTCGGTCCCGACCGCGCTCAAGGGGGTCGAGGTCGACAACGACGCGGGCGTGGTGGTCGATTCGACCGGCGCCCTGGCGCTCAAGCGCATCCCCAAGTCGATGGTGGTGATCGGCGCCGGCGTGATCGGGCTCGAGCTCGGCTCGGTCTATCGCCGGCTCGGGACCGAGGTGACGGTCGTCGAATACCTCGACACCATCACCCCGGGCATGGACGCCGAGGTGCAGAAGCAGTTCCAGAAGATCCTGACCAAGCAGGGCTTCACCTTCATCCTCGGGGCCGCCGTCTCGGGCGTCGAGCCGCGCGAGGGCGGCGCAGTCGTCACCTACGCCGCCAAGAAGGGCGGCGATGCGCAGACGCTCGAGGCCGAGGTGGTGCTCGTCGCCACCGGCCGGCGCCCCTACCACGACGGGCTGGGGCTCGAGGCGGCCGGCGTCACCCTGACCGAGCGCGGCCAGATCGCCGTCGACGACCACTGGCAGACCAGCGTGCCCGGCATCTACGCCATCGGCGACGCGGTCCCCGGCCCCATGCTGGCCCACAAGGCAGAGGACGAGGGGATGGCGGTGGCCGAGGTCATCGCGGGCAAGCACGGGCACATCAACTACAGCGTCATCCCGGGCGTCATCTACACCACCCCCGAGGTCGCCACCGTCGGCCTGACCGAGGCCGCCGCGAAGGAAAGCGGGCGCAAGGTCAAGGTCGGCAAGTTCCCCCTGATGGGCAACGCGCGGGCCAAGGCGATGCTGCAGCCCGACGGGTTCGTGAAGCTCATCGCCGACGCCGAGACCGACCGCGTCCTTGGCTGCCACATCATCGGCCCCGGCGCGGGCGAGATGATCCACGAGATCTGCGTGGCGATGGAGTTCGGGGCCTCGGCCGAGGACGTGGCGCTGACCTGCCACGCCCACCCCACCGTCTCGGAAGCGGTGCGCGAGGCGGCGCTCGCCTGCGGCGACGGGGCGATCCACGTCTGAGCAACGGGACGGCCCGGGTGCCCCGCACCCGGCCGTTTCGGCGGGTTCTTGCCGAAACCGCGCCGCCCTGCGGCGCGGTCTTTCTTTTTGCGCGCGGTGCGGCGCGCGCCGCGCTAAGCCTGCCCCCAGGAAACGACAACAAGTTTCGAGGGCAGGATGATCCGCATGATCCGTTCCGCGGGCGCGCTGGCGCTGGTCGCGTCGCTCGCCGCCTGCGGCATGACCGACCGCCAGATGGACCACGACCGGCGCTACCTGGTCGAGCCGCGCGTGTCGCAGGCCGCGCTGCACCCCAACGAGACGCCCGAGCTGCGGCGGCTGATCCAGAAATATTCGGCGATGTACGACGTGCCGGAATCGCTGGTCCACCGGGTGGTGATCCGCGAAAGCCGCCATCGCCCCGGCGCCCGCAACGGCCCCTATTACGGGCTGATGCAGATCCTGCCCGCCACGGCGCGGGGGATGGGCTACAAGGGCTCACCCAGCGGGCTGCTGGATGCCGAGACCAACCTCAAGTACGGCGTCAAGTATCTGCGCGGCGCCTACATGGTCGCCGACGGCAACCCCGACGCGGCGGTGAAGTGGTATTCGCGCGGCTACTACTACGAGGCCAAGCGCAAGGGCCTGCTCGGCGCCACCGGCCTGCGCTGACCGCCTGACGATCAGGGGCGGGACGCGCGGGCGCCCTCCCCCGTTACCGACGCGGCACAGGCGCGGCCACGAGCGCCTAAACCGCCTGCGCACGGGCGCCGCGACGAGCGCCCACTCCCCGCCCTGCTGATGCACCGGCGCAGCGACGAGCGCCCCAGCCTCTCCTCGGCACAAGCGCCGCGACGCGCACCCTACCCCCGGCTCCGCCGCGGCACGGGCGCGGCGACTGCGGCCTCCGCCTCCTCCAGCCAGTCGAGGACCGCCTGACGGTCGCCGTCGAGCTTCGGCGCGGCGGGCAGCACCGACGGGTCGGGCAGGTCCGACATCTTGATCGGGTTGCCCGAGCAGGGCAGCGGCCGCCCGCCCGGCCCCTTCTCGATCGTCACCACCATGTTGCGGGCGCGGATCTGCGGGTCGGCCATCACCTCGGCCACGTTCTGGATCGCCCCGGTCGGCACGCCCGCCGCCTCGAGCGCCGCGATCCAGTGCGCGCGCGGGCGTTCCAGCGTCACCGCCTCGATCAGCCGCTTGAGCGTCTTGACGTTCTCGCAGCGCGCGGCGTTGCTGGCAAAGCGCGGGTCCTGGTCCAGCGGCCCAAGCCCCAGCGCCATGCAGGCGCGGGCGAACAGCGCGTCGTTCCCGGCGGCCAGCACGAACAGCCCGTCTTCGGCCCGGTAGGTCTCGAAGGGGGTGATCGTCGGGTGCCGCGCCCCGTTCGGCCCCGGCGCGCGGCCGGTCACCGCGGTCAGCGCCACCGCGTGCTCGAGGATGGCCAGCTGGCTGTCCAGCATCGCCACATCCACCTTCTGCCCGACGCCCGTCTGCGCCCGCGCCAGAAGCGCCGCGAGCACGCCCTGGGTCAGGAACATCCCGGCCACGATGTCCCCGATCGAGGCGCCCACGCGCACCGGGTCGCGGTCGCGTTCGCCGGTGATCGACATGACCCCGCCGCGCGCCTGCACCACCATGTCATAGGCGGGCTTGAGGCTGTCCGGCCCGCTGTGCCCGAACCCCGACACCGCCCCATAGATCAGCCGCGGATGGCGGGCGTGCAGCACCTCCCACCCATAGCCGAGACGCTCCATCACCCCGGGGCGGTTGTTCTCGATCAGCACGTCGGCGTGGGCCAGCAGCCGGTCGAAGATCGCCCGGTCGGGCGCCGCCCGCAGGTCGAGCGCGATCGACTGCTTGCCGCGGTTCAGGGTGGCGAAATAGGCGCTCTCGCCGTCGACGAAGGGCGGAAAGTGGCGGGTGTCGTCGCCCAGACCCGGCCGCTCGACCTTGATGATCCGGGCGCCGAGATCGGCGAGCTGGTTGGCGCAGTAGGGTCCGGCGAGCACATGGGTCAGGTCGAGGACGGTGATGCCGTCGAGCGGATAGGTCATCGGTTCAGGTCTTTCTCAGGCTGGACGCGCGCCATGCCACGGCCGTGTGACGGCCGGGTGACAAGGCCCCGCGCGTCAGGTCAGGTCGGGCGGTTGTAGCGGATGAAGGGCGACCGGACCGCCACCCGGTCATAGAGCATCCGGCCGGGGTAATTGTCCTCGGCGGTGAGCCAGTAGACGGTCGGCACCCCGGCCGCGTCGGCGCGGGCATAGACCGCCTCGATCAGGGCCCGCGCGACGCCGCGGCCGCGGGCGGCCTTGGCGGTGAACAGGTCCTGCAGGTAGCACACCCCCTCGGGGCGCCACAGGTTCGGGTGGAAGACGAAATGCGTCAGCCCGACCAGCGCGCCCTCGGCCTCGGCCACCAGCCCGTGGAACTCGCGGGGGTCGCCCGCCATCAGCCGCGCAAAGGCCGAATCGTAGAACCCCTGCGGCCGGTCGTGGAAGCCGTAGAAGGCCTGATAGCCGGCATAGAGCGCCTGCCAGCCGTCACGGTCGGCGGGGCCGAGGGGGCGGACGGTCACGCTCACGGCGCGTCTGCCACCAGCACCACCGGCCCGGCCATGCTGCGCGATTCGATCCGCCGGTGGGCGGCCACGACCTCGTTCAGCGGCAGCGTCTCGACCTGCTCGAAGCGCAGGACGCCGGCGCGGATGAGGGCGAACACCTCGGCCGCGCCGGCTTCGAGGTCCGCGCGGGCGGCGGTGTAATGGGCGATGGTGGGCCGGGTGACGATCAGCGAGCCCGCGTTCCGCAGCCGGGTCAGGTCCACCTGCGGCTCGCCCGAGGCCCAGCCATAGCTGACCAGCCAGCCCATCGGCCCGAGGCTGTCGATCGACGCCTCCCAGCTGTCGCGGCCGACCGAATCGAACGCCGCGCGGGCGCCCGCCCCGTCGCTCGCGGCCTTCACCGCAGCGGCGACATCGTCGCGGCCGAGGACCAGCACCGCCTCGGCCCCCGTCACCAGGGCCGCGGCGCGCTTGCCCTCTGACCCCACCGTGGCCACGACCCGCACGCCGCGATGGACCAGCCAGCGGGCCAGCAATGAGCCGACGCCGCCCGCCGCCGCGTGCACCAGCGCGACATCCCCGGGGCCAAGCGGGGCGATGCGCGTGGCGAGATACCAGGCCGTCAGGCCCTTGAAGAACAGCGCCGCCACATCGGTTGCCGCGATGTCGGGGGGCAGCGCCACGGCCCGCGCGGCGGGCAGGATACGCCGGTCAGCATAGGCGCCGGGCGGGCCGCCGGCATAGACCACCCGGTCGCCGGGGGCGAAGCCCGCCCCCTCGCCCGCAGCCTCGACCACGCCCGCGCCCTCGACCCCCAGCCGCGCGGGATAGGCCGCGCCGCCGCGCCCCGCCCGCATCAGCACGTCGAGGAAATTGACCCCCACCGCCGCGTGCCGGACGACCAGCTCACCCGGCCCCGGCCGGGGCAGGTCCACGTCTCGCCATGCCATCGCCTCGGGCGGGCCCGCGGCCTCGACCACGATGGCGCGCGCGCCCATCTCAGCGCGCCTGCCGCCGGGCCATGAAGGCCAGCCGCTCGAACAGCGCCACGTCCTGCTCGTTCTTGAGCAGCGCCCCGTGCAGCTTGGGCAGCATCGTCGCCGGGTCGCGCTTGAGATCCTCAGGCGCCAGGTCCTCGGCGAGGATCAGCTTGAGCCAGTCCAGCAGTTCGCTGGTCGAGGGCTTCTTCTTCAGCCCCGGCACCTCGCGCAGCTCGAGGAACTGGGTCAGCGCCTCGTCCAGCAGCCGCGGCTTGAGGCCCGGGTAATGGACGCCGACGATGGCCTTGAGCGTCTCGGCGTCGGGGAAGCGGATGTAGTGGAAGAAGCAGCGGCGCAAGAAGGCGTCCGGCAGCTCCTTCTCGTTGTTCGAGGTGATGATGACGACCGGGCGGTGGCGCGCGGTGATGGTCTCGCCGGTCTCGTAGACGTGGAACTCCATCCGGTCGAGTTCCTGCAGCAGGTCGTTCGGGAACTCGATGTCGGCCTTGTCGATCTCGTCGATCAGCAGCACCACCTTGGCGTCGGCCGCGAACGCCTGCCACAGCTTGCCGCGGCGGATGTAGTTGCCGACGTCGTGCACGCGCGCATCGCCCAGCTGGCTGTCGCGCAGCCGGCTCACGGCGTCGTATTCGTACAGCCCCTGCTGGGCCTTGGTGGTGGATTTCACGTTCCATTCGATGATCGGCAGGTCGAGGCTGGCGGCCACCTGCCGCGCCAGCTCGGTCTTGCCGGTCCCCGGCTCGCCCTTGACCAGCAGCGGGCGCTCCAGCGTCACCGCGGCGTTGACCGCCAGCGCAAGGTCGGCGGGCGCGATGTAGCGGTCGGTGGAACGGAACTGCATGGCCTGGCCTCTCGCGCGGGATCGGCCCGCACCCTAGCCCCGCCGCCGGGAACGGACAAGCCGAGGCCCCTCGCCCGCCCCCCCTCGCCGCTCGCCCAATTGTGCGGCCCGGTCGGGCAGCGCCACTTCCCTTCCCGCCCCTCATACCTTATGGGGGCGCCGAGAGGTCCGGGATCGTCCTGCCCCGGCCTTGCCGGAGGAAGCATGAAGCGCCAGACGTTCCTGCCCGATGAATACCGTCCCGCCGAGGACGAGCCCTTCATGAACGACCGGCAGCTCGAGTATTTCCGCCGCAAGCTGCTCGCCTGGAAACAGGAACTGCTGGACCAGTCGGCCGAGACGCTCGAGGTGCTGCAGGACAGCGGCCGCAACGTCCCCGACATCGCCGACCGCGCGTCCGAGGAAACCGACCGCGCCATCGAGCTGCGGACCCGCGACCGGCAGCGCAAGCTGGTCAGCAAGATCGACGCCGCGCTGCGCCGGATCGAGACCGGCGACTACGGCTATTGCGAGATGACGGGCGAGCCGATCAGCCTCAAGCGGCTGGACGCGCGCCCCATCGCCACCATGACGCTCGAGGCGCAGGAACGCCACGAGCGGAAGGAGCGGGTCCACCGCGAGGACTGAGGCCCGCGGTGCCTGCGGCAATCGCGCGCCTGTCCCCGGCCCGGCCCCCGGCTTAAGGCTGCGGCCATGACCCAGTCCGCCTCTGCCCTTTCCCAGCGCCCCGTCACCGTGATCGGCGCCGGCCTCGGCGGGCTCACCGCCGCGCTCGCGCTCGCCCAACGCGGGGCCGAGGTCACCGTGATCGAGCGCGCCCCGGCCCTGACCGAGGTTGGCGCCGGCATCCAGCTCAGCCCCAACGCGGTCCGGGTGCTCGACGCGCTCGGCCTCGGCGAAGCCTTGCGCGAGGTCTCGGCCCCCAACCCGACGGTGACGCTGCGCGACGCGCGGGGGGGCGAGGTGCTGCGGATGGACATGGCGCGCCTGCGCCCCGGGGCTGCGTTCCGCACCATCCACCGCGCCCGTGCGATCGAGTTGCTCGCCGCCGCCGCCCACGCCGCGGGCGTGACGATCCGGCTGGGCGAACCCGTCGAGACGCTGCCCGACGTGCCGCTGCTGATCGGTGCCGACGGGCTGCACAGCCGGGTGCGCACGGCGCTGAACGGCCCCGAGACGCCGTTCTTCACCGGCCAGGCGGCCTGGCGGGCGCTGATCCCGCTCGAGCCCGACCCCGCACCGGGGGCGCAGGTCTTCATGGGCCCCGGACGGCACCTCGTCTCCTACCCCCTCGCCCACGGGCTTCGGAACATCGTCGCCGTCGAAGAGCGGCAGGCGTGGACCGCCGAGGGCTGGGCGCAGGCGGATGACCCCGCAAACCTCCGCCGCGCCTTCGCCGGGTTCGGGGGGCCGGTGCCGGGCTGGCTCGGACAAGTGACGGCGTGCAGCGTCTGGGGGCTGCACCGGCATCAGGTCGCCGCGCGCTGGCACGACGACCGCCGCGCGATCCTGGGCGACGCGGCGCACCCCACGCTGCCGTTCCTCGCGCAGGGCGCCTGCATGGCGATCGAGGATGCGTGGACGCTCGCCGCCTGCCTCGCGGCTGACTCGGACCAGCCCCGCGCGCTCGCCCGCTATCAGGCGCTCCGCCGCCCGCGCTGCACCCGCATCGTCGATGCGGCGACGGCCAACGCGCGCAACTATCACCTCGCCGGTCCGCGCCGCCTGATCGGCCACGCCGCGCTGCGCGCCGCGAACCGCCTCGCCCCGCGGCAGGTGTTCGAGCGCTTCGCCTGGGTCTACGACCACGACCCCGTCGCAGCCGCGCCCTAAGGGCGCCACGCGCCGCATCTTCCTTGCGCAAATATCCTCGGGGGTCCGGGGGCAGACAGCCCCCGGTCCGGCGCCGGGCGCCCTATGCCGCGGCGCGTTCCACCGCGGCGACGATGCCGTCCACCACCTCGCGCAGCATCGCCTCGTCCTCGGCCTCGGCCATCACCCGGATCAGCGGCTCGGTCCCCGACTTGCGGATCAGCACCCGCCCCGACGAGGCCAGCCGCGCCTCGGCGGCCGCGATCTCGGCCTTGACCGCCTCGGCCCCCAGCGGGTCGGCGCCGGCCCGATAGCGGACGTTCTTCAGCATCTGCGGCACCGGCTCGAACTGGCGGACCAGCGCGCTCGCCGGCGCGCCGCTGTCGGCCAGCGCGGCGAGGAACTGCAGCCCCGCGATCAGCCCGTCGCCGGTCGTCGCATAGTCGGTCATCACGATATGCCCCGACTGCTCGCCGCCGAGGTTGAAGCCCGCGCCGCGCATCCGCTCGACCACGTAGCGGTCACCGACCGCCGTCCGCTCGAGCCGCAGTCCGCGCCCGGTCAGGTAGCGCTCGAGCCCGAGGTTCGACATCACCGTGGCGACCAGCGCCCCGCCGCGCAGCCGCCCCGCGTCGGCCCAGCGGCCGGCCAGCAGCGCCATGACCTGATCGCCGTCCGCCACCGCCCCGGTCTCGTCGACGATCATCACCCGGTCCGCATCCCCGTCGAGGCTGATGCCCAGATGCGCGCCATGCGCGCGGACCGCGGCAGCGCAGGCCTCGGGGTGGGTCGAGCCCACGCCCTCGTTGATGTTCAGCCCGTTCGGATCGACCCCGAGCGGGATCACCTCGGCCCCCAGTTCCCACAGCACGTCCGGGGCGGCGCGATAGGCGGCGCCGTTGGCGCAGTCGATCACGACCTTGAGCCCGTCGAGCCGCTGCCCCGCGGGAAAGGTGGTCTTGGCGTATTCGACATAGCGCCCGCGCCCGTCCTCGATCCGCCGCGCCCGGCCGATGTTCTGCGGCTGGGCGAGCGTGATCTCGCCCGCGATGATCGCCTCGATCTCTGCCTCGGCGTCGTCCGAGAGCTTGAAGCCGTCGGGACCGAAGAACTTGATGCCGTTGTCGGCGGCAGGGTTGTGGCTGGCCGAGATCATGATCCCGAGGTCGGCCCGCATCGAGCGGGTCAGGAACCCGACCGCCGGGGTCGGCACCGGGCCGAGCAGCAGCACGTTCATCCCCGTCGAGGTCAGTCCCGCGGTCAGCGCGTTCTCGAGCATATAGCCCGACAGCCGCGTGTCCTTGCCGATCACCACCCGGTGCCCGTTCTTGCCGTCGCGGCGGAAATACCGCCCGGCGGCGGCGCCGAGGCGCAGCGCCATCTCGGCGGTCATCGGGTGGGTGTTGGCGCGGCCGCGCACCCCGTCGGTGCCAAACAGCGATCTGCTCATGTCTCGGGTCCTTCTTCGAGCGCCTGCCAGAGCGACAGGCCCTGCCGCACCGGGGCGACATCGTGAATGCGGTGGATCTGGATGCCCTGCGCGACGGCCGCCAGCGTCAGCGCCAGCGTGCCGGGGTCGCGGGCGGGTGCCTCGGCCCCGCCGCCGATCTGGCCGATGAAGCGCTTGCGCGACACGCCGAGCAGTACCGGCACGCCGAGGCCGTGAAACAGCCCGATGCGGCGCAGGAGCGCAAGGTTGTGGGCGGTGGTCTTGCCGAAGCCGATGCCCGGATCGACCACGATCCGCGCCCGGGGTACGCCCGCCGCCTCGGCCCGGGCGATGCGCGCGGCGAGCGCGTCATAGACGTCCAGCAGCACGTCGCCGTAGCGCGGGTCGTCCTGCATCGTCTCGGGCAGGCCCTGCGCGTGCATCAGGCACAGCGCCGCACCGGTCTCGGCCACCGCCGCGGCCATGCCGGGGTCGAAGTCGAGGCCCGAGACGTCGTTGACCATCCCCGCCCCCGCCGCCACGGCGGCGCGGGCCACGGCCGCCTTGCGGGTATCGACGGACAGCGCCGCCACGCCCGCCAGCGCGGCAATCGCGGGCAGGACGCGGGCGGTTTCCTCGGCCGCGGGCACCTCGGCGGCGCCGGGGCGGGTCGACTCGCCGCCGATGTCGAGGATCTCGGCCCCCGCCGCCGCAAGCGCCCGGGCGCGGCCCACGCCGTCGTCCCCGGTCCAGCGCCCGCCGTCCGAGAAGCTGTCGGGCGTCACGTTGACGATCCCCATCAGCCGCGGGCGGTCCATCGCGAGACCGAGCACCGGCGGACGCGGCCGGGTCAGCGCGGCGATCACCTCGGGCGGGGCGTCGTCCACGATCTCGGGCGCGGCGCCTCGGGCCAGCCGCTCGAGGCGCGAGAAACCCACCCAGCCACCCGCCAGCCGCCAGCGACCCGCCACGGGGACCGGCTCGGGAAGGGGGCGGAAATAGACGCGCTCAGGCATGGGGCGACAACATCTTGTGGTGAGGCAGGATGCCCGCGTTCCCGGCGGGCGGCAAGGATCAGGCCGGGGCGCGGGTCGAGGGGACGCGGAAACCCGCCGGTGCGGCGGGCAGCGCGGTGCCCTCGGGCAAGGCCCATATGAGCCCCCGCGCATCCAGCCGGTCGGCCAGCCACCAGGCCAGTTCGTGCGGCGCGGCCGGCACGTTCGGCACGTCGGCGATCATCCGCGCCGGCGCCCAGACCACGGCGAGGCCGTTGGCCGCCGCCCAGTCGATCTCGGTCCGGCTGTCCGCGACCCCGAGCCCCAGCCGCCCGGCCAGCGCCCAAGCCGCCTGATCGAGCGCCAGAAGCGCGATCCGCCGCGCGTCGCCGCCCTTGGGCACCGGCAGGCCGGGCGCGTCGGGGACCAGCACCACCGGTCCCTCGGGCAGGGTCGGGGCGGCGCCCGCGAACAGCACCACGGGCCGCGCCACCTCGGCCGCCGCCGCCACCCGCCCCTGCCGGCGCACCAGCGTCACCCCCAGCGCGCCGGGGCCGCGGTCGAGCTTTTCGATGGTCACCGCCACCGACGCCGCCCGCGGGTGGGTCAGGATCTGCGCCGCGATCCGCTCTCCCAGCGTCTCGAGCAGGTCGTAGCGGCGATCCGCCAGCCCGTCGCGGATCGCGTCGGTCAGCACGTCGTAGCTGAGGATGCGGTCCACCTGGTCGTCGGCGCCGATCACCGGCTCGGCCAGCTCGGCCTCGATGGCAAAGCGCAGCCGCTGCGACCGGCCACGCTCGGACTGGAAGGCGCCGATCTCGGCCGAGACGACGAAATCGCGCAGGTGGATGCGGTCGGGTTGGTCCATGGCGCCCATCTGGAACGAACGCGGCCCCGCCGCAAGGCAGGGCCGTCAGGGATGGTCGGTCGATCGCGGTCAGTTCGAGGCGATGCGCGCCCCGCCGCCGCGGCGGTAGAAGATGTGGCTGCCGATCCGGGTCGTGCGGGTGAAGCGCTTCGACCACGACGGGCGCAGATAGGTCGTGTGGAAATAGGTCGCCCCGCCGGTCAGGCTGCGCGGCTTGCCGCTCAGCGCCTCTTGCGCGACCCGGAGGGCGCGGCTTGCCGCGGCGCCATCGCGCATCCGCAGGCTGCGGCCCTTGTAGCTGAACTGACCCGACTGGTTCACCACGCCGCAGACCGACTTGGGGAACGCGGGGTGATCGACGCGGTTGAGGATCACCTCGGCCACCGCGCGCTGGCCATTGAGCGATTCGCCCCGGGCCTCGAAATACAGCGCCTCGGTCAGGCACTTGAGCGAGGCGCCGCTGGCCGAGGCGCCGCCGGTGCGGGCCTGGATGAGGCGTTCGGGGCCACCGGCGACGGTGCCCTGCTGGGACACCCCGCGGTGAGTTTCGGCGTTGACGGCAGACGGCACGATCGGCAGGGCCAGCGCGACACACACACCCACGTGCGCCAGCCTTTTGAGCAGCATGGTCATATAGGTCAGAGTCCTGGTTCCGTTGGCGGGGGCGCTGTGGCAGCAGCGACACACCCTCTCTGGCAGCGGTGATGCGACCAGCGGCCGACGCTTTACCAGCCGCCCCCACAACCTCAGGCAGAACAGGCCCGGAATCGACTGATTCAGGCGGGAACTCGCCGACCAGAGTCGGCGGCTTCGGCGGGGTTTTGCGATTTTCCGCCGGGGATCATACCCCCGCGGGCGGAGCTGCGGGGTCCAATCCCGCCTCGGCGCGGCCCGAATCGGCCAGCCGGCGCAGGATCGTCTCTTGCGCCGCAGCGAGCCGCGCGACCGGCACGCGGAAGGGCGAACAGCTCACGTAGTCGAGCCCGGCGCGCAGGCAGAAGGCGATGGATTCAGCGTTCCCGCCATGCTCGCCGCACATCGAGACGGTGATACCGGGCTTCTGCGCCCGCGCCCGCGCTGCGCCGATCATCACCAGCTCGCCTACCCCGTCCTGGTCGAGGATGTGGAAGGGGTCCTCGCTGAACACCCCCTGCCCGACATACGAGTTCATGAACCGCGCCGCGTCGTCGCGCGACAGCCCATAGGTCATCTGCGTGAGGTCGTTGGTCCCGAAGGAGAGGAAGCTGCAATGGGCGGCGATCTCGCCCGCGCGCAGGGCGGCGCGCGGCGTCTCGACCATCACCCCCAGGCGATAGGCGAACTCGGCGCGCTTTTCGGCCCGGACGGCGGCGGCGACGCTTTCGATGCGGTGGCGGATCAGCTCGACCTCGCGCATGGCGCTGACCAGCGGGATCATGATCTCGGGCACCACGCCCTCACCTTGCCGCCCGGCCTCGATCGCGGCCTCGAAGATGGCGCGGGCCTGCATCTCGTAGATCTCGGGCACGGTGATCCCGAGCCGCACCCCGCGCATCCCCAGCATGGGGTTGTACTCGCTCAGCGCCTCGACCCGGCGCACCACGTCCGACAGCGGCAGGTCGAGCGATTCCGCCAGCTCGCGCATCCCCTCGCGGTCGTGGGGCAGGAACTCGTGCAGCGGCGGGTCGAACAGGCGGATGGTGACGGGATAGCCGTCCATGATGCGGAACAGGTTGGTGAAGTCCGCCCGCTGCATCGGCAGCAGCCGGTCCAGCGCCACGCGCCGGTCCTCGGGGCGGTCGGCGAAGATCATCTCGCGCATCGCCGGCAGGCGGTTCTCCTCGAAGAACATGTGCTCGGTGCGGCAGAGGCCGATGCCCTGCGCCCCGAACATCCGGGCGGTTCGGGCGTCCTCGGGGGTGTCGGCGTTGGCGCGCACCCCCATCTCGCGCGCGGCATCCGCCCAGTCGAGAAGCTGGGTGAAGCTGTCGTCGAGCGCCGGTTCCAGCATCTCGGCGGCGCCGGCCAGCACCTCGCCAGAGGTGCCGTCGATGGTGATCTCTTCGCCCTCGCGGAAGCTGCGGGTGCCCGCGCGCATGACCCGGGCGCGCACGTCGATGTGGATGCCGGCGGCGCTGACGATGCAGGGCAGGCCGAGCCCGCGGGCGATCACCGCGGCATGGCTCGACATCCCGCCGCGCTCGGTCAGCACGGCGACCGAGGCGTGCATCCCGCGGATGTCCTCGGGCAGGGTCTCGCGGCGGACCAGCACGGCGGCCTCGCCCCGCGCGGCGGCGGCCTGGGCGGCGGCGGCGGAAAAGACGATGCGGCCGGTGGCGGCGCCGGGAGAGGCCGCCATGCCGCGGGTGATGAGGTCGCGCGGCGCGCGCGGATCGACCTGATGATGCAGCAGCTCGGCCAGCGCCCGCGGCTGGACCCGCATCAGCGCCTGGTCGGGCGGGATGATCCCGTCGCGGGCCAGCGCCACCGCGATGCGGACGGCGGCGCGCGACGAGCGCTGGACCCGGATCGCGTCGATGATCGACAGCACCCCGTCGGCGACGACGAACTCGATCTGCATCTCTTCGCGCAGCCGCTCGCGGGCGGCAACGCCGAAGCGGACCAGATCG
Organism: Paracoccus sanguinis; assembly: GCF_012689545.1. Lineage (NCBI taxonomy): Bacteria > Pseudomonadati > Pseudomonadota > Alphaproteobacteria > Rhodobacterales > Paracoccaceae > Paracoccus > Paracoccus sanguinis. Next base: position 874,688 of record NZ_CP051542.1, read on the forward strand.
GCAAAGACCTCGGGCGCGGCCTCCTCGAGCGAAGGGCCGCGGGCGTCGCGGGTCAGGTAGATCGACCCGGCGTCGCGGCCGACCGCGCGGCCCTGGGTCTGGCCGCGGAAGCGGCCGGTGATGCGGGGCGTGCCCGTCACGCTGTCGATGAACTGGATCGAGCCCGAGCCGGTCACCCCCGGCCCCAGCGCCAGCGCCATGTCCTGCACCACGAGGCCCAGCGGAGCGTCGGCGGGCGCGCCCTTGGCCTGCCGCAGAAGCCGCGCGGTCGGCCCGTCCCAGGCCCGCGCCATCGAGCGCAGGACCTCGCCGAGCTGGCGCGCGGGGTCCTGCGGGAAGGGCTCGTCGGTCTCGTCCTGATAGGCGTCGAGCACCTCGGCCAGCGACGCCGCCGGGTCCGAGAACATGTCCGGGTCCAGCCGCGCGACATGGATCGCATACGACTGCACGAACCCGCGGTAGAGCGCGTCCGCCGCCTCGGCCCCCAGCCTCTCGGTGAGCTGGCGGTGGCAGGCGTCGTTCAGCCCGATGTTGAGGATGGTGCTCGGCCCGCCCCATTCGGGGTCCATCGCCGAAGGCCGCACCCCCATCAGCCCGCCGCCCTCGGCAATGAGCCGCCCCAGCTCGGCCTCGGGGAGCGAGCGGCCCGCGGCGATGGCGCGCACGACGCTGGCCGGGATGGCCCGGCTGCGCGGCACCGGCAGGTCCATGCGGATCAGCCGTTGCAGGCACTTGGCGCGCCAGCCGTGCACCGTCGCCGACACCGGCGCAGAGGGGGTGATCTCGACGAACTGGCTGAAATCGGCGGGGTTCATGGCCCGCGACCCTAAGCGCGGTTTCGCGGATGCTGCAAGAGCGAAGGCCGCCCCGGCCCCGCGCGCCCAGTCAGGCGTCGATCTCGACCCAGACCGGCACGTGGTCCGACGGCTTCTCGGTCGCGCGCTGGTCGCGGTCCACGCCCGCATCCCGCATCAGGTCAGCGGCCTGCGGGCTCAGCAGCAGATGGTCGATGCGGATGCCGTTGTCACGCTCCCACGCCTGCCGCTGATAGTCCCAGAAGGTGAAGGGCCCGCGCGTCCCGTGCGGGTCGCGGATGCGCAGCGCGTCGGTCCAGCCCTGGTTGACGATGCGGCGAAAGGCCGCGCGCGTCTCGGGCAGAAACAGCGCGTCCTCGACCCAGCGCTCGGGGTGGGCGGCGTCGCGCGGCTCGGGGATGACGTTGTAGTCGCCCAGCATCACCACCGGCGCCTCGGTGTCGAGCAGGGCGGCCGCGCGGGCGCGCAGCCGCTCCATCCAGGCGAGCTTGTAGTCGTATTTCGGCCCCGGCGCCGGGTTGCCGTTCGGCAGGTAAAGCCCGGCCACCGTGACCGCGTGGTGAGCGCCCATCACCTCGGCCTCGATCCAGCGGGCCTGCTCGTCGCCGTCGTCGCCGGGCAGGCCGCGCCGCACATCCTCGACCGGCAGGCGCGAAAGCAGCGCGACCCCGTTCCAGCTTTTCTGCCCGTGGGTCCAGACCTGCCAGCCGAGATCCTCGATCATCTCGGCGGGAAAGCCCTCGTCCACGGTCTTGATCTCCTGCAACACCACCACGTCGGGCTGCGCCTCGGGCAGCCAGGCGGTCAGCTGGGCGATCCGCGCCTTGACACCGTTGATGTTGAAGCTGGCGATCTTCACGGCTCTGATCCCTCGGGCTGGACCCATATATCCCGGGGTCCGGGGCAGCGCCCCGGTCCGGCGGCTCAATTTTCGGCAGCAGGCGCCGTGACGATCAACCGGTCAATCCGCATCGCGTCCATGTCCGCGACCTCGACGGTCCAGCCCTCGTGGGTGAACACGTCGCCGGTGCGCGGGATGCGGTTGATGATCGACAGCACCATCCCGGCGACGGTGTGGAAATCCCCGTCCGGCACCGGGAACCCGGTCTCGCCGGCGAACTCGTCGGCGCTTTCGCTGCCGGCGACCAGCCACGAGCCGTCGGCGCGACGGACCACGTCCGGCTCTTCGCCCTCGGCGTCGACGAAATCGCCGGTGATCGCCTCGAGCAGGTCCATCGCGGTGATGATGCCCTGGAAATGCCCGTATTCGTCGTAGACGAGGACCATGCGCGAGGGCGTCACGCGCATCACCTCGATCACCGACAGCGCGTCGGCGGCGTCGAGCACGGTGGGCGCCTCGCGCATCAGCGCCCGCAGGTCGGGCGCCTCGACCCCGATCAGGTCGCGCAGCGCCACCACGCCCAGGATCTCGTCGGCCGAGCCTTCGGTGACCGGCAGGCGCGAGAACCGGGCGGCTCGCGCCTTCTCGATCACCACCTCGGGCGGGTCGGTGACGTCCACCGTCTCGACATCGCGGCGCGGGGTCATCATCGCCGCCGCGGTGCGGTCGGCGACCCGCATGACGCCCGCGATCATCCCCCGCTCACCCTCGAGCAGCACGCCCGCCTGGGTGGCCTCGGTCAGCGTCATGCGGACCTCTTCGTCGGTGATGGCGCGGTCGGACTGGTCGCGCACCCCGATCAGGTGCAGCACCAGCCGCGCGGTGGTGTCGAGAAACCACACCAGCGGCGTGCCGATCCGCGCCAGCATCCGCATCGAGGGCGCGACGCGGGCCGCGATCCGCTCGGGGTTGGACATGGCGATCTGCTTGGGGACCAACTCGCCCACGATCACCGAGAGCGCGGTGATGGCGGTGACGACAAGGAACACGCCCAGCGTCTGGGCCACGCCAAAGGGCATCCCGGCCCGCACCAGCGCGCCCGCCGCCCGCGCCCCCAGCGTCGCGCCCGAGACAGCGCCGGTCAGCACGCCCACGAGGGTGATGCCGATCTGCACCGAGGACAGGAACTTGCCCGGCTGTTCCAGCAGACCCAGCGCCACCTGCGCGCCGCGGTCGCCCTTTTCGGCCATGCTCGCCAGCCGCGCGGGACGCGAGCTGACCACCGCCAGCTCGGACATCGACAGCACGCCGTTGGCCACGGTCAACAGGACGATCAGCAGGATCTCGAAGATCATGGCGTGTCAGATCGAGAAGGACGTGCCGCAGCCGCACGAGGCGCTGGCGTTGGGGTTGTCGATGGTGAAGCGCGCCCCGATCAGCTCGTCGGACCAGTCGATCGTGGCCCCGGCGAGGAACGGCAGCGACACCGGGTCCACGACCACGCGCTGCCCCGCCTCTTCCAGCACCAGGTCGTCCGGGGCCGGCGCGTCCATGCGGATGTCGTACTGAAAGCCCGAGCAGCCGCCACCGGCCACCGCCACCCGCAGGGCGGGCGCCGCACCGTCACCCGAACTGCCGGCGTTGATCTCGGCCAGCCGCGCAAAGGCGCGGGGCGTGACCTTGGGGGGCAGGTTCATGGGGCGTTCCCGTTTCGTGTCCTGATCTCGAACTATAGGTTCGCAAGGCACGTCCCGCAAGGAACCCGCCCCGAAAGGCCCGCCGCCGCATGGTCCCCGCTTCGCCGCCCCGCCGGCACCCGACTGCCCCCGACCCCGCGGCCGAGATGGCCGTGGCCCGTCCCGGCGGCCTCGCCCCCTTCGCCTGCCGCCCGCAGGCCAGCCGCGGCCGCCGCCACCCGGAGGAGCTCTCCACCTTCCGCTCGCCCTGGCAGCGCGACCGCGACCGGATCATCCACTCGTCGGCCTTCCGCCGGCTCAAGCACAAGACGCAGGTGTTCGTCGAACAGGACGGCGACGGGTATCGTGGCGACTATTACCGTACCCGCCTGACCCACACGATCGAGGTGGCGCAGGTCGCCCGCACCATCGCCGCGGCGCTGGGGCTCGACACCGACCTCGCAGAGGCGGTGGCGCTGGCCCACGACCTCGGCCACCCGCCCTTCGGCCATACCGGAGAGGATGCGCTCGCCGCCCTGATGGCGCCCTACGGCGGCTTCGACCACAACGCCCAGGCGCTGAGGATCGTGACCCGGCTGGAGCGTCACTACGCCGGATTCGACGGCCTCAACCTGACGTGGGAAACGCTCGAGGGCATCGCCAAGCACAACGGCCCGGTGCCCGCCCCCTGGCCCTGGGCGCTGGCCGAGGTCAATGCCGACTGGAACCTGCGGCTCGACACCCATGCCAGCGCCGAGGCGCAGGTGGCGGCGGTGGCCGACGACATCGCCTATAACCACCACGACCTGCACGACGGGCTGCGCGCCGGGCTCTTCACCGAGGCCGACCTGTCCGAGCTGCCGCTGGTCGGCCCGGCGCTGGCCGAGGTGGACCGGCTGCATCCGGGCCTCGACCCGATGCGGCGCCGGCACGAGGCGCTGCGCCGGGTGTTCGGGGTGATGGTCGAGGACGTGATCGCCGTCGCCCGCGGCCGGCTGTCCGCCGCCGCCCCGGCGGATGTCGAGGCGATCCGCGCGATGGACGGCCCGGTGATCCGCTTTTCCAAGCCGCTCTACCAGAACCTCAAGGCGATCAAGGGCTTCCTCTTCACCCGGATGTACCGCGCCGACTCGGTCGTGCGCGAGCGCCAGCGCGCCACCGAGATGCTGAACGCGCTGTTCCCGATGCTGCTGGACGATCCCCGGCTGATGCCGGCCGAGTGGCAGGACTGGGCGCTCGAGGCGCCCGACCGGACCGGGCGGGCGCGCGTCGTGCTCGACTACGTGGCGGGCATGACCGACCGTTATGCGATCTCGGAATACCAGCGCCTGACCGGCGGGCGCGGGGGGTTCGGGGGCGCGGACTGACGGCCCACGCTCAGCGCATGAAGATCAGGCCCATCCCGGCGACGGCGATCAGCGCGCCGGCCCAGCTTGCCGCGCTCGGCCGCTCGCCGGTGACGGCCCACAGGATCGGCAGGATCATCACCGGCGACAGCGCCGACAGCGTCGAGACGATGCCGACCTTGCCGCCCTGCAGCGCGAACAGCAGCAGCGTCATCCCGATCACCATGGCGATCACGCCCGAGGCCGCGATCTGCGCCGTCATCCGCGGCCCCGGCCGCGCCTCGATCCGCGCCACCGGCAGGCGCAGCGCCATCAGCGCCGCGAGACAGGCGACCGCCGCCGCGACCCGGATCAGCGAGCCGGCAAACGGGTCCATCCCCGCCGCCATCGCCGGCCGCGCGATCATCGACCCCGCCGCCTGACCGAAGGCCGCGAGCAGCCCCAGCGCCACGCCCGTGCCGACCCGGCCGCGCACCGCCTCGAAGTCGCTCGCCCCGCCGCGGCCCAGCACGCAGATCGCCACCCCGACCGAGCAGAGCGCGACGCCCGCCACGCCCTGCGCCGAGAGCGTCTCGCCCAGCACCATCCAGCCCAGCACCGCCGCGATCGGCGCGTTCATCGCAAACAGCGCCCCGGTGCGGCGCGGCCCGAGCCGGCGCAGGGCGAAGAACAGCAGCGTGTCGCCGCCGAAGATGCCGATCAGCCCCGACCACAGCATCGGCGGCAGCAGCGCCGCGTCGATCCCGCGCCAGCGGCCCGTCGCCAGCACCAGCGCCAGCAGGACGCCGGTGACGATCCCCTGCCGGATCAGGTTGAAGCCGAAGGGCCCCAGCGCCCGCACCGGTCCCGCCGACAGCAGCCCCGTCACCGCCCAGCAGATCGCGGCCCCGAGTGCGGCGAGTTCATGGATGGGCATCGGGCGCTCCGGTCGCGAGGGATGAGGGCTAGACCATCATCTCCTTGGTCGCCGTCAGCTTCAGCTCGGGGTGGTCGCGCACCACGCGGTCGATGTCCCATTGCAGGCGCGTCAGGTAAACCGTGTCGCCGTCGTGGTCGGTCGCCATGTGCTGCTTGTTGGTCGCGGCGAAGCGGTCCACCGCCTCGCGCTCACCCGACACCCAGCGGGCCGAGGTGAACTGCGACGGCTCGAAGCGCACCGGCAGGCCGTATTCCTGCTCGATCCGGCTCGCCAGCACCTCGAACTGCAGGGCGCCCACGACGCCGACGATGAAGCCCGAGCCGATCATCGGCTTGAAGACCTTGGCCGCGCCCTCTTCGGCGAACTGCATCAGCGCCTTTTCCAGGTGCTTGGCCTTCATCGGGTCGCCCGCGCGCACGGTCTGCAACAGCTCGGGGGCAAAGGACGGGATGCCGGTGAAGCGCAGCCCCTCGCCCTCGGTCAGCGCATCGCCGATGCGCAGCTGGCCGTGGTTCGGGATGCCGATGATGTCGCCGGCCCAGGCCTCCTCGGCCAGCTCGCGGTCGGCGGCGAGGAACAGCACCGGGTTCGACACCGCCATCGGCTTCTTCGAGCGGACGTGCAGCAGCTTCATCCCGCGCTCGAAATGCCCCGAGGCGAGGCGGACGAAGGCCACCCGGTCGCGGTGCTTGGGGTCCATGTTGGCCTGCACCTTGAAGACGAAGCCGGTGACCGGCGTCTCCTCCGGGGCGATCTGGCGCTCGGCGGCGGTCTGGGGCTGCGGTTCGGGGCCGAACTCACCGATCCCGGTCATCAGCTCGCGCACGCCGAAGCTGTTGATCGCGCTGCCGAACCAGATCGGGGTCATGTGCCCTTCAAGGAACGCCTTGCGGTCGAAGGCGGGCAGAAGCTCGCGCGCCATCTCGATTTCCTCGCGCAACTGCGCGAGCTGGCCCGCCGGGATGTGCTCGGCGAGCTTCGGGTCGTCGAGCCCCGCGATCTGCACCGTCTCGGCCACCCGGTTGCGGTCGGCGCGGTCCATCAGCTCGAGCCGGTCGTGCAGCAGGTCGTAGCACCCGAGGAAATCGCGCCCCATGCCGATAGGCCAGCTGGCCGGCGCCACGTCGATGGCGAGGTTTTCCTGGATCTCGTCGATGATCTCGAAGGTGTCGCGGCTCTCGCGGTCCATCTTGTTGCAGAAGGTCAGGATCGGCAGGTCGCGCAGCCGGCAGACCTCGAAGAGCTTGCGGGTCTGGCTCTCGACCCCCTTGGCGCCGTCGATCACCATGATCGCGGCATCGACCGCGGTCAGGGTGCGATAGGTGTCCTCGGAGAAGTCCGAGTGGCCGGGCGTGTCCACGAGGTTGAAGCGGTACGCCCCGAAGTCGAAGCTCATCGCCGAGGCCGAGACCGAGATCCCGCGCTCCTGCTCCATCTTCATGTAGTCCGAGCGGGTGCGCCGCGCCTCGCCCTTGGCGCGGACCTGTCCCGCCATCTGGATGGCGCCGCCAAACAGCAGGAACTTTTCGGTCAGCGTCGTCTTGCCGGCGTCGGGATGCGAGATGATCGCAAAGGTCCGGCGGCGGGCGATTTCGGGCGGCAGTTGGGGGCGGTTGTCCAGCATGGGGCGGCTTTAGCGCGGCGGCGCCCGGCCGGCAACGCCCCGCGCGGGCCGGGCGGGGCCGGGCGGGGCGGGTGGGGCCGGGCGGGGCGGGTGGGGCCGGGCGGGGCGGGTGGGGCCGGGCGGTCCGGCGGCAGAGGCGCCGGTCAGGCCCCGCCGATCACGAACTCGACCCGGCGGTTCTTCTGCCGGCCGTCGGGATCGTCGCTGCCATCGGCGCGGGCGTTGGGGGCGACCGGCTCGGCCTCGCCGCGCCCCGCGGCGCTGAGCCGGCTTTCGGCGATCTCGCGCGCAGCGAGCCACGAGCGTACCGCCCCGGCGCGCCGCTCGGACAGGCCCTGGTTATAGGCGTCGTCGCCCATGGCATCGGTGTGGCCGATAATCTCGACCAGCTGCCCCGGCAGCCCGGCCAGCGCCCCGGCCAGCCGCTCGAGCACCGGCACCGCGTCGGCCCGGATCTCGGCCCGGTCGAAGTCGAAGAGCACGTCGCCGGGCAGCGTCACGCGCACCTGCCCGTCCTCGACCGTGGCGCCAAGCTCGCTCAGCACCGCCTCGCTTTCGGCCAGCGCGCCGGCCTCGGTGTCCTGGACCCCCAGCGTCGAGGCGAGGTCGAGCGGCCCGGCCGTGCCGGCCGCCGGACGCGGGTCCAGCCGCGACACCGGCAGCGTCCGGGGCGCGAGGGCCGAGGGCGCCTCGCCCACCGGGGCGGGGTTGTGGGTCACGGCATAGCTCTGGGCCGCCGCAGCGCCCGCCGCAAGACCCAGAAGCAACGCGGCGGCCAGGCCCCCGCCGCGCATCAGGACGCCAGCACCAGCGTCAGGCGCATCCCGGGCGCGTCGGTGTCATCGGCCGCATTGCCGGGGTTGAGCACCAGCACCACCTTGTTCACGTCCGCCGGGAGGGTGCCCGGAAACACCAGATCGCCCTCGAGCGTCTCGCCGTTCACCACCCGCAGCCACGGGTTGTCGGGCACCTGCCACAGGTGCAGGCGCTGGCCGTCGCCATATTCGAGATAGGCGTTCTGGCTGTCGTTGAGGTTGATGAAGCTCGTCGCCTGGCTGTCGAAGCTCGCCAGCAGGTGCAGCACGGTGGCATCCGGGCTGACCCGGACCGAGCGGACCTGGACCAGCACCCCGACCGGGGCGCTGGCCTGACCGCCCTCGACGGTCAGGGTGCGCTCTTGCGCAACGGCGGGGGACAGCGGCAGCGCAAGGGCCGCGCAGATTGGCAGGATCAGGGACAGGCGGGCAAGTCGGGTCACGGCCGGCATCCTTGGGACATGAAACGCGCCGCGATCATGGCGAGCCCGTGTGACAGTTCCATCACAATCGCCGGGCGGCGCAATGCCGGCGCGCCGGTCCGCTCAGACGCACGGCGCGCGCATCAGCCGTTCCTCCATCCCGTGACCCGTGTCGAAGAGGGTGCAGTGGGCGATGCGCGGCTCGGACCGGCGCGCCAACCAGAGCCCCTTGGGACATTCACGAGACTGCTCGGGCGATCCACCGGGTCAGCCAGCCGTCCACCAGCGGACCAACGGTCATCACCAGCGCCAAGCCCCCCGCCAGCCCGAGGATCACCAGCACCGCCACGCCATAGGGGTCGCGCGGCAGCCGCCCCCGGACCAGATCGGACAGCATCGACAGGACGCCGAGGACGAGTCCCCACACGCCCTCCACGGGTCAGACGAACTGCTCGCGCATCAGCCGTTCCTCCATCCCGTGGCCCTTGTCGAACAGGATGCGGTGGGCGATGCGCGGCTCGGACCGGATCTCGACCCACAGCACCCGCTCGACCTGGCGCGAGTCGGCGTCGGCCATCACCGGGCGCTTGCGCGGGTCGAGCACGTCGAAGCGGACCACCCCCGACTTGGGCAGGATCGCACCCCGCCACCGGCGCGGGCGGAAGGGGGCGATGGCGGTCAGCGCCAGCACGTCCGAGCCGAGCGGCAGGATCGGCCCGCCGGCCGAATAGTTGTAGGCGGTCGACCCCGCGGGGGTCGAGAGCAGGGCGCCGTCGGCAACCAGCTCCTCCATCCGCACCCTTCCGTCGACGCTGATCTGCAGCTTGGCCGCCTGCGGGCCGGCGCGCAGCAGGCTCACCTCGTTGATGGCGAGCGCCCGGTGCTCGGCCCCGTCGGGCGCGCCCGCGACCATCGACAGCGGGTTGATGACGGTCACCTCCGCCCCGGCGATGCGGGCAGGCAGGTTGTCCTCGGCATAGTCGTTCATCAGGAAGCCGACGGTGCCGCGGTTCATCCCGTAGACCGGCCGCCCGAGGTTCTGGCGCAGCACCGACAGCATCTGCCCGTCGCCGCCCAGCGCCACCACGACATCGGCCCGCGCCACCGGGGCCTGCCCGTAGCGGTCCATCAGCCGGCCCAGGGCGGACAGCGCGATGTCGGTATCGCTGGCGGTGAAATGGATCGCGGTCATGGGCCCAGAGCTTGCACCCCCGCCCCCCGATGGCAAGGCCCGGCCGCCGCCGGTGTCGCCGCGTCCGGGCCCGCCGGGCCGGCGGCCGCCCGGGCCGCGACGCGAATCTGCCACCGCGATGTCGCCTGCGTTCTGGCAAGCCCCGCGCAAAGCGGCTAACACCCATCCGCACACCTCGCCCGCGGAGAGCCCCGATGACCGACAGCGCCTTTTTCACCGAAGTCCTCGCCGACCGTGACCCCGAGATCGCCGAGGCGATCCGCCAGGAACTCGGCCGCCAGCGCGACGAGATCGAGCTGATCGCCTCTGAGAACATCGTCTCGAGGGCCGTGCTCGAGGCGCAGGGGTCGGTGCTGACGAACAAATATGCCGAGGGCTACCCGGGCAAGCGCTACTACGGCGGCTGCCAGTACGTCGACATCGCAGAGACGCTGGCGATCGAGCGCGCCAAGCAGCTGTTCGGCTGCGAATTCGCCAACGTCCAGCCGAACTCGGGCAGCCAGATGAACCAGGCGGTGTTCCTGGCGCTGCTGCAGCCGGGCGACACGTTCATGGGCCTCGACCTCAACTCGGGCGGGCACCTGACGCATGGCTCGCCGGTGAACATGAGCGGCAAGTGGTTCAACGTGGTCAGCTATGGCGTGCGCCAGCAGGACCAGCGGCTCGACATGGAGGAGATCCGCCGCAAGGCCGTCGAGTCGAAGCCGAAGCTGATCGTGGCCGGCGGCACCGCCTACAGCCGCGTCTGGGACTGGGCCGAGTTCCGCAAGATCGCCGACGAGGTCGGGGCCTATCTGATGGTGGACATGGCCCATATCGCCGGTCTGGTCGCGGGCGGCGCGCATCCCTCGCCCCTGCCCCACGCCCATGTGGTGACGACCACCACCCACAAGTCGCTGCGCGGTCCGCGCGGGGGCATGATCCTGACGAACGACGCCGAGATCGCCAAGAAGATCAACTCGGCCGTGTTCCCCGGCCTGCAGGGCGGCCCGCTGATGCACGTCATCGCCGCCAAGGCCGTGGCCTTCAAGGAGGCGCTGGACCCGTCCTTCAAGGACTACGCCGCGCAGGTCGTGAAGAACGCGCAGGCGATGGCCGACGAGCTGATGAAGGGCGGCATCGACATCGTGTCGGGCGGCACCGACAACCACCTGTGCCTCGCCGACCTGCGGCCCAAGGGCGTGACCGGCAAGGCGACCGAGGCGGCGCTGGGCCGCGCCCACATCACCTGCAACAAGAACGGCGTGCCGTTCGACCCGGAAAAGCCCTTCGTCACCTCGGGCATCCGCCTCGGCGCCCCGGCGGGGACGACCCGCGGGTTCAAGGAGGACGAGTTCCGCCAGATCGCCCGCTGGATCGTCGAGGTCGTCGACGGGCTGGCCGCCCACGGCGAGGACGGCAACGCCGAGACCGAGTCCAAGGTCCGCGCCGAGGTCGAGGCGCTCTGCCGCCGCTTCCCGCTTTACGAAGGGATGTGAGCGGGCGGCGCTGAGGCGCTGGCAGAACCCTCGGCCGGGTATGTGGTCTAGAAGGAATCGGATGGCCGCAGCGTTGAGCTGCGGCCCTCAGCGCATGCGGATGGTGACCGGTAGGGTCGCCTGAAACGGGCGGCCGTCCGGGGGCGCGCCGAGGCGGGGCATCCGCGCCGCCTGCCGCCCCAGCGCCGCATCGACGCGCGGATCGCCCGAGCCGCGGCTCAGCCGCGCGCGCGTCGCGCCGGAGGGGTCCACCGTCACCACCACCTCGGCGCTGACCGTGCCCCGCGCACCCGTGGCGGGCGTCCGGGCCATGTGACGCCGCACCTTGTCGCCCGCCGTGCGCTGCCAGGACTGCATGGCGCCTGCCGACGCGCGGCCCGTCCCCTGCCCCTGCTGCCCCTGCCCCGCGTACCCGGTCCGTTGCCCCGTTGCGCTTGGGGCTGCCTGCGGCGTCCGCGGCGCGGTGACGGCGGGGGCGGCGCGGGACGGGGTGGCGGGGCGGCGGGGCTCGCGCGGTTGGCGCGCCGCGGGGGTCTCGGCGGGCGGGGATGGCGCGGCGCGCTCGATGCGGGGCCGTTCGGCGGCCGCCTCTGCCGCCCTGGCCGCGATATGGGCTGGTCGCGGGGGCGGCGCGGGGACGGGACGCGGCAGCCACGCCGGATCGGGGGGCGGAAGTGGCGGGGCGAGGCTTGGCGTTGGAATGGGTGCGGACGACTCGGGCGGGACCGGCGCGGGCGGTGGGGATTCGGGCGCAGGCGCGGCGTCGGGCGGCGCGGGCGCGTCGGGTGGCGCGGGCGCGTCGGGCAGTGCGAGGGGCGCTTCGGGAGTGAGCGCAGGCTCAACCGGGGAAGCCTCCTCGGGCTCGGGGGCGGGCAAACTCTCCGGAGCCGGCGCCGCTTCGGCAGTCGAAGGGGCCTCGGGCACCGCAGCAGCCGCCTGCCCTGACACCGCACCCCCGTCCATCGCCCCACCCGGCGCGGCGAGGCCCGGCGGGTCGGCCTCGGGCGGCGCCAGCTCGATCTCGATCGCCTCGGGCAGTGCCGGCAGCGGCGGCGGCGCGTGGCGCAGCGCCCAGGCGCCGGCGGCGAGGTGCCCCGCCGCGACCAGCGCCGCCGCCGCCGCCCAGCCCCCCGCGCGCAGGCCCGCGCCGTCGCGCGCCACCGCGCCGCTCACGGCGCCGCCGCCCCGCTGTCCAGCCCCACGAGCGCGATGCGCAGATAGCCCGCGTCGCGCAGGCGGTTCATCACCTCCATCAGCGCGCCGTACGCCACCACCCGGTCGGCGCGCAGGAAGACGCGCGCGTCGCGGTCGCCGCCGGTGGCCGTGTCCAGCGCCGCGCCCAGCGCCTCGGGCGCCACGGCGGCCTCGCCCAGCCGCAGCGACAGGTCGGGGCCGACCGTCAGCCACAGCGGCGCCTCGGGCCGGGCCGCGGGCGGCGCGTTCGACGCGGGCAGGTCGACCGCCACGTCCACCGTCGCCAAGGGCGCCGCCACCATGAAGATGATGAGCAGCACCAGCATCACGTCGATGAAGGGCGTCACGTTGATCTCGTGCGCCTCGGGCAGGTCGTCGTCGTCCCGGAAGAACCCGCCCGCCATCGGCTCAGACCCAAAGGCCCGCGGCGGCGCGGTCGAGGTCGCGGCTCACCAGCCGCTCGACCGCCGCCGCCGTCTCGGCCAGCCGCAGGCGGTAGCCGCCGATGGCGCGGGCAAAGCCGTTGTAGATCACCACCGCCGGGATCGCGGCAACGAGGCCCAGCGCGGTGGCCAGCAGCGCCTCGGCGATCCCCGGCGCCACCACGGCGAGGTTGGTGGTCTGCGCCCGCGAGATGCCGATGAAGCTGTTCATGATCCCCCAGACGGTCCCGAACAGCCCGACGAAGGGCGCCGTCGCTCCGATCGTCGCCAGAACCCCGGTGCCGCGCGCCATCTCGCGCGCCGCCCGCGCCTGCACCTGCGCCAGATGCGAGGCGATGCGGGCCCGCACCCCCTCGCCCGCCCCGAAGCCGGTCCCCTCGGCCGAGCGGTTCAGCTCGCGCGCCGCGGCCCGCAGCATCCGGGCGTCGGGCGCGGGTGCCTCGGCCCCGGCGAGGGCCGCGCGCAGGCTCTCGGCCGCCTCGATCCGCGCGGCCCCGCGGCGCAGCGCGGCGCTGGCGCGGGCCAGCTCGGCCAGCTTCACCACCAGCACCGTCCAGGTGACGACCGAGGCGAGCGCGAGGCCCAGCATGACCCCCTGCACCACCGGGTCGGCCTGCCGGAACATCCCCAAGGGCGACAGGTCATGCGGCAGGCTGGCCAGCGCGCCCTCCTGCGCCCGGGCGGGCAGGGCCATCAGCAGCGCGGCCATCGGCAGCGGCAGGCAGCGGGCAACGGTCATCGGTCGGTCCTGTCTGGCAGATCGCGCGGCGTCCGTCCTATTTTTTGCGCAGCCCCCAGGCAACCCGGCGCGCCGCGTCGGGCCCGGAAAAGCCCCCGCGCGCGGCCGCACGTGACGTCGCCGCCCCACCCCGCCGAGGAGGCCTTGCGTAACAATCTTTCTCAACGTAGGTCTTGAACGTAATAGCATTTCACAATCTGGGTGAGGAGATAACGATGGCGAAAGTGGCACTTGTGACCGGCGGGTCGCGCGGGATCGGCGCGGCCATTTCCAAGGCGCTGAAAGAGGCGGGCTATGAGGTCGCGGCGAACTATGCCGGCAACGACGAGGCGGCCAAGGCCTTCACCGAGGAAACCGGGATCAAGACCTACAAGTGGTCGGTCGCCGACTACGACGCCTGCGCCGAGGGCATCAAGCAGGTCGAGGCCGAGCTGGGCCCGGTCGACGTGCTGGTGAACAACGCCGGCATCACCCGCGACGGGATGTTCCACAAGATGACCCCGCAGCAGTGGAAAGAGGTCATCGACACCAACCTCACCGGCGTCTTCAACATGACCCACGGGGTCTGGAACGGGATGCGCGACCGCAAGTTCGGGCGGGTCATCAACATCTCGTCGGTGAACGGCCAGAAGGGCCAGGCGGGCCAGGCCAACTATTCCGCCGCCAAGGCCGGCGACATCGGCTTCACCCGCGCGCTGGCGCAGGAAGGGGCGCGGGCCGGGATCACGGTGAACGTCGTCGCCCCGGGCTACATCGGCACCGAGATGGTGCGCGCCATCGACGAGAAGGTGCTGAACGAGCGCATCATCCCGCAGATCCCCGTCGGCCGCCTGGGCGAGCCGGAAGAGATCGCGCGCTGCGTCGTGTTCCTCGCCTCGGACGACGCGGGCTTCATCTCGGGCTCGACGATCAGTGCCAACGGGGCGCAGTTCTTCGGCTGATCGCTGAACCCGGACAGGTCCGCCGGTGCGGGCCTGTCCATCGGGGCTACGGCGGGCACGGCAGCGCCGTTCCTGATCCGGTGCCGGACCGCCCTCCCGTAGCCGACTGTGCGCGGCCCCTTGACGGCACCCCGCGCGGCGAGACAGGCAGCCCCGCACGTCACCGCTGCCGAAAGCCCCGCCCATGCTTCCCTCGACCCGCGCCACGCTCATCGGCGCCCTCGCCGTCGCGCTCTGGTCGGGGCTGGCGCTGCTCACCGTCGCCACGGCGCCGATGCCGCCGTTCCTGCTCTGCGCGGCGAGCTTTGCCATCGCCGGGCTGGCGGGGCTGGGCTGGATCGCGGCCGGGCCGGGGTTCGGGGTGCTCGCGGGCGTTCCGCTGCGGGCCTATGTCGTCGGCACCGCCGGGCTCTTCGGCTTTCACGCGCTCTATTTCTCGGCCCTGCGCCTCGCCCCGCCGGCCGAGGCCGGGCTGATTTCCTATCTCTGGCCTTTGTTCATCGTCCTCGGCTCGGGGTTGCTGCCGGGTGAGCGGCTGCGCCCCGCCCATGTCGCCGGGGCCGCGCTGGCCTTTGCCGGGGCGGCGCTGCTGCTGGCGCCGAGCGGGCACGGGACCGCGGGCGCCGGGGTGCTGACCGGCTACGGGCTCGCGTTCCTCTGCGCGCTGACCTGGGCGGCCTATTCGCTCGCCTCGCGGCGGCTGGCGGCGGTGCCGACCGCGGCGGTGGCGGTCAACTGCCTCGCCACCGCAGCGCTGGCCGGGCTCGCGCATCTGGCGCTCGAGACGCCCGCGGCCCCCGCCACCCCCGCCGGCTGGCTCGCGGTGCTGGGGCTGGGGCTGGGGCCGGTGGGCCTCGCCTTCTTCGCCTGGGACGCGGGCGTCAAGCGCGGCAACATCCAGCTGCTCGGCACGCTCTCCTATGCCGCGCCGCTCGCCTCGACCCTGTGGCTGGTGCTGGCCGGGCGGGCGCAGGCGTCGGCGACGCTGGGGATCGCCGCCGCGCTCATCACCGCAGGCGCGGCCCTCGCGGCCGCGGGCGGGCGGCGGCGGGCGGCGCCCTGAATGCGGACGGCCCGCAGAGTGCTCTGCGGGCCGCCGTGCGACATCATCATGGGGGTCGTCCCCCGGCTGTCCCGGTCAGTGGGTCAGCCGCTCGATCTCTTCCTTCAGTCGCAGCTTTTCCTTCTTCATCGCGGCGATCGCCAGATCGTCCGATCCGGGCAGACGCTGGGCGCGCTCGACCTCGTCCGACAGGTGCTGATGCTTCTTTCGCAATTCGACGACGTGCGACTGAACCGACATGAAAGATCTCCTGTTCTGGTGGCGACTGGGTTCAGTCCAGCACATCGCGGACGGGCTGTCACCCGAATCACGACAGTTTTATGTCCAATGCGGCGGCGTGGCGCAGGACTGCCTGCGCGGCAGGCGTCAGGTCCTCGCGGTCGCCGGCGTGCGCGGCCCCGGCGTGCAGCACCAGCGGCGCGAGCAGCCGCAGGGGTGAGCGGCGGCCCTTGGCGGCCTGCACGATCACCCGGCCCGCCGGGCCCCCCGCCCGGGCCGCGATGGGCAGGATGGCGACGCCCCCCGCCCGGCCGCCCAGCGCGCCGAGGATGCGGTCCAGGGCCTCGGCCCGGTGGATCACCGTCAGCGTGCCGCCCTGCCCCAGCCGCCGCAGCCCCGCGTCGATCCAGACGTCGAGCGGCGTGTCCTCGTGGCGGGACGCGGCGCGGGCCGGGTCGGGCGCCGCGGGGCCTGCGGCGAAGAACGGCGGGTTCATGATGACGTGGTCGAATCGCTCCTGCCTGAGCGCCTCGGGCATCGCCGCCACGTCGCCGCAGAGGATCCGCGCGCCCGTCCCGGTCGCCGCGGCATTGTGGCGGGCCAGCGCCGCCATCTCAGCCTGCCGCTCGAGCCCGGTGAGGGCGAGGCCGCCCACCCGCGCGCCGAGGCAGAAGAGCGCCACCCCCGCCCCACAGCCGAGTTCCAGCACCCGCGCCCCCGGCCGCGCGGGGCAGGCCGCGGCCAGCAGAACGGCGTCCATGCCGGCCCGGTAGCCTCGCGCCGGCTGGCGCAGCACCAGCCGCCCGCCCAGAAAGGCGTCGTCGCGGGTTCCGGCAGGGTCGCTCATCCGATCCCGTGGTCGCGCAGAATGGCGCTCGCCATGAAATGGTCGCGGTCGGCCACCATCACCCGGCGCGGCAGGATGCCGATCGACCCCTCGAGCACGCTCATGTGGCGATCAAGCTCGAAGGCGGGGATTCCCTCGCCCTCGAGCAGGTCCAGCGCCCGGGCGATGGTCAGGGGATCGGTCGAGCGCAGCAGTTCCTTCATCGCCCCGGACGCTAGGCCGCGGTTGCGAAACTGTCCATGCCGTGGCAAGGGCAGCGCACGGAAAGGATGCCGCCATGGGTGTGAACGAGAACGTCTCCAAGCCGCTGGACCGGCTGGCCGCGGTGCTGGCGCCGGACATGGCGGCGGTCAACGCGCTGATCCGCACCCGGATGGAGAGCCGCCACGCCCCCCGCATCCCCGAGGTCACCGCCCATCTGGTCGAGGCCGGCGGCAAGCGGGTACGCCCGCTGCTGACGCTCGCCGCGGCGCGGATGCTGGGCTTCGAGGGCAGCCACCACCACCTGCTGGCTGCCACGGTCGAGTTCATCCACACCGCGACGCTGCTGCACGACGACGTGGTGGACGAGAGCCGCCAGCGCCGCGGGCGGCCGACGGCGAACCTGCTGTGGGACAACAAATCCTCGGTGCTGGTGGGCGATTACCTTTTCGCCCGCAGCTTCCAGCTGATGACCGAGACCGGCTCGATGCGGGTGATGGAAATCCTTTCCAACGCCGCCGCCACCATCGCCGAGGGCGAGGTGCTGCAACTCACCGCGGCGCAGGATCTGGCGACGACCGAGGACATCTATCTGCAGGTTGTGCGCGGCAAGACCGCGGCGCTCTTCTCGGCCGCGACCGAGGTGGGCGGGGTGATCGCGGGCGGAACGCCGGCTCAGGTCGCCGCGCTCTATGATTACGGCGATGCGCTGGGGATCGCGTTCCAGATCGTCGACGACATCCTCGACTATTCCGGCGCGACCGAGACGATCGGCAAGAACACCGGCGACGATTTCCGCGAGCGCAAGCTGACCCTGCCGGTGATCAAGGCCGTCGCCCGCGCCGATGCGGACGAGCGCGCCTTCTGGGACCGCACCATCGCCCGCGGCGACCAGCAGGACGGCGATCTGGAGCAGGCGCTGGCGCTTCTCGCCCGCCATGGCGCCATCGAGGCGTCGCGCGCCGACGCGCTCGGCTGGGCGGCGCGGGCCCGCACGGCGCTCGAGGCGCTGCCCGAGGGCGAGTTGCGCGGCCTCCTCTCCGAGCTTGCGGATTTCGTGGTGGCGCGGGTCGCCTGACGCCGCCCAGGGGGCGCTGCCCCCTCGGCCCGTGCGGGCCTCACCCCCGGGATATTTCCGGCAGGGAAGAAAAAAGGGGGGCGCAGGACGCCCCCCATTCCGTTTCTTCCGGGCCGAAAGGCCCCCGCAGGAGTGCGGGGGCGCGAGGCCCCCGCCGGCGGTCAGTTGTAGGCGTTCTCGCCATGCGTGGTGAGGTCGAGCCCCTGCCGCTCGTCGGTGGCGCTGACGCGCAGGCCGACGGTGACGCGCACCAGGTGGATGGCCACGAACGAGACGATCCCCGACCACAGCACGCAGATCACCACGCCGAGCGCCTGGGCATAGACCTGCGACCCCATCGAAAACTCGGCCACGGCGCCCGCGGCGTAGTCATAGACCCCGGTGCCCCCCAGCGAGGGGGCAGCGAAGACGCCGGTGAGGATCGCGCCGACGATTCCGCCGACCCCGTGGATGCCGAACACGTCGAGGCTGTCGTCGATCCCGATCCGCGACTTGAGCGAGACGACGACCCACATGCAGATCAGACCGGCGGCCAGCCCGATGGCGATGGCGCCCATCGGCCCGACGAACCCGGCCGCCGGGGTGACGCCCACGAGGCCCGCGACCGCGCCCGAGACGCCGCCCAGCAGCGACGGGTGGCCGCGCATGGCCCACTCGCCCGCCGCCCAGGCCAGCGCCGCGGCGGCGGTGGCCACGGCGGTGTTGATGATCGCCAGCGCCGTCAGCCCGTTCGCCTCGAGGTTCGAGCCGGCGTTGAAGCCGAACCAGCCGATCCACAGCAGGCAGCCGCCGACCATGGTGAGCGTGAGGTTGTGGGGCGCCATCAGCTCCTTGCGGTAGCCGATGCGGGGACCGGCGACCATCGCCGCGACGAGGCCCGCGACACCCGCGTTGATGTGGATGACGGTGCCGCCGGCAAAGTCGAGCGCGCCGTGCCCGAAGAGGAAGCCCGAGGGCGCGTCGAAGGCCGAGGGGCCGCCCCACCACCAGACCATGTGGGCCATCGGCAGGTACGAGAACACGAACCAGATCACCACGAAGGCGAGGATTGCCACGAACTTCATCCGCTCGGCGGTGGCGCCGACGATCAGCGCGCCGGCGATGCAGGCGAAGGCCATCTGGAACACCGCAAAGGCGAACTCGGGGATGAACACCCCGGCCGAGAAGGTCTCGGCCAGCGAGCTGGTGGTGATCCCGCCGAGGAACGCCTTGGACAGCCCGCCGATGAACGGCGTGGTCGCGGTCGCGTCGGCGGCTGTGCCCGCCCCGGTGAAGGCCAGGGAATAGCCGAACACCACCCACAGAATGGCGATGACCGCGAACACCGTCAGCACCTGCATCAGCACCGAGAGCACGTTCCGCGACCGCACCAGCCCGCCGTAGAAGAGCGCGAGGCCCGGCAGCGTCATCATCATCACGAGGATCGCCGAGATCATCACCCAGGCGGTGTCGCCCTTGTCGGCGACCGGGGCCGCGGCTTCGACCACCGGGGCCGCCGCGGGGACGGCATCGGCCGCGACCTGCGCCAGCGCCGGGCTTGCCGCGGCGAGCGCCAGCAGGGCGGCGGCGGGCATCAGGGTCGAGGCGGTGCGCCGGGGCCAGCCGGCACCCGGGCGGGCGCGGCCCCCCGGCCTCGCGTCGGGCAGGATCTCGTCGGGCAAGGGCTGGGTCATCGGTCTCGTCCTCATCTCTGTCGTCGCTGTCGCAGCGGCTCGCCGCGTTGCGGCATCGCCTTGCACCGACTGACGCCGCGCGCGGGCGATGGCGTCCAGCCGCAGCCCCGCCTGCCCCCGCGTCGCGCCACGATCTGCCTAACGCGCAGGCAGGAAATCGCCGTCCTGCCCGATCCGGCGGCAGGTCACGAGTGGTTCAAAGGCCGAGCGATGTGTTCTCAACCCGGGCCCCGTGCTGTATGACGCAGCAGAGAAAAGGCCGCTCAACGGCCACGGGATACAGGCCATGCCACAGAACGACGGGCCCCGGCGCCCCCCCTCGGGCCGCGCCCCTACCGGCCGCCGCGTGGCCGCCGACAAGCGCTATGCCGACCCCGGCCCCGCGGCCGGCGGTGGTGGCGGTGGCGGTGGCGGCAGCCTGCCCCCGCAAGAGGCGCGGCGCCGCGCGGCCAGCCAGCCGAAGCCGCCGCGGCGGCGCGGCAACGTCGTCACCCGCGGCGTGACCGGCGCGTTTTCGCTGTTCTGGCGGATCGTCTGGGGCTCGTTCTGGCGCACCGCCGCGACGCTGGTGCTGATCCTCGGCCTCGCCACCGCCTATTTCTACTCGACCCTGCCCGAGGCGCAGGCGCTCTTCGACGGGCGCGCGCGCGGCTCGGTCACCATGCTCGACCGCGACGGCCGGGTGTTCGCCTGGCGGGGCGAGACCTACAACACCGTCGGCGCCGACAAGATCGCCCCGATCCTGCGCGACGCGGTGGTGGCGACCGAGGACAAGCGCTTCTACGGCCACCTCGGCATCAGCCCGCGCGGCATCGCCAGCGCCATCAAGATCAACATGGCCGAGGGGCGCGGCCCGCTTGAGGGCAACGGCGGTTCGACCATCACCCAGCAGGTCAGCAAGCTGCTGTGCCTGGGCGAGGAGTTCGACCCGATCAAGTGGAAGTCCGAGGCCGACTATGAGGCCGACTGCCGCAAGTCCTCGCTCTGGCGCAAGGTGAAGGAGATCCCCTACTCGCTGGCGCTCGAGACGAAGTATTCCAAGGACGACATCCTCAACATCTACATGAACCGCAGCTACCTCGGGGCCGGGGCGCGCGGGTTCGAGGCGGCGGCGCAGCGCTATTTCGGCAAGTCCGCGTCCGAGGTGACCGCGCCTGAGGCGGCGATGCTGGCCGGGCTGCTCAAGGCGCCGAGCTATTTCTCGCCCACCTCGAACCTGCAGCGGGCGCAGGACCGCGCCAACCTGATCCTCGGGCTGATGCACGAGCAGGGGTATCTGGACGACGCGCAGTTCGCCGACGCGCGGGCCCATCCGGCGGTGCTGTCGAAGGCCGCGGCGGCGCGGGCGGGCGGGTATTTCGCCGACTGGGTGATGGAATCCGGCCCCGGCTTCCTGACCACCGAGACGACCGAGGACGTCACCATCAAGACGACCTTCGACCAGACCATGCAGCGGCAGGCCGAACGGGCGCTCGCCCGGATCTTCAACGAAAAGGTCGCCAAGGGCTCGAAGGCGCAGGCCGCGGTGGTGGTCATGTCGGCCGATGGCGCGGTGCGCGCGATGATCGGCGGGCGCGACCCCGCGGGGCTGGCCGGCAGCTTCAACCGCGCCACCCAGGCCAAGCGGCAGACCGGCTCGTCCTTCAAGCCCTTCGTCTTCGCGGCGGCGCTGGACCAGGGGTTCACCCCCAACGACCGGATCATGGACGCGCCGATCACCTTCCGCATCAAGGGCGCGAAACCGTGGTCGCCGAAGAACTATACCCGCAACTACCTGGGCGAGATCACGCTGACCACGGCGCTGTCGAAGTCGATCAACACCGCCACCATCCGCCTGCAGGAGGCGGTGGGCCGCGACAACGTGCGCCGCATCGCCCAGGATTTCGGCTTCGCCCATGACCTCGCCTCGGGCCCCTCGCTGGGCCTCGGCGTGTCCGAGACGACGCTGCTCGAGATGACCGGCGCCTATGCGGGCATCCGCAACGGCGGCACGGCGGTCCGGCCCTACGGGCTGGTCGAGCTGCGGATCAAGGGCGACGACAAGCCGCTGATCGGGCAGGTCGGCGGGATGGGCACGCGGGTGATCTCGCCCAAGGCCGCGTCCGAGCTGATCTGGATGATGAAGCAGGTGATCGAGGCCGGGACCGGCACCCGCGCCCGGCTCGAGGGGCGCGAGGCGGCGGGCAAGACCGGCACGACCTCCTCCTACCGCGACGCGTGGTTCATCGGCTTCACCGAGCAGTATGTGACCGGCGTCTGGATGGGGTATGACGACAACACCCCGCTCAAGGACGTGACCGGCGGCGGCCTGCCGGCGCAGATCTGGCAGGCGGTGATGACCGAGATCCACCAGGGCCTGCCGGCGCTGCCGCTGGGCGTGATCGCCCCCGACGCGGCCGGGAACGCCATCGCGGCCAGCGACGTGGTGTCGGCCGACAGCGACGACCCGCTGGCCGCCGCGCTGGCCGAGGCGCTGGCCGCGGCCCAGCCGGTGCAGGGCGACATGGGCGGCACGCCGGGCACCCCGGGCGCGACGGTCGGCTCGGGCGATCCCTTGGGCGATGCGCTGGCCGAGGCGCTCGGCACCGCAGGCGCGGCGCCCGCGCCTGAGGCGCCTGTCGCGGCAGAGGGCGCCGCTGCGCCCGCGACCGGCTCGGGCGATCCGCTGGGCGACGCGCTGGCCGAGGCGCTCGGCGCCGCCGGCGGGGCACCCGCGCCTGCGCCCGAGGCGCCCGCGCCCTCGGGCCCACCGCCCGCCCGCGAGGTGCCCGCCCCGGCCCCGGTCACGAGCGGCCCGATCCGCCCGCGCGCCGACGCCGGCGCCCCGCCCGCGCGCAGCGCGGCCGCGCCGGACCCCGCCCCCGCTCGCGCCCCGCGCACCGCCGGGGCGACGGTCGGCACCGCCGAGACCCGCACCCCCGCCCAGAGCGCCGCGATCGAGGCCGCGCTGGCCGCAGCCCAGGGCGGCGCGGCCCCGGCCCCTGCCCCGGCCGACCGCGGCGCGACCGCGCCCGCCACCGGCGGCGATGCGCTGGCCGAGGCGCTGAACGCCATCCCCGGCCTCAACTGACCCCGGCCTCGCCTGACCCCGGCCTCAACTGACCGCCGCGCCAAATGAAAAGGGCCCGCCGATCCGGCGGGCCCTTTCTCGTGGCGACGGGACTAAGGTCAGCCCGCCTGCTGCAGATCCGCGATCAGCCCGTTCAGGTCGCCCTTGCGGCGGGCCAGCATCGCGCCGATCTCCTCGCGCTCGGACGCGAGCATGTTCACCCCCTCGATGATGAGGTTGAAGAACCGCGGCTGCCCGGTCTTGTCCGAGATGTGCCAGTCGACCTGCATAGGGCTGCGCCCGTTCAGGTAGGCGGTCGAGCTGACCGACCAGAACGACTTGACCGGCTTGGCGCCGCCGACCTCGATCTTCGAGCCGATGAACTCGCGGAACCGCTTGCCGTACTTGCGCGCGATATAGCCGGTCATCGCCTGCTTGAAACGCCCGAAGGTGGCCGGGTCGAGCCCGCGCGCCGCCGGTCCCAGCGCCGAGCGGGCGATGGCGTCCACGTCGGCGTGGCGCGTGAACACCCCCTCGAAGCGGCGGTACATCTCGGCCGGCGGGGTGCCGGCGTTGATGATGGCGAAGACCTCGTCCACAGCGCGCTGAATGGCGGCGGTGGCGCTGGCGGCAGACAACGCGGCCCAGGCCGGCATGGCGGGCAGGCCCACGGCCAGCGCCCCGGTGGCCATCAGGCCCAGGAACCCGCGGCGGGTCTCAATCGGCATATGGGTCAATGACGTCCTCTTCCTGCTTGAGCTCGAAACGGCGGTGCTGGCTGTAGAGCAGCCGGGCCTGCGCGTAGCTGTCGGCACTGTCGTGCAGAACCGAGTCCACGGTCGAGCCGAAACGCGCCCGCTCACCGGCTTTTGAGACGATGCGCGCCACCGTGCCCGCCGCCTTCTGCTCGGAGGTCAGCACGCTGTCGAGCGGGTCGATCAGCACGAAATCGACGATCTTCCCGGCGAAGTCGCGCTCGGTCGAGGGGCCGAGCACCGGCAGCTCGAGATAGGCGCCCGCCGGCACCCCCCAGACGTGCAGCGTCTCGCCGAAGTCGGTGTCGATCTCTTGCAGCGCGAACTCGCGCCCCGCGGGATCGAAGACCCCGGCCAGCCCGAGCGTCGAGTTGACGAGGAACCGCGCCGCGTTTTGCGCCGCCGGCTGGGGTCGGCCCTGCAGCAGGCTGTTGACCACCTTGCCCGGCAGCGAGAGGTTCGACCCGAAGTTGCCGACCATCTCGACCGGGCCCGGGCCCGGCTCCCACGGGTGGGGGTTCGGGGCGGCGGACGCCGTGACCGCCTCGCCGTCGCCGCGCCGCACCGCGCGGCTGATCGGGCGCAGCACGGTGGCATCCAGCGACTTGTTGAAGGCGTGGACCTGCCGGTTCATCGGCTCGTAGGGGTCGGCGATCTGCCCCTCGGGCGCCGTGGCGCAGCCTGCGAGAAGCGCGAGTGCCGCAGCGGCAAGCGCCCTGCGCGGGCGAATGGAAATCGCGGCCATGAACCTCTCCTTAACCCGTCCGTGCGATGAAGCCGACGTCGGGCCTGTTTACGCCATTGCGGATGGGATAGTGACGGAAGCGGACCGCGGCAACCGGCCAGGCAACTGGACGATGACACGAGCCTGCGACGGGAAAGGGGACGATGGCAGCGCCACCCGGACGGCATGACGGATTCGCCGAACTCAGGGCCGCCCGTGGGGGCAGCCTGGGGCTGGTCGCGGCCGTCGCGGTGTTCTCGGTCGCGGTGAACCTGCTGAACCTGACCGGGCCGCTCTTCATGATGCAGGTCTATGACCGGGTGCTGGGCAGTCGCTCGGTCCCGACGCTCGCGGCGCTGTTCGCACTGGTGGCGTTTCTCTTTGCCATGATGGGGCTGATCGACTTTGCCCGCACCCGCGTGATGGCCCGCGTGGCGATGCGCTTCCAGGACCGGATGGAGCAGCGGGTGTTCCAGGCCGCCCTCGCCGAAGGCGCGGCGACCGGGCAGACCCATGCCGCGCAAGGCGGCCTGCGCGACCTCGAGGCGGTGCGCCAGCTCATCGGCTCGCCGGTCCTGATGGCGCTGTTCGACCTGCCGTGGGCGCCGGTATTCCTGGCCGGGCTCTATCTCTTTCATCCGGTGCTAGGGGTGGTGGCCACCATCGGCGGGCTGATTCTCGTCATCACCACCTGGCTCAACCAGTCGCTGACGCGCCGGCCGCTGCAGCAGGCGGTGCTGTCAGGCCAGACCGCCGACCGCGCCGCCGACCTCTACCGCGACGAGGGTGAGCTGATCGGCGCGCTCGGGATGCGGCAGGCGACGTTCCTGCGCTGGCGCGGGGCGCGCGAGCGGATGGCGCAGGCGACGATGACCGGCGCCGACCGCGGCTCGTTCTTCGCGGTGTTCTCGCGCACCTTCCGGCTGTTCCTGCAATCGGCGCTGCTCGCCGCCGGGGCGTGGCTGGTGCTGCGGCAGGAGGTGACGCCCGGCGCGATGATCGCCAGCTCGATCCTGATGGGCCGGGCGCTGGCGCCGATCGAGCAGATCGTCGGCGGCTGGCAGGTGATCCAGCGCGCCCAGGACGGATGGGCGCGGATGGGCAACCTGCTGAGCCGCCGCCCGCCGCAGCCGCCGCGCACGCCCCTGCCCCGCCCGGCCGCCCGGCTCGAGGTGTCGAACCTCACCGTAGTGCCGCCCGGCCAGTCGGTGCCCACGCTGCGTGGGGTCAGCTTCTCGCTCGGCCCCGGGCAGGCGCTCGGGGTGATCGGCCCGTCCGGGGCGGGCAAGTCCACGCTGGCGCGCGCGCTGATCGGCGCCTGGCCGGCCGCGGGCGGCGCGATCCGCCTCGATGGCGCGACGCTCGAGCAGTATGACCCGGACGTGCTGGGCGGGCTGATGGGCTATCTGCCCCAGCAGGTGACGCTGTTCGACGGCACCATCGCCGAGAACATCGCCCGGCTCTCGCCCTCGCCAGACCCCGACGCCGTGGTCCGCGCGGCGACCGCCGCGGCGGCGCACCGGATGATCCTCGACCTGCCGCAGGGCTACGACACGCCGATCGCTCAGGCCGGCGCACGGCTCTCGGGCGGGCAGATCCAGCGCGTTGGGCTGGCCCGCGCGCTCTATCTCGACCCGGTGCTGTTCGTCCTCGACGAGCCGAACTCGAACCTCGACAACGAGGGGTCCGAGGCGCTGAACCTCGCCATCCGCGCCATCAAGGCACGGGGCGGCGCGGTGATCATCATGGCCCACCGCCCGGCGGCTATTGCCGAGTGCGAGCTGCTGCTGGTGATGAGCCAGGGCACCCGCCAGGCCTTCGGGCCCCGCGACGAGGTGCTGCGCTCGACCGTCCGCAACGCCGAGACGATCAACCGCGCCAAGGGTGCGGGCGGAGGCGTGACATGACCGCAAGCTCCCCCGGACACCGTGATGCGTCGTTCCCCTCCGGTCAGTCGGACGAGGCCGTGCCGGCTGTTGGTGAGGCGCCTGCCGCCGCGGGTGCTGATTCGAAGGTGGGTGGCTTGGGCACGGTGTCCCCGACGACCGGCAAAGCCGCTCAGCCGGCTCGGCCGGTCCACGCGCCAACCGAGCCCGCGTCCCAAGCAGCCGCTGGGTCGAATCCAGGCCGCATCACCAGCCCCTCTGCGGCCCCCGGTCCGGGCCCCGACTCCGGCTCCGGCTCTGGCTCTGGCTCTGGCTCTGGCTCTGGCTCTGGCTCTGGCTCTGGCAGGGGTACCTCCTCGACCAACGCGGGGGCCAGTACGGGCGGGGTCACCACACCCACCCCCGCAGCCCGCCCCGGCGCAACGCTCCCCGCGCTCGGCTGGGGACCGTCGTCCGCCAGCCCCCCCAGCACGAACCACCTCGGTACGCCGCCCGGTGGCACCGCGCCCCCCGCGGCCGGCGTCCCAACGCCGCGCGCAACCACGACCGCCTCGCCTCCCGGCCCTGACACCCCGGCGCCCACGCGCAGTGCCGCGCCCCCGCGGAGGGCCCAGGACCCCGCGCCGCAGCCGGGCGCGGCCAACCCGCTCGGCACCGCGGCGGTGGCCTCGCTCGCGGACACCGGCGGCAGCCCGCCCCGGCCTCCACGCCGCAGCGGGCGCGGCGGCCCCCCGGCAACCGGGGCGCCGCTCACCCCGCCCCAGACCCCGCCCGCCGCCCGCTGGTCGGCACGCGGCGCGGTCCTGCTCGGGGTCTTCGGGCTGCTGCTGCTCATCGGCGGGTTCGGCGGCTGGGCCGTCTTCTCGCGCATCGCCGGGGCCGTCGTCGCCCCCGGCCAGGTCGAGGTCGAGCAGCACCGCCAGGTCGTCCAGCACCCCGAGGGCGGGGTGGTCGAGCAGATCGCCGTGCGCGAGGGCCAGACGGTCGCCGCGGGCGACCTGCTGATCCGCCTCGACGGCACGCTGCTCCGGACCGAGCTCGCCATCGTCGAAGGGCAGTATTTCGAGGTGCTGGCCCGCCGCGGCCGGCTCGAGGCCGAGCGCGTGGACCAGCCCGAGATCAACTTTCCGACCGAGCTGACCGAGCTGGCACCCTCCCGTCCCGACCTTCAGGCGATGATCGACGGGCAGACGAGCCTCTTCCGCTCGCGCCTCGACACGCTGCACCAGTCCACCGAGCAGCTCGACGCCCAGGCCGAGCAGGTCGGCCAGCAGATCGAGGGGATCGACGCGCAGTCCGCGGCGCTCGACCAGCAGCGGGTGCTGATCGGGCGCGAGCTGAAGGACGCACAGAGCCTGCTCGACAAGGGCCTCGCGCAGGCGCCGCGGGTGCTGGCGCTAGAGCGCGAGGCGGCGCGGCTCGACGGGCAGCTGGGCGAGCTCAAGGCGGGCCGCGCGCAGGGGCAGACCCAGATCACCGAGATCGGGATCAGCAAGCTGCGCCTCGCCGCGACGCGGCGCGAGCAGGCCGAGACCGAGCTGCGCGACCTCGGCTACCGCGAGCTCGAGCTGGCCGAGCGTCGACGCGGCCTGACCGAGCAGATCGCCCGGCTCGACATCCGCGCCCCGGTCTCGGGGATCATCCACCAGCTGCAGGTCACGACGCCGCGCTCGGTCATCCGCCCGGCCGAGCCGGTGATGTACCTGATCCCGCAGGACCGCCCGCTGGTGATCGCCGCCCGCATCGCCCCGATCAACGTGGATGAGGTGCATGTCGGGCAGCAGGTCGTGCTGCGGTTCTCGGCCTTCTCGAGTCGCACCACGCCCGAGATCGACGGCACGCTCGCCCGCGTCTCTGCCGACGCGGTGGTGGACGAGGCGTCCCGGATGCAGTTCTACCGCGCCGAGGTCACGCTGCCGCAATCCGAGCGCGACAAGCTGGGCGACCTCGCGCTGATCCCCGGGATGCCGGTCGAGGTCTACATCCAGACCGGCGAACGCAGCCCGCTCGCCTATCTGGTCAAGCCGCTGAGCGACTATTTCGTGCGGGCGTTCCGCGAGCAGTAGGGCGTGAAGTGGGCGGTCCTTGGAGCGCGGTGCGCTGGATGGCCCGGCCATCCGTACATCGCGCGGCCACCTTCGCTACTGCCAGAAACGGCCGTGGCGCCACAGCCATGGGGCGCGGAGCCTCCGCTGCCGAGGCCGCCGGGCTGACCGTCGCCCGGCCAACTGCGGGACACAGTGCCACCTCACCCCGGATACAACCGTCGCCCGGCCAACCCTAGGGCGCGGAGCGACCGCCGCATCGCTGGAACGGCCGTTGCCCGACTATCCGTGGGGCCGGAGCCACCTCCGCCACCACCGCATGCAACCGTCGCCCGGCCAACCGTAGGACGCGCACCCACCTCCGCCCACCCCCCCCCAAACGCCCCACCCCATTGCCCCCCCGCCCCTGAGCGCCTATCCCCAAGCCAGCATCGCGGCGAGGGGCGGCATGAGGATCATCATCTGCGGCGCGGGACAGGTCGGCTGGCAGATCGCCCGGCAGCTCTCGGGCGAGCGCCACGACATCGTGCTCATCGACCACGACCACCGCCTGATCCAGCAGGCCAACGACGCGCTCGACGTCCAGGGCGTCGTGGGCCACGCCAGCCACCCCGAGGTGCTCGACAGCGCAGGCGCGGGCGACGCCGACCTGCTGATCGCCGCGACCGCCTCGGACGAGGTCAACATCGTCGCCTGCGAGGTCGCCCACGCGCTCTTCACCGTGCCGCGCCGGATCGCGCGGATCCGCGGCCGCGGCTATCTCAAGCCCGAATACGCCGACCTCTACCAGGCCGACAGCCTGTCCATCGACGTGGTCATCAGCCCCGAGCGCGAGGTCGCGCAGGCGGCGCTCGCGCGGCTTGACGCGCCCAGCACCTTCGACACCGAGACCTTCATGGACGGCAAGGTGCGGATGGTGGCGCTGTCGCTCGACAACGAATGCCAGATCCTGCACGCGCCGCTGCGCCAGCTCGACCAGACCTTCTTCGGCCTGCGCGCCATCGTCGTCGGAATCCGCCGGGGCGAGCGGTTCTTCGCCCCCGAGCCGGGCGACCAGCTGCACGCGGGCGACAAGGCCTATGTGGTGGCGCCCGAGGCCGACATCGCCCGCACGCTCGACATCTTCGGGATGCCGGCCGAGCGGATCGGCCGGGTGGTGCTGATCGGCGGCGGCAACATCGGGCTGGCCGTGGCGCAGACGCTCGACACCCGGGCGGGGATGAACGTCAAGCTGATCGAGCGCAACCGCGACCGCGCCGAGGCCGCGGCCGAGGGGCTCAAGCGCACCATCGTCCTGCACGGCGACGGCATGGCCCCCGAGGTGATGGCCGAGGCGGGCGTGCGCCAGGCCGACGCGGTGGTGACGCTGACCGAGGATGACCGCACCAACATCCTCGCCGCGGTGCGGGCGCGGCAGGCGGGGGCGCGGATGGTGATCGCGCTGATCAACGACCCGACGCTGCTGCCGCTGGCCGCGAGCCTCGGAATCGACGCCCAGATCAGCCCGCGCGCCGTCACCGTCAGCTCGATCCTGCGCCACATCCGCCGCGGCCTCGTGCGCGACGTCTATGCGATGGGCGACGCCGAGGCCGAGCTGATCGAGGCGCAGGTGCTGCCCGGCTCGCCCCTGGCCGGGGCGGTGCTGCGCGACCTCGACCTGCCGCGGGGGGCGCTGGTGGCGGCGGTGGAAAAGCAGGGCGAGGTCATCAAGCCGCGCCCCGACACGCGGCTCGAGGCCGGCGACCTGGTGCTGATCTTCGCGCTCTCGGGCGACATCGCCGAGGTCGAGCAGCTGCTGCAGATCTCGGCCGACTGGTTCTGAGGGGGCGGCGCGGGTGGATCGCCTCGGACGGCTGCCGGTTCTGGTGATCGCCGCGCTGGTGCTGGCGCTGGCGATGCTGATCCCCGCCGCCCACGCCGCCGCGACCGGCGCCCCCGACATCGCCGCGATCTTTGCCGGAAGCGCCGCGGGGCTTCTCGTCCTCGGCGTGATCGCCGGGCTCGCCACGGCGAGCGCCCCGGCCACCGCGCCCGCCCCGCAGGTGCTGGCGACGCTGCTGGGCGTCTTCGCCGGGCTGCCGCTGCTGGCCGCCGTGCCCTTCGCCGCGGTGATCCCCGACACCGGCCTCTTCAACGCCTGGTGGGAGATGCTGTCTTGCCTCACCACCACCGGCGCCTCGCTCTACGTCGCCGAGAAGCTGCCGCCGACGCTGCATCTGTGGCGGGCGACGCTGGGGTGGCTGGGGGGGATGTTCATCCTCGTCGCGGCCATCGCCATGATGGCGCCGCTGCGGCTGGGCGGGTTCGAGGTGATGGACCGCTCGGCCGGGGCCGACGACCGCTTCGGCCGGATCGAGGGGCCGACCCGCTCGCAACTGCGGCCGGGGCGCGACTATGCCGCCCATCTCGCCGACCCGGCGCTGCGGATGATCCGCTGGGGGCAGTCCATCGTGCCGATGTATGCGGGCGCCACGGGGCTTCTGTGGCTGCTGCTGATGATGACCGGCGCGGGCAGCCTCGATTCGCTGATCCGGGCGATGGGCACGCTCTCGACCAGCGGGGTCGGGCTGACCGGCCAGCCGGTGGGCGCCAGTGGCGGCGTCGCGGCCGAGGCGCTCATCGCGGCCTTCATGCTGACCGCGCTGACCCGCCGCGGCTGGCCGGGGGGTGGCGAGCTGAAGGCCAGCCGCCGGCTGCGCAACGACCCCGAGCTGCGGATGGCCGTGGGGCTGGTGCTGCTGGTCACGCTGGTCCTGTTCCTGCGCCCCTTCATCGGCGCCTTCGACGACGGCGTGCAGCCGGTCTCGACGCCCGAGCCTGCTGCCGACAGCCTCGCCGGCGGGCTCGCCCGCGCCGCGGCGGCGGCCTGGGGGGCGGGGTTCACGGCGCTGTCGTTCCTGACCACCACCGGCTGGACCTCGGTTCACTGGGAGGGCGCGCGCGCCTGGGCCGGGCTCTCGGCGCCGGGGCTGATGCTCGCGGGCCTTGCCATCATGGGCGGCGGCGTCGCCACCACCGCGGGCGGGGTCAAGCTGCTGCGGGTCTTTGCGCTGGGGCTGCACGCGCGGCGCGAGCTGGACAAGATCGTCCACCCCGCCTCGGTGGCGGGGGGCGGGCCGATCACGCGGCGGCTGCGGGGCAGCGGCGCCTATCTGGCCTTCGTCTTCTTCATGGTCTTCGCGCTCTCGATCGTGGTGACCGTCGCGCTCGTCTCGCTGAGGCCCGTGGCGTTCGAGACGGCGACGATCCTCAGCGTCGCGGCGCTGACCAACACCGGGCAACTCGCCGAGGCGATCCCGCTGATCCCGGTGTTCGAAGGCAGCGCCGGCATCGCCGGCAGCCCGTGGGCCGGCTGGGCGGGGCTGTCGACGGTCAACAAGGCGATCCTGGCCGCGGCGATGGTCGCCGGCCGGCTCGAGATGCTGGCGATCCTCGCGCTGCTCTCGCCCGGGGCGTGGCGGCGCTAGGGCACCGACTATGGGGGCTAGCGCTAGCGGGCGAAGATCCCGGCGGTTTCGGCGAAGCCCTTGACCTCGATCGGGTTGCCCGACGGGTCGCGGAAGAACATCGTCCCCTGCTCGCCCGGCTCGCCTTGAAAGCGGATGTGGGGCTCAAGCTCGAAGCGCACGCCCGCGGCGGTCAGGCGGTCGGCGAGGGTGCGCCAGTCCTCGATCGCCAGCACCACCCCCAGATGCGGCATCGGCACCATGTGGTCGCCGACCTTGCCGGTGTTCGTGGTGGCGAAGGGCTGCCCCCGGTGCAGGCTGATCTGGTGGCCGAAGAAGTCGAAATCGACCCAGGTGTCGGTGGAACGGCCCTCGGCGCAGCCGAGCACCCCGCCATAGAACGCCCGCGCCGCGTCGAGATCGGTGACGTGATAGGCAAGGTGAAAGACGGACTGCATCGACGGGCGCTCCTCAACGCGGGGATCAGGCGCAGGGAGCATAGCGTGCCGTTGCGAAAGGGAAACACCCTGCCCCGGCATCCCGTGCCGCCCGCACGGGTCGGCTTGTCACATTTGGGACGCTCGCCTAGATGTGAACTGTCTGCCCGACGTATTGATCCTGCCCAATAACAAGAAAAGGTGTCCCGCATGGCCGGCGACAAGCAGAACCTTCAGGATGCGTTTCTGAACCACGTCCGCAAGGCCAAGGTTCCGGTGACGATCTTCCTCATCAACGGCGTCAAATTGCAGGGCGTCATCACCTGGTTCGACAATTTCTGCGTGCTGCTGCGCCGCGACGGCCAGTCGCAGCTCGTCTACAAGCACGCGATCTCGACCATCATGCCGGGCCAGCCGATCAGCCTGTACGAAGGCGAGGACTGAGTGGCCGAGCCGCACTCGACCGCCACCCGCCCGACCCGCGCCTACGTCATCCACCCCGACCTCGGCGACCGCCGGGGGCAGCGCCGCTCGCCCGAGCTGGCGCTTGAGGAGGCGGTGGCGCTGGCCCGCGCCCTGCCCGCCATCGAGGTGGTGGGGGCGAGCGTCGTGCGGCTGCGCAACCCGGCGCCGGGGATGCTGTTCTCGTCCGGCAAGCTCGACGAGGTGGGGGCCGAGATCGCCGCCGCCGCCGACGGCGAGGGGGCCGAGCTGGTGCTGATCGACGGGCCGGTGACGCCCGTGCAGCAGCGCAACCTGGAAAAGCACTGGGACGTCAAGATCCTCGACCGCACCGGGCTGATCCTCGAGATCTTCGCCGACCGCGCCCGCACGCGCGAAGGCGTGCTGCAGGTGGAACTGGCCGCGCTCAGCTATCAGCGCACCCGGCTGGTCCGCGCCTGGACCCACCTCGAACGCCAGCGCGGCGGCTTCGGCTTCGTCGGCGGCCCCGGCGAGACGCAGATCGAGGCCGACCGGCGCGCCATCGACGACCAGATGATCCGCCTGCGCCGTCAGCTCGAGCGCGTGGTCCGCACCCGCACGCTGCACCGCGCGGCGCGCGCCAAGGTGCCCTATCCGATCGTCGCGCTGGTGGGTTACACCAACGCCGGGAAATCGACGCTCTTCAACCGCCTGACCGGGGCCGAGGTGGTGGCCAAGGACATGCTCTTCGCCACGCTCGACCCGACCATGCGGGCGGTGAACCTGCCCGGCGCGGACGGTGAGGCCAAGGGGCGGCGGGTGATCCTGTCGGACACCGTGGGCTTCATCTCGGACCTGCCGCACGAGCTGGTCGCGGCCTTCCGCGCCACGCTGGAAGAGGTGCTCGAGGCCGACCTGATCCTGCACGTCCGCGACATCTCGCACCCCGAGACCGAGGAGCAGGCGGCGGACGTCGGCGACATCCTCGACGGGCTGGGGGTGGACGAGGACGTGGCGCTGATCGAGGTCTGGAACAAGATCGACGCGCTTTCGCCCGAGACGCGCGCCGCGCTGCGCCGCACCGACGCGCGGCGCGAGGGGGTGCAGGCAGTCAGCGCCCTGTCGGGCGAGGGGATCGAGGACCTCGTCGCCGCCATCGACGCGGCGCTGGCCGGGGTGCTCGACGAGCCGAGGGTCGCGGCCGAGGTCACCGTCCCGTTCGAGGACGGCCGCCGCCGGGCCTGGCTGCACGCCGCCGGCGTGGTCGAGGGCGAGACGGCCGGCGAGGACGGCCACCGCATCCGCGTGCTCTGGACCGACCGCCAGCGCATCGCCTTTGCGGCGCTGGACGGCGCGCCCCCCGAGGACGCGCCCGAGGACGACGATACCGTCGAGCGCACCCCGGGCGGCTGGGACCCGTTGGCCCGCGACTGACGCTGGCCCCGACCGCCGGACAGGGGGGCCAGCCCCCGGACCCCCGGGATATTCGGACAAGAAAGAAAAGGGCGTGCGCCCCGCTGCTTCTTTCTGGCCCGAACACCCTCGCCGAAGGCGTCCGGGCTCGCCCCCGCGCAAGGGGGGGCGGCGGGGGCGCTACTTCGCCATGATATCGTCGTCCACCCGCATCCCGCCCACGACGCCCAGCGACTTGAGCTTGCGGTGCAGCGCGCTGCGCTCCATCCCCACGAACTGCGCGGTGCGGCTGATGTTGCCGCCGAAGCGGTTGATCTGCGCCAGAAGGTATTCCCGCTCGAACAGCTCGCGCGCCTCGCGCAGCGCCAGCGCGGTGATCTGCGGCCCGAGCGCCAGCGCCTCGCCGTTGTCGGGCGTCGCGCCTTGCGTGTCGAGCTCGCCGGGCTGGATCGGGCCGGTGCCGTCGCCGAGGATCAGCACCCGCTCGATCACGTTGCGCAGTTGCCGGATGTTGCCCGGCCAGCGCATCGCCTGCAGCGCGGCCACGGTCTCGTCGGGCAGCTCGCGCTCGGGCAGGCCCTGGGTGGCGTGGAACTGGGCGATGAAGTGACGCGCGAGCTCGGCGATGTCGTCGCGCCGCTCGGCGAGGCAGGGCACCGGTACCGGGACCACGTTCAGCCGGTCGAACAGCTCCTGCCGGAAGCGGCCGGCGGCGATCTCGGACCCGAGGTCGCGGTTGGTGGACGAGATCACCCGCAGGTCGACCCGCACCCGGTCGGAGCCGCCGGCGCGCTGGAACTGCTGTTCGGTCAGCACCCGCAGGATCTTGGGCTGGGTGCCGAGCGGCATGTCGGCCACCTCGTCGAAGTAGATCACCCCGCCGTGGGCCTGTTCCAAGAGCCCCGGCTCGATCCCGCGCTCGGGGCTTTCGCGGCCGAACAGCACCTCCTCCATCCGCTCGGGCTCGATGGTGGCGCAGGGCACGGTGACGAAGGGCGCGTCGGCGCGCGGCGAATGGGCATGGATGTAGCGCGCCGCGAGCTCCTTGCCCGAGCCCGGCTCGCCCGAGAGCATCACCCGGCCGTTCGACTTGGCGACCTTGTCGAGGTTGTCGCGCAGCCGCCGGAACGGGGCCGAGTGGCCCAGCATCTCGGCCGCCGTGACCTCTTTCCGGCGCAGCTGCACGTTTTCGCGCCGCAGACGGCTGGTCTCCATCGCCCGGGTGATGACCACCATCAGCTGGTCGATGTTGAAGGGCTTCTCGATGAAGTCATAGGCGCCCTGCTTGATCGCCGCGACCGCGATCTCGATGTTGCCGTGCCCCGAGATGATGACCACCGGCACCGAGGGGTTGTTGCGCTTGACCTGCTTGAGGATGTCGATGCCGTCCATCCGGCTGTCCTTGAGCCAGATGTCGAGGATCATCAGCGCCGGCTCTTCGGCATTCAGCGCCGCGATCGCCTCGTCCGAGTTCGCCGCGGTGCGGGTCGGAAACCCCTCGTCGCCGAGGATGTCCGCGATCAGCTCGCGGATGTCCCGTTCGTCGTCAACGATCAGAATGTCGCTCATGTGCCGTTCGCCTCTTCCAGTTTCTGCTTGCGCGACGCGGCCATGCGGACCGGCTGGCGTTCGCGGGGGATGCGGATCTCGGCCAGCGCGCCCCGGTGGCCGGTGGGGTCGGGGGGCGCGTCGGTGAGGGTCAGGGTGCCGCCGTGTTCCTCGACGATCTTCTTGACGATGGGCAGGCCCAGCCCGGTGCCGCCGGGCTTGAGGGTGACGTAGGGCTCGAAAAGCCGCCCCCGGTCCTCGGGCAGGCCCACGCCGTTGTCGCAGATGCGGATGGTGACCGCGTCGGGGCGGGCCAGCATCTCGACCGTGACGGCGGGCTGCCAGTCGCCCGCCGGGCGGTCGCGCAGCGCCTCGCCCGCGTTCTTCAGCAGGTTGGTGAACACCTGCCCCATCATGCCGGCGTCGCAATCGACGATCACCGGGGCGTCGGGGATGGCGGTCGCCACCCCGCCCTCGATGGCGTCCTGCTGCAGCACCACCGCCTCGCGCAACAGCCGCGCGAGGTCGGTCTCGCGCCGGTCCGGCTCGGGCATCCGGGCGAAGCGGCTGAACTCGTCCACGATGCGGCGCAGGTCGCCGGTCTGGCGGATGATGACCTCGGTGTACTGGGTCAGCGCCTCGCGGTCCTCGTCGGCGGTGGCGAGGCGGCCGAACTTGCGGCGGATGCGCTCGGCCGACAACTGGATCGGGGTGAGCGGGTTCTTGATCTCGTGCGCGACGCGCCGTGCCACGTCGCCCCAGGCGGCCATGCGCTGCGCCGAGACCAGCTCGGTCACGTCGTCAAAGGCGATCACGTAGCCCGCCACCGACCCGTCCTCCGCCAGCCGGGCGGCGATGCGGACGAGCAGGCTCTCGATCCGGCCCTCGCGGTTCAGCCGCACCTCGTCCTGCACGCTGTCGGCGACCGAGGCGCCGAGGCGCTGGAACAGCGGCGCGAACTCGGGCACCGCCTCGGCCAGCGGGCGGTCGTGGTCGGCCTCGGGGTCGAGGCCCAGCAGCCGCGTGGCCGAGCGGTTCACGAAGTCGATCTGCCCCGCCTCGTCCAGCCCGATCACCCCGGCCGTGACCGAGGCCAACACGGAGTCAAACAGCCGCCGCTGCTCGTCGGCGGCGCGGTAGCTTTCCACCAGCTCCTCACGCTGGGTCTTGAGCTGGCGGGTCATGCGGTTGAAGCTCTGCCCGAGCACCTGGATCTCGTCGCCGGTGTCCGGCTCGGGAACCTGCACGTCGAGGTTCCCCTCGCCCACCTGCTCGGACGCCTCGGCCAGCCGCCCGATGGGCCGGGACAGCCGCTCGGCGAACCACAGCCCCAGCCAGATCGCCGCCGCCACCAGCAGCAGCGCAAAGCCAAGGTAGAGCAGCGAGAACTCGGCCAGCACGCGGCTGCGGGTGCGCTCAAGCTCCTGATACTCGCCGACGGTGGCGCGGGTGTCGTCCAGAAGCCCCAGCAGGCTGCCGTCCACGTCGCGGGTGACGTAGAGATAGCGGTTCGACAGCCGGTCGAGGTGGACGAGGGCGCGGAACTCGTTGTTCTGCCAGTCCTCGATCAGCACGATCCCGTCGCGGTCGGCGCTGCGGAACTGGGCCTCGGTCGGCTGCTCGTACCAGAAGCGATAGCTGCGGTCGCCGCGCGCCCGGATCGCGCCCGAGGCGTCGATGACATAGGCCTCGCGCAGGCCGCGCTGGATCAGCGCCTGCCCGTCGGTCAGCACCGTGCGGATCGTGCCGTCGTCCAGCACCGGCGCGCCGCGCGAGGCATCGTTCAGCACCCGCGCCAGCAGCTGCGCGTCGGCGCTGAGGTCGCGGCGGTGTTCGTCCTGATAGGCCTCGGCCGCCGACAGCGAGGTCGAGACCACCTGCTGCACCCGGTCCGAGAACCACCCCTCGAGGCCGATGTTGACGGTCAGCCCGGCGAAGAGCGCGACCAGCACCGTCGGCACCAGCGCCAGCGCGGTGAAGACGCCGACGAGGCGCATGTGCAGCCGCGAGCCCGCGGCGGTGCGGCGCGCGGCCAGCATCCCCACCATGCGCGCCGCAACGAGGCCGACAAGCAACAAGATATAGATGAGATCGGCGAGCAGGATCAGCCGCAAGCCGCGGCTGGCGGTCCGCTCGCTCAGCGGGCCCATCACGCCATAGGTCGCCAGCGCCAGCACCGGGCCCAGCACGACCATGAAGGCGATGGCGGCGGTCTGAATGCGGCGTTGCCGGCGCAGCCGGGCCAGACGGTCCCAGGGTCGCCCCGCAAAGGCGGCAGCTTGCGCCCCGCCTGCTCTTGCCGCTGCCCGCGTCACCGCCTGCACTCGCCCTCGGTCCGCCGCTGTCACCGCGGCGTTCATGTGGCACGGGCGTAACGATTGCCCGTGTCCCTGTGACCGTTTTACATCACGCGGCGGCGGCGTGTCACCTCGATATTCAGGTCGCTCACCTTCTTGCGAAGCGTATTGCGGTTGATCCCCAGCAGTTCGGCGCAGCGCAGCTGGTTGCCGGCGCAGGCATCGAGCGCGATCTGGATCAGCGGCCGCTCGACCTCGCGCATGATCCGGTCATATAGGCCGGGCGGCGGCAGCTGGTCGCCGTGCAGGTCGAAATAGCGCTGCAGATGCAGCTCGACCGCGTCGGTCAGACGCCCGTCGCGGGCGCAGCGCAGCTCTCCGCCCCGCGGTGTCGCGGGGCCGGCGAGGGCGGCGGTCACGTCGGCGGCCTCGATCGCGCCCTGCCCCGAGGCGGTCAGCGCCAGCCGCCGCAGCAGGTTGTCGAGCTCGCGCAGGTTGCCCGGGAACGGGTGCGCCCGCAGCGCCTCGAGTGCGCCGTCGCTCAGCTCGGGCGCGGGCTGGGTGCCGGAGCGGGCGATGAGCTGGCGGGCGAGCGCCGGCAGGTCGTCGAGCCGCGCCCTGAGCGGCGGGGCGGTCAGCACCAGCCCGGCCAGCCGGTAATAGAGGTCGGGGCGCAGCCGCCCCTCGGTCGAGTCGGCTTCGGGGTCGGGGCCGGTGGTGGCGACGAGGCGGGGGGCGCGGTGACGCTCGGGGCCGGTCTCGGCGGCTTCGATCAGCCCGGCGATGCGGGTCTGGGCCGCGGGCTCCCACCCCGCCGGGTCCTCGAGGATCAGCGTGCCGCCCTGCGCCGCCTCAAGCCGCGCGGCGAGGCTGTCGGCGGGGTCGGCGGCGGTCAGGCGGACCAGCGGCTCGGCGCGGCGGTCGCCCAGGGCGTGGATCGCCTGGGCGAGCGTGCTGCGCCCGGTCCCCGGCTCGCCCGCGACGATCACGGCAAGGTCGGTGTTGACCACCCGCGCGACGGTGCGGAACAGCGCCTGCATCACCGGCGCGTGGCCGATGAGCAGCGCGGCGGGGTCGTCGGCGGCGGCCGGGGGCGGGGGCGGCGCGGACGGGGCGGCGGCGGCGGCCGGCGCGCCCGGCTGCGGCGCGGGCGGCGGGGCGGGCCGGCGCGGGTGGCGCCCCAGCCCGGCCCGCACCCGGGCCATCAGCTCGGGCAGGTCGAAGGGCTTGGGCAGGTAGTCGAAGACCGAGGCCTCGGTCGCGCGGATCGCCGTCACGATGGTGTTCTGGGCCGAGATCACGATCACCGGCAGGCCGGGCCGGGCGCGGGCGATCGACGGCACGAGGTCCAGCCCGTTGCCGTCCGGCATCATCACGTCCGTCACCACCACATCGCCGCGCCCCTCTTCCACCCAGCGCATGAGCTGGCCGAGGCTGCCCGTCGCGTGGACGCGGCACCCGGCGCGGGTCAGCGCCTGGGTCAGAACGGTGCGGATGGTGCGGTCGTCGTCGGCGACCAGGACGGTTCCGTCCATCAGGATGCTCCTTCCCGGCCGGGGAGTCCGGCCGTTTCATTCGTCGTCTCTCGGGTCGTCTCGGGCGCGGGGCCGGGGTCGGCCGCCTTGCCGGTCCCGCGGGCCATCGGCAGCGACAGCCGGAACAGGGTGCGGCCGGGGCGGCTGTCCACCTGGATGCGGCCGCCGTGCTCGGTCACGATCTTGCTGACCAGCGCCAGCCCCAGCCCGGTGCCGTTCTCGCGGCCCGAGACGAAGGGCTCGAAGATCTGCTCGGCGATGGCTTCGGGGATGCCGGGGCCGTCGTCCTCGATCTCGAGCTGCAGCGGCAGGGGGGTGCCGTCCTCGCCGCGCACCGCACCGTCGTAGTGGGTGCGCAGCCGGATCAGCGGCGCCCCGCGCGGGTCGCCCGGCGCCCGCGCCTCGCGGTCGAGCGCTTCGGCGGCGTTGCGCAAGAGGTTCAGGACCAGCTGCATCAGCCGGTCGGGATCGACCAGCGCCTCGGGCAGCGACGGGTCGTATTCGGTCACCATCCGCGGCGTGCCGCCCGACAGCGCCGCGCTGCTCAGCCGCACGCTGCGGCGGGCGCGGTCGAGGATGTCGTGGATGTTCACCGCCCGGCGCTGCGGCGCGGTGGTGTCGCCGAAGCGCTCGACCTGTTCGAGCAGCGCGACGATCCGGCGGCTCTCGGCCACGATCAGGTCGGTCAGCTCGCGGTCCTCGGGCGAGAGCCCCTCGGCCAGCAGCTGCGCCGCGCCGCGGATGCCGGCGACCGGGTTCTTGATCTCGTGCGCCAGCATCTCGGCCATGCCGATGGCCGAGCGGGCGGCGTGGCGGGGGGGCGTGACGCCGTTCCCCTCGGGCCGGATCAGCGCCACCACCCCGCCGCCCGGCAGCGCGCCGAGCTGCAGCGCCGCCCGGCGCAGGGTCCAGCCGCCGGCGCGGTCCGAGATCTCGAACCGCAGGCGCGGGTGCAGGGTCGGGTCCTCGGACTGCGCGGCCGCGGCAATCAGCGGCCCGAGCGGCGGGCTGACCCGCAGCCGCGCGGCCAGCGCCGGATCGTCGGCGCGAAGCCCCGCGACCGAGCGGGTCGAGAGGTTCAGCCACAGCTCGGCGGCCTCGTTGAGACCGGTCCAGCGCCCCTCGGCGTCGAAGCTGGCCACCGGGGCGGGCAGCGCGGCCAGAAGCGCCGCCGGATCGGGCGCATGATCGGGCGCCGGGGCGCGCGCGGGGGCCGCCGCCGGCGCCGCGCGGGACGGCCCGCGGCGCGCCATCAGGCGGCCTGCCGCCCGGCGGGGCCGGGCTCGCCCGGGGCGCCGGCGAAGACCGCTCGGATCGCCGCCTGCGCCGCGGCGGGTGTATCCGCCGCCATCAGCGCACGGCGCGCCCGGTCGGCGTCGGGCAGCCCGGCCGCCGCCAGATACCAGCCGAGGTGCTTGCGGGCGACGCGCATCCCCAGCGCCGCGCCGTAGTGCTCCAGAATGTCGTCGTGGTGGGCCGCAACCGCGTCGGCGAGCGCGGCGCCGACCGGCACGCGGGGCGCCGCGGTGCCGTGCAGCGCATGGGCGATCTGGGCCAGCCGCCACGGCGCGCCCTGCGCGCCGCGCCCGACCATCACCGCGTCCGCCCCCGCCGCCGTCTGCGCGGCGCTGGCGCTCGCCGCATCCACCACGTCGCCGTTGGCGACCAGCGGCAGGTCCGGGACCGCCGCGCGGACGGCGCGGATCGCCGTCCAGTCGGCCGCGCCGTCATAGAACTGCGCCCGGGTGCGGCCGTGCACGACGATCATCCGCACGCCCGCGTCCCGCGCCCGGGCGGCGAGGTCGGGGGCGTTCAGGCAATCGGCATCCCACCCGAGCCGCATCTTCAGCGTCACCGGCACGTCGGGGACCGCCGCCACGACCGCCTCGATCAGGCTCAGCGCCCGGTCGGGCTCGCGCATCAGCGCCGCCCCCGACAGACCGCCGGTGACCTTGCGGGCCGGGCAGCCCATGTTGATGTCGATGATCGCGGCGCCCATGCCCTCGACGATGCGCGCCGTCTCGGCCATCGGCCCCGGCTCGCGCCCGGCGATCTGGACGCTGACCGGGACGCCGTTCTCCTCGACCATCGCCTTGGCGCGGACGGC
The DNA here is from genome assembly GCF_012689545.1 of Paracoccus sanguinis. Lineage (NCBI taxonomy): Bacteria > Pseudomonadati > Pseudomonadota > Alphaproteobacteria > Rhodobacterales > Paracoccaceae > Paracoccus > Paracoccus sanguinis. The sequence continues at coordinate 915,879 of NZ_CP051542.1, forward strand.
GGCGCGGGTCGAGGGACGCGGCGTCACCATCTCGGTCGAGGCGACCATCTCGCTCACCACCAGCCCGGCGCCGTGGCGGGCCACAGCGCGGCGGAACGGCAGGTCGGTGATCCCCGCCATCGGGGCAAGGAACACCGGCGCCCCGAGCGTGATCCCGCCAAGCCGGATCGGCGGCTCGGGCGCGGGGGTTGCGGGCGAAGGCGTCGGGCGGGTGGTCATGGGTGGCACTTGGACCTGTCGGGGCGGCGGGGGGTAGCGGTGACGCGGCGGCGCGGGTGGCGCGGCGGACGCGGATGCGCGGCCTGCCGCAGTTTGCAGCCATATGCCCATTTTCCGGGCACTCTGCAAACCACTCGCTGGGCGAGGATGGCGGCTCGGTCCGGGCAGCCGCTCCGTGTGCAGCCGGGGAGGTCGGATCGGGTGCAGACCCCGCGGCTCGCCAGCAAACCGGCGCACCCGCCGCCGCGCAGCCGCCTCCGCCGCGCCCCCAAGCCTCCCCCTTTCGCGCCACTTGGCGACCGTCGGGCTGCGGCCTATCGTCGCCCTGACCACCCCGCCCCGCCCCCTGATCCATGAGGCCCACGCGATGTTCCTGTCCGTCTTCGACCTCTTCAAGGTCGGCATCGGCCCCTCCTCCTCGCACACGATGGGGCCGATGGTGGCGGCGGCGCGGTTCCTCGAGGCGCTCAGGGCCGCGCCCTTCCACGCCCACGGGCTGCGGGCGAGCCTGCACGGCAGCCTCGCCTTTACCGGCAAGGGCCACGCCACCGACCGGGCGGTGATGCTGGGCCTCGCCGGGCTGACCCCCGAGACGATGGACGCCGAGGCCGCCGCGGCAGCCCTTGCCGCGCTGGAAAGCCAGCGCGCGGTCAGCCCCGAGGGGTTGGGGCAGCTCGCCTTCGACCCGGCCCGCGATCTGATCTTCGACTTCGACCGGCCGCTGCCGGGGCATCCGAACGGGATGATCCTGATGGCCACCGACGCGCAGGGCGACGTGATCCTGCGCGAGACCTACTACTCGATCGGCGGCGGCTTCGTGCTGACCGAGGCGGAACTGGCCGAGCGCGCGGGCGACCGGCGCAGCGACGCGGCGGCGTCGGTCCCCTATCCCTTCGCCACCGCGGCCGAGATGCTGGCCATGGCCGGGTCCTCGGGCCTCACCATCGCCGCGATGAAGCGCGCCAATGAGCGTACCCGCCGCAGCGCGGCCGAGATCGACGCCGGGCTCGACCGGATCTGGCAGGTGATGGCGGACTGCATGGACCGCGGCCTCGCGGCGACGGGCACCCTGCCCGGCGGCCTCAACGTCCGCCGTCGGGCGCATGGCGTCCACCAGTCGCTGCTGGCCGAGCGGGGGATGAACCTCGCCCCGCCCCATGTCGTCAACGACTGGCTGTCGGCCTATGCGATGGCGGTGAACGAGGAGAACGCGGCCGGCGGGCAGGTCGTCACCGCCCCCACCAACGGGGCCGCGGGCGTGGTGCCGGCGGTGATCCGCTACTGGCTCGATCATGTGCCGGGGGCCAGCCGGGCGCAGCTTGGGGATTTCCTGCTGACCGCGGCGGCGGTGGGCGGGCTGGTCAAGCACAACGCCTCGATCTCGGGGGCCGAGGCGGGCTGCCAGGCCGAGGTCGGCAGCGCCAGCGCGATGGCCGCGGCGGGGCTGGCCGCGGTGCTGGGCGGCACGCCCGAACAGGTCGAGAACGCCGCCGAGATCGCGCTTGAGCATCACCTGGGCATGACCTGCGACCCGGTGCGCGGGCTGGTGCAGGTGCCCTGCATCGAGCGGAATGGCCTGGGCGCGATCAAGGCGGTGTCGGCGGCAAGCCTTGCGCTCAGGGGCGACGGGGCGCATCTCGTGCCGCTCGACGCGGTGATCGAGACGATGCGCCAGACCGGCCGCGACATGAGCGAGAAGTACAAGGAGACCTCGCTCGGCGGGCTGGCGGTGAACGTGCCGAACTGCTGACCCGTGGGCGCGGTCACGACCCCGCGAAGTGTTGATGCCACAGCCGGGCGCGATCCTGCCGGTGGCGGGCGCTTGCGCTTGTCTTGGCGGCCCGGCGTGACGTAAGGCTGTCAGCAAAACAAGGCAGGTCCTGCGGGCCTGCACGGGACAGGAACCGAACCGATGCGACTTCGCCTCATCATTCTGGCCGCGCCGCTGGCGCTGGCGGCCTGCGACGACCAGGCCATGAAGGACTTCCGGATGCCGTGGGACAAGCCCGAGCCGGTGGTCGCGGCGCCCGCCGCCCCGGCCGCGCCGCCCAAGCCCTCGATCCCCGAGCCGACCGGCGCCTCGCCGACGCAGCAGCCGCTCGAGGTCGCGGGCGACCGCACCCGCGTCGCCACCGCCGACGCCGAGACGCTGGACATCAACAGCTTCACCGCCGGCGGCGAGGGATGGAGCGCCACGGTCAGCGGCAAGTCGGTCAAGTTCGAGCGGCCGGGCGCCAAGGCCGCGACGGTCAGCGTCCAGCGCCTCGCCTATGCCAAGGGCGTGGAGTACGTGGGCACGCTGAACGACACCGCCTTTGCGCTGAACATCCGCAGCGAGGATTGCGGCGGCCAGCCGATGACCGCGACGCTGCGCGCGAACGGCCGGACCTTCACCGGCTGCGCCTCGCCCACCGCCGCCAAGGCGGCCGCGTCAGCCAAGCCGGCGACGAAGCCCGGCGCCTGACCCGACCCGCCGGCGTCCCCCCTCGGGGCGCGCCGGTGCGACAGTTTCGCCGGGACCGACCGGCCACGACCACTCGGGCGGGCGGCGCGCTGCCGCCCATCCGCTGCCGAAGATCCTGACCGCCCCTTGGTGCCACGCGCGCCGGACGGGGCGGACCGGCCAGCCCGCTCAGAAGGACCGACCGCATGACGCCGCGCCGCCCCCTCGCCGACCCACCCCCCACCCTGCCCGGGCACCGCTCGCCGGCCCGCCGCCGCCTGCTCGCCTCGGCCCTGCCGGCGGTGGCGCTGGTGCTGGTCGTGCCGGTCGCCGCCGGGGTCGCCCCCGCGCAGGCCGACCCGATGATCGGCACCGTGCTGAACCGCTACGGGATGCCCGGCATCATCGACACGCCCACCGCCGAGGCGCTGCCCGACGCCACGCTGTCGGCGGTGCTGTCGTGGAACGAACTCGGCAGCCGCACGGGGCTGGGCTTCCAGGTGCTGCCGCGGGTGTCCGCGACGCTGCGCTACGGACGCTTCGACAGCACCGAAGAGGACCGCGGCTATGTCCGCGACCGCTCGTTCGACGTCCGCCTGCTGCTGCTCGACGAGCGCGAGGGAAGCTGGCAGCCCTCGGTCGCGGTCGGCCTGCAGGATTTCATCGGCACCGGCTTCTACGCCTCGGAATATGTCGTGGCGACCAAGACCGTCACCCCGCGGCTGCGCGTCTCGGCGGGTCTCGGCTGGGGCCGCCTCGCCTCGACCGGCGGGATCGGCGCGCCCTTCGGCGACCGGGGCGCCCCGGACGAGGGGACCGGCGGCACGCTCAACACCGACCAGTGGTTCAAGGGCGAGGCCGCGCCCTTCCTCGGCGTCTCGTTCCGGGCGACCGACAAGCTGACCCTGCTGGCCGAATACTCGGGCGACGACTACGCCTGCGAGACCGGCGACGTCGAGAACTGCGCCCGCAGGCCGTGGCTCTCGGACAAGGAGCCGCTGAAGAACAACATCAACCTCGGGTTCAGCTACCAGGCCGGCGAGAACTATCAGGTCGGCGGCTACGTGCTGGGCGGCAAGCACTTCGGCATCCAGGCCAGCATGACGCTGAACCCGCGCCGCGCGCCGCACCCGTCGGGGCTGGAAAAGGGCCCGGCGCCGGTGCGCCTGCGCCCTGCCCCCGCGGCCGATCCCGAGGGCTGGTCGGGCGTCTGGGCCGGCGATCCCACCGCGCAGCCGGCGATCCAGAAGGCGCTCGGCGACGCGCTGGCCAAGGAAGGCCAGACGCTCGAGTCGATGGTGCTGACCGCCAACCGCGCCGAGGTCCGCATCCGCAACAGCCGCTACATCCAGCAGGCCGAGGCCGTGGGCCGCACCGCGCGGCTGATGACCCGGGCCCTGCCCCCGTCGGTCGAGACGCTCGTCGTGACCTCGGTCGAGGGCGGGATGCCGACCTCGTCCGTGACCATGCGGCGCGCCGACGTCGAGCGGCTGGAGAACACCGAGGCCGGGCAGATCGCCGCCGCCGCGGCGCTGACCGACGCCGAGCCGCGCCCCGCCGGGCTGGTCCAGTCGCCGGGCATCGCGCCGCGCTTCAGCTGGAGCATCCGGCCCTATCTCTCCACCGGCCTCTTCGATCCCGACCAGCCGCTGCGCTACGAGGTCGGCGCCGCGGCGAGCGCCAGCTACGTCCTGACCCCCGGCCTGTCGGTCAAGGGATCGGTCCGGCAGCGCGTGTTCGGCAACGCCGACCAGGATGCGCCGGGCGACATGACCGTGGACCAGTATCTCGCCATGTCGGATGACGAGATCACCGCCCAGAACAACGGCGTCTACCGCGTCCGTTCGGACGGGCGGATGTATTCGGGCAATTCGCAGCCGCGGATCACCGACCTGACGCTGAACTGGAACGCCAAGCTCACCCCGCAGGTCTACAGCCGGGTGACGGTCGGTCTGCTCGAGAACATGTACGGCGGCGCCTCGGCCGAGGTGCTGTGGAAGCCGGTCAACTCGCGCCTCGCGGTCGGGGCCGAGGTGAACCAGGTCAAGAAGCGCGACTACCGCGACAACTTCGAGTTCCTCGACTACGAGGTGACTACCGGCCATGTCTCGGCCTATTACGAGTTCGGCGGCGGCTTCGTCGGGCAGCTCGACGTGGGCCGCTATCTCGCCGGCGACAACGGCGCGACGGTGACGCTGACCCGCGAGTTCGCCAACGGCTGGAAGATCGGCGCCTACGCCACCAAGACCGACCTCAGCGCCGAAGAGTTCGGCGAGGGCTCGTTCGACAAGGGCATCATCATCCGCGCGCCGGTCGCCTGGGCGCTCGGCACGCCCTCGCAGCGCACGGTGGGCGGCACGATCAGCTCGCTCAACCGTGACGGCGGGCAGCGGGTGCGCGTGGACGGTCGGCTGTACGACACGATCCGCGACAGCCATTCCACCAAGATGTACGACGGCTGGGGGAGGTTCTGGCGATGAGCAGGCATATCCGCAACGCGGCCGCGGGCCTCGCGCTGGTGGCGCTGGCCGCGGGCTGTTCGAGCCGCAACACCGCCGAGGAAGGGCCGACGAATCTGTCCCTCGCCCGCGGTGCGCTGGCGCAGGTGATGGCAGCGCGCCGCGCCCCCGCCCAGCCGGCCGCGCCCGCCGATCCGGCCGCGATGGCGGCCGAAGCGCTGGCCGTGAACAAGGGGCCGCTGATCCTCGTCGGGCTTGAGGGGATGGGGACCACCCAGGTGCTGGCGATGACCGGCGAGAATGCCGGGATGCGCACCTTCATGACCCGCAACGAACAGGCGGTCATCCTGCGGGGCCAGATGCTGAGCGGCACCCGTGGCCTCGGCAACGACCTGTCGGTAGCCGAGCCGGGTCAGGCCCCGGCGCTGATCGCCGCGCGGCAGTCGGGCACCACCCGGCGGGTGATGCGCTACTATTCCGGCGACGGGAAAGAGCGCCCGATCGACTTTACCTGCGAAGTCCGCCCCGGCCCCAAAGCCGGCGTGATGGTCGAGGCCTGCGCGGGCCACGGCCTGCGGTTCGAGAACAGCTATGCCCCGGCCGCGGGCGTCTCGCGCCAGTGGATCGGGCCGGCGCTCGGCTATGTCACCATCCAGGTGCTGCGGAACTGACGATCGCTCGACGGCGACGCGAAAAGGCCCGGCGCTGCGGCGACCGGGCCTTTTTCATGTGGGCGATTGCAGTGGCGTTGCCAGCGACGCCTGAAACGGAAAAGGGCCAGTCTTGCGACTGGCCCCAATCATTCCGATTCCGACAGAGATCAGTCGGTGGTCTCGTCGTCGTCGTCGTCGCTGTCCGAAGCAACGGCGGCGATAACGCCCAGCAGCAGCAGCGCCGGGACAACCAGGCCAGCGTTGGTCGACGCCGGCTTGGTGTCGACGACGACGGGCTCGACGTCCACGACGGGGGCGACATAGCCACCGGCCAGAGCGGTCGAAGCGGACAGGCCCAGGGCCAGGGCGAAGGTAGCGAATTTGGTCATGATCATGCTCCGTACTTTTTTGAAGTCTGCCGGTTGCCCGACAGCATCGAAGCGACAGTCGCATAACTGCCCGATGTTGGAAAGCCGATGAGTCCGGCAATCGGTCGGGTCAGGCGCCACTGTTGCATATTCGCCAACACCTTGCGGGGCACCGGGTTCCCGCGTCGGCGAAGCCGCTGGAAATGATTGGAGTCCCGCCGCCTGCGCGGCGTCGTGCCGAAAACTTGACCACGAACGGGGGTAAAACAGGCCGCCCGTGCGGAACCATCGACGCGCGAGCGGCATAACGCTTTTCGCCCGCGCCGACGCCCCCGTCACTCGCCCCGAATCGACAGGGGCGCCTTGCGGCGCCCCCTCGTCTTTCTCGTGTGTCATCCCCGCCCGCGCGGCTTGCCCGGACCACCCGGCCGGGGACCGCCTGGACGCGGGCCGCCCGGACCCGGGCGCCCTCCCGGCGCGGCACCGCGCGGCCCGCCCGGCTTTCCACCCGTGGGCTTGCCCCCGGACGGACGCGGACCCGACGGTTTGCCGCCGAAGGGCTTGCCCCCGGGTTTGCCCCCGGCCGGCTTGCCGGCGAACGGCCGGGGTCCGCCCGGCTTGCCGCCGTCGGCCCGAGGCCCGCGAGCCCCTGCCCCCGGCGCCCCTGCGCCGCTGCCTGCCGGCCGGCTGCCGCCCTCGGGCCGATCCGCCGCCCCCCAGCGCGGCTTGCGCGCCGTCGGCCCGTCGCCCTCCCGCGGAGGACGGGACTTCCGGTCACCAAAGCCCTCGCCCTCGCGGACGGGACGGGGTTTGCGGTCGGCGTAGCCCTCACGCGGGGCGCGCGGGCGGTCGCCATAACCCTCGCGCGGCGGGCGCGGGCGGTCGCCGTAACCCTCGCCATCGCGCGGCGGGCGGGGCTTCCGGTCGCCGTAACCCTCACGCGGCGCGCGCGGGCGGTCGCCGTAGCCCTCGCCGTCGCGCGGCGGGCGCGGCTTGCGGTCGCCGTAGCCCTCACCATCCCGCGGCGGACGCGGCTTGCGGTCGGCGTAGCCCTCGCGGGGTGCACGCGGGCGGTCGCCGTAACCCTCACCATCCCGCGGAGGACGCGGCTTGCGGTCCCCGAACCCCTCGCGCGGCGGGCGCGGACGGTCGCCGTAGCCCTCACCGTCACGCGTCGGACGCGGCTTGCGGTCGGCGTAGCCCTCGCGCGGGGCGCGCGGACGGTCACCGTAGCCTTCGCCGTCGCGCGGCGGACGCGGCTTGCGGTCCCCGAACCCCTCGCGCGGCGCGCGGGGGCGATCACCGTAGCCCTCGCCGTCGCGCGGCGGACGCGGCTTGCGGTCCCCGAACCCCTCGCGCGGCGCGCGGGGGCGATCACCGTAGCCCTCGCCGTCGCGCGCCGGGCGCGGTTTGCGGTCGCCAAACCCCTCGCGCGGGGGGCGCGGGCGGTCGCCGGGGGCGCCGCGCGGCGCGGATCGGTCGGCGCGGGGCCGGTCGGGGCGGGCGCCGCCACGGGCGCCCTCGCTGCGCGGTGCGGGTGCGGCGTCGTCGCTTTCGCCGGTCAGCAGACCGCCGAGCTGGTCGCGCAGCATCCGCCGCTTCACCTCGCGGACCTCGTTCGCCTCCATCCCCGTCAGGCGGAAGGGGCCGTAGCTGACCCGAATCAGCCGGTTCACCACCAGCCCGACATGGGCCATCGCGCGGCGGATCTCGCGGTTCTTGCCCTCGCGGATGCCGACCGTCAGCCAGGCGTTGGCGCCCTTCTGGCTGTCGAGCTTGACCTCCATCGGCTGGAACGCCTCGCCGTCGATCACCGCGCCGCGGCGCAGCGGGTCGAAGGTCAGCTCGGTCGGCTGGCCGTTCACCCGCACCCGGTAGCGCCTGAGCCAGCCGGTCGCGGGCAGCTCCAGCCGCCGCTTGAGCTCACCGTCGTTGGTCAGCAGCAGCAGACCTTCCGAGTTGAGGTCGAGCCGGCCGATGCTCATCACCCGCGGCAGGTCGCGGGGCAGCGCGTCGTAGATCGTCTGCCGCCCCTTCTCGTCCGCGTCCGAGGTCACCAGCCCGACCGGCTTGTAATACATCCAGAGCCGGGTTTCCTGCGGCGCCTCGAGCGGCTTGCCGTCCACCCGCACCTTGTCGCTGCGCCGCACGTCGAGCGCGGGGCTCGAGATCGTGGCGCCGTTCACCGACACGCGGCCCTCGAGGATCATGCGCTCCGCCTCGCGGCGGCTGGCGATCCCGGCGCGGGCCATGACCTTGGCGATGCGCTCGCCCGCGCCGGCGGCCGCGGCGTCCGCCTGGGGCGCCTTCGGTTTGGATGCGCGGCCCGTGGTGGCGGAGTCCGAGTCCTCGGCGTCGTCGTCGCCCTCGGCGCTGTCTTCCTCGTCGTCCTTGTCGCCCTCGTCGTCGTCGTCGTCGTCGTCGTCGTCGTCGTCGTCGTCGTCGTCGTCGTCGTCGTCGTCGTCGTCGTCGTCGTCGTCGTCGTCGTCGTCGTCGTCGGAGGCGTCCTCGCCGTCGTCGTCGGTGGCAAGCCCCTCGGCGTCGTCCGGGTCGTCGCCGTAGATCTCGGCGTATTCGTCGTCGGACTCGGGGCCGGACTCGGGGTCGGCCTGCCCCTCGGGCGCGACCGGGTCGTCGAGCGACTCGGCCGGCTCGGGATCGGCGCCCAGGTCCGGCTCGTCGGCCTCGGGCAGATCGGCCGGGCTCGGGTCGGGGCCGGGCGCGCCGGTCTCGGGCTCGCCCTCGCGCTCGGGGCGGGGGGCGTCGGGGGACGCGGTGTCGTCGGGGTTGCGGGGGTCTTCGGTCATGGCGATCTCCTGCGCATCGCTGCGGTGGCAAGCGGCTGTCTTAGGCCGAACGCCCGGGGGGCGAAAGCGGTTCTTGCGCCGCAGCCGCGGACGGGCCATGCCGAGGCCATGTTCACCAGCCGCATGGATGACGCCCTGACCGAGGCCCGCGCCGCCGCGACCCGCGGCGAGGTGCCGGTGGGCGCGGTGCTCTGCGATCCCGCGGGCCGGGTGGTGGCGGCCGACGGCAACCGCACGCGCGAGCTGTCCGATCCGACCGCCCACGCCGAGATCCTCGTGATCCGCGCCGCCTGCGCGGCCGCGGGGTCCGAGCGGCTGCCCGGCTACCGCCTGTGGGTGACGCTCGAGCCCTGCCCCATGTGCGCCGCCGCGATTGCGGCGGCGCGGATCGCCGTGCTCTACTATGGGGCGCCGGACCCGCGGATGGGGGGGGTGGCGCACGGGGCGCGGGTGTTCGACCACCCGCAGTGCCACCACCGGCCCGAGGTCTACGAGGGCATCGCCGCCGACGCCGCGCAATCGCTGCTGCGCGGGTTCTTTGCCGCCCGGCGCTGAGGAAAGGAGACCGCCATGATCCGCCTCGCCCTGCTCACCGCGCTGATCGCCGGGTGCACCCCGGGTGCGCCCTCCGGCGAGCGCGTCGAGGTCTGGACCTCCGCGGGCTCGGTCCAGTGCGAGCCGGGCTCCGGGATCAGCGCGGCTGAGGCCGCCGCCCGGCTGGTCGCGGCGGGCGTCACCCCGGCGGGGCCGGCGCGCGCAGGCCAGGACGGGATGATGCGCCCGGCGGTCTGCGGCGGCGGGGACGGTCGGGTCTGGGTGATCGGGATCGCCGCCGGCGACCTCGCCCGCGCGCGTGCCGCGGGCTTCGCGCCGCTGGACGAGCTGCCGGGCTGACCCCTGCACCCCCCCGCCCCCCCCCCCGGACCTCCGCGGCGGGGGTTGCCCCGGCGCCGCCGCCGCTTAAGGTCGGCCGGGTTCCCAGCGAGGTGCCGCCCGATGTTCGAGAAGATCCTGATCGCCAACCGCGGCGAGATCGCCATCCGGGTGATGCGCGCCGCAACCGAGCTGGGCAAGCGCACCGTCGCCGTCTACGCCGAAGAGGACAAGCTCGGCCTGCACCGCTTCAAGGCCGACGAGGCCTACCGCATCGGCGCGGGGCTGGGGCCGGTCGCGGCCTATCTCTCGATCCCCGAGATCATCCGCGTCGCGCGCGAGGCGAGCTGCGACGCCATCCACCCGGGCTACGGGCTTCTGTCCGAGAACCCCGAGTTCGTCGACGCCTGCACCGCCGCAGGCATCGCCTTCATCGGCCCGACGGCCGAGACGATGCGCGCGCTTGGCGACAAGGCCAGCGCCCGGCGGGTGGCCATTGCGGCGGGCGTTCCCGTGATCCCCGCGACCGAAGTGCTGGGCGACGACATGGAAGCGGTCCGCCGTCAGGCCGCCGAGATCGGCTATCCGCTGATGCTCAAGGCCAGCTGGGGCGGCGGCGGGCGCGGGATGCGCCCCATCGCGGCCGAGGCCGAGCTGGCCGAAAAGGTGCGCGAGGGGCGGCGCGAGGCCGAGGCCGCGTTCGGCAACGGCGAGGGCTATCTGGAAAAGATGATCCAGCGCGCGCGCCACGTCGAGGTGCAGCTTCTGGGCGACAGCCACGGCGGACTCTATCACCTCTATGAGCGTGACTGCACCGTGCAGCGCCGCAACCAGAAGGTGGTCGAGCGCGCCCCGGCCCCCTATCTGACCGATGCGCAGCGGGCCGAGGTCTGCGACCTGGCGCTGCGGATCGGCCGCGCGGTCGGCTATCGCAACGCCGGCACCGTCGAGTTCCTGATGGATATGGACTCGCAGCAGTTCTACTTCATCGAGGTGAACCCGCGCGTCCAGGTCGAGCACACCGTGACCGAAGAGGTCACCGGCATCGACATCGTGCAGGCCCAGATCCGCATCGCCGAGGGCGCGACGCTCGCCGAGGCGACCGGCCATGCCCGGCAAGAGGACATCGCGCTGTCGGGTCACGCGATCCAGTGCCGGGTCACGACCGAGGACCCGCAGAACAACTTCATCCCCGACTACGGCCGGATCAGCGCCTATCGCAGCGCCACCGGCAACGGCATCCGGCTGGACGGCGGCACGGCCTATGCCGGCGCGGTCATCACCCGCTTCTACGATTCGCTCCTGGTCAAGGTCACCGCCTGGGCGCAGACCCCCGAGGCGGCGATCCGGCGGATGGACCGGGCGCTGCGCGAGTTCCGCGTCCGCGGCGTCTCGACCAACATCGACTTCGTGATCAACCTGCTGAAACACCCGGTGTTTCTGGCCGATGCGGCGACCACCAAGTTCATCGACACGACGCCCGAGCTGTTCGACTTCACCCCCCGCAAGGACCGGGCGACGCGGATCCTCACCTATCTCGCCGACATCACCGTAAACGGCCACCCCGAGACGGCGGGCCGCCCGCGCCCGGCACTCGCCCGCCCGCCGGTCCCCCCGGCCCCGCGGGGCGCGGTGCCGGACGGGACGCGCCAGATGCTCGAGCGCGAGGGGCCGCAGGCGGTGGCCGACTGGATGGGGCGGCAGACGCGGCTGCTCGTCACCGACACCACCATGCGCGACGGGCACCAGTCGCTGCTGGCCACACGGATGCGCTCGATCGACATGATCCGGGTGGCGCCGGCCTATGCGGCGAACCTCTCGGGCCTCTTCAGCGTCGAATGCTGGGGCGGGGCGACCTTCGACGTGGCCTATCGCTTCCTGCAGGAATGCCCGTGGCAGCGGCTGCGCGACATCCGCGCGGCGATGCCGAACGTGATGACGCAGATGCTGCTGCGGGCCTCGAACGGGGTCGGCTACACCAACTACCCCGACAACGTCGTGCAAGAGTTCGTGCGCCAGGCCGCCGCCTCGGGCGTCGACGTGTTCCGCGTCTTCGATTCGCTGAACTGGGTCGAGAACATGCGGGTGGCGATGGACGCGGTGCTCGACTCGGGCAAGCTGTGCGAGGGGGCGGTCTGCTATACCGGCGACATCCTCGACCCCGACCGGGCCAAGTATGACCTGCGCTATTATGTCGAGACGGCAACCGCGCTGCGCGATGCGGGCGCCCATGCGCTGGGCGTCAAGGACATGGCCGGGCTCTTGAAGCCCGCCGCCGCCACGGCGCTCTTCGCCGCGCTGCGGGACGAGGTGGGGCTGCCGATCCACTTCCACACCCACGACACCTCGGGCCTTGCCGGGGCGACGGTGCTGGCCGCGGCCGAGGCCGGGGTCGCCTGCGTGGACGCGGCGATGGACGCGTTCTCGGGCGGCACCTCGCAGCCCTGCCTCGGCTCGATCGTCGAGGCGCTGGCGCACACGCCGCGCGACACCGGGCTCGACATCGCCGCGATCCGCGAGATTTCCAACTATTGGGAGCGGGTGCGCGACCAGTACGCGGCCTTCGAGGCCGGCGGCCGGGCGCCCGCGTCCGAGGTCTGGCTGCACGAGATGCCGGGGGGCCAGTTCACCAATCTCAAGGCGCAGGCCCGCAGCCTCGGGCTCGAAGAGCGCTGGCACGAGGTGGCGCAGGCCTATGCCGACGCCAACCAGATGTTCGGCGACATCGTCAAGGTCACCCCGTCCTCCAAGGTGGTGGGCGACATGGCGCTGATGATGGTGGCCCAGGGGCTGACCCGCGCCGAGGTCGAGGACCCGGCCGTCGAGGTCGCCTTCCCCGACTCGGTCGTGGACATGATGCGCGGCAACCTCGGCCAGCCGCCGGGCGGGTGGCCCGCGGCCTTGCAGGCCAAGGTGCTGAAGGGCGAGGCGCCGATCACCGACCGGCCCGGCGCGCATCTGCCGCCGGTGGACCTCGAGGCGGCGCGGGCGGGGCTGGCCGAAAGGCTCGACGCCGAGATCGACGACGAGGACCTGAACGGCTGGCTGATGTATCCCAAGGTGTTTCAGGACTACGCCGAGCGCCACCGCCTCTATGGCCCGGTGCGCACGCTGCCGACGCTCGCCTTCTTCTACGGGATGGAACCGGGCGAGGAGATCGTGGCCGAGATCGACCCCGGCAAGACGCTGGAGATTCGCCTGCTGACGGTGGGCGAGACCGACGACGCGGGCGAGGCCAAGGTGTTCTTCGAACTCAACGGCCAGCCGCGCAGCGTCCGGGTGCCGAACCGCTCGGTCAAGGCGCGGGCGGCGGCGCGGGTGAAGGCCGACCCGGCCAACCCCGCCCACATCGGCGCGCCGATGCCCGGCGTGGTGGCGAGCGTGGCAGTCCACCCGGGGGCCTCGGTCAAGCCGGGCGACCTGCTGTTGACCATCGAGGCGATGAAGATGGAGACCGGGATCCACGCCGACCGCGCGGCGGTGGTCAAGGCGGTGCACGTCGCGCCCGCGCAACAGATCGACGCCAAGGACCTGCTGATCGAGCTGGAGTGAGGGGACGGCCCTGACGGGCCGTGGCCTCCGGCGGGGATATATGGGCAAGAAAGAAGCGGGAGCGCGCGGGGGTCAGTTGGCCGGTTGCACGTCGGCCTGGACACCAGCGTCGGGCCGCGTCTCGGGCACCGGCGGCAGTTCGCGAGCGATGCAGTCGCCGTCGCGCTCGCGCCCGAAGCTGTAGCGAAAGGGGATCGCCTGGGGCTGCAGCTCGAAGTCGGCGCAGAGGCGGTAGTGGACGTCGTCCACCCGCTCGAACCGATAGGCGGCGCCCGTGGCCGTGTCGGTCAGCGGCAGCGGCCCGGGGCAGGCCTCGGTCTCGGTCAGCGCCGCGGGCATGACCCGGCTATTGCCCTCGCGCGAGAGGCATTCGACGTGCAGGGCCAGGCGATTCAGGTCGTCGAGCCGCGCCGAGTCGCGGCGTTCCTTGCGCGCCTGCGACGGGCCGCCGCCGAGAGCCAGCCCGGCGATGACGAGGACCAGCGCCAACCCGGCGATGGCGAGGCTGGCCCAGCCCTGGGGCGAGCGGCGCGGATCAGCGGTCATCGAGTTCGTCCCGGTAATAGGCGAAGGCCAGCCCACCGATCACCGCGATCAACAGCGCCTTGGCGGCGAATCGGCCGGTCAGCTCGCCCTCGAGCAGGGCGTTCACGACCGCGACCAGATCGCCGAGCAGCGCCAGCGAGGCGAGCAGCAGCGTGATCGCCGCGAACCACTTGCGCACCAGCGAGCGGCGGCGGCCGGGATCGCCCGCGCTCTGCCGGGCCACCCGGCGGTTAAGCCACAAAAATAGCGGCACGGTCGGGATCAGGACCGCGATGTTCCAGCGCATCGACCGGACGAGCAGGCCGTAGCGGTCGGCCGGGTCGGGCATGAGCTGGTCGACGATCTTGAAGCCGAGCATGGCGAGGTGCCAGCAGATGCACCCCAGAATGAGGAACAGCAGCCCGTAGACGAACCCCTCGCGCGCCGAGACATAGGCCCGCGGGCGCGGCACCGGCGGCAGCCCCGCGGGGCCGGGCGCCCAGGCGTCAAGCGCCGCGGCGACCTCGGTCGGCGACCACCCGGCCGAGCCGAGCGCCGCGGCGAGCGCGTCGGCCGGTTGCCCGGCGCTCAGGCCGGTGCGGACGAAGTCGGCGATCTCGTCGCGGCCGGACATGGCGTTTCCTCGGGGCTCAGGGCGGTGATGCGCGGCCATAGGGGCGGGTGCGGAGGACGGTGTCAAGCGGACGGGCGGCGGGCCGCGCGGAGACGTGACCGGGGATCGGGTGGCGTATTGGGGCCTTCGGGTGGGGAGCGGCCGATGCTCTTCCCGTGCGCTGCCGGATGACGTCGCACATGCCCGCGTCTTGGGGCGGGTTTCGCCGCGCAGACCCCGGCACCTTTCGACGCCGATCACGCGCCTCTGCGTCACGCACCAAATTTCCTCTTGCAGCCCCCCGCGGGCTTCTCTACATCACCCGTCACCGGCAGCGGACGCCGCCGGGAACGGAGCGCGGGCGTAGCTCAGGGGTAGAGCATAACCTTGCCAAGGTTAGGGTCGTGAGTTCGAATCTCATCGCCCGCTCCAACGTCAAAAGGGCCGGTCCTTCGGGGCCGGCCCTTTGCGTTCGCCGGGCGCGTGCCGGTCGCTCCAACCGGCGCTGCACCCGCCGCTACACCCCCAGCCAGTCGTTCGCCTGATCCTCGGTCAGCGCCTCGAGCCGCCCGTGCCAGATGCTGCGCCCGCGTTCGAGGATCACCGCGTGGTCGGCGATCTGGCGCAGTTCGCGCAGGCTCTTGTCCACCAGCAGGATCGACTGCCCGTCCTGCTTGAGCCGGACGATGGCGGCCCAGATCTCCTGCCGGACGACGGGGGCGAGGCCCTCGGTCGCCTCGTCGAGGATCAGGAGCCGCGGGTTGGTCATCAGCGCCCGGCCGATGGCGAGCATCTGCTGCTCACCCCCCGACAGCGTCGCCGCGCGCTGGCCGCGCCGCTCGGCGAGGCGCGGGAACAGCGCCTCGACCCGCGCCCGGTCCCACGGGCCGGGACGGGCGGCCACGCCCAGGTTCTCGGCCACGGTGAGCGGCGCGAAGCAGCGCCGCCCCTCGGGGACGAGGCCGACGCCCAGCCGGGCGATGCGGTGCGGGGCGAGCCCCCCGAGCGGCCGCCCGTCCAGGCTGACGCGCCCCGCGGTGGGGGGTGTCAGGCCGCAGATCGCGCGGATCGTCGTCGTCTTGCCCATGCCGTTGCGCCCCATCAGCGCCAGCACCTCGCCGGGTGCCAGCGCCAGGTCGACGCCGAACAGCGCCTGCACCGGGCCGTAGCCGGCCTCGAGCCCCGCGGTTTCCAGAAGCGCGCTCACTCGTCCTCTCCCAGATACGAGCGGCGCACCTCGGGGTCGCGGCGGATCGCCTCGACCGCGCCGCTGGCGATGATTCGCCCGGCGACGAGGACCGAGACGCGGTCGGCCAGCGCGAAGACCGCGTCCATGTCGTGCTCGACGAGCAGGATCGGCGCCTCGGCCTTGAGTGCCGAGAGCAGCGCCACGAGCTGCCCCGCCCCCTCGCCGCCCATCCCCGCCATCGGCTCGTCCAGCAGGAAAAGCTGCGGGTGCAGCGCCAGCGCCATCGCGATCTCGAGCTTGCGGCGTTCGCCGTGGCTAAGGACCGCGGCCGGCACCGCCTCGCGCCCCGCCAGCCCGGCGGCGGCGATGTGGCGCCTGGCCGGTCCGGTCAGCGCGGGGTCGCCCAGCACCGGGCGCAGAAAGCGGAAGCTGTGCCCGCTGGCCCCCTGCTCGGCCAGCACGACGTTCTGCAGCACGGTGAAATCCGCGATCACCTGGCTGACCTGGAAGCTGCGGGCGAGGCCGAGGCGCGCGCGTCCCGCCGCATCCACCCCGTCGATGGACCGGCCGCGGAACCGCACCGTGCCCGCGTCGGGACGCAGCTCGCCGGTGATCTGCTTGATGAGGGTGGACTTGCCGGCGCCGTTGGGGCCGATCAGGGCGTGGATCTCTCCGGCCCGCAGGGTCAGCGAGACGTCGTCGGTGGCGGTCAGGGCGCCGAAGGACTTGCGCAGCCCGCGGATGTCGAGGATCGGCTCGGCCAGCGGCACGGGCTGGGGGACCGGCTCAGTCATGGCTGCGCCCCCGCCCGCTCAGGATGCCGACGATGCCGCCCGGCGCGAACATCACGATGCCGAGCAGCGCGAGCCCGAGAAGCGCCTGCCAGTATTCGCTGACGCCGCCGACCAGATGCTCGAGGATCACATAGGTCATGGCCCCCGCCAGCGGCCCCATCAGCCGCCCCACCCCGCCGAGGATGACGAACACCATGATCTCGCCCGACATGTGCCAGCTGAGCGCGGCTGGCGAGATGAAGCGGTTGAGATCGGCATAGAGCGAGCCCGCCAGCGCCGTGATCGCCGCCGAGATGACGAAGGCGGTCAGGCGGATGCCGAAGGGGCGGATGCCGACCGCGGTGACCCGCTGCGGGTTCCGCCGCGCCGCCTGCAGCGCAAGGCCAAAGCGCGCCCGCATCATCACCGCGACGAGCCCCAGTGCGAGCAAGAGCAGCGTGACACAGACCCCGAACCAGGTCAGCGGGTTCATCGTCGCCAGCCCCGGCAGGCGGTTCCTGACATAGAACGACAACCCGTCCTCGCCGCCATAGGCCGGCCAGCCGATGGCGAACCAGTAGATCATCTGCGCGAAGGCGAGCGTCACCATGATGAAATAGACGCCCGAGGTCCTGAGGCTCAGCGCCCCGATCACCAGCGCGGCGAGTGCCCCCGCGGCCATCGCCGCGGGCCAGATCACCAGCAGGTCGGTGGTGCCGGGCAGGCTGCCGAGGATCGGCTCGCCCGACATGGCGTGGCTGGCCAGCACCCCGGTCACGTAGCCGCCGATGCCGAAGAAGGCGGCATGGCCGAAGCTGACCAGCCCGCCGTAGCCGAGCACGAGGTTCAGCCCGACCCCGGCGAGCGCCAGGATCGCGGCCTTGGTGGCGAGCGTCACCCAGAAGCCGTGGCCGGTCCAGTGCGCGACCAGCCCGCCGCCGATCAGCAGCGCCAGCAGGCCGGCGTTGACGAGGGACGCCCGGTTCACGCCCGCACCCCGAAGAGGCCCGCGGGGCGCCACAGCAGCACCGCCGCCATCAGCAGATAGATCGACATCGAGGCGAGGCTCGCGCCCAGCGTGTTGGCCTCGGCCGTCGGCATGATGCGGGCGAGCAGCCCGGGCAGCAGCGCGCGGCCGAGGCTCTCGGTCATGCCGACGAGGATCGCCGCGACCAGCGCCCCGCCGATCGAGCCGATGCCGCCGATCACCACCACGACGAAGGCGAGGATCAGCACCGGCTCGCCCATCCCGACCTGCACCGACTGCACGGCGCCGACCAGCGCGCCGGCCAGCCCCGCGAGCGCGGCGCCGAGCGCGAAGACCACGGTGTAGAGCCGGGCGATGTCTACGCCGAGCGCGCCGATCATCTCGCGGTCGGCCTCGCCCGCGCGGATGCGGGCGCCCAGCCGGGTGCGGGTCATCAGAAGGAACAGCCCCGCGGCGATCAGCGCCCCGACCCCGATCACGCCGAGCCGGAACACCGGATAGACCAGCCCCCCCGGCAGCGTCACCGTCCCCGACAGGGCCGGCGGCAGCGTGAGGTAAAGCGGGAACGAGCCGAACATCCAGCGCATCCCCTCGGACGCGATCAGGATCAGCGCGAAGGTCGCGAGCACCTGGTCGAGGTGGTCGCGGGCGTAGAGGCGGCGGATCACCACCGCCTCGACCAGTGCGCCCGCGGCCGCCGCGGCGGCAAGGCTCGCCGCGACGCCGAGGGCGAAGCTGCCCGTCTCGCGCGCCACCACCGCGCAGGCGAAGGCGCCGATCATGTAGAGCGAGCCATGCGCGAGGTTGATGAGCCCCATGACGCCGAACACCAGCGTCAGGCCCGCCGCCATCAGGAACAGCGTCATCCCGTATTGCAGCCCGTTGAGAAGCTGTTCGACGATCAGCATTAGATCATCCCCACCCCGGCCCCGGCGCGCGCAACCGTCCTACATCTTGCACTCGGCCGCGTAGGCGTCGGCGTGGTCGGTCAGGGCGGTGCCCACGATCTTGTTGGTCAGCACGCCCTGGTCGTTCTTGATGACCTCGCGGACATAGAGGTCCTGAATGGGGTGCTGGTTCGGGCCGAAGCTGAACTTGCCCCGCACGCTCGGGAACTCGGCCGCCTTCAGCGCGGTGCGGAAGGCGTCGTGGTCGCTGACCTCGGCCTTGGCGGCCGCCGACAGGATCAGGTTCGCGGTGTCATACCCCTGCGCCGCATAGACCGAGGGCAGGCGGTTGTAGGCCTTCTGGAACTCGGCGACGAAGGTCTTGTTGGCCTCGTTGTCGAGGTCGGGGGACCAGCTTGCGGTGTTCTTGACCCCCAGCGCGGCGTCGCCGACCGCGGGCAGGATGTCCTGGTCGAAGCTGAAGGCCGGGCCGATCAGCGGGGTTTTGACGCCGCTCGTGGCGTATTGCTTCATGAACGAGATGCCCATGCCGCCGGGCAGGAAGAAGAACACCGCATCCGCCCCGGAATCGCGGATCTGGGCGATCTCGCCGGCGTAGTCGGTCTGCCCGACCTGGGTGTAGACCTCGCCTGCCAGCTCACCCTTGTAGAAGCGCTTGAAGCCCGAAAGCGAGTCCTTGCCCGCCGGGTAGTTCGGCGCCATCACGAACACCTTCTTGTAGCCGGCGTCGGTCGCCGCCTGGCCCGCGGCCTCGTGGAAGTTGTCGTTCTGGTAGCTGACGGCGAAGTAGTCCTTGTTGCACTGGGCGCCCGCCAGCGCCGAGGGCGCGGCGTTGGTCGAGACGTAGAACTTGCCCTGCTGAACCGCCGCCGGGACCACCGCCATCGCGAGGTTCGACCAGACGATCCCGGTCAGCAGGTCCACGCCGTCCTGCTGGATCATCTTGTCGGCGATCTGCACCGCCACGTCGGGCTTCTGCTGGTCGTCCTCGGTGACGACGGTGATGTCCCTGGCCTTGTCCCCCGCCAGCTTGAGGGCGAGGTCGAAGCCGTCGCGGGTGTCGATCCCGAGGCCCGCGCCGCCGCCCGACAGCGTGGTGATCATGCCGATCTTGACCGGGCCGGCCATCGCCGTGCCCGCGCTCAGCGCCGCAAGGACGCCCAGGGTGGTGATGAGTTTCATGGTCTTTTCCTCTCCTGTGTGCGCGGGGACGTTGCCCCGCCTTGTGACATTCCGGCGGCCCGTGCGCCGCCGCCCCGCGCGTGTAGAAGGACGGGCGCGCGCCCCGCTGTAAAGCCCGGACACCCCGGCGGGCGCCGCGTTCAGCCCCCCTCCTTGAGGCGGAAACGCTGGATCTTGCCGCTTTCGGTCTTGGGCAGGGCGGCGCAGAACACCACGCTGCGGGGGTATTTGTAGGGCGCGATGCTGCGCTTGACGTGATCCTGCAGGTCACGGACCATCAGCCGGTCGGCCTCGAACCCCTCGCGAAGGACGACATGGGCCTCGACGATCTCGCCGCGCTCGGGGTCGGGCGCGCCGATCACGGCGCATTCGGCGACGGCGGGGTGCGAGAGCAGAGCCGCCTCGACCTCGGGGCCGGCGATGTTGTAGCCGGCCGAGAGGATGATCCCGTCGTTGCGGGCGGCGAAGTGGAACCGCCCCTCGTCGTCCTGGGTGAAGCTGTCGCCGGTCAGGTTCCAGCCGCCCTTCACATAGTCGCGCTGCCGGTCGGGGTCGGCGAGGTAGCGGCACCCCAGCGGCCCCTGCACCGCCAGCCGGCCGAGCGTGCCGCGCGGCACCTCGCGCCCCTCGTCGTCCACGATCATCGCCCGGTAGGTGCTGACCGGCCGCCCGGTGCAGCCGGGGCGGTGGTCGTCGAAGCGGTTGGTCAGGAAGATGTGCAGCATCTCGGTCGAGCCGATCCCGTCCAGCATCGGCTTGCCGGTGCGGGCCTTCCACTCCTCATAGACCGGCGCGGGCAGCGTCTCGCCGGCCGAGACGGCGGCGCGCAGGCTCGACAGGTCCGCGCCCGCGTCCATCGCCGACAGCATGGCGCGATAGGCGGTGGGGGCGGTGAAGCAGATCGTGGCCCGGTAGCGCTCGATGATCTCGACCATGTTGGGCGGGCTCGCCTGTTCCAGCAGCGCCGCCGCCGCGCCGAAGCGCAGCGGGAACACCGCGAGCCCGCCGAGGCCGAAGGTGAAGGCCAGCGGCGGCGAGCCCACGAACACGTCCTCGGGCGTGACCTGCAGCACCTCGCGCGCGTAGCCGTCGGCGATGATCAGGATGTCGCGGTGGAAGTGCATCGTGGCCTTGGGCGCCCCGGTCGTCCCCGAGGTGAAGCCGAGCAGCGCCACGTCGTCGCGCCCGGTCTGCACGCAGTCGAAGCGCACCGGCTTGCCCAGCGCCGCGCGGTCCAGCTCGGCGTCGTGGTTGGCGCTGCCGTCGAAGCCGACCACCGTCTCGAGCACCGGGGCCAGCGCCTTGGCGGCGATCATCTCCTCCATCAGGCGCGTGTCGCAGAGGGCGAACTTGACCTGCGCCTTGTCCACGATCTTGGCCAGCTCGCCCGCGCGCAGCATCGGCATGGTGTTGACCACGACCGCGCCCGCCTTGGTCGCGGCCAGCCAGCAGGCCACCATCGCCGGGTTGTTGGCCGAGCGGATCAGCACCCGGTTGCCGGGCTTGACGCCGTAATCCTCGACCAGCGTGCGGGCGATGCGGTTGGTCCAGTCCGACAGCTCCTTGTAGGTGCGCTGGCGGCCATTGCCGATCAGCGCCACGCGGTCGCCGTGGCCGTGCTGGACCATCCGGTCGGTCAGCTCGTGGCCGATGTTCAGCCATTCCGGATAGCGGAACGGGCCGAGGTCGATCTTCGGCCAGAGCGCGGCCGGGGGCAGGTTGTCGCGGGTAAAGCTGTCCTCGTGGCCCGAGGGGCCGAGGGGTTCGTTCATCGCGCGCCCTCCCCCGCTGCGGGGCCCGCGTCGGGCACCACCGCCGTCGCCTCGATCTCAAGCCGGGCGCGGTCCTCGACCAGCGCCACCACCTGCACCAGCGCCATCGCCGGGTAATGCCGGCCCAGGTGCTTGCGGTAGACGGCGCCGAGGTCGCGCAGGCGGCTCATGTATTCCTGCTTGTCCACCACGAACCAGGTCATCCGGGTCAGGTGCTCGGGCCCCGCCCCCGCCTCGGCCAGAAGCGCCACGATGGCGCCGAGGATGCGGTCGGTCTGCTCGATGAAATCGTCGCTGTGCCAGACCTGCTGGTCGTCCCAGCCGACCAGCCCGCCCAGCCAGATCGTCCTGCCGGGGCGCGAGACGACCGCGTTGGCGTAGCCCTGGGCGGGTTTCCAGCCCTCGGGGTTCAGGAACTCGTGCGGACTTTCACTCATCGCCATGCTCCCTTGCGGCCTCGAGCCGGGCCCGCATCTCTCGGGGCCAGGCGGCAGGCTTGCCGCCCCGGCCGATCCACACCAGCGTCTTGCGCACCTCGAGCCGCGTGTCGCCCGTCCCCACCCGCGCGGTCAGCGCCAGATCGAGGCTCGACCGCCCGACCCGCAGCACCGTCAGCGTCCAGTCAAGCCGGTCGCCGAGCCGCGACGGCAGCCGGAAATCGGCCTCGAGCCGGGCGGTCGGGACGCCCTCGCCCGCCGCCATCACCTCGGCGTAGCTGCGGCCCACCACCTCGGCGAAGAAGTTTTCGCACACCGAGTTGGTCATCTCGAAATAGCGCGCGTAGAACACGATCCCGGCCGGATCGCAGTGGTTGAACTCGACCGGGATCGTCCGCCGGTAGCTCATTCGTTGGCCTCGGGCGGCAGGAAATCGACCTCGTGGGCGGCGCTGACGCGCACCACCTCGTCCACGTCGGTCATGTCGTGCAGGACCTCGAACAGCGCCTCGAGCCGGCCCGCGGGCGAGACCCAGAAGAGTGCCCGCGCCGGCGTGTCGGACTTGTTGAAATAGCCGTGCGGCACGCCGCGCGGCATCCGCACCAGATCGCCCGCCTTGGCGGTGGTCCACTGGCCGTCCAGCTTCAGCTCGAGCTGTCCCTCCTGCACCAGGATGAACTCATCCTGCGTGGGGTGGATGTGGACGGGGACGAACTGCCCCGGCTCGCTGTTCGTCTCGAACGCGAAGCTCGCGTCGCAGCTCGCCTTGGGAAAATAGCGCTGGCCGAGGATGTTCAGCTCGCGCCCGTGATAGGCCTCGCCGTTGCGGGTGATCCCGCCTTGCAGGTCGCTCATCTCTCCCCTCCCTGAAAGCCGCCCGCGACCGCGCGGGCGATGATGATGCGCTGGACGTCGCTGGCGCCCTCATAGATCCTGAGGGCGCGGATCTCGCGGTAAAGCCGCTCGACGGTCTCGCCGTGGCGCACCCCGTCGCCGCCGTGAAGCTGGACGGCCGTGTCGATGACCCGCTGGGCGGCCTCGGTCGCGTAAAGCTTGGCCATCGCCGCCTCGCGGGTGATGCGGGCGGGCCGCAGCACGTCGCGGGTCCAGGCGGCGCGGTAGATCAGCAGCGCGGCGGCGTCGATTTCCAGCGCCATGTCGGCCAGATGCCCCTCGACGATCTGGTGGTCGACCAGCCGCCCGCCGCCGGGCCGCGGCCGGTGGACCCGCGCCAGCGCCTCGTCGAGCGCCCGGCGCGCAAACCCCAGCGCCGCTGCGCCCACGGTCGCGCGGAAGAGGTCGAGGACGGCCATCACGACCTTGAACCCCGCCCCCGCCTCGCCGATCAGCGCGCCCGCGGGCAGGCGCACGCCGTCGAGCCTGAGGCGGGCGAGCGGATGCGGCGCGATCACCTCGATCCGCTCGGCTATGCTCAGGCCGGGGGTGTCGGCGGGCATCAGGAACGCCGAGAGGCCCCGCGCGCCGGGCGCCTCGCCGCTGCGCGCGAGGATCACATAGACATCGGCGATGCCGCCGTTCGAGATGTAGGTCTTTTCGCCGTCGAGCACCCAGTCGTCGCCGTCGCGCCGCGCGGTGGTGGCGGTCTGGGCCACGTCCGACCCCGCCCCCGGCTCGGTCAGCGCAAAGGCCGAGATCGCCGCGCCCGCCCGCGTCCGCTCAAGCCAGCGGCGCTGCTCGGGCGTGCCGAACAGGCTCACCGCCCCCATCCCCAGCCCCTGCATGGCAAAGGCGAAATCGGCGAGCCCGTCGTGGCGCGCCAGCGTCTCGCGGATCAGGCAGAGGCTGCGCAGGTCGATCGCCTCGCCGCCCGAGTGGGTGAGCCACCCGCCCGCCCCCAGCCGCGCCACCAGATCGCGGCAGGCGGCGTCGGTGTCGGCGTGGTCGACGGCGCCGAGCTCGCGCCCCGCCCAGTCGTCGAGCGCCCCGGCCAGGTCGCGGTGGCGGTCCTCGAAGAACGGCCAGTCGAGAAAGCTGCGGTCCGCCATGCCCCTCAGTCCCCCTCGAACACCGGCGTCTCGCGCGCCACGAAGGCGTGGTAGGCGCGGGCGAAGTCGCGGGTCTGCATGCAGATCGCCTGGGCCTGCGCCTCGGCCTCGATGGCCTGGTCCAGCCCCATGTTCCATTCCTGGTTAAGCTGCGTCTTGGTGATCCCGTGCGCCCAGACCGGCCCCGCGGCGATCCGCTCGGCCAGCGCCAGCGCGGCGGCCTCGACATCCTCGTGGACCGCGTTCCAGAAACCCCAGCGCGCGCCTTCGTCCGCCGACATCGACCGGCCGGTGTAGAGCAGCTCGGCCGCCCGCCCCTGCCCGATGATCCGCGGCAGCATCGCGCAGGCGCCCATGTCGCAGCCGGCGAGGCCCACGCGGGAGAAGAGGAACGCGGCCTTCGCGTCCGGCGCGGCGAGCCGCAGGTCCGCGGCCATCGCCATGATCGCGCCGGCGCCGACGCAGACGCCCTCGACCGCCGCGATCACCGGGCGGTTGCAGTGCAGCATCGCCCGGACCAGATCGCCGGTGAGGCGGGTGAAGGCGAGAAGGTCCGTCATCTCCATCCCGACCAGCGGGCCGATGATCTCGTGCACGTCGCCACCCGAGCAGAAATTGCCACCGTTCGAGGCGAGCACCACCACATCCACGTCGGTCGCCACCGCGAGCGCGCGGAAGGTGTCCCGCAGTTCGGCGTAGCTCGCGAAGGTCAGCGGGTTCTTGCGCTCGGGGCGGGCCAGACGGATCACCGCCACCCGGCCGCGCATCTCCCACTGGAAGTGCGTCGGGCGAAGGCCGGCCATCTCGGTGCGGGGCAGAAGGTCGTGGGTCATGCGGCAGGCTCCAGTTTGCGCAGGATGCGGCGCATCTCGGCCAGATCGGCCTCGTCGAGCGGGGCGAAGATGCGCGAGATCTCCTGCCCGTGGGCGCGCGCCATGGCGTCGAACCGCGCCCGGCCCGCCTCGGTCAGCGCGACCCGCACCGCGCGCCGGTCGGCGTCGCAGGGCAGCCGCACCGCCAGCCCCTCGGCCTCGAGCCGGTCCACCACCGCGGTCACGTTGCCGTTCGAGACGAGCAGCCAACGGCTGATCTCGGTCATCGTCATCGGCTGCTCCTGCCGCCAGAGCGCCGCCATCACGTCGAAGCGGGGCAGCGTCGTGGCGTGGTCGCGGCGCAGGAAGTCGCGCAGCTCGCCCTCGGCCCGGCGGGTGACGCCGAGCAGCCGGATCCAGAGCCTCAGCCGCCGCTTGGACAGCGGATCGGTGGCCAGCGTGGGCGCATCGGGGCGGGCGCTCATGTCTCGCCCCCGTCGATGGCGATGGCCTGGCCGTTGACGCCGCGGGCGCCGTCGCTGCACAGCCACAGCGCGGCGGCGGTGACCTCGGACGGCGCCACCAGCCGGCGCTGGGGATTGGCGCGGACCAGCGCGGCCTGCGCCGCCTCGCGGTCGCGGCCGGTCGTGCGGGTGATGGTGTCGAGCGTCCGCTCGGTCATCTCGGTGTCGAGGAACCCGGGGCAGAGCGCGTTGGCGGTGATCCCCCGCGGCCCCAGCTCTTGCGCGAGCGCCCGCACCAGCCCCACCACCCCGTGCTTGGCGGCGGTGTAATGGGCGACATAGGGATAGCCCTTGAGCCCGGCGGTCGAGGCGACCGCGATCAGCCGCCCCCAGCCCTCCATCCGCCGCAGCCCCTCGCGCAGGGTGAGGAACGTGCCGGTCAGGTTCACCGCGAGCACCGCGTCGAACTGGTCGCGCGAGAGCCTGGCAAAGGGCGCGCTGTCGGCCGCGCCGGCGTTGGCGATCACGATGTCGCAGGGCCCGGCGGCCTCAAACAGCGCCGCGACGCTCGCCTCGTCCGTCACGTCGCAGGTGAGCGCCCGCGCCCCTGTCTCGGCCGCGACCCGATCGAGCGGATCGCGGCGGCGCCCCGCCACCACCACCTCGGCCCCCGCGCTTGCGAACCCGCGGGCGAGGTCGGCGCCCACGCCGGTGCCACCCCCGGTGATCAGGGCGAGGCGGCCGGCGAGAGGGCGGGCCGCGTCAGGCACGGATCGCCTCCTGCTCGCGGGCGCGCAGCCGATAGGCCTGATCGCGGCCGGCGAGATAGGGCTTCGGCCACGGCTCGGCCTCGTCGCCCAGCGTCACGGCGGCGTGCAGCGTCCAGTAGGGGTCGGCCAGATGCGGCCGCGCAATCGCCACCAGATCGGCGCGCCCGGCCATCAGGATCGAGTTGACGTGGTCCGGCTCGGTGATGTTGCCCACCGCCATCGTCGGGATCGACAGCTCGTTGCGGATGCGGTCCGAAAACGGCGTCTGGAACATCCGCCCATAGACCGGCCGCGCCGCGGTCGAAGTCTGCCCGGCCGACACGTCGATCAGGTCCGCGCCCGCGTCGTGGAAGGCCCGCGCGATCTCGACCGCCTCTTCCGGCGTCACGCCCTCGGCGTCGAGCCAGTCGGTGGCGCTGATGCGAACCGCGATCGGCTTGCCCGCGGGCCACGCCGCGCGCATCGCCCGGAACACCTCGAGCGGCCAGCGCAGCCGGTTCTCGAGGCTGCCGCCATACTCGTCCGTCCGCCGGTTCGAGGCGGGCGAGATGAAGGACGAGACGAGATAGCCGTGCGCCGCGTGCAGCTCGACCATGTCGAAGCCGGCGCGGGCGGCCATCTCGGTCGCCGCGACGAACTGGTCGCGCACCAGGTCCATGTCGGCGCGGGTCATCTCGGCCGGCGTCGCGCTGCCCTCGGCCCAGGGGATCGGGCTTGCCGACATCAGCGGCCAGTTGCCGGTCTCGAGGGGCTGGTCCATCCCCTCCCACCCCAGCCGGGTCGAGCCCTTCCGCCCGGCGTGGCCGATCTGGCAGCAGATCCTCGCGTCCGTCTCGGCATGGATGAAGTCGACGATCCGGCGCCAGGCGGCCTCGTGTTCGGGCGCGTAGAGGCCGGGGCAGCCGGGGGTGATCCGGCCCTCGGGCGAGACGCAGGTCATCTCGGTGTAAACGAGCCCGGCACCGCCCTTGGCGCGCTCGCCCAGATGGACGAGGTGCCAGTCGGTCGGGCTGCCGTTCTCGGCCCGGTACTGCGCCATGGGCGAGACGACGACGCGGTTCTTGAGTGTCATGTCCCCCAGCCGGAACGGGGCGAACATGGGCGCCCGGCCCGGCGTGCCCCCGGCCCGCGACTGGAACCAGTCCTCGGCCGCGCCCAGCCATTCCGGGTCGCGCAGGCGCAGGTTCTCGTGGCTGATCCGCTGGCTGCGGGTGAGCAGCGAATAGGCGAACTGCACCGGCTCGAAGTCGAGGTAGCGGCCGACCTGCTCGAACCACTCGAGGCTATTGCGGGCCGCCGACTGCAGCCGCAACACCTCGAGCCGCCGCTCGTCCTGATAGCGCTGGAAGGCGGCCTCCATCGTCGGTTCCGAGTGCAGGTATTCGGCCAGCGCGATGGCGCTGTCGAAGGCGAGCCGCGAGCCCGAGCCGATCGAGAAATGCCCCGTCGCCGCGGCGTCGCCCATCAGCACGACGTTCTCGTGGTGCCAGGTCTCGCAGATCACCCGAGGGAACTGCATCCACACCGCCGAGCCGCGCAGATGGGCGGCGTTCGACATCAGCTCGTGCCCGCCGAGATGGCGCTCGAAGATGCGCCGGCAGGTCTCGACCGTCTCTTCCTTGCTCATGTCGGCAAAGCCGAGCGCGTCCCAGACGTCGGGCGTGGTCTCGACGATGAAGGTCGCTGTGGTGTCGTCGAACTGGTAGACATGGGCCCAGATCCAGCCCGCCGGGGTGCGCTCGAAGATGAAGGTGAAGGCGTCGTCGAACTTCTGGTGCGTGCCGAGCCAGACGAACTTGCAGAGCCGCGTGTCGATGTCGGGCCGGAAATGTTCGGCGTATTCGCGCCGCACGACCGAGTTGATGCCGTCGCAGCCGACCACGAGGTCGTAATCGCCCCGCAGCGCCTCGACGCTGGTGAACTCGGTCTCGAAGCGCAGGTCGACGCCGAGTTCGCGGGCCCGGTCCTGCAGCAGGATCAGCATCTGCCGCCGCCCGATGCCGGCGAAGCCGTGCCCGCCCGAGACGGTGCGGACGCCGTCCTTGATCACGGCGATGTCGTCCCAATAGGCGAAATGGCTGCGGATCGCCTCGGTCGAGGCCGGGTCATTCTTCTGCATCCGCCCCAGCGCGTCGTCCGACAGCACCACGCCCCAGCCGAAGGTGTCCCGTGCCCGGTTCCGCTCGAGCACGGTGACCTGGTGCGCGGGGTCGCGCAGCTTCATCGAGATGGCGAAATAGAGCCCAGCAGGGCCGCCCCCGAGGCAGAGTATCTTCACGGCCACGCCTCCCCACATCGCCGAAGTGAGGTGATCCTGCGGCGCGGCCGGATGTATTTCAAGCTTTAAGTTTCAAGTTGGAAAGAGATTGTGGGGATGGGGGTGGCTGATGCTGGGGGCGGCCTCAGGCCCCGATGGATGCCCTTCTGACCTGCCGGTTTGAGCGATACAGGGGCAGGATCGGCGCGCCACCGGGGGGCCGGCCCCCCGGACCCCCCGGGATATTTGGGCAGGAAAGAAGCGGGCATCGGGGTCCGGGGAACGGGGAACGGGGAACGGGCAGCGGTCGGCCGAACGCGCTGTCAGGGTTGCTCGAGCAGACCGCGTCCAGAGGTTACGCTGTTCCAACGGCTCCCAAGGTTGCACGACGCTGGCACACCCTCAACGGCTCACAACAACCCCGCGCGGGAAGATGAGCGTCTCTGTCGCGGCTACGGCCACTGACCGCGACCACCGGACGTCCAACGCACCCCGCCCCGGGTCACGGCCTCCCGCTGCGCGGCCCGTGCACCTGCTGTGCGCGACGTCCTTTGTAACGGCCATTGGCAGACAGCTTTTCAGGACAGGGGTTGGAGACTCCGCGCTCAGGCAAGACGTCGAGTCAGTCGCCCGACGAAAACGGCCTGACGGCCCGCCCCGAAACGCTGCCCCGCTAGGCTTATCCGCCGGCCCGGCGCCATCAGGCGACCCCTGCCGCCCGCCGCCCCAACCTCCGCCCGCGCGTCAGTCGCAGTCGTCGCTGCGGAAGGCGTCGATCGCCGCGATGGCCTCGTCGGCGGTCTCGACGAAGGTCATCAGCGCGAGATCCTCGGGGCTGATCGTCCCCGATTCGGCCAGCGCCTCCCAGTTGATGATGCTGTCCCAGAACGACCGGCCGAACATCAGGAACGGCACCCGCTTCATCCGCTTGGTCTGGATCAGCGTCAGCGTCTCGAACATCTCGTCGAGCGTCCCGAAGCCGCCGGGGAACACCGTGATCGCCCGCGCCCGCATCAGGAAATGCATCTTGCGGATGGCGAAGTAGTGGAAGTTGAAGGACAGGTCCGGCGTCACATACAGGTTCGGCGCCTGCTCGTGCGGCAGAACGATCCCCAGCCCGATCGACTGGCCGCCGGCCTCGTGGGCGCCCTTGTTGCCGGCCTCCATCACCCCGGGGCCGCCGCCGGTGCAGATCACCCAGTCGCGGCCGTAGCTTGCCATGCTGCGCTCGGTGATGAGGCGGGCGAAGCGCTCGGCCTCGGCGTAGTAATGCGACAGCCCGGCCAGCGTCGGGGTGCGGGCCCGCCCGGCGTCCTCGGGCGCGGGGATGCGGGCGCCGCCGAACATCACCACGGTGGATTTGACGCCGCGCTCGTCCATCACCAGCTGCGGCTTGAGCAACTCGAGCTGCAGCCGCACCGGGCGCAGCTCTTCGCGCAGCAGGAACTCGGTGTCGGTGAAGGCGAGGCGATAGGCCGGGGCGCGGGTCTGCGGCGTATCGGGGTCCTGTGCCGCGATCACCGCGTCCTCCTCGCTGTGGCGGAACACGTTGGCGCGGTCGTCGTCGGCAGGCGTCATCTCAACCTCATCCTGCGGCCGCGCGGCGTTGCGCGGCCGGTCCCGCCCGGCTTATAGCCGAACGGGCATGATTTCCACCCGACCCCCAGCCCGAGGATGACCCGAGGATGACCCAGCCCCCCGCCCAAGCCGCCGCCCCCGCCTCTGCCGCGCTCGAGGCCGCCATCGAGGCCGCGTGGGAGGACCGCGACAGCATCTCCCCCGCCACCACCGGTGCGCACCGCGACGCGGTCGAGGCGACGCTCGAGGCGCTCGACCGGGGCGAGCTGCGCGTGGCCGAGCGGCGCGGCGCCGACTGGCACGTGAACCAGTGGGCGAAAAAGGCGGTGCTGCTCGGCTTCCGCCTCAAGGACATGGAGCTGCAGCCGGGCGGTCCGCAGGACGGCACCTGGTGGGACAAGGTGGACAACAAGTTCGCCGGCTGGGGCGAGAACCGCTGGCGCGAGGCGGGCTTCCGCGCGGTGCCGAACTGCGTCGTGCGCCGCTCGGCCCATATCGCCCGCGGCGTGGTGCTGATGCCGAGCTTCGTCAACCTCGGGGCGTTCGTGGACGAGGGCACGATGGTCGACACCTGGGCCACCGTCGGCAGCTGCGCCCAGATCGGCAAGCGCGTGCACCTGTCGGGTGGCGTCGGCATCGGCGGCGTGCTGGAGCCGATGCAGGCGGGCCCGACGATCATCGAGGACGACTGCTTCATCGGCGCCCGCTCGGAGGTGGTCGAGGGGGTGATCGTGCGCGAGGGTTCGGTCCTCGGGATGGGCGTGTTCATCGGCCAGTCCACCAAGATCGTCGACCGCGAAACCGGCGCTGTCATGTATGGCGAGGTACCCGCGGGCTCGGTCGTGGTCGCGGGCTCGATGCCGTCGAAGAACGGCGTGCATCTCTACTGCGCGGTGATCGTCAAGCGGGTCGACGCCAAGACCCGCTCGAAGACCTCGATCAACGAGCTGCTGCGCGACTGAACGTCCGCGCAGCACAGGCGCCCCGGCCCGCCCGGTCAGGCGGGCTGCGACAGGGCCACGGCCGGAGGGTTGCCGGCGGCAAGCTCGAGTTCCCCGCGCATGAGCCGGCGCACCCGGTCCTTGTCCCGCGCGACCATGCCCGGGACGAGGAACAGGTCGATGAAGACCCAGACACCCACGACGCCGAGCGGCACGATCCCCACCATGATCGGCAGCGTCACCCAGCCGACGAGCCACAGCACCAGCATCAGCACCGCCGACCCCGTGTGGCCCAGATAGAACCGGTGCGCGCCGAAGCCGCCGACGAACAGCAGCAGAAGATAGGCGATGAGCGGCGATTTCGCGTCATTGGCGACGCGCTGTTCGATCAGCATCTGCTGGGTGGTATCAAGCGGCATGAGGCGATTCCCTGAATGAACTGCCCCCGGCATAGCCCGCGACCCGTTGAGATCCGGTTAAGGCGCGCTGCCGCCAGCACTTTCCGCGAGCCCCACAGGAAACCCGCGCCCGCCAACCGGCGTTTGAGCGCGCACAGGGACAGGAGTTTGCCATGCAGGGACTGGGTTGGCTGGCCGCGATCATCGTCGGCGGGATGGCGGGGTGGATCGCCTCGGGCATCATGGGGACGGGGACCGGGATCTTCGCCAATATCGTCGTGGGCATCGTCGGCGGCATGGTCGGCAACTGGCTGCTCGGCCTCGCCGGGATCAACATGCGCGCCGGCAGCTGGCTTGCCCAGGGCCTCGCGGCGCTGGTCGGGGCGCTGTTCATGATCTGGGTGGTGCAGGCGCTCGCCTGACCGCCACGCAGAGCACCGCTTGCCACCCGAAAGGGCCGCAGCACATCGCCGCGGCCCTTCTTTCTGGCTGACATCCCCCAGGGTTTCCGGGGGGCGGCCCCCGGCCCGCGCCTAGCGCCCGCGCAGCTGCCCGAGCAGGATCGAGGTCGCATAGCCGTCCGGCGGCACCCCGATCGAGCGCTGGAAGGCCGAAATGCTCTCCATCGTGCCCGAGCCAATCTTGCCGTCGATCTCGTCGCGGTAGAAGCCGCGCGCGGTCAGCAGGCGCTGGATCTCGACCCGCTCGGCCTGGCTCAGCGGCCGGTCCGAGCGCGGCCAGGCGCCGATGATGCCCTGCCGCCCGGCAATGGCCTCGCCGAGGTAAGACACCCCCAGCGCATAGCTGTCCGAGTTGTTGTAGCGCAGGATCGCGCGGAAGTTGTCGAGGATCAGGAACGCAGGCCCGCGCGCCCCGGCCGGGCGGATGATCGAGCCGGTGCCCTGCGGCAGCGCGCCGCCGCCCTTGCGCCGTACGCCCGCCGCCGCCCACTGGGCCGACGACCGCCGGGTGCCCTTGCCCACGGCCGAGAAGCCCTGCGGCAGGTCGACCTCGGTCCCCCACGCCTGGCCACGCACCCAGCCGTTGCGGGCCAGATAGGCCGCGGTCGAGGCGAGGCTGTCGGTCGGGTCGTCCGACCAGATGTCGCGCCGCCCGTCGCCGGTGAAATCGACCGCGTAGCTCAGGTACGAGGTCGGCATGAACTGGGTGTGCCCCATCGCCCCCGCCCACGAGCCCAGCATGTGCTGCGGATCGGTGTCGCCGGCCTGGATGATCTTGAGCGCCGCGATCAGCTGTTCCTGGAACATCCCCGCGCGGCGGCCGTCGAAGGCGAGCGTCGCCAGCGACGGGATGATCTGCATCCGGCCGCGGTTCGAGCCGAAGTTCGACTCCATCCCCCAGACCGCGAGCACGATCTCGCGCGGGACGCCGTAGCGGCCCTCGATCGCGGCGAGCGTGCCGGCGTGGCGGGCCAGCATCTGCCGCCCCGTCGCCACCCGCACGTCCGAGACCGCGCCGTCGAGATAGAGCCAGACCGGGCGCGAGAACTCGGCCTGCTTGCGGTCCAGCCGGATCACCTCGGGGTTGTAGCGGGCGATGGACATGGCCCGGTCATAGGTCGCGGGGGTGATCCCCTGCGACAGCGCGCGGGGGCGGAAGTCGTTGACCCACTTGCGGAAACCGGCCTCGGTGCCGGGGTCGGTCGCGGGGATCGGGGCGACGGTCTGGGCGCCGCCGCCGCTGCCCGGCGCGACCCGCACGCCGCAGGACGCCAGCGCCGCCACCAGCGCCGCCGACATCGCCACCCGCGCGACCCCTCGCGTCATCGAAATCACCATCTGCTGCCCTCGCCGTGTTATGGTTTTGCTTGGGCGAATCCTAACCGCGCGCCCGCGCGGCTGGCAACCCGTCGCGCGCGCCCTGCCCTGCGGCGGGCCGGTTCGGCTCATCCCCGCGGGGCGTCGTCCTCGGGATACAGCGGCTCCATCTGGGCGACGATCACGCTGTTCTCGTCCAGCGCCCGGGCCATCAGCGCGCGCTCTTCGTCGGGGATCTCGTCGCCGCCCTTCAGCCGGTCCTCGAGGCTGCCGTACCCCTGCACCTCGAGCGGCGCGAGGTCGGCCTGCTTGAGGATCGCCACCGTCTCGCGCACCGCCTCGGCCTGGTCGCGGCCGGCGGCATAGCAGATCAGCGCGGCACCCGTGGCGCCCTTGGGCAGGCCGTCGCCCGCCTTGCGGCCGACCTCGACAAGCAGCGTGTAGACCTGTTGTGCCATCCCGCGCCCCCTGCGATGTTGCCCGCCGTCATGGCAACGGGGTTGGGACATGAGCCGAAGTTTGGCAAGGGTCGAGGCGGCGCTGGCGGCAGCCGACCTGCCCGTCCGGGTGATCGAGGCCGGCGCCTGCCGCACCGCCGAGGAGGCCGCGGCCGCCGTCGGCTGCGCGGTGGACCAGATCGCGAAGTCGATCATCTTCCGCGGCGAGGACACGGGCCATGTCGTGCTGTTCCTCACCGCAGGCGGCAACCGGGTCGATCCGGCCAAGGCCTCTGCCGTCGCCGGGCAACGGCTGGGCAAGGCCGACGCCGCGCTGATCCGGGCCGAGACGGGGTTTGCGATCGGCGGGGTGGCGCCGGTCGGGCACCTCGGCCCGGTCGAGGCCTACTGGGACCCGCGTCTGTCCGAGTTCGACACCGTCTGGGCCGCCGCCGGCACGCCCCGCCACGTCTTTGCCGCCCCGCCCGCGGCGCTCTGCCGCGCCGCCGGGGCGCGGGTCGCCGACTTCACCGCCTGACGTCGGGACCGGGGCTGTCGGGCGGGTCGGACGGGCGGGTCCACCGGCTGCACCCGCAGTCCGGGCAGGCGGCGGACGCGGAGGCGTGGATGGCCCCGCAGTTGAGGCAGCAGGCGGCCTCTCCCGCCCGGGCGGGCGGGGGATCGCTGGCCTCGGACGACGGCAGCAGGTTCAGGGGCGGGACGATGGCGAGGCCCGGGGCGGGCCGCTCGCGCCGGACCACCGACAGGCCGCCCCCGGCCTCGAGATAGGCCCCCGCGACCTCGCCCAGGTTCTGCACCCCGGCCATCCGCAGCATCGCCTTGACCTCGAGCGCGCTCAGGTCGCGGTGCGCCATGCCTTCGGGCAGCAGCCGCCCCCCGCTCAGCACCGCGACCGGGCGGCCGTCGATCAGGTGCTTGACGCGCTCGGACCGCTCGATGAGCGAGTCGATCAGCTTGTTCAGCCCCACGATCACCGTCACCACGGTCATCGCCTGCAGCATCGGCACGTCGTCGTAGAAGGTGGCGTCGCCGACCGCCGAGCCGAGCGCGATGACCAGCAGCAGGTCCACCATCGAGAGCTGCGCCACCGAGCGCCCGCCGATCCAGCGGATCAGCGCGAGGGTATAGCCGTAGATGATGACGGTGCGGACGACGATCTCGGCGTAATAGAGCGGCGGGTGTTCCCCGAAGAACATCCGCCCCAGTTCGAAGGGCGCGACGGGATCGTCCATGTTTCACCTCGGGTCACGGGAACCGCCTGACGCGGCGTGGCTTTCGGCGGGTGCGACCCGCGTGAGGATGTGATGACCAAGGATGCCGAGACCCGCAAGGACGACCTGAGAACCGGCGACAGCTTCTGGTTGCACACCCCGCGCATCACCCCGCCGGCCGGGCCGATGCCGGCGCGGTCGGGGTGGGATGCGGTGGTGGTCGGGGCCGGGATCAGCGGCGCGCTGGTGGCCGAGGCGCTGAGCCGGGCGGGCCGCAAGGTGCTGGTGCTCGACCGACGCCGGGCGGTGCGCGGCTCGACGCCCGCCTCGACGGCGATGATCCAGCACGAGATCGATGTGCCGCTGTCGCGCCTGATCCGGCAGACCGGCCGGGCGCGGGCCGAGGGAGCGTGGCTGCGTTCGGTCCGGGCGGTGGGCGACCTGGTGGCGCTGACCCGGCGGCTGAAGATCGACTGCGACATGCAGCCGAAGCGGGCGCTCTATCTCGTTGGCGACGACATGGGCGGGCGCGGGCTCAAGACCGAGGCCGAGGCGCGCCATGCGGCGGGGATTTCCTGCGAATACCTGTCGCGGGCCGCGCTGCGCGAGCGGTTCGGCATCGACCGGACCGCGGCGATCGTCTCGGACGCGTCGGCCAGCGCCAACCCGGCGCAGCTGGCCGCCGGGATGCTCGCCGCCGCCGTCGCCCGCGGCGCCGTCATCGCCGAGGGGGTCGAGGTCACCGACATGGCCGAGCTGCCCGGCGGCGTGGCGCTCGCCACCCGCGACGGCTGCGTGATCACCGCCGCCCACGCGGTGTTCTGCACCGGCTACGAGTTCCTGCCCAACATGGAGAGCCCGAGCCACGAGATCACCTCGACCTGGGCGCTTGCCTCGCGCCCGCGGGTGGCGCACCCGGCGTGGCTCGACGACTTCCTCGTGTGGGAGGCGTCGGACCCCTATCTCTACTTCCGCACCACGCCGCAGGGGCGGCTGATCGTGGGCGGCGAGGACGAGGACAGCCCGGACCGCAACGACGACCCGGCGCTGCTCGACCGCAAGGCCGCGGTCATCGCCGAAAAGCTGCGGGCGCTGACCGGGATCGAGATCGGGACGCCCGCCTATGTCTGGTCGGCGCCGTTCGGTAACACCACCGACGGGCTGCCGATCATCGACCGGGTGCCGGGGCACGAGCGGGTGTTCTCGGTCATGGGGTTCGGCGGCAACGGGATCACCTTCTCGATGATCGCGGCGCAGATCGTGGCGGCCGCGATCGCCGGCAAGCCCGACCCGGACGCGGGGCTGTTCGCGTTCCGCTGAGTGGCGGCGCGCGGGGGCTGTCTGCCCCCGCACCCCCGAGGATATTTCGGCAAGGAAGAAGTCTGACCGCCTAGGGGCCGGTCAGCCCTTGGCGAGATGCTCGCGGAACGCGTCGAACACGCGGTCGTAGACGGCGCGCTTGAACGGCACGATCTTGCTCGAGATTTCCTCGGGCGCCATCCACTGCCAGGCGTCGAACTCGGGGTGGTCGGTGGCGATGTTCACCTGATCGTCGGTGCCGTGATAGCGGACGAGGAACCACTTCTGGGCCTGACCGCCATAGCGGCCCTTCCAGATTTTGCCAACCAGCTCGGGCGGCAGGTCGTAGCGCACCCAGTCCGGGGTCTCGGCCACCACGTCGCAGAGATCGGCGGAGATCCCCGTCTCTTCGCGCAGCTCGCGCAGGGCAGCCTCGCGCGGGTCCTCGCCCTTGTCGATCCCGCCCTGCGGCATCTGCCAGGCGTCGGCGGCGTTGTCGATGCGGTGGCCGGCGAAGACCCGGCCGGCCTCGTTGATCAGCACCACCCCCGCGCAGGGGCGATAGGGCAGCCCCGCGGGGCCGAGCGGGCCGTCGGGCGTCTTGCTCATGGCCGCGGCGCCGGGGCGTCGGTGGGACGGTCGGCCGGACGCTCGACGGGGGCGTCGGCCGGCGCGGTCGCGTCGGGGGTGTCCGTGGCGCCGTCGGTCGCGCCGTCTGTGGCGCCCTCGGGGGCCGCGTCGGTCGCGGCGTCGGGGGTCGTCCCGGCGTCGGTCCCCGCGTCGGTCCCGGCATCGGGGGCGGCGGCGTCGGTCGCGGCGGGCTCGCCGTCGGCCGGATCACCCTCGCCGCTCGGAGCCGCCCCCTCGCGGGCGGCGTTCGAGGTCGCGTCCTGCCCGGTCACCGCGGGCTTGGCCGCATCGGCCACGTCGCGGGCCGAGAAATCGACCGCCGCGAGACCCTTGAGGATGTCGACCGCGTAGGCCAGCTGGTAATCCTCCTCGCGCAGCTTGGCGGTGGCCTCGACCTGCTTGGCCTCCTCCTCGATCTGCCGCTTTTCCTCGTCGCTGATCGCGTCGTTGTTCAGCGCCCCCCGCAGGTCGCTTTCCGAGGTGGTGAAGCGCGAGGCGCTGCGCGGCGTCTCTTCCGCGCCGGCCTCGTCCTTGGGCTGGGCGGGGGGCTGTTCCACGATGATGTCGGGGTTGATCCCCATCGCCTGGATCGAGCGCCCCGAGGGGGTGTAGTAGCGCGCCGTGGTCAGCCGGATCGCGCTGTCCGAGGTCACCGGCACCACCGTCTGCACCGAGCCCTTGCCGAAGGACTTGGTGCCGACGACGATCGCCCGGCGGTGGTCCTGCAGCGCGCCGGTGACGATCTCGGAGGCGCTGGCCGAGCCGCCGTTGATCAGCGCCACCATCGGCTTGCCCTGCGCCAGATCGCCCGGCTCGGCGTTCCAGCGCTCGTTGTCCTCGGGGTTGCGGCCGCGGGTCGAGGTGATCTCGCCCTTGTCGAGGAAGGCGTCCGACACCCGCACCGCCTGGTCGAGCAGCCCGCCCGGGTTGTTCCTCAGATCGAGGACGAAGCCCGTCACCTTGTCGATCCCCCCCGCCGCCTTGACCTGCTTCTCAAGTTCCGCCTTGAGCGTGTCATAGGTCTCGTCGTTGAAGGTGGCGACGCGCAGGACGACGGCGTGGCCCTCGACCCGGCTGCGGACCACGGTCAGCTTGATCGTCTCGCGCGTCATCTTGACGTCGAACGGCTCTTTCTCGTCCTTGCGCAGGATGGTCACGGTGACCTCGGACCCGATCGGGCCGCGCATCTTCTCGACCGCCTCGTCGAGCGACATCCCCATCAGCGATTCGCCGTTCACGTGGCTGATGAAGTCGCCGGGCTTGATCCCCGCCTCGGCCGCGGGCGTGCCGTCCATGGGCGAGATCACCTTGACGAGCCCGTCCTCCTGCCCGACCTCGATCCCGAGGCCGCCGAAGCTGCCGCGGGTCTGTTCCTGCATGTCCTGATAGTCCTTGGCGGCCAGGAACGAGGAATGCGGGTCGAGCGAGGTCAGCATCCCGTTGATCGCCGCCTCGATCAGGGTCTTGGCGTCCACGCTTTCGACGTAGTCCTGCTGCACCCGCTCGAACACGTTGCCGAACAGGTCGAGCTGTTCGTAGACCGAGGACGACTTGGCCTCGTCCTGTGCGAGCAGCGGCCCCGCCAGCGTGGTGGTCAGCAAGAGCCCGGCGAGCGCGCCGCCGATGCCGGCCATGAGATAGTTTTTCATTCCGTGGTCCTGACCTGCTGTTCTGTTCCGGGCGCGCCCGCGGGCGGCGTGTCGGGTGTCGTCTCGGCGGCCGACGGGGCCGCCGCTATGACCGGATTCATCACGAACCATTCGGCCGGGTCCAGCGTTTCCTTGCCCTGCCGCAGCTCGATATAGAGCGATTGCGCCGCCGGCAGCGGATGGGTGCCGGTCGCGGCCTCGACGAATCCGGCCCCGAACTCGGCCGCCGGGCCCTCGTTGCCGCCCATGATCCCCAAGGGTTCGCCGGCCGCCACCACGTCGCCGGTGGCCCCGAACACCTGCGCCATGCCGGCCAGTACCAGCAGGTAGCCGCGCGCCGGCTCGACGATCATCACATTGCCGTAATCGAGCAGCGGGCCGCGATAGCGGATGGTCGCGGGCCAGGGCGCGGTGACCAGCGCCGCGGGGGCGGTGGTCAGCGTGATCCCCGGCCGCTCGATTCCCCGCGCGTCCGCTTTGCGGTAGCCGCGCGCCAGCTCACCCAGCGCGGGCAGCGGCAGGCTGCCCTCGGCGGCCTCGAAATCGGCCATCGGGGCGCCGATGTCCTGTTCCATCTGGGAGATGCCCTGGGCGAAGGCATCGAGCGTGTCGGCCGACTTGACCAGCGCCGTCAGCTCGGCCGGGTCCTCGCCGAAGCGGGTCGGGACCGACGAGCGGTCGGTGACGGCCGAGGCGAGCAGCCGCCGCGCCTCCTGCACCTGCCCGAGCCCCTGGGCGAGCGTGTCGGCGGCCGATTGCTCGATCCGGCGGACGGTTGCGATCTCGTCGAGGCCGGACTTGAGCCGGTCGGCCTCGGCCCTGAGCGCCGGGGTGATGGCCGAGATCACCATCCCCGACTGCGCCGTGCCCGTCGCGCCCGCGGGGTGCAGCAGCATCAGCGTCTCGGGCGATTGCTGCATGGCGGTCATCACCCCGAGGATGCGCGACAGCCGGTCGCGGCGGGCGTCGAACTCGGCCCGGACCTGGCGCTCGCGCAGGCTGGCGCGGCGCAGGCTGTCCCTGAGCGCGGCCTGCCCCTGCTCATAGGCGCGGATCACCTGGCCCAGCGCGATCACCTGGTCGTCGGCGGTCAGCGCCCCGTCGAGCGTGCCGATGGCGGCCCTCAGCGCATCGGCCGCGGCGGCGGCCTCGGCGGCGGCGGCCTCGGCCGGGGTCTCGCCCTCGGGCAGGGCGGCGGCGTCGGCGCCGCTGGCCGTGGTGACCGCGCTCTGCCCCCCTTCCGTCACCACCGCCTGCGCCAGCGCCCCCGCGGGCAGCGCGAGAAGGCAGAGCGCGAGGGCGGCAGTCAGGCGAAGGGGCGTGTCGGGGTGCCGCGTCACGGGGCCGGCTTTTCGATCAGGCTCTGCCCGGTCATCTCGGGCGGCAGCGGCAGGCCTATGAGGTCGAGAACCGTCGGCGCCACGTCGGCCAGCCGCCCGCCCTGCCGCAGCGTGGCCCCCTCGGGCCCGCCGTAGACGATCACCGGCACCGGGTTCGTCGTGTGCGCCGTGTGCGGGCCGCCGGTCACCGGGTCCACCATCGTCTCGCAGTTGCCGTGGTCGGCGATGATCACCGCCGCGCCGCCCACCGCGTCGAGCGCCGAAAGCATGGCGCCCACGCCCCGGTCCACCGCCTCGCAGGCGCGGATCGCGGCGGGCAGGCTGCCGGTGTGGCCGACCATGTCGG
Organism: Paracoccus sanguinis; assembly: GCF_012689545.1. NCBI lineage: Bacteria > Pseudomonadati > Pseudomonadota > Alphaproteobacteria > Rhodobacterales > Paracoccaceae > Paracoccus > Paracoccus sanguinis. The sequence goes on from NZ_CP051542.1 coordinate 955,577, forward strand.
GGTTGGCGAAGTTGACCACGATCAGGTCGTAGCCCGCGCCGATGGCGGCGACGAGCCGCTCGGTCACCTCGGCCGCCGCCATCTCGGGGGCGAGGTCGTAGGTCGCCACCTTGGGGCTTTGCGGCATGAAGCGGTCCTCGCCCGCCTCGGGCGCCTCTTTCCCGCCGTTGAGGAAGAAGGTGACGTGCGGGTATTTCTCGGTCTCGGCCAGCCGGAACTGCCGCAGGCCCTGCGCCGCGACCCAGGCGCCCAGCGTGTTGACCACCTGCCGCTTGGGGTAGGCCGCGGTCATGAAGCCGTCGTGGAGCGCCGAATAATCCACCATCCCCAGCACCGCCCCCCAGGCCGGGCGGCCGGTCACGTCGAAGGCCGCGAAATCGGGCTGGGCCAGCGCCGCCATGATCTCGCGCGCCCGGTCGGCGCGGAAGTTGAGGCAGAAGATCCCGTCCCCGTCCCGCGCCCCGGCGTAGCCTGCGACGACATGGGGCAGGATGAACTCGTCGGTCTCGCCGCGGGCGTAGCTTTCGACGACGGCGGCGTCGGCGGTCAGCGCCGGCAGGCCCTCGGCGCGGGTGATGGCGGCATAGGCCTTCTCCACCCGCTCCCACCGGTTGTCGCGGTCCATGGCGTAGTAGCGGCCGATCACGGTGCCGATGCGGGCATCCTCGGGCAGGCTGCCGGCCAGCTCGGTGATGAAGCCCTGCGCCGACTGCGGCGGCACGTCGCGGCCGTCGGTGACGGCGTGGATGACGACCGGCACGCCGGCCTCGGCCACCGCCCGGGCGGCCGCCGCGATATGGGTCAGGTGCCCGTGCACGCCGCCGTTCGAGACGACGCCGATGAGATGCGCCGTCCCCCCCGTCTCGCGCAGGCGGGCGACGAAGGCGCCGATGCCGCTGTTGGCGAAGAAGCTGCCGTCCTCGATGGCGAGGTCGATCTGGCCCAGGTCCATCGCCACCACCCGGCCCGCGCCGATGTTGGTGTGCCCGACCTCTGAGTTGCCCATCTGCCCCCGCGGCAGCCCAACGTCAGGGCCGAAGGTGACGAGCGTGGCGTTCGGGCATTCGGCCCGCAGCCGGTCATAGTTCGGCGTGGCGGCCTGGTCCGGGGCGCTCTGTTCGGGACGGTCCGAGATGCCCCAGCCGTCGAGGATGCAGAGGACCACGGGACGCGGGGGGTGGTTCGGCTGGCTCATGGCAGTTCCCTGTTTCAGGCCGCGGTTCTAAGGGCCGGGGCGAGCGGGGGCAAGGCGGGGGGCGAGGCGGGGGGGGAGGGTGTCACCCGCCGAGGGGGCGCTGCCCCCGCCACCCCTGCGGGGCGGCCCCCCGGGATATTTGGGGCAAGGAAGAATGAGTGCCGCGGGCGCGCGGTTTCGCGCGGGCGGTGACGGCGCGGGGCGCTTGGCCTATGGGAGGGCGCGAGCGACCCCGCCCCGGCGGGGCCGAGAATCGAAGGAGAGGCCGATGAGTTTCGCCACCACCCCGCGGGTCGAGATCCGGGTGCTCGATGCGCGCCTGCGCGACTGGGGCCTGCCCGACTGGCAGACGACGGGCGCCGCGGCGCTCGACCTGCGGGCCTGCCTCGACGCCCCGGTCGAGATCGCCGCGGGGGCGGCGGCGGTGCTGATCCCGACCGGGATCGCGCTGCACATGGCAGACCCGCATCTGGCCGCGCTGATCCTGCCGCGCTCGGGGCTCGGGCACGGCAAGGGGCTGGTGATGGGCAATGCCGTCGGGCTGATCGACGCCGACTATACACACGAGATCATGGTCAGCGCCTGGAACCGCAACCCTCCCGGCGCGCCGCCGATCCCGATCGCGCCGGGCGAGCGGATCGCGCAGATGCTGTTCGTCCCCGTCGTCCGCCCGGTGCTGGCCGAGGTCGAGGCGTTCTCGGCTTCGACGGGGCGGCAGGGCGGCTTCGGCTCGACGGGGGCCACATGATCTGGGTCGTCGCAGGCGCGATCGGTGCCGGGCTGGTCGGCTGGCGCTGGGGGCTGCGCGGGCTGATCGCGGCGGTGGCGGCGGTCTGGCTGGCCGGGATGGTCTGGCTGGGGCTGCGGGGCGCGCCCGGCCCCGAGGGCCTCGCCCGCTTCGCCTGGTGGACCGTGGCGGGGGCGGCGCTGCTGCTCGGGTTGGGCTACGCGGCGCTGCTGCGGCTGTTGCGCGGGCGCGCCGGGGCGACGGTCGAGGCAAGGCCGGGGACGACCACCGCCGCGCCGCGCGCCGGGGTCGAGGCGGCCCCCTCCCCGCCCCTTCCGCAGGCGAGCGCCGCGGCCACGCCGCCCGACGATCCGCACGGGCCGCTGACCGACCCGGAACTCGACCGCTACGCCCGCCACATCGTCCTGCGCGAGCTGGGCGGCGCGGGGCAGCGGCGGCTGCGGGCGGCGCGGGTGCTGGTCGTGGGGGCGGGCGGGCTGGGGGCGCCGGTGCTTCTGTACCTCGCCGCGGCCGGGGTCGGGCGGATCACGGTGGCCGACGACGACGACGTGGGGCTGTCGAACCTGCAGCGGCAGGTGATCTTCACCACCGACGACCTCGGCGCCCCGAAGGCCGAGGCCGCCGCCGCGGCGCTGGCTCGGCTGAACCCGCACGTCGCCGTCACGCCGCTGCTGCGCCGCATCACCGCCGATGACAGCGCGCTGGTCGCCGGGCATGACCTCGTGCTCGACGGCACTGACAGCTTCGCCAGCCGGCAGGCCGTCAACGCCGCCTGCGTCGCGGCGGGCGTGCCGCTGATCGCCGGCGCCATCGCCCAGTGGGAGGGGCAGGTCGCCCTCTACGATCCCGCCCGCGGCGGCCCCTGCCTCGCCTGCCTCTTCCCCGAGGCGCCCGCCCCGGGCCTCGCCCCGTCCTGCGCCGAGGCCGGCGTCGTCGGGGCGCTGCCGGGCGTGGTGGGCAGCCTCATGGCGCTCGAGGCGGTCAAGCTGATCGCGGGGATCGGCGTCGCGGGCTCGCCGGGGGCGGCCAGCGGGGCGGGGCTGCGCGGGCAGATGGTGCTGTTTGACGGGCTGTGGGGTGACACCCGCCGGCTCGGAATCGCGGCCCGGCCGGGCTGCCGGGTGTGTGGCGGCCGCGGGGCCGTCGGGCCCGGCGCCAGCGCCTGAGCCACAGCCGATCACGGGCGCGTGATCATCCGTGATCTCGGCGGATGAAGCGACCGCAGCGGCCCGGCCACACCTTCCGCGCGACGCGTGGCGCGACGTTGCGACGGGCTTGCAGGTTTCTGCGCAGGTCAACGATATTTCGGGAACGAAACCGGATGCTTGGCGCGTTGTGACCTCAGCGCCCCGTCGCATTTCATTTTCAAGAGGGAGTAACCTGAAAATGACCTATCTGAAGCCCGCCCTGGCCCTGGTGGCCGCCTTGTCGCTGTCGGCCTGTCTGCCCGGCCAGACCACGACCACCGTCACCACCCCCGGTGCCGAGCCCGTCGTCGTCGTGGACGGCCCGGCGGTCGCCCCGGCTGCCCCGACCGCGACCTCGGGCGCCATCAACGCCCCGGACTCGCTCGACGGGACCTGGAACCTCGTCGCCTCGCAGTGCAACGACCCGGCGTCGAAGGGCCGCCTGACGATCCAGGGCCGGAACTTCACCTTCCCGGCCGCGAACTGCACCGCGACCTCGTCGAAGGTCGAGACGAACTTCACCAGCGTCTCGCTGGGCTGCTCGGGCGCCGCGAACCGCCAGCTGAACATCTCGCTGCGTCCCGGCGTGATGCGCGTGACCGAGGACACCACCACGCTGACCTACTACAAGTGCATGTAATAAGTGCATGTAATCTCGGCCTGATCGGCCGGGACGAGTGTCCTGACACGACGACGCCCCGAGGGTCATCCTCGGGGCGTTCGTCATTCTGGCGAGGCTGTTGCGCGTCAGTCGCGGGTCTCGGCCGCGTCCACGCCCCAGAGCGAGGTCTTGATCACCCACCCCTTCTCGCCGCCCCCCGAGACGCGGCACCAGTCGCGGTTGCACTCGTGCAGCCGGACGATGGCCCCGGCCTCGGCCCGTGCGATGACCGTGCCGTTGGTGTCGGGGCGGGCGCGCAGCTCGGCCATGTCGGTGGTGATGATCGCGGTCCGCACGCCTGAGAGCAGCGAGTAGTGCACCCAGCCGCCGGCGCCGTCCTGATCCTCGACCCGGCGCCAGTGGCCGAACTCGGCCACGACCCTCAGCGGCATCCCCGGATGGCGGAACACCCAGTCGATGCGGTGCGAGAGGCTGGGGCCGCGCCGGGCGTTGCCCTCGCCGCCCTTGAGGCTGACGTAGCGCGGCAGCGGCAGGTTCGTCACCGGCCCGCGGTGCGGGTCGCGGGGCGCGTCCTGATGGCGCGAGATCAGCGAATCCGCCGTGATGTCGGTGGGGTTGACGTCGATGGCCGCCGGGGCGCCCTCGCCCGCCCCCTCGGCCACGGCCGCCCCGTCGCCCGCCGCGCCCCCGTCGGCCACCGCCCCGGCCGAAAGCTTGCCGCCCTGCCCCGCGGGGGCGGACTTCGGCTGCGCCGCGGTGGCGCCCGGCATCCCGGTTTGGGAGGCCGCTTCGCCGGAGCCCGCCCCGACGACGGCCAGCGCCACCCCGCCCAGCAGCACCGCCGTTGCCGCGATGCGTCCCGCTCTGCGCCGCGCGAACGGTGCCGAAAAGAGTGCCCGTGCCATGAATTGCCTTCCTCGACTCGTCGCTGCATCCCGCCGCCGACGCGCGCCCTGCGTCACTGCGGCCGATGGGTGCTGTCCCTTCGGGGTCTTGTGCCGGCCCCGCCTTGCGGGCAGTTTGCCAAAGCTGGTTGGGCATTGAAAGAGAAGTCGCATGACGGACACCGCATCTCCTCGTGATCGGATCAAGGTGACGGTGACGCGGCGACTGCCGCAGCCCGTCGAGGCGCGGATGGCCGAGCTGTTCGACGTGCAGCTGCGCGACGTGGACGTGCGCATGACGCGCGAGGAACTCGCCGCCGCGATGCGCGACACCGACGTGCTGGTGCCGACCGTGACCGACCACATCGACGCCAACCTGCTGGCCGGGGCCGGCGAGCGGCTGCGGCTGATCGCGAACTACGGCGCCGGCGTCGATCACATCGACGTGGAGACGGCGCGCCGCCGCGGCATCCTCGTCTCGAACACCCCCGGCGCGGCGACCGAGGACACCGCCGACATGGCGATCGCGCTGATGCTGGCCGTGACCCGCCGCATTCCCGAAGGCCTGGCCGAGATGCAGGCCGGCCGCTGGGAGGGCTGGGCACCGACCTCGCATCTGGGCGGGCGGATCGGCGGGCGGCGTCTCGGCATCCTCGGGATGGGGCGGATCGGCCAGGCCATTGCCCGGCGCGCCAACGTCTTCGGGATGCAGGTCCATTACCACAACCGCCGCCGCCTGCGCCCCGAGGTCGAGGAGGACCTGAAGGCGACGTGGTGGGAGAGCCTCGACCAGATGCTTGCCCGTGTGGACATCCTGTCGATCAACGCGCCGCACACGCCCTCGACGTTCCACCTGCTGAACGCGCGGCGGCTGAAGCTGATGAAGCCCTCGGCAGTGATCGTGAACACCTCGCGCGGCGAGGTGATCGACGAGAACGCCCTGACCCGGATGCTGCGGGCGGGGGAGCTGGCGGGCGCCGGGCTCGACGTGTTCGAGCACGGGCACGAGATCAACCCGCGGCTGCGCGAGGCGCCGAACGTGGTGATGCTGCCGCACATGGGCTCGGCCACGGTCGAGGGGCGGCTTGAGATGGGCGAGAAGGTCATCATCAACATCAAGACCTTCGCCGATGGCCACCGGCCGCCGGATCTGGTGCTGCCGGGGATGCTGTAAGCGCCGGACCGGGGCGCTGCCCCGGACCCCGCGATATTTGGGCAAGAAAGAAGGCGCGCGCCGCGCTCAGGCCCGGTGGTAGGGGCCGCCGGCGAGGATGGTGGCCGCGCGGTAGAGCTGTTCGGCCAGCATCACCCGCACCAGCATGTGCGGCCAGACCATCGCCCCGAACGACAGCACCAGATCGGCCCGGTCCCGCAGCGCCGGGTCCAGCCCGTCGGCGCCGCCGATCAGGCACACCGCCTCGGGGCGGCCCTGATCGCGGAAGCGCGCCAGTGCAGCGGCGAAGTCGGGTGAGGAGATGAGGCGCCCGCGCTCGTCCAGCGCGATGAGCGCCGCGCCCTCGGGGATCTGGCGGGAGAGCAGCGCGGCCTCGGCCGCCTTGCCGCCGCCCTTGCGGTCCTCCACCTCGGCGATGGTCGCCGGGCCGAGGCCCAGCACCCGTCCCGTCTGGGTGAAGCGGGTGAGGTAGTCGTCGATGAGCGCCGCCTCGGGCGTACGCGCGCCGAGGCGGCCGACCGCCGCGATCCGCAGGCGCATCATGGCGCGGCCACCCCGTCGGCTGTCAGCCCGCCCGGCCGGGCGGTCAGTTCGGCGCCCGGAACTCGGCCGCCTCGCGCCCCGCGTCCCGCGCGGCGTCGGCGCGCAGCGCGCCCAGCGCGTCGGCCGGCATCCACATCTTCTCGAGCTGGTAGAACTCGCGCACCTCGGGGCGGAAGATGTGAACGATCACGTCGTCGGTGTCGATCAGCACCCAGTCGCCGGTGTCCTTGCCCTCGATCCGGGCGATCAGGCCCAGGTCCTGCTTGAGCTTGTCGATCAGGTGCTCGGCGATGGCCGCGACCTGCCGGGCGTTGCGGCCCGAGGCGATCACCATGTGGTCCGCCATGGCCGAGCGACCGCGCAGGTCGATGGTGACGATGTCCTCGGCCTTGTCGTCTTCGAGCGAGGACAGGATGCGGTCGAGCAGCGATTCGCTCGGGCCCGCGGTGGTCGCGGTCGCCGGTTGCGGCGACGGGACGGTGGTGGACAGGGGACTTCCTCCGGTCAGCGCGCCGCAATGCCCCGGCGCCGGGATGGGACAAAGATAGCACGTTTCGCGCTCATCTCAACGCCCGGAGGGTGGAATCGCCGGAAACGGGCCATTGGACCCTGCGCTCGGCGCTTGAAGCCCGGCGCCGAGGTGCCTAATCTGCGTCCAGATGTTCCGGTATTTCGACATTCACGATCGCGTCCGCCTGCCCGGCCGCTTCTACGGCGTCAGCCGGACCGTCACCGCGCGACTTTGAGCCGGCGGCCACGGCCGCGCGCCCCGTTCGGGGGCCGCCGCCCCGCGCGCCGGACCGGTCCCCCCTCTCGCGGCCGGGTCCATCCCCCTGCTTCGCCCGCCATCCTTGATGAAAGTGACAGCCATGCCCGGCCAGACCCACGGCGCTGACGCCACCCCCGGTCCCCGTACGCTCTATGACAAGATCTTCGACGCCCATGTCGTCGATCGCCAGCCCGACGGCACCTGCCTGCTCTACATCGACCGCCATCTCGTCCACGAGGTGACGAGCCCGCAGGCCTTCGAGGGCCTGCGGATGAGCGGCCGCCGCGTGCGCCGCCCCGACCAGACCATCGCCGTGCCGGATCATAACGTGCCCACCACCCCCGACCGGGTGATGGGGATCGAGAACCCCGAGGGCCGCGTGCAGGTCGCCGAGCTGGACAAGAACGCCCGCGACTTCGGGCTGAACTACTATCCGATGAACGACGTCCGCCAGGGCATCGTCCACATCGTCGGCCCCGAGCAGGGCTGGACCCTGCCCGGCATGACCGTCGTCTGCGGCGACAGCCACACCGCCACCCACGGTGCGTTCGGCGCGCTCGCCCACGGGATCGGCACGTCCGAGGTCGAGCACGTGCTCGCCACCCAGACGCTGATCCAGAAGAAGTCGAAGAACATGAAGGTCGAGATCACCGGGCGTCTGCGTCCCGGCGTGACGGCCAAGGACATCACGCTCGCCGTGATCGGCAAGACCGGCACCGCCGGCGGCACCGGCTACGTGATCGAATACTGCGGCGAGGCGATCCGCGACCTGTCCATGGAAGGCCGCATGACGGTCTGCAACATGGCCATCGAGGGCGGCGCCCGCGCCGGGCTGATCGCGCCCGACGCCAAGACCTTCGAGTACGTCAGGGGCCGCCCCCACGCCCCCAAGGGTGCCGCGTGGGAAGCCGCGCTGGCCTGGTGGAAGACCCTTTCCAGCGACGAGGACGCGCACTGGGACAAGGTCATCACCATCCGCGCCGAGGACATCGAGCCGGTGGTGACCTGGGGCACCTCGCCCGAGGACGTGCTGCCGATCGGCGCGCGGGTCCCCGCGCCTGAGGATTTCGAGGGCGGCAAGGTCGAGGCGGCGCGCCGCTCGCTCGACTACATGGGGCTGACGCCGGGGATGGCGCTGACCGACATCAAGGTGGACGCGGTGTTCATCGGCTCGTGCACCAACGGCCGGATCGAGGATCTGCGCGCCGCCGCCGGCATCCTGCGCGGCCGGCACCTCGCCGAGGGCGTGCGCGGCATGGTGGTGCCCGGCTCGGGACTGGTGCGGATGCAGGCCGAGGAAGAGGGGCTCGACAAGGTCTTCACCGACGCGGGCTTCGAGTGGCGGCTCGCGGGATGCTCGATGTGCCTCGGAATGAACCCCGACCAGCTCGCGCCGGGCGAGCGCTGCGCCGCGACCTCGAACCGCAACTTCGAGGGCCGGATGGGCCGCGGCGGCCGCACCCACCTGATGTCGCCGGTGATGGCGGCCGCGGCGGGCATCGCCGGGCACCTGGTGGACGTCCGCGAGGTGATGGGCGTCGAGGCCTGAGGACCCGGGGGATGATCCATCCCCCGGCCTCTGCCGACGTCTCCGCAGCTTTCACGGCGCCCGGCCCCGCACCTGCAAAGCCGGCGCCCCGCCCCTGATCCGAGGAACCCATGACCCCCTTCACCACCCTGACCGGCATCGCGGCGCCCATGCCGCTGGTCAACATCGACACCGACATGATCATCCCCAAGCAGTTTCTGAAGACGATCCATCGCTCGGGGCTGGGCAAGAACCTGTTCGACGAGATGCGCTACACCGCGGACGGCTCCGAGAACCCCGACTTCGTGCTGAACAAGCCGGCCTGGCGCGAGGCGCAGATCATCGTCGCGGGCGACAACTTCGGCTGCGGCTCGTCACGCGAGCACGCGCCGTGGGCGCTGCTCGACTATGGCATCCGCTGCGTGATCTCGACCAGCTTCGCCGACATCTTCTACAACAACTGCTTCAAGAACGGCATCCTGCCGATCGTGCTGCCCGAGCCGGCGGTGGCGGCGCTGATGCGCGACGCCGAGAACGGGGCCAACGCGCGGCTGACCGTGGACCTCGAGGCGCAGACGGTGACCGGCGCGGACGGGACGGCCTATCCGTTCGAGATGGACCCGCACCGCAAGCACTGCCTGCTCAACGGGCTCGACGACATCGGCCTGACGATGGAGAAGGCCCCCGCGATCGACGCCTATGAGGCGCGGATCGCCCAGTCCCAGCCGTGGGTCTGAGGCGCGGCCTTGCAACACTCGCCGCGGCGGCGCTGGTCGCCGCGGGACCCCAGATGGGTCTGTCCGACCCCGGCGGTGCTGCGCCCGCGGCCGCAGAGCGGGCCGCTGCCCCGGACACCGGGGTAGTTTCGCCAGAAAGAACCCGGCCGCCCGGTTCGCCCGCACCGGCCGCGGGCGCTGAGGCCGGCGCGCTGCCCGCGCCCGCGCCCGGGACGCTGCGGATCGCCTCCTTCTCGCCCGAGCTGATCCGCAAGGGGCCGGGGCTGCTGCTCAAGGACATCACCGACGGCAAGGACGCGCAGTTCGCCGCGGTGGTTCAGGTGATCGCCGCCGCGCGGGCCGACGTGCTGCTGCTGACCGGGATCGACTGGGACCACGATGGGCTGGCCCTCGCGGCGCTGGCCGCGCGGCTCGAGGCCGCGGGGGCGCCCTATCCGCACCGCTACGCCAGCCAGCCCAACAGCGGCATGGCGACGGCGCTCGACCTCGACGGCGACGGGCGGACCGGCACGGCGGACGACGCGCAGGGCTTCGGGCTCTTCACCGGGCAGGGCGGCATGGCGGTGCTGTCGCGCCTGCCGCTGGGGCCGGTGACGGACCACTCAGGCGGGCTGTGGCGCGACCTGCCGGGCAACCTCATGCCCCCTGCCCCGCCAGAGGTGGCGGCGGTGCAGCGCCTCGCCTCGACCGCGCATTGGGAGGTGCCGGTCGAGACGCCGGGCGGGCCGCTGCGCCTGCTCGCCTGGTCGGCCACGCCGCCGGTGTTCGACGGCCCCGAGGATCGCAACGGACGGCGCAACCATGACGAGGCCGCGTTCTGGCTGACCCGCCTGCCGCCCGCCCGCTTCGTGCTGGTGGGCGACGCGAACCTCGACCCCGAGGACGGCGAGGGCCGGCCCGAGGCGCTGCGGGCGCTGATCGCCCGGGCGCAGGACCCGCGTCCGGCGAGCGCGGGCGGCGCGGCGGCGGCGCGGGACGGCGCCAACGCGGGGCAGCGCGGCGACCCGGCGCTCGACACCGCGGACTGGCCCGAGGCGGACGGGCCGGGTAACCTGCGGGTGGACCTGGTCCTGCCCTCGCGCGACCTGACCGTGCGCGCTTCGGGCGTGCTGTGGCCCGCGCCGGGCGTGCCGCTGGCCGAGGCGGTTGCCGCCGCCTCGCGCCACCGGCTGGTCTGGGTGGATGTGGAGGTTGCGCCATGACGTCTCGCCCGCCCGACGCCCCCCCGCCGACCGAGCGCCCGCCCGCAAGCGCGCCTTCCGGCGCCCCGTCCCGGCCCGATCCGGCCGAGGCGGTGATGCGCGAGGGGCCGGGGGCGCCGGTCGCCCCACCGGCCGAGCCGCCCGACCTTTCCGACTGCGCCCCCTCGGCCGCGCTGCCGCCCGATGAGCCGGCGCACCCGCCGCCCGCGGACGGCGCGGCCCACCCGCTCGACCAGAACCTGCCCGCGGCGTCTCCGGCGGTGGCCGTCGCCCCGCCGCTCGCCACCCGGCTGACCGAGTTCGACTCGGCGCAGCTCGGCGCCATCGCGCATCTCTACCGCGGCGAGGTCTATCGCTCGACGGTCTGGCGCACCCGCCTCGACAACACGACGAACTGGTCGATCGTGATGATGGGCGTGGCGCTGACCTCGACCTTCTCGAGCCCGTCGGCCTCGGCCCTGCCGCTCCTGGTAGTGGGGATGCTGCTGCTGGTGTTCCTCGTCTTCGAGGCGCGCCGCTACCGCTATTTCAACGTCTGGCGGGCGCGGGCGCGCTGGATCGAGAAGCACCTCTATGCGCCGATGCTGCGCGGCGATCACGTCGATCCCGGCTGGCGCGACGTGCTGGCGGCGGATTACGAGGAACCGGTCCACCACATCAGCATGGCGCAGGCGCTGGGGCGGCGGCTGAGGCGCAACTTCATCTGGATCCTCGCCATCCAGTCCACCGCCTACTGGGGCAAGATCGCCATCCACCCGTTCCCGGCGCAGGACATCCACGACCTGATCGGGCGGGCAGCGATCGGCCCGATCCCCGGGGTGGCCGTGCTGATCGCCGGGCTGCTCTACAACGGGATGTGGGTGGCGGTCGCGGTCTGGTCCTGGCGCGTGGACCACGCCAAGTGGGGCCCCGACGGCAGCCGCGGGATGGGCTGAGCGGCCGGGCCGCGGCCGCGGGCCTACTGGCTCGCCGCCGCGCCGCCCGCGCCCATGCCCTTGAGCCGCGCGACCAGCGGCGCGGCGGTCGGGCCGATCCGGTCGCAGGCCTGCGGGTCGTCCAGCAGCTTGAACGCCGGGCCATAGACCTGCTTGTCATAGGCCGCCGCATCCAGCCCGAGCTGCGCGGCCAGCTGATCGCCGGTCCCGGTGATCAGCGTCCAGTCCTCGTCGTCGAGCGCATAGGCCGGGCAGTTCGAGGTGATGACGTTCACCTGCGCGAGTTCCGACATCAGCGCCTTGGCCTCGGCCGCGGGCATCCCCGAGGTGTCGGGCAGCGGCACGCTGACCCCGCCATCGGCCAGCGCGGGCCCCGACATGAGCAGCATCGCGATCAGGGCGGTGTGCGTGGGTTTCATGGTCGGGTCTCCTTGGCTCGTGCCGGTCGTGCGGCGCGTGGCGGTCTGCGGCGTCCGGGGTCGCGGGCGCGTCGTCGGGGGTGATGGAACGGGCGGCGTGCCGCCCTCGTGGCGCCGCCATACCGACGCATGGGCCGGCGGACCGCAAGCCAAATGGCCGTGAACTTGACCCAGCGTCGGGGCACGGCTACGCGAGGTCCGACATCCGACACCCCCAATCCGCCAGCCCCGGAGGCCCCATGTCCCCCATCCCGTCCCCCAGCGCATCCCAGCCCTATTCCCTGCTCATCCTGCCCGGCGACGGCATCGGCCCCGAGGTCATGGCCGAGGTCCGCAAGGTCATCGACTGGTTCCAGGCCAACCGCGGGATGCGCTTCGAGGTGTCCGAGGATCTGGTCGGCGGCGCCGCCTATGACAAGCACGGCGTGCCGCTGGCCGACGCGACGATGGACAAGGCCCAGGCGGTCGATGCCGTGCTGCTGGGCGCCGTGGGCGGGCCGGCCTATGACAACCTCGATTTCTCGGTCAAGCCCGAGCGCGGCCTGTTGCGCCTGCGCAAGGAGATGGACCTGTTCGCCAACCTGCGCCCGGCCCAGTGCTTCGACGCGCTGGCCGACTTCAGCAGCCTCAAGCGCGAGATCGTCGCAGGTCTCGACATCCTGATCGTGCGCGAGCTGACCTCGGGCGTCTATTTCGGCGAGCCGCGCGGCATCCACGCCCATGACAACGCCGACAACGAGGGCGGCCGCGTCGGCATCAACACCCAGCGCTACACCAGCGGAGAGATCCGCCGCGTCGCCCGCGCCGCCTTCGAGTTGGCCCGCAAGCGCGCCAACCGGGTCTGCTCGATGGAGAAGGCCAACGTCATGGAATCGGGCATCCTCTGGCGCGAGGAGGTGCAGTGGGTCCACGACAACGAGTACCCGGACGTCGAGCTGACCCACATGTACGCCGACAACGGCGCCATGCAGCTGGTCCGCCGGCCGCAGCAGTTCGACGTGATCGTGACCGACAACCTGTTCGGCGACATCCTGTCGGACGCGGCGGCGATGCTGACCGGCAGCCTCGGGATGCTGCCCTCGGCGTCGCTCGGCGCGCCGATGGAGAACGGCCGGCCCAAGGCGATGTACGAGCCGGTGCACGGCTCGGCCCCCGACATCGCGGGCCAGGGCAAGGCCAACCCCATCGCCTGCATCCTGAGCTTCGCAATGGCGCTGCGCTATTCCTTCAACGAGGGCGCCGCCGCCGACGCGCTCGAGGCCGCGGTCGAGAAAGTGCTGGCCGATGGCGTGCGCACCGCCGACCTGATGGGCCTCGAGGGCGGCACCCCCGTCTCGACCGCCGAGATGGGCGACCGGATCGTAGCGGCGCTGGCAGCCGCCTGACGACGACGCACCCGCCCGGTGATTGCGCCGGGCGGGTTACCGCACGAGGGGGCCGCCCGGTCGTTCGGCCGGGTGGGTCAACATCGCGGGGGTGCCCGCCGGGTCGCCGGGCGGGTCAGCGTCTGAGGCTGCCACCTCAGCGCAGGGCCGCGCGGCCTCGGGTCACGACGCGCCTCCTCCGCCCCGCCGTCGCCGAACCCGGCACGGCGATTTTTCCCCGCCGTCGCGCCGCTAACCGCTTGCAATCCCCCCCGCCACCCGCTACCTGCCCCGTCACGGTCGGAGCGTAGCGCAGCCTGGTAGCGCACCTGCTTCGGGAGCAGGGGGTCGGAGGTTCGAATCCTCTCGCTCCGACCATTTTTCCCCGAATTCACCACCTCACCCGCGCTCGCCCTCACCCACACCGGCGAGGCTAAGCGCACCCGCCCAACGGCAAGCGGCGCCCGGAACCCGGGCGCCGCCGTTCGCCTCCTGTCAGCCGCTCAAGAGAACGTCTGCGGCAGCCACAACGCGATCTGCGGGAAGATCAGCAGCAGCGCGATCATCACCAGCATCGCCCCGATGAACGGAACCGCGCCGCGGATCACGTCGGACATCGACCCCTCGCCCCGCACGCTCTGGATCACGTAGAGGTTTACGCCGATCGGCGGCGTCACCAGCGCCGTCTCGAGCAGCAGCATCATCAGGATGCCGAACCACACCAAATCGTAGCCCAGCCCGGCGACGATCGGCGCCACCAGCGGCGTGGCGATGAGCAAGAGCGAGAACGCCTCCATCACGCAGCCGAGCACGAGGAAGCCCAGCACGATCACGATCATCGTCTGCATCGGCGACAGGCCCAGCCCCTCGATGGCGCCGGCGAGGTACTGCGTCAGCCCGATCACCGACAGCACGAAGTTGAGGAAGATCGCAGCCAGCACGATCATCATCACCATGCCGGTCGTCCGCATCGTGCTTTCCAGCGCGTGCAGAAGCATCTCGCGGTTCAGCCTGCGGTGCCAGGCGGCCAGCGCCAGCGCCGCGACCACGCCGAGCGAGGCAGCCTCGGTCGGCGTGGCAAGCCCGGCATAGATCGAGCCGACGACGACGAGGAAGATGCCCAGCGGCGGGATCAGGTCCGGCAGCGCGCGCAGCTTCTCGGACCAGGTCGAGGGGGTGCGGCGCCCGTCGAGGTCGGGCCGGATCCAGCAGGCCAGCACCACGGTCAGGCCGAACAGCCCCGCCAGCATCAACCCGGGCACGAAACCGGCCAGATAGAGCTTGGGCACCGAGGTGTTGGTCAGCAGCCCGTAGACGATCATGTTGATCGAGGGCGGGATCAGGATGCCAAGCGTGCCCCCCGCCGCCAGCGTCCCCATGAACAGCGACTCGTTGTAGCCGTCGCGCTTCGCCTCGGGGATGGCGACTGTCCCGACCGTGGCGGCCGTGGCGATCGACGAGCCCGAGGTGGCCGCGAAAAGCGTGCAGGCCCCGATGTTCGAGTGCATCAGCCCGCCGGGCAGCCACCCCATCCACAGCGCCAGCGCCCGGTACATCCGCGCCGCGATCCCGGCGCGCAAGAGCAGCTCGCCCATCAGGATGAACAGCGGCACCGCGATGAGGATGAAGTCGATGCTGTTCGTCCACAGGATGTCGCCCATCGCGAGGTGCAGCGGCATGGGCGAGTAGATCGCGCCCAGCGTCACCGCCAGCAGCGCCAGCACGGCGGCAATCGGGATCGCCAGCGCGATCAGTCCGAAGAGAAGACCGGTCGTCGTCAGCAGCATGTCAGTGCGCCTCCGTCTGCATCAGCGGCAGCAGGTCGCCGGTCTCGCCCGCAACCTCCTCGTCCTGGGTCATGGCTCCGGCCATCTTCTGCACTGCCGCGAGGTCGCCCCGCGCCAGCGCCCGCACCACCGCGGCGATCATCAGCAGAACCGTCGCGGCAAAGGCCAGCCAGCCGGCGTACCACAGCAGCTGCGGCACGATCAGCGGCGTCTGCAGCGGGGTGATCGCGCGCGAGCCGTTGGTCCAGGTGATCCCCACGGTCGCCCCCGCCCGCCACACCACGAGCAGCGCAAAGGCCCCAAGCGCCAGAAGCGCCACGAGGTCGAGCCCGGCGCGCAGCCGCGGGGTCAGCCGCCCGTAGAGGGCGTCGATCCGCACGTTCGAGCGGCTGAGGACGGTGTAGGGCAGCGCCATGGCCGTCGCGATCGCGAACAGGTAGCCGGAAATCTCGTCCGAGCCCCCGATCGTGACGCCGAACAGCCGGCGCGTCAGCACATCCGCGCTGACCATCAGCGCGGCAAACAGGATCATCGCGCCACCCAGTCGCACGCCCAGCAGGGCCATGCGGTCCGCGCGGAAGATCAGGCGATCCAGCATCGTTCACTCCTGTCCTTGGTGCGGGCGCGACCCCTCGGGGGGGCGGCGCGCCCCGGGCTTGAGGTTCAGTTGGCGGGGACGCTCAGCCGGGCAGCCTTGCCGGCCGTCTCGCAGGCCGCACCGCAGCGTTCGCCCCAGCGCTTGAGCACGAAGTCGTTGAGGATGCGGGTGCGCTCGGCCGCATCGGCCTCGGTCGGCGGGTGCCGCTCGGCCTTGCCGGGCTCGCCGAAGGGGCAGTCGCCGGTGCCGGTCAGGCAGGCGATCCCCTGCGCCTCCTGCTGGGCCGCAAGCTCCCACCCGCGGTTCTCGAAGGCGGCGAGCTCCTTCTTCATCTCGGCCTGCGTGTCGGCGTCGAGGCTGTCCCAGAGCCGCTGGTTGACCGCCGTGAAGGTGATCGAATAGCCGATCGGCAGCGGGAAGACGTGGTTGATGACCTCGTGCCAGCTGGCCTTGTAGGCCGAGACCGGGTCCGTCACCGCGCAGTCCGCAACCCCGCGCTCGAGCGCCGGGACGACCTCGGCGAAGGGCAGCGTGACCACGGTCCCGCCGGCGCCCTCGATGAAGTCGCCCAGCGTGGCCGAGTGCACGCGCACCTTGCGGCCCTTGAGGTCGGCGAGGCTGGTGATCGGGTCGCGGCAATAGATCATCGACGCGGCCCACGGGTGCAGCGACAGGATTGTCGCGCCGTAGGTCTTGCGGAACGTCTCGTCCATGATCGGGCGATAGGCGTCGGTCACGGCGCGCATCGTCGCGAAGTCCTGCGCGATCGAGGACAGGTCCATGCCCTCGATGGCCGGGTTCTCGGCCGCGACATAGCTGCCCAGCCCGTGCGCGACCTCGAACACGCCCTGGTTCAGCAGTCGCATCACCTCGGTGCCCTTGAGCCCGGCCTCGGTGATCGGGATCGCGCTGGCCGTCAGCTTGCCCCCGGTCGCCTCGGGCAGGGTCTTGTCCCAGAAGGGCTTTTCGAGATCCTGCCACGAGGCGAGGTTGCCCCATGTGCCGATCACCTTGAACTGGTGCGCGGCCATCTCGGCCGCCGCGGGGCCCGCGGCCAGCAGCGCCGTGGCGAACAGTGCGGCGGCGGCCCGGGTCGTCTGCATCGTTGTCATCCTGTTACCCCCTGTTGCGAAAAGGGCCGCGGTTGGTTCCGCGGCCCTGCCAGTTTTCACTCTGCCGCGATCTTCCGATCGGCCAGACTGTCGATGTAGGCGACGCATTCGTCCACCGTCTTCACGTCCCCGAACTTCGCGTCGATGTCGAAGAGGTTCCACGCCACCGCCCCCGGCACCCGGTCGCCGATCGCCTCCTTCACCGCGATGGTGCGGAAGCCGTCGGCGATGCCGTCGCAGATCGTCTGGCGCACGCAGGCGCAGGCCGTGACGCCGGTCACGAGGATCGTGTCCACCCCGTTCGCGCGCAGGATCCCGGCCAACTCGGTCCCATGGAAGGACGAGGCGCGCTTCTTCAGCAGCGTGTATTCGCCCGGCACCGGGGCGATGCGGGAATCGATCGCCCACAGCTCGGTGTCGGCCAGGTCCACGACATCCACCGGGATCTTGTTGTGCCAAAGCCCCATGTCGGTGAACGGGGCGTTGCGGTCGGTGATCTCGTAGGCGGTGGTCACGTGGACGACCGGCAGGTTCTGGGCGCGGAACGCCTTGAGCAGCTTCTGCATCCCCGGGATGATCTCGTTGTCCATCTTCTCCTGATCGCAGGTGAAGGGGTTGCCGGGGCGGGTCCAGGCGTTGGCCAGATCGACGCTGACCAGCGCCGGGCGGTTGCCGAAGCCCACGCGGCGCTGGAAGCCGCGTTCCTGGTAAAGCCGGCTCGCGGCGTCGAAGGCCTGCTGCAGCAGCCGGTCGAGTTCCTTGGTGTCCACTTCGCTCATGTCGGGTCTCCTCTCGGGTCGTCTGGCCGGGACGGGCCAGGGAACGGGTCTTGGGGTTGCGAGGGCCGGCATCCGGGCCAGCGCGCGTCGCCCGTCCTCAGGTATGAGCCCGCGTCCGGCGGCTGGTGAATTGCAGATTGGGCGTTTATTATTGCACGAAATGCATCAGCGTTTTCGGGCGGGCACCGTGGCGCCCGATCAGGCCGCAGCGGAACGGGACGGAACCGCCTAAATGAGTGGCACCACACCCGGAATCGACCTCGTGGAGTCGTTCCTCGTCGTCGCCGAGCAGCTCAATTTCCGCCGCAGTGCCGAGCGGCTGAACCTCGATCAGTCGGCCCTGACCCGCCGGATCCAGCGGCTTGAGCATCAGCTTGGCTTCCGCCTGCTCGAGCGCTCGACGCGCGAGGTGGTGCTGACCCCGGCCGGGCGGTCCTTCTACCACGACAACGCCCATCTGATGAGCCGCTACCACGCCACGGTCGAGACCGCGCGCCGGGTGGCCGAGGGCAAGGCCGGGGCGTTGCGGGTCGCCTATATGGCCTTCGCCGCGACCGAGCTGATGCCGCGCACGGTGGCGCGGTTCCGCGACGACCTGCCCCATGTCGAGGTGCAGTTGCAGTACATCCGCACCCAGGGCCAGAAGCTGGCGCTCGCCCGCGGCGAGATCGACCTCGGCTTCATGATCGGCCCCTTCGACCATCCCGAGTTCGATTCGACGCTGCTCGCCACCGAGGCGCTCTATGCCGTGACCCCGCTGGGGCATCCGCTGCTCGAGAAGCCGGCCCTCGCCCCCGAGGACCTGCGCGACGCGCCCCTGATCCTCGGCGACGCGCGCGAGTGGGCCGAGTTCCGCTGGCGGTTGAGCGACCTCTTCAACGCCGAGGGGGTGGCGCTGCGCCCGGCGCTCGAGGCGTCGAACACGCTGGCGCTGGTCGGGCTGGTGGCGGCGGGGCTGGGGCTGACGATCTTTCCCGAAAGCCTGCTCGGGTTTTTGGGCCGGCACGTCGATGCCCGCCCGATCGCCCACCCGTCCTTTCGCAGCCAGACGATCCTCGTGTGGCGGCGCCGGCACCAGCCGCCGCTCGTCCGGCGGTTCATCGCCGCCGCGCAGGCGATTGCCCCCGCAGGCGCGACGGCGCCCTGACGGTTCCCCCGGTCGCGGCAATCGGCGTCGATCCCGGCCTGCCGGGTTGCCCGACGGCCGAACCCGTGCAACCCTGAGTTTACACCGTCGCGGCCGGCGCGGACGATGCGCCCGCCTCCCCCGCTGCGGCGAAGCGAATGGAGGAGCCGCGCCATGCCGAGATTCGATCTGACCCGGCGGCAGTTGCTCGCCTCGGCGGCGGCGCTGGGGATGGTGGCGATGGTGCGGCCGCTCGACCAGGCGCGGGCGGCGATGATGCCCTCGCCGGTCGGGCAGGACACCGGCTGGTTCCGCGACGGCAAGCTGCGCTATCGCCGCGACGGGATGGCGAAGGTCACGGGGTCCAAGGTCTTTGCCCTCGACCTGCGGGCGCGCGACCTCGATGGCTGGCCCGACCAGCAGTCGCACGCGCTGCTCATCATGATCCCCCGCGCCGATGCGGTGTTCGAGGGGCTGGACCTCTCGGTGCTGGGCGACGGGCTGCAACCCGACGTGCTGGTCGATCACGCCCGCCTCAGCGCCGACGGCGTCACGATGTCCGACCCCGAGTTCTACGGCGAGCTGATGCTCGCCCCCGGTCAGGTCTCGCCGATGCTGGGCCAGCCGGTGGCGATGGGGATCTGGCACGATTACGAACGCTTCCGCGCGGCGCAGAAGCTGCTTCGCTTCAACCCGGCGATCTTCCGCTTCGGGGCGGCCGGTGCGCCGCCGGCGCGGCCGTCCTATGGCGCGGCGCAGTTCGTGCGGATCGGCGGCGACGACCCCCGCGGCCCCGACCGCTTCTCGCCGTTCGAGAACGGCACGATCTGGCCCGACCTGACGCCCGAGGGCGTCGTCTGGCCCGGCCCCGACCACGCGGCCTTCGGCGAGGCCCGCCGCCTGTCGGCCGAGCTGCGCGCCCGCACCACCGCGCCGCCGCAGGGCTGGCACGTCATCTCGCGCCACTTCAGCAGCCAGAGCGTCGAGCCGGCGGCGATGGAGATGGAGAACGGCCTCGCCTGGCACGACACCGCCAACGGCACGCTTCACGTGATCGGCGCCACCCAGTCGCCCTATACCGCCGCCGGGCACATCCTGCACATGCTCGACCGCAGCAGCTTCCAGGTCGGCACGCTGGATTTCGTGACGGGCTACACGGTCGGCTACGGCCAGAAAGAGCACCACTCGTTCCCCAACTACGTCGCCGTGGCCGGGCTCTACGCCGAGGGACGGCCGGTGCGGCTGGCGCTCGACCGCTGGCAGCACTTCCAGTTCGCGCTCAAGCGCCACCCGTTCGAGACCGACCTGACCATCGCCTGCGACGCCGAGGGGCGGTTCCAGACCTTCATCTGCGACATGGTGGGCGACGGCGGCGGGGTGCAGAACTTCAGCCCCTCGGTGGGCACCGTCGCGGTGACCGCGGCGCAGTCGGCCTATTACTTCCCGACCAGCGACCTGTCGGCCGACGTCCGGGCGACGATCAACGTCACCGCGGGGTCGATGCGCGGCTATGGCACCGTGCAGTCGATGGCCGCGACCGAGATGCTGGTCGACGAACTCGCCGCCGAGACCGGGCGCGACGCCATCGCGCTGCGCCGGCTCAACGTCCTCAAGTCGGGGATGAAGAACACCCAGGGGCTGGTCCCCGCCGGGCACCTGCGGATGGACGAGCTTCTCGCCCTGGCCGAGCAGGAGCCGCTGTGGATCGAGCGGGCCGAGCGCAAGGCGCGGTTCGAGGCCGAGAACCCGGGGATGCTCTACGGCGTGGGCTTCGCCTCGTCGCAGAAGAACTTCGGCACCGGCGCCGAGGCGGCGATCGTGCAGCTCGAGATCACGCCCGAGGGGCGCACCCGGATGCGCCACATCGCGTCCGAGATCGGCGCCGGTGCCACCACCTCGCAGATGCTGGTGGTCCAGCCGCAGCTCGGCCGGCCGGTGGACGAGGTCGAGTTCTCGGTCCAGCACTGGCCGCAGATGCCGGTCCACACCGAGGACAACCCCTACGAAATCTCGCAGGACGAGGAGGACGCCCTCGCCCGCGACCCGACCTGGGTGCCGCGGATCACCTCGCCGCGCTCGGCGTCGAACTCGGCCTATTACTTCACCCATGCGACCCAGCAGGCGGCGCAGATGCTGCTGCGGCTAGGTCTGTGGCCGGCGGCGCTCTCGATCTGGTCCGAGGGCGCGGGCGGCGGCCAGACCGGCCCTGAGCCGGTGGCGCTGGCCGAGGCGCGCTGGACCGGCGGGATGCTGACCGCCCGCTCGCTCGAACCGCTCAGCCATGCGCGGCTGGCCGAGCGGGCGCACCGCGACGGGCTGGTGACCGGCGTCTGCATCCACACCTTCAACCGGTGGAGCTGGGCCGAGGCCGATTTCGACGTCGAGGGCGAGCTGGTCAGCGCCCCCATCGACGCGCTGTCGGTGCAATGGGGCCAGGGCGCCAGCGCCGAGCGCCGGGCGCGGATGACGGCGGGCGGCTATGCCTTCATCCCGCGCAGCGCGGTGCGCTATCCGCCGGTGGCGCGCAACGACGGGGGGCCGGTCTATTACGCCCCCTGCGCCACGCTGCTCGACCTCAGCGTGGCTCGCGGCACGGGCGAGGTGCGGCTGCTGTCGCACAAGACCTGGCTCGAATGCGGCACGCAGATCGTCCCCGAGCTCGTCTCGGGCCAGCTACAGGGAGGCGTCGCCATGGGCATCGGCCATGCGCTTTACGAAGAGCTGCCGCTCGGCCCCGACGGCCCCGGCAACGGCACCTGGGGGTGGAGCCGCTACCGCGTGCCCCGCGCGGCCGAGGTCGCCGTCTGGACCCAGACCGGCCACGTCCTGCCGCCGCTCTCTGAGTTCGACCCGCCCAAGGGCATGGCCGAGGTCACGATGATCCCGGTCGTCGCGGCCTGCGCCAACGCCATCTCCCACGCGACGGGCCACCGCTTCTACCGCACGCCGGTCACCGCCGAGCGCATCCGGGCGGTGCTGTGATGGCCGAGCGCATCTCTTTCTCGGCGACGATCAACGGGCAGGCGGTGGGGCCGCTCGACATCCCCGCCGACCTCATGCTGACCGAGCTGCTGCACGAATACCTCAACCTGACCGGCACCCGCGCCGCCTGCGGGCAGGGCGTGTGCCGGGCCTGCACGGTGATCTTCGACGACGCGGCGGGCGGCGCGCGGACGGCTCCCGCCTGCGTCACCGGCGCGGCCTGGGCCAACGGCCGCACCCTGCGCACGATCGAGGGAATCGCCGGCCGCGACCCCGAGGGGCGCGTGGTCCCCTCGGCCATCCAGCAGGCCTATCTCGATCATTTCTCGTTCCAGTGCAGCTTCTGCACCCCCGGCTTCGTCATGGCCGCGACCGCGCTGATCGAGGAACTCGGCCGGGCGCCGATCCCGCGCGCCCAGCTCGAGGACCGGATCGTCGCGGCGCTGAACGAGAACATCTGCCGCTGCACCGGCTACATCCGCTATCTCGAGGCGGTGCGTGCGGTGATCCTCGCCACCCCCGGCCTCGTCATCGACGTGGTCGCCACGGACGCGAGGCAGGGCTGATGGTCCGGGTCCTGCGCATAATCGCCGCCGTCGTCTTCCTCGGCCTCGTCGCCGCGGTGTTCCTGTTCTGGCTCGGCCACGGGGCGGGGAAGATCCCGCCGGCCTCGGTGGACTTCGCCCGGCTGGACGACACCCAGCGGCAGGCGCTGGTCGAGCGCGGCGCCCGCGTTGCCCGCGCGGGTGACTGCGTGGCCTGCCACCTCGACCCCTCGGGCGTCTCGGAGCTCGGCGGCGGGTATCCGATGATGACCCCGGTCGGGACCATCTACGGCACCAACATCACGCCCTCGCGCGACCACGGCATCGGGACGTGGAACGCCGATGACCTCTACCGCGCCGTCGCCTGGGGTGTGGCACCCGGCAACCGCAACCTCTACCCGGCGATGCCCTATGCCAGCTACCACCAGATCAGCCGCGAGGATTCCGACGCGCTCTATGCCTGGCTGATGGCCCAGCCGCCGGTCGAGACGCCCGACCGGACGCCGGACCTGATGTTCCCCTTCAACCTGCGCCCGGCGGTCAGTTTCTGGAACGCCCTGTTCCGTCCGACCGCGCGCCCCTATGCGCCGGTCGCCGGGGCCGCGACCTATACGGTGGACGGCCACTATCTCGTCAACGTGCTGGGCCATTGCGGCGAGTGTCACACGCCCCGCAACCTCGCCTTTGCCATGACCGACGACCACCTGGCCGGCTTCACGCTCGAAGGGGCCTATGCCCCCGACCTGCGGCCGCAGACGCTGGCCGCGAAGGGCTGGACGGACGGCGACCTCAAGGCGTTCCTCGGGCAGGGACTGTCGGCGCAGGGCGTGCCGACGCTGACGATGTATCCGGTGCTGCGCCACTCGACCCGCCACCTCGCCCCCGAGGAGCTGGCAGTCATCAGCGCCTATCTGATGCAGGGCGCGGCGGGTCAGGGCCCCGGTCCGCGGCCGCGGCAGGTCGATCCGCCGGCCGCGGGGCGGACGCTCTACCTCGGCCTCTGCGCCGGGTGTCACGGGGCGCAGGGCGAGGGGCAGCCGGCCTCGTCGGTCCGGCTGGACAGCAACACCACCGCGATGTTCGCCGACCCGATCAACCTCGTGCGGGTGATCGACCAGGGGATCGTCGAGCGTCCGCTCGCCGAGGGGCTGCGGATGCAGAAGATGCCCGCCTACCGCGACTGGCTGACCGACGCGCAGATGGCCGACCTGGTGAACTACATGCGGCAGCAATGGGGCGGCCACACGGAAACCCTGACCGCGGCGGACATCGCCGGGATCAAGGAGCGCTACGCGCCGTATCTGAGCAAGCACTGAGGCGCGGCGGGCGGGAACCGCCGGGATGGTGGGGGACGGCGCCGGCCCCCGCCGCGACCGCTCACCATTCGGACGCAGCGCAAGGAGCGGGCCGCGATTCAGCACAGCATACGCCGCGCTCTCACCCGGCAGCCTTAAGAGGCGCGCGCAGCCCTGTCGCCCTCGGCTCGCGCCCTGCCCCCTTCCCCCCGCGCGCCGAACGTGGTTTCCCCCCGTCATGGCACGAAACCTTCTCATCACCGGCGGCGCGCGCTCGGGAAAATCCTCGCTGGCCGAACGGCTTGCGCTGCGCCCCACGGGCCGGGCGATCCACATCGCCACCGCGCGCCTTGACCCCGACGACGCCGAGATGGCCGACCGCATCGCCGCCCACCGCGCCCGCCGCGGGCCGGAGTGGGAGAGCGTTCACGCCCCCCTCGACCTCGCCGCCGCGCTCGACGCCACCGACCAGGGCGCGGGCGGGCCGCCGCGGCTGGTCGATTGCCTGACGCTCTGGGTCTCGAACCTCATGCTCGACGGCCGCGACACGCGGGCCGAGGGCGCCGCCCTGTCCGCGGCGCTGGCCCGCGCGCAGGCGCCGGTGATCCTCGTCACCAACGAGGTCGGCGCCGGGATCGTGCCCGACAACGCGCTCGCCCGGGCCTTCCGCGACCACGCCGGCTGGCTCAACCAGACCATCGCCCATGCCTGCGACGAGCTGTGGCTCTGCGTCGCGGGCCACCCGCTGAGGATCAAGCCGAATGACCATGCTCTCTGACACCCCCTCGCTCGCCGCCCTCGAGGCGCTCGTCCCCACCCTGCCCCGCCCGGACGAGGCCGCCATCGCCGACGCCGCGGCCCGGCAGGCGGTGCTGACCAAGCCCCCCGGCTCGCTCGGCCGGCTCGAGGGGCTGGCGCTGTTCATGGCCGGCTGGCAGGGGCGCGCGCGGCCGCGGATCGGGCGGGCGCAGGCGCTGGTCTTTGCCGGCAACCACGGGGTCTGCGCGCAGGGGGTGAACCCGTTCCCGCAGGCCGTGACGGCGCAGATGGTGGCGAATTTCGAGGCCGGCGGCGCGGCGATCAATCAGCTCTGCCGGGTGGCGGGGGCGGATCTCGCGGTGGTGGCGCTCGACCTCGACCGGCCGACCGGCGACATCACCCAGGGGCCCGCGATGACCGAGGCCGAGACGCTCGACGCGATGCGCCGCGGGGCCGGGGCGGTGGCGCCCGATGCCGACGTGCTGATCCTGGGCGAGATGGGGATCGGCAACTCGACGGTCGCCGCGGCGCTGGCGGCGGCCGCGTTCGGCGGGACGGCCGAGGACTGGGTCGGCCGCGGCACGGGGGCCGA
Source organism: Paracoccus sanguinis (assembly GCF_012689545.1). Taxonomy (NCBI): domain Bacteria; kingdom Pseudomonadati; phylum Pseudomonadota; class Alphaproteobacteria; order Rhodobacterales; family Paracoccaceae; genus Paracoccus; species Paracoccus sanguinis. Next base: position 980,459 of record NZ_CP051542.1, read on the forward strand.
GGGCGACATCATGGCCCGCAAGATCGCCGCCGTGCAGGCGGCGGTCGCGCGGCACCGGGACGCGCGCGGCCTCGGGCTGATGGCCGCGCTCGGTGGGCGCGAGCTGGCGGCGATCTGCGGCGCGGTGGTGCAGGCGCGCCACCAGCGCCTGCCGGTGATCCTCGACGGCTTCATCTGCACCGCCGCGACCGCGCCGCTGTTCGCCGCCGATCCGCGCTGGCTCGACCACTGCCTGATCGGCCATGTCAGCCGCGAGCCGGGCCACGCCCGCCTCATCGCGGCGATGGGGCAGGCGCCGGTGCTGGCGCTCGACATGGCCCTGGGCGAGGGCTCGGGCGCGGCGCTGGCGCTGGGCGTGCTGCGCGCGGCGCTCGAATGTCACGACGGCATGGCCACCTTTGCCGAGGCCGGGGTCGCGGCGGGGTGAGCGTGCTCGGCGCCCGTCTGGCCGAGCTGCGGCTTGCGGCGATGCTGCTGACGCGGCTGCCGATGGGGCGGCTCGACCCCGCGCCGACGCTCGGCGCGGCCCGCTGGGCGTTTCCGCTGGTGGGCGCCTGCGTCGGGCTGATCGGCTGGGCGGGCTTCGCCGCGGCGCTGGCGCTGGGGGCGACCCCGGCGATGGCCGCGGGCGCGAGCCTCGGCGCAATGGCGCTGGCGACGGGGGGGCTGCATTTCGACGGGCTCGCCGACATGGCCGACGGCATCGGCGGTGGCCGCACCCGCGAGGATCGGCTGCGGATCATGCGCGACAGCCGCATCGGCAGCTACGGCGCGCTGACCCTGATCCTCACCGTGGCGCTGTGGCTTGCGGCGCTGGCCGCCGCAGGCCCCCTCGTCGGGCCATGGGGCTTCGCCGCTGCCGGCGCGCTGAGCCGGGCGGCCATCGTCGCGGTGCAGGAGGCGCTGCCCCCCGCCCGCCCCGACGGGCTCGGCCGCCTCGCCGCCGGGCGCAGCCGGGCGGCGCGCGCCGTGCTGGCGGCGCTGGCGCTGGCGGTGCCGGGGTTCGGCGGCCTCGCCGGGGCCGCGATGCTCGTCGCTGCGGCCGCCGCCGCGCTCTGGACCGGGGTGCTGGCGCAGCGGCGGCTGGGCGGGCAGACCGGAGACGTGCTGGGCGCCACCCAGGTGGTGGCCGAGACCGCCGCGTGGTTCGCCCTCGCCTGCGCGCTCGGCTGAAAGCTGGCTGTCAGCATCCGCTGCCAGCAGGGGCGCCAGTCCGTTGCGAGAACCCCCGATGCCCCTCAGCCGCCGCGCGGCGCTGGCCCTGCCGGTCGCCCTCTTTGCCCTGTCCGCCCTGACGCTGATCCTGCTGCGCCCGGCGACGCCGGTGGACGAGACCCGCTACCTCGCCGTCGCGTGGGAGATGGTGACCCGCGGCGAGCACCTCGTCCCGCATCTGAACGGCGCGGTCTATGGCCACAAGCCGCCGCTGCTGTTCTGGCTCATGGATGCGGTGTGGGCGGTGACCGGGGTCAGCGGGTTCGCCGCCCGGCTGGTCGGCCCGGCGGCCGCGGTGCTCAGCGTGGCGCTGACCGGGGTCATGGCGCGGCAGCTCTGGCCCGGCGAGCCGGGGCGGGCGCCGCGGGCGATGCTGATCCTCGCCACCCTGCCGCTGTTTCTGACCTTCGGCTCGGCCACAATGTTCGACGCGCTTCTGACCGCGACGGTGCTGACGGCGCTGATCGGGGTGCTGCGCGGCGACTGGCGGCTCGTGGGCCTGGGCCTCGGGCTCGGGGCGCTGGCGAAGGGGCCGGTGGTGCTGATCCACGTCCTGCCGGTGCTGCTGGCGCAGCCGTGGTGGCGCGGGACCGGCTGGCGCGCGACGGCCGGGATGGCGGCGCGCGGGCTGGTGCTCGGGGCCGGGATCGCGGCGCTGTGGCTGGTCCCGGCGCTGCTTACGGGCGGCGAGGCCTACGGGGTCGAGGTGCTGTGGCGGCAGAGCGCCGGGCGCGTCGTCTCGGCCTTCGACCACGGGCGGCCGGTGTGGTTCTACCTCGCGCTGCTGCCGCTGATGGTCTGGCCCTTCGGCTGGCTGCCGGGGCGGCCGCAGCCGGGGCGCGCGGCGGGGCGGATGCTCGGGCTGTGGATGGCGGCGGCGCTGGCGGCCTTCTCGCTCATCAGCGGCAAGCAGCTGCACTACCTGCTGCCCGAGATGCCGGCGCTGGCGCTGCTGGCGGCGACGGTGCCGGGGCGGGCGCTCTCGCCGTGGCGGAGGGCGCTGCTGGCCCTGCCGCTCATCGGAGTCGTGGCGCTGCCGATCGTGGCGGCGGCGGGGCGGCTGGGGGCGCTGCCGCCGCTGCCGCCCGCGGCGCTAGTTCTGGCCGGGGTCAGCCTCATGGCCGGGGTGCTGGGGCTCTGGCGCCTGCCGCCCGCGACGGGCGTTCCGGCGCTGGCGCTCGGCGCGGTGCTGGGGCTGCATTTCGCCGCCGCCCCGGTGCTGTTCGCGCGCTACGACACGGCCCCCATCGCGGCGCGTCTGGCGGGGCGCGAGGGCGACGGCCTCGCCCTCATGGCCGCCGACTATGCCGGAGAGTTCAACTTCGCCGCCCGCCTCACCGCGCCGGTGACCCTGCTGCCCGACGCGGCGGCGGCGGCAGCATGGGGGGGGGCGCACCCGGAGGGCACGCTGATCGTGCCGGGCGCCAAGTCGCCGGGCGCGGGCTGGGCGCTGCGCGAGACGCTGCCGCTGCGCAGCCGCGACTATCGCCTCTACCGCCGCGCCGGCTGAGCCGCGGCCGGCGCTCCCCCCGGGCGGGGTGCGCCGGACACCCCGGCCGCCCTGCCCGGCCGCCGGATCGGGTCGGCCAGCAGCCGCATCCCGTTCAGCACCACGAGCAGCGTGCCGCCCTCGTGCCCGATCACGGCAAGCGGCAGCGGCAGGGCGAGGAACGCGCCCGCGAGCACCAGCACCACCATCGCGCCGAGCGCGAAGGTCAGGTTCTGGCGGATGATCCGGTCGGTGCGCCGGGCGAGCGCCCGGGCCGCGACCAGCCGGGTCATGTCCTCGGCCAAAAGCGCCACGTCGGCGGTGGCGAGCGCGATGTCGGACCCCGCCGCCCCCATGGCGATGCCCACGTCGGCCCGCGCCAGCGCCGCCGCGTCGTTCACCCCGTCGCCGACGAACGCCACCGGGCCCCGGGCGGCCAGCGCCGCCACCAGCTCGACCTTGTCCTCGGGCAGAAGGTCGGCGTGGATTTCGTCGTCGCGGAACCCGAGCGCCCGGCCGACCCGCAGCGCCACCGCGCGGCGGTCGCCCGTCATCAGCGCCAGCCCCGCCCCCTGCGCGCGCAGCTGAGCGAGCGCCGGGGCCGAGGTCTCCCGCGGCCGGTCGGCCACCGTCGCGGCCCCGAGCAGCCGGTCGCCGCGGCCCAGATAGACCGTCGTCGCATCGCCCGCAGCAAAGGCCTCGGCCGCCGGCGGCAGCACCGCGCCGTGCCGCGCCACCATCCGCAGGTTGCCGGCCCAGAGCGGGCCCTCGGCGTCCTGCCCCTCGATCCCTTCGCTGGCGCTGTTCTTCAGGTCGTTGACCGCCGGCGGGGTCAGGCCGCGGGCGGCGGCGGCGCGGCGGATCGCGGCGGCGATTGGGTGCTCGGACTGCGCCTCGATCCCGGCAAGGCGGGACAGCAGCCCGTCCTCGTCCCCGTCCGCGGCCCAGAGGCCGGTCAGTTCGGCCCGACCCGTGGTCAGCGTGCCGGTCTTGTCGAAGGCGAAGCTGTCCACCTTGGCCAGCGCCTCGAGCGGCGCCCCGCCCTTGAACAGCACCCCGCCATGCGCCGCCGCCGACAGCGCCGACAGGATCGCCGCGGGGACCGAGATCACCACCGCGCAGGGGCTCGCCGCGACCAGCAGCGTCGCCGCGCGATAGAGCGCGCTGTCCCAGCCGTGGCCGAGCGCCCGGAACGCCAGCAGCGCCACCACCGCGCCCAGCAGCACGGCGATGGTGTAACGCTGCCCGAACCAGGCCGAGAAGCGCTCGGCCGGGGCCTTGGCCGCCTGCGCCTCGGTCACCATCTGGATCATCCGCGCGACCGTGCTTTCCGAGAGCGGCCGCAGCACCTCGACCGTCAGCACCCCGTCGAGGTTCACCGTCGCCTCGTGCATCCGCGCGCCGGGTTCCTTGGCGACCGGCATCGATTCGCCGGTGATGGTGGATTCGTCGACGCTCGCCGTGCCCTCGCGCAGCACGCCGTCGACCGGCACCCGCGCGCCGGGGCGCAGCACCACCCGGTCGCCCGCGACCAGCGTGCCGACCGCGACCTCGGTGACCTCGCCGCCGGGGCCGAGCCGCAGCGCGGTGTCGGGGCGCAGCGCCATCAGCGCCTCGACCGCGCGGCGGGCCTTGCCCATCGCGCGGGTCTCGAGCGTGCCCGAGATGCTGAAGAGCGTGAGCAGCACCCCGCCTTCCAGCGCCCCGCCCACCGCCGCCGCGGCCAGCGCCGCGATGACCATGAGCAGGTCGATGTCGATCTCGCGCTCGCGGACCAGCCGGGTCAGCGACTCGACCGCGGGCGGGATGCCGCCGGCGAGATAGACCAGCACGATCCCTGTCCACGCCAGCGCCGGCTGCGGCACCACCCAGGTGGCCAGCGCCGCGAGCGCCATGCCCGCGACGGTGATCGCGCTCAGGATGGTATCGCGGCGCTCGTCGGCCAGCGCGTCCTCGGGGGCGTCCTCGGGGGCGGGATCGGGCGCCGCATTGGCGGCGTCGAGGCGGGTCGGGCGTGGGGGGGCGAGGTCGGTCACGGCATGGCGCTCCGGTTTCGGATGGCTGCGGGCAGTCTCTGCGCCTTCGCGGCCGCCCGCAAGGCCGGGGCCTCAGCCCGGCGCGCCGGTCTCGAGCCAGGCGGCCAGCCGCGCGAGCGCCGGGCCGGGCTCGCGGTCGGGGCGGATCAACGCATAGGGCGAGGGGCCGGGCAGCGCCGTCTGCGACAAAAGGGCAAGGCTGCCGTCGGCCAGCGCCTCGGCCACGAAGATGTCGGGCAGGATCGCCGCCCCCATCCCGGCCCGCGCGGCGGCGAGGATCATGCCGAACTGGGCAAAGCGCGGCCCGCGCGGGTGAGCGGGTTCCGGCCCCGCGCCCGCGGCCGCGAACCAGTCGGCCCAGAGCCGCGGCCGGGTGGATTGCTGGATCAGAGGCAGGCGCGCCACGGCCGCGGGGTCGAGAAGCCCCGCCCCGGCCAGCGCGGGCGCCGCCACGACCACCAGCCGCTCGGCGGCCAAGGGCGTCACCACCGTCCCCGGCCGGGCGAGGTCGGCACGCTGGATCGCCGCGTCGAAGGGGCCGGCGTCGAAATCCACCGGCCCGAGCTCGGCCGTCAGGTCCAGCGAGACCTCGGGCGCGATGCGGGCGAAATCGGCCAGCCGCGGGATCAGCCATGCGGCGGTGAAGGTCGGCAGCACCGCGAGCCGCAGCACCGCGCCCGAGCCGCCGAAGGCCATGACCATCCGCGCCGAGGCGTCGATCTGGCCCAGGATCGCCTCAGCATCGCGGACCAGCGCGCGGCCCGCGTCCGACAGCACCAGCCGCTGCCGGCGCCGCGCGAAGAGCGCCACCCCCAGCCGGTCCTCGAGCCCGCGGATCGAGCGGCTGACCGCGCTCGGCGTCAGCCCCAGCGTCTCGGCCGCCGCCGCCGCCGTCCCCAGCCGGGCGCAGGCGACGAGCGCCGACAGCTCGGCGACGGTGGGGGTGTGGCGGGCACGGTTCATGCGGAAAACTCAACAACCGGCGATCAGATGGCGCTGTTTTGCGGGGGGACGGTGGGCTATGACAAGCCCAATGTCGCAACCGGGCGGCGCACGCGCGCCCCGGTTCCCCTCACCCGATCAGGAGAGTCGCATGGCCACGCTGAAACCCAAGGACGCCCCGGACCTCACCGCCTTTGACTGGCAGGACCCCTTCCGCCTCGACGGGCAGCTGTCCGAGGACGAGCGGATGATGCGCGATTCGGCCCGCGCCTATGCGCAGGAAAAGCTCGCCCCCCGCGTCATCGCCGCCTACCGCGAGGAAAAGACCGACCCCGCGATCTTCGCCGAGATGGGTGAGATGGGCCTTCTGGGCGTGACCATCCCCGAGGAATACGGCGGGCTCGGCGCCTCCTACGTCAGCTACGGGCTGGTCGCGCGCGAGGTCGAGCGGGTGGATTCGGGCTATCGCTCGATGATGTCGGTGCAGTCCTCGCTGGTGATGTATCCGATCTACGCCTACGGCTCGGAAGAGCAGCGGCAGAAATACCTGCCCAAGCTCGCCTCGGGCGAGTGGATCGGCTGCTTCGGCCTGACCGAGCCGGACGCGGGCTCGGACCCCGGCGGCATGAAGACCACGGCCAAGAAGACCGCGAGCGGCTATGTGCTGAACGGGTCGAAGATGTGGATCTCGAACTCGCCCATCGCGGATGTGTTCGTGGTCTGGGCCAAGTCCGAGGCGCATGGCGGCAAGATCCGCGGCTTCGTCCTCGAGAAGGGTATGAAGGGCCTGTCGGCGCCGAAGATCGAGGGCAAGCTGAGCTTGCGCGCCTCGATCACCGGCGAGATCGTGATGTCGGATGTCGAGGTGGGCGAGGATGCGCTGCTGCCCAACGTCGAGGGGCTGAAGGGGCCGTTCGGCTGCCTCAACCGCGCCCGCTACGGGATTTCGTGGGGGGTGCTCGGCGCGGCCGAGTTCTGCTTCCACGCCGCGCGGCAGTACGGGCTTGACCGGCAGCAGTTCCGCCGGCCGCTGGCGAACACCCAGCTTTACCAGCTCAAGCTCGCCAACATGATGACCGAGATCACGCTGGGGCTGCAGGCCTCGCTGCAGGTCGGGCGGCTGATGGACGCGGCGCAGGCGGCGCCGGAAATGATTTCCATCGTCAAGCGCAACAACTGCGGCAAGGCGCTGGACATCGCGCGGGTCGCCCGGGACATGCACGGCGGCAACGGCATCGCCGAAGAGTTCCAGGTGATGCGCCACGCGGCGAACCTCGAGACGGTGAACACCTATGAGGGCACGCATGACGTCCACGCGTTGATCCTCGGCCGCGCCATCACCGGCCTGCAGGCCTTCGCGTGAGCGACGGGCCAGCCGCGGTGGCGAGGGACGGCCCGCTGAAAGGGCTGCGCGTCGTCGAGCTGGCGCGCATCCTCGCCGGCCCGTGGATCGGCCAGACGCTGGCCGATCTGGGCGCCGAGGTCATCAAGATCGAGGCGCCCGAGGGCGACGACACCCGCCGCTGGGGCCCGCCCTTCCTTGACCGGCCGCGCCCGGACGGGGGAACCGAGCGGGTGGCGGCCTATTTCCACGCCGCCAACCGCGGAAAGACCTCGATCACCTGCGACTTCGGCAACCCCGACGACCTCGCCCGGCTGAAAGAGCTGATCGCCACCGCCGACGTGGTGGTCGAGAACTTCAAGGTAGGCGGGCTCAAGCGCTTCGGCCTCGACTACGAGAGCCTGGCGGCGGCGAACCCGCGGCTGGTCTATGCCTCGGTCACCGGCTTCGGCCAGGACGGGCCGCGGGCGAGCCAGCCGGGCTATGACTTCCTGATCCAGGGGATGTGCGGGATCATGGACCTGACCGGCGAGCCGGGGGGCGAGCCGCAGAAGGTGGGGGTGGCCTGGATCGACATCTTCACCGGGCTTTACGGCGTGATCGGCATCCAGGCGGCGCTGGCCGAGCGGGCGCGTTCCGGCCGCGGGCAGCGGGTGGACCTGTCGCTGCTGGACGTGGGCGTGGCGGTGCTGGCCAACCAGGCGATGAACTACCTGCACAGCGGGACGGCGCCCTCGCGGCTCGGGAACGCGCATCCGAACATCGTGCCCTATCAGGTGTTTCCGGCGGCCGACGGGCACGTCATCATCGCCTGCGGCAACGACCGGCAGTTCGCCGGGCTGTGCCGGGCGTTGGGGCTTGGGGCGCTCGACACCGATCCGGCCTATGCGACGAACCCCGCCCGCGTGGCGCACCGCGCCGCGCTGACGCCGATCATCGCGGCGGCGACCGGCGCGCGGACCCGGGCCGAGGTCATCGCCGCGCTCGAAGGCGCCGGCGTGCCGGTCGGCCCGATCAACACCGTCGCCGACGCGCTGGCCGAGCCGCAGGTGGTGGCGCGCGGGATGCAGATTGCGCCCGAGGGGATCGCCGGGCTGCGCTCGCCGCTGGTCTTCTCGCGCAGCGCGCTGGCGCTGGACCGCGCCGCGCCGCTGCTGGGCGAGCGGATCGATCAGGGCCTGTCGTCGAACCCGAAGGCCACGTAGTCGCGCAGATAGGCGGCCCGCGCCGCCTTGCGCAGCGCCGGATCATCCAGCACCGCCGGCACCGGCTCGGGCGCCGGGCCGTCGCGGTCGATCCCGGCGCTGCGGGCGAGAAAGCCCAGCTCATCCTGCATCCGCGCCTCGCGCGCCACCAGATCGGGGGCGCCGAAGCGGGCGAACCCGGCCAGCACCTCGGACTGGCTGGCCCAGCCGGGATGGGTCGGGATGCCGGTCTGGCCGTTCAGGTTGCGGCGCAGGAAATCGAGGAAGGCCGCGAAGAGCGGCACCAGCGCGGCCTCGTCCAGCGCGCCCAGCGCGTCGTCGGGCGGCAGCGGCACCCGGTGCACGTCGCGCAACACCGCCCGCAGCTCGGGCTTGCGGCCCGAGAGCATGGCGTGAAACGCCGCCCATGCGCGCGGCAGCGGGTGGCGCAGCACCGTCACACTGCGGTGGCCGGGGTGGGCGCGCTTCCACTGGCGCAGCGCGTTCTGCGTCAGCTCGCCCGCGACCGGGCCGAGAGCGCCGAGCCATGCCTCCACCTGCGCCGACGGCCCGCCGCGCACCGGCATGAACAGCAGCCCCTGCCCCGCCTCGAGCGTCTGGAAAGAGGGCACCGCCGGTCCCCGCGTCGGCTCGAACCCCGGGATGCGGAAGAGCTGGAACGGGTCGGCGGCGGCGATCTCGGCCTGCAGGTCGGCGAAGTTCTCGACCTTGTCGGCCATCTCGCGCGGGTTCTGCGGCACCTGGTCCTGGGCCGGCTCGACATGGGCGAGGTCGGTCCGCCCCAGCCAGTGCGCGAGCCCGGTCATCACGCCCGCGTCGCGCAGGTCGTCGTAGCTGAGCCAGAACGCCGTCTGCCCGCGCCGCTGCAACCCGTGCTGGATGCGCTCAAGGAAGCCCTGCGTCGCGGCCAGATGCTCGCGGAACGCCGCCGCGTCAAAGGCGATGCGGGCCGGGATCGGCACCTCGGTCTCGTTCAGCTTCCACTGGTCGGTCGCATAGGCGAGCTGGGTCGACACGAAGCTGTCCACCGGGTTGCGGGTCAGGACGATCTTGGCGCAGGCCGGGTCGTCCATCACCGGCTCGAACACCCGCGGGTCGTGGTCGTGGAAATAGCGGAAGCCCTTGACCTTGCGCGCCCGCGCCATGTGCTGCCAGAGCGCCAGCGGATCGGCCTCACGATCAGCGAGCGTCATGTCGTAGAGCGTCGCCTGGTCCGGCCAGCCCATGAAGTAGGGATTATAGGCCTCGCCGAAGCAGGCGAGGTCGTGGGCGTTCAGCGTCGCCTCGAGCAGGTTCGACCCGGTCCGCATCCCGGCGAAGATGACGAAGCTGGTGAACTGGGGCATGGGGCGGTCCTGGCGGTCTGCTGCCGCGGCGGGTGCGGGGCGGGCGCACGGTCGGACGCCGCGCGCGCAAGGTCAACCGGGCGGGTGCGTGAAATCCGCACGGCAACGCGCGGGACGGGGCGGAGGGTTCAGCTCGCCAACCCCCGCCACCGCTCGCGCGCGGCGCGCGGGTCGGGCGCGGGGGGCGCGGTCTCGCCCAGTCCGCGCAGCAGCCGGGCATTGCCCATGCCGCGCGGCTTCAGCCCGGCATTGCGCAGCCGCGTCAACAGGTCGGCCGCCCCGGTCAGGTCCTGCACGCCCGGCGGCGGCGGCAGGCGGTCGCCCCACTCGGGCCTCAGGGTCTGGATCAGCTCGGCCAGCGGCTCGTCGGGGGCCGAGATCATGTCGGTCAGCACCCAGCGCCGCACCTGCGCCTTGACCCAGACCGAATCGAGGATCTTCAGATACTCCGCCTCGGCCCGCTGCAACCGCGCCGCGATGCGGCGGATGTCGTCGAACGGCATCCCCGACTGCAGCAGCGGCACCAGCCAGGCCCCGGTCAGCACGAACATCCGCGCGTTCGGATCGGTCGCCATGAACCAGTTGAGCCCCTGGTGGTCGCGCGGCGCGTAAAGGAACGTCGGCATCGGCCCCGACGAGCGGATGAGCGAGGTCAGGAACCCCTGCGGGTCGATGTTGCGCAGCCGCGGATTGGCCGACAGCGCGCCGGGCCCGACCGCCTCGCCCGAGGCGAACTCGATCTCGTCGTTCGACAGCAGGTGCCCGTGGACCTCGCGGCGCGAGGCCGCCGCGAGCCAGCCGCGCAGGCCGACGAAGACGTCGCCCAATCCATAGACCACCGCATAGGGCTGCGAGGTCTTGCCGTTCTCGGCGTCCTTGCGGGGAAAGCGGCTCTGCATGTAGAGCCCCGGCCGCCCCGTCCGGCGGCGCTGCGCGGCCCGGTCGAGCAGCGCCTCGATCCGCTCGGTGTCGGGCTCGTCGTGCTGGGCCTCGCCCTCGGCGGCCATCGGAAAGGCCGCGTAGAGCCCGTGCGCGCCGGGCCAGATCTTGCGGGCGACGAAGATGCGCGAGTTCTCGAGCAGCGCCTGATGGTCGTCGTAGAAGACGTAGGGCTTGCCGTTGCTGTCGAACTTGGCCAGCGTCAGCGACCGGCTTTCGATGGTCACCGAATGGCGGCGGGCGAGGGTCTGGAAATAGCTCTCGTCCGGGATCCAGACGTGGCGGAAATAGCGGTCGAACTCGGCCCGGCGCGGGTCCGACAGGATCGCCCGCAGGGTCCGCGCCGTCAGGCACCACCATTGCGAGCCGATGTGCGGCGCGACGCCCTGCGGCAGGCTGCGGCGCAGCCCCAGCCGGCGCTGCCACGCCACCATCCGGTCGAAGAGCTTGCGGTTCTGCCGGAAGGCGAGCGGGAAATGCAGGGTGAAGCGTTCCTCGCTCAGCCCGCCCACGGTCCAGTCCACGTCCCGGACGTTGACGCTTTCGATGTGGTCGGCGTCGGGATCGCGGGCGAGGAACAGCCGCAGCTCATGCACCGGCCTGAGCGGCAGGCAGGCCCCCGAGACGAGGAGGACGTGGGTCAGGTCGGGGTGCGCCGCCAGCAGCGCCGCCACCGCATCCTGGGTCGCGGCGACGAGGCTGAAGGTACCCCAGCTGCACCCCCGGCGCGGGGCGAAGGTGATGGGCAGGTCGGCGAGTTCGGCCTGCATCCCGGCCAGCTCGGCCTCGGGCGCCTTGGCGTCGACGTGCATCGCCACGCAGGCCCCGCCCTCGGCCCAGATCCGCGCCATCCGCGCGGCGAGCGGCAGCCGGTCGTGGCACAGCATGACGACGCCCAGCCGCACGGCGGCGTTGGCAGGCGCGCCCACCCAGCCGTCGCGGACGGGCAGCGCCGACACCGTCGCCCCGCGCGACGGTCGTGGGATGAGCGCGGACCCGGCGCGGACCGGCCCGCTCATGCCCAGTTCCCGCGCGAGATCAGCCCCAGATCCTCGAGCTGCCGCCAGTCGCGGTAGCGGCGCGAGTGCGGCGACCAGAAATCGACCGCCGCCTGCAACCCCTGGTGATAGGCGCGGTATTCCTGGCTGTCGGCGTAATGCTGGCGGCGGTCCAGCTCTTCGGCGGACTTCACCGCGAAGGTGGACAGGAACTTGGCGTGCAGCAGCGCGCCCGAGGCCATCTCGCCCCCGTCCTCGTCATAGACCACATTCAGCGAGCGCGGCAGCAGCATGTGGGTCGAGCTGACATAGGCGAACCGCCGCTCCCACCGCACGAGGGGGATCTTGTTCAGCGCAGGCGCCGCGGCCGGGCGGTCAGCGAAGAACACCCGCGCCCGCGGCCCGCCCTGGATCCACAGGTTGCGGAAGCGACGGTTCTTGCGGATCGCGTAGTTGGCGGGATCGAACCAGGCGGCGATCTCGAACGGGTCCTGGCCTTCGGCGTAGGGCTGATCGGCGACCGAGCCCTTGGGATACATGTCCAGCAGCATCGCCGAAAAGGCGCGGTGCCCCGACGATTCGAGCCAGTCGGTCAGCGCCCCGAGCGGGCGGGTGTTGGCGTGGGGATAGACGAGGAACTCGTCGGGATCGACGGTCAGGCACCAGTGACCGGACCCGTAGCGGCGCAGCAGGCCGTTCATCCAGTCGACGCCGAATCGCGCGCCCTTGTAGCTTTCAGAGGTGGTCCACAGCGACACGTCGGGCTGCGCGGCCAGATAGTCGCGCCCGCCGTCGGTGCTCGCGTTGTCCACCACGAGGAAATGCCCGACGCCCATGCGCCGGTAGTAGTCGAGGAAATACGGCAGCCGCGGCTGTTCGTTCCGCAGGGTGACGAAGCAGAGGATGCTGCGCGGGCCGATCAGCCGCGTGCGATCGGTTACGGAAGAGAGCCGGCGGGCCCGGCGCATCCCCCGCGCAACATAGTACTGCCGCGCGACACGAAGTCTGAAAAGGCCAACCAGACGATCGAGAACACCAGACAAAACAATATCCCGACTTCAAAACGTAACCAAGGAAACCCCGGTTGGCCTTAGCCTGAGCTATACGCCAACTCGGCAGTATAAACACCTGTCGATAACGTCAGGTAAATTGCAAAAGTCGTTGATATTGCCCGCTTGGGTTGCGGCACGCGCCCCCGCGGGCCGGCTACCCGCCCCCCCATCCCCCGGTCGCCATCAGCCCTGCGGCAACGAGGCTCTGCCAGCCCGCCAGCCGGGCCGCGCCGGGGTGCCACAGGTCGGGGTTGGCGCCCAGGGCGGCGTAGTAGTCGTCGAAGGCGTCGGGGTCGTGGAAATGCTGGCGGCGGGTCCGCTCGATGGCGGATTTCGCGACGATCTCGGGCAGGAACTTGGTGTGCAGCAGCGCGCCCGACAGGCGCGGATCGCCCGGCCCGTTCCAGAAGGCATTGAGCCGCGCCGGCAGCATCGAGTGGGTCGAGTTGACATAGGCGTAGCCGCGCCGCCAGCGCACCAGCGGCAGCTTGTTCAGCGTCGGCGCCCGGTGCGGGCGGTCGGCGAAGAACACCCGGTCGCGCACCCCGCCCTGCACCCAGAGATTGCCGAGCGGCGCCTGCACCCGGCAGCGATAGGGGCCGGCGTCGAACCACTTGAGCCGCGCCAGCGCCGCCTCGGACCCCAGCCCGCCGGGGTCGAGCCGCCCCTGCGGGAACAGCTCGACCATCAACGCCCCCAGCGCCGGCACCCGGCGCCGGTCCAGCTCGGCGGTCAGGTCGTCGAGCGTCGCCCGGTCGTCGTGGGGAAAGCCGAACAGCTCGTCGGCGTCGAGCGTCAGGCACCAGCGTCCCGCGCCGTGCCGCGAGAGCAGCCAGTTCGTCCAGTCGCGCCCGAACCGGGACCCGCGATAGCTGGCCGCGGTCGTCCACAGCGTCACGTCCGGCTGCGCCCCCAGCCAGGCCGCCCCGCCATCGTCGCTGGCGTTGTCCACGATCAGGAAATGCCGCACCCCGAGCCGGCGGTGGTGGTCGAGCCAGTGCGGCAGCCGCCCCATCTCGTTGCGCACCACGGCGACGGCCAGCACCCTGCCGCGCGGCGGCGGGACGGGGCCTGCAACATGGGTCAGGTCGCGGCGGCTGCGGAATGCCGCCCACAGGATGCGTCGGCGCCGCAGGTCGAGCCGCAGCGCCGCGCCGGGGCGGCGTCTGCCGGGATCAGCGGTGGGCGGAGCGGACGGCGCGGCCCCCATCTCAGGCCGCGTAGTGCCCCGTCTGGTGCCAGCGCCACGCGTCGGCGATCATCAGCGGCAGGGTCGAGCGTTCCGGCCGCCAGCCGAGCACCCGCCCTGCCTTTTCGCTGCCCGAGACGAGCTTGACCGCATCGCCCGCGCGCCGCGGACCATCCACCATCGGCACCTCGCGGTTGGTCACGCAGCGCGACTGGTCGACCACCTCGCGCACCGAAAACCCGTTGCCGGTGCCGAGGCAGAAGACCTCGGTCCCGCCCTGCGGGAAGGCATCGGAGCGGCGCAGCCAGTCGAGCCCCAGCACATGCGCCGCCACCAGATCGACCACGTGCACGTAGTCGCGGATGCAGGTGCCGTCCGGGGTCGGATAGTCGGTGCCGTGGATGGTCAGCGCCGGACGCTTGCCGTCGATGGCGTCGAGGATCAGCGGCACGAGATGGGTCTCGGGCTGGTGGAACTCGCCCACCTCGGCGTCGGGATCGGCGCCCGCCACGTTGAAGTAGCGGAAGATCACCGAGCGCAGCCCGTCCGAGGCGCCGAAGTCGGCGAGCATGTCCTCGATCGCCCGCTTGCTCGCGCCATAGGCGTTGAGCGGGTACTGCGGCGTGTCCTCGTCCAGAACCACCCCGTCGTGGTCGCCGTAGGTGGCGCAGGTCGAGCTGAAGACGAAGTCCCGCACGCCCGCGGCGACGGTCGCCTCGATCAGGGTCAACGAGGCGGCGACGTTGCCGCGCCAGTATTTGCCCGGCTCGCGCATCGCCTCGCCGACCTGGCTCAGCGCGGCGAAGTGCATCACCGCCACCGGCGAATGCTCACGGAACGCCGCATCGAGCCGCTCGCGGTCGGCGAGGTCGCCCTCGACGCAGGGGCCGAACTTCACCGCCTCGCGCCAGCCGGTGCAGAAGTTGTCGTAGGTGACGGGGATGAACCCCGCCGCCGCGAGCGCCTTGCAGGCGTGCGAGCCGATGTAGCCGGCGCCGCCGGTCACGAGAACCCGGTCGGCCATGCCTTACTCGGCAGCCTTGCGCATCGCCATGACGTCGGCGAGGTAGTCGGCGAACTCGTCGCGCAGCTCTTCGCGGGCGAGGCCAAAGGCCACCGTCGCCTGCAGGAACCCGGCCTTCGAGCCGCAGTCGTAGCGCTGGCCGCGGAAGCGCAGGCCGAACACGGGGCGGCCTTCCTCGATCTCGTCGGCGATGGCGTCGGTCAGCTGGATCTCTCCACCCGCGCCCTGCTTGAGCTTGTTGAGGTTGTCCATGACCGTCGGCGCCAGGATGTAGCGCCCGATCACCGCGAGGTTCGAGGGCGGGTTATCCTTGGGCTTTTCGACCATGCCCCGGGCCCGGACGATGGCGCCCATGTCTTCGGCCACGTCGAGCACGCCGTAGGACTTGGTCTTCTCGCGCGGGACTTCCATCGTTGCGACCATGCTGCCGCCGGTTTCGCGGTGCGCCTCGATCATCTGCTGCAGGCAGGGCGGGTCGCCGGCGATCACGTCGTCGGTCAGCAGCACCGCGAAGGGCTCGTCCCCGATCAGGCGGCGGGCGCACCACACCGCGTGGCCCAGGCCCATCGCCTTGTGCTGGCGGATATAGGCGATGGCGCCCGATTCCATGTTGGTCTGCCGCAGCAGTTCCAGCAGGTCGTCCTTGCCCGCCTTGCGCAGGGTGTTTTCCAGCTCATGCGCGTGGTCGAAGTAATCCTCGAGCGCGCCCTTGCCGCGCGAGGTGACGAAGATGAATTCCTTGATGCCGGCCGCGCGCGCCTCGTCGATCGCATACTGGATCAACGGACGGTCCACGAGCGTCATGATTTCCTTGGGAATGGACTTGGTGGCGGGCAGGAAGCGGGTTCCGAGACCGGCCACGGGAAAGATTGCCTTGGTAACCTTGCGCTGCATCAACGAACCTCCGCATGCGAGCCGTGCCGGTGAACACATTATCGGCCTCTCCGTTCCCACCGGCAAGGCGGACGCAGCGGAGGTCATCAAATTAATGCCGCAAAGCAGCATTAAATCGGTCAGCGGGCAGGCAAACCGCTGACCAGCCCCATAAAACGATCTGGCTGAGACGGGGCGGGCAGGGCCTGCCGCGACCTTTTGTCCGGTCCTGAGGCCGACCAACCGGTGGCGGTCAGGCCACTCCCATCTCGGCCAGCATCGATTCGATGCGGGAGACGTCCGAAGGATTGTTCAGCTCCCAGAAGGCGCGGCCGCGGGCCTCGACCTCGACGCAGAGCACCCGCCGCCCCTGCTCGAGGAAGCGCAGCTGCTCGAGCCCCTCGAGCCGTTCCAGCACCCCCTCGGGCCAGCCGGGATAGGCGGCGAGCGCGTCCGGGCGATAGGCGTAGACGCCGACGTGGTGATAGACCGGGCTCGCGGCGTCGGGCGCCAGCTCGTGTCCCACGTAGGGGATGACTTCCTTCGAGAAATAGAGCGCCGAGCGGTCGGCGCCAAAGACCGCCGTGGTGCCGCCCACCCGCCCCGCGGCGCGGTCGGCGAGCAGGTCGGCGCGCATCGCGCCGGTGGCGTTCAGCACCGGCGTGGCAACCTCGGCCCCCGGGGCGGCGCGCAGGCCGGCGACCAGCTCCTCGACGAACCAGGCGGGGGTCAGCGGCGCGTCGCCCTGCAGGTTCACGACGATCTCGGGCCGCGTGGAGAGCTGGCCCAGCACCTCGGCACATCGCTCCGTGCCGTTGCGGCAGTCGGGGCTGGTCATGGCGACCTCGGCGCCGAAGCCCGCCGCATGATCGGCGATGCGGGCGTCGTCGGTGGCGACGATCACGCGCTCGACCCCGGCGACCTCGCGGGCGGCGTCCCAGCTGCGGCGGATCAGGCTGCGGGCCTCGCCCCCCGCGCCGCGTAGCTCGACCAGCGGCTTGCCGGGGTAGCGGGTCGAGGCGAACCGCGCCGGGATGACGATGACGACCGACATCGCCTCAGCCCTGCGGGTGCAGCAGCACGCCGGGGGCGTAGGCGATGAAGAACGGGTTCTCGAACCCCGGCTTGCCATAGGTCAGCGGTGTGTGGTCGTCGAAGCGCACCACCTCGCCCCCCGCGCCGCGCAGGATCGCGTCGCCGGCCGCCGTGTCCCACTCCATCGTCCGGCCGAGGCGGGGGTAGAGGTCCGCCTCGCCCGTCGCCACGAGGCAGAACTTGAGCGAGGAGCCCGCCGAGGTCATGTCGCGCACCCCGTAGCGGCCGATGTAGTCGTCGGTCGCCTGGTCGCGGTGCGACTTGGAGGCGACGACCATCAGCCCGCGGTTGTCTGGCATCGGGTTGACGCCGATCGCGTGGATCGCGCCGATCTCGGGGCCGAAGGGGCCGGTCTCCTCGACCGAGCGGCCGTCGGCGGTGGTGTAGAAGAGCCTCCCCTTGGCCGGGGCATAGACCACGCCGCGGACCGGGACGCCGTCCTGCACATAGGCGATGTTCACGGTGAAGTCGCCGCGGCGCTGCACGAACTCCTTGGTGCCGTCGAGCGGGTCGACGATCAGGAAACTCGCGTGGGTCTGGGCGTGGGTCGCGGCCTGTTCCTCGGTCACCAGCGGGATGTGCGGGAACGCGGCGCGCAGCCCCTCCGAGATCAGCGCGTCGGCGGCCTCGTCGGCCTCGGTCACGGGCGAGGCGTCGGACTTGGCGCGGACCTCGAACTCGGGGCTGTCATAGACCTGCATGATCCGCGCCCCGGCGGCGAGCGCGAGACGGCGCATCTCGGAGGCGAGTGTATCGAATTGCATGGATAATCCCCTGCCGGCAGCGCCCCCGGAGCGGCCTTGGCCGGGTGGGCGAGATTGAATGATCCCCTGCCCTCACATATGATCGTCCCCGGGCCGATGAGCAAGCGCGCCCCCGCGTCCGGCCCGATTCCCCGACCGTTCCGGCGTCCTTCATCCAGCCCCGAGACCCGCCCGCCATGTTCGTCCAGCGCCGCACCCGCAACCTGTTCGAGGCCGTGTTCACCACCGGCGCGCTGATCTATCACCAGACGGTGCACAACCTGCGCCAGGGTCACTCCAACGCGCTGATGAGCATCGCCATGACGGTGCTGCAATCGCTGGTGATGATCATCGGCTTCCTGGCGATGTACTGGATCTTCGGCGTCCGGCGCTCGCCGATCCGCGGCGATTTCCTGATGTTCATCATGTCGGGGATCTTCATGTTCATGGCCTTCAACCAGGCCATGGGGAAGGTCGCGGGTGCCGGCAACTCGCAGAGCGCGATGCTCAAGCACGGGCCGATGAACACCGCCATCGCCATGAGCGGGGCGGCGCTGTCGGCGCTTTACACGAACGTGCTGTCGGCCACGCTGATCTACGGGCTCTACCACAACTTCATGAACCCCGAGCCGATCGAGAACATCCCGGCGACGCTGGGGATGCTGATCTTTTCGTGGTTCTCGGGGTGCAGCCTCGGGCTGATCTTCCTGTCGATCAACACCTGGTTTCCGACCGCCGGGAAGATCATCACCCAGCTGGCGCGGCGGGTGAACATGATCGCCTCGGGCAAGATGTTCGTGGCCAACACGATGCCGACATTCCTGTTGTCGATGTTCGACTGGAATCCGTTGTTCCATATCATCGACCAGACCCGCGGTTTCGTTTTCATCAATTACGTGCCGCGCAATTCCAATCTGGAATATCCGTTCTATTTCACCCTGGCGATGCTGATGATCGGATTGATGGCGGAATTCGTGACGCGCAATTCCGTCTCGTTGAGCTGGTCGGCGGGGCGTTGAGCAGGCGCGCCCTCGGGCGGCGTGGGGCGATGCACGAAGTGTCCGATGTTCGCGCAGCGTTCATGCAGCGTTCATGCACAGTTCATGCGAACGATCATGCGAAACCTCATGCGCCGCCGGTCGGCCCCGCCACCCGCAGCGTGAGGTTCACCCGCCCGCCGCCCGGCACGAGGTCCGAGCTGCCCGCGCGGATGCGGTCGATGCCGTGGTGGACGAGCCGCCCTGCCCCGGCCAGCACCACCAGGTCGCCCGAGTTGAGCCACAGGCTCTGCGTCGGGCCGCCACGCTCGACCCCGCCGACCCGGAACAGCGCCGAGTCGCCGAGGCTGACCGAGACCACCGGCCAGCCAAGCTCGGCCTCGTCGCGGTCCTGGTGCAGCCCCATCCGCGCGCCTTCGCGGTAGAGGTTCACGAGGCACGAGTCGGGCGCCACCGCCGCCCCCGTCACCTTGGCCCACAGCGCCAGCAGCCGCGCCGGGATCGGCGGCCACGCCCGCCCGTCCGGCTGGCGCGGCTCGTAGCGGTAGCCGCGCCGGTCGCTGGTCCAGCCGAGCGCGCCGGCCGAGGTCATCGCCACGCTCAGCGGCTTGCCCCACCGCGTCATCGGCCGCACCGGGGGTGCCGCGTCCCAGATCGCCGCGACCTCGCCCATCAGCGCCGCCTGCTCACCCGCGTCGAGCCGCCCAGGCCAGACCCCCACCCCGCCCAGATCGAGCGGGGCCGCAGGGCGCGCGGCCGGGGCGGAGGGGGGCTGCGGAGCAGCGGATTTCACGGGTAAAATCCTCTCGGCAAGGGGGGGCTGCGCGGCTTGCACGGCCGAAACCGCCTCCTATATAGCGTTGCGAAGCCTGCGGGGGCAGCCCCGCGGCCAAGCATGACACTCGGGATTGGGGCGCGGGGGCCGCGGACGGACCCGCATCCCGCACCATCGCCGCAAGAAAGGTATATCGCATGACCAAAGTCATCGGCATCGACCTCGGGACCACCAACAGCTGCGTCGCCATCATGGACGGCAGCCAGCCCCGCGTCATCGAGAACGCAGAGGGCGCGCGCACCACGCCGTCCATCGTCGCCTTCACCGAGAGCGAGCGGCTCGTCGGCCAGCCGGCCAAGCGCCAGGCCGTCACCAACCCGGAAAATACCATCTTCGCCGTCAAGCGCCTGATCGGCCGTCGCGTGAACGACCCGGCCGTCGAGAAGGACCGCAAGCTGGTCCCCTATTCGATCGTCGACGGCGGCAACGGCGATGCGTGGGTTGAATCCCGCGGCGAGAAATACTCGCCCGCGCAGATCAGCGCCATGATCCTGCAGAAGATGAAGGAAACCGCCGAGAGCTACCTCGGCGAGAAGGTCGAGCAGGCGGTCATCACCGTCCCGGCCTACTTCAACGACGCCCAGCGGCAGGCGACCAAGGACGCCGGCAAGATCGCCGGCCTCGACGTGCTGCGCATCATCAATGAGCCGACGGCGGCGGCGCTGGCCTACGGCCTCGACAAGAAGGACAGCAAGACGATCGCGGTCTATGACCTCGGCGGCGGCACCTTCGACATCACCATCCTGGAAATCGACGACGGCCTGTTCGAGGTGAAATCGACCAACGGGGACACGTTCCTCGGCGGCGAGGACTTCGACATGCGGATCGTCCAGTTCCTGGCCGACGAGTTCAAGAAAGAGCACGGCGTCGACCTGACCAAGGACAAGATGGCGCTGCAGCGGCTCAAGGAAGCCGCCGAGAAGGCCAAGATCGAGCTCAGCTCCTCGAGCCAGACCGAGATCAACCAGCCGTTCATCTCGATGGACAAGCAGAGCGGCGTGCCGCTGCACATGGTCGTCAAGCTGACCCGCGCCAAGCTGGAAAGCCTGGTCGGCGACCTGATCAAGAAGACCATGGACCCCTGCAAGGCGGCGCTGAAGGATGCCGGCCTGTCGAAGGGCGACATCGACGAGGTGATCCTCGTCGGCGGCCAGACCCGGATGCCGAAGGTGGTCGAGGAAGTGACCGCGTTCTTCGGGAAAGAGCCCCACAAGGGCGTCAACCCCGACGAGGTCGTGGCGCTGGGCGCGGCGATCCAGGGCGGCGTGCTGCAGGGCGACGTCAAGGACGTGGTGCTCTTGGACGTGACCCCGCTGTCGCTGGGGATCGAGACGCTGGGCGGCGTGTTCACCCGGCTGATCGACCGCAACACCACCATCCCGACCAAGAAGTCGCAGACCTTCTCGACCGCCGAGGACAACCAGAACGCGGTGACCATCCGCGTCTTCCAGGGCGAGCGCGAGATGGCGGCCGACAACAAGATGCTGGGCCAGTTCAACCTCGAGGACATTCCGCCGGCCCCGCGCGGGATGCCGCAGATCGAGGTGACCTTCGACATCGACGCCAACGGCATCGTCTCGGTCTCGGCCAAGGACAAGGGCACCGGCAAGTCGCAGAACATCACCATCCAGGCGTCGGGTGGCCTCAGCGACGAGGACATCGAGAAGATGGTCAAGGACGCCGAGGCCAATGCCGAGGCCGACAAGGGCCGCCGCGAGCTGGTCGAAACCCGCAACCAGGCCGAAAGCCTGCTGCACTCGACCAAGAAATCGCTCGATGAGCATGGCGACAAGGTCGACAGCTCGACCGTCGAGGCGATCGAACTGGCCTCGGGCGCGCTGGAAGAGGCGCTGAAGTCCGAGGATGCCGGCAAGATCAAGGGCGGCATCCAGAACCTGATGGATGCGTCGATGAAGCTGGGCGAGGCCATCTACAAGGCCGGCCAGACCAGCGAGGACTCGGGCGAGCGCGAGGACGGGCCGCGCGATGTCGATGACGACATCGTGGACGCCGACTTCGAGGATCTGGGCGAGAACAAGCGCAAGTAAGCGCGAGGGATGACCGGACCGGCCCGCGCACCACACGCGGGCCGGTCTTTTCGTGAAGGGGCGGCCTTTGGCAGGCCGCAATGGCACGGACAGAGATGGCAAAGCGCGACTTTTACGACGTTCTGGGGGTCTCGCGCAGCGCGAGCGGCGACGAGATCAAGCGGGCCTACCGCAACAAGGCCAAGGCGCTGCACCCGGACCTCAACCCCGACTGCAAGGTTTCCGAGGCCGACTTCAAGGCCGTGAACGAGGCCTATGACTGCCTCAAGGACCCGCAGCGCAAGGCGGCCTATGACCGCTTCGGCCATGCCGCGTTCGAGAACGGCGGCGGCGGTTTCGGCGGCTTCGGCGGGCGCGGCCCGCAGGGCGACTTCGGCGCGGCCTTCGCCGACGTGTTCGAGGATCTCTTCGGCGAGTTCGTCAACGCCCGTCAGGGCGGTGGCGGGCGGGCGCGGGCGGCGCGCGGCGCGGACCTGCGCTACAACCTGCGCGTGACGCTGGAAGAGGCGTATCGCGGCCTCGACAAGACCATCACCGTACCGGGCGCGGTGGCGTGTTCGGCCTGCAACGGCACCGGGGCCGAGGGGGCCGTCGAGCCCGCGACCTGCCCGACCTGCGCCGGCATGGGCAAGGTGCGCGCGAGCCAGGGGTTCTTCACCGTCGAGCGCAGCTGCCCGACCTGCAACGGCAACGGCCAGATCGTGAAGAACCCGTGCAAGTCCTGCGCCGGCGCCGGCCGCGTGGCCGAGGACCGGACGCTGTCGGTGACGATCCCCGCGGGGGTCGAGACGGGCACCCGCATCCGGCTGGCCGGCGAGGGCGAGGCCGGGATGCGCGGCGGGCCGGCGGGCGACCTCTATATCTTCGTCGAGGTGCGCGAGCACCCGATCTTCGTGCGCGACGGCCGGACGCTCGCCTGCCAGGTGCCGGTGGGGATGGCCAAGGCCGCGCTTGGCGGCGAGGTCGAGGTGCCGACGATCGACGGCGGCCGCAGCCGGGTCAAGGTGCCCGCCGGCAGCCAGACCGGCCGGCAGATGCGGCTGCGCGGCAAGGGGATGCCGCCCTTGCGCCACGGCGCGGGGATGGGCGGCGAGCCCGGCGACATGGTGATCGAGCTGGTCGTCGAGACCCCCGTCAACTTGACCGCGCGGCAGCGCGAGCTGATGCGCGAGTTCGACGAGATCGCCGCCGACAACCATCCGCAGACGGAAAGTTTCTTCTCGAAGATCAAGAGCTTCTGGGACGGGCTGTCGGCCTGACCGGAGACGTCGGGCTGGCGTCGCGGGTGTCGTGGGGGCTGTCTGCCCCCACGCACGCGTGCCGCGTGCTTCCCCCGAGGATATTTGCGTCCAGCCCGAGGGGGGGCGTGCCGGCGTTAACGGGGGCTTAAGGAGTCCTGTGCCAGCGTCGGCGCATGAGCACGAATCACGCCTTTCACGAAGCCCCCGCCCCGCTCTTCGGCCTGATCGGCGCCGAGGATGAGTGCATTGCCCTGCCCACCGCCTCGGCGGGACGGATGGCCGCGCGCACGGTCGCACGGCCTCCGAGCTACCTCGCCGACCACCGCGCGCGGCTGCGCGAGCGTTTTCTCGCGGGCGGCGCGGCGGCGATGCCGGATTACGAACTGCTCGAGCTGATCCTGTTCCGCGCCGTGCCGCGGCAGGACATGAAGCCGCTGGCGCGCCGGTTGCTCGAGCGGTTCGGGGACTTCAACCGGGTGATCTCGGCCGAGCCCGCCCAGCTCGGGCAGGTCGAGGGCGTGGGTCCGGCGATCATCGCCGAGCTGAAGATCGTCGAGGCGTCGGCCCAGCGGCTGGCGCGCTCGAAGGTGATGAACCGGCCGGTGCTGACCAGCTGGGCGGCGCTGATCGACTATTGCCACACGGCGATGGCGCACGCCCCGATCGAGCAGTTCCGGGTGCTCTATCTCGACCGCAAGAACGTGCTGATCGCCGACGACGAGCAGGCCCGGGGCACCGTCGATCACGTCCCGGTCTATCCGCGCGAGGTCGTCCGCCGGGCGCTCGAGTTGAATGCGAGCGCGATGATCCTCGTCCACAACCACCCCTCGGGCGACCCGACGCCCAGCGCGTCCGACATCACCATGACCCGCCAGATCGTCGCCGCTGCCGAGACGATGGGCATCACGGTCCACGACCACATCATCGTCGGCAAGAGCCGCGAGCTGAGCTTTCGGGGGACGGGGTTGTTGTAGGGCTGGCGGGGTGTGAAGGGTTTGGGCGGGGTGAGGCAGTGTCGCTGGAGTTGGTCCGTGCCCGGTATGGCGCAGGGGTTCGGCGTGGCGGGCAGCCGCGGCATGAGACCTCGACCTGCGCCGACACGTTGTCGAGCGGCTGCGGCATTGGTAGGGGATCGCGCGGCTCCACGCATCAGCGGGGTCGCTGGCGTTCCACGCATGAGCGTGGGACGCGGTGGCTCAACTCATTGGCGGGGGCTCGGTGACTCCACTCAAAAGGGGTCAGGGCCGCGGGCGATGCGTCTCCGATAATTTCGAACCTTAAGTAGGGTCCGATCTTGCTCAAGTAATTCCACTCGACCCACGGTGCCCGGATGGCTCTGTCGGACACCGACTTGACGACCCTGAACTTAAAGACCGCCAACTTGGGTTACCTGCCGATCGATCCGCACTGACGTATTAAGCGGTCCGGAGCGGTGAATCGGCTTCTAGGCCGCGGGTACCGACCCGGCTCTCAGCGCTCGATTGAACTGTCCAGAGCCCCCTGCGACCCCGCCGCGCGCCCGCCCGTAGACAGCATGGACAGGCCACCGCACCGCCTTTAGCTTCGCCGAAGCCGCCGCTCGAGAGGACCGTTGCCATGTCGCTGATCGACCGTCTCGGGATGCGGGTTGCGGTGATCCAGGCGCCGATGGCGGGGACCTCGACCCCGGCGCTCTCCGCCGCGGTGTCCGAGGCGGGGGGCCTTGGCTGCCTCGGGCTCGGCGCGATGCGGGCGGAGGAGGCGGCCGCCGCGATGGCCGAGACGCGCGCCCTCACCGCGCGGCCCTTCGGTGTCAACCTGTTCTGCCACAGGCCGGAGTCCAGCGACCCCGCGCGCCAGGCCGCATGGCTTGCCCGGCTCGCGCCGCATTTTGACCAGTTCGGCGCCACGCCGCCCGCGACGCTGCGCGACATCTATCCCAGTTTCACCCGGAACGACGCGCTGCTTGCAGCTGTCGTCGCCGCCGGGCCGGCGCTGGTCAGCTTTCACTTCGGCCTGCCCCGCCCCGATCAGATCGCGGCGCTCAGGGCGACCGGGGCGGTGCTCGCGGCGACGGCCACGTCGCCGGCCGAGGCAGAGGCGATCCACAAGGCCGGGCTGGACGCGGTGATCGCCCAGGGGTGGGAGGCCGGGGGCCACCGCGGGATCTTCGACCCGTCCGGGCCGGACGCGCGTCTCGGCACGCTCGATCTGGTCGCGGCGCTGGTGCCGCTGGGGCTGCCGGTGATCGCTGCGGGCGGGATCATGGACCGGCGGGACAGTCGGGCGGCGCTGGCCGCAGGGGCCGTCGCGGTGCAGTGCGGGACGGCGTTCCTCGCCGCGCCCGAGGCCGCCACGCCTGCGGCCCACCGCGCGGCGCTGTCCGGGGGCGCGACGGT
Organism: Paracoccus sanguinis; assembly: GCF_012689545.1. Lineage (NCBI taxonomy): Bacteria > Pseudomonadati > Pseudomonadota > Alphaproteobacteria > Rhodobacterales > Paracoccaceae > Paracoccus > Paracoccus sanguinis. Next base: position 1,005,447 of record NZ_CP051542.1, read on the forward strand.
GATGACGGCGGCGATCTCGGGCCGTCCGGCGCGGTGTTGCGCGAACCGGTTCACCGCGATCCCGGACGACGCGACGCCCGGCTATCCGATGACTTACGACGCGGGCAAGGCGCTCAATGCTGCGGCGCTGGCGGCGGGGGAGACGGGGTACGGCGCCCAGTGGGCGGGCACCGGCTGCGCGCGAACCGTCGCGCGGCCCGCGGCGGAGACGCTGGCGGCGCTGGCGCCGTGAGGGGTGGGGGTGCGGCAGCGGATCAGGGCTCGCGGGGCTCGCGTCGGGAGTAGCCTGGGCGGTGGTGATTGGTCTGAAAGAGCGCGGCATACGGGCTGACAAATGCGGGGTTTCATTGCTCTTGTGACGCGCTTCGAAGCCGCTTCAGTCACCGGAGCAATTCCCGGTCAAGGAATTTGGCTTAAGAGGTGCCGACCGAGGAGGAGCAAGCTCCCAGAAAGTCCTTTGCAAAGGCGATTGAGGAGGGCGCCGCTCCGCGCACGACTAGGCAAATGGCGACCACTTCCCTGAATTGGGTGCATTGTGCTGCGACACGCTGGTATGGTTACCGCTCCTGCTCGACCACAGGATCAGGAAGGCAGAACAAGCCGGCGGAAGCGCGCTGCGTCTGCGGCACTGGTGACGCAATGGGGGAGCGGCTTCGGCGAGTTTGCTGTGCGGCGGAGCGGAATGTGCAGTCGTGGCCAGTCCGTCAGCCATCGCCCGATGAGGCCCTCCGGTCAGCAAGCACGATCGGTAGGTCAGCCAGGTGCCGACCGACCAAAACGACGCGTCGGGCGTTGAGGCTGGGTCCGTGCAGCGGAGCGGTTTCCGCCGCACCCGCACCGAAGCGAAGCGGCCCGAAGGCGCCGGGAGTTCGATTGCGGTTGTCTCGATGCTGAACTAGATGTGCCGTGGCTGCTGGCGCATACAGGCGCCTCGTGAGCCACGGGGTCCATCCGCGCCATTCGCACGCTGCGCGGAACCCCGCACCGGCGCAGTGCGGCCACCTGGAGCATCCTCAATATGCGCTTCCAACGGAGTCAGCGTTGCCCGTCACCTTGCAGAATGAGCCGGGTTGTCGGATTGCCGGAGGTGATCAGCACCGGGCCTTGGGCGGTGCCGCCCCTTCGGGCACGCATCGCGGCGTGAGCACTGGCGCGCGTTGATACCTCGGGAACGCTTGCGCCCTACCCGCGCCCGTGCCGACGCCTGCTTTTCGGGTTGGCCAGATTTTGCGCGCTGCGGCGGCTTGAACCGTGCACCGCCTGTGCCTGCGCCTGGCCTCACACCCAGCTTCCGCGCCTCAAGGCGGGCCGGGCCACCTCGCCCCGCCCCACCTGGCTCACACCACGAATTCGTCCCGCCCGTAGCCCTGCAGATAGAGCAGCGCGGTCAGGTCGCCGTGGTTTACGCGCACCCGCGCCTGCGCGGCCACCACCGGTTTGGCGTGCATCGCCACCCCGGTTCCCGCCAGCTGCAGCATCCCGAGGTCGTTGGCGCCGTCGCCCACCGCCATCGCGTCGGCGGGGGTGAGGCCGCGGGTGGCGGTGATCTCGACCAGCGCGTCGACCTTGGCCTCGCGCCCGAGGATCGGCAGGCCGACGCGGCCGCTCAGCCGTCCCGCCCCGTCGTCCAGCAGCACGTTGGCGCGCTGCTCGTCGAAGCCGAGCTGATCGGCGACCGGGCCGGTGAAATCGGTGAAGCCGCCCGAGGCGAGCGCCGTCCAGGCGCCGTTCGCCTTCATCGTCGCGACCAGCGTGCGACCGCCGGGGGCGAGGGTGATGCGCTCGGCCAGCACCTCCGCGATGACCGAGACGGGCAGGCCGGCGAGGAGACCGACGCGCTCGATCAGCGCCTCGTGGAAGTTCAGCTCGCCGTTCATCGCCCGGGCGGTGATGGCCGCGACGCGGGGGCCGACGCCGGCCATGTCGGCCAGCTCGTCCAGGCACTCCTGCTCGATCATGGTCGAATCCATGTCGGCCAGCAGCACCGCCTTGCGCCGGTTGGCGGTGGGCTGCACGGCGAGGTCGAAGCCCTGCGCGTCGGCCTCGGCCCAGGCGGCGTCGAAGTCCTCGGGCCAGGCGGGGATGGCGAACTCGACCGCGGTGCCCTGGTCGAGCCAGAGGGCGCTGCCCCCGCCCCAGCGGCGCTGCAGCGCGACGATGGTGTCGTCGTCGAGGTCGGCGCGCGCCGGCGCGGCCATGAGGCTGACGGTGTACATCCGGGCGCATCCCCTCTTGCGGTGGTGCGGCTCGCTTACGGCGAAACCGGGGGCGGCGCCAGCCCGACGCGGGGGCGCCTAGATCCATAGGGTGGTTGAATGTCGTCATTGCCTCAGGTGATGCCGGCCGGTTTGTTGCATTGACTCGCGGCCCGGCCGCCGCGCCAAATCGACGCATTCCAGTTCGCGGGAGGGGACAGAGATGGCGCAGGCCGATCTGGTGCTTGAGGGCGGGACGATCTGGTGCGGCGCCGGGCTGCCGGCGGTCGAGGCGCTGGCCGTGGCGGGCGACCGTGTGCTGGCCACCGGCACCGCCGAGGAGATGCGCGCGCTCGCCGGGCCGACGACGCGGCGCATCGACCTGAGGGGCCGGTTCGCCATGCCGGGGCTTTACGACGCGCATATGCATCTGCTGCCCTTGGGGGTGTGGATGTCGCACGTCGATCTGCGGCCGTCGGTCGTCGGCACGCTCGACGGGCTGCTGGCGGCGCTGCGCGACCGGGCGGCGGTGACGCCTGAGGGCGGTTGGGTGCTGGGGCGCGGCTTCAACCACTTCCTGCTCGACGTGAAGCGCTTTCCGCACCGCGACGAACTCGACGCCGCCTGCCCCGATCACCCGGTCTATATCGTGCGCACCGACGGCCACTCGGGCGTGGCCAACAGCCGGGCGCTGGCGCTGGCCGGGATCAGCGAGGCCACGCCGTCGCCCGAGGGCGGGCTGATCGAGCGCGACGACGCCGGGCGGCTGACCGGGATGCTGGCCGAGACGGGGCGCGAGCCGCTGCTGGCGGTGCTGCCCGAATATTCCATCGACGAACTCGTGGACGGGATCGAGCGCGCCGGGCGGGTGCTGCTCAGCCACGGCATCACCTCGTGCATGGAGGCGGCGATCGGGCTGCTCGACGGGTGGAACGACATGCTCGCCTATCGCCGCGCCCACGCCGAGGGGCGTCTGCCGGTGCGCACCTACGGCTGCGTGATGGGCGACAAGACCCGCTCGATCCTCGATCAGGCGATGGCCGAGGGACTGGTCACGGGCAAGGGCGATGCGATGTTCCGCATCGGGCCGGTCAAGATCTTCACCGATGGCAGCGCTGGGTCGAAGACCGCGGCGATGACCTGGGACTACAAGGGCGATCCCGGCAACAAGGGGCTGCTCTGCATCCCTGATCAGGCAGAACTCGACGCGATGGTGCGCACCGCCCATGACGCGGGCTGGCAGATGGGCATCCACGCCATCGGCGACGCGGCGATCGAGGAGGTGCTGAACGCCATCGAGGCGGCGCTTCAGGCCACGCCCGCGCCCGACCGGCGGCACCGGATCGAGCATTGCGGCTGGCTGCGGCCCGACCAGATGGACCGGCTGGTGCGGCTGGGCGTGCTGCCGGTGGCGCAGGCCTCGTTCCTCTACTGGTTCGGGGACAACTACGCGACCGTGGCCGAGGCCGACCGGATCGCGGCCTCGCACCCGTTCCGGGACTGGGTGGATCGGGGGGTGAATCCCTCGGCCTCGACCGACTGCCCGGTGACCGAGATCGACCCGCGCCCGGTGATCTACAACATGGTGACGCGCAAGACGCAGGGCGGCACGGTCTTCGGTCCCGAGCAGCGGTTGAGCGTCGAGGAGACGCTGCACGCCTATACCGTGGGCTCGGCCCATGCCTCGCACGACGAGGCCGAGAAGGGCCGGCTGGTCCCGGGCCAGCTGGCCGACATCGCCGTCTTCGACCGCGACCTGCGGCGCATCGACCCCGAAGAAATCCTCGGCGCGGTGTGCGAGATGACGCTGCTCGGCGGCAAGGTGGTCCATGAGCGCGAGGCGCCCGCATGATCAACGCGCTGCTCAACCGCCTGCTGTTGTCGATCCCGGTGCTGATCGGGGTGGTGATCTTCGGGTTCCTGCTCATCAAGCTCGCTCCCGGCGATCCGGCGCAGATCATGGCCGGCCCTGCCGCGACGCCCGAGATCGTCGCCCAGATCCGCGAAGAGATGGGGCTCGACCGCTCGCTGATCGCGCAGCTCGGCGCCTATGCGGGGCGGCTGGTGCAGGGCGACCTCGGGCGGTCGCTGATTTCCAACAAGACGGTGGTGAGCGAGCTCGGCGCGGCCATCGTGCCGACGGTCGAGCTGATGGTCGCCTCGCTGATCTGGGCGGTGCCCTTGGGGATCGGGATGGGCACGCTGGCGGCGGTCAAGCGCGGCTCGGTGATCGACCGGATCATCATGGCGCTGTCGGTGGCGGGCGTGTCGCTGCCGATCTTCTTCATCGCGCTGGTGCTGATGCAGTTCCTGGGCGTCACACTGCAGTGGTTCCCGTTCATGGGCCGGGGCGGGCCGCTGTGGACGCTGGACGGCTTGCGCCACATCGTCATCCCGGCGCTGTCGCTGGGTCTGATCTTCGTCGGGCCGGTGGCGCGGATGACGCGCTCGAGCGTGCTCGAGGTGCTGCGGCTCGACCATGTGCGGACCGCGCGCGCCAAGGGGCTGCGCGAGACGCGGGTGATCCTGCGCCACGCGCTCAGAAACGCGCTGATCCCGGTGGTGACGCTGATCGGGCTGCAGGCCGGCTATCTGCTGGGGGGCGCGGTGGTGACCGAGACGATCTTCTCCTATCCCGGCATCGGGCGACTGGCCGTCGGCGCGATCCTGTCGTCGGATTTCCCGCTGGCGCAGGGGACGATCCTCGTCCTCGCGCTCGGCTTCATCGTCATCAACATGATCGTGGACATGCTCTACGCCGTGCTCGACCCGCGGGCGCAGAAGTCATGAGCGCCGCACCCGCACCCGCCCCCGCACCCACCGCCACCGCCCCGACCGCCGAGGCCGCAGCCCCGCAGCGCCGCGCGTGGTATGCGCAGCTTCTGCGCGACCCGGCGGCGGCGATCGCCATCGCGGTGTTCCTGGCCATCGCGCTCGCCGCGGTGCTCGCGCCGTGGATCGCGCCCCATGACCCGGCCGAGAGCAGCCGCAGCATCATGCAGCCCCCCGTCTGGGCCGAGCGCGGCACGACCGAGTTCTGGCTCGGCACCGACGGGCAGGGCCGCGACATCCTGAGCCGACTTCTGTGGGGGACGCGGCTCACGCTGCTCATGGGCCTTGCCGCGGTGATCCTCGGCGGCGGGGTCGGCGCGCTGCTGGGCCTGCTCGCGGCGTTCTATCCGCGGCTTGACCCGTGGGTGATGCGCGGCGTGGACGTGATGCTGTCGTTTCCGGCGATCCTGCTGGGCCTCGCGCTCGTCGCGGTGATGGGGGCGGGGCTGGGGCCGGTGATCCTCGCCCTGGCCATCGCCACCGTTCCCGACACCGCGCGCATCGCCCGCTCGGTCGGCGTCGGCGTGATGAAGCAGGAGTTCATCGAGGCGGGGCGCGCCGTGGGCCTGTCGGATGCGGCGCTCTTCACCCGCTATCTGCTCAAGAACTGCATCTCGTCGATCATGATCTTCATGTCGCTCAGGTTCGGGCAGGTGATCCTGCTCGGGGCGGCGCTGTCGTTCCTGGGGCTCGGCGCCCGGCCGCCGGCGGCGGAGCTGGGCATGATGGCCTCGCAGGGGCGCGACTTCATGCTGTTTGCGCCGCATATCGCGATCATCCCCTCGGTGCTGATCTTCGTGATCGTGCTGACCGCCAATGTCGTGGGCGACGCGCTGCGCGACGTGCTGGACCCGAGGCTGCGAAGCTGACGAACGACCGCACAGACCAACCATAACGACCAACCATAACCAGCAGGAGGACCACCGAATGACGACCCCCACCCGCGTGACCGCGGCGGCGCTCGCCGCGCTTGTCCTTGCCGCGCCGCTCGCGCAGGCGGCCGAGATCACGCTGCTGCGCGAGATCGACGCCAACAACTACGACCCGCACAAGACCACCGCGCTCGCCGCGGCCGAGATCCTTTTCATGCTGGGCGACACGCTGGTGTCGATCGAGCCGGACATGAAGACCCTGACCCCGGGGCTGGCGAAAAGCTGGGAGGTGTCGCCGGACGGGCTGACCTACACCTTCCATCTGCGCGACGACGTGAAGTTCTGCGACGGTCGCGCCATGACCGCCGAGGACGTGGCCTGGTCGCTCAACCGTTGGATCAACCCCGAAACGAAGTCGCCGGTGAAGTGGCGCGCGGGCGAGGTCGAGAGCATCACTGCGACCGACCCGGTGACGCTGGTCTACAAGCTGAAGTCGCCCTTCTCGGAGCTGCTCTATCAGCTCACCCAGAGCTTTGCGACGGTGATCGACCGCAACCAGGTCGAGAAGCTCGGCGCCGATTTCGGCGTGCAGGGGATGAACGGCACCGGCCCGTTCTGCTGGGAGGCGTGGAACCCGCGCGACAAGATGACGATCACCAAGCACGCGGGTTACGCGTGGGGCCCGTCCTTCTACGAGAATAAGGGCGAGGCGCAGCTTGACCGCATCACCTGGCAGGTGGTGCCGGAGGAGAACACCCGCACCGTGGCGCTGATGACCGGACAGGCGCAGGCCACGCAGTATGTGCCCTACATCGCGCTCGAGCAGCTCAAGACCAGCCCGCAGCTGAACGTGGTGCAGTCGGATCACGCCTTCTGGACCTATTTCATCGGCTTCAAGATCGACCATCCGGTCGTCGCCGACGTCGCCGTGCGGAAGGCCATCAACATGGCCATCGACCAGGACGCGCTGGCCCGCGACCAGTTCTTCGGCGCCGTGAAGCCCGCCCACAGCTATATCAGCGAGGCGACGACGGACTATGACCCGACGCTGACGCCGACGCTGCTGAAGTATGACCCCGACGCGGCCAACAAGCTTCTGGACGAGGCGGGCTGGGTCATGGGCTCGGACGGGATCCGGGCCAAGGACGGCCAGCGGCTGGCCCCGGTCGGGTATTTCTTCACCGGCTCGACCTGGCAGCGGCTGGCCGAATACGTGCAGGCCGACCTGCGCAAGATCGGCGTGGACCTGCAGATCCAGGCCTTCGACGCGACGGTCGCCTGGGGCAAGATGGCCACGCAGGAGTTCGACATGTTCGGGATGAGCTATCCCTATGTCTCGGCGGGGGATGCGCTGAACCTGTACTTCCCCTCGACCAACATCCCGACGCCGAACCGGATGAACTGGAACGACCCCGAGACCGACGCGCTGCTGGCCGAGGGCAAGGCGGCGCTGGATGACGCGACCCGCGCCGCGGCCTACGGCAAGGTGCTGCACAAGGTGCATGACGCCGCGGTCTGGCTGCCGCTGATCCACGAGCCGCGGACGGTGGTGTCGTCCAAGACGCTCGCGCCGATCGTGCCGCACAGCAACTATGGCGCGGCGCTCTACAAGGGGCTGGACCTCAAGCTGGTCCAGTGACCCCTCCGGCGGGCGGGGGTGACGACGCCCCTGCCCGCCGTTCCCTCCCCGTCCCTGCCCGTTGCATCGAAGGAGGCGCCGATGTCCCCCCCCTCCCAGCCCGTCACGGTGATCCGCGACTGCCCCTGGATCGTGGCCTGGGACGACGCCACGGGCCGCCACGCCTACGGCTCGGGCGACGTGGCCTTCGCGGGCGACCGGCTGGTCCATGTCGGCGGGCCCTACGCGGGGGCTGCGGCGCGCGAGATCGACGGAGCCTCGAGCCTCGTTGCGCCGGGGCTGGTCAACATCCATTCGCACCCGCTCAGCGAGCCGCTGAACAAGGGGTTCCTGGACGAGCTCGGCAGCCCGGCGCTGGGGATGAGCTCGCTTTACGAGTTCATGCCGCTGTTCGGCACCGACGGCGACGGCACGCGGGCCTGCACCGAGGTCGCCTATGCCGAGTTGCTGCAGTCGGGGGTGACCACGCTCGTCGATCTGTCGGTGGTCTACGACGGCTGGCTCGAGTTGCTGGCGCGCTCGGGGCTGCGGGGGGTCGTGGCGCCGATGTATCGCGGCGGGACGTGGAAAACCGCGGACGGGCACAGCGTCACCTATGACTGGGCCGCGGACGGCGGCGCGGCGGCGATGGCGGCGGCGCTGGATTTCCTCGACCGCGCGACGGCCCATGAGAGCGGGCGGATCACCGGGATGGTGGCGCCGGCGCAGATCGACACCTGCCCCGAAGCGCTGATCCGCGAGAGCCATGCCGAGGCCGCCCGCCGCGGCGTCCCCATGCAGATCCACGCCGCCCAGTCGGTGGTCGAGTTCCACGAGATCGCCCGCCGCCACGGCTGCACGACCGTCGAATGGCTCGATCGGCTGGGCGTGCTCGACGGCCGCACGATCATCGGCCACGGCATCTTCCTGAACGACCACCCCTGGGTGCACTGGCCGCAGGGCGACGATCTCGCGCGGCTCGCGGCCAGTGGCGCGGCGGTGGCGCATTGTCCGACCGTATTCCAGCGCCGGGGCATCGCCCTGCGCAGCTTCGGCCGCTACGCCCGGGCCGGGGTGCGGCTCGGGATCGGCACCGACACCTACCCCCACAACATGATCGAAGAGATGCGCCACGCGCTCATCAACGCCCGGCTCATGTCCGGCAACGTCGAGGATCTGCGCACCTCGGACGTGTTCGACGCGGCGACCGTCGGCGGGGCCGCGATCCTCGGGCGCGACGACATCGGGCGGCTGGCGGTGGGGGCGAAGGCGGACCTGTTCATGGCCGACCTCGATCATCCGGCGATGCGCCCGCTGCGCGAGCCGCTGCGCTCGCTCATCTACGTCGCGGGCGAGCGGCCGATCCGGCAGGTCTTCGTGGACGGGCGGCAGGTGGTCGAGGACGGGCGCGCCACCGCCTTCGATCTGGACGACGCGCTGGCCCGGGTCGAAGCCGCGCAGCGCCGCGCCGAGGCCGACTTTGCCCGCCGCGACCCGCGCGGGCGGGCGCATGACGCGGTCTCGCCGCTGGTCTACGGGAGGGCACCATGAGCACACCGCTGCTTTCGGTCGAGGGGCTGGTGATCGAGTTCGGCCGCGGCGCCGAGCGCTTCCCCGCCGTCAACGGCATCGACCTGACGCTCGAGGCCGGGCGGACGCTGGGCCTCGTGGGCGAGTCCGGCTGCGGCAAGTCGGTGACCTCGCTCGCCATCATCCGGCTGGTGCCCGAGCCGCCCGGCCACTACGCCGCCGGGCGAATCATGTTCGAGGGCCGCGACCTGCTGGCGCTGCCCGAGCACGAGATGCGGGACCTGCGGGGCGGGCGCATCGGGATGGTGTTCCAGGAGCCGATGACGTCGCTCAACCCCGTTTATACGCTGGGCTTCCAGCTGACCGAGATGCTGCAGGCGCACGCGAAGCTGTCGGCGAAGGCGGCGCGGGACCGGGCCATCGAGTTGCTGGACATGGTCGGCCTGCCCTCGCCGGCCAGCCGGGTGGACGACTATCCCCACCAGCTGTCGGGTGGGCAGCGCCAGCGGGTGATGATCGCCATGGCGCTGGCCAACGATCCGGTGCTGCTGATCGCGGACGAGCCCACAACGGCGCTGGACGTGACGATCCAGGCGCAGATCCTCGAGCTGCTGCAGGAGCTGCAGGACCGGACCGGGACGGCGATCCTGCTGATCACCCATGACCTCGGGGTGGTGGCCGAGACGTGCGACGACGTGGCGGTGATGTATGCGGGCTCGGTGGTGGAGCGTGCGCCGACGCAGGCGCTCTTTGCCGATCCGCAGCACCCCTACACCATCGGGCTGATGGCCGCCGTGCCGCGGCTCGATTCGCCCGCCGACAGGCTGGCCACCATCCCCGGCGCGGTGCCGCCGCCCTGGGCCAACCGCCAGGGCTGCCGCTTCGCCTCACGCTGTCCGCTCGCCACCGCGCGCTGCCGGGCCGAGCGCCCGCCGCTGAGGACGCTCTCGCCCGGCCACAGCGTCGCCTGCTGGTATGCCCCGATCGAGGAGGCCGCGGCATGAGCGGCCCCCTCTTGCAGGTCCGCAACCTGACCAAGCATTTCCCCGTCCACCGCAGCGTGCTGCGCCGGCAGGTCGGCGCGGTGCAGGCGGTGACGGACGTCAGCCTTGACCTGAACGCCGGCGAGACGCTGGCCATCGTGGGCGAGTCGGGCTGCGGCAAATCCACTGCCGGGCGCGCGATCCTGCGGCTGCTCGAGCCGACGGCGGGGCAAGTGGTGCTGGGCGGGACCGACATCCTGACCCTCTCGCCCGCCGATCTGCGCCGCGCCCGGCGCGAGATGCAGATGATCTTCCAGGACCCCTACGGCTCGCTCAACCCGCGGATGACGGTGCGCGAGGTGATCGCCGAGCCGCTGCGCCTGCACGGGCTGGCGGGCGACGGCGATCTGGATGCGCGGGTCGAGGCGGTGCTGGCGCAGTCCGGACTTTCGGCCTTTCACGCCGACCGCTACCCGCACGAGTTTTCGGGCGGGCAGCGCCAGCGGGTGGGGATCGCCAGGGCGCTGGCCACCAGCCCACGGCTGATCGTCTGCGACGAGCCGGTGAGCGCGCTCGACGTCTCGGTGCAGGCGCAGATCGTGAACCTGCTGCAGGACCTGCAACGCGACACCGGCGTGGCCTATGTGTTCATCAGCCATGACCTGGCCGTGGTGCGCCACATCGCCACGCGGGTGGCGGTGATGTACCTCGGCCGGATCGTCGAGCACGCGGACGCGGCGCGGCTGTTTGCCGACCCGCGCCATCCCTACACCCGCTCGCTGATCGCCGCCGCGCCGCGCCCGAACCCCACGGGGCGGGTGCCGCACGTCCCCGTCAAGGGCGAGACGGCGAGCGCGATGGCCCCGCCGCCGGGCTGCGCCTTTCACCCCCGCTGCCCGTTCGCGCAAGCGCGCTGCCGGGTTGAGCGGCCCGAGCTGCGCGCGGTGGAGGGCGAGCTGGTCGCCTGCCATTTCGCCGAAGAATTGCCGGCCGCCGCGGCGGGCGAGGACGCGGCCAAGGCGCCGGCGCTGACCCGGCGGCTGGCGGTGCTGGCCGCGGCGCGCGCGGCGGCGGCCGCAGAGACAGGGCAGAGACAGGAGTGATCAGATGAACGGGGCCGAAAGCGTCGTCCGCAGCCTGCACGCGGCGGGCACCGAGGTGTGTTTCGCCAATCCGGGCACCTCGGAAATGCAGTTCGTCGATGCGCTCGACCGCACCCGGCTGATCCACTGCGTGCTCGGGTTGTTCGAGGGGGTCGTGACGGGGGCCGCCGACGGCTACGGGCGGATGGCGGGGAAGCCTGCGGTGACGCTGCTGCACCTCGCCCCCGGCTTCGCCAACGGGGCGGCGAACCTGCACAATGCGAAGAAGGGCCGGACCCCGGTGCTGAACCTCGTGGGCGACCACGCGGTGCGGCACGCGCGCTATGACGCGCCGCTGACGGCCGACGTGGCGGCGGCGGTGGCGCCGTTCTCGGACTGGGTGGGGACCGGCACGGCAGCCGCGACGCTGGCGCGGGACGCGATGGCGGGGCTCGCCGCGGCCTCGGGGCATCCGGGCGGGGTGGCGACGCTGATCCTGCCCGCCGACCTCGGGTGGGAGGAGGGCGGCGAGATCGCCCCGCCCCTGCCCGCGGCCGCGCCCCGGGCGCTCGAGGACGGCGCGCTGGACCGGGCGGTGGCGCTGCTGGGGCCAGGGTGCCTGCTGCTCGTCGGGGGCACGGTGCTCGAGCGTCCCGAGGCGCTGGCGCTGGCCGCGGGGATCGCGGACCGGACCGGGGCCGAGGTGATGGCGCCGGGATCGAACCGGCGGCTCGAGATGGGGCGCGGGCGGGTCGAGATCGCGCGCATCCCCTATCCGATCGACCTCGCGCTCGGGACGCTGGCGCGGTTCGACCGCGCGGTGCTGGTCGAGGCGGTCGAGCCGGTGGCGTTCTTCGCCTATCCCGACCGGCCGAGCCTGCTGCTGCCGCTGGGCACGCGGGTCGAGACGCTGGCCGGGCGCGACCAGGACGGGCCGGCGGCGCTGGCGGCGCTGGCCGATCTGGTGGGCGCGCGGGCCGCGACCCCGCCCGACGCCGCCCGCCCCGTCGCCCCGCAGGCCGGGCCGCTGAGGGACGACGCGCTGTCGATGGCCATTGCCGCAGCGATCCCCGACCATGCCATCGTCATCGACGAGCGGCTGACGCGGGCGCAGACCGCGATGCGCTTTGCGCAAGGCGCGGGGCCGCAGAGCTGGCTGTCGATCACTGGCGGCTCGATCGGGATCGGCATCCCCTTGGCCGCCGGCGCCGCCATTGCCTGCCCGGACCGGCCGGTGGTGGCGCTGCAGGCGGACGGGTCGGCGATGTACACGCTGCAGGGGCTGTGGACGCAGGCGCGCGAGCAGGCCAACGTCACGACGATCATCCTCGCCAACCGCAGCTACGAGATCCTGAAGGGCGAGCTGATGCGGGTCGGCGCCAACCCCGGGCCGACGGCGCTCCACATGCTCGACCTGCGCCGGCCCGAGCTGGATTTCGTGCAGCTCGCGCGCGGGATGGGGGTGCCGGCGGTGCGGGTCGAGGATGCCGCCGAGCTGCACCGGGCCATCGCCGCAGGCGTGCGCGAGCCGGGGCCGATGCTGATCGAGGCGGTCCTCGTGTGAGGCCAGAGCGTCACGCCCGGGGCACGCGGGTGTCCTGCACCTCGGCCACCAGCGCGGCGAAGCTGGCGGCGACGGCATCCTCGCCGAAGGACGGCGGGTGGACGAGGTAGATATGCGCGGCGAGCGTCTCGTGGGTGATCCTGAGCGGCCAGAGCAGGCCCGCGCGGTGCGCTTCGCGCGTCGTGGTCCAGGGCATCACCCCGAGCCCCAGCCCGGCGACGATCATCCGCCGCACCTCGTCGGGGCTGGTGCTGGTGGCGATGACGTTTTGCCCGAGGCCCAGGCCCCGCGACAGCGGGTCCATCGGCTCGAACCCGCGCGGGCTGCCGGCGCAGGTGAAGGCGACGAAGGGCTCGGCCCGCAGTTCGTCGAGGCTGATCTCGTCGCGGCCGAACATGGCGTGCTCGACCCCGCAGAAGACCGACCACTCCGGCTCGTCGAGCAGCCGGCATTCGAGATCGTCGAGCGGCCGCGGCAGCAGGCAGACGCCGATCCCGCGCCCGGTGGCGCGCAGCCGGGCGAGGATGTCCATGCTGCTCAGCACGTCGATGCGGACCGGGGTCTGGGGGTAGCGCTGGTGAAAGAGCCGCAGCGCCTCGTCGAAGACCTCGGAGGGCCAGTCGGGGATCACCGCGATCTCGAGCCGCGCCCGCGCGTGGCCGGCGAGCGTCCCGATCCGCTCGACCGAGCGATGCATCGCCACCGCCTCGGCGTGGATCGCAGCCCCGGCCTCGGTGAGCGCAAAGTCGCGGGCGCCGCGATCGACCAGCACGGTGTCGAGCGCCGCCTCGAGACGGGCGAGCGACTGGCTGACCGCGGGCTGGCTGAGGCCCAGCCCCTCGGCCGCGCGGGTGACGCCGCCGGCCTCGCCGATGGCGGCAAAGATCCTGAGCAGGTTCCAGCTGAGCTTGTCCATCCTGGCGCCATGAGCGCCCGATCCGGGGGCGGTCGTCAACCGCCGCGTGGGCAGGCGGCGGGGCGCCGATGACGCGGGGCGAGATGATGCTGGCGCTGCTGGTGCCGGTCCTCTGGGGGCTGAATTTTCCCGCCTCGGTCTTCATCCTCGCGCATTACCCGCCGATGCTTGGGGCGGCGATCCGGTTCCTGCTGATCGCCGTGCCGACCGTGCTGCTGGTGCCGCGCCCCGGGGTGGGGCTGGGCTGGCTGCTCGGCACCGGCCTCGGGATCGGGTTCTTCCAGTTCGCCTTTCTCTACGCCGGGCTGGCGGCGGGGATGCCGGCGGGGCTCGCCTCGGTGGTGCTGCAGGCCTCGGCGCCGCTGACGGTGGCGCTGGCCGTGGTGCTGCTGGGCGAGCGGCTGACCGCCCCGCGGGTGGCGGGGCTGGCGCTGGCGATGCTGGGACTGGCGGTGATCGGCACGGTGCGCGCGCAGGCGGTGTCGTGGTGGCCTGTCGCGCTGACGATGCTGGCGGCGCTGTCCTGGGCGGGCGGCAACATCTGCATCCGCAAGGCCCAGGCCGCGCGGCCGCTGCATCTGGCGCTGTGGATGACCGTGGTACCGCCGCTGCCGCTGCTGGCGCTGTCGGCGCTGACCGAGGCTGACCGGATCGGCCCGGCGCTCGCGGGCGCGCTGAGCCCTGCGGCACTGCCCGCTAACCTCGCGCTCGCCTTCAGCGCGTTCGGCGCCTCGGTGGTGGGGTTCGGGGTATGGAACCGGCTTCTGACCCGCCATCCCGCCGCCGTCATCGCGCCGTGGTCGATGCTGGTGCCGGTGGTCGGCATCCTGTCGAGCTGGCTGATCCTGTCGGAAACCCCGCGGCTCGTGGAGCTGGCCGGCGGGGCGCTGATCCTCGCCGGGGTGCTCGTCATCAACCCGCCGCGCGGGCGGGTCACCAGAGGAAGCGCAGGGTTTGCAGCACCTCGAACCAGTCGTCGCGGACGAAGGTGAGGCGGCGCGGCGCGGGATAGTCCACGCCGGGGAAGAAGCTGCCGCGATAGGCCTCGACGGCGTTGGTGTATTCGAGCTCGACCTCCCACCGGTCGGCGAGGGGGGCGGGCTGGCGGGCGTCGAGGTCCGAGAGCGCGCGGGCAACGCCGTCGCGGATCGCCGCGCGGGCCCGGGCCGGGGACAGCGAGGCGGTCGCCGGGCCGAACCCCGCGCTGACCGGCACGGTGACGATCCCCGGCACCAGCGCCGCCGCCCCGGCGCAGATGCCCGCATCGCCCGACACGAACGCCGCCGGCACCCCGAGCGAGGCGGCCGTGATGGCGTTGACGGTGAACTCGGACGCGAGCGCGCCGTTGATCGTCAGCCGCATGATCCGGCCGGTGAAGCTATGGGCGAGCGGGTTGCTGTCGGTCCCCGCCGCGTCGTGATAGCCGGTGAAGAGCGCCGCCCGGCAATCCGCGTCGATCCCGAACATCATCGAATGCGGGTGCCCCGACCAGTCGCGCACCACCCGCACCTCGGCCGGCAGACGGTCGACGAGCAGGTTGCGGCCTGTGTGGTGGGCGTCCTTGACGATGATCTCGGTGGCGCCGGCGGCGAGCGCGCCTTCGCAGGCGGCGACGACCTCGGCGGTCATCAGCGCCTGGAACTGGGGGTAGTCGGGCTTGTCATGCTCGGTCTCGGACCAGGCGGTGACGCCGGCCGTCCCCTCCATGTCGGCGCTGAGAAAGACTTTCATGGCGGCGCCTCATCTGCGGGTGACGGGGCGAGGCTCAGGCATCGCGCGGCGAAAGGCAAGGTGGGGGGCGTGGGCGGATGGTGACCCCGGCAGGACTTGAACCTGCAACCTGCCCCTTAGGAGGGGGCTGCTCTATCCAGTTGAGCCACGAGGTCACAGCCCGCCTTGTCGCACGGGCCGGCCGGGCATGGCAAGCGCGCGGCACGCGGGGCACGGTAGCGGGCCACGGTTGCGGGCGTCCATGGCGTGCGCTAACGCTGGGGTGTCCCGGAACGGAGAGCCGATGACCCCGAGCCGTCCCCGCCGCCCGCTCACGTTGCGCGATGTCTCGATGGCGTCGGGGGTCAGCGAGATGACCGTCAGCCGCGTGCTCAGGAACCGCGGCGACGTCTCTCCGGCGACGCGGGAGAAGGTTCTGACCGCGGCACGGGCGCTGGGTTATGTCCCGAACAAGATCGCCGGCGGGCTCGCCTCGCAGCGGGTGAACCTCGTGGCCGTGGTGATCCCGTCGCTGTCGAACCTCGTGTTTCCGGATGTGCTGGGGGGGATCTCGGCCGAGCTGGACGATACCGGCCTGCAACCGGTCGTCGGGGTCACGCACTACGGCCCGGCGCGCGAAGAGACGGTGCTCTACGACATGTTGAGCTGGCGGCCCTCGGGCGTGATCCTCGCCGGGCTCGAGCACTCGCGGGCGTCGCGCGCCATGCTCGAGGCGGCGGGGATTCCGGTCGTCGAGATCATGGACGTGGACGGCGACCCGATCGACACCGCGGTGGGCATCAGCCACGAGCGGGCCGGGGCCGAGATGGCGGGCCATATCCTCGGGGCCGGCTACCGGCGCATCGGCTTCATCGGCACCCACATGCCCGAGGACCACCGGGCGCGAAAGCGGCTTGCGGGGTTCGAGCGGGCGTTGGGCGCGGCGGGCGTGCCGCTGGTGGCGCGCGAGTATTACCAGGGCGGGTCGTCGCTGGCCAAGGGCCGCGAGCTGACCGAGCGCATCCTGGCGCGCGAGCCCGGGCTGGATTTTCTCTACTACTCCAACGACCTGATCGGCGCGGGCGGGCTGATCTGGGCGCGCGAGCAGGGGATCGACATTCCGGGCAAGCTCGGGCTCGCGGGGTTCAACGGGGTCGATCTGCTGGACGGGCTGCCGATGCGGCTGGCCACGACCGACGCGCGGCGGCTCGACATCGGCCGGCGGGCGGCGCGGATCGTCGCCGGCAAGGACCCCCGCCCCGAGGACGGGATCGTGGCGCTGGCCCCGACCTTCCTGCCGGGCGACACGATCCGCTGAGGCGGCAGGCTTGACGCCACGCGCCCCCGTCGCCTGCCCATCCCGCCTTGCCGAGCCCGGCCCCGCCCGGTAAATCCGGCCCGAGCGAAAGGAATTCCGATGTCGATTGACCCTTCCGAGGCCCGCAAGGTGGCGCATCTGGCGCGCATCGCGGTGGCTGACGACGCCCTGCCGGCGCTTGCCGCCGAGCTGAACGGCATCCTGCATTTCATGGAGCAGCTGAACGAGGTCGACGTGGACGGCATCGAGCCGATGACCGGGGTCGAGCCGATGCGCCTCAAGCGCCGCGAGGACGTCGTGACCGATGGCGACCAGCAGGCCGCCGTCCTCGCCAACGCGCCCGACGCGCGCGAGGGGTTCTTTGCCGTGCCGAAGGTGGTGGAATGACTTTGAACAGCCTGACCATCGCCGAGGCCCGCGACCGCCTGCGCGCCCGCGACATCTCGGCCGCCGAGCTGACCGACGCCTGCCTGTCGGCCATCGAGGGCGCTGGCGCGCTCAACGCCTTCGTTCACCACACCCCCGAGATCGCGCGCACTCAGGCAAAGGCCGCCGATGCGAGGCTCACGGCCGGCGATGCCCCGGCGATGTGCGGCATTCCGGTCGGGATCAAGGACCTCTTCTGCACCAAGGGCGTGCCCAGCCAGGCCGCCAGCCGCATCCTCGAGGGCTTCCGCCCCGAGTACGAATCGACCGTGACGCAGAACCTGTTCGACGCCGGCGCGGTGATGCTGGGCAAGCTCAACATGGACGAGTTCGCCATGGGCTCGTCCAACGAGACCAGCGTCTACGGTCCTGCCGTCAACCCGTGGAAGATCGACGCGCCCCTGACCCCCGGCGGCTCGTCCGGCGGCTCGGCGGCGGCGGTGGCGGCCGACCTCTGTCTTGCGGCGACCGGCACCGACACCGGCGGCTCGATCCGCCAGCCTGCGGCCTTCACCGGCACGGTCGGGCTCAAGCCCACCTACGGCCGCGTGTCGCGCTGGGGGACGATCGCGTTCGCCTCGTCCCTCGACCAGGCCGGGCCGATGACCCGGACGGTGCGCGACGCGGCGATCATGCTGGGCGCGATGGCCTCGGTCGATCCCAAGGATTCCACCTCGGCCGACCGCCCGGTGCCGGACTACGAGGCCGCGCTGACCGGCGACATCCGCGGCAAGAAGATCGGCATCCCGCGCGAATACCGCATGGACGGAATGCCGGCCGAGATCGACGCGCTCTGGCAGCAGGGCGCCGAGATGCTGCGCGACGCGGGCGCCGAGATCGTCGACATCTCGCTGCCGCACACGAAATACGCGCTGCCTGCCTATTACGTCATCGCGCCGGCCGAGGCGTCCTCGAACCTCGCCCGCTATGACGGGGTCCGCTACGGCCGCCGCGCCAAGCTCGCGGCAGGCGACGGCATCACCGAGATGTACGAAAAGACCCGCGCCGAGGGCTTCGGCCCCGAGGTGCAGCGCCGCGTCATGGTCGGCACCTACGTCCTGTCCGCGGGGTTCTATGACGCCTACTACAACCGCGCCCGCAAGGTCCGCGCGCTGATCAAGCGCGACTTCGACCAGGCGTTTGCGCAGGGCATCGACACGATCCTGACCCCGGCGACGCCCTCGGCGGCCTTCGCGCTGGGATCGATGAAGGACGCCGATCCGGTCGAGATGTATCTCAACGACGTCTTCACCGTGACCGTGAACCTCGCCGGCCTGCCCGGCCTCGCCGTCCCCGTGGGGCTCGACGCCCAGGGCCTGCCGCTCGGGCTGCAACTCATCGGCCGGCCGTGGGACGAGGGCAACCTGCTCAACCACGGCGCGGTGCTGGAAAAAGCCGCAGGCTTCGTCGCCAAGCCCGCCCGCTGGTGGTAGGCTGGCGGCGACACACGCAAAGGACCCCGCGATGCGCGCCTTGAACCTGATCCCGCCCATCGCGCTGACCATCGCGCTCGCCGCGTGCTCCGGCGAGAACCAGGGCTGGAATCCCAACTACCGCGCCGAGGCGACGCCCTACGGCGACTACCTCCGTGCCCGCGAATCGGCCCTGACCGGCAAGATCGCCGAGCCGCCGCGCGGCATCCCGATCGCGCTGCCGGCCAAGGCCCCCACCGCGGCCGAGCTTGCCGGTCCGACCCCGGTCCAGATCATCGAGCGTGAGACGACCGTCGCCGCCGGCGCGGTCGGCATCACCTCGAACCGCCGCCTGCCCGACCGCGCCCGGGCGCCGGCCTTCGACGTGCCGCCGCCGGTGGTCTACCCCGTCCGCCGCGCGGCACCCGCCGCCGTCGTCGTGGGCACCACACCACAAGCTGTCGTCGTGACCCCCGCCGGCCGCTACACCCGCGACGGCTCGGTGCGCCCCGGCAACTGCGCCGCATGGCCCTCGCCCGAGGCGGCGCAGCGCGCCTTCCTCGCGCAGGGCGGCCCGCAACGCGACCCGCTCGGGCTCGACCCGGATGGCGACGGCCGCGTCTGCGGCTGGACCCCCGGCCGCGGCGAGCCGCTGTGATCCTGCGCCAAGGCTCGGTTCCGGGCCA
The DNA here is from genome assembly GCF_012689545.1 of Paracoccus sanguinis. Lineage (NCBI taxonomy): Bacteria > Pseudomonadati > Pseudomonadota > Alphaproteobacteria > Rhodobacterales > Paracoccaceae > Paracoccus > Paracoccus sanguinis. The sequence goes on from NZ_CP051542.1 coordinate 1,024,591, forward strand.
GCAGGTCAACGGCTCGGCGCCGCGGATCGAAGAGCGGTTCGGCGACGCCGCCGGGCTGGCGCAGATGGGCGTCAACGTCGTCACCCTCGCCCCCGGCCAGCGCTCCGCCATGCGCCACTGGCACAGCAGCTCCGACGAATTCGTGCTGGTCCTCGACGGCCACGCCACCGTCATCGAGGATGACGGCGCCACCGAACTCGCCCCCGGCGACATGGCGCTCTGGCCCGCGCGCGCCGCCAACGCCCACCACATCTGGAACCACACTGACGCGCCGCTGCGCTATCTCTGCGCCGGCACCAACCCCGACCGCGACACGGTCCACTATCCCGACGACGGCCAGACCCTGCACTGGGACCGCCCCGACGCGCGGGTCGTCGCCGCCGACGGCACGCTGATCCGCGCCTGGCAGGAATGACCGCCCCCCACCCCTCGCCCAACCACGGCCCGCGCCGCGGCACAAACCAGCCCGATCTGGTCGTGCTCCACTACACCGGCATGGCCGATCTCGCCGCGGCCCGCGCCCGGCTCTGCGACCCAGCGGCCGAGGTTTCCGCCCACTGGCTCATCGCCGAGGATGGCACCACCGAGGCGCTGGTCCCCGAGGACCGCCGCGCCTGGCACGCCGGCGCAGGCGCCTGGCAGGGGCGCGACGACGTCAACTCGCACAGCATCGGCATCGAGCTTGCGAACCCCGGCGACCGCCCCTTCCCCGAGCCGCAGATGGCCGCGCTCGAGGTGCTGCTCGCCACGATCCTCGCCCGCTGGTCCATCCCGCCCGACCGCGTCATCGCCCATTCCGACATGGCACCGGGCCGCAAATCCGACCCCGGTTCCCGCTTCGACTGGGCCCGCCTCGCCCGCCAGGGCCTCGCCCTCGCGCCCGCGGCGGACGCGCCGGACTCGCCCGAGTCGCTTGCCGCGCGCCTCACCCGCATCGGCTACCCCGAGGCCGACCCCGAGACCCGCCTCGCCGCCTTCCGCCTGCGCTTCGCCCCGTGGCACCGCGGCCCCGAGGCGCCCGCCGACCGCCAGCTCGCCGCCCGCGTCCTCGCCGCGCTGCCCCCCGCCACGGTCTACAAGGTCCTGCGCCCCGCCGAATGGGCGGCCCTGCAGGCGGCGGGCGAGACCCTCGGCGCCCCCGTCGACCTCGCCGACGGCTACGTCCACTTCTCCACCGCCGCCCAACTCCCCGGCACCCTCGCCAGGCACTTCGCGGCCGAGCGCGACCTGACGCTGCTCGCCTGCCCCACCGCCCGCCTCGGCCCCGCCCTCCGGTGGGAGCCGTCGCGCGGCGGCGCCCTCTTCCCCCATCTCTACCGCCCGTTGCGCCTCGCGGATGTGGAGCACACCCGCCCCATCCCCCTCACGCCCGCGGGCCACGACCTCGAGGGTCTTTGAATGCGCCTGATCGAACGCGCTGGCCTCGCCGCGCTGCACCGCCTCGACCCCGAGCGCGCCCATGACCTCTCGCTCAAGGCGCTGGCCGCGGGCGTCGTGCCGCTTCCCGGCGCGCCGGTCACCTCGCCGCGCCTCGCCACAAGCGTCGCGGGCCTCGCCCTCCCCAACCCCGTCGGCCTCGCCGCCGGCTACGACAAGAACGCCCGCGCGATTGGCCCGCTCACCCGCGCCGGCTTCGGCTTTATCGAAGTCGGCGCCGCCACCCCACGCCCGCAGCCCGGCAACCCCCAGCCGCGTCTCTTCCGCCTCACCGCCGACCGCGCCATCATCAACCGCTTCGGCTTCAACAACGAAGGCGCCGCCGCCATCACCGGCCGCCTCGCCGCCCGCGCCCCCTCGCCGGTCCCGGTCGGCCTGAACCTCGGCGCCAACAAGGACAGCCCCGACCGCGCCGCCGACTTTGCCGAGGTCGCCCGGATGGCCGCCCCGCACGTCGATTTCCTGACCATCAACGTGAGCTCCCCCAACACCGAGAAGCTCCGCGACCTCCAGGGCGCGCGCGCGCTCGCCGCGCTGATCGCCGGCGTCCTTTCCGCGCGGGATGAGACCACCGCCCGGCCCCCGGTGCTGGTCAAGATCGCCCCCGACCTCGATGACGCGGCGCTCGCCGAACTCGCCGCCGTGCTGACCGACTCGGGCGCGGCGGGCATCATCGCCACCAACACCACGCTTGACCGCAGCGGCCTCACCTCGCCCCACGCGGCCGAGACGGGTGGCCTCTCCGGCGCCCCCCTCTTCACCCGCTCGACCCGCATCCTCGCGCGCCTGCGGCTGCTGACCGACGGGAAACTGCCGATCATCGGCGTCGGCGGCATCGGCTCGGTCGAGCAAGCCTGGGCCAAGCTCGAGGCCGGCGCCTCTGCCCTCCAGCTCTACAGCGCACTGATCTACAACGGCTTTTCGCTCGCCTCCGAGATCGCCCGCGGCCTCGACGCCCGCCTCGCCGCCGAGGGCAAGACCCTCGCCCAGGTCACCGGCTCAGACCCGGAACGTTGGGCCCGCTAGAACAGGCTCTCAAGCCCGAGGATCTGGTTCATCGCGTCCGAGGGCTGATCGCAGCCCGCATCGCCCACGATCCGCGCGGGCACGCCGGCCACGGTCTTGCACGGCGGCACATCCGCCAGCACCACCGAGCCCGCCGCGATCCGGCTCGAATGCCCGACGCGGATGTTCCCCAGCACCTTGGCGCCGGCGCCGATCATCACCCCGTCACCGATCTTCGGATGCCGGTCGCCGTCCTCCTTGCCGGTGCCGCCCAGCGTGACCGAGTGCAGCATCGACACGTCGTTTCCGACCACCGCCGTCTCGCCGATCACGATGGAATGGGCATGGTCTATCATCACCCCGGTCCCGATCCGGGCCGCCGGGTGGATGTCCACGCCGAACACCTCCGAGCAGCGCATCTGCACGAAATAGGCCATGTCGATCCGGCCGTTGTTCCACAGCCAGTGACCGATGCGATAGGCCTGCAGCGCTTGGAACCCCTTGAAGAACAGCATCGGCTGCATCAGCCGGTGCGAGGCCGGATCGCGCTCATACACCGCCTCGAGGTCCGCCTGCGCAGCCTCGGCCAGCGCCGGCGCGCGGGCATGGGCATCTTCGGCGATCTCACGCAGGATCTGCTCGCTCATCTCGCCCGAGGCGAGCTTCAGCGAAAATCGATAGGCGAGCGCCGCCTGGAACGTCGCATGGTGCAAGAGCCCCGCATGGATCAGCGCCCCGAGCAGCGGTTCGGTGCGCACCGCCTCGGCCGCCTCGGACCGGATCGCCGCCCACAGCGCATTGCGGGACTGGGCGGCGGGGCCCCTCGGATCGCGCTGCTCGTCCATGCGTCTCTCCATCGGTCGTGCCCCAGAGATACGCCAGATCGCCCCCGATCGAAAGACCGGCCGGGGCGCGCGCCGCGCACCGCACGGCGCGCCCTCGCGTCACGCGGCGACCGGATCGGGCAGCCGCAGCGCCAGCGTGTGCACGGCGACCCGCACCCGCCCGCCGGCAAACGCGCCGCCCGCCGCGGTCAGCCGCAGCTCGAGCGGCGCATAGACGGCCATCGGCGCCGACAACAGCCCCTGCGCCCACGAGTTCAGAGCCTTCCCCAGCCCCGAGCCGAACTGCCCCGCATCCGCGGCCGTCCCGAGGCTCCAGCTCGTCAGCGTGCCGGTGATCGCCTCCGTCACCCGCGCCGTGACGCCCACGATCAGCGAGTGCGCCGGCACCTTCACGCCCGAGGCAAAGCCGGTCCCCGCGGCCACCGCCACGTCGGCCTCGATCAGCCCTGCGCTCAGCCCCGCGCCAAAGGCGCCCATCGTCAGCGCCCCCACCGCCCAGGCGCTGCCGGTCCAGATCGCCGTCACCCCGCGGTCCGCCACGAACGCCTGCTGCCCGCGCGAGGGGGCGACGAACACCCACCCCCCGTTGCTGCCGACGGCGATCCGCCCGTCCTGCCCCGCCCATGCGCCGCTCGCGGCAAAGGGCACCGCAAAGCACAGCCCGTCCGTGACCGTCGCCGGAGGGGCGGCGGTCGTCACGCTCTGCAGCACCAGGTTCACCAGCCCGTCGAGCCGCATCAGCGCCTCGTTGACCGTGACGTGCTTTTGCGCCTGCGCCGGTTGCAGCAGCGGCAGGCCGCAACGCAGGGTGGTCTGTTCAGCCATGATAAACGCTCCTTGCAGACGGGCCCGGCCCGAAGACATCAGACAGTTGCGCGACCGCGATCTCGACCCCGCCCGGGGCGAGCGCCGCCTGTTGCACGGCGCCGCTCAGCGCCCAGAACGGCTCGCCCACCACGTCACGGGCGATTTCGCGCCCGCCCTGCGTGGCAGTCACGAGATAGCGCTCGACGCTCTCGCCCAGCGGCACGTCGTACCCGTCCCATCCGTCGCCGCCGATCCGGGTGCGCCGCACCCACGCGGCCCGGCCGTCGCGGACGCGCAGATGACAGGGCGAGAGCGGCCTGAGGCCGATCCCGGCAAAGGCCTCGTCGCGCTGGCGATAGGCGGGATCGTCCGGCGACCGGCTCGCCGGCCCGATGCGCCAGTGCCGCAACTGGCCGCGCGCGTCGGGCGGCAGCTCGACCTGCCGCGCCGCCCCGTCGAGCAGCACGACCACGCTGCCCGCCGGCCAGACCGCCGGCGCCACCGCGTCCGTCCCGGCCTGCCCCCGCAGCCGGCCGGCGATCTCCCACTCCCCCGGCGCGACCAGCGTCGCGGTGGTGAACTGCATCACCTCCCAGTTGCCGGGCGAGCCGTCGCCGATCGCCATGACGTTGGCCCCCGCCAGCAGCGCCTCGGGCGTGACCGAGCGCAGGTTGCCGCCCTTCACCCGCACCCTGAGCGGCGCGCCCCGGTCCAGCACCCCCGGCCGCGCCGCCGCCAGCGGCGCCAGCGTCACCCCCATGACCGAGCGGCGGCTGAGGATCACGTTCGGCGCGTAGCCGCCCGCCTCATCGACCGCGCACCAGGCCCGCACCGCCCCCGGCCAGGGGGTCGCCGTCGCCGCCAGATGCGGCGCGTGCGGCGCCTCGGTCCCGCGCAGCAGCGGCAGGTCCAGGAACACCGGCCAGACCGGCCCCGCGGGGACGTGCCGGGCCACCCGAGGCCCCTCGAGCGGCTGCGGCGCCGGGCGATAGACCCCCGGCTCGATCCGCACCGCATCGACGAGGGTCGCCCCCGCCCGCTCGACCCGGTCGATCCGCCAGCGTGTGGCGTCCTCGCCCAGCGCCACCACGTCCCCCGGCCCGAGATGCGCGCGCGAGGGCGGCAGCGCGAACCGCGCCACCTCCTGCGCAACCCGCGCCTCGGCCAGCCAGCGCGCCGCCACCGCGTGCCCCTCGCCCCGCGTCAGGGCCATCGGCACGTCGCTGTCCGACACCGCGATGGCCGTCGCATCGGGCAGCACCGCCTCGGCGGTGCGGATCGCGTGATCGGCGCCGGTCTCGACATGGCTCAGCCGCACCCGGCCGACCAGCTCGGCCGCCGGCGCCCGGGTGACCTCCAGCCCCCGCGCCTCCTCGACCACCGCCAGGTCCTCGAGCGCCACGGTCCCGTCAAGCCGACCGTCGCGCATGACGAAGCGCAGCGCGCCTTCCCGCTCGACCGCGTCGAACCCGTGCGTCAGCATCAGCGGCTGCAATGCCGCCCGCGCGGTCTCGGTCCCGCTGACCGCATAGCCGCGCACGACGCCCCACAGGCCGCTCACGTCCACGCCGTCGAGCCCCGAGCGGCGGCAGATGTCGGCCACCACGTCGCCCAGCGGCAGCGCCGTGGCACGGCCGTTTAGCCAATGCCCGCGCTCCCATGCCGGGCCGTCCGACCACAGGTCGTCGCGCCCCGGAAACGCCGGATAGGGCCGCGCGTCCCACGCCCAGACATGGGCGCGCGACAGCTCGACCATCCGCCCCTTGCCGTCCGCGCGCAGCGGGTTATTGCCCGGATCGCCCCAGTAGGACGTCACCGCCTCGACATAGGCCGCCTGGATCGAATCGTCGCGCCGCCCGTCCGAATGCCACGGCAGCATCGACTCGCTGCTCATCGCATCCAGGAACTTGTTGGGCTGGTTGGTGGCCTTGTCGAGCGCCGCGCAGCCGTATTCGGTGAACCAGATCGGCTTCGACCCCGGCACCCAGGCGGTCGGCGCGTCCGAGCGCCCGCCCCCCGGGCCGCGGTCATAATGCCAGTTCGACCACCACCCGCGCAGGTCCTTGTAGCGCCAGATCCACGGCTCCCCCTGCCCGTCGGAGATGGGCGTGCGCCGTTGCGCGGTCCGGTCGGCGTCGCTGGCATAATACCAGTCATACCCCTCGCCGCCGCAAACGTTGGCGCGCAGGTAATCGACGTTGTGGACATCCCCCCAGCCGGCATCGAGATGCGTCTCGCCCTCGCGCCAGTCCGACAGCGGCATGTAGTTGTCGATGCCGACGAAGTCGATGTTGGCATCCCCCCACAGGGGGTCGAGGTGGAACACCGCCTCGTCCCCGCCCGGGTGATGGCCGAAATACTCGCTCCAGTCCGCGGCATAGCCGAGCTTCACCCCCGCCCCGAGGATGCCGCGCACCTCCGCTGCCAGCTGCCGCAGCGCCGCGACGGCCGGGTAGCGCTGCCCCGCCCCGCGGATCTGCGTCAGCCCGATCATCTCGGACCCGATCAGAAAGGCGTCGAGCCCGCCGGCCAGCGCACACAGATGCGCATAATGCAGGATGAAGCGGCGATAGGACCACTCGTCGGGCCCGCTATAGACGACCCGCCCGCCCTCGACCCGGAAATCCCCGGGCGCCGCCGTGCCAAAGAACGCTGCCACCTCGGCGTCCGCCGCCGCCGTCCCGTCGGGCGAGCCGTCCCGGCCGGCGGCCACCGAGCTGGTGATCCGCCCCCGCCACGGCATCACCGGCTGGTCGGCCGCGCCGCTCCACGGGTCGGGGCGGCCGTTGCCGGCCAGCTGCTCCATCAGGATAAACGGATAGAACACCGCGGCCTTCCCCGATGCGCGCACCGCCCGGATCGCCTGCACGACCGAGGCGTCCGCGGGCGTGCCGCCATAGATCGACCGCCCGTCCCGGCGCGCGATCACGCCCGCCGCCCCGCGCCCGATCCCGCCCGCGCGCCAGGCCATCCCGGCGCCGTCCTGCTCGGTCTGCTCAACCTTCGGCCGCACCGTGCAGTGGTTCACCCGCAAATCGTCGCCGAACCACGACACCACCACCGACACCGCCCCTACCCGCGGCAACTCGCGCCCCAGCGTGGCCAGCGAGACCTCGAAATCCGTCCCCCCCATCGGCGTGTTGCGGTTGAGGATGCGCGTCTCGCCCAGCCCCAGATCGACCGAGACCTCCTCGGTCGCCAGCGCATACTCGCCCGTCCCGGGGATCAGCGCGACGGCCTGCACATTCTCGGCCAGCGACGCCGCGCCCGTCACCCCGCGGGTGACCTCGAACGAGAGCTGTGGCACCCGGTTTCCCCACCGCTCCAGCGCCAGCTCCTCGAGCACGACATAGGCAATCCCGCGATAGGCCGGCGCGGCCTCGCCCTCATGCGCGGCAATCGCCGGGTCGGGCAGTTGCGTCTCGCTGCCCGGATAGACGCGCAGGTTCAGCTCGCCCGCGGCGATCTCCTCGCCATCCGCCCAGATGCGGCCGACCGACAGGATCGGCCCCTCGCACAGCGCGATGGCAAGGCTCACCCGATAGGTCAGCTCGGTCACGCTCGGCCCGCTGCCGCCCTTGCCGCCGACCTCCTCGGTGCGGCTGATCTCGGTCACGGGCGAGGCCCAGATGACGTGCCCCGGCACCCGCATCTGCCCCCAGATGCGCGGGATCGGCGTCCCCTCGCCCGCGGTCTGCAGCCGCAGCCGGTCGACGCGGCCGGTCTCGACCGGCTTCGCGCCCGCGCCCATCAGCCGCTGGTCGATGACCCGGCCGATGGTCGCGCCGACGGCCCGGCCGATCACCGCGCCGGTCAGCCCCAGCATGGTGCCGCCGAAGCCCGCCCCGACCGAGGCGCCCGCCGCCGCGAGAAGTATCGTCGCCATCGCCTTCCTCCTTGAACTCGTCCCGTCCTGCGGCCCCGTTCGGCTGGCCCGGCGCGCCTCAGCCCGCCTCGGGCCAGCGGAACCGCGCCGCGATCCGCGCCGCCCACGGGGCCGAAAGCGGGCTTTCCACCACCCCGTGCCGCTCATAGGCATGGATGAACCGCGCCCCGCCCGGCGCGCCGTCCAGCGCCGCCCGGATGCCCAGATGCTTGGCAATCGCCCCGCCCCGCATCCGGAACAGCAGCACCTCGCCCACCTCGGCGGGCGCATCCTCGGCCACGGGGATCAGGTGCCGCAGCGCCGCCTGCCACAGCAGCTCCGCGTCCCCCACCTCGCCCCAGTCGGCGCTGTAGGCCGGCGGCCGCTCCGGCTCGGCGCCGTAGAGCGCCCGCCACACCCCCCGCACCAGCCCCAGGCAGTCGCTGCCCGCGCCCTGCGCCGAGGCCTGGTGCACATAGGGCGTCCCCAGCCACAGCCGCGCGACGGCCACCGCCCGCGCGCCCGCGCCGCTCACCGCCCGCCCCCATGCGCCTGCGGCGAGATCAGCCAGTCCTCGGGCGGCAGATGCGGAAAACCGCGGAAGTTGAGGAAGTTGAGGAACTTCATCCGGCAGGTCTCGGCCCGCTTGTCGCAGCCCGCGATCAGCCGCACCCGGTCGCCGACCGCCGGCACCGCACCCGGCGCCGTCCACAGCTCGACCGCCCGCACCCCCGCGGCCGGCATCGCGTCGATCTTGACCCAACCCTCAAGGCCCTGCGCCGGCCCGTCGAGGAACTCGACCCGCCCGTGCTCGAACCACCCGGCCTCATGCGCCGGCACCTCGGCCAGCGCCAGCCGCGCCCCGCCCTCGGCCAGCGAGGTGATGCGCCCCTCGGCCCGATACCCCTCGCGCGTGGTGTCGAACCGGCAGGCGCCATCGCCCAGCCGGGCCGCGCAGCGGGCGTGGTAGACCCGGCCCTGCGGCCGGTTCAGCGCCTCGGCGAGACCCCGCAGCTCGGCGCGATAGGCGCCCTGCGCCAGCGTCACCTCACCCAGGCTGCCGCGGAACACCAACCGCCGGTTGGCGGGGGCGGTCCAGTCCACCTCCCACAGCCGCACCTCCGCGCCGTCCCAGCGGCCGGCGCCGAGGTCCGCGGCGGTGATCGCGTCATCCGACAGCACCCCCTGCGCCTCGGTGTTGTCCACCGCGAGGCCCAAGCCCTGCACCAGCGCCTGCGCCGTCAGCCCCGCGTCGGGGCGAAAGGCGATGCCCTCGAAGCTCAGCCCCGCATCATGGTCGGTGAACCCCAGCACCATCCCGTCGGCCCGCGTCACCGCCCAGGCACGGGCGAGCGTGGTCACCACTTCGGTCATTGCCGCACCTCGACCACCGGCACCTGTGGCACCTCGCCCGCCTCGAACGAGGCGACCGACACCGCGATCCGGTCGGTGTCGAACCGCACCGGCACGTCGAACTCGAACCCCGCCGTCACCGGCGCATCCATCATCGGCGCGACGGCGAGCGTCACCTCACCGGTCGTCAGATCGACGGTGAAATCCGTGCCCTCGACCAGCTCCACGTCGCCGAGCGCCAGCTTCACCGTCCCCGCCACCGGCTTGGCGATCGGCCGGCGGTAACTCGCCTCACCCGAGCGATAGAGCTTCGACAGCGCGAACCGCACCGTCCGCCCGTCGCCGCGCCCGATCAGCTGATCGCCCGCGCTCACCGCCCGGCTCGGCAGGGCCGAGCTGTAATCCGCCCAGTCCTTCCAGCGGAACCCGTGCAGCTGCCCCGCCCGCGCTTCGAAGAACGCGATCAGCGCCGCCATATCGTCGAGGCTCTGCAACCCCACCCCCGCGTCATAGCGGCGGCGCGAATGCGCCCACGGAGAGTTCCGCTCCTCGAAGCCGTTGCTCAGCGTGACGATCTCGGTGCGCCGCTCGGGCCCGCCCAGCGACCCGAAGGACAGCTTGGGCGGGAACCGGACCTCGTGAAATGCCATCATGCGTTCCTTTCACCCCGCGCCAGCGCCCGTCCGAGGCTGGCCGCGATCTGCCCCTGGCTGCGCCGGAAGCCGGCGACATCGGGGGTCGAGACGTTGAAGGTCACGTTGACCGGCCGCCCGCCCGCGCCGGCGGCGGCGACGCCCAGACGCCCGTCGGCGCCGCGACGCAGCGGCATGATCGCCTCGGGCCCGGCCTCGCCCATCAGCCCGGTCGCGCCGCGCATCGGGAAATGCGTGGGCTGCGTCACGATCCCGCCGCGCGCGAACGGCATCACCCGGCCTTGGGTGAACGCCCCGCCCTGCGCGAAGGGCATCGCCCCCGAGACGAACCCGCTGACCCCCTGCGCGAGCGCGCCCGCCACCGCCTGCTGCACCGGCCGCATGGCCACGGCGAACACCGTGTCGGCCATGTTCCGCGCAATGCCCTTGAGCGCGTCCGACAGCTTCATCCCATCGAACACCACCCCCTCGAAGGCCCGCCGCAGCCCGCCCCCGAACCCCGAGGTCAACGTCGTCACCTCGCGCCCGGTCTGCGCCATCACCTGCGACAGCCGCCCCAGTTCGGTCTCGAAAGCGGCCGTGATCCGCCCCGACTGGTCCAGCCGCTCGCCCAGCCGCTCGAACCCGTCGCGCCCTCCGGCCGCAAACCCGTCCTTGTCCGCCATCTGCCTCTCCTCGTTTGCGCGTCAGCCCCCGCCCGCGGGCGCATCGGGGAACCGCGCCATCAGCGCCTCCAGCCCGGCGCGGTTCATGCCGCCGCCGCGCCCCGGCTCGATCCCCAGCATCAGCGCCAGCTCGGCCGGGGTCAGATCCCAGAACTCCCGCGGCGCGAGCCCCAGCCCCCCGAGGCTCGCCCGCGTCAGCCCGGCCCGCATCAGCCCGGCCCAGTCGAGTCCCCCCGCGGGGCGGCCCGCCTCAAAGCCAGCCTCCTCGCCCGCCGCCCCGCTGCCCGCCGCCGCGCCATCTCCCTCACGCGGCGCCATGAAACGCCCGCGCCAGCAACTCGGCCGCAGCCCGCGCCGCGCCCACCGGGCCGCCGCCGATCTCGACCGTCATCAGCGCCTCTGGCCCGCCCTGCCAGCCGCCGCCCCTGAGGCCGGCGACCAGCACCGCCAGCACGTCGCGGCTGGCGAACCGGCCGCTCTCGAACCGCTCGATCAGCCCGATCAGGCTGTCTGCGCCCAGGTCCGCCTCAAGCCCCGCCAGCGCCCCCAGCGTCAGCCGCGCCGTGTGCGGCACGCCGTCCAGCAGCACCGTCACCTCACCGCGATGGGGGTTGCCCATCACACCGCCGCCACGAAGGTCAGCGCCCCGGCCGAGGCGAGCGACAGCTCATAGGTCGCCTCGCCGTTATAGCTGCCGGCGTATTCGAGCCCGGTGATCTGGAACGGCCCCTCGACCGTGCCGAACCCCGGCACGACGACCTGGCAGCGCGGCACCTCGCCGTCGAAGAACAGTTGCCGCGCCCGCTCGTCGGTCGCGGCGTCGCGGAACACGCCCGAGCCCGAGATCGAGGCCGATCGGATGCCCGCCCCGCCCAGCAGCTCGCGCCAGCCGCCGGGGCTCGCCGTCGAGGTCACGTCGATCGTCTCGGCGTTGAAGCCCAGCCGCGTGGCGCGCAGCCCCGCGATGGTCTCGAAACTGCCGGTGCCGGTCATGTCCATCTTGATCAACAGATCGCGTCCGTTCTGCACAGCCATGCTGTGACCTCCTTCAAGCTGCGTTGAGACCAAGGTCGATGCGGGCCCGGAACGTCATGTCCACGCGCCGCCCGGCCCCGCCGTCGGACCGCCGCGCCCGCGCGGCGACGAACCACAAGCCGGCCAGATGGCCGTGCTCGAGCGTCAGGGCGCCGTCCTCGAGCGCCGCCACGACCGCCGCGGCGGCCGCCTTGACCGGGCCGAAGCCGCCTCCGTCCTCGGACCCCGACAGGACCGAGACGACGAAATCATGCCGCGCGCCCCCGCCGGTCATGTCACCCGCATCCGCCACGTCCTCGGGTCCGAGCGCCACGTGCGTGCCCGTCGGCGCCGTCACCGGCATCGCGTCGAAGACCGCGTCGCCGACCAGCGCCCCCAGGCCCGGGTCGGCGCGCAGCGCCTGATAGACGGCGGCCTGCAATGCCGCCGAAGCCGCTAGGCTCATGACAACCTCTCCTCGCGTGCAACACAGTCGAGCCACAGCCCCGCGCCATCCGCCTCGGCCACCGCCTCGATCGGAAAGACCCGGGCCCCCATGCGGAACCGCTGCCCCGGCCGGGGCCGGCGCGGATCGCCCTCGCGGGCGGCGCGCAGGGTGATGCGCCAGGCCACCACGCTCTCGGCCCCGACCTCGGCCTGCCGCTCGGCCCCCGCCCCGGCGCGCATTCGCCCGTAAAGGATGCCGAGCCGCGTCCAGTCCGTGCGATAGCCGCCCATCCCGTCCGCCACCCGCCCCGGCGCCTCAAGGACCAGCGGCACCGTCAGCCGCGGCGCGCTCATGCCCGCCCGCCCCGACCGGCGAGCGTACGGACCGCGCGCCAGCGCTCGATCAGCGCCCCCACCCCGTGCGGCAGCGCGAGGTTCTGGCCCCCGTCGAAGCCGCGGTCCTCGTAGTAGCGGGCGGCGAGCATCATCACCGCCTGCGCCAGATCGCCCGGCACCCGGTCCCAGCTGGTGCCGAAGCCGGCCTGGAACCGCACCGTGACATGGCCGCCGATCGGCACCATCGGCAGCTCACCCGCCCCGACGGGGGCGAGGATCGGCCGCTGGCTGTCGGGGATCAGCCGGAACCGCGCGGGCGGAACCGCGACGGTCTCGCCCGCGGCATCCGTCATCTCGACCGCGACCACCGCCAGCGCCGGGGCCAGCGGCAGCGGCTGGCCGGCAGGGTCGCGCCAGTCCTCCAGCCTCAGCCGGAACACCCGCGTCAGCAGCACCTTGCCGGTGCGCGCCTCGACCGTGGCGATGGCGGCGCGCAGGAACCCCGCCAGCGCCGCCTCCTCGGTCTCGTCCTCGATCGGCTCGAACCCCGATCCCAGGCGCAGATGGCGCCTGAGCGCCGCCACCGGCAGCGCCTCCGGCGCCGGCGCCGTTTCCTCGACGAGCAACATTTCCGTAACCTCCGTGCCTCCGCAGCAGCCGTTGATGAAAAGCGGGGTCGCGGCGGCCGCTGATCGGCCGCAGCACGCGCGGACAGATGGCTTGGCCGGTCCGGCCGACCGCCACCGCGACCCCCTTCGCCGCCCGTCAGGCAGAGAAGTTCAGCACCTTGTAGGCACGCGGATCGACGACGTTCCCGCCCACCCGCTTGGTGGCGTAGAACAGCACGTGCGGCTTGGCCGAGAACGGGTCACGCAGGATGCGCAGGTCGGCGCGCTCGGCGATGGTGTAGGCGCGGCGGAAGTCGCCGAAGGCCACCGACTTCGACCCCCCGCCCAGCGGCGGCATGTCCTCCGAGATCATCACCGGATAGCCGAGCAGCCGCGCCGGCTCGCCCGCCGCCAGGCTGTCGGTCCACAGATAGCGCCCGTCGCCGTCGCGCATCTTGCGGATCAGCCCGGCCACCCGGCTGTTCATCAGGAAGGTGGCGTTGGCGCGATAGGGCGCGGCCAGCGCATAGACGAGGTCGATCAGCACGTTCGCCGGCGCCGCGGCGGGGAAGTCGCCCGCCACGCCGGTGTTGATCATGCCCACCTGCATCTCGGTCGCGGTGGCGTTCGGGGCCATCGCCGCGGTCATGATGCCGCGCGGCTTGTCCGACCCGTTGCCGTTGATGAACGCGGTCGCCTCGGCGCGGGCGAACTTCTCGGCGATCCGCTCGGCCAGCCACCCCTCGAGGTCGAACGACGCGTCGTCCAGCAGGCGCTGCGTGGCCTTCGGCATCGCCGCCAGCTCATGCAGCGGGACCACGATCTTGTCCACCTGCGGGCTGTCGGTCTCGGTGGCCGTGGTCTCGCTGACCCAGGCCCCGCCGATGTCGGACTTGTCGAGCAGCACCTCGTAGCTGCCCCCCTCGACCTGCACCACGTTGGCCAGCGCCCTGAGCGAGCCGGTCGCCCGCAGCGCCGCCTGCACCTCGTCCGAGATCGTCGGCGCGGCCAGATAGCCGCCGTCGGTGGCCACCGCCATCGCCTTTTCCTCGAGCGCGAGGCCGCGCAGCGCGCTGTCGTCGCCGCGCCGCAGATAGGCGGCAAAGGCTTTCTGGTGCGGCGCCTCGGTCTCGGCCGAGTGCGACAGCGGGGAACGGCCGCGCAGCGCGGTCTTGCGGTCCAGCATGGTCATGCGTTTGTCCTGTGCTTGCAGTTTCTCTTCGATGTCAGCGCGAAAACCCTTGAGTTCGTTGACGAACTCGGCCATCGCCCCGCTCACGCCGTCCGGCGTGCCGCCGGGAACCCCGGCCGCCCGGGCCGTCCTCTCGGTCATTGCCGTCTCTCCTCGTCGTCGTTGCCGCGCGAAAAAGGCGGCCCCCGATCCCGTCGGGGGGCCGCCTGCCGTCCGGCGTCGCGGGTGCGCCCCGCCCGCTGCCGTACCCATCTGCCCAGGGGGCGGGCCTCAGCCGCAGGCCCGGCGCGGGCCACCGCCCCGCCGTCCCGCCGCCCGGCCCGCCCGGGCCTCATTCGTGAAAAATGGGCCGCGCCCTACCGCGCGCCGCGCAGCGCCTCGGTCGCGGCCCGCAGCGCCTCGACCAGCGCGGCCGCCTCGTCCGCCCCCGCGCCGGGGTCGTCGGACTTGCCCGCCACCTTGGCCTCGCGCAGCATCGGGAAGGTCACCAGCGACACCTCCCACAGCTCGACCTCGGCCAGCACCCGCCGCCCGTTCTCGTCGCGCTCGGCCCGGACGGTGCGATAGCCGATCGACAGCCCGTCGATCGCCCCCGCCGCCACCAGCGCCGCCGCCTCGCGGGCCCGCGCCACCTCGGGCAGCAGCCGGCCCCTGACCCACAGGCCGCGGCCGTCCTCGCGCACCTCGTCCCAGATGCCGATCGGCTGGCCCGGATCGTGCTGCCAGAGCATCCGCACCTTGTCGCCCGTGTCCGCGAGCCGTTTGAGGCTCGCCGCATAGGCCCCCGGCGCCACCACGTCGCCGCCCTGGTCGGCGACCCCGAAGAGGCTCGCATACCCCTCGATGACATGGCCGCCCGCCTCGGTCTCGGTCAGCACCGGCGCGCCGCCCGCGAACTTCAGCTCCAGCCCCAGATCGTCCATCCGCATCCCCTCAGCCCCCCTTCGGCGCAAACTGCAAGATCGACTGCACGGCCTGCGTCAGGATCACGGCCACCACACCGTACACCGTCATCCACAGCCGCCGCTCCAGCCCCTCGATCAGCGCCTCGATCCGCTCGAGCCGCCGGTCCACCTGTCCGAACTGCAAGGCCATGATCCGCTCCTGTGCCTCGAGTTTCTGCTCGTGCCAGATCGAGGGCCGGTCGATGAACTTCGACCCCTCCATCTCAACCCTCCCCCCGGGCCGTCAGGCCCAGCGGCGGCAGCCCCAGCGCCGCCCGCTTCTCGGCGTCGGTCAGGAAGCTCGCCGCCCCCACCCGCGCCCAGTGCTGGTCGCGCTCGGCCGCCAGCGCCGGGATCTGGTCAAGGTCCGGCTTCAGATCGACCTCCTCGCCCAGATGCTCGCTGAGGAACCACCCGAGGCTCGCCGCCACCCGCGTCGCCAGCGGCAGCACCGTCAGCCGGTAGAAGGCCCGGTTGGCCTCGGCATAGTTGGCATAGGTCGCCTCGCCGGGGATGCCGATCAGCATCGGCGGCACCCCGAAGGCCATCGCCACCTCGCGCGCCGCGGCCAGCTTGGTCTCGTGGAACTCCATGTCCGCGGGGCTGAACCCCATCGGTTTCCAGTCGAGCCCACCTTCCAGCAGCATCGGCCGCCCGGCGTTGCGCGCGCCCTGGTGATGCGCCTCCATCTCCTCGACCAGCCGCTCGTACTGCTCGGGCGCCAGCACCCCCTGCCCGTCGCCGCCGCGATAGACGATCGCCCCCGAGGGCCGCGCCGCGTTCTCCAGAAGCGCCCGCGACCATTGGCTCGCGGCGCTGTGCACCTCGATCGCCGTCGCCGCCGCCTGCAGGGGCGAGAGGCCGTAGTGGTCGTCGAGCGGATGGAAGCTGCGGATGTGGCAGATCGGGTCGGGACTGCCGGTCATGTCGAACCGCACCCGCCGCCCGCCCACCGCGTAGTCGTAGCCGATGGGCCAGCCATCCGGCCCCGGCACCACGCTCACCCGGTCCGAGCGCAGGACGTGCAGCTCGCCCGGCAGACCGGAGACGCCCCCGCCGGCCTCGTCCGGCACCGCCTCGACGAAGGCGTTGCCGCTCAGCAGCAACTGCCCGAACAGCGCCTCGAAGAGCTCCGCCCGCCCCTGCCCCGGATTGGGCCGGCGCAGCAGGTCGATGACCGGGTGCACCTCATAGCGCCGCCGCGCGTCCTGGCAGACGAGCGGCACCGCCGCCGCCGCCTCGGCGATCAGCTTGACGGCGCGGAAGCCCACCGGGTTGCCGATGAACCCGGCCCGCGTCAGCGCGCCCCCGTCCCGCATCCCGGCCACGGCGCGGGCGACCGCGCCCTGCCACGGCCCCTGCGCCACCATGCCGCCCAGCGGCGCGGCGCTCGACTTCCACTCGGCCGGCGACGCCAGCGCCCCTACCGGCGCCACCGGCACGGCCTCGGCCCCGACGGAACCGCCGCCGCCGCTGTCCGAGAGCCCCGCCGCTTCCGCCTGCGGCCCGCGCCGCCCGAACCACCGCATCGCCATGCGTGCCTCCTGTCGATGAAAAAAGCCGCCCCCGCCGGGACGGCCCCGCCGCGCTCCCGCGGCCCTGTTTCGCCTGTGTCGCCGGCACCTGCCGCCCCGGGGGCGCTGCCCCCCAGCCCTCGGGCAGGGCCCGAGGACGTTCGTCGGGACAAAGGTCCACCGGACCTTTGTCTTACCCGCCTCACCCCGGGATATTTATGTCCAGCCCGAGGAGGGAGGTTCAGCGCACTCTCACAGCCCCCGCACCTGCGGCCGCCGCCACGCCTGCGCCGGCTCGATCATCAGCGCGTGGATCGCCCAGACCAAGGCATCCAGCCGGTCGGGCGAGCCGCGCCCCTCGAAGCCCCTGACCGTCATCCGGCACATCTGGTCCTCAAGCGCGCCGAGGCCACCACCCCGCAGATGCCTGACCCGCCCCTGCTCATAGAGCGCCGCGACCGGCTCGGCCCGCAGGCCCTTGCCGCGCCCGGCCCTGAGGCCGCGGAACGGCACCAGCGGATCGACCTGCCGGATCACGCTCTCGACCAGATCGCCGCCCTGGTTGACCTCGGCCACCAGCCGCTCGGCCCCGTGCCGTTCCATCGCGGCGATGGCGGCCCGCGCCCAGTCCGTCGGCCCGCCCCGCACGCTCGCATCCTCAAGGACGACCGCCCGCCAGTCCTGCGGCGGCCCCTCGCACTGGACGCCTGCGACCACGATCCCGCACTCGTCGCTGCCCGCCCCGCCCGTCACCGCCGGGTCCACCGCCACCACGATCCGGTCGAGCTTCGGCGCCGCGTCCACCCGGCAGCCCTCGAGCATCGCCGTCGTCCACAGCGCCCCCTCGACATCGTCGAGCAGCACGCCCTCCAGCTCCTGCCGCCCGAGCCGCGTGCCGGCATAGCGCGCCTGCACCTCGGTCAGGAAACTCTCGGCCAGATAGGCCCGGTTGGCGTCCGTCGGCGCGTGCGTCACCACCGTCGAGGGGTTGCGCAGGATCGTCTTGAGCACGCCGACGTTGCGCGGCGTGGTCGTGACCACCTGTTGCGGGTTCTCGCCCAGCCGCAGCGCGAACTGCAGCATGTCCCAGGCGTCCTCGGCCTTCTTCCACTTGGCCAGCTCGTCGACCCAGGCCGCGTCGAACTGCGGCCCGCGCAGCGCCTCGGGCTCGTGCGCCGAATAGACCGTCGCGGTCGCCCCGTTCGGCCAGACGAGGCGACGCCGCCCCGCCTCCCACACCGGCCGCCGGTCGGGGGGCGAACAGGCGAGGATGCCCGAGTCCCCCATCACCATCACGTCGCGCCCCTGATCGAAGGTCTCGGCCACCAGCGCCACCCGGCGCGCCCGACCCGGCGCCTCGGGCACAGGACCCTCGACCTGCGCGCGCACCCACTCGGACCCGGCGCGGGTCTTGCCCGCGCCCCGCCCGCCCATGATCACCCAGGACTTCCAGTCCCCTTCGGGCGGCAGCTGATGCGGCAGCGCCCAGAATTCGAACAGCCATGGCAGGCTCGCCAGCGCGTTGTCCGAGAGCCCCGCGATGAAGGCATCAACCTCCTCCGGCTCGGCGCAGGCAAGCCAGGCGGCGCCCGATCTCGTCGCGTGCGGCGTCGAGGTCGAGCGTGCCCGGCCCGACGTCTCCGGCAATGTCCTTGCGAAGTTTGTCAACGCGCGTCCTTTCCTCCAGCACGAGCGCGGTCGCCACCCTGAGGTCGCGCACCGCCTTGCCCGTCTTGTCCGCCTGCTCCACCTCGCCGCGTCGGATGCCGATGCGCAGCTTGTGCAGCTCCTCGGCGACCTCGCGGAAGATGTCCCCCGCCACGTCGATCGCCACCTCGGGGGCCAGAGGCCCGCCGCTCAACCGTGCGTCCAGTCCCTCGCCCTCACCCCCGGCGACGAACGGTCCTGCGCCGGGCGGCTCGCGCCCGGTGTCGTGCCTCATGTCCATATGGTGATGCCCTGCCCCTCGGTGCCTGTCCGCACGAGCGAGAAACGAAAAAGCGGCCCGCGGGCTCATCGCCCCGGCCGCTTGCCCATCTCTCCCAGCATGTCGAATGTGTATCCGGGACCGTGCGCAAAGTCAATCCGCAACGCCGGTCCGGGCGCCGAGCTTCTTGATTTCCATATTACAAATCAGACACTTGCGGCACGCAACGCCCCAGCGTCCCGGCCGCAACACCCTGCGCTTCCGCCGCGCAGCGGGCCAAACCCGCCCCGACTCGGGCCCTCTTTGCGGCCCCAATCCCCAACCCGACGATTCGCCCCAGACACCCCGCCCAGCGCAGAACGCAGGTCAGTCCGTCTGCACCGGGCTTTCCGTATCCGCCCCCTGCGCCCGCTCGATCTCGCGCCAGCGGGCCACGTTCGCCTCGTGCTCGGCCAGCGTCCGGGCAAAGGCGTGCCCGCCCGAGCCGTCGGCGACGAAATACAGATAGGGCGACTCGTCAGGCGCCAGCGCCGCCTCGATCGCCGCCCGTCCGGGGTTGGCGATCGGCGTCGGCGGCAGCCCGTCGATCTGATAGGTGTTGTAGGGCGTCTTGCGGTTCAGCTCGGACCGCCGCAGCCCGCGGTCGAGCACCTCCTTGCCGCCGGTGACGCCATAGATCACCGTCGGGTCGGTCTGCAGCCGCATCCCCTCGCGCATCCGGTTGACGAACACCGCGGCGACCGTGCGCCGCTCGTCGGGAACCCCGGTCTCCTTCTCCACGATCGAGGCCATGGTCAGCGCCTCCTCGGGGGTCTTGTAGGGCAGGCCGAACGGCCGCGCCTCCCACGCGCGGGTCAGGATCGCCTGCTGCGCCGCGCGCATCCGGTCGATCAGCTCGCGCCGGTTGCCGCCGCGGTTGACCTCATAGGTGTCCGGCGCCAGCGCCCCCTCGGGCGGCAGCGGACCCGTCGCCCCGTCGAGGAAACCGGCGAGCTTCAGCCCCTCGACCACCTGCCAGACCGTGGTGCCCTCGGCCACCGCGACCCGCAGGCGGGCGCCGGGCTTGGCCTCGGCCTGCACGATGGCCTCGGGCGCCTGCTCCTTCGCCGGGTCGTATTTCACCCGGTCCTCATAGCGACCGCTCGCGGGGTTCAGGTCGCGCAGCACCACCGCGTTTTCGCGCACGCCGACCCGAAAGATCACCTCGGTCCCGCAGGTCGAGGGGCCGCCGGCGGTGATCGTGTCCACGATCTCGGCCATGCTGGCGTGCGGCGGCACGAGGTAACTGCCGTATTTGAGCTGCCCCGCCTTGCCCGCGTAATCCGCCCCGGTGCGCAGGATATAGGGCGAGCTGATCGCCCCCTGCGCGCCCAGCTGCTTGCTCACCGCGTCGAGCTTGGCGCCCTGCGGGATCTCGATGCACTGCGCCGCCGCACTCGGCCCCGGCGCGACATAGGCGTTGCGCCCCCACGCCACCGCCACGGCGACGCCGACCAGCAGCACGACCAGCAGCGTCAGCGCGTTCGAGGCGATGGCCCGCCACATCAGTCGCGCACCTTGCCGATGACGAGGCTCGCGTTGGTGCCGCCGAAGCCGAAGCTGTTGGACAGCGTCACGTCGATCCTGCGCCGCACGGCGGCGTTGGCGGCGAGGTCGATCGGCGTCTCCTGCACCGGATCGTCCAGGTTGATCGTCGGCGGCGCGATCTGGTCGCGGATGGCGAGGATGCAGAAGATCGCCTCCACCGCGCCCGCCGCACCGAGCAGATGCCCGATCGAGGATTTCGTCGAGGACATGGTGACGTTCCGCGCATGATCGCCGAGCAGCCGCTCGACCGCGCCCAGCTCGATCACGTCGGCCATGGTGCTCGTCCCATGCGCGTTGATGTAGTCGAGCGCCTCCGGCCCCAGCCCCGCGCGCTTCAGCGCCGCCGACATCGAGCGGAACCCGCCGTCCCCGTCCTCGCTCGGCGCGGTGATGTGATAGGCGTCGCCCGAGAGCCCGTAGCCCAGAACCTCGGCATAGATCTTCGCGCCGCGCGCCTTCGCGTGCTCGTACTCCTCCAGCACGACGACGCCTGCCCCCTCGCCCATGACGAAGCCGTCGCGGTCGGCGTCCCACGGGCGGCTCGCCGCCTTGGGGTCGTCCGCGCGCTTGGTGGACAGCGCCTTGCAGGCGTTGAACCCGGCGATGCCGATCTCGCTGATCGGCGCCTCGGCGCCGCCCGCCACCATCACGTCGGCATCCCCCAGCGCGATCAGCCGCGCCGCGTCGCCGATGGCATGGGCGCCGGTCGAGCACGCCGTCACCACCGCATGGTTCGGCCCCTTGAAGCCGAAGCGGATCGAGACCTGCCCGCTCACAAGGTTGATCAGCGCGCCCGGAATGAAGAACGGCGACACCCGCTTGGGGCCGCGCTCCTTGATCAACACGGCGGTCTCGGCGATCGAGGTCAGCCCGCCGATGCCCGAGCCGATCATCACCCCGGTGCGCTCGCGCGCCTCGTCGGTGTCAGGGGTCCAGCCGCTGTCGGCCACCGCCTGCGTCGCCGCGGCCATGCCGTAGAGGATGAAGTCATCCACCTTGCGGCGGTCCTTCGGCTCCATCCAGTCGTCGGGGTTGAAGCTGCCGTCCGCGCCGTCGCCGAACGGGATCTCGCAGGCGTAGGTCGTGACCACGTTCGCGGCGTCGAAGCGGGTGATCGGCCCCGCCCCCGACTGCCCCTCGAGCAGCCGCGACCATGTTTCCTCGACCCCGCACGCCAGCGGCGTGACCATCCCCAGCCCGGTGACGACGACCCTGCGCATGATGTTCCTTCCACCAATCGTGCAACGACGCTCCATACACAGGCCGCCCCGCCCGCGCAACGCGCGCCAGCCGCCGGGTGCCGCCCCCCCGGCCGCGCACAACCGCGTGATCGCCCCCGCCCCCGCCGACCGGGCCCTAGGGAGCGGAACTTTACTGGCCATATCCTGTTGATCGCGCGATACTTCGGCCCGCGGCAGCCCGCAGCTTCGCCCGCCGCCCAGCCCTCGAACCGGCCACAAGGGGACCCCCGATGAGCACCCAGACCCAAGCCCGCGCCGAGGCTGCGCTGCCCGAACTCGAGGCCGTGACCGCCGTGGTCCTGCCCGAACCCGCCCCGCCCGTGGCGCCGCTGGCCGAGGCCGCCCCCCCGGTGGCCGAGGAAATCCGCCGCCGCATGGCCGAGATCGACCTCTCCGACACGACCTCGATCGTGCATTTCGGCAGCCGCGCCCAGTCGGGGCTGCAGGAAATCAGCCAGTCCATGCTGGCCGACGTCAAGAACAAGGACGTGGGCCCGGCGGGCGACAGCCTGCGCGACATCGTCTCGACCATCCGCGGCTTCTCGATCTCGGAACTCGACGTCCGGCGCGAGCGCTCGTGGTGGGAACGCCTGACCGGCCGCGCCGCGCCCTTCGCCAAGTTCGTCGCCAACTACGAGCAGGTGCAGGGCCAGATCGACCGCATCACCGCCGATCTCGACACCCACCAGCACCGGCTGCTGAAGGACATCAAGTCGCTGGACGTGCTCTACGAGCGCACGCTCGACTTCTACGACGAGCTCGCCCTCTACATCGCCGCGGGCGAGGAAAAGCTACGCGAGCTCGACGCCGAGACCATTCCCGCGACCGAGCGCAAGGTCGCCGCCGATGCCACCGACGGCGACGTGATCGCGGCCCAGCAACTGCGCGACCTGCGCGCGCTCCGCGACGATCTTGAGCGGCGGGTCCACGACCTCAAGCTGACCCGCCAGGTCACGATGCAGTCGCTGCCCTCGATCCGGCTGGTGCAGGAGAACGACAAGTCGCTGGTCACGAAGATTTCCTCGACGCTGGTCAACACCGTCCCGCTCTGGGAAACCCAGCTCGCGCAGGCGGTGACGATCCAGCGCGGCGCCCAGGCCGCGGGCGCCGTCAAGCAGGCGACCGACCTGACCAACGAGCTGCTGACCGCGAACGCCAAGAACCTGCGCGAGGCCAATGTCCGCATCCGCACCGAGATGGAGCGCGGGGTCTTCGACATCGAATCGGTCCGCACCGCCAACGCCGAGCTGATCGCCACCATCGAGGACAGCCTGCGCATCGCCGACGAAGGCAAGGCCCGCCGCGCCGCCGCCGAGATGGACCTCCAGAAGATGGAGGCCGAGCTGCGCCAGACCCTCGCCGCCTCGCGCGCCCGCGCCTCTGCGCCGACGGCGATGGGCGCAGCCCCCGCGACGGCCACCCCGGCGCGGCCGCGCGGCTGACCCTGACCCCTTCCCCTCGCGTGCTCTCGGATCGAATGACCCCGCCTCTCGCCCCCGCCCGCCGCCCCGTCGCCCCCGCGCCGGGTCGGTCCCCCGCGCCTCGTCCTGCGCCCCGCACCACCCGCGGCGCCGCGCTGGCCGCACTCACCGCCCTCGCCCTCTCGGCCTGCGCGCCCGAGGCGCCCGCGCCCGCGCCGCCGTCGGTCCCCGCCCCGGCCCCCGCCGCCCGGCCCGCCGCCGTCCCCCCGCCGCTCCCGCGCCCCGAGGCCGCGACCGAGGCCCAGCTGCGCCGCGACCGCGCCGAGGCCGCGCGCGCCCGCGCCAAGGCCGCCAGCGCGCCCCCCACGACCGCCAGCGCCACGATGGCGCAGTATCTCGAGAACATCGAGGACACGCTCCTCGCCCGCGGCCTTCTGCGGACCGACGACGGGGCCGGGATCAAGGTCGGCGCCGCCAAGCTGGCCGAGGATTTCGTCCAGATCGCGCTGCGCGACGAATACCAGATGAACGCCGCGGGGCGCCTCGTCCCCGGCGCCCACCCCGCGCCGCTGCGCCGCTGGGACCGCCCGGTGACCCTGACCGTCGAGTTCGGCGAGTCCGTCCCCGAGGCGACCCGCATCCGCGACCGCGCGACGATCGGCGACTACGCCGCCCGCCTCGCGCGCATCTCGGGCCACCCCGTCTCGATGGCCGGCGCGGGTGGCAACTTCGTCGTGCTGGTCCTTTCCGAGGACGAACGCCGCGCCATCGGCCCGCGGGTGGCCGAGCTGATCCCCGGCATTCCCCGCGCCGACCTCGCCGCGATCGAGCGACTCTCGCCGCAGAACTACTGCACCGTCTTCGCCTACTCGCCCGGCGCCGGCGCCGCCTATTCCAACGCGGTCGCGGTGATCCGGGCCGAGCTGCCGCAGCGCCTGCGGACGAGCTGCGTCCACGAAGAGCTCGCGCAGGGCATGGGTCTGGCCAACGACAGCCCCGACGCCCGCCCCTCGATCTTCAACGACGACGAGGAGTTCGCCTTCCTCACCCGCCACGACGAGCTGCTGCTCAGGATGCTCTACGACCCCCGCCTGCGCCCCGGCATGACCGAGGCCGAGGCCCGGCCCATCGTCCAGGCGATCGCCGCCGAGATGCTGCCCTGATGCGCTCTGCCGCCCCGGAACGGCGCCGCCCGCGGCGCGTTCCCCCACCGACCTGACCCACCCACGCCCACAGGGCCGCCCCGCCCACGACACCCCGAACGGAGGAAACCATGGTCCTCGACTTCCTGACCGGCGAGTTCATCGACGTCATCGAATGGGTGGACGACACCCGCGACACGATGGTCTGGCGCTACGAGACGCGCGGCAGGGCGATCAAGTACGGCGCCAAGCTGACGGTGCGCGAGGGGCAGGCGGCGGTCTTCGTCCACGAGGGCCAGCTTGCCGACGTGTTCGGCCCCGGGCTCTACATGCTCGAGACGAACAACATGCCGATCCTGACCCGGCTCCAGCACTGGGACCACGGCTTCCGCTCGCCCTTCAAGTCCGAGATCTACTTCGTCAACACCACCCGCTTCAACGACCTGAAGTGGGGCACCCGCAACCCGGTCATCGCCCGCGACCCCGAGTTCGGGCCGGTGCGCCTGCGCGCCTTCGGCACCTACTCGATGCGCGTGACCGACCCCGCCGCCTTCATGCGCGAGATCGTCGGCACCGACGGCGAATTCACCGCTGACGAGATCGCCTTCCAGCTCCGCAACGTGATCGTGCAGGAGTTCTCGCGCCTCATCGCCTCGTCGGGCATCCCGGTGCTCGACATGGCCGCGAACACCCAGCAGCTCGGCCAGATGGTCGCCAAGGCCATCGGCCCGACGGTGGCGCAATACGGCCTGACGCTCCCTGAGTTCTACATCGAGAACATCAGCCTGCCCGACGAGGTCGAGCGGATGCTCGACAAGCGCACCTCGATCGGGATCGTGGGCGACCTCGACCGCTTCGGCCGCTACGCCCAGTCCGAGGCGATGCTGAACGCCTCGAACCGCGACGGCGGCATGGGCGCGGGGCTCGGCGCTGGAATGGGCGCGGCGCTCGGGATGGGGATGGCCGCGCAGCAGGGCGCGCGCGGCCCGTGGGGGCAGATCCCGCAGGCCGTGCCCGCCGCGCCCGCACCGGCCCCGCAGCCCGGCATGATCGCGGGCCCCGCGCCTGCCTCCGACACCGTCTGGCACGTCGCGCTCGACGGGGCGGCGTCGGGGCCCTTTGGCAAGGCCGACCTCGGGCGGCTGATGAACGAGGGGCGCTTCACCCGCGACACGCTGGTCTGGACCCCGGGCCAGGACGGCTGGAAAGAGGCCGACGACGTCCCCGCCCTCGCACAGCTCTTCACCATGCTGCCCCCGCCCCTGCCGCAGCGCTGAACGCAGCGCCCTGAGGGGCCGCCGCCCGGCCCCTCGCTCACCCCGCCCTCGCCTCTCGCGCGGACCGCCGATGCCCACGCCCCAGATCGAACACCGCTTCCCGTGCGAGAACTGCGGCGCGAGCCTCGCCTTCGCGCCGGGCCAGAACGCGCTGACCTGCCCCTATTGCGGCCACACCCAGGCGATCTCGCCCGGCGCCGGCCGCGCCCCGGCGCGCCAGTCGGCGGGCGGACCGGACGGGCAGGATGTCCTCTTGCGCGAGCCCTCGACCGGCCGCGCGATCCAGTGGGACGCGAGCCACAAGTCCCCCCAACTCGAAGAAATCCCGCTCGCGCAGGGCCTGCGCCTCGACCAGTCGAGCGATCTCACGCAGACCGTCCGCACCGTGTCCTGCCCCAACTGCGGCGCGCGGATGGAGCAGTCGGGCGACACCCACGCCAGTCTCTGCCCCTTCTGCGCGACGCCGGTGGTCACCGACACCGGGGCCGCGCGGATGTTGAAGCCGCAGGGCGTGCTGCCCTTCGTGCTGACCGAGGCGCAGGCCCGCGCGGCGCTCGACGACTGGCTGAAGGGGCTGTGGTTCGCGCCCTCGGGGCTGGTGCGCTACGCCCGGCGCGGGCGGCGGATGCAGGGGGTCTATTCCCCCTTCTGGACCTTCGACGCCGACACCCGCAGCCGCTACCGCGGCCTGCGCGGCGACCACTATTTCGAGACGGTCTACGTCACCCGTCAGGTCAACGGCCGCACCCAGCAGGTGCCGCAGCAGGTCATGCGCACCCGCTGGACGCGCGCCGCGGGCAGCGTCGCGCGCCGCTTCAACGACGTGCTCGTGCTCGCCTCGACGGCGCTGCCGCGGCGCTTCACCGACGCGCTGGCGCCGTGGGACCTGTCGCATCTCGCAAGCTACGACCCGCAGTATCTCGCGGGCTTCGGGGCCGAGGGCTACACCGTCGCGCTCGCCGACGGCCACGGCGTCGCCCGGGCCGAGATGGCCGGCGTGATCGCCACCGACGTGCGCCGCGACATCGGCGGCGACGTCCAGCAGATCGAGGCGGTCGAGACCGACTTCTCGGCCGAGACCTTCAAGCACATCCTGCTGCCCGTCTGGCTCGCCGCCTACAAGTACAACGGCAACTCCTACCGCTTCGTGGTCAACGGCCAGTCGGGGCGCGTGCAGGGCGACCGGCCGTGGTCGGTGTGGAAGATCGCCTTCGCCGTCCTCGCCGCCGCCGTCGCCATCGCGGCGCTGCTGTGGCTGGGGCAGGAAAGCGGCTATATCCAGATCGGCGCGGCGCCCATGCCACAGGGCTACGAGATGCCGCCGGGCTACGGCCTGCCGGGCGGGCTCTCCCCCGGCGGCGACTACGTGATCCGCGGCTATTGACCCGCATCCCGCCGCGCGGTCAGGATCGGCTGCCCGACCCTCACCCCCGCCACCAACCCGCCCGAAGGCCGCACCCATGATCCTCTGCACGGGCGAGGCGCTCATCGACCTGATCCCCGGCCCGGACGGCACGATCCGCCCTGTCCCCGGCGGGGCGGTCTGGAACACCGCGCTAGCGCTCGGCCGGCTCGGCGCGCCGGCGGCGTTCCTCTGGCCGATCTCGACTGACGCGTTCGGCCCGCGGCTCCTCGCCCCGCTGGCCGAGGCGGGCGTGGACACCGCGCGCTGCCCGCGCCCCGACCGCCCCACCACCCGCGCCGAGGTGAGGCTGAACGACGGCGAGGCAAGCTACATCTTCCACGACGAGGGCAGCGCCGGGCGGCTGTTTGCCGAGACCGACCTGTCGCCGCTGCCGCCCACCCTCGCGGCCCTTTTCATCGGCGGCATCAGCCTTGCCGCCGAGCCCTGCGGAGCGACGGTCGAGACGCTCGCCACCCGCGCCGCCCACGCCAGCGTGCCGGTGATGATCGACCCCAACATCCGCCCCGCCTTCGTTACCGACGCGGCAGCCTATCGCGCCCGGCTCGACCGGCTGTTCGGGCTGGCGGCGATCGTCAAGCTCTCGGCCGACGACGCCGGCTGGCTCTGGCCCGGCGCGTCCCCCGACGAGGCCGCGCGCCACCTCCTCGCCCGTGGCGTGCGGCTGGTGCTGATCACCGCCGGCGCGGCGGGCGCGGTGGGCCACACCCCCACCCTGCGCTGCGCGGCCCCGGCCCGCCCCGTCACCGTGGCCGACAGCATCGGCGCGGGCGACAGCTTCAACGCCGGTATCCTCGACGCGCTCAACCGCGCGGGGCCGCTGCCCCGGCTGGCCGATCTGGACGCCGCGACGCTCGACGCGGCGCTGGCGCACGCGACGCGGGTCGCGGCCGTCACCGTCTCGCGCCCCGGCGCCGATCCGCCCTGGCCGCATGAGCTGGGCTGAGGCCCGCTTCTACTTGGGAAAAATACCCAGCCGACGGTCGGCAACCACCGACCGCCGACCGGGTCTTCGAGCGAGACAGAACCCTCAGCCGAGCCGAGCCGCGGCCCGGTCGAGCCGCGCCACCGCGTCGCCGATCTCGGCGTCGGTGATCGTCAGCGGCGGCAGCAGGCGCAGCACGTTGTCGGCGGCCGGCACAGTCAGCAGATGCTCGGCATAGCCGGCCTTCACCACGTCCGCCGGCGCGACCTTGCACTTGAGGCCCAGCATCAGCCCCTCGCCGCGCACCGCCTCGAACACCTCGGGGTGGGCTGCGACCAGCCCCTCGAGCTTCTGGCGCATCAGCCCGCCCTTGCGCCGCACCTCGGCCAGGAAATCGTCGTCGGCGACGATCTCCATCACCTTCGCGCCGACCGCACAGGCCAGCGGGTTGCCGCCGTAGGTCGAGCCGTGGGTGCCCGCGACCATCCCCTCGGCCGCCTGCTCGGTGGCCAGCACCGCGCCCAGCGGGAAGCCGCCGCCGATGCCCTTGGCGACCATCATGATGTCGGGGGTGATCCCCGCCCATTCATGGGCAAAGAGCTTGCCGGTCCGCCCCATCCCGCACTGCACCTCGTCCAGCACCAGCAGTGCCCCGGTCTGGTCGCAGAGCGCCCGGATCTCGCGCAGGTCGGCCTCGGGCAGCGGGCGGATTCCGCCCTCGCCCTGCACGGGTTCCAGCATCACCGCCGCCGTCGTGTCGCTGATCGCGGCCTTGAGCGCCGCGATGTCGCCCCACGGCAGCTGCCGGAACCCCGGCATCAGCGGGCCGAAGCCCTTGACCATCTTCTCGGACCCCGCCGCCGCGATGGCGCCGGTCGAGCGGCCGTGGAACGCCCCCTCGAAGGTCAGGATCTCGATCCGCTCGGGCTGGCCGTGATGGTACCAGTAGTGCCGCACCATCTTGATGGCGAGTTCGGCCGCCTCTGTCCCCGAGTTCGTCACGAACACCGTGTCGGCGAAGGTCTTGTCCACCAGCATCTCGGCCAGCCGCTGCTGCTCGGGGATCTGGTAGAGGTTCGAGACGTGCCAGATCCGCCCCGCCTGCGCGGTCAGGGCCGCGACCAGATCGGGGTTGGCGTGGCCCAGCGCGTTGACCGCGATCCCGGCCCCGAGGTCGAGGTATCGCGTGCCGTCCGCGGTGATGGCCCAGGCCCCCTCGCCCCGCTCGAAGGCAAGGGGCGCGCGGTTGTAGGTCGGCAGGACGGCGTCGATCATGGGTCGGTCCTCTGGTTCGTGCGGGGTGGTGACGGCAACGGCCCCGGCCGGCAGGACCGGGGGGCAAGGCGGGACGCGGTCAGCGTCGCAGGGCAGTGCGGCTCGTCATGGGACGCAGCGTTAGCGCCGGGCGGGGGCGGGCGCAAGCGGGGTCGGGCGCAAGCGGGGTCGGGCGCCTACCCCTCACGGCTTCATCCGGTAACCGGTCCTGAGCCAGCGCCAGCCCAGCCCGATCACCAGCGCCGCCGCCAGCAGGCAGACGGCAAGGCCACGCTCGGGCGGCGCGTCGCTGACCCCGGCAAATCCGTAGCGCGCGCCGTCGATCAGGTAGAAGATCGGGTTCCAGTGCGAGAGGGTGCGGAACGGCTCGGGCAGCGCCTCGACCGAGTAGAAGGTGCCCGACAGGAACGACAGCGGCGTGACGATGAAGTTGGTGATCGCCGCCATCTGGTCGAACTTCTGCGCCACGATCCCCGCAATGACGCCGAGGCCGCCCAGCATCAGCGCCCCCACGCTGACGAAGGCCAGCGCCCACAGCGGATGCGCCGGCGCCTGCCCCAGGACCAGCGCCATGCCGATGCCGATCACCACCGCCACGATCAGCGCCCGGGCGAGGCTGCCGAGCAGGTAGCCGGTCAGGATCTCGCCCGCGGACAGGGGCGGCATCAGCGTGTCGACGATGTTGCCCTGCATCTTGGCCGAGATGATCGACGAGGACGAGTTGGCGAAGGCGTTCTGGATCACCGTCATCATCAGGATGCCGGGGCCCACGAAGGCGAGATAGGGCAGCCCCATGACCGTCCGCCCCTCGCCCAGCGCGAGCGCGAAGACGGTGACGAACAGCCCCGCCGTCATCAGCGGCGCAAAGATCGTCTGCTGCCAGACGGCGAGGAAACGCATGACCTCGCGCGTGGCCAGCGTCCGCAGGCCGAGCCAGTTGATCCGCCCGAAGCGGCGGATCGGCGCGTCGCGGTAGTCGGTCCGGGAACCGGGCAGGGCAGAGGCGGAACGGTCGGTCACGGCGTGTCGTCCTTGAACTCGCGGGGTGCAGACGATATGTCCGGGCATCCCGCCTTAGACCCAGAGGGCGCGCGCGGCGCAACCCCGCCTCGTGCCCCGCACCGCCCGATCCGCCCCCGATC
This sequence comes from Paracoccus sanguinis, assembly GCF_012689545.1. Lineage (NCBI taxonomy): Bacteria > Pseudomonadati > Pseudomonadota > Alphaproteobacteria > Rhodobacterales > Paracoccaceae > Paracoccus > Paracoccus sanguinis. The sequence goes on from NZ_CP051542.1 coordinate 1,054,636, forward strand.
CGCAAGGAGCCGCCGATGTCCTGGACCGACGACCGCGTCGAGACGCTGAAACGCATGTGGGCCGAGGGCCAGTCGGCGAGCCAGATCGCCAAGGAACTGGGCGGCGTGACCCGCAACGCGGTGATCGGCAAGGTCCACCGCCTGGGGCTGTCGAACCGCACCGAAACCGACGAGGCGACCGCCTCCCCTGCCCCCACCCCGGCCGCGCCCCCCGCCGCCGCCGACGCAACCGACACCCCGCGCCCGGCCCGCCCCGAGGCCAAGAGCGACGCGCCGGACACCGTCCCCGCCACGGGCGCCGCAGCAAGCCCGACGCCCGCCACCCCCTCGCCCCCCCGCGCAGCCGCGGGCAGCCCGCGGCCCGCGGCAAACCTGACCGCCGAGCCGGGCGAGGCCGCGGCGAGCCCGGCGCCCACGGCCCGTGACGCGGCCCCCCTGCCCGAGGACGACGCCGACACCGCGCCCGAGCCCGCCCCGCAGCCGGTCTTCACCCCGCGCCGCCCGATCGTGCCGGCCGGCCAGCCGCTGCCGCCGCAGCCCTCGGCCAACGAGATCTCGCCCGAGGCGCTCGCCTCGGTCCGCGAGGTCGAGAAGCGCGCCCGCAAGCTCAGCCTGATGGAGCTGACCGAGCGGACCTGCAAATGGCCCATCGGCGACCCGGCCACCGACAAGTTCTGGTTCTGCGGCCTGCCCGCCCAGCCCGGCAAACCCTATTGCGAGGCCCATGTCGGCGTCGCCTTCCAGCCGATGAGCGCCCGCCGCGACCGCCGGCGCTGATTGGCGCACTGATTGGCGGGCGTTGACCCGCACGTGCGCGCGTGCAGGCGCGTGCCGCGCTCCGGTGGCGCACTTGACCCCGCGTAAGCAGGCGCGTGCCGGCCCCCGGGGCGCATCTGTCTACCCCCCTCGCAGGTGATTGCCTCACCCCTCTCGCCGTTGCTCTCCGCCGAGCCGCAGCGCCTCTGTTCCCTGTCGATGGGGGGCTGTCTGCCCCCCATGAACGCAAGCGTTCATCCCCCCGAGGATATTTCCGTCCAGCCCGAGGCCGCGCGCCTCGAGGGTGGGAGCCCCCGATCCGGCCGCGTCGGGCGGGACAGGGGGCGCCTCGGTCTGGAGCGGTCATCGGCGTCCCCGCCTGTACCGCACCCCGACATCTGCCACGGAATCCTTGAGATCCGGTAAAGCCCCTCGGGCTGGACACAAATATCCTCGGGGGGTGAATGGCGCGCGCCTTTCGCGCGCCAGAGGGGGCGCGAGCGCCCCCTTCTTCCACTTTGCCCGCCCGCCCGCTACACAGCGGCCAAGCAAAGGACGCGCGCCATGACCCGCCATCTCATCACCTCGGCCATCCCCTACATCAACGGCATCAAGCACCTGGGCAACCTCGTCGGCAGCCAGCTGCCCGCCGACCTCTACGCCCGCTACCTGCGGGCCCGCGGGCACGAGGTGATGTTCATCTGCGCCACTGACGAGCACGGCACGCCCGCCGAGCTCGCCGCCAAGAAGGCCGGCCAGCCGGTCGCCGTCTACTGCGCCGAGATGCACAAGACCCAGGCCGACATCGCGGCCCGCTTCGGCCTCTCGTTCGACCACTTCGGCCGCTCGTCCTCCGAGCGCAACCACCTGCTCACCCAGCATTTCGCCGGGAAACTCGCCGAGGCCGGGCTGATCCGCGAGGTCTCCGAGCGGCAGGTCTATTCCAACGCCGACCGCCGCTTCCTGCCCGACCGCTACATCGAGGGCACCTGCCCCAATTGCGGCTACGACAAGGCCCGCGGCGACCAGTGCGAGAACTGTACCAAGCAGCTCGACCCCACCGACCTCATCAACCCGCGCAGCGCGATCTCGGGCTCGACCGACCTCGAGATCCGCGAGACCAAGCACCTCTACCTGCGCCAGTCGGCGATGCGCGGGCAGCTCTCGGACTGGATCGACAGCAAGACCGACTGGCCGATCCTCACCACATCGATCGCCCGCAAGTGGCTCAACGACGGCGAGGGGCTGCAGGACCGCGGCATCACCCGCGACCTCGACTGGGGCATCCCGGTGAAGAAGGGCGACGCCGCCTGGCCGGGGATGGAGGGCAAGGTCTTCTACGTCTGGTTCGACGCGCCGATCGAATACATCGCCGCGACCGCCGAATGGGCCGACCGCAAGGGCCAGCCCGACGCCGCGTGGCGGCGCTGGTGGCGCACCGACGAGGGCGCGGGGGACGTGACCTACACGCAGTTCATGGGCAAGGACAACGTGCCCTTCCACACGCTCTCGTTCCCGGCCACGATCATGGGCTCGGGCGAGCCGTGGAAGCTTGTCGATTACATCAAGTCCTTCAACTACCTCACCTATGACGGCGGGCAGTTCTCGACGTCGCAGGGCCGCGGCGTGTTCATGGACCACGCGCTCGAGATCCTGCCGGCCGACTACTGGCGCTGGTGGCTGTTGAGCCACGCGCCCGAATCCTCGGACAGCGAGTTCACCTGGGAGAACTTCCAGGCCAGCGTGAACAAGGACCTGGCCGACGTGCTGGGCAACTTCGTCAGCCGGATCACCAAGTTCACCCGCGCCAAGTTCGGCGAGACGGTCCCCGAGGGCGCCGCCTGGGGCCCGCGCGAGGCCGAGCTCATCACCGCGCTGACCGAGCGGCTCAGCGCCTACGAGGGGTTCATGGACGCCCGCGAGGTCCGCAAGTCGGCGGCCGAGCTGCGCGCGATGTGGGTGCTCGGCAACGAATACCTGCAGGCCGCGGCGCCCTGGTCCACGATCAAGACCGACCCCGAGGCCGCCGCCGCGCAAGCCCGCATGGGGCTGGCGCTGATCCGGCTTTACGCGGCGATCTCGGCGCCGTTCATCCCCTTCGCCGCCGCGGCGATGGAGGCGGTGCTGCCCGGCATCCCCGCCGACTGGCCCGAGGGCGACCTGGGCGACTACCTCGCCGCGGTGCAGCCGGGACAGGCGTTCGCCGTGCCCGAGGTGCTGTTCGCCAAGATCGCCGACGCCGACCGCGAGGGGTGGCAGGCGCGGTTCGCGGGCCTGCGCGCGTAGGCGCGCAGATCGGGCCCGCGCGCCTAGGCCGGCAACCGCAAGGGTCACCTCAGGCGCCGAGCAACGCCCGGATCTCGGCCACCTTCGTCGCCACCAGCGCCGCATCGCCGCGGCTTTCGACGTTGAGGCGCACCACCGGCTCGGTGTTCGACCGCCGCAGGTTGAAGCGCCAGTCGGAAAAGGCGAGGCTGATGCCGTCCGTCTCGTCCCGCGCCTCGGCCGCGCCGGCGTGCGCCGCGAGCACCCGGGCGATGGCGGCGTCGGGGTCGGTCAGGCGGAAGTTGATCTCGCCCGAGGACGGGAAGGCCGCCATCCGCGCGCGCACGAGTTGCGACAGTGGCAGCCCCGTCCGCCCCATCTGCGCCACCACCAGCAGCCACGGGATCATCCCGCTGTCGGCAAAGGCGAAGTCGCGGAAATAATGATGCGCGGACATCTCGCCGCCATAGACGGCGCCCGCCTGCCGCATGGTCTGCTTGACGAAGGCGTGGCCGGTGCGGGACTGCACCGCCTCTCCCCCCGCCTCGGCGATCACGTCGCGGGTGTTCCAGACCACCCGCGGGTCATGAACGATCCGCGCGCCGGGCTCGCGGGCCAGGAACGCCGCGGCAAGCAGCCCCACGACATATTCGCCGGGGATGAAGCGGCCGGTCTCGTCGAAGAGGAAGCAGCGGTCGAAATCCCCGTCCCACGCCACGCCGAGATCGGCGCCGTGGTCCCGCACCGCCTCGGCCGTCACCGGCTGGTTCTCGGGCAAGAGCGGGTTGGGGATGCCGTGCGGAAAGCTCGGGTCGGGGTCGTGGTGCATCCGCACGAACTCGAGCCTCGCGCCGCGCCGCGCCAGCTCCGCCGCGATGGCGTCGAAGGCCGGGCCGGCCGCGCCGTTGCCGGCGTTGACCAGCACCCGCAGCGGCGGCAGCGCGGCGGCGTCGACGAAGTCGCAGACCCGGCGCGCGTAATCCGCCCGCACCGCCGCGGCATCGACCACCCGGCCCGGCGCGGCGTCGGGGAACGCCCCGCCCTCGGCCAGCGCCTTGAGCGCGGCCAGGTCGGTCGCGGGGTCGAGCGGCGCCGCGCCCGCCTTGACCAGCTTCATCCCGTTGTAATCGATGGGGTTGTGCGAGGCGGTGACCTCGATCCCGCCATCCGCGCCGAGGAAGTCGGTGGCGAAATACATCTCCTCCGTCCCAGCCATGCCGAGGTCCAGCACCTCGACCCCGCCCGCGACCAGCCCCTTTGTCAGCGCCGCGGCCAGCGCGGGCGAGCTGTCGCGCCCGTCGCGCCCGACCACCACCCGGCGCGTGCCCGGCCGCGCGGCAAAGGCCCGCCCGACGCGCCAGGCCACGTCCGCGTCCAGCGTCTCGCCCAGCCGACCGCGCAGGTCGTAGGCCCCGAAACAGTCGATCCTGCGCGCGTCCATGCCGCCCCCTTGGCCCCCGTGCTTTGGTCCGGCTTGCCATGCCACCCGCTTGCAGCGCAACCTGCCCCCGCCGCAACGAAAGGTTCCCGATGTCCCGTGCCGCCACGCTCGACCTGATCGCCGCCTATTACGACGCCTTCAACCGCGGCGACGCGGACGCGATGCTGGCGCTGCTGGCCGAGGACGTCGAACACCACGTCAACGAGGGCGAAATCCGCCGCGGCCGCGACGCCTTTGCCGCCTTCAGCCGCCACATGGCTGACAGCTATGCCGAGCGGCTGGCTGACCTGACCATTATGGCGAGCGATGACGGCACCCGCGCGGCGGCCGAGTTCACCGTGCACGGCGAATACCTGCGCACCGACGCGGGCCTGCCCGAGGCGCGGGGCCAGCGCTACGTCCTGCCGGCGGGGGCGTTCTTCGCGGTGCGGGACGGGCGGATCACGCGGGTGACGACCTACTACAACCTCGCCGACTGGACGCGGCAGGTGAGCGCGGGGTGAGCGCCCCCCCTCCCCCGACCGAGACCCTGACCGGCGCAGCCGCCACGGCGGTCCTCGACGACGTGGCGCGGCTGAGGATCGCGGTGTTCCGCGACTGGCCCTATCTCTACGACGGCGACGCGGCGTATGAGCGCGAGTATCTGCGCGCCTACACCAACCCCGGCGCGGTGATCGTGACCGCCCGCGACGGGAGCGACGGGCCGATCATCGGCGCCGCCACCGGCGCGCCGATGGAACACCACGCCGCCGATTTCGCTGCCGCCTTCGCCGGCCGGCCCGAGCCGCTGTCCGACATCTTCTACTGTGCCGAATCGGTGCTGCTGCCCGGCTTCCGCGGCCGCGGCCTCGGCCACGCCTTCTTCGACGCACGCGAGGCGCACGCCCGCGCCCTCGGCTTCCGCTGGTCGGCATTCTGTTCGGTGATCCGCCCCGCCGACCATCCGGCGCGACCCGCGGGCTACCGCCCCCTCGACGCCTTCTGGCACAAGCGCGGCTATGCGCCGCTGCCGGGCGTCATCGCCCGCTTCCGCTGGCGCGACGTGGGCGCCGCCGAAGACACCGAGAAACCGCTGCAGTTCTGGATGCGGCTGCTTTAGATCAACCGCCCCCGTCAGCGCCCCGTAAGCCGGCGCCGGTTTTCTCGGCCCCTCGCGCCCCGGTCGGCAACCCTTGCCCCCGCGGCCGGGTTGACCCTGCGCCTGTCGCTGCCGTCACGCCCTGACACCCCCGCGCCCCGGCGCCCCGCCGCCGAGAGGAACCGCCCCATGAACGTCCCGCTGAACACGCCTCTGCCGGTCCCGCAAGGCCTCGCCCCGCCCGCCGGGGCCACGGTCCGGCTGGCCGGCCTCGCCACCGCGCTGCCGCCCCACATCCTGCGCCAGGACGAGGTGACCGCCCGCGCCCACGCGCTGCTCGCCCCCCGCTATCCGCAGTTCGACCGCATCGCGGCGGCGTTCCAGAACGCCGGGATCGACCAGCGCGGCTCGGTCGTGCCGCTCGACTGGTTCGGCGGCGATCACGGCTGGCAGGCGCGCACCGAACCCTATCTCGCCGGCGCCACGGCGCTGTTCCGGGACGCCGCCGACCGGGCGCTCGCCGCCGCGGGCGTGAGCGCGGGTGAGATCGACGTGATCGTCACGGTCTCCTCGACCGGGGTGGCGACGCCGACGCTCGAGGCGCGGGTCGCGGGCGAGATGGGGTTCCGCGCCGACGTGCTGCGGGTGCCGGTCTTCGGCCTCGGCTGCGCGGGGGGCGTCAGCGGGCTTGCCATCGCGCGCGAGCTGGCAGCCGCCCGCCCCGGCGCCCGGGTGCTGATGGTCGCGGTCGAGACCTGCACCCTGCTGTTCCGCATGGACCGGATGGACAAGGCCGACATCATCGCCACCGCGCTCTTCGGTGACGGGGCGGCGGCGGTGGTGCTGGCCTCGGACGCCCCCGGCGCGGCCGGCAGCGGGCCGGTGCTGGGCCGGGGGGCGCAGCATCTGTGGCCCGACACGCTCGACATCATGGGCTGGTCGGTGGACGACCGGGGCCTGGGGGTGATCTTCGACCGCTCGATCCCCGCCTTCGTCACCGCCGAGATCGCCGCCGCCATGGCCGCCCTCGCCCCCGCGCTCGGCGACACGCCGGTGGCGCGGATGGTCTGCCACCCCGGCGGCGCCAAGGTGGTGACGGCGCTCGAGGATGCGCTGGCGCTGCCCCCCGGCACGCTCGACGCCGAGCGTGCCGTGCTGCGCGACGCGGGCAACATGTCCGCGCCCACGGTGCTGTTCGTCTTGGGGCGGGTGCTGGCGCAGGGCGCGCGCGGGCGGCTGATGCTGGCGGCGCTGGGGCCGGGGTTCACCCTCTCGGCGATCCCGCTCGATGTCTGAGGGCGCGATGACCCAAGCCTGGCCCTCGGCGCTGTTCATCGCCTTCCTCGTGGTCCAGCGGCTGGCCGAGCTGGCGATCGCCCGGCGCAACACCGCCCGGCTGCTGGCGCAGGGCGCGGTGGAACATGGCGCCGCGCATTACCCACTGATCGTGGCGCTGCACGCCAGCTGGCTGGCCGCCATCGCGCTGTGGGGCTGGGGCGAGGCGGTGCGGCCGCTCTGGCTCGCGCTCTTCGCGGCGCTGCAGCTCGCCCGCCTCTGGGTGCTGGCGAGCCTCGGGCCGCGCTGGACCACGCGGATCATCGTGCTGCCCCAGCCGCTGGTCGCGCGCGGGCCGTTCCGCTGGCTCAGGCACCCCAACTATACCGTCGTGGTTGCCGAGATCGCCGTCGCGCCGATGGTGCTGGGGCTGGTCTGGGTGGCGGTGGTGTTCTCGGTCCTGAACGCGCTGGTGCTGTGGGTGCGCATCCGGGCCGAGAACGCGGCCCTCGCCAGCCTGCGCCCGCTGGCCTAGGCTGGCGCCATCGCCGCCCCGATCGCTGCTCCCGGAAGGACGCCCCCATGCGCGAGATCCGCATCGCCGCCGCCGCCTATCCCATCGACTGGCAGGCCGACTTCGACGCCTACGAAGCCAAGATCACCGCCTGGGTCGAGGAGGGCGCCGACTGCGACCTGCTCGTCTTCCCCGAATACGGCGCGATGGAGCTGGCGGGCCTCGGCGGCCCCGCGGTGGCCGGCGACCTGCAGGCCAGCCTGCGCGAGGTCGCCCGCCACGAGGCCGCCCGCGACGCGCTGCACGCCCGCCTCGCGGCGGCGCACGGGGTCCATATCCTCGCGGCCTCCGGCCCGGCGTTTGCGGGCGACACGGTGCTGAACCGGGCCGTGCTGTTCGGCCCTTCGGGGCGGATCGGGCACCAGGACAAGCAGGTGATGACCCGCTTCGAGCGCGAGGAGTGGCACGTCGCGGGCGCCCCCGGCCTGCGGGTCTTCGAAACGCCCGTGGGGCGGCTCGGGGTCGCCATCTGCTACGATTCCGAGTTCCCGCTGATCGCCCGCCGCCTGGCCGAGGCGGGGGTCGAGGTCCTGCTGGTGCCGAGCTGCACCGACACGGTGGCAGGGTTCAACCGGGTGCGGATCGGCGCCATGGCGCGGGCGCTGGAAAGCCAGTGCGTCGTCGTCCACGCGCCCACCGTGGGCGCGGTGGACTGGAACCCGGCGCTGGACGAGAACCGCGGACGGGCGGCGATCTATGCGCCCCCGGACGGGCTCTGGCCCGAGACGGGGATCGTGGCCGAGGGCGAGATGGACGGGCCCGGCTGGGTCAAGGCGACGGTCGATCTGGACCGCGTGGCCGAAAGCCGCCGCGACGGGCGGGTGCTGCCCTTCCGGCACTGGCCGGAGAGCGCCGTCGATCTGCTGGGCTGAGCGCGCCTAGTCGCGCAGGCGCGGCACCGTGTCGTCCGCTGCCGCCTCGCCCGTCCGCGGGCGCAGCGCGGCAAAGTCGAACAGCGCCGGGTCGGGCAGTTGCGAGGGCCGGATGTTGGTCAGGGCCCGGAACATCACCTGCCGGCGGCCGGGGCTGCGCGCCTCCCACTCGTCGAGAAGCTTCTTGACCTGCATCCGCTGCAACCCCTCCTGGCTGCCGCAGAGGTCGCAGGGGATCACCGGATACTGCATCGCGCGGGCGAAGCGGTCGCAATCGGCCTCGGCCACGAAGGCGAGCGGGCGCAGGACGTTCAGGTCGCCCTCTTCGTTCAACAGCTTCGGCGGCATCGCCGCCAGCCGCCCGCCGTGGAACAGGTTCATGAACAGCGTCTCGAGGATGTCGTCGCGGTGATGGCCGAGGACCACCGCGCTGCACCCCTCCTCGCGCGCGATGCGGTAGAGGTTGCCGCGCCGCAGCCGCGAACACAGGCTGCAATAGGTCCGCCCCTCGGGCACCTTGGCCTTCACCACCGAATAGGTGTCCTGATACTCGATCCGGTGCGGCACCCCGCGCTCGGTCAGGAACTGCGGCAGCACGGTGGCCGGGAAGCCCGGCTGGCCCTGGTCGAGGTTGCAGGCCAGCAGCTCAACCGGCAGCAGCCCGCGCCACTGCAGCTCGTGCAGCACGGCGAGCAGAGTGTAGCTGTCCTTGCCGCCCGACAGGCAGACCAGCCAGCGGTCGCCGGGCGTGACCATGTGATAGGTCTCGAGCGCGGCGCGCACCTCGCGCACCAGCCGCTTGCGCAGCTTGCGGAACTCGGTCGAGCTGGGGGCGCCGCGGAAGAGCGGGTGGATCTCGGTGTCGTCGGCGGCGTCGGTGCGGGGGTCGGCGGCGTCGTCGGTCAGGTCGTCGAGCATGAGGCGGTCCGGTCGGCGCCCGCACGGGGCTGGGTCATTGGGAGGAAACGCGGCGCGGGGTCAGAGGCCCCAAGCGTCGAACACGAACGTCAGCAGCGCGACCAGCGCCATGCCTGCCAGCAGGACCAGCAGCAGCCCCGGCAGGACGCGGCGCGGCGGGCTCATCGTCCGACCCCGTCGCGCCGGGGGGGCGGCACCGGGTCATAGCCCGACCCGCCCCACGGGTGGCAGCGCCCGATCCGGCGCAGCATCAGCGCGGTGCCGCGCAGCGCCCCGTGCCGTTCGAGCGCCTCGAGCGCGTAGACCGAGCAGGTCGGCTGGAACCGGCAGCCGTGGCCGATCCACGGGCTGAGCAGCAGGCGGTAGGCCCGCACCGGCAGCGCGACGATCCGTGCGGCGGGGGTCATGGCGCGCGGCGCCGGGGTCGCGCGCGGCGGGTGCCCCGTGCAGCGCCCCGCATCAGGGCCGGGCCCGGCGCTCATCGCCCGCCCCGGCGGCGCGGCGCGGCACCCGGATCGGTCGCGGGCGTCGGCTCGGGGGCCGCATGGACACGGCGCAGCGCGCCTTCGAGGTCGGCGCGCAGCAGCGCGAAGTCGCGCGTGGCGGTCGCCTCGGGCCGGCCGACGAGGACATAGTCCCAGCCGGGCCGTGCCGCGTCGGGCAGGATCTCGCGCGCGAGTGCCCGCAGCCGGCGCTTGGCGCGGTTGCGGGCCACGGCGTTGCCGAGCTTCTTCGAGCAGGTGTAGCCGACCCGGACCATCGTCGCGGGGGTCGCGTCGCCCTCGGGGCGCTGGCGGGCTTGCAGCAGAAAGCCCGCCGTGCCCTGACGGCGGGCCGATGCGGCACGCAGGAAGTCGGCGCGCCGCGCAAGGGTGACGAGGGGCCGCCGCCCGGCCCCGGCGCCGCCCGCAGGGGCGGCGGACGGGTCAGGCGAGGCCCCGGCCAAGATCAGGCCGACAGGACCTTGCGGCCCTTGGCCCGGCGCGCGGCCAGAACCTTGCGGCCGCCCTTGGTGGCCATGCGGGCGCGGAACCCGTGCCGGCGCGCGCGAACCAGGTTCGACGGCTGGAAGGTGCGTTTCATCGTCGTGCTCCAACAGACATGGCGCGAGAGGCGCGGGGAAACCCCGCGCGAAACGCGCCGGTAATGCGAAGCCCGTCAGATAGGGGGGTGCGCCGGACGAGTCAACACGCAAACCGCGCGGGGCGCCCGCGAAAACGCGGGAAAAACCCTTCGCCGCGCGGGCTGGCGCGCCCTCGTTGCCCCGCGCGCGCCGATGCGGCAAGGTCGCTGTCAGGGAACCGTGCCAGTTCACGTTTGTTTGATTCCCCGTCCCTGTCCGACCAGGCCGCATTGCCCGGGCCGAGCGGGGCGAGATACGGAACGCCATGACCCTCAACAGCATTTCCGGCCGGTTTGCACTGCTGACGATCGTCTTCGTCCTGCTGGCGGAAGTCCTCATCCTCGTGCCCAGCGTCACCGGGTTCCGCCGCGACTACCTCGCCACCCGGCTCGAGCGGGCGCAGATCGCAAGCCTCGCGCTGCTGGCGACCGACGAATCGATCGCCGCCGATCTGGAGAGCGAGCTGCTCGAGAATGCGGGGGTCTTCAACGTGGTGCTGCGGCGCGACGACGTGCGCCAGCTCGTGCTGTCCTCGAAGCTGCCGCGGCCGATCTCGGCCACCTATGACCTGCGCGAGACGGGCTGGCCGCGGGCGGTGCGCGACACGCTGCACGACCTGGTCAACGCCCGGCCCGAGATCATCCGGGTGATCGGCCAGCCGGTGCGCCAGGCCGGGCAGCTGATCGAGATCACCATGGACACCGCGCCGATGCGGACCGCGATGATCGACTTCACCCTGCGGCTGCTGGCGGTGTCGGCGGCGTTCTCGGTGCTGACCGCGCTGCTTCTGAACCTCGCCACCCAGCGGCTGATCGTGGGGCCGATCCGGCGGGTGATCGGGCACATGACGGCCTATGCCGCCTCGCCCGACGACAGCCGCACGATCATCACCCCCGCCGCCCGCATGGGCGAGGTCCGCGCCGCCGAGACCGCGCTCGCCGCCATGCAGCGCACCGTCACCGCCTCGCTCAAGCAGCGCGAGCGGCTGGCGCAGCTGGGGCAGGCGGTGGCCAAGATCAGCCACGACCTGCGGAACGTGCTGTCGACCAGCCAGATCCTCGCCGACCGGCTTGAGAACAGCGCCGACCCGGCGGTGCGGCGGGCGGCGCCGAAGCTCGTGGGATCGATCAGCCGGGCGGTGAACCTGTGCGAGACGACGCTCGCCTTCGGCAAGGCGGAAGAGCCGCAGCCGACGCTGACGATCTTCAACCTCGCGCCGCTGGTGGCCGACGTGGTCGAGGCCGAGACGCTCGCCGCCGAGGCGGCCGGCGACGGGGGCGAGGTCGACTTCGTCACCGACGTGCCGGCCGGGCTGCGTATCCGCGCCGACCGGGACCAGCTCTACCGGGTGCTCTCGAACCTCGCCCGCAACGCGCGGCAGGCGATCGCCGCGACGCGCCAGCCGGGCACGATCGAGCTGTCGGGCGCCGAGGACGAGACGCACTGGTGCATCCGGGTGGGCGACACCGGGCCGGGGCTGCCGAAGAAGGCGCTCGACCATCTGTTCCAGCCCTTCACCGGCGGCATCCGCAAGGGCGGCACCGGCCTCGGCCTCGCCATCGCCGCCGACCTCGTGCGCGGGCACGGCGGCAGCCTCGAGCTGGTGCGCAGTGATGCCGAGGGGACCGAGTTCCTGCTGCGTCTGCCGCGCGAGGTCGCCGCGGCGTAAGCGGCGGGTCCCCCGGCGCCGGTTGCGGGCGCGCGCGAGGAATATCGCAGGCCGGGTCGTTTTCCCCCTTGCAACCCCCCGCGCCCCGGCCTAGGTAGCCGCCCTACGACGGACCCGTAGCTCAGCTGGATAGAGCACCAGACTACGAATCTGGGGGTCGGGCGTTCGAATCGCTCCGGGTCCGCCACTTTTCCCCACCATCTGTCAGAGATGCCCTACCCTTGCGGCGGGGCCGGATCGAGCTGCTGTCCCCACCAGGCGCAGGTCTCCTCCCACGCCGGATAGATGCCCTTCTTGACGATGAGGATGGCGATCATCGGTGCCAGCAGCGGCGGGCAGCCGAGGGCCGAGAGCGCCGCGGTCAGCGCGCCGACCATTGCCGTCTCGCCCAGGCCCAGCGCGCCGCGCAGCTCGTCGCGGGCGGCGGCGTCGGCGGGCGCGGGGCCGCAGACCAGCCCGTAGAGCTCGCGGTGCCAGCGGCCGAAGAGCCGCTGCCCGAGCGCGGCGAAGGCGTCGCCGACCCCCTCGAGCCCGACCGGCGCCACCTCGAGCGTCAGGGTCCGGGCCGCGTCCGGGCGCAGCGAGATCAGCGTGTCGCGGCGGCCGATCTCGTTCATCAGCGCCCCCTCGGGCAGCGCCAGCAGCGCCTCGATGGCGGCGGCGTCGGCGACCGGCAGGGGGCGGGCGGGCGCGACGGCCTCCTCGGGCGGCGCAAGGTCGACCGACTCGAGTCCCCCCGGTACCGCTTCGCCCAGGCCGATGTGGCGGGCGGCGGCGCGGATGATCCCGGCCGGGCCGCGGAACCCGAAGCTGGTCGGGTGCAGCTCGTCGTGCCACTGGCCGCGCGGGACGCTGCCGCGGCAGTCGGCCACGATCACCCGCCCGCCGAAGCGCGCGGCCAGCGCCGTCAGCCCGGCGTGGAAGCGGTCGATCAGCAGCCCCAGCACCGCCGACTGCAGCGTCGGATCGACGATCCCGAGCCGCGCCAGCGGCTGGCCGAGCCAGCGGCCGTTGGCGGCAACCACCCGGTCGTAGCTGTGACAGACCACCCGCGGTGCGCCGGCGCTCAGCCCGGTCTCGATCAGGTTGCCGTAAAGCTCCAGCGTCGCGCCGAGCAGCGGCGCGAACCCCGGCCCGATCAGGTCGTCCGCGCGCGCCCCCGGCCGCCACGGCACTAGGCAGCGCCCCAGCCCCGCGCCCAGCACGTCGTTGCCGCCACCGCTGAGGATAAGCAGGTCGGGGCGCTCGGCCCGCACGGTCACCCCCACCTCGTCCTGCCGGGCCATGTCCGAGAGCATGTCCCCCGCGGCGCTGAGGCAGTGAATCGCCCAGACCCCGGAGAGGTGATCGACCACATCGTCGATGAGGAAGGGATACTGGAACCACGAATCGCCCTCGGCCACCACTTTGGGGCCGCGCCACCCGGCGGCGATGCGCTGGCGGTAGGCCTGCAGCCGCCGCCACCGCGCCACGCCGTTGAGCGAGGCCATCGCCGCCGCCGACTCGGCCTCGCCATAGTCCACCCGCGCGGGGTTGGGGATCACCTGCGGCATCAGCGGCCCGCCGGCGAGCGGGTCGAGCATCACGTAGGGGCGGATCGCCCGGTCGGGGATGGCGGGGTCGGCCAGCATCGCCTCGAACGCGGCGCGGCTGATCGGCGGCGCCGGGCGCCGGGGTGGCGGCCCGACGGGGGACGGCGGCCGGACGCGGGGGCGCGCTTCGGCCGCGGTTTCGGGCGTGGGGGTCGTCGAAGGCATCGTCATGGCGTCGTCCTCGTCCGTCCGGGGTGAGCGAAAGCCCCGCGTCACCCGGCGCCGAGGTCGAGCCACAGCTCGATCACGCCGGTGGCGGGCAGCTGGGGAAGTTGGGTCAGGGGCACGACGACCGGCGGGGACGCCATCGTGTTGCCGGCGACGAGCGCGGCGGCGACGGCCTCGGCCAGCCGCGCGTCGGCGTCGTGGAAATAGCGCAGCTCGTCCTTGCCGATCGCCTCGGGCCGGTACTCGGCCGGAGGCACCGCGAACCCCTGGTTCCTGAGCGTTTCGCTGATCCTGTCGGCACGGGCGGCGATGGCCGCGTCCGCGGCGGCCACGGCGGGGTCGGGGGGCGGGCCGATCGTGCCGCGACCGGCGAACTGCAGGAAGACCCGGGTGCAGTTCTGCTGCGGCGCCTCGACCTCGGCCCACAGACGCGTCGTGCCGTCCGGTCGCGGGTAACCCTGCGCGGCCGAGGTCAGCGTGACCTGCCCGCCATTGGGAACCACCCCCTTGGTCGGCGCGAGGGTATAGTCGGGGTCGGGCAGCGCGTCGCGCAGGTTGATGCCCGAAGGGGTGGCGACCGCCACCCGGGCGCCGGGGGCGAGGGTTTGCGGATCGACACCGCCGGCCAGCCGGCTGTCGCCGGCGTTGCCAAGCCACATGGCGCCGCCGCACGTCCCGAGATCGGCGGGCAGCGGTGCGCCCCCGGACACGTCCGGGGCCGGCATCGCGGGTCGCGGTGCCGGGACGGGATTTTGCGGCGCTGCCCCCGGTGCCGCCGCGCCGGCGTCCGGCATCTCGGGCAACGAGGTCAGGACGCCACCCGTCGGACTGAGGGTCCTTACCCCGGGCCACGGCGCAAGCGCGCCGTCGCGGCGGAGGGGCGAGAACGCGCTCTGCGCCGTCGCGCCGACGCCCGAATCTGCGGCGCCGGCGGCGGGGTCGAGGTCGGCCAGCGACGTACTCACCGAGACCACGTCGTCACTGCTCCGCTCGATCCCGCCGCCGCGCAGCTCGAGCAGGTCGAGGACCGGCGCGGGCTGCCCGACGAGCGAGGTCAGCAGCTCCCGCGTCGGGGCCAGATTGCGGTCCGTCAGCGCGAGGACAGCGGCTTTCGCCTCTTCGCTGATCTGGGCGCGCTCGGACTGGCGGGCGCTCAGGATCTTCTGCTGGTCATAATTGAGATTGGCGATGCGGACCCAGCCGAGCCCGGCGATCAGCGCCACGGCCAACAGCACCAGCGCCGCGGTGCCCCTCCGCCGCCTGCGTCGCGCGGCCGCCGCCTCGACCGACGCCGCCACGAAGGCGGCGATGTCTCGGTCGGCATGGGCATGGCGCCGGGCGGCCTCGATGGCGTCCCCGGCCAGCAGCAGCCCGTCGCGGGCGGTGCCCTGGGCCTGCTGCCACTGGCGCGCCATCGCCGCGAAGCGCACCTGCTCGAAGGTCGCCTCGCGCCGGGTCTGGGGCGGGGGCTCGGGTTCGGGCGCCTGGTGCGGGCGGAACGTCGCAGCGGCCTTGCGCACGATGCGCGACCGGGGCGGCGGGCCGGGCACCCTGGGGGCGGGGCCGCCAGAGGTCGGGTCGGGGGCGGCGGCGTCTGACCGGATGGCGGTCCGGGCATCTGCCGCCCCCGCCGTGCCGCCCGCCCCGGCGGGACCTGAGCCGACCCTCGCGGGCTCCGGCTGGCTGGCCGCCTGCGCGAAATCCGCCAGCGCGGGGATGGCGAAGCGGCCCGTCTCGGCCCCGACCTGCGCGGCGAGCGTGAACATCAGGTCGCGCAGCGCGTCACGGTCCAGTCCGACCGGCACCCCCGCCCCCGCCGCGATGACCTGATCGAGCAGCGCCTGGCGGTCGGGGTTGGCGGGGCCGCCCGGGCGCGGGTCGGGCAACGCGGCGGCCCGGTCGATCAGCGCCTGAACGGCGGGCGAGGCGACGCCCTCGATCATGGCCCGTTCAGGCTGCAATATTCGGGGACCCGGCCGAGAATGCGGCCGATCCCCGCGCGCAGCCCGCCCAGCAGCAGGAAATCGCGCTTGAGCTGCTGGTCCACCTCGATGAACTGGCCGCGCACGCGGCGGCTCGTCTCATCCAGCGCGGCGCAGAGCGCCGCGTAGCCCGCGTCGTGGCTCAACACCTCGTATTCAACGATGGCGGCGCGCAGGACGTCGGACGGCAGCTCCACGGCGCGGTCCGGGAAAAGCCGGCCCAGCGCAAATTCGAGCGGTTTCAGCCCCTTGACGACGCGGGCGAACCAGTCAGCGGCCAACGGGGCGCGCATCGCCTCTTCGATGGCATAGAGGCCCAGATCGACGTACTGCCAGACCGAGTGGGCGAGCACCCGGCGCAGCAGGGTATCATGCAGCGCGACGATCACCAGCGTGTCGTAGTCGAACAGGTTTTCCGCCCGCGCCCGCTCGAACTCGTCCACCAGACCGCGGAACGGGAACGCCGCCGCCTCGGCAAAGATCGCGGTTTCGAGCGCCGGCATTTCAGTCCTGAGCATCTCGCGCAGCACGAAGGGGGCATAGGCGACCTGCGCGGGGTCAGTGGCCGCCAGCAGCCCGCGCGCCAGGGCCAGCGCCCCGCGGCAGCGGCCGAGCGCGTCCTGCCCGGCTGCGTCCAGCCCGCCGAAATCCTCGGCCAGCAGCGCCTCGGTCGCGGCGACCAGAGGCGCCAGCCCGGCCAGCGCGGCCCCGCCCGCGGCGGCGGCAGGGGCCGAGGCGGGGCCGGGGGTGGGGCCGGGGGTGGGGCGCATCGCCCCGGCCCCCATCACCTGCAGCCCGTGCAGCGCATCGTGCAGGCGCTTGAGGTCGACCATCCGCTCCAAGCCCTCGCAGGCCATGACCAGCGTGGTCTCGCGGCATCTGCAGAGCTTGGCCAGCAGCCTGACCTCGGCATCCGAGGCCTGGGCGCCGTCCCGGGCCAGGCCGCAGACGACATCGGCATAGCCGTCGATCAGCGCCTGCGCGGCGGCGATCTCGGCCGCCATGCTGGGCGCCGTCACCAGCACGGCGCCCAGATCGACCAGCTCGCAGTTGCGCCCCTGGTGGCGCCAGCGCGCCTCGATGACCCGCAAGAGGAACGAGGTCACGAGCGCCTCGCCCGGCATTTCGGGCCCTACGGCGAACACGCAGCCGTCGAGGATCTGGCCCGCCGGCGTGCTGCTCAGGACAGCCGGAAACGTATCGTCGGCGAGGCGCTGGCCGGGATAGCGCCGCAGCGCCTCGCGCAGGTGGTCGGTCTGGATGCCGTCGACGAACACCGTCCGGCAGTTGGCGAAGGGGATCGAAAACGGCGCGGTCATGGCGGCAGCACCCCCGGCGCGCGGGTGGCGATGCTCTGGGCCACGAGGCCGACCGGCACCGCCTGATTGTAGGCCGGATCGTTCAGCGCCGGGTCGCCAAGGTGGTGCAGCCCCACCAGGTTGAGGTCCCAGTCGAACACCGGAGAACCGGACGAGCCGGGTTGGGTGTTGGTGCGATAGCGCAGCCGCAGCCCCTTGTGCACCGGCCCGATCAGGGCGTTGTCGTCCAGCGCCATCTTCATCGGCTCGCCCTGCGGGTGCTGGACGATGATGATCGGTGCGTCGGGGCCGAGCGGCGGCCCCGGGCGCAGCGTCTGCCACCCCCGTTCGGCGGTGGGTGCCGACAGCCGCAGCAGCGCGTAGTCCAGCTCGTCCGCGGCGGGCGGGTCGTCGGGGCGCGTGCCCATCTCGCCGGGCGCGCAGGGCCGTTCATCGACCACGCGCTCGACCGGGAACTCGGTCCCGGCCTCGGTCCCGTCGGGCAGCCGGTGATAGTCGAAGCGCACCGCCAGCGTATCCGCGGCCCCCGCCTTGCGGGCGAAATCGACGACGTGCCAGTTTGTCAGGACCAGCCCGTCACCGACGAGGAACCCGGTGCCGAAGGGCCGCCCGTTCGATTCGATACGGCCCACCTGCGCCATGACCCGTTCCAGCCGCTGGACCCAGGCCTTGAGGTCGATCTGCGCCAGGTTCGGCCGCACCAGCCGCCGCAGCGCCGGGCCGCCGTTGCCGGGGACCTCGGGGTGCGGGGCGCCGGCGGACTGCACATCGAAGCTCGCGGTCGCGGTGGTGTCGGCCCGCGTGAGGTCGGGAAAGGCCGCGCGCAGGGCGGCACGCACGTCGCCGCGCTGCGGCTTCTCGCGGTAGACGACGCGCGCCAGCCACTCGGTCGTCCCGTCGCGCTCGAGCGCGGCGAGCAGCTGCTCGATGGCGGGGCGCAGCGGCAGGTGCATGTCGGCGTATTCGACGAACAGGCGATCGCCGGTGGCTTGCCACACATAGCGTTCCAGTTCTGCCACGCTGACAGCCGACGCCAGCAACCTGGCGAGGCGCGTGGAGTCGTCCGGGCTGAGCACCAGAAACCCCCGAAATGGAGAACACGAAAACAGGCTTCAGCAAACATGAACGAGGATCAGGGTAACGCCGACGTGAGCCGTCTGTCAACGTCGGCGGCACTCTGCCCAAGGTTGCGGCACAGGGTTTTTCCGAATCGGGCGAATGGGTTACAATATGTGACGTAAGGTTAACGCGTTCCATTGCCCGAGGCCGCGCAGGGCCGGCCCGGGTCTGTTTTCCGGGGTGTGAGTGATGCGCCGCCTTGAGTCCCTTCGTGCTTCCGCGAACTTCGACCGGGTGCTGGCCCGCGCCGCGCGCCAGCTTGCCGCCGCCGCAGACACGCCCCCCGCGGCGCCCGGCCCGATGGCCGACGCGGGCCCCGATCCGGCCGGGGCCGCACCGCCGACAGAGGGCGCCACCGCGCCCCCTCCCCCGATGACGAGCGGGCTCGAGGGCTTTTCCGGGGCCATCGTGGTCACCGGCGACGCCGACCCCGCGTCGGCGGTGGACGAGGCCGCGCAGCGGATCGCCGAGGGGGCGCCCCCCGCCCCCGGCCGCGAGGCGGTGCAATACGCGGTCGAGGCAATCGTGCTCGACACGATGCGGCCGCCGTGGCTGATCGTGGGGGACGCCATCCGCATCGACCGCGACTTCGACCGCTCGGATCTGGTCAGCGGGCGGCTTGACCTCTTCAACGGGCTCTGCCGTCCGGTCGGGCGGGTGGACCTGATCCACCACGCCACCAACGAGTTCGTCGGCACCGGCTGGCCGATCGCGCCCGGCATCGTCGTCACCAACCGCCACGTCGCGCAGGAGTTCGCCGAGGCCGACGCCTTCGGCCGCCTGCGCTTCCGCCGCGGTCTTGACGACCAGCCGATCGAGGCCACGCTGAACTGCATCGCCCAGCACGAGACCGACGGGCTGCGCCGCCGCACCTTCGTCAACGAGGTGCTGTTTGTCGCCGGCCCCGGCGAGCCCGACATGGCCTTCCTGCGGATCGAGCCGGCGACGGGGATCGAGCCGCTGCCGATCTCGGCCCGGCGCGCCGCGAAGGGCGAGCCGGTGGGGGCCATCGGCTACCCGGCGCGGGACTCGCGCAACGACGCCACGGTGATGGGGCAGGTGTTTCAGGACATCTACAACGTCAAGCGCTTCTCGCCCGGCTTCGTGATGGAGGTGCAGCCCGACGGCGCGACCTTCACCACCGACTACTCGACGCTCGGCGGCAACTCGGGGTCGGCGATCGTCTCGCTGGATACGGGCGAGGTCGTGGGGCTGCATTTCGCCGGCGCCTATCACAGCGCGAACTACGGCGTGCCGGTCGATCTGGTGACGGCGGCGCTGCGGGCGGTGCTGCCGCGCACCCACCCCTCGGCGGCGGTGCCGGGACCGGACGGGGCGGCGCCGGGGCCCGAGGCCGCGCCCCGCGACCGGGTGACGGCGCCCGAGGCGCTTGCCGGGCGCGAGGGCTATGACCCGGCGTTCCTCGGCCCCGACCGCCGGGTCGAGCTGCCGGACGTGGGCGACTGGGGGGACGATCTCGCCCCCGTCGCGGGGCGCGACGACGGGCAACTCACCTACCGGCATTTCTCGGTGCTGCAATCGGCCTCGCGCCGGATGCCGCTGCTGACGGCGGTGAACATCGACGGGGCCGAGGCGCAGCCGCTGAAGCGGCGCGACCGCTGGGCGCTCGACGGGCGGATCGACGCGGCCCACCAGATCGGCGGCGCCTTCTACGCCGACAACCCCTTCGACAAGGGCCACATGGTCCGCCGCCGCGATCCCGGCTGGGGCACCCCCGAGGCCGCGCGCGAGGGCGAGGAGGACAGCTTCCACTACACCAACGCCGCGCCCCAGCACGCGGCGCTGAACCAGCGCCATTGGGCCGGGCTCGAGGATTACCTGATGGGCGCGGCCGAGACGCGCGGCTTCCGGCTGTCGGTGTTCACCGGCCCGGTGCTGCGCGAGAGCGACCGCCCGCTGGCCGGGGCCGCGCCGCCCCCGGACGGCGGCGCCCCCATCCGCATCCCGGAAGAGTTCTGGAAGGTCGCGGTGATGATCAACGACGCGACCGGGGCGTTGCACGCGACCGGCTATGTCCTGTCGCAGGGCCGGATGATCCGCGACCTGACCGAGGCCGCCTTTGTCCTCGGCGCCTACCGCACCTACCAGCTGCCGATCCGGCAGATCGAGGCGGCGACGGGCCTCGACTTCGGGGCGGCGCTGCGGGACGCCGATCCGCTCGACCCCGGCGGGCGCGAGCTCGCGCCACGCCGCGCGGTTCCCATCGACGGGCCGGACGACCTCGTGCTGTGACCACGCCGCGCGCCCCACGGCAGGACCTCGTGCTCGGCATCTACGATGCCGTCCTCGACCCGGCGCTCTGGCCCGACATCCTCGACCGCCTCGCCCACGAGGTCGGCGCGCTGGGGATCATCATCTTCGACATGACCGACGACGCCGAGGCGCTGAGCGTGCGCACGTTCTCGTCGCGCTACGAGCGCGGGGCGATCGAGCGCTACCTTGCGCTGCATGTCAGCTACGAGATGGCCGACCAGCGCATCTTCGCCCGCCACTCGGCGGCGGCCGACCGGATCGAGGTGATCGGGGACGAGGTGCTGGCCCCCACCTCGGCGCAGCTTGCCGCGCGGCCCAATTCGCAGGCGATGGCGCAGTTCGGCATCCTGCACCGGGCGGGGGCGCTGCTCAGCCGCGACAACCCCGGCCGCGACCGCTTCTCGATCCAGTTCTCGCGCTCGCACGGGCCGCTCGGGTCAGGGGACCGGGCGGTGCTGGGGCTCTACCTGCCGCATCTGGCCAAGGCGTTCGAGCTGTCGCGCCCGATCGACCGCTGGCGGGGCCTTGCCGCGGGGCTGGCCGCGACGCTCGACCGGCTCAGCATCGGCATCTGCCTGATCCGCCCCGACCGCGCGGTGATCGCCCAGAACGCCGAGTTCCGCCGCCAGGTCGACGAGCTGGGGGTGATGGCGGTGACGCGCGACGGCAGGCTTGAGGTGCGCCACCCCGAGGGGCGGGCATGGCTCGAGCGGCTGACCGGCGACCCCGCCCGGCACGGTCAGTTCGGCGCCCGGCCACGGAAAGAGGCGCTGGGTGCGCTGCGCCGGGACGAGCGTGTGTCGGTCTCGGTCGAGATCGCGCCCCTCGGGACGCTCGAGGCGTTCGGCGGCGGGCGGCTGGACGGCTATGTGGTCTATTGCCTCGACACCAGCCGCCCGGTCGAGATCGACCTCGAGGGCGTGCGCCGGGCGATGGGGCTGACGGCGGCCGAGGCCGACCTGCTCGGCCTGCTGGCGGAGGGGCTGACCAACCGCGAGATCGCCGGCCACCGCGACCGCTCGGTCGAGACGATCAACACGCAGGTCAAGTCGCTGCTGGCCAAGGCCGATTGCGCCAACCGCACGCAGCTGATCCGCCGCGCGACGACGATCGGCTGCCGGTTTCTGGCCTGATCACCAGAACGGGTGATGCGAAGCCTGCCCGGCGGCCGCAGGATGGACACGAGACCCGGGGGACCGGATCGGCACGGAGCATGGTAATGATGAAGCTGTTTTCGCGTTCTGTGATTGCTGCCTGCACCCTGCTGTCCCTCGGGTCTCCGTCAGCGTCCGGCCAGGTCGTCGCAGCCTGCCGGGGGGACGGTCTGCTGTGCCTCGACCAGGGATGGACCGACGCACAGCGGGCGATGTGGTACACCATGTCGCAAGGATCGCGCCTGCTGCCGCTCTCCTGGGCACGCCACCTGAGGACGGCCGACGACAGTCGGCCGTTCTTCGGGGCGGCGCATCTGGGCGCGCTGGGGTATCTCGACAATCCCGTGTCCGCGACCAACCCCGAGGGGTTGCCGGTCGGGTTCGCCGTGGACCAGAACCCCGCGGACGCGCCGCAGCTCATGTGCGACCGCTTTCCCGCGATGTGCGCGGCGGGCACCATGCGCGCGCCGTGGCTGGGGCTGAACTGCGCCGCCTGCCACACGACCGAGATCACCTATCAGGGCCGCCGGCTGCGGATCGAGGGCGCGCCGACGCTCGCGGATTTCGACGGGCTGGTGAACGGGCTCGAGGCCGCGCTGGTGGCGACCGCGAACGACGGCGCCCGGCTGCGGCGCCTGGCGCTCGACCTCGGGGCCGCGACCCCGCGCGACGTCGAGTCGCTGAACCGGCAGCTGCGCGAGCAGATCGCCTGGATGGAGGGGCTGCGCCGGGTCAACGACGGCGCCGTGGCCGCGGGGCCGGGCCGGCTGGACGCGCAGGGCCACATCCTCGCCAAGGTCGCGGCGGTGAACGGTGGCGGCCCGCCGCCCGAGGACTTCCGCGCCGACGCGCCGGCCAGCTATCCCTTCATCTGGAACACCCACCAGCAGGACAAGCTGCAGTGGAACGGCATCGCCGGGGCAGAGCTCAAGCTCAACGTCTTTTCCCGCAACACCGACGTCGGCGCGCTGATCCGCAACATCTCCGAGGTGATCGGCGTCTTTGCCCAGATCGAGGCCGACAAGCCCGGCATCACCTATCGCAGCAGCGTGCGGCTGATCCCGATCGTCTCGCTCGAGCGGGTGCTCGAGCGGCTGCAGTCGCCGGTCTGGCCCGAGGGGGTGCTCGGCCCCCTCGACCGGGGCCGGGTGGCGGCGGGGGCGCCGCTCTACGCCGCCCATTGCCAGCAATGCCACCAGCCCCTCGCCGCGGGCGACCAGCAGAGCCCGGCACCGATCCGGATGGAGCCGATCGAGACCGCCGGCACCGACCTGTTCCTGGCCTGCAACACCTTCCTGCGCACCGCCGACGCGGGCAGCATGGCCGGCAAGAAGATGTTCGGCGTCGCGGGCGCCCGGATCGAGCGGACGGACGTGGCCCACAAGATGCTGGTCAACGCCGCCTCGGGCGTGATCCTGCGCCAGTGGCGCGAGCTGCTGGCGAGCGTGGTCACCGACCTCGTGCCGCGCCCGCTCGAGAGCGTCATCAGAGAGCGCAACCTGTCGGGGCTCGAGGTGCTGCCGGGCGTCACCGATCCGGTCCGCCGCGACCGCGCCCGGCGCTGCCTGGCCGCCGGGGCGCAGGAGCTGCTGGCCTACAAGGCCCGGCCGCTGAACGGGATCTGGGCCACCGCGCCCTATCTGCACAACGGCTCGGTGCCGACCCTCTACGACCTGCTGCTGCCGGCCCGGCTGCGCAACACGGTTCCCGCCGGCGTCCCCGTCCCCGACCCCGCCGGGCCGCTGCGGCCGGAACGCTTCACGCTGGGCACCCGCGCCTTCGACCCGGTGAAGGTGGGCTTCGCCGAGGGTACGCCCGACAGCACCTGGACCTTCAACGTCCGCGACGCCGCGGGCGCGCCGATCCCCGGCAACTCGAACGCCGGGCATGATTACGGAAACGCCAGCCTCTCCGAAGAGGACCGGCTGAACCTTCTCGAATATCTCAAGTCGCTTTGACCGCCTGCCGCCTTGGCGGGTGAGGCCGCCTGACCGCCCCGCCTCACCCGCCCCAAGACCCCGAAAACCTGCCCTCTCCTTTCCACCTGCCTCGCGCGGGCGGGCGGCCTGACGGCTGCCCCCGCCCCCGGCACCCACCCGATCAGGAGCCACGCCATGACCATCATCGTGCAATCCCACGGCGGCCCGACCACGCCGACCCGCACCCTCCGGCCGCTCGAGGCGGCGGTGCCCACGGGCGGCGACGTGGCCCCCGACGAGCGCGCCGACTTCGGCTATCTCTTCGACCACGAGGCGGCGACGGCGGACGACTATGTCCCCGACGCCGCGCTGCCGCTGCTCGACGAGATGGCGCGGCTGATGGTCCCCGACGCCGAGGCCGCGCAGACCGAGTCGGACATTCCCGCGGTGATGACCTACTGGGGCCAGTTCCTCGACCACGAGCTGACCGCCCGCACCGACCGCGAAAGCGTCGTCTCGGACCTTGCCGCGGGGGTGCCCCAGGCGTCGGCGGCCCGGATCGCGGCCGAGCTGAAGAACGCGCGCAGCCCGCGCTTCGATCTCGACAGCGTCTATGGCGGACCGCCGATCGGGCCGGACTTCACCCCCACGAGCGCCGCGCAGACCGCGACGGTCGTCTCTGGGATGCGGCATCCGTCCAATCCCGCCAAGATGCGGATCGGGACCTGCCTGACCGGCGAGAGCAACGATCCGATCCCCGACGACCTCGACCGGCACCGCGACCTGCCGCGCTTCCTGCAGGTCGAGCCGCCGGTCCGCGACGCCTATCTCGCGCTCGCCCAGTCGCAGCTCACGCCGGCCGAGTTCGCCGCCTTCCGCGCATCGCTGCCGAGCCGCGCCATCATCGGCGACAAGCGCAACGAGGAAAACCTCATCGTCGCCCAGTTCCACCTCAGCGTGCTGCGGTTCCACAACCGGGTGGTGGATTTCCTCGCCCATCCGGGCACGGGCTGGCTGGCCGACTTTGCCGCCGCGCGCGAGCTGACGCGGCTGCACTATCAATGGCTGATCGCCGAGGTCTATCTGCCCGCCGTCTGCGACCCGGCGGTGGTGGCGCGCGTCCGGGACGAGCGGGCGGCGCCCTTCTTCGCCTTCCGGGCCGCGCACGCCGCCCGCGCGGGGGGCACCACCTTGGGCAACGCCCTGCCGCTCGAGTTCTCGGCCGCCGCCTATCGCTTCGGGCACACGATGGTGCGCGGCAGCTACGACTATAACCAGAACTTCGGCCGGCCGGGGGTCATCCTGCCCGAGTCGCCCTTCGAGCTGCTGTTCGGGTTCACCGCCGGCGGCGGGTTCCGCCCCTCGCCCCAGGCCCCGGCCAAGCCGCGGCTGCCGGCCAACTGGATCATCGACTGGGCGCGGTTCCTCGAGGTGCGGACCGACTTCGACGACGGGCTGCCGCAGCGGGCGGCGCGGGCGATCGACACCGCGCTCGCCCCGCCGCTCGGCGATCTGGCCAACGAGGGCGGGGATGCGCCGACGGCCGACCTCAAGGCGCTGCATCGCCACCTTGCGCGGCGCAACCTGCGGCGGGGCCTGTCGCTCAGGCTGCCGACCGGGCAGGCGCTGCACCGCCAGCTTAAGGCGGCGGGGGCGCTGACCAGCGACCCCATCCCCGACATCGCGGCGGCGCTGCGGGGCAAGCCCGAGATGGCGGCGTTCCTCTCCGGGCCGGGCGCGGCCCTCGCCCGGGCGACGCCGCTCTGGTTCTACATCCTCGCCGAGGCCGAGGCGGGCGGCGGCAACCGGCTGGGCGAACTCGGCAGCTGGATCGTCGCCACGACCTTCGTGGGGGTGCTGCTGGCCGACCCCGACTCGGCGCTGTCGCGCGGGTTCACCCCGGCGCAGAGCCCGCTCAGGACGCCGGACGGGGCGCCGGTCGACAGCCTCGAGCGGTGGATGAGGTTTGCGCTGGTGATGAACTAGGCGCAACCGAGCGGGGCGGCCTCCTCCTCCGCCCCGCTCGTCAATTCGGCGTCACGCCGTGCGCCGGCCGAGGCTCAGCGCGGTGGCGAGGACGAAGATCACCGCTGCGGCGCAGATGATCGTCGGGCCCGCCGGCGTGTCGAGGTGCCAGGCCGCGGCCAGGCCGCCGAGGCTCGCCGCCGTGCCGGTCAGGGCGGTGGCCGCGACCATCGCTTCGGGGCTGCGGGCGAGCGGGCGGGCGGCGGCGGCGGGGATGATCAGCATGGCGCTGATCAGCAGCGCGCCGACGATGCGGATGCCCACCGCCACCACCAGCGCCAGTGCGAGGTTCAGCACCCATTGCTCGACCCGCGGGCTGATGCCGTCCGCGACCGCCATCTCGGGCGAGAGCGTCGAGAGCAGCAGCCGCGACCAGCGCCAGAAGATCAGCGCCACCACCGCCCCCGCGCCCGCCCAGATCACCACTAGATCGGCGCGGGTGACGGCCAGCAGGTCGCCGAACAGCCACGCGCTGAGGTCGCTGCGGACCCCGTGCAGGAACGACACCGCGACAAGCCCCGCGGCCAGCGCGCTGTGGGCCATCACCCCCAGCATCGTGTCCACCGCCTGCCGCCCGCTCAGCGTCGAGATCGCCGCGGCCATCGCCAGCGCCACCAGCACGACCGAGGGCACCAGCGGCAGGCTGAACGCCAGCGACAGCGCCACGCCCAACAGCGCCGCATGGGCGGTGGCGTCGCCGTAATAGGCCATCCGCCGCCACACGACGAAACAGCCCAGCGGCGCGCAGGCGAGCGCCAGACCGACCCCGGCGAGCGCCGCGCGGATCATGAAGTCGCTCAGCATCAGGCGGCATCCTCGCCGTGGTCGTGGCCGGCGCAGGGGGTGCCGTCGGCGTGGGTGTGGTCGTGGTGGTGGCGATAGAGCGCGAGCGCCCCGCCCTCGGGCATCCCGCCCCCGAAGGCGCCGAAGAGGCCGCGGTACGCGGGCGAGAGCGACACCGATTCGGGCGTGCCCTCGCAGCAGACATGGCCGTTGAGGCAGATGACGTGGTCCGAGGCGCGCATGACGATCTGCAGGTCGTGGCTGACCATCAGCACCGCGCAGCCGGTCTCGGCGCGGACCGCCTCGATATGGGCGTAGTAGGCCGAGACGCCGGGCTGGTCGAGCCCGGCGGCGCCCTCGTCGAGGATCATCAGGTCGGGGGCACCCATCAGCGCGCGGGCCAGCAGCAGCCGCTGCAGCTGCCCGCCCGAGAGCGCCGCGAGCGGGCGGCGGCCGAGCCCGGCCAGCCCGGCGCGGTCCAGCGCGGCCTCGACGGCGGCGGCGGGGCGGCGGTGGGGGAGGTTGAGGAACCGCGCGGCGCTGATCGGCAGGGTCGGATCGACGGCCAGCCGCTGCGGCACATAGGCGAGGCGCAGGCCGGGGGCGCGCCAGACCTGCCCCTCGGAGGGCGCAAGCGCGCCGATGATGACCCGCATCAGCGTCGTCTTGCCCGAGCCGTTGGGGCCGAGGACGGTGACGATCTCGCCCCGCCGCACGGTCAGGTCGATGTCGCGCAGCACCGCGTGGCCGCCCAGCGTCACGCCGACATCGGCGAGCCGCACCAGCGGCGCGCCGTCGCGCGCGGGCGCAGGCGGTGCCACGCGTGGTGCGGCGGCCAGCAGTGCCGCGGGGGCCGCCGCGGTCGCCCGCGTCGGCGGCGCGCCGGGTGTCGCGGCCGGACCCGTCCCGTCCGCGGGTCTCATGCCGCGGCCGCGCGGCAGTCGGCGCAGAGGCCCTCGGCCTCGCGCACCGTGGTCTCGATGGCGAAGCCCGCGTCGGCGGCGGCATCGCCCAGCGCCCCGCCGCGGGTTTCGGCCGGGGTCTCGATCACCGTGCGGCAGTTGCGGCAGATGAGGAACGCGGGCGCGTGGCCCGCCGCGCCCTGGGTGCAGGCGACGAAGGCGTTGAGCGTCTCGATCCGGTGGACGTAGCCAGCCTTCATCAGGTGGTCGAGCGCGCGGTAGGCGACCGGGGGCTGGCTGCCCAGGCCCTCGGCCCTGAGCCGGTCGAGGATCTCGTAGGCGCCGAGCGCGCGGTGCTCTTCGAGCAGGATCTCGAGCACCCGGCGGCGGACCGGGGTCAGCGCCCGGCCGTGGGCGGTGCTTTCGGCATCGACGCGGGCCATCGCGTCGGCGATGCAGCGGCTGTGGTCATGCATGGCATACCCTCCCCCGACGGTCGGCGCCGGTTGACCGCGGGAATGTTATACTATAACTCATGCCTCCATCCTAATGCGGAGTGTCCCCGATGTCACGATCCCTCTTGGCGGCCGTCGCCGCGTCGTTTCCCCTCGCGCTCGGCGCCCTACCCGCCCTGGCCGAGGGGCCGCGCGTGGTGGCCGACATCGCGCCGGTGCACGGGCTGGTGGCGCGGGTGATGCAGGGCGTGGGCGAGCCCGCGCTGCTGGTCCGGCCGGGCGCCTCGCCGCATGGCTATGCGATGAAGCCGTCCGAGGCCGGCGCGCTGGAAGCGGCGCAGGTGGTGTTCTTCGTCGGGCCGGAGCTGACGCCGTGGCTGATGCGGCCGATCGAGTCGCTGGCGCCCAAGGCGAAGCAGGTCGAGCTGCTGGCCGCGCCGGGCACCGTGACGCTGCCGACCCGGACCGGCGCGACCTTTGCCCCGCACGACCACGGGGACGAGGGGCATGACCACGCGGCCCAGCATGATCATGACCATGCCGCCGAAGCGGCAGCCCCGGCGCAGGCCCCGGCGGCCGAGCACGACCATGTCCACGACAACGCCGGCCACGACCATGACCATGACCACGCCGCCGAGGCGGCCGCCCCGGCCCCTGCGGCCCAGGATCACGACCACGCCGCCCCGGCGGGCGACGACCACGACCACGCGCACAGCCACGACGGGATCGACCCGCACGCCTGGCTCGACCCCGAGAACGGCAAGGCCTGGACCCGCGCCATCGCGGCGACGCTGACCGAGCTCGACCCCGACCACGCCGCCGCCTACGCCGCCAACGCCGAGGCCGCGGTGGCCGAGATCGACGCCGCCGAGGCCGACACCCGCGCCGCCCTCGCGCCGCTGGGCGACCTGCGCTTCGTCGCCTTCCATGACGCCTACCAGTATCTCGAGACGCGCTTCGGGGTCAGCGCGGCGGGGTCGGTGTCGCTGAGCGATGCGTCCGCGCCCTCGCCCGCCCGCATCGCCGAGCTGCGGCAGGCGGTGGCGGCGATGGGGGTGAGCTGCGCGCTCAGCGAGCCGCAGTTCGACGCCGACCTGCTCAATACCGTGTTCGACGGCACCGGGGTCAAGACCGCGGTCATCGACCCGGTCGGCGCGGCGATCCCGGCGGGGCCGGGGTTCTACCCGACGCTGATCCGCCGCATGGGCACCGCGCTCACCGCCTGCCGCTGAGGCCGGGCGCCTGCCGCCAGCGACTGCCGCCAGCGCCCCGTCAGGCGGCGCTGGCGCTCGCGCTCGCGCGAGCCAGCACGGCGGTGACGGCGGGGCGCAGGTTCGTCTCGCCCGCCGCCCGCGCGGCATCGATCACCGCCCGCAGCTCGCCGATGTCGATGCGGCGGATCAGCGACTTGACCGGCCCGATCGAGGCCGGGCGCATCGACAGCGACCGCAGCCCCAGCGCGACGAACGCCGCCGCCTCGGCCGGGCGGCCCGCATCCTCGCCGCAGAAGCTGACCGGCACCCCCTCGGCATCGCAGCGCGCGACGATCATCTCGATCAGGTTCAGGAACGGCGCCGACAGCGTGTCATAGCGCCGCCGCACCCGCTCGTTCTCGCGGTCGGCGGCGAAGAAGAACTGCTTGAGGTCATTGCCGCCGATCGAGATGAAATCGCACTGGCGGAAGAACGCGGGCGCGGCAAAGGCCAGCGACGGCGTCTCGAGCATCGCCCCCACCTGCAGCTCGGTCGGCAGCGGCCGCCCGGTCGCCGCCTCGCGCTCGAGCTGCTCGTCCAGCATGGCGCGGGCGCTGGCGAACTCGGTCGCGTCGGCGACGAAGGGGAACATGAGGTGCAAGGGCCGCCCCGCCGCCGCCCGGATTAGCGCCTGGAGCTGCATCTGCAGCACCCCGCGCTTGTCGAGGCCGACGCGGATCGCCCGCCAACCCATCGCCGGGTTCGGCTCGTCGATGCGCTTCATGTAGGGCAGCACCTTGTCCGAGCCGATGTCGAGGGTGCGGAACACCACCGGCTTGCCGTGGGCGTTGTCGAGCACGCGGGCATAGAGCGCCGCCAGCTCGCTGCGGCGCGGGACGCGGGTGCGGGTGAGGAACTGCAGCTCGGTGCGGAAGAGCCCGACCCCCTCGGCGCCCGAGCCCTCGAGGCTGGGCAGGTCGGCCATCAGCCCCGCGTTCATGCAGAGCCGCACGGTGGTGCCGCAGCGCGCGGTGGCGGGCAGGTCACGCAGGCCCGCATACATCTTCTGCGCCTCGGCCTGCATGGCGATCTTGTCGCGGAAGGCGGCGGCGACGGTCTCCTCGGGGCGCAGGTGGACGATGCCGCTGTCGCCGTCGACGAGGATCGGGTCGCCGTTCAGCGCCTCGGAGCGGATGCGGGCGGCGTGGATCACCAGCGGGATCGCCAGCGCGCGGGCGACGATGGCGGCGTGGCTGCCGACCGACCCTTCCTCAAGCACCACGCCGCGCAAGGAGCGGCCGTAGTCGAGCAGCTCGGCCGGGCCGATGTTGCGCGCGACGAGGATCGGATTGGCGGGCATCGCCCCGCCGGTGTCGCTGCCCTGCCCGGTCAGGATCCGCAGCAGGCGGTTCGACAGGTCGTCGAGGTCGTGCAGCCGGTCGCGCAGATAGGGGTCGGCGGCGCTTTCCAGCCGGGCGCGGGCCTGCGACTGTTCCTTCTCGACCGCCGCCTCGGCCGAGAGACCGAGGTCGATGTCCTCCTCCATCCGCCGGAGCCAGCTCTTGGAGTTGGCGAACATCCGGTAGGCCTCGAGTACCGCCTCGCCCTCGGCGCCGGGCATCTCGGTCTCGGCCACCATCTGGTCCACGGTCTGGCGCAGCATCGCCACCGCCTCGGCCAGCCGGGCGCGTTCCTTGTCGGGGTCGTCGCCCACGGGGTTGGTGATGACCACCCGCGGCTCGTGCAGCCAGACCTGGCCCTCGGCCGCCCCCTCCTGCCCCGTGTCGCCGCGGAAAACGGCCGGGAAGCGGTGCGTCGAGGGCTGCGCCTCGTTGCCGAGGAAGGCGCCGAGTTCGGCCATCTCGGCCAGCACCATCGCCACCACCTCGAGGCCGTAGACCTCGTCCTCGGTGTATTCGCGGGCCTCGCGCGACTGCACGACGAGGACGCCCAGCTTTTCGCCGACCCGCTGGATCGGCACGCCGAGGAACGAGGGGAACACCTCTTCCCCGGTCTCGGGCATGTAGCGGAAGCCGGGCTGCGCGGGGGCGTCGGGGGTGTTGATCGGACGGCCCGTGCGGGCGACGCGGCCCACCAGCCCCTCGCCCAGGCGCAGGCGGGTGCGGTGCACCGCCTCGGCCCGCAGCCCCTCGGTCGCGCAGAGTTCCAGCGTGTCGGCGTCGCGGAACAGATAGACCGAGCACACCTGCGAGCGCATCGAGTCCGCGATGTGGTGGGTGATCCGGTCCAGCCGATCCTGCCCCCCGCCCGGCGCCGCCAGCGAATCGCGCAGCCGCCTCAGCAGCCTGCGCGATTCGCTTTCGGTGCGTTCCGGCATCTCCGTGCGGTCCCCTGGCCCAGATTGGCCGGAGGGCGCGTCCGGCGGATCAGGCCTTTTCCAGCTCGAAGGCATCATGCAGCGCCTGCACGGCCAGTTCCATATACTTGCGGTCGATCAGCACCGAAATCTTGATCTCGGAGGTGGCGATGACCTTGATGTTGATGTTTTCATCAGCCAGCGCCTTGAACATCCGCGCCGCGACCCCGGCGTGGGACCGCATCCCGATGCCCACGACCGAGACCTTGGCCACGTCGCTGTCCACGGCCAGCTCGTCATAGGCGATCAGCCCCTTGGCGCGGGCATCCTCCATCGCCTTGCGGGCACGCTCGACCTGGTTCACGGGGCAGGAGAAGGTCATGTCGGTGACCGCGCCCGGGTGATCCTCGTAGTCGCGCTCCGAGATGTTCTGGACGATCATGTCCACGTTGACGCCAGCATCGGCCAGCGGCTGGAAGATCGCCGCCGAGATGCCCGGCCGGTCCTCGACCGTCACCAGCGTGATCTTGGCCTCGTCGCGGCTGTAAGCGACGCCCGAAACGACCTTGGATTCCATGATCTCATCCTCATCGCAGACCAGCGTGCCGCTGGATTCGTCGGTATCCTCGAACGACGACAGCACCCGCAGCCGCACGTTGTAGCGCATGGCCAGCTCGACCGAGCGGGTCTGCAGCACCTTGGCGCCCAGGCTGGCGAGTTCCAGCATCTCCTCGAACGCGATCTTCTCGAGCTTGCGGGCCTTCGAGCTGATGCGCGGGTCGGTGGTGTAGACGCCGTCCACGTCGGTGTAGATGTCGCAGCGCTCGGCCGCGAAGGCGGCGGCAAAGGCGACCGCGGTGGTGTCGGACCCGCCGCGGCCCAGCGTGGTGATGCGGCCGTCCGGGCCGATGCCCTGGAAGCCCGCGACGACCGCGACCTTCATGCCTTCGGCGAACTTCGCGTCGATGTTGGCGCGCGGGATGTCGACGAAGCGGGCCGAGCCGTGCTGGGCGGTGGTGTTGATCGGGACCTGCCAGCCCTGCCAGCTGCGCGCCGGGACGCCCATCTCCTGCAGGCGCAGCGCCATGAGACCGGCGGTGACGTTCTCGCCCGAGGCGACCACGGCGTCGTATTCGCGCGCGTCGTAGAGCCGCGAGGTGCCCTCGACCCAGCCCACGAGCTCGTTGGTCTTGCCCGACATGGCGCTGACGATGACGATCACGTCGTAGCCGCGCTCGACCTCGCGCTGGACCTTGGCGGCCGCATTGGCAATGCGGTCGAGGTCGGCCACCGAGGTGCCGCCGAATTTCATCACCAGAAGCGGCATCCGAGTGCCTCCAGTCGGGAACGGAACGGGGCGCTGCATAGGGCGGCGCGGGGGCGGGGGCAAGGGGCGGGTGCGACGGGCGCTGCGACGGGCGCCGGAAAGGCCGCGGGCGCGGGGGCCGAGGGGCCCGCGCGCGGACATTGCGTCACATTCGATGCACCCCGTTGACGGGTTGGCTCGCGCGGGCGTAACAGCGGACCACTGACGCGGGTCAACTGTCCCTCGATCGATCGCAGAAAGCGATCCGGTCTGTATCGTTGGTGAACTGTGCCCCATCCCGTGGGCGCATTCCCCCCACGTGCAGAGTCTCGAGCAGGCGGACGCCCTGGTGCCGGTCCATGATCCGCCGTGGCGACGGTTGCGGGACAACGAGACGAAGGACGCCCGCGCCAACCGCGCCCGTCCTTGCAGGGGGACGACGCACGAATGGCTACCTATGACCTTTACTTCATTCCGCTGACGTCCTTGTCGGTGGTCAACCCTACCGGGCCAGCTGGCGGATGGCGGGGTGAAGTCTTCGAGAACTCGGATACTGCCAACTCCTGGGCGAAGGACGCGGCAAACCCCGGCAAGATCACGCTCACCGGAGCGGTGGGCACCATTTCCATCACCGACGACGACGGCACGTTCAACGACGATTTCGACGGAAGTCAGGTACTTGCTGCGCCCCTCGGCAGTGCCCCGGCAGGAACCCGAGTCGAGACTCAGTATTCGTACACGCTGCGGGGCAGCGACGGATCGCTGCGTACCATCTATGCCCTCACCACGTCCGTGGGTACCAACACGGTCAGCGGGTTGGTTTCGAACTTTCCCCTCAACCCGGACGTGACCTACACCGTCACCGACTACTATCACATTGCCGATGTAAATTATTCGACCCTTGCGACCGCGCCTGACGGTGTCGTTGACGGCACAAGCGGCGCAGACGTCATGAATCCGGGTTTCGTCGACCGGCAGGGCGACCAGATCGACGGCATTGACGGGCTGAACGACGTGATCGCGAGCCGTGGCGGCAATGACACCGTCGACGCAGGGCAGGGTGACGACACGGTCTATGCCGGGACCGGCAATGACAGCGTGCAGGGCGGCGTCGGCAACGACGTGCTCTATGGCTACGGCGACACGCTCGGCGGCGCCGACACGATTGCCGAGGCCGACACGCTGATCGGGGGTCAGGGCGACGATTCGCTCTATGGCGGCATGGGCGACGACCGGCTTTACGGCGACGACACCGCCGGGACCGACACGCTGGGCGGCGCGGATTCGCTCGTGGGCGGGGCGGGCAACGACAGCCTCGTGGGCGGGTTCGGCAACGACACGCTCGACGGCGGCGCCGACTCCGACACGCTGGTCGGCGGGGCCGGGAGCGACTCGCTCATCGGCGGTCTTGGCACCGACACGCTGGATGGCGGCGACGGCGCCGACCGGCTCTATGGCGACGACACTGCCGGGACCGACACGCTGGGTGGCGCGGATTCGCTTTCGGGCGGGGCGGGTAACGACAGCCTCGTCGGCGGCTATGGCAACGATACGCTCGACGGCGGTGCCGACACCGACACGCTGGATGGCGGCGCCGGGGCCGACACGCTCATCGGCGGGCTCGGGACCGACACGCTGAACGGAGGCGACGGCAACGACCGTCTGTACGGCGACGACACGGCGGGCACCGACACGCTGGGCGGTGCGGACTCGCTTGTGGGCGGGGCGGGCAACGACAGCCTCGTGGGCGGGTTCGGCAACGACACGCTCGACGGCGGTGCCGACTCCGACACGCTGGTCGGTGGGGCCGGGAGCGACTCGCTCATCGGCGGGCTCGGGACCGACACGCTGGACGGTGGCGACGGCGCCGACCGGCTCTACGGCGACGACACGGCGGGCACCGACACGCTCGGCGGCGCGGACGCGCTTTCGGGCGGGGCGGGCAACGACACCCTGATCGGCGGGTTCGGCAACGACGTGCTGGACGGCGGTGCGGACAACGACTCGCTGGACGGCGGCGCGGGGAGCGACGTCCTCACCGGCGGCCTGGGGGCCGACACGCTGATCGGCGGCGACGGCGCGGACCGGCTCAACGGCGACGACGCCGCCGGGACCGACCCGCTCGGCACCGCGGACTCGATCGTGGGCGGCGCGGGTGCCGATACCATCGTCGGGGGTGCGGGCAACGACACCCTCGATGGCGGCGCCGACAACGACAACATCCTGGGCGGCGCCGGCGACGACAGCATCCTGGGTGGCGGCGGCGCCGACACGATCACGGGCGGGGACGGCGCCGACACCATCGACGGCGGAACCGAAAGCGACAACATCCAGGGCGGTGCCGGGGCCGACGTCCTGCTGGGCGGGGACGGCAACGACGGCCTGTCCGGCGGCGACGACAACGACCTCATCGACGGGGGCGAGGGCAACGACGGCATCAACGGCGACGCCGGTGACGACACGCTGCGCGGCGGAGCCGGGGCCGACACGATTTCCGGCGGGCTCGGCAACGACACCATCGAGGGCGGCATCGGGAACGACCTGCTCTACGGCAACGACGGGGCCGATTCGATGGTCGGCGGCGACGGCGACGATGCGATGTTCGGGGGCACCGGCAACGACACGATCCTCGGCGGCGAAGGCGCCGACAGGGTCGGCGGCGAGGGCGGCGACGACTACATCGACGTCGGCAACGGCGACAACATCGGCACGACCAAGCCGGACGGCTATCTGCTGACCAACAACGGCGGCGACGGCAACGACACGATGATCGGCGGCACCGGGATCGACGTGCTGTCGGGCGATGCCGGCAACGACGTGATCCGCGGCGGCGACGGCAACGATTCGGTGGTCGCCGGCGGCGGCGCCTACGCGGGCACCTACGGCCTGATGGGCGGCTCGGGCAACGA
This sequence comes from Paracoccus sanguinis, assembly GCF_012689545.1. Taxonomy (NCBI): domain Bacteria; kingdom Pseudomonadati; phylum Pseudomonadota; class Alphaproteobacteria; order Rhodobacterales; family Paracoccaceae; genus Paracoccus; species Paracoccus sanguinis. Next base: position 1,090,024 of record NZ_CP051542.1, read on the forward strand.
CTCGGTCTATGGCGAGGCCGGAAACGACTTCGTCGTGGGCGGAAGTGGCGCGGACCTTGTCGATGGGGGCACCGGCAACGACTTCGTCACCGGCGACAGCTACAGCGCGTCGAACGGCACGAACGTCCACGTCGACGACCTGATCGCCGACACGCTGACCGGTGGCGAGGGCAACGACACCTTCCTCGCCGGCTCGGGTGACATCATCACCGACTTCAACGTCGGCAACACCGGCACGGTCAACGACGGCGACACGACCAACAACGACTTCGTCGACCTCTCGCGCTACTACAACGCCGAGAACCTGGCGCTCTACAACGCCTCGCACGGCGGGGTAGACTACGCCAACCCGCTCGCCTGGCTGCGCGCGGACCAGGCGGACGGCGTGCTGAACATGCTCGACGGGACCGGCGGTCTGCCGAGCTTCACCCTGACGCTGCAGGACGGCGCGGGCGCGGCCGTCGCCGGCTCGGCCCTGACGGTCGAGAACACCGCCGTGGTCTGCTTCGCCGCCGACGTGATGATCGAGACCGAGCGCGGCCCGGTCGCGGCGGGCGATCTGGCGGTGGGCGATCTGGTCGTCACCCGCGACGCCGGGCTGCAGCCGATCCGCTGGATCGGCACCCGGCGGCTGGATGCCGCGACGCTGGCGGCCTGGCCGCAGATGCGCCCGGTCCGCATCCGCGCGGGGGCGCTGGGGCGCGGGGTGCCGTCGGCCGATCTCGACGTGTCGCCGCAGCACCGGGTGCTGGTCCGCTCGCGGATCGCGCAGCGGATGTTCGGGACCGACGAGGTGCTGGTGGCGGCCAAGCAGCTCCTCCAGATCGAGGGGATCGACGTGGTCGCGGACGGGGCGGAGGTGACCTACGTCCACTTCCTCTTCGACGACCACCAGATCGTCATCTCGAACGGCGCCGAGACCGAGTCGCTCTATACCGGCGCCGAGGCGCTGCGCTCGGTCGGCGAGGCGGCGCGCGAGGAGATCCTGGCGCTCTTCCCCGAACTGCGGACGCGCGCCGAGGCGCCGGCCGGGGCGCGGGTGCTGGCCTCGGGCCGGATGGGGCGCAAGCTCGCCGTCCGCCACGCCGAGAACGGCAAGCCGCTGGTCTCGTGACACCGGGGCGGCGCGGGGCGGTTCGCCGCCCTGCGCCCCCTGCCCCGCAACTGGCCTAGCCGTGCGCCGCTAGTTGACCTTGCGCCGCAGCCGGAAGGGCAGCGGCGCCACCGGCACCCCGTCCTCGATCAGCTTCTTGGCCTCTTCCAGCCGCGCCTCGCCGTGGATCGGGCGCGACGGCATCTCGCCCTCGTGCATGGCGCGCGCCTCGCGGGCGAACTCGGTCCCGACGTAATCCGACCCCGCTTCGATCCGCTTGCGCAGCTCGGCCAGCGCCTGCTCGGCCGCCGAGCCGGGGGCGTCGAGCGGGCGCGCTGCCGCCTCGTCGCGGGCCGGCACCGCGGGGGCCATCGGCGCCTTCTCGACCGCGTGCGAGCCGCAGATCGCGCAACCCACCTGCCCCGCCTGGCGCAGCGCGTCGAAGCCCTCGGCCGAGCGGAACCAGCCGTCGAACGCGTGGCCTTTGTCGCAGCGCAGGGCATAGCGGATCATGATGGTCGCAGCCTCCTTGTCCCGGCACATATCGGCCGCTCGGCGCAGCCGTGCAAGGGCGGGCCGGTGCGGTCAGTCGCGCGCGAGCGCCAGCAGCGCCGTCACCAGCCCCGCCGGATCGGGCGCAGCGGCGTCGAGCGCGGCGCGGGCGGCCGCGCCCATCGCCCGGCGCCGGGCCTCGTCGGCCATCAGCGCCGCGAGCGTCGTGGCGAGCGTCGCCGCGGTCACCTCGCGCGCCGCCCCCTGCGCGTCGAGCGCCGCATAATCGGCGGCGAAATTGGCGACATGGGGCCCGTGCAGGAGGGCGCAGGCGTGGGCCGCGGGCTCCCACGGGGTGTGGCCGCCGTGATCGACCAGCGAGCCGCCGGTCAGGCAGACGCCCGCCGCCGCATAGGCCCCGTCGAGCGCGCCGAGCCGGTCGATCAGCAGCACCGGCACAGGCGGGACATGGGCGACGTCGCGCGCGCCGAGGCGGTCGTGGCGCAGGCCCCGGGCGGCGATCAGCGCCGCCACCGCGTCGGCCCGCTGGGGGTGGCGGGGGGCGAGGATCAGCCGCGCGTCCGGCCAGCGCGCGGCGAGCGCGGCATGGGCGGCGAGCGCAATCTCATCCTCGCCCGGGTGGGTCGAGGCGGCGAGCCAGACCCGCCCCCGCCCCGCGTCTGTGGCGGGGGGCCGGGTGGCGGCGGGGGTCAGCAGCTTGAGGTTCAGCCGCGGCGCTACGGCCGCCGCGGGCAGGCCCAGCGCCCGCAGCCGCGCCTCGGTCCCCGCGTCCTGCGCCGAGGCGAGCCGCACCCCCGCCAGCGCCCCTCCCGCGAGGCCGGGCACCCGCCCCCAACTGCGGGCCGAACGCGCCGACATCCGCGCCCCGATCAGCGCCTGCGGGATCCCCCGCGCGGTCAGCGCCGCGGCGCGGTTGGGCCAGAGCTCGTTCTCGATTGTGACGGCCAGCGACGGCTGCAGCGCGTCAAGAAACCGCCCCACCGCCTGCGGCACGTCGAGCGGCGCCCGCAGCGCCGGCAGCCCCCAGCCCCGCGCCACCGCCAGCCCGGTGTCGCTGTTGGCGCTCACCACCACCGGCCGGACCGCCGCCAGCGCCGCGACGACGGGCCGGGCCGAGTTCAGCTCTCCGACGCTCGCGCCGTGGACCCAGATCGCGCCCCGAGGCAGGTCCGGCAGGTCGAGCGCCAGCCGCTCACGCGCCACGCCCCGCGCAAGCGGGCGCAGGGCGGCGCCGACGAGGCCCGAGATGCTGCGGTAGATCATGTCCTGAGCCACCTGCGGTGAGAGGGAGGGCCTGCGCTGACCCCGATGCTGCCGCGACCGGCACCCCTGCGTGGCCCAATGGGCAGGCGCCGGGAAGGATGGAGGCGGGTACCGGAATCGAACCGGTCTTCACGGATTTGCAATCCGCTGCGTAACCTCTCCGCCAACCCGCCGCCGTGAGGTGGCGGAGAGATAGGCTAATCCGACGCGCAGGGCAAGACGGCAGGAAGGGGGTGCGGTCGGGGGGGCGGGGGGATGCCGTGCCCCTCGGGCCTGCCGGGTGATGTGTGTGGTGCGGGGGCGGGAGCGGGTCGGCTGGGTGCTGGCAGTGGTGGGGGCAGCGCCCGGTCGGTCGGCTCGCAGCGTTGCATAGGAAATCTCCTGTCTGTCGCAGGCCGGCTGGCGCGGTTTGTGTGGCAGTGCAGGGCAAGCCTGTGCGGTCAGCGTGGCACACACGGTCGCCCAGCCGGCCCGGCCCCGCGGCGCCGCCCAGAAACTGGAGTGATCGCCCACACCGGGACGCACCGTTGCGCAGTTTCCCCGCTGCATCCACGGGCTCTGCGCTGCAGGCCATCGGGTGACGAGTCCGTGGTCGGACTTGGTGTCACCTCTGCTGCCCAGAACGCCCAGAGCGTCCCGAACGCCAACAGCGCGGAACCACTGCGGCATGTGTCCGCCCCACAGCCCCCTTCCGGGGAAGCACGCTGGCGATGCCAGCGGGAGACCGACGACGAACTTCTGGGTGTTAGCGCGCCCGTCGGCGTCGGCGGTGGCGGACAAGGAAGACCCGTCCCCCTACGAAAGCGCCAGAACCCGCCGTACCGACCATCGCGTCAACGCGTCCGCGCTCGCGCCGACCCGCCGAGCGACGTTGAGCTGCTGGAAGCCGATAAGCGCAGATCACCGTCGGTGGTGGAGGACAGGAGCGACAACCCCCGGGTGCCGCAAGCCATCAAGACAGCCTGCCGCGTCAACGCGTCCGCGCTTGCGCCGAGCCGCGCACGGCGCGGCGCCCTTCCGTCCGGCGGTGTGCCGTCAGGGGCAGGCCTGCGTTCCGCCCGCTCCCCTCCGAGCAAGCCCCCGCCTAGCTCAACCCCACGCCCCGGCCCCGCTCAGCCGCCCACGCGGGCGTTGCGGTTGCCGATCAGCTTGAGGCGCAGGGCGTTCAGCCGGATGAACCCGGCCGCGTCCTTCTGGTCGTAGGCGCCGGCGTCGTCCTCAAAGGTCACGTGCGCCTCGCTGTAGAGCGAGTGGTCCGACCAGCGCCCGACCGTGTGCGCCGAGCCCTTGTAGAGCTTCAGTCGCACCGTGCCCGTCACGTGCCCCTGGCTCTTGTCGATCAGCGCCTGCAGCATCTCGCGCTCGGGCGAGAACCAGAAGCCGTTGTAGATCAGCTCGGCATAGCGCGGCATCAGGCTGTCCTTGAGGTGGCCCGAGCCGCTGTCGAGAGTGATCTGCTCGATCCCGCGGTGCGCCTCGAGCAGGATCGTGCCGCCGGGGGTCTCGTAGATGCCGCGCGACTTCATGCCAACGAAGCGATTTTCCACGAAATCCAGCCGGCCGATGCCGTGGGTGCGGCCCAGCTCGTTCAGCCGGGTAAGGATCGTCGCGGGCGACAGCGCCTCGCCGTCGATCGAGACCGCGTCGCCGCGCTCGAAGCCGATCTCGACGTATTGCGGCTCATCCGGCGCCTCTTCGGGGCTGACGGTGCGGGCGTAGACATACTCCGGGGCCTCTTGGGCCGGGTTTTCCAGCGCCTTGCCCTCGGACGAGGTGTGCAGCAGGTTCGCGTCGACCGAGAACGGCGCCTCGCCGCGCTTGTCCTTGGCGATCGGGATCTGGTGCGCCTCGGCGAACTCGATCAGCTTGGTGCGCGAGGTCAGGTCCCACAGCCGCCACGGCGCGATCACCTTGATCGCGGGGTCGAGCGCATAGGCCGACAGCTCGAAGCGGACCTGGTCGTTGCCCTTGCCCGTCGCGCCATGCGCCACCGCGTCGGCGCCATGCTGATGCGCCAGCTCGACCAGCCGCTTGGCGATCAGCGGCCGGGCGATCGAGGTGCCGAGCAGATACAGCCCCTCATAGACCGCATTGGCGCGGAACATCGGGAAGACGTAGTCGCGCACGAACTCCTCGCGGACGTCCTCGATGTGGATGTTCTCGGGGCGGATCCCGAGCAGCTCGGCCTTGGCGCGGGCCGGCTCGAGCTCTTCGCCCTGGCCGAGGTCGGCGGTGAAGGTGATGACCTCGCAGCCATATTCGGTCTGCAGCCACTTGAGGATGATCGAGGTGTCGAGCCCCCCGGAATAGGCGAGAACGACTTTTTTCGGCGCGGCGCTCATCTGCGGTCCCCTTTTCGCTGGCTGGCTTGGGGATTATGGGGTTTCGGGCAGGCTCACAAGTGGAACGGCGCGGCCGCCGCGCGGCGTGGACGGTCAGGGCCAGGACAAGGGCGAGGGCGAGGCGGATGAACGACAGGATCGCGGCGACCCCGCAGGCGCAGCCCCGGGACCGAGCAGGGGCCGGTATCCCGGCCCGCATCGGGGGCGCCGGGGCCACGGCCGGTCGCCCGTGGGTGGGGGCGGCGCGATGAGCGATTTCCTGGCCGCGGTCGCGGACGCCGAGGCGGCGCTGCGGACGCTCTTCGACCCGACGCCGCTGCAGCGCAACGATCACCTGTCGGCGCGCTATGACGCCGACATCTGGCTCAAGCGCGAGGATCTGACCCCGGTGCGCAGCTACAAGCTGCGCGGCGCCTTCAACGCCATGCGTCACGCGGGCGCCGACCCGGGCGCGCGCTTTGTCTGCGCCAGCGCCGGCAACCACGCCCAGGGTGTGGCCTTTGCCTGCCGGCACTTCGGCGCGCGGGGGGTGATCTTCATGCCGGTCACCACGCCGCGGCAGAAGATCGACAAGACCCGGATGTTCGGCGCGGGCGCGGTCGAGATCGTGCTGACCGGCGACTACTTCGACCAGACCCTGAAGGCGGCGCAGGATTACACCGCCGCGCATGGGGCCGTGTTCCTGTCGCCCTTCGACGACGCCCGGGTGATCGAGGGGCAGGCCACGGTCGCGGCCGAGATGCTGGCGCAGATCGACGCGGCACCTGACCTCGTGGTGCTGCCGGTCGGCGGCGGTGGTCTGGCCGCCGGGGTCACCGAATATTGCGCGCTGAGCGCCCCGCAGACCGGCTTTGCCTTCGTCGAGCCCGCGGGCGGCGCCAGCCTCGCCGCGGCGCTGGCCGCGGGCGCCCCGGTGACCCTCCCGCGGGTGGACAGCTTCGTCGACGGCGCCGCGGTGGCGCGGATCGGTGCGCTGCCATTTGCCCGGCTGGGCCGATTCGCGGTCTCCGACACGCTGCAGGCGCCCGAGGACCGGATCAGCGCCACCATGCTCGAGATGCTGAACGGCGAGGGCATCGTGCTCGAGCCCGCGGGCGCGCTGGCCATCGACGCGCTGCGCGACCTCGCGGCGCAGGGCCGTCTCGCCGGGCGGCGGGTGGTCTGCATCTGCTCGGGCGGCAACTTCGACTTCGAGCGGCTGCCCGAGGTGCGCGAGCGCGCGCAACGCTGGGCGAGGCTGAAGAAATACTTCATCCTGCGGCTGCCGCAGCGGCCCGGCGCGCTGCGCGAGTTCCTGAACCTGCTGGGCCCCGAGGACGACATCGCCCGCTTCGAGTACCTCAAGAAATCGGCCCGCAACTTCGGCTCGGTGCTGATCGGGATCGAGACCACCGACCCGGCCAATCTCGATGCGCTGAACGCGCGTCTGGCCGAGGCGGGGTTCGACTGGCGCGACATCACCGGCGACCCGGTGCTGGCCGAGTTCCTGATCTGAGGCCCCGCGGCAGGGCCAATTCGCCTCACGCGGCCCCCTCGCGCCCCGCCGCATCGGTCGGCGGCGCGGTCATCGCCTCGAGATCGCGCATCAGCGCCTGCTTCGACGCGGCGTAGCCCGCCATCAGCGCCTCGACGTCGAACTGGTCGCCAAGCCCGGTCGCGACCATCCGCTCCCACGTGTCGCAGAGGCGGCAGAAGGCGTTCAGCCCCATGTTGAGCCCGCAGCCCTTCAGGAAATGCAGCCGCTGCTCCATCCGGTCGGGATCGTTCGGGACCATGGTCATGATGGCCCCCTCGATCTCGTCGAGAAACAGCTCGACGAGAGGGGCGAACTCGTCCTCCCCCACCTCGTGGCGCAGCGCCGCCATGCGTTTCCAGTCGATCATCGTCCGCCTCTGGCCAGCCTCTGACGCCGCTTATACGGGCGGCGGGTTCACAAACCGTAAACGCCGTCAAAGCGCGGCTTAACCGGCTGTTCACCCCCGCCCGCTAGACAGGCGGCATGAGGCAGCCGAATCGCCATGCACCCCTTGCCCCCCCTGCCCGGCCCGAGCGCGCGCCGGGCCGGCTGGTGCTGCTGGCCGACGGCAGCCGGGCGCACCGGCGGATGCTGCGCATCCACCTAGAGCGGGCGGGCTACCGGGTGATCGAGGCCGAGAACGGGTCCGAGGCGCTGCGGCTGGCCCGCGCGTCCGAGCCGGACCTGATCCTCTCGGACTGGCATCTCGACGGGCTCTCGGGGCTCGACCTCTGCCGCGCGCACCGGGCCCTGCCGCGGCGCGGCTACGGATTCTTCATCCTGCTGACCACCCGCAACGACAGCGCCGACGTGACCGAGGGGATGGGCGCCGGCGCCGACGATTTCCTGACCAAGCCGATCTCGGGGGCCGAGCTGGTCGCGCGGCTCGGCGCGGCCGAGCGGGTGCTCGACATGCAGGACACGCTGAGCGAGGCGAACGCCAAGCTGCGCGGCGCGCTGGACCGCCTCAGCGCCGCGCAGGAGCAGATCAACACCGACCTGCGCGAGGCCCGCAAGCTGCAGCAGGCGCTGATCCGCGAACGGCAGCGCAGCTTCGGCCCGCTCAGGCTGTCGCTGCTGATGCGGCCCGCGGGGATGATCGGCGGCGACCTGGTGGGGTTCCACCAGATCGACGAGCGCACCGTCGGGCTTTATGCCGTGGATGTCTCGGGTCACGGCGTCGCCTCGGCGCTGATCACGGCGCGGATCGCGACGCAGATCGATTCGCTGTCGCTCGACCACGCGCTGTCGCCGGTGCAGGTCGTCGCGGCGCTGAACGGGCTGATGCTGGACGGGATCCAGACCGATAACTACCTGACCATGATCTACGGCCGGCTGGACCTGCCGACCGGGCGGCTGCAACTGGTGCAGGCCGGCCACCCGCACCCGGCGCTGCAGCGCGCGGGCGGCGGGGTCGAGCGGATCGGCGGCGGCGGCCTACCGGTCGGGGTGATCGAGGCGCCGGTGTTCGAAGAGACGGTGGTGACGCTGGGCAGCGGCGACCGGCTGCTGATCGTGTCGGACGGGATCACCGACGCCTGCTCGCGTCGGGGCGAGCTGCTGGGCGACGAGGGGTTGCGGACGATCCTGCAGCTCAACGCGCCGCTGTCGGGGTTCGGGCTGCTCGAATCGATGTGCTGGTCAGTGTCCGAGTTCGCCTCGGGCGAGCGGCAGGACGACGTCTCGGCGCTGCTGGTCGAGTACCTCGCCCCGGCCGAGGTGGTGCCGGGGCCGCGGGGAGGTGGAGGGTGAGCGCGGTCGGCGGGGAGGGAGGCTGGAAGAAGCCGGGACTGATCGCGGGGAGTCGAGCGGAGGCGCTGAGGCGCGCGGGCGATCGGCAAGGAAGCGTGTTCTACCGTCTCGCACTCCCGCCGCGGGCGCTCGCTTGGCGCGGCAAATCGGCGGGCGGCCGGTTGAGGAGCGCCACTTCCTTGGCGGCGTCCTCGAACTGCCCTACCGCGCCGAAAGATCGGGGGCGGACGGCGGACCAAACAGCCGCTTGCCACATTCGATCCAGGCGTTGGCCGCCGCGCCGGCGAGCTGACCAAGCGGCCCACCTAGCCGACCGCGCGACCGCCGCCGTCCTCAGATCACCAGCACCTGCGTGCCGATCTTGGTCAGGCCGTACAGCTCCTTGATGTGCTCGTTGTAAAGCCCGATGCAGCCGTTCGACGACTTCCGCCCGATCTTGCGCGTGTCGTGGGTGCCGTGGATGCGGTAGTACTGCCAGCTCAGCCACAGCGCGTGGGTGCCGAGCGGGTTGTCCGGTCCGGCAGGCACGAAGTCCGGCCACTCGGGGTTGCGCTTCTTCATCTCGGGGGTGGGCGACCAGGTCGGCCCCTCGACCTTCTTGATGATCTCGGTCCGCCCCTTGCGCGTCAGATCCTCGCTGACCGGGATCGACGTGGGGTAAAGACGGAAGACGGTCTGGTCCTCCGACCAGAAGCTGAGCGCGCGCGAGGTGAAATCCACGAGGATCGCGCCGTTGGTGAGGTTGTCGAAGAACGGCTGCCAGTCGTGCATCCGGAAGCTCGACTGGTTGCGCCGGTTGTCCTGGGTGTCGAACTGCACCACGCCGGCGTCCGGGGTTGCGCCCGCCGCGGGCGCGCCCTGCAGCGGCTGGCCGGTGTAGGGGTCGATCGCCTGCGCGGCAGCGGCGCCGGCGACGCTCGCGACGCCGAGCGCGGCGGAACTGGCGAGAAACCGCCGCCGGTGAAGGGCGGGCGTGGCGATCCGGGTCATGTACGTCTCCTGTCCTGCCGGGCCGTCGAGGCTCTTGTCGGCAACCTGCTTGATTCAGGCCAAGCAGATAGGCGGAGCGCCGCCGATTTCAATTCAAACCCCCGTCACCGCCGCACGACCCCGCCGTCGCTGCGGCGGCGGCGCCACAATCGGGTGGGAGATGTGATGGCGGGTGGCTGGGACTCAGGTGCGGAGACGGGAATTTCTACGAGGCCGCGAGGGGGCGGGACGCGGTGGAGGCGGGCGAAATGGTCAACCGTGCAGGCGCCGCTCAGGACGGGCGCCGCATCACCGGGGGCTGAGATTAGCCCTGAGGCGAAGCGCTTTACGCTGATCCGCAAAATGCTAGCCGACATCGGCGGCTCGGTTTAGCCGGGCAGCCTTGCCCCACAGCACACACCGGCTTGGCTAAGGGTGCCAGCTGTTCCGGCAAGAAAGCACAGCACGGGTCGTTCTCCTTGGAGGCAAAGTGCGTTCGGCCCCTGCCCGGGACTTCTTCGCTCGGACCACCAAAGTCGCCCGCAGGAGGCCGCACGTGGCCAAGGGGCGAAAAAGTTCGGCCACGGCGTGAGGCACGCCTCGACCGATGCCGTGCAGCCAATCACCCGTCGAGCCTGTGTGGTGCGCCGCACCGCGCACCGCCAAACCAGTCAAAGAATGCATGATACGCCGCTCAACGCGCGCGGGGCGCCCGGTGGTACAATTCACGATCCCTCTAAGAGCAATCACGACCCGACCCTCGCGCATTCGAAACACCTATTCGATCACGCTTAAGCGTTCACATCGAGCCGCAACTCACGAAGATGGAAGACCCTCCGCTCAGACAGTTCTGCCTGCCGCAGAGGGGGCACCTTGGAATGCCGTGCCGGCTTGGGAAGCTATGGACGGGTCAGTTAGATTGAACCGGGACTCAGTCTCCCGGCGCAGGGTGCACAGCTCGCCGGGTGGGCACACAGCCTCGTCCGCAAAAACTTAACGCGAAGCGAGCCATGCGTACCGCCCATCGTGCCTCTGCGTTGGAGGCAAGCAAAGCCGTGCTTGACGCTCGGGAGAGATGGAGGAGGCGCTTGGAGCATTCGTGCGCAGCCTGCAGAAGGCCAATGTCACCACCCTTGGCGCTCGGTAAACTACTCGTCTTGGTCAGCGGCGCTTGGGTCGGGATGAAGTCGCCGAGGTGCGCAAGCCTTGGCGTTGGTATCCCGGTGAGCCGCTCGGCAGCCGGACATCCTCGTTCGCCGCGGTTCAGCCAGGCAATGCTGATCTCGTTTTGCGATTAGGTAGCCCCGCATCACCCAGAACGTCAGGGCGCGTGCGCGACTACACCGTCTTTCGGGTCCAGCTTGTCAACCTCGCTGCACGAAACGCAGGGGATCATCGTGGATCACAACGCTGACCGCACTCCCCGGTCCGCCGCCTCACTCCCGCCCGTCGAGCCGCACGAAGTCCAGCACGCTGCCGTCGCCGGGGCGCAGCTTCGACCAGTCGTCGGTCTGGAAATCCACCACCAGCGTCGCCGCCGTGGGATAGCGGCGGAACTCGGGCGAGAGCGGGGGGCGGGCCGGAAGCTGCGCCGCAAAGGCGGCGATGCCGGGGTTGTGGCCGATCATCATCACCGTCGGTGCCGTCGCCGTGCGCAGCACCTTCAGCATCACCTCGGGCGCGGCGTGGTAGAGCGCGGGCTCGAGCCGGACCGGCGGGCGGGTCTCGAACACCGCGCCTGACACGCACTCCCACGTCTCGCAGGTGCGGCGGGCGGGCGAGCAGAGCACCTCCTCGGGGTCATAGCCGCGGCTGGCGAGCCAGTCGCCGAGCGCCCGGGCCGAGCGGCGGCCGCGGGCGTTCAGGGGCCGCTCCTGATCCGGCAGGCTCGGGTCGTCCCAGTCGGACTTGGCGTGGCGGGTCAGGATCAGGCGGCAATGTCCGGGCGGTGTCATCTCGGTCCTTTCCCGCGGGTGCCGGGTCAGACTGCCACCCGCAATGCCGGCCCGCAAGCCACCACGGCGGCTAGATTTTCACGACGGCTAAAGCCCGCTGCCGCCCTGCCTGAGCCCGTGCGGCTTCACCCGCGGCTCGGTCGACCGCATCAGGCTGCCCGCCCCCTGCTCGGTGAAGAGCTCGAGCATGGTCGCGTGCGGCACCCGCCCGTCGAGGATCACCACCGCCCGCACCCCCTCGTCCAGCGCCTTGAGCGCGGTCTCGGTCTTGGGGATCATCCCCCCGGCGATGGTGCCGTCGGCGATCATCGCGCGCACCTGGTCGGGGTGGATCTGGGTCAGCACCTGGCCCGAGCCGTCCTTGACCCCCGCCACGTCGGTCAAGAGCAGCAGCCGGTCGGCCTTGAGCGCGCCGGCGATCGCCCCCGCGGCGGTGTCGCCATTGACGTTGAAGGTCTCGTTGTCGGCCATGCCTGTGGCGACCGGGGCGATGACCGGGATCAGGCCTGCGCCATAGAGGTCGCGGATGATCTGGACGTTCATCTCGATCGGGCGCCCGACGAAGCCCAGCTCGGGGTCGTCGGCCTCGCACACCATCAGGTCGTCGTCCTTGCCCGAGATGCCGATGGCGCGACCGCCGGCGTCGTTGATCGCCTGGACGATGCGCTTGTTCACGAGGCCCGAGAGGACCATCTCGACCACCTGCACGGCCTCTTGCGTGGTGACACGCTTGCCGCGGACGAAGCGGCTTTCGATCCCCAGCCGGTCGAGCAGCTCGTTGATCATCGGCCCGCCGCCGTGAACCACGACCGGGTGGATGCCGACCTGCTTCATCAGCACGATGTCGCGCGCGAACTCGGCCATCGCCGCGTCGTCGCCCATCGCGTTGCCGCCGAACTTCACCACCACCACCGCGCCGGCGTAGCGCTGCATGTAGGGCAGCGCTTCGGCGAGCGTGCGGGCGGTGCTGACGAAATCGCGGTCCATGTTCTGCTGTCTCATCCGGTGGCTGTCCTCAGGGGCGTGGCGCGAAGCTAGGCAAAGCGCGGCCCGAGGTCCAGTCCGGCGGGACCGGCGCGCTCAGAGCAGGAAATCGTCGCGGCCGAGCGCCGTCAGCCGCTCGACCCGGATGGAGAGGTCGGTCACGCGGTCGCCGTCGGCATCCAGCGCGATGCGGACCCCGTCGGAATAGGCGACCAGGATCACCTCGCCCGCGTGGCCGGTGAAGGACCGCCCGCCGAGCCACAGCCCGCCCTCGATCTCCGCGCCGAGCGCCGAGAGGTCGATGCGGTCCTCTCCCCTCACGAAATCGGCGATGGTGTCCTGCCCGCCGGCCGGATCGTCGAGCGCCGAGAAGACGAAGATGTCGGCCCCGGGATCGCCGACGAGCCAGTCGGCCCCCGCCCCGCCGTCCAGCACGTCATCGCCCCCGCCCCCCGACAGCCGGTCGGCGCCGTCGCCGCCGGCCAGCGTGTCGTTGCCCCAGTCGCCCAGCAGCACGTCCGCGTCCGCGCCGCCGTCCAGCGCGTCGTCGCCGGCCTGCCCGTTCAGCGTGTCGTCCCCCTCGCCGCCGTCGAGGGAATCGCTGTCCATCCCGCCGCGCAGCCGGTCGTTGCCGCCGCCGCCGATCAGCAGGTCGCTGCCGCCGTTCCCCCACATCTCGTCGTCGTCCCAGCCGCCGTCGAGCGTGTCGTGCCCGGCCCCGCCGATCAGCCGGTCACGCCCGCCGTCGCCCAGCACCCGGTCGTTGCCGGTGTCGCCGGCCAGCAGATCCTCGCCCATGCCGCCGATCAGGCGGTCGTCGCCGTCCCCGGCAAAGATCGTGTCGTTGCCGCCCTGCCCGCGCAGCGTGTCGGCCCCCTCGCCGCCCAGCAGCACGTCGTTGCCCGATTCGCCCAGCAGCATGTCGTTGCCGGTGGCGCCGGCCATGCGGTCGTCGTCGGCCCCGCCGAAGATCGTGTCGTTGCCCGCCCCGCCGTGCAGCCAGTCCGACCCGCCGACCCCGAGGATCAGGTCGTCGCCGTCCTCGCCCAGCACGAGGTCGTTGCCGGCCGCCGTGACGATGTTGTCGTTGCCGCCGCCGCCCGCGACGAAGTCGTTGCCCGCGCCCGAGCGGATGGTGTCGTTGCCCGAGCCCGCGAACATCCGGTCGCGCCCGGCGCCGGCGAACATCATGTTGTTGCCCGCGATGTCGCGGAACACGTTGTCGCCGTCGGCGTCGAGCAGCAGGTCGTTGCCCGCCCCGCCCACCAGCCGGTCATTGCCGGACAGGCCGAACAGCCGGTCGTCGCCGTCCTCGCCGGCCAGGAAATCGTCGCCGGACCCGCCGTTCAGGCGGTCGGCGCCCGCCCCGCCATACAGGATGTCGTTGCCGTTCTGCCCGGCGAGGCGATCGTCGCCGCCGTCGCCCAGGATCACGTCATGGTCGTCCCCGGCCAGCACGATGTCGTTCATCCCTCCGGCGCGGATGAAATCGTTGCCCCCGCCCGACCAGATCGTGTCTTCGCCATCATCCGCGCTGATGCGGTCGTGGCCGGCGCCGCCGACGATGAAATCCTCGAGCCGGCTGCCGAGGATCGTGTCGTTGCCGGTGAAGCCGTAGACGGTCGAGCCGCCCTCGGTGGCTCGCAGCAGGTCCGCGCGGCCGGTGCCGGTCACCGTCGAGCGCACGTCCGGCGGCTGGTAATGCGCGACGGGGAACATGGCATTGTCGAACCACGACGCCGACAGCGGCTTGCCGTTGTGGCTGTAGACGTTGACCGTCGTCTCGCCGCACTTGATGCGGATGCCCCAGCTCTGGGCGGTCATCTTGACCTGCCAGATCGAGCGGATCATCCCCATCATCGAAAAGTCGAGCCGGTCCACCCCCGCCTCGAAGTCACGGATCGCCACCTGGCCTCGGACCCGCAGGGGCATGAATACGTCGGCCCCCGCCCCGCCATACAGGTCGATGGCGCGCGAGCCGCAGATCAGGATGTCGTCGCCGTCCCCGCCCGAGATCCGCGTCGTGTTCAGCCCGCCCTGGATCAGGTCGTTGCCGTCGGTGCCGACGTGGCGGCCCTGATCGACGTGGCGGGTCTGGCCGATCCGGCCGGGGTCGATCACGAACTGGCTGATCCCGTCCTCGGTGGCCGAGGCGGCAAAGACCACGATGCGCCCGTCGATCACCCGGGTCGCCAGCGCCGAGACATTGGCGAGGCTCATGCCGTCCGCGTCGGCGATGGTGTCGAGATGGACGAGCCGCCCGTCCGGGGTCACGGTGAAGAGGCTCAGCCCGTCGTCCGCGCCGCCCACCACGACGAAGGCGCGGCCGTCGATCTGCACCGCCTCCATCACCGTGGCGGACTGGAAGCGCGTCGTGCGCTCGTCGATGACGTGATCGACCGGCACCAGCCCGCCGCCCGCGACGATCCGCACGGTGGTCAGGGACGACGATCCGGCCGAGCTGACGATGAGGTAGTGCTTGCCCTCGACCTCGACCGCGGCGAGGTCGCGCGGGCCGTTGAAACCGGTGCCGCGGCTGCTGCTGACGAACTGGCCGCTGCCCATCCGTCCGTCCGGGGTGACGACATGGGCGCCGATGTAGTTGCCCAGCGTCGAGGCCTGCACGATCATGTCCACCCCGCCCAGCCGCAGGGTCAGCACGCTGTCGATCTGCCCGCCCGGCGGCATCCGCCCCGGCCAGGCATCGCGCGCCATCAGGCTCAGCCCGCCGTCCGCGCGCTGGTGCCAGATCGACAGCTCGCCCGAGTTGTCGCGCGTGGTCCAGAGCAGCGACCGCCCCGAGGCCGTGGTGAAGCTGCCTGCGTCCAGCAGGCTCGACGGCAGCCCCGCCCCGGAGAGGCCCCGGTCCCCCGCCCCCCGGCCGAGGTCGGGGTCGAGCCAGCGCACGTCCCGCACCCCGCCCGAGATCCCCGCGGTCAGCAGCGCCGTTCCCCCGTTCGGCCGGTCGATCAGCAGCGCCTGCGGCTCGGCCATGTGGCGCAGGCTGCGGGCATAGGCGTAGCTCTCGGCCAGTTGCGGTGCGGTGTCGGCCCCGGTCACGGCATAGATCGACCCGCCGCCCCCCGCATGGGTCGCCCCGACCAGCACCAGCCGGTCGCCCACCTTGCCGAGGGTCAGATCCGTGAGATTACGGACCTGCCCCTGCATGGTCGTTGCGATGTGGCGAAACCCCGTCATGTCCCCGATCCATGTCGTCCACCTTCTTCCCCGTGGACGATCCTGCCGGGCGAGGGGTTAATTTGGGGTAAGATTCGCCGTTGACGCGCCGTTCAACTGTCTCAAATGCCCCTTACAGCCGCGGGAACCTTTTCGGGTTCAGCCGCGGCGGTAGGGACCGAAGGCCGCCGTCTCGGCCATGTCGTCGCCGACGGCGGCATCCTCGTCCTCGAGATGGGCGGCGAGCGCGGCGCGGAACCCCGGGTCGGCGATCCAGTGGATCGAGTGGGTCGCGGCGGGCAGATAGCCGCGCGCCAGCTTGTGTTCGCCCTGCGCCCCGGCCTCGACGCGGGCGAGCCCGTGGGCGATCGCCCAGTCGATGGCGCGGTGGTAGCAGAGCTCGAAATGCAGGAAGGGGTGGTCCTCGATGCAGCCCCAGTAGCGGCCGTAGAGCGTATCGGCGCCGATCAGGTTCAGCGCCCCGGCCACGGGCCTTCCGTCACGCTCAGCAATGACCAGCAGGCAGTCGTCGCGCATCGTCTCGTGCAGCGCCTCGAAGAAGGCGCGGGTCAGATAGGGCCGCCCCCATTTCCGCCCGCCGGTGTCCTGGTAAAAGGCCCACATCGCGTCCCAGTGCCGCGGCGCGATCTCGTCGCCGCGCAGCGCCCGGATCCGGCCGCCGAACTCGTTGGCGCGGGCGCGCTCTTTCCGCAGCGCCTTGCGCTTGCGGCTCGACAGGCGGGAGAGGAAGTCCTCGTAATCGGCGTAGCCGTCGTTCTGCCAGTGGTACTGCGTCGTGGTGCGGCCGAGCCAGCCCTGCGCCTCGCCGAGCCGCCGCTCGGCCTCGGTGCAGAAGGTGACATGGGCCGACGAAAACCCGGCCTGGCCCGCCACCTCGGCCATCGCCGCCAGCAGCGCGGCCTGCACCGCGGGGCTGTCGGCGATCAGCCGGGGGCCGGTCGCGGGGGTGAAGGGCACGGCGGACTGCAGCTTGGGATAATAGCGCCCGCCGGCGCGCTGCCACGCATCGGCCCAGTGATGGTCGAAGATGTATTCGCCCTGGCTGTGGGTCTTGAGATAGAGCGGCGCGACGCCGACGACCGCGGCCCTCTCACGCGCGACCAGATGGGCGGGCTGCCACCCCGGCCCCCGCCCGACCGAGCCCGACGCCTCGAGCGCGGCGAGGAAGCGGTGGGTGGTGAAGGGATCGCCGCGCAGCCCCGCTGCCGCGCCGCAGCCGTCCCAGGCGGTCGCTTCGATTTCCGCGATCGCGGCCAGGACGGACACTCTCAGATCAGCCATGCCGGGAAGATAGGTGGCGTTGGGCCGACGTCAACGCCGGCCGGGGCGCTGCCCCGGACCCAGGGATACTTGGGTCCAGCCCGAGGTGAGCCGGGCGTTTGCGCGGGACGGGGCGCGCCCTTGTGTGCGCGCCCCGCCTCAGCCTGGTTCAGGCCCGGACCAAGGCCTCGTAGTCCTCGGCGATCTTGCGCGTCGTGGCGCCGACCTGGAAGTGCCAGTCGTCGCCGATCTGGGCCACCGGGGTCACCTCGGCGGCCGAGCCGGTCAGGAAGCATTCCTGGAAGTCCGAGACCTCCTCGGGCAGGATGTGGCGCTCGTGCACGACCATGCCCTGGTCCTTGCACATCTGGATGATGGTCTGCCGGGTGATGCCGTTCAGGAACGCATCGGCGAGCGGGGTGTGAATCTCGCCGTCCTTCACGAAGAACACGTTAGCGCCGGTCGCCTCGGCCACGTAGCCGCGATAGTCCATGAACAGCGCGTCCGAGCAGCCCTTCTTCTCGGCCGCGTGCTTGGACATGGTGCAGATCATGTAGAGCCCCGCCGCCTTCGCCGCCGCCGGGATCGTCTCGGGGCTCGGCCGCTTCCACTTCGAGATGTCGAGCTTGGCGCCCTGCCACTTCGCGTCGCCGTAGTAGCTGCCCCACTCCCACGTGCAGATCGCCAGCCGCACCGGGTTGTGGCTGGCCGCGACCCCCATGTCGGGGCCGGCGCCGCGGAAGGCGATGGCGCGGACATAGGCGTTGGTGAAGCCATTGGCCTTGAGCACCTCCTCCTTGGCCGCGACGATCTGGTCGGCGGTCCACGGGATCTCCATGTCGATCAGCTCGCCGGACTTGAGCAGCCGCTCGGCGTGCTCGCGCGACTTGAAGATCTTGCCGTCGTAGCAGCGCTCGCCCTCGAATACGGCGCTGGCATAGTGGAGGGCATGGGTGAGAATGTGGACGCGCGCATCGCGCCAGTCCACCAGCTCTCCGTCCATCCAGATCTTGCCGTCGCGATCCTCGTAACTCGCTGCCATGTCAGCCCCCGACCTCAGGTCATTTTCAGATTGTGTCGCGCCTGCCCCCTTTCGGTGGCAGAAAATTGCGCCACGGCCAGCGGTAGAGATTGATTCTTGGAAAGTCAACAACGCTGTCCTATCATGGCCGCCATGACTGTGAGGCAACGATGCAGAACGCGGGACTGAAGACGGGCGCGCGCGACGCGCAACGCGAGGCGCGGCGCGATCCCCGCGCGACCGGCGCCGGCGTGGCGCAGGCGGCGGCAAGCGGGCTGGGCGCGGGGCTCGGGGCACCGGGCGTGCCGGCGGGCGCCGAAACCCTGCTGTCGCTCACCGACGAGCAGATCCGGCGCGGGATGGAGGCGATGTATTTCGCCTATCGCGCCTTCACCTCGGACCCCGACCTGATCCTCGCCGAGATCGGCTATGGCCGCGCCCATCACCGGGCGCTCTATTTCATCCACCGCGACTCGGGGCTGACCGTGACCGCGCTGCTCGAGGTGCTGGGCGTCACCAAGCAGTCGCTCAACCGCGTGCTCAGGGCGCTGATCGAGGACGGGCTGGTCGACAGCCGCATCGGTCGCCGCGACCGGCGCGAGCGGCAGCTCACCCTCACCGACAAGGGCGCGGCGCTGGAGCGGCGGCTGTCGGAGAGCCAGCGGGCGCGGATGCGCGCCGCCTATCGCGCCGCCGGGCCGCAGGCGGTGACCGGCTTCCGGCAGGTGCTCGAGGCGATGATGGACGGCGAGACGCGAGCCCAGTTCCAGGCGCTGCGCGACGCCCCGCCCGCCCCCGGCGAGGTCGGCGCGGGGCCGCGCGGATGACCCGACCCGAGCCCGCCCCCGACGCCCATCTGCTGATCGTGGACGATGATGAGCGGATCCGCAGCCTGCTGCGCCGATTCCTCGTCCGCAGCGGCTATTTCGTCACCACCGCGCGGGATGCCGCCCAGGCGCGGCGGCTGCTCGCGGGGCTCGACTTCGACCTCATCGTGCTCGACGTGATGATGCCGGGGGAAGACGGGCTGACGCTGACCCGCGACCTGCGGCGGAAGAGCCAGACCCCGGTGCTGCTGCTGACCGCGCGGGGCGAGACCGACGACCGCATCCGCGGGCTCGAATCGGGGGCCGACGACTACCTCGCCAAGCCCTTCGAGCCGCGCGAGCTGCTGCTCAGGATCGCCGCGATCCTCCGCCGGGTGCCCGCGGCGGCGGCGAGCGGGCCGAAGTACCTGACCCTCGGCCCGCTGCGCTACGACGCCGGCAAGGGCGAGCTCTGGCAGGGCGAGAGCCCCGTCCGCCTGACCGGCAGCGAGCAGACGCTGATGCGCCGCCTGGCCGAGAGCCCCGGCGAGCCGGTGGACCGCCCGACGCTGATCGAGGTGCTGGGCCGCGACCCCGACGAGGGCGGCGAGAACTCGGAACGCGCCATCGACGTGCAGATCACCCGGCTGCGCCGCAAGCTCGAGCCCGACCCGCGCGAGCCGCGCTACCTGCAGACCGTGCGGGGCGCGGGGTACATGCTGGTGCCGGACTGAGGGCCCCCTCGGGCTGGACCCGAATATCCCGGGGGTGAGGCGGACCAGCACACGGTCCAGTGGACCGTGTGCCCTCCGAACGCCCGAGCCCCCGGGCGAGGGCCGGGGCTGGCCCCCGGGGTGCGGCGACTCAGTCCAGCAGACCGCGCAGATACCGCCCGTAATCGTTCTTCCCGAAGAGCTTGGCGCGCGCCGTCAGCGCCTCGGCGTCGATCCAGCCGCAGTCATAGGCGATCTCGTCGGGGCTGCCCGACTGCATCCCCTGCCGCTTCTCGAGCGTGCGGACGAAGTTCCCGGCGTCCAGCAGGCTGCCGTGCGTCCCGGTGTCGAGCCACGCATAACCGCGCCCCATGCGCTCGACGTTGAGCCGCCCCTCGTGCAGGTAGGTCTCGAGCAGCGTGGTGATCTCAAGCTCGCCGCGGTCCGAGGGGGCCACCGCGCGGGCCCGGCGGGGGGCGTCGGCGTCGAGGAAATAGAGCCCCGTCACCGCGTAGTTCGAGGGCGGCACGGCGGGCTTCTCGATGATCTCGCGGGCCCGCCCTGCGGCGTCAAAGGCGACCACACCGTAGCGCTCGGGGTCGGCGACGTGGTAGCCGAAGACCGTCGCCTCCTCGCGCGCGTCGGCGGTCCTGAGCAGCTCGGTCAGCCCGTGGCCAAAAAAGATGTTGTCGCCCAGCACCATCGCCGAGGGGGCGCCAGCCAGGAACTCTTCGGCGAGGATATAGGCCTGCGCCAGCCCGTCCGGCGAGGGCTGCACGATCCAGGTGAAGCGCACCCCCCACTGGCTGCCGTCCCCCAGAAGGCGCTGGAACTGCGCTTGGTCGTCGGGGGTGGTGATGATGGCGATCTCGCGGATGCCGGTCAGCATCAGCACCGAGATCGGGTAGTAGATCATCGGCTTGTCATAGACCGGCAGCAGCTGCTTCGAGACGCCCATCGTGATCGGGTAGAGCCGCGTCCCGGACCCTCCGGCGAGGATGATGCCCTTGCGCTGCTGGCGGGGGGTGGTCATGCGTCAAGCTCCGTGATGACGGCGGCAAGGCCCGTGCGCCAGTCCGGGCGCGCGATGCCGAAGTCGCGGGTGATGGCGGTGCAGTCGAGCCGCGAGTTGAGCGGCCGGCGCGCCGGGGTGGGATAGGCCGAGGTCGGGATGTCCTCGACCGCGGGCGACAGGCCCGAGCGGGCGAAGATCTCGCGCGCGAAGTCGGCCCAGCTCACGTCCGGGGCGCCGGCGAAGTGGTAGATCCCGCCCTTCGAGGGGTCGGCCTGCATCTGCCGCGCCATCGACAGCAGCGCGGCGGCGATGTCGGCGGCGGGGGTGGGGCCGCCGATCTGGTCGGCGACGATGGTCAGCCGGTCGCGCTCGGCCCCGAGGCGGCGCATCGTCTTGACGAAGTTCGTGCCATGGGCCGAGAACACCCAGCTCGTCCTGAGCACCGCCCACTGGCCGCCGGAGGCGGCGATGGCGCGCTCACCCTCGAGCTTGGTGGTGCCGTAGACGCCGATCGGCCCGGCCGGGTCGCCCTCGCGCCGGGGCGCGTCGCCGCTGCCGTCGAACACGTAGTCGGTCGAGACATGGACGAACGGGATGCCGAGCCCGGCGCAGGCGACCGCCATCGCCTCGGGCGCGTCGCGGTTGATGAGCCGGGCGAGGTCGGGCTCGGATTCCGCGCGGTCCACGGCGGTATAGGCGGCGGCGTTGATGACGGCCGCGGGCGTGCGCGCGCGGATCAGCGCGGCACAGTCGTCGGGGCGGGTCAGGTCGGCCTCGTCGCGCCCGGCGAACTGCGCCTCGGGCGCCAGCCGCGCGAGCTCCCGCGCCACCTGCCCGGTCCGGCCGAAGATCAGTAACCCGCTCATGCCGCATCCCCTTTGCGTTCGTCCGGTCCCGCACCGCCCAGCGCGTCGAGTCGCGCGGCCATCGTCTCGATCACCAGCGCGGACGCCGGATCGCCGCCCTGCGCCTCGGCCAGCGCCGGCAGGCGGGCGACCGCGGCGGACAGGGCCTCTGCCTGCGCGGCGAGCCCCGGCCCGTGTGCCGCCTCGAGCGCGCGCAGGCTGTCGTTGCGGCTGTCGAGCGCCTGTTGGAGCAGCGCGAGCAGCGGGCCCGACAGCGCCGCATCGCTGCCGTCCGGCGCGTCGGCCAGCGCGTTGATCGCCCGGATCACCGGCACCACCGCGTCCGACACCGATTCGTGCCGGCGCGGCGGCGCGCTGGCGCCGGTCAGGTCGATGTCCAAGAGCCGGCCCAGCGCCGGCAGCCAGTCGCCGTCCGCGTCGATCTCGGTCAGGTCGCGGGCGCCGTAGGCCGCGCCGAGGTCGCGGCCCAGCCGGCGCACGTCGCCGAGCCGCCGCACCCGCGGCAGCGCCGCGAAATCGGCCAGCCCCACGGCAAGCCCGTATTCGTCGGCGTTGGCCGCGGGGTTCAGCATGAAGTCCTTCCACATCGCGCGCACCCAGTCGCCGGGTGCCCGCGTCATCAGGATCAGCCGCACGTCCCAGCCCGCGGTCACCGCGCGGAACCACTCGAGATGGGCGGGGTCGAAATCGTCGAGATGCCGGCTCAGCCCCTCGGCCGAGATCAGCACGTCGCCCGAGGCCGCCGCCAGCGCCTGCTCCAGCCGCGCGTCGGGGCCGAAGCGCAGCGCGTTGACCAGCCACTGGTGGCGAGCGGCCATGTGGTCCGTCGCTTCGGGCTCAGGCCAGTCGAGGCCCTGCCGGGCCAGCAGCGCCCGGTTCGTCCCGGCCCAGTCCTGCACCGCCGACGAGCCGCATTTGGGCAGCCCGACGTGCCGGAACAGGGACCGCGGCCCGACCATCAGCCGGTCCCCAGCCGCGCGCCCACCCCTTCGCGCGCCAGCAGCGGCCGCCACCACGCCTCGTTCTCGAGATACCAGGCGACGGTGCGGCGCAGCCCCTCCTCGACCGTGACCGAGGGGCGCCAGCCCAGCTCGGTGCGGATGCGGGTCGGGTCGATGGCATAGCGGCGGTCATGGCCGGGGCGGTCGGCGACGAAGGTGATCAGCCGGTCGTGCGGCGCGCCTTGCGGCCGCATGGTGTCCAGGTGGCCGCAGATGGTCCGCACGAGCTCGATGTTCTTCGCCTCGTTCTCGCCGCCGATGTTGTAGCTGCGCCCGACCTCGCCCCGCATGAGGCAGGTCAGCAGCGCGTCGGCGTGATCCTCGACATACAGCCAGTCGCGGACGTTGCCGCCGTCGCCGTAGACCGGGATCGGCTGCCCGGCGAGCGCCCGCAGGATCACCACCGGCACCAGCTTCTCGGGAAAGTGATAGGGCCCGTAGTTGTTCGAGCAGTTGGTCAGCACCACCGGCAGGCCGTAGGTTTCGTGCCACGCGCGCACCAGATGGTCCGATGCCGCCTTGCTGGCCGAATAGGGCGAGCGCGGGTCGTAGGGCGTCTCTTCGGTGAACTTGACCGAGGCGTCGTCGGGCAGCGAGCCGAACACCTCGTCGGTCGAGATATGATGGAAGCGGAACCCCTCGGGCCGCCCGGCGGCGGTCCAGTAGGCCCGCGCCGCCTCGAGCAGGTTGTAGGTGCCGGTGACGTTCGTCTCGATGAAGGCCCCCGGCCCGTCGATCGAGCGGTCCACGTGGCTTTCGGCCGCGAGATGCATCACCGCGTCCGGGCGGTGGGTGGCAAACACCCGGTCGAGCGCCGCGCGGTCGCGGATGTCGGCGTGCTCGAAGGCGTAGAGCGGGCTCTCCGCGACGCTGGCCACGTTCTCGAGGTTCGCGGCATAGGTCAGCGCGTCGAGGTTGACGACGCCGTGCCCCGCCGCCACCGCCTGACGCACGACGGCCGAGCCGATGAACCCGGCGCCGCCGGTGACGAGGATCTTCATGCCCGGACCTCCGCGTTCCCGGCCCAGACGGGCGCGGGGAAGTCGGAAAGGTCGAAGGGCGAATCCCAGTCGGCGAAGGCGGGGGCGGTAGTGTCCTTCTCGGACAGCACCGGCGCGTCCGTTCCCCAGTCCACGCCCACGCTGTCCCAGCGCACCCCGCCGTCCGCGGCGCGGTCGTAGTGGTCGGTGCATTTGTAGACGACTTCGGTCATGTCCTCGCGGGTGACGAAGCCGTGCAGGAAGCCCGCCGGCACCCACAGCTGGCGGCCGTTCTCGGCGCTGAGTTCGACGCCGACCCACTGGCCGTAATGCGGGCTGCCGCGCCGCGCATCCACCGCCACGTCGTAAAGCCGCCCGCGCCCGCAGCGCACCAGCTTGCCCTGCGCGTGCGGCGGCGCCTGGTAGTGCAGCCCCCTGAGCGTGCCTGCCTTGGCCGACAACGAATGGTTGTCCTGCACGAACTCGGGCAGCTCCAGCCCCGCCTCGACCAGCGTCCGGCGGTTCCAGCTTTCCGAGAAGAACCCCCGGTGGTCGCCGAACCGCGGCGGGGTGAGGATCAGCACGCCGGGAAGCGCGGTGGGTTCGATCAGCATCGGCGGGCCTCGTCGTTGGGTCGCGCTCCCTTGCCATTTCCCGCGCCAGAAGTGAAGCCGAGCCGACGCGCGGCCCCTGGGGGCCGCAACGTAAACGGGGGCTCTTCATGCGGATCGTCGGCGGCAGGCTGCGGGGGCTGAAACTGGCCGAGGTCGGCGACGGCGACCCGGTGGCGCATCTGCGCCCGACGACCGACCGGGTGCGCGAGGCGATGTTCAACCTCATCGAGAACAGCCACGGCGTCACGCTCGAGGGCGCGCGGGTGCTCGACCTCTTCGCCGGCACCGGCGCGCTCGGGCTCGAGGCGCTCAGCCGCGGCGCGGCGCGGGTGGCGTTCGTCGATGACGGCGCCGCGGCGCGGGCGCTCTTGCGTGCCAATGTCGAGAAGGCCCGGGCGATGGGCGTGACCGACATCTGGCGTCGCGATGCGACGAACCTCGGGCCGAACCGCGGGCCGGGCTATGACGTGGTGTTCCTCGACCCGCCCTACGGGCAGCGGCGGGGCGAGGCGGCGCTCGCCTCGGCGCTGGCCGGCGGCTGGCTCGCCCCCGGGGCGCTCGTGGTGTGGGAGGAGGAGGCGCCCCCTCTGCCCCCGCCGGGCCTCGCCCAGATCGACCAGCGCCGCTACGGGGCGACGCTGGTGACGCTCCTCGTTCACTCGATGGGGACGCCGGCCTCCTGATAATACCGCGCGGCGCCGGGGTGCAGCGGCACCGGCAGGTTCTGCGCGGCCTTCATCGGGTCGATGTCGTTGGCCGCCGAATGCGCCGCCTTGAGCGCGTCGAGATTGGCGTACATCAGCTTCGCCATCTGATAGGCCAGCTCGTCCGGCACCTCGTCGTGGGTGACGAGGTAGTTCGGCGTCAGCACCGTCATCACGTCGGCGTCCTGCCCCTCATAGGTGCCGGCGGGGATCACGGCGGACTGGAACGGCTTGCCCATCTTCTCGGCGACCGCAGCGGGCACCTCGGCGATGGTAATCGGGATCGAGGCGGCAAGGTCGCGGATGAACCCCGACCCCAGCCCCGCCGACTGCAGCGTGCCGTCGAGCTGGCGGTTCTTGATCAGCTCGGCCGAGTCCGAATAGGGCAGGTACTCCACCTTGCTCAGGTCCTTGTAGCTCATCCCGGCGGCATCGAACATCAGCCGGCTGCTGAGTTCCGCCCCCGACGCCGGCGCGCTTACCGACAGCGAGTGCCCGCGCACGTCCGCGAAGGTGCGGATGCCGGAATCCTGCCGCACCACCAGATGGGCGTAGTTGGGATAGATCGCGGCCAGCACCCTGAGCGAGGTCAGCGTCTTCGGAAACCCCGCCTCGGCGTTGCCCTCGGCCGCGTGCATGAGCGAGTCGCCGAGGATGAAGGCCAGCTCGCCCCGCCGGCGGTCCAGCAGAACGCAGTTCTCGACCGAGGCCTTGGTCGCCTGCACCTGCGTCTGCGCCCCCTCGATGCCGGCGCCGTAGATCTGCGACAGCGCCACGCCGAGCGGGTAATAGACCCCCGAGGTGCCGCCGGTCAGGATGTTGATGAAGGTCCGGGCGTGACCCGCGCGTGGCAGCGCCGCCAGCGCCCCCGCCCCGAGCGCGACCCGGCCCAGATCGCGGCGTGTGAATGTGGTCATGAGGGCTCCTCCCCTGAAATCCCTGATGTTTTTGGGTGTCGGGGCTCCCCCCGTGCGGGCCCCCAACACCCCGCCCGCCGCCGGGTTGCACCGCGGCCCCCGCCCCCGCCCCGCTCGGCCGAGCCACGGGACGCCTAGGGCTGGGCCATGACACCGGGGCAAAGGGCCCTGTGCGGCCACCGACGCAACCGCCACACCACCCCTCGCAGGGCACGCCCCCACCCCCTCGGGCTGGACCCAAATATCCCGGGGGGGCGCCCGGAACGGGCGCGGGGGCAGAGCCCCCGACCCGCCTTCACCCCTTCGGCCGAAAGGCCACGATCCGCGCCGGGTCCGTCTCGATCCGCGCCGCGCCGATCAGGTCGAGGCAATAGGGCACCGCCGCGAACACCGCGTCGAGGCAGGTGGCGATGGCGGCCGGCTTGCCGGGGATGGTGATCATCAGGCAGGCGTCGCGGATGCCCGCCGACTGCCGCGACAGGATCGCCGTCGGCACCCCCTCGTCGAGCGAGGCGCGCCGCATCGCCTCGCCGAAGCCCTCGAGTTCCTTCTCGATCACGTCGGCGAGCGCCTCCGGCGTCTCGTCGCGCGGCGCAGGGCCGGTGCCGCCGGTGATGAGGATGAGGTCGGCGCCCTCGCCGTCGGCCAGCCGCCGCAGGGTCGCGGCGACGCCCTCGCGACCGTCGGGAACGATGTGGCGGGCGATCTCGACCGGCGAGGTCACCACCTCGCGCAGCCACGCCTCGGCAGCGGGGCCGCCCTTGTCCTCGTATTCCCCGCGGCTGGCGCGGTCCGAGACGGTGACGATGGCGATGCGGGCGGTCTGGCGCTGGGTCATTCGGGGCCTCGCGGGTAGGGGGCGGCAGGGGCGCCGGGGAAATGCGGACGGCGGCGCAAGCAGGCCGCGCCGGGCGCCATCCTGCCCGCTCGCGTCCGCGAAGGGAACCGGACGCGCTGCCGCACCGATCCCGTCGCCCGCAAACCGCGCCGTGCGGTCACGCAGCCCCCGCGCCTGCCCGCCGTTGCCCCGCGCCGCCAATCGTGGCAAGACGAGCCGACACGACAGCCGGATGGCCCGCGATGACCGATTTCCAACAGCGCCGCATGATGATGGTGGACACCCAGGTCCGCCCCAACGATGTCACCAAATACCCCGTGATCGCCGCCATGCTCGACATCCCGCGTGAGGATTTCGTGCCCGACTCGCGCCGCGACGTGGCCTATGTCGGCGACAACGTGGACCTCGGCCACGGACGGGTCCTGCTCGAACCGCGGACGCTGGCCAAAATGATCGACACGCTCGACGTGCAGCCGACCGAGCTCGTGCTCGACCTCGGCTGCGGCTACGGCTACGCGGCCGCCGTGCTGGGCCGGATGGCGCAGGCGGTGGTCGCGGTCGAGGAACTGCCCGACATGGCCGCCGCCGCGACCGAGCGTCTCGCCACCGCCCGCGCCGACAACGTCGCCGTGGTGCAGGCCCGGCTGACCGAGGGCGCCGCCGCGCAGGGCCCCTATGACGCGATTCTCGTCGGCGGCGGCATCGAGGAACTGCCCGAGGCCATCGCCGACCAGCTCGCCGAGGGCGGGCGCATCGTCGCGCTGTTCCTCGAAGGCGCGCTTGGCGTCGTGCGGCTCGGCCGCAAGCTCGACGGGCGGATCGACTGGCGCATGGCCTTCAACGCCGCCGCCCCGCTCCTCCCCGGCTTTGCCCGGCGCCCGGGGTTCGTCCTGTGATGCGCCGCCGCACCCTCGCCGCGGTCCTCGCCCTGGGGACGGCGCTCGGCGGGGTGCCGGCCTGGGCGGAATCGCTCGCCGACAGCATGGTGGCGGCCTATCGCCACTCGTCGCTTCTGGACCAGAACCGCGCCCTGCTGCGCGCCGCCGACGAGGATGTGGCCAGCGCCACCGCCGCGCTGCGCCCGGTGGTTCAGTGGGTGGCGAGCCACAATTTCACCCGCTCGGACGGGGTCGAGATCGTCTCGGACACCGTCCAGCTGGTCGGGCAGATGACGCTCTATGACTGGGGCCGCAACCAGCTCGCCATCGACATCGCCAAGGAGCAGGTGCTTTCGACCCGCGAATCGCTGATCGCGGTCGAGCAGGACGTGCTGCTGAGCGCCGTGCAGGCGTTCCTCGAGGTCCGCTCGGCCGAGCAGCAGGTGGCGCTGAACCGCAACTCGGTCGAGCTGCTGGGCCGTGAACGGCAGGCGGCGCAGGACCGCTTCGACGTGGGCGAGATCACCACCACCGACGTGGCGCTGGCCGACGCGCAGCTGGCCGCCACCCGCGCCTCGCTCGCCGCGGCCGAGGGGCAGCTCGCCGTCGCGCGCGAGGCCTATACGGCCGCGGTCGGCCGCAAGCCCGGCAAGCTCGACGCTCCGCCGCCGCTGCCCAAGCGGCCGAAGTCGCTCGAGTCGGCCCGCGCCACGGCGGTCAAGAGCCACCCCGCGATCCGCCAGGCGCAACGCGCCGTGGCCGCGACCGAGCTGGGCGTCGCCGCCGCCGCCGCCGAGCGCCGCCCCGAGGTGACGGGGTCGCTGGGCCTCGGCACCACGCGGCGGCCGCAGCAGACGATCTTCGGCCTCGGCGACCCCGAGACGACCACGACGCTGTCTGGCAGCATCGAGGCCAAGCAGACGATCTACTCGGGCGGCCGCCTGCCGGCCGCGCACCGCAAGCAGATGGCCCAGCGCGACGCGGCGCGCTCGGCGCTGCTCAACGCCTCGCGGCAGGTCGCCGAGGCGGTGGGCAAGGCTTGGGCCAGCATCGACGTGGCCCGCGCGCAGATCGGCGCCATCGACCAGCAGATCTCGGCCGCCCAGCAGGCCTATGACGGCGTGCGGGAGGAGGCGACGCTGGGTGCGCGCACCACGCTCGACGTGCTCGACGCCGAGCAGAACCTGCTCGAGGCGCGGGCGAACAAGATCACGGCGGAAGCCAATCTCCAGTTAGCACATTATCAACTTTTGGCCGCTATGGGACTCTTGACGGTGAAAGACCTCAAGCTGGGAGTCCCGACCTATGACCCTTCGGCCTATTACAACGCGGTGCGCGAGGCGCCCTATACCAGCACCCAGGGCGAGAATCTCGACCGGGTGCTGCGCGCCATCGGCCGCGATCCCGGCAAGCCGCGGAACTGACCTCTCCCAAGGCGGCGGGCGATGACCGACCCGCTGCGGCTGGACCGCCCGCGCAGCCGGCGGGGTGAGGACATCGGAGACGTGCTCGCCTCGATCCGTCGCCTGATCGCCCAGGACGCCGCCCCCGCCGGGCGGGCTGCGGGCAGCGAGCCGCCGCTGCGGCTCGAGCCGGCGGGACGGGGCGAGGGGTCCGTGGGCGCGGCGCCTCCGGCAGGGGATGGAGCGGAGTCCTTTGCGCGGGGGCCGGGTGCGGCGCCGGCTGAGGTGGAGACTGCCTCGAACCCGGGTGCATCGGTTGTCGCTGGCTCGTCCTTTGGTGCTTCGCCCGTTGTTGAGTCGGCTCAGCCGGCGGCTTCGCGAGGATCACAATCGTCCTCAGAGGCCGCGCCTGCTGGAGCATCGCCCGCGGTGCCCTCGACCACGCCCTTCCGAGCTTCGCCCGCGCCTGCGTCGGCATTGCCCATCGGTGCATCGCCCCCAGCGGCTGCACCAGCCAGCGCTATGACCGACCGAGCATCGCCGCTCGGAGCTTCACCCTTGGCGCAATCCCGCGACGCCGCGACACCCGACGGAGCATCTTCCCCCCCGGTAACTGCCGTGGCCGAGCCCCCCTTCTCCGCATCGCCTTTCGCGGCCGCTTCTCTTCCCGCTCCGCCGTCTGCGTCTCATCTCGCACCGCCCGGTAAAGCACGGCCAGACGCAGCCTCGCCTGACACCGCACCGCCCGTCGCAGCTTCGCCCGCCGCCGCACCCCCTATCGCGCCCTTCCCCGGGGCGGCATCACCCTTCGGTACGTCGTCGTGTGTTGCCGCATCGCCCGTCGATCTATGGAGCGGCGGACGCCTGCACAGCACGGCACCGCGCGTTGCACCACTGCACGACGCTCCCTTGCCCCAAGTCGCACCAACCCAGACCGCATCGCCCGTTTTCACTTCGCCAACGGCGACCTCGCCCGTGTTGGCCGCCTCGGCCGCGGTCGACGCGGATGCCATGGGCCCGGCCAGTCGGACCAGCGCCCCACCTCTCTCGCCGGCCCGCACCGCGGCGCTCACCACCTCCCTCGCCGAGGCGGTCGAGGCCGCCGCCGCCCGCATGGCCGAGACGGCCCGGCTGGCAGCAACCGCCCGCCGCGCCGACGCGTCGGCTGCTCCGGGATTCCCGCATCTGCCCTTGGCAGCGGCGCGAGACTCCGACGGAGCCAGCCAACGACACACCGAAGCCCCGCCACCCGGCGCGACGCTCTCGCCCCTCGGCAGCGCCTTGGGCCTGGCCTCGCCGGAGACGGCGCAAGGCATCCAAAGCCCCTTCCGTCTCGGCCCCGACGCCCTGATCCCCCCTGCCTTCGCCCGGCCGGGCACCGGCGAGCGCGGTCCGCAGTCCCCCTTTGCCGACCCCGAGCCGATGACGTCCGGCGCGGACCGTCCCCGTCTTTCACCGATGCTGACGGTCGTCGAGCCTCCGGCCGCTGCGCAGGGCACCAACCACAATGCGGAGCCGGCCGACGTCCAGCCTTTGTCCGCGCTGCAACCTGCCGATGCTTGGCCGAGGGAACAGCCGCCGGGCGACTGTACCACAGCGCTCCCCCCTGCCGCTGAGCCTCTGGCAACCACTCAGCCGCACCCCGATAGCCCCTCGGCACCGGCGACGCCTCTCTTCGCGCGAATGTCTTCGACGAGCGGCACGCTCACCTCCACAAGCACCTCCCCCCTGGCCGTGCCGGATCGACTCGGCGCGCCACAAACAACTCTAGCGTCGCCCGTGACGCCGGAGCAGCAGACCACAGACCAGACCAACCCTGCCCAACCGGAGCCCTTCATGGATGCCCGCCCCCTCCGCCAGCTTCTGCGCGAGGCGATCCGCGACGAAATGCGCGGCGAGATCGGCCAGCAGATCGACACCGAACTGCGGCGCGTAGTCCGCGAAGAACTCGCCGCGGCGCTGACCGAGGCGTTCGGCCGCGACCTCCGCTGATAAGGCACAGTCGGGGCGACGCTGATGCCGCACGCCGCTCGGGCACTACCCCGGCGCGGCGGAAAGTGTCTCGCGAATCGTGAGGCTGGCAAAAGGCACGCGCGCTGAGCGATCGGCAGGTACGCGAAACCTTTGGCTAGCGTTCGGTGTCTGGTCCCGATGAGGCTTCGTGCCTCGCGGACCTGAGAGAACCGGCGGGGCTCGCGCACTGCCTCGGGTTTCGCCTGTGCGTCAACTGGCGGACTGCCCGGCGACGCGCGGGTCCTTGGCCCCCGCAGTACGTCGGCGGGGGTACCATGCTGCTTGGGGCTTTTGCCTGAGTGTCAGACGGAGTGCGGCTCGACGCCGCGCAGAACTTTGCGTCTGAACACCGCGAAGGCGCCCCTCGGCCTGCCGGTCTGCGCCGAGCGGCGCGACCAGCTCGGAGGGGATGACGAGCGCGGAGCAGGACTGCGAGTGCCGAGGAGGTGTTGAGCGCCGAGTGAGCACCATGTGCCCCGTCGGGGTGGCGGGAGCCCAGAACCAGGTGCAGACAGCCAGCCAAGAGCCAGCTACAGCCTACAGCCTACTGCCTACAGATACCCCTCGGGGTCCACGCTGTCGAAGCCCTTGCGGACCTCGAAGTGGACCACGCCGCTGCTCCGGGCGGTGCCCATCGACTGGCCGCGCTTGACGGGGTCGCCCTTGGCCACCGACAGCTTGTCGAGCCCGGCGTAGACCGTCATCAGCCCGTCGTCGTGGCGCACCACGACGATGGGGACTCCATCGGTGTCCCGGGTGATCGCGGCGACCGTTCCGCCGCCCGCCGCCTTGACCGGCGTGCCGGCGGGGGCCGAGATGTCGATGCCCTCGTTGCTGCCCTTCTTGTAGGCCCGCACGATCGACCCGTTGACCGGCATGGCGAACTTGCCGCTGCCCGAGGCGCCGGTGCGGGTCTTGCCGAGGTCGGGGGCATCGCCGCGCGGCGCGGGCGTGCTCGCCGGCTGGGTGCGCTCGGCCGGGAGGGGCTTGGCGGCCGAGGGCGGCAGCGGGGTGGGCGAGCCGACGCCCGGCGCCGTCGCGTCGGCGGCGGCGACCGTGGTGCCGCCGGCGGGGATGGCGAGGCGCTGGCCGACGCGGATCGACATCGTCTCGGGCAGGTTGTTGGCGCGGGCGAGGTCCTGGATCGAGATGCCGTACTTGCGCGCCACCGACCAGCCGGTCTCTCCCGCGACGACGGTGTGGGTGCGCGCAGGCGCGGTGGCGGCCGGGGCGCTTGCCGCGGGCTTGGCCGCCGCGGCCGTCGCGCGGGTTCCCGCGGCCGGGGGGACACCCGGCTGCGCCACGCCCTGACCGGCGAACGGATCGCGGACCTGCGGGGTGCCGGCTGCAGCGGGGGCGGCGCCGGGCGCGGCGCCGGCGGCACCGCCGAAGGGCCAGCGCAGCGTCGGCATCTGCACGCGCGGAACGGCGACCTGCGGCATGGCGACGCCGGGCACGGCAGCGGAACTCGCCGGACCCGCGCCCACGGCGCCGGGCTGAGCCCCCGGCTGGGCGCCGGGCTGGGCACAGGCCGCCAGCGTCAGAACCGCCGCTAGCGCGAGACCGCGCCGGGCGCCGGGGAGCGGGCGGCTGGAAGAGGGCTCAGGGGACTGAGCGGCCGGGGACTGAGGAGTGATTACATCGCCTGCCATGCCAGCAACCGCGCTCGGGAGCACTGGAATTTCGTCAGAGTGATGCGGAGCAAGATGGGGGAGCGGCATCAGCCGACGGCCGTCGTCATCTGCGGGCGCGGAAGTGGTTCGAGCCGTCGAAACCGCCAGAGCCACAGGAGCCGCCAGAGCCGAAGCGACAGGCACCACACCGAGCGCCACCCCCGCCTCACCGCCTGACCCAACCCGCCCCGCACCAAGGCCCACTCCGCCCCGGCCCTCGTCCAGAGCCGTCACATCGGCGCGCGCCGCCGGACGCGGCTGCGGCATTTTCGTGCTGACCATCTGCCTGCCCTCACCAACCTCGTTTCGCGGGGGTCATGTCTGTCCCAACCCCTCGACCAGCGGCACGAACCGCACCTGCCGCATCTCGTCATAGGCGAAGCCCGTCTCGGTCCGCGTCACGCGGATGAGGGTCTGGACCGCGTCCGACTGCCCGACCGGCACCACCATGATACCGCCGACCTTGAGCTGCGACAACAGCGGCCCCGGCGGGTCCTCGGCCGCAGCAGTCACCATGATGCGATCAAACGGCGCCTGCTCGGGCAGCCCGAACGAGCCGTCCGCCACCCGGGCGGTGATGTTGGTCAGCCCGAGGCTGCGGAACAGCGCCTCGGCCTCGACCACCAGCCGGCGGTGGCGGTCGACGGTCAGCACCCGCCGGCACAGCACCGACAGCACCGCCGCCTGGTAGCCCGAGCCGGTCCCGACCTCGAGCACCGTGTCGCGCGGTCCCGGGTTCAGCGCCTGGGTCATTAGCCCGACGACCGTGGGCTGGCTGATGGTCTGGCCGCAGGCGATGGGCAGGGGCGTGTCCTCGTAGGCGCGGTCCTCGAAATGGCCGCGGACGAAGGCGCCGCGGTCGATCCGCTCCATCGCAGCCAGTACGCGGGGGTCGGTCACCCCGCGCGAGCGGAGCTGGAAGACGAAGCGCATCTGCCGCTCGGCGGCGTCCGCGTCGGCGTCCAGCCCGAACGCCCCGGGCGCATCCTGGCCGTGGCCGATGTCATCCTCGGGCCCTTCGCCCGAGCCGTCGAAACCGTTGCCCGGGCCGGGGCGCGGCGCCATCGCCTCAGGCCCCGTCCCAGAGCGCGCCGAGCCGCGCGGTGGCGGCGGCGCAGGTCAGGTCGGGCCGCATCGCCGTCACCGCGACATGCCCGCCGAGCAGCGCCTCGACGTCGCTGCCCGCACCGGCGGGGGCGTCCTGCCCGCCGCCCGTGACCCAGAGGAATCGCCGCCCGTTCGGCGCCACTTGCGGTTTGACCGCAAAGCGCACCCCCTGCCGGCGTCCCTGCGTCGTGGCCCGCGGGGCGCGGGTCTCGGCGGCGCTGACGGGGGGGAAGTTGACGTTGTAGAAGAGCGGGAAATCCTCGCCCTCGCCCCAGTCGGCACGCTCGAGCAGGGTGCGGATCACCCCCGGGCCGTGGACCCGGGCGCTCTCGAACGGGTCCGCAAGCCGCGCGGTCGCCGGGCCCAGGTACTGCGACAGCGCGATCGAGCGGATGCCCTGCAACGCCCCCTCCATCGCGCCACCGACGGTGCCGGAGTACATCACGTTCTCGCCCGCGTTGTTGCCGCGGTTGACGCCCGAGAGGATCAGGTCGGGCGGCGCCGCGGCCATGATGTCGCCGACGCCGGCCAGCACGCAGTCGGCCGGGCTGCCCTCGGCCGCCCAGCGGCGCGGCGCGAGTTCGGCGATCAGCGTCGGGTGGGCGTAGCTGATGCAGTGCCCCACGCCGGACTGCTCGAAGGCCGGGGCGACGGTCCAGACCTCGCCGTCGGGGCCGGCAATCTCGGCGGCGATGTCGGCCAGCGCCTCGAGCCCCGGCGCGTTGATCCCGTCGTCGTTGGTGATGAGTATGCGCATGACAGCCCCGCCGAAAGGCGACCTGCCCCCGGTTCCGTCACTTGCTTAGCGCCCCGGCGCGGTCTGGCGCAAGCAACCGGGCCACGTGCGCCGCGTCACGCGGCCCACACGCCCCATTCGGGGTTTGACCCTGTGCGCGCCCGGCGTCAGGATGGGGAAAAGCCGGGCAGTCATGCAGATCTTCCTTCCCATCGCCGAAGTCTCGGTGAACGCCTTCACGCTGGTCGGGCTGGGCGGGATCGTCGGGCTGATGAGCGGCCTCTTCGGGGTCGGCGGCGGGTTCCTGATCACGCCGCTGCTGTTCTTCATCGGCATCCCCCCGGCCATCGCCGTGGCGACCGGGGCGAACCAGGTGGTGGCCTCGTCCTTTTCCGGCGTGCTGGCGCATCTGCGCCGCAACACCGTGGACATCCGCATGGGGCTGGTGCTGCTGGTGGGCGGGGTGGCCGGGTCGGCGCTGGGGGTCCTGGTCTTCAACCTTTTGCAGCGGCTCGGGCAGGTCGAGCTGTTCGTGCAGCTGAGCTACGTCGTCTTCCTGGGCCTCATCGGCCTGACCATGCTGCGCGAGAGCCTGTCGGCGCTGCTCGCCGCGCGCAAGCGCAGCGGGGTGCGGCGGCGGCTGCACCGGCACAGCTGGGTCCACCGCCTGCCGTGGAAGATGAAGTTCCGCGCCTCGGGCCTCTATATCTCGGTCATCCCGCCGCTGCTGGTCGGGCTCGCGGTCGGCGTGCTGGCCGCAGTGATGGGGGTGGGCGGCGGCTTCGTCATGGTGCCGGCGATGATCTATCTGCTGGGGATGCCGACCAAGGTCGTGATCGGCACCTCGCTCTTCCAGATCGCCGCAGTCAGCGCCTTCACCACGCTGATGCACGCGATCAGCTCGAACACCGTCGACATCATGCTGGCGGTGCTGCTGATCGTCGGCGGGGTGGTGGGGGCGCAGATCGGCACGCATCTCGGCGCCCGGCTCAGGGCCGAGCAGTTGCGGGTGCTGCTGGCGCTGCTGGTGCTCGCGGTCTGCGCGCGGCTGGCGATCGATCTGGCGCTGCCGCCCGAGCATCTGTTCTCGATCGCGCCGGGGCGGTCGTGAGGGGCGCGCGCGCCCTGGCCGCGGGGGTTCTGCTGGCGCTGCTGGCGGGCGGCGCGGGGGCGCAGACGCAACCCGCCGCGGTGGCGCCGGCCGAGGCCCCCGCCGCGCCCGCCGCCGCCGCGCCCGCCGAGCCCGGGGCACCCGAGCCGGAACGCATCGTCACCGGGCTCTCGCAGGACGCGGTGTCGATCACCACCAGCTTCACCGGCTCGGAAATCCTCATCTTCGGCGCCATCCGCCGCGACGCCCCCCCGCAGGCGGGGCCGGTCGGCATCATCGTGACGGTCGAGGGCCCCTCGCAGCAGGTCACCGTGCGCCGGAAAGAGCGGCTGGCCGGGATCTGGATCAACACCCAGTCGCTCAGGATCGCCGCGGCGCCGGATTTCTATGCCGTGGCGACCAGCGGCCCGCTGCCCGCGCTGCTCGACCCGGCCGAGGACACGCGCTTCCGCATCTCGCCTGCGCTGGCGATCCGGGCGCTGTCGGCCGAGGCCGAGGTCGAGAACGTCACCCCCTTCACCCAGGCGCTGCTGGACCTGCGCACCGCCTCGGGGCGCTACCGCGTGGACGAGGGCGCGGTGCACATCGTCGATGACACGCTGTTCCGGGCCGATGTGCGGATGCCCTCGAACCTTGTCGAGGGCGACTATCGGGCGCGCATCTTCCTCGTCCGCGGCGGGGCGGTGATCGACTATGACCAGGCCCCGATCCGGGTCCGCAAGGTGGGCTTGGAACGCTGGCTCTACCGTTTGGCGATCGAGCAGCCGTTCTGGTACGGGCTGATGTCGCTGGCGATCGCGATGGCGGCGGGCTGGCTCGCCTCGGCGGCGTTCCGGGCGATCCGGCGCGGGTGACGCCTCGCCGGAACGTGAGGCACCCAAGCCGGCCCGGCGGCGTTACCGTTCCGCAACCTGATCCAACCCCGAGGTGCAAGATGACCCGTCCGCAACGCCCCGCCGCCCGCCGCCGTGTGGCCCTGATCGGCGCCGCCGCGAGCGTCCTCGCGTGGCCCGCGCTGGCGCAGACCGCGCCCGCCGCGGCCCCCGCCGATCCCCACGCCGGGCACGCGGCCCCCGCCGCCACCACCGCCGCCGCCCCGGCTGAAACCGACGCCGCCCGCGCCTACGCGAGGGCGATGGAGGCGATGCACGAAGGGATGATGGTCGCGCCGACCGGCGACGCCGACGTGGATTTTGTGCGCGGCATGATCCCGCACCATCAGGGCGCCATCGACATGGCCCGCATCCAGCTTCAGTTCGGCAAGGACCCCGAGCTGCGCAAGCTGTCCGAGGGGATCATCGCCGCGCAGGAGCGCGAGATCGCCGAGATGCAGGAGTGGCTGAAGCAGAACGCGCCCGACGTCGCCCGCACCGACGCCGAGCAGGCCGAGGCCGGGAACACGCCGGCGCCCTCGCCTGCCGGGACGCCCACGCCCTCGCCCGCCGGGACGCCCGAGCCGAAGCCCGCGACCCCGCCGTCGAACTGACGCCGCAAGGGCGGCGCGCCCGGCCTCAGCGCGCGCCGCTGCGCCGGGCGATCTCGGCCGCGGCGGCCGCCGTGCCGCCGGGGCCGTGCGGCAGGCCCAGAGCCGCCATCCCGGCCTCGATGCTCGCCAGCGTGCCGAGGTGCATATGCGCGCTGACGTGGCCCATGTGCGCGATCCTGAGCGCGTCCGCGGGCTCAGCCGCGCCAAGGCCGATGCCGAGCGTCAGACCGGCGTTGGCCTCGGTCCAGCGGCGCAGCCGCTCGGCGCCGGCCAACGCCACCGCCGTCACCGACCGCCCGCGCGCCGCCGGATCGGCCACCTGCGCCCGGCAGGCGCCGCCCGCGCCCCAGGCGTCGAGCGCCGCCCAGGTCGCCGCGGCCAGCGCCTCGTGCCGCGCCCACGCGGCCTCGAGCCCCTCGTCGTCGAGCAGCATCGCCAGCGCCTCGGTCAGCCCGTAGATATGCTGGACCGGCGGCGTGCCGCCCCAGAACTGCCACAGCTCCTGCGCGTTCGCCCGCGGCCCCCAGTTCCAGTAGGGCGTCGGCCGCCCCCACCCCGCAGCCACCCGGTCCGAGAACCAGACGAACGCCAGCCCCGGCGGCACCATCAGCCCCTTCTGGCTGGCCGAGACGAGCACGTCGATGCCCCAGTCGTCCATCCGCATCTCCTCGCACCCGAGCGAGGCGATCGCGTCCACCGCCAGCGCCGCCGGGTGGTCGCCCATCGCCGCGCGGATCGCAGGGATGTCGGCGCGCACCGAGCTGGCGGTGTCCACCTGGCAGACGAGGACGGCGCGGATCCGCCCCTCGCGGTCGGCGGCCAGCCGGTCGGCCACCCGCTGCGGATCGGGGGCAGTGAAGGGCGGGGACTCGATCATCTCGACCTCGACCCCGATCCCCTCGGCCGCCGCCGCCCAGGCACGGCCGAAATGCCCCGAGACCAGCACCAGCGCCCGGTCGCCGGGGGCGAGCAGGTTGATGTTCGCGGCCTCCCACGCGGCGTGGCCGTTGCCGATGTAGGGCGCGACGTTGGCCCGCGTCCCGGCGAGCCGCTTGAGCTGCGCCATCGCCGCCTCGTTCAGCTCGACCAGCTCACCGCCGTAGATGTCGGGCGAGGGCCGGTGCATGGCCCTGAGCACCCGGTCGGGCACCGGCGAGGGACCGGGGATGGCAAGCACGGGACGGCCGGCGGCGAGGCTCATGGCGGGCACCTTTCGGGGGGAGGAGCGTCGCCCGAGTGGTAGGCCCCGCCCGCCGCGGCGTCCAGAGTGGGGCGGTGAGGCTTACGTGACAGGCGTGGAGGGGGGGGCGCCCGCGCCAGCGCCGGCGCGCTGAGCGACGCGTGTCCTGCAGGAAAGGATGCACGATGAGGTGAATGCCTCCGAGGCCGACGCGCGCGGCTCGGGGCAGCCGATGATGAACGGGGGTGGACGCCAGCCGTGCGACGAACCGGATTGAGACGCCCACGCTGGTGCGCCCGCATCGGCGCAGACCACTCCGAGTCGGCGCCCTTCCATCAGCAAGGGCTCGCAACGAACGATCTAAGCAAGGGCGCGGGAGTCGCGATAATCGACCAACCGTGGCACCCGCTGCGCCGCCGCCTCGGCATTATCGAGGCTGGTCTCGCCGAGTACCGCCAGGTTGGCGAGCCAGAAGGCGACCGTGCAGGCCTCCCGGTGCAGCGGATCAGGCCGGGCTGCAAAACCCGTGCGCGGCCGGCGTGAGCAGCGGGGTGCGGCGGAGCCGCCGCTCAAAGCGTCATGAACATTCGCTGGAACGCCACGGCGCAGGCCACGACGCCGAGCACCGCGAGCAGCATCTGCCCCGTGGCAAAGGCGGCCGCCGTGGCGATGAACACCACCGCGGTCAGGATCAGGCGCAGCGCCAGCGGCCAGTGCGGCATCGGTCAGCCCTCGCTTCGGACCGCCCCACCCTCGCCGCCCCTGCCCCGACCGTCAACCGGACGCGCGGTCGCAGGGCGCCCCCGCCCCCGTTGCCGGACGCGCGATCCAGCGCCTCAGCCGTTCGGAGCGATCGCAGCAACAGCGGTCCCTGCGGGAGCAGCCAATGCGGCGCCGGCCATCTGTCGCGTCAAACATTCCTCGCGGCCCCGGCCCCACACCCGGCCCGGTCCCCACACGCGGCGACGTCGTCGCAGACGGGTGCGGCCCATCCGTCAGCCCGGAGCCCGCTGCCGACCAGCCCGACCGCACCCGCCGCACGTCCGCCCTAGCGTCAGCCTTCTGTCTGGCCCAAAACCCGCCCGCGCCGGGCGCAGGCGGCTCACGCCTCGACCGGCACCATCGTCCCGAGCATCGTCGCCACCTGTTTGCGCCCCGCCGGCCCCTCGGCCCAGACGTCCGCCGCCACCACCACGATGCGCCGGCCGGCCTTGACCACCCGCCCCTCGGCCACCAGCCGGGCGCCGACCGCGGGGGCGAGCAGGTTGATCTTCATCTCGACCGTGACCACCTCGGACCCCTCGGGCAGGACCGAGAGCGCCGCATAGCCCGCCGCGCTGTCGCCGATGGAAAACGCGAGCCCCGCGTGCGCCGCCCCCTGCTGCTGCATCAGATGCGGCGCGATGGGCGCGGCGATCACCACTTCGCCGGCCGCGGCGCGCGCCATCTCGGCGCCCAGCGTCGTCATCATCGTCTGCCGCGCGAAACTCGCGCGCAGCCGTGCCTCGATTGCGTCCATCGCCCCCTACTCCTCGAACAATCCCGCCTGCGCCGTGCGCGGCATCTCGAGCCCCAGATGCCGCCAGCCGGTCGCCCCCAGCATCCGCCCGCGCGGCGTCCGCTGGATCAGCCCCTGCTGGAGGAGATAGGGCTCGATCACCTCCTCGATCGCGTCGCGGCTTTCCGACAGCGCCGCGGAAAGCGTTTCCACGCCGACCGGGCCGCCGCCGTAATGCTCGGCCATCAGCGTCAGATAGCGCCGGTCGGCGCCGTCGAGCCCGAGGTCGTCCACCCCCAGCCGCGTCAGCGCCCGGTCTGCGAGCGCCCGGTCCAGCCGCCCGTCGCCCTCGACCAGCGCGAAATCCACTACTCGCCGAAGCAGCCGCCCGGCGATCCGCGGGGTGCCGCGGGCGCGGCGCGCGATCTCGCGCGTGCCCTCGGCATCGGCGTGGACGCCCATCAGCCGGGCGCCGCGGGCGACGATCTGGTCGAGCTCCTCGACGGTGTAGAACTGCAGCCGCGTCGGGATGCCGAAGCGGTCGCGCAGTGGCGTCGTCAAGAGCCCCAGCCGGGTCGTCGCGCCGACCAGCGTGAAGGGTTGCAGCTCGATCCGCACCGTCCGCGCGGCCGGCCCCTCGCCGATCACGAGGTCCAGCTCGAAATCCTCCATCGCAGGGTAGAGGATTTCCTCGACCGCCGGGTTCATCCGGTGGATCTCGTCGATGAACAGCACGTCGCGGGCGTCGAGATTGGTCAGGATCGCGGCCAGGTCACCGGCCCGCGCCAGCACCGGCCCGGAGGTCATCTTGAAGTTCACCCCCAGCTCGCGCGCCATGATCTGGGCGAGCGTGGTCTTGCCGAGGCCCGGGGGGCCGTGAAATAGCGTGTGGTCCATCGCCTGCCCGCGCATCCGGGCGCTGTCGATGAAGACGCGCAGGTTGGCGCGCGCCTCGGCCTGACCGATGAACTCCTCGAGCTTCTGCGGGCGCAGGGCGCGATCCTCGGCGTCGCCCTCCATCGGCGCGGGGCGCAGGGTGGGGTCGGGCTGGCTCAACGGACGACGCCGGGGGTGCGGGTGCCGGCCATCGCGGCCAGCCGGTCAATGCGGTCCTGGGTCGGCGGGTGGGTGGCGAACATGGCGTCCATCTTGAGCGCCCCCAGCGGGTTGACGATGAACATCGAGGCCGAGGCCGGGTTGCGCTCGGCCGGCAGGTTCACCGTCCGCCCCGCGGCGTTGGCGATCTTGGCCAGCGCCGAGGCGAGCTTGAGCGGCTGGCCCGAGATTTCGGCGCCGATGCGGTCGGCCTCGTATTCCCGGGTGCGCGAGATCGCCATCTGCACCAGCCCCGCGGCGAACGGCGCGACGAACATCGCCACCAGCCGGCCGATCCCGCCGCCGCGCCCGTCACGGCCGCCCGCGAACATCATCATGTTGCCGAGCATGGCGATGGCGCCGGCCAGCGTCGCCGTCACCGTCATGGTCAGCGTGTCGCGCTGGCGGATATGGGCGAGTTCATGGGCGATCACCCCGGCCAGCTCATCCCGGTCGAGGGTCCGCAACAGCCCCTGCGAGACCGCCACGGCGGCGTTCTGCGGGTTGCGGCCGGTGGCAAAGGCGTTCGGCTGCTCGGCGGGCAGGATATAGACCGCGGGCATCGGCAGCCCGGCGCGGTCGGCCAGTTCGCGCACCAGCGCCACCAGCTCGGCGCCGTTCGCCTCGGTCACGGGGATCGCCTGCTGCTGGCGCAGCACCGCCTTGTCGCTGTTCCACCACGCCCAGAGGTTCGTGGCCCCGGCAAAGACCAGCGCCATGATCGCGCCGCCCTGCCCGCCCAGAAGCCAGCCGAGCCCCATCACCAGCGCGGTGAGCGCCGCCATGAGGACGAAGGTGCGGGTGTAGCCGTTCATGCGCGTCGTCTCCTTGGTCCGGTCTCGATCAGGCCCCAACCCTCGGGGGCGCGCAACCCTTTCGGCGCGCGCCGATCCGGAGTCACTCCTTCGGCGCCAGCGCCCGCAGCGCGGCGCGGATCAGTGCGGGGGTGGGGGCGGCGGGGTCGCGGGCGGCGGCTTCGGCGACCGCGGCGGCGGCCTCGGAGGGGCCGTAGCCGAGGTTCGTCAGCGCCGAGAGCGCATCGGCCGAGGCGGCGGCCGAGTTGGGCGCGGCCGTGCGGGGCGCGGGCGCCGGGGCGGGGGTGGCGTCGGGCTCGACCAGCCCCGCGCCCGCGTCGCCCAGCCCTGCGTCCACCGTCAGCGCGCCGCCCATGGCGATGACCTGCGGGGCGCGGTCCTTCAGCTCAAGCACCACCCGCTGCGCGAGCTTCGGCCCCACCCCCGGCGCCTTGCGGACCGCCGCCCAGTCGCCCAGGGCGATGGCCCGGCCCACGCCTTCCGCCCCAAGCGTCCCGAGGATCGCCAGCGACGCCTTGGCGCCGATCCCCTGCACCGAGGTCAGCAGCCGGTGCCATTCCTTCTCGAGCAGCGTCGGGAAGCCGAAGAGCTGCAGCAGATCCTCGCGCACCACGAGGTCGGTATAGAGCGCGGTGGCCTCGCCCACCCGCGGCAGGCTGGCGGCGGTTCGTTCGCTCACATGGACGATGTAGCCCACGCCGCGCACGTCGATCAGCACGTGGTCGGGGGCGCGGTGCAGGATCACCCCGGCGATGCGGCCGATCATCGGGTGGCCCTCATGCCACCACCTTGATCCTGAGCACCCGGCTTTGCAGGTGGCGCGCGTGGCAGATGGCGATGGCGAGCGCGTCGGCCGCGTCCGGCCCGGCCAGCGCCACGCCGGGCAGGGTCAGCCGGACCATGTGCTCGACCTGCTGCTTCTGCGCGTGGCCGACGC
This sequence comes from Paracoccus sanguinis, assembly GCF_012689545.1. NCBI lineage: Bacteria > Pseudomonadati > Pseudomonadota > Alphaproteobacteria > Rhodobacterales > Paracoccaceae > Paracoccus > Paracoccus sanguinis. Next base: position 1,132,276 of record NZ_CP051542.1, read on the forward strand.
CGACGATGGCCTTCTTCACCGCGTTCGGGGCGTATTCCCCGACCGTCAGCCCCGCCTGCGCGGGGGCCAGAAGCGCAACCCCGCGGGCCTGCCCCAGCTTCAGCGTCCCCACCGCGTCCTTGTTGACGAAGGTCTGTTCGACCGCCGCCGCATCCGGCGCGTGGGCCGCGATCACCGCCACCAGCCCGCGGTGCAGCTCGCACAGGCGGGCGGCGAGGCTGTCGGCGCCCGAGCGCACGATGCCGTTGGCGATGTGGGTGACGCGCGAGCCGTCGACCGCGATCACCCCCCAGCCCATGTTCACCAGCCCGGGATCGATGCCCAGAACCCTCATGCCCGATCCCTCACCTCGCGCCGTGGCGGTTCCGGTCCACCCGAGGCGCACCGTCCGCGTTTTTTCAAACCGCTAGCACGAAACGCGAACATCGCCTAGCGGCATTTCGCCGTTTGCTTGACACCCATGGCCCCGCTTGGGAAACGGGGCCAAACGGGGGATTGAGATGTCGCCAGCCTTGATTGCCGCGCTGCCGTTCCTCGGGGCGCTGCTGCCCGGCCTGATGGTCCGCGCGGGCCGATCGGCCGCGGCGATCGCCTGCGGGACGGCGACGGCGCTGGCGCTGCTGGGTCTCGTGCTGCACACGCCGGCGATCATGGCGGGCGAGGTCATCACCGCCCGCATCCCGTGGATGCCGCAGATCGGGCTCGACGCCGATTTCCGCATCGACGGGTTGAGCCTGCTCTTCGGCATCCTGATCCTCGGGATCGGGCTGCTGATCATCCTCTATGGCCGCTACTACCTGTCGCGCAAGGACGCGGCGGGGCCGTTCTTCACCTATCTGATGCTCTTCCAGGGCGCGATGATGGGGATCGTGCTCAGCGACAACATCCTGATGATGCTGGTCTTCTGGGAGCTGACGTCGCTCTCGTCCTTCCTGCTGATCGGCTTCTGGAAGCACCTGCCCGAGGGGCGGCAGGGGGCGCGGATGGCGCTGACGGTGACCGGGATGGGCGGGCTTGCGATGATCGCGGGCTGCCTGATCCTGGGGCAGATCGCCGGGTCCTACCGGCTCTCGGACATCCTGCTGGTGCGCGAGGCGATCCAGGCCTCGCCCTACTACCTGCCGGCGCTGGTGCTGATCCTGATTGGTGCCTTCACCAAGTCGGCGCAATTCCCGTTCCATTTCTGGCTGCCGCGCGCGATGGCGGCCCCCACCCCGGTCAGCGCCTATCTGCACTCGGCCACAATGGTGAAGGCGGGGCTGTTCCTCATGGCGCGGCTTTGGCCGGTGCTGGCGGGGACGCCCGAGTGGTTCGCCATCGTCGCCACCACCGGCCTCATCACCATGCTGATCGGGGCCGCGATCGCGCTCTTCCAGGACGACCTCAAGGGGCTTCTGGCCTATTCCACGGTCAGCCACCTCGGGCTGATCACCATGCTGCTGGGTTTCGGAACCGAGGCCGCGGCCATCGCCGCGGTGTTCCACATCATCGCCCATGCGAGCTTCAAGGCCGCGCTCTTCATGGCCGCAGGCATCGTCGATCACGAGGCGCACACCCGCTCGATCAAGCGGCTCGGCGGCCTGCGCGGGCTGATGCCGCTGACCTTCGGGATCGTGCTGATCGCCTCGCTCTCGATGGCCGGCATCCCGCCCTTCAACGGCTTCATTTCCAAGGAGATGATGCTCGAGGAAGCCGCCCACGCCGTGTGGCGCGGGATGCCGTGGCTGGTGGGCGGCGTCGCCACCTTCGCGGCGCTGATCTCGGTCGCCTATGCGCTGCGGATGATCGTGCACGTGTTCCTCGGGCCGGTGCGCGACGACTATCCGGCCGCGCCGCATGATCCTGGCCCGGGGCTGATCTTCTCGCCCGCGCTGCTGGTCGGCATCGTGATCGTCACCGGGCTCTTTCCCGCCGCGACCGTGGGCTGGCTGGTCGATGCCGCCGCCGCGGCGGTGACCGGCGGCACGCCGCACGCGCATCTGGCGCTGTGGCACGGGGTCACCCCGGCGCTGTGGATGTCGGTGATCGCGGTCGCGGGCGGGGCGGTGCTGCTGGCGCTCTGGCACCCGATCGAGGCGCTGCGGACCCGCCTGCGGACCCCGGACGCCAAGGCGATCTTCGACGCCATGACCGGCACCGCCGAGCGGTGGGCGCGGGCCTTCACCGACCGCTTCACCAACGGCTCGATGTCGCGCGCGCTCGCGGCCTTCATGCTGACCGCGGTGGCGGCGAGCTTCGTCGCCTGGCACACCGGGCAGGTCGGGCCCGAGACGCGGCCGATGCTGCCCATCACCCCGGTCGCTCTGGTCGGCTGGGTGATGCTGATGGTCGCCACCGGCACGATGGTTGCCCTGCACCGCCGCCGCATCCTCGCGCTGGTGCTGGTCGGCATCATCGGGCTGATCGTCAGCTGCACCTTCGTCTATCTCTCGGCCCCCGACCTTGCGCTGACCCAGATCACGGTCGAGGTGGTCACGGTCATCCTGCTGCTGCTGGCGCTGAACTTCCTGCCCAAGCGGACGGTGATGGACACCGGCAACTTCAAGCGCGGCGCGGACGCCTTCGTGGCGGCGGTGACCGGGCTCGGCGTCGGCGGGCTCGCCTATGCGATCATGCGGCGCGAGCCGGCGTTCGACCCGATCTCGGGCTACATGCTCGACAACAGCTACAAGCTGGGCGGCGGGGACAACGTGGTGAACGTGATCCTCGTCGACTTCCGCGGCTATGACACCTACGGCGAGATCATCGTGCTCGGCATCGCCGCGCTCACCATCTTTGCCCTGACCGAGACGCTGCTGACCGGGCGCTCGGGCGCGCGGCTCAGGAACTGGGTCCACGACATGCGGCGCGCGGGCGACCGGCACCCGCTGATGCTGGTGGTGGCGACGCGGGTCGTGCTGCCGATCTCGCTGGTGGTCGGGCTCTACATCTTCCTGCGCGGCCACAACGCGCCGGGCGGCGGGTTCATCGCCGGGCTCATCGTCTCGGTGGCGCTGGTCATGCAGTACATGGCCTCGGGCTTCGCCTGGGCGCAGGAGCGGCAGAACATCCCCTATCACGCGCTGATCGGGCTGGGCGCGCTCGCCGCCGGGATCACCGGCGCCGGGGCGTGGTTCGCGGGCAAGCCGTTCCTCACCTCGGCCTTCGGCTATTTCCACCTCGTCGGGATCGAGCCGTTCGAGCTGGCCACCGCCATGGGCTTCGACACCGGCGTGTTCCTGTGCGTCGTGGGCGCCGTGATGCTGGCGCTGAACTCACTGTCGCGGATCGCCCGGCAGGCCGGGCAGAAGGTGAACGTCCACCCGATGGACATCCAGCTGGGAGGGCCGCGCTGATGGAAATCCTCGTGGCCTCGGCGCTGGGGTTCATGACCGCCGCCGGGGTCTATCTGACCCTGCGCAAGCGGACCTTCGCGGTGGTGCTGGGCATGACGCTGCTCAGCTACACCACCAACGTGTTCCTGTTCATCTCGGGCCGGCTGTCGGTGAACCTGCCGCCGGTCCTGCAGAAGGGCGTCACCGACTATTCGGACCCGCTGCCGCAGGCGCTGGTGCTGACCGCGATCGTGATCTCGTTCGGGATGACCGCGGTCGTGGTGATGATGGCGCTCGGCGCCTTCCTCGAGGGGGGCGACGACCACGCCGACATGCCCAAGGGTGACCGGCGCGAGGTTGCGCCGGGGGGCGAGAGGCCCTCGGCCCGGCCCGCCGACCGGCCGGAGGCCGCCCGATGAACCACTGGATCATCGCCCCCGTCGTGCTGCCCGCCTTCCTCGGGCCGCTGATCGTCCTCGGGATGCGGCACGACCTGGTGCTGCAGCGGGTGTTCTCGACCGTCGGCACCGCCGCGCAACTGGTCATCGCGCTGTGGCTGATGACCCAGGCCGCGGGCGGCGAGATCCAGGTCTACCGCATGGGCAACTGGGCGGCGCCCTTCGGCATCGCGCTGGTGCTCGACCGGCTGGCGGCGCTGATGCTGGTGCTGACCGCGGGGCTCGGGCTGATCGTCCAGCTTTACGCCATCGGCTCGGGCTGGGACCGCAAGGGCTGGCATTTCCACGCGCTCTGGCAGTTCCAGCTCATGGGGATCAGCGGCGCGTTCCTGACCGGCGACGCCTTCAACCTGTTCGTCTTCTTCGAGGTGCTGCTGATCGCCAGCTACGGGCTGATGATCCACGGCGGGGGCGAGATGCGGCTGCGCGCGGGCGTGCAGTATGTGGTCTACAACCTCGCCGGGTCGTGCCTGTTCCTTGCTGCGTTGGGGACGATCTATGCCGTCACCGGGACGCTGAACATGGCCGACCTCGCGGTGCGGGTGGCGCAGCTGCCGCCGCAGGACACCGCGCTGCTCAGGACCGGCGCGGTGCTTCTGATGCTGGTGTTCGCGGTCAAGGCGGCGCTGGTGCCGCTGCATTTCTGGCTGCCCTCGACCTATGCCCGCGCCCCCGGCCCGGCCGCCGCGCTGTTCGCGATCATGACCAAGGTCGGGGCCTACGCGATCATCCGCTTCTTCACCCTCGTCTTCCCGTCGGACAGCGTGATCGAGCGCTTTGCCGCCGACCTGCTGCTGCCCGCGGCGCTGGTCACGCTGGTGGTGGGGCAACTCGGCATCCTCGGCTCGCGCCACCTCGGGCGCGTCGCGGCCTTCGCGGCGCTCGGCTCGGTCGGGACGCTGATGATCGGGGTGGCGCAGTTCCGGCTGCCCGGCCTCTCCGCCGGGATCTGGTATCTGGTCCACTCGACCCTCGCTGCGGCGGCGCTGTTCCTCGTCGTGGACCTGATCGGCGGGCGCCGCGCGGGCGGCAGCCTGTGGCTGCGCCCGATGCCGCCCATCGCCCAGGGGGGCATCGTCGGGGCGCTGTTCTTCGCCGCCGCCATCGGCATCGCCGGCCTGCCGCCGCTCTCGGGGTTCCTCGGCAAGCTCGCCATCCTGCAGGCGAGCCGGCACAGCGACCACACCCTGCTGATCTGGAGCGTGATCCTCGTCACCTCGCTGATCGCCATCTACGGCTTCGCCCGCGCCGGCTCGACGGTGTTCTGGCGCGCCCACCAGCACGGCCCCGAGCCCGCGCGGGTGGTGGTTGCGCCGAACGACCAGCGCCCGCTGCCCCCGAAGGTCGAGCCTGACGAGTGCATCCAGGACCTCGCCGACGCCCCGGCCCCGTGGCTCGCGCTGACCGCCACCGCGACGCTGATCGCGGGGATGGCGCTGCTGACGGTGTTCGCCGGGCCGATGATGGACTATGCTCAGGCCACCGCCCGGCAACTGATCGACCCCGCCCCCTATGTCGAGGCGGTGCTGCTGCGGCAGGAGGGCACGAAATGATCCGCCGCATCCTGCCCCACCCGGTCCTGTCGCTGGTCTGCGCGCTGGTCTGGATCCTGCTCGTCAACCGCTTCGCCTGGGGCTCGCTGGTGTTCGCGCTGGTGATCGGCCTCGTCGTGCCGGTGGCGACCGCGCCCTACTGGCCCGACCGCGCCCGCATCCACAACCCGGTCAAGATCGCGGCCTACATCGTCATCGTGATCTGGGACATCATCGTGGCCAACATCGCGGTGGCCCGGATCGTGCTCTTCATGCCCAAGCGCGACCTGCGCCCGGTCTGGCTGCCGGTCCCGCTGGCACTGACCACGCCCGAGGCGATCTCGGTCCTGGCCGGCACCATCACCCTCACCCCCGGCACCGTCAGCTGCGACCTGAGCGAGGACGGCAAGGTGCTGCTCGTCCACTGCCTGCACGCGCCGGACCCGCAGTCGGTGCTCGACGACATCAAGGGCCGCTACGAGGCCCGGCTGCTGGAGATCTTCGCATGACGTTGTTCGGCATGGGCCTCCTCGATCTCGCGCTCGCCTTCGCCTTCGGCTGCTATGCGCTGGCGCAGCTCTTCTGCCTCTACCGCGTCGTCTTTGCGCCGGGGTTGAGCGACCGGGTGCTGGCGCTCGACACGATGGCGATCAACATGATCGCGCTGATCACGCTGTTCGGCATCCGCGAGGGGACGGCGATGTATTTCGAGGCGACGATGCTGTTCGCCATGGTCGGCTTCGTCTCGACCGTGGCCTTCGCCAAGTTCGTGCTCAGGGGGGACATCATCGAATGAGCCTCGTCGCAGAGATCTTCATCGCCTTCCTGCTGGTCGTCGGCGGGGTGTTCGGCGTCGTCGGCGGCTGGGGGCTGGTGCGGCTGCCCGACCCGATGACGCGGCTGCACGCGCCGACCAAGGCGGCGACGCTGGGGGTGGGCGCGGTGCTGATCGCGTCGATGGCCACGATGTGGTTCCGCTACGGGATCGTCAGCTGGCACGAGTTCATGATCGCGCTGTTCCTGTTCCTGACAGCGCCGATCACCGGGATGTTCATCGCCAAGGCGCATCTGCACCTGTCGTGGAAGCGCGACGAGCTGCCCCCGCCCGGGCCGACGACGCCGACCGAATGGGCGACCTACGGCGACACCGCGGCCGAGTGCGCCATCGTCACCGGCCCCTACTACGCCGAGAAGCGCAGCGAGTAGCGCCGCGCCTCAGCCCGGCGGCGGGGCGTCGAGCTCGTCGAAATGCCGCGCCACGTTGCGGCTGAGGTTGTCGAGGTGGCTCGCCATGTGCCGCTGCATCGCGCCTGCATCCCGCGCCCTGAGCGCCGCGACCATGCCGCGGTGGTCGGCCAGCACCTGCGCCGCATCCGACCGCCGCCGCGCCGACAGATAGCGGATGCGCCAGAGCCGGGCCAGGTATTCCTCGTGGCTGCGGCTCAGCGCGGCATTGTGGCCGGCGGCGACGATGGCGCGGTGCATCTTCATGTCGAGGTCGAACACCTCGAGCGGGTCGCCCTCGGCGTGGTTCGCCTCGACCGTGCGCGCCAGCGCGGCGATGGCGGCGATCTCGGCCTCGGTCGCGTGGGCGCAGGCCAGTTCGCCCCCGTGCAGTTCGAGAAGCCTGAGCACCGCCACCTCGTCCAGCGCCTCGGCCCGGGTCATGTCGGTGACGAGCGGGCTGCGCAGCGGGCGCAGCGTCACCAGACCCTCTTGCGCGAGGATGCGCACTGCCTCGCGCAGGGGGGTGCGGCTGATGCCCAGGCGCTCGGCGTGGTCGCGTTCCTTGATCGGGCTGCCGGGCGGGATGGTGCCGGTCAGGATCTCGCGCCGCAGCCGGTCGGCGATGGCGGCGGGGATGGTCGCGGCCTCGGCCCCCTCGGCGGGGTGGTCGCCGGGGCCGTCGGAGTCAGGGGTTGCGCTGGCTTCGCTCATCGGGGGCCGCCTCGCCTGTCGGGGCCGGTCAGTTGACCGGCGTTTCGGGGGGCCGTCCGGCGAGGACGGCGGCGAGGTTGCGCCGCTGCAGCGCCCCCATCGCGGCCCGCGTCTCGACCGTGGCCGAGCCGATATGCGGCAGCGGCAGCAGGTTGCCGAGCCGCGCGAGGTCCGGGTCCACCGCCGGTTCGCCGCGGAACACATCGAGCGCCGCACCCCCCAGCCGCCCCTCGGCCAGCGCCCGGGTCAGGGCGCCCTCGTCCACCACGCTGCCGCGCGAGACGTTGACCAGCACCCCCTCGGGGCCGAGCGCGTCGATGATCGCCGCCGACACCATCCCCTCGGTGTCCGGGCCGCCGACCACGATCACGAACAGGTCGTCGACCGCGCGGGCCAGCGCCAGCGGGTCAGGGTGCGCGGTCCAGCCCGGCGGCGTCTCTTTCGGATGGCGCGACCAGTAGTGGACCGGGCACTTGAAGGCCGTCAGCCGGTCGGCGATCTCGCGCCCGATCCGCCCGAGCCCGAGGATGCCGACCGTCCGCCCCGAGGCCTTGCGCGCCAGAGGCGGCCCGCCCTCCGCGGCCCAGCGGCCCGAGCGCACCGCGGCGATGCCCGGCTCGAACCCGCGCAGCAGCGCGATCCACATCCCCACGGCGAGGTCGGCCACGTCGTCGTTCAGCACCTCGGGGGTGTTGGTCACGGTGATGCCGCGCGCGCGTGCCGCCGCCACGTCGATGGCGTCGTAGCCCACGCCGAAGTTGGCGATCACCCGCAGCCCTGGCAGCAGGTCCATCTCGGCCCCGCCGAAGGGCGCGTGCCCGGCATAGGCCACCCCGCGCACCGCCGCGCGCGCGGCCGCGTCCAGACCGGCCAGCGCGTCCGGGTCGGGCAGCGCCCGCGCCCCCATCGCCGCCAGCGCGTCGCGGTCGGTGTCGGTGTAGCGGCCGATGGCGAGAATCCCGGTCATGCCCAATCCTTACAACGCGGCGGTGATGCCGCCATCCACGTATATCACCGTGCCGTTGACGAAGGACGCAGCGTCCGACGACAGGAACACCGCCGCGCCGACCAGCTCCTCGACCCGGCCCCAGCGGCCGGCGGGGGTGCGGCGGGCCAGCCAGTCGCTGAACGCCGGATCGGCGACCAGCGCGGCGTTGAGCGGCGTCTCGAAATACCCGGGCGCGAGGCCGTTGCAGTTCAGCCCGTGCCGCGCCCAGTCGGCGGCCATCCCCTTGGTCAGGTTCGCCACCGCCCCCTTGGTCGCGGTGTAGGGCGCGATGCCCGGCCGGGCGAGCGCCGACTGCACCGAGCAGATGTTGACGATATGCCCCCGCCCCCGCGCGATCATGTGCCGCGCGCAGGCCTGCGCCACGTTGAAGACGCTCGCCACATTGACCTGCAACAGGCGCTGGAAGGCATCGTCGGGAAACGTCTCGAGCGGGCCGCAATGCTGCTGGCCCGCGTTGTTGATCAGGATGTCGATGGGGCCGACGCGCGCCTCGAACCCGTCCACCGCGGCGCGGGTGGCGGCATGGTCGGTCACGTCGAAGGGCAGCGTGGCGACCTCGAAACCCGCCGCCGCCAGCCCCTCCGCCGCGGCGTCGAGGCGGGCCGCGTCGCGGGCGTTCAGCACCACCGCGGCGCCGGCGGCGGCCAGCCCGCGCGCCAACGCCAGCCCGATCCCCTGCGAGGCGCCGGTGACCAGCGCCCGCCGCCCGCTGAGGTCGAAGAGCGACAGCCCCTGCGGCAGCGCCTCGGCCGGGGCGCCCATCAGCCGCGGCCGATGAACGGCATGTTCGTCGCCATCACCGTCACGAACTGCACGTTCGCCCCCTCGGGCAGCGACGCCATGTGCAGCACCGTGTCGGCCACCGCCATCGCGTCCATCACCGGCTCGATCCGCGTCGAGCCGTCCGCCTGCGGAACCCCTTTGGTCATCGGCACCGCCATCTCGGTCAGCGCGTTGCCGATGTCGATCTGCCCGCAGGCGATGTTGTAGGGCCGCCCGTCGAGGCTGATCGACCGCGTGATCCCCGTCACCGCGTGTTTCGAGGTCGTGTAGCCGATCGAGCCGGGCCGCGGCGCGTGGGCCGAGACCGAGCCGTTGTTGATGATCCGCCCGCCCTGCGGCGATTGCGCCCGCATGATGCGGAAGGCCGCGCGGGCGCACAGGAAGACGCCGGTGACGTTGACCTCGATCACCCGGCGGAACTCGTCGGGGGCAACTTCGTCGGGGGTCTGGGCGACCAGCCCGGTCCCGGCGTTGTTGAAGAGAACGTCCACCCGCCCCCAGTCCGCCGCCGCGCGGTCGAAGGCCGCGTCCACCGCACCCGCGTCGCAGACGTCGCAGGGCAGGACCAGCGCGCCGCTGTCGCCGGCCGTCTCGCGCAGCGCCTCCTCGCGCCGGCCGATCAGCCCGACCCGCCAGCCGGCGTCGAGGAAGCGCCGCGCTGTGACCCGGCCGATGCCGCTGCCCGCGCCGGTGATGATGATCCCGTTCGCCATCCCGTGGCCCCCCGTCAGTGGTTATCGCGCGGCAGCGTCCTGACCACCCGCTGATAGGCCGTCGCCAGCTCGAGGCAGCCGCCCTGTGCAAGCTGCCCGACCTCCTTGCGGTAGATCTCCTCCCACGGGGTCTGGTTGACCAGCTCCGGCGGCGTCCACGCCGCGCGCCGCGCCGCCCACTCGTCCGCATCGACCAGCGCATCGAGCCGCCGGGCGTTCAGGTCCAGCCGCACCCGGTCGCCGGTCTCGAGCAGCGCCAGCCCGCCCCCCACCGCCGCCTCGGGCGAGGCGTTGAGGATCGAGGGGCTTTCCGACGTTCCCGACTGCCGCCCGTCGCCGACGGTCGGCATGTGGTTGATCCCCTGCCGGATCATCGCGTCCGGCGGCTGCATGTTCACCACCTCGGCGCTGCCCGGATAGCCGACGCAGCCCACGTTGCGGATGAAGAGGATGCAGTGCTCGTCGATGCCGAGCGCCGCGTCGTTGATCCGTGCGTGGTAGTCCTCGGGGCCCTCGAAGACGATGGCGCGGGCCTCGAACACCCCCTCGTGCCCCGGCTCGGACAGGAAACGCTGCCGGAAATCGGCCGAAATCACGCTGGTCTTCATCAGCGCCGAATCGAACAGATTGCCCGAGAGGACGAGGAACCCGGCCCGCTCGCGCAGCGGATCGCTGACCGGCCGGATCACCGCCCGGTCGGTCGAGCGGATCGCGGCGACGTTCTCGCCCGCCGTCCGGCCGGTGACTGTCATCGCGCCCTCGTTGAGCAGCCCCGCCTGAAGCAGCTCACCCATCACCGCGGCGACGCCACCGGCGCGGAAGAAGCTCTCGCCCAGGTATTCGCCCGCGGGCTGCATGTTGACGAGCAGCGGCAGCTCGAAGCCCACCGTCTCCCAGTCCTGCACGTCGAGTTCGACCCCGGCGTGGCGGGCCACGGCCTGCAGATGCGGCGGCGCGTTGGTCGAGCCGCCGATGGCCGTGTTGACCCGGATCGCGTTTTCGAAGGCCGCGCGGGTCAGGATGTCCGAGGGCTTGAGGTCGTCGAGCACCATCTGGACGATGCGCTTGCCGGTCTCATAGGCCATCGCCATCCGCTCGCGGAACGGCGCGGGAATGGCCGAGCAGCCCGGCAGGCTCATCCCCAGCGCCTCGGCCATGGCGTTCATGGTGCTGGCCGTGCCCATCGTGTTGCAATGCCCAAGCGACGGGGCCGAGGCGCAGACCCGCTCGATGAACTCGGGGTAGTCGATCTTGCCTTCGGAAAGCAGCCGCCGGCTTTCCCAGACGATGGTGCCCGAGCCGGCGCGCTTGCCCTGCCACCAGCCGTCGAGCATCGGCCCGCCGTTGAGCGTGATCGCCGGCAGGTCCACGGTCGCCGCCCCCATCAGCATGGCGGGCGTGGTCTTGTCGCAGCCGGTGGTCAGCACCACCCCGTCCAGCGGATAGCCGTGCAGCACCTCGACCAGCCCCAGATAGGCGAGGTTGCGGTCGAGCGCGGCGGTCGGGCGCTTGCCGGTCTCCTGGATCGGGTGGACCGGAAACTCCATCGGGACGCCGCCGGCGGCGCGGATGCCTTCCTTGATGCGGTCCATCAGGAAGACGTGGATCTTGTTGCAGGGCGCAATGTCGCTGCCGGTCTGGGCGATGCCGATGATCGGCTTTTCGCTGGTCAGTTCCTCGCGCGTGTAGGTGCTGTTCTGGTAGCGCTCGAGATACAGCGCCGTCATGCCCGGGTTGTTCGGGTTGTCGAACCATTCCTGGCTGCGAAAGCGCTTGTTGGCGCGGGTGTCGGACATGGGCCACCTTCCACGGCTTGCTGCTGCCCGGATGGTATACCATAATCCCCGCGACGCAAGCGGCGGGGAGGGCGCGCAGATGGCGGGTTGGGAAGGCATCTGGCCGGTGGCGCCGACGCCGTTTCACGCGGACGGGACGCTCGACCTTGACGGCATGACGCGGGTGCTCGACTGCATCATCGACCAGGGCGCGACGGGGATCTGCATCCTCGCCAACTTCTCGGAACAGTTCCTGCTGGCCGATGACGAGCGCGAGACGCTGACGCGCCTGTCGCTCGACCACGTCGCGGGGCGGGTGCCGGTGATCGTCACGATCAGCCATTTCGCCACGAGGATCGCGGTCGAGCGCGCCCGCCGCGCCAGGGCGCAAGGGGCGGCGGCGGTGATGATGATGGCGCCCTATCACGGCGCCACGCTGCGCGGCACGCCCGACCAGACCTTCGAGCAATTCGCCGCGGTGGGCGAGGTCGGCATCCCCATCATGGTGCAGGACGCGCCGATGTCGGGGGTCGAGCTGACCGTGCCGCTGCTGGTGCGGATGGCGCGCGAGATCGAGATGGTGAAGCTCTTCAAGATCGAATCCCTGCAGGCCGCGGCCAAGCTGCGCGCGCTGATCGCCGAAGGCGGCGCGGCCATAGAGGCGCCGATGGACGGAGAAGAGGCGATCACGCTGCTGGCCGACCTCGACGCGGGCGCGACGGGTTCGATGACCTCGGCCTCGATCGTGGACCAGATCAGGCCGGTACTGGACCTCTGGGCCGCGGGCGACCGTGAGGGCGCGACGGATGCCTATGCCCGCATCCTGCCCTTCGTGAACCACGAGAACCGACAATGCGGTTTCCGCGCCGCCAAGGCGCTGATGGTCGAGGGGGGCGTGATCGGCTCGGACGCCTGCCGCCACCCGATCCCGCCCCTGCACCCGGCGACGCGGGCGATGGCCATCGACCTCGCGCGGCGGCTCGACCCGGTGGTGCTGAGATGGGGGAGATGATGCCGCTTCCGCCCGAGGGGATGTTCGTCGGCCGCGTCTGGCGGCCCGGGATCGGCCCGGCGCTGGTGGTGCACCGGGACGGGCGGCTGGTGGACGTGACTGCCCCCGCCGCGCCCACGATGCGCGACCTGCTCGAGATGGACGACCCCACGGGGTGGATCGCCGCACAGGCGGGCGAGGACATCGGCGCGCTGGCCGATTTCACCGTGACCACGGGGGGCGAGGACGCGGCGCGGCTGCTCTCGCCCGCCGACCTGCAGGCGATCAAGGCCTCGGGGGTGACCTTCGCCGCCTCGATGGTCGAGCGGGTGATCGAGGAACAGGCGGCGGGCGACCCTGACCTCGCCGCCGGTATCCGCGACCGCATCGGCGCGGCCATCGGGGCCAATCTGCGCGGCATCGTGCCGGGCTCGGACCGCGCCGCCGAGGTCGCCCGCATCCTCAAGGCCGAGGGGCTCTGGTCGCAGTATCTCGAGGTCGGGATCGGCCCGGACGCGGAAATCTTCACCAAGTGCCAGCCGATGGCCTCGGTCGGCTGGGGGGCCGAGGTCGGGCTGCACCCGATCAGCCGCTGGAACAACCCCGAGCCGGAAATCGTGCTGGCCGTCGATTCGCGCGGCCGGATCAAGGGCGCGACGCTCGGCAATGACGTGAACCTGCGCGACGTCGAGGGGCGCTCGGCGCTGCTGCTCGGCAAGGCCAAGGACAACAATGCCTCGGCCGCCATCGGGCCGTTCATCCGGCTCTTTGACGCGAGCTACGGGCTCGACGACGTGCGCCGGGCCGAGCTGACGCTGCGGGTCGAGGGGGCGGACGGGTTCGTGCTCGACGGGCGATCCTCGATGGACCAGATCAGCCGCGATCCGGCCGATCTGGTGGCGCAGGCGGTGGGGCCGCACCACCAGTATCCCGACGGGTTCATGCTGTATCTCGGCACGCTCTTCGCCCCGACGCAGGACCGCGACGCGCCCGGGCAGGGCTTCACCCACCATCCGGGCGACGTGGTGACGATCAGCGAACCGGCGCTCGGGGCGCTGACCAACACCGTGCGGCTGTCGACCGAATGCCCGCCGTGGCGGTTCGGGGCGGCGGCGCTGATGCGCAACCTTGCGGGGCGCGGACTGGTCGGCCCCTGACGCCCCTTGATCCGTTTCACGGCGCTTGGCAATGTATACATCAGCAAGCGAGGGGGGACGCGGCATGAGGGTTCTGATCCTGGGCGGGGCGGGCATGGTCGGCCGCAACCTCGCCGCCCGCCTGGTGGCCGACGGCAGCCTCGGCGGCACGCCGGTCGAGGAGGTGACGCTCTTCGACGTGGTGCCCGCCACCACCACCGGGTCCGACCGCACCGCGATCACCGTGCGCACCGGTGACATCGCCGACGAAGCCACCGTGACCGCGCTGGTAGCCGAGCGGCCGGAGGTGATCTTCCACCTCGCCGCCATCGTCTCGGGCGAGGCCGAGGCGGATTTCGACAAGGGCTACCGCATCAACCTGGACGGCACCCGGCTGGTGTTCGAGGCGATCCGCGCGCTCGGCGACTACCACCCGCGGGTTGTGTATACATCCTCGATCGCCGTCTTCGGGGCGCCCTTCCCCGAGGCCATCGGCGACGAGTTCCTGACCGCGCCGATGACCAGCTACGGCACCCAGAAGATGATCGGTGAGCTGCTGCTCAACGACTATTCCCGCCGCGGCATCTTCGACGGGGTGGGCATCCGCCTGCCGACCATCGTTGTACGCCCCGGCGCGGCGAACAAGGCGGCCTCGGGGTTCTTCTCGGGCATCATCCGCGAGCCGCTGGCCGGGCTCGAGGCGATCCTGCCGGTTGAGGACGAGGTGCTGCACTGGATGGCCTCGCCCGCCTCGGCGACCGGGTTCCTGATCCATGCCGCGACCATGGACACCGGCGCCCTCGGCGCGCGGCGCTGCCTGACCATGCCCGGCCTCGCGATCACCGTGGGCGAGATGATCGCGGCCCTCGGCCGCGTCGCCGGGCCCGAGGCGGTGGCCCGCATCCGCCGCCAGCCCGACGCCACCATCCGCGGGATCGTCGCCGGCTGGCCGCGGCGCTTCGACGCGACCCGCGCGGCCGCCCTCGGGTTCACCGCCGACACGGATTTCGACGACGTGATCCGCGCCCATATCCGCGACACCGACGCCGCTGCCGCCGGGGGACCGCAGGGATGAACGCCACCGGCGCCCCGCCCTTCCGGGCCGCGCGGCCCCGCCCGCTGCCGCCCGGCGCGGGCGGGCTGAACGCCCGCGACCGCGCCTATCTGGACCTGCGCTACCGCATCCTGAACGGCCGCCTCGCCCCCGGCACGACGCTGCTCGAGACCGAGATCGCGGCGCTTCTGGGCCTGTCGCGGACCCCGGTGCGCGAGGCGCTGATCCGGCTGGCCGAAGAGGGGCTGGTGCTGATCCGCCCCCGCCACGGGGTCACGGTCATCGACCTGACGGTGAGCGATTTCCGCGACATCCTCGACGTGTTCTCGGCGCTCGAGGTCCGCGCCGTGGCGCTGGCCGCGGCCCATCCCCCCGCGCCCGCCGACGCCGCCCGGCTGACCCAGCTCGTCCAGCGGATGGAGCGCGCGACCGAGGCCGGGGACATCGCCCGCTGGTCGGACCTCGACGACGACTTCCACTCGACGCTGGTGGGGCTCTGCGGCAACGCCCGGCTGCTCAGGTCGATCGGGGAATACTGGGGGCAGCAGTACCGCGGCCGGCGGCTGATCCTGCCGCACCGGCCGCTGCCCGAGGATTCGAACCGCGAGCATCGGGTGATCCTTGAGGCGGTGCTCGCGGGCGACGCCGAGGCCGCGCACGCCGCCCACCTCGCCCACCGGGCGCGGGCCGACCGCGACCAGCTCGCGCTTCTGACGCAGGTGCTGGGGCCGGGGATGCCGGCGCGCCCCGACCCGCGCCCCGTCGACCGCCCCGCCCCCGCAGAGGAAAGCGAGACGACATGAACCGCATCGACCTCGACGGCCGCCGCGCCGTCGTCACCGGCGGCGCGCAAGGGTTGGGCCGCGCCATCGCCGAGCGCCTCGTCGCCAGCGGCGCCCGCGTCGAGATCTGGGACGTGCAGGACGCCACCCCCACGGCCGACGTCCTCGGCGCCACCGCCCGCCGGCTGGACCTGACCGACGAGGCCGCCGTCACCGCCGCCGCGGGCGCTGCGGGCGCGGTCGATATCCTCGTGAACAACGCCGGCATCACCGGCGGCAACGCGCCCACGTGGGAGATCGCGCCCGACATCTGGCGCCGGGTGATGGAGGTGAACCTGACCGCCCCCTACCTGACCTGCCGCGCGCTGGTGCCCGGGATGGTCAGTCGCGGCTACGGGCGGATCGTCAACATCGCCTCGGTCGCGGCGAAGGAGGGGAACCCGAACGCCGCGCATTACTCGGCCTCGAAGGCCGGGGTGATCGCGCTCACGAAGTCGCTGGGCAAGGAGTTGGCCGAGACCGGCGTGCTGGTGAACTGCGTCACGCCCGCCGCGGCGCGCACGCCGATCTTCGACCAGATGAGCCCTCAGCACATCGACTATATGCTGTCGAAGATCCCGATGAAGCGGTTTCTGGAACCCGCCGAGGCCGCCGCGATGGTCGCCTGGCTCTCGTCCGAGGACTGCGCCTTTTCCACCGGCGCGGTGTTCGACCTGTCGGGCGGGCGGGCCACCTATTGATCCGGCTGGCCCTGCCCTCGGGGGTCTGGGCCGGGATCGACCCGCTGGGCGCGACGCTCACGGCGCTGGTGCTGCCCGACCGCGCCGGGCGGCTGGCGGACGTGCTGCTGTCCCCCGCCACGCGCGGCGGCGGCCCCTACATGGGCGTCACGGTGGGGCGCTATGCCAACCGGATCGCCGGGGCGGCCTTCGCGCTCGACGGCGCGACCCACAGGCTCAGCGCCAACGACGGGCCGAACTGCCTGCACGGCGGGGCCGAGGGGTTAGATGCCCGCGACTGGCAGGTGGCGGCGTCCGCGCCGCGCGGGGTGACGCTGCGCCTGTCCAGCCCGGACGGCGATCAGGGCTTTCCCGGACGCCTCACGGCCGAGGCTGCCTATGCGCTGAGCGAGGATGCCGCGGGGGTGCGGCTCGCGCTCACCCTCACCGCGACGACCGACCGGGCGACCCCGGTGAGCCTGACCAACCACGCCTATCTCAACCTTGCGGGCGGCGACGAGACGATCGAGGACCACCGCCTCGGCGTCGCCGCGCGGCGCTATCTGCCGGTCACGCCCGCGGCGATCCCCCTGCCCGAGGCGCCCGCGCCGGTCGCGGGCACGCCCTTCGACCTGCGCACCCCAGCGCGGCTGGGCGAGCGGCTGGCGGCCCCGCATCCGCAGATCGCGGCGATGGGCGGGATCGACCATTGCCTCGCGCTCGACGGGCACGGGCTGCGCGCCGCGGCAACGCTGGCGCACCCGCGCTCGGGGCGGCGGATGGTGCTGTGGACGGACGCGCCGGGGATGCAGGTCTATACCGGCAACGGGCTGGCCGGGGTGGCACTGCAAGGCGGCGGGATGGCGCGGCGCTGGGGGGCGGTCTGCCTTGAGCCGGGGGCCTGGCCTGATGCGCCGAACCGGGCCGATTTCCCCTCGGCGATCCTGCGGCCCGGCGCGGTCTATCGCCACCGGATGGTCTGGGTGTTCCCGCGGCCCGCCTGAGGCCCGCGTCACGCCCGCGGGTGCGCAGCGCGGTGGACGGCCACCAGCCGCGCGTCATCGACGCCGGTATAGACCTGCGTCGTCGAGAGCCGCGCGTGGCCCAGAAGTTGCTGGATGGTCCTGAGATCGCCCCCGGCCGCCAGCAGATGGGTGGCAAAGCTGTGCCGCAGCGCGTGTGGCGTCGCCGTCTCGGGCAGGCCGAGCGCCTGCCGCAGCGCCGCCATCGCCCCCTGCACCTGCCCCGGCGCAAGCCGCCCACCGCGGGCACCGCGGAACAGGGGCTCGTCCCTCTGCGGCGCGAAGGGCGCGAGGCGCAGGTATTCGTCCACCGCCGCCCGCGCCGCGGGCAGCACCGGCACCACCCGCTCTTTCCCGCCCTTGCCGCGGACCCGCAGCGCCTCGGCAAACGGCCAGTCCTGCCCGTCGAGCGCCAGCGCCTCGGAAATCCGCAGGCCCAGCCCGTAGAGCAGCGTCAGCACCGCCGCATCCCGCGCCGCGATCCACGGCGTCGGGTGCTGCGCGCCGGCGAGGTCCAGCACCGCACGCGCCTGCGCCGGGGCGATGGGCCGCGGCAGGCTGCGCCGGTAGCGCGGACCGCGGGCCGACAGCGCGCGCGAGGCGTCGAACCCCTCGCGGTCCGACATCCAGCGCAGGAACCCCCGCACCGCCGAGAGCCGGCGGGCAAGGCTGCGGGGCGAGAGGCCGCGGGCGCGCTCGTCGGCGGCGAAGGCGCGCAGGTCGGTCTGGGTCAGGTCGGCAAGCGTCGCGGGCAGCGCCGGGGTGCCGTGATAGCCGCCGAGAAAGGCGAGGAACGCCAGCAGGTCGCCCTGATAGGCGGTGATGGTGTGCGCGGCCCGGCCCCGGGTGCTGCGCTCACCCTCGAGCCAGCGCGCCAGCGCATCGGCCATCGCCGGCGCGAGGGCCAGCGGGGTGAGGGGCGCCGACGGGGCCGGCGCCCGGCTCATTCCCGAAGCCAGCCGATCAGCACCAGCCGGAACACCTGCGCGAAGAACCGCAGCAGGTCGGTGCCTTGCGCCGGCGAGAACCGCGTCGGGTCGAGCGAGCCCATGACCAGCAGCGCCGGGCGGCGACCGGCGCCGAGGTCGAGCGGCAAGAGCGCCTCGGACGCTACCTCGGTGCCGTGGACGGCCCGCGTCTCGCCGCTCGCGCGCCGCAGGATGATGTCGTCGCCGCGCGGGGCGCGCCGCCCGGCCGCGATCATCCGCGCCACGCTGCCCTCGGGGGCGACCACCAGCGGGCCGGTGTCGGCGCTGGGGGCGGTGCCTTCGGCCCCCTCCATCACCAGCCGCAGGGTCTCGACCCGCAGGATCGGCGCCACGTCGCTGTCGAGCGTCTCGAGGAAGCCGGCGAAGTCCATCGGCTCGATCAGCGCCAGCACCGCGCGGTGGATGACCTGGGTGCCGGACTGGTTCTCGTAGGCGGCCGAGATCACGCTTTCATGGGCGCTCTCGAGCCGGTCGAGCCGATACTCGAGCGCCTCCATCGCGCGGCCGCGGATGTCGATGACGTTGGCGCCCTGCTCGGCCTCGCGCGCGGCGACGAGGGCGCGCATCAGCTCGCGGTCGGCGAGGATCAGCCCCGGCTCGGCCAGCAGCCGGGCGCGGGTCTCGGGCGAGAGCGCGGCGTCGCCCTCGGCCGGGGTTGCGGCCGCCACCACAGCCGCGCCCTCGGGCTGGCCCTCGGCCTCGCCGGTCATGCGCCGATCTTCTGGCCGGTCTTGGCCCAGTCGGCGTTGAACTGCTCCAGCCCCTTGTCGGTCAGCACGTGGTTCGCCATCGCCTTGATGACCGCGGGCGGGGCGGTGATCACGTCGGCGCCGATGCGGGCACATTCGATGATGTGGTTGACCGAGCGGATCGAGGCGGCGAGCAGGTTCGTCTCATACCCGTAGTTGTCGTAGATCGTGCGGATGTCGGCGATCAGCTCCATCCCGTCGAGGCCGATGTCGTCCAGCCGGCCGATGAAGGGCGAGATGAACGTGGCCCCCGCCTTGGCCGCGAGGATCGCCTGCGCGGGGGTGAAGCACAGCGTGACGTTGACCATGTGGCCGTCGTCGGTCAGCGCCTTGCAGGCCTTGAGCCCGTCCCAGGTCAGCGGCACCTTGACGGTGACGTTGGGGGCGATCTGGGCGAGGTGCTTGCCCTCGCGGATCATGTCCTCGGCCTTTTCCGAGACGACCTCGGCCGAGACCGGCCCGGGGACGAGATCGCAGATCTCCTTGGTGACCTCGGCGATGTCGCGCCCGGACTTGAGGATCAGCGAGGGGTTCGTGGTGACCCCGTCCACCATCCCCAGCTCGTGCAGCTCTCGGATCGCGGCGATGTCGGCGGTGTCAACGAAAAATCTCATGGCGAGGGGCCTTCTGCGGCGAAAGGGGGCGTCGGCGCGGGTTTACCGCAGAACGGCGGATGCGGAAAGCCCGAAGGGCTGCGGGGGGCTTTCCGGGCCGTGGGTGCCTATGCCCCGCACGGGTCGCACCGCACATACCCTGCCCCCTTGCCCGACGCCCGCCCGCCGGTCTATGCGGCCGCCGATCCAGCCACCCCGACGAGGACCCCGATGGAACAGAAGTTCGAGCGCGCGCTCTTTGCCACCCGCTGGCTGATGGCGCCGATGTATCTCGGGCTGATCGGCGCGCTGGTGATGATGGTGATCGTGTTCCTGCGCCAGGTCGCCTATTACGTGCCGCAGGCCCTGACGATGAGCGCCGAGACGGCGATCCTCGCCTCGCTCTCGCTCATCGACCTGACGCTGGCGGCCAACCTGCTGCTGATCGTGATCTTCTCGGGGTACGAGAACTTCGTCTCGAAGCTCGACCTCGACGCGCAGCACGAGCGGCCGTCGTGGATGGGCACGGTCGATTTCTCGGGGCTGAAGATGAAGCTGATCGCCTCGATCGTGGCGATCTCGGCCATCGACCTGCTCAAGCGGTTCATGGAGCTCGGGCGCCCCGGCATCACCCCGCTGGGCGACCGCGAGCTGCGCTGGCTGGTCATCATCCACGTGGTGTTCGTGGTCTCGGGGCTGCTCATGGCGGCGATGGACTGGCTGATCGCCCGCAGCGGCAAGAAATACGGCGGGGCGTGAGGCGCGCGGGCGCATGGGCGCCCACGCTGGTGACGCGCCTTACGGCGTGAGCCCCTGCGGGTCGGGCAGGCCGTGGACCCGCGCCGTCGCGGTCAGCGTGTTGGCCAGCAGGCAGGCGATGGTCATCGGCCCGACCCCGCCCGGCACCGGGGTGATGGCGCCGGCGACCGCGCGGGCGCTCTCGAAGTCCACGTCGCCCACCAGCCCGTCCTCGGTCCGGTTGATCCCCACGTCGATCACGGTGGCGCCGGGCCTCAGCCAGTCGCCCTGCACGAAGCGGGGCCGGCCCACGGCGGCCACGACGATCTCGGCCCGCCGGCAGAGGTCGGGCAGGTCGCGGGTGCGCGAATGGGCCACCGTCACCGTGGCGCTGTCGGCGGTGAGCAGCTGCGCCATCGGCTTGCCGACGATGTTCGAGCGCCCGATCACCAGCGCGTCGCGGCCCGCCAGCGACCCGAGCCGGTCGCGCAGCAGCATCAGGCACCCCAGCGGCGTGCAGGGCACCATCGCCTTCTGCCCCGTCGCCAGCCGCCCGGCGTTGAGCACCGTGAAGCCGTCCACGTCCTTCTCGGGCGCGATGGCGTTGATCACCGCGGCCTCGTCCATGTGCTTCGGCAGCGGCAACTGGACGAGGATGCCGTTGACCGCCGGGTCGTCGTTCAGCCGCGCGATCAGCGTTAGCAGGTCGGCCTCGGCCGTGTCGGCGGGCAGGCGGTGCTGGAACCCCTGCATCCCCACCTCGGCGGTGGCCTTGCCCTTGGCCCGGACATAGACGCCCGAGGCCGGATCGTCGCCGACCAGCACCACGGCGAGGCCGGGGGTGATGCCGTGCGCGGCCTTCATCGCCGCCACCTCGGCCGCGATGCGGGCGCGCAGCCCGGCGGCGAAGGCCTTTCCGTCGATCAGCTCAGCGGTCATCGGTTTCCCCCAGCGCGCGCGCCTCTTGCGCGATGAAATGCTCCATCATGACCCGCCACAGCGCCTCGGCCAGGTCCGGGTCGACGCCCTCGGCCGCGGCGTTGCGGCGGGCGTTGGCGGCGACCTCCTCGACCCGCGCGCCGATGCGGGCGGGCAGGCCGGCGGCGGCCTTGATCTCGGCGGCGCGGTCGATCAGCCGGGTGCGGCGGCCGAGCAGCGCGGCCATCTCGCGGTCGAGCGCGTCGATGGCGGCGCGCAGCGCATCCATGTCGGGCAGCGAGGCGGGATCGGGCCGGTCGGTCATGGCGGGGTCATTGCCCCGCGGCGGGCGGCTGTGCAAGGGGGCGCGGGTGGCGGCTTGACCCGCCCGCCCCCGTGGCGGAGCCTTGGCCCTCATGCCGGAGGTCCGATGACACCCTATGCCGATCCGCAGGGCCCCTCGGGGGTCGCGGCCTACACGCTCGGCCCCGCGCATATCGACGTGCGGTTCAAGAGCGGGGCGATCTACCGCTACACGGTGCTGTCGGTGGGTCAGGCCAACTTCGACCACATGGCGCGCCTCGCCCGCGCCGGCGAGGGGCTTTCGACCTTCATCAGCCGCGTGGTGCGGGACCGCTACGCGGCGCGCCTCGCCTGACGCGGCGCGAGGTGGCGCGCAGCGCCTCGTCTATGAACCGGGCGTTACCGCATCCCGTGGCGCCAGGCCCCTGACCCACGACCGGGCACTGAGTGGCGCACCGCCGAACAGCACACTAGTCCTCAGTTTGGATGGGGAGCCCGCCCCCGCGCCACCACAGCAAAAAGCCCCGGCGCGAACCGGGGCTTTTCCAAACCTCTCACACAGCTCAGGCCGTCGGCACCGGCGCCTGACCCGCCGGGGGCACCCGCGGGATCGCGGGGACCGAGGGGATCGCCGAGGGCGGGGTGTCGTCGTCGCCGCCCAGCGCCTCGCCGCGGATGACCTTGCCGATCTCTTCGCCGGTCAGGGTCTCGTATTCCAGCAGACCCTTGGCCAGCCGCTCGAACTGCTCTTCCTTCTCGATGAGGATGCGGCGGGCCTCCTGATAGCCCTCCTCGATCAGCTCGCGGACCTCTTCCTCGATCATCTCCTTGGTCTTGGCCGAGACCGAGAAGCCGCCGGTGTTGCCCGAGTAGCCCTCGTGCGCCTCGGCATAGTCCACCGCGCCGACCTTGTCCGACATCCCCCAGCGCATGACCATCGCGCGGGCCAGCGCGCTGGCCTGCTGGATGTCGCCGGCCGGGCCGTTCGAGACGCCCTCTTCGCCATACTTGATGATCTCGGCCGCCTTGCCGGCCATCGTCATAGTGATCTTCTGCTTGGCCTCGTCCTTGTGGTAGTTCAGCCGGTCCATCTCGGGCAGGCTGACCACCATCCCCAGCGCGCCGCCGCGCGGGATGATCGTGGCCTTGTAAACGGGGTCACACTTCGGCAGCGAGAGGCCGACGATGGCGTGGCCGGCCTCGTGATAGGCGGTCTTCTCCTTCTGCTCGGGGGTCAGCACCATCGAGCGGCGCTCGACGCCGAGCATCACCTTGTCCTTGGCGTTCTCGAAATCCTCCATCGTGACGAAGCGCCGACCGATGCGCGCGGCCATCAGCGCCGCCTCGTTCACGAGGTTCATCAGGTCCGCCCCCGAGAAGCCCGGCGTGCCGCGCGCGATCAGGCGCAGGTCGACGTCCGGCCCCTGCGGCACCTTTCGGGCGTGGACGTTCAGGATCTTCTCGCGGCCCTTGATGTCGGGGTTCGGCACGTGGATCTGCCGGTCGAAGCGGCCGGGACGCAGCAGCGCCGGGTCGAGCACATCCTTCCGGTTCGTGGCGGCGATGATGATGATCCCCTCGTTCGCCTCGAACCCGTCCATCTCGACCAGAAGCTGGTTCAGCGTCTGCTCGCGCTCGTCATTGCCGCCGCCGATGCCGACGCCGCGGGCGCGGCCGACCGCATCAATCTCGTCGATGAAGACGATGCAGGGGGCGGATTTCTTGGCCTGCTCGAACATGTCGCGCACGCGGCTGGCGCCAACGCCCACGAACATCTCGACGAAGTCCGAGCCCGAGATGGTGAAGAACGGCACCCCCGCCTCACCCGCGATGGCGCGGGCGAGCAGCGTCTTGCCGGTCCCCGGAGGGCCGACCAGCAGCGCGCCTTTCGGGATCTTGCCGCCGAGGCGCGAGAACTTCTGCGGGTTGCGCAGGAACTCGACGATCTCCTCGAGCTCCTCCTTCGCCTCGTCGATGCCGGCCACGTCGTCGAAGGTCACCCGGCCGTGCTTTTCGGTCAGCAGCTTGGCCTTGGACTTGCCGAAGCCCATCGCCCCGCCTTTGCCGCCGCCCTGCATCCGGTTCATCATGAAGATCCAGACGCCGATCAGCAGGATGAAGGGCAGCCAGACGCCCAGAAGCGACACGAAGCCGGACTGCTGCTGGCGCTCGACCCGCACGTCCACGTCATTGGCGATCAGCTTGTCGGCGATGTCCTCGCCCATCGGGCGCACGGTGACGTACTGGCGGTTGTCCTTGCCGGTGGCGATCACCTGCTCGCCGTCGATGGTGGCGGCGACCACCTGGTCGTTCTCGACGCGCTTGAGGAATTCGGAATAGCTGATCTGGGTGCTGTTCATCTGCGCGCTGCCACCGCCGAAGGCGTTGAACAGGGCCAGGATCATCAGGAACAGGACCACCCAGAAGGCGATGTTGCGCGCATTGCCCAAGGGCATATCCTCCGCGGGGGGAAAGCAGGTTTCGGCTGAAAATAGGCGCTCGGGCGGACGGGTTCAATGCGCCCGCAGGATGGCGAGCCAATCGGCGCGCCCGCGCAGCGGTGTGGCGGTGACCCCGGCGCCCGGATCGAGCAGCGGCAGCAGGGTGCGCCCCCCCGCCTCCACCGCCGGGGCCGAGAGCAGCGCGACACGCGGCAGGCCCGCGCCGCGCCAGTCGCGGGTGGCGAGCGCGGGGGGCGGTGTGGCGGTGACGCGGGCACCCGGAGGCAGCCCCAGAAGGCGCCAGCGGTCGTCCCAGACGGCCGAGCCGTCCGCCCCGGCCTCGGCCGCGGGGGCGCGGGCCGCCGCGGCAGGCTCGCGCAGCAGGGCCACCCCGTCCGCGCGGGGGCGGGCGATGACCCCGGCGAGCGTCGCGGGCGCACCCGCCACCAGCGCCGCCAGCAGCCGCGACAGATCGTCGCCCCGGGGGGCGTAGTCCGCCCCGGTGACCCAGCGCAGCCCGGCGGCGATCAGGCGGCGGCGCGTGTCGGCCGGTTGGGCCAGCACCGCGGGCGGCAGCAGCAGCATCCCGCGATCGGCCTCCGCCCCCTCGGCCACGGTGACGGCGTGATCGGCGAGCGCCGCCCGCGCCTCGGACAGCCACGCGGCCGACCGCGCCAGCCCCGGCACCGGCAGGTCGAGCGCGGCGATCGCCTGCCGCACCCGCACCCGGTCGAAGCCCGCGTCGTCGTTGGTGGGATCGTCGCTCCACCCCAGGCCGCGGGCGGTCAGCCAGTCGCGCAGCGCCGCCCGCCGGACCCCCAGCATCGGGCGCAGCCACAGCGTCCCGCCCTGCCGGCGCGCGGCGGCCATGCCCGACAGCCCGTCGAGCCCCGCCCCGCGCCCGAGCCGCATCACCAGCGTCTCGGCCTGATCGTCCATCGTGTGGCCCAGCGCCACCGCGCCCAGCTCGGCCCCGTCGGCCCAGTCGGCGAGCAGCCGCAGCCGCGCTGCCCGCGCCGCCGCCATCAGGTTGCCCGCGGGCGCCCGCCCCGCGTGGTCCCAGACGAGCGCCCGGTGCGGCACCCCCAGCGCGGCACAGGCGCGGGCGACGGCGGCGGCCTCGTCGCCCGAACCGGGGCGCAGGCGGTGATCGACCGTCGCCACGGCCAGCCGGACGCCACGGGCCTGCGCCCACGGCGCGGCGATGTGCAGAAGTGCGGTGGAATCGCTGCCACCCGAGACCGCCAGCCCCAGCGCGGGCAACGCCCCGGCGAGGCGGTCCAGCTCGGCGCGGACGGCCTCCTCCGGGTCGGCGGGCCCGAGCGGGTCCGTCCCCCCCGTGGGGTCAGCCGCCATCGGCGAGATCGGCCGCAGCCTCGGGGTCGGCGCTGGCCTCGGGGTCGGCACCGCCCTCGGCGGCGGGGTCGGCGGCGGGGTCTGCGTCGGCGTCCGGGGGCATCGCGGCAGGCTCGCCCTGCATCGCCGCGGCGCAGTTGGCGGCCGTGCTGCGGCGCTCGGCTTCGTCGGCCTGCGGGGTGCCGGCGAAGCGGGTGATCAGCTCGGTCAGATAGACGCAGCCGGCGCTTGGCGCCTTGCCGACGGCCGCCACGCGGGACAGGCCCAGCAGCGCGTCGGCCGCCCGCGGCCCGGTCGGCGCCGCGGCAAAGGCCGAGAGCCACGCGGCCGTCGCCCCCTTGGCGTCGCCCGCGCTGTCGAGCGCCGCGCCGCGCAGGAACTGCGCCTCGGCGGCGGCGGGGCTGTCGGCGTGGGTGCGGGCGAAGGCGGCGAAAAGCTCGGCGGCGCGGGGGAAGTCCCCCTGCTGCATCGCCGCGCTCGCGGCGTCGAAGCTGCGCCGTTCCGCGGCGGTCAGCGGCACGCCGGCGGACGGCGTGACCGGATCGGCCCCGGCGGGATGCCCCGTCGCCGGCCCGGCCGCGGCCACGGGGCCGCCCACGACTCCGGGCACGACCCCTCCCACGACCCCGCCCGTCCCCGCCGACTGGTCGCCCAGCGTCGGCGTGGTCAGCGCGCCGAGATCGCAGCCGTCCTCCATCTCGCAGAGCCGGAACTCGATGTCGCCGATCCGGTTGGTGCCGTCGCGCACCACCTGGTCGATGCGCTTGCGCAGCCGCTCGGCCTCGCCGGTGAGGCGGGCGAGGTCACGCTCCATCGCGTTCATCCGGTCGATGGCGCTGTCGCCGCCCGCGGCCTGAAAGCCCGCCGCGCCCGAGGCGTTCAGCTCGGCCCGCAGCGCCTTGAGCTCGGCGGCCAGCGCCTTGAGGTCGGCGCGAAGGTCGGCGAGCGTCCGCCCCTCGGCCGGAGCCGCGGTCGCGGGCGCAGGCGTTGCGGGGACCGCCGTCTGCGCCGCCGCGGGCCACGCGAGTGCCGACAGCACCGCGGACAGGACCAGCGCGCGGCGCATCAGACGCCGGCGCCGGGCGAGACGATGGTGACGGCGCGGCGGTTCTTGACCTGGCATTCGGGGGTCGAGCAGACCTCGACCGGCCGTTCCTTGCCGTATGAGCTGGTGCGGATGCGCCCGGCCTCGACCCCTTGCGAGACGAGGTATTCCTGCACCGCCCCGGCCCGGCGGGCCCCGAGGGCGAGGTTGTATTCGCGGGTGCCCTTCTCGTCCGAATGCCCCTCGACCACGGTCGAGAAGCTGCCGTTCTGCTTGAGCCACGCGGCCTGACGCACCAGCGTCGCGCGGGCGGTGCCGTCGAGCGTGGCGTCGTTCTCGGGGAACATCACCGTGTCGCCCGCGGTGCGGATGAAATCTGCCGCGGTCGCGGTGCCGGGCAGGTTACCGCCCCGCACCTCGCCGGTGTAGCGGGCAGGGCCGCCGGCGGTGCCGGCGTAGGGGTCGGCGACGACCACCGGCGCGGGCGGCTGGGCGCAGGCCCCGAGCAATGCCAGCGCCGCGGCCGCAGCCCCGATCCGAAACCCGTTCATCATCTCACCCACGCCCCTCTGCGGTCGCCGCGGCCCGTCGC
Source organism: Paracoccus sanguinis (assembly GCF_012689545.1). Lineage (NCBI taxonomy): Bacteria > Pseudomonadati > Pseudomonadota > Alphaproteobacteria > Rhodobacterales > Paracoccaceae > Paracoccus > Paracoccus sanguinis. The sequence continues at coordinate 1,159,226 of NZ_CP051542.1, forward strand.
CCGACCGATTGCTCATGGCAGCAGCGGCCCCCAGTCGGGGTCCGACGCCGCGCCCTCGATATCCAGCGGGCGCATATTGCGCCCCGTCACGTCCACGGAATGCAGCCTCGACACCCCGTCCCCGCCCGGAGTCTGCCGCGTGAACATCACCACGCGGCCATTGGGGGCCCAAGTCGGGCCCTCGTCAAGGAACGATTCAGTCAGCATTTTCTCTTCCGTGCCATCCGGGCGCATCACCCCGATGTGGAAATTGTCGCCGTTCTGGTTGGTGAAGGCGATGAGGTCACCCTTGGGCGACCAGGCGGGGGTGCCGTAGCTGCCCTCGCCAAAGCTGATCCGCTGCGGCTCGCCCGACCCGTCGGCGGGCATGACGTAGATCTGCTGGGCGCCCGACTGGTCGCTTTCGAAGACGATCTGGCGGCCGTCCGGGCTGAAGCTCGGCGAGGTCTCGATCGCCTGCGTTTCGACCATCGGCCGCTCGGCCCCGGTCGCCACGTCCATCTGCCACAGGTCGGTGTTGCCGCCCTTCTCGCGCGAATAGACGATCCAGCGCCCGTCGGGCGAGAAGGCCGGGGCGAAGCTCATCGTCCCCGCCTCCATCTTCAGCGGCCGGGACTGCACGGTGGCCACGTCCATCAGCATGATCTGCGGCATCCCGCTGGAAAAGCTGGTGTAGAGCAGCCGCTCGCCATCCGGCGAGAAGCGGGGCGAGACGACCAGATCGGCGTCATCCGTCACCCAGATCGGGTTGGCGCCGTCGTAATCCATGATCCCGATGCGCTTGAGGCGCGCGTCCTTGGGCCCGGTCTCGGACACGAAGGCCACGCGGCTGTCGAAATAGGCGGTCTCGCCGGTGATCCGCGCATAGATCTGGTCGGCGACCTTGTGGGCGACGCGGCGCCAGCCCGCGCGGGGGGCGTCGAACTGCAACCCGTCGCCGAGCGGCTGGCCCGAGAACACGTCGTAGAGCTTGAACTTCACCGTGACGTTGTCGCCGTCGAGCGCCACCGCCCCCGTCACCAGCGCCTCGGCGTTGACCGCGCGCCAGTCGGGATAGGCCACCGGCGCCTCGAACCCCTCGGGGCGGGCCACCTGCGCGTCCTCGGGGATCTCGCGGAAGAGGTCGGTGCCGGTCAGGTCCGCCGTCACCACCCGCTGGATGTCGGCGGCGAGCGCGCCCGCCCCGCCCTCGTCGAAGAACGGCACCACGGCGATCGGCATCGGCTCGACCTGGCCGCCGGTGATCTCGATCCTGAGCGGGCCCTGGTCCTCGTCGACCGCGAGCCCCGCGGCGGGGACCGCATCCTGCGCCAGCGCGGGGCTGAGCGGCGGCAGCGCCATGAGCGCGGCGAGGGCCACGGACAGGACGGGCAGGCGCGGGGTCATCTGGGCGAGGGTCATGATGCGCGTCTCCTTAATCTCGTTTGCGGCCCGGCGCCATGCGGGGCGGGCTGTGCTTTCGGCCATGCGGTCAGCGGATCCGCGCCCCGCCCTGGGGGCGGAACTCGATGATGATCTCGCGCCAGCGGGCGTATTTCTCGGCCGGCAGGCGATAGCCGTCCTGCTGCAGCGCACAGCGCAGGATCGCCCGGCGCGCCGCCTCGAAGGCCTGCGCGGCGGCCGCGTCCGAGCCGCCCTCGGCGCCGACCAGCCGCACCGTCTCGGCGTCGGGCATCCCGGCGGGCGTCATCTCGAAGGCGACCGTCACCGCCGTCCGCTGCGCGTCGCGCGACAGCGAGCCGATGTTCCAGCAGGCCTCGATCTGCATCCTGAGCCCGTCCTTTTCCCCGCGCGAGAGGGGCGGGCCGGCGCTCGCCCGACCGCCGCCGCCATCCGCGCCGGCGCCGGGCGGGGTCGGGCCCAGCGCCTCCTCGAGCGCCTGGGTCAGGGCGTCGGGCTCGTCGGGGGCGATGCGGGGGGCCTCGGCCTCCTCGCGGGCCTGCGCCTCGGCGCGGGCGCGCTCGGCCTCGGCGGCCTGCGCGAGCGCGGCGGCGGCCGCGGCGGCAGCGGCCTCCTCCTCGGCGCGGCGGCGCTCTTGCTCGGCGCGGCGCTGTTCTTCGGCCTCGGCGGCGCGGCGGGCCTCTTCGGCGGCGCGGGCCTCGGCCTGGCGTTCGGCTTCGGCTTGGCGCTCGGCGTCGGCTTGGCGCTCGGCTTCGGCTTGGCGCTCGGCTTCCTGCCGTTCGGCTTCAGCCTGGCGCTCGGCTTCCGCCTGCCGTTCCGCGTCCAGCGCAGCCTGCCGCTCGGCTTCCTCACGGGCGCGGGCCTCGGCCTCGGCGCGCTCGGCCGCCTCGGCCTCGGCGGCGGCGGCTGCGGCGGCGCGTTCGGCCTCGGCGCGGGCGGCGGCCTCGGCGGCAAGGCGCTGCGCCTCGGCCTGGGCGGCGGCCTCGGCTGCGGCCTCTGCGGCGGCCTGCTCTGCCGCCTGCGCGGCGGCCTGCCGGGCGGCGGCCTCGGCCGCTGCCTGCTCGGCCGCCGCCTGCCGTGCCGCTTCGGCGGCGGCCTCGGCGGCGGCGCGCTCGGCCAGACGCTGCCGCGCCGCGGCCACGTCGAAGGGCGCGCGCGAGCTGGTCAGCGCCGGGGGCGGCGGCGGCACGTCGGGGATGTCGGGCGCGCTCGGCGGCGGCTGCTCGAGCGTCGGGGCGGCGCCGGTCGGGCGCGGCTGCGCCAGCCCCGCGACCACGGCGCCCAAGGGCGAGGCCTCGGTCTCGGTCGAGGGCTGCTGCGGCGAGGGCGCCACCGTCGCCACCGCCACCGGCGTCTGCGGCACCTGCAGGTCCGAGAGATTCGGCGCCGCCTCGCCCGACACCTCGGGCGCGGGCAGCGCGGTCGGGTCGGCGTTCGGCGCGGGCGGCGACATGGCGACCGGGCCGCCGGCCACCACCTCGGCCGAGGGCGGGCGCGGCTGGGCGGGGGTGGCGCTGGCGGTGTCGCCCACCGGGCCCGCGCCGCGGCTGGCCGCGGCCATCGCCTCGAACTCGACCGAGCTCATCGTCTCGACCGGGGCCATGCGGATCGCCGGGGCCTGCGGGGCGCGGAACAGCGCGCCCCCCAGCGCCACCGAGGCGATCAGCCCGGCGTGCGCGACGCCCGAGATCCAGGCGCCGATCCGGCGCTCGCGCGCCTCGGTCGGGGGGAAGGGATCAGCCATTCCCCGGGGCGCCCGGCTGGGGCTGGACGGCGGGAGGCGTGGCGGAAGGGGCGGCGGGCTGGGCTGCGGGCTGGGCGGCAGGGACGGCTGCGGGCTGGACGGCCCCCGGCGCACCGGCGTCCATCGTCGGCCCGCCCGCATCCGTCACCAGCACGATGTCGTGGTAGCCGGCGGCGTTCAGCGCCCCCATCACCTGCATCACCCGCGCGTAAGCCACCGCCCCGTCCGCGCGCAGATAGATCCGTGGCGAGGCGCGCTCGGCCGCCACCGCGCGCAGGCGGGTGACGAACTCGTCCTCGGGAACCGTCGTGGTCATCAGCACCAGCGGGCCATCGGCGGGGATCGAGACGGTCAGCGGCTCTTCCGGCTCGGCCCGCACCGCCTCGGCGGCGGTCTGCGGCAGTTGCAGCGGCACGCCCACAGTCAGAAGCGGCGCGGCGACCATGAAGATGATCAGCAGCACCAGCATCACGTCCACGAAGGGGGTGACGTTGATCTCGGCCATCGGCGCGCTGCGGCGCCGCCCGCGGCGGCCCGATTGCGCGGCGCCGGCAAGGGCCGTCTTGCGGCTTCCCTTGCCGGGCAGGGGTCCGGCGCCCATCAGCTGTCCTCGATCTGGCGCGAGAGGATGGTCGAGAACTCGTCGGCAAACGCCTCGTGCGCGCCGGTGATGCGGTCGGCGTCGGTGGCGAGCTTGTTGTAGAACACCACCGCCGGGATCGCGGCGAGCAGGCCCAGCGCAGTCGCTACCAGCGCCTCGGCGATGCCGGGGGCGACCACGGCCAGGCTGGTGTTCTGGCTGAGCGCGATCCCCTCGAACGCGGTCTTGATCCCCCAGACGGTGCCGAAGAGCCCGATGAACGGCGCGGTCGAGCCTACCGTGGCAAGGAACGGCAACCCGCGGGTCAGGCGGTCGTTCTCGCGGTTGATGGCGACCGACATGGCCCGGTCGATGCGCGACGAGGCGCCGGGGATCAGCGCCCCATCATCCTTCTGCGAGCGCCGCCACTCGGTCATGCCGGCGGTGAACACCCGCTCGGCGGCGCCGCGGGCGCGGCCGTTCATGCGGTCGAAGATGTCGTCGAGCGGCTCGCCCGACCAGAAGCGGCGGTCGAAGCCTGCGGTGTCGCGGCGGGTCGCGGTCTGCACCAGCAGCTTCTGGATGATGATCGTCCAGGACCAGACCGAGGCCAGCACCAGCAGCACCATGACGATCTTGACCGTCAGCGTGGCGCGCAGGAACAGCGCGATCAGCGAGAAATCGGTGGGCGCGCCGAGAGCGACGGTGTCCATGCGGTCTGTCCCCTTGCCATGGGCCGGGCGGTCGGATGACCGCGCGATGGGCGGCGTTTTGCCGCAAGAGGGTCGCGGAAGGCCAGCCTTGGCGCAACACAGTTGCGTGCGGGGGACGCCGCGTCGGCGGCGCACCGCTGCCGCGGGGCGCCCCTCAGACCCCCAGCGCCGCGGCGACGGCGGCGGGCGGGCGCTGCGGGCGCATCACCGACAGGTCCACGCAGACCAGCGTCACGCGGGCGGTGAAGAGCACGGTGCCGTCACGCTCGACCGACTGGTCGAGCAGCATCCGCGGCCCGTCCAGCCCCACCGGCCGGGTGACGACCTCGAGCAGGTCGTCGAAGCGGCCGGGGCGCAGATAGTCCGCCTCGACCCGGCGGACGACGAAGCCGAGCCCGTGCTCAGCGTAAAGCCGGCTCTGGTCCACGCCCGCCGCGCGCAGCCACTCGCTGCGGCCCCGCTCGATGAACTTGAGGTAATTGGCGTAATAGACCACCTGCCCGAGATCGGTGTCCTCGTAATAGACGCGGACGGGAAGGCGGTGGGCCAAGGGGGTCGTGGTGGGGGTCGTGTCGGACATGGCCCGCCCTAAACCACGCGCCTCGCGGGGTGGCAAGCACCTCCCGGCCGCCTCGGGCTGGACCCAAATATCCCCGCCGGAGGCAGCCGACCTGACCACCCGCGCAGCCGCCGCCCGGACGCGCCGCGCCTACATCCGCGCCGCGAGCCGCAGCGCGTGCGCCGGGTCCGTCGCCGCCAGCGGCAGAAGCGGGTCATAGGCCGCCCGGATCAGCGCCGCGAGGTCCGGCGTGGGGGTGACGTGGGCGGCAAAGCTCAGCAGGGCGTTGACCGCCACGTCCTCGGCCAGCGCCGCCGGATGGGCGCCCGCCAGCGCCCCGCCGAGGCGCAGGAAGCTCAGGCAGGCGCGGATGCCGCCGTCCGCGTCGAAGCGCAGCAGGCGGTAGCGGTCGGCGCCCCCCTCGGCCAGCCGCGCGGGCAGCCCCGCCCGCCCGGTCAGCCGGTCGAGGTCGGGAAGCTCGGCGAGCTCCGCCCACTCGCGCACGGCAAAGACCATGAGGTTGGCGCCCATCTCGGGGTCGGTCTCGGCCATCGGGTGCCGCGCATGGGCCAGCGCCGCGGCCATCGCGGCCCGGAACACCGTCAGCGAGGCATCGTCCAGCCCGAACACCACCGGCGCCACCGGCCGCCCCCAGCGGGCGCACAGGAACTTGCCGTCCGCGCCGGTAAACAGCGCCGCGATCTCGTCGGCCGTCATCGCGCCCTGCCCCCTCACGCGCCCCGCCCCCTCACGCACCCTGCCTCGCAGCCGTCACGCCCCCGGCTCCGGCAGGCGGCGGAAGTAGCCCGGGTAGTCGCGCACCATCCCGTCCGCGTCGACGGGCAGCTCGGCGGTGAAGTGGCGGAACAGCCCCTCGTAGCGATAGCGGCCCTCGTCGAGGCAGGTGTAGCGCTGCGCCGCGTGGGTGGGGACGAAGGCGCCCTCGATCTGGCAGGGCAGCGGGACATAGGCCACGGCGATCTCGGCCGACTGCCGGGCAGCGAGGCCCAGGCGCCGGATCGGCAGCGCGTTGGTGGCGGGCGTCACGCCGATGTCGACGTCAAGGCAGCCGTCGAGCGCCGGGAGCGCCGCCCCCGTCAGGGCGTCGGTCCAGGCCCCCTGCCCGTCCGCCCGCAGCTTCAGCGCCGGGCCGCCGGCGTAGCAGAGCCAGACCTCGCGGGTGGCGCCGGCGGCATCCGTGCGGACCCGGTAATGCGCGCCGTAGAGGCTGCCGCGCTGGCCCGCCACCACCCCGTCGAGCGTCAGCCCGTCCGGCCCGTTGGTGACGTCGCAATGGTCGAGCCCCTGCCCGTCCCACCCGGTCCAGCGCAGTTGCCGCCGCATGAGCCGCCCCTCCCCGCCGCTTACGAGACGATGGTCGCCTCGGTCGCGGCGCGCAGCTCGGCCTCGGTCACGCCGTCGGCGCATTCGACGATCCTGAGCCCGCCCGGCACCACGTCGAGCACGCCGAGGTTGGTGATGATCCGGTCGACCACGCCCTTGCCGGTCAGCGGCAGGGTGCAGGCGCGCAGCACCTTGGATTCGCCCGCCTTGTTGGTGTGGTCCATCACCACCACCACGCGGCCGACGCCGGCGACGAGGTCCATCGCCCCGCCCATGCCCTTGACCAGCTTGCCGGGGATCATCCAGTTGGCGAGGTCGCCGTTCTCGGCCACCTCCATCGCGCCGAGGATGGCCATGGCGATCTTGCCGCCGCGGATCATCGCGAAGCTCTGGGCGCTGTCGAAATAGGCCGAGTGCGGCAGTTCGGTGATGGTCTGCTTGCCGGCGTTGATGAGGTCGGCGTCCTCCTCGCCCTCATAGGGGAAGGGGCCCATGCCGAGCATCCCGTTCTCGGACTGCAGGGTGACGTGCACCCCCTCGGGGATGTAGTTCGACACCAGCGTCGGGATGCCGATCCCGAGGTTGACGTACCAGCCGTCCTGCAGTTCCTGCGCGGCCCGCGCCGCCATCTGGTTGCGGTCCCAGGCCATCAGGCGTTCCCCCCGTTCGTCGCCGCCGCGGCCTCGGGCCGCTTCCTCACCGTGCGCTGTTCGATGCGTTTCTCGTGCTGGCCCTGGATCAGCCGGTGAACGTAGATCCCCGGCAGGTGGACGTGATCGGGGTCGAGCGAACCGGCGGGCACGATCTCCTCGACCTCGACCACGCAGATGCGGCCGCAGGTCGCCGCCGGTACGTTGAAGTTCCGCGCCGTCTTGCGGAACACGAGGTTGCCGGTCTCGTCGGCCTTCCACGCCTTGACGATCGAGAGGTCGGTGACGATCCCGCGTTCGAGGATGTAGTCCTCGCCGTCGAAATTCTTGACCTCCTTGCCCTCGGCGATGACCGTCCCCACCCCGGTCTTGGTGTAGAAGCCGGGAATGCCGGCGCCGCCGGCGCGCATCCGCTCGGCCAGCGTGCCCTGCGGGTTGAACTCAAGCTCGAGCTCGCCCGAGAGATACTGGCGCATGAACTCGGCGTTCTCGCCCACGTAAGAGGACTGCATCTTGGCGATCTGCTTGCTGTCGAGCAGGATGCCGAGGCCGAACCCGTCCACGCCGCAGTTGTTCGACGCGATGGTGAGGTTCTTCACCCCCGCCTTGTGGATCGCGGCAATCAGCAGCTCGGGGATGCCGCAGAGGCCGAAGCCGCCCGCGGCGATGGACATCCCGTCCTTGAGCACCCCCTCGAGTGCTGCGTCGGCGTTGTCGTAGATCTTCTGCATGGCCCCCCGCCTGTCCCCAAATCCCGGTCACGCCCGGTTCTGCACGGGGGGAAAGGGCGTGTCAACGCAGCGTCACTTAGGCGATGGGGGGCGAGGGGGCGCGCACGTCGGGGGCACCCTGCGGGTCGGGCGGTGGCCCGGGCAGGCGCGCCCCGCCGCGGCGTCGGGCGGCGGGGCGGATGGTGCGGCGGGGGCCTCAGTTCGAGGCGGTGCAGTCCTCGAGCACCCGCTCTTCCTTGCCGTTGGTCGTGGCGTAGAGATCGGCCGAGTCGCCCTTGGTCACCAGCTCGTAGGTGTAGTCGGGGTTGATGGCGGTGTAGCGCGCGCCCGACGCCGAGACGGCGATCTGCATCGGGATCAGCTCGTCCTGCTGCAGGATGGTGGCGAAGCTCGACCCGCCGGCGGTGTTCACGACCACCGCGTGCAGGATCTTGTTGCCGGCGCAGGCGTAGCTGACCGCCTCGATGCTGTCGCCCGGCGCCGGTTCGGTCGAGGGCGGGGTGGTGGCAGCCGGGGCGGCCGCCGCGGCGGGGGCGGCAGGCGCGGCGGCGGGCGCGGCTTTGGGCGCAGGGGTTTCGGCCAGCGCAGGCGCGGCGGCGCAGAGCGCGGCGAGGATCAGGGCAGAAGTCCGCATGTGATATCCCTTTCAGGGTTGCGCGTTCCCCTTGAGGGGTAGGCCGAGCCACCGCCACGGACAACCCGCCCGGCGGCACGATGGCGTGAGGCGCCCGCCGCGCGCAGCCCCGACCGGCGCGCGGGTGGCGCGGGCAGGAGCCTCCGGCGGGGATATTTGGGTCCAGCCCGAGGCGGGCGCGGCGCGCCGTCCCGGCGGGGCGGGTTGGCGGGCGCCTTGGGGGATGTCAGGCCGTGGGAGGGGGCGCGGGGCGCCCCGCTCGGGGATCGGCGGTCAGTCGGCGGGGTCGGCGGGTTTGGCCGCCTTGGGCTTGGCGGCGGGCTTGGCCTTGGTCGCGGATTTGGCGGCGGGCTTCTTCGCCGCGGCCTTGACCGGCGCCGCATCCTCTGCGGCATCCGACGTGGCCGCCGCCTTGCCGGCCGCCGGCTTCTTCGCGGCGGCCTTGGCCGTCCCGGCTTTCGCCGTGGTCTTCTTGGCCGCAGGCTTCTTCGCCGCACCAGCCTTCGTTGTGCTGGCCTTCGCCGCCGGCTTCTTCGCCGCCGCCTTGCGCGGCGCCTTGCCGCCCTTCGCGGCCTTCGCCGCGATCAGCTCCAGCGCCGCCTCGAGCGTCACCGCCTCGGGCGCCATGTCGCGCGGCAGGGTGGCGTTGACCTTGCCCCACTTCACGTAGGGCCCGAACCGCCCGTTCAGCACCTGCACCGGCCCGCCGTCCGGGTGCTCGCCCAGCTCCGCCAGCGGCGCCGCCGCCGGCGCCCGCCCGCGCGAGGCCTTCTGCGCCAGCACCTCGACCGCGCGGTTCATGCCGATGGTGAACACCTCGTCCACCTCGGGCAGGTTGGCGTATTTCGCCCCGTGCTTGACGAACGGCCCGTAGCGCCCGATCCCGGCCTCGACCACCACCCCGTCCTCGGGGTGCGGGCCGATCTCGCGCGGCAGGTCCAGCAGCATCAGCGCCCGTTCGAGGTCGACGCTCGCCGCCTCCCACCCCTTGGGGATCGAGGCGCGCGGCGGCTTGGGCACCTCGGCCGTCGCCTCGCCGCGCTGGACGTAGGGCCCGAAACGGCCGTTCCGCAGGCTGATCTCGCGGCCCTCGGGGTCGGTGCCCAGCACCGCATCGCCCAGCGCCTCGCCCTCGGGGCCCGAGAGCGGCCGGGTGTAGCGGCACTCGGGGTAGTTCGAGCAGCCGATGAACGCCCCGCCCGAGCGCGCCGTCTTGAGGTTCAGCCGCCCGCGGTGGCAGAGCGGACATTCGCGCGGATCGCCCCCGTCCGCCCGCGGCGGGTAGAGATGCGGCGCCAAGGCCTCGTCGATCGCCGTCAGCACCTCGGAGATGCGCAGCTCGCTCGTCCCCGCCAGCGCCGCGGTGAAGTCGCGCCAGAACCGCCGCAGCACCTCGCGGTACTCGCGCGAGCCCGAGGAGATGTCGTCGAGCTCGCCCTCCATGTCGGCGGTGAAGTCGTACGAGACGTAGCGCGGGAAATACTTGGTCAGGAAGATGGTGACGAGCCGCCCCTTGTCCTCGGGGATCAGCCGGTTCTTGTCCTTGCGCACATAGTCGCGGTCCTGGATCGTGGTGACGATCGAGGCATAGGTCGAGGGCCGGCCGATGCCGAGCTCTTCCATCCGCTTGACCAGCGTCGCCTCGGTATAGCGGGGCGGGGCTTGGGTGAAATGCTGGCGGCCCAGCACGGCGCGGGCGGCGTCGGCGACCAGCCCCTCGGACCCGGCGTCGAGTTCGCCCGCAAAGCCGCCTGCGACCTTGGCCGCGGGCTCCCCCTGGGCGATCTGCGGCAGGCGGGCGCTGTCCTCGCCGTCCTCGCCGTCGTCGTGGCCCTGGTCATAGACCTTAAGGAACCCGTCGAAGAGCATCACCTGCCCGGTCGCGCGCAGCCCCACCTGGCCGTCGGCCGAGCCGATCTCGACGGTGGTGCGCTCCATCCGCGCGGCTTCCATCTGACTTGCCAGCGTGCGCTTCCAGATCAGGTCGTAAAGGCGCTTCTGCTCGGGCTCGGCCGACAGCTTGTCGGGTGAGCGCATCATGTCGGTCGGACGGATGCACTCATGCGCCTCTTGCGCGTTCTTGGCCTTGTTCTTGTACATCCGCGGCGAGGCCGGCAGGTAGTCCGCCCCGAACCGCGCCTTGATCGCATCGCGGGCGGCCATCACCGCCTCGGGCGCCATGTCGATCCCGTCGGTCCGCATGTAGGTGATGTAGCCCGCCTCATAGAGCCGCTGCGCCGCGCCCATGCAGGCCTTGGCACCCATGCCGAGTTTGCGCGACGCCTCTTGCTGCAGGGTCGAGGTCATGAACGGCGGCCACGGGTTGCGGCTCGCGGGTTTCGAGGCGACCGAGGTCACCGTCAGGTCGCGGCTTTCCACCGCGGCGACCGCCAGCGCGGCGCGTTCGGCGTCGGCGAGGTCGAAGCGCTCGAGCTTCTTGCCGGCGTAGCTGACCAGCTGGGCCTGATAGGGCGCCCCCGAGGGCGTGGCGAGCGCGGCGTGGACGGACCAGTATTCGCGGGCCCGGAACGCCTCGATCTCCATCTCGCGGTCGACGATGATGCGCAGCGCCACCGACTGCACCCGCCCCGCCGAGCGCGAGCCGGGCAGCTTGCGCCACAGCACTGGCGACAGGTTGAAGCCGACGAGGTAATCCAGCGCCCGGCGGGCCAGATAGGCGTCGACCAGCGGCTGGTCGATCTCGCGCGGGTGGGCCATCGCCTCGGTCACGGCGCTCTTGGTGATGGCGTTGAAGGTGACGCGGCTCACCTGCGCCTTCTTCAGCGACGAGGCCAGCGCCTCCTTGAGGTGCCACGAGATCGCCTCGCCCTCGCGGTCGGGGTCGGTGGCGAGGATCAGGTTCGGGTCGCGGGCGAGCGCATCCTTGATCGCCTTGACGTGCTTCTTCGAGTCCGCCGCGACCTCCCACGTCATGGCGAAATCGGCGTCGGTATCGACCGAGCCGTCCTTGGGCGGCAGGTCGCGGACGTGACCGAACGAGGCCAGGACGGTGTAGTCGTCGCCCAGATACTTGTTGATCGTCTTGGCCTTGGCGGGGGATTCGACGACGACGACGGGCATGGGGCTCTCCGGGGGACGATTCGGGCGGGGAACATGGGCACCCCGGCGGGGGGTGTCAACGCCGGCCCCTGCGGCGGCCTTGGGGCCGGAGGCGGGCGGCGCGCATCTTTCTGGCGCAAGGACCCGCGGGGGAGCCCTCGGCCGGAGACGGGGGCGGCGGCCCCCTGCGAAGCGCGGATCAGGGCGCGGCGGGGACGCTCAGCTCGACCAGATTGCCATCGGGATCGCGCAGATAGACCGAGGTGAGCGGCCCCTGCGCCCCGGTCCGCGGCACCGGCCCGAGTTCGACGGCCAGCCCCGCCGCGGCGAGGTGGGCGGAGAGACCCGCCACGTCGCCCTCGACCAGAAAACACAGGTCGGCGCTGCCGGGGCGGGGGTGGGCGGCATGGGGGGCGATCTCGGCGCCGGCCGGATGCAGGTTGATCTTCTGGCCCCCGAAGGCCAGCGCCACCCGCCCCTCGCCGAAGCGGACCCGCGTCATCCCCAGCGCCTCGTAGAACGCCACCGTGGCCTCGATGTCGGCCACGGTCAGGACCAGGTGGTCGAGCGCCCGTACCCGCAGGGGCATCAGATCCCGTCGCCGACGAAGGCCTTTTCGACCACGAACTCCTTGGGGTCGCTGTTGGCGCCCTCGCGCAGCCCGAAGCCTTCCAGCACCGCCTTGACGTCGACGTTGAAGGCGAGGCTGCCGCAGACCATCGCCCGGTCCTCGGCCGGGTTCATCGCCGGCAGGCCGAGGTCGGCGAAGACCTTGCCCGAGGTCAGGTTGTCGGTGATCCGGCCCATCCGCGCGGTCGCCTCGCGCGTGGTCGTCGGGTAATAGATCAGGCGCTTGTCAAAGTCGGCGCCGAACATCTCGGTCAGCAGTTCGTCGCCGTGCAGGTTCGCCACCAGCTCGCGGCCGTAATCCAGCTCGGCGGCCTCGCGGCAGGTGTGCATCATGATCACCTGCTCGTAGCGCTCGAACGTCTCGGGGTCGCGCATGAGCGAGGCGAAGGGCGCAATGCCCGTGCCGGTGGCGAGGAACCACAGCCGCTTGCCGGGCAGCAGCGCGTCGAGCACGAGCGTGCCCACCGGCTTCGGGCGCAGGATGATCTGGTCGCCCTCGCGGATGTGCTGCAGCCGCGAGGTCAGCGGCCCGTCCGGTACCTTGATCGAGTAGAACTCGAGCTCTTCGTCCCAGTTGGGCGAGGCGATGGAATAGGCCCGCAGGATCGGCTTGCCGTTGTCGTCGGGCAGGCCGATCATCACGAACTCGCCCGAGCGGAAGCGCAGGCTGGCCGGGCGCGTCACCCGGAACGAGAACAGCCGGTCGGTCCAATGGTGCACCGCCGTCACCGTCTGCGCATCGGGCATCAGCGCCGCGGTCGAGGCGGGCTTGGCCGCGGGCGCAGCTTGCCCAAGGGTCGGGTTCGAGGCGGTGTCATCGGCCACGGGGAAATCCAGCGTCATATCAGTGTCCCGGAATATCTAGTGCAAAGCGGCCCGGGCTTCTAGCCCGCGAGCCGCGACCTGTGGTCCCAGTCGCGCCAGTCGGCGCGGGCGAGCCACTGCGGGGCCGGCTGACGGCGGGACAGCGCGGCGGGGATCTCGACCTCGTCGAAGCCCACGCGGCGGGCCATCGCATACTGGTCGGCGATCAGCCCGCCGGTGGCGCGCAGCCGCCCGCCGTAGCCCAGCTCGCGCAGGATGCGGGCGAGCGAAAAGCCGCGCCCGTCGGTCATCGCCGGAAACTCGACCGCGATCAGCGCCGCGCCGAGATGCTGGCCGAGGCTCGCCGGATCGGTGTCGGGCGGCAGGCTGACGTCCGGCGTGCCCTCGACGGGGTGGAAGCCGTCGTCGCGCACCAGCACCGGGGCGTCGGCCGCCTCGGCGCCGGGCAGCGTCACGATGGTGGCCGAGGACGCCGGCAGGGGCGCCACGGGGTCGGCGTCGGCACGGGGGCGCGGGGTCGGGGTCATCGTCGGGGCCTCGGGCTGGGTCGGGACGGAATCGGTCGGGACGGGGGTGATCGCGGCGGCGGGCACAGGCTCGGGGGCGGGTGCGGGCTCGGGCACCGCCTCGGGCGCGAGCGGCCCGCGGACGATCTTGCCGCCGATGAAGTGGATGCCGCACTCGGTCTTGGCCGAGCCGCGCCAGCGCCCGGCGCGCGGGTCCTCGCCCGGCTTCACCGGCGAGGTGCAGGGCGCGCAGCCGATCGAGGGGTAGCCGCGCGCCACCAGCGGGTGCCGGGGCAGCGCGTTCTCGTCCATGTACTCGACCACGTCCTGCGCCCGCCAGTGCGCCAGCGGATTGACCCGCAGCCGCGACGGCGCCTCGGGCTCGAAGAACTCGAGCTCGACCCGCTGGCCGCCCTGAAAGCGCTTGCGGCCCGTGATCCAGCCGTCGAACCCCGCGAGCGCGCGCTCCAGCGGCACCACCTTGCGGGCGTTGCAGCAGGCGTCGGTGTCGCGCTGGTTCAGCGTGCCGTCTGGGTCGGCGGCGGCGATCTCGTCGTCCGAGGCGCGGATCACCCGGATGTCGGTCAGGGGCAGCCGCGCGGCGATCTCGCGCTGATAGGCGAGCGTCTCGGGGAACAGCATCCCGGTGTCCACGAACAGCACCGGCGTGTCGGGCGCCGCGACCGACAGCATGTGCAGCAGCACCACCGACTCGGCGCCGAAGGACGACACCAGCGCCACCCGGCCGAGGTCGGGGTCGGCCAGCGCATGGCGCAGCACCGACACCGCCGCGTGGTTGCGGTAGCGGTCGTTGAGCGCCCGCGCCCGGTCCTCGAGCGTCAGGTCAAGCATGGGCGGCCTCGGGGTAGAGCGCGGCCTTGAAGGGCGCGGGCCCCAGCCGGCGCAGCGCGTCGATGAACCGCTCTTCGGGCGTCTCGCGGACGGCGAGATAGGCGTCGAGCAGCCGTCCGATGGCGGGCACCACCTGGTCGTAGGGGAAGCCCGCCCCGGCGCGCTCGCCGATCGCAGGCGCGTCGTAGCCGTCGCCGCCGAGCGTGATCTGGTAGTTCTCGACCCCCGCGCGATCCAGCCCGAGGATGCCGACATGGCCCAGGTGGTGATGCCCGCAGGCGTTGATGCAGCCCGAGATGCGCAGGTCGAAGGCCCCGATCTCGTCGTCGAGGTCGCGGGCGCGGACATAGGCCGCGATTTCCTGCGCGACGGGGATCGAGCGGGCGGTGGCCAGGGTGCAGAAGTCCATCCCCGGGCAGGCCACGATGTCGGTGATCCGCCCGGCGTTGGCGGTGGCGAGGCCCGCCGCCCGCAGCCCCGCATAGAGCGCCGGCAGCGCGTCGAGCGGGACGTGCGGCAGCACCACGTTCTGGTCATGCGCGATCCGCAGGTCGCCGTAGCCGTGCCGCTCGGCCAGCTCGGCGAGGGTGCGCATCTGGTCCGAGGTCGCGTCGCCCGGCGTGGCGCCGGCGGCCTTGAGCGTCACGGTGACGCTCGCGTGGCCCGGCACCCGGTGGGGCGACAGGTTGGTGTCGGTGAAGGACCGGAAGGCCGGGTCGGCGGCGCGGGCGGCCTCGTACCCCGCGGCGTCCACCTCGCGGAAGACGGGCGGGGCGAAGCGGACGCGCAGCCCGTCCAGCAGCGCCGTGTCCACGCCGCGGAAGACGGCGCGGCGGCGGGCGAACTCGGCCTCTATCTCGGCGCGCATCACGTCCAGCCCGCGCTCGGCCACGGTGATCTTGATCCGCGCCTTGTACTTGTTGTCGCGCCGGCCGCTCAGGTTGTAGGCGGCGAGGATCGCCTCGACGTAGGGCAAAAGGTCCGCGGCGGGCAGGAAGTCGCGCACCACCTGCCCCAGCATCGGCGTCCGGCCCAGGCCGCCGCCGATCCACACCTCGAAACCCAGCGCCCCGTCCTGCCGCTTGAGCCGCAGGCCGATGTCATGGGCCGGGATCACCGCCCGGTCCTTCGCCCCGCCCGAGACGGCGATCTTGAACTTGCGCGGCAGGAACTGAAACTCGGCGTGGTCGGTGGACCAGACGCGCAGCAGCTCGGCCCAGGGGCGCGGATCGTCGGCCTCATCGGCGGCGGCGCCCGCGAAGGCGTCGGTCGTCACGTTGCGGATCGTGTTGCCCGAGGTCTGGATCGCGTGCAGCCCCACATCCGCCAGCGCGTCGAGGATGTCGGGGATGTCCACCAGCGCCGGCCAGTTGAACTGGATGTTCTGGCGGGTGGTGAAATGCCCGTAGCCGCGGTCCCAGCGGTCGGCGATAGCCGCGAGCCCGCGCATCTGGTCGGGCGAGATCGTCCCGTAGGGGATCGCCACCCGCAGCATGTAGGCG
Source organism: Paracoccus sanguinis (assembly GCF_012689545.1). Classification (NCBI taxonomy): domain Bacteria; kingdom Pseudomonadati; phylum Pseudomonadota; class Alphaproteobacteria; order Rhodobacterales; family Paracoccaceae; genus Paracoccus; species Paracoccus sanguinis. The sequence continues at coordinate 1,174,957 of NZ_CP051542.1, forward strand.
TGCAGCTGCAGGTAGACGCCGTTCATCAGCCGCAGCGGCCGGAACTCGTCCTCGGTCAGGCTGCCGTCGAGCCGCCGCGCCACCTGCGCGCGGAACTGGGCCGCGCGATGGCGCAGGTAGGCCTGCCCGTCGGTATCCTGGCGGGCGGTGTCGTGGGGGGCTGCGTCAAACATGGGCGGCCTCGACGGTCAGGGGGGCGGTCAGGGGGTCGGCGGAGTTGGGGGCGGCCTGCGCGGCGCGGGCGGCGGGCTCGGTCGTCGGGCCGCTGTGGCGGAAGGCCTCGCGGAAATGGGCGGGCGCGGCACGGCCGTCGGCGGTGCGGTTCGCCTCGATCAGATAGGGGCCGACGACGACGTGGCCCTGGGCCTGCGCCTCGAGCAGCGCGAACTCGGCCAGCCCCGCGTCCTCATAGAGCGTCGCCGCGCGCGGGTCGGTGGTCCAGCCACCCGCCCCCATCCACACGCAGCGCCCGTCGCGCAGCGTGTTGGCAGTCAGCACCGCGGGCGTGGCGGGCGAGGGGGTGAAGCTCTTGGACATCGTCAGACCCTTTCGGCAATGACCAGATAATAGGAAAATCATGTTGCATTCCGCCAGTCTCCGGCGGAAATAAGACCGTCCCTCCACCCGCCTCCCCCTCAGTAGGAAAAATATTCCTCATGGCGCAGACGCCGCAAACGCCCGTCCGGCTGGACGACACTGACCGCAAGATACTCTCCCTTCTCCAGCAGGATTCGAGCCTGCCGCTGGAGGAGGTGGCGACCCGCATCGGCGCCTCGCGCACCCCTGTCTGGAACCGCATCCGGCGGATGCGCGAGCAGGGGGTGATCCGCGGACAGGTGGCGCTGCTCGATGCCGAATCGCTCGGGCTCGAGGCGTGCTTCTTCGTGCTGATCCGCACGACCGAGCACGACGCCGACTGGGCCGCCCGCTTCCTCGCCGCGGTCCGCGCCCGCCCCGAGGTGATCGAGGCGCACCGGTTGGCCGGCGACATCGACTATATCCTCAAGGTGATGGTGAAGAACGCCCGCGCCTATGACCGCTTCTACCAGTCGCTGATCGCCGAGGTGCGGATCCAGAACGTCACCGCGCTGCTGTCGATGGAGGAGATGAAGGCCACTACCGCCCTGCCCATCCCCGAGGCGTGAGGGCCACCCGTCGCGGGGGGTCTGCCCCCCGCGTCCGTGCCGGACGCGTCCCCCCGGATATTTGGGTCAGAAGAGAAGCTGAATTGGGCCGCGCCCCATGATCGTGCGGTGCCGCCCGCTCTCGAGGCGAAGCGGGCCGCAGCGGGCAGCGGGCCGCGTCCCCTGCCCTGCGGTCGTCCTGCGGCGCACGCGCCTCGTGCGGCCACGGTTGCGCGCCCGCACGGGCGGTGACACAAGGCGGGATGGATTTGCGTCTCAAGGCCCTTGGGGTTCATCTGTTCACGGCCACCGGGGCCGTCCTGTCGATGCTCGCGCTGCTCGCCGCGGTCGACGGGAAATGGTCCACCATGTTCGCCTGGCTGATCGTGGCGCTGGTGGTGGACGGGCTCGACGGCCCGCTGGCGCGCCGCTACCGCGTCAAGGAGAACTGGCCGACGCATGACGGGGTGCTGATGGACCTCATCATCGACTACCTGACCTACGTGTTCATCCCGGCCTATGCGCTCTTCAAGTCGGGGCTGCTCAGCGGCTGGACCGGCTGGCTCTGCATCATCGCCATCGTCTACGGCTCGGTGATCTATTTCGCCGACACCCGGATGAAGACGGTGGACAACAGCTTCTCGGGCTTTCCGGCCTGCTGGAACATGGTGGTGCTGGTGCTCTTCGCGCTCAAGCCCTCGTTCTGGGTGATCGCCATCATCGTAGTGGCGCTGACCGTGGCGATGTTCCTGCCCGTCAAGTTCATCCACCCGGTGCGGACCGAGCGCTGGCGGGCCGTCTCGCTGCCGATGACCATCGCCTGGGTCGTCTCGGCCGGCTGGGCCATCGCGGTCGGGTTCCACCCGCAAAGCTGGGCGCTCTGGGGGCTGGTCGTCAGCTCGCTGTGGCTGATGCTGGCCGGGATCGCCCAGCAGATCATCCCGCCCCAGCGCCGCCGCGCTTGATCGGGCGCGCCCGCGCCGCCTAAGCTTCCCCCGCAGCGGGCGGCATCGTGCCGCCCCCCGGAGGGGACCGATGTTTCAACGTTTTCTGCTGACCACCGCGGCCGCCGTGGCGCTCATCTCGGAGCCGGCGCTTGCCGCGCAGGACGCCATCCGGCTGGGCATGGTGCTCGAGCCGCCGGGCCTCGACCCGACCGCCAACGCCGCCGCCGCCATCGACGAGATCACTTATGCCAACCTCTTCGAGGGGCTGACCCGCTTCGCCCCCGACGGCAGCATCGCCCCCGCCCTCGCCGAAAGCTGGGAGGCGAAGGAGGGCGGCAAGGTCTATGAGTTCAAGCTGCACGGCGGGGTCAAGTTTCACGACGGCGCGGACTTCGACGCTTCGGACGTGGTGTTCTCGCTCGACCGCGCGCGGGCGCCCGACTCGGTCAACGCGCAGAAGGCGCTGTTTGCCGACATCGAGACGGTCGAGGCGGTGGCCCCCGACCTCGTCCGCGTGACGCTCAAGGCGCCGGACGCGGATTTCCCGTGGAAGATGGCCTGGGGCGACGCGGTGATGATGGACCCGGCCTCGGCCGCCGACGCGGCGACGAAGCCGGTGGGGACCGGGCCCTTCAAGCTGGGCGAGTGGACCCAGGGCGATCACGTCACGCTGACCGCCTTTGACGGCTATTGGGGCGAGAAGCCGGCGCTGAAGACCGCGACGTTCCGCTTCATCGCCGACCCGACGGCGGCCTTCGCGGCGATGATGGCGGGGGACGTCGACGCCTTCCCGATCTATCCCGCGCCCGAGACGCTCGACCAGCTCAAGGCCGACCCGCGCTTCAAGGTGATCGTGGGGACGACCGAGGGCGAGACGATCCTGTCGATGAACAACCGCAATGCGCCGCTGGACAATCCCAAGGTGCGCGAGGCGATTGCGCTGGCCGTGGACCGGCAGGCGATCATCGACGGGGCGATGTTCGGCTATGGCACCCCCATCGGCAGCCATTTCGCCCCGCATCACCCCGATTACGTCGACCTGCTCGACCGCTCGCCGCATGACCCCGAAAAGGCCAAGGCGCTGCTGGCCGAGGCGGGGGTGTCGGGGCTGAAGCTGCGCCTCGCCCTGCCGCCTCCGCCCTATGCCCGGCGCGGGGGCGAGATCGTCGCGGCGCAGCTGCGCGAGGTCGGGATCGAGACCCAGACCACCAACATGGAATGGGCCCAGTGGCTCGAGACGGTCTACAAGAACCACGATTTCGACCTGACGATCATCAGCCATGTCGAGCCGATGGACATCGGCATCTATGCCCGCGACGGCTATTACATCGGCTATCAGAACCCTGCCTTCAACGCGCTGATGGAGAAGCTCAAGGCGGCGCTGGACCCGGCCGAGCGCAGCGCGATCCTGAAAGAGGCGCAGGAGATGCTGGCCGACGATCACCCGGTGGCGTTCCTGTTCCAGCTCGCCAAGACCGGGGTGGCCGATGCCCGGATCGAGGGTCTGTGGGAGAACGCGCCCTCGCCGGCCAATGACCTGACCAAGGTGCACTGGAAAGAGTGATCCCGGCACCGCACCTCGGGGTGCGGTCGCAGGATATGAGGCTGAAAAAAGATGGAGGCGGGCGGTGCCGGGGGGCGCCGCCCGTTTCATATCGCGGAACCCCGGCGTGGCGGAGGTGGCACAAGGCACGTTCCGCGATCTGAAACGCGAGGCGCAGGCGATTTGGGGGCTCGACAGGCGGCGCGCGCCTCAGTTCTTCAGCACGATGCAGCGGCCACCGAGGGCGCGGAACTGGTTGCAGAAGGCGTTGGCCTCGCCGCGCGAGGAGTAGCCGATCTGGGCGGTGTAGACCTTGCGCCCCGAGCCGGTCATCGTCTTGCGCACGTAGCTGACCCGCTTGCCGCCGAGGATCGGGCGCAGTTGCCGGTTGAGCCGGCTCACCTGGCTCTGCGCCCCCGACTGCTTGGGGTGCGAGGCGAGGATCACGCCCCACGGCCACGCCCGCTGCTTGGTCGTGAACTCCTTGAGCGAGCGGTTGCCGGCGAGCTTGATGCAGGCCTCGCGGAAGGGCCGGTCCTTGTCGAGCCGCAGGTCAAGCGTCCCGGGCGGCTCGTCGCGCCACTTCCAGGCGTTGTGGCCGGTGATCGCCTCGACGTAGTCCTGCGTCTCGTAGGGCAGCACCTGTCCGCCGTTGTAGAAGCGCAGCGCGCGGGCCTCGCCGCCGTTATAGGCCACCGCGGCCAGCCCCATGTTGCCGAACCCGTCGATCAGGTAGCGCAGATAGTCGGCCGAGGCGTGGATGGCCTTGGCCGGGTTGAACGGGTCATCGAGCCGGCGGATGCGCGCCGTCTCGGGCATGAACTGGGCGATCCCCTGCGCGCCGACCGGCGAGACCGCCTCGGGCTCGAACATCGATTCCTTCCAGAGCAGGCGGGCGAGGAAGTTGGGGTCGAGCCGGTTCTCGGTCGCGGCCCGCTCGATCACCGTGCAGACGTCCGAGACGTAGGAGGCGACCTTGATGCAGCTCCGCCGGTCCGCCGTGCAGCGCTCGGTGCGGGTGTCGGCGGGCTGGTGCGGGCCGGCCATCGCCGGAGGCGGAGCGGGCGTGGTGGGGTCGGCGGGCGCCTCGGGCGCCGGATCGGCGGCGCGCGCCGGGGCGTTCGCCGCCGCGGCGGCGTCAGTGGGGGGCGCGGGGTCGGGTGACGCCTCGGCGGTGGCGGGCGGGAGCGTGTCGGTTGCGGGTGCGGGCGTGTCGGTCGCGGGTGCGGCAGCGGTTGCGGGTGCGGGCTCAGCAACGGGCGCGGGTGCGGCAGCGGTCGCGGGCGTGCCGGTCGCGGGTGCGGGCTCAGCAACGGGCGCGGGTGCGGCAGCGGTCGCGGGCGTGCCGGTCGCGGGTGCTGGCTCGGCAGCGGTCGCGGGTGCGGGCGCAGGCGCGGCGCTGGCCGCGCCGTCCTCCGGCGGCAGCCCGGGGTCCGGGCGGACCTCAGCCTGCGGCGCGGGAGGGGCGGTGTCTGGCGAGGCCGCGGGCGTGGGCGCTTCCTCGGCGGGGGTGGGCGCGGCTGCCCCGGGCGTCGGCGCGGCCGCTCCGGGCGTGGCGGGCACGAGCATCACCGAGCCGTCCGGCGCGGCGGCCACGCCTGCGGCCTCTGCCGCGAGCGGCAGGCCCAGCAGCATCGCCACGCCTATGCGGTATCGCCAGCCCACCCTGCCCCCAATCGCGGTTGTCCGCCTCTGAAATAGCAGACCGCCGGGGGCATGGGAACCGGCGGTTGGCGAAGCGCGGGTGTGGTGGGCGGCCGGGTGTCTCGGGCGAGGGCACCGCGGGCGACGGTGAGTTGCGGCAGCGCCGCCACCCAATCGCAGAGGCGAGCGTCCGCGCCCCCCGCCACAGCGGGAGGCAGCGCGGTGAGTTCAAGGCGCTCGCAAGGCGCAACTCTTTGGTGCGGCCCGCCCCTTGGCTAGCCCGGTCAGTCAGGCAGATTCCCGGCGAGGCGAGCAACGAACACCTGCGAATGCGGCCCTCCGAAAAAGCCGCTCGCCGCCGCCGCCTAAACGTCAGGCCTTGGACTTCCCGCCCTTGCCCTTGCCCTTCTTCTGCTTCTCGCCCTTGGCCTTGCCGGCCTTCTTCCCGGCCTTGGGCGCTTTCGCAGCCGCACCCGCGTCCCCCTCGTCAAGGCGGGCGGCCTTGCGGGCGGCCTTTTCGGCGTCCTTGGCGCGTTTGCGCTCGGCCTTCTCGGCCTCCTTCACCCGCTTGCGCTCGGCCTTCTCGGCGGCCTTGCGCGCCTTGGCATCAGCCTTGGCGTCGAGATCGTCGGGGCGCACCGCCGCGCTGTCGGCCTGCGGCGGGCGGGCCGGTTTCGGCGGCCGCACGTCGGCCGTGCGGGGGTCGGCTGGGCGCACCTCGGCGGCCGGTCGGGGCGTCGCGGCTGCGGCCGCGGCGCGGCCCCGGCCGCGGGTTGCGGCGGCGTCGCGGACGGCCGGGCGGCGCGCCGCCTGACGGGCCGAGGGCTTGGCGGCAACAGGTTTTGCCGCAGCCTCGGCGGGGGCCGGTGCCGGACCTGCATCGGCCTTGGCCGCGCCCGCGTTGCGCCCCCGGGCCCGGGGCGTCTCGGCTGCGGCGCCCTCGGCGCGCGGCGCGTCGGCCGGCTTAGTCTTCGGCCCCGGCTTGCGCCCCGCAGGCTGCGCCGCCTTGCCGGCACCCGGCCGGCCGCGCCGCTCGGCCGGGGCGGGGCTGCCGCCCTCGGACGCCGCGAGCCGCTTCTTCGCCTCGCCCTTGACGCGCCGCAGCGCGGCCGCGATCGCCCGCGCCGCCTCGGGGTCGGCGCCCGCCTCGGCGCTGGCGGCGTCGAGCTTGCGCATCAGGCCGGTCAGCGTCCGGTCCGCGTGCCGGGACAGCGCCGGCTCGCGGGTGCGGTCGATCAGCTTTGCCACGTCAACGGGGGGTTTGGCGGTCGAGGGGGGATTGGCCATGGTCCATACCTTTCACGCGCCGATCCGGCGCAGGCTGTCACGCGCCGATCCGGCGCACAGGATCGCGCCCCGGATCAGGGCGGCAGGATGGCCGGAATCAACCCGCACACCGCCGCAAATGCAAGACGCCCGGCGATGGCTCGCCGGGCGTCCGTTGCGTTCGTTCGGTGCCTCAGCGCCCGATCAGCGCCCGATCAGCGCCACGCGGCCGGCACGGCGCTTTCCACGACCGGCACGCCGGCGGGCGACATCGCCACGACCGGGGCGGCGGCGGCGGGCTCGAGATACCCGTCCGGGGTCTCGACCAGCGGCCCCTCGAGCGCGCGGGACTCGGCGGCGGTGCGGACCTTGACGCGGGTGCCGGTCGGCACGCGGTCGAACAGGTCCATGATGTCCTGGTTGAACAGCCGGATGCAGCCGGCCGAGGTCGCCTTGCCGATCGACGAGGGGTCCATCGTGCCGTGGATCCGGTACAGCGTGTCGCGGCTGCCCTGGTACAGGTACAGCGCGCGCGAGCCCAGCGGGTTGTCCAGACCGCCGGCCTTGCCGTCCTTCACCGGGCCGTACAGATCCGGCTCGGTCGCGACCATGTTGGCGGTGGGGGTCCAGGACGGCCAGCGGGCCTTGCGGCCGACGGTGGCGGTGCCCGAAAAGCCCAGGCCCGCCTTGCCCACGGCGATGCCGACGCGGGTGGCGGTGCCGCCCGGCTCGACGAGATACAGGAAGCGCGCGTAGGGATCGACGACGATGCTGCCGGCCGGATCGGGCCCGTTGTAGGGCACCTGGGCGCGGACGTTGCGGTCGCGCAGGTAGGCGGGCTTGATCGCCGCGATCGGCAGCGGCTCACCGCCGGGGCCGGTATCGGTGCGGGCCTGATAGATCGCCGGCGTGACGGCCGGGGTGGCGGGGGTGGCGGGGGCGACCTGCGCGGCCGGGTCGGGGCCGCAGGCGGCCAGACCGAGCACGGCAGCGAGCAGGACGGCAGAGGCGATGCGCATCGCGAGATCCTCATGATTCGGGACGGCCCTCGGCGGCGGACCGCGACGGGCAGTGAGGTGGCAGCTCACATCGGGCGAATCGCGCGCAAGCAGGGCGCGCAGCCCGACGACAGGACGTCCCCATAGGCGGCGCGGGGGCGGAAAGGTCAAGGCAAACCGCCGTTCGAACGGCCTGCGGACGCCGGTTTGCGTTGCAAGAATGTCGCGCGCGCAGGATTTTTACCGGCCGTGATCTGTGGCCCTGATGTCACAGCGCGCGGAGTTCCCACGACCATCACGCCGAAAAGACCCCATCGGCGGAACCCTGCCGGTTTTCATGGGGTTGTGCCGCCGTCTCCGCCAATGACGGCGGTCAGGAACTGCGCTTCGAAAGGGAATCCCATGGGTCTCATCATCGCCATCATCATCGGCGCCATCGCGGGCTGGCTCGCCGGCCAGATCGTCAAGGGCCACGGCCAGGGCACGCTGATGAACATCATCGTCGGCGTCGTCGGCGCGGTCATCGCCTCGCTGCTCTTCCCGGCCCTCGGCTGGAACCTCGGCGCGGCCCCCGCCACCGGCAACACCGTGGCCGGCACCAACATCCTCGGCTCGATCGTGTTCGCCACCATCGGCGCCGTGATCCTGCTGCTGGTGCTGCGCCTCTTCAACCGGAACTGATCGGCGCTTCGCGCTGACCAGAGAGCGGCCCCGCCGAGCGCGGGGCCGTTTTCGTTTCACCGCCCGGCGTGTCCGGCCACCTGCCGGCGGATGACCGCCCCCAGATCAAGCGCCTCGCCCGCGCCCAGTCCGCCGCTGCCGTCGTGCCCGACGACCCGCGCGGCGCCGCGCAGGGTTTCCACCGCCTGAGGCTCGCCGGCGACCGCTCGCACCTCCGCCGCCGTGACCAGCAGCACCGTGCCGCCGGGCAGCGCCGCGCCGCCGTAATGCGCCACCAGCGCCGGGTCGCGCAGCACCACCACCTCGGCGCCGCGGCCGTCCATGATCGCCCTCAGCGCCATCTGCCGGGTCCGCAGCACGGCCGGGTCGGTGTCGGGCTCGTCCATCTCGCTCTCCCCCCTGCCGGGCCTGTTGCCCCACGCGCCGGGGCGGGTCAGAGTGCCGGGCGAGCGCCGATGATGTCCAGACCCGCCCCGCCCCCCTTGCGCGATCCCGCCCCGCCTGCGTCGTCCTCGGCGCTGGCGCCGTTCCGGCACGCGGCCTTCCGCAACCTCTGGGCGGCGACGCTGGTGTCGAACTTCGGCGGGCTGGTGCAGGCGGTGGGCGCGGCGTGGATGATGACGCAGCTCACCGACAGCGCCACGCTGGTGGCGCTGGTGCAGGCGTCGAACACCCTGCCGATCATGCTGTTCGCGCTACTCTCCGGCGCGCTGGCCGACATCTTCGAGCGCAAGCGGCTGCTGCTCGCGGCGCTGGCGATCATGGCGGGGGTGTCGCTGTTGCTGGCCGTGGTGGCGTGGCGGGGGTGGCTCGACCCTTATTCGCTGCTGGCGCTGACCTTCCTGATCGGCGTCGGGCAGGCGCTCTACAACCCGCCGTGGCAGGCGAGCATGGGCGACCTCGTGCCCCGCGCCGACCTGCCCGCGGCGGTGACGCTGAACTCGGTCGGGTTCAACCTGATGCGCTCGGTCGGGCCGGCGGCGGGAGGGCTGATCGTCGCGGCCTGGGGGGCGGCGGCGGCCTTTGCGGTCAACGCCGCCAGCTATCTGCCGCTGATCGTGGCGATGCTGCGCTGGCGCCCCCCGGTGCGCGAGCGCGCCTATGCGCCCGAGCCGCTCGGTCCCGGTCGCGGCGGGGCTGCGCTACGTGGTCCTGTCCCCGAACCTCATGCGAGTGCTGGCGCGGGGTGCGCTCTTCGGGTTCTCCGCCGTCGCGGTGCTGGCGCTTCTGCCGCTGATCGCCAAGAGCCACCCCGAGGGCGGGTCGCTGATGCTGGGGCTGCTGCTCGGCTGCTACGGCTTCGGCGCCATCCTCGGCGCCGCAGCCAACCCGCGGTTGCGCGAGCGGATGAACAACGAGAACGTCGTCCGGCTGGCGTTTCTGGGCTTTGCCGTCGCCTGCGCCACGCTGGCCCTGACCGACAACGTCTGGCTGCAGGGGCTGGCGCTCTTGCCCGCCGGGGCCTCGTGGGTGCTGGCGCTGTCGCTCTTCAACGTGACCGTGCAGCTTTCGACCCCGCGCTGGGTCGTGGCGCGGGCGCTGGCGCTCTATCAGACCGCGACCTTCGGCGGGATGGCCGCCGGGGCCTGGGTCTGGGGGATGGTGGCGGGCGCGCAGGGCGTCTCGCAGGCGATGCTGTGGGCGGCCGCGCTGCTGGTCGCCGGGGCGGCGATCGGGCGCTGGTTCAGCCAGCCCGAGTTCGGCAAGCTCGACCTCGACCCCGCCAACCGCTTCCGCGAACCGGCGCTGGCGCTCGACCTGCGGGGACGCTCGGGGCCGATCATGGTGATGGTGGATTACGTCATCGCCCACGCCGACACGGCCGAGTTCCTGCGCCTGATGGCGCGGCGCCGCGCGATCCGCCGCCGCGACGGGGCGCGGAACTGGGCGCTTCTGCGCGACCTCGAGAACCCCGACCACTGGAGCGAGTCCTATCACATCGCCACCTGGGACGAATACGTCCGCCACAACCTGCGCCGCACCAAGTCGGACGCCGAGGTGACGCTGGCCCTGAGGGCGCTGCACCGGGGCGAGGGCGACCCCACCGTCCACCGGATGATCGAGCGCCACAGCGTCACCCCGGCCGACGACCTGCCGCTGCTGGGCAAGATCAACGTCCCCGGCGCGTGAGCGATTGAAACGGGTGCGCCGATGGAGTATGTGAATGGCGTGGGTTTCGCCTTCGACTGGGCGGCCATCGAAGGCCGTCTTGTCACGGCCGAGCTGGCTTATGCGGGGCTGAGCCTGACGTTCATGGCCGAGGTCTGCGAGGCTGATGGCGTGTTGTCCCTGATCGGGGTCCATGTGGTGGCCGTCGGTTCGGGGCAGTTGACGCGGACGTGGATGGTGCGGGTCGCCGCGACCGTCATGGAGGTTTTGGATTATGATGCCATCATCGTTCAGGGAGCGTCTCGAACGACTGGGGCCAGTCCGGGACATATACCCAAACCGCTCCGGTTCGCCCGTCGAGGCGGCGCTTGAACCCAATGACCGGCGCATCGACATCTTCGCCGCGGTGCCGGCGCTGGTCGAGGCGGGGTTGACCATGCTTCAGGCCAAGCGGCTGGTCGAAAAGGTGATGTATGAGGGACCGGCCCGCGCCACGCTGCCGGCGGTGGCCGATCTGGACGCCACCACCCGCGCGCTCGCCGCCGCCGGGCTGGCGGTGACACCCATCGCCCCCCCCGAGACGGTGGACGTGGCCGCCCTGCGCAGCGGGCTGAACCTCACGCAGACCGAGTTCGCCCTGCGCTACGGGCTCGACGTCAAGACCCTGCGCAAATGGGAAACCGGCCGCTCGCGCCCGGAAAAGGCGGTGCGCAGCTACCTCAGCCTCATCGCCCGCGACCCCGAGGGCGTGCTCAGGATCGCCGGGCAACGATGACCGCGGGCGGCGCGCCGCAGGCCCCGGCGCCGGACCGGGGGCTGTCTGCCCCCGGACCCCCGAGGATATTTGTCTCCAGCCCGAGGCGCGAGCTGCGGCCATGAGCCTCGGGCTGGACCGAAATATCCCGGGGTGAGCCGCGCGCGCCCCGCGCGCGGCGAGGGGCAGAGCCCCTCTCTGCGGCTGCCATCGGCGCATGGCGCTGGACCTGACGCCGGACGCCGCCTAGCGTCCGGGCCATGTCGCCGATCCTCCGCCGCCTGCTCTCGCTGATCCTCAGCCTCGCTGTCGCCTCGGCGGTGATCTTTGCCGTCGTCGATCTGGTCCCCGGCGACCCGGCGAGCTTCATGCTCGGCACCGGCGCCCAGCCCGACACGGTGGCGGCGCTGCGCGAGCAGATGGGGCTCGACCTGCCCTGGCCGGTCCGCTACGCGCGCTGGCTCGGCGGGGTTCTGACGGGCGATCTGGGCACCAGCCTCGCCTACAAGACGCCGGTGGCGGGGATGATCCTCGCCCGCGTGCAGGTCTCGCTGCCACTGGCGCTGATGGCGCTGGGGCTGGCGGTGGCGGTGGCGTTTCCGGTCGGGATGCTGGCCGCCCGCAAGCGCGGCGGGCCGGCGGATGCGGCGGTGATGGGGGCCACGCAGCTCGGCATCGCGCTGCCGAACTTCTGGTTCGCGATGCTGCTGGTGCTGGTCTTCGCGGTGAAGCTGCGCTGGCTGCCGGCCGGCGGCTTCCCCGGCTGGTCCCACCCCGGCGCGGCGCTGAAATCGCTGATCCTGCCGGCCATCGCGCTGGCCCTGCCGCAGGCGGCGATCCTCGCCCGCGTGCTGCGCTCGGCGCTGATCGAGACGCTGGGGCAGGACTATATCCGCTCGGCCCGCGCCAAGGGCCTGTCGCGCGGGCAGGCGCTCAGGCGCCACGCCCTGAGGAACGCGCTGATCCCGGTGCTGACCATCCTCGGGATGCAGTTCTCGTTCCTCATGGCGGGCGCGATCATCATCGAGAACGTGTTCTACCTGCCCGGCGTCGGGCGGCTGATCTTCCAGGCCATCACCCAGCGCGATCTGGTGGTGGTGCAGTCGGCGGTGCTGGTGCTGGTCGCGGCGGTGATCCTCGTCACCTTCCTCGTCGATCTGGCCTATGCGGCCGTCGACCCGAGGCTGAGGCGGCGATGACGCGCCGGCTGGGCCTCACCCTCGGACTGCTGCTGACCGCGCTGGCGCTCGGGGCAGCGCTGCTGTCCTGGGTTTGGACGCCCTACGGCGTGACCGGCATCAGCATCGCCGACAAGCTGAAGCCGCCTTCGGCAGCGCATCCGTTCGGGACCGACCATTTCGGCCGCGACATCCTGTCGATGGTGATGGTGGGGGCGCGCACCTCGCTCGCCGTGGCGCTGGTCGCGGTGGGGATCGGCGTGCTGGTCGGGGTGCCGCTGGGCCTGATCGCCGCCGCTCGCCGCGGCGGGTGGCTGGACGAGGCGATCATGCGCGGCAACGACCTGATCTTCGCCTTCCCCTCGCTGGTGATCGCCATCCTCATCACCGCGGCGCTCGGGCCCTCGGCGGTCAACGCCATCCTCGCCATCGGGATCTTCAACATCCCCGTCTTCGCCCGCGTCACCCGGGCGGGGGCGATGCCCTTGTGGACGCTCGATTACATCCGCGCGGCGCAGGTGGCGGGCAAGGGGCCTGCGCGCATCAGCCTCGAGCATATCCTGCCCAACATCGCCAACCTGCTGATCGTGCAGGGCACCATCCAGTTCAGCCTCGGCATCCTCGCCGAGGCGGGGCTGAGCTACGTCGGCCTCGGCGCGCAGCCACCGACGCCGAGCTGGGGGCGGATGCTGGCCGAGGCGCAGACGCTGGTCACGGTGGCCCCGCACGTCGCCATCGCCCCGGGCCTCGCCATCGTCGGCACGGTGCTGGGGCTGAACCTGCTGGGCGACGCGCTGCGCGATGCGCTCGACCCGCAGCTGCGGCTGCGGTCCACCGGGCTGGGGGTGGCATGATCTCGGTCCGCGACCTCGGCGTGACCATCGGCGGGCACCGGGTGCTCGAGGGGGTGACGCTCGACCTTGCCCCCGGCCGCGTCACCGGGCTGGTGGGCGAGAGCGGGTCGGGCAAGTCGATGACCGCGCTGGCGGTGATCGGCCTCTTGCCCGAGGGGGCCGCCGCGACCGGCGAGGTCGTGCTGGACGGCACCAACTTGCTGACCCTGCCCGAGCGGGCGCTGAACGACCTGCGCGGCCGCCGCATCGGGATGATCTTTCAGGAACCGATGACGGCGCTCAACCCGCTGATGACCATCGGCGACCAGGTGGCCGAGGTGCTGACCCGGCATCACGGCATGGGCCGGGCCGAGGCGCTGGCGGTGGCGCGGGCGCGGCTCGACCGGGTGGGGCTGGCGGCGCCGCGGTTTCCGCTGACGCTCTATCCGCACGAGCTGTCCGGCGGCCAGCGGCAGCGGGTGGCCATCGCGATGGCCATCGCCGACGCCCCCGACCTGCTCATCGCGGATGAGCCGACCACGGCGCTGGACGTGACCACCCAGGCGCAGATCCTCGACCTGCTGGCCGGGCTGGTGCGCGACGAGGGCATGGCGCTGATGCTCATCACCCACGACCTCGCGGTGGTGGCGGGGGTGGCCGACCGCGTCGCGGTGATGCAGTCCGGCCGGATCGTCGAGCAGGGCGAGACCGAGGCGCTGTTTCGCACCCAATCCCACCCCTACACCCGCGCGCTGTTCGCCGCCGCCCGCCACCAGCCGCCGCGGGTGGCAGTCGCGCCCGACGACACCCCGATCCTGCGGGTCGAGGGCGCGGTGCGCGCCTACCGCCTGCCCCGCCCGCGGATCGGGGCGCCGCATGGGGTGCTGCGCGCGGTGGACGGGGTCTCGCTCAGCGTCGCGGACGGCGAGTCGGTGGGGCTGGTGGGCGAGTCCGGCTGCGGCAAGTCCACGCTGACCCGCGCCATCCTCGGGCTCGACCCGTTGCAGGGGGGCCGCATCCTGCTGGACGGCGCGCCTGTCACCGCACGGATGCCGCGGGCGCTCAGGGCCAAGGTGCAGGTGGTGTTCCAGGACCCCTACGGCAGCTTCGACCCGCGCTGGCGGGTGGACCGGCTGGTGGCCGAGCCCTTCCACCTGACCGGCCGCCCCCGGAACTGGCGCGACCGCGTGGCCGAGGCGCTGGCCGAGGTCGGCATCCCCGCCGAGGCCATGTCCCGCCACATCCACCAGTTCTCGGGCGGGCAGCGCCAGCGCATCGCCATCGCCCGGGCGCTCATCATCCGCCCCCGGTTGGTGATCCTCGACGAGGCGGTGAGCGCGCTCGACGTGCAGGTGCGGGCGCAGGTGCTCGACCTGCTGGCGCGGCTCAGGGCGTCGCACGGGATGGCGTGGCTGTTCATCAGCCACGACCTGTCGGTGGTGCGCCGGATCACCGACCGGGTGCTGGTGATGGAGAAGGGGCGGATCGTCGAGGACGGCCCGACCGAGGCGATCCTGACCGCCCCCTGCCACCCCTATACAAGGCGGCTGGTGGCCGCGACGCCGCGGATTCCCGCCGACTGGACGCCCCCCGACGATGCGGGCCTCGCCGCCGCCATTCCCCCCTTGCAGGCGGCCCCGCCTGCCCTAACTCTGCCTGAACAGAGGTGAGGAGCGGCCATGCAGTGCCCCGTTGACGGCGAGACCCTGGTGATGACCGAACGCAGCGGGGTCGAGATCGACTACTGCCCCAAGTGCCGGGGCGTGTGGCTCGACCGCGGCGAGCTGGACAAGATCATCGACCGCGCCGCGCCGCCCGAGCCGCCGGTGGTGATGCAGCCGCCGCCCCAGCCGGGCTTCGTCGCCCCGCAGGGCTCGGGCGCCTTCGCCCCTGCGCCCGCCGCCCACCCCGCCGCCGCGCCCGACCTGCACGGCGCCCCGCAGTTCCGGGGCGAGCCGGGCGGTGGTCGCCCCGACGAGTGGCGCTCAGACGACCGGCGCGCCGATGACCGGCGCCACGACGAACGGCGCGAGGCCGGCCGCTACGGCGACCGCTACGACGGACGCCGCCGCGACCGTGACCGCGACGATGATGACGACGACGACCGCCGCTATCGCAAGCGCAAGCGCGAGTCGTTCCTGTCGGACCTCTTCGACTTCTGAACGGGGCCGTTCGCCCGGCCCCGCCCCTCCCCCGCCCTGATTCTCGACTGCAAGTCCCTGGCTCTTAACGGTTTCTCAATCTCCTGCGCCTAGACGGTTGAATTGGGCCGACGGGTTGTGACAGGTTCGCCCCCTTCACAACCCTGCGAGTCCCGATGACGAGGATGAGATGACAGACCCCACCCGCCAACCCGGGGCGCGTGACCTCACACGCGCCGACACCGACCAAACCGACCCCGCCGCGGATCGCCTTGTCCCCGAGGCGGACCTGGCCGAGACGGCAACCGAGCCCCTGCCCGAACCCGAGGGGCCGACCGAGATCATCGAGACCCCCTACGAGATCGGACAGGACAACGTCAGCCGCGCCGTCACGTTCGAGATCGACATCCACAAGGTGGTCTTCATCGTCTCGGCCGTGGTGATCGCGCTCTTCACCGTCGGCACCCTGGTCGGGCAGATCCTGACCGCCCAGCCCCCCATCGACGGCGTCGCCCAGCCGAGCGGGGTCGAAACCGCCTTCACCAGCCTACGCGGCGCGCTGACCGGCAACCTCGACTGGTTCTTCCTCGCCGCAGGCAACGTCTTCGTGCTGCTCTGCCTCGGGCTGATCGTCTCGCCGCTGGGCAGCGTCCGGCTGAGGGGCCCCGAGGCGTCGCCCGACTTCTCGCTCTTCGGCTGGTTTGCGATGCTGTTCGCGGCCGGGATGGGGATCGGGCTGATGTTCTACGGCGTCAGCGAGCCGCTGGGCCACTTCGACGCGGCCCTCGGCGGCGTGGTGATCGAGGACGGCGTGCGCACCGACTGGGCCCCGCTCGAGGGTGCCGCGGGTGATCCCATGGCCGCCCGCCGGCTGGCGATGGCCGCCACGATCTTCCACTGGGGTCTGCACCCTTGGGCGATCTATGCGGTGGTGGCGCTGGCGCTGGCGCTGTTCTCCTACAACAAGGGCCTGCCGCTGACGATGCGCTCGGTCTTCTACCCGCTCTTCGGCGAGCGGATCTGGGGCTGGCCCGGCCACATCATCGACATCCTCGCGGTGTTCGCGACGATCTTCGGGCTGGCGACCTCGCTCGGCTTCGGGGCCGAGCAGGCGACGGCGGGGCTGCATTACCTGTTCGGGATCCCGGCCTCGCTGACGACCAAGATCGTGGTGATCATCGCCATCACCATCGTCGCCGGGCTGTCGGTCGGGCTGGGGGTCGAGCGCGGGGTCAAGATCCTGTCGCAGGCGAACATGATCCTCGCCATGCTGCTGCTGGCGTTCATCATCGCGGTCGGGCCGACCTGGCAGATCGCCACCGGCTTCTTCGGCAACCTGTCGGCCTATGCGCGTGACTTCATTCCGCTGTCGAACCCCTTCGGGCGCACCGACGACAACTTCCGCCAAGGCTGGACCGCGTTCTACTGGGCGTGGTGGATCAGCTGGTCGCCGTTCGTGGGGATGTTCATCGCCCGCGTCTCGCGCGGGCGCACGGTGCGGCAGTTCCTGACCGCGGTGCTGGTGATCCCGGCGCTGATCTCGGTGCTGTGGATGACCGCGCTCGGCGGGACGGCAATCACGCAGTATCTCGGCGGCTTCACGGGTGCGGTGGACGCGGCGCTCGAGCTGCAGCTCTTCCAGATGCTCGGGCAACTGCCGCTGGCGCAGGTGACCAGCCTGATCGGCATCGTGCTGGTGATGGTGTTCTTCATCACCTCGGCCGATTCGGGGTCGCTGGTGATCGACACCATCGCCGCCGGCGGCAAGGTCGACGCCCCGGTGCCGCAGCGGCTGTTCTGGGTGAGTGTCGAGGGGATGCTGGCCATCGCACTGATGCTCGGCGGCGGCCTGACCGCGCTGCAGGCGATGGCGGTCTCGACCGGGCTGCCGTTCACGCTGGTGCTGCTCGGGGCGTGCTACGCGATCATCAAGGGGCTGATGGGCGAGCGCCGCGAGGTGAAGGCGGCGGACTGAGTCCACACCCCGAACAACGAAGGCCCGGCGCGTGCCGGGCCTTTTTTGTTTTTGAACAAAGCTTTGGCTTCAAGCCCACCGGTGCGATGGTGCGGCAGAACGTTCCAGCGTGTCGGTGATGCCGGGGGGTTAATGGGCGGCGTCGGATCGCGCGAACCGGGCCCTTCAACAGAGACAGGCCCCGCAATGCAGCGGGACCTGTCGCTCCTCCCCCGATTGGCGGCTGGGCCTCCCCGCCGTGCCGCCCGGGTATTCGTCTCGTCAGCGCGTTGCCGCCTCGGCGATCAACTCTGCCTGACGCACGATCACTTGTGCCTGACGAATCGACGCGATGTCAACCAGTCGACCTTTGTATACCGCGGCCCCGGCCCCGGATTTCTGCGCCGCGTCCATCGCGGCGAGGATCTCGCGCGCCTCGCCGACCGCCGCCTCGGAGGGCGAGAACACCTCGTTCGCCAGCGCCACCTGGCTCGGGTGGATGGCCCATTTGCCGACCATCCCGAGCGTCGCCGAGCGCAGCGCCTGGGCGCGGAACCCGTCCTGGTCGCTGAAGTCGCCGAACGGGCCATCGACCGGCAGGACGCCGTGGGTGCGGCAGGCGGCGACGATGGCGGCCTGCGCCCAGTGCCACGGGTCGGACCAGTATTTCTGCCCCTCGCGCGCCATGTAATAGTTTTCCTGGGTGCCGCCGATCCCGGTCGTGGCCATCCCCATCGAGGCCGCGAAGTCCGCGGCGCCGAGGCTCATCGCCTGCAGGCGCGGGGTGGCGCCGGCGATCTCCTCGACATGGGAGATGCCGGCGGCGGATTCGATGATGACCTCGAAGGCGATGGGCTTGGTGCGGCCCCTGGCCTTCTCGATACCGGTCACCAGCGCGTCGACGGCGTAGAGGTCCATCGCGTTGCCGACCTTGGGGATCATGATCTGGTCGATGCGGTCCGAGGCCTGTTCCAGCAGGTCCACTACGTCCCGATACCACCACCCGGTGTCGAGCCCGTTGATCCGCACCGACAGCGTCTTGGTGCCCCAGTCGACGTCGCCGATGGCCTGGATGACGTTCTTGCGGGCCTGTTCCTTGTCGTCGGGCGCCACCGAGTCCTCGAGGTCGAGGTTGATCACGTCCGCCGCCGAGGCCGCCATCTTTTCAAACAGTTGCGTCCGCGACCCCGGGCCGAAGAGCTGGCAGCGGTTGAGACGGGCGGGCGGCTGGGGTTGCAGGCGGAAGGACATTTCGGACCTCGGAAAGGCAAGGATGTTTCGTCGTGAGCTGCGTCGGTGATAGATAATTGCTGCGCCTGCATCAAGCGGTTCTGCGGCTGCACGGGCGCCCGCGGGCATTGAAGCACCGCGCGGATTGGCGCAGAACACCCCCGACCAGAGAAACCCCGGAGAAAGCCCATGTCCCGCATCGTCCATGTCAACGGCGCCCTGCTGCCCGAGGATCAGGCGACCGTCTCGGTGTTCGACCGCGGCTTCCTGATGGCCGACGGGGTCTATGAGGTAGTGAGCGTGCTCGGCGGGAAACTGCCGGACTTTCAGGGGCATATGACGCGGCTGGCGCGCTCGCTGGGAGAGTTGGGGATCGCCAACCCGCATGACGAGGCGACCTGGCTGGACCTGCACCGCCAGCTCGTCGCCGAGAACGCGCTCGAGGACGGTATGGTCTATCTGCAGGTCACCCGCGGCAATCCGGGCGACCGGGATTTCGCCTTTCCGCCCAAGGAGTTGCCGCCGACCGTCGTGATGTTCACGCAGTCGAAGCCGGGGCTCGCGGACAATCCGGCGGCGCAGACGGGCTGGAAGGTCTGTACCCTGCCCGACATCCGCTGGCACCGCCGCGACATCAAGACGGTGCAGCTTCTCTATCCGTCGATGGCGAAGATGGAAGCGAAAGCAAAGGGTTGCGACGACGCCTGGCTGGTCGAGGACGGGTTCGTGACCGAGGGCACCTCGAACAACGCCTATATCGTCGCGGGCGGCGCGATCGTCACCCGGGCGCTGTCGCACGACATCCTGCACGGGATCACCCGCGCGGCCGTGCTGCGGCTGGCGCGCGAGGCGCAAATGACTGTCGAGGAACGCAATTTCACCGTCGAGGAGGCGCAGGCGGCGGACGAGGCATTCATCACCTCGGCCTCGGCCTTCGTCATGCCGGTGGTCGAGATCGACGGCGCGACGCTGGGCGACGGCACCCCCGGCAAGCTCGCCCGGCGGCTGCGCGAGATCTACCTCGAGGAGTCGCGCAAGACCGCGGTCTGAGGCGCAACGGCGGCGCGCGCTGCACCGCGCAACGGCGGCGGCGCACGGGCGGCGGTTCGGGCGGTTTTCCCGGGAAATCGGCGAAAATCGCGATGCACGTGACCTGCCACGGGCTTTTTCCTCCATCTGTGACTAGAGTCCGGCCCAACGAGAGGACGGACGAAGATGAAGAAGGCACGACGGACCGAGGAACAGATTATCGGTATCCTTCAGGAGCATGATGCCGGCGCGAAGTGCGCAGATCTGTGCCGCAAGCACGGCATGTCGGAAGGCACATTTTACGCTTGGAAGGCGAAGTATGGCGGGATGACGGTGTCGGAGGCGAAGCGGCTGAAGGCACTCGAGGACGAGAACGCCAGGCTGAAGCGCTTGCTGGCTGACCAGATGCTCGACATGGCTGCGATGAAAGAACTGCTGTCAAAAAAGTGGTAACGCCCGCCGTGAAGCGCGAGGCTGTCGCGCACCTGAAGGCCCATCTCGGGCTGTCGGAGCGGCGGGCGTGCCAGATTGCCGGGGCGGACCGGACGATGGTGCGCTACCAGTCCCAGCGAGCGCCGGACACGGCGCTGCGCGGGCGGTTGCGGGATCTGGCCAACGAGCGGCGCAGGTTCGGCTACCGGCGGCTGTTCGTGCTGCTCAGGCGCGAGGGAGAGCCATCCGGGATCAACCGCATCTATCGGCTTTACCGAGAAGAGGGCTTAACCGTGCGTAAACGCAAAGCGCGCCGCAAGGCCCTCGGAACGAGGGCACCGATCCTGATCGAGACACGAGCCAATGCACGGTGGTCGCTGGACTTCGTCCATGACCAGTTCGCCTGCGGGCGGCGCTTCCGGGTGCTGAACGTGGTTGACGACGTCACCCGCGAATGTCTGGCGGCGATCCCGGACACCTCGATTTCGGGCCGCCGCGTGGCTCGGGAACTGACGGCGCTGATCGAACGCCGCGGCAGGCCTGGAATGATTGTCAGCGATAACGGGACAGAGCTGACATCGAACGCGATCCTGAAGTGGTGCGCCGAGCACAAGGTCGAATGGCATTACATTGCGCCGGGCAAGCCGATGCAGAACGGGTTCGTCGAAAGCTTCAACGGCAGGATGCGGGACGAGCTTCTGAACGAGGCCCTGTTCCGCAACATCGCCCATGCCCGTGACCTGATCGCTGCCTGGGTCACGGATTACAACACCGAAAGGCCCCACTCGGCCTTGGGCTACCAGACCCCTGTAGGGTTTGCCGCGAACCTGAACCCCGCAATCGCCCGCCCCGCTGCGCGAGATGAAAGCTCCGCGCGCCGGGCGATTGCTCAACCCGCGCCAACAGGCGTAAACAAAAACCGGGCTCAGGTCGCCGTTGGATGAAAGTTCAGTGGCAGGTCACACGGCCCATGCAGGGTTCGTGCATCGTTCGTGCGATGTTCATGCACAGTTCATGCGAACGGTTTTGCGTGTCGGGACCGACGCAAAAGGGGGCGCTCGCGCCCCCTCGGCCGCAGGCGCGGCCTCACCCCCTGAGGATATTTTGGTCCAGCCCGAGGGGGCGGGCCGGCGCCGCGACCTGCCGCGCGTGAGCGGTCAGGCCGTCACGGCGGTGCCGGGCAGGTCGCCGCGGCGGAGGGGTCAGGCGCCGGTGGCGGTGCTCTCGGCGGCAGGCTGGGCCTGGACCTGATAGCTCACGTCGCGCACCAGCGTGTCGCGCAGCGTGGTGACCAGATCGCCGTCGGCCATCACCCGCACGTTGTCGCCGTCCTGGACGAGCTCGATCCGCGGCGGGGCCTCGGCCGGGCCCTCGTACTGGATCACCACCCGGTCCTCGGGCGAATAGGCGATGGTCGAGTCGGGATAGGAGGTATGGACGAGGTAGTCGTCGCGGTCCTCGCCGCCGTCGGCGAAGTCGCCGGCGCCCAGCACGATGCGGTCGTCGCCCTCGCCGCCCATCAGCGAATCGGCGGCGTCGTCGGCCTGGTCGGCGGCGCCGATGGTGTCGTTGCCGTCGCCGCCGTCGATGGTGTCGCGGCCCGCCCCGCCGTTCAGCACGTCGTCGCCGTCGTCGTTGTCGCCGGGCAGGATCAAGTCGTCGCCCGCGCCCGCATAGACGGTGTCGTCGCCGGTCCCGCCCTCGATCGTGTCGTTGCCGTCGGCCACGTCCGGCCCCGCGTCCGGGTCGCCGTAGAGGTCGTCGCCCTGGCCGAGGAACACCCGGTCGTCGCCCGCGTCCGCGATCACCGTGTCGTCGCCGAGGCCGCCGTAGATCCAGTCGTCGCCCGCGCCCGCGTCGATGGTATCCTCGCCCGCGAGGCCGCGCAGGATCTCGTCCCCGGCGGTGCCGTCGAGCTCGTCCGGCCCCTCGGTGCCGTCGATCATCGGCAGGTCGGGGACCGGCGTGCCCTCGTCGATCGGGTCATCGTCGCCGGTGCTGAGCAGGCTGCCCACCGCGGCAATGCCGAGCACCCCGAGCAGCAGCATGTACATCTGGTTCATCACGTCCCCCGAGCGTTGTGCGCGTTTTCCGAATCAATGCCCGAGAATCTGCGACAAGAACAGTTTGGTGCGTTCGGATTTCGGATTGTTGAAGAATTCGGTGGGGGTGTTCTCTTCGACGATCTGGCCCTGGTCCATGAAGATCACCCGGTTCGCCACCGCCTGCGCGAAGCCCATCTCGTGGGTGACGCAGAGCATGGTCATGCCGCCCTCGGCGAGTTCGATCATGGTGTCGAGCACCTCCTTGATCATCTCGGGGTCGAGGGCCGACGTCGGCTCGTCGAACAGCATGATCCGCGGCTTCATGCAGAGCGAGCGGGCGATGGCCACGCGCTGCTGCTGCCCGCCCGAGAGCTGGCCCGGGTATTTGTGCGCCTGCTCGGGGATGCGGACCTCGCGCAGGAAATGCATCGCGGTCTCCTCGGCCTCGCGCCGGGGCACCTTGCGGACCCAGATCGGGGCGAGGGTGCAGTTCTCGAGCACGGTCAGGTGCGGGAACAGGTTGAAGTGCTGGAACACCATTCCGACCTCGGAGCGCACCTTGTCGATGTTCTTGAGGTCGTTGGTGAGTTCGGTCCCGTCCACCACGATGCGGCCGGACTGGTGTTCCTCAAGCCGGTTGATGCAGCGGATCAGCGTCGACTTGCCCGACCCCGAGGGGCCGGCGATGACGATCCGTTCGCCGCGGCGCACGATCAGGTCGATGTCGCGCAGGACGTGGAAGGTGCCGTACCACTTGTTCATCTTGTCGATCTCGATCGCCACCTGATCGCTGACGGTCATGTGGCTGCGGTCGACGGCCCGGTCGGGCAGGCGCTCGGCAAGACGCTCGGACGGGTGGGAGAGGTCGGTCTGGGTCATGGGTGGGGCCTCTCAGCGGTGCTCGCGCTTCAGCCGCTGTTCCAGATGCATGGCATAGCGGGACATGGCGAAGCAGATGAAGAAGAAGATGGTGCCGGTGAAGACGTAGGGCTCCCAATAGGCGCCCTTCCATTCGAAGGTGGCGCGGATCGTGTCGGCCATCTGCTTCAGCGGGTCGAAGAGGCCGACGAAGGTCACGAGCGTGGTGTCCTTGAACATCCCGATGAAGGTGCCGACGATGCCGGGGATCGAGATCTTGAGCGCCTGCGGCAGAATGATGAGGCGCTGCGCCTTCCAGTAGTCGAGGCCGAGCGAATCGGCGGCCTCGTACTGGCCGCGGGGAAGGGCGGCGAGCCCGCCGCGGATCACCTCGGCCATGTAGGCGCTGGCGAACAGCGTCACCATGATGATGACCCGCAGGATGATGTCGAAGCTGGTGCCCGGCGGCAGGAAGTAGTTGAGCAGGATCGAGGCGACGAAGAGCAGGGTGATGAGCGGGACACCGCGGATGAACTCGATGAACATCACGGCGAGCATCTTGACCACGGGCATGTTGGATTGCCGGGCCAGCGCGAGGATGATGCCGAGCGGCAGCGACATGACGATGCCCGCGACGCCGATGGTGATGGCGAGGAGGAAGCCGCCGAACATCCGCGATTCGACGTAAGGGATGGCGAGCGGCAGCATCGCCTGGAGGTCGGTGGCGGCGCGGGGACCGAGCCAGAGCCACCAGCCGATGGCGGCGGCGATGCCGAGCGCGGGGGCGAGGAAGCCGAGCCGTGCGGTCACGCGCCAGACGAGGAAGCCCGCGACGAAGCCCGCCAGCGCCATGAGCGGCCCCCAGGCCGAGCCACCCCAGAGCAGCCAGACCCCGAGGAAGGGAAAGAGCAGGCTCGCCAGCAGCGACCAGCCGGGGCGGTACTCGATCAGCGCAGTCCAGAGCACGATGGTCGCGGCGAGGATCATCAGCACCCGCGGCGGCGCGCCGAGCGCCACGCAGGCGGCGAAGGCGGTGACGCCCGCCACCGCCAGCACCCCGCGCCTGAGCCGCGGGCTTTCCGAGAAGAGAACCGGGGCCACGGCAAAGAGCAGCAGTCCCCACGTCGCGGTCGGGCGCCAGTAGAGCTGCGACGGGTAGAAGCCGTAGAGGAACTGGTTCCAGCGCTCGCGGATCACGGCGAAGCAGGCGCCGGTGGCGCCCTCGCCCGCGCGCTCGGCGATGATGCGGCGGCATTCGCCCATGCTGCCGGCGTTCCAGACGGCGTTGGCGAACCACGGCCAGAGGTGCGAGACGAGGTACCAGACGGCCGCCAGCCCCACGAGGGTCAGGATCGTGTTCAGCGGCCCCGAGAACAGGTTCTCGCGCAGCCACAGCACGGCGCCGGACTGGCGCGCGGGCGGGGCGGCCTGCGGCAGCATCGTGTCGCGGACGAAGGGGACGGTTTCGGCGTGCAGCTCGGACATCTCAGCGCTCCTTCAGCTTCACGCGGGCGTTGTAGACGTTCATCACCCCCGAGATGGCGAGGCTGATGGCGAGGTAGATCCCCATCATCACGATCATCGATTCCATCTCGCGCCCGGTCTGGTTCAGCGTCGTGCCGCCCAGCGTGGCGCGCAGGTCCGGGTAGCCCACGGCGATGGCGAGCGACGAGTTCTTGGTCAGGTTCAGAAACTGCGAGATCAGCGGCGGGATGATGACCCTGAGCGCCTGCGGCAGGATGACGAGGCCCATGATCCCGCGCGGTTGCAGGCCGAGGGCGGCGGCGGCCTCGGACTGGCCGCGGCTGACGGCGAGGATGCCGGCGCGGACGATCTCGGCGATGAAGGCGCCCGTGTAGAGCGAAAGCGCCAGCAGCAGGACGACGAAGCCGTTGTCGAGGTTGAGCCCGCCCGAGAAGTTGAAGCCGGTCAGCTCGGGGCGGATGAAGTGGACGCCGAAGACGCGCGACAGCACGACCAGCGGCACGAGGT
This sequence comes from Paracoccus sanguinis, assembly GCF_012689545.1. NCBI lineage: Bacteria > Pseudomonadati > Pseudomonadota > Alphaproteobacteria > Rhodobacterales > Paracoccaceae > Paracoccus > Paracoccus sanguinis. The sequence continues at coordinate 1,199,715 of NZ_CP051542.1, forward strand.
AGAGGGCGAGCGAGAACGGCCAGGTGAGCGGCCGCCGCCCCGTCGCGTCCTGCCGCGCCTGCGCCCAGCCCCTGAGCCAGCGGTGGATCAGCCAGGCCGCGACCAGCGCCACGACGAAGGCGAGGAACACCGTGTCGAGGCTGACCGGCCCCAGCGCCACGCTGCCCGGGTCGTGGTCCACGGCGAGCCGCGGCACGGCGGTATAGCGGTTGGTCGGCGCCACGCTGTCGAAGAGGATCATCTCGGCCTTGGCGTTGCCGTCCGCGTCGGGGCGGTAGTCGCGCGGGCCCGGCATCACCTCGGTGAAGAGGGCGAGGATCACGAGGATCCAGAGCAGCAGGGGGACGTTGCGGAAGATCTCGACATAGACGGTCATCAGCCGCGCCACGAGCCAGTTGCGCGACAGCCGCAGCACCCCCACCAGCACCCCGATGATCGTGGCCAGCACGCAGCCGAGCGCCGAGACGAGCAGCGTGTTGGTCAGACCCACCATCGCGGCGCGCAGATGCGTGTCGGCCGAGGAATAGGGGATGATGTGGAACGGGATGTCGTAGCCCGCCCGGTTCCACAGGAAGCCGAAGTCGAAGGTCTTGCCCTGCCGGGCGAGGTTCTGGACGGTGTTGTTCACCAGCCACGCCGCGAACAGCATGACGATGATGAACACCAGCGTCTGGATGGTGAGCGACCGGAACTTGCGGTCGTAGATCAGCATGGACAGCCGGAACGGGCGGTCCCCCGGCGCGGTGACCGGTGACATGGGCGACTTGGGCGCCATCGTCGACTCTCCCTGCGGGGCGGCGGCTCTGTCGTCCGCCTTGGACCGCGCGTCGTGTTGGGTCGTGGTGGGGGGGCCGGGGCGGCGCGAGGGCCGCCCGCGACCCGGCTCAGGTCAGGCCGTCCCTCGCGCGCCGGGCGCGCGAGGGGACGGCCCCGGCCCTCAGCGGAAGGGCATCGCGTACATCAGCCCGCCCTGGGTCCAGAGCGCGTTCAGCCCGCGCGCCAGCCCGATCGGGGTCTGCTCGCCGATGTTGGCGGCGAAGATCTCGCCATAGTTGCCCGAGGCGGCGATGGCGCGCTTGGCCCATTCCTTGTCCAGCCCCAGCATCGCGCCGTAGTCGTCGGTCGCGCCCAGCATCCGCTGCACGTCGGGGTTGGTCGAGGACTTCGACAGCTCCTCGATGTTGGCCGAGGTCACGCCGTATTCCTCGCCCGAGATGAGCGCGTAGAGCACCCAGCGGACGATGTCGCCCCAGTTGTTGTCGCCGTGGCGCACCGCCGGCCCGAGCGGCTCTTTCGAGATGATCTCGGGCAGGATGATGTGGTTGTCGGGGTCGGCGAAGGCCGCCCGCGTCGCCGCGAGGCCCGAGGCGTCGGTGGTGTAGGCGTCGCAGGCGCCGGCCATGTACTGCTGCTCGCCCTCGGCGTTCGAGTCGATGTTGACCGGCTGGTAGGTCATGTTGTTGGCGCGGAACCAGTCGGCGAGGTTCAGCTCGGTCGAGGTGCCGGTCTGGATGCAGATCGTCGCCCCGTCCAGTTCCTTGGCCGACGACACGCCCAGGTCCTTTCGGACCATGAAGCCCTGGCCGTCGTAGTAGTTCACCCCGGCGAAATCGAGCTTGAGGTCGGTGTCGCGCTGGAAGGTCCAGGTCGAGTTGCGGGCGAGCACGTCGACCTCGCCCGAGGAGAGCGCGGTGAAGCGGGTCTGGCCGGTGGTGGGGATGTATTTCACCTTGGTCGCGTCACCCAGCACGGCGGCGGCGACGGCCTTGCAGATGGCGATGTCGAAGCCCGACCAGTTGCCGTTGGCGTCCGGCGCGGCGAAGCCGACGAGACCGGTGTTGACGCCGCAGTTGAGCACGCCGCGCGACTTGACCTGCGCCAGCGTCTCGCCTTCGGCGGCCATCGCGGCGCCCGCCGCGAGCGCCGCGGTGGCGGCGGTGGCCAGGAACAGCTTGTTGAGCATGGGATTCCTCTCTGTTGGGCGCCCGGACTGTGTTGCCCGGTGCGGTTTTCTTGGATCGCTCCGGCCCGGTCGCGCGGGATGTCCCCCCGCGGCGTCGCACCGTATCGGCAGCATCTTGCCGGTCCCTCCCCACAGGTCAACCCTGTCGCGCAGGCCGGCCCCGTCCCGGTCGGGCGCTGGTCAGAGCGCAGGCACGAGCAGCGCGAGCAGCCGCTCGGCCACCCGCATCGCGTCGAGCCGGGCGGCGGCGGCGGCCTCGGCCTCGTCGTCGCGGCCCCATTGCTCGGCCTGATAGTCCTCGTCGAGGCGCGCGAGCCGGTGCGCGGTGGCGGCGTCGATCCGCCCCTCGAGCACAGCGAGCCCGAGGATGAGCGAGCCGGGCAGCGTCACGAGGTCATGCAGCGCGGTGAGCTGCCACGGGGTCAGCCGGTCCAGCCGGTCGCGCAGGCGGGCGAGGGCGGCGGGGTCCTGCGGCACCGGGATCACCCCTTCGGTGATCCTGAGCGGCGCCTTGAGCGCCACCGCGGCCCAGTCGATCAGCGGGTCCCATTCGGCCGCCTGCCGGGTGGCGAGCACCTCGGGGTGGTCGGCGCGGTAGCTGAGCAGGTCGGTGCCGCCATACTCGGCCAGCATGTCGGCGACCGCGGCGAACTGCGGCGCGACCTTCTCGATGGCCGAGTTGGCGGCCCGCGTCAGCGGCATCGCGCCGGGGTCGATGCGGTCGGTCTGGGCGTCCCATTCCGCGGCGATGGCGCGGGCCAGCGCCTCGGTCGGCAGCACGAGGGGCAGCTTGCCCGGGGTGCGGATCGGCTTGCCGTCGAGCGTGACCTGCCAGCCGCCCGCGACCGGCTCGGCCGCGGCCTGCGTCCAGAAGCGGCGCGGCGCCCACTCGCTCATGCCAGCCACGCGTCGATCATGCGGCCGAGCGCGTCCATGTCGGGGGCGACGTCCGCCGCGCCGGCGGCGCGCAGCGCCTCGGGCGTGTGGTGGCCCCAGGCGACGCCGAGGGCGCGGACCCCGGCGTTGCCCGCCATCTGGATGTCGAAGCTGGTGTCGCCGATCATCAGCGCCTCACCCGCGTCCACGCCGGCGGCGGCGAGGCACGCCAGCACCATACCCGGCGCGGGTTTCGAGGGGTGGTCGTCGGCGGTCTGGGTGGTGACGAACAGCCCCGCGATCCCGTGCGCCGCCAGCAGCGCGTCGAGCCCGCGCCGCGACTTGCCGGTGGCGATGGCCATCAGCACGTCCTCGCGCGCGGCCAGCCGGTCGAGGAGGTCGCGGGCGCCTTGAAACAGGGGCGATTCGCCGCCGCTGCGGGCGGTGAAATAGTGGCTGCGGTAGGTCTCGACCACGCGGGCGCGGGCGGGCTCGTCCGCGTCGGGCAGAAGCGTGGCGACCGCGACCGGCAGCGACAGTCCGACGATGCCGCTGATCGCGGCCGAGGGCAGCGGCGGCAGGTTGGCCGCGGCGATGCCCGCGTTCATCGAATCCATGATGATCGCGTGGCTGTCGACCAGCGTGCCGTCCACGTCCCAGATGATCAGCCGCATCACGCGTCCTCGAACGGGTCGGCGGGCACGTCACTCTCGTGCCAGCCCAGGGTTTTCCAGGTCCGCGCCATGTGGTCCGGCAGCGGGGCGGTCAGGGTGATCCGCTTGCCCGTGATCGGGTGGTCGAAGCTGATCTGCCGGGCGTGCAGGTGCAGCTTGCGGCTGATCTCTCCGCCCAGTTGCGCGCCCCAGCCGTCGCCGAGGTTTTCCTGCCCCGAGCCGCCATACTTGCCGTCGCCGATGATCGGGTGGCCGAGTTCGGCCATGTGCGCGCGCAGCTGGTGGGTGCGGCCGGTGACGGGGACCAGCGCGCACCACGAGACGCGGGTGCCGAGCCGGTCGAGCACCGCGTAGTCGGTGGTGGCGCGCTTGGCGCCCTCGGTCTGGTCGACCTTGGCGGGGTGGACAGCGACCATCTTCTCGCCCTCGCCGCCGCGGCCGTGGCCGGGGGCCTTGACGAGGCCGAAGCGGACCGTGCCCATCGCGGGCGAGGGCACGCCCGCGACCGCGGCCCAGTAGATCTTGCGGGTGGTGCGGGCGCGGAAGGATTCCGACAGCCGCCGCGCCACCCGGTCGGTGCGGGCCAGCAGCAGCACCCCCGAGGTGTCCTTGTCGAGCCGGTGGACCAGCTTCGGCCGGTCCTTGTAGCCGAACATCAACGCCGGGGTCAGGCCGTCCACGTGCCGGTCCCCCTGCCCCGAGCCGCCCTGGCTCGGCAGCCTGGCGGGCTTGTTCAGCGCGATGATGTGCTCATCCTTCCAGAGGACGGCGGACTGGATCATCCGCGCGTCATCCTCGCGCGGGGAACGGGCCTGGGCGGGGGCGCGGGGCGCCTCGGGGGCTGCGTCGGGCAGCGGCGGGATGCGGATGTCCTGCCCCGCCTCGATGCGGGTCGCGGGCTTGGCGCGGGCGCCGTCCACCCGCAGCTCGCCCTTGCGGCACATCTTCTCGATGGCGATCTGGTTGAGCTGCGGAAAGCGTTTCCGCAGCCAGCGGTCGAGGCGCTGGTCGCCCTCGTCCTCGGCCACGCGCAGGGTCTGGACGCCGCTCATGCCGGCCGCCCGAGGCTGAGGCCGAGCGCCAGCGCGGCGAGCGAGAGCGCCACCGAGGCCGCAACATAGCCGACCGCCAGCCCCTGCGCACCGCGGGTCCACAGCGTCACCGCGTCGAGCGAGAAGGCCGAGAAGGTGGTGAAGCCGCCGAGCAGCCCGGTCATCAGCAGCGGCACGTGGGCGCCCGCGCGCGGCAGCAGCGCCGCGGCGAGCACGCCCATGGCCAGCGAGCCCGCGACGTTGACGATCAGCGTGCCGAGCGGGAAGCCGGGCGAGACGGCGGCGGCCGCCCGGGTGACGCCGTAGCGCGCCACCGAGCCCGCCGCCCCGCCGAGCGCGACCTGGAGAATGGGGTTCATCATGGGCTGACCTCTAGGGGGGCGGCGGGCAAAGTCAACCGCCAGCCCGGCGTCGCCCGCCCTTCGGGCTGGACAGAAATATCCCGGGGGAGCGCCCGGCACGGGCGCGGGGGCAGAGCCCCCTCAGGCCGCTCACCCGCCGCGCTTCGCGCGCTGGCCCACGAACCAGTCGAGCCGCTTCTTCAGCTCGCGCTCGAAGCCGCGCTCGACGGGGACGTAGAGGACCGGGCGCTTCATGCCTTCGGGGAAGTAGTTCTGGCCCGAGAACCCGTCCTCGGCGTCGTGGTCGTAGGCGTAGCCGGCGCCGTAGCCCTGCTCCTTCATCAGCTTCGTGGGGGCGTTGAGGATATGCGCCGGGGGGGTGAGGCTGCCGGTCCGCTTCGCCTCGGCGCGGGAGGCCTTGTAGGCGACGTAGCCGGCGTTCGATTTCGGCGCCAGCGCGAGGTAGATCACCGCCTGCGCCAGCGCCAGCTCGCCCTCGGGGCTGCCCAGCCGCTCGTAGAGCGCCCAGGCGTCGAGGCAGTGGCGCTGCGCGGCGGGGTCGGCGAGGCCGATGTCCTCGATCGCCATGCGCGTCAGGCGGCGGGCGAGGTAGCGCGGGTCCTCGCCCCCCTCAAGCATCCGCGCGAGCCAGTAGAGCGCCGCGTCCGGGTCCGAGCCGCGCACCGACTTGTGCAGCGCCGAGATCAGGTTGAAGTGCTCGTCGCCCGACTTGTCATAGCGCGCCGCGCGGCGCATGAGCCGCTGCGCCAGCGCCTCGCGGTCAAGCCTGGCGTCGGTCTTCCACGCCATCACCTGCTCGATCAGGTTCAGGGCCGCCCGGCCATCGCCGTCCGCCATCTCGAGCAGCGCGTCGCGGGCGGGGCCGTCGAGCGGCAGGGCGCGTCCCATCTCGCGCTCGGCCCGCTGAGCGAGCAGTTCGAGGTCGGCGAGTTCGAGACGGCGCAGCACGACGACCTGCGCGCGGCTCAGCAGTGCGGCATTCAGCTCGAACGAGGGGTTCTCGGTCGTGGCCCCGACGAGGAGAATCGTGCCGTCCTCCATATGCGGCAGGAAGCTGTCCTGCTGGGCCTTGTTGAAGCGATGGATCTCGTCGACGAAAAGCAGCGTGCCCTTGCCGTCGGGCTGCTCGCGGCGCAGGCGGGCGGCGTCGAACACCCGGCGCAGCTCGGCCACGCCCGAGAAGATGGCGGAAATCTGGACGAACACCCGGTCGGTCTGGTCGGCCAGCAGCCGGGCGATGGTGGTCTTGCCGACCCCGGGCGGGCCCCACAGGATCAGCGAGGACAGGCTGCCCGCGGCGAGCATCGCGCCCAGCGGGCCGGCCTCGCCCAGCACCTCGTCCTGGCCGATGACCTCCGACAGGCGTTGCGGCCGCAGCCGGTCGGCCAGCGGCCGGTGGGCGCCCCTGCCCCCGCCCGCGGCGGCTTGGCGTTCCCGTGACCCACCCTTCCCGCTGCCGTGGGGCTGCAGCGGGGTCGGGGCGGGCGCGGAATCGAACAGGTCGGGCATGGCGCGAGACTATGCCCGACCGCCGGCAGAGTGTATCCCCCGCCGGCGGTGTCGCCTCAGTGCATCTTCCCGGCGAGATTGATGGCGGTGCACTGGTAATACCCATCGTCGATCCAGCAGAGCCGGCCGATCGCCTCGGCCTCGATCTTGCAGCGCGAGAACACCCGCGGCCACGCCTCGCCGTTGAGCGACAGAAGCCGGGTGGCGCCGACGCCGCGGGCGCAGCTCACCATCGTGTCCACGAGCTGGGCGTGCACCCGGCGGCGGATCGACTGGGGGGTGTCGTGGCTGACGAAGAGGCGCGTCGCCTCCCATGTGTGGTCGTCGACCGGGGCCTCGCCATAGAGCAGGTCCTGCGGGATCGAGCCGCCGAGGATGCCGCGCTGCGCGTCCCGGATCATGTAGGAATAGATGCCGCAGCTTGCGGTGGTGGGGGTCAACCGCATCCCGGCCAGCACCTTGCCGCCGTCATGCACGGCCACCCAACGCGACTGGGGGGTGTCGTACTGGTCGAACTCCATCCCGTCGACCTGAGGAAGGTCCCAGTTGCGCTGGATGATGAAGCTCTGGCGGCGGGCACGGAAGAAATTGGCGAACAGCTCGCCGTAGTTGTGGAGGTTGGTGAACGAGAGGGTCGTGGTTTGCATGGGTCTTCTCCTGGTTGATCGTGTCAACCCGTCGGAGCGCCCGCGTCGAAAGTCCCGTGGCCTTACAGCAAGCGGTAGTCCTTGGCGCGTTGCAGCGCCTCAGCCGTCGTCTTGGCCATCAGGCGTTCGCGGACCGAGATGAGCCGGGCCTTGAACGCGCTTTCGGTGATCCCAAGTTTCGCCGCCGCCGCCGCGTGACGGTCCCCCTCCGCGATGCACCGAAGGGCTTCTTGCTGAGCCTTCGTCAGGCTCTCCGGCGGCTCTGTCGCATCGTGGAGCCGTCGTACCAGTGTCGAGATCGCCTCGATCTCGTCATCCGTGAATTCACGCTTGTCATGCGCGCAGCCGGCGATCGTCCGCGATTTGAGCGAACCGCACGACACGATGACACCGTAGTTGAGCCCGAATCGCGCGCTTTCGGCGATGATCCCGAACGGGTCGGGGATCGGCAGCACCGACCAGCGGATCGAGCCGGTGGTCGAGAATCCCCAGGCGATGGTCGGGTCGCGCAGCGCGTAGCCGCGCTCGGCGTAGTGATCGGTCCAGGCCTTGGGATAGGCCTGGAACTGCATGATCGGTGCCGCATAGCGGATATGGAGCCCGATGAAATACCCCATCGGCGCCAGCTTGCGCAGGCGGGCGAGGGTCGCGGTGATTTCTGCTCTGGAGGACATATCTTTTTAGATAAACTGCACACACTAACGTCAATCGGATACAGGAGGTCCGCCGCATCCGATCCATCTTTCCACGCCTCGCCCCGACCACCCGGCCCAATTTCGCCGGACTGAGGCTTTCTTGCACATAACTCGTTAACAAAAAGAGAATCCCGCCCGGGTCGGGGCGGGATTCTTTTCGACGTTGCGACGATTTTCGCCTCGGACGGGTGCGGCAAACTTGCGCACCCGCGGGGCGCGAATCAGGCCTCGTATTCGGTCTCGGCCTCGGCTTCCGCCTCGAGCCGGGCGCGGTCGGCGGCGCCCTTGGCGCTCACGTCGCGGTCGACGAACTCGATGATCGCCATCGGCGCCATGTCGCCATAGCGGAACCCGGCCTTGAGGACGCGGACATAGCCGCCCTGGCGGTCCTTGTAGCGCGGGCCGAGAATCTCGAACAGGCGCGCGACGTGCTGGTCCTGCTTGAGCTGGGCGGCAGCCTGACGGCGGGCGTGCAGGTCGCCGCGCTTGGCCAGCGTGATCAGCTTCTCGATCACCGGGCGCAGTTCCTTGGCCTTGGGCAGCGTCGTCTTGATCTGCTCATGCTCGATCAGCGAGCCGGCCATGTTGGCGAACAGCGCCTTGCGGTGCTCGTGGGTACGGTTGAGGCGGCGGTAGCCGCGGGCGTGACGCATGATGGTCTCCTGGCGTTTTGCTTTGTCCGGCCCCCGTGCGTGGCGGGGACTCTCCTTGGGGCGGGATTGCCCGGGGTAGTACGGCGGGGGGTGCCCCCCGCCGACTGCTCAAAACTGGTCGTCGAACCGCTTGGCGAGGTCCTCGATGTTCTCGGGCGGCCACTCGACCACGTCCATGCCGAGGTGCAGGCCCATGCCCGACAGCACTTCCTTGATCTCGTTCAGGGACTTGCGGCCGAAGTTCGGGGTCCGCAGCATCTCGGCCTCGGTCTTCTGGATGAGGTCGCCGATGTAGACGATGTTGTCGTTCTTCAGGCAGTTGGCCGAACGCACCGACAGCTCGAGCTCGTCCACCTTCTTCAGCAGCCGCGGGTCGAACTCGAGCCCGTCCTCGGCGTCCGAGCTGCGGGCCGATTCGGGCTCTTCGAAGTTGACGAACACCGCCAGCTGGTCCTGCAGGATGCGGGCGGCATAGGCCACCGCGTCCTCGGGCGACAGCGAGCCGTCGGTCTCGACGCGCATGGTCAGCTTGTCATAGTCCAGCACCTGGCCCTCGCGGGTGGGCGTGACCTCGTAGCTGACGCGCTTGACCGGCGAGAAGATCGCGTCGATCGGGATCAGCCCGATGGGGGCGTCCTCGGGGCGGTTCTTGTCGGCCGCGACGTAGCCCTTGCCGACCGCGACGGTCAGCTCCATGTGCAGGTCCGCGCCCTCGTCGAGGTGGCAGATCACGTGGTCGCGGTTCAGCACCGTGATGCCCGCAGTCTCGGAGATCTGGCCGGCGGTGACGGCCCCCGGCCCCTTGGCCGAGAGGGTCAGGCGCTTCGGCCCGTCCACGTCCATCTTGAGCGTCACGCCCTTGAGGTTCAGCACGATGTCGGTCACGTCCTCGCGGACGCCGGCGACCGACGAGAACTCGTGCAGCACGTTGTCGATCTGCACCGAGGTGATCGCGGCGCCCTGCAGCGACGACATCAGCACCCGCCGCAGCGCGTTGCCGAGCGTGAGGCCGAAGCCGCGCTCGAGCGGTTCGGCGACGACGGTGGCCACGCGCGCGGCCTGTGCGCCCGGACGGACGTCAAGCTGCGCCGGCTTGATCAGCTCGGCCCAATTCTTGTGGATCATGCGATTGCCTCCATTCCTGTTTCCGGCCCCATGTCCAGCCGCCGGAAACGCCCGAGGTATAAAATGCGACGACCGGCCCCCGCCGGGACGGGCGGGGGCCGGGCAGAAATCGGTCGGGTCAGACGCGCCGGCGCTTGGGCGGGCGGACACCGTTGTGGGCGATCGGCGTCACGTCGCGGATCGCGGTGATGTTGAAGCCGACAGCGGCCAGCGCGCGCAGCGCCGATTCGCGGCCCGAGCCGGGGCCCTGGACCTCGACCTCGATGGTCCGCATCCCGTGCTCCTGCGCCTTCTTGCCGGCGTCCTCGGCGGCCATCTGGGCGGCGTAGGGGGTCGACTTGCGCGAGCCCTTGAAGCCCATGGTGCCGGCCGACGACCAGGCGATCGCGTTGCCCTGCACGTCCGAAATCAGGATCTTGGTGTTGTTGAACGACGAGTTCACATGCGCCACGCCGGTGGCGATGTTCTTGCGTTCCTTGCGCTTCATGCGCGTCTTGTCGCGTGCCATGTTGCGCTCTCCTTATTTCTTCTTGCCGGCGATGGGTTTCGCCGGGCCCTTGCGGGTGCGGGCGTTGGTGTGGGTGCGCTGGCCGCGCACCGGCAGGCCGCGGCGGTGGCGCAGCCCGCGGTACGAACCAAGGTCCATCATCCGCTTGATGTTCATCTGCGTCTCGCGGCGCAGGTCGCCCTCGACGGTCAGGTTCGCGTCGATGTATTCGCGGATCTGCAGCACTTCCGCGTCGGACAGCTCGTTGACGCGGCGGGCGCGGTCGATGCCGACGGCCTCGCAGATCTGTTCGGCGTACATGGCGCCAATGCCGTGGATATATTGCAGCGCGATCGGAACACGCTTGCCGGTCGGGATGTTGACGCCAGCGATACGGGCCAAGTCCGGTCTTCCTTTTCGTTGCGGGTCCGTAGCACCAGACCCTTTTTTCACAACCAATGGCCCGCGGCGGTCAGCCGTCGGGCCAGGGCTCACCCCGGATGGGTGATTCTCGCATGGAGATGGCGGTCTTTAGTCGCTGGTGACCGGAGCGTCAACCCCGTGGACCCTGTCGGGCGCCGGGATCTGGTCGGGCGGCAGGCCGCTGGAGCCGGGGTAAAAGTGCTCGCAGGCGCAGGCGGCGCGCAGGTTCTGGCCCCAGTCCACCGCCAGCGGGATGGGGTTGCCGGCGTCGCCGATCCCCTGCTCGACCGCCGAAAGGTCGCGCAGGCCCCCCTTGTCCCGCAGCGCCGCGAGGCGGCTGGCGAAGGCGGTCGCCGCCGGCAACGGCTACGCCGTGCCGGGGGCGATGGCGCGGTCCGAGACGAAGAGCTCGGCGCCGGCGCGGCAGTCCACCAGCTCGATCTCGCGTGAGGCGAAGTGCCCCGAGACCTCGGTGAGCTGGCTGACGAACCCGCCCCCCTCGTCGCGCGCAGGCCCGATGTGCCAAGTGCTGCCGGGGTCGTCGCCCTGGGGCGGATAGACCAGCTCGCGCCCGCAGGGCGCCAGCAGCCTGAGCGTGGGCGGCGGCGCGTCGGCCTGCGCCGCCCCGAACGGCAGCGCAACGAGCAGCGCCGCGAGCGCCGCCCCGCCGTGGCTCACCCGCTCAGACCGTCCATGATGCCCGCGACCTGCCGGCCCACGGCGTCCATCTCGGCCATGCCGTCGACCGGGTGGAGCTGGCCCTTGGCGTAGTAGTAGCCGATCAGCGGCGAGGTTTTCTTGTAGTACTCCAGCAGCCGGGTCCGCAGGCTGTCGGCGTTGTCGTCGGCGCGGCGGCGCAGGTCGGTCGAGCCGCAGACGTTGCACTTGCCCGGCTCGGTCGTCGGCTTGGTGGTGTCGTGATAGACCTCGCCGCAGTTGCCGCAGGTGAAGCGGCCGCTGATCCGGTCCACGAGGGCGCCGTCGTCCACCTGCATCTCGATCACCGCGTCGATCTTGCGGCCCATGCCGGCGAGCAGCTCCTCGAGCGCGTCGGCCTGCGGCAGGGTGCGGGGGAAGCCGTCGAAGATGAAGCCGGGGGCGTCCACGGTCTCGAGCTTCTCGCGGATCAGGCCGATCACGATCTCGTCCGTGACGAGCTGGCCCTTGTCCATCACATCGGCCACCACGCGGCCCATCTCGGTCCCCGAGGTGCGCGCCTCGCGCAGCATGTCGCCCGTGGACAACTGGACGAGGCCACGATCCTCGACGAGCGTGCGGGCCTGGGTGCCCTTCCCGGCGCCGGGCGGACCCAGCAGGATGATGTTGATGGTCAATTCGTCCCCCCCTTTAACATGACACCGCGCGCGCCCGGACCGGGCACGCGCGAAAGTTGCGTCAGCGGCGGGCCGGCAGGCGTTTCGGCTTGGCCTCGCCCGGCTTGCGCTTGCCGCGCAGCTGCGACCGCTCGATCAAAGCCTCGTATTGATGCGCGAGCAAGTGGCTTTGGATCTGGTTGATGGTGTCCATCGTCACCGAGACGATGATCAGCACCGACGTGCCCCCGAAGTAGAACGGGATCGACAGCTGGTGGCGGATCACCTCGGGCAGCATGCAGACCGCGGCGAGGTAGAGCGAGCCGATCACCAGCACGCGGTTCACCACGTAGTCGAGGTATTCCTCGGTCCGCTTGCCCGGCCGGATGCCGGGGATGAAGCCGCCCTGGTTCTTGAGGTTCTCGGCCACGTCGTCGGATTTGAAGGCCACGTTCTGGGTGTAGAAGTAGCTGAAGAAGATGATCATCGCCGCGAAGAACAGCAGGTAGAGCGGCTGTCCGGGGCCGAAATAGGCGAGGATCGTCGACATCACCGGGCCGGTCTGGTTGCCCGAGAAGGTCGAGATGGTGATCGGCAGCAGCAGCAGCGAGCTGGCGAAGATCGCCGGGATCACGCCGGCCGGGTTGACCTTGATCGGCAGGTGGCTCGACTGGCCGTCATAGACCTTCATGCCGACCTGGCGGCGGGGATACTGGATGCGGATCTTGCGCAAGGCCCGCTCCATGAACACCACGAAGGCCATGACGACGACCACCAGCACGATCACGCCGAGGATCACCGGGGTCGAGATCGCGCCCGAGCGGCCTTGCGCGAAGAACTGCGCCAGGTGGCCGGGGATCTCGGCCAGGATGCCGACGTAGATGATCAGCGAGATGCCGTTGCCGATGCCGCGGGCGGTGATCTGCTCGCCCAGCCACATCAGGAACATCGTCCCGCCGACCAGCGTGATGACCACCGCGGCGCGGAAGAACCAGCCCGGCTCATGCGCCATGCCGCCCGCCTCGAGGCTGACGGCGAGGCCGTAGGCCTGGAACAGCGCCAGCAGCACGGTGCCGTAGCGGGTGTACTGGTTGATCTTCTTGCGGCCCTGCTCGCCCTCTTTCTTGAGCTGCTCGAGCGAGGGGACCATCGAGGCGAGAAGCTGCACGATGATCGAGGCCGAGATATAGGGCATGATGCCGAGGGCGAAGACGCCCATCCGGCCCAGCGCGCCGCCCGTGAACATCGACAGGATGCCGCCGATGCCGGCCTGCGCCTGCTCCATGAAGTTGCGCAGCGCGCCGCCGTCGATGCCCGGCACCGGGATGTAGGTGCCCAGGCGATAGATGATGAGCAACCCGATGGTGAACCAGATCCGCTGGCGGAGTTCGGTCGCCTTGCCGAGCTGGCCCCAGCTCAGGTTCGCGGCCATCTGTTCTGCGGCTGACGCCATGACTGCCCCTTGTCGTTCCGGCCCGTGGGTCGGCATATGTGTCCGGCCGTGGCCGGATTTGGCAGCGCCGCCGGACCCGTTCCGGTCGCGGCGGCGCTGTCCGTCAACTCGGACGCTATCTATGGGGCGGCGCGCGCCCCTTCAACAGCTTTCCGCCCCTCCGCTGCGCCGGGCCTCAGGCCTCGGCGCTCGCCTCGGAGGCGGTCTCGCGCACCGGACGGGTCAGGGTCAGCGAGCCGCCGGCCTTTTCCACCGCCTCGGCCGCAGCCTTCGACGCCCCCGCGAGGGTCAGGTTCAGCGCCGCGGTCAGTTCGCCCTTGGCGAGCAGGCGGATGCCGTCGAGCTTGCGCTTGGTGGCGCCGGCTTCGATCAGCGCGTCCTCGGTGATCGCGTCGCCCGCGTTCAGCTTGCCCGCATCGACCATCGCCTGCAGCTGGCCCAGGTTGACCACCGCGAACTCGAGCCGGTTGGGCTTGTTGAAGCCGCGCTTCGGCAGACGACGGTAGAGCGGCATCTGGCCGCCCTCGTAGCCCCCGAGCGCCACGCCCGAGCGCGAGGTCTGGCCCTTGATACCGCGGCCGGCGGTCTTGCCCTTGCCCGAACCCGGGCCGCGCGCCACGCGTTTCTTCTTGCGGTTGGCGCCGTCGTTGTCGCGCAGTTCGTTCAGTTTCATGTCGCTTCTCCTGATGCCGGAAACGTCCCCGGAAGCGAAGGGCGGGACGCACACGGCCTGATGGGTAGGAATCGCCCGCGGACGTGTGCCGAGGACGAACCCGGGGGCCATAAGCGAGAAGCGCCGCGGACGCAAGCGCTCAGGCGTCTGCTGCGGGCTCGAGTGCAGCCTCGGGTCCGGGCTCGATCCGGCGCCCGAAGAGCACCAGGTGGTGGTCCACGATGCGGTAGCCGTAGCGCGCCGCGACGCGGGCCTGCAGCGCCTCGATCTCGGCCGAAACGAACTCGATCACCTCGCCCGAATCGACGTCGATCAGGTGGTCGTGGTGGGCGGCGGGCTCGGCCTCGAAGCGGGCGGGGCCGGCGTCGAAGCGGTGCTGGCGCAGGAAGCCCTTGTCGGTGAGCGTGGCGAGCGTGCGGTAGGTCGTCGCCTGCGAGACGCTCGGGTCGATCCGGCGGGCCCGGTCCAGCACCGCCTCGGCGTCGGGGTGGTCGGCGGCGCGCAGCAGCACCTCGGCGATGGCCTGGCGCTGGCGGGTGACGCGCAGCCCGGCGCCGCGCAGCATCTCGTCGATCTGCGCCCGCGCCGCGGCGGGGTGGTCGGGCAGCGGGGGCGCGGCGGGTGGAGGGGTGAGGGACGGGTCGCGGTCGGTCATGGGAGGCAGGTTACCGCCGCGGGCCGGGCCGAGCAAGATGAGAGCGGTTCTCGTCTGCCTTGACAGTTGAGAACCGTTCCCGATAACTGGCGGGCAGCGCCGCCCGCTGGCGCGCGAAGGATGAGGGTGCAGGGGTGACGGCGACGGGCAGATGGCTGGCGGCCGGGGCGGCGCTGATGGCGCTGCTCGCGGGGCTGATGCTCGCCGCCGGCGGCTCTGGCCCCGGCACAGCGCCCGCGGCCCGCGCGGCAGACGGGCGGCTGGTCGTCGTAACCACCTTCACGGTGCTCGCCGACATGGCCCGCAACGTCGCGGGCGACCACGCCGAGGTGGTCTCGATCACCAAGCCCGGGGCCGAGATCCACGGCTACGAGCCAACCCCGCAGGACATCGTGCGCGCCACCCGCGCCGATCTGATCCTGTGGAACGGGCTGGGGCTCGAGCGCTGGTTCGCGCAGTTCCTCTCGACCCTGCCGCCGACGCCCGCGGCGGTCGTCTCGGACGGGCTGGCGCCGATCCCGGTGCGGGCCGGCGCGGCCGAGGGCCACCCGAACCCGCACGGCTGGATGGGGGTCGAGGGCGCGCGCGTCTATGTCACCAACATCGCCGCCGCGCTGGCGCAGGCGGACCCGGCCAACGCCGACGCCTACCACGCCAACGCGGCCGCCTATCTGGACCGGATCGAGGCCGCGCTCGCCCCGGCCCGCGCCCGGATCGCGGCGCTGCCGCCCGAACGGCGCTGGCTCGTGACCTGCGAGGGCGCGTTCCCCTATCTCGCCCGCGACCTGGGCCTGCGCGAGCTTTACCTCTGGCCGATCAACGCCGACCAGACCGGCACCCCGCAGCAGGTCCGCGCGGTGGTGGACGGGGTGCGCGCCCATCGCGTGCCGGCGGTGTTCTGCGAAAGCACCGTCAGCCAGAAGCCCGCCCGCCAGGTCGCGCGCGAGACGGGCGCGGCCTATGGCGGCGTCCTTTACGTCGACAGCCTGACCCCCGCCGACGGGGCGGTGCCGAGCTACCTCGACCTCTTGCGCGTCACCACCGACACCATCGCCCACGGGCTGACCGGAGCCGCCTCATGACCCCCTCGCCCCCTGTGGACAGCGCCCCGGACGTCCCGATGGACGGCATCGTCGCCCGCGATGTGACCGTGACCTACCGCAACGGCCTGACCGCGCTCTCGCACGCGAGTTTCGCCGTCCCGCGTGGCACCGTCACCGCGCTGGTCGGCGTCAACGGCGCGGGGAAATCCACGCTCTTCAAGGCGATCATGGGCTTCGTGCCGACCGGCGCGGGCGAGATCACGCTGATGGGCCGCCCCGTCGCCCGGGCGCTACGCGAGAACCTCGTGGCCTATGTCCCGCAGGCCGAAGAGGTGGACTGGTCCTTCCCGGTGCTGGTCGAGGACGTGGTGATGATGGGCCGCTACGGCCACATGGGGCTGATGCGCCGACCCCGCGCCGCCGACCGCGCCGCCGTCACCGCGGCGCTGGCGCGGGTGGGGATGGAGGCGTTCCGCCACCGCCAGATCGGCGAGCTGTCCGGCGGCCAGAAGAAGCGCGTGTTCCTGGCCCGGGCGCTGGCGCAGGACGGGCAGGTGATCCTGCTCGACGAGCCCTTCACCGGCGTCGACGTGACGACCGAGGAACAGATCGTGGCGCTTCTGGGTGAACTCAGGGCCGAGGGGCGGGTGATGCTGGTCTCGACCCACAACCTCGGCTCGGTGCCGCGGTTCTGCGACCGGGTGGTGCTGGTCAAGGGCACGGTGCTGGCCTACGGCCCGACCGAGACGACATTCACCCGCGCCAACCTCGCACGCGCCTTCGGCGGGCAACTGCGCGAGGTCTCGCTGGGCGGGCCGGACCTGCACCACGACGACCACGCCGACGACCGGCGGCTGACCATCCTGACCGACGACGAGCGCGCCGTGGTCCATTACGGCGGCCGCCCGCTGGTGCCGGGGGACGAGGGATGAGCGCGGCATTCGAGCCCTTCGCCTACCGCTACATGATCGACGCGATCTGGGTGGCGGCGCTGGTCGGCGGGGTCTGCGGGTTCCTGTCCTGTTATCTCATGCTCAAGGGCTGGTCGCTGATCGGCGACGCGCTGAGCCATTCCGTCGTGCCCGGCGTCGCCATCGCGGGCCTTCTCGGCCTGCCCTTCGCACTCGGCGCCTTCGTCGCAGGCGGCCTCGCCGCCGCGATGCTCGCGTTGCAGGACCGCTCGGGGCTCAAGAGCGACGTGGTGATCGGGCTGATCTTCACCGCCTTCTTCGGGCTCGGCCTCTTCATCGTCTCGGTGGCGCCAATGGCGGTGTCGATCCAGACCATCGTGATGGGCAACATTTTGGCCATCACGCCTGCCGACACGGTGCAGCTGGCGCTGATCGGCGGCGTGACGCTTGCCGTGCTGCTGGTTCGCTGGCGCGACCTCGTGGCGGTGTTCTTCGACGAGATCCACGCCCGCACCATCGGCCTGCGGCCGGCCCGCCTCAAGGCGCTGTTCTTCGCGCTGCTGGCGGCCTCGGTGGTGGCGGGGATGCAGACGGTGGGGGCGTTCCTCGTCATCGCGCTGGTGGTGACGCCGGGGGCGACGGCGTATCTGCTGACCGACCGCTTCCCGCGGCTTCTGGCGCTGGCGGTGGCGATCGGGGCGGGGACGAGCGCGCTCGGCGCCTATCTCAGCTATTTCCTCGACGGGGCGACGGGGGGGATCATCGTGCTGCTGCAGACGGCGCTGTTCGTCTCGGCCTTCGTCCTCGCGCCCACCCACGGGCTGCTGGCCGCCCGCGCCCGGGCGCGCGCCGCGCTGAAGCCCCACCCGGCGGCGAGGGCGGAATGAGCACGCTCGCTGCCTTTCAGTTCGACTTCATGCAGAACGCGCTGATCGCGGCGATGCTGATCGCGCCGGCGGCGGCGATGCTGTCGTGCTTTCTGGTCCTCAAGGGCTGGGCGCTGATGGGCGACGCAGCCAGCCACGCCACGGTGCCGGGCGTCGTGGTCGCGTGGCTGCTGGGCTGGCCCTACGCGGTGGGCGGGTTCCTGGCCGCGATGGCCTGCACCGTCGCGGTCGGGTTCGTGTCGGACAACAGCCGGGTCAAGACCGACACGGTGATGGGGGTGGTCTTCGCGGGGATGTTCGCGGCCGGCATCGTGCTGCACACGGCCACCGGCTCGGGGCTGCATCTCGACCACATCCTGTTCGGCAACATGCTGGGGATCGAGCCGGCGGAGCTGTGGACCGCGGGCGCGATCTCGGTCGCGGTGGCCGGGGTGCTGCTGGTCAAGTGGCGCGACTGGCTGCTCGCGGCGTTCGACCCGGTGCAGGCGCGCGCCTCGGGGCTGCGGACGGGGGTGCTGCACTACGGGATGCTGGCGATGCTGTCGGCGATGATCGTGGCGATGCTGTCGGCGATCGGGCTGATCCTCGCGGTCGGCCTGCTGATCGCGCCGGGGGCGACGGCCTTCCTGCTGACCCGGCGGATGGGCGAGATGATGGCCGCGGCCTGGGTGATCTGCCTGGCCGCGATGGCCGGCGGGGTGGCGCTGAGCTTCCGGCTCGACAGCGCGCCGGCACCGACCATCGTGCTGATCCTGACGGCGATGTTCCTTGCCGCGCTGGGGTGGCGGCAGCTTCGGGTGCGCCGCGCTACCCGCTGAAGGGTTCGAGCGGCAGGTCGTGCGCCTCGGCCAGCGCGCGGACCTCGTCCATGCTGCGGGCGGCGAGGAAGCCAGCCACGTCTTCGCCCGCCACCTCGGTCAGCCGGGCCGAGAAATGCGGCTCGAGCGCCGCGCAGGCGACGAACCCGTCGGCGCAGGGGTAGATGCGGTAGTCCCGCCCCGCGCCCGACAGAAGCCCGCCCCCCACCGTCGCCCCGTGCCGCACCGCGGCGGCAAAGCGCTGCGCCACCTGCGCGAGGCCGACGCGCGCGTGCCGCCCCGGCAGCCCGCGCTCGCGGCCCAGAAGCAGGGCGCAGGCAGCGGCCGCGGCGGCCTCGGCCCCGCCGAGATCGGCCAGCAGCGTGCGGGGCATGGCGCGCGGATCGACGAGGCCGGCGGCGGCCTGATAGGTCAGGTCGTGGCCCGGCACCTCGGGCGCCTCGGTGTCGCCGACGATCTCGACCCACACCAGCGCCGGATTGACCTGCGCGAGCGCCGGGACGGTAATCCCCAGCCGCGCCAGCGCCGCGGGACGGTGGCTGGAGATCAGCACATCGGCGCCTTCCAGCAGCGCGCGGAACCGCGCCTGCCCGGCCTCGGCGCGCAGGTCCACGGTCTCGACGCGGGCGGCGGCGTTCAGCTCGGCATACCAGCCGGGCATGATCGTGGCGGTCATGTCGCCGGCGGGCGGCTCGATCTTGATCACCGCCATGCCCTGCGCGGCCAGCAGCGCCGCGGCCGCGGGGCCCGGGACGTTGGCGGCCATGCAGACGCAGGTGAGGCCGGCAAGCGGCAAGGTCGAGTCGGGCGAATCGGTCATGGGGGCTCTCCTCGGGCCGAGGGATAGCGCGAAGCGGGGCGGCGATCACCCGGCCTCGTCGGTGCTCTCGTTGGTGCTTTCGTCCGCGGTCAGGTTGACGAAGCTGACCGCCCAGCCGGCGGGGGACGCCTCGATCCGGGTCAGCGACAGCGGCGCGATGCGGAACGCGAGCGCCGCGCCGGGGCTGTCCAGCGCGCGGGCGAGCGCCGCCCGGACGGTGCCCGCGTGCGCCACGACCGCGACCCGGCCCCCGCCGGCAGCCAGCGCTTCGAGCGCCGGGACGATGCGGGCGCAGGCGTCGGCGAAGCTTTCGCCCCCCGGCGGCGCGGTGGCGGCGAGGTCGTCGGCCGAGAGCGGCCCGAGGTCGGGCAGATGGGCGTAGGACGCCCCCTCCCACGCGCCGAAATCCTGTTCCCAGAGCGCGGGAAGCTGCGCGGCGTCGCGGTCGGGCCAGAGCGCGGCGGCAGTCTGGCGGCAGCGCATCGCGGGCGAGGCGGCGATCCGGTCTACCGGCCCGATCCGCCGCCCCAGACGCGCCACCGCGGCGGGGTCGATGCGGATGGTCAGGTCACGGCGTCCGACGAGCCGGCCCTGATCCTCCACCGGCCCGTGGCGGATCAGCAGCAGCGTCGCCGCGCCGGCGGGGGCGGCGGGAGCCGTCGCGGCGGGGCGCGGGGCGCGGGGGGGCTTGGCGGGCATCGGGGTCTCCACCCCCCGGATGTGCCGGAGCGGGGGGCGTGCCGCAACCCTGCGCGGGGTGGGGGCGGTGGGGGGCGCATTCCGCGTCGGTCCGGGGGATTGCGGCTGCCAGAGAGACTAGAAGGTGTCCGTTCTCGCGCGCACACCGACGCCGCCCCCTGCAGGTCAGCACCGCCCCCAACCGACAGTCGCCGCCTCACCGCCCCTGCCCGCCTCGCGCGATCTCCTCGCGCACCAGCGCCCGCATCCGTTCGGCGGCGGGCGACAGGCTGCGGGCGGCGCGCGAGATGAGCTGGCAGGGCGACAGCTCGAACGGCCGGGCGAGCGACAGCGTAGTGAAGCGGTGCCCCTCGCCCTGCGCCAGCCGCGCCACCTCGGCCGAGACCGGGCACAGCGCGTTGGTGTCCTGCACCAACGCCAGCGCCAGCAGCGGCGAGGACGAGGCGGTGATGTCGACCGGCGGGTCCAGACCCTCGGCCCAGAAGGCGCGCTCGACCGCGACGCGGATCGGCGCGCCGCGGTCCTGCAGCACCCACGGATAGCGCGCGGCCTCGGCCATCGGCACGCCGTCGCGCCCGGCCAGCGGGTGGCTGCGGCGGATCAGGCAGCACAGCGTCTCGGCCACCCCCGGCTCGACCCGCAGCCCGTCGGCGGGGTGGCCGTCGGGCACCCGCGCCAGCAGGAAATCGAGCGCCCCCTGCTCGAGCAGCGTCAGCAGCGCGGCCGAGGGGGCGACCTCGACGGCGATCTCGATCCGCGGGGCCAGCGCCTTGAGGCGGCGCAGCGCGGGCACCACGCAGCCCAGCGCCGGGCCGGTCACGGCCCCCACGCGGACCACGCCGGACAGCCCGTCCCCCATCTCGTCGAGTTCGCGGCCGAGGTCGCTGAGGCCCGTCAGCAGCGCATGGGCGCGCCGGGCGACGATCTCGCCCGCGGCGGTCGGGGTCATGCCGCGCGGGTGGCGGTCGAACAGCGCCGCGTCGAGCAGCCGCTCGATCTCGGCCAGGCTGCGCGAGGCGGCGGGCTGGCTGATCCCCAGCGCCTCGGCGGCGTGGATGATCTGGCGGTGCCGGTCGATGGCCGCGATCAGCCGCAACTGCGAGAGCTTCAGCGACTGGACGGCGCGGACGGACATCAGCCCCCCTGACATACCGGAAATGTCATACCGACCGCGTGTAATCGCATTTGCCGGCGCGGGCAAATGCCCGTTAGCGTGAGGGGCAAGGGCCAGCCGGCGGGGAACCGGCCGCCCTGCGACCAACACGGGGAGGAAACCCATGACGTTCAAGACCCTGATCGCCAGCGCGGCGATGGGCCTCGCGCTGCTGTCCACCGGCGCGTTCGCGCAGGACAAGGGCCTCGTCGGCATCGCCATGCCGACCAAGTCCTCGGCCCGCTGGATCGACGACGGCAACAACATGGTCAAGGAGCTGCAGGCCGCCGGCTACCAGACCGACCTGCAGTATGCCGAGGACGACATCCCTACCCAGCTGAGCCAGGTCGAGAACATGATCACCAAGGGCGCCAAGGCGCTGGTCATCGCCTCGATCGACGGCACCACGCTGACCAACGCGCTGGAGAACGCCAAGGCCGCCGACATCAAGGTGATCGCCTATGACCGGCTGATCCGCGACAGCGACGCGGTCAGCTATTACGCGACCTTCGACAACTTCAAGGTGGGCGTGCAGCAGGCGGAATCGCTCGTCCGCGGCCTCAAGGAGCGGTTCCCGGACGTGAAGCCCTGGAATGTCGAGCTGTTCGGCGGCTCGCCCGACGACAACAACGCCTTCTTCTTCTACGACGGCGCGATGAGCGTCCTGCAACCGATGATCGACGCGGGCGAGATTGCCATCCCGTCGGGCCAGACGGGCATGGACAAGGTCGGCACGCTGCGCTGGGACCCGGCCACGGCGCAGTCGCGGATGGACAACATCCTGTCGGCGAACTACGGCGACAAGCCGCTGCACGGGGTGCTGTCGCCCTATGACGGGCTGTCGATCGGCATCCTGTCGTCGGTCAAGGGCGTGGGCTACGGCTCGGGCGACCTCAAGATGCCCGTCGTCACCGGCCAGGACGCCGAGGTGCCCTCGGTGAAGTCGATCGAGGCGGGCGAGCAGTACGCGACGATCTTCAAGGACACGCGCGAACTCGCCAAGGTCACGGTCGGGATGGTGGACGCGGTGCTCGGCGGGAAAGAGCCGCAGATCAACGACACCAAGACCTATGACAACGGCAAGATGGTGGTGCCGTCCTACCTGCTCGAGCCGGTGCCGGTGTTCAAGGACAACTACAAGCAGGTTCTGGTCGACTCGGGCTACTACAAGGAAGATCAGCTGAAGTGATCCGGCGGGCGGGGCGCACGGCCGCCCCGCCCCCACGACAAAGCCGGCCGCAGATGCCGGCATGACATACGCGAGCGTAACGGCACCCTGGGGAGGAGATTGCCATGACGACACGCAGACACTGGATGCTTGCCGGCGCGCTGGCGCTGGGACTGCCGGCCGCGGCTCTGGCCCAGGGCGGGGGCCTCGTGGGCATCTCGATGCCCGAAAAGGTCACCGCACGCTGGGTCGCGGACGGCGACAACATGGTCAAGGATTTCGAGGCCGCCGGCTATCAGACCGACCTGCAATACGCCAACGACGACATCCCCGCGCAGCTGAGCCAGATCGAGAACATGGTCACCAAGGGCGCCAAGGCGCTGGTGATCGCGGCGCTCGACGGCACCACCCTCTCGAACGCGCTGGAAAGCGCGCACGCGGCGGGAGTCAAGGTCATCGCCTACGACCGGCTGATCCGCGAGACGCCGAACGTCGACTATTACGCCACCTTCGACAACTACAAGGTCGGCGTCATGCAGGGCACCGCACTCGTCGAGGGCCTGAAGGAGCGCTTCCCCGACCAGAAGCCCTGGAACGTCGAGCTGTTCGGCGGCAGCCCCGACGATAACAACGCCTATTTCTTCTACGACGGCGCGATGAGCGTCCTTCAGCCGCTGATCGACGCGGGCGAGATCGCGGTGCCCTCGGGGCAGATGGGGCTCGACAAGGTCGGGACGCTGCGCTGGGACGCGGCCACGGCGCAGGCGCGGATGGACAACATCCTGTCCGCCAACTACGGCGACAAGCCCGTGCACGGGGTGCTGTCGGCCAACGACGGGCTGGCGCGCGGCATCATCTCGTCAGTCAAGGGCGTCGGCTACGGCTCGGGCGACCTCAAGATGCCGATCATCACCGGCCAGGACGCCGAGATCCCCGGCATCAAGGCGATCATCGACGGCGACCAGTATGCGACGGTGTTCAAGGACACCCGCGAGCTGGCCAAGGTCACGGTCGGTATGGTCGACGCCATGATGGCCGGCAAGGAACCCGAGGTGAACGACACCAAGACCTATGACAACGGCGTCAAGGTCGTGCCGTCCTACCTGCTGGAACCCGTGTCGGTCACCGCCG
This sequence comes from Paracoccus sanguinis, assembly GCF_012689545.1. Taxonomy (NCBI): domain Bacteria; kingdom Pseudomonadati; phylum Pseudomonadota; class Alphaproteobacteria; order Rhodobacterales; family Paracoccaceae; genus Paracoccus; species Paracoccus sanguinis. Next base: position 1,222,905 of record NZ_CP051542.1, read on the forward strand.
CCAACTGGAAGCAGGTGCTGGTCGACTCGGGCTACTACACCGAGGACCAGCTCAAGTAAGGGCGCGCGCGGCCCGCCGTCCGTGGCCGGGCCGCGCCACCGCGACAGGGGGACGCGCCATGACGGCGATTCTGGAAATGCGCGGCATCGGGAAAAGTTTTCCGGGCGTCCGCGCGCTCGATCAGGTCAATCTCAGCGTCGCACCCGGCGAGATCCACGCCATCTGCGGCGAGAACGGGGCCGGGAAGTCGACGCTGATGAAGGTGCTGTCGGGCGTCTATCCGCACGGCAGCTATGACGGGGAAATCCGCTACGAAGGCCACCCCGTCGCCTTCCGCGACATCCGCGACAGCGAGCGCGAGGGGATCATCATCATCCACCAGGAGCTGGCGCTGGTGCCGCAGCTTTCGGTGGCCGAGAACATGTTCCTCGGCAACGAGGTCGCCCGCGGCGGCGTGATCGACTGGAAGCGCAGTTGGGCCGAGACCCGCCGCCACCTCGCCAAGGTGGGGCTGCGCGAGGCGCCGACCACGCCGGTCGGCAAGCTGGGCGTCGGCAAGCAGCAGCTGATCGAGATCGCCAAGGCGCTGGCCAAGGACGTGCGGCTGCTGATCCTCGACGAGCCCACCGCCGCCCTGCAGGAAAACGACAGCGCGAAGCTTCTGGACCTGATGCTGGAACTCAAGGCGCAGGGGGTCACGCAGATCCTCATCAGCCACAAGCTGAACGAGATCCGCCGGGTGGCCGACCGGGTGACGGTGATCCGCGACGGCTCGACCGTCTCGACGCTCGAGCGGGGCGAGATCACCGAAGAGCGGATCATCCGCGACATGGTCGGCCGCGACCTCGCCCACCGCTACCCCGACCGCACCCCGCAGATCGGCGAGGTGCTGATGCGGGTCCGCAACTGGACCGTGTGGCACCCCGACCAGCCGCGCAAGGTGATCGACGGCGTGTCCTTCGACGTGCGCCGCGGCGAGATCCTGGGCATCGCCGGGCTGATGGGATCGGGGCGCACCGAACTGGCCATGAGCCTCTTCGGCCGCAGCTACGGGCGCGACATCACCGGCCACGCCGAGATCGCGGGCCGGCCCGCCCGGCTCGGCTCGGTCACCGAGGCCATCGCCTCGGGCCTCGCCTACGTCACCGAGGACCGCAAGGAGCTGGGTCTGATCCTCGAGGAGCCGATCCAGCGCAACATCAGCCTGGCGAACCTCGCCGGGATCTCGTCGTCGGGCGTGCTCTCGGCGGGGCGCGAGCAGGCGGTGGCGGAACGCTATCGCCGCGACCTGCGCATCCGCACCCCCAGCGTGGCGCAACGGGTGATGAACCTTTCGGGCGGCAACCAGCAGAAGGTCGTGCTCGCCAAGTGGCTGTTCACCGACCCGCAGGTGCTGATCCTCGACGAGCCGACGCGCGGCATCGACGTGGGCGCCAAGTTCGAGATCTACGCCCTGATGAACGAGCTGGTGGCGCAGGGGCGGGGCGTGGTGATGATCTCGTCCGAGATGCCCGAGCTGCTGGGGATGTGCGACCGCATCCATGTGATGAACGAGGGCCGCTTCGTGGGTGAGCTCACCCGCGCCGAGGCGAGCCAGGAAAGGATCATGGCGCTGATCCTGCAAAGCGAGGGGAAAGCCGCATGACCACCACCGACCGCGAGGGGCAGCAGCCCGGCATCGGCGCCCAACTCGGCGGGCATCTGCGCGAGAACGGCATGGTGCTGGCGCTACTGGTCATCGTGCTCTTCTTCACGGTGCTGATCCGGTCGATGCAGGGCGTCGATTTCCTGTCGGCGCAGAACATCACCAACCTGTTTTTGCAGAACTCCTACGTCATCATCATGGCGCTGGGAATGCTCCTGGTGATCGTCTCGGGCCACATCGACCTGTCGGTCGGCTCGGTCGCGGCCTTCACCGGGGCGGTCTCGGCCTTCCTGACCGTCAAGCTGGGCTGGCCGGTCTGGGCGGTGATCCCGGCCACGCTGCTGATGGGCGGGCTGATCGGGGCGGCGCAGGGCTACTGGATCGCCTTCTGGAAGATCCCCAGCTTCATCGTCACCCTCGCGGGGATGCTGGTGTTCCGCGGCCTGACGCTGTGGCTGTTGCAGGGTCAGAACATCGGCCCCTTCCCCCGCGCCTTCCAGGCCATGTCCACGGGGTTCCTGCCCGACGTGTTCGGCGCCGGGCGGCCCAACATCACCGCGCTGGTGATGGTCGGCCTCGCGGCGCTCGCCATCGTCTGGTCGGGCGTCCGCGGCCGGCGCGCCGATGCGAGCTTCGGGATCGAGCCCGAGCCCGCGGCACTGTTCTGGGGCCGCCACCTGATCGTCGTCGCGGCGCTGATGTTCGTCGGCTGGAAGCTCGCGCAGTTCCGCGGCCTGCCGAACGTGCTGATCGTGATGTCGGCGCTGATCGTGCTTTACGCCTTCTTCACCGAGCAGACGGTGATCGGGCGACGCATCTATGCGCTCGGCGGCAACGAAAAGGCTGCGCGCCTGTCGGGAATCAAGACCGACCGGCTGGTCTTTGCCACCTTCGCCAACATGGGGGTGCTGGCGGCGCTGGCGGGGATGATCGTGACCGCGCGGCTCAACAGCGCGACGCCCAAGGCGGGCACGGGGTTCGAGCTCGACGTGATCGCCGCGGTGTTCATCGGCGGGGCGTCGATGGCCGGCGGCTCGGGGCGGATCATCGGGGTGGTGGTCGGCGCGCTGATCATGGGGGTGATGAACAACGGCATGTCGATCATGGGGATCGGCATCGACTATCAGCAGGTCATCAAGGGGCTTGTGCTGCTCGCCGCGGTGATCTTTGACGTCTACAACCGCAACAAGCAGGGCTGAGCCGGGATGCCCGACCCCACACGGATCGACACCACACGGATCGCCACCACACGGATTGCCATCGTCGGGATGGGCAAGATCGCCCGCGACCAGCACGTCCCCGAGATCGCGGCCTCCCCCGCCTTCACGCTCGCCGCGACCGTGGACCCGGTGGCGCGGCTCGAGGCGGTCGAGGGCTACGGCGACCTCGACGCGCTGCTCGCCGCCCGGCCTGACGTGACGGCGGTGGCGCTCTGCACCCCGCCGCAGGTGCGCTTCGCGCTGGCACGCGCGGCGCTCATGGCCGGGCGCGACGTGCTGCTGGAAAAGCCGCCCGGCGTGACCGTGGCCGAGGTGCAGACGCTGGAACGGCTCGCCGGCGCGCGCGGGCGGGTGCTCTTCACCGCCTGGCACTCGCAGTTCGCCCCGGGCATCGAGGCGGCGCGCGACTGGCTCGCCTCCCGTCGCGTCACCGGGATCGAGGTCACCTGGCGCGAGGACGTGCGCTGGTCGCACCCCGGCCAGGACTGGATCTTCGAGCCCGGCGGCACCGGCGTCTATGACCCCGGGATCAACGCCCTGTCGATCCTGACCCGGATCGTTCCTGCCGACCTGCGGGTCGTCTCGGCCGAGCACGACCTGCCCGCCAACCGCGCCGCTCCGATCGGCGCGCGGCTGGTCATGGCGACCGAGGACGGCGCGCCGGTCACGATGGACATGGATTTCCGCGAGGCGGGCGAGGCGCGCTGGGACATGGTGATCCGCACCGACCGGGGCGAGCTGAGGCTCTCGCGCGGGGGGGCGGTGGTGTCGGCGCCGGGGCTGGACGTCGCGCGCACCGGCGGGGCGATGCCCGACGAATACCGGCGCATCTACGAACGCTTCGCCGACCTGATCGCGCTGCGCCGCTCGGACGTGGACGCGGCGCCGCTGCAACTGACCGCCGACGCCTTCCTCGCCGCCCGCTGGGCGCCGGCCGACGACTTCGCATGGTAGGCGGGGCGGTGCCCGACTTGATCGCGCCCGACTGGATCGCCGCCGATTGGGGCACCTCGCGGCTGCGGGTCTGGGCGATGGGCGCGGACGGCGCCATCCTCGACCGGCGCGAGAGCGACGCGGGCATGGGCGGCCTGGCCCCCGCGGGGTTCGAGCCGGCGCTGCTGGCCCTGATCGACGACTGGCTCACCCCCGGCCGTGCCACCGACGTGATCGCCTGCGGCATGGTCGGCGCGAGGCAGGGCTGGGTCGAGGCCGCCTATCGCCCCCTCCCCTGCCCGCCCGTCGGCCCGCCGCTGACCCCGGCCCCCGTCTCCGACCCGCGGCTCAGCGTCGCCATCGTCCCCGGCCTCTCGCAGACCCGCCCCGCGGCGGACGTGATGCGCGGGGAGGAAACGCAGATCGCCGGCGTCCTCGCCGCCGCGCCGAACTGGGACGGGGTGGTCTGCCTGCCCGGCACCCACAGCAAATGGGCCGAGGTCTCGGCGGGCGAGGTGGTCAGCTTCCGCAGCTTTTTGACCGGAGAGCTGTTCGCGTTGCTCGCCGGCCACTCGGTGCTGCGCCACGGGATGGGCGACGGCTGGGACGAGGCCGGGTTCGACGCGGGCCTCGCCGAGGGCATGGCCCGGCCCGAGGCGCTGACCGCGCGGCTGTTCGGGCTGCGCGCCGAGGGGCTGCTGTCCGGCCTCGCGCCCGACACCGCCCGCGCCCGGCTGTCGGGGCTGCTGATCGGCGCCGAACTCGCCGCGGCGAAGCCGTGGTGGCTCGGCCGCGACGTGGTGATCGTGGGCGAGGGACGCCTCGCCGCGCTCTACGCCCGCGGGCTCGCCGCGCAGGGCGTGGCCGCGCGGCGCGCGCCGGCCGAGGCGGCGACGCTCGCCGGGCTCGCCCGCGCCCGCAGCCTCGCCCCGCCCCCCGCCGCCACAGGTGCCCCATGACCCGCCCCCTCATCGCCATCCTGCGCGGCATCGCGCCGCCGGAGGCGGAGGCCCATGCCGCGGCCCTGATGGCGGCCGGGATCACCACGCTCGAGATACCGCTGAACTCGCCCGACCCGTGGGACAGCATCGCCCGGCTGCTGGCCCGCTTCGGCGCGCAGGCGCGGATCGGGGCCGGCACGGTGCTGACCCCGGCGCAGGTCGAGCGCCTCGCCGGGATGGGCGCGCATCTGGTCGTCTCGCCCAACGCCGACCCGGCGGTGATCGCCGCCACCCGCGCCGCCGGGATGGAGAGTTGGCCGGGGGTGATGACGCCGACCGAGTGCTTCGCCGCCCACGCCGCCGGCGCGACCGGGCTGAAGCTCTTTCCCGCGTCGCTGATCGGCCCGGCCGGGCTGTCGGCGCTGCGCGCGGTGCTGCCGCCCGAGCTGCCGGTCTACGCCGTGGGCGGCGCGGGCCCTGCCAACTTCGCCGCGTGGCGCCGCGCGGGGGCCGCGGGCTTCGGCATCGGCACCGCCCTCTACCGCCCCGGCCAGCCGGTCGAGGCCACCGCCCGCGCCGCGGCCGAGATCGCCGCCGCCTGGGACGCCAGCGGCTGACCCCGCCGCGACCCCGACCGGACCCTCACCGGACCCTTACGGAGCCTTCCATGCAGATTTTCGACGAAACGCGCTGCGAACTCGGCGAGGGCGCCCTCTGGCACCCCGAGCGGCAGAGCTTCTTCTGGTTCGACATCCTCGGACGCCGCCTCTACGAGCGCGGCCCCGCCGGCCGCACCGAGTGGGAGATGCCCGAGCTGACCTCGGCGATGGGCTGGGTCGGCGGCGGGCTGGTGGTGCTGTCGTCCGAGAGCGGGCTCTGGCTCTTCGACCTCGACCGCGGGCTGCGCGAGCCGCTCACGGCGATCGCCGCCGACGCGTCCGGGCTGCGCTCGAACGACGGGCGCGCCGACCCGTGGGGCGGGTTCTGGCACTCGACGATGGGCAAGTCGGCCGAGCCGGGCGCGGGCGGCATCTGGCGCTGGCACCGCGGCACGCTGCGCCATCTTTATCGCAACATCACCATCCCGAACGCGATCTGCTTCGACGAGGGGCGGCGGCTTGCCTATTTCGCCGACACCGCGGCGCAGGTGGTCTGGGTCCAGCCGCTCGACGCGGCGGGCTGGCCCGCGGGGCCGCACCGGGTGTTCCTGGACCTCGGGCCCGAGGGGCTGAACCCGGACGGGGCGGTGACGGACGCCGAGGGGCGGGTGTGGATCGCGCTCTGGGGGGCGGGGCGGATCGACGCCTTCGACCCCGAGGGGCGGCGCGTCGGCTCGGTCCCCGTGCCCGCGCGGCAGGTGAGCTGCCCGGCCTTCGGCGGCCCCGACCTCGGCGCGCTGATGGCCACCTCGGCGTGGGAGGGGCTGGACGCCGCCGCCCGCGCCGCCGACCCGCAGGCCGGGTGCTGCTTCGTCGTGCAGTCCACGGCGCGTGGGCTTCCGGCGCCGCGGGTGCGGGTGGACAAGGGCTGAGCCGGGGGGACGGGGCTGGGCGGCGGGGGAGCGAGGCCATCCGGTTCGCATGGCGTTGCGTTCTGCCGCCCCCCGCAGTCGCGCCTGTTTAATGGTCCATTTCCCGGAGCGGTCCGGTAGCGCCTTATAGCACGGGGAACGGGAAGTGCGGCGAAGGCTCCTCCCGCTGGGACGCGGCGAAGCCTCGTGCAGATCGGCAAAGCGCAGGGGAGGCTCAGGTGCCCATGCCGACGCTTTCCATACCGACGCTGTCGGCTGATATGAGTGAACCAGAGCCGATGCACCGTGAGCAGCGTGCCCGCCTCTGCCAGTGTCACTCATCCCAGCGGCGCCGCGGTTCCGCGGTAGCATGGGCGCCGGCGCGTCACCCGCCGTGCCGGCCGACGCTGGCTGCCGGCCCCGCGCCGGTGCCCCCTCCCCGCCCGCGTTGCAATCCACCGGGCGGCGGATCATATATCCGGCGAACAGCGGAAAGGCCGTCCATGACCTATCTCGAGTTTGAAAAGCCCCTCGCCGATCTCGAGGGCAAGGCCGAGGAGTTGCGGGTGCTGGCCCGCAAGGGCGAGGGCGTCGATCTGGAAAAGGAGGCCGCCGCGCTCGACCGCAAGGCCGAGGACCTGCTGCGCGACCTCTACCGCAACCTTGATCCGTGGCGGAAGACGCTGGTCGCGCGCCACCCCGACCGGCCGCACTGCATCGACTACATCAACGCGCTGTTTTCCGAGTGGACGCCGCTGGCCGGCGACCGGACCTTCGGCGACGACCACGCGGTCATGGGCGGCCTCGCACGCTTCCGCGACCAGCCGGTGGTGGTGATCGGGCATGAAAAGGGCAACGACACCAAGTCGCGCATCCACCGCAACTTCGGCATGGCCCGGCCCGAGGGGTACCGCAAGGCGATCCGTCTGATGGACATGGCCGACCGCTTCGGGCTGCCGGTGGTGACGCTGGTGGACACCCCCGGCGCCTATCCCGGCAAGGGCGCCGAAGAGCGCGGCCAGTCCGAGGCGATCGCCCGCTCGACCGAGAAGTGCCTGCAGATCGGGGTGCCGCTGGTCAGCGTTATCATCGGCGAGGGTGGCTCGGGCGGGGCAGTGGCGTTTGCGACGGCGGACCGGGTGGCGATGCTCGAGCACTCGATCTACTCGGTGATCTCGCCCGAGGGCTGCGCCTCGATCCTGTGGAAGGACGCCGAGAAGATGCGCGAGGCCGCCGAGGCGTTGCGCCTGACCGCGCAGGACCTGACCCGGCTGGGCGTCGTGGACGCGATCATCCCCGAGCCGGTCGGCGGCGCCCAGCGCGCCCCCGCCGAGGCCGTCGCCCGGGTCGGCGACGAGATCGCCCGGTTTCTCAAGGAACTCTCCGGCCGCAAACCCGCCGAGCTTCTGCGCGCCCGGCGCCGGAAATACGTGGAGATGGGTGCAAAGGGTCTCGCGGCCTGAGCGCTTGAGTGGGGCGGGGGTCGGGCCGCACTGGTCCCGCCGAAGCCTTGGCGCTGGCTCCCGACAAGGGTTCAGTGGAACCCCGCGACGCGTCCATGCCTGATCGGCCGAAGCGGTCATATGTGCTTGGCCGGGGCGCTTTCACCTGCTCGGCTAAAGCGCTCTTCCTTGTGCAAGGGAAGCGTTCTTACGTTTCCGCGCGATGCGTTCGCACCTGCTCGCGAAACGCGCTCGTCGCTTCATGCGCGAAGCAGCCTTACGCACCGGCGGGGGAGGTTTGACACCTGACTTCTCAGGCGAAACTTACACCTCACGCAAAGCTGGCACCTTCGGCGAAACAGACGTCCCACGCTCAGCGTCAGCCTTTGCTAACCGCTCCATCCGCGCTGGCCATCGCGCTCCCACCGACCGGAAGCCACTATCCTCCCCCCTGATATCCTCGCACCAACGCGGACGCGAGGAGCCCCCAGCCGTCGACCGCCACGAAGAATGCGAGCTTGAAGGGCAGCGCGACCACGGTCGGCGGCACCATCATCATGCCCATCGACATGAGGATCGCCGACACCACCAGGTCGATGATCAGGAACGGCAGCGACACGAGGAACCCGATGGCAAACGCCTTCTGGATCTCGGACAGCATGAACGACGGCACAATCAGCGACAGCGGCGCCGTCTGGGGGTCGTCAGTCACAGGCGCGGCGCCCGCGGGGGTCGGTGCCACGTCGGCGAGGGCCGCCATGGTGTCGGGATCGATGCGCTCTGCCATGAACCGTCGGAACGGCTCGACCCCGCGCTCGAATGCGACGGGGAGGGTGATCTCGCCCCGCTGGAGGGGGGCGCCCGCGACCTGCCAGGCGTCGCGCAGCACCGGGTCCATGACATACCAGCTGAGGAAGATGGCGAGGCTCACGATCAGCATGTTCGGCGGAGACTGCTGCAGCCCGATCGACTGGCGCAGGATCGACAGCACGGTGACCACGAACGGGAAGCAAGTCACCATGATCGCGAGCCCCGGCGCCAAAGACAGCAGCGTAAGCCCGCCCACCAGCAGGATCGCATTCCGGCCGAGCCCGCCCAGCGCCTCGCCCCCTGCGCTGAAGCCCGGGAGGTCCTGCGCCGCAGCCGGGCCGGTCAGCGCGAGACCGATCAGAAGTGCTGCGATGGCCGCGGCGAATTGTGAGGCGCAGCGGGAGGCCGAAACTGATCCGAACACACGGGTGTGCAGACAGATCGCCATGCGCCACAGGGGGTGACTGAACTCAACTATGCAGCATGGGAAAAGGCCTTGGCTGGGATCGCCCGCCGACAACGCGGGTTCCCGACAGCGCGAAACCCCGGTCTGCGACGGGGATCCGCCGGAAAGGATCGGGACAACGAAGTGCACCGAGAGGGCTGAGAACACCGAAACTGCGGACCACACCAGCGTCGCCAGCAATTTTGAGTACTGAGAAGCGCTTAGGACACCGCTCGCCGCGCTGATCCGGCCGCTGCGATGGTGTCCCAGCCGCACCCGCAGACCGACCACCCCCTCCGACACCGCCACGCCACCCCGCCGGGAATGTCCTCGCCAGCCCTGCGGCGGCTCGCCCAGCCGTCGCCCTGCTCTGCCGCAGCTCATGGCGCCGCCGGTCCGACGATCCGCACCGACAGCCGTCCGTCGTCGCCCTCCTCCACCAGTTCGCCCCGGGCCACCACCCGGTCGCCGATGCAGATCTCGACGCCGTCGAGGGCGTCCTGGTCCAGAGGCAGCACATCGTCCGGCTGAAGCCGGGCCAATTCGGCGACCGAGAGGCGGGTCCGGCCAAGCCGGATGCTGATCTCGACCTGAATGTGATGGGTGGGGATGAGGCCGGGTTCCACGTCCATGTCAGTTCGCTTCCATGATGTCCTGAACGATGCCGCGCAGCTGCGCCGCGACCGCCGCCTCGTCCCAGGCGATGACGCCGCCCAGAACCTCGGCCGTGACCGTCCCCGCGGGGCCGGTGGTGTCGATCTCGACCGCCGCGATGCCCGCCGCGGTCAGGCTTGCGGACACGAACGGCTCGAGGTCCGCCCCGCAGCAGAGGCGCAGTTCGAGCGGCGTGACCGTCTCGGCAAGCCGGAGGAGTTCGTCGAGCAGCGCCGCCTCGAGCCGGGCGCGCGCCAGTGCCGGCAGCACGCCGTCCACCAGGGCCCGCACCAGCGGGGCGAGAGCCGCCCCGGCGGCCCGACCCTCCTCGCGGCGCCGGGCATCCCCCGCGGCCATCGCCGCGACGGCGTCAGAGAGGGCCGCGCGCAGGGCGTCGCTTTCGGCCGTGCGCGCAGCAGCCTCGCCGTCGGCCCGGCCGCGGGCATAGGCAGCGGCCAACTCGGCCGGGCCGTAGAGCTCCGGGGCCGCGGACGCGGGGGCCACGTCGAACCGCTCGAGTTGCAGGACGGCGCCCATGATCACGCCTCCTCCCGCGCGCCGATCCAGCCCGAGAGCAGCCGCAGGCTTTCATCCTGCCGCTCGCGCATCAGGTCGCGCAGCCGCGCCACGGGGTCGGCCACCGTGCCGGCCGGGGTGAATTCGAAATCAGGCACGTTGAGGGCCAGGTTGGGCAGGGCCAGCGCGCCGTCGGACGGCTCGACCTCGCGCGGGCTTAACGCGGCCGGGGCGAGCAACTCGGGCATCGCCGGCCCCGAGCTGTCCAGCGCCGGCGCCGGCAGGGCGGCCGCGGCGCGGGCCCGCAGGACCGGGCGCATCACCACGAAGGCGAGCGCCAGCGCGAAGAACCCGATGATCGCGAGCCGCGCCAGATCGTTCAGCGCAAGCCGGCTCAGAAGCCCGCCCGCCTCGGCCGCGGTCCCCTCGCCCCCCACCGCCGAGAAGGGCAGCGACTTGACGGTGATCACGTCGCCCCGCGCCTCGTCGAAGCCAACCGCCGAGGCGACCAGCTCGCGCAGCGCCTCGAGCTCGGGTTCGGCGCGCGGCACGATGCTCTGCGTCCCGTCCGCCGCGGTCTGGACCGTGCCGTTCACCAGCACTGCCACCGTCATCCGCCGCGTCGCGCCCGGCTGGCGCACCACCTCGCGGGTCAGTTTGCTCACCTCGTAGTTCTGCCGCTGCCGGGTCTCGGAGCTCGCGGACTTGCTCTGCTCGCCCTGGCTGCCGGTGCCCTCGGGCAGGTTCGAGGACGCCGTCACCGCCCCTTTGTCGGCGTTCGACGACTGATCCGTCGTCTCTTCGTTCTCCTGCGAAACCAGCGCCCGGGCGTTCGGATCGAATTTCTGCTCGGAGAGCTGCTCGGTCTCGGTCACCAGGTCGAGGTTCAACTCGACGATGGCGTTGCCGGGGCCGACATGCGGCTCGAGGATGCGCTCGACGTTGCGCTTCATCTCGGCGGCGCGGTCGGCGGCCACGGTCTCCTCGCCGGTCGAGACGATGCCGCGGGCGCTGTCGATCACCTTGACCTTCTCGGGGTCGAGGCCCGGCACGCCCGAGGCCACGAGGTATTGCAGCGACCGCGCCTGCCGGCTGTCGAGCGTGCCGCTGGCCATCGTCACGGTGACCGAAGCCGCGCCGCCCGATTCGCGCCGGTAGCCGCGGGTGGCGGGCACAGCGATGTGGACGCGCGCGGCCTTGACCCCGGGCACGGCGAGGATGGTGCGGGCCAGCTCACCCTCTTTCGCGCGCCAGTAGGCGGCGTCGAACATCTGCGAGGTGGTGCCGAAGCCCGACATCCCGTCCAGGATCTCGTAGCCCGCGCCCCCCGCCGAGGGCAGCCCGAGGCCCGCCATGACCATCCGCAGCCGGTCGCGCTCGCCTGATTCAACCCAGATCGCGTCGCCGCGGATCTCGGAGGGGACGCCGGTCTTGTCGAGCTCGGCCATGACCTCGCCCGCCCGCGCCGGGTCGAGCCCGGCATAGAGCAGCGCCATCGACGGGCGGTTCGCTACCCAGGCGAAGCCCGCGACGGCCAGAAAGGTCAGCACAAAGGCGGCCGCGATCAGCGCCTTCTGGCTGATGGACCGCTCGCTCCAGTATTCGGCCAGCTTCTGCATCCGTCCCCCGGTGTCTCGAATCGTTCTCGGCTCGACAGGGAGGGTGATGGCACGGCGCGGATTAAGATTCGGTTAGTGGGCTGCTGTTAGACCGATCCGGCAAGGACGGAGAATCAGATGACCGACATCGCCCTGCCCACCCCAGTCGATCCGCCGCGGTCGCGGTTGCGCCGGATGCTGCCGCTGGCCGTGCCGCTGCTGGCGCTGGGGGCGGGTTTTGCCAGCACCTACATGGGGTTGTGGTCGCCGATGGGGCTGATTGGCGAGGGCGACCCGCCCCCCGAGGCGGTGGCGGTGACGCCTGCGGTCACCTTCGTCGACGTGCCGCGAATCATCCTTACCGTGCCGGGGGAACGCACCCAGACCCTAGCGCTCACGGTCATGATCGAGGTGCCGCCCGAAGGCCGCGCCCAGGCCGAGGCGCTGATGCCGCGGATCACCGACAGTTTTAACGAGTTCCTGTCGCGCATCGACGCCGCCGCCTTTAGCCGCCGCGGCATCCTCGAAATCATCCGCGCCGAGCTGGCGACCCGCACCCGCTTCGTGCTGGGCGATGCCGCCGTCCGCGACCTTCTGATCACGGAGTTCAGGATCCAATGACACTCGCTCTTGCCCTGCAGGCGGCGCTGGTGGCCGCCGGGCTGGTGCTCGCCGGCTTCTGCTGGGAGCTGTCGCGCCGGCTGCGCAAGCTCAACGACCTCGAGACCGGGCTCGGCGGGGCCATCGCCGTGATGGCGGCCGAGATCGCCCGGCTCGAGGCGGCGCTCGCCGCCGCCCGCTCGGGCGCCACGACCGCCAGCGACGGGCTCGCGCGCGAGATCGAGAAGGCGCGGTCCGAGCGCGCCTACTGGGCGCTGCAGCGCCAGTTCCTGCCCCCGGGGGCCGAGCCGCGCCGCACCCTGCGCCGCCGCCGTCCGGTCGAGGTGAAGGATGTCTAGCCCCGTCCTCTGGGCCGCGGGCCTCTCGCTCGCCGGGCTCGCGGCCCTGGCCGGTCAGTCCTGGCTCGGGCCCCTGACCGCGCAGGCGGCGCCGGCGGCGCTGCTCGACGGGTGCACCGACGTCCCCGAGGCGATGGCGCTGGCCGACCGGCTGCGCCAGCGCGGCATCGCCGTGGACCGCGCGCTCGCCGACCTCGACCGCCGCAAGCAGGAGCTTGCCGCCGCCGAGGCGCGGATCAAGACCCGGCTCGATGCGCTCAAGGCCGCCAAGGCGGCGCTGACCGACGCGCGCGGCGCCCGCGCCGATGGCACCGCGGCGGGGATCGAGCGGCTGATCGCGGTCTATGACGCGATGAAGCCGGCCGAGGCCGCGACCATCCTTGCGGCCCTGCCCCCCGATTTCGCCGCCGAGATCCTGATGCGCGTCCAGCCCGAGACCGGCGCCCGCATCATCGCCCGCATCGACCCCGGTCAGGCCGCCGTGCTGACCGCCCACATGGGCGCCCGCCGCCCGACAGGAGGCTGACGTGTTCGCCATCATCGGGATCGTCCTCACCTTCGCCATGGTCTTCGGCGGCTATGTCATGGCCGGCGGCAAGATGGCCGTCATCACCCACTCGCTGCCCTACGAGATGATGATGATCGGCGGGGCGGCGATCGGGTCCTATCTGCTGTCGAACGACGGCGCGGTGCTCAAGCACACGGTTCCGGGCATCCTGCGCGCCTTCAAGGGGCCGCGCTGGCACGAGAGCGACAACACCCAGGTCCTCTGCCTGCTGTTCCAGCTGCTCAAGCTCGCCCGCGCCAACCCGGTCGAGCTCGAGGAGCACGTCGAGAACCCGCACAGTTCGTCGATCTTCCAGGCCTACCCGGCGGTGCTGAACGACGAGAACGCCGTGACGCTCATCACCGACACGCTGCGCTCGGCCAGCCTGAACTACGACGACCCCTACCAGGTCGAGGACATGCTGACGCGGCGCATCAACCTGATGAAGGAAGAGGCGATGCACGTCCCCCACGCGCTGCAGAACATGGCCGACGCGCTGCCGGCGCTGGGGATCGTGGCGGCGGTGCTGGGGGTGATCAAGACGATGGCCTCGATCGACCAGCCGCCCGAGGTGCTGGGCGGGATGATCGGCGGGGCGCTGGTCGGGACGTTCCTCGGGGTGTTCCTCGCCTATGGCCTCGTCGCGCCGCTGGCCCAGCGGCTCGGCGCAGTGATGAAGCAGGACCTCGCGTTCTACGACGTCATCAAGTCGGTGCTGATCGCGGGGCTGCACCACCACGCCACCAACCTCTGCGTCGAGGTCGGCCGACAGGCGGCGCCCGAGCATCTTCGCCCGAGCTTCGTCGACGTCGAGACGGCGCTGCGCGACATGAAGAAGGCGGCGTGATGGGCGGGCAGGTGCGATCCGGCGCGCGGAGGGTCGGGCGGCGGGCCTGGACGGGCCGGGGTGTTCGGCATCTGGCGGGGATGGTGGCGATGGACACGGATCGGCGGCACCCTGTCCGGTTGGGCGGGCTAAGCTTGCACGATCTTCGCGCCGCGCTGTTGGGCAGGCCAACTCTTCTGGTCGTCGTCAGCTTCCCTGCTAGGATCGTCGCGAACTGCGCCGGGTTCCGCCTAGCTGCTGGTCATCTCCCGCATGGGGTTTCGCTGATCCCAAGGGCTGCTGCGGCTCTCTTGCCTGCAATCGTCGCCCTGACTGCAGTCGCATCGGGCGCCGCTCACGCCGAGTCTGCGACAACCTCGCCGCCCGCCGTGGGTGCCTCGGTCTCAACCCCCGCCGAGCAGCTTTCCCCGCTCCAGAGCCCCGCGCCAACCGAGAGGCTGCTGTCCGCCGAGGCCCAGCGCTTCATCGACGACGCCACCAACCGGCTGATCGCCGGCAACGAGCTGCCGCGCGACTATCCTGTCACCCTCAAGAGCCTACCACCCGCCGACCGGCTACTGGTCATCGTGCATCTCCGCCGCATGGGTTTCCTCACTACGGTCGAGATGCCGATCGACTGGGTGATGGACCCCGCCATCCCCGCGGCCGCCGAACCGGCACCGGTGCCCCAGGCGACGGCCGTCACCTCCGAGGCGACACGATGAGCGCCGTTTCCGCCGTAAGCGGCCGGATCGGCGCCTCCGGAAAGCCGCTCGTCATCACCGGCGCGCTGGTCCTCGTCGTCATGTCGATGGTCATTCCGATCCCGGCCGCGCTGCTCGACGTGGGCATCGCGCTGTCGATCGCCACGGCCACGCTGATCCTCGTCATGGCCAGCGTGGTGACCCGGCCCACCGACTTCCAGGCCTTCCCGGTGATGCTGCTCATCTCGCTGCTGATCCGCCTGTCGCTGAACGTCTCGTCGACGCGCCTCATCCTGACCGAAGGCCACACCGGCCCGGATGCCGCGGGCGATGTCATCAGCGGCTTCTCCGAATTCGTCGCCGGCGGCTCGCTGATGGTCGGCATCACCGTCTTTGCGGTGATCTCGATCGTCAACTTCATGGTCATCACCAAGGGCTCGGGGCGGATGGCCGAGGTGTCGGCGCGCTTTGCACTCGATTCACTGCCCGGCAAGCAGCTGGCCATCGACGGCGACCTGAACTCGGGCGCCATCACCCATGACGAGGCCAAGCGCCGCCGGCTGCAGGACCAGCGCGAGATCAGCTTCTACGGCTCGCTCGACGGCGCCTCCAAGTTCGTCAAGGGCGACGCGGTCGCGGGCCTGGTGATCACGGCGGTCAACTTCTTCGTCGGGCTGGCGGTGGGGGTCGTCTCGCACGGGGTGCCGATTTCCGAAGCGCTGGCGACCTACTCCCAGCTCACCATCGGCGACGGGCTGGTCAGCCAGGTGCCGGCGCTGATCACCTCGATGGCGGCGGCGCTGCTCCTGTCGCGCGGCGGCTCGACCGATTCCACCGCCGACCTGCTGTCGCACCAGTTCACCCAAGGCTGGCACGCGCCGGCGTTGGTGGCGATGGGCATGGGGGTGCTGGGTTTCGTGCCGGGGATGCCGACGCTGGTCTTCCTGGCCATCGCGGGCATCTCGGGCTGGTTCGCCTGGCGCAACGCCACCCGCCCGCCGCCCCCGCCCGAGGCTGCCGCGGCCCCTGCCCTGCCCGCCGATACCCGGCCGCGGATCGGGGATGTCATCGACACCGACGAGATCTGCGTCGAGATCGGGGCCGACCTGATCGCCGCGGCGCTCGATCCGACCCGGGGCCTCGGCGGGCGCATCAACAACCTGCGCATCCACATCGCCCGCAGCTACGGCGTGATCCTGCCCGAGGTCCGGATCACCGACGCGGTCGGGCTGCCGGGCGGCGACTACGTCATCCGCGTCCACGGGGTCATCCGGGCGCGCGGGCGGCTCAACGCCAATCTCGTCCTCGCGCTCGGCGGCGAGGACATCCTCGCCGACATCCCCGGAGAGCCGACGCGCGAGCCGGTCTACGACAGCCCGGCCCGCTGGATCACGCCCGCGCACCAGGACGAGGCCTCGATCGCCGGGGCGAGCGTCGTGACCCCGATGGAGGTGCTCTCGACCCATCTGATGGAGACGGTGAAGTCGCAGCTGCCCGCGCTGCTGACGCTCGGCTCGCTGCAGCGGCTGATGCAGGAGTTGCGCGGCCTCAGCGACGAAGGCCGCGCCCAGTCCTACCAGCGCGTGTTCGACAATCTCGTGCCCGACAAGGTCGCGCCCGAGCAGTTGCTGGCGGTGCTGCGGATCCTGCTCGAGGACCGCGTCTCGATCCGCAACCTCGGTCTGATCATCGAGGCCATTCACGAATCCCGCAGCCCCGACCCCGAGGTCGCCGCCGAGTTCGTCCGCCGCCGCCTGCGCGGGCAGATCACCGAGGCGCTCTGCGACCCCGACGGGCGGCTCGACGTGGTCCAGCTTCAGCCGGGGTGGGAGGCCGAGTTCCTGCGCGCCGAGGCCGAAACCGGCCGCGGGGCCGGGCTGCTGACGGCGCCGCTCATGCAGCGCATGACCGAAAAGCTGCGCCTGACGGCCGGCGGTCTCACGCCCGACGGTCAGCCGGCGCTGGTCGTGCCCGACCACAGGCGACGGATGGTGCGGGCGATGGTGGCCGCGGCAGGCCTCGGCTGGCCGGTGCTGGGCTTCGACGAGGTGGACCCGCAGGCGCGGGTGAGACTGGTCGGCACGGTCGAGACATGAGCGGCATCGACCTGTCCGCCTGGGCTCTGCCGATCCTGCTGATCTACGGGCGGGTCCAAGCCTTTCTGCTGGCCATGCCCGGCACCGGTGAGAGACTGCTTCCGGTCAGGGTGCGGGCGGCGCTCGCCATGGCCATCACGCCGCTGTTCGCCGCGGTTCCGGCGCCGGTGGCGGCCTCCCCAACCGAGCTTGCGGCCCTCATGGCAGCCGAGATCGTCACCGGGCTGGCCCTGGGGCTCATGGTCCGGGTGGTGGCCATGGCGCTCGACATCGCCTCGACCACGCTCGCGCAGAGCGCCTCGCTGTCGGCGATGCTGGGGGTGTCCGAGGACATGCCGCCGCACCCGATGGGACACCTCATGCATCTCGCGGGCCTTGCGGTGTTGATGGCGATGGGGTTGCCGGTGCTGATCTGCCAGCTGCTGGCCGACAGTTTCGCGCTTCTCCCCCCCGGCACGCCGCCCGCGATCGGGTCGCTCTGGCCCGGCTTTCTCGGCCTCGTGACCCACGGCTTCGTGCTGGCGATGCTTCTGGCGTCTCCGTTCATCCTCGGCGGGCTGCTGTTCCAGATGCTCTCGGGCGTCGTCGCGCGGGTCATGCCGGCGATGCCGGTGGTCTTCGTGGCCGCGCCCGGCGCGGTGCTGCTGGCGCTCGCGGCGATGGCGCTGCTGGTCCCCGGCATCCTCGCGATCTGGGCCCGCGACGTGCTGTCGATCCAGCTGCCGGTGCCGCAATGAGCGAGACCCCGGACAAGGACGACAAGCAGTATGAGCCGAGCGAGCAGAAGCTGCGCCGCGCGCGTGAGAAGGGGGACGTGCCGCGCTCGACCGAGGCCACGACGGCGCTCGTCTGGCTTGGCTTTTTCGGGGTCTTCGTGGTTGGCGTCCCGGCGCTGCTGCCGTCGTGGATGGCCAGCGCGTCGCAGCTGATCGCCGCCGCGGCGAGCCCCGAGACCTCCGCGGCGGCCGTCCGGGGGGCGGCGCTTCTGTCGATGGGGGCCGTCCTGGGGGCGGCCCTGCTGCCGGCGATGCTGGTGGTGCTGGGGCTGGTGCTGCAGCGCGCACTTCTGTTCACGCCGTCGCGGCTGGCGCCCGACCTCAAGCGGATAAACCCCCTCCACAATGCGGGCCAGAAATTCGGCCGCACGGGGCTGGTCGGCTTTGCGATCTCGCTGGGCAAGCTTGCGGCCGTGTCGGCAGGCGGGGTGGTGCTGTTCGTCACGCTTGGATCGCTGATCGCCGCTGCGGCGGCGACGACCGCTGCGGCGTGGATCGCCGCGCTGCCGGTCCTGATCCGGCAGGTGCTCATGCTGGCGCTGGCGGTGGCGATCGTCTTTGCCGCCATCGATATCGTCTGGAAGCATCTCGACTTCCGCCAGCGCAACCGGATGACCCGGAAGGAGATGGAGGACGAGCACAAGGAGAGCGAGGGCGACCCGCATCTCAAGGCGGCGCGGCGACAGAAGGCGGTGGACCTCGCGCTTGGCTCGATGCTGGCGGATGTCGAGCGCGCCGACGTGGTGATCGTGAACCCGACGCACTACGCCGTGGCGCTGGAATGGAAGCGGGGCAGCGGCAAGGCGCCGGTATGCCTGGCCAAGGGAGTGGACGAGGTGGCCGCCCGCATCCGTGAGCGCGCCCGCAGCCATCAGGTGCCGATCTGGTCCGATCCCCCCTGCGCCCGCGCGCTGCACGCCACGACGAAGATCGGCGAGGAGGTGCCGCGGGAACAGTTCGGCCCGGTGGCAGCGGCGATCCGCTTTGCCGAGGCCATGCGGCTCAAGGCGCGGCGGGGGTACGGCGGGGTGCTCGAGGGAGGTGTGCCGTGATCGGGACGGGAGGCGGTGGCGTGATTGGGCGGGGTGGTGCTGGTAGGCGGCGCGTTGTTTCCAACGCGGGCACGAAGGGCCACAGCGGGTGGGGTGCCGGAAGGCAGGACCCGGGCGGGGAAGGCGGGTGGCCCGGGAGCGGCAGGGACAGCCGCTGCGGAGCGATCGGGTGGTCTGTGTCGGGTGGGGCGACACGCGCGAGGGTTTCCGTGCCGGACCGCCCGTTGCGCGGTCCCGCGGATGCAAGCGGTTCGCGAGAACGCCAATCTGTGACGGGGCCCTCTGGCGGAACCGGGGCCCGCGCATGAGAGCGAAAGCAGAGCAGCTGGGGCAGCTCGCGCGGATCGCGCGGGCGCGGGCTGACATGGAACTGCGCCGCTATGCCGCCTGCCGGGCGCAGTCCGACGCGTTGCGCGTTCACGTCGAAGCGATCCGCGCGGAACTCGCCGCCGCGATCGGGGCGCCCGTCGCGGACTCGGTGGACCAGTGGCGGCTGACCACGGCCCTCGTCGCCTACAGGGCCGATGAGGTTCACCGCGCAGAGGGCGCGCTGGCCCGGATGCAGCCTGCAGTCGACGCGGCCCGGGCGGCCGCTGCGCAGGCCTTTGGCCGAGCGGAGGCGATCAGCGAGCTTCGCTCCCTGCAGCGCAGCGCAGACGCCCAGTCGCGGGCGAGGCGAATGGAATGACAAAGTGTTACGGGTATAGCGAGGGAGGCAGGAGCCAGTGCATTGAGCAGTGCTCCGCGGCAAAGGGCTCGAGCCTGAAAGTGGGGTGATCAGCGGTCGTTCAGGCGGCGACGCCTTTTATTTTCTGGCCATCTTGGCGAGTCGCGGTCACCTGCAGTCATGCCGGCGCGCAGTCCAGCAGTCATGGCGACGCGGTTGGCGGCGCTGCGAAACCTCGCACGACGTTTTGGTGAACGCCTTACCGCCTTACCGGTCGCTCGAGACTTGCGGGCCGCAGGCGCAGCAACGCACATTTCCTCAGCTTGAACCGCACCGTGTCAGGCGGTGCTGCAGGACCAGCGCATCGATCCCGTCGCCATAATAGCCGCGGCGGCGGCCCGCCTCGGTCCAGCCCGTCGCTGCATAGAGAGCAATTGCGGCGGTGTTGTCGGCGGCGACCTCGAGGAAGGCCGTTTCCGCCCCTTGCGCGCGGGCGGCGGCGAGGAAGCGGGTGACGAGGGCGCGGCCCTGACCTCGCCGGCGCATGGCGGGGTCCACGGCGAGGGTGAGGAGTTCCGCCTCGGGCCCGATCACCCGTCCGAGGAGGAAGGCGGCGCGGTCCGTCAGGAGCAGTGACCCCGGCGCAGCGGACAGGTTGCGGAACTCGGTCGCGCTCCATGGCCGGGGGCGCGTGAAACATTGGGCGTGCAGCCGGGTAAGGTCTTCAGGGGTCATGCGAGGATTGATCGCTGAGAGCACGCTGGGGAAACCCATTGCTGAGCGCCGACAATTCGCGTCGAGCAGTCGCTAACTGGACGCAGCGCCCCCACGGGGCTGCGCACACGACCGATCACGGCGCACAACTCGCCGTCTGCACGGTCCCCGCCGAAGCCCGGGCCCGCTGATACCGAGGCAGTCGCTGCGCCCCGCGCAAATCCCAACAAGGCAGCCGCCCCCAGCGCAGCGGCCTGCACACGCTCCACCGACCGCGCTTGGCCCCCCAAACCACCCTCCCGGTCACGCGAGCAACACCGGCGGCGCGTCGCGCGGTGGGGCGGCGTCTGCGGGGCGCAGATACAGCGGCGCCGGCCGGGGCAGCGGCGCACCCTGGGCCAGGCGCCCGGCGGCGATGAGGGCGATGCCCACGGGCAGCGACCAGGGCGGCGTCAGCGCCGCCGGCCCCGGCGGAAGCGTCCCGGGCTGGGCCAGCGCAGCGCCGGCGCCCGGCGTTGTGCCGAAATCCTCCCACACCATCTCGTCGCCGCGCAGCGGGACGACCGCGCGGCAGGGGCGGGGATGACCGGCGGCGGCGGCCTCGGTGGCGGTGACGCCGATGGCGGGCACCTTCAGCGCCAGCGCCAGCCCCCTCGCGGCCGCGACCGAGATGCGGATGCCGGTGAAGTTGCCCGGCCCCACCCCCACGCCGATCGCGGAGAGGGCGGACCAGTCGACGCCGGCCTCGCGCAGCACCGCCTCGAGCAGCGGCATCAGCGCCTCGGCCTGGCCGCGGGTCATCGGCAGGGTGCGGGAAGCGAGGACCTGCACCCCGGCGCCGTCGCCCAGAACGCCCCCGCCCGAGACGACGGCGGCCGCGCAATGCGCGGCCGATGTGTCGAACCCCAGGACGAGAGGGCCGGCGTCAGGCAACCGGACGGACCTCGGTCACCTCGGGGATATAGTGACGCAGCAGGTTCTCGATCCCCATCTTCAGCGTCAGGGTCGAGGACGGGCAGCCGGCGCAGGCGCCCTGCATGTGCAGATAGACCACCCCCCGGTCGAAGCCGTGGAAGGTGATGTCACCGCCGTCCTGGGCGACCGCAGGCCGCACCCGGGTGTCGAGCAATTCCTTGATCTGGCTCACGATCTCGGCGTCCGGCCCGTCGTGGGTCGCGTGGCCGCCGGCGGCCGGGGCGGCGCCGGTCTCGAGCGCCGGCTCACCGGACTGGAAATGGTCCATGATCGCGCCGAGGATCGACGGCTTGATCTGGTCCCAGATCGCCGCGTCACCCTTGGTCACGGTCACGAAGTCGGACCCGAGGAACACGCCGGTCACACCGGGCACGGCAAAGATGCGGCGCGCCAGCGGGCTGGTGCCCGCCGCGGTGGCCGCGGGAAAGTCGGCGGTGCCGGAGGCCAGCACCGTCTCGCCGGGCAGGAACTTCAGCGTCGCGGGGTTCGGCGTGGTCTCGGTCTGGATGAACATCGGCGGCTCCTCATGCCTGACCGATATGGTTGCCCGCACCCGGCTTCGTCAAGCCCGCAGCAGCGGCAGGCCGGGTTGCCGTCAGGTGATCTCTTCCAGCCGCTCGCGGGTGATGTCGCCGGGCACGATGGTCAGCGGACAGGGCAGAAGGGCAAGGTCGCGCATCAGCCGGGTGATCAGCGGCCCCGGCCCGCCGCTGCCCGAGGCGGCGGCCAGCACCACCACCCCGATGTCGGCGTCGTCAGCGATCTGGGCCAGCAGCTCGCCCCCCGGGTCGCCCTCGCGCACCACCAGCTCGGGCTCGATCCCGGGGCGGTCGCGCATCCACTTGGCGTAGACCTCGAACTGCGCCTCGATCCGGTCGCGGGCCTCGGCGCGCATGACCTCGGCCACGCCGAAGCCGTGCTGGATCTCGGCGGCCGGGATCACCGACAGGACCTGCACCCCGCCCGCGGTCGAGGCCGCACGAAGGGCCGCATAGCGGATCGCGTTCAGGCATTCCTTGCTGTCGTCCAGCACCACCAGAAACTTGCGCATCGCCCGACCACTCCCCGCCGTTATCCGCCTGCCTGCCGGGGGCGCGCGGTGGCGCGCCGGGCGACAGGCCGGCCCGACAGCGTGACAAATGCGCCCCAGCCGCGCAAGGGTCACGAACAATTCGGTGCGCGTCGCGTTTTCATTGGCGTGCCTCTGTGTTAATCGCCCGTTAACCGGCCGGGAGTCTGGACGCGTGACGATCCATCATGACTGGAATGCGACCGAAGCGGTCGGGATGCGTCCCGTCCGCCCCGGCGTGTGCCCAGAGGACTGGGTCGCCGATCACCGCGCCGGCATGACCTGGTCGAAGCGGTTGTTCGACATCGTCTTGGCGCTGCTGCTGCTGATCCCGCTGTCGGTGGTGATGCTGGCCGTGGCCACGATCCTCGCCATCTACGAGGGGCGGCCGATCTTCTACGTGTCCGAGCGGATGCGCGCCCCGGGCGAGGCCTTCAACCTCATCAAGTTCCGCACCATGGCGCAGGTGGACGAGGACGCGGGGGCGACCGGCGCCCACAAGGCGTGGCGGATCACCCGGCTGGGCAAGTTCCTGCGGCGCACCCGGATCGACGAACTGCCGCAGCTCTTCAACATCCTGCGCGGCGACATGAGCTTCGTCGGCCCGCGCCCGCCGCTGCGCGAATATGTCGAGCGCTTCCCGCGCCGCTATTCCGAGGTGCTGCGGACGCGGCCCGGCGTCACCGGCCTCGCGACGCTGATCTATCACGCCCACGAGGACCGCATCCTCGCCAAGTGCCACACGGCCGAGGCGACCGAGGCCGCCTATTACCGCCGCTGCATCCCGACCAAGCTGCGGCTCGACCGCATCTACCAGCGGCGGCGGACGCTGGGGCTGGATCTCTGGATCATCGCCAACACGGTGATGACCGTCATCCGCCCGGGCTGGGTCCGGCGTCGCTGATCCCGGCGAAAGGGTCGTCGGGGTAGTCCACCCCGCTCAGATACAGTCCCGAGGGCGGGCAGACCGGCCCGCAGGCCGCCCGGTCGCGCGCGGCGAGCGCCGCGGCCACTCGCGCGGGCGCCCACGCCCCCTGCCCCACCCGTTCGAGCGTGCCGACGATCGACCGCACCTGGTTGTGCAGGAAGGACCGCGCGGCGAGGTGGAAGCGGTATTCGGTCCCGCGCGGCACGGGATGGGCGGTGATCTCGATCCGGTCGAGCGTCTTGATGGGGCTAGCCGCCTGGCACATGGTCGAGCGGAAGGTGGTGAAATCGTGCCGCCCGAGCAGATGCGCCGCCCCCGCCTGCATCGCCGCAAGGTCCAGCGGATGCGTCACCTGCCAGACCCGCCCGCGGTCATGGGTGGCCGGCGCGCGCCGCGAAAGCAGGCGGAAGAGATAGCGCCGCCCGGTGGCGGAGAACCGCGCGTGAAACTCGTCCGACACCCGCGCCGCCGCCAGCACTGCGACCGGGGCGGGCTTCAGGTGCCAGTTCAGCGCCTCGGAAAGCCGGAACGGGTCCCAGTCGCGCCGCAGGTCCGCGTGGGCGACCTGCGCCGTGGCGTGGACGCCCGCATCGGTGCGCCCGGCCGCCGCCACCCGCGCCCCGGCCGCGAAGCCAGGGTCGAGCCTCGCCAGCGCCGCCTCGAGCGCGCCCTGCACCGAGGGCTGGTCGGCCTGCGCCTGCCAGCCCGCGAACGGCCCGCCGTCATATTCGATCCACAGCGCGAACCGCGGCATGGTCAGCGCGAGCGGTCGCGCAGGCTCTCGCGCAGCTTCTGGCCGAAGGTCTCGGCGGCGGTGGGCTCGGACCGCGCCTCAAGCGCGGGGCGGTCGGGGGCGTCGGGCGCGGGGCGGACGCCCTCGCGGGCCAGCCGGTCGCGCAGCACCTCGATCTCGATGTCCATGTCGGTGCGCCCGCCCTCGTGCAGCCGCTGGGCCAAGGCCGAGAAGCTCGCCTCGAGATCGGCCAGCAGCGCCTCGTAATCCGCCAGCGCCCGCGGGTCGCGGGTCTGGGCATAGAGGTCGGCGAACTTGATCGTCGCGTCGCGCGCCCCCTCGAGATAGACGCCGAGATAGCGCCGCGCCGGCGCGAGCCCGCCGGGGTTCTGCTCGACCTGCTCGAAGAGCTGCCGGGCGGTGGCCGCGAAGAGCCCCACCCGCGCCTCGAGCCGCCGGTCGCCGGTCCGCAGGATCGCCTGCGACATGGCGCGCAGGTTCGCCTCGGCCGCCTCGACCATGCGCGCGGCGCGGTCCTGCTGGAAGGCGTCCACCCCCTCCATCCCCTTGTCGGTCATCGGATCGGGGCCGAAGGCGAGCCAGTGCAGGATCGCCCCCGTCACCCCCGTCACCGCCGCCGGCGCGAAGCTGCCCGGCTCGGCGACGCCCACGGCAAGGCCGAGCCCGGTCAGGATGCCGCCGAAGAGCTTGCGCGGGATCGCCGGCCGCCGCGCCACGCGGCGGGCGTCATAGGCGGCCTCGGCCTGCAGCCCTTCTCGCGTGAGCCACATCGCCCCCGCGGTGATCCCGAAGGCGGCGAGGTTCGCGGCCATGCCGACCGGGTCGTGGAACGGCGCGGCGAGCAGGAAGGGCGTGGCCATCGCCGTCACCCACGAGGTGCGCGACTCGTAGGGGTGGCGCAACCGCTCGGGCGGGCGAGGCAAAGCGCCGCCGGTCTGCCCCGGGACGGGCGAGTGCGGGCCGCCGAACCGACGCGCCATCAGCCCAGCCCCAGCGAGGCGTAGAGCGTGACGCCCATCAGCAGGAAGAACGACAGGCGCTGCATGGCGCGACGGGACATCGGCGGACCTTTCCTTGCGGCTCGGGCCGCCCGGCCGGGCAACCCTCCGGCCATCGGCCGGTGCGCTGCGAATATGGGGGATCGGCGGGGTGGGGAAAAGGGCACCGACCCCGCGGCAGGTCTGGATTGCGGTGCCGGCCCCGGTTGCCGCGCCGCGCCGGGCGGGCGATGATCGGGCATGGCCGACCCGCATCTGCGCCCCGAACTCTTCCTGCGCCTCTACCTTGCCCCCGACGCGATGCTGGGGCCGGGCAAGGCCGCGCTGCTGGCGGGGATCGACCGCACCGGCTCGATCTCGGCGGCCGGGCGCGCGATGGGGATGAGCTACAAGCGCGCCTGGTCGTTGGTCGAGACGATGAACGCGATGTTCGAGGCCCCGCTCGTGGACAGCGCCCGCGGCGGGCCGGGCGGCGGCGGGGCGACACTGACCGAAACCGGGCAGCGCGTCCTCGCCCTCTACCGCCGGATCGAGGCGGACGCGTCCGCCGCCGCCGCCCCCTCGGTCGCGGCGCTCAAGGCGCTGCTGCGAGGGCAGGAGGCGTAATGGAACGCGTCTCCCCGGCCGCTGGGCGCAGCACCCATGCAAACGCCGGCCCCGTGCAGAGCCCCGCGCTCGCTCTCGGTAGGCGCGTTCGGCCGACATGAGCGCCGTGGTCTTCGATCTCGACGGGACGCTGGTGGACAGCGCACCCGACATGCACGCGGCGATGAACCGGGTGCTGGCGGCGCGCGGTCAGGCGCCGCTGTCGCTGGACCAAGTGCGGGGCTTCGTCGGCGACGGGGTGCCGATGCTGGTGCGGCGCACGATGGCGGCGGTGGGCGCCGACGACGCGGGCTTCGACGACTGGCACCGGGACTATCTGACCCGCTACGGGGCCGAGGTCTGCCGGCTCACCCGACCCTACCCCCGCGTTCTCGACGCGCTCGACGCCGTGTCCGGCGCGGGATCGCGGCTGGGCATCTGCACCAACAAGCCGCAGCGCCTGGCCGAAGCGCTCGTTGCGGCGCTCGGCCTCTCGGGGCGCTTCGATGCGCTGGTGGGCGGCGACACGCGCTTCGGCCGCAAGCCCGCGCCCGAGGGGCTGCGCGAGGTCGTCCGTCGCCTGGGCGGCGGGCCCGCCGTGATGGTCGGGGACAGCCGCGCCGATGCGCAGGCGGCGCGCGCCGCCGGGCTGCCGGTGCTGCTCTACACCGGCGGCTACCGCAGCCACAGCGTCGAGGAGATCGCGCCCGACGCCACCTTCGACGACTGGTCGGAGTTGCCGGGTCTGGTGCGGGATGCGCTGGGTGGGTGAACGGGGGGACGAACGCGCATTTCTGGCCGCATTCTTTGATCATGGGCTCGCAAACTACGCCGACCAGGCAGGTCTATGTTACCAGCGAAGCCGCCTTCACTCTGCGGCCAAGTCACCGACCTCACTATTTCATCATGGGACTCTGTGAAGATCCCGAGGGAAGCGTCCGCTGTCTTACTTGGTAATCCCGATGTGGGACGTCGTTGACCGGAGCGGCCGGCTACAAGACACTTTTCAATCCGTTCTCCGTGCTTTCAAGGCGCGATGACAGCTCGTTCAGCTCCGCCACGAGAGCCCGCTGATAAATGGAATGCTCCGCGCCAGAGCGGGTCACCATGCCGACCGTGAAGGCGGCCGGCGACATGAACCGCCGGACCACGCCACCCCGGCGGGCGTGATGCAGCGCGGCAAACGGGTCGACGATTGAGACGCCAAGCCCCCGCAGCACCATTTCCGACGCGGCGGCCGACATGTGAACCCAGAACCGGATGAGAGGGGGTCGCGGGAGGTCGGCGAACAGCCGGTCCAGTTGGGACCCCGTTGTGGTGTTGGCCGCAAAGCTGATCAAAGTCTGCCCGGCCAGATCGGCGGGAACGATCTCGTCTCGCCGCGCGAGTAACGAGTCATCGGCAGGCAGGATGCAATAGTAGGGAAAGGCGTGCTTCCAGACTACTTGCAGGTCGGTGGTGACGTGGAACAGAGCAATAGCGCCCGCATCGTAGACCCCGCCCATCACCCGAGGAACGATGTTTGAGGTCCGAGCGGTCTGCAGTTCGACCGTGAATTCGTCATCCCGACGGGCAAGACCTGCCATCACGTCGGGCATGATCCCGGTGGAAAGAACCGGCATGGCACCGATGATCATGCGCTGCCGGACGCCCCGGGCTATCTGGCCAAGGCGCCCCTCGATGTCGCGCAGGCCGACGAACGCGCGCTCGACCTCCGCCAGAAGATGAAACGCCTGCGCGGTCGGGGTCAAGCTATTGCCGGTACGGGCGAACAGCTGCAGCCCGGTCGTTAGTTCAAGCTCGCGCAGGTGCCGGCTCACCGCGGAGGCCGAGATGTTCATCTCGCGCGCGGCGTCCGACGCCGAGGCATAGCGCATGACTTTCTCAAATACTTCTAGCGAGCGCTGTCTCAGCATGACTTTCCTGCAAACTGGATGCATTTATTGATAATTGACTGAAGCTATAATCCGAACAAGCCTGCTGTGACAGATTATCACCTAGCCTGTTAATTCCTCGCAGGAGCTCCAGGATGCAGCGCACGACCTCCCTCATCGCCCTCGTCGCCGCAGGCTTCATGCTGCATGCGGCGCCCGGGCTGGCCGCGGGCACGATCCACTACGGTGTCGCCGCCCCGGATCTGTCGACTATGGATCCCTACCGGGCCACTGCGACGCCCGACAAACCGCTGACAGGGTGGCTTTACAATGGCCTCGTACGCTTCCCTCCCGGTTCGGACGACATCTCGAAGCTCGAGCCGGACTTGGCCGAATCGTGGGAAAACAGCGAGGACGGGCTGGTCTGGACCTTTCATCTGCGCAAGGGGGTCAATTCCACAAGGGCTACGGAGAGCTGACCGCCGACGACGTCGTGTTCTCGCTGCAGCGTGCCGGAAACGCCGACACTTCGGCGTTCTCATCGGACTACGCGGCCATCGAGAAGGTTGAGGCAGTGGACCCCCTGACGGTAAAGATCACGCTGAAGAACCCGGTGCCCTCGCTGCTGGGCCTCGTCGCAAACTACCACGGAGGCAACATACTCAGTCGCAAGGCGGTCGAGGAGTTGGGCGAGGGCTTCAAGTCGAACCCGGTCGGTACCGGGCCGTTCATGTTCGACAGCTACACCGCTCAGGACAACGTCACTTTCGTCGCCAACCCCGACTACTTCCGAGGCGCGCCCAAGGTTGACAAAGTGGTTGTACGCTACATCCCCTCGGACAGCGCACGCGATCTCGCCTTCCAGTCGGGCGAACTCGAGATCATGTATGGTCGCCAGGACGAGGAGTGGATCAAGTCCACCCGAGGCGTCGAGCACGCTGTCGTCGACGTCATGCGCCCAGCCGAGCTGCAGCAGCTGCATCTGAACGAGAGTTCACCGCCGCTCGACAACCTTGCGGTGCGGCAGGCGGTGGCGATGGCGGTCAACCGGGATGAATACCCGCTGTTGGTCGGCGAGACGCTAGCGCGGCCGGCAACCTCAGTGATCCCGGAAGGCAACCTTGGTTGGGACGGCTCGCACATCCTGTACGGCACGGGCGATGTCGAGGGCGCCAAGGCAAAGCTGGCCGAGGCGGGCTTCCCGGACGGCGTCACACTGAAGATGGTCCAGACATCGCTCCCCTCGATGCTGTCGGTCGCACAGTTGCTCCAGTCGCAGTTAGCCAAGGCAAACATCAAGGTCGAACTGGACGTGGTCGATCACCAGACCTTCCACGCCAACATTCGCAAGGACCTGTCGCAGCTGGTCTACTACTCTGCCGCACGCTTCCCAATCGCGGATGTGTTCCTTACGCAGTTCTTCTACAGCCCCTCAACCGTGACGACGCCGAAGGCAGTGGTCAACTTCTCGCATTGCAGGGTGGCGGACGCCGACATCGAGGCGGCGCGTGCCGAGCGTGACCCGCAAAAGCAGCTGCAGCTGTGGTCGGATGCGCAGAAGAAGATCATCGACGAGGTCTGTGCTGTGCCGCTGTTCCAGCAGCTGATCACCTACGCCCACCGCGACACTGTCAATTATGGCTACACGTTGGAGGCGGCGATGCACCTCGGGCCGATCATCACCGAGCAGACGACAGTCACCGGGAACTGACCCCCTATCCGGGCGCGGCCGCGTGCAGCGCTGCGCCCGCTCATTGATGGACCATGCCTTGACGCGTCTCATCGTCTCACGCCTGCTGACAGCACTACCCACGATTCTCGCGGCGCTGGCGCTGGTTTTCGTGCTCGTGCGTATTGTGCCGGGCGACCCAGCCATCGTCATCCTCGGAGACCAGGCCACCGCAGAAGCGTTGGCTAAGTTCCGCGCCGACAACGGTCTCGACCAGCCGGTCCTAGTACAGTTCGTCCAATTCATGACGGACGCGGTGCGCGGGCGGCTCGGCGTGTCGATGATCACGGGCCAACCAGTTCTGACCAGCATCCTACAGGTTTTGCCCTACACGCTCGAGCTAACGATCTGCGGCGTCGCGGTCGGACTGGTGCTGGGTGTGCCTCTTGGCGTTGTCGCAGCGCGGCGCCCGGGCGGCTGGGTGGACTGGGCGATCCGCACCCTGACGCTGGTCGGCCTGTCGATCCCGGCCTTCGTGTCGGCGGTGCTGATGCTGCTGGTGTTCGCGCTGCACCTGAAGTGGTTTCCGGTCATCTCGGCCGGCAAGCCGTGGACCGACGTGCCGGGGCACTTCCAGTCAGTCGCGCTGCCGGCGATCAACCTCGGGCTGGTGATGATGGCCTACGTCGCTCGCGTGACCCGCAACGGCATGTTGCGCTCTTTGGGCGAGGATTACATCCGCACCGCCCGCGCCAAGGGCGTGCCCGCCCGCCGCGTCGTCTGGAAGCACGCGCTGAGGAACGTGCTGCTGGGGATTGTCACCTTCACCGGCCTCTATTTCAGCGTCCTGATCGGCAACTCGGTCCTGACAGAGATCGTGTTCAACCGCCCCGGCCTCGGCAAGCTGGTGGTCAGCGCCATCGAGCGGCGCGACTACACCCTGCTGCAGGGGCTGACTATCGCCTATGCTGTGCTCGTTGTGGTTATCAACGCCGCCACCGACCTCACCTATGGCCTCATCGACCCGCGGGTGAAGACCGCATGAGCCACATTACCGCCCCGACCCCCGCCATGCCGCTCGCCCGCCCGGCGCGGAAGTGGCGCAGCCCCGAAATCGTCCTGGGCCTCGCCCTGATGGCGCTGCTGGTCGGCGCTGCCGCCGCGGCGCCGCTGCTTGCCACGCACGACCCGATCGCCCAGGACATGTTGGCGCGCCTCAAGGGGCCAAGCGCAGAACACTGGCTGGGTACCGACAACTTCGGCCGCGACACATTCTCGCGCATCCTCTACGGGCTGCGGCTGTCGATGATCGTGGCGGTCGCGTCGACGGCGCTGGCAGCAGTGCTCGGTGTCGCCGTCGGGATCCTGTCGGGGTTCCAGGGCGGCTGGATCGACCGCGGCCTCAGCGCGCTTAACGACGTGCTGATGAGTATCCCGCAACTGGTCGCCGGCATCATCATCGTCGCGCTGCTGGGGCCGGGGGTCGTCAACCTCATCATCGCGCTGGCGGTAACCGCGTTCCCTGCGTTTTACCGCATGGCCCGCGCCGAGGCGCTGTCGCTGCGCGAGCGCGAATACGTCGATGCGTGCCGCGTCCTTGGCTACAGCAACGCGCGCATCATGTTCCGCCACCTGCTGCCCGAAACGCAGAGCGAGTTGCTGGTGGTCGCGACGCTATGGATGGCGACTGCGGTGCGGACCGAGGCGTCGCTGTCGTTCATCGGCCTCGGTGCCCCGCCACCCACCGCGACGCTAGGCGGCCTCGTGCGCGCCGGCTTCGACAACCTGCTGCAGTTGCCCGGCCTGACGCTGTGGCCCTCGCTCGCCATCTTCGTGCTGATGATCGGCCTAAACATCCTCGGCGACGGCCTGCGGGACGCGGCCGACCCGCGGAGCGCCTCGTGACTGCCCCTGCACTCCAGGTGCGCGGCCTTCGTACGGCGCTGCGCATCACGGGCCGCTGGCACGATGCGCTGCGCGACATCGACCTAACCATTTTCCCAGACGAGACACTTGCGGTTGTCGGCGAGAGCGGCTGCGGAAAGAGCCTGCTGGCGATGACCATCCTCGGACTGCTGCCGCCTGTCGCGCGCCGGGCCGAGGGAAGCATTGCCATCGACGGCAAGCGTGTGGAAGCGCTGTCCGACGCCGAGTGGGAGGCAGTGCGCGGCGCCCGCATCGGGATGATTTTCCAGGACCCGATGTCGTCGCTGAACCCGGTCTTGACCGTGGGCGAGCAGATCGCCGAGCCGATCCGCGACCATCTCGGCTTGTCGGCGCGCGACGCGATGGTCCGCGCCCTGGCGCTGATGGAGCGGGTGCGCATCCCCTCGGCTGCGGCCCGCCTCGGCGCCTATCCGCACCAGTTCTCGGGCGGAATGCGCCAGCGGGTGATGATCGCCATGGCCATCGCCTGCAACCCGCAGGTGCTGATCGCGGACGAGCCGACCACGGCACTCGACGTCACCGTGCAGCGCCAGATCCTCGACCTGCTCGCCTCAGTGCAGGCTGAGCGTGGCATGGGAATCATGCTCATCACCCACAATCTCGGCATCGTCGCCTCGACGGCGCGGAGGGTGGTGGTCCTCTACGGCGGCGATCTCGTGGAATGCGCGCCGGTGGCCGAACTCTTCGCCGCCCCCCTGCACCCCTACACGCAGGCGCTGCTGGCGTCGCTGCCGCGAGTCGATTTCGACAGTGGCCCTCTAGAAGCGATCGCCGGCCGGGTGCCGCCGCTGACAGAACTGGCCGAGGGCTGCCGCTTCGCAAACCGCTGCCCGCACCGGATGCCGGTCTGCGACCGCAAGCCGCCGCTCGTCGCCTCGGGCGGCCATGCCGTGCGCTGCTGGCTGCACGTGGAGGGCGGGGAATGAGCGCTGTCCCCGACGTGTTGCGGGTCGAGGGCCTGCGCAAGACCTTTCAGGTGCGCGAGGGCTGGCCAGTGCCGCGCTCGCGCACGCTAGTGGCGCTCGACGGCGTGTCGTTCACCGTCGGCGCCGGCGAGGCGCTCGGCATCGTGGGCGAGTCCGGTTGCGGCAAGTCCACGCTGGCGCGAGTCATCATGCGCCTGACCCCGCCCGACGCCGGCAGGGTCGAGTTCGAAGGCAGGCCGCTGCTCGAGTTCGGCGCCCGTGCGCTCCGGCAGACGCGCCGGCGGCTGCAGATGGTGTTCCAAGACTCCGGCGCCTCGCTGTCGCCGCGCAAACGCATTGTCGACGCGCTGGCCGAGCCGCTGCGCGTGCACGGCATCGCGTCGGGCAACGGTGTCGGCGCGCGCGTCGCACAGGCACTCGAGGATGTGGGCCTCGCCCCCGACCTCGCCCGCCGCTTCCCGCATGAGTTTTCAGGCGGCCAGCGGCAGCGCATCGGCATCGCCCGCGCGTTGATGCTCGAACCCGCGCTGATCGTCGCCGACGAGCCCGTCTCGGCCCTCGACGTGTCGGTGCAGGCCCAGATCCTGAACCTGCTGCAGGACATCAAGCTGCGCCGCGGCATCTCGTTCGTGTTCATCAGCCACGACCTCGGCGTCGTGCGCCATTTCTGCGAGCGTACGGCGGTTATGTATCTCGGCCGGGTGATCGAGGTCGCGGCCTCGCGCGCGTTGTTCGACCAGCCGCTGCACCCCTACACGCAGCTGCTGCGACAGGTCTCGCCCGTCCCCGACCCGGGACGCGAGGAGCCACCGATGCTGGCCGATGGCGAGCCACCCTCGCCCGTCGACCCGCCACCCGGCTGCCACTTCCACCCGCGCTGCCCGTTCGCGACCCAGCGCTGCCGCGCCGAGGTGCCGGCGCTGCGCAGCGTCGCGCTCGGCCGCACCGCCGCCTGCCACTACGCGGAGCGCTTTCTCGAGGGTCCCCCGGCATGAGCGACGCTCTGCCGCACAGCGCCCACTGGGGCGCCTTCCAAGTCGCCCGCGACGCGAGCGGGGGCTTGCGCATCACCCCGCATCCGGCCGACCCCGACCCGTCGCCGCAAATCCAGAACCTCATTGGGGCACTCGACCACCCGCTGCGCATCCGTCGCCCGGCCGTGCGCCGGTCTTGGCTGACGGACGGCCCCGGCCCGCGCCCGCGTCCCCTGGACGAGCCCTTCGTTGAGGTCGCATGGGACCGCGCCGCCGCGCTGGCGGGGGCCGAGTTCACCCGCGTGAGGGAGACACGCGGCCCCGAGGGCGTCTATGGCGGCTCGTACGGCTGGGCCAGCGCCGGGCGTTTCCACCACGCGCAGAGCCAAGTGCACCGCTTCCTGAACGTGGCGATGGGTGGCTATGTGCGGTCGGTCAACAGCTATAGCGCCGGCGCAGCGTCCATGCTGCTGCCGCAGATCATCGGTCCGTTCGACCAGATCTCGCGCCATACTGTCACCTGGGACCAAATCCGCGACGACAGCGAGCTGATCCTGTCCTTCGGCGGCATGGCGCTACGAAACAGTGCCGTCGGGAACGGCGGCGTTAGCGCGCACGTCGAACACGATTCGATGCGCGCCTTCGCCGGCCGCGGCGGGCAGTTCCACCTGTTCGGCCCGATCCGCGACGATCTGCCCGCCGACTGTGGCGCCGTCTGGCACCCGACCCGGCCCGGAACCGACACCGCCGTCATGCTGGCGATGGCCCACGTTCTCATTACCCGCGGGCTGGTGGACACTTGTTTTGTCGAGCGCTTCACAACCGGCTTCGAAGTCTTTCGGGAGGAGGTGCTGGGCCACCGCGACGGCCCGCCCAAAACGCCGGAGTGGGCCGAGGCGATATCCGGCGTGCCCGCCACGTTGATCGCCGAGTTGGCGCCCCGCCTTGCCGCGCACCGCAGTCTGATCGTGCTGTCGCACTCGATGCAGCGGTCCGAGTTTGGCGAGCAGCCGCTATGGGCGGCCCTCGCGCTGGCGGCGATTGCGGGGCATATTGGCCTGCCCGGAGGCGGCTACGGCTACGCGGTCGGCAACATGGGGCACACTGCCCGCCGTCGCGTGGCCGTCGAAATCCCGACCATGCCGCAGGGTCGCAACCCCTGCCCGGCCTTCATCCCGGTTGCGCGCATCTCTGACATGCTGCTGCACCCAGGTGAGCCGTTCGACTATGACGGCCGGACGCTGACCTACCCCGACGTCTCGATGGTGGTCTGGGCCGGCGGAAATCCATTCCACCACCACCAGGACCTCGCCCGCCTCGCTCGCGCCTTCGCGCAGCCCGATACGATCGTGGTCCTCGACAACGTCTGGACCGCGAGTGCGCGAGCGGCGGACATCGTCCTGCCGGCCTCGATGACGCTCGAGCGCAACGACTTCGGCGCCACCCGCAGCGACCCGCGGCTGATCGCTATGAAGCAGGTCGCGACGCCGGTCGGCGAGGCACGCTCGGATCATGAGATCCTCGCCGACATCGCCGACGTCATGGGCCGGCGGGATGCGTTCACCGAGGGGCTCAACGTCGACGGCTGGCTGCGCCGGCTGTGGCGTGCGACGCAGGACGACCTTGCGGCGCAAGGACACGAGGCGCCGGATTTCGACGCCTTCTGGGCGAAGGGGGAGCTGACGCTGCCGCTGCTGCCCGACGACGGCGGCTTTATCGCCCGCTACCGCGCGGACCCGAAGGCGTACCCGCTGCGCACCCCTTCGGGCCGCATCGAGATCGCCTCGCCCACGATCATGGCGCACGGGCTCGACGATTGCCCCGGCTACCCGGCCTGGCGCCCGCACCGCCGCCCGCCCACGGCCGAGGCGCCGTTCATAGTCATCGCCAACGCCCCCGCCGGGCGGCTGCACAGCCAGCTCGACTTCGGGCCGGTCAGCGTGGCGGACAAGGTCGCGGGGCGCGAGCGGGTGCGCATCCACCCAGACGATGCGGCACTGTTGGGCGTGATGGACGGCGACGTGGTCCGGCTCGAGAACACCCAGGGCGCCTGCCTCGCCGGCGTCGCGCTGTTCGACGGGTTGTTGCCTGGGGTGGTGCAGCTACAGACGGGCGCCTGGTTCGATCCTCAGCCCGACCCCGAGGGACGCGCCCTTGCCTTCTGCGCGCACGGCAACGCCAACGTGTTGACGGTAGACGCCGGCACCTCGCGACTCGCGCAGGGGTGCACCGGGCAGATCACCGTCGCCGCCATCCGCCGCCTGTCAGCGCCGCCGCCGCCGGTGCGTGCATTCGAGCCGCCCACCCTGATCCCGCCATCGGAGCACGAGCCAGTATGACCGCCGCCGCAGCGACCGCCGCCCACTACCGCGACATCGCCACCCGGGTGTCGATCGAGACCCGCCCATTCATCGGCGGCCGGCACGTCCTGCCCGCGTCCGGCGAGACGCTGGCGACGCTCAACCCTGCCACAGGCGCAGTGCTGGCCGAGATTCCGGTCTGCGGCCAGACCGAGGTCGAAGTCGCCGTACAGGCCGCCCGCGCTGCCTTCGACGGCGGCAGCTGGTCGCGCTGCGATCCCGCGCATCGCGGCGAGGTTCTGCAGCGCTTCGCTGCGCTGCTGCGCCAGCACGGCGAGGAACTCGCCGTGCTTGAGAGCCTCGACAGCGGCAAGACCATCACCGACTGCCTAAACGAGGTAGTGCATGAGGTGCCGCGCTTCTTCGCGTGGTACGGCCAGCTGGTAGACAAGAGTTTCGGCAAGGTCGTCCCCACCGGCGAGACCGCGTTCTCGGTCATCGTGCGCGAGCCGATCGGCGTCGCCGGGTTAATCGTGCCGTGGAACTTTCCGCTGCTGATGGCTGCTTGGAAGCTCGCGCCGGCGCTGGCGGCCGGATGCTCCGTCATCTTGAAGCCGGCCGAGCAGACGCCATTGACCTCGCTGCGCCTCGGCGCGCTGGCGGCCGAGGCCGGCATCCCGGACGGTGTGCTGAACGTGCTGCCGGGGCCGGGCGAAGTCACCGGCCGCGCGATCGGCCTGCATTCGGACATCGACGTGGTCTCCTTCACCGGTTCGACCGAGGTCGGCGCGCACCTGCTTCGCTATGCCGCCGACAGCAACCTGAAACCGGTCGGGCTTGAGCTCGGCGGCAAGAGCCCGCTCCTCGTCCTCGAGGACGCCGAGATCGGCGACGGGCTGCTGGATGCGGCGATCAGCGCGGCGTTTTGGAACGGTGGGCAGAACTGTTCGGCCAACATGCGCCAGATCGTGCACGGCGCGCGCCATGACGAATACCTCGCGGCGCTGCTGGCCCGTGCGCGAGAGATCGTGCCGGGCGACCCGCTCGACCCGGCGACGCGCATGGGGCCGATGGTCACGGCCGAGCACCGCGACCGCGTCATGGGCTACATCCGCACCGGCGTGCGCGAGGGTGCGAAGCTGCTGATGGGCCAGTCCGACACGCCGCCGGGCGAGGGCTTCTTCGTCCCCCCGGCGCTATTCGGCAACCTTGCCCCGTCGATGACCATAGCGCGCGAGGAGATCTTCGGCCCGGTCCTCGGAGTGATCCGCGCTGACTCGGACGACGAGGCGCTGGGAATCGCCTGCGACACCGACTACGGGTTGCACGCCTCGCTGTTCACCCGCGACGTGACCCGTGCCCTGACCCTCGCGCGGCGCCTACCTGCCGGGACGGTGTCGGTCAACACCTTCAGCGAAGGCTCGATCGCTACCCCCTTCGGGGGTTATCGCAAATCCGGCTCACTCGCCCGCGACAACGGCACCGAAGCGCTGGAACAGTACCAGCAGGTCAAGACCATCTGGATTGCGCTGCAATGAGCCCGCTCGATATGCCGCTCACGACCAGCGTCCCGGTCGCCCCGTTCATTGGTGACGCCGCTCTGCCGGCGCAGGTGGAGGTTGCCGTTATCGGCGGCGGCATCATCGGCGTCTCGACTGCGCTGGAACTGGCCTCGCGCGGGGTGAGCGTGGCGCTGTGCGAAAAGGGGATGATCGCAGGCGAACAGTCCAGCCGCAACTGGGGCTGGGTGCGCCAGATGGGCCGCGCCGAAGCAGAAATCCCGCTCGCCATTCGCAGCATCGAACTGTGGCGCGGCATGGCCGAACGGATCGGCGCCGAGGTCGGCTATCGGCGCAGCGGCATCATGTACATGGCCTTCACCCGCCGCGACGAGGCGACCTGGACGAACTGGCACGCGGTCGGCCAGCGTGCCGGTGTCGAGACGCAGCTCCTCTCGCCCGCCGAGGTCGCGGCGCGGCTTCCGCAGCTGGCGCGCGCGCCGCGCGTGGCGCTATGGTCGCCCTCCGACGGCTGCGCTGAGCCTTGGCTCGCCGTTCCGGCCATGGCCGAGGCAGCGCGCCGCGCGGGCGCGCGCATCCTGACGGGCTGCGCCGTGCGCGGGGTCGAGACGGCGGGCGGTCGGGTCAGCGGGGTCGTGACCGAACGCGGCCGCATCGACTGCGCGCAGGTGGTGATCTGCGGCGGGGCGTGGACGCGCCTCTTTGCTGGAAACATGGGTATCGACTTCCCGGCGTTGAGGGTGGTCGGCACCGTCGCTCGGGTTGAAGGCGTCAGTGGCTTGCCCGATCATCCTCTGGGGACAGAAGATTTTTCGTTCAGGCGCCGCCGCGACGGGCAATACACCCTAACCCTACGTAACGCGAACATCGCCGACATCCTTCCCGACAACTTTCGCCTGATGGCGCAGTTCCTGCCGCAGTTGCGGCTCAACTGGCGCGAGTTCAAGCTACGCTTTGGCCGGCCGTTCTTGGACGACCTCCGCATCCCGCGACGATGGGATTTGGATGGCCCGACAGTGTTCGAGACAGAGCGCATCCTGGACCCTAAGCCGTCGCCGGCGTTCCTGCGGCAGGCGATGGCAAACGCCAGTCGGGTCTTTCCGACGTTTGCCAAGGCGCGCATGACGGCCGCCTGGGCGGGGGCGATTGACGTCACCCCCGATGCCGTGCCGGTAATCGACCGACTGGAGGCGCTGGACGGAGCGTACGTTGCATCCGGCTTTTCGGGCCACGGCTTCGGCATCGGGCCCGGGGCGGGCGAGCTGATGGCCGACCTGATTACTGGCCAAACCCCGCGTATCGATCCGTACCCGTATCGATTTTCACGCTTTTCAGGATCGGCGGTTGATTGATGGCAATCTAACACTGGTGGGACACAGCTATGCGGGAACTGCGCGACGGGGAGTGTCAGAACGTGCGTCTCTCCCAAGCGTCGTTCCCTACATTCTCGGCATGACCCAACTCGCGCCCCGTTTCACTATCTCAAGACTGCTATGTCCTTCGCGAGCGCGGAATCGACCGACTCGAGTTGGCCCCATCGAACAGGATATCGGTGTATGCCAACTTTGCCGTAAGCAAAATGTGTTCGGTCGGAAGCGCCGCGACTTCGGAAGGCCCCGCACCGGTGTAGACCATTGCCAGAATGATAATCCGCGCTTCCCGGTTAGACCATTCAACGCCCCCTCCGCCAGCAGACGGGTCGTGATCCAGTCCTCGCTGGAAGGCGGACCGGTATTCCGATGGCCCTCCTTCAACGAGAGCTTTCACAGCGGAACTGTCAACCCGAATTGCTCGCGCTCATCAATCGTCTCCATAATGTTTGTGAGATAGCCGATTTCCTGGCCGGCGCTGGTCGCGCGGGTCTTGCCTTCGAGCGCGGCCCGCCCAGCACCGAAAGGCCAACAGGTCTGCACGCGTGATCTCACGCAGGGTTTGTAGGTAAGATGGTGACGAAATTACGCACCGCCTTGCGCCGCGGATTGGGCCGAATGCGTCGCTGATCGTCAGACATACCCACAGTCCGGTCAGCTTCCGACGCCCATAACAGGTTAAGCGCGCCGGCAACTGTGAGCGGGGGCTCACCCGCCCCGGGCAGCAACGCCCGCGCCTCGATCTCATCCGGCGCGCGCGCAGCGCTGTTGATGGCCGTAACGCGGTCGAGGAGTCCGCGGACCGGCAGATTGGCCACCCCCACGGCGGGCAGTTACGCACACCGCGTGCTACCGCGAGGCCCGATCCACGCCGAGACGCTGTTGCGCTTCGGCGTTCCAACCCTGAAGCCTTGTCTCCCACGCCGTGACCGGCTCAGCCCAGTCTGCATCCGAACTGCCCTTGGCTACGCTGAGGCTGTCGATCTTCAGCGCGACCCGCAAGGTCTCACGGGATTCGATGTCTCGGCATCTCGCAGGCGCGCGGCGGCGAAGGTAAGGGCTGCCCTTCTTGCCTTGGGAATGGATTGATCCTTGGTAAAACTCCGCCGCTCATCGCCATGATATGCAGCAAGATTTGTAGAGGGTTCCGTAGCAATTCGAACCGCGTGATGACTAGATAAAACTCATACTGCACAATAGCTTTAAGCTCAGTCACGGATGGATTTTGGAGCGGGTGATGGGAATCGAACCCACGTATTCAGCTTGGAAGGCTGCTGCTCTACCATTGAGCTACACCCGCGCCCGCCCGGACTAGCGCAGCCCCGCCTGCGGCGCAACCCGGCCTGCGGCGCAACCCGGGCGGCGTGCGGCGCGTCGCGCAGGCTCTCACCGGCGCAACCGAGGTCGGCGCGCTTGACCGCTCGCATGGCTGCGGGCAGTCAGGGCGCCATGATCGACGTCCGCCCCGTGATCCACGCGATTTCCAAGCTCGCCATCGTCATGGGCGTGATGATGGCCGCGCCGGCGGCGGTGGACTGGTCGGCGGGCGCCGCGAGCTGGCGGATCTTCGCCGCGACCGGCGCGGGCACGGCGCTCGTCGCCTGGATGGTGATGCTCGCCACACGGCATGAGGGCCGCACGCTGACGCTCGAGCAGGCGTTCCTGCTGACCTCGGGCCTGTGGCTGGTGCTGCCGGTCATCGGGGCCATGCCGATCCGCGCCGCGGTCGCCGGCGCCGGCTTCACCGACGCCATGTTCGAGGCGATGTCCGGCCTCAGCACCACCGGCGCCACCGCCTTCCCCGAACTCGGGGCGCTGAGCGACGGGGTGCATCTCTGGCGCGGGCTGCTGCAATGGTCGGGCGGGCTCGGGATCGTCGTGGTGGCGATGGTGTTCCTGCCGGTCATGCGGGTCGGGGGGATGCAGTTCTTCCGCTCGGAAGGGTTCGACACGATGGGCAAGGTCATGCCGCGCGCGGGCTCGATCGCGGCCGAGATGACCGAGCTCTACCTCGGCATCACCATCCTCTGCGCGATGATCTACGCCGGGCTGGGGATGAGCGGGTTCGACGCGGTGATGCACGCGCTCACCACCTGCTCGACCGGCGGGTTCAGCAACCTCGACGCAAGCTTCGGCGCCTTCATCGGCGCGCCCGAGGTCGCCGCGACGGTCTTCATGATCCTCGCCTCGCTGCCTTTCGTGCGGATGGTGCAGGCGATGCACGGCGATTTCGCCCCGCTGTGGCGGGACAGCCAGATCTGGACCTTCCTCGCCATCATCGCCGTGGTCTGCACGCTGATCGTGATCTACCAGTCGCTGTGGCTGGACGTGCCGCCGTCGCCGGGCCTGCTGCGGGAGGTGGCCTTCAACGTGGTCACGATCATGACCGGGACCGGCTATGCCTCGGTCGACGTGACCCAGTGGGGGCACCTGCCCTTCGTGCTGCTGATCACCGTGGGGCTGATCGGCGGCTGCACCGGGTCCACCTGCTGCTCGGTCAAGGTGTTCCGCTATCAGGTGCTGTTCCAGGCGCTCAGGGCGCAGCTCGCGCAGATGCAGTCGCCGAACCGGGTGCGGCTCTTGAGTCTGCAGGGGCGGCGGCTCGACCCCGAGGTGGTCAACTCGGTCATGGCGCTGTTCACGCTGTTCGTGCTGACCTTCGGGGTGCTGATCGTCGGGCTGGCGCTGACCGGCCTGCACCCGCGCACGGCGCTGACCGCGGCCTGGACCGCCATCGCCAACGTTGGCCCGGCCTGGGGCCCCGAGGTCAGCGGCAACGGCAGCGTGGCGAACTTTCCCACGACCGCCAAGTGGCTGATGATCGTGGGGATGTATCTCGGCCGGCTCGAGCTGATCACCGTCTTCGTGGTGCTCATGCCGCGGTTCTGGCGGCAGTAGTCAGTTCGCCGGGGCCGGCGGGGTGTCTTCCGCATGGGCCTCGCCCGCGGCGGCGGCGTCCGTCGCCGCGCCCGAGGCCTCTGCCGCAGCCGGCTCGGCCGCTTCGGGGACCGCGGTGGGGGCGAGGCTGTCGAGCATCTCGCCCGCCACCCGCGGCTGGTCGGCGGCATCCATCTTGGGCCAGATCAGCACCACGCCCTCGACCCGGCCGTTTTCGACCCGCGCCTCGGCCTGGCCGATGTGGGTCTCGTTCTCGCCCTTGAGGCGGGCGTGGCCGGGATCGATCTTGCGCTCGGGCGCGGGCACCCAGCCCAGCGCGGTGACGAGGCCGGTGAAGTCCAGCATCTCCTGCTGCCCGCCCGGCGCGGCATAGAGGATCAGCGCCGCGCCCGAGCCGTCCTTCGGCCCATAGATCGACATCCCCTGCTCGTTGCGGTCGAACTGCAGCCGGTCCATCGGCGCCATGACCGACAGCCCGGTCTGCGGATCGTCCAG
This sequence comes from Paracoccus sanguinis, assembly GCF_012689545.1. Taxonomy (NCBI): domain Bacteria; kingdom Pseudomonadati; phylum Pseudomonadota; class Alphaproteobacteria; order Rhodobacterales; family Paracoccaceae; genus Paracoccus; species Paracoccus sanguinis. The sequence continues at coordinate 1,264,242 of NZ_CP051542.1, forward strand.
CCGCGTCAGCCCCATCTGCGCGTTCCACGCCACGCGCCGGTCGATCAGCGCCTGCATGGCGCTGGCGGCATCGGGGGCGGCGCGCAGGCCGAGGACCTCGGCGGCGATGGCGGCCTGGGTCTGCGGGCCGTCCTTGCCGTCGATGCGGCCCTCATAGTGCCCCGCCCAGCGCAGCGCGCGCTGGATGTCGATCAGCGCCGGCATCTCGGCCGTGCCGGGCCCGGGCAGGTCGATGGGCTGGCCGGCGTCGATCGCGGTGCCCAGCTCGGACGCCGGCAGCACCGCGCCGGGGCGGCCCACCCGTTCCGCATTGCGGAACGCGGTCAGCCATGCCGCCGCCGCCTCGGGCGCCAGCGGGCCGAGGGTGATCGCATAGCCGCCGTCCGGCTGCTGGTAGAGCCCGGCCTCGGGGAAGTCGCTGCGCCAGGTCTGCAAGGCGGTGTCGGCGGCCTCGCGCGTGTCGAAGCGCTGGAGGCGGAGGTACTCGCCCGGGGCCGGGGCGGTGGGGGCGGTGGGGGCGGTCGACGTTCCCGCGCCATCGGCCGGAGTGGCCGCCACCGTGTCCGCAGGCGGCGTGTCCGTGGTCGGATCGGTCGCCTCGGGAGGGTCCGCCGCGTCGGGCGCGGCGGCCTCGCTCGCGGGCGGCTGGGCCGGACTGTCGGCGGCGGCCTCCGGGCTCGCCGTCGCGTCCGCACCGGGCGCCACGAAGGTCGAGGCACCCGCCGCCGGGTTCCCCGCTGCCATCCCGTCCGCCGCCATCCCTTCAGCCGGCGCCGCACCCGCGTCGGGCGCCGCCGCAGCCACGATCTCGGCCGGGGCGGGGGCGATGAAGCTGTCGCCAGGGATCTCGCCCGCCGCCTTCAGCCGCGCCATCTCGGCCTCGGCGGCGGCACGCTCCATCGGGCCGAGGCCGATGCCGGTCCAGCCGCCAGGCAGTTGAAACGCCACGACATTTGGGAACCGGCCCGCCCAGGCGGCGATCGCCGCCTCGCTCTCGACGCCGCGCTTGGCCTCGATCCTGAGCACCACCGGCTCGGCCAGCGCGGGTGCCGCGACCGACAGCGCCACGACGACGGGCAGGGTGGCGGTCATCAGTCTGGCAAGCGTGCGCATCGGGCGTCCCCATCAGGTGCGGGCAGATTGACCCGCCCCCGGCCGCATCCTATGAGCGGCCTGCATTCGCGCCAGTTATGCGAAAGGACGCCGCCATGACCAGCCCCCAGCCCGCTGCGGCCGCTTCACAACCGCGTCCCCCCTCGCCCGCCGACGCGAACCGGCCACGCTGCTTCCAAGACGTGATCCTGCGGCTGCAGAGCTATTGGGCGGCCACCGGCTGCGCGATCCTGCAGCCCTACGACATCGAGGTCGGCGCCGGCACCTTCCACCCCGCGACCACCCTGCGCAGCCTCGGGTCGCGCCGCTGGGCCGCGGCCTATGTCCAGCCCTCGCGCCGCCCCACCGACGGGCGCTACGGCGAGAACCCGAACCGGCTGCAGCACTATTACCAGTATCAGGTCATCATCAAACCGTCGCCGCCGGACCTGCAGGACCTCTACCTCGGCAGCCTGCGCGCCATCGGGCTCGACCCGCTGGTCCATGACGTGCGCTTCGTCGAGGACGACTGGGAAAGCCCGACGCTCGGCGCCTGGGGCCTCGGGTGGGAGGTGTGGTGCGACGGGATGGAGGTGTCGCAGTTCACTTATTTCCAGCAGGTCGGCGGCCACGACTGCCGCCCGGTGTCGGGTGAGCTGACCTACGGGCTCGAGCGGCTGGCTATGTATGTGCTGGGCGTGCAGCACGTCATGGAGATGCCGTTCAACGACCCCGATGCGCCGATTCCGCTGACCTACGGCGACATCTTCCGCCAGACCGAGCGCGAGTATTCGCGCTGGAACTTCGAGCAGGCCGACACGGCGATGCTGTTCCAGCACTTCAAGGATGCCGAGGCCGAGTGCGACCGTATCCTGACCGCCCCCGAGGAAGACGCCGCCGGCCGCCGCATCCCGATGGCCCACCCGGCTTATGACCAGGCGATCAAGGCGAGCCACCTCTTCAACCTGCTCGACGCCCGCGGGGTGATCTCGGTCACCGAGCGGCAGGCCTATCTCGGCCGGGTCCGGGCGCTGGCCAAGCGCTGCGCCGACCTGTTCGTGACGACCGAGGCGGCGACCGGCGTGACCGGTGACGCCCGCACCGCCGGGGCGGACGGCGCGGCCACGGTGGCGACGTCGGCAGCCGACGCCGGGCCGGATGCCGCGACGCCCGCGGCTGTGGCGGCCCAAGAGCCGGCCACAACCGCCCCGGCCACCACCGCCCCGGCCACCGGCGCCCCGTCCACCGGCGCCCCGGCCGCCGGGCACACCCCCGCGGCCCCCGGCACGGGCAACGCCGACCCCGCCCCACGCGGGACGACCCCATGACCTCCGGCAAGATCATGGCCTCGATGCTGGTGCTCGTCGCGCTGCTCGCCGGCGTTGCGGCGTGGTATCTGCAAGTCTACGGCTTCTACGACGAGGTGGACGAGATCACCGGCGCCGCCGACATCGTGGTGACCCGACCCGATGGCACGACCCACCCGGTCGCGGTCGCAGGCTTCCGCGCCATCGACGCGACCAGCTCGCCCATCCGCTACCGCGCCTGCATGACGCTCGACCCGGCCGAGGTCGCCGACGCCGCCCCCTACCCCGCCGCGACGCCCCTGAACGGGCCGGGGTGGTTCCAGTGCTATTCGGCCAAGGCCCTGACCCTCGACCTCGAGGCCGGCCACGCCCGCGCCATCCTCGGCCAATCCGAGGTCCGCCCCGACGTGGACCGGGTGCTGATCGTCTATCCCGACGGCCGCGCCTTTGCCTGGCACCAGCTGAACGACAAGACGCCCGCCCGCGGAGTGATGGACTGATGGACCTGCTGATCGAGCTGTTCTCGGAAGAAATCCCGGCCCGGATGCAGCCGAAGGCGCGCGAGGACCTGAAACGGCTCGTCACCGACGGGCTGATGGACGCGGGCCTGACCTATGCCTCGGCTGGGGCCTTTTCCACGCCGCGCCGCCTCGCGCTGGCGGTCGAGGGGCTAAGTAGTGCGAGCGCCCCGGTCCGCGATGAAAGGAAAGGTCCCCCCTTAGAGGGTAGGGACGAAGCCATTGTAGGCTTCCTTCGAGGTCTAGGATTTGAAGCTCCGAAAGCGTGGTATGAGCAGACGATAAAAGAACTTCGTGAAGGCCATGTTCTCGATTCCGGCAATACGCTCGTAAGGGCTGGAGAGGTTAAAGGAAAACGGGTTCTTATCGCCACCCTTCATTATCCTTCGCGCTCTGCCGCCGAGATCGTGGCCGAGGTGCTGGAGCGCGTGATCCGCGACTTTCCCTGGCCCAAGTCGATGCGCTGGGGCTCGGGCAACCTGCGCTGGGTGCGACCGCTGCACTCGATCCTCTGCCTGCTCAGCGACGAGGCGGGGGCGCAGGTCGTGCCGGTGGAGGTGGACGGGATCGCCGCCGGCAACACCACCCGCGGCCACCGCTTCATGGCGCCTGACGCCTTTGCGGTGACCGGCTTCGACGACTACGCCGCCAAGCTGCGCCGCGCGCGCGTCATGCTCGACCCCGCCGAGCGCGAGGCCGCGATCCGGCAGGAGGCCGCGAACCTCGCCTTTGCCCGCGGGTGGGAGATCGTGCCCGACGACGGGCTGATGACCGAGCTCGCCGGGCTGGTCGAGTGGCCGGTGCCGCTGATGGGGGTGATCGAGGCGCGCTTCCTCGACCTGCCGCCCGAGGTGCTGCAGACCTCGATGATGGAACACCAGAAGTTCCTGTCGGCCCGCAACCCCGCCACCGGGCGGATCGAGGGCTATGTCACCGTCGCCAACATCGAGACCCCCGACCACGGCGCGACGATCCTCGCCGGCAACCAGCGGGTGCTGGCCGCGCGGCTGTCGGATGCGGCGTTCTTCTGGAGCAACGACCTGCGCGAGGCGAAGGGCGGGATGGCGGGCTGGGCCGAGGGGCTGAAGGCCGTGACGTTCCACGCGAAGCTCGGCAGCCAGGCCGACCGGGTGGCGCGCATCGCCGCGCTGGCCCGCGAGATCGCGCCCGCGGTGGGGGCCGACCCCGATCAGGCGGCGCGGGCTGCCGAGATCGCCAAGCTCGACCTGCGCTCGGCGATGGTGGGCGAGTTCCCCGAGTTGCAGGGCACGATGGGCCGCTATTACGCGCAGGCCGCGGGGCTGGGCGAGGCCGTGGCCGACGCCGCCCGCGACCACTACGCCCCGCTCGGGCCGTCGGACGCAGTGCCCTCGGCGCCGGTGTCGGTGGCGGTGGCGCTGGCTGACAAGCTCGACACGCTGACCGGGTTCTGGGCCATCGACGAGAAGCCCACCGGCTCCAAGGACCCCTTTGCGCTGCGCCGCGCGGCGCTGGGGGTGATCCGGCTGGTGCTGGGGAACGGGGTGCGCGCCCCACTCACGGCGTGGATCGCCGCCGGCGATGCGGCGCAGCAGCAGGGCGATGAGGCGCAGAATCAGGCTCATGCCGCCGAGCCTAGCGCCCAATCCTTGACGAACCGTCACCACGACCTCCTGTCCTTTCTCCACGACCGCCTCAAGGTTCACCTGCGCGACCAGGGCATCCGCCATGACGTGATCGACGCGGTGCTGGCCATGCCGGGGAACGACGACCTGACCCTCGTGGTCGCCCGGGCCACGGCGCTCAACGCGATGCTGGCGACCGAGGATGGCACCAACCTCCTGCAGGGGCTCAAACGCGCCGCCAACATCCTCGCCCAGGCCGAGGCGCAGGACGGCGTGGAATACAGCTTCGGCGCCGACCCCAAGTTCGCCGAGACGGACGCCGAGCGCGCGCTCTTCGCCGCCCTCGACGCCGCCGAGCCGCAGATCGCCGCCGCCGTCCGGGCCGAGGACTACCCGGCCGCGATGGCCGCCATCGCGGCGCTGCGCGCGCCCATCGACGGGTTCTTTGAGGCAGTGCAGGTCAACGCCGACAACGCGGTGCTGCGCCGCAACCGCCTGAACCTGCTGCACCGGATCCGCGAGACCGGCCGCCGGATCGCCGATTTCGGCCGAATCGAGGGCTGATCGCGGCTTCCCCTGCGGCGGTTCTCACCTATCCTCGGGCGAGGCCCAGCAGGGACCGGGGGCGCCCTGCCCCCGTCCCCGGGCACGACAGGAGCCGCCATGACCGACTTTGCCGCCACCCGCGCCGCGTTCCACCTGCCCGAGGGCGTCACCTACCTCGACGGCAACTCGCTGGGCCCGATGCCGGTGCGCGCGGCCGAGCGGGTCGCGGCGATGATGCGCGACGAATGGGCCGAGATGCTGATCACCGGCTGGAACCGCGCCGGCTGGTACGTGCAGCCGCGCCGGGTCGGCGACCGCATCGCCCGGCTGATCGGGGCCGGCGCGGGCGAGGTCGTCATGGGCGACACGCTGTCGATCAAGGTCTTCCAGGCGCTCAGCGCGGCGCTGACGCTGACCCCCGGCCGGCGGGTGATCCTGTCGGACAGCGGTAACTTCCCCTCGGACCTCTACGTGGCCGAGGGGCTGGCGCGGACCGTGGGGGCCGAGCTGCGGGTGGTGGCGCCCGAGGCGGTGGCGGGGGCGATCGACGCCGATCTGGCGGTGCTGATGCTGACCGAGGTGGACTACCGCACCGGGCGGCGGCACGACATGGCGGCGCTGACCGCGCAGGCACACGCGGCGGGCGCGCTGACGGTCTGGGATCTCGCGCACTCGGCCGGGGCCATCGACGTGGACCTGCGCGGCGCGGACGCGGATTTCGCCGTCGGCTGCACCTACAAGTACCTCAACGGCGGGCCGGGTGCGCCGGCCTTCATCTGGGTCCACCCGCGCCATGCCGAGGCCGCGCGGCCCTGCCTGCAAGGCTGGATGGGCCACGCCGCGCCCTTTGCCTTCGACCCCGACTACACCCCCGCGCCGGGGATCGAGCGGATGCGGGTCGGCACGCCGCCGGTCATCGCGCTCGCCGCGCTCGAGACGGCGCTCGAGGTCTGGGACGGGGTCGACATGGCCGACCTGCGCGCCCGCTCGGTCGCGCTGACCGAGGCGTTCATCGCGGGGGTCGAGGCCGAGTGTCCGGGCGTCACCCTGCACTCCCCGCGCGACCCCGCGGCGCGGGGCAGCCAGGTCGGGTTCCGCCACCCCCAGGCCTATGCGGTGATGCAGGCGCTGATCGCCCAAGACGTGATCGGCGACTTCCGCGCCCCCGACGTGCTGCGCTTCGGATTTGCCCCGCTCTACAACGGGATGGAGGATGTGGCGCGCGCCGTGGCCACCCTGTCCGACATCCTGCGCACCGGCAGTTGGGACCGCCCGGAATTTAACCGCCGGGCCGCCGTCACCTGACCGGGGCGCGCCCGCCCCGCGACGGGCGCGCGACGTTCACGCTCGGTTCATTCTCTTCCCAATTGACGGGTTCCCTTTGAGCCGCGGGCGTGGCATAGGAATGCGGAGATTGAAAGGCGCATTTCATGCGATCCGGATTTTTGCTGCTGCCGCTGTTGCTCGCGGCCGGGGTGCCGCTTGCGGCCGAGACCCCCTCCGCCCCCTCCCCGCCGGTCGCCGAGGCTGCGCCGCAGGCGCCCGCCGGGGGACCGCTGCTCGCCGTCGAATACGTCCCGGTCGAGACCCGGCCGCTGACCCTCGGGGTGCAGCTCACCGGCACCATCGGCGCGCAGGACAGCATCGATTTGTCCTTCCCGAACGGCGGCCGGATCACCGAGATCCTGGTCGAGGCCGGGAACCGGGTCAGCGCCGGGATGCCGCTGGCGCGCACCGACGCGGTCCAGCAGCAGCAGGCGCTGAACCAGGCCGAGGCCGGGGTCACCGCCGCCGAGGCCGCCGCGCGCCAGGCCGGGCAGGCGGCCGAGCGCGCCGACGAGATGCTGCGCCGGGGGGTGGGCACCCGCGCCGCCCGCGACGCCGCCCAGCAGGCGCTGTCGGCGGCCGAGGGCCAGCTTGAAAGCGCCCGCACCCGTGCCGATCAGGCGCGCCGGGCGCTGGACGACGCGGTGCTCAAGGCGCCCGAGGAGGCCGTGGTCACCGCCCGCACCGCCGAGCCCGGGCAGGTCGTCGGCGCCGCGCAGCCGATCCTGTCGCTCGCCGCGCTGACCGGGCTCGAGGCGGTGTTCCGGCTGCCCGATTCGCCCCGGCTGGACGCGTGGAAAGGGGCGCAGGTGAGTCTCAGCCCCATCGACCACCCCGACCGGCGCCTCAACGGCACGGTCAGCGAGATCGCGCCGCTGGTCGATCCGGCCACCGGATCGGTCGCGGTGCGGGTTGCGATCGACGGCCCGCTTGACCCCGCGCTGCTCGGCGCGGCGGTGGTGGGCACCGCCGAGGTGCCGGCCGGCGAGGGGATCGAGCTGCCCTGGACGGTGCTGACCGTCAGCGGCACCTTGCCCGCCGTGTGGCGGATCGGCGCCGACGACCGCGTGGCCATCGCCCCGGTCGAGGTCGAGCGCTACGAGACCGGCGTGGTCGTGGTCCGCGCCGGCGTGACCTCGGGCGAGGTCGTCGTCGGCGAGGGCTCGCAGCTCATGTATCCGGGCCGCCAGGTCCGCCGCGGGACACCCCGGCCATGAGGGCGGCGTGGGTTCTCTGCGCGGCGCTGCTTGCAGCCGCCGCGGGGCCGGCGGGCGCGCTCGAGCTGCCGTTTTTCGGCCGCGGCGAGGCCGAGGCGCCGCCGCCCGCCCCGCCGCGCCCGGTGGTGACCGAGTTCGCGGCCGATACCGCCGCCTTCAACCGCTCGATCCCGGGGGTGGTGGCGGCCGTGACCGAGGTGCGCATGGCGTTTCAGACCCTCGGGCGGATGACCGCCCGGCCCGTCGACGTGGGCGACCGGGTGGCGCAGGGCGACCTGCTGGCGCGGCTCGCGCCCGAGGATCTCGAGGGCGGCGTCCGCGCGGCCGAGGCCGCCGTCGCCGCCGCCGAGGTGAACCTGACGACCGCCGAGAACACCGCCGAGCGCGCCCGCGCGCTGGCCAGCCGCAACGTCGCCTCGACCGCGCAGCTCGAGCAGGCCGAGCAGGGGCTCGCCGCCGCGCAATCCGCGGTGGCCCAGACCCGCGCCCAGCTCGAGAGCGCCCGCAATGCCGAGGGGTTCGCGGTGATGACCGCGCCCATCGCCGGGGTGATCTCGGATGTGCAGGCGGCACCGGGGGCGGTGGTCGCGGCAGGGGACCCGATCATGACACTTTCATCCGAAGACCGGCTCGAGGCGCGGATCGACCTGACCGAGACGCAGCTGCGCGGCCTCGCGCCCGGCGACCCCTTCACCATCTGGCGCGACCCGGCGACCGAGGCGGGGCGCGCCGAGGCCGAGGGCGCCGAAGTGGCCGACCCGGCGCAGGCCGCCTCGGCCGCGACCGCCCAGACCAGCCCCCCGGTCGAGGGCATCGTCAGCCGCATCGCCCCGGTCGCCGACGCCCAGACCCGGCTGCGGCGGGTGCACCTCGCCCTGCCGATGGCGGTGGGCGAGACCTCGGGGCTCAGGATCGGCAGCCTGATCCGCGCCCGGCGCGCCGGCGCCGACGCGCTGCGGCTGACCGTCCCCGCCGCCGCCGTGGTCGTGGGGCCGGAGGGCGGCGCGGGTGTCTGGACCGTGACGCGGCAGGGCGAGGGCGGAACCGTGGCGCTGACGCCGGTGACGCTCGGCGCGACCGAGGGCGGCCGGACCGAGGTGACCGGCGGCCTTACCCCCGGGGCCGAGGTCGTGGTGCGCGGGGTCCACTCGCTCACCCAAGGACAGGCCGTCGGGCCGAGGGTCGCGCCATGATCCGCCGCCGCAGCTTCAACCTCTCGGACTGGGCGCTGCACCACCGCTCGCTGGTGTGGTTCCTGCTCATCGTGTCGATGGTCGCGGGGATCATCTCGTATCGCAGCCTCGGCCGCGAGGAAGACCCCAACTTCACCATCAAGGTCATGGTGATCTCGGCCGCCATGCCCGGCGCCACCATCGGCGAGACGCTGGACCAGGTCACCGACCGGATCGAGACCAAGCTCGAAGAACTGGACGAGCTCAAGTTCACCCGCTCGGTCACCATGCCCGGGCAGGCGGTCGTCTATGTCGAGCTGCTCGACACCGTGCGCGGCGGCGACGTCGCGCGGACGTGGCAGCGGGTCCGCAACATGATGGGCGACCTGCGCCCCGAGTTTCCGGCCGAGTTCGCGGGCTTCCAGTTCAACGACAACTTCGGCGACGTGTTCGGCAACATCTACGCCTTCACCGCCGACGGCTTCACCCAGCGCGAGCTGCGCGACCGGGTCGAGGCGATCCGCAAGCAGGTGCAGGGCCTGCCCGCCGCCGGCAAGACCAGCCTTCTGGGCGTGCGCGAGGAGCAGATCTACCTCGAGTTCTCCTCGACCCGCCTCGCCGCGCTGGGGCTGCGGCAGGAGCAGGTGGTCCAGACGCTCGCCGCGCAGAACGCCATCGCCCAGTCGGGGATCGTGCAGGCGGGGCCCGAGCGGGTGCTGGTCCGCGTCGGCGGCCAGTTCGACACCGCCGAGTCCATTGCCGCCGTGAACCTGCGGATCGGCGACCGGTTCTTCAACGTGGGCGACGTGGCGACCGTCACCCGCGGCACGGCCGACCCGCCCGCGGCGCTCTTCCGCTACAACGGGCAGGAGGCCATCGGCCTCGAGGTCGCCATGCGGCAGGGCGAGAACATCCAGACCTACGGCGCCCAGCTGGACGCGATGATGCAGACCATCGCCGCCGACCTGCCCATCGGCATCGAGATGCACAAGTTCGCCGACCAGCCCCATGTGGTGACCGAGGCGGTCGGCCATTTCGTCAAGGCGCTGGCCGAGGCGGTGGGGATCGTGCTGCTGGTCAGCTTCGTGAGCCTCGGGTTCCGGGCCGGGTTCGTCGTGACGCTGACCATCCCGCTGGTGCTGGCGATCACCTTCGTGATCCTCGACATCTGGGGCATCACGCTGCAGCGCATCTCGCTCGGCGCGCTGATCATCGCGCTGGGGCTGCTGGTCGACGACGCGATGATCGCCATCGAGACGATGATCTCGCGGCTCGAACTGGGCGAAAGCCGCAGCGAGGCGGCGAGCTATGCGTGGACCTCGATCGCTTTCCCGATGCTGTCGGGGACGCTGGTGACGGTCGCGGGCTTCATCCCCATCGGGCTGAACAGCTCGGCGGCGGGCGAGTTCACCTTTTCGCTCTTCGTCGTCATCGCCGTGTCGCTGCTGGTGTCGTGGATCGTCGCGGTGCTCTTCGCGCCGCTTCTGGGGGTGACGCTGCTGCCGGCGAAGATGGCCCATCACGCCGGCCGCGCCGGGCCGCTGCGGCGGGCGTTCCACGTCATGCTGCGCGCCGCGATGCGGTTCCGCTGGGCGACCGTGATCGCCACGGCGCTGATCTTCGTGGGCTCGGTCTGGGGGATGCGCTTCGTCGAGCAGCAGTTCTTCCCGACCTCGGACCGCACCGAGATCATCATCGACGTGACCGAGCGCCACAACGCCTCGATCGCCCGCACCGACGCCTCGATCGCCCGGATCGACGCCTTCCTGAAAGCACAGCGCGAGGCGAAGTTCTGGACCAGCTACGTCGGCCGCGGGGCGCCACGCTTCGTGCTGGCGATGGACGTGCCCACCCCGGGGCCTTTCATGGGGCAGGTGGTGATCCAGACCGCGAACCTCGTGGACCGCGACGCGCTCAAGGCGCGGCTGAACGCCTGGGCCGCGACCGAGATGGTCGGCACGGATGTCTATGTGAAGAACCTCGAGATCGGCCCGCCGGTCGGCAAGCCGGTGCAGTACCGGGTCAGCTCGAACGACCTGAACGAGGCACGCGACGCGGCCCGCGGCCTTGCCGCGGTGATGGCGGCCGAGCCCCGGCTGCGCGACATCTCGCTCGACTGGAACGAGCCGGCGCGCGTGGTGCGGGTCGAGGTCGATCAGGACCGCGCCAGGCAGCTCGGCCTCTCCTCGACCGACATCGCGGGGGCGCTGGCGGCGCTTTATTCCGGCAAGGGGGTGACGCAGCTGCGCGACGGGATCTTCCTGATCGACGTGGTGGCGCGCGGGGCCGAGACCGACCGGCAGTCGCTCGATTCGATCCAGAACCTAGAACTGGCGACGACGACCGGCACGCCCATCCCGCTCGCCGCGCTGGCGCGGTTGAGCTATGAGACCGAGCAGCCGCTGATCATGCAGCGCGACGGCCGCCCGACCGTGACCGTCAAGGCGGCGGTGGCGACCAAGGACCAGCCCGCGACGCTGGTCACGGCCCTGACGCCGGCGGTCGAGGCCTATGCCGCAACCCTGCCACCCTCGGTCCAGATCGTGATCGGCGGGACGGTGGAAAGCTCGGGCCAGAGCCAGGCGCCGATCGCGGCGGTGGTGCCGGTGATGCTGCTGATCATGGCGACGCTGGTGATGATCCAGATGCAGAGCTTCCGGCTGTCGCTGATCGTCTTCGCGGCCGCCCCGCTGGGGCTGATCGGTGTGGTCGCGGCGCTGGTGCCGTTCCGGGTGCCGATGGGGTTCGTGGCGATCCTCGGCATCCTCGCGCTGATCGGCATCCTGATCCGCAACTCGATCATCCTCGTGCACGAGATCCAGGCGCTGCTCGCGCGCGGGCGGTCCAAGTGGGACGCGGTGTTCGAGGCCTCGGACAGCCGCGCCCGCCCGATCCTGCTGACTGCGGCGGCGGCGAGCCTCGCGCTGATCCCGATCTCGCGGCAGGTGTTCTGGGGGCCGATGGCGTTCGCGATGATGGGCGGGATCATCGCCGGGACGCTGATCACGCTGCTGTTCGTGCCGGCGCTTTACTGTGTCGTGTTCGGCGTGCAGCGGCCGCAAATGGAGACAGGCGGGCCGGGGGCGCTGCCCCCGGACCCCCGGGATATTTAGGTCCAGCCCGAGGAGGGCGGGGCGAGCATCCCCGGCAGCGCCGCGACGAGGCCGGGCCAGCCGCGCGGGCGCCAGCCCAGGGCGTCGAGCCGCGCGCAGCCCATCTGCGAGACGGGCGTCTCTGCCCGCGGCGGGGGGGCGTGGGGGCAGCCGGTGAGGCGCTGCACCTCGGAGAGCAGGTCGTGGCGGTCGACCAGCAGGTCCGAGACGTGGAAGCTGCCCCGGCCCTGCCGGTCGAGCACCAGCGCCAGCGCGGCGGCGAGGTCGTCGCCGTGCACCTCGGTGCCCCGGCGGGGGGCGACGGGGCGGCCGGCGCGGTAGTCGGCGAACAGGCCTTCCCATTTATGCCCCGCGCCGGGGCCATAGATGCCGGTGGCGCGCAGGCTGGCGGTGGCGAAGCCGGGGGCGTCGAGGGCGGCGAGGCCGGCCTCGGCCTCGGCCTTGACGCGTCCGTAGAGGCTCGCGGGCAGGGGCGGGGTGCCGTCGGGCAGCGGGGTGCCCTCGGGTCGGCCGTCATGGACGGCGCGGGACGAGAGGAACACCACCTGCCCCACCCCCGCCGCCTTGGCCTCGGCAAAGAGCCGCAGCGTGGCGTCGCGGTTCAGCGCCACGAAACGGTCGGGGTCGTCGCCCTCGCCGCCCCGGTATTTCCCCGGGACATGGGCGAAGGCAGTGTGGACCAGCGCTGCGCAGCCTTCGAGCGGGGCCGGCTGGCCGAGCCGCCAGCCGGGCAGCGGGTCCACCTCGTGTCCCGCCGCCGCCAGCCCGCGGGCGAGGAAGCGCCCGACGAGGCCGCTCGCGCCCGTCAGCGCGACCTTCATGCGGGGTCGGGCACGGCGGGGTTGGGCAGGCTCCGGCTGTCGGGCACCGGCCCATCGCCGGCATAGGCGCGCCAGAGGTCGATCAGCGGCGCCAGCCGGTCGGCCTTGGCGTGGTCCTGCCACGGCTTCTCATACTGGAAATGCAGCACCCGGATGTCCGCCCACGACCACAGCGCGGGCAGGTTGAACCACACATATTGCAGCATGTTGTCGAACACCGGCAGCCCGTGCCAGTCGGGGAAGGCCGCCTGCAGGAAGGTCTGGTCAGTGCGCCGCCAGAACGCGCCGGGCACGTCGAGCTGCGCCATCAGCCGCTCGAACGTGGCCGGATCGGGCCGGGCGGTGAACACGCCCGAGTTCATCCGGTGGAAATCCCCCAACCCTTCGTAGACGTTGGGGGCAGCGCAGAGCTCGGGGTAATCGAACAGCCGGTCGATTGGTTGCAGCACCAGCGTGTCGGCGTCGAGGAACACCACCCGCTCGTAGTCCAGCTGCCACAGCCGCAGCTTGGCGAAATTGTCGAGCGGGGTGTGGAAGGCGGGCTTCTCGCCCCTGGTGAAGGGCGCGAGGCCGTGGATGCGGTCTCGCGCGTGCGCGGCGTTGAAGGCGTCCGAGGTCGGCAGCAGCTCAACCCGGACCAGCCGCGGATCGAAGGCCCTGAGCGGCGCCAGCGCCGCCTCGGACACGCCGCCGGTGTGCATGACGCACAGATCGGCGCGCGTTCCGGTCAGGCGCAGCGAGCGCAGCAGCGCCCGCGCGCCCAACGCGAAGTCGTCGTTGGTGACGAGCGTCACATAGGCGTTGCGCGCGCCCCGGTCGCGCGCCGCGTCGAGCCCCTCGGGCAGCACTCAGACCGCCTTGAGCCGCTTGCCCTCGGGGTCGTGGTCGACCCGCTGGGCGATGTCGCGCGTCCAGGCGCTGACCGCGGGCACCCGGGTGCGGTCGATGCGGTGGGCGTATTTGCGTGCCACGTCCACCACCTCGGCCAGCAGCCCCTCCTGCAGGGTGATCGGGTTGAGGCCGAGCGACAGGAACTGGTCGTTCTTGACCAGCAGGTCGTTCTCGTCCGCCTCCTTGCGGGGGTTGGGCAGGAACTTCACCTCGGCGCCGGTCAGCCGCGCCACGAGCTGCGCGAGGTCGCGGACCCGGTGGGTCTCGGTCATCTGGTTGAAGATGCGCACCCGCTCGCCCGCCTTGGGGGCGTCCGACAGCGCCAGCTCGATGCAGCGCACGCAGTCCTGCAGGTGGATGAAGGCGCGGGTCTGCCCGCCGGTGCCGTGCACCGTCAGCGGATAGCCGATCGCCGCCTGGATCAGGAAGCGGTTGAGCACCGTGCCGTAGTCGCCGTCATAGTCGAAGCGGTTGATCAGCTGCTCGTGGCGCCGGGTCTGGTCGGTGTGGGTGCCCCAGACGATGCCCTGATGTAGGTCGGTGATCCTGAGCCCGTCGTTCTGGGCGTAGAACTGGAACAGGATCTGATCGAGGCTCTTGGTCATGTGATAGACCGAGCCGGGGCGCGTCGGATACAGGATCTGCTGGGGTTTCTTGCCGGTCGGCGTGTCGATCTCGATGTCGAGATAGCCCTCGGGGATCGGCGCGCCGACCGAGGAATAGCCATAGACCCCCATCGTCCCAAGATGCACGAGATGCGCGTCGATGCCGGTTTCGACCAGCGCCGCCAGCACGTTGTGCGTCGCGTTGACGTTGTTGTCGACGGTATAGACCTTGTGGCGGTCGGTCTTCATCGAATAGGGCGCGGCGCGCTGTTCGGCGAAATGGATCAGCGCGTCGGGCTTGTGATCCGCGAGCCACGCCTTGAGCCGCTCGTATTCGGTGGCGAGGTTCAGCAGGTGGAAGTGGATCGTGTTGCCGCTCTCCTGCTTCCAGATCCGGCAGCGTTCCTGGATCGAATCCATCGGCGTCAGCGACTGCACGCCGAGTTCGGTGTCGATCCAGCGGCGGCTGAGGTTGTCGACGATGTGGACCTCGTGCCCGAGGTTGGAGAGGTGCAGCGAGGTGGGCCAGCCCACGAACCCATCGCCACCGAGAACCGCGATCCGCATTGAGGTCATCCTTCTTCATCGGGTGCGCAGGGCGGCCCCAGGCCGGGTGCGCGCTGCCGCCCCACTTATGGCGACAGCGTGACGGTTTCACGACAACGCGGCAAGGGCGCGCCGGTTGCCACCCGGCGGCGTGCAGCCGATGCTGCTCCGACCCCCCGGAGAGAGAGCCATGACCGCACCCCCAGCTTCCACCATTCCCCTCGCCGCGCTCGAGCGGTTCTGCCACGCCGCGTTCGCCGCCATCGGTGCCGATGAGCCGACGGGTGAGGCCGCGACCCGCGCCATGCTGCACGCCACCACGCTGGGGGTGGACAGCCACGGGGTCCGACTTCTGCCGCACTACCTCAAGGCGCTCGAGGGCGGGCGGCTGAACAAGGCGCCGCGGCTGACCCGCGCGGGCGGGCTGGGCGCGGTCGAGGTGCTCGACGCGGATCACGCGCAGGGCGCGCTCGGCGCCTACCGTGGGATGGAGCGCGCCTGTGACCTCGCCGCCGACTTCGGGGTGGGGGCGGTCGCGGTGCGCAACACGTCGCATTTCGGCGCGGCCGGGGCCTATGCGATGGCGGCGGCCGAGAGGGGGTACATCGGGCTGGCGCTCTGCAACTCGGACAGCTTCGTGCGGTTGCACGACGGCGCCGAGCGGTTCCACGGCACCAACCCCATCGCCGTGGGTGTGCCGGTGGCCGGGTCGGACCCGTGGCTGCTCGACATGGCGACGAGCGCGATCCCCTATAACCGGGTGCTGCTCTACCGCAGCCTCGGGACGGCGCTGCCCGAACAGGTCGCCTCGGACGCCGGGGGCGCGGACACACGCGACGCCGAGGCGGCCGAGATGCTGGCCCCGCTGGGGGCCGCGTTCGGGTTCAAGGGTGCGGGGCTGGCCGGGGTGGCCGAGATTCTCGCGGCAGTGCTGACGGGGATGCAGCTCAGCTTCGACATCCCGCTGATGGAGGGGCCCGATTTCGCCACACCGCGGCGCCTCGGGGCCTTTCTGCTGGCGCTGAACCCCGAGGCGTTCCTGGACCGCGCGCAGTTCGACGCCGGCATGGCGCGCTATCTCGACCGCCTTCGCGGATCGGCGGCGCGCACGGGCGGGCGAGTGATGGCCCCGGGCGACCGTGAATGGGCGGTGGCGGCCGAGCGGCGGATTGCGGGCGTGACGCTCGACCCGGCGACCGCGGCGGCGTTCGCCGAGATCGCGAGGGACCTCGGGATCGACCCGCCCGCCTGACATCGGCAAAACGGTATACCAGATTTTTCTTGACGTGGGGATGATTCGACCGCCATGTGACGGAAGTGGTCTGACCAGTTGACCGCCCGTCGTTGCGAGAAGGTAGCCGGGCAGCGCCGTCCGACCCGATCCGATCGGAGCCCTGGGGAGGACGCCCGATGCCCACCGACACGCGCAGCCATCGCGCCTGGCGCCAGACCGCCGACCTGATCCTGGCCCTGGTCGAGGCCCACCGGCTTGCGCCCGGCGACCGGCTGCCGGGCGAGCGTGATCTGGCCGAACGGCTGGGCGTCTCGCGCCCGTCGCTGCGCGAGGCGCTGATCGCGCTCGAGGTCGAGGGGCGGATCGACATCCGCATGGGGTCGGGCGTATATCTCGCCGCCGCCCCCGCGGCCGGGACCTGGCGCGCGGGCGCCATCGCGCTGCGCAGCGACGACGACGGGCCGTTCGAGATCCTCGAGGCGCGGGCGATCATCGAAAGCGCGGTCGCGGACGAAGCCGCGCGGCGCACCACGCCGGAACTCGTCGCCGCGCTCGACGCGATCCTGTCGCGGATGGAGGCGGCGACGACCGACCGCCCGGCGGCGATCCGCCTCGACGCGGCCTTTCACCGCGCCATCGCCGGCGCGACCGGCAACCCGGTGCTCGTCAACCTGACCAGCGACGTCTTCGACAAGCGGCTGACGCCGCTGTTCGACCGGCTCGCCGGGCATTTCGAGGGCCCCGGCACCTGGCGCGTGGCCCTGGCCGAGCATCGGGCCATCCGCGATGCCATCGCCGCGGGCGACCCCGACGCGGCCCGCGCCGCGATGCGCCGGCACCTCGAGCGGTCGCAACAGCGCTTCATCCAGACCTTCGCCGAGGCTCGCCCCGCGTCGCAGCCCGTCGCCGGGCCCACCGCCCGAGAGGACGCCGACACCACCGCCACCTGACCACGACACTCATGCCAACTGGGAGGAACCGCATGAAGACGACCCTCAAGGCCCTGATGGCCCCCCTGCTGACCGGCGCCATGCTTCTGGCCGGCACCACCCTCGCCCACGCCCAGACGACGCTCAAATGGGGCCATGTCTACGAGACGTCCGAACCGTTCCACACCGAATCCGTGTGGGCAGCCGAAGAGATCGGCAAGCGCACCGACGGGCGCTACAAGATCGAGGTGTTCCCCGCCTCGCAGCTCGGCAAGGAGGCCGACCTGAACCAGGGGCTCAAGCTCGGGACCGTGGACATCATCATCTCGGGGTCGAGCTTTCAGGCCCGCGAGTTCCCCCGCATCGGGGTGACCTACTACCCCTACATCTTCCGCAGCCCCGACCACCTGCTCGCCTACACCAAGAGCGACATCTACAAGACGCTGACGGGCGGCTATGAAGAGGCGACCGGCAACCACATCGCCGCCACGACCTATTACGGCACCCGCCACACCACCACGTCGGACCGCGTCATCGCCAAATGCGCCGACATGGCCGGGCTGAAGATCCGCGTCCCCGACGTGCCCGCCTATCTGGCGATGCCACGCGCCTGCGGCGCCAATACCACGCCCATCGCCTTTGCCGAGGTCTATCTCGCACTCCAGAACGGCACGGTCGAGGCGCAGGAGAACCCGCTCACCACCATCGACGCCAAGAAGTTCTACGAGGTGCAGAAGAACATCGCGCTGACCGGCCACATCGTGGACCACCTGAACACGGTGGTCAGCAAGACGCTGTGGACCAGCCTCTCGGACGCCGACAAGCAGGTGTTCACCGAGGTGATGATGGAGGCCGCCGAGCGGGCGACCAAGATCGTCGAAGAGCGCGAGGGCAAGCTGGTCGAGGATTTCCGCGGCCGCGGGCTGAACGTGACCGAGGTGGACAAGGCCGACTTCGAGAAGACGGTGCTCGAGAAGGTGCCGTTCGCCGAGTTCGGCTACGAGCAGGCCGACTGGGAGGCGATCCGCGCCGTCCAGTGACCCCAAGGGCCAGGGGGCGGTGCGATCCCGCCCGCCCCCGCGCCGCCGCCGCCTTCCCCGCCCGAGTGCAACCCGAGGACCGGCCCGATGCCCCACGCGCCGCACGACCCCGCCCATCGCCACGTCCCCACCGACCTGCACGCCGCCCCCCACGCGCCGATCAGCGTCGAGGAGATGGCCCATGCGTTCGAGGACGACGACGCCCATGCCGTCGACCTGTCGATCTATGCCGTCGAGGACTGGGTCACCATGGCGCTGTTCTGGCTGATGGGGCTGTGCGTCTTCCTGCAGTTCTTCACTCGCTACGCGCTGAACAACAGCCTCGCCTGGACTGAGGAGATCGCCGCCAACTGCCTCGTGGTGATCGTGTTCCTGGGCTCGGTCATGTGCGTGCGGCTGGGCCGGCACATCGCCGTGGACCTGCTCTACCGCTACGTGTCGCCGCGGACGCGCCGGGTGCTCGAGATCGCGGTCGACGTGCTCTCGATCGCCTTCTACGCCTACATGAGCTGGCTCATGTGGCGCTACATCGCCATCGTCGGGTCCGAGCGCATGGTGACCGTCAAGCTGCCGCGTGGGATCGTCTTCTACACCGTCTTCGCCGCCTTCGTGCTGATGTTCCTGCGCGCGGTCCAGCGCTTCGTCCACGACCTGCGCGCCGGGCGCAGCGTGCGCGAGGCCGCTGACGACCTCGGCCCGACCGGAGTCTGACCATGCTGCTGCTGATCGGTTCGTTCCTGCTGCTGAT
This sequence comes from Paracoccus sanguinis, assembly GCF_012689545.1. Lineage (NCBI taxonomy): Bacteria > Pseudomonadati > Pseudomonadota > Alphaproteobacteria > Rhodobacterales > Paracoccaceae > Paracoccus > Paracoccus sanguinis. The sequence continues at coordinate 1,282,951 of NZ_CP051542.1, forward strand.
GATCGTCGGCGCCCCTGTCGCGGTGGCGATGGCGGTCGCCTCGCTGACCTACATCCTCGTCACGGGCGTCGCCCCCGACATCGTCGCCGCCCAGCGCATGATCGCGGGCGTCGAGAGTTTCCCGCTGATCGCGGTGCCCTTCTTCATCCTGGCCGGAAACCTGATGAACATCGCGGGCGTGACCGGGCGCATCTATCACTTCGCCCTGTCCCTCGTCGGCTGGATGAAGGGCGGGCTGGCGCAGGTCAACATCATCGGCTCGGTCATCTTCTCGGGGATGTCGGGCACGGCGCTGGCCGACGCGGCCGGGATCGGCACCATCGAGATCAAGGCGATGAAGGACCACGGCTATCCCACCGAGGCCGCCGTGGGGGTCACCGCCGCCTCGGCCACGCTGGGGCCGATCTTTCCGCCGTCCCTGCCCTTCGTGATCTACGGCATGATGGCGAACGCCTCGATCGGTGCGCTGTTCATGGCGGGGATCCTGCCCGGGCTGGTGATGACAGGGCTGATGATGCTGACCGTCTGGTTCTTCGCCCGCCGCTACGGCTGGGGGTCGGACACGCCCTTCGACCTGGGCGAACTCGCGCGTGCGGGCATCGAGGTGCTGGTAGTCATGTGCTTCCCGCTCGCGGTGTGGCTGCTGATCCTTGCGGGGGTCTCGGTCAACGTGGCCGTGATCGTGGCGCTGGCGGCGCTGATCGCGCTCGACTGGTATTTCGACTGGCACGCGGTGATGGCGCTGATGGCGCCGGTGCTGCTGATCGGCGGCATGACGATGGGTTGGTTCACACCCACCGAGGCCGCCGTGGCCGCCGTCCTCTGGTCGCTGTTCCTCGGGCTCGTGCGCTACCGCTCGATGACCTTCCGCACGCTGGCCAAGGCCTCGTTTGACACCATCGAGACCACCGCCTCGGTCCTCTTCATCGTCACCGCGGCGTCGATCTTTGCCTGGCTGCTCACCGTCAGCCAGGCAGCGCAGCTGTTCTCGGACGCCATGTTCGCGCTGACCGAGAACTGGTGGACGTTCCTCATCGTCGTCAACATCCTGCTGCTGGTCGTGGGGGCGTTCCTCGACACCATTGCCGCGATCTCGATCCTCGTGCCGATCCTGATGCCGGTCGCCGCGCGCTACGGCATCGACCCGGTGCACCTGGGCGTGGTGCTGACGCTGAACCTGATGATCGGGCTGCTGACCCCGCCGGTAGGCATGGTGCTGTTCGTCCTGTCGCGCATCTCGAAGCTGTCGGTCGAGCGGACCGCGCTGGCCATCCTGCCGTGGATGATCCCGCTGTTCGCGGCGCTGACCCTCATCACCTTCATTCCGGCGCTGACGCTGTGGCTGCCGACCCAACTGGGGCTGATCCGATGACCACGACCCGCGTTGCGCGGCTTTACGCCCCCCACGACCTGCGGGTCGAGACCGCGCCCGTCGCCGCCCCCGGACCGGGCGAGGTGCTGCTGGCGATGGAGGCCGGGGGCATCTGCGGCTCGGACCTGCACTACTACCACGACGGCGGCTTCGGCCCGGTCCGGGTGCGCGAGCCGATCATCTCGGGCCACGAGGCGTCGGGCCGGGTGCTGGCGCTCGGCGCGGGGGTCGGTGGCCCCGCCCCCGGCACCCTGGTCGCGGTCAACCCCTCGCAGCCCTGCGGCGCCTGCGAATACTGCCGCACGGGGCTGCCGATCCACTGCCTCGAGATGCAGTTCATGGGCAGCGCCATGCGCCTGCCCCATGCCCAGGGAATGTTCCGCGACCGGCTCGTGGTTGCCGCCTCGCAGGTCCATGCCTTCCCCGAAGGCGTGAGCGCCGCCGAGGCGGCCTGCACCGAGCCGCTGGCGGTCTGCCTGCACGCGGTCGGGCAGGCGCGGGACCTCGTCGGCGATCTGGCCGGGCTCAGGGTGATGATCACCGGCGCCGGTCCGATCGGGCTGCTCGTCCTCGCCGCCGCCCGCCACGCCGGGGCCGAGGGGGTGATCGTCACGGACCTGAGCGACGCCGGGCTGGCGCGGGCGCGCGAGATGGGCGCCGGGCAGACGATCAACGTCGGATCGGACCACGGCGCGCTCGCGCCGCTGTCCGAGGGCAAGGGGCAGGTCGATCTGGCGTTCGAATGCTCGGCCGCGGGACCGGCGCTGCGCGATGCCCTTGCCGTCCTGCGCCCGCGCGGCGTGCTGATCCAGGTCGGCGTGACCGGCGACATGACCATCCCGCTCAACACCCTCGTCGGCAAGGAGATCACGTGGCGCGGCTCGCAGCGCTTCCACGACGAATTCGCCGTGGCCGCGGGGCTGATCGGGCGGCGCGAGATCGACGTGCGGCCGATCATCAGCCACGCCCTGCCGCTGGCCCGCGCGGACGAGGCGTTCCGCCTCGCCTCGGACCGCACGACGGCCTGCAAGGTGCATCTGACCTTCGGGGCCGAGACATGAGGCCGACCTGGCGCTGGTTCGGTCCGGTCGACCGCGTGAGCCTGAGCGACGCGGCGCAGGCGGGGGCAGTCGGGATCGTCAGTGCGCTGCACCACATCCCCACCGGCACCGTCTGGCCCGAGGACGAGATTGCCCGCCGCCACGCCGAGATCCGCGCCGCGGGCCTCGTCTGGGACGTGGTCGAAAGCATCCCCGTGAGCGAGGCAATCAAGACCCAGAGCGGACCATGGCGCGGGCACGTCGCCGCCTGGTCCGAGACCCTGCGCCGGCTGGCCGCAAGCGGCATCCGCACGGTCTGCTACAACTTCATGCCGGTGCTCGACTGGACCCGCACCGACCTGCGCCGGGAAACGCGAGCCGGTGCCCGGGCGATGCGCTTCGATCTGCCCGACTTTGCGGCGTTCGACCTGCATATCCTGCGCCGACCGGGCGCCGCCGAGGACTATCCCCCGGCGCTGGTCGAGGAGGCCGGGCGCCGCCACGCGGGCTTTTCGGCGGCGCGGATCGCCGAGCTCGGGCGCAACATCGGCGCGGGGCTGCCCGGGTCGGCGGACGGCTATACGCTGGACGAGCTGCGCGAGCGACTGGCCGCCTATGACGGCATCGGCGCCGACCGGCTGCACGGTCACCTCGTCGACTTCCTGGCCGAGGTGGTGCCTGTGGCCGAGAACCTGGGCGTCAACCTCTGCGCCCACCCCGACGATCCGCCGTGGCCCCTGCTGGGCCTGCCCCGCATCCTCTCGACCGAGGGCGACTACCGCGCGATGCTTGACGCGGTGCCCTCGGCCGCGAACGGGGTGACGTTCTGCACCGGCTCGCTCGGGGCCCGCCCGGACAACGACCTGCCGGGGATGGCGGCGCGGCTCGGGCCGCACATCCATTTCGTCCACCTGCGCAACGTCACGCGCGAGGCCGAGGCGACGCCCTGTTCCTTTTTCGAGGACGAGCATCTCGAGGGTGGTACCGACATGGTCGCCGTGATCGCCGCGCTGCTGGACGAAGAGGCGCGCCGCCGCGCCGAGGGCCGTGCCGATGCCCGGATCCCCATGCGCCCCGACCACGGGCAAGAGATCCTCGACGACCTGACCCGCGGCGCGCAGCCGGGCTATCCGGCCATCGGCCGCCTCAAGGGCCTCGCCGAGCTGCGCGGGGTCGAGCGGGCCCTGACCCACCCGGCGCTGCGCCGCGCGGGTGCCGTCCCGGCCGAGGGGGCGGCATGAGGGCGCTCGTCTGCGGCGCACCGGGGCAGTTGCGCTTGGCCACCCGCCCCGATCCGGTCGCGGGGCCGGGCGAGGTGCTGGTCCGCATCCGCCACGTCGGCATCTGTGGAACCGATTTCCACATCTTCGCGGGCAAGCACCCGTTCCTCGAGTATCCGCGGGTCATGGGGCACGAGCTGTCGGGCATGGTCGAGACCGCCCCGCCCGGCAGTGGCCTTGCGCCGGGCGATTCCGTCTATGTCGTCCCCTATCTCGCCTGCGGGCGATGCGCGGCCTGTCGCCGGGGCCTAAGCAACGCCTGCATGGCCATCGCGGTGCTGGGGGTGCACACCGACGGCGGGATGGCCGATCTGGTCGCGGTGCCGGCCGCAAATGTCGTCCCGACCGGGGACATCCCGCTGATCGACGCCGCGATGATCGAGTTCCTCGCCATCGGGGCCCATGGCATCCGGCGCGGCGCGGTGACGGCTGGGGACCGGGTGCTCGTCACCGGCGCCGGGCCGATCGGGATTGCCGCGGTGCTCTTTGCCCGCGCCCGCGGGGCCGAGGTCACGGTGATGGACACCCGCGCCGACCGGCTGGCCTTTGCGTAAGCGTCCGTCCTGGCCGCCCTGCCGCGGGGTGAGAGGGGCGGATAGTGTCCACCATCGATAGTGGACACTATGGTGATGTCGTGGCGCGTCGGACGAAGCGGCTCTGGACGGACGAGGAGAAGCGGTCGATCTGCTTCCAGACGGCTGCGCCGGGTGTTTCCGTGGCCCAGGTTGCCCGGCGCTACGCGGTAAACGCGAACCTGATCTTCAAGTGGCTGCGCGATCCCCGTTATGCGCCGGACCCCGCCTCGGCTCCGCCCCTGCCAGAACAGGCGCGCTTTCTGCCGGTAGAGATTGTCGCGGAGCCCAGGTCTGCCCCGGCAGGACCTGCCGCCGACAGTTGCATCGAGATCGAGCTCGCGGGCGGGCATCGGATGCGCATCAGTGGCAACTACGATCCTGGGGCGCTCGCGCGGCTGATCCGGGGGCTCACGGTATGATCCCGGTTCCGGCGAACACGCGGGTCTGGTTGGCCGCCGGGGTGACGGACATGCGCAAGGGCTTTGCAGCCTTGGCGGCGCAGGCCGAGGCTGTGCTGAAGCAGAACCCATTCGGCGGGCATCTTTTTGTCTTCCGGGGCCGCCGGGGTGATCTGGTCAAGGTCATCTGGTGGGACGGCCAAGGGGCCTGCATGTTCATGAAGCGGCTGGAGAAGGGCCGCTTCGTCTGGCCCTCGGCCAAGGAGGGCAAGGTGGCTTTGTCGCCTGCGCAGTTGTCGATGCTGCTGGAGGGCATCGACTGGCGGGCCCCGGAACGGACGTGGCGGCCTCTGGCGGCGGGATAGTCCACAGGACCTGTAATCAATGATTCCCACAAGGAATCCCGTGGGATAAACTTCCCGCATGCTCGATCAGACCCTGGCCCTGCCGGAAGACCCAGAGGAGCTGCGCAGCTTCACCGCGCGGCTCTTGGCCGAGGTGAAGGCCCAGGCGATCCTGATCGAGAAGCTGCGGCACCAGTTGGCAGGGCACCGCGCCCACCGGTTCGGGGCATCGTCGGAGACGGCAGAACAGCTTCAACTGGCGCTGGAGAGCAGCGAGATCGCTGCTGCCGCGATGACCGCCCGGATGCGACTGCCGGACATCGAGGAGAAGGACAAACCCAAGCGCCGCCCGATCCCGGATCATATCCCACGGATGGAGGTCGAACTCGGCCCCGGTGCCGAGGCTTGCGCCGATTGCGGAGGCCGTCTGCGCCGGATCGGGGAGGATGTCACCGAGGAGTTGGAGTATGTTCCCAGCCGGTTTATCGTGAACCGGATCGTCCGGCCGCGCCTGACCTGCACCTGCTGCGAACGGTTCGTCCAGGCCCCGCTGCCCTCTCGCCCCATCGAGCGTGGCCGCCCGGGGCCGGGTCTGCTGGCCCATGTGCTGGTCAGCAAGTATGCAGATCACTTGCCGCTCTATCGCCAGAGCCAGATCTTCGATCGTGAGGGGCTCGATCTGGATCGCTCGACGCTGGCCGACTGGGTCGGCAAATCCACTGCCTTGCTTGAACCCCTCGCTGACGCCATCGGTCGCCATGTCCTGTCGGCCGAGGCGATCTTCGCCGACGACACGCCGGTCAGCATGCTCGCCCCGGGCACCGGCAAGACCCGCACCGCCCGGCTCTGGACTTATGCCCGTGACGAACGCCCTTGGGGCGGCTCCGCGCCGCCCGCTGCCTGGTATCGCTTCTCGGGCGACCGCAAAGGCCAGCACCCCAAGGATCACCTCGCCCGCTATCGCGGCTGGATGCACGCCGACGGCTATGCCGGGTTTGAAGACCTCTACCGCTCAGGCGCCATCCGCGAGGTCGCCTGCATGGCCCATGTCCGGCGCAAGTTCGTCGACATCCACCGATCCCAGGGCTCTCCGATAGCCCAAGAGGCCATAACTCGGATCGCCCGGCTCTATGCCGTGGAGAAGGAGGCCCGTGGCGCTCCGCCTGATCGCCGTGCCGAACTGCGACAGGCCCATGCCGCCCCCGTCTTCGACGAGCTGGAGGCGTGGCTGGCGATGCAACTCACCACGATCTCAGGCAAATCCCCGCTAGCCGCCGCCATCCGCTACGCCCTGACCCGCATGCAGCGTCTGCGCCCCTACCTCGACCACGGCATTCTCGAACTCGACAACAACGCCGCCGAACGCGGCATGCGCGCCGTTGCCCTCGGCCGCAAGAACTACCTCTTCGTCGGCTCGGAAGCAGGCGGAAAGACCGCCGCCATCGCCTACACCCTCATCGGGACAGCCAAGCTCAACGCCGTCGATCCACTCGCCTGGCTCGCTGATACCCTGGCCCGCATCCCCGACTACAAGATCACAAAGGTCGACGATCTGCTCCCATGGCGATGGAACGGGTAGCGGTCAGGCCGGACGCTTACGCCTTTGCCGCCGACACGCTCGGCGCATCGGCGACGGTGGACGCTGCGAGCCCCGGGGCCGAGGCGGCGCTGGCCGGGCTGACCGGCGGCGACGGGTTCGACGTGGTGGTGGACGCAACCGGCGCCGCTCCGCCCATCGAGCGGGGGTTCGGCTTTCTCGCCCACGGGGGACGCTATGTCCTGCTGTCGGTGGTGCGCGACCGGATCAGCTTTTCCGACCCCGAGTTCCACAAGCGCGAGGCAACGCTTCTGGCCAGCCGCAACGCCCTGCCCGAGGATTTCGCCGAGGTGGGGCGGCAGATGCGGGCAGGCCGCATCCCGACGGCGGCGCTGAACACCCACCGCGGGCCGCTCGACGACGCGGTGGGGTTGTTTCAGGCCTGGTCACGCCCCGAGGCGGGGGTGATCAAGGCGATCCTCGACCTCTGAGCCCCCTCAGGTCGTCACGTCGGGCGCGTCGCGGCCGGTGTGTTCGCGGATCAGCGCCAGTGCCTCGGCGGCGGCGATCACGGGGGCGAGCGCCTCGGCGGGGTCGAGGTCGTGGCGGCCGCACGGGCCCTCGTGCCGCTCGAGGTAGACGCGCAGGGTGGCGCCCTCGGTGCCGGTGCCGGACAGGCGGAACACCGCCCGGCTGCCGTCCGCGAAGAGCACCCGGATGCCCTGCCGGGCCGAGGTCGAGCCGTCCACCGGGTCGGCATAGGCGAAATCATCCGCCTCGGTCACCGTGAGCCCGGCGAAGGACTGCCCGGGCAGCGCGGTCACCATCCCGCGCAACCGCTCGATCAGCGCGCTCGCGCGGGCGGCGTCCACGCCCTCGTAGTCGTGGCGGCTGTAGTAGTCGCGCCCGTAGCGCGCCCAGTGGTCGGCCATCACCGCCGCGACCGGCTGCTGCCGCGCGGCGAGGATGTTCAGCCACAAGAGCACCGCCCAAAGCCCGTCCTTCTCGCGCACGTGGTCCGAGCCGGTGCCCGCGCTCTCCTCGCCGCAGATCGTCACCCGGCCCGCGTCGAGCAGGTTGCCGAAGAACTTCCACCCGGTCGGCGTCTCGTAGAGCGCGATCCCCAGCGCCTCGGCCACCCGGTCGGCGGCGCGGCTGGTCGGCATCGACCGGGCGATGCCCTTGAGCCCGCCGGCGCAGGCCGGGGCGGCGGTCGCGTTGGCGGCCAGCACGGCAAGGCTGTCCGACGGCGTGACATAGACCCCGCGGCCGAGGATCATGTTGCGGTCCCCGTCCCCGTCCGAGGCGGCGGCGAAATCGGGGGCGTCGGCGCCGAGCATCAGCTCGACCAGATCCCGGGCCCAGACCGGGTTCGGGTCCGGGTGGCCGCCGCCGAAATCGGGCTGCGGGACGGCGTTGACCACGGTGCCCGGGGCCGCGCCCAGCCGGCGCTCGAGGATCTCGGTCGCGTAGGGGCCGGTGACAGCGTGCATCGCGTCGAAGCGCATGGTGAAGCCGCCCGCGAAGAGCGCGCGGATGGCGGGAAAGTCGAACAGCCGCTCCATCAGCGCGGCGTAGTCGGCGACGGGATCGACGATCTCGACCACCATCTCGCCCAGCCGCGCCTCGCCCACCGCGCCCAGATCGAGGTCGGGGGTGTCGAGCGTGTGATAGGCGTCGATGGTCGCGGTGCGGGCGAAAATCGCGTCGGTGACCGACTCGGGCGCGGGGCCGCCGTTCGGGCCGTTGAACTTCATCCCGAAGTCCTCGTCCGGGCCGCCGGGGTTGTGGCTTGCGGACAGGATGATCCCGCCGTCCGCGCCGTTGAGGCGGATCAGATGCGAGGCCGCGGGGGTCGAGAGCAGCCCGCCCTGCCCGACGATCATCCGCGCGACGCCATTGGCCGCCGCCATCCGCAGGATGGTCTGCACGGCCGCGGCGTTACCGAAGCGGCCGTCGCCGCCCAGGACCAGCGTCAGCCCCGCCACCCCGCCGAGCGAGTCGAACAGCGACTGGGTGAAGTTCTCGAGATAGCCGGGCTGCATGAACTCGCGCGTCTTCTTGCGCAGGCCCGAGGTGCCGGGCTTCTGCCCCGCGATGGGACGGGTGGGCACGGTCCGGGCAGAGGGGGCGGTCATGGCGGGCAGCTCCTGTCGGTCATGTCGGGGTCGCCATAGCGCAGTCGGGCGGGGCGCGACAGGGGCGGCCGCGCGGGCCTGCGGGCGGGTTGAGGCGGAAGGCGACGGCGGGTGCGACAGTTTGCCCAGCCACCCGGCACGGGCCGCCGCCGCCCGGCCCCGGAACCCAGCGGAACGCCCGCCCGGTCCCGGTGCGGGCTTGTGCTTTCCGCAGCACCGGCACAGGTTTGCCGCTCAAGCCAGCAGGATCCGCCATGACGATGCCCAGCCCCCCCGCGCGCAGCAGCCGCCGCCGGTCCGCCCGCTCGAGCCTTGCCGAGGCGCTGCGCCTGCACCGGCGCGCGGGACGGGGGCGCAGCGATCTGCCCCGCGACTGGCAGGACGCGCCGAACCCGATCCGCTTCGACGTCTGGACCGGGCGCTCGCTCTATGACGCGGGGCGCGAGCTGGCAGCGACGCCGCGCCCCGACCTGCCCGACGCGCCCGCGCGCCCGGTGCGGCGGCTGCGCGAGAACCAGGACGCGATCCGGCGCAACTACCTTGACGGGGTGGCGGCCGAGGATGACGGGCAGGCGATCACCCCGGCGGCCGAGTGGCTCATCGACAACCACCACATGGTCGAGGAAAACCTGCGCCAGCTGCGCCAGGCCTTCGGGCCGAACTTCCTCGACCGGCTGCCGCGGGTGCCGCTGTCGGGCGGCGGCACGGCGCCGCGGGCGCTGCTGCTGGCGTGGTATTTCGTCGCGCTGACCAACTCGGAAATCACCGCCGACGACCTGACCAGCTTTCTGCGCGGCTACCAGTCGGTGCAGACCCTGACCATCGCCGAGCTGTGGGCGGTGCCGACCTTCCTGCGCTATGTGCTGGTCGAGAACCTGCGCCGCCTGTCCGACCGGGTGTCGCTGGCGCGCGAGCGGCGCAGCGCCGCGAACCGCATCGCCGATGCGCTGGCCGATGCCGAGGGCTCGGCCGCCTGCGCCGCGGTGATCGACCGCAATGCCGCGCTCGTCGTGGACGACACGGTGGCCGCGCAGCTCCTCTATCGGCTGCGGGACGGGGGGCCGGACAGCCAGGCGGCGCTGATGGCGCTGGAACGCCGGCTCGGCGGGCCGCAGGCGGGCGAGCGGGCGGTGCAGACCGAATATGCGCGCCAGTCCTCGGGCAACGTGACGGTCGGCAACATCATCCGCAGCCTGCGGCGCACCGGCGAGATCGACTGGCTCGACTGGTTCGAGGGGGTGAGCCACGTCGACGCACTGCTGACCCAGGCGACCGAGTTCGACCGCGTGGACCAGGGCACCCGCGCCAGCTACCGCGCCGCGATCGAGCGCATCGCCCGCCGCTGCGACCTGACCGAGACGCAGGTGGCGCAGCGCGCCATCGACCAGGGCCGCGCCGATGCCGCGCAGGACCGCGCCGACGGGGGCGCCGCGCTGGCGCCGCTGTCGCCCGCGCTGGACCCTGCCCGCGCCCCCGCGCCGGGCCGCACCGAGGTCGGGCACCTGCTGGTGGGCGAGGCGCAGACGGCCTTCCGCAAGAGCTGCGGCTATCGCCCCGGCTGGCGCGAGCGCATCGCCCTGCCCCGGCGGATGGTCGGCTGGTGGACGCTGGTCCTGACCCTCGCGGCGCTGACCGCGGTGCTGGTCGCGGCACTCTCGGGCGCGCTGCCGGCCGGGCTTCCGCGGTGGCAACTGGCGCTGCTCATGACGCTCGCGGTGCTGCCGGCCTCGGACACGGCGATGCAGGCGATCGGCTGGCTGGCCGCCAAGGTGCTGACGCCGCAGCGCCTGCCAAGCTACGATTTCCGCGCCGGCGTCCCGCCCGAGGCGCGCACGCTGGTCGTCATCCCCGGCATGATCACCTCGATCGACGCCATCGACGAGCTGGCCGAGATGCTCGAGTCGCACTACCTCGCCAACCCGCTGGGCGACGTGACCTTCGCGCTGCTCACCGACTGGAAGGATGCCCCGACCGAGACCCTGCCCGAGGACCAGCGCCTGCTGGACCACGCGCAGGCGCGCATCGACGCGCTGGCCGAGCAGTATGACCACGGCGGCGTGCGGCGCTTCTTCCTGCTGCATCGGCGGCGGCTGTGGAACCCCTCCGAAGGCGCCTGGATGGGGTGGGAGCGCAAGCGCGGCAAGCTGACCGAGCTGAACAAGCTCTTGCGCGGCCACGCCGGCACCAGCTTCGTGCCGACCGGCCCGACCCCGCCCGAGGGCATCCGCTACGTGGTGACGCTGGACAGCGACACCCGCCTGCCGCGCGACACCGTCTCGGGTTTGGCGGGCAAGATGGCGCACCCGGTCAACCGGCCGGTGGCGCGCGCCGACGGGGTGGTGATCCGCGGCCACGCGATCATGCAGCCGCGGGTCACGCCCTCGCTGACCACGGGCGCCGAGGCGTCGGTGTTCCAGCGCATCTTCTCGGCCAACCGCGGGCTCGATCCCTACGTCTTCACCGTCTCGGACCTCTATCAGGACCTGCTGGGCGAGGGCAGCTTCACCGGCAAGGGCATCTACGACGTGGACGCCTTCGAGGCCGCCATCGACGACCGCCTGGCCGAGAACGCGATCCTGTCGCACGACCTGCTCGAGGGCAGCCTCGCCCGCGCGGCGCTGGTGACTGACGTCGAGGTGGTCGAGGATTTCCCGATCCGCTACGCGACCGAGGCGAGCCGCCAGCACCGCTGGACCCGCGGCGACTGGCAGCTGCTGCCGATGATCGTGGCACCGGGCAACGGCCTCTCGGGGCTGGCGCGGTTCAAGATGATCGACAACCTGCGCCGCGCGCTGGTGACGCCCGCCTGGGTCGCGGCGTCCATCGCGGGCTGGCTGCTTCTGCCCGGCGAATGGGCGCTCGGCTGGCAGGCGGCGCTGATCGGGCTGGCGGCGCTCGTCCATATCCTGCAGGTCGATCTGCGGATCTTCAGCCCGCAGTACGGCGTCTCGTGGGACTATCACCTGCGCCACGTCCTGCGCGACGCGGCCGCCTATGTCACCCAGCTCGGGCTGCGGCTGGCGACGGCGGCGCATCGGGCCTGGGCCTCGCTCGACGCCATCACCCGGACGCTGTGGCGGATGACCGTCAGCCGCCAGCACCTGCTGGAGTGGACGACCGCCCGCGACGCGGGCCGGGCCGGCGGCGGGCCGCGGGCCGAATACCGGCGGATGATCGCCTCGCCCGTGATCGGCACGGCGGCGATCCTGGCCACCGCGGTGCTGAACCCGACCGCCCTGCCCGTGGCGCTCTTCGTCGGCGGGGTCTGGATCGCCGCGCCCTGGATCATGGAGCGGGCCTCGCGCCCGCTCGGGACCGAGGACCGCCTGGCCCTCGCCCCCGGCGACGAGGCCGAGCTGCGCCGCATCGCCCGCCGCACCTGGCGCTATTTCGAGACCTTCGTCAGCGCCGAGACGAACCACCTGCCGCCCGACAACTGGCAGGCGACGCCGAGCCCGAAGCTGGCCGAGCGCACCTCGCCTACCAACATGGGCCTGTATCTCATGTCGGTCATGTCGGCACATGACTTCGGCTGGATCGGGCTCGACAACGCGCTGGCCCGGATCGACGCGACACTGGCCACGATGGAGCGGATGCCCCGCTTCCGCGGGCATTTCTTCAACTGGTACGACACCCGCAGCCTCGCGGTGCTGCCCGCGCCCTATGTCTCGGCGGTGGACAGCGGCAACCTGTCGGGGCTGCTGATCGCGCTGGCCGCGGGCCTGCGCGGCTGGGCCGACAACGCCCCCTCGGTGCGCCGCCGGCGGACCGTCGGGCTGGCCGACACGCTCGCCAACCTGCGGATGGAACTCGACGCCCTGCCCGACGACCGCAAGAGCCTGCACGACCTGCGCGCCGCGCTCGACGGCGCCATCGCGGGGTTCGAGGGGGTGCTGGCGCAGACCGCCGGCGGGCCGCTCGCCGACCCGCTCGCCGCGGCGCAGCTGACGACCCGCGCGACCGAGATCGCCCGGCTGGCCGCCGATCTCGACGCGGCGATGGCCGACGAGGCCGGGGCCGAGGTGCTGGCCTGGGCGCGGGCGCTGGCCCGCGACGCAGGCGACGTGATGGTGCCCGCCTCGGAAGGGCGCGAGTCCATCGACAGCTTCGTGCTGCGCACCCGGCTTCTGGCCGAGCGGGCGCGGCTGCTGGCGTTCCAGATGGACTTCGGCCTCTTCGTGCAGCGCGACAAGATGCTGCTCTCGATCGGCTACCGTCCGCAGGACGACCAGCTTGACGAAAGCTCCTACGACCTGCTCGCCTCGGAGGCGCGGCTGACCAGCTTCCTCGCCATCGCCAAGGGCGACATCCGCAAGGAGCACTGGGCGCGGCTCGGCCGCCCCTTCGCCACGGTCGGGCACCAGGGGGTGCTGCTCTCGTGGTCGGGCTGCATGTTCGAATACCTGATGCCGCCCCTGCTGCTCAAGGAACGCCAGGGCGGCATCCTCAACCACTCGAGCCGCATGGCGGTCGAGGTGCAGATGGAGTGGGGGCGCTCGCACGGGCTGCCCTGGGGGATCTCGGAAAGCGCGTTCAACGCCCGCGACCGGGACATGAACTACCAGTACTACGCCTTCGGCGTGCCGACGCTGGCGCTGAAGCGGTCGGGGGGCGACTACGTGGTGGCGCCCTATGCCTCGCTGATGGCGGCGCAGGTCCAGCCCGAGGCGGCGGTCAAGAACCTGCGCGCCCTGCAGGCGCTGGGGGCCGAGGGGCCTTACGGCTTCTACGACGCGGTGGACTTTGCCCCGACCCGGCTGCGCGACCGGCAGCGCCATGCGGTCGTGCGCAACGTCATGGCCCACCACCACGGGATGTCGATCATGGCCATCGCCAACACGGTGATGGACGGCATCCACCGCGAGCGTTTCCACGCCGACCCCGTCGTGCGCGCCTCCGAGCTGCTGCTGCAGGAGAAATCGCCGCGCGACATCACCCCGGTCACCCGCGCGCCCTCGGCCGAGGGGCTGGGGCGCGGCTCGATGCTGGCCGCGGGCGACACCCAGACCGCCGTGACCGAGCCCGGCCGGGCCGAGCGCGAGGTGGCGCTGATCACCAACGGGCAGTTCTCGACCATCATCAGCTCGACCGGCGCCGGGCGCGCCATGCTGGGCAAGCGGGCGCTGAACCGCTGGTCGCCCGACCCGACGCTGGATGACGGCGGCATCTTCCTCTTCATGCGCGACGTGCAGTCGGGCGAGTGGTGGTCGGCCAGCCACGCCCCCTGCTCGGGGCGCGACGAGCGGTCCTCGGTCGTGTTCTCGGACCACAAGGCCGAGTTCTTCAAGACCGCCAACGCCATCGAAAGCCGGATGGAGGTCATCGCCGCCACCGAGGGCAACGCCGACGGCCGCCGCCTGACGCTGCGCAACCGCTCGGGGTCCGACAAGACCATCGAGGTCACTTCATACGGCGAGATCGTGCTGGACGACCCCGCCTCGGACCGGGCGCACCCGGCGTTCTCGAAGATGTTCGTCAAGACCGAGATCCGCGACGGCGGGGCGCTGATCGTGGCGACCCGTCGGCCGCGCGACCCGCGCGGCGCGGCGGTGCACCTCGCCCATCTCGTCGCCGGGCCGGACGGGGCGATCACCCCCTCGGCCGAGGCCGAGACCGACCGGCGCGCCTTCATCGGCCGCGGCCGGACGCTGGCCGACGCCGCGGCCTTCGACGCGGGCGCGTCGCTCGGCGGGTCGCAGGGCCACACCCTCGACCCGATCTTCGCCATCCGCCGCCGGGTCCGGGTGCCGGCGGGCAAGACCGTCTCGCTGACCTTCTGGACCCTGATCGCCGAGAACGAGGCCGACCGCGACCGCATGGCCGCCCACTACGCCCGCCCGGCCGTGTTCGAGCATGAGCTGCGGCTTGCCTGGACCTATTCGCAGGTCCAGCTGCGCCACCTCAACGTCACGCTGGACGAGGCCAAGCTGTTCCGCAGCTACGCCAGCCTGCTGATCTGGCCCGACCTGCGGCTGGCGGCGACGCCCAAACGGCGGACCGAACTGGGGCCGCAGGCCGACCTCTGGCCGATGGGCATCTCGGGCGACGACCCGATCCTGCTGCTCAGGACCGACGACGAGGCCGACCTGCCGATGATCCGCGAGGCGCTGCGGATGCACGAGTTCCTGCGCCACCGCGGGGTCGCCCACGACGTGGTGATCCTGAACGAGCGCGCCTCGAGCTATGTGCAGGACCTGCAGCACGCGATCCAGCAGCTCGTCGATGCGGCGTGGCAGGCGGCCGGCCCCTCGGCCCCGCGGCGGGTCCACGCGGTCCGGCGCGACCAGATCAGCAAGGCGAGCTTCGACACGCTGGTCTCGGCGGCGCGGATCATGCTGCACACCCGCAACGGCAAGCTGGCCGAGCAGCTCGACCGGCTGCGCGAAGGCGCGCCTGCGCCCGAGCGGGTGCCCACCCGCCGCCGCCTCGCGCTGCTGGACGAGATCCGTGGCCCCGGGCCCCGGCCCGACGATCCCCCGACCTCGCCGCTCAAGTTCTGGAACGGCTTCGGGGGCTTCTCGCCCGACGGGCGGGAATACGTGCTGCGGCTGGCCCATGACCGGCACACCCCGCATCCGTGGATCAACGTCATCGCGCGCGAGGATTTCGGCTTCCACGTCTCGGCCGAAGGGGCGCCCTACACCTGGGCGGTCAACTCCCGCGACTACCAGATCACGCCGTGGTCGAACGACCCGGTGACCAACCGCCCGGGCGAGGCGATCCTGATCCACGACCCCGAGACCGGGCGCACGGCGACCCCGTTCCTCGGCCTCTCCGACGACCGGGACGCGGTGCACGAGACCGCGCACGGCCTGGGTTACTCGCGCTTCTCAGGCGATTACGGCTGGGTCCGGGTCGAGGCGACGATGACGCTCGACCCGCGCCACCCGGCCCGGCTGACCCGGCTGACGGTGACGAACCGCACCGACCGCCCGCTGAGCCTGCACGGGGTGGCCTATGCCGAGCTTGTGCTCGGGACCGACCGCGCCCGGACCGCGCCGATGGTGCAGACCGGGTTCGATCCCGAAACCGGCGCCCATGTGGCGCGCAACAACTTCTCGACCGACTTCGCCGAGCGGCTGACCGCGCTGGCGCTCGACCGGCCGGTGGACGGGTTCTGCGGCGACCGCACCGCGTTCCTCGGCCGCGGCGGCGGGCTGCGGCGCCCCCAGGCGCTGGCGCGCTGGACCGAGACCGAGGCCGCGGGCGACCCGTGCCTTGCGCTGCGCTGGGGGATCACGCTGGCGCCGGGGCAGTCCGAGACCGCCACGCTGGTGCTGACCAACGCGCCGGCCGACGCGCTGCCCCAGGTGCTGGCCGAGACCCGCGCCGAGGGCGCCGTGGACCGCGCCCTCGCCGCCCAGCGCGACGAGTGGGACCGGGTGCTCGGCACGCTGCAGATCGAGACGCCGGACGAGCAGCTGAACCTGATGGTCAACACCTGGCTGCCCTATCAGGCGATCACCTGCCGGGTGCGGGCGCGCACCGCCTTCTATCAGGCCTCGGGCGCCTTCGGCTTCCGCGACCAGTTGCAGGATACGAGCGCGCTGCTGCTGCAGGACCCCTCGCTCTGCCGCCGCCAGATCCTCAACGCCGCGGCCCGGCAGTTCCCCGAGGGGGACGTCCAGCACTGGTGGCTGCCGCGGACCGGCGCGGGGGTGCGGACGATGATCTCGGACGACGTGGTGTGGCTGGGCCATATCACCGCGCTCTACGTCGCGGCGACCGGGGACGCGGCGATCCTCGACGAGCCGGTGCCGTTCGTCGCCGGGCCTGCGCTCGAGCCGGGCGAGCACGACCGGTTCTTCGTGCCCCAGCCGGCGGGCGAAGCGCCGCTCTACGACCACTGCGCCCGGGCGCTGGACCTCGCGGTCGAGCGGACCGGCCCGCACGGGCTGCCGCTCATCCTCGGCGGCGACTGGAACGACGGGATGAACCGCGTGGGCGAGGCGGGGCGCGGCGAGAGCGTGTGGCTCGGCTGGTTCCTCTGCGACACCATCGCGAGCTTCGCGCCGCTCGCCCGCGCCCGTGGCGACGCCGCCCGCGCCGCCGCGTGGGAGGCGCACGCCACCCGCGTCGCCGCCGCACTGGACGATGCCGGCTGGGACGGCGCGTGGTACCGGCGCGGCTATTTCGACGACGGCACCCCGCTGGGGTCGGCAGCGAGCGCCGAGTGCCGAATCGACTCGATCGCGCAAAGCTGGGCGCTGATCTCGGGCGCCGGCCGCGCCGACCGGGCGCTCGACGCCGTGAACGCGGCGCTGGGGCAGCTCTTCGACCGGGACGGGCAGCTCTTGCGGCTGTTCACGCCGGCGTTCCAGAACACCGACGCCGAGCCGGGCTACATCAAGTCCTACCCGCCGGGCGTGCGCGAAAACGGTGGCCAGTACACCCATGCCGCGGCGTGGATGGTCTATGCGCTGGCCCGGAGCGGCGACCGGACGCGGGCGCACTGGCTGCTGACGGCGCTGAACCCGATCAACCACGCGCTCGACGCGCGCTCGGCCGAGATCTACCGCGTCGAGCCCTATGTCGTCGCCGCCGACGTCTACGCCGGGCGCGACAAGATCGGGCGCGGCGGCTGGACGTGGTACACGGGCTCGGCCGGCTGGGTCTACCGCGCCGCGGTCGAGGGGCTGCTCGGCATCGCCCGCCACCCCGAGGGCGTGACGCTGAGCCCCGGCCTGCCCGACAGCTGGGCCGGCCTCTCGGCCACCCTGCGCCGGGAGGGCGGTGAGCCCATCCGCATCGAGGTCCGCCGCGCGGCCTCGGGCCTTGAGGTCACGGCGAACGGCGAGACCGTCGGGCCGGATGAGGTGTTGCGGTTCGGGTGAGCAGGCTGGGTGCGGCGCGGCGCATGGTCCGCCGCGACGCCTCGGGGCTCGAGGTGACGGCGAACGGCCACATCGTCGCAGCGGACGAGGTGTTGCGGTTCGGGAGAGCCGGTCGTGGTGCGGCGCGGCGCATAGTCCGCCATCGGGGTTTGGCGCGGAGCTCCAGGCTGCCGACAACGGGAGTCCTCGCCGCGACTGTGCGCCCGGTAGGGTAGCCGGTGTTGTTGGTCCGCCTCGTTGGGGCGGCGCTTGGTGTGGGTCAACGGTTAGCTCTTCTACCGGGACAAAGTGTTGCGGTTGAGGCGAGGTATTGCGGTTGGTGTCGAGCCGGTCGAGGTTGCCGATCACCGGCAGCTCGTTCAGCCCGCCATAGACCCCGTCGTTCAGGAACGGCGCGCATCGATTTTGGGTCGGATCACCCGCCCTAAGTGACGGCCGACCGCGGCGGCCCAGCGGCTCATCGCCAGAGCGGCGACTCATGCGCACCGGGGCCGCGGGACCGGAACGGCGGTGCGTTAAAGCGGTTCGCAAGACTGCGCTGAGCGGGAGGGTGCTCGCCGGGCGGGCAAAGTCGAGGCCATGCCAACCTCGCGGAGGGCCTCCCGCGTTCTCCGCGTATGCTCGACGCATTTCTTAGTAAAGGGCCCACAATCTCGGCCCAAATACTCTCCAGTGATCTGAGCGATGCCGAATGATACCCTCCGCTGGCCTCAACAAGCCCGGCAGGTAGCGCACCTTGGAACAAACACGGCAGGCGGCGCACATTTAGAGACTATCTCGCACGGGGACCTGAACAATTGACCGGCACCGTCTCCGCCCTTCCCGGTGTCCCATACCCTCAAGCTTTGTGCGCAGATCAACTTTCGAGATTAGCGATCGAGCCCCGACCTCCTCAGTTCACGATGAACTCGGCATGAAGCGCCCCCGCCGCGTGGACTGCCTTGAGGATGTCGATCAATTCGCGCGGCCGGACCCCGAGCGCGTTCAACCCGGCAACGACGTCCGACAGCGAGGACTCGCCGCTCACCTCGGCAAAGCCGATCCCCGGTTCTTGCGTGATCTGCGCATCCGTCCGCGGGACGACGACCGTCTGGCCCGGCGCAAAGGGGTTCGGCTGCGATACGACCGGGGTCTCCCGCACCCGCAACGTCAGGTTGCCCTGTGATACGGCCACCCGCGAGATCCGCACGTCCTCACCCATCACGATCGTGCCTGACCGGTGATCGACCACCACGCGGGCGCGGCTCTCGGGCTCAACGGCAATGTTCTCGATCCGGCCGACCAGCCGCGCCGGGTTCACCCGTCCCATCGGCGTTGAGTCGATCGAGATCGTCGCCGCGTCCATCAGCGTCGCCACCCCGTCGCCCAGATCGTCGTTGATCGCCTTCTCGATCCGCGCCGCGGTGGTGAAATCTGCCGTGCGCAGCGCCAGCCGGAAGCTGCTCATCTGCGAGAAGTCGAAGTCGACCTCGCGCTCGACCCTGGCGCCGGACGGGATGGTGCCGGAGGTGGGGACACCCTGGACGACCGAAGCGCCCTCGCCCTCGGCGGACACGCCACCGGCGATGATTGACCCCTGCGCGACGGCGTAGACCTCGCCGTCCGCCGCGTTGAGCGGAGTCATGACCAGCGTCCCGCCCAGCAGGCTCTTGGCGTCGCCGATCGCGGCCACGCTCACGTCCGCCTGGCTGCCCGCCCGCGCAAAGGGCGGCAGGGTCGCGGTCACCAGCACGGCTGCGACGTTCTTGGGCCGGAAGCTCTCACCCGTCACGTTCACACCCAACCGCTCGAGCAGCCCGCCCAGCATCTCTTCCGTGTAGGGGGCGTTGCGCAGGCTGTCGCCCGTGCCGTTCAGCCCGACCACGAGCCCGTAACCCACGAGATCGTTGCCCCTGACCCCATCGACGGTGGCCAGATCCTTGATGCGTACCGGGGCCGCCCACGCCATTGCGGGAAGCAGGACCAGGGTCATCACGAGCCGCCACCACCTCATCGGATGTAATCCGTCAGGCTCAGCTTCGTCATCCGCGCGGTGAGCGCGTACAGATTCTGCAGGTTTGCCTCGGTCTGGGTCAACTCGGACGCGGTCTGATACGGGTCGGCGGCGAGGATGTCCGAGCGCGCGATGGACAGCGCGCTGCCTTCCGCCGCATTGCGGGCAAGGGCCTGATCGATCGACTCCTGTTGCATCCCGAGGGTGGCCCGGGCCCGGACGATGCCGAGGCTGGCCTCTGAAAGTTCGCGGCCGGCGGCGCGGATCAGCACCGACTTGGCGCCATGCGACAGGGTCGCGGCAGGCTCTCCAGCCAGGGCGGCCATCGCTAGTCCCTTGAGCAAAGTGCGGAACTCGGGTGCGCTGGCATTCAGGTCACGCTGGATCGTGGTGTCGGGCGAGACACCTGTCGAGGTCGCCTCGGTATTTCCCCGGAAGGCCTGATCCACGAACCCGCCGGCCACGTCCGAACTGAACCACGCATCCAGCGCGCCCGAGATCGCGACGGGGTCCGTCATCCCCGCAACCTGCGTACGCGCCAGCGCAAGAATATCTTCTGCGGGCGCAAGCGGCGCCGTGCCGACCTCGGTGCCGGACAGGGCAAACCGGCCCCCCGCCTCGGTGTTGATCAGCCGGACCGCCGTGCGGAAATCCTGCGCCGCCTGGGCCGCGCGCATGTCGAGCGCCGCCTCATCCTCCATCGCTGCGGCCGCCTGCAACTCAGGGCCGCGATTGGCCAACCCGGCAATCCCTTCGAGAGCCGCCTGCAGAGCGCTCGTCTCGGACTGCGCGAGGCTCGCGTTGCGATTGAAGCTCTCGAGCGCGGCAAGGCGGCCCTGCACCTGGGCGAGCCGGCCCAGATTGCCCCCGGTCGCGGCGGGCACATCGGCCTTGAGGCCGGTGGTCATCTCTTGCGAGAGCACGCTCAGCCGGGTCTTGAGTTGTGCGTTTGCCTGCCGCAGCAGGACAAACCGGGACAGGTCGCCGACCGATGTGAACCCCGTCATGTCAGCCTCAGAATGGTCTGGAGCATGTCATCCACCGTTTGCAGAACCTTGGCGTTGGCGGCGTAAGCGCGCTCGAGCGCGAGCAGCGCCTCCATCTCGCGGTCGCTGTCCACGCCGTCCTGGCGCAGCATCGTCTCGTAGCTGTTCGACTGGGCGGCCGCGCCAGCCAGAACACCCTCGGCATCCAGCCGTCCCACCGCGGCGGTCGAGCTGATCTCGGCGGCCAGCGTCGTGGCCGACCGACTCATCGCCGCCACCGCGGGCGAGGCGGTCGGCCGGGATGCCGCCAGCGCGCCACGCATCCGGTCGAGCAGCGCGGACTGACCGACCGGTCCCGGCGCGGCGGACCCGAGACCGTCGCGCAAGCGCCAGAGGCCGCCGCCGGCTGCAGGGACGATTGCGTCGGTCACGGCCACCCGTTGGGCGATCCCCCGCTCGTTGGCGGCAGTGAAGGGCGCCCCGCCATCGGTGAAGAGACCGCCGCCCGGGGGGGCCGTCGGGTCGATCGCGGGGTCGGCGAAGCGTTCGATCAGGTCGCGCGCCGCGGCATCGACGCGGGCTTGGGCGGCCGGGGCGTCGACATCGCGGATCTGGAAATTCGCGCCCAGCCGGCCGCCCGAGAAGCTGCGCATCTGCCCCGGCGAGAGGGCCAGCCCATCCACCGTCAGGCCGCTGACGGGCGGCGCGCCCGCAGCCATGTCGGGTCGGAAGGCCCCGGCAGGGGTGAAGCCAAATGTCACAGGGGTGAAGCCGTCGAGCAGCACGCCCCCCCCGGAGGTGAACAGCGCCACGCGGCCGTTCTCGCGGGGAAGTTCCTGGATCGGCATGATCTTCGAGAGACCGTCGACCACCTTCTGCCGCTCGTCCTCGAGCGAGGCCACGTCACCGCCCGAGGCAGTTTGCTGGACGATCTGGCGGTTGAGCGCGACGACCCGTCCCAGCCCCTCGTTGAGGTTGCGCACATCGTCGGCGATGGCCCGGTCAGCCTCGGTCCGCGCATCCTGGATGCGGTCGCCGAGCGTGCCGTAGCCACCCGCAAGCGCCTGAGCGGTCGTAAGGACGCGGTTGAGCGCCGTCTCACTCTCCGGCCGCGCGGCGGCGCTGATCAGCGCGGCGTCGAAGCTGGCGAGCAGCGTGCCCAGCGCACCCGCCTCGCCGGGGACGCCGATCGCCTCGGCCATGCCCTTGTGAAAGGTGGCGAGCGTCTGGGCGCGCGTGGTCTCGGCCCCGGCGGTGCGGCTCTGGCCGAGGATGGCGGTGCGCACGACACGCTCGACCCCCTCGATATGGACGCCGCCGCCCCCGCCGATCCACGGCCGTGCCGACAGCTGGACTTCGCGCCGGGCAAAGCCGGGGGTCATCGCGTTGGCGAGGTTCGAGGCCACCACCTCGGTGCCGCGCGACGCCGCGACGATCCCCGAGACGGCATTCGAGAGGGCGTTCGACAGGCTCATGGCTCGACCCGCGGCCTCATGGCCGCGGCCTCCGCGCGCGTCAGCGCTTGATGTTGGTGGTTTCCTGCAGCATCTCGTCCACGGTCTGGATGACCTTGGCGTTGGACGAATAGGCGCGCTGGGTCTGGATGAGGTCGGTCAGCTCGGCCGCGACGTCGGTGGTCGAGCCTTCGCGGGCATAGCCCACGACCGCGCCGGTGGGCCCGTCGCCCGCATCCCACAGGAAGAACGAGCCCGAGTTCGGCGACACCTGATAGGTTTGGTTGTTCAGCGCGATCAGCCCGTTCGGGTTCGGCACATCGACCAGCGGGATCTGGTAGAGCGTGCGGATGAAGCCGGTGTCGTAGGTCGCCCGCATCATCCCGTTCTCGTCCACCTCGACCGCCGTGAGGTTGCCAACCGGAGAGCCGTCCTTGGTGATGTTGGTGGTGGCGAAGTCGTCGTCGAGCTGGGTCAGCCCGTTCGGGTCGCCGAGCCGCCCGATCGAGACCGTCATCGGCCCGCCGGCCACGGTCAGCGCCAGCTGCCCGGTCGCCGGATCGTAGGCGCCGCCGGACAGCGTGGTGACCGAGGCGAGCGTCCCGCCCATCGTCTGGCTGTCGTCGAAGACCAGCTCGTAGCTGCCGATCAGGTTCGAGGCGGGGTCGCTGGCGGAATCCCGAATCTCCATCGTCCAGGTGTTCGAGAGGCCCGAGCCGGCCGCCACCGTGGGGGTGAAGGTCACGTTGAGCGATTCAGAGGTGCCGAGGTTGCCGAAATACTCGATGCTGCGGGTCCATGGATCGCCGCTGGCGCCCGCCTTGGTCTCGAGCGCGGGCAGGTTGATGCCGATCGTCATGGCCGTGGTCGGATCGGCCGAGGTCTGGTTGGCGTTCAGCACCACCGGCTGGAGACCGGCCACCGAATCGCGCGACATGACCGGGATGTTGCCGTCCTGGTTGGCCGGCCAGCCCATCAGCACCAGCCCCGAATCGGTCCGCAGCACCCCCTCGGCATCCGGGCGGAAGGCCCCGGTCGAGGTCATCGTCATCGGCTTGTCCCCGCCGCCGCGATTGGCGAGATCCACCGACTGGATCACCGGCAGGAATCCCCGCCCCGAGATCGCGAGGTCGAGCGGGTTCTTCGAGGACACCAGCGCCCCCTTTTCGTCGATGATCCGCGAGGTGGTCGCGCGCACGCCGCCGGCGGAATACACCCCCGCGCCGCGGGCCTGGTTGATCACCATGCTCTCAAACTCGGTGTTCACCCGCTTGTAGCCGTAGGTCCCCGAGTTCGCGATGTTGTCCGAGATGGTGGCCAGCCGCGTGGCGTTGGCCGCCAGACCGGCGACACCGGCATTGAGGGACGAGGAAATCGACATGGGATCACCCTGGTTGTTGCGCTGTTGCCGTCACTGTCCACGCGAGACCTTAATTTCCGGCTAACGCCGGCCCGCGCGCCAACATTATCTGAGTAAAATGACCTCGATCCGGTTGTTGGCCGGGTCCATCGCATTGGAATTGCGAGGCTTCTTGTCGCCAAAGGCGGTCACCCGCTGGACCCGGCGCTCATCGAGCCCGCCCTCGGCCAGCAGCTTGCGGGTGGCGTGGGCGCGCTGGTCCGAAAGCGGCCAGACGGGATTCTCGATCATCATCTCGGGAAAGCCCCGCACATGGCCGGCGATGGCCAGCCGGTTGCGGGTCCGCCCCAGCACCGTCGCGAGGATCCCCGTCAGCTCGCGCATCACTGGCGACGGCTCGGCGCTGTCGTCCACGAACAGCGGCTCGTCCACGATGTCGCCAAGCTCGATCACCAGCCCCTCATCGGTCATCCGGGTCACCACATGACGCAGCAGGTTCACCCGCTGCATCGATTCGGCGCCGCTGCCGGTGAGCTGGTCCTGCAGATGCTGCGCCAGCTTCTCGAGTTCCGCATCGCTGCTGCGCTCGGGCGCGGCGCCCTGATCCGAGGCCGGGCTTGCGGCGTCGCCGCCCTCGAGCCCCTGCGAGCCGCCCGAATCGGACTGCACGATCGTCGGGTCGAAATAGTCCGCGAGCCCCTGGCGCTGCTTTTCCGTGGTCGCATTGAGCAGCCACATCAGCAGGAAGAACGCCATCATCGCGGTCACGAAGTCGGCGTAGGCGACCTTCCACGCGCCGCCGTGGTGGCCGGCCTCACCCCCGCCCTCGATCCGCTTGATGATGATCGGGGATGCGCCCTTGCCCGACTTGCCTGCCATGATCGCCCCCGTCACCACGTCGAGGGTCAGCTTTAGCAGAGGCCCGGTTACGGCGCGGTTAACCGCTCAAATGCCGCGCAGATCCTCGGCCATCATCACGGCGGCCTTCTCGGCGATCATGATCGTGGGGGCGTTGGTGTTCCCCGAGGTGATCGTCGGCATCACCGAGGCATCGACCACGCGCAGCCCCTCGACGCCCCGCACCCGCAGGCGCGGATCGACCACCGCGCTGGGATCAGCCCCCATCCGCGCCGTCCCGACCGGGTGGAAGATGGTCGAGCCGACCATCCCCGCCGCATCGGCCAGCTCGGCGTCGGTCTGGAAGGCGGGCCCGGGCTTGAACTCTTCGGGGCGGTACTTCGCCATCGCCGGGTTGGCCATGATCGCCCGGGTGCGCCGGATCGCGCGGGCCGCGACCAGCCGGTCGCCGGGGGTCGAGAGGTAGTTCGGCGCGATCACCGGCGCCTGCATCGGGTCGGGCGAGCCGATCCGCACCGTGCCGCGGCTTTCCGGGCGCAGGTGGCAGACGCTCGCCGTGATCGCCGGGAAATCATGCAGCGGCTGTCCGAACGCCTCGAGGCTCAGCGGCTGGACGTGCCATTCGAGGTCCGGCGTCTCGACCTCGCCCGAGGACCGCGCGAAGGCGCCGAGCTGGCTGGGCGCCATGCTCATCGGGCCGGTGCGGCGCAGCAGATATTCGGCCCCGATCATCCCTTTGCCCCACCAGCGCCGGGCGAGCTGGTTGAGCGTCCGCCCGCCCGAGACCTTCCACGCGCAGCGCAGTTGCAGGTGGTCCTGCAGGTTCTCGCCCACGCCGGCCTCGCGCCGGACCTCGATCCCCATCTGCTGCAGAAGCGCGCCGGGACCGATGCCGGAAAGCTGCAGGATCTGCGGGGTG
The DNA here is from genome assembly GCF_012689545.1 of Paracoccus sanguinis. Classification (NCBI taxonomy): domain Bacteria; kingdom Pseudomonadati; phylum Pseudomonadota; class Alphaproteobacteria; order Rhodobacterales; family Paracoccaceae; genus Paracoccus; species Paracoccus sanguinis. The sequence continues at coordinate 1,308,039 of NZ_CP051542.1, forward strand.
TTGATGGCGCCCGCGCTGAGCACGATCTCGCGGCCGCGGATCACCTCGATCCCGCCGTCGAGCGCCACCTCGACGCCCGCGGCACGCGTGCCCTCGAAGATCACCCGCCGCACCTGGCGGTGGGTGAGCACGGTCAGGTTCGGGCGCCGCATCGCCGGGCGCAGGAAGGCGCGGGCGGCCGAGACGCGCCAGCCGTTCTTCTGGCTGACCTTGAAGTAGCCCACCCCCTCGTTGTCGCCGGTGTTGAAGTCGTCGACGCAGGGAATGCCCTCGGCCTCGGCGGCGCGCGACCAGTCGTCGAGGATGTCCCAGCGCAGCCGCTGGCGCTCGATCCGCCAGGGGCCGCCGGCGCCGTGATGGTCCGAGGGGCCCGCGAAATAGTCCTCGGACTTGCGAAACAGCGGCAGCACGTCGTCCCAGCCCCAGCCGGTGCAGCCCGCCTGCCGCCACTGGTCGTAATCCTCGGCCTGGCCGCGCAGATACAGCATCCCGTTGATCGAGCTGCACCCGCCGAGCACCCGCCCGCGGGGATAGAGCAGGCTGCGCCCGTGCAGCCCCGGGTCGGGGGCGGTCTTGTACATCCAGTCGGTGCGGGGATTGTCGATGCAGTAGAGATAGCCGATCGGGATGTGGATCCAGGGATAGTCGTCGCGCCCGCCGGCCTCGATCAGCGCGACGCGCAGCCGCGGGTCCTCGGACAGCCGCGCGGCCAGAACGCAGCCGGCGCTGCCGGCCCCGGCGATGACGATGTCGTAGTCCATGCGGGTCCCTCCCCCCGGGACGGGGACGTTAGCATCGGGGCGGGCGGGGGCAAGTGGGCGCCGCGCCGGGCTTCGACCTCCCGGCCCCGGGGGCCCCGCCGCGCCCGCCCCTCCCTCTCCCTTGGCCAAATATCCCGGGGGACGCCGCGCCAGCGGCGGGGGCAGCGCCCCCCTGCGGCGCCCCCCGCCCGCGCCGCCATCGCCGCCCTTCCCCCACGGCGCGCTTGCGCCGCGGTGCGGGCGGCTTATCTTCGCCCCATGATCGAGGCAGGCCAGTACGACATCACCACCGGGGCGGGGCTGATCGCCTGCCCGCGCTGCGATGCGCTGCACGTCGAAGCCGAGCTGGCGCCGGGCGAGACCGCGCGCTGCATCCGCTGCCACTCGATCCTCGCCCGCCCGCGCGAGGGGGCCTTCACCCAGATCGTCGCGCTGTCCTTCACCTCGATGGTGCTGATGTTCGCGGCGGTGTTCTTTCCGTTCCTCGAGATCTCGCGCATGGGGATCGGCAACGCCACCTCTCTCTTCGGGGTGGCGCTGGCGTTCTCGCAAGGCTGGCTGATGCCGCTGACCGTCGCGGTGCTGGGGTTCATCGTCGGGCTGCCGGTGCTGCGGGCAGCGCTGCTCGTCTATGTGCTGCTGCCGATGCGGGGCGAGGGGCGGCCGGCGCCGCAGGCGGGGACGGCGTTCCGGCTGTCGGAACTGCTCAGGCCGTGGTCGATGGCCGAGATCTTCGTGATCGGCACCTCGGTGGCGCTCGTCAAGGTGGCGGGGCTGGCGACGGTGAACCTCGGCCCGGCCTTCTGGGCCTTCTGTGCGCTGATCATCGTCGGCGCGGCCAGCGACGTGTTCACCTGCTCGACGACGATCTGGGACACCCTCGAAGACCGCGGCGCCTTCACCGACGGGCGCGAGGTGGTGGCCGACCCGGTCGAGACCGCCGCCGACCGCGCCGCGGTCGAGGGCACCGCCGTGCGCGTGGTGCAGGTCGAGCCCGACCCACACGCCCATCCCATGCCCGGCCCCGCCGCCCCACCGCCCGGCCCGCCCGCCGGCAACCCGGGCGCCGCCTGATGGCCGCGCCGCCCGCGCCCTCCGCGCCGCCCGTCGCCACCGGCGCCGCCGTGGGGGCCAGCCGACCGCCGCGGCGTCCCGGTCCGGTCACCGCCCCGCGCGAGGACGCGCCGATCCTGACCGCGCACCGCGCGCACCTCGTCGGCTGCCGCGGCTGCGGCCGGGTCTGGCCCGAGGGCAGCGCGGTCTGCGGCCGCTGCGGCGCGCCGCTGCACAGCCCCGACCGGTCGAGCCTCGCCGCCGTCTGGGCCTGGTGGCTGGCCGGGCTGATCTTCTACATCCCCGCGAACCTGCTGCCGATGCTCAAGACCCAGACCTTCGCGGGCCTCGCAGGCAACAGCGAGGCGACGATCATCGGCGGGGTGATCGAACTCATGCACTATGGCAACTACGGGGTCGCGGCGATCGTGTTCGTGGCCTCGGTGATCGTGCCGATCGGCAAGTTCGCGGTGATCGCCTGGCTGGCCCGCGTGGCCGGGCGCCCGGCCACGACTGAATCCGCGCACACCCGCCTGCGCGCGCTCGAGGCGGTCGAGTTCATCGGCCGCTGGTCGATGATCGACGTGTTCGTGGTGGCGATCCTCTCGGCGCTCGTGCAGCTCGGCTTCGTCGCCACCATCCACCCGGGACCGGCCGCGGTCAGCTTTGCGCTGTCGGTTGCGTTCACCATGCTTTCGGCGCAAAGCTTCGACCCGCGGCTGATCTGGCGCGGCCTGCCGTTGCGAAGCCGCCGGGACAGGACCAGCGCATGACCGACATTCCCCCGCCCGACCGGCGCCCGACGGCCCCTTCGGCCCCCGCCGGCCCCGCCGAGCCGTCCGCCATGCGCCCGGCCAGCCCGGTGCGCCGCACCGCCGCCCGGGCCGCGCGGGCCGGCGTCTCGGTGATCTGGGCGGTGCCGATCATCGCCCTTCTCGTCACCATGGCGCTGGCCTGGAACGCCTACACCGGCCGCGGCACGCTGGTCTCGGTCGCCTTCAGCGACGCAACCGGCATCACCCCGGGCGAAACCGCGCTCAAGTTCCGCGAGATCACCGTCGGCAAGGTCGAGGCGGTGCGCTTCACCCGCGACCTGCAGCGGGTGGTCGTGGACATCCGCGTGGACAAGGACATCGCCAGCTTCATCGACGACGATGCCGAGTTCTGGATCGTCCGGCCGCAGGTTTCGGCGCAGGGCATCTCGCGCCTCGACACGGTGCTGACCGGCGCCTTCATCGAGGGCTACTGGGACGACAAGCCCGGGGCCGCCGACCTCGACGTCCACGAGGGGCTCGACAAGGCCCCGCTCACCCGCTCGAACGAGCGCGGGACGTGGGTGACGCTCGCCTCGACCAGCGCCAAGGGCATGGCCGAGGGGGCGCCGATCTTCTTCCGCGGGCTGCAGGTGGGGCGGATGCAGAACCTGCGGCTGGCCGAACGCGACGAGACGGTGATGGCCGACGTGTTCGTGGCCGCCCCGCACGACCAGCGCCTGACCACGGCGACGGTGTTCTGGGACACCTCGGGGTTCAACGTCTCGCTGGGCCCGCAGGGGGTGCAGCTCAACGTGAGCTCCGTCTCGTCGCTGCTGCAGGGCGGGGCCGAGTTCGCCACGCTCAGCTCGGGCGGCCAGCCGGTCCAACCGGGCCACGTCTTCACCCTGCAACCCGACCAGCAGGCGGCGCAGAACAGCCTGTTCGCCGCCTCGCCCGAGGACGAGCTGCGCCTGACCGTGCTGCTGCCCGAGGCGGTGCGCGGCCTCTCGGAAGGGGCCGACGTGCAGTTCCAGGGCCTGACCGTGGGCCGGGTCACGGCGCTTTCGGTGCGCGTCGCGCCGCCGGCGGACGGCCAACCGGGGCAGGTGCTGCAGGACATCACCATCGTGCTCTCGCCCCAGCGGCTCGGCCTGCCCGACACCGCGACGCCGGCGGATGCGCTGGCCTTTCTCTCGGGCCGGGTCGAAAAGGGGCTGCGGGCTCGGGTGACCGGGGCCGGGTTCCTCGGCACCTCGCTGATGGTCGAGCTGGTCGAGCTGCCCGACCAGCCCCCGGCGCGGATCGCGGTGGACGCCCAGCCCTTCCCGGTCGTCCCCTCGGCCCCGACCGACAGCTCGGACATCGCGGCCACCGCGCAGGGGTTCATGACCCGCATCGGCAATCTCAAGATCGAGGAGCTGCTGAAGTCCGCCACCGACATGATGAACAGCGTGACGGCCATCGCCTCGTCGCAGGACACCCGCGCCATCCCCGCCGGGCTGCGCAAGACCATCGACGAGGCCCAGGCGACCGCCGCCGAGCTGCGCGCCGCCGTCGAGGAGCTGCGCGGCGCGGGCGTCGTCGCCAACATCTCGGGCGCGGCCACGCAGGCGAGCGAGCTGGCCACCAAGCTCAACGGCGCGGCCGACAAGGTGCCGGGGATCGTCGACAGCCTCGACAAGGCCGCGGCCTCGGTCCGTGACGTGGACTTCGCGGGCCTCGCCACCGAGGCGCGCGGCGCGGTCGCCGACATCCGCGCCGTGGTCGGCACCGAGGGCGCCCGCGCCCTGCCCGGCAACCTCTCGGCGGCCATGGACCGCGTGGGGACCGCCGCCGGCGACATCGGCGCCATCGCCAGCGACCTCAAGGCCAACCAGATCGGGCCGAAGATCGGCAAGTTCGTGGACGACGCGAGCGCCACCGCAGCCTCGATCCGCGAGGCGGCGGTGGATATTCCGGGTATGGTGGAGAAGATCGACGCCGCCGCCACCTCGGTCGACGAGTTCGACTGGTCGGGGATCAGCGCCTCGGGCAAGGGGCTGGTCGATGACCTGCGCGCGATGCTCGGGACCGAGGATGCCGCGCAGCTGCCGCGGAACCTGTCGGACACGCTCAAGGCCGCCTCGGGCCTCTTGACCGACCTGCGCGACGGGAACGCGGCCGGCAGCCTCAACGCCGCCCTCGCCTCGGCCCGCCGGGCGATGGACGAGGTCGCGCAGGCGGCCAACACGCTGCCGCAGCTCTCGACCCGCTTCCAGCAGCTCGCCAGCCGGGCCGAGGCGGTGATCGCGGCCTACGGCGACCGCGGCGCCTTCAACACCGAGTCGATCAACACCATGCGCGCGCTTCGCCGTGCGGCCGAGAACTTCGGCAGCCTTGCCGCCACCATCGAGCGCAACCCCCGCGCCTTCATCCTGGGACGATAGATCATGCTGCGCCCTGCACTTCTTGCCCTGACCGCCGCCGTGGCGCTGGCGGGCTGTTCCAACCCGGAAAAGACCGGCCGCTACCTGATCGACCCGCCGACGCCCGCGGCGCGGGTCGGCAACGCGCTCGGCACCGCCGAGCTGCGCGACGTGACGCTGCCGGAGTACGCGGCGGCGGGCGAGGTCTCGTGGCAGACCCCGGACGGCGCGGTGCGGTCGAACCCGAAGAACCTGTGGGCCGACAAGCCGCAGCGGGCGTTCACCCTGACGCTGGCGCGGGCGATTTCCGATATGTCGGGCGCGACGGTGATCGCCGAGCCCTGGCCGCTGGCCGAGCCGCCGCGGCGCCGGATCGAGGTGCGGGTGGAAAAGGCGCTGGCGCAGCTGGATGGCGTCTACCGGCTCAAGGGGCAGTATTACGTCTCGAACGACAGCTCGGGGGGCACCAACCACGCGCGCGGGTTCGACATCGCGGTGCGGTTGCCGCAGGCGGCGGCATCGGGCGGCGGCGGGCTGGGCGGGCTGCTGGGCGGCGGCGGCCAGTCGGTCGCCTCGCCCTCGGCCATCGCGGCGGCGCAGAACGCGGCGATCTCGCAGCTTGCGGCGCAGATCGCGGTGCTGGGCGGGCCGGGCCGGACGGTCAAGACGCAGACCCCGCGGCTCGACCCGATCTTCTCGACCCCGCTGGAACCGCTGCCGCCGCTCGAGCCGCTGCCCGAGATCAGCGTCGAGCCCTTGAGCTGAGCTAGCCCGCGCCGCCCGTGCCGTCATCCGGCAGGAAGCGGCCGAAGCGGCCGGCGGCAAAGACCAGCGGGTGATCGTCGGGACCGCCGATCGTCACCTGCGCCACCCGGCCCAGCAGAACGCTGTGGTCACCCGCCACATGGCAGGCCTCGGCCCGGCAGTCGAAGCGGGCCGCGACGCCGGGGATCACCGGGGTGCCGAGGTCCGAGACGCTGGGCGGCAGCCCCGCGAACCCCGCCCCGCCGCGGGCAAACCGCAGGCAGACGTCGAGCTGCTCGGCGCCGAGCACATGGACCGACCAGGCCGGTGCGGCGGCGAAGATGGCGTGGCGGCTCGACGCGCGGGCCGGGCACCACAGCACCAGCGGCGGGTCGAGCGACACGCTGGCGAAGCTGTTGACCGTCATTCCCACCGGGCCCGCGGGCCCCTCGGCGGTCACGATGGTGACGCCGGTGGCGAACCGGCCGAGGGCGTCGCGGAACACCCGTCCCGGCTCGCTCTCGGGGTGAAAGCTGATCGCGTCGGCCAGCCGGTCGAGCGTCTCGGGCGGCAGCCGGGTCATCGCCCCTGCCCCGCCGCGCGCAGGTTGGCACCCGTTGCCAGCCCCTCGGCCAGCAGCCCGTGCAGCGCCGGCCCCGCCACGATCAGCCCATCCGACTGCGGCACCGCGCCGTTGAAGCGGAAGGCCCGCCCCTGCCGGTCGGTGACGGCGCAGCCCGCCTGCGCGGCGATCACGCTCGCCGCCGCGATGTCCCAGTCCCAGACCGGCCGCACCGACAGCGCCGCGTCGAACCGCCCCTCGGCCACGAGGCAGAGCCGCCAGGCGAGCGAGCTGCGGAACTTCCGCGTGAGCCCCGGTACCCGCCCCCCGCGCCAGTGCTGGGGGTCGAGCACGGTCCGCGCGCCCAGCATGGTCGCCCCCTCGGCCGAGGTCCGCGCGACGGGACGGATCGGGGCGCCGTTCAGCGTGGCGGGGCCGTCCAGGTCGGCCGCATAGGTCGCTCCGCGGGCCGGCAGGTGGACGACGCCCGCGACCGGGCGGCCGTCCTCGACCACGGCGACGCAGACCGAAAACCCCTCCTGCCCGTCGATGAAGGCGCGGGTGCCGTCGATGGGATCGACGATGAAGGTCCGGGCGGCCGCAAGCCGCGCCGGATCGTCGGGGCTTTCCTCACTCAGCCAGCCGTAGCCGGGGCGCGCTGCCCTGAGCCGCGTCTCGAGCGCGCTGTTCACGGCCAGGTCGGCCTCGCTGACCGGCCCGGCGCCCGCATCCTTGTCCCACGAGCGAAAGCTGCCGCGCCAGTAGTCGAGGGCGATGCGCCCCGCCTCGACCGCCGCCGCCTCGATGAGCGCGAGGTCGGTCAGCGCCGGGTCCGCGGCCGCCGACGCCGGGTCGCGCCGGGCGTCGTCCCGCAGAGGCTCAGGCGCCGGCAACGGTCATCCCCTCGACCATGAGGCTCGGCACCCGGTGGCTGCGCCAGTCGGGCAGGTCGTCGGCGGCGGTGATCCGCATCAGCATCTCGCGCAGGTTGCCGGCGATGGTGCATTCGTTGACCGGAAAGGCGATCTCGCCCCCCTCGACCCAGAACCCCGCGGCGCCGCGGGAATAGTCGCCGGTCGTCGGGTTCACCGAGGCGCCGAGCATCGAGGTCACGACGAGCCCCCGCCCCATGTCGCGGATCAGCGCCGCGGGCGGCACCGTCCCCGGGGTCAGCGTCACGTTCGAGACGCCGGGCGACGGCGGCGCCGAGGTGCCGCGCACCGCGCTGGCGGTGGACGGCATCCCGAGCTTGCGCCCGGTGGCGAGGTCGAGCGTCCAGCCGCCCAGCACCCCGCCCGCGACGATGTTGCGGGCGGCGGTGGGCAGCCCCTCGCCGTCGAAGGGGCGCGAGGCGCCGCTGCGGGGCAGGCGCGGGTCCTCGACCAGATCGAAGCCGGGGGGCAGCACCGGCTCGCCCAGCGCGGTCCTGAGCCAGCTGGCGCCGCGGGCGACGGCGCTGCCGTTCACCGCCGAGAGCAGGTGCCCGATCAACGTGGCGGCCACGCGCTCGTCATAGAGGATCGGAAAGGCGCCGGTGGGCGGCTTGCGGGCGCCCTTGCGGGCCACCGTGCGCTCGCCCGCGCGGCGGCCGATCTCTTCGGGGTCGGGCAGGTCCTCGGCCCAGACGCGGGATTCCGAGGCCCAGTCACGCTCCATCCCCGTGCCCTCGCCGGTGATCGCCACCGCCGAGATGCCGTGGCTCGAGCGCGCGTAGCTGCCGGAAAAGCCGTTGGTGCCGGCGAGCCAGAACTGCCGGTGCAGCGACGAGGCGCTGGCCTGCTCGGCCATCCGCACGCCGGGGACGGCCAGCGCCGCCGCCTCGGCCCTGAGCGCCAGATCGAGCAGCGCCTCGGGCGCGGGCTGCGGCTGGCCGTCGTCGAGCGCCAGCCCGCCGCCGTCCCGGACCGCCGACAGCGCGCCCGGATCGGCGAGGCCGATCATGTCGTCGACCGGCGCCTCGCGGGCCATCGCCACCGCGCGCTCGGCCATCTCGGCAATGGTGCGGGGGGTGAGGTCGCTGGCCGAGACGCAGGCCTGCCGGCCGCCGATCAGCACCCGAAGGCCGATCTCGACCCCCTGCGCGCGGGTCGCCTGTTCCAGCGCGCCGGCGCGCACGTCGACCGAGATCGAATCGCCCGACACCGCGACGGCGTCCGCCTCGGTCGCGCCGGCGGCCCGGGCGGCGGCCAGCAGCGCGTCGGTCAGCCCGGCCAGATCGGGGGGCGCGTGGTCGCCTCGGGTCATCGGCTGCGGTTCCTCACGATGCAAAAAGGGCCGGACGGGCCGGCCCTTTCCGCGGGTGTCGTCAGCAAGGGTGTTACTTCACCTGCTGGCCGTTGGCAAAGACCTGCCCGCCTTCCTTGAACTCGTACTCGCCCACCAGAGCGTCCCCGCCCTCGGGCGCGGGCTTGGCGAACATGGCCAGCATCATGCGGTAGCCGCTGACCTCGTCCTGGCTGAGGATGCCGAGCTTCACGAGGTTGTCGATCAGCGCGTTCACCCCCTCGAGCCGGGCGTGCATCGTGCCGACCGGCGCGTCGATCGAGCCGCCCTCGGGCACGGTCAGCGCCCCGGTCACGTCCACCTTGGTGCCGATCGCATCGAGCGCGAGCTTGTTCACGTTCAGCTCGGTCAGCACGAACGGCTCGGGCGTGTCGGCCGCGTCATCGGCGGCCTCGGGCGCGCCGTCGGCCGCACCGGCATCCGCCGAGGTCGTGGTGTCGGTCGCGGCATCGGTGGCGGGCGCGTCGGTCGCTGGCGCGTCGGCGGCGGGCGCGTCAGTCGCGGGAGCGTCCGTCGCGCTCGGCTCGGTGGCCGTGGCGTCCGGGCCGGCGGCGTCGGGCGCCGCGGCGTCGGTGCCTTCGGCCGCATCCTCCATCGCCTTGACGTTGGCCGGGTCGAACAGGTCCATGGCGATCCTGGCCAGGCCCGTCACGTCCACGTCAAGGCTCGCCGGCTCGCGCGGCAGCACCTTGCCCTGGTCGAACAGGTTCCACAGCTCGTCCCCGACCGTGAGGCCGGTCAGCGAATAGGCGATCTTGAACGGCACCGGGGCGTCGGACTTCATCACCGGGATCTGCACGTCGACGGTCGAGCCGCCGACCGCGTAGTTGATCGGGAACGGCAGGTCCGACGAGGTCAGGCTGACGTTCGAGGCGTCGGCGCTGCCCTGGTACTTGAGGCCGGCGGTCGACATCCCGACGGTCAGCTCGACCCCCTTCACGTCGGTGGCCATCTGGCCGCTGACGTCCTTGTCCTCTTCGCCCTTGCCGCTGAACTGCCCCTCGACCTTGCCGGCGCCGATCGAGAAGCTGGCGCTCATGTCCATGCCGGCCTTGAGGGCGGCGTTCAGGTCCTTGGTCACGTCAACGCCCTTGGGCATCACGAAGCGGCCCTCGCCGGCCAGCGCGTCGATGCTGCCGGTGAACGAGGCCTTGGCGGTCGGATCTTCCTTGTCCATCCCCTCGACCGTGCCCGTGAAGTCGGCGCGGTCGGCGCCCATGCGGGCGTCGACGGTCTGGACCGGGCCGTCCACGACCCGCTGCGACGAGGTGGCGTTCACCATCGTGACGCTGATCGGCATCGGCTTCTGGCCGTCGGGCGTGGTGATCGTGTTCAGCGCGAACACCATCTGCGCCGCGCGGCTCTCGTGGGTCATGTCCTCGGGCGCGCCGCTCGAGACGATCTCGGCGTCCTTCAGGGTCACGTTCCCGTCGAGGGTGACGGGCTCGTCCTCCTCGTTCTTGAACATCAGCTTGAGGGGCGAGGTCTCGGCCACGACCGTGCGCACCTTGCCGTCGCCGGTGCCGGTCAGCGTGACCTCGGGCATGGTGAACTCGACCCCGCCCTCGTTGTCGGGCGCCGACGCCGCCATGACCACATTCTTGAGGGTCAGGGTCTCGCCGGCCTCTTCACGCGAACCCTCGGTGACGGTGTAGCCGTTGGCCTTGTAGTAATCGACCCAGTTCTGCCACACCTGCGCGGGCGTGACCTCGGCGAAGGCCGGGGCCGTCAGGGCGATGACGGCGAGGGCCGAGCTTGTGGTCCTGAGAAACATTGACGATACCTTTCCGCTGCTGACGGATCACATTCGGTTCAGACGCGACGTGTCGTGCCATACCGCGACGCAACGGCCAAGGAGGCAAGATGGTTCGGTCGGAAACTTCGTCCGAGGGGCTGGTCACGATTTCGTTGGACCGCCCGGACAAGGCGAACGCGCTGACGCCCGGGATGCTTGAGGCGCTGATCGCGGCGGTCGAGGCGGCCTCCAGCGCGGGCGCACGGGCGCTGGTGCTGACCGGCACGGGCAAGGTCTTCTCCGCCGGCGCCGACCTTGACGCGGCCCGCGCGGGGCTTGCCGTCTCGCCCCTGTGGGAGGCGCTGTCGGGCGCCATCGCCGCTGCGCCCGCGCTGACGATCGCGGCGCTGAACGGCACCGCGGCGGGGGGCGCGCTGGGGATGGTGCTGGCCTGCGACCTGCGGATCGCGGTGCCGGCGGCGAAAATCTTCTATCCGGTGATGCAGCTGGGGTTCCTGCCGCAGCCGTCGGACCCGCGCCGGCTCGCGGCGCTGGCGGGGCCGTCGCGCGCGGCGATGATCCTGATGGCGGGGCAGAAGATCACCGCCGACGAGGCGCTGGCCTGGGGGCTGATCGACCGGATCGTGGAACCAGATGCGCTGGCCGAGACGGCCGCGGCGCTCGCCGCCGACGCACTGGCGGCCGACGTCGCCCATGTCGCGGGGATCAAGCGGCTGATCGCCGGGGCGCGCTGACGGCGACTTGGACGGGACGATGCGCGCCGAGCGGGCGGGACCGCCGGCTCAGTGCTTCTTGGGCGGGTTGGCGCGGGTGACGATGTAGATCGCCACCGCCGCGAGCACCGCGAACTGCGCGGCCCACCACGCCAGCGGCAGCAGGTGAAAACTGACCGCGAGCCCCACGGCCATCGACACCACGACGAAGATCTTGACCGCCGGCGCGATGGCCCGGTGCTCGTGCCATTCGCGGATCTGCGGGCCGAACACCTTGTGGTTCACGATCATCGCGTGGAACCGCGGCGACGAGCGGTTGAAGCCGTAGGCCGCGACCAGCAGGAACGGCACGGTGGGCATGATCGGCAGGACGGTGCCGACGAGCGCCAGCCCCAGTCCGGCAAAGCCGACCACCCACCAGAACCATGCCCGCATTTCCCGCATGTCAGTAGCGGTAGTGCTCCGACTTGAAGGGCCCCTCGACCGGGACGCCGATGTAGTCGGCCTGGTCCTTGCGCAGCTCGGTCAGCCTGACGCCGATCTTCTCGAGATGCAGCCGCGCGACCTTCTCATCCAGCGCCTTGGGCAGGATGTAGACGCCGGGCTGATATTCGTCGCCCTTGGTCCACAGTTCGATCTGCGCCAGCACCTGGTTGGTGAAGCTGGCCGACATGACGAAGGACGGGTGCCCTGTGGCGTTGCCGAGGTTCAGCAGCCGGCCCTGGGACAGCAGGATGATCCGGTTGCCCGAGGGCATCTCGATCATGTCCACCTGGTCCTTGATGTTGGTCCACTTGTGGTTGCGCAGCGCGGCGACCTGGATCTCGTTGTCGAAGTGGCCGATGTTGCCGACGATGGCCATGTCCTTCATCTCGCGCATGTGCTCGAGCCGGATCACGTCCTTGTTGCCGGTGGTGGTCACGAAGATGTCGGCGGTGCCCGCCACATCCTCGAGCGTGACGACCTCGAACCCGTCCATCGCGGCCTGCAGCGCGCAGATCGGGTCGATCTCGGTCACCTTCACCCGTGCGCCCGCGCCGCGCAGCGAAGCGGCCGAGCCCTTGCCCACGTCGCCGTAGCCGCAGACGACGGCGACCTTGCCGGCCATCATCGTGTCGGTGGCGCGGCGGATGCCGTCCACGAGCGATTCCTTGCAGCCGTATTTGTTGTCGAACTTCGACTTGGTGACGCTGTCGTTGACGTTGATCGCCGGGAACGGCAGCTGACCCTGCTTGTGCAGGTCATAGAGCCGGTGGACGCCGGTCGTCGTCTCTTCGCTGACACCGCGGATGGCGTCGCGCTGGCGGGCGAACCAGCCGGGGGTTTCGGCGATGCGCTTGCGGATCTGGGCGAAGAGCGCCTCTTCCTCTTCCGACTGCGGGGTGGCGATGAGGTCGGTCTCGCCCGCCTCGACCCGCGCGCCCATCAGGATGTAGAGCGTGGCGTCCCCGCCGTCGTCGAGGATCATGTTCGCCGTGCCTTCCGGGAACTGGAAGATCCGGTCGGTGTAGGCCCAGTAATCCGGCAGCGTCTCGCCCTTGACGGCGAAGACCGGGATGCCGGCGGCGGCGATGGCCGCGGCGGCGTGGTCCTGGGTCGAGTAGATGTTGCACGACGCCCAGCGGACCTCGGCGCCCAGTGCCACCAGCGTCTCGATCAGCACCGCGGTCTGGATGGTCATATGCAGCGACCCGGCGATCCGGGCGCCCTTCAGCGGCTGGGCCTCGCCGTATTCGGCGCGCAGCGCCATCAGGCCCGGCATCTCGGTCTCGGCGATGTCGAGTTCCTTGCGGCCATAATCGGCGAGCGCGAGGTCACGGACAAGATAGTCGCCCGGGCGGCTGTCGGAGGAGAGGGTCATGGAGGCCCCTTGCTTGCGTGTGATGGCGGTGCCGGAATCGACCGGCGTTCCCGCGCGGCCTTCTCACAGACGGCGCTGGAACGCAACGAGAGACGGGGCGTGAGGGCCGAGATCCGGCCTGCGGCCTCAGCCGAGGCCGACCTTGGCAAGATATGTCGCCGGGTTCTCGCCCGCCGCGTAGCCGATCCCCGATGCGATCACGCACTGGGTGTCATCGGGGCGCGAGAGCACCACGGTCCACGTCCCCATCACGTCCGACCCCCAAAGCTGGGTGCCGTCCGAGTGGCGGGTGACCATCTGCTCTTCGAACTCGGTGCGCAGCGCGTCGCGGACGGTGGCCGAACGGTCGCACCACGGCTGGTCGCCGTCGGCCTCGCTCGCCACGGGCAGGGTGCGGGCCAGTTCCAGCACCGCCGGCCCCGACAGGCCCGCGACCGCGGTCCAGCCCTTGACCGGCCCGGCGTCGTGCGGGGCGGGTTCGACCGCCGACTGCGCGGCCGTCACCGAGAACGCGGCGATCAGCGCCGCAGCGACGGAGAGGCGGGCGACGGACGGGCGGGCGGTGGCGATACGGCGGGACATCTGGACCTTGGGAAAAAAAAGGGGTTGACAGGCGACGGCGCAGCAATTGCTGCACGACGGGACAACGGCGGGGCTGCCTGCGGGTTCCATCGGGCGCGTTCACGCCGGGCTTGACATTCCCGTGACCCGGCCCGGACCCGGCCCCCCAGCGGGTTTGCAATGCTGCACCTTCAAGGGCTTGCCACGCAGGCCGCGAGAGGACACGCCCGGCACAAATCTGCCCGCCTGCGGCCTCGGCGGATGGATTTCCTGACCCGACTGCGTCAAGAATGGTCGGGATCGGGACCATAACGACGACGCGGACAACGGCGGCGCAACGAGGCGGGCAGCGACATGGCGACAGCGTGGGCGAGAAGGGTCGCAGCAGCGGCCGCGGCAGGGTGCCTGATCGCGGGCCCGGCCTGGCCCCAGGGCGCGGCACCCGCCCCCGCCCCTGCACCCGCGCCGGCCGAAACCAAGCCCGCGGGCACCGGCTCGGCCTCGTCCTCGCCGTCGTCGGCCTCCTCGCCCTTCGCGCGCTGGTTCGGGGGCGGCGACCGGGTCGCCAACTCGCCCGTCGAGTTCATCGTCCGCGTCGAGGGCAGCGACCCGGCGCTGGAACGCAAGCTGCGGCAAAGCTCGCTCATCACCGGGGCGCTGGCCGAGGGCCGCACCTCGGGGCAGGACGTGCTCGCCGCCGCCCGCGCCGATTACGCGCGCTTCCTCGGCACCCTCTATGACGAGGGGCTTTATGACGCGGTCATCGACATCCGGCTGGACGGGGTCGAGGCGGCGGGGATCGCGCCGCTCGACGCGCCGCAGTTCGTCCGGCAGGTGGTGGTCTCGGTCGATCCGGGCAGCCGCTTCCGCTACAGCCGGGCCGAGATCGCCCCGGTCGCGCCCGGCACCGACCTGCCGCGCGACTACCGCACCGGCGCGGTCGCCCGCACCTCGGACATGAAATCCGCCGCCCGCGCCGGGGTGACCGGCTGGCGCGACTATGGCCACGCCAAGGCCGACGTGACCTCGACCGACATCGTCGCCGACCACGAGCTGCACGCCGTGGACAGCCGCATCGTCCTCGCCCCCGGCCCGCTGGTCCGCTTCGGCCGGCTGCTGCCCTCGGGCAACGAGCGGCTCTCGACCCGGCGCCTGCTCAAGATCGCGGGCTTCCCCGAGGGCGAGCGCTTCGACCCCGAGAAGCTCGAGCAGGTGCGCAAGCGCCTGCGCCGCTCGGGCATCTTCTCGGCCATCACGCTCGAGGAAGCCGAGGCGCTCGGCCCCGGCAACACGCTCGACGTGGGGCTGACGGTGATCGAGCAGAAGCTGCGCCGGATCGGCGGCGGCTTCGAGATCTCAAGCATCGACGGGGCCAAGGTCACCGGCTACTGGCTGCACCGCAACCTGCTGGGCGGGGGCGAGCGGCTGCGCGTCGACGGCGAGATCAAGGACATCGGCTCGGGCACCTCGGGGCGTGACTACAAGCTGGGGCTGCGGCTCGACCACCCGGCGACGATCCGCCCCGACATCACCGCCTTCGTCGAGGCCCGGGCCGAGCGGCTGCGGGAAGAGGACTACGACCTCGATCTCGGCGTCCTCGGCATGGGCCTCGTCTGGCTGCCCTCGGACCGGCTGACCGGCGAGACGCGGCTCGAGTACCGCCGCTCGCGCGTCACCGACGCCAGCGGCACGACCGATTTCCGGGTGCTGGCGCTGCCGACCACAGTCACGCTCGACCGCCGCGAGGATGAGCCGAACGACGCACGGCGAGGCTACTGGCTGTCCACCACCGCGACGCCCTTCTACGGGATGCAGGACACCGGCTCGGGCCTGCGGCTGGTGGGCGAGGGCCGCGCCTACCGCAGCTTCGGCGCCGAGGACCGCTTCACCCTCGCCGGCCGGGCGCGGGCCGGGACGATCTTCGGTTCGGACCTGGCCGAGACGCCGCGCGACTATCTGTTCTACTCGGGCGGCGGCGGCTCGGTGCGCGGCCAGCCGTTCGAGTCGCTGGGCGTCGAGGTCATCCAGGGGCCGGAGGGGCCGGTCAAGACCGGCGGCCTCAGCGTGCTGAACATCACCGGCGAGATGCGGATGCTGGTGCGCGAGCGCATCGGCCTCGTGGCCTTCGCCGACGCCGGCCAGGTGTGGGAGGAGAGCAGCTTCGGCGGCGCGAGCGACTGGCACGCGGGCGCGGGCGTCGGCATCCGCTACACGACGCCGATCGGGCCGATCCGCCTTGACGTGGCCGGGCCCGTCGGCGGCGACACCGGCGAAGGGGTGCAGTTCTATCTGGGTCTGGGGCAGGCGTTCTGATGCGGTATCTCTCGACCCTTCCCGCCCGCCTGACCCGGCCCCTGCGCCGCCTGACGCCGGCGCTGTCCGCGCTGGTGCTGCTGGCCGCGCCGCTGCCGCCCGCGGCCGCGCAGGACGCAGCCCCCCCGCCGGCCGAGGCGCCCGCCCCCGCCCCCGGCGCCGCCGATCAGGACATGGCCGCCAGCGCCGCCGAGATCTCCGCCGAGGTCGAGGACGACCGCGGCTTCATCACCCGCTTCCTCGAACGCAACCTGTCGGGCGCCGGCCGGCAGGTGGTCATCCGCGGTTTCCAGGGCGCGCTCTCGTCGCGCGCGACCTTCACCGAGATGACCATCGCCGACGCCGAGGGCGTCTGGATCACGCTCAAAAACGGGGCCATCCAGTGGGACCGCTCGGCGCTGTTCGGCCGGCGGATCGAGATCAACGAGCTTTCCGCCCAGGAAATCCTGCTGCCCCGCCTGCCGGGCGGCGGCGAGGGCGGGCGCAAGGCCGAGGTCCGCGACTTCGCCCTGCCGACCCTCCCGGTGTCGGTCAACATCGCCCGCATCGCCGCGGGCCGGGTCGAGATCGGCGAGCCGGTGATCGGCGAGGCGGCGGTCGTCTCGCTCGACGGCTCGATGAACCTTGCGGGCGGCGAGGGCGCGGCCAAGCTGGCGATCAACCGGGTGGACGGCAAGCGCGGCGTCTTTGCCGTCGACGCCGCCTATTCCAACGTCACCACGAACCTCAAGCTGGACGTCACGCTGGACGAGGACCGCGAGGGGCTGTTCGCCAACCTCGTCGGTCTCTACGACAAGCCTGCCGTCACCGCCGAGATCAAGGGCGAGGGGCCGCTCAAGGAATTCGCCGCCGACATCCGCCTGGCCACCGACGGCACCGACCGCGTCACCGGGCGCGTCTCGGCCCACGCCCAGGCGGGCGAGGACGGCACCCCCGGCACCGGCTTCCGGGCCGAGCTGACCGGCGACGTCGCCAGCCTCTTGCCGCCCGACGACCGGCCGTTCTTCGGCACCAGCTCGCGCCTGCTGGCCGAGGGCTGGCGGGGCGAGAACGGGCGCATGGCGCTGCCGGTGCTGATGGTGGACACCGAGGCGCTGAACCTCACCGGCTCGGTCACCACCAACGACAAGGGCGCGCCGCAGTCGCTCGTGCTGCTGATGACGCTGGGCGAGGATGCCGGCGCCACCACCCTGCCCGTCCGCCTGCCCTTCGGCGGAGAGCCGACCGACGTGCGCTCGGGCAGCCTGCAGATCAGCTATGACGCCACCCAGTCGGATGCGTGGCGCGTCGTCGGGCGGATCGGCGACATCACCCAGAACGGCAACCGGATCGGGGCGCTGACGCTGAACGGGGACGGCACCGTGGCGCTCGAGAACGGCGACCTGCAGCAGGTTCTTGGCAAGCTCGCCTTCGGGGTCGAGGGGCTGGCGCTGGCCGACGCCGGGCTGCAGCAGGCGCTCGGCACGTCGATCACCGGGGAATCGGGCTTCGACCTGACGCCGGGCAACGCGCTCGAACTGTCGGACTTTACGCTCAGCGGACAGGATTTCGGCATCGCGGGCACCATCCTCGCCGACGGCCTGCGCTCGGGGATCACCGTCTCGGGCGACCTCGACGCGGCCTATGAGCGGCTCGAGCACCTCTCGACGCTGGCCGGCCGGCCGCTGACCGGGCAGGCCAACGCCAACATCCGCGGGCTCTACACCGTGCTGACCCGCGGCTTCGACGCCGAGGCCGAGATCACCGGCACCGACATTACGGTGAACCAGCCGCAGCTCGACCGGCTGATGGCGGGCGAGGCGTCGATCTTTGCCAGCGCCCGGCGCGACGAGCAGGGGATCGAGATCCGCGACCTGCGGGTGGACGGGCAGCGCCTGACCGCGGCGGCGCAGGGGCTGATCACCAGCACCTCGACCGACCTCAAAGCCGACCTGCGGCTGTCGAGCCTGACCGCCGCCGACCCGGCGATGGCCGGCGCGCTGACCGCGCAGGCCGCCGTCACCGGCGCCCCCGGCGCGCGGCGCGTGACCGTCACGGGCGAGGCGACCGACCTCGAACTCGGCATCAACGAACTGGACTCGGCGCTCAGGGGCCGCACCAACCTCACGGCCATCGCGCAGGAGAAGGACGGCCGCTTCGAGGTCGAGACGCTGCGCCTCGCCAACCCGCAGCTCACCGCCGACGGGCGCGGCAGCTTTGCCCAGGGCGCGCTCGACGCGGCTCTGGATCTGGACGTGCCGGACCTCGGCGCGCTGCAACCGGGCTTCGCCGGGTCGATCAAGGCCACCGCCACCGCCCGCGAGGCGAACGGCGTACGCAGCATCGAGGCCACGGGCACCGGGCAGGACCTGCGGCTGGGCCAGCAGGACGTCGACGGCGCGCTGTCGGGCACGACCCGGTTCCGCCTGTCGGCCGAACAGGCGGGGCAGACGGTCACGGTGCGCGACCTGCAACTGACCAACGACCAGATGACCGCGAATGTCGAGGGCGTGCTGGCCGAGACCGGCACCGACCTGACCGCGACCGCCGACATCCGCTCGCTCGCAGCCTTCGGCCGCGGCTGGCGCGGGGCGCTGCGGCTCGACGGGTCGCTGAAGGATGACGGGACCGGCGCGCGGGTGCTGGCGGTGGACGGCACCGGCACCGACCTCGCGCTGGGGCAGAAGTCTGTCGACGGGGTGCTCGCGGGCGAAACGCGGCTGACCGTGCGCGGGACCGAGCGCGACGGGGTGCTGACCCTCACGCAGGCGGTGATCGACAACCCCCGCGCACAGGCGGATGTAAAGGGCACCGTGGGCGGCGGGCAGACCGACCTGTCGGGGCGGGTGAACCTCGCCGATCTGTCGGCGCTGGGCCTCGGCTGGCGCGGCAGCTTCGCCGCCACGGGGCGCGTGAACGAAGAGCCGGGCGGGCTGCGCCGGATGGTGCTCGACGGCACCGGCCACGACCTGTCGCTGGGGCAGGCGCAGGCCGACGGCGTGCTGGGCGGCGAGACGCGCGTGACCCTGCGCGGGACGGAAGCAGACGGCGTGCTCACCATCGAGCAGGCGGTGATCGACAACCCGCGCACCAATGCCGACATCTCGGGCACCATCGGCGGCGGGCAGACCAACGTGCAGGGGCGCGTGAACCTCGCCGATCTCTCGGCGCTGGGCCTTGGCTGGCGGGGCAGCTTTGCGGCCACCGGCAGCTTTGCCGACGATGGCAGCGGCGTGCGCCGGCTGGTCGTGGACGGCACCGGCAACAACCTGTCGCTGGGCCAGGCCCAGGCCGACGCGGCGCTGGCCGGGCCGACCCGCCTGACCGTCCGCGGGGCCGAGCGCGACGGCGTCCTGACGCTCGAGGAGGCCGTGGTGGCCAGCGCCCGGCTGAACGCCACCGCCCGCGGCACCATCGGCGCCGGACGCACCGACGTGAGCGCGGACGTGCGCGCGGCGAGCCTCGCCTTTCTCGGCGGCGGCATCGACGGGGCGCTGAACGCCACCGCGCGGCTGGTGGACCAGGGCCGCGGCCGGCGCGTCACCGCCGAGGGCACGGCAAGCGGCCTGCGGATCGGCAACGCGCGGGTCGATCCGCTGCTCGGTGGGCAGACGACCTTCGACCTCGCCGCGACCCAGTCGCCGGGCGGCGCGCTGAGCATCGAGCGGCTGAACGCCCGCAACGGCCAGCTGCGGCTCAGCGCCGACGGCAGCCCGCAGGCGGGGCTGAACGTCGATGCGGCGCTCTCGGACCTGGCGCTTGTGGTGCCGGGGCTGCCGGGACCGGCGACGGTCGCGGGGACGGTCCGCCAGACCGCGGGGCGCTATGACATCAACCTCAACGCCACCGCGCCGGGCGGCACCCGCGCCACCATCGCGGGCACCGCGGCGCAGGATTTCTCGACCGCCGACATCCGGGCGTCGGGGGTCAGCGATGCGGCGCTGGTGAACCCGCTTCTGCGGGTGCGCTCGATCGAGGGGCCGGTGGACTTCGACCTGCGGCTGGCCGGGCGCCCCGCGCTCGAGAACCTGAGCGGGCGGGTGAGCCTGCCGAACGCGCGGCTGTCGGACCCGAAGCTGGGGCTGCGGGTGGACAACCTCAGCGGCACGGCCGACCTGAACGGCGGGCTGATCCAGGTCAACGCCACCGGCAACGTCTCGGCCGGCGGGCAGGTGACGGTGAGCGGCCCCGTGGACCTGCGCGGCGGCACCGCGCTGGACTTGACGGCGCAGCTCGACGGCGTGGTGCTGCGCGACCCGAACCTCTACGAGACTAGGGTGGACGGGACCGTCCGCATCTCGGGCAACCCGGCGGACGGGCCGCTGGTGACCGGGACCGTGAACCTGGGCGAGACCGAGATCCGCATCCCCTCGACCGGGCTCGGCGGGGCCCGCGCGATCCCCGAGATCGTCCACCTGCGCGACCGGCCCCCGGTGCGCGGCACGCGGGCCAAGGCCGGGCTCCTGCCCTTCCCCTCGGCCGACAGCCGGATCGCGGGGATGACCGCGCCGCCGGCCACGCCGCCCGCCAACCCGGCGCGGTTGGACCTGACCATCAACGCGCCGAATCAGGTGTTCGTGCGCGGTCGCGGCATCGACGCCGAACTCGGCGGCAGCCTGCGGCTGACCGGCACCGCACGGAACATGATCCCGGTCGGTCAGCTCGAGCTGATCCGCGGCCGCATCGACCTGCTGGGCAAGCGCTTCGACATGACCGAGGGGCTGATCGAGCTGCAGGGCAGCATGATCCCCGTCCTGCGGCTGGTCGCCGAGACCCAGCAGGACGAGATCCTGACCCGCATCGTCGTCGACGGCGACATCCGCGAGCCCGAGATCACCTTCGAATCGGTCCCCGAACTGCCCGAGGAGGAGGTGCTCTCGCATCTGCTCTTCGGCCGCGGGCTGGACACCATCTCGCCCCTGCAGGCCGCGCAGCTCGCCAACGCGGTCGCGGTGCTGGCCGGGCGGGGCAGCGAGGGGATCGTGTCGAACCTGCGCGACTCGGTCGGGCTGGACGACCTCGATCTGGCCACCGACGACGAGGGGAATGTGACGGTCCGCGCCGGCAAGTACCTGACCCGCAACGTCTATACCGACGTGGCGGTGGATGCGGACGGGCGCTCGCGGATCAACCTCAACCTCGACGTGAACGATGCGGTCACCGCCCGCGGCTCGGTGGCGAGCGACGGGGAAAGCACCATCGGGGTGTTCTACGAGCGGGATTACTGAGCGTTGCCCGGGATGCCGCCGCGTCCCGGGGGACAGAAGGCCGGGAACAGAGAGGCGGGCGACTGACGGATTGTCCCTGAGGCCTCGGGGGCATCGCTGCCGCCTCCACCTCAAGAACAATCCGGCAGACGAACGATGGCTCGTCGCGTTGCAAGGGCAACTCGCTAACCGCGGACCTTCAAACCCGACTCTGGCAAGGCGCGGCGCGATCGTTCCGGCTGCATCTGACATCATACACCAAAACCGGCCCGGATGAACGTCCAATTTGTCTGCGGTGACGTTTTATCCCGTAAACTCCCCGGGAAGTTTTCCCCATCCGCCGACCGAACCGGATACGCGGGGCTCCGCTGCGCCGCAGCGGCGATCCTTGCGGGGCCGCGCGAGTTTCACTAAGCAGCGACCCTAGTCGGATTTGCGGGGCATCGTCAGTGGAACGCCGGGTTTTTCTGGGGGCGATGACCGCCGCCCTGTCGGTCGCAGCGACCGGCGTGCGGGCGCAGATGGCCGCTCCGCCCGAGGCCGAGGCCGTCGCAGCGCCCCCCGCCCCCTTCGGGTTCGAGGATGTGGCCCGAATCGCCGCCGACCTCGTGCGCGCCGATTACGTTCGCCCGCAGGCCAAGCTGACCCCACCCTTCGCTGACCTCGGCTATGACGCCTATCGCGGCATCCGATTCCGGCGCGAGGCCGACCCGTGGCGCGACCTCGGCGGGTTCGGGCTGGACCTGCTGCCGCCGGGGATGCTGTTCACCGACCCGGTGCGGATCAACCTGATCGAGAACGGGGTGGCGCGGAACCTCCCCTTCGACCCGACGGTGTTCGAGTTCTCGCCCGAGGGCTTTCCGCCCGACGCGGCCTCGGCCCCGCCCGGCGACATGGGCTGGTCCGGCTTCCGCCTGCGGACGGTGCTGAACCGGCCCGGCGTGCTGGACGAGATGGCGGTCTTCCAGGGCGCGAGCTACTTCCGCGCCATCGGCCGCGGCAACGTCTACGGGCTCTCGGCGCGCGGCCTCGCGCTCGGCACCGGCAGCGCCGCGGGTGAGGAGTTCCCGGCCTTCCGCGAATTCTGGATCCGCACGCCCGAGCCGGGGGCAGCCTCGGTCACCGTGCTCGCGCTGCTCGACAGCCCGTCGGTCGCGGGCGCCTATGAGTTCGTCCTGACCCCCGGTGCCGACACCGCCGTCGCCACCCGCGCCGCACTGTTCCCGCGGCGCGAGCTGACCGACGTCGGCATCGCGCCGCTCACCTCGATGTTCTGGTTCGGGCCCGCCGATCTTGGCAGCTTCGACGACTACCGCCCCGCGGTCCACGACAGCGACGGGCTGCAGATGGTGACCGGCAACGGCGAGCGGCTGTGGCGGGCTCTGGCCAACCCGGCCGCGCTGCAGATCTCGGCCTTCGCCGACCGCGACCCGCAGGGCTTCGGGCTGATGCAGCGCGCCCGCGACTTCACCGCCTTCCAGGATGCCGAGGCCGCCTATGAGCGCCGTCCCTCGGCCTGGGTCGCCCCGCAGGGCGGCTGGGGCGAGGGCCGCGTGGTGCTGGTCGAGATCCCGGTCGAGAGCGAGTTCCACGACAATATCGTCGCGTTCTGGCAGCCCGGCCAGCCGCTCGCCCCCGGCGTGCGCCACGACTTCGCCTATGAGCTGAGCCTCGGCTTCGCGCCCGGCGACAACGACCCGGCGGCGCAGGTGCGCCAGTCGCGGTCGGGGGCCTCGATCAACGGCAAGGGCGCGCGTAGCTTCGTCATCGACTTCGACCTCGCCCCGTTCGAGGGCCAGCCCGACCCCGAGCCGGTGGTCACCACCTCGGCCGGCGAGGTCCGCCACCCCTATGTCGTCCGCCTGCCGGCCGAGGGGGTGCTGCGGCTCTCGTTCGAGTTCGTGCCCGGTGGCGCCGACCTGGCCGAGCTCTCCGCGCGGCTCGACAGCGCCCAGCTGCGGATGAGCGAGACCTGGCTTTACCGCTGGACGCGGGGCTGACCGGGGTGCTGGAAACCGGCGCCCCGGCGGCCGGCGTGCCCCAGCCCCCTGCCGCGCCCGCCCCGGCGGATGCGGCCGCGCGCCTGTCCGGGCAGCCGTCCGGGCGGTCGCCCGCCACTCCGCCCGAAGCACCGCTGGCGATGCCGGCGCAGGACTTCCGCGCCGCCCCGCCCCCCGGCCCGCCGCGCCTGCCCCCCGCCCCCGAGGTGGTGCTGGCGCGCGTCATCGCCTTCGGCGGCGCGGCGCTGATCGTGGCGCTGGGGTTCTGGCAGATGCTGCTCGTCTTCGGCGACCGCATCCAGCCGCTGCAATGGGCGCTGCTCGGGTTCTTCACCCTGACCTTCGGCTGGGTCGGGTTCAGCTTCTGCTCGATGCTCGCGGGCCTCGTCGCCCGCGCCCCCGCCACCCCCGCCGACCCCGGCACCGCCCGTGTCGCCGTGGTGATGCCGGTCTATCACGAGGACCCCGCCGAAAGCCTCGGCCTGCTCGGCGCGCTGGCCGAGGAAATGGCCGCCGCGGGCCTCGCCGGGCGGGCCGAGATCTTCATCCTCTCGGACAGCCGCGACCCCGCGTTCTTCGCCGCCGAGACGCTTGCCGTCGCCACCCTGCGCGAGACCTGCCCGCTGCCGGTCTGGTACCGCCGCCGCACCGACAACACCGGGCGCAAGGCCGGCAACATCGCCGAGTTCGTCCGCCGCTGGGGCGGGCGCTACGACCAGATGGTGGTGTTGGACGCCGACAGCGTGGTGTCGGGCGGGGTGGTGGCCGAGATGAGCGCCCGGATGGCCGCCGATCCGGCGCTGGCGCTGATCCAGACGATCCCGATGCTGGTCGGCGGGCAGACGCTCTTCGCCCGGGTGATCCAGTTCGCCGGCCGGGTCTACGGCCCTCCCATCGCCCGCGGCGTCGCCGCCTGGTCGGGCGACAACGGCAATTTCTGGGGCCACAACGCGATGATCCGCGTCCCCGCCTTCGCCGCCTGCTGCGGCCTGCCCGAGCTGCCGGGCGAGCCGCCGTTCGGCGGCACCATCCTCTCGCACGACTTCGTCGAGGCCGCGCTCTTGCGGCGCGCGGGCTGGAAGGTGCGGCTCGACTGGGACCTGCGCGCGAGCTACGAGGGCAGCCCGCCGACGCTGCTCGACATGGCGGTGCGCGAGCGGCGCTGGGCGCAGGGCAACCTTCAGCACCTGCGGTTGATCGGGGCGCGGGGGTTCTCGGCCATCAGCCGGGTGCATTTCACCGTCGGCATCCTCGGGTTCCTGATGAGCCCGATCTGGCTTGCCATGATCCTCGTCGGACTGGCGCTGACCGCCAAGGTGATCCTGTCGCGGCCCGAGTATTTCCCGCGCACCTACCAGCTTTTCCCCGACTGGCCGACCTTCGATTCCGTCCGCATGACGTGGCTCTTCGCGGCCGCGATGGCGCTGCTGCTGCTGCCCAAGTTCGTGGCCGTCGGCCGGGCCTGGCGGCGGCCGCTGGCCGCCAACGCGGGGGGGCGGTCGCGGACCCTCGCCTCGGCGCTGTTCGAGATCCTGCTCTCGGCGCTGATCGCCCCGGTCCAGATGCTGATCCAGACCCGCCAGATCGCCGAGATCCTCTCGGGCCGCAACTCGGGCTGGGAAAGCCAGGTCCGCAAGGGGTCGATGCCGCCGTGGCGGCTGGTGCTCAGGCGGCACGGCATCCACGTCGCCTCGGGGCTGGCGATCCTGATCGTGGTGGCGATGCTGTCGCCCGGCCAGCTCATCTGGCTGTCGCCGATCCTTGCCGGGCTGATCCTCGCGCCGGCGATCTCGCGCTGGACGGCTTCGCCGGTGTTCGGGCGCTGGGCGCGGATGGCGGGGCTGCTGGTCACGCCGGAAGAGCGGCGGGTCCCCCCGATCATCGCCGCCGCCACCGCCGAGGCCCGGCGCCTGCGCCGCGACGACGACCCCACCGCCGCGCTGGGCGCCGACGCCGGGCTGCGCGCCCGCCACGCCGCGCTGCTGCCGCTGCTGCCCGCGCGCCCCGCGGCCGAGCGCCTGCCCGCCATCGCCGCCGCCGCCAAGATCGACGCCGCCGCCAGCCAGTCCGAGGCGCTGTCGTTCCTTGACCGGGCCGAGCGTGCGGCGCTGCTGTCGGACCCCGCCCTGCTCGAACGCTGGGCCGCGCTGCCGCGATGAGACGCAACGCGACGCTCGACGCCCTGCGCGGCTACGCGCTGGTGTGCATCATGCTGAACCACATCCCCGCCGGATGGGCGCGGCAGTTCACGCTGACCAATTTCGCCATCTACGACGCGGCCGAGCTGTTCGTGCTGCTTTCGGGGTTCCTGGTCGGGCTGGTGTGGATCAAGGTCGAGGCGCAGTCGGGCCGCCGCGCCGCGCAGTGGCGGTTCCTGCGCCGCGCCGGGCAGGTCTGGCTGGCGCTGGTCACGGGGGGCGTGGCGCTGGCGCTCACCTCGCGCGGGCTCTTTGCGCTGGACCTCGGGCACACGGCGATCTGGTCCGAGTATGCCCGCTGGATCGTCGAACTGCCGCTCGCCTATGTCACCGCGCTGGCGGTGATGTGGATGCAGCCCAACCTGCTCGACGTGCTGGCGCTGTATGTCGTGCTGCTCGCCGCCGCGCCGGTGGTCGTGCCGCTGCTGTTGCGCTGGCCGCTGGCCTTTGCGGCGGGGTCGGTGGCGCTGTGGATGGTGGCCGGGCCGCTCAACGCCCTGCTGCCGAACCAGCGCGAGGGGAACGGCCTGCTCTTCAACCCCTTCGCCTGGCAGATGCTGTTCTTCAGCGGCGTGGCGATGGGGGCGTTCCGCCACCGCTTCATGCCGATCCTGCGCCGCCACGCGGGGGTTCTGACGGCGCTCGCCGCGGCGGTCACGCTCTACAGCCTCGGGATGGCGGTACTGTGGCGCTTCGGCGCCGATGGCAAGCGGCTGGCCGACGCGATGTGGCACGCGGTGGGGGTGGTGGACAAATGGTCGCTGGACCTCGTGCGCTACACCGCGATCATGGCGGCGAGCTGGCTGGTCGCCGTGCCGCTCGCCCCGCTGATGGCGTGGATCGCGGCGAGCGCCCCGGGGCGGGCGCTGGCGACGATCGGGCGCGGTGGGCTCGTGTCCTTCATCGCCTGCGTGCTGCTGTCGGTGGTGGGCGACGCGCTCGGCAGCAACCTGAGCGGCGCCGGCACCGCCCACCGCGCGGCCGTCGACCTGTGGGTGATCGCGGCGCTGTGGCTGGTGGCCGAGGTGTGGCTGAACCGGCGGCGCGGACCCGTCGCGCGGGCCTGCGACCGGCTGCCGCAGGCGGCGGTGGGCACTGTCCGAAAACACAGCTTCCAAAATGGCTTGAAGTGATTAAGAGCGAGCCGTGTAGCTCTTTCGCCCAGGTGACCCCATGAAGTTTCTGTCTCTGACTGCCGCCCTCGGCACCGTCCTGCTGGCCGGCTGCTCGGTCTCTCCCAAGGATTACGAGACCACGCCGGTCGTGGTCGCCTCGGCCGCGGGCCCCGTCACCTGCCAGCTCTACACCCACAGCCAGGTGACCTGGGACCGCTCGATCGGGCGTCCGAACAGCATGAGCGTCGCCAATGCCGACGCGATCTGCCGGCAGGAAGGCTACCGCGTGATGCGCGGCGAGGGCACCGGCACCGCGGCCACGACCGTGCCCGCCGGGACCACCGTGGTCGTCCCCGCCAAGCTCTGACCTCCGCCCTCACCGGCGCCTGACGACAACGCCCGCCGCGGAACCCGCGGCGGGCGATTTTTTACGCGATGCCGCCGTCACTGCGCGGCGGCGCGGACCATGTCGATGGTGTCCTTGCCGATCCGGCTTTCCATCTGCTGATAGACCGGCTGCAGCGCCTCGACCCAGGCCGCGCGCTCTGCCTCGGTCTGCTCGTGGATCTCGGTCGTCCCGGCGTCGCGGATCGCCTGCAGGGCGGCGGCGTTGTCGGCCTCGGACACGCCGTTGGCGTAGGTCGTGGCCTCGTCCATCGCCTTGTCCAGCTCGGCCCGGATATCCTCGGGCAGCCCGTCCCAGAACGCCTTGTTCACGATCACCGCGTAGCCGATGTAGCCGTGGTTCGAGTGCGTGGCGTGCTTCTGCACCTCGTGCATCTTCTGCGTATAGACGTTCGAGGGCGTGTTCTCGGACCCGTCCACCACGCCCGTCTGCATGGCCTGATAGACCTCCGAGAACGCCATCACCTGCGGCACCGCGCCGAGTGCGGCGAACTGCGCCTCGAGCACCTTGGACGACTGGATCCGCATCTTCAGCCCCAGGAAGTCGTCGGGCATGATCATCGGCCGGTTCGCGGTCATGATCTTGAAGCCGTTGTCCCAGTAGGCGAGGCCCTTGATCCCCTTGGGCTCGAGCAGCGCCAGCATCTTCTCGCCCACCTCGCCCTCGGTCACCTTCCGCAGCGCGGCGGTGTCCTTGAAGATGTAGGGCAGGTCGAAGACCTCGAAGGCGCTGACGCCGAGCGGCCCGAACTTGGCCAGCGACGGCGCGAGCATCTGGACCGAGCCGAGCTGCAGCGCCTCAAGCTCTTCCTTGTCCTTGTAGAGCTGGCTGTTGGGGTAGATTTCGACCTTCACCCGGCCGTTGGTGTATTGCTCGGCCAGCTCCTTGAACTTTTCGGCGCCCTTGCCCTTGGGGGTGTTCGGGGCGACGACATGGCTGAACTTGATGACGATCGGCTCTTGCGCGAGCGCCGGCAGGCCGGTCAGCGCCAGCGCGGCGGCGCCGGCGGCGATCAGCGCGCGGCGGGTCAGTGTGGTCAGTGTCATCCGTTCATCCTCCCTGATTTTTCGGATGTTTGGGGCAGTCCGGGGACCGGGCCATAGCGGCGGTCCGCGCCGGCGAAGCGGGCCGCGGGGGCCGGATAGCGGACCGGGCCCACGGGCGTCTCGACGGTGATGCGGCGCAGCTGCGGGTGGGCCGCAAGCGCCGCCATGTCGTTCACCGCGGCAAAGGCCACGTCGGCGGCGGTGAGCGCCGCGACCGCCTCGGCCCCCGTGCGGCGGGCGAAGGCGGCGGCGACGGCGGCGTCCGTCTCGGCGCGGTGGCGGACGCGGGCGACGTTGGTGGCAAAGCGCGGGTCGGCGGCCAGGCCGGGGTCGTCCAGGAACCCGCGGGCGAGGCTCGCGAACTCGCGGTCGGACTGGATCGACATGAGGATCGCCACCCCGTCGGCGGTGGTGAACACCCCGTAGGGCGCGATGGAGGGGTGGGCGAGGCCCAGCCGCTGCGGGCTGCGCCCGGCCTCGTGGTTCATCAGCGGCACGGTCAGCCAGTCGGCCATGACGTCGAACATCGAGACCGAGATCGCCGTCCCGCGCCCGGTGATCCCGCGCCCGATCAGCGCCTCGAGGATGGCCGCGTGGGCCGTGGCACCGGTGGCGATGTCGACGATCGAAACGCCCACCCGCGCCGGGCCGTCCGGCCCGCCGGTGATCGACGAGAGCCCCGATTCCGCCTGAATGAGCAGGTCATAGGCCTTGCGCGCGGCCATCGGCCCGTCCTCGCCATAGCCCGAGATCGAGCAGGTGATGAGCCGCGGCCAGTCGCGCGCCAGCCGCTCGGGCGGAAACCCCAGCCGCGCCAGCGCGCCGGGCTTGAGGTTCTGGACCAGCACGTCCGCGCCGTCGATGAGCTGCGTCAGCGCCGCCTTGCCCGCGTCCGAGGTCAGGTCCAGCGCCACCGATTCCTTGCCGCGGTTGAGCCAGACGAAATAGCTCGACAGGCCATTCGCCGCGTCGTCGTAGCCGCGGGCAAAGTCGCCCTCGGGGCGCTCGATCTTGATGACCCGGGCGCCTGCGTCGGCGAGCCGCGCGGTGGCGAAGGGCGCCGCCACCGCCTGCTCGACCGCCACGACCGTCAGCCCCTCGAGCACCCGCATCAGACCGCCCCCATCAAAAAGACCGGGGCAGGCCGAGCACGTGCTCGGCGATGTGGCTGAGGATCAGGTTGGTCGAAATCGGCGCCACTTGGTAAAGCCGCGTCTCGCGGAACTTGCGCTCGACGTCGTATTCGTCGGCGAAGCCGAAGCCGCCGTGGAACTGGATGCAGGCGTTCGCGGCCTCCCAACTCGCCTTGGCGGCGAGATACTTGGCCATGTTCGCCTGCGCCCCGCAGGGCTGGCCCGCGTCGTAGAGCCGGCAGGCCTCCCACCGCATGAGGTTGGCGGCCTCGATCTCGATATAGGCCTCGGCGATGGGGAACTGGACGCCCTGGTTCTGGCCGATGGGGCGGCCGAAGACCGTCCGCTCCTTGGCGTAGGCCACCACCTTGTCGGTGAACCAGTAGCCGTCGCCGATGCCTTCGGCCGCGATCAGCGTGCGCTCGGCGTTGAGCCCGGTGAGGATGTACTTGAAGCCCTTGCCCTCCTCGCCGATCAGGTTCTCGACCGGGATTTCGAGGTTGTCGAAGAACAGCTCGTTGGTCTCGTGGTTGACCATGTTGGCGATCGGCTTGACCTCCATCCCGCCGGCCATCGCGTCCGCGATGTCGACGAGGAAGATCGACATCCCCTCGGATTTCTTCGTCACCTCGGCCAGCGGAGTCGTCCGCGCCAGCAGGATCATCAGGTCCGAGTGCTGGACCCGGCTGATCCAGACCTTCTGGCCGTTGATCACGTAGCGGTCGCCGCGGCGGACGGCGGTGGTGCGGATCTTGGTCGTGTCGGTACCGGTGGTGGGTTCGGTCACCCCCATCGACTGCAACCGCAGCTCGCCCGACGCGATGCGCGGCAGATAGCGCTGGCGCTGCTCCTCGGACCCGTGCCGGACCAGCGTGGTCATGTTGTACATCTGCCCGTGGCAGGCACCCGAGTTGCCGCCGGCGCGGTTGATCTCCTCCATGATGACGCTGGCCTCGGCGAGACCCAGCCCGGCGCCGCCGTAGGCCTCGGGGATCAGCGCCGCCATCCAGCCGGCGCGGGTGAGGGCGTCGACGAACGCCTCGGGGTAGCCGCGTTCGGCGTCGATGCGGCGATGATATTCGGCCGGGAACTCGGCGCAGAGCGCGCGGACGCCGTCGCGGATGTCCTGATAGGGGTCGTGCGGCGAGGGGGCGGTCATGAGGTCTCCAGCGTGGCGGTGGCGTCCATGGCCAGCGCCCCGTCGGCCCGGCGCGCCCAGAGGCGCACCGATCCGTCCGGCTGGGGCGCGCCCTGGACCGCGAAATCGGCGGTGTCGGTGATGGTGGCGAGCGCCCGGAAGGCAAAGCCCGTCACGCGGCCCAGGTCCTGACGCCGCAACAGGTCCATGAGCAGCGTCGCCAGCAGCGGGCCGTGGACGACGAGACCGGGGTAGCCCTCGACGCCCGTGGCGTAGGGCTGGTCATAGTGGATGCGGTGGACGTTGAAGGTCAGCGCCGAATAGCGGAACAGCAGCACCGGGTCGGGGGTGATGACGCGGTGGAACGCCGACCCCTCGGGCGCGGGCTGCGGCGTCGGGACGGGGGCGCCGGGGGCGGGGTCCTCGCGGTAGACGATGTCGTGTTCCTCGGCGATGCACAGCCTGTCGCCGTCGATCAGCTCATGGCCCACGGTCACGAAGCACAACGGCCCGCTGCGCCCCTGCTTTTCCTCGACCTTGAGGATGGTCGAGCGCCTCAACGCCTGCGCCCCCACCCTGAGCGGGGCGTGAAAACGGAAGCGCGAGCCGGCCCACATCCGCCGCGGCAGGGGCACCGGGGGCAGGAACCCGCCCCGCGCGGCGTGGCCGTCACGGCCGCTCTCGGACAGCTTGTGCAGCGGCAGGAAATAGAGCCAATGCCACAGATCGGGCAGCGCCGCGCCCTCGGGGTAGCGCTCGTCGCGGTCGAGCGTCGCGGCCAGCGCGTCGGCGGGGAACGGGCGCAGGGTCTCGGTCGCCGTCTCGGTGCGGCCGATCCAGTCGGTCAGTCGGGTCATCAGGTGCCTCCGCCCCCGGTTATGGCAGGGGTTGCGCGTTCGGCCAATTCGCATTTCACTAAGCTCGCGTTCGGCTGGGTGGAATACGGGATGCGCGTCGATCTGGACGACCTGCGGCTGTTCGTGGCGGTGGCCGAGGCCGGCAACCTCACCCAGGGCGCGCGCGCCGCGTTCCTGTCGCCGCCCGCCGCCTCGGCCCGCATCCGGGCGCTCGAGGCGGGGCTGCCGCAGCCGCTGCTGGTGCGCGGCAACCGCGGCGTCACCCTGACCGAGGCGGGGACGGTGATGCTGCGCCACGCCCGGATCGTGCTGCGCCAGGTCGAGGCGATGCGCGACGAGTTGGCCGGCGAGGGCGCGGCCGAGGCGGGGCACCTGCGGGTGCTGGCCAACACCACCGCGGTGACCGAGTTCATGCCCGAGGTGCTGGCGCGCTTCCTCGTCACCCGCCCACGGGTCACGGTGGACCTGCAAGAGCGGCTGACCGACGACATCCTGGGCGGGGTGCGCGACGGGGCCGCGGACCTCGGGATCGTCTCGGGCGACCTCGACTGGTCGGGGCTCGAGCGGGCGGTGTTCTCGACCGACCGGCTGGTGCTGGCGGCGCCGCTGGGGCACCCGCTCGCCGCCGGGGGACCGATCGGCTTTGCCGAGACGCTGGGCTTTGCCCATATCGGCCTGCACGAAGGCTCGACGCTGCTCGCGTTCCTGCGCGGGCTGATGGCGCGGCACGGCTATGACCGGGCGCTGCGCGTCAAGGTCCGCAGCTTCGAGGCGATGTGCCGGATGGTCGAGGGCGGGGTCGGGATCGGCGTGGTCCCCGAGTCGGCCGGGCGCCGGCACGCGCAGACGATGCGGATCGCGCTGGTCGGGCTGACCGAGGACTGGGCCCTGCGCGACCGCTGCGTGGTCTGGCGCGCGGGCAGCCCCCTGCCCCGCCCGGCCCGCGCGCTGGTCGAGGCGCTGATGGCGATGCGCGCGGGCGGCGTCGAACGCGCCGCAGGCGCCTGACCGGCCCCGCGCTTTACTCTGCCCCACATCGGCATATTCTGCACCCGCAGCATCAGGGAGCGCGGGTCATGGTCGAGAAGAGTCTGGCGGGCAAGGTCGCCGTCGTCACCGGGTCGAACAGCGGCATCGGTCTGGGTGTGGCCGAGGCGCTGGCCGCGGCGGGCGCGAAGCTCGCCATCAACAGCTTCACCGACCGGGACGAGGATCACGCGATGGCCCGCGACCTCGCCCGGAAGCACGGGGTCGAGGTGATCTATCTGGCCGGCGACATGAGCAAGCCCGACGACTGCCGGGCGCTGGTGACGCAGGCGGCCGAAAAGCTCGGCGGCTGCGACATCGTCGTGAACAACGCGGGCATCCAGCATGTCGCCCCGATCCCCGAGTTCCCGACCGAGAAATGGGACGCGATCCTGGCGATCAACCTCTCGTCGGCGTTCCACACCACCGCCGCGGCGCTGCCGCTGATGCGGGACAAGGGCTGGGGGCGGGTCGTCAACATCGCCTCGGCGCACGGGCTGACCGCCTCGCCCTACAAATCCGCCTATGTCGCGGCCAAGCACGGGATCGTCGGGCTGACCAAGGTCACCGCGCTCGAGACCGCGGGCGAGGGCATCACCTGCAACGCCATCTGCCCGGGCTACGTGCTGACCCCGATCGTCGAGGCGCAGATCCCCGACCAGATGAAGACCCACAAGATGAGCCGCGAGGACGTGATCGCCAAGGTCATGCTGTCGCGCCAGCCCTCGGGCGAGTTCGCCACCGTGGAGCAGATGGGCGGCACGGCGGTGTTCCTGTGCTCGAACGCGGCGGCGCAGATCACCGGGACGACGATCTCGGTCGATGGCGGCTGGACGGCGATGTAAGCCTCCCCGCTCACGCGTCCGTGGCCCGGGCGTCAGGCGTCCGCGGCGACCTCGGCCATCAGGAACCGGCGCAGGGCGCGGATCGCCGGGCGGTTCCGCCGCGCCGGAGGATAGACGAGAAAATACGCCCGGCCGTTGGTGCCCAGCGTCTCGAAGGGCTGGACCAGCGCCCCGGTCGCCAGCTCGAAGCGGAAGAACCGCGGGGTGAGCAGCGCCACCCCCTCGCCCGCCATCGCCGCGCGGGCCTCGTGCAGCTGCACGTTCAGCTCGAGCGCGGTGCGCGCGGCACAGGGCTCGCAGTTTCGCTCGATCCCCGCGGCGGCGAGCCAAAGGTCCCAGGTCGGATCGCGCGGGCTGACCCAGGGCAGCGGCATGATCTGGGCGGGATCGGTGAAGGGTCCGTGGGCCGCGGCCATCGCCGGCGACAGCATGGGGGCGAAGTCCACCTCGAACAGGCGGTGCGCGATCAGGCCGGGCCAGTCGCCCGCCCCGCAGCGGATCGCCACGTCCATGTCCTCGCGCGCGAAATCGACCAAGTGGGCCGAGCTGTCGAGCCGGACGGCCAGCCCCGGGTTCTCGATCTGGAACCGCCCCAGCCGCTGCGAGAGCCAGTTCCCCGCCATCGTCGGCAGGGCCGAGATCGACAGCGTCTCGGTCTCGCTCTGCGGGCCGAAGGCGCCGCGCAGGGTGTCGAACGCCTCGTGCGTGGGCCGCGCCAGCCGCGCGCCCAGCGCCGTCAGCTCGATCCCGCGCGGCTTGCGCAGGAAGAGCGCGGCCCCGAGCCGATCCTCGAGCAGGCGGATCTGGTAGCTGACCCCGGCCTGGGTCATCCCCAGATCGCCCGCGGCGGCGGTGAACGACATCCGCCGCGCGACCGCGTCGAAGACCCGGATGGCGGCGAGAGGCGGCAGTTCGTCCATCAGCCCGGCTTATGCCCCCATCCCGGCGTTTCGTTGGTATTGCGCGGTGAAAGCTAGCATCTTCGGTACAGGCATCAAGCCTTGCTTGAAGGATCAACACCATGAGCACGATCGATTGCG
Source organism: Paracoccus sanguinis (assembly GCF_012689545.1). Taxonomy (NCBI): domain Bacteria; kingdom Pseudomonadati; phylum Pseudomonadota; class Alphaproteobacteria; order Rhodobacterales; family Paracoccaceae; genus Paracoccus; species Paracoccus sanguinis. The sequence goes on from NZ_CP051542.1 coordinate 1,341,796, forward strand.
CCGCGGCCCCGGCCGTGCGCGGATGGCGGCTGTCCGACTGGGCGGCGCGCGTGAGCCACTGGCAGGCCCGGACCGCCTGCCGCGAGACGCTGGCCGAACTGCCTGCGGACCTGCGCGCGGATGTGGGGGTGGACGGCGGTCTGCCGCTCGCCCGGCATGAGAACGGCGGGCGGGTGTTCGTCAGCTACGGCCGCCCCGACAGCACCCTCAGCGGCTGGCACTGGTGACGGGCGCCGCGGCGAGCGTCGCGGGCGCGCCCGAGAGGGTCAGCGCCCGCGCGCCCAGCCGCGCGGCATGTGCTGGATCGTGGGTGACGAGGATCAGCCCCGCCCCGCTGTCGCCGAGCAGCCGGTCGGTCAGGTCGAGCATCCGCCCCGCGGTCTCGGCATCCAGCGAGGCGAAGGGCTCGTCCATCAGCAGAATGTCCGGCCGCGCGGCAAAGGCCCGCGCCAGCGCCAGCCGCCGCTGCTGGCCGAGCGAGAGCTGCCGCGGATAGGCGGCCTCGCGCCCGGCGAGCCCCACCGCGGCCATGAGGCGCGCGGCCTCGGCCGCGCTCGCCCCCGTCGGCAGGGTCAGGTTGGCGGCGGCGCTGCGCCAAGGCAGCAGGGTCGGCTCCTGAAACACCATCGCCAGCCGCTCGGGCACCTCGCGGCGGCCCTGAAAGCCCCGGTCGAGCCCGGCGACGATCCGCATCAGCGTGGTCTTGCCGATCCCCGATGGGCCGAGCAGCGCCACCCGCTCGCCCCGCGCGAGGCTGAGCGAGACCCGCCCCAGCACCTGCCGTTCGCCGAAGGCGCGGCCGTCGATCTCAAGCCGCATCGTCCCTCCACCGGTTGGCGCGGGCCTGCCACGGGCGCAGCACCATGAGGTCGAGCGCCAGCATCACCGCGACGAAGGCGAGCGACCAGGCCAGCAGCCGCGGCACGTCGAAGTTGGAAAACGCGAGGTGGATCTTGAAGCCGACGCCGTTCGAGCGGCCGAGGAACTCGACCACCAGCACGATCTTCCAGATCAGCGCGACACCCGAACGGGCGGCGGCGGCGATCGCGGGCGCGAGCTGCGGCAGGACGATGTGGCGCAGCCGGGCCACCGGCCCCATGCCGAACACCCGCCCCATGTCGTCGAGGTCCGGGCGCAGCGCCCGCGCCTGCTCGCGCAGCAGCACCGCGACGACCGGGATCTTGTTCAGGGCGACGGCGAGGACCGCGGCGGTCTCGTTCAGCCCGATCCAGATGTAGCAGAGCACGATCACTACCAGCGCCGGGATGTTGAGCAGCACCAGAAGCGAGGGGTTGAGCCAGCGGTCCGCCGCCGGCACCCGCCCCATCCACAGCCCGAGCGCCCCGCCGATCAGCATCGCCGCGGCGAAGGCGGCGCCGACGCGGCCCAGCGTCATGCCGAGATGCAGCCACAGCTCGCCCGAGGCGGCCAGCTCGACCAGCCGGGTCAGCACCAGCGCCGGGGACGGCAGCCGTTGCGGATCGTCGCCCAGCGCCGCGGCGATGCCCCAGACGGCGAGCAGCAAGGCGAGCGAGACGAGGCCGGGGACGAAGCCGGGCCAGCGTCGCGTGCGGGGGGTGGCGGATCGCCCGCCCCCATGCGGAGCGGTGGTTGGAACAACCGCTGCAACGGCCGGAGCTGCAACGGCCGGACCGGTCGCATCAACCGCGACAGCCCCGCCGGGGGGCGGGGCATCCTGAGGCACAGGGCCCCCGCCGGGCGGGGGCGTCAGGGCGGCGGCGGGTTTACTCACCCGACCAGAACAGACCCGCCGGCAACTCCTTGAGGCCGCCGGTCAGCTCGTCGCCGCCCAGCTCGGCCATGACGCCGAACATCTTCTGCGCGGCCGCCGCATCCACCTTCTGCGACTTGGGGATCCCCGCCCGCCAGCCGTCGCGCAGCGCCGCGAACTGGGCGTCGTCCTTGGCGTTCATGATCGGGCGCAGCGCCTCCCACGCCGCATCGTCGGTGGTGAGGATGCGTTTGGCCTCGGCCGACGCCTTGGCCAGCCCCTTCGCCGCGTCGGGGTGGTCCTTGATCCAGCTTTCGCGCAGCACGTAGCCGAGCAGCGGGGTCGCCGGGTCGAGCCCGAGATCCTTCGCCGCGTCGTTCACGTCGAGGATCTGGCGCGCCCCGCCCGCCATCATCTTGGCCTGAAAATGCCAGAAGTTCAGCGCCGCCGCGACCTCTCCGGTCTCGAGCGCGTTCATGATCATCGGCGGGGCGCCGAACACCTGGGTGGTGGCCTTGCCGATGTCCTCGCCGCCCGTCGGGCTGTCCGGCCGCATCGACCAGGCGCGCAGGATCAGCCAGCTCTTGTCCACCGGCCCGCCGGCGATCCCGACCTGCTTGCCCTTGAGATCGGCGAGCGTCTGGACCGGGCTGTCCTTGGCGACCATCAGCCCGCCGACCGAGGTCGAGTAGGGCAGGAACACGAAATCCGACCCCGCACCGCGCTGCTGGGCGACCCACAGCAGGTCCGAGACGATGCTGTCCACCTCGCCCCCCTGCATCGCCACCTGCGTCGCGGGGTTGCCGGCCAGCGGCAGGGTTTCCAGCTTGAAGCCGTTGGCGGTGTCGAGCCCGCGCGCCTTGATCGTCTCGAGCTCCCAGCTGACGGTCCCGTTCTCGAGCGTGCCGACCTTCAGCACCGGCTGCTCGGCGGAAGGGGCGGCGGTGGGGGCCGCAGCCGGGGCGGCCGTCTGGGCCCCGGCGGGCAGGGCCAGCGCCAGCGAGGCCAGCGCCGCCCGGGCGAGGTGGCGGATGGGATGGCGGATCGGGATCATGGGCGAAACCTCGCGCGGGTGGGTGCAGATGTCGGCGGAAGGCTGGCACGCGCCGCAGGGACAGGCAATCCGACCAAAGCCGCCGCGCGCCGGCGAAAGCACCCGGCCGGGCCGGGAAGGTTCGGCAGTCGGGGGCGCGGCAAAGCCTTGCGCTGCGGCCCGCGGGTTCTAGACTGAGGGCAGCCGGCACGGACCGGCGCGGCGTCGGAGGATCGCTGCGCCCCACGAGAATCCGTCCGGTGCAGGGAGAACAGACACCATGCCCATGTCCACCACGCCCGGTCCGCTGGCTGACGGCCGACCGGCCACCGACCCCGACTCGCCCGCGGTTCCCGCGCCCGCCGGCCGGCGCTCGGCCGACCGGGTGAACGACATCCTGATCGTCGACGACCACCCGCTGATGTGCGACGCGCTCGCCCTGACGCTCAAGATCAGCTTCGGGCGCAAGACCGTGCGGACCGCCCGCAGCCTGGCCGCCGCGGTGGAACAGATCCGCAGCCACGGGGCGCCGGACGCGGTGATCCTGGACCTCAACCTGCCCGACGCCCGCGGGGCCGAGGGGATCGTGACCCTGCGCCGACAGCTGCCGGACGTGCCGATCACGATGATCTCGGCCGACCTCGAGAACGCGATGATCTCGGCGGCGATGGCCGCGGGGGCGCAGGGCTACATCTCGAAATCCCTTGGCCGCGAGGCACTGGTCGACAGCCTGCGCCGGATGTGGGAGGGCGAGCGCGTCACCCCCGACGGCTACGAGCCCGAGGCGGCGGGGACCGAGGACGAGGCGCGTGCCGAGCTGGCGCGCCGCTTTGCCACCCTGACCCCGCAGCAGATGAAGATCCTGCGGCTGATCTGCCTCGGCAAGGCCAACAAGGAGATCAGCTACGAGCTGTCGATCGCCGAGGCGACGGTCAAGACCCACATCACCGCGATCATGTCCAAGATCAACGCCCGCCGCCGCACCCAGGCGGTGCTGCTCGCCAACAGCGCGCGGCTGTTCGAGCCGGGCTGAGCGCGGGACCGGCGCGGGCGGACAACAGGCGATGACCAGCGCGGAAGCGGCCTTGGACAGCGGCGCAGGCGCCCCACCGGGCGCGCCGGTCAGCCTCAGCGTGGCGGCCGACGCGGCGGATGCCGCGGCGCGGCTGGCGGCGGGGCTCGAGCCTGCCGACCCGGCGCTGGTGCTGCTTTTCGGCTCGCCGCGCGAGACGCTGGCGCCGGTAGCCGAGGCGCTGGCCGCGGCGCTGCCCGGGGCCGAGATCGCCGGCTGCTCGTCGGCGGGCGAGATCGGTGCCGCGGGCTATCAGCGCGGCACCATCGTGGCGATCGGCTTTCCGCGCGCCGCCTTCCGCGCCGAGGTCGTGGCGCTCGAGGATCAGGCGTCGATCCCGGTCTCGGCGTGGCTCGCCCGGCTGCGGCGGCTCAGGGCCGGGTTCCCCGACCGGGCCGGGGCGCAGCTTTTCGGCATCCTGCTGGCCGACGGCATGGCCCGGCACGAGGATGTGCTCGTGGCCGCGCTCGACGCCGCCCTGCCGGGGGTGCCGGTGGTGGGGGGCTCGGCGGGCGACGGGCTCGACTTCGGCGCCAGCGTGCAGATCGCGGGCGGGCGGCCGGTGCCCGGCGCGGCGGTGTTCGTGCTGGTCGAGACGACGCTCGCCGTGTCCGAGGTGAGCTTTGCCCATTTCACCCCCACCGCCCAGCGCGCCGTGGTGACCCGCGCCGACCCCGCCGCGCGCGAGATCTTCGAGCTGAACGCCGAGCCCGCGGCGCAGGAATACGCCCGCCTCGCGGGGCTCGATGCGGCGCGGATGGACCGCACCGACTTCGCCCGCCACCCGCTGCTCTGGCGCACCGGGCGGCGCCACCATGTCCGCGCCATCTCGGGCGTGGGCGAGGGCGGCGCCCTGCGGCTCATGTCGGCGATCGAGCCGGGCACGGTGCTGACGCTCGGCCAGGCGGGCGACGTGACGCAGGGCTTCGCCGAGGCGCTCGAGGCGCTGCCGCGGCAGCCGCTGATGGTGCTGGGCTTCGACTGCATCCTGCGCCGCCTCGCGGTCGAGCGGGCGGGCATGACCGGGCAGATGGCGGCGCTGTTCGCGCGCTACCGCGTCGCCGGGTTCAACACCTACGGCGAGCAGCACGGCGGGATGCACGTCAACCAGACCTTCGTCGGCCTGGCGCTGATGCCACCCGCCGAGGTGCCGTGATGCTGCCCGACGACCCCGACCCCGCGCGCCGCGCCGACAAGCTCGCTCGCATCGTCGAGGCGCTGATCCACCGCGTGGACCGGCTGGAGGAGACGCGCGGCTCGGCCTGGTCCACCTTTCAGGCCGCCGTCGCGCTGGAGCAGGAGGCGCTGGCCCGCACCCGCGACCTCGAGGCGGCGCTTGCGGACCTGTCGCAGCGCAACCGCGACCTCGCCGTGGCGCGCGCGGCGGCGGATGAGGCGAACCGCTCGAAGACCCGGTTCCTGCGCGCGGCGAGCCATGACCTGCTGCAACCGCTGGCGGCCGCGCGGCTGTATCTGTCGGCGCTGGCCGACAGCGACCTCGACCCCGTGCAGCGCGAGCTGACGACGCGCCTCGCCGGCGCCTTCGAGTCGGTCGAGGAGCTGATGCACGCCGTCCTCGACATCAGCCGGCTGGACAGCCAACGGATCGAGTTTCACCGCCGCCCGGTGGCGCTGGACGAGCTGTTCCAGCGGCTGGCGATCGAATACGCGCCGGTGGCCGAGGCGGCGGGGCTGCGGCTCAGCTTCGTGCCGACCTCGGCGGTGGTGGACAGCGACCCGACCTTCCTGCGCCGCATCGCGCAGAACCTCGTCTCGAACGCGCTGAAATACACTGAGGCCGGGGGGGTGGTCGTGGGCGTCCGGCGGCGCGGCAAGCGGGTCTGGCTCGAGGTCCACGACTCCGGCCCGGGGATCAGCGAGGCCGACCGGGCCCGCATCTTCGACGAGTTCCAGCGCGCGGTGCGCGAGGGCGGCCCGCAGGGCATGGGGCTCGGCCTCTCGATCGTGCGGCGGGCCTGCACCAAGCTCGGCCATCCGCTCGAGGTGCTGAGCACGCCGGGCCGTGGGACGGTGTTCCGGGTGGGCCTGCCGCCGGTCGGCCCGGCCGAGGCGGCGGTGGCCTTTGCCCCCGCGGGGCGGGGGCTGAGGTCGCGCGTGGCGCTGGTGGTCGAGAACGACCCGGCGATGCGGCGCGCCTATGAGCTGATGCTCGGCCGGACGCTCGGGATGGTGGTGCGGGCGACGGGCGGCACCGCCGAGGCGCTGGCCGAGATGGGGCAGGACGATCCGCCGGACGTGATCCTGGCGGACTACAATCTCGACAACGGGGATACGGGGATCGCGGCGATCCGGGCCTTGCGGGCGGCGGCGGGGCAGGTCGTGCCGGCGGTCATGGTCACGGCGCAGCGCGATCCGGGGATTGCCCGCGCCTGCGCGTCCGAGGGGGTGCCGCTGATCGAAAAGCCGGTGCGGGCGGATGAACTCGCCGCGGTGCTCACGCGGGTGGCCGGGTGAGCGGGGGTGTGCCGTGCGGCGGACCGCACGGCAGCGGGGATCAGAAGATCCCGGTCAGGTAGAGGCCGATGATGACGATGACCGGAACCCCGAGCAGCCAGGCGACGATGCCCTTCATATGACTATCCTTTCTGTTGAAGCTGAACCGGCAACGTATGGCACGGCGGCCGGTTCCCGCCGATGCGAAAGGATCGGGAGAGCGCGCCGGGCGCGGCTACTCGCACCCCACCCCGTCGTTGTCGCGGTCGAGATGCGGCCCATAGCCCGGCTCGCCCCGGCGCACCGGCGCAGCCCCGGCCCGGCGCGCCGCGGTGCAGTTGCGATAGGCGCCGCCCGACGGGGCATCGATCAGCATCAGCGGCGCGGCCGGCGCCGCCCGGCGCGACTTTCCGCCACGATGACAGTGATAGTCCCCGGTCTTCCGGTTGGTGTGGCAGCCGTCGGCATCAAGCCCGCCGCCATGCGCGAACACAGGCCCCGGCAGGCCCAGAAGCAGCAGTAAAACCGCAGAGCGCAGCATCCCCGCCCTCCCTGCACCAGCGAATCGTTAACAAACCGTTAACGAAGCTTAACGCGAGGGGAGGGCGTGGGGCGAGTTGTCCTATTCGGCAGCCTCGGCGTAGCTCTCGACCGGCGGGCAGGTGCAGATCAGGTTGCGGTCTCCGTGCACGTTGTCGACCCGGCCGACCGGCGGCCAGTACTTGTCCACCCGGAAGGCGCCGGGCGGGAAGCACCCCTGCTGGCGGGAATAGGGCCGGTCCCAGTCGTCCACGACCAGATCCTCGACCGTGTGCGGGGCGTGGCGCAGGGGGCTCTGCGCGGCCTCGATCCGGCCCTCGGCGACCTCGGTGATCTCGTCGCGGATCGCCATCATCGCGGTGATGAAGCGGTCGAGTTCGGCCTTGGTCTCGGATTCCGTCGGTTCCACCATCAGCGTGCCGGCCACCGGCCAGCTCATGGTGGGGGCGTGGAAACCGTTGTCGATCAGGCGCTTGGCGATGTCGTCCACGGTCACGCCGTGGGCCGCGAAGACGCGGGTGTCGACGATGCACTCATGCGCCACGCGGCCGCGGTTGCCCATGAACAGGATCGGGTAACCGCCGCTTAACCGGGCGGCGATATAGTTGGCGTTGAGAATCGCCACCCGCGTCGCCTGGGTCAGCCCGGCGCCGCCCATCATGAGGATATAGGCCCAGGAAATCAGCAGGATCGACGCCGACCCCCAGGGCGCGGCCGACACCGCGCCGCCGATGTCGCCCGCGCCCGAGCGCGGGTCGTCCGGCAGATGCGGCGCCAGATGCGCCTTGACCCCGATCGGACCCATCCCCGGCCCGCCGCCGCCATGCGGGATGGCAAAGGTCTTGTGCAGGTTGAGGTGGCTCACGTCGCCGCCGATCTCGCCGGGCTTCACGAGGCCGACGAGCGCGTTCATGTTCGCGCCGTCGATATAGACCTGCCCGCCGTGCTCATGGGTGATGCGGCAGACCTCGCGCACCGTGTCCTCGAAGACGCCGTGGGTCGAGGGATAAGTGATCATCACCGCCGCCAGACGGTCGCCCGCCGCGGTCGCCTTGTCGGCGAAATCCTCAAGGTCGATGTCGCCGTTCGGCGCCGACTTGACCACCACGACGCGCATCCCCGCCATCTGCGCGCTGGCCGGGTTGGTACCATGCGCGCTGGTCGGGATCAGGCAGACGTCGCGCTGATCGTCACCATTGGCCCGGTGATAGGCGGCGATGGTCAACAGCCCCGCATATTCCCCCTGCGCGCCCGAGTTGGGCTGCAGTGAGAACGCGTCATAGCCGGTGATCTCGCAGAGCTTCTCGGTAAGGTCCGCGAACATCTCGTGATACCCCGCCGCCTGCGCCTCGGGGGCGAAGGGGTGCAGGGCGCCGAACTCGGGCCAGGTCAGCGGCATCATCTCGGCCGCGGCATTCAGCTTCATCGTGCAGGACCCGAGCGGGATCATCGCCCGGTCGAGCGCGAGGTCGCGGTCCGAGAGGCGGCGCATGTAGCGCATCATCTCGGATTCCGCCCGGTTCATGTGGAAGACCGGGTGGGTCATGAAGTCGCTCTCGCGCAGGAGCGCCTCGGGGATGGCCGGCGCCGTCGCGGGCTCGGCCGGATCGGTGAGGCCGAAGGCATCCAGCACCCGCGCGATGACGCCCGCGTCGGTCGTCTCGTCCAGCGAGATGCCGACCCGGTCGCGCCCCACGCGGCGCAGGTTGATCCCGCGCTGCTCGGCCGCGGCGACGATGCCCGCCTGCCCCACGCCCACCCGCACGGTCAGCGTGTCGAAGAACGCCTCGGGCTCGACCTCGGCCCCCGCGGCGCGCAGGGCATTGGCCAGGGTAACGGCGTGCAGGTGCACCCGCTGGGCGATGGCCTTGAGGCCCACCGGACCGTGGAACACGCCGTAGAACGAGGCCATCACCGCCAGCAGCGCCTGCGCGGTGCAGACGTTGCTGGTGGCCTTTTCGCGGCGAATATGCTGCTCGCGCGTCTGCAGCGCGAGCCGATAGGCCGGCCGGCCCGCGGCATCCACCGACACGCCGACGATCCGTCCCGGCATCGCCCGCTTCATCTCGTCACGGCAGGACATGAAGGCGGCGTGCGGCCCGCCGTAGCCCATCGGCACCCCGAAGCGCTGGCTCGACCCCACGCAGATGTCGGCCCCCATCGCGCCCGGCTCTTTCAGCAGCGTCAGGGCCAGCAGGTCGGTCGCCACCACCGCCACCGCGCCCGCCTTTTGCAGCGCGGCACACTCGGCGGTCAGGTCGCGGATGTGGCCGAAGGTGCCCGGATACTGGAAGATCGCGCCGAACACGCGGGTCGGGTCGCAGTCCTCGGGGGCGCCGCGGATGATCTCGATCCCCAGCGGCGCGGCGCGCGTCTCGATCACCGCGATGGTCTGGGGGTGCAGGTTCTCGCTGACGAAGAACGCCCCGGCCTTCGACTTCGCCACCCGCTGGGCCATCGCCATCGCCTCGGCCGCCGCCGTCGCCTCGTCCAGCAGCGAGGCGTTCGCCACCGGCAGCCCGGTCAGGTCCGCGACCATGGTCTGATAGTTCAACAGCGCCTCGAGCCGCCCCTGCGCGATCTCGGGCTGATAGGGGGTGTAGGCGGTGTACCAGGCGGGATTTTCAAGGATGTTCCGCTGGATCGCCGGCGGCGTGACGGTGCCGTGATAGCCCTGCCCGATCAGCGAGGTCATCACCCGGTTCCGCCCCGCCACCTCGCGCATCTTCGCCAGCAGCTCGCGCTCGGACAGCGCCGGCCAGTCCAGCGCCCCCTCCTGCCGGATCGAGCGCGGCACGGTCTGGTCGATCAGCTCGTCAAGGCTGCCGCAGCCCAGCGTGGCCAGCATCTCCTCCATCTCGGCGGGCGAGGGGCCGATGTGGCGGCGGTTGGCGAAATCGTCGGGGTTGTAGTCGGTCGGGGTCCAGCGGGTCATCGGAAGTGCCTCACGTCAGCGGTGGCTGAGAAGATTGACGAGATTGCCGGCGGGATCGCGCAGGAAGAACCGGCGCACGCCCCAGTCCTCGGCGACGGGGCCGTGGGTGACGGTGCCGCCGGCGGCGAGCGCCCGGGCATGGCAGGCGTCGAGGTCATCGACCTCGATCGACACCGCCGGGACCGGCGTCCCCGCCCCGCCCTCGGCGGCGAGGCTGAGCTGCGCGCTTTGCGTCCCGCCGGCGAGGGTCACGATCCAGCCGTGATCCATGACCGGCGCCAAGCCCAGCACCTCGGCCCAGAACCGCGCCAGCGCCGCCGGGTCGGGCGCCGTCAGGTTCGGGATGATCCGCATGACCGTCATCTTCTCTTTGACCCAAATATCCTGCGGGGGGCATGACCCGGCAGGGTCATGGGGGGCGCAAAGCCCCCCTGCGGCGGCGGTCAGCCGATCAACGCCTTGTAGGCATCCTCGTCCATGAACCCGTCGAGGTCGATGCCGTCCTTCGGCGTGATGGCGAAGAACCACGCCATCATCGGGTCGGCGTTCACATCGCCGGGCGCATCGGCCAGCGGCGCGTTCACCGCGGTGATGGTGCCCGCGACCGGGGCCACGATGTCGGACGCGGCCTTGACCGACTCGATCACCACGACCTCCTCGCCCGCCTCGACCTCGCGGCCGACCTCGGGCAGTTCGATGAACACCACGTCGCCCAGCTGCTCGCTGGCGTGGCGGGTGATGCCGACGACGATCTGCTCGCCCTCGGCGCGCAGCCATTCGTGGTCTTCGGTATATTTCAGCATGGGCGGCCTTTCAGCGCTTGTAGGTGGGGGAAACGAAGGGCATCGGCACGAGGGTGGCCGGGATGCGACGCCCGCGCAACTCGGCAAAGACCGTCGCGCCCTCAGGCAGGTCCGCGGGCAGGCTCGCCATCGCCACCGGCGCGCCGAGCGAGGGGCCGAACCCGCCCGAGGTCACGCGCCCGATCGGCGCGCCGCCCTCGGCGTCGGCGTAAAGCTCCACCCCCTCGCGGATCGGGGCGCGGCCCTCGGGGCGCAGCCCGCGGCGGGTGGTGGGGGCGCGGCCGAGTTCGGCCAGCACCGCCTCGGCGCCGGGGAAGCCGCCCGCGCGCTCGCCGCCCGCGCGGCGGACCTTGGGGATCGACCAGCCCAAGCCGGCGCGGGCCGGGGTCACGCCTTCATCCATGTCGTGCCCGTAAAGCGGCAGCCCGGCCTCGAGCCGCAGCGAATCGCGCGCCCCAAGGCCGATGGCCTCGACCTCGGGCTGGTCCAGCAGGGCGCGCGCGAAAGCCTCGGCGCGGGCTGCGGGGACCGAAATCTCGAACCCGTCCTCGCCGGTATAGCCCGAGCGGCTGACCCACAGGGTCTCGCCCTCCCACCCGAGGTCGCGGACGTCCATGAAGCGCATCGCCGCCACCTCGGGCATCAGCCGCGCCAGCGCCGCCTCGGCCGCCGGGCCCTGCAACGCCAGCAGGGCGCGGTCGGTCACGACCTCGGGCGCAAGGCCCGCTGCCTCGAGATGGGCGATGTCCTCGGCCGCCCGCGCGGCGTTCACGACCAGCAGCAGGTGGTCACCCTTGTTGGCGATCATCAGGTCGTCGAGGATCCCGCCGCTCTCGGCGGTGAACAGCCCGTAGCGCTGCCGCCCCTCGGGCAGCCCCACGAGATCGGCCGGCACCAGCGCCTCAAGCCGCGCGGCCGCGTCACGGGCGCCGAGGATCACCTGCCCCATGTGGCTCACGTCGAAAAGCCCCGCCGCCTTGCGGGTGTGCAGATGCTCGCCCAGCACGCCGAGCGGATACTGGACCGGCATCTCCCATCCGGCAAAGGGCACCATGCGCGCGCCGAGCGCCACGTGCAGATCGTAAAGCGGGGTGCGTTTCAGCGCATCCATAGGCATCCTCCCCGGCCCGCAGGCCGCTGGTCAACGATGCCCCCTCTGTCCCTGCCCGCGAACGGGCGCCTGAGATCGTGATCCTTCGGCGGGCCGGGTCGCGGCCACTCTTCAGAGTTCGATGCGGGACCCGGTCCTTTTGCCTGAGAGTTTGCCGGGGCGGCTGCTCCTTCGGCCCTGGGAAAGCGCCAGCGTCTCCCGGTATCCACGACTTTGGTAGCGGGGCGGGGGGCGGGCTGGCAAGAGCTTTGTTGGGCGCTGGGTGACGCGGGCGCTGCGCCGTCAGGCGTTGCCGTTCTTGCGCCGCGTCTCCCACCCCTTGCGGGCGGCCTCGGACCGGCTGGTTTCGCGCCCCGAGCCGGATTCGTTGCCGCCGCCGTCCTGCTTGTTGACGGTGGCCCAGGCGATCTCCTCGGCGCGGGACTCGCTCATGCCGCGCTCTTCGTAGCCCTCGGCGATATGGGCGGCCTTGCGTTTCTGCTTGTCGGTGTAGGCGTCCTTGTCCCCGCGCGGCATGGCGACCTCCTGTGCTGATCCTCGGGGTCAACCGCGGGTCGGAGCCGGGGTTCCGGCCGTCAGCGGCGGGGAAAGACGAAGGCGCGGTCGCGGCGCAGCATCAACCACATGGGCGTGCCCGGGTCGGGCAGGAACACCGCGGGCACCGTGGCGCGCAGGATCGAGCCGTCGTGGTCCATGCGGAACTCGACCAGCGATTCGCGCCCGAGGAAGCGGGCCCGCTGCACAACCCCATGCGCGGCGGTGCCGTTCTCGGGCGTCGGCGCCGGGGGGCGGCCGGCGCGGTCGAAGTCGATCCTGAGGTGCTGGGGCCGGATCACGATGTCCACCGCCGTCCCGTCCGGCACGCCGGGGGTGAGGAAATCGCCGAAGGGCGTGTCGGTCAGCGCCCCCTGCACCACCCCTTCCAGCACGTTGACGTCGGAAAAGAACGCCGCCGCCGCCCGGTCCACCGGCGCGTTGTAGAGGTTGTAGGGCGCCCCGCGCTGCACGACCTTGCCGTTGCGCATCAGCAGGATCTGGTCGGCCATCCGCATCGCCTCATGCGGCTCGTGGGTGACCAGCAGGACGGCCGTGCCCTCTTCCTTCAGCAGCGCGAGGGTTTCGTCGCGGATGCCGTCGCGCAGCCGCTCGTCGAGGCCCGAGAACGGCTCGTCCATCAGCAGGATGCGCGGGTTCGGCGCCAGCGCCCGGGCCAGCGCCACGCGCTGCTGCTCTCCCCCCGACAGCGCGTGCGGATAGCTGTCGGCATGGCGGCTCATCTGCACCCGTTCGAGCAGCTCGCCCACCCGCGCCCGGTTCGCCCCTGCCCCGCCCTTTAGGCCGAAGGCCACGTTCTCGGCCACCGACAGATGCGGGAACAGCGCGAAGTCCTGGAACATCATGCCGATTGCCCGGCGCTCGGGCGGGATGCGGAAGACCGTGTCGCAGACGAGCTTGCCGTCCACGAGGATCCGGCCGCTGTCCTGCATGTCCACGCCCGCCACGATCCGCAGCGTCGTGGACTTGCCGCAGCCCGACGGGCCGAGCAGGCAGGCGACCTGTCCCGCGGGGACCGAGAACGACACGTCGTCCACCACCGGTCGGCCCCCGAAGCTGCGGACCAGATGCTCGACCTCGAGCCGCGGAGGGGCCTGGGTCTCGGGTGTCAGGGTATGGGGCACGGCAATCCGAGGGTTCCTGTCGGGAAGCCGTTACCAGTCCGGGGCGCGAGGGTAAAGTTTCACACGGTCACGTTCAGCGCACCGCCGTCCAGCATGAGGTTCTGGCCGACGATGAACCGCGCCTGCTGGGAACACAGGAACGCGCAGGCGGCGCCGAAGTCCTCGGCCCGGCCGTAGCTGCGGGTCGGGATCGTCGCCTCGCGCCGCGCGCGCGCCTCGTCGGCCGAGATCCCCTGTGCGGCCGAGACACCCGCATCCAGCGCCGTCGCCCGATCGGTGTCGTGGATGCCGGGCAGCAGGTTGTTGACGCAGACGCCCTTGTCCGCGACCTGCCGGGCCATGCCGGCGACGAAGCCGGTCAGCCCCGTGCGCGCCGTGTTCGACAGCCCGAGCTGCGCAATGGGCGCGCGCACCGCGGCCGAGGTGATGTTGACCACCCGGCCCCAGCCCCGCTCCATCATCCCCGGCACCAGCGCCTGCATCAGCGCGATGGCCGACAGCATGTTGCCGTCGATGGCGCGGATGAAGTCGTCGCGGTCCCAGTCGGTCCAGTGCCCGGGCGGCGGGCCGCCGGCGTTGGTCACCAGGATGTCGGCCTTGCCCCCTAGCGCGTCCAGCACCCGGGCACGCCCGTCCGCGGTGGTGATGTCGGCGGCGACCGGCTCGACCGTGACCTGGTGGCGCTCGGCGATGGCGTAGGCCGTCTGGATCAGCGCCGCCTCGCCGCGCGCGTTGATGACGAGGTTCACGCCCTCGGCCGCCAGCGCCTCGGCACAACCCCGCCCCAGCCCCTTCGAGGCCGCGCAGACGAGCGCCGTCTTGCCCTTGATGCCCAGATCCATGCCACCGCTCCTTCCCCTGCGTTCGCCCGCAGGGAACGCCGCGCGGGCCGCCGGGTCAACCCGGGTTCTTGCCGGCCCGAATACCCGTCCGCCGGCGCCGCCCGCGCTGCGTCAGAAGCCGCGTCAGAAGCAGAGGATCTCGGCCTCGGCCTCGGCCCGACGCAGGTCGGCCATCGGCCCGTCCACCGCCGCGCCCGAGCGGAACATCGCCGACCGCTCGCCCGAGGTCTGGCGCATCCGCAGCACCGTCTCGGCATCGACATAGGCCTCGTAGGGCAGGATTCCGGCGATGGCGTCGATGGCGCAGGAGCAGCGTTGCAGCGCGGTCGGCGTCTCGCCGTTCGTGGCCATGCAGGCCATGACGTATTCCACCCGCGCGGTGGTGGGGTAGTCGTTCACCGTCTGCGCCAACGCCGCGGCAGGCAACAGCAGGGCGAGGACCGCCAGCGCCCTCATTGCAGCACCAGCGCGTGGCGATAGGCCGTGGGCGCGGCCGTCTGTCCGGCCATCTCGCGCGGCAGCTCGGCGGCGACGGGGCCGGCGGTCGCGGCGACCATCTCGCGGATCGGGGCCTTGGGGTCGTCGCCCAGCACGAAGCGCAGCGTCAGCGTGTCGAACCCGTGCATCCGCGCCCGGTTCGGGTCATCGGCGAACGGCGCGAGTTCGACGGTCGTGCGCCCGTCCGCGCGGCTGACGTGCCCGCCGCGGCACAGCGCGTCCTTCAGGCGGTTGCGGATGTAATCCGGGCTGCCGCCGCTGAGCGTCGCCATGTCGCGGGTGGTGCTTTCGAGGAAATAGATCACCGCCGGGTCGCCGCCCGAGACCGGGAACGGCCCGATCCGCCGCTCGGGCGCTGCCCCACCCGCCCAGGTCTGGGTCAGTTGCAGGACCGGCTTGCCGTCCGAGGCATCGACGGTCTGCGAGAGGCTGAGCGTTCCCGCCCCCATGGGCGGCAGGTCGGGCCGCGCCGGCCCCTCGCGCGTCACCGCCCAGCTGAGCACCTTGTCGCCCAGCGACCAGGGGCCGCGCTCGGCAAAGACCAGATCGCCCGCCTCGGACGCCCCGGCCGCCCCACCGATCGGCGCGGCCAGCACCAGCCCGAGCGCCAGCGCCGCGGCAACCCGCCGCAACGGCCCGTGGCGCCGATGGCGGGGGGAGAGGGGGGGAAGGGCTGACATCTCGGACTCCTCGCTCGACCCGAGCGAAGGTGCCGGGGCCGCGCCCGCTTGCCAACCCCCTGCCCGCGCGGCTCGTCCCAAGGGACCATGTCGGGGGATTGGGCTCGGGCTCTATGCTGTGCTCCTCCGGCGATGCGCCGCCACCCAGCGGGGGCGGCGGCGCGGTTGGCAGCGTCGGCGCGGGAGCCGGAGGACAGTTCACACGCCGGCCCGATGCCGATTCCGGACGCGGTATACGCGGCCAACGAGACGCGCTTGACAACCGCCCGCGCCTGCGCGAGATAGCCCGCCTGTGGGGCCGTAGCTCAGTTGGTAGAGCGCATCGTTCGCAATGATGAGGCCAGGGGTTCGATTCCCCTCGGCTCCACCAAATCTCCCGACTACGTGATTGAACTTGCTAGGAAATTTGGCGAGGCTTTTCGCCTTCCCGCCAGAAATCCCGCCAGCAGGTTTTCAGAAGCCGGTCGATCTTTTCCCGTGCCCCTCCCTGCCTCGCACCAACGCGGGCTGCAGGCATTCCAAGGAACGCAAAGGAAAAGATCATGGCAACCATCATGGAAATCTTCGCCGAGTGGCGCGCTTTAACCGAGGAGCTGGACGCCGAAGGCGCCGAGGGCAATCCGAAGTTCGCTCGCCTCGTTGAGATCGAAGGAAGGGCACTCCGGATGAAGCCCGAGACGGCAGAGGAGATGGCCGCCTTGGTCCTGATCTGCTCCGACCGGACACTGCCGGGAACGTCCGGCCTGCCGCCGGCCGACAACCCGCACGATGTGAAGCTCGCCCGCATGGCTCATGCTGTCCTCGGCATCCCGACCTGGCCGACCGCGCTCGCTGCCTGAGGCAATCAACTGCCGTGCCCTCCCCTCCCCCAGAGGGGGGGTGCACACCGTAGGGGGTGGGGTCTCGATCGAGGGGGGTGGGGGGAAAATCCCGCGCGCCAGATCCTCTACTCGTCTCCTGCCCGCGCGGCACCCTGCAAATTTTTTCTCATAGCGAGGGAAACCGATGCACAGTCGACACCGGGCCAGTACCGTGATTTCGGGCAAATGCTGCTCATGCAGGGAGAATTCGATGCGAGAGGATGAAGCCCAAGCGGTGGTTGAACGACAGCGCAGTCGGAAGTGCCACGTCGATCCGGTCCATGCTGCTGTTGCCCCGACGTTCTTTGCGATGACAGGCTTCTCCGCGCTCCAAGTCTGGGGGATCGCTACCATTGCCTGGTGGGGCATTGTGTTGGCCGGTGTGGCAGTCTTTGGCGGCGTCTGGTTGCACACCAAGCAGATGAACGAGAGCATGCGCCACGAGGTCGAGCAACTCATGAGGCGAGACGCCCCCTTTGGCCGCCTTCTGTAGCCGCGTGACCACTCTGACCCTGAACCTGCCCTCGCCCGACAGGGTTTCGCTCGGCCAAGCACTCGCTGGGCGGGGACGTGCGCCGGACAGGCGTGGATTTGGCCGTCGTCCCTGACGAAACCTCTCGGAGCCTGCCATGCTGACCTGCCTTGCCGCCTACTGCATCACCGCCTCAACCCCCGCGTTTGCTGCCAACACCGGATCGGCTCTTCCGAGGTGTCATCGAGCCCGCGGTAAGCGTCCGGCCTGACCGCTACCCGTTCCATCGCCATGGGAGCAGATCGTCGACCTTTGTGATCTTGTAGTCGGGGATGCGGGCCAGGGTATCAGCGAGCCAGGCGAGTGGATCGACGGCGTTGAGCTTGGCTGTCCCGATGAGGGTGTAGGCGATGGCGGCGGCCTTTCCGCCTGCTTCCGAGCCGACGAAGAGGTAGTTCTTGCGGCCGAGGGCAACGGCGCGCATGCCGCGTTCGGCGGCGTTGTTGTCGAGTTCGAGAATGCCGTGGTCGAGGTAGGGGCGCAGACGCTGCATGCGGGTCAGGGCGTAGCGGATGGCGGCGGCTAGCGGGGATTTGCCTGAGATCGTGGTGAGTTGCATCGCCAGCCACGCCTCCAGCTCGTCGAAGACGGGGGCGGCATGGGCCTGTCGCAGTTCGGCACGGCGATCAGGCGGAGCGCCACGGGCCTCCTTCTCCACGGCATAGAGCCGGGCGATCCGAGTTATGGCCTCTTGGGCTATCGGAGAGCCCTGGGATCGGTGGATGTCGACGAACTTGCGCCGGACATGGGCCATGCAGGCGACCTCGCGGATGGCGCCTGAGCGGTAGAGGTCTTCAAACCCGGCATAGCCGTCGGCGTGCATCCAGCCGCGATAGCGGGCGAGGTGATCCTTGGGGTGCTGGCCTTTGCGGTCGCCCGAGAAGCGATACCAGGCAGCGGGCGGCGCGGAGCCGCCCCAAGGGCGTTCGTCACGGGCATAAGTCCAGAGCCGGGCGGTGCGGGTCTTGCCGGTGCCCGGGGCGAGCATGCTGACCGGCGTGTCGTCGGCGAAGATCGCCTCGGCCGACAGGACATGGCGACCGATGGCGTCAGCGAGGGGTTCAAGCAAGGCAGTGGATTTGCCGACCCAGTCGGCCAGCGTCGAGCGATCCAGATCGAGCCCCTCACGATCGAAGATCTGGCTCTGGCGATAGAGCGGCAAGTGATCTGCATACTTGCTGACCAGCACATGGGCCAGCAGACCCGGCCCCGGGCGGCCACGCTCGATGGGGCGAGAGGGCAGCGGGGCCTGGACGAACCGTTCGCAGCAGGTGCAGGTCAGGCGCGGCCGGACGATCCGGTTCACGATAAACCGGCTGGGAACATACTCCAACTCCTCGGTGACATCCTCCCCGATCCGGCGCAGACGGCCTCCGCAATCGGCGCAAGCCTCGGCACCGGGGCCGAGTTCGACCTCCATCCGTGGGATATGATCCGGGATCGGGCGGCGCTTGGGTTTGTCCTTCTCCTCGATGTCCGGCAGTCGCATCCGGGCGGTCATCGCGGCAGCAGCGATCTCGCTGCTCTCCAGCGCCAGTTGAAGCTGTTCTGCCGTCTCCGACGATGCCCCGAACCGGTGGGCGCGGTGCCCTGCCAACTGGTGCCGCAGCTTCTCGATCAGGATCGCCTGGGCCTTCACCTCGGCCAAGAGCCGCGCGGTGAAGCTGCGCAGCTCCTCTGGGTCTTCCGGCAGGGCCAGGGTCTGATCGAGCATGCGGGAAGTTTATCCCACGGGATTCCTTGTGGGAATCATTGATTACAGGTCCTGTGGACTATCCCGCCGCCAGAGGCCGCCACGTCCGTTCCGGGGCCCGCCAGTCAATCCCCTCCAGCAGCATCGACAACTGCGCAGGCGTCAGTGCCACCTTCCCCTCCTTGGCCGAGGGCCAGACGAACCGGCCCTTCTCCAGCCGCTTCATGAACATGCAGGCCCCTTGGCCGTCCCACCAGATGACCTTGACCAGATCACCCCGGCGGCCCCGGAAGACAAAAAGATGCCCGCCGAATGGGTTCTGCTTCAGCACAGCCTCGGCCTGCGCCGCCAAGGCTGCAAAGCCCTTGCGCATGTCCGTCACCCCGGCGGCCAACCAGACCCGCGTGTTCGCCGGAACCGGGATCATACCGTGAGCCCCCGGATCAGCCGCGCGAGCGCCCCAGGATCGTAGTTGCCACTGATGCGCATCCGATGCCCGCCCGCGAGCTCGATCTCGATGCAACTGTCGGCGGCAGGTCCTGCCGGGGCAGACCTGGGCTCCGCGACAATCTCTACCGGCAGAAAGCGCGCCTGTTCTGGCAGGGGCGGAGCCGAGGCGGGGTCCGGCGCATAACGGGGATCGCGCAGCCACTTGAAGATCAGGTTCGCGTTTACCGCGTAGCGCCGGGCAACCTGGGCCACGGAAACACCCGGCGCAGCCGTCTGGAAGCAGATCGACCGCTTCTCCTCGTCCGTCCAGAGCCGCTTCGTCCGACGCGCCACGACATCACCATAGTGTCCACTATCGATGGTGGACACTATCCGCCCCTCTCACCCCGCGGCAGGGCGGCCAGGACGGACGCTTACAGCCCGCGGGCCGTCTGCTCACATCTATCTGCCGTCAGCCCTCGGATCGTGAGGCTTGCCGCGGATGTCCCTGCATCAAGAGTTTGATCTTAGTTTGATGTTCACCTACAGTTTGCACGAAACATCAAACTGCGCATCAAACTCAGGCATCAGGCACCGTGTCCATGAACCCAGATTATGCTATAAATCAAATAGTTGGTGGTCTATGCGCCGACGACCTAGAGGGCGAAACACTAGACTTCAAGCAAGACAAGTCGACGCCAAAAGAGACGTTTAAGATGCTCAGTGAGGCGGCTATCTGCTTCGCGAACTCGTCTGGAGGCAGCATCGTTCTGGGAGTTGCCGACAAGGTTCGAGGCGAAGAAGCCATTCTGGGAACTAGCTTGGAGCCTGCCGAAGTCAAAGAGCGGATCTATCAGCTCACTACGCCACCCCTAAATGTCGAGGTCAGGCGACACCAAAAATTCAGCAATGTTCTGTTGATTCAGGTCCCTCAAAGCGCTGCTATTCATGCAGATCCGCAAGGACGCGCAACTCTGAGGATCAACAAAGACTGCCTGCCCATGTCGCCGAGCGATCAAGTTAGGGTGCGAGAAGAAAAGGGCGGAGTTGACTGGTCATATTCACCCAGCACTCGAGGCATTTCAGACGTAAGTGAAGATGCCGTTGCAACGGCCAAAACTTTGCTTCGCGCCTTCAGTGATGAACGTAGAGCACTAGGAACGGCATCGACAGCAGATTTGCTGCGCGGCTTGGGCGCCCTCACTTCAAGCGGATTTCTTAACAGAGCGGGGGCACTTATGTTCTGCCCTCCTGATGAGGGGGAATCGTTTGAAGTCGTCTATATTCATAGGGAAACCCCAGGCGGAGAGCCAAAGCTTGTTCTTCGGCTGGAGGCGCCTCTCCTTGTGGCGATGACCAAAGTCATCGAGACGGCGTCGGCGCGGCAGAGTGGAACGCAAATCACTCTTCCAACTGGGCAGCAGATAATGATTGAGGACTTTCCTTCCCTTGCAATCAGGGAAGCTGTTGCGAATGCAATCTGCCATCGAGATTATCATCTCGCGGGTGCCGTGCATATCGAGCACTCGCCCAACGTCTTTAGCGTCCTTTCTCCAGGACCTCTTGTGTCCGGAGTTACCCCAGAAAATATCATTACGACTGCATCGCGTCCCCGCAATCCTACACTTGCGAAGATGGCACGTCATCTGGGCTTGGCTGAGGAGCTTGGACGAGGTGTTGATAGGATGTATCGCGAGTTGATCCGCGCTGGCAGAGATGCTCCGAGAATCGAAAACCATTATGATAGGGTAATAGTGAGGTTCGTCGGAGGAGCGCCGAACACCCAAGTTGCTCGATTCATCGCCACTTTGCCCGACCAAGAGAGAGACGATACCGACACTATGTTGGTTATCCATGCGCTGTGCGCATCTAAGACGCTGAAACTTGAAACTGCAGCAAACCTTCTTCAGAAATCAGTTGACGAAGCTGAGCAGGTTCTAAAGCGCCTTGCGGGTGAAGACGTGGGAATAATCGAACGCACTCGATCGACCGCTTCAAGGTCGAATGCTGCCTATCGATTTAGAAGTGGACCATTGAAGGCTTTAGGTAGTGCGGTCAGCTACCAGCGTCGCACTACTGATGATATTGACCGAAAGGTTATCGAGCACATAAATGAGTATGGGAAAATCACTAATAGAACCCTTCAGAACTTCTTCGACGTAGGTGTTTTTAAGGCCCGTGACATTATCGCTGACCTGTCGGCGCGAAAAATTTTGCAGCGAACGTCAAGTCAGCAGCGAGGGCCGAGGGTGGAGTGGGGGCCCGGCCCAAAATTCCCGTCTAAGCGGAAAAAGAAATAATATAAGATGAGGCCTGCTGCGTTGCATTTAGCCGGAAGGGATAGGATTACGAAGGCCCCGCACTGGGCGGGGCCTGTCAGGTTCGTAGGTGTGCTGAGAGGCCGTGCCTTCGTCGGTGATCAAGGTTCGTGCACAAAGAGCCTATGAACAGCATCCCCGACCCGCGCCCTGCGCGCATTTCGTCCAAGGTCCGTGCCGCGATCGACCATCGCGTGCGCAAGGGCTCATCCATCGACGCTGCCGCGCAGGCGGCCGGCATGTCGCGCAACGGCTTCGCCAAGGCGCTCAAGCGCCCCGAGGTCGCTGCCCTCCTTGCCGAGACACAGGAGCGGTTCGTGGCGGAGGTGGCCAGTCAGCGAGCCTTCCTGCGCGCGCGCGCGTGCGAGGTCGCAGGGGAGATGCTCGCCACCACCAAGGATGAGCGGGTGAAGCTCAAGCTAATCGAGCTGCTCATGTCCGATGGGAAGGGCCCCACGGTTGCCGTCAACGTGGATGCCCGCACCGGCTCTCCTGGCTATGAGTATGTGCGGCCTGGCGCCCGTGTCGTGACCATCGACGGTTGAGGCGGCCGACGCGCTGCCAGAATGGGCGCCCAGCGCCCCTGGCGCCTTTTCCGGTGCCTGACTGCCGAACCAAGCTACCGCCGCTCTGTGCCTCGCTCAGAGTCTCCACTGAGGCATTGGGAGAAGCACCTAAGAGTGTAGAAGGGGAAGCACTGCCCGCGCAGCGGGGGAAGAAGGGCCACCAGCGCGCCAGGAGTGGGCCACCTCCTAACCGGTCAGCCCCTCCCCTCGACCCTCCAGCGGCCCTGCATCAGCTAGGGAAAGCCCCCGTTGCCCAGCGCAGAGGAGAGAGGAAAAGTGGTGTTGCTCGAGGGCGGCAGCACATTACTGCAGCTTCTCCGCATCGTGAAGGTGGCAGTTCAGCGAAAGGCCCCGGCCTCTCGCCTTTAGAATGCTCGCAAGTCACTGCTCGTCATCCTCTTGGAAGGCGTGCGACCCGCCGCTCAGGGCGGGTGCAACGCATGGGGTATAAGGGGTATATGTCGCACCTTCGTTGAACGGGGGTTGAACGGGGGGTTGAACGGGGGTTGCGCTCTCGTTGCACCCATCGTTGCACCGGGGGTTGCACCCTCTCCTCTGCAGGTGATTTCGGGCTTTCGCACCGCTGCCGTGAGTGCCGATCTCGATCATCTCGCGGCCGAAGAGGTTATCCATGGCGGCCTTGAACGCCCGCTTGGTAACCATCTCGGCCTTGGGATGGGCCGCGAACATGGAAGGCGCATAGGTCGGACCGGGGCTCGCAGATACGAACCGCCCCTCGCTGGTGAACGTGTCCAACAACGACAAGAACACCCGCTCCGCCTTCGCCCCGATCGCCAGCGCATCAAGCCCTTGCGGCTGCTCATCGCGGACGAACACGCCCTCTTTCCAGGTCATGCCGATCTCGCCACCGATGCGGCCATAGTTGGCCTTCATCGTCGTCAGGATGCGCTTGTCGGGGTCTGCCTCGTAGTTGCTGCCCTTCTCGATGATGCGCTCCAGGTAGAGCCTCGATCGAACGCTGTTGTTCCAGGCAGTGCTGCCGCTGGTGCCGCTGCCGCTGTTGAGGCCGGACAGTGAGGGATGCGACAGCAGAATCACAGCGCATTTCTGACGCAGCGCCAGTCCGCGCAGAATGCTGATGAACTGCCGCACCGCTGCGCGGTCATTCTCGTTGGCGGGGAACATGTCAGCCAGCGTGTCCAGCACGATTACCGAGGGCTGCTCCTCCTCGGCCAGCGCCTCGATCTCATCGAACAGTGCCGTCTGCCTTAGGCCGGTCTGCACGGAGCCGGATTTCATCTCCGTCGCCAGCAGCGCATCCTCGCCCGCGAGAGAGCGCAAGGTGAGCCCGTCCAGATCAGACAGCCTTAGCCGCGTGGCCCGGCAGATGTCGGCGAGCCGCATGTGCAACTCGTCATCGTCGTCCTCGGCGGAGAGGAAGAGCGCCCGCCCCTTCGACACTGGCACGTTCAGCCATGCCCGCCCCGTGGCCGCGCTCACTGCCAGCTGCAGCGCCAGCAGCGACTTGCCGGTGCCCCCGTCGCCCCCGAAGAGGGTCACGGTTTTCATCGGCACCAAGCCGTTCACCAGCCACTGCCGGGCAGGCACAGGACGGCCGTCGAGTTCAGTGGCATTGTAGAACCGAGACGTGCGCTCCGGTGCTGCCGGGGTGAAAGGGATGGGCTCTGGCACGTTCACGTGGCGCCCTCCTTCATCGTGAGGATGTCATTCCAATCGCGTCCCTGAGGGGCAGGCAGAAGGCTGACGGCCCAGCCCAGCGCATACGCCCGTCCGGCCAGCTTCTGCGCAGCCTCGCGGCCCGCCTGGTCGCCATCGGGCGCAATGGTTAGTCGGCCTCGAGATCCCGCAGGAAGGCGTAGCCCGACGACACCAGGCGCAGAGAGGGCCGCCCACACCGTGGCAGGACCGCGCAAGAGGCCACTGGCCAGGCTCAGGGCGGTCTCTATGCCCTCGGCCACGACGAGCGGTCCATCGGCTTCGGAGAGGCGCACCGCACCGCCCATGGCCGCGCCCAGCATTGCCTTGGGCGGGTCCACGTCCGCCTTGCCCGTCCCGTCCGTGCGCAGATAGGTCCGATGCACGGCGAGACGCGGCAAGCCGTCCACCCGCGCCACCAGCGCGGGCAGGCGCTGGGCGGATGCGTGCCAGCAGACGGGATGAAAGCGCAGGGCGTCCGGCAGTGGACAGGTGATGCCCCGCCCTCGCAGGTAGGTTTCCGCTATGGTGCCGTGAACGGGAATGGACTCGCGCCAGACGGACAGCGCCTGCTTTTCCCGTTTCACGGCCTCGGCTTCATCCTCGGCCCGGCGGCGGGCCATCTCGCACAGGTCCGGCGGCTGGGGTCGGGCCTGCCGATCCACCAGCCCCCGGAGGCGCAGGGCCGTCAGCACGTCCAGGAAGCTGCATCCGGCCTTGCAGTCGAGAAGCAGCCGCCCGTCCGAGGCATCGGCTAGGGTCAGGCTGGGCCGCCGGTCGCCATGCGCGGGGCAGCAGGCGAGCCCGTAGCGGCCATGCCATTTGCCGCACAGGGCGGAGGTCAGGGTGCGGGCGTCACTCATGCCCCCCTCCCCATACGAAAGCGGCTAGCATTGCGGCGCGGTCGGCGTCGATGCCCAAGCGGTGGCAGAGGATGGATATGCGAAGAACCATCATGCCGCCTTTATCGCGGCAGTCGGCATAAGGTCGTGCGCTGAGGCTCACCCAAGGGTGCGCCTTTCGCGCGAATGTGTTGTGAATGCCCATATGCGGCCTCGGACTTGTGGGCCGGCAGCGTTCGCGCTATCTCTCGCATTGTCAGCACCGAGATGCGCCCCGCCCTAACCGGCGGGGTTTTTCATTCGGTTGTGGCGTAAAGGGCTTCAATGTCCGCACGCCGCCAGCGGGTCGAGCCACCGATCTTGACGGGCTGGGGCAGGTTGCCCTCTTTCACTTTGCGCCAGACCGACGACACGCCGATGTTCAGAAGGGCGGAGACGTCGCGAGCGGTTAAGAGTTGCGGTTCGGCCATTGGGTCACTCCAAGCGATCAGATTGCCTAGAATGCTACCGCTTCCGCTCGATTAGCCGTATGCACGCCAATGTCTGAGCGAGTTGGTGTCGTCGGGATCAGGTGAAAAAATGTTTAAAATCAACGTCATTGATCGCGCCACGACCTCGGTCGAATAGCGGTCATGAGTTGCGCCACTTCAATTAGTAAGAGGTGGGACTACGCCCGCACCAACTCCACCACATCACCCGACGCGCTGGAAGCGTAACGGCCCCATGCCTCCATCAGGCTGCGGCGGCGCTCGAGCAGGTCGCTCCGGGCATAGGAACGCTCGACCTCGTTCCCGGTGGCATGGCTCAGGCAAGCCTCGGCGACCTCGCGCTGGGCGTGGGCGCTCTCGCTGGCCCAATCGCGGAAGGTGGAGCGGAAGCCATGGGTCGTGAAGCCCTCGCGCTCCATGCGGGCGAACAGCGCCTTGAACACCATGTCGGACATTGGCTTCCCGGTCGCTGCCTTGCTGCGCTGGGGCGAGGGGAAGCATAGCACGGGGTCCAGCCCCCGAACGCGCTCAAGCGCGCCCAGCGCCGCCTCTGACAGCGGGACGCGATGCTCCTTGCCGCGCTTCATCCGCTCGGCCGGAACGGTCCAGACCTTCGCCTTCATGTCGATCTCGTCCCAGCGGGCGCCTCGCGCCTCGCCGGATCGGGCCGCCGTCAGGATGATGAACTCGAGGCAGCGGGCAGAGATGCCCTCCCGCTCCTCCAGATCCTCCATGAAGGCGGGAAGGTCGGGCCACGGCAGCGCGGCCATGTGAACCTTGGAGCGCTTCACCTGCGGTAAGGCGCGCTCGATGCCGGTGACAGGGTTCCCGGCCGGCAGGTGTCCCTTGCCCTTCGCCCAATCGAAGATCACTCCGAGGCGCTGCTTGAGGCGCTTCGCCGTCTCGGGCTTGTCGGTCCAGATCGGGGAGAGGACATCGAGGATGTCTCCGCTGGTGATGGTCTTGATCGGCCGCGGGCCAATGTGCGGGAACGCATAGGCCTCGACCGTCGCAAGCCAAGTCTCGGCATGCTTCCGGTTGCGCCAAGTCGGCAGCAGGGCGGCGTGAACGGTCTGGGCGGCCTCCCTGAAGGTCGGGACTGCCTTCGCGCGCCGCCTCTCGGCCAATGGGTCGCCACCCTGCCGCGCCAGCTTGCGCTGCTCACGTGCGAGCTCCCGCGCCTCAGCGAGGCTGACCACCTGCGCGGACCCCAAGCCAATCTCCGTGCGCTTGCCGCGGACAAGCGTGCGCAAGATCCACGACTTCCCGCCGATCTTACTGATGCAGAGGTAAAGCCCCGGCGTGTCGTCGTCCGAGTGCATCCCCGGCTCTCGAAGGTTGGCCACACCCTTTGCTGTCAGCTTCATCCCTGCGCCCCGCTTCCTTCCCGCCAATCTTCCCACCACTATTGGCGGGATAGATCGAAACCGCATGAAACAGATTGATACGAGAGAGGCCGCGGTCTATCAAGGATTCCGAGAGGTTATGGGACAGATCGATATGGTGAGGAGCGGGAGTTCGGTAGACCTCGGCTCCACCAGATAACAAAAATATCGAGTTATCTCTGAAATTTGCATGCTGCGCTGCTGGTGTGGCCCTCCATCTTGTCACCCACCTTCCCGCGGGTTTCCACGGACAACAGCGGACAGTTCCTGGACATCGGGCAGGGTGGCGGCACCGTAGGATTGCCTGCCTGCAACCTGAAAAGCAGCAACAGGGTCTCGGTGGATGCTCGTCGCAGCCGCTGCCTTTGGCGACCTGTTAACTCTGCGCGGCAACAGTCCATGGTGCCTCCTTCGTTTGCAGGTTCCCAAGCCTGATACCGTCCATAGTCAGGATCAGAAATTCTACCTTGACCCACCGACCTGCGCACCCGCAGTGTGTTCACAAATAGCGCACCGCGCATGGCATGAACGCCCCACACCTGTCTGCAGGGGTGGGGCTTTTTCATTGAAGAGGTCAGAGTGAGACGGCGGGTCGAGATCGGAATCCTGCAATCCACATCGGGCGACTACAGCGCAATAGCGGCTGCGAGCCGCGCAGGCGCGCTGGCCGGGATCTCTAACGTCAACGCATCCACCGGTTATTCGATGGAATTTGTGCCAGTGCTGCGCGATCCCCAAGGTCATGTTGACCTCTATGCGCCGCTTTGCCGCGACATCCTGACCACCAGCCGTGCCCGGCACATCATCGGCTGTGTCACCTCGTCCAGCCGCAAGGAGGTGCTGCCGGTGATCGAACGGCAGGGCGCCACGCTGTGGTATGCGCTGCCATACGAGGGCTTCGAGGCGTCAGATCACGTCGTCTACATGCACGCCTGCCCTAACCAGCATCTGTTGCCGCTGCTGGACTGGGCGCTCCCACGGTTCGGCTCTCGGGTACATCTGCTCGGCTCAAACTACATCTGGGGGTGGGAAATCAACCGGCTGGCGCGCGAGGTCGTCGCCCGCGGGGGCGGGTCGATCACGGCCGAGCGCCACCTCGCGATGGGAGAAACAGATGTCGCGCACATGGTGGAGGAGATCGCCGATCTTCGCCCCGATTTCGTGCTCAACTCGCTTGTGGGGACGACCCAGTACGCCTTCGTGACGGCGCTGCGTGCTGTCATGCCGCGTCTGCCCGTTTTGTCCTGCAACCTCACGGAATGTGAGCTTCCGCTGATGGGCGAGGCCGCAGACGGCCTCATCGCTGCCGGGCCTTATTTTGCAGAAGACGGCACCAGATTCGCCAACGCGCACGCAGCCGCGTCTTATGCCGCCGTGACCGAGATGGCCCGTCTTTTCCATCGTCACACCGGCGGCGAAGACCTTCCGCTATCGCAGTTACTAGCTCTGGATCGGAGGGCGGGTCCGATCGATCCGGAAACCCACCACACCGCCCTGCCGGTGTTGATTGCCGAGGTTCGAGGTGGCGCCTTTCACGTATTGCGCCGACTGCCCCCCGTACCGGGCGACCCCTATCTTGCGCGGCGCGACAGCCGGGCGGCCGCGCGTCCGCAACTGCGGCTTGTGCCATGAACCGCGCAATTAACATTCTCGATCTGGTCGGCGCCCATGCGGTGATCCTGCACCGGCCGCACCCCACGGTCGCGGCCCTTGAACGGCAGTTAGCCGCCATCGGCCTGTCCGCCCGCGCCTGCTGGCCTGACCTCACTGCAGGCGAGACCCCTCATTTCCTCTTTTTCGACGTCGACATGGGGTTCGACGCGCAGTTTCCCTGGCCCGCAGGGCAAAGCCCGATGCCCCTGATCGCCCTGATCGGCTCGGAGGCGCCGGGACGGATCGAATGGTCTTTGGCCCGTGGGGCGCACGCGCAGCTCCTGAAGCCGGTTGGCGACAACGGGGTGTATTCCGCCCTGCTGATCGCAAGGGCGACCTTCGCCGCCCAGGAGCGGTTGTCGGCTGAAATCGGCGGACTGCGGGATCGACTGGCCGGGCGCGAAACGGTCGTGCGCGCAGTGATGGCGCTGGTCGCGCAGGGACTGACCGACGAGGAAGCGTTCGCGCGGCTGCGCCGGCTCGCCACCGACCGCCGCGAGAGTTTCGAGGCCGCAGCGGAACGGGTGCTGGCCCGTGTCTCGCCTCCGCCCGTGCAAAGGGGCCGTTCATGACTGCGTCCGTCACACCTGCTGCGGCACCTAACGACGCTGCCGGTCTTCGCGCCGAGCGCGGTGCGCTGGCGCGGCTGCTGCGCCGGCCGCTGGCGTTGCTGGGCATCCTGCTGATCGTGCTGGTGGTCGCCGCGGCGATTTTCGCGCCCTGGCTGACCACCTATCCGCCCGACCAGCAGAACTTCGACGGCCTGACGTTGGAAGGCGCGCCAATGCCGCCCGGCGGGCCGTGGCTGATGGGCACCGACCTGCTGGGGCGGGACCTGTGGTCGCGCCTGCTTTACGGGGCGCGGACCTCGTTGCTGATCGGGGTCATCGCCAACGGGATCGCGGTCGCACTGGGCACCGCGGTCGGGCTGACCGCGGGCTGGATGCGCGGATGGGTCGGCACGATCCTGATGCGGCTGACCGACCTGATGATGGCGTTCCCGGCCCTGCTGCTGGCGATCTGCCTTGCCGCGATCTTCCGCCCCTCGCTGTGGATCGTCGCCCTGGTCATCGCGCTGGTGAACTGGGTGCAGACCGCCCGCGTGATCTATACCGAGACGACCGCCCTGGCCGAACGCGACTTCGTTGCTGCCGAGCGCACCCTGGGCGCTTCCGGTGCGCGCATCCTGTGGCACCACATCCTGCCGCATCTGGTGCCCACGATCATCGTCTGGGCGACGCTGGGCATCTCGACCACCGTGCTGCTCGAGGCGACGCTGTCCTATCTTGGCGTCGGCGTGCAGCCGCCCACGCCAAGCTGGGGCAACATCATCTTCGAGAACCAGACCTATTTCCAGTCCGCCCCCTGGCTGGTCTTCATCCCCGGCGCCGCGATCCTGATCCTCGCGCTCGCCTTCAACCTGGTCGGCGACGCGCTGCGCGAGGTGCTGGACCCGACGCAGAGGGGGATCCGCTGATGGCCGTCTATCTGCTGCGGCGCCTGGTGCAGGCAGCGCTCATCCTGCTGGGGGTCAGCCTCATCACCTTCTGGCTGCTGTATATCCTGCCCGCAGACCCGGTGCGCCAGATCGCCGGAAGGTCCGCAACGCCCGAGGTGGTCGAGAACATCCGCCGCCAGCTTGGCCTCGACCAGCCGATATGGGTGCAGTACGGCCGCTATCTCTGGGGGCTGCTGCATGGCGACATGGGCCGCAGCTACCTGCAGCGGACCGACGTCGCCTCGCTGATCGCCGCGCGCCTGCCCGCGACACTGCAGCTGATGGTCGGCGCGATCCTGGCCGAGCTGGTAATCGGCCTGACGCTCGGCATCGTTGCGGCGCTGAATCGGGGCCGGCCGCTGGACACCGGGCTTATGGTGACGTCGTTCGTCGCCGTGTCGGCGCCGCAGTTCGTCGTAGCTTTGCTGCTCCTGTACGTCTTTGCGGTCAAGCTGGGGTGGTTCCCGATCGGCGGCTACGGCACCTTGGCGCACCTTGTCCTCCCTTCGGTCACGCTGGGGATCATGGGGGCGGGCTGGTATTCGCGGATGATGCGATCCTCGATGCTGGATGTGATGCGCGCCGACTATATCCGCACGGCGCGCGCCAAGGGCCTGTCGCGGCCGCGCGTGATCCTGCGCCATGCCTTGCCCAACGCGATCCTGCCGATCGTCGCCATGATCGGCATGGACATCGGCATCTTCATGGGCGGCGTGGTCGTCGTCGAAAGCGTCTTCGGCTGGCCGGGCATCGGTCAGCTGGCATGGCAAGCGATCCAGCGCGTGGACATCCCGATCATCATGGGGGTCACCCTCACCTCGGCCGTGGCCATCGTGCTGGGCAACCTGCTGGCCGACCTGATCGCCCCGTTCATCGACCCCCGCATCAAGCTGCGCTGACAGAACACCAACAGAGGAGCAAACGACGATGAAAACCTGGCTCATGTCCACCGCCCTGGCGCTGTCGCTGGCCGCGACCGCCCTGCCGGCCACCGCCGAGTACGCGCCCGACCCGAACGCCAAGCCCGGCGGCGACATCGTCATCACCTACAAGGACGACGTGGCGACCCTCGACCCCGCGATCGGTTACGACTGGCAGAACTGGTCGATGATCAAGTCGATCTTCGACGGGCTGATGGACTACGTCCCCGGCACCACCGAACTGCGCCCCGGCCTCGCCGAAAGCTACGAGATGTCGGATGACGGGCTGACCTACACCTTCCATCTGCGGTCGGGCGTCAAGTTCCACAACGGCCGCGAGATGACCGCGGACGACGTGAAATACTCGCTGGACCGGGTGACCGACCCGGCCACCCAGTCGCCCGGCGCGGGCTTCTTCGCCTCGATCAAGGGGTATGACGAGACGACCTCGGGCGCGGCGAAGGGCCTGGCCGGCGTCACGGTCGTCGATCCGAAGACGGTCAAGATCGAGCTGTCGCGCCCCGACGCGACCTTCCTGCACGTCATGGCGCTGAACTTCAGCTCCGTCGTGCCGAAAGAGGCCGTCGAGGAGCATGGCGCCGACTTCGGCAAGCACCCGGTCGGCACAGGCGCGTTCCGCATGGCGGAATGGACCATCGGTCAGCGTCTGGTGCTTGAGAAGAACCCCGATTTCTGGACCCCCGGCATCCCCTATCTGGACCGCATCACCTTCGAGATCGGGCAGGAACCCGTTGTGGCCCTGCTGCGCCTGCAGAAGGGCGAGGTCGACGTGCCCGGCGACGGCATCCCGCCGGCCAAGTTCCAGGAGGTGATGGCCGATCCCGGGCAGAAGGCGCGTGTCGTCGAAGGCGGCCAGTTGCAGACCGGCTATGTCACGATGAACGTGACCAAGCCGCCCTTCGACAAGCCCGAGGTGCGGCGCGCCGTGAACATGGCGCTGAACAAGGACCGGATCGTGCAGATGATCAACAATCGCGCGGTGCCGGCCAACCAGCCGCTGCCGCCGTCGATGCCGGGGTATACCGCCGACTACAAGGGCTATGCGTTCGACGTCGAGGGGGCCAAGAAGCTGATGGCGGATGCCGGGCTGGCTGACGGCGTCGACACCGAGCTGTTCGTGATGAACACCGACCCGAACCCGCGCATCGCGCAGGCCATCCAGCAGGATCTGGCGGCGATCGGGATCCGGGCCGAGATCAAGGCGCTGGCGCAGGCCAACGTGATCGAGGCCGGCGGCAACGGCAGCGCGCCGATGATCTGGTCGGGCGGCATGGCGTGGATCGCCGACTTCCCCGACCCCTCGAACTTCTACGGCCCGATCCTCGGTTGTGGCGGGGCCGAGGCCGGCGGCTGGAACTGGTCCAAATACTGCAACGCCGATCTCGATGCCGCCGCGGCCAAGGCCGACAGCATGGTCGGCGAGGGCGAAGCGGATGCCCGGCTGAAGGCCTGGTCCGACATCTACATGAAGGTGATGGAGGACGCGCCCTGGGCGCCGGTGTTCAACGAGCAGCGGTTCACCATGAAGTCGCCCCGCATGGGCGGCGCGGATGCGCTCTATGTCGATCCCGTCTCGATCCCCGTCAACTATGACTACGTGTATGTGAACCCGTAAAATGTGCATCAACTGCGACCACACCATTCACCGCGCGCGGCACCACTATGGCTGGGACAACAGTCTGCCGCCCGCCTTGCGCATCGAGCCGGGCCAGTCGGTCCATTTCGAATGCCTCGATTCCTCGGCGGGCCAGCTTGGCCCGTCGTCCACCGTCGCCGACGTGGCGGCGCTGGATTTCGGCAAGATCAACCCCGTCACCGGCCCGGTTTGGGTCGAGGGCGCGATGCCCGGCGACGCGCTGAAGATCACCATCGACGGCTTCACCCCGCAGGTGGCCGAGGGCACCGCCTGGGGCTGGACGGCGAACATCCCCGGCTTCGGGCTGCTGGCCGACCAGTTCACCGACCCCGCGCTCACAATCTGGAAATACGACGCCGCCAACCCGCAGGCGGCGCTGTTCGGGTCCGAGGGCAAGGTGCCGCTGAAACCCTTCGCCGGCACCATCGGCTGCGCGCTGGCCGAACCCGGCAGTCACACGGTCGTCCCGCCCCGGCGGGTGGGCGGCAACCTCGACATCCGCGACCTCGCGGCCGGAACGGTGCTCTATCTGCCGGTCGAGGTCGAGGGCGCGCTGTTCAGCGTCGGCGACACCCACGCCGCGCAGGGCGATGGCGAGGTCTGCGGCACGGCCATCGAAAGCCCGATGGACGTCTCGCTGCGGTTCGAACTGGTCAAGGACGCGCGGCTGAAGACCCCGCGCTTCACCACGCCCGGCCCGGTGACCCGGCATCTGGACGCCAAGGGGTACGAGGTGACGACCGGGATCGGGCCGGACCTGATGCAGGCGTCGCGCGAAGCGGTGGCGGGGATGATCGACCTGCTGTGCGCCCAGCGCGGGATGGCAGCCGTCGACGCCTATATGCTGGTCTCGACCTGCGGCGACCTGAGGATCTCGGAAATCGTGGACATGCCGAACTGGGTGGTCAGCTTCTACTTCCCGCGGGCGGTTTTCGAATGAGCGAACCCGGTCGTACCCCGGTCCTGTCGGTCAGCGGCCTGACCCTGTCGGCCGGGGGCCGGCCGCTGGTGGACGACCTGTCGTTCGACCTCTTCCCCGGCGAGACGCTGTGCATCGCCGGGGAAAGCGGGTCGGGCAAGTCGCTGACCTCGCTGGCGGCGATGGGGCTGCTGCCGCCCGGGGTTCGTCACGTGGCGGGACGGATCAGCCTCGAGGGACAGGAGCTGACGACCCTGCCCGAGCGCCGGATGCGGCGTCTGCGCGGCGACCGGATCGCAATGATCTTCCAGGAGCCGATGACCTCGCTGAACCCGGTCCTGACCATCGGCACGCAACTGGCCGAGGCGATCCGCAGCCACGATCCGTCCGCCGATGCAGAGACTGTCGCGCTGCAGGCGCTGCGGTCGGTCCGGCTGTCCCAGCCCGAACGGCGGGTGCGGCAATATCCCCATGAGCTGTCCGGCGGGATGCGCCAGCGGGTGATGATCGCGATGGCGCTGGCCCTGCGCCCCGCGGTGCTGATCGCGGACGAGCCGACGACCGCGCTGGACGTGACGGTGCAGCGCGAGGTGCTGGACCTGCTGCGCGACCTGCAACGGGAAACCCGGACGGCGATCATCCTCATCACACATGACATGGGCGTGGTCGCCGAAATGGCCGACCGCGTGATCGTCATGCAGGCCGGGCGGATGGTCGAGACCGGACCCGTCGCCCGCATCTTCGACCGCCCGGCCGAGGCCTATACGCAGGCGCTGCTGGCGGCGGTTCCGCGTATGGGCGACGGCGGCCCGTCCGACCTCGGGCCCCCGCCCGCCGATCGCTCCCAGCCCCTGGTCCGGCTGACCGATGTCTCGGTCGGTTACGACATAGGCGGCGGGATGCTGGGCCGCGTCACCCACCGCGTGCACGCCGTCGAGCGTGTCAGCTTCGAGATCGCCATCGGCGAAACCTTCTCGCTGGTCGGCGAGTCCGGCTGCGGCAAGTCCACCATCGCGCGCGCGCTGACGGGGCTTGTCCCGCACAAGGGCCGGATCGAGATCGCCGGCCGCGTCGTGCCGCAGGACGGCGCCAGCATGGGTCGGGCGCTGCGCCGCGATGTCCAGATGGTGTTCCAGGACCCGGCCGCGGCGCTGAACCCGCGCAAGCGCGTCGGCGACCTGGTGGCCGAGCCGCTGGTGATCCACGGCATCGGCGATGCCGCCGAGCGGCGCGCCCGCGTGGCCGAACTGTTCGAGCGCGTCGGCCTGTCCAGAGATCAGATCAACCGCTATCCCCATGAATTCTCGGGCGGGCAGAGGCAGCGCATCTGCATCGCCCGCGCGCTCGCGCTGCGGCCGAAGCTGATCATCGCGGATGAAAGCGTCAGCGCGCTGGACGTCTCGGTCCAGGCACGGGTGCTCACCCTGCTGGCAGAGCTGAAGGCCGAGCTGGGCGTCAGCTATCTGTTCATCAGCCACGACATGGCGGTGGTCGAGAACATCAGCGACCGGATCGCCGTCATGTACATGGGGCAGATCGTCGAGACCGGCAGCCGTGCCCAGATCTTCGGCAACCCGCGCCATGCCTATACGCGACGCCTGATCGAGGCGGTCCCCGTGCCCGATCCGGCCCACGTCCGCCCGCCTATGCCGCGCATGGCCACCGAGGTTCCCAGCCCGGTCTGGCCCGTGGGTCAGGGACCAGTCACGGTCCGGCTGGCCAATGTCGGGGGCGGGCATCTCGTCGCGTCGGGCGCGGATAACGGATACAGGATAACGGATAACGGATAACGGATAACGAATAACGTTACGCTTGTGGAGCAAGATGAAGCCAGAACAACGAAGGGCGGCACTCAAAACCAAATTGCACCCGTCCCCGTATGTTTGGCATCAAGGGTATGTGCTTTATTACGGTCGAGGACGCGACGGGGAACGCCAAACTGGTCATCTGGCCCATGGTGTTCGAGGCTTTCCGCAAGGTCACCAACACCGCCCGACTGATCGAGGTCAACGGCCAGATCAAGTGCGGCGAAAGGATGATCCACCTAGTCGCCACGCATCAGGCCGACCGTAGCGCGGTGCTGTGGCTTTGCGACGAGGGGCTGGCCCCGCCCATGTCGCGCGCCGACGGGATCTCCCACCCGATGCCCGCCAGGGCTAGGCTCTTCCCTGCGATGTCCGCATCAGCCCGCCTTCGTGAGATTTTCACTGACTCGCCCGGCCTCCGTCTGCACCTTTCATCGCAGATGCCGGGCGGCGCAGTTGACAGCTGCCCGCGGGACGCGAACACTCGAACCGACATACAAAAGCGGAGGTATTGTATGCGCTGGTCGAAGCCGAAAGCCCGCGAGATCCGCTGCGGGATGGAAATCAACATGTACGGTCCCGCCGAGGATGATCGCGACGCCCGCGACGTGATCTGATCCGGCCCATTGGATGAAAGTGACGATTCTTGGGGCAGCTGCCGGAGGTGGGCTGCCCCAATGGAACTGCGGCTGCCGGAACTGCTGCGACGCCCGCGCGGGCAGGATTGCAGGGATGACCCAATCCTCGGTGGCGGTCACCGTTGACGGGCACACCGTCGTACTGAATGCCTCGCCCGACATTCGCGCCCAGCTTTCCGCCTGCGGCATGGCGCCCGAGGGGCTGCGCGGCAGCCCGTTCGCGGCGGTGGTGCTGACCAATGGCGATGTCGATCACCTGGCCGGTCTTCTCAGCCTGCGGGAATCCTCGGCCTTTGCGATCCACGCGACCCGGGCCACGCTGGCGATCCTCGATCAGCCGATCTTTCGGGTCCTGAACCCCGACTACGTCACCCGCGTGCCGATCGCACTGGATCAGCCCTTTGAGCCCGTGCCCGGCCTGCGCGTCACCGCCTTTGCGGTGCCCGGCAAGGTGGCGCTGTACCTCGAGGACGGCGAGCCGGATACGCAGCTGATGGGCGAACAGACCGTCGGGCTGCGGCTTGAATCGGGCGGGCGGCGGCTGCTGTATATCCCCGGCTGCGCGACGGTCCCGGATGGGCTGTTGGCCGAAATGGCGGCGGCTGACCTGATCCTGTTCGACGGCACGGTCTGGCAGGATGACGAGATGGACCGCACCGGCACCGGCACCAAGACCGGCGCGCGGATGGGTCACATGGCGATGGCCGGTCCCGAGGGCAGCATGGCCCGGCTGAAGGGGATGACCGCCCGCCGCGTCTTTGTCCACATCAACAACACCAACCCCGTCCTGCAACCCGACAGCGCCGAGCGTGCCGAGGCGGCCGCCGCCGGTTGGGAGATCGGCTTTGACGGGATGGAGATCACCCCATGAACGCGCAGTCCCCGACCCCCACCGCGGCCCCGCCCCAGCCTGCCAGCCCGGCCGAATTCGAGGCCCGGCTGCGCCAGATCGGCGCCGAGCGCTATCACGACAAGCACCCGTTCCACGAGCATTTGCATTCGGGCGGCTGCACCATCGACCAAGTGCGCGCCTGGGTCATCAACCGCTATTACTACCAGTCGCGCATCCCGATGAAGGACGCAGCCTTCATGTCGCGCGTCACGGACCCGGATCTGCGCCGCGCCTGGCGCTCGCGGATCGAGGATCACGACGGTACCGACGACCAGCCCGGCGGCATCTGGCGCTGGCTTCGGCTAGCCGAAGGGGTGGGGCTGGACCCCGATTATGTCGCCTCAGCCCGGGGCGTGCTGCCGGCGACGCGGTTTGCGGTCGACGCCTATGTCCGCTTTGTGCGCGACGAGCCGCTGCTGGCCGCGGTCGCCTCGTCGTTGACGGAACTGTTCGCGCCCGCCATCCACCAGCAGCGGATCGCCGGGCTTTTGGCGCATTATGATTTCGCCAACCCTCAGACCATCGCCTATTTCCAGCACCGCCTGACCGAGGCGCCCAAGGATGTGGCCTTTGGCCTCGGCTGGGTTCTGGACCACGCCCGCACCGCACAGGACCAGGACGTGGCCGCCGCCGCGCTGGTGTACAAGACCGACGTGCTCTGGGCGCAGCTTGACGCGCTGCACAGCGCCTATGTCGCCCCCGGCCGCATCCCGCCCGGCGCCTGGCAGCCCGGCGAGGGGCTGGTATGACCGCCGTCCTGACCGATGACCGGCGCGCGGCGGCAGGGCGGGCCGACCCCCGCACGGCCAGCCCCGCCCAGGCCCAGCCGCCCGCCGCGGGGCCGGGCATGGGGGTCACCGACCGACCGGTTCTGCCGCGCAGGGTGCGGCTCCATGACGACCGGGTTCGCGGCACCAAGGTGCTGCTGGGCCCCGAAACCGCGCTGATGCTGGACGAGATCGGCGCCGCGATCATCGCCGAAATCGACGGCCGGCGTGACGTGGCCGAGATCGGCGCCGCCCTGGCCGTCCGCTACGGCGCCCCGCTGGAAGAGGTCTTGCCCGACATCGTCGAGTTTGTGGCCGACATGGCCGGGCGCCGGCTGGTGGACCGCGCATGAACGCCCCCGCCCCCCCGCCGCAACCCGACCCCCATCCGGCGCGTCGCGCCAACGCCGTGCCCCCGCCTCTGGCGATGTTGGCTGAGCTGACCCATCGCTGCCCGCTGGCCTGCCCCTATTGCTCGAACCCGCTCGCGCTGACCGACCGGGCGGACGAGCTGACCACCGTGGAGTGGGCCGATCTGTTTGCCCAGGCCGCCGCGCTGGGGGTGCTGCAACTGCATCTGTCGGGCGGCGAGCCGGCCGCGCGTACCGACCTCGTCCAGATCGTCGCGGCCGCGCGGGCGGCGGGCCTTTACACCAACCTCATCACCTCCGGGATCGGGCTGACCGCACGGCGGCTGGACGAGCTGGACGCGGCCGGTCTGGACCATGTGCAACTGTCGATCCAGGGCGTCCGGGCCGAGATTGCCGATCATGTCGGCGGCTATCGCGGCGGGTTCGACCGCAAGATGCAGGTCGCGGCCGAGATCGCCCGGATCGGCTTTCCGCTGACCGTCAACGCGGTCATGCACCGGCTGAACCTGCCCGATCTGGCCGAGACGATCGCGCTGGCCGACCGGCTGGGCGCGCGGCGGGTCGAGGTCGCCTGTGTGCAGTTCCAGGGCTGGGCGCTGCAAAACCGCGCCGCACTGCAACCCTCCCGCGCCCAGGTCGAGACCGCCAAGCGCGTCGTGGCCGAGGCGCGGGCGCATTATGCCGGGCGCATGGTGATCGACTTTGTGCCGCCCGATTATTTCTCGGATTTTCCAAAGCCGTGCATGAATGGCTGGGGGTCGACCGGGTTCAACGTCACGCCCGAGGGCAAGGTGCTGCCCTGCCACGCCGCCGAAACCATCCCCGAGCTGCAATTCCAGACCATCCGCGAGGCGCGGTTGGCCGAGATCTGGTTCAACGGCTCTTCGTTTCAGGCGTTTCGTGGCACCGACTGGCTGCCCGAGACCTGCCAAAGCTGCCCGCGGAAAGACGTCGATTTCGGCGGCTGCCGCTGCCAGGCGATGGCGATCGCCGGCGATCCCCGCGCGATCGACCCGGTCTGCCGCCATTCGCCCCACCGCGCCACGCTGGACCGGATCATCGCCCAAGACGCCGCCTCCCCCGTCCCCGATTTCGTCTATCGCCGCATGGGCCGCAGCTAGGGCGGGGTGGGGGGCGGGGTACGGAGGGCGCTAGGCCCAATGGGCCATCGGCAGCCCGGCCACCGGCGCCTCAAAAAGGGGATCGTCGTCCCCCGCAGCGGCCCGCTATGGACCCGCCGCAAATTTGGCCTGGCGACTGTTACCTAGGCAAACCACGGCGCCAGCGTCCCCCTGCAGGCCAGCATCAGCGCAGCGGTCACCGCGTCGCGGGCAAGCGGGGCGTTGAACGCGGCCGAAGTGTCCGGGTCATGACCCTCGACTTAGACTTCGCCCTAGGGCGTCAGAGCGAAGATCGGGTCGGACATAACATGGGTGCCCCAAAAATTGCCGAACGCATCAAAGGCGATGCCCTCGTTGAACCCAACCGTGTCGGGCGGACCGAACAGCTGGCGTTCTGCCACGCGGGCGGCTGTGATACGGCCAAAGAGCGGTTCTAACTTCGCAGGGCTTCCTACATGATTTCGGACGATCACCAGCGCCGAACCGTGGCCGAACCATCTGTCTCCGGAACGGTAATCGCCCTGATCCACCGTTATCCCATTCCGGTGAAGCAAAAATGGGTGCCGCGCCTGGCGCTACGTTGCAGGAGGTTAAGCCGTCCGGCCCAACGTAATCTGCGCAACTGACGCTAGTGCCCGCCTCACCCGCCTCCGCCCAGCCTCATATCTCACGGCTCCGTAGTATCAATGGGAAGTGCCGTCGTCGCCTTGATCCGCTCCATCGAAAACTTCGACGTCACATTCCGGCACGGCAAGCGGCGCGTGAAGTCCAGATAGAAACTGTCGTACGCCGCGGTGTCCTCGACCACGACCTTCAGCAGGTAGTCGACCTCCCCCGCCATCCGGTGGACCTCGACGATCTCGCGATACTCGGCCACGAGCGCCGCGAAGGCGTCGCGCCAGTCCTGGCTGTGATCCGCTGCGACGATCTCGACGAACACCGTCAGACCAAGGCCGATCCGTTCCGGTGGCACGATGGCGACCCGGCGGTCGATCACGCCTGCAGCCTCGAGCTTCTGGACGCGCTTCCAGCAGGGGGTCTGGGATAGGCCGACACGGTCGGCGAGTTGCGCGACGGGCAGTGTCGCGTCCATCATCAGTTCATGCAGGATCTTGCGGTCGATCCGGTCGAGCGCCGAGGACTTGCCAGTATTCACTTGCGGCTCCGATTCTTCGACAGGCATCCGGACATGCGGCGTTCGGGGGCCGGGGCGACGCCCCGCATCCGGTTTGAAGAACATATCATCCGGGCACCGTGCTCGTCGTTCCGGCCGCCATCGCGTCGGCCAGCCTCGCAACCTGGTCGCGGATGTCGGGAATGGCGGTGATTTCCCAGAATGCCGCGCGCGAGGCGGGGCCGATAGCGTAGATCCGGCGCGAGGGGGCGCCGTTCCGGGCAATCACCTCGCACTCTGCGGTGACGTCCAGGCTGATCCGCAAGGGATCGATCCGCCCCTGACCCGAGGCCAGCAGATCGGCGAGCAGCGGCGTCGCGTTCCGTTCCGGGTCGCGCCTGATGCCGCGGCAGTCGATGATGCGGGCGGCCGAGATCCGGGTTGTGCCGTCGCCCCCACGCGGGCGAAAGGTGACGCAGCGACGGCCCTCGGCGTCGACCTCGGCCGTCAGGAAATGCCCGCGTTGCAGAACCAGCTGGCCCGACTGCAGCGCGCCGTCCACCACGGCGGCCGAGGCGGGGGGAATGCGGTGGCGGTGGACGTCCCACCAGGTGGCCGCATGGCGCAGGAAGCGTGCACGCTCGGCGGGCGGCAAGGCGCGCCAGAGGTGGCGGACATGCGGCCGCACGCCATCGACGGCATCGCGCCAGGTTCCTCCCATGCGTTCCGCCGCCCGCGCACGACGGCGCAGCCACTGCGTCAGGGCGGACATCGGCGCACCCAGCGGCAGGTCGGCCGGATCGACGGGCAGCGGTCGCGTCGGGGCATGGTCGCGGGGCAGAAGGCCCCGGCGCGAGATCGACAGGATCAGGCCCCGATGCCCTGACTTCAGCATCGACAGGACGCAGTCGACCATGGTCAGCCCGCTGCCGACGATGACGATGCGGTCGTCGGGGTCCACCGGCCGGGGGTCTGACCAGGGGCCGCTGAGCGCGCCTTGGGGATCCGGGGCGGGCTGGACATGACCGGTGGCCAGCACCGCCATGTCGCCGCTCAGCACCTGACCATCGTCCAGCGTCGCGGCGACGCCGCCCGCCACTTCGTGCAGGCGCACGCAGGTCTTGCGCACGCAGCGCAGGCGGCCGTCCGGGCCGTCACCCGACCAGGGCTCGAGCAGGCTTGCCATGTAGGCGCCATAGGTGGTCCGACCGACGAAGCATTGCTCGGTCACGCCCGCCCCCTCGGGTCGGCCGCGCAGCCAGTCGAGGAAATGGTGCGGGCGGTCGGCAAACCCGCTCATGTTGTGGACGCGGGTGTTCAGCAGGTGGTCGGGGTCGGTGGTCGAATAGGCGACCCCGCAGCCCAGCATGTGGCGCCCCTCGACGATGGTGACGCGAAACCCCGTGTCCGGCCGCGACAAGAGATGCGCGGCCATCATCACCCCGCTCGCACCGCCGCCGATGATCAGCACATGCGGCCCGCGCGAGTGGCACGCACCGGCATCCTGATCAGGAAAGGGGCGCATCTCCGTCATGCCAGCGACACGAGGCAGATCATCCCGACCAAGCCCGCGACCGACATCCAGATCCGCGGAGCGACCTGATCGTCGGTCCGCTCGCTGGCCGAGACCTGTCCCGCGGCACGCGTGCGGTAGATTTCCGAAGGGAAACGTCCGTCAAGCATGGTGTTCTCCTTCTGAGGATCGGCGTCCGGCAGACGTGGTCAGGATTCGGACCGCTCCTTACCTTTAAATATCGACCAACTTGGTCGTGTAAACAATTCTCTTTTGGGGCCTCGCAGAGAAAGCGTGTTCTTCGCGCCGCCCTCGCCAACCCTGCCGCATCCTCGGTCCGGATGCCGTGGAATCGACCATGACGGGAAGATTGCGCCCCCTGGCAGGCCACGCCCGCAGGCAGCCCCCGAGGTGCCGTTTCGGCAAACCTCCGCTGTCCGCGCCACCCGCGGCAGAAGTTTCAACCTCTTTTCGGCCGCATCTTTGGAATGGTCAGACGGGGCCTCATCCAACATTATACACGACAACATAGATCGATATTTAGGACACCACGATGCCGCAACAACTCATTGGAATCTCGGGAAGTCTTGGGCGCCCCTCCAAGACCCACGCCCTGGTGGGGGCGGTCGCGGCACGGGTCTCGGCCCAGTTCGGCACCGCGACCACCCTGCATGACCTTGACGCTTTCGGGCCCTCGCTCGGTCAGGCCCGCAGCCTGGCCGATCTGGCGCCCGAGGCGCGGGCGCTGGTCGATCGGGTGATCGCCGCCGATGCCCTGATCGTCGGCAGCCCGGTCTACAAGGGCAGTTATACCGGCCTGTTCAAGCATCTCTTCGACCTGCTCGAACCTGCCGCACTCGCCGGAAAGCCTGTGCTGCTGACGGCGACCGGGGGCGGGGACAAGCACGCGCTGGTGATCGAGCATCAGTTGCGTCCCCTCTTCGGCTTCTTCGAGGCGGTGACGCTGCCCACCGGCGTCTATGCCTCGACCGCCGATTTCACCGAGGGCCAGCCTGCCGCGCTGCCGCTGCTCGCCCGGATCGACCGGGCCGTGGCGCAGTTCACCCCTTGGCTGAGGCGACCCGTCACCGCCAACGCCGCCTGACATCCCTCACATTCCCGATGTTGCCAGCACGCCCTTGGCGTGACCGGCATCGGCTTGCCCGAAAGGACCCCGACCGTGACCCTGCATCAGACGTTCGACGCGCTGCGCGCGGGAAACATCCTGCCCGTGACCCCCCGTATCGGGGCCGAAATCCGCGACCTCCGCCTGTCGGCCGACCTGCCGCAGCCGGTGATCGATGCCCTGTGGCAGGCGCTTCTGCGCCACAAGGTGCTGTTCTTTCGCGGCCAGTCTCATCTGGACGACGCCGCGCAAGAGGCTTTCGCCCTGCGTCTCGGCGAGCTTGACCCCCATCCCACCCAGCCCGTCGTGGAGGGCTCGACGTCGATCCTCGAACTCGACTCGAGCCGGGGCGGCGGGCGGGCGGACCGGTGGCACACCGATGTCACCTTCGTCGCGGCCTATCCCAAGGCGTCGGTCCTGCGGGGCGTCGTCATCCCCGACCATGGCGGCGACACGATCTGGGCCAATACGGTGAGCGCCTATGCGGACCTGCCCGCGCCGCTCAAGGCCCTGGCTGACAGCCTTCGCGCGATCCATTCCAACGCCTACGACTATGCCGCCGACAGGCCCGCGGCGCGCGCGATCGACGTGACATACCATGCCGAGGTCTTTGCCTCGGCGGTGTTCGAGACCGAGCATCCGGTGGTCCGCGTCCACCCCGAAACCGGCGAGCGCAGCCTGCTGCTGGGCAGCTTCCTGCAGCGCTTCACCGGCCTGTCGCGCGAGGATTCGGCCAGGGTCTACGACCTGCTGCAGGCCCGCGTCACCGCCCCCGAAAACACCGTCCGCTGGCGCTGGCAGGCGGGCGACGTGGTGATCTGGGACAACCGCGCGACCCAGCATGTCGCGGTCAACGATTACGGCGACGCACACCGCGTCGTGCGGCGGGTGACGCTGGCCGGCGATGTGCCGGTCGGCCCCGATGGCCGCGCCAGCACCCCCCGAACCACCAACTGATCCTCCCGAAAGGACCCCTACCATGACCCAGACCCGCAAGATCCGCCTTGGCGCCTTCCTTCCCGGTGGCGGCCAGCACATCGCCGCCTGGCGCCACCCTGACAGCCCCGTCGACGGGGCGACCAGCTTCGACTTCCACGTCAAGCTGGCGCAAGAGGCCGAACGCGGCCTGTTCGACGCCTATTTCCTGGCCGACGGGCTCGCCATCGCGTTCGGCGCCGGGGTCGAGGGCGGCAATGCCAAGATCGCCGGGTTCGAGCCGGTGACGCTGTTCTCGGCGCTGGCCCCCCTGACCAAGAACCTCGGCTTCATCGCCACCGCATCGACCACCTACGAAGAGCCCTACAACCTCGCGCGCAAGTTCGCCTCGCTGGACCTGATCAGCGATGGCCGCGCCGGATGGAACGTGGTGACGACTGCGACGGAGGGGGCTGCGCA
This sequence comes from Paracoccus sanguinis, assembly GCF_012689545.1. Classification (NCBI taxonomy): domain Bacteria; kingdom Pseudomonadati; phylum Pseudomonadota; class Alphaproteobacteria; order Rhodobacterales; family Paracoccaceae; genus Paracoccus; species Paracoccus sanguinis. The sequence continues at coordinate 1,385,354 of NZ_CP051542.1, forward strand.
TAACTTCAACCTCGACCAGCAGCACCCGCACGCCTTCCGCTATGCCCGCGCAGCCGAGCATGTCGATGTCGTCAAGAAACTGTGGGACAGTTTCGAGGATGACGCCTTCATCCGCAACAAGGCGTCGGGCCGGTTCTTCGACCCCGACAAGGTGCACGCGACCGACCACAAGGGCACGCATTTCAAGGTGAAGGGGCCGCTGAACGTCAGCCGGTCGCCCCAGGGCCATCCGGTCATCGTGCAGGCCGGGCAGTCCGAGGACGGCCGCGGGCTCGCGGCGGCGACGGCCGAGGTGATCTTCACCGCCCACCAGAAGCTCGAGACCGCGCAGGAGTTCTATCGCGACATCAAGGCCCGGGCCCGGGGCCTCGGGCGCAACCCCGACCACATCCTGATCATGCCCGGCGTCTCGCCCTTCGTCGGCCGGACGGAAGCCGAGGCGCGCGAGAAATACGAGCGCCTCACCAGCCTGATCCTGGAAGAGGACGGCATCGCGTTGATCAGGGGGCTGACGGGCGGCACGCTCGACCTGACGGGGGTGGACCTCGACGGGCCCCTGCCGCCGGTGCCTCCGACCGAGGGCATGAAGTCGCGCCAGGCCCTGATCCGGCAGATCGCGGACGAGAACGACTTCTCCATCCGCCAGCTCTATCAGTGGGTTGCGAGCGCCCGGGGGCATTTCACCGTGGTCGGCACGCCGACGCAGATCGTCGATACGCTGGAGACGTGGTTCACGAACGAAGGCGCCGACGGCTTCAACATCCTGCCGCCGTGGCTGCCGACCGGGCTGACCGATTTCGTGGACCTCGTGATCCCCGAGTTGCAGCGCCGCGGCCTGTTCCGCACCGCCTACGAAGGGCGGACCCTGCGCGAGAACCTCGGCCTGCCGTTCCCCGAAACCCGCTGGGCGGCCCTGCGCCGCACCACCCATGCCGCGGAGTAAGCCATGACCTACCAAAGCCTCGATGACTCCGCCCTCCCGGCCTCTGGGTCGGCCACCCCCGGCGCGGCCTTGCTGCGCCGCGGGGCGGCCGGTGCCGCCGTCGCGGTTCGCCGGTTCGGGCTGGTCGCCGCCTTTCTCGCCCTCTGGCAGGTCGGCTCGACCCACGGCTGGATCAATCCGACGATCTTCCCGCCGCTCGACAGGATCATCGCCGCCACCTGGACCGGCGTGGTCGGCGGGGCGCTTCTCGACGACATCGCGATCAGCGTGCAGCGGTCGGGCATCGCCTTTGCCGCCGCCGTCGCCGTCGCCGTCCCGCTTGGCCTGTTCATGGGCCAGATCCGCGCCCTCGAAGAGGCGCTGGACCCGATCCTGCAGTTCTTCCGCCAGACCTCGGCGCTCGCGCTCTATCCGGTGTTCATCCTGCTTCTGGGGCTGGGCGAGACGTCCAAGATCTTCGTGATCTTCTGGGCGACGCTGTTCCCGCTGCTCCTGGCGACCATCGGCGGGGTCAAGGAGGTGGACCGCAAGCTGATCGAGATGGCGGCCACCTTCGGCGCCTCGCGCCTGACGACGTTCCGCCGGGTCGTCCTGCCCGCCGCCGTGCCGGCGATCTTCGTCGGGCTGCGCCTGTCGGCGACGACGGCGCTGCTGCTGCTCATCGCGGCCGAGATGATCGGCGCGAACAAGGGCCTCGGGTTCCAGGTGATGAATGCCCAGTACAACTTCCAGATCCCGCAGATGTTCGCGGCGATCCTGCTGCTCGCGCTGCTCGGCCTGTCGGCCAACGCGGCCCTCGTCGCGCTGCAACGGCGGCTCTGCCGCTGGGCCGACGTGACGAACTGACCCCCTCCTCCCCTCTCGACGAAAGGACCACCTCCATGATCACCACCCTCCGCATCCTCGCGGCTTCGACCGCGCTGGCCCTCACCCTCTCGCCCGCCTGGGCCGATGTGAACCTCCGCTACCTCTCCAGCCAGGGCGGCCTGTCGGCCTTCGAGCTGGCCGACGAGCTTGGCTACTTCGACGGCACCGGCATCACCTTCGAGAATGTCGGCTACGCCCAGGGCGGCCCGGCATCGCTGGTGGCGCTGGCCGGGGGCAGCGTGGAAATCGGCTCGGCCGCGACGGCGGCCGTCCTGAACTCCATCGCCGCAGGCAACGATTTCGTCGCCGCCTATCCCTCGAACGGGATCAACGACGAGGCGCAGTCGGTGTTCTACGTGCGCGATGACAGCCCGATCAAAAGCGTCGCGGACATCGTCGGCAAGACCATCGCGGTCAACACGCTCGGCGCGCATCTCGACTATGTCGTGCGCGAGGCGCTGCACCAGAAGGGGCTGCCCGAAGACAGCGCCAACCTGATCGTCGTGCCGGGACCGCAACTGGAACAGGTCCTGCGCTCTGGCCAGGTCGATGTCTCGGCCTTCGGCTACTGGCAGACGACGTTCACCGGGGCGGCCCTGCGGAACGGCGGCCTGCGCGCGGTGTTCGACGATACCGACATCCTGGGCGAGATCGCGGGCGGCTTCGTCGTCCTGCGGCGCGACTGGATCGCGGCGCATCCCGAAGAGGCCCGGATCTTCGTCGAGCAATCCGCCCGGGCGCTGGACTACGCCCGCGACCACATCGCGGAAACGCGCCAGATCTTCGCCCGCGTCCTGGCCGAACGCGGCGAGAATGCCGACGTGGCGCAGTACTTTGCCGGCTACGGCGTGCGCAAGGGCGGGTTGGCGGTCGACCACGACATCCAGTTCTGGATCGACGTGCTGGAACGCGAGGGCGCCGTGAAGCCCGGCCAGCTCAAGGCCAAGGACATCCTTTACGTGACGGGCGACGCCCGACCCCAAACTGAGGCAAAGTCATGACTGTGGACGCATCCATCCGCCGCGGAGAGGTCAAGGTTCGTGCCCTCTCCAAATCCTTCGCGCTGAACGGCCAGCGCCTGAACGTGCTGCGCAACCTCTCGCTCGACATCCGGGGGGGAGAGGCGCTGGCCATCGTCGGCCCCTCGGGCTGCGGCAAGACCACGCTGCTGCGCGTGCTGGCGGGGCTGGAGACGCCCGACAGCGGCGGGGTGCTGATCGACGGGCAAGAGGTCAGGGGTGTCGGCACCGAACGGTCGATCATCTTCCAAGAGCCGCGCCTGCTGCCCTGGCTGACGGTTCTGGGCAACGTCTCCTTCGGCCTGACGGTCCGCGGCGTGCCCCGGGCCGAGGCCGAAGCGCGCGCCCGCCGTTACATCCAGCTCGTGGGCCTGGCCGAGTTCGCGGACGCCTATCCCCGCCAGCTGTCGGGCGGCATGGCGCAGCGGGTGGGCATCGCCCGCGCGCTTACCGTGCAGCCGGAAATCCTGCTGCTGGACGAACCGCTTGGCGCGCTCGATGCGATGACCAAGCTGACCATGCAGGAAGAGCTTGCCCGCATCTGGCGCGAGGAAGGCGTGACCCTGATCCTCGTCACCCATGACCTCGAGGAGGCGATCTATCTCGCCGACCGGGTGCTGGTCCTGCCGAAAGGGAAGGGCGCGGTGCCGCGGTTGATCGACGTCGACCTCGCACGCCCACGCGACCGCAGCGAACCCCGCTTCGTCGAGATGCGCCGCCGCCTGATGGCCGAGTTCGGGCTGCATTGACGGGTCAGGCCGGGATCGTGCGAGTGACCAGCGCCCGTCCCGGCCCCCTGCCGGTGAGACGAGCGCCACGCTGCCGGGACGAGCGTGCGCCGCCCGCCGGGGATCACGATGCTCGGAAGTTGGGATCGACGCGAAGGTCGACTCCGCCCTTATTCAGCCGCCTTGCGGATGATCCGGTAGGTCGTCCGCTCGCTGATGCCCAGCACCTGCGCCACCTTCTGGCGGTTGCCGCCGTAGCGATCGAGCAGCAGGTCGATGTAGCGGGCGCGCAGCTCCTCGGCGGTGGGCAGGTGGTCGAAGCTCAGCACCACGCCGCCCGGGGCCGGTCGCGCGCCCGGTGCGGGGCGCAGGCCGAGGTCGGCCGAGGTGATCTCGGGCGCGTCGGCGGACATGATCACGCCGCGGTCCACCGCATTGTGCAGCTCGCGCAGGTTCCCCGGCCAGTGGTGGCGCACCAGCGCGTCGATCGCCTCGGGGGCGAAGCGCTTGTCCACGTCGCGCTGGAAGCTGCGCGTCTCGAGCAGGTGGTGGGCGACCGCGGGGATGTCCTCGGGGCGGTCGCGCAGCGCCGGCGCGTGGACCTCGAGCGTCGAGAGCCGGTAGAACAGCTCGTCGCGGAACGTGCCCTCGGCCACCCGCGCCTTGAGGTCGGCCGAGGTCGTGGCGATCACCCGGATGTCCTGGCCGATGAACTGCGTCCCGCCGATCCGGCGCACCCGCCCCTGTTCGAGCAGCCGCAGCAGCGGCGCATAGATCGTCTCGGGCAGGCGCTCGATGTCGTTCAGCAGCAGCGTGCCGCCCTGCGCCTGGGCGAGGATGCCGCGGCCGACATGGCCCTGCCCCTCGCTGCCGAAGAGGTCGGCGGGCGTCAGGGTCGAATCGCAGTCCACCGCGACGAGCTGGCGACTGGCGCGGCCGCTGGTCGCGTGGATCACCTGGGCGATGGCGGATTTGCCGGTGCCGCCCTCGCCGGTGATCAGGATCGGGGCGGCGGCGTGGGCCACCAGCTCGATGGTGCGGCGCAGCGCGCCCATCACCGGGCTCTGGCCCAGCATCGCGTTCTGTCCGGGCGCGGCGCGGCTGCGCCAGAACTCCACATCGTCCTGCAGCCGGCGCACGGTGCAGATGCGGTCGAGCGCGCGGGCGAGGATCGGCAGCGGCGCGCCGGCCGGCAGATAGTCGGCCGCCCCGGCGCGGATCGCCTCAAGCGCCTCGTCCACCGACGGCTCGGCGGTCAGCACGATCACCCCGCAGCCGGGCGACAGCTCGGCCAGCAGCGCCGGCAGGTCGGGCAGCCCGGCGTCGAGCAGGATCGCGGCCGGGATCGCCTCGTCGATCAGCCGCTCGAGCGCGGGGCCGTCGGCGCCGCGGCGCACGGGATAGCCCGCCTCGGCCAGGGTCGCGGCGGCCGCGTCGAGGCGCGCACCACCGACGACCACGAGATCGGGGGCCGCAGGGGTCACGCAATCACCTGGTGCAGGCGCTTGCCGTGCGGGGCCGCGCGGCAGATGCGGCAGAGGTCAGGCGCCGCCGCCTCGGTCGCCGCCGTCACCGGCTCGTGGACCGAGACGCCGCACATCCGGCAGCGGAAATCGTGAAGCGGGATCGGTGCGGCTGCCTGGGCCATCGGCTCGACTCTCATCGCGGCGGGGGCACACATGTCCACGCATAACGCGCAGCCGGTGCACCGCTCTGCGGCCACAGTGTAGCGCAAGACTCCGCCCTCGCTGTCAAGCGCCAAGACCTCGTCGGGGCAGATCCTCAGGCAGGCGTCGCAGCCGATGCAGAGCGCGGGGTCGATGCGGGGGACGTGCCGGAACCGCGGCGCCGCGCCCGGCAGTGCCTGCAGCTCGCGCAGCGCGGCGGCGGGGTCGGCGGGGGCGGCGGCCTCGCCCGCGGTGGCGAAGCGGGCAAAGAGCCGGCGCCGCGCGGGGTCCACGGCGGCGCGGTCATCCAGTGCGGCGCGGGCCTCGGCGGGGGTGGCGGGGCGCAGCTCGATCCCCGCGCGGCCGCGGTCGGCGGCCAGAGCATTCAGCCGCGCGACCCGGTCGAACAGCGTCTCGGGCGGGCAGAGCGGACAGGCGGCGCAGTCGGGCGTGGCGACCGCGATCCGGTGCGGACCGGCGGCGAGGACCGCGTCGGACAGCCCGTGGATGCAGCGCGCCACCGCGGCGCGGGCGGCGCCCGGCCATTCGCGGCACATCGCCACCGCAGGGCCGGTGCCGCCCAGAGGGATGAGCACCTCGGGCGGCGGGGGCGCCAGCGCCAGCGCCTCCTGCGGGCAGGCGGCGACGCAGGCCCCGCAGCCGGTGCAGGCCTCGGCGAAGATGAAGATCTCGGTGCCGGCGGGGAAGATGGCGTCCTCGCGGCAGGCATCCTCGCAGGCCTGGCACGAGGATTCCTCGAGCCTCGCATGGGTGCAGCGCCCCTCGCGCACCGCGGGAACCGACCCCGCGGCGGATGCAGAGCCGGCGGGCGCCGGCCCGCCCGGTTCGGCCTCGCGCGGGGGGGCTACCAACTTTCGGCGACCCCGGGGATGAAGCGCTCGGGCTCGTCGGGGGTCACGGCCTGGGCCTGCGGCAGCGGCGCGACCGGCCCGCGGCGCACGCCCGAAACCTGCGCGATCAGCTCGCGCAGCCCTTCGAGGTAGGTCGCGGTCAGCAGCCCGCTGGCCGCGACCAGCGGCTCGGCCGCGCGGGCGGCGACGCGGCGGCCCCACTCGGGCACCCAGGGCAGCACGTGCAGGTCCATGAACCGGCCCGCATCGACGGCCGCCACCTGCGTCCCCTGACCCAGCAGATGCTGCACGAACTGCAACTCGTGGACGATGTTGTCGTCGCTGCGCCGCCGCCAGTCGGGGGTCGAGAGGCCGTAGTGCTCGTACCAGTCGCGGACCGCGAACATCGGTTCCTGCCGCTCGAGGCTTTCGACGGTCATCCAGACCGAGCCGTTGGGCGAGGCGCGCAGCCCGTGGGTGATGTGCACCTCGGCCCAGGCGGCGGCCACGAGGTCCATGTCGGCCTCGGTCGAGTCGTCGGGCAGCGCGTCGAGCGCCTCGGCCAGCGCGGCGGCGGCGGTCTGGCCGTCCTCGCCGGCGAGGATCGCGGCGAAGAGCGCGGGGGCCTCGGCCTCCTTGAGGCCGCGGACCAGCGCGGCGTCCGGCTCGCGGTCATGCAGGCGGATGATGAGGCCCAGCGCCTCGGCCGCCGCGGTCAGCGCCGCCTGCCCCTCGGCCGAGAGCTTCGCGGGTTCGGGGCGCGCGCTCTCGTCGGCGGGGCCGTGATGGTGGTGGTCGGCCCCGCAGCCGCAGTCGTGGGTCGCAGCCTTGGTCGTCTCAGCCATCCACACGGCCCTTGGAATGGGGGATGAAGACGATCGAGGGCTTCGTCAGGTCGGGGTCGGCCATCCCGCGGACCTGGCTCACCACCTGATCGTTCGGGCCGCGCGCCTTGGTCTGATAGGTGCCGTCCCTGAGTTGGTCGATCGGGCCGACGTCCAGCACCCGCATCATGCAGGCGCTGACGCAATAGGGCTTCCGCCCGGCCTCGAGCTCGTCGATGCACATGTTGCACTTGGCGACCACGTTGCGGTGCGGGTCGTACTGTGGCGCGCCGAAGGGACAGGCGGCCTCGCATTTCCGGCAGCCGATGCAGAGGGTCGAGTCGATGTCCACCACGCCGTTGTCGGCGCGCTTCCAGATCGCCCCGGTGGGGCAGGCCGGCAGGCACGCGGGCTCGGCGCAATGGTTGCAGGACATGTTGATCTTGAAGGCGAAGACGTTGGGGAAGATCCCGCCTTCCACATACTGCACCCGGCGGAAGCGCGGCCCGGCGTCCAGCCCGTTCTTGTCCTTGCAGGCGATCTCGCACGCCCGGCAGCCGATGCAGTCCACGTTGTTGTGGATGAAGCCCATCTGCATCTCGGGCACGACCGGCACATAGCGCTCGCGCTTGCGCCGGGCGGCGTTCTCCTTGATGCGCGCCTTGATGGCGGCGCGCTCTTCGGGGGTGGGCGGGGTGTGAACCCGGACGTCGCTGTTCGTTGCCATCGGTCGAGCCCCCCTCAGAGATCGCGGCGGAAGACGTGGCTGCGGGCGGTGGACAGCTGGTCCCAGCCCGGCCGGTGGATCAGGTCGCTCTTGGCAATATCCACGAGAACCGTGTTGTAGGCAAAGGCTCCGGCGGGCGACGGCTCGTCGAGCGTGAGGAAGTCGGGGTTGCCCGACCGGTCCACGCCGTTCGAATCGAGGTCCATCCACGCGCCCTCATGCAGCACCGCGACGCCGGGCATGCAGCGCTCGGTGACGTAGACCGGCGTGACCACCTTTCCGCGCTCGTTCCAGACCTCGATCGTGTCGCCGGTCTGGATGCCCAGGCGCTTGGCGTCCGCGGCATTCATCGTCGTCTCCTGGCTGAAGGTCTCGCGCAGCCAGGGGATGTTGTTGAAGATCGAGTGCGTGCGCCAGCGCGGGTGCGGGCTGATGAGGTGGAACGGATACTTGGCCGTCTTGGGGCTGTTCAGGCTTTCCCACGGCTCGATCCACTTCGGGATCGCCGGGATGTGATAGCCGTACTGGGTCCGCGTCCAGTCGGTGATCTGCGCGAGCTGACCCGAGAAGATCTCGATCTTGCCGGAGGCGGTCTGGAACGGCACCCCCTGCTCGATCTGCGCGCGGAAGGCGACATGCGGCTCGGGCAGGATGAACTTGTAGACGCCGCGCTTCTTGAACGTCTCCCAGCTCCAGTCGACGTGCTGGTGTTCCTGCACCTTGTGCCACCAGTCGACCAGATAGGCTTCGTCCACCTCGTCGGGGTCGTTGAAGTAGTTGCGGTTGGCCTTGGGGTTGTAGGCCTCGCCGAAGCCCAGCCGATAGGCCAGCTCGGTGAACACCTGAAAGTCGGTGCGGCTTTCGCCCATCGGCTGGATGACCACCGGGCGGTGGATGTAATAGTGCCCCTTGTACCACGGCAGGGCGACGTCGTGCCGCTCGAAGTGGGTGGCGATGGGCAGCAGGTAGTCGGCCCAGATCCCGGTCGGCGTGATGGTCGAGTCCATGCAGACGAGCAGGCTCTCGCCCTCGCCGTAGCTGTCGAGGCGGCGGATCGCCTCGATCTCCTTGTTGATGTTGGTGAGCTGGTTCAGCCAGTCCGAACCCTGCCAGAAGATGCCGCGGATGTTCGGCACCACCCCGTCCAGCTCGTCGCTGCGCGGCCATAGCCCCGCCTCTTCGCGCCGCACGTTGGGATAGTTGAGCACGATATGCGCCCAGCGGTCGGACTTGATCGAGGCCCACCAGAGGTTGGCGTTCTGGTCATAGGGATAGGCCACCGCCTCGGGGTGCCAGGCCTTGCCCACGCCCTCGGCACAGCCGCCGAGGATGCCGATGTTGCCGGTCATCGCCTGAAGGGCGGCGGCCATGCGGTTGTATTGCTCGCCATAGGCGTTGCGGCCCGGTGCCCAGCTCGCCTTCAGCGCGGCGGGCTTGGTCGTGGCGTACATCTCGGCCAGCTTGCGGATGTCGTCGGCGCTGACGCCGCAGATTTCGGCGGCCCATTCGGGCGTCTTGGGCGTGCCGTCATAGTCGCCGCGCAGATAGTCGCGGAAGTTCTCGTGCCCCTGCGCCCAGACCGGCATGGTGCCTGCGTCCATCCCCTGCACGAAGCGGTTGATGAACTCCTGATCGTGCAGGCCCATGTCGAAGATGTGGTAGGCCATGCCCGCCATCATCGCCGCATCGGTGTTCGGCTTGATCGGGATCCACCACGCATCATAGGCGGCGGCCGAGTCGGTGTACTGCGGATCGACCAGCACGAACTTGCAGCCGCGCTGCTTGGCCATCCGCATATAGTAGAACGTGTTGCCGCCGTGGAACGTGTAGGCCGGGTTCCACCCCCACATGATGATCAGCTTGCAGTGGGCGTAGGCGTCGTCCTCGTTGCCGTCCTCGATGGTGCCGAAGGTCATCCGGCTCGAGAACGTCGTCCCCTGGTAGGACGGCACCGACCACGAGTTGGTGCGGCAGCCGAACATCCCGAGGAAGCGGCCCAGCAGCCCCTCGATCTGGTCGGACTTGTGCAGCACCCCGTAGGACGCACCCGCGTAGGACTGGTCGAGCAGCGCGGTCGGGCCGTAGGTGGTCTTGAGGTGCACCATCCGCTCGGCGATCTCGCTCAGCGCCTGGTCCCACGAGATGCGCTTGAACTTGGCCTCGCCCCGCGCGCCCACGCGCTTCATCGGGTAGAGCAACCGCTCGGGCGAATAGAGGCGCGCGCGGTAGCTGCGGCCGCGCAGGCAGGCACGGACCTGCGGCTTTTCCTCGGTGTCGGTGCCGTAGGCGTCGCCCTGGTAGGTGCCGTTGTCGGTCGAGAGGCGGACGATCACGTCGCCCTTCTTGTGCGCGACGAGCATGTGGCGGCTGCCGCAGTTGTGCGCGCAGGACGTCACCACCGTCTCGAGCTCGTCGTCCTTGGGATAGGGCTCGTAGGCGAAGGCCTCGGCCCGGCGCGGCACGGACGGCAGCACGAGGGCGGTGGCGGCGGTGGCGGTCGCGGTCTGCAGGAACTGGCGCCGGGTCGGGGTCAGCGCGCGCGCCCAGGCGGCGGGGTCGAGCAGCGCGGTCAGCATCGGTCGGGTCATGGGTTGGTCCCCTTTCGGCTCAGTTGGCGGGGGCAGCGGCAGGCGCCGCCGCATCGGGCGAGGCGGGCGCCGGCGCGCCGGCACCGGGCATCGCCGGCGGCGCGTCGGGCGGGGTCGCCCCCGTCGAGGTGCCCGGGTTGTTCGGCGGCAGCCGCGCCTCATCGGTCACCGGGCTGCCGTCCGCCTGCGGGTCGAGCGGCGCCACGCCGGCATCGGGCGCGGTGGGCAGCGTCGGATCGGTCGGCGGCTGCGCGCCCATCACCGGCGCGGGCTCGGCCGGGCCGCCCGACGGCACGCCCGAGGCGCTCGGCGCGGCGGCGGCCTGTTCGCCCATCGGGTCGGTCGGCAGGGTGGCGGGGTTGACCGCCGGCCCCTCGTCCTCGTCCCAGCCGGGCGTCGGGTCCGAGTCGGGCATCCGCCAGGCGACGTCGCTGCGGGTTTGCCGGCCCAGCGCCCAGTCGGGTACCGTCTCGGTGTCCATCCCCGGCCACGCGGTCCGCGGATAGGGATACGAGGTGCGGAACCACGCCCGCCCGCCGTGGCAGCCATAGCAGGTGTCCGACCCGGCCTGCGCCAGATCCTCGATGCTCGCCGCGTTGAGATAGGTCACGTTGTGGCGGTTGGTGCGGAAGGTCTCGGCGTGGCAGGACAGGCAGCCGTTGGCCAGCGTCGGGTCGTCCGAGGTGGGGTCCTCCATGTCCGCGCGGACCTCGGGCCAGGGACCGCCCAGGCCCATGATGTTCACCGGGTCGGGCATCTGGCCGTGGCAGCGCAGGCAGGTCTCGGACGGGTTGACCATCTTGCGGTTGGTGAACTCGGGCTGCACGGGCGAGCTGAAGGCGTGCCGGCCGGGCATCATGTCCGGGCTTTCCTCGCGCGGGTCGTTGCCCTTGTGGCAGAAGTTGCAGGTGAGCTTCATCGTCGCCTTGGCGAAGTCGCTCTCCATGTGGCGCCAGTGGAAGTCCTGCTGGTCCTGCATGTAGGTGTCGAGCGTCTGGTACCACGCGATGGTGCTGTCGGCCCGCAGCCCGGCGGGGCTGGCGACGGCGACCTTGTGGTTCAGGATTTCCTTGTGACAGGCGAGGCATTCCGAGTCCGTCGCCGTGGCGATCGCGGGCTGGAAATGGATCGGGTGATAGCGGGCGCGCTGATAGTCCATGCCCGGCAGCGACGCCTTGAGCGCGGCGAGCTTCTCGCCGATGGCGGCGATCTCGGCGTCGGTCTCGCCGGGCGGGTCGCGGTGTTCGACCTGCACGATCTCGCCCTGCGGCAGCGCCGAGACTTCGGGGGCACCCTCGGGGCGGGCGACGCCGGCGTTCGGGGTCTCGCCGCCGGGCGAGAGCGTCTCGGGCGCCGGGTTCTCGGCCAGCGGCGGGGCGGTGCCCGGCGCGGTCTCGACGGCGACCTCGGCCCGGGCGGTGCCCGGCGCGACGCTGGCCGCGGGGGTGGTGGTCTCGGCATCCGCGGGGGCGGGCGTGGTCTGCGCCGGATCGACGGCGGCGGCCGGGGCCGGATTGGTCGCGGCGTCGGCCACGGCGGGCGCGGCAGGTGCGGCCTCGGCTGCGGCTGCGGGCGCGGACTCGGGGGCTGGCGCGGTGGCTGCGGTCGCCGCAGGGGCAGCAGCAGGGGCAGCAGCGGGCGCTGCGGCGTCAGCGGCGGCGGGCGGGTCGGCGGCGGCAGGCACGACCGGATTGTCGGACTGCTGGCCGAGCCACGCCACGAGCGCCTTGCGCTCTTCGGGTTTCTTGATCCCGGTAAAGCTCATCGTCGTGCCGGGCACGATGGTCTTGGGCGCGGCGAGATACTCCTCGAGCAGTTCCGGCGTCCACGGCTGGCCCGCCCGCTCCTGCATCGACTTGGAATACTTGAAGCCCTCGACCGAGGCGGCAGGGCGGTTGACCACGCCCCAGAGGTTGGGGCCGACCTTCTTGGCGCCGTCCTTGGTCACGGTGTGGCAGGTCGCGCAGAGCTTGAACAGCTTCTCGCCGTCCTGCGCGGCCAGCGGCGCGGGGTGGGCCAGCAACGCCGCCGCACCCAGAAACAGCAACCCCGCGCCCGTCGAGGGGCGGGTGGGAATAGGAAAGATGCGGCTGGCCGTGATCTGCTGGCGTGTCATCGTGGTGTCCCTGGCTGGGCAGGCGCAGCCCTGCCTCGTGCTGTGACCGGGCGGCGTGCGCCGCCCGGTCGATGCGTGCTGGGGTCAGTTCTTGGCGGTGGTGTACTGGGTGCAGGCCCAGGTCATGCCGGCCGGAGCTTCGCCGGCCATGCCGGACATGCCCGACATGCCACCCATGCCGCTCATCCCCGACATGCCGCCCATGCCCGACATCCCGGACATGCCACCCATGCCCGACATGCCGCTCATGCCGCCCATGCCGCTCATGCCGGACATGCCGCCCATGCCGTCCATGCCCGACATGCCACCCATGCCGCCCATGCCCGACATGCCGCTCATGCCACCCATACCGGACATGCCGCCCATGCCGTCCATGCCCGACATGCCACCCATGCCGCCCATGCCCGACACGCCGCTCATGCCGCCCATACCGGACATGCCGCTCATACCGCCCATACCGGACATGCCACCCATGCCGCCCATGCCGTCCATACCCGACATGCCACCCATGCCGCCCATGCCGTCCATACCCGACATGCCACCCATGCCGCCCATGCCCGACATACCGCTCATGCCACCCATGCCCGACATGCCACCCATGCCCGACATGCCGCCCATACCGGACATGCCGCCCATGCCCGACATCCCGGCCATGCCACCCATGCCGACCATCGCGGCAGCAGCGGTCGGCAGCAGGGTCCACTGGGTACAGGCCCAGCCGTCGTGGCCAGCCATGCCCGACATCCCGGACATCCCGGACATGCCACCCATGCCGGACATCCCCGACATGCCGCCCATGCCGGACATGCCGCTCATGCCACCCATGCCGGACATCGACTGCGCCGACGCCGCCGACGCGGCGGTGCACAGGGCCACGATCGCGATCTTCTTCACCAGGCTCATTTCCAGTCTCCCTTGAGGTTAAGTGTCGTCCCGTTCTCCGGGACAGTCATCGCGCGAGGCGATCCGTGTCCGCGCTGTGCCAGCCGCGGATGTCGTAAGGCCCCGGCATGCCGGGATTGCCAAAGAAGAAATGCCACATCCCGACATCGTCGAGGAATTGAAGCGAGGGCGGATAGGGCTTCGAGATCCCGTGCAGCGCCCGCTCGTACCAGGCCGAGGACTTGCGCACCGCGACGATGTGGGGCACCGCCGCCGGCCGGCGATCCGGCGCCAGCCCGGCGATGTAGCGCAGCGGCTGGACGGCCCCGACCTCGGGCGGTGGCGCCACGGCGGCGGGCGCGGGCACGGTCTGCGCCGCGGCGACCCCGGCCGCCCCGGCGGCCAGCGTGGCCGCGAAAAACAGAATTCGGATCGTGGTGCTGGCGGCGCGAGCCTGCTGGCGCATGACGACAACCCTTCGCTGTGGTTGGCTTGACGTTACCCTGCCCGACACGATGCGCTCGGGTAAACAGTCTCGTGATCGGGTTGATAAAGGAAAAATCGTGCGCCGGGCGCGACCGGACTGCCATTCTGTCAGGTCGGGCCGAAGCGCATCAAAACCCGTAACTTCTCGCCCGCTGACAGTTTGTCAGGCCGTGTCAGATCGGGCAGTCTGCGACATAACGCCACACTCGGCCGCGGCTTGCCGGCGCCCCCGCCGGGCCGCACCCTCGGCCGCGTTTCACCGCCCAGACCCCGAATCGGAGGCCCCATGCGCGACCAGATCGAAACCGCCATCGACGCGCTGCCGGACGCGGCGGGCTCTCCGGGCCGCTGGGTCGCCCGCGGCCTGATCCGCGTCGTCAGCCTCTCGGGCGGGGCCTCGGCCGGGGGGGCCGAGATCCCCGGCGCCACCGCCCGGCTGGTGGTCGAGCCGACCCTGCCCGAGGCCGAGCGCCCGACGCTCGAGGCCGCGCTGCAGGCGCTGCCGGGCACCCTGCCCGGCCTCGCCTCGGTCGAGATCGCCCATGCGACCGCCGTGCCCGACCTCGGCGGCGCGGCCCGCCCGGCCCCGCGCGAGCTGGCGGGCGTCGGTCACGTCATCGCCGTCGGCGCCGGCAAGGGCGGGGTCGGCAAGTCGAGCGTCGCGGTCAACCTTGCCGTCGGGCTGGGCCAGCGCGGGTTGCGGGTGGGGCTGCTCGACGCCGACATCTTCGGCCCCTCGGCGCACCGGATGCTGGGCGCGACGGGCCGCAACGTGGCGCGCGAGGACGCGCTGATCCCGCTCAGCGCGCACGGGGTGGCGCTGGTCTCGGCCGGCTCGCTCTTCCCGCCGGACTCGGCGCTGATCTGGCGCGGGCCGATCCTCGTCAACACCCTGCGGCAGATGCTGTTCGACGTGGCCTGGCCGGCGCTCGACGTGCTGGTGGTGGACCTGCCGCCGGGGACCGGCGACGTGGCGCTGACGCTCGCCCAGCAGGTCGACCTGACCGGGGCGATCGTGGTCACCACGCCGCAGGACATCTCGCTGATCGACACGCGCCGGGCGCTCGACCTCTTCGACCGGCTCGAGGTGCCGGTGCTGGGCGTGGTCGAGAACATGAGCACCCATGTTTGCAGCGCCTGCGGCCATGAAGAGGCGATCTTCAAGACCGGCGGCGGGGCGGCGCTGGCCGAGGCGACGGGGATCGAGTTCCTCGGCGCGCTGCCGCTCGACGGCGCGGTGTGCGAGGGCGGCGACGCGGGCGCGCCCTTCGTGCTCGAGGACGGGCCGGCGGGGCGGGCGATGGGCCGGGTCGTGGACCGGATCGCGGTGCTGCTGGGCGCGGTCTGAGCGGGGCGTATCGGGCCGCGGCGCGGCTCAGCGGGCGGCGCGTGGCCAACCGCCGCAGCGCCGGACCTTACTCGGCCACCTTGCGGACGAACTGGGACTTGAGCCCCATCTGCCCGATCCCCGGGATGCGGCAGTCGATGTCGTGGTCGCCCTCGACCAGCCGGATGCCCTTGACCTTGGTGCCGACCTTGACGACCGCCGACGAGCCCTTGACCTTCAGGTCCTTGATGACCGTCACCGTGTCCCCGTCGCGCAGCATGTTGCCGACGCTGTCGCGCACCTCGGGGGCCTCGGCGTCGCCCGCCCCGGGCTGCCACTCATGCCCGCACTCAGGACAGGCAAGCCCCGCGTCGAGCGCGTAGGTGAAGCTCGATCCACATTCGGGGCACGGAGGCAGGGCGTCGGTCATGCCTGCGCCTATAGCCCCCGCGGCCGGGCGAGGCCAGAGCCCCGCTTGACAGCCACGATCCGGGCCCCGTATATGGTTTCAAATGCAACGACCTTGGGGGAGAGGGGCGATGCAACCTTTACCCCATCCCCCGACCCTGCCCCGCTGCGTGGCCTCCGGCGTGCTGGTGCTGCGCGTGATCCCCTGTCCCTGAGCCAACGGACGACGAGCGCCCCATGAAAAGCCGGATCGAGACCGCCAACGCCCCGGGCTGCGACTTCCCGCTTCAGAACCTGCCCTACGGCGTGTTCTCGGTGAACGGCGATGCGCCGCGCTGCGGGGTCGCGATCGGGGACCAGATCCTCGACCTCGCCGCCGCCGAGGCGGAGGGGCTGATCGACGCGCAGGGGACGTTCGCCGCGCCGCAGCTGAACGACTTCATGGCGCTCGGCCGCGACGCCTGGGCCGCGACGCGGGCGCGGCTGACAGAGCTGCTCGCGGAAGGCGCGACCGACCCGCTGCCGCTGGTGCCGATGGCCGACGCCACGCTGCACCTGCCGATCCGGGTGGCGGAATACACCGACTTCTACGCCTCGAAGAACCACGCCTTCAACGTCGGCGTGCTGTTCCGCGGGCCCGAGAACGCGCTGCCCGCGCAATGGACGCATATGCCCATCGGCTACAACGGCCGGGCCTCGTCGGTGGTCGTGTCGGGCACCCCGATCCGCCGCCCGATGGGGCAGCTCAAGGGCGAGGACGGGCCGGTCTGGGGGCCGTGCCAGCGGCTGGACCTCGAGTTGGAACTCGGCGCCATCGTCGGCGCCGACAGCACCATGGGCGAGCGGGTGTCGGTCGAGGACGCCGAGGCGATGATCTTCGGCTATGTGCTGCTCAACGACTGGTCGGCCCGCGACGTGCAGGCGTGGGAATACCAGCCGCTCGGGCCGTTCCAGTCCAAGGCGCTCGGCACCACGATCAGCCCGTGGGTGGTCACGCAGGCGGCGCTGGAACCCTTCCGCGCCGAGGGCGCCGCGCGGGTCAACCCGCTGCTGCCCTATCTGCGCGAAAGCCGGCCGGGGTTCTACGACCTGACCGTCGGCTGGACGATGAACGGCCAGCGGATGTCCGAGACCAACTACCGCGAGATGTACTACTCGTCGGCCCAGCAGCTCGCCCATCACACCGAGAGCGGCTGCCCGATGCGGGTCGGCGACCTGCTGGGGTCGGGGACGATCTCGGGCCCGACGCGCGACCAGACCGGAGCGCTGCTCGAAATGACCGAGGGCGGCAAGCGCCCGGTCACGGTGAACGGCGCCGAGCGGACCTTCATCGATGACGGCGACGAGATCGGGCTTTACGCCCACGCCCAGGGGGACGGCTACCGCATCGGCTTCGGCCCCTGCACCGGCACCATCCTGCCCGCGAAGGAGTGACCCCATGAGCAAGCAATTCGCATCCGCCGGCGACATGGCCGAAAAGCGGATCAGCTTCACCGAGATCGGCCCCGGCCTCTGGGCCTTCACCGCCGAGGGCGACCCCAACACCGGCGTCATCATCGGCGACGACGCGGTGATGATCGTCGAGGCGCAGGCCACCCCGCGCCTCGCCCGCATGGTGATCGAGCGGGTGCGCGAGGTCACCGACAAGCCGATCAAGTTCCTTGCGCTGACCCATTACCACGCCGTCCGGGTGCTGGGTGCCTCGGCCTATGGCGCCGAGAACATCATCATGTCCGACACCGCCCGCGCCATGGTCGCCGAGCGCGGGCAGGAGGACTGGGACAGCGAGTTCGCGCGTTTCCCGCGCCTCTTCCAGGGGCATGAGGAGATCCCCGGGCTGACCTGGCCCACGATCACCTTCGACGGGCGGATGACGGTGGACCTGGGCAACCGCCGGGTCGAGCTGATGCAGCTTGGCCGCGCCCACACCGCGGGCGACATCGTGGTCTGGGTGCCCGACGCCGGCGTGATGTTCACCGGCGACATCGTCGAGCAGCACTCGGCCTGCTACTGCGGCGACGGGCATTTCGAGGACTGGGGCGACACGCTCGACATGATCGCGAGCTTCGAGCCCGAGGCGATCGCGCCGGGCCGTGGCGACGCGCTGGTGGGCCGCGCAGCGGTCACGGCGGCCATCGAAAGCACCCGCGATTTCGTCCAGTCGACCTATCGCCCGGTGCGCCGGATCGTCGCCCGCGGCGGCTCGCTGAAGCAGGCGTGGGACGCGGTGCGGGCGGAATGCGACCCGAAGTTCAAGGACTTCGCCATCTACGAGCACTGCCTGCCGTTCAACGTGGCGCGCGCCTATGACGAGGCCCGCGGCATCGACACACCGCGCGTCTGGACCGCCCAGCGCGACCGCGAGATGTGGGACGCGCTGCAAGGCTGAGCCATCCGCGTCGCTGCCTGGGGAGGAGCCATGACGCAACATCAGAAGATCTTCGAGACGCCGCTTTACCCCTATGCCCGCACCGCCGATCAGGACGCGGCCGAGCCGGCGCGCCACAAGGTCATCGTGGTCGGGGCCGGCCCCATCGGCATGGCCGCGGCGCTCGAACTGGGGCTGAAGGGCGTCGAGGTGCTGATCCTCGACGACAATGACAAGGTCAGCTTCGGCAGCCGGGCGATCTGCTTTGCCAAGCGCCCGCTCGAAATCCTCGACCGGCTCGGCTGCGGTCAGCCGATGGTGGACAAGGGCATCGTCTGGAACCTCGGCAAGGTCTTCTTCGACGAGCGCAAGGTCTATGATTTCAACCTGTTGCCCGAGGACGGGCACCGGCGACCGGCGTTCATCAACCTGCAGCAGTATTACTTCGAGGAATACCTGCTGAACCGCGTGCAGGCAGCCCGCGCCGAGGGCGCGCCCATCGAGTTGCGCGGCGGCAGCCGGGTGACGGCGGTGGCCCCGCGCGAGGACGGGGTGCGGGTCACGGTCGAGACGCCGGACGGCCCCTACCAGCTTGAGGCCGACTGGCTCATCGCCTGCGACGGGGCGTCGAGCCCGGTGCGCGGGATGCTGGGGCTCGATTTCGTGGGCCGGGTGTTTCAGGACAACTTCCTGATCGCCGACGTGGTGATGGACGCCCAGTTCCCGACCGAGCGCTGGTTCTGGTTCGACCCGCCCTTCAACCGCGGCCAGTCGGCGCTGCTTCACAAGCAGCCCGACGACGTGTGGCGCATCGACCTGCAACTCGGCTGGGACATCGACCGTGAGGCCGAGAAGCGACCCGAGAACGTCATCCCCCGGCTCAGGGCAATGCTGGGCGAGGACGTCAATTTCGAGCTGGAGTGGGTGAGCATCTACACCTTCCAGTGCCGCCGGATGCAGAAGTTCCGGCACGGGCGGGTGATCTTCGCCGGCGACGCGGCCCATCAGGTCAGCCCCTTCGGCGCGCGCGGCGCCAACAGCGGGCTGCAGGACACCGACAACCTCGGCTGGAAGCTGGCGCTGGTGATCGACGGCAAGGCGCCCGAGACACTGCTGGACAGCTATGATGCCGAGCGGGCGCATGGCGCGGACGAGAACATCCTCAACTCGTCGCGCTCGACCGACTTCATCACGCCGAAGTCCGAGATCAGCCGGGTGTTCCGCGACGCGGTGCTGGATCTCGCCGAGCATTATGACTTCCCGCGACCGCTGGTGAACTCGGGCCGGCTGTCGGTGCCCTGCACCTATGACGGCCCGGCGCTGAACACCCCCGACGCGCTGCCCGAGGCGCCGGCGCGGTCGCGCCCTGGCAGCCCGTGCAGCGACGCGCCGCTGGGGGACGGGTTCCTGCTCGACCAGCTGCGCTGCGGCGCGTTCGTTGTGCTGGCGCTGAACACCGAGGCGCAGGACGTGCTGGCGGCCGGCATCCCGGCGCGCGCGCTGAACCTGACGGCCACCGGCGCGCTGGCCGAGCGCTATCTCGGGGACGCGCCGCAGGGGGTCTATCTGATCCGCCCCGACCAGCACGTCGCGGCCCGCTGGCCGTCCTTCGACCCCGCCGCCGTCGCCGCCGCGCTGTCGCGCGCGACCGGCCAACCCGAGGAGGCGTGAGATGGCCGCCCTCAACCTGTCGCGCAACCTGCCGGACGGCGACAACCTCTATGCCGACCTGCTCGCCGCCCACGAGGGGCTGACGAAGCCGCAGTCGGACGCGCTCAACGCCCGGCTCATCCTGATCCTCGCCAACCACATCGGTGACCCGCAGGTGCTGCGCCAGGCCCTCGCCGCCGCCGCCCTCAAACCGGAGCAGACGCCATGACCGCGCCCACGCTGAAGATCGAGCAGATCCACCACGTCGCCTATCGCTGCAAGGACGCGAAGGAGACCGTGGACTGGTACGTCAAGAACCTGAACATGGACTTCATCCTCGCCATCGCCGAGGACGAGGTGCCCTCGACCCACGAGCCGGACCCCTACATGCACCTGTTCCTCGATGCCGGGAACGGCAACGTGCTGGCGTTCTTCGAGCTGCCCACCAAGCCCGAGATGGGGCGCGACCCGAACACCCCGAAATGGGTCCAGCACATCGCCTTCAAGGTCGCCGACCGCGACACGCTCTTGGCCTTCAAGGAGCGGCTCGAGGCGAACGGGGTCGAGGTGCTGGGGGTGACGGATCACGCCATTTTCCATTCGATCTATTTCTTCGACCCGAACGGGCACCGGATCGAACTCGCCTGCCCCGACCCCGAGGAAGAGGCGATGCTCGCCCGCCTCGACGCGGTGAAATGGGAGATGCTGGAGGAGTGGTCCCGGACCAAGCGCGCGCCGCGGCACGCCGACTGGCTGCACGCCAAGGAGCGTGGCAAGGACGTCAAGCCGACCGGCATCCATGCCTGACCGGCGCCCGATCCTCTATGACTACTGGCGCTCGTCGGCGGCCTATCGCGTCCGGCTGGCGCTGGAGCTCAAGGACATCGCCTATGACCGCGTGCCGGTCGATCTGGTCGCGGGCGAGCAGCGCGCGCCCGAACATCTGGCGCGGAACCCGCAAGGGGTCGTCCCGGCGCTGGCCATCGACGGGCTGATGCTGACCCAGTCGCTGGCGATGCTGGACTATCTGGACGAGACCCGCGCCGCCGTGCCGCTGCTGCCCCGCGACGCGGCGGGGCGGGCGCGGGTGCGGGCCATCGCGCTGGCCATCGCCTGCGACATCCACCCGCTGTCGAACCTCGCCGTGCTCGAACGCATCGAGGCGATCTCGTCGCCCGAAGCGCGCGCCGCCTGGAACCGCGACAACATCAGCCGCGGGCTGGCGGCGGTCGAGAAGCTGCTCGACCACCCCGCGACCGGCCGCTTCTGCCACGGCGACGCGCCGGGCTACGCCGACTGCGTGCTGGTCCCGCAGCTCTACAACGCCCGCCGGTGGGAGGTGCGCTTCGACCACCTGCCTCGCATCGCCGCGGTCTCGCAGGCCTGCGCGACCTTGGGCGTGATCGCCAGCGCCCACCCCGACAACTTCAAGCCCGCCTCAGCCAAAACCGCCTGACATTCTCTGGGAGGAGACCCGATGCAGACTCTCAACTACGCCGCCGCCGCCCTGATCCTCGCCGCCACCCCGCTGGCCGCGGAAGAGCTGATCATGTCCTCGTGGCTGCCGCCCAAGCATCCGATCGTGGTCAACGCGATGGAGCCGTGGGCCGCCGAGGTCGCCAAGGTGACCGACGGCCGCGTGACCGTGCGGATCATGGGCAAGCCGCTGGGCAGCCCGCCCGCGCATTTCGACATGGCCCGCGACGGCATCGCCGACATCACCTATGGGCTGCACTCGTTCACCGAGGACGACCGCTTCAACGGCGCGCGGCTGGGGCAGTTCAGCTTCATGGGCGATGACGCGGTGAAGAACTCGGAAGCGTTCTGGACCATCTACCGCGACAAGCTGGGCGCCGAGGAGGAGCACGCGGGCACCCACCTGCTTGGGCTCTTCATGCATGGGCCGGGCCTTCTGCACAACAACAAGCGCAAGATCGAGAAGCCCGAGGACATGGCCGGGCTGAAGATCCGCGTGCCGGGCGGCTATGTGGGCGACCTGGTGTCGGCGCTCGGGGCCTCGCCGCTCTTCATGTCCTCGCCCGAGGTCTACGAGAAGCTGTCGCGCGGGGTGATCGACGGGGTGGCCTTCACCTATGAGGCGATGACCGCGTTCAACCTGACCGACCACATCAAGTATTCGATGACCGTGCCGGGCGGCATCTACAACACCACCTGGTTCCTGGTGATGAACGAGGCCAAGTGGAACGCGCTGTCCGAAGAGGATCGCAAGGCCATCGACGGCATCTCGGGGATGGCCTTCGCGGACCGCGTCGGCAAGGCCTGGAACGACGCCGACACGGCCGCGCGCGACGTGGTGGGCGACAAGGTGGACTTCTACGAGGCCCCCGCCGCGGTCGTGGACGCGCTACGCAAGGCGGCGACCGAGCTTGAGGCGAAATGGGCCGCGAGCCTGCCGCAGGGCCGCGACGGCGCCGCCGCGCTGGCCGAGTTCCGGCAGATGACCGGTGTCGCCCAGCAATGAGCGGCGGCCCTGAAAGCCGGGGGGGGCGGACGGCGCCCCCCGGCGTCACGCCCGACGACCACTGGTCGCACGGCGGCCACGGCCCGGCGGCGCTGAACCAGCCCGCGGACGTGCCCGACCACATCCCCGGGCGGGTGCCGCACCGGGACTCGCGCCCCTACCGCGCCCTCGCCGCGGCGGCGGGGGCGCTGATCCTCGCGCTGATCGCCGTCACCTGCATCGACGTCTTCGGGCGCTACCTCATGAACCGCCCCTTCGGCGGCGCCTATGAGCTGACCCAGATGCTGCTCGCCGCGCTGGTCTTTGCGGCGCTGCCCCTGACCTCGACCGATGGCGGCCACGTCGAGGTGGACCTGGCGCTGCACCTCTTCCCGCCGCCGGTGCAGCGCGGGATGGCGCGCCTTGCCGGCATCGTCTCGGCCGTCGCGCTTGCCTATTTCGCCTGGCGGCTCGCGCGCATCGGCATGGCGCAGCTGGCCGAGGGCACGCGCAGCGCCTCGCTGGCGCTGTCGATGGCCCCGCTGGCCTTCCTCGGCGCGGCAAGCTGCGCCGTCTCTGCCGTCGTCATGGCACTGAGGACCCCGGAATGACCATCTCGCTCATCGCCCTCGCCATCCTGCTTGCGATGGTGTTCGTCCGGGTGCCGATCGCCTTCGCCATGGCCATCGTGGGCGGCGTCGGCTTCGCCCTCATGCGCGGGTGGGAGCCGGCGGGCGCCATGGTCGGCAACGCCGTGTTCGAGACGGGGCTGAACTATTCGCTGTCGGTGGTGCCGCTGTTCATCTTCATGGGCAACGTGCTGGCCGGCTCGGGCATCGCGCAGGGGCTGTTCGCGGCCGCCGACCGCATCTTCGGGCGGATGCGGGGCGGGCTGGCGATGGCGACCGTGCTGTCCTGCGGCGGCTTCTCGGCGGTCTGCGGTTCGTCGCTCGCCACGGCGGCCACCATGTCCAAGGTCGCCATGCCCTCGATGCGCCGCTTCGGCTACGCCGACAGCCTGTCCACCGGCGCCATCGCCGCAGGCGGGACGCTGGGCATCCTGATCCCGCCCTCGGTGGTGATGATCATCTTCGGGCTCTTGACCGAGGCCGACATCGGCAAGCTGTTCCTCGCCGGGATCATTCCGGGCATCGTCGGCATCCTCGGCTATCTGGCGGCGGTGATGGTCGCGGTCCGGCTGAACCCGTCGCTTGCCCCCGAGGTCGGCGAGCCGTACCCGCTGACCCGCCGCGACCTGATCAGCGTCGTGGCGGTGCTGGCGCTTTTCGCCTTCATCATGATCGGGATCTACGGCGGCTTCTTCACCCCGATCGAGGCCGCCGGCATGGGCGCCGCCGCGTCGCTGGTGATCGCCGCCCTGACCGGTGGCCTGTCGCGCGCGACCCTGTGGACGGCGCTGGTGGACAGCGCCACGGCCTCGGCCATGATCTTCGCGATCATCATCGGGGCCGAGATCTTCGGCAACTTCGTCACCTTCGCCGGGCTGCCCGACACGCTGTCGGACCTGGTCGAGCACCTGGGCCTCTCGCCGTGGATGGTGATGCTGGTGATCGTGGTGATCTACATGATCCTCGGCTGCTTTCTGGAAAGCCTGTCGATGATCCTGCTGACGGTGCCGGTGTTCTATCCGGTGATCTCGGGGCTCGACTTCGGCCTCGACATCCTCGCGGACCCGGACGCGGTGCTGATCTGGTTCGGGATCATCGTCGTGGTGGTGACCGAGATCAGCCTGATCACCCCGCCGATCGGGATGAACGTGTTCGTGCTGCGCTCGGTCCTGCCGGACGTGCCGCTCAAGACGATCTTCCGGGGGGTCTACGTGTTCTGGGCGTCCGACATCATCCGGCTGGCGCTGATCGTCGCGGTGCCGTGGCTGTCGCTGGCGCTGCTGCGCTAGCGCCCCTCGGGCCGGCCCGGCGCGAAGCCCCGGGCCGGTTTCCGGGCACGGATCGGGGTGTCGGGACGTTGGGCCGTCATCGTCTCTCGACACGACCGCGAAAGGACAGCGCATGACCCTCGATCTTCTCATCGGTGACACGACTCGCCCGGCCGAGGGCGGGCGCAGCTACGACCGCAGGAATCCCTTCGACGGCAGCGTGGCGACGACCGCCGCCGCAGCCTCGCCCGAGGACGCCCGCGCCGCGGTGGCCGCTGCCGCCGCGGCGTTTCCCGGCTGGGCCGCGACCCCGCCCGGCGAGCGGCGGGCGCTTCTGAACAAGGCGGCCGAGATCATGGACGCCAGGCGCGACGAGTTCATCGCGCTGATGACCGCCGAGACCGGGGCCACGGCGAAATGGGGCGGCTTCAACGCCAAGGTCGCCGCCGACGGCCTGCGCGAGGCCGCCGCGATGGTCACGATGGTCGCGGGCCGGATCATCCCGGCCAACAAGCCGGAAACCACGAGCATGGCCATGCTGCGCCCGCACGGCGTCTGCCTGGGGATCGCGCCGTGGAACGCGCCGGTGATCCTCGGGACGCGGGCGGGGGCGATGCCGCTCGCCTGCGGCAACACGGTGGTGCTGAAGGCGTCCGAGCAATGCCCCGCCACCCACCGGCTGATCGGCGAGGTCTTCGTCGAGGCGGGCTTCCCCCCGGGGGTCGTCAACGTCATCACCAACGACCCCGCGGACGCCGCCGAGATCGTCGAGACGCTGATCGCCGAACCTGCCGTGCGGCACGTCAACTTCACCGGCTCGACCAAGGTGGGGCGGATCATCGCCCGGCTGGCGGCCGAGCGACTGATCCCGGTGCTGCTCGAACTCGGCGGCAAGGCGCCGCTGATCGTGCTGGACGACGCCGATCTGGACGGGGCGGTGAACGCGGCGATCTTTGGCGCCTTCATGAACCAGGGCCAGATCTGCATGTCGACCGAGCGCATCATCGTCGCCGACAGCATCGCCGACGCCTTCATCGAGAAGCTCGCCGCGCGCGCCAAGGCGCTGCCCGCCGGCGATCCGACCGGCGAGGTGGTGCTGGGCAGCCTCGTCTCGCCCGAGTCGGCCGAGAAGATGGAGGCGCTGATCGAAGATGCGCTCGCCGAGGGGGGCCGCAAGCTCGCCGGCGGCGGCCGCGACGGCGCGGTGGTCGAGGCGACGCTGATCGAGGGCGTGACGCCCGAGATGCGGCTTTACGGCGAGGAAAGCTTCGGCCCGGTCAAGCCGGTGATCCGCGCGAAGGACGACGACGACGCGGTGCGGATCGCCAACGACACGGAATACGGGCTGTCCTCGGCGGTGTTCTCGCGCGACGTGATGCGGGCGATGCGGGTGGCCGAACGGCTCGAGACGGGGATCTGCCACATCAACGGCCCGACGGTCGCGGACGAGCCGCAGATGCCGTTCGGCGGGATGAAGGCCTCGGGCTACGGCCGCTTCGGCGGCACCGAGGCGATCGCCGAGTTCACCATCACCCGCTGGGTGACGATCGAGGACCCAGGACAGCATTACCCGTTCTGACGCCGCCCGCCGGTCTGGCGCCTGCGCCTATCCGCTGCCGAGCCGGTAGCCGATCCCCGGCTCGGTGAAGATCCAGCGCGGCGCGGCGGCATCGTCGCCCAGCTTCTCGCGCAACCGGCCGATGGCGATCCGCAGGTAGTGGCTGTCGCCGACGTGCGCCGGGCCCCAGACGGTGCGCAGCAGCGCCTCGTGCGTCAGCAGGCGGCCGGCGTTGCGCGCCAGCAGCGCGAGCACGTCGAACTCCTTGCGGGTCAGGCGCACCGGGGCCCCGGCCAGCGTGACCGTGCGCGCGGCGAGGTCGACGACCAGATCGCCCGCGGTCAGGACGGCGCCTTCGTCGGGCGTCCCCCGCCGCCGCACCAGCGCCCGCAGCCGCGCCAGCAGCTCGGCCGGAGCGAAGGGCTTGGTCACGTAGTCGTCGGCGCCCGCGTCGAGTGCGGCGATGATCTCGGCCTCGTTCGAGCGCACCGAGACGACCACGATGGGCACGTCGGACCATTCGCGGATGGCCGCGATCACCGCCTTGCCGTCCATGTCCGGCAGCCCGAGGTCCAGCACCACCGCAGAGGGCGCCCCGGTGGCGGCGCGCTCGATCCCCTCGCGGCCGCGCGCGGCC
This sequence comes from Paracoccus sanguinis, assembly GCF_012689545.1. Taxonomy (NCBI): domain Bacteria; kingdom Pseudomonadati; phylum Pseudomonadota; class Alphaproteobacteria; order Rhodobacterales; family Paracoccaceae; genus Paracoccus; species Paracoccus sanguinis. The sequence continues at coordinate 1,411,358 of NZ_CP051542.1, forward strand.
TCGTCCATGACGTGGCCCGCCCCTTCGAGCACGATGCGCAGGAAGCGGCGGATCGGGGCCTCGTCCTCGATGACGAGCAGGCGCAGCGGGGCGGATGGGGCGTCAGGCATCGGCGTCCTCGGCAACAGCCGCGGCGGGCAGCAGCAGGCGGATCGCGGCGCCGCGGCCGTCGGGGGGCGCGATCACGGCGACCGTGCCGCCGTTGGCTTCGACCATCCCCTTGACGATGGCAAGCCCGAGCCCGGTGCCGGCGGGCTGGCCGTCCCCCTGCACCGCCCGGTGGAAGAGGTCGAAGACCCGGCCGCGCTCGGCCACGGGGATGCCCGGCCCCTCGTCGATGACCGTCAGCGCCACGCCCTCGGGCACCGGCGCGGCGATCAGCCGGATGGTGCTGCCCTCGGGCGCGTATTTCGAGGCGTTCTCGAGCAGGTTGACCAGCGCCTGCCCGATCAGCACCGGATCGACGGCGAGTGGCGGGGTGGCCGGGTCGATCTCGACCGCGACGCGGAAGCGCGCGAGCACCCGGGACAGGTCGGCGCGGGCGCGGCCGATCACCTCGGCCACCGCCACCGCCGCGCGCCGCGGGACGAGCGCGCCGTGCCCCAGCCGCGTCATGCCCAAGAGGTTGCCCACGAATCGGTCGAGCCTTCGCGCCTCGTCCAGCGCCTCGACCACCAGCCCGCGCTCTTGCGCCGGGGAGAGGCCGCCGGCCTCGACCGCCGACAGCGCCCCGATCACCGTGACCAGCGGGGTGCGCAGGTCATGGCTCACGCTGTTGAGCAGCGCCGCCCGCAGCTTTTCGGTCTCCGAGGTCAGGCGGGCGCGCTCGAGGTCGTCCTCGACCGCCATCCGCTCGACCGCGACGGCGACCTGATCCTCGACGGCGACCAGGAGGCGCCGGGTTTCCGGGTCCATGCGCCGGGCGGGATCGGTGAAGCGCAGGCCGATCACCCCCAGCGGCGCGCCTTGCGTCGCGAGCGGAATGAACATCCACCCCGCCGTGGGCAGGGTGTCGGTGTCGCGCCCGGCGGGCTGGTCCTTCTCATAGGCCCAACGCGCGGCGGCGAGGGCGTGGGCGTCCAGCCCCTCTTCGATCGAGGGGAACCCCTGCACCTGCTGCAGGGCGCCGGTCGCGTCGGGCATCAGGATCAGCGAGTGACACTCGAGCGTGCGGGCGATGTGGGCCGCGGCGGCCCACAACACGTCGTCGGTGGTCGTGGCCGAGGCGATCTTGCGGGCGAAATCATACAGCGTCTCGGTGCGGGACTGGGTGACGCGCATGAACTCGACCTGCCGCTTCAGGCGACCGGCGAGAGTGCCGGTAAAGAGCGCCGAGATGGTGAAGACGAGCAGCGCCACCACGGATTCCTCGGCCGAGACCTGCAGCGAGTAATAGGGCTCGGTGAAGAAGTAGTTGTAGGCGAGAAAGCTCAGCACCGCCGCGGCGACCGCGCCCGCGGTGCCGAGCCGCATCCCGACGGCGAGGACGCCGACGAGGTAGATCACCGCCAGCGAGGCGACCGGCAGGATCGACCAGAACGGCCATGCGGCAAGCGTCCCCGCCACCGCCGCGCCCACAGCCGCGAGGGCGATCCGGCCCCAGTCCCGGCCGGGACCGGCGCGCCAGTCGGTCTCGCGCCAGCGGGGGGCGGACCCCGAGGCCAGTGCGGGGCCGGGCGCGGCTTGGGAGGCGGCGGGGCGGTCCGGCGCCGGGTCCAGCACCGTGACCTCGAACCCCTCGGCCTGCGCCAGCAGCGTCTGCGCCAGGGGCGGGTGGATCAGCGCGGCGATGCGGTCGCGCCAGCCCGCGCGGGTGGCCCGGCCGACGATCAGACGGGTGACGTTGAGCTGCCGCGCGGCGTCCAGAAAGGCCGCCGCCACGTCGCCCTCGGACCGCAGGGTGCGGGCCTGCGCGCCCAGCCGCTCGGCCAGTTGCAGCGCGTCGGTCATGGCGCCTGCGGCCTGCGGCCCCTGCGCCTCGACCGCCGGGGTCACGACGGTCGCCACCACCCACGGGATGCGGGCGCGGTCGGTCATCCGCCGCCCGGCGCGGACCAGCCCCTTGGCCGTCGCCGGATCGTCGAGACAGACCATCAGCCGGTCCTGCGGCGCGGCCCGGCCGGTGCCGCGGGTCAGGGCCAGCATCTCGGCATCGACCCGGCTGGCCGCCGTCCGCAGCGCCAGCTCGCGCAGCGCCGTCAGGTTGGGTTTCGAGAAGAAGTTGCCGAGCGCCCGCCCTGCCTCGGCCGGCATATAGACTTTGCCCTCGCGCATCCGCTGGATCAGGTCCTCGGGCGGCAGGTCGATGAGCTTGATCTCGTCGGCCATCTGCAGGACCGCGTCGGGCACGGTTTCCTGCACCCGCACCCCGGTGATCCGGGCCACGAGGTCGTTCAGGCTCTCGATGTGCTGGATGTTCAGCGTGGTGTAGACGTCGATGCCGGCGGCCAGCACCTCCTCGACATCCTGCCAGCGCTTGGGGTGGCGCGAGCCGGGGACGTTCGAATGGGCCAGCTCGTCGATCAGCGCGAGGCCGGGGCGCCGGGCCAGGAGCGCGTCCAGGTCCATCTCGGTCAGCTGGCGGTCGCGGTAGGTGACCACCCGGCGCGGCATCTGGTCGAGCCGCGCCAGCAACGCCGCGGTCTCGGCCCGGCCGTGCGTCTCGGCCAGGGCCACGGTCACGTCGGTGCCGGCGCGGGCGCGGGCGCCGGCCTCCTCGAGCATCGCGTAGGTCTTGCCGACCCCGGGCGAGGCGCCGAGAAAGATCTTGAGCCGGCCGCGCCCCGCCGCGGTCGTCACCCCGGCCTCGGCGTTGGCCTCGGCCAGGAAGCGCTCGGGGTCGGGGCGGGGCGCGTCGGTCATGACCCGGACCCTAGCGCGCCGCGCCGTCCAGCGCGAGGTTGGCGCCCAGCACGTTCACGATGGGCGCGCCGACGAGGCCGAAGGCCGGCCGCGTGGTGGCGCTGCGGATCGCCGCCGTCACCCTGTCGGCGGGCAGCCCCCGCGCCGCGGCGATGCGATCCACCTGCCGCAGCGCGGCGTCGAGCGTGATGTGCGGGTCGAGCCCCGAGGCCGAGGCGGTCGCCATCTCGGACGGGACCGGCAGGGGCCCGAAGGCCGCGGCCCGGTCCCTGACCTGCGCCCGCAGCGCCGCCGACGACGGCCCGAGGTTCGAGCCGGTGGAGGCGGCGGCGTTATAGGCGGGCTCGGTCGCCGAGGGGCGGGGGTGCAGGTACTCGGGCCGGGTGAAGTCCTGCCCGATCAGGCTCGAGCCGACCACGACGCCATCGCGGGACACGAGCGAGCCGCCGGCCTGCACCGGCATGACCACCTGCGCGAGCCCGGTCATGGCCAGCGGATAGGCGAGGCCCAGCAGGGCGGTGAAGGCGCCGATCATCACCAGTGCGGGGCGGAGTTGCGAAATCATGGCGGACCTCATGCCAGACGGGCCAGATCGACGATCATGTCGATCAGCTTGATGCCGATGAACGGGGCGACGAGGCCGCCCAGCCCGTAGACCAGAAGATTGCGCGACAGCAGCGCCCCGGCCGAGGCGGGGCGGTACTTCACCCCCTTCAGCGCCAGCGGGATCAGCGCCACGATGACCAGCGCGTTGAAGATGATCGCCGACACGATCGCCGACTGCGGCGAGCCGAGCCCCATCACGTCCAGCGCGGCGAGGCCCGGATAGGCGGCCACGAACAGCGCCGGCAGGATGGCGAAGTACTTGGCCACGTCGTTGGCGATGCTGAAGGTCGTCAGCGCCCCGCGCGAGATCAGCAGCTGCTTGCCGACCATCACGATCTCGATCAGCTTCGTCGGGTCGCTGTCCAGATCGACGAGGTTGCCGGCCTCCTTGGCGGCCGGAGTGCCCGAGTTCATCGCCACGCCCACATCCGCCTGCGCCAGCGCCGGGGCGTCGTTCGAGCCGTCGCCGCACATGGCGACCAGCTTGCCGGCCGCCTGCTCGGCGCGGATATAGGCGAGCTTCCGTTCCGGCGTCGCCTCGGCCAGGAAGTCGTCGACCCCGGCCTCGGCGGCGATGGCGGCGGCAGTCAGGGGGTTGTCGCCGGTGATCATCACCGTGCGGATTCCCATCCGGCGCAGCTCGGCAAACCGCTCGCGGATGCCGGGCTTCACCACGTCCTTGAGGTGGATGACGCCCAGCACGCGACCGTCCTTCGCCACGACCAGCGGCGTGCCGCCCGACATGGCGACCCCGCGCACCAGCGGCTCGGCCGCCGCGGCGGCGCCCTGCGGAAAGGCGCGTGCCATGGCGTCGGACGCGCCCTTGCGGATCTGGGTGCCGTCGGCGAGGTCGATGCCGCTCATCCGGGTCTGGGCGGTGAAGGGGACGACATCGGCCCCCTGCCGCAGCGCGCCCTCGGCAAAGCCGTGCCGGCGGGCGGCGAGCTCGACGGTCGATTTCCCCTCGGGCGTGTCGTCGGCGAGGCTGCTGACAAAGGCCGCCTCGGCCACCTCGGCCTCGGTCACGCCGGGGACCGGCAGGAAGGCGTCGGCCATGCGGTTGCCGAAGGTGATGGTGCCGGTCTTGTCCAGAAGCAGCACGTCGATGTCGCCCGCGGCCTCGACCGCGCGGCCCGACTTGGCGATGACGTTGGCCTTGACCAGCCGGTCCATGCCGGCGATGCCGATGGCCGACAGCAGGCCCCCGATGGTCGTCGGGATCAGCGTCACGAACAGCGCCGCCAGCCAGACGACCGGGATCTCGGTCCCCGACCAGCCGGCGAACACCGGCAGCGTGGCGACCACCAGCAGGAACACGAGCGACAGCCCGGCCAGCAGGATGTCGAGCGCGATCTCGTTCGGGGTCTTGGCGCGTTTGGCGCCCTCAACCAGCCCGATCATGCGGTCGAGGAAGGTCTCGCCGGGCTTCGCGGTGACGCGCACCACCAGCCAGTCCGACACCAGCCGCGTGCCGCCGGTCAGCGACGAGCGGTCGCCGCCGGATTCGCGGATCACCGGGGCGGATTCGCCGGTGATGGCGCTTTCGTCGACCGAGGCCACGCCCTCGATCACCTCGCTATCGGTCGGCACGATGTCGCCCGCCTCGACAAGGATCACCGCGCCGATCTCGAGGCTCTCCACGTCCTCGAGCTCGTAGAGCTCGCGGTTGCCCTCGTTCAGCAGCAGCTTGGCGCGGGCGGTGGACTTGGTGGCGCGGAACGCGTCGGCGCGGGCCTTGCCGCGGCCCTCGGCGATCGCCTCGGCGAAGTTGGCGAAGAGGACCGTGGCCCAGAGCCACAGCGCGATCTGCAACGAGACCGCGCTGCCCGCCTCGCCCCAGCGCAGCAGGACGAGGATGGTCGTGACCAGTGCCACCAGGGCGGTGGCGAAGATCACCGGGTTGCGGGCCAGCTTGCGCGGGTCGAGCTTGCGGAGTGCCGCACCGACCGCCGGGCGCAGGATCTCGGGCGCGAACAGGCCGATCTCGGATTTCGGGTGTTTCGACATGAGGAACCTCAGAAGCTCTGGCCGGCGGCGATCGAGACGTGCTCGGCGATCGGCCCCAGGGCGAGGACGGGAAGGAAGGTCAGGGCGCCGACGATCAGGATCGTCACGACCAGCAGCACGGTGAAGGCCACGCCATGGGTCGGGAACGTCCCGGCGGTCGCCTCGGCGCGCGTCTTGCCGGCCAGGCTGCCGGCGATGGCCAGCACCGGGATTATGTAGCCCCAGCGGCCGAGCAGCATCGCCAGCCCGATCAGCGTGTTGTGCCAGACGGTGTTGGCGCCGAAGCCCGCGAAGGCCGAGCCGTTGTTGGCCGTCCCCGATGTGTAGGCGTAGATCAGCTCGGTGAGCCCGTGGGGGCCGGCGTCCTGCACCGCGCTGTGGGCGTTGCCGGTCAGGATCGAGGCCGCCGACAGCACCAGCACGCCCAGCGGCATCACCAGCAGCGTCAGCGCCGCGAGCTTCATCTCGCGCGCCTCGATCTTCTTGCCAAGCCATTCGGGCGTGCGCCCGACCATCAACCCGGCAAGGAACACCGTCAGCACGACATAGAGGACCATGCCGTAAAAGCCTGCCCCGACGCCGCCGAAGATGATCTCGCCCAGCAGCATGTTGAAGAGCGGGATCATGCCGCCGAGCGCCATCAGGCTGTCGTGCATGGCGTTGACCGCCCCGCACGAGGCGACGGTGGTCACGACCTCGAACAGCACCGTCCCGGCGAGGCCGAAGCGGGTCTCCTTCCCCTCCATGCTGACCCCGGCTTGGGTGATCCCGGCGTGCAGCGGGTTGCCGGCGGCCTCGGCGAAGTACGCCCAGAGCAGCACGCCCACGAACAGCGCGGCCATCGCGGCGTAGATCGCCCAGCCCTGCCGGCGGTCGCCGACCATCCGGCCGAAAAGGAACGGGAAGGCCGCCGGGATGGCGAGGATCGACAGGCACTCGATCAGGTTCGAGAGCGCGGTGGGGTTCTCATAGGGATGCGCCGAGTTCACGTTGAAGAACCCGCCCCCGTTGGTGCCGAGCAGCTTGATCGCTTCCTGGCTCGCGACCGGGCCCTGGGCGATGACCTGCTGCGCGCCCTCGAGCGTGGTCACGTTGACCGACGCGGCGAGGTTTTGCGGTACGCCCTGCCACAGCAGCAGCAGGGCGACGAGGATCGCGCCGGGCAGCAGCAGGTAGAGCGTGGCGCGCGTCAGATCGACCCAGAAGTTCCCGAGATCGGCGGCCGACCGGGCGGCGAGCCCGCGGATCACCGCGACCGCCACGGCGATGCCGGTCGCGGCCGAGACGAAGTTCTGCACCGTCAGCCCGGCCATCTGGCTGAAGTGGCTCAGCGCCGTCTCGCCGCCGTAGCTCTGCCAGTTGGTGTTGGTCATGAAGCTGACGGCGGTGTTGAAGGCCTGATCGGCGCTCATCGCGCCGAAGCCCTGCGGGTTGAGCGGCAGCCAGCCCTGCAGCCGCAGGATCAGGTAGAGCAGGACAAAGCCCGCCGCGTTGAAGGCCAGAACGGCGGTGGCATAGCCTGTCCAGCGCTGGCCCGCGCCGGTGACGCCTGCGGCGCGGTAGAGCACGCGCTCGACCGGCGCCAGCACCGTCACCCGGCCGTCGAAGACCCGCGCCATCCACGGCGCGAGCGCCAGCCCGAGGACCGTCAGGCCGGCCAGGAACAGGGCGAAGTACGAAAGATCGGCGCTCATCTCAGAACCTCTCGGGCGCGAGAAGCGCGATCAGGAAATAGACCAGCAGCGCGGCCGCGAGGCCTCCGCCGAGCATGAGTTCGATGGTCATGGCGCCCTCACAACCGGTCGGCGCCGCGCACGGCGAGGCCGCCCAGCGCAAAGACCGCGAGCCCGCCGCAGATGAAGATGATGTCGGACAGCATCCGATGCTCCCTCAGTTTATCTGGCGGGGAACATGGGTTGGGGGGGCGTAACGCCGCGATATGGGATCGGGGTGTGGGCGTAACGGGGGTGTAAAATCGGCGGGGATTGGGGGGGGCGAGTGGCGGGTGACCGTTGGCTAGCCACCCGCGAGACTGGATTGCTGTTGCCAGCTTGCTGACAGTTGTGGTGATGGCTGAAGCCACCGGCTGACCGGGTCCGATACCCCGCGCAATACCGTGCTCTATGTGTGCAAGTCGCTGCGCGAACATAACCTGCTGCAGGCGATCGCCCGCGTGAACCGGCTCTACGAAGACGGCGCGACCGAGAAGCAGTTCGGCTTCATCATCGACTACGAGGGGCTGCTCGGAGAACTCGACACTGCGCTGACGACCTACAGCGCCTTCGAGGGCTTCGACGCCGCCGATCTCGCCGGCACGGTCCACCATGTGCGCGAGGAAATCCGGAAGTTGCCCCAGCCTTACGATCAGCTCTGGGACCTGTTCAAGCCGGTCAAGAACAAGAAGGACATGGAGCAGTTCGAACAGTTCCTGGCCGATGAGGCGATCCGGCAGGAGTTCTATGAACGACTGAAGGCGTTCAGCCGCTGCCTCCATATCTAGCTGTCGTCGGACAAGCTCTTCGACGTCTTCGACGAGGCGAAGATCGACGCCATGAAGAAGGACTGGAAGCAGTTCTCCGAGCTGCGGCGCTCGGTCCAGCTTCGCTACCAGGAGACCGTCGACGTCAAGGAGTTCGAGCCAAAGATCCAGAAGCTGCTGGACGACCATTTGGTTGCCATGCCGGCCGAGACGATCATCGCGATGGTCAACATCAACGACCCGGACGCGCTGAAAGCGGTGGTGGAGTAGACGGGCGTCTCCGAGGCGTCGAGGGCGGACCGGATCGCCAGTGCGACGCGCCGGACCATCACCGAAAAGATGGACGAGGACCCGACCTTCTACCGCAGTTTCTCGGAACTGCTGGAGGAAACCATCCGCGACTATCGGGCCAAACGGAATGAGCTACCCCCCGAAAATCGGACAGTGACGTAAGCTACGATCTGCCATCTGCTGGTCTTCAAGAACGAGGAGACCAGAGATGTCGAAGCGCAGGAACCATGATGCGGGCTTCAAGGCCCGTGTGGCGCTCGAGGCCGTGAAAGGCGAGCGCACCGTGTCGGAACTGGCCTCGGAACATGGCGTGCATCCGACGATGATCAACCAGTGGAAGCGCGCCCTTCTCGAGGGGGCGCCTGACATCTTCGAGCGTGGCAGCAAGAAGAAGGCCGAGGTCGACGAAGATACGGTGCGGTCGCTGCATGCCAAGATCGGAGAGCTGGCCGTTGCCAACGATTTTTTGTCACGAAAGCTCAAGCCCTGGACCGGCAAGTGAGGCGCGGGATGATCGAACGCCATCACCCCCAGCTGTCGGTCGGGGCGCAATGCCGCCTGCTGTCGATCTCGCGGTCGTCGTTCTACTACGCGCCGCGGGGCGAGAGCGTGGTGAACCTCGCGCTGATGCGGCTGATCGACCGGCGGTTCCTGGAAACCCCGTTCTATGGTGTTCGGCAGATGACCTGGCACCTGCAGAACGAGGGCCATCCTGTGAACCAGAAGCGCATCCGGCGGCTGATGCGGCTCATGTGCCTGATGCCGATCTACCAGAAGCCCAACACCAGCAAGCCCGCGAAGGGGCACAAGACCTATCCCTACCTGCTGGGCGGGCTGCGGGTCGATCGGCCCAACCAGGTCTGGTGCGCCGACATCACCTACCTGCCGATGCGACGAGGCTTCCTCTACCTGGTGGCCATCATGGACTGGTTCACCCGCAAGGTGCTGGCCTGGCGCATCTCGAACACACTTGAGGCGGACTTCTGCGTCGAGGCACTGAACGAGGCGGTCCACTGCTTCGGCCCGCCCGAGATCATGAACACCGACCAGGGCTCGCAGTTCACGTCCTTCGCCTGGACGGACCGGCTGAAGCGGATCGGCACGCGGATATCGATGGACGGGAAAGGGCGCTGCCTCGACAACATCTTCATCGAACGCTTCTGGCGGTCGCTGAAGTATGAATGCGTCTACCTGCATGCATGGGAAACCGGCTCGCAGGCCAAGGCCGGCGTTGGCCGATGGATCACCTTCTACAATCACCAGCGGCCCCATGCAGCCCATGGCGGACAGCCGCCCGCCGTGGTCTACTTCAACCAGATCGAAACCGACCAGCAGGGGCAGAGAGTAGCTTAAATCATTCCCTAAACTGTCCAACCGATGGGGAGTAGCTCAGCCTGATCATTGGCTCGCTTGCGCCGGACCAGCGGATCGAAGGGGCGAAGCTTGACGATCTGCGGCTGACCTCGGCCACCGAAGGCGCGGTGATCCCGCGGCTCTACGGCACGATGCGGCTTGGCGGGAACATCATCTGGGCGACGGATTTTCGCGAGGAACAGTTCCGCCAGACCCAAGGTGGCGGCAAGGGCGGCGGGCCCAAAGTCGTCACCGAAGGCTATCGCTACTACGCCTCTTTCGCCGTGGCGCTTTGCGAGGGCCCGATCGGCGGGGTCTGCCGTGTCTGGGCCGATGGTAAGCCCTTCGATGTGCCAGGCGCCGTGATCCGGGTGCATCTCGGGTCCGAGACCCAAATGCCCGACCCGTTCATCGAAGCCAAAGAGGGCGCTGGGCAGGCCCCGGCCTATCGCGGAGTCGCCTATGTTGTCTTCGAGGATCTGGCGCTCGAGACCTTCGGCAACCGTCTGCCCCAACTGTCCTTCGAGGTGATCCGGCCCTCGCCCGATCCCGCCGCCATGGAACGCCTTGTCCGCGCCGTGAACCTGATCCCTTCCGCGGGTGAGTTCGTCTATGCGACCGAGACTGTCACCCGCACCACGGCAGCCCCGGGCCTCTGGGGGTCTTCAGGCGGCAATGGCACCTCCACCCCGGAGAACGAGAACAGCGTCGAAGGCCTGCCCGATCTGGTGGCCTCCCTGAACCGGCTGGATGCCGCGCTGCCCGAATGCGAGACGGTGTCGCTGGTGGTGTCCTGGTTCGGCACAGACCTTCGGGCAGGCACCTGCCAGATCAAGCCGGGCGTCGAATCCGCCACCAAGACCACCACGCCGATGGTCTGGCGTGTCAATGGCGTCACCCGCGCCGCGGCGCATGTGGTCTCCACCGTCGGCGGCGGCCCGGCTTATGGCGGCACGCCCACTGATGCGGCCGTGGTGCAGGCCATCCAAGAACTGAATGCGCGGGGCAAACGCGTCACCTTTTACCCTTTCATCCTGATGGACATCGCGGCCGCCAATACGCTGCCGAACCCGTACTCGCCGAACGGCACCACCCCGGGCCAGCCGGTCTATCCCTGGCGTGGCCGCATCACCTGCGCCCCGGCGGCTGGCTTTGCGGGTACGGTCGACAAGACGGCGGCGGCGGGGACGCAGGTTGCAGCCTTCTTCGGCTCGGCCGCCCTGGGGCAGTTCGCGGTGTCAGGCACGACGGTGAGTTTCACCGGGAGCCCCGGCGATTGGGGCCTGCGCCGGATGATCCTGCACTATGCCCATCTCTGCGCCGCGGCCGGGGGCGTCGATGCCTTCCTGATCGGCACCGAGATGCGCGGCCTCACGCAAATCCGCTCGGGCGCTTCCTCCTATCCGGCTGTCACCGCCTTCGTGCAACTGGCCGCCGATGTCAGCGCCATCCTCGGGCCGGGCACCAAGGTCAGCTATGCCGCCGACTGGTCAGAGTATTTCGGCCATCAACCGGCCGACGGTTCGGGCGATGTGTTTTTCCACCTCGATCCGCTCTGGGCTTCGCCGAATGTGGATTTCGTGGCCATCGACAACTACCTGCCGCTCTCCGACTGGCGCGATGGCGATGATCACCTCGACGCCCTGGCCGGATGGCAGGGGCCGCAGCAGACGGCCTACCTGCAAGCCAATATCGAGGGCGGCGAAGGCTTCGACTGGTTCTATGCCTCTTCGGCCGATCGCCTCGCGCAAATCCGCACCCCGATCACCGATGGTGCCGGAAAGCCCTGGGTGCTCCGCCCGAAGGACCTGCGGAACTGGTGGGGCCAACCACACATCAACCGCCCGAGCGGCGTGGAAAGCGGCGGGCCGACGGCCTGGGTGCCCGGATCAAAGCCGATCCGCTTCACCGAGGCCGGTGCGCCCTGCGTCGATCGCGGTACGAACCAGCCGAATGTCTTTGTCGACCCAAAATCCTCCGAATCCCTGCTGCCGTATTTCTCGCGGGGCTGGCCCGACGAGTTCATCCAGCGCCGCTATGCCGAGGCTTTGATCGGCTACTGGGCCAACCCGGCCAACAACCCGGCAGCGTCCCTTTATTCCGGCCGGATGATCGAGACGGCGGAGATCGCCCTTTGGACATGGGACGCCCGCCCCTTCCGGCCTTCCCCGCGCGAAGCGATGTCTGGTCCGATGCCGAGAACTGGCGGCTGGGGCACTGGCTCACAGGCCGGGCCGGGGCGACAGGCCTCGCCGAACTCGTGGCCGAACTTTGCGCCCGCGCTGGGCTTGCCGCGGCTGACCTCGACGCCACAGACCTTGCGGGATCGGTGCCAGGTTTCGCCGTGAACGCGATCGAAAGCCCCCGCGCCTCGATCGAGACCCTGACCCGCCTCTTCGGCTTCGACGCCTTCGAGGCAGAGGGCAAAATCAGGTTTCGGATGCGGGGGCAGCGGCCCGTCGCCACCATCACTCTCGACACGCTGGTTGCTACCAGCCGCGAGGCCGCGGATCTGGAACTGACCCGGGCGCAAGAGACCGAACTGCCCCTCGCCCTCAAATGGCGGCTGATGGCCCGCGACGAGGAGTTCGCAGGCATCACGGTCGAGGCGCGCCGGATCACCGTCGACACGGCCCGCGTCTCGGCCGAGCAACTGCCCATTGCCTCGACCAGTGGCGCGGCCGAACGCGGGGTGCGCCGCGCCCTCTTCGAGGCTTGGCTCGGCCGCGAGAAGGCGAGTTTCACCTTGCCACCATCGCGCCTGGCGCTGGACCCGGCCGATGTGATCCTGCTGGATCACGACAACCGCTTGATCGAATTCGCCCTGACCTCGATCACCGACGGCGCTGGGCGACGGGTTGAAGCGCGCCGGTCAGATCGCGCGATCTATGATCTGGCGCCTGGCAGCGATCGGGGCGCGACTTCAGGCGCGAAGGCCGTCTATGGCCCCCCCCCCTCGTTGCCCTCATGAACCTACCGCAGCTCTCGGAGGATTTCCCAGACTGGCAGCCTTATGCCGCCGCCCATGCTGCCCCGTGGTATGGCACGGCGGCGGTGTGGCGATCGGCCGCGACCGACGGCTTCTCGGTCCTGACCACCATTTCGCGGCCGGGCTGGTTCGGCACCTTGGCCTTCCCGTTCTATGCAGGGCCGACCAACCGCTTCGACCGCGGCAACGAGCTTTGGGTCGACATGATCGCGGGCCAGTTCGCCAGCGTCAGCGATACGGCGGTGTTTTCTGGCACGAACTGGCTGGCGACCGAGACCGCGTCTGATCTCTGGGAAATCGTCGGCTTCGCTACTGCCAGCCTGCAATCGCCAGGGCGCTGGCAGCTGACCCGGCTTCTGCGCGGGCTCCTCGGCACCGAGGACGCCATCGCCAATCCCGCCCCGGCTGGAGCGCGGGTGGTGGTGCTGGACGGCGGGGTCAAACCCCTGCCGATCGGCAGCGCCGATTATGGCGCGGCCTGGAACTGGCGGATCGGGGCTTCGAGCAAACCCGCAGGCGATCCAGCGAACCTCGCGGTCACATTCGCGCCCTCTGCCCGCGGCTTACGCCCCTGGCGGCCTTGTCATGCCCGGAGGGTGAACCTGCCCGGCGGCGATATCGCCCTCAGCTGGACCCGCCGCACCCGGGCCTTTGCAGGCGACAACTGGGCCCTGACGGAGGTGCCAATCGGCGAGGCGGCCGAGGGTTACGAGATTGATATCCTGAATCGAGCGGTTGTCGTTCGAACCGCCTTGGGTCTTGCCACCCCCGCCTTCACCTACACCGCCGCCATGCAAACCGCCGATTTCGGTGCCCCGATCACCGGACCTCTCGCGCTTCGCATCGCGCAGACCGGCGCGCTGGGCCGGGGCGCCATCCTCGACATCACCCTTTGATCCGGAGGCCCCATGGCCGACACCCCGAACATCCGCCTCACCTTCCTCGAGGCGAACCAGGCGCAGAAGCACATCACCGTCAACGAGGCCTTCCGTGCCCTCGATGCCCTCGTGCAGCCCGCCGTCGAAAGCATCGGCCTGAACACTCCGCCCGGATCGCCGCTGGATGGTGCCCGCTATGTCGTCAGCCCCAGCCCTACGGGTGTCTGGGCGGGTCAGGCCTTCGCGATTGCTGCCTGGCAGGATGGGGCCTGGGCATTCTACCCGCCCGCGGAAGGCTGGTCGGTTTGGGATCGCGCGACCGATGCCGCCCTGACCTTTCTCACCGGCGCATGGGTGCGGCAGGCCGCGCTGCCGTTTCCCGGCAACCTCTTCCGCCTCGCCGATGATGCCGATCCGACGCGGCTCGCGGCCTTCGATCTCTCGGGCCTATCGGCGGGCACGACCCGCACCTTCACCCTGCCGAACCTCTCGGCGACCCTCGCCCATCTCGGCAATGCGGCGCAGACCTTCTCGGGGGCGACGACGTTTTCGAATGCGGCAGTGACGATAGGCACGGCCACAACCACTGCAACCTATGGCATCGGCACTGGCGGCACGACGACCGCGGTCACGAAGACCATAAACCTCGGCACTGGCGGCGCGGCCGGATCGACGACCGTGATCAACCTCGGTTCAACCACGGCTGGGGCGCTGGGCAGCACGATCATCAACACGCCCACGGTAACCTTTGCCTCCAGCGTCACCGCGATCGGCGCGGCCGCGGCGAATGTCACCGCTCTGGGCTTGGGCCTCGGTGGCGCCTCGCCCGATGCTTCGAACCGGTTGAGCGTCAATGCCGCCGCCACGCTGCTGAACAATGCGGGCGGGTCGCATGAGGCGACGATCAACAAGGCCGCCGCTGGGAATGACGCGAGCCTTGCCCTGAAGACGGGGTTTTCGGCGCGGGCGCTTTTTGGGCTGCTTGGCACGGATGACGTAACGCTCAAGGTGTCGCCCAATGGGTCCACGTTCTTCGATGCCTTCGTGATCGATCGGGCAACCGGGCGGGCGGAGTTCCCGGCGCCAATCGTGATCCCGGGCCTCTCCGCCGTGCCTGCATCGCCCTCGGCAGGCAGGCTTGCCCTCTACGGCCGTCAGCGCGCGGGTGCGCCCTGGCTGGAAGTCGTCAGGCCTTCGGGGCGCGACTTCCCCTTGCAGCCGCATATGGGCCTGAACCGGATCGGGGCCTGGGCGCCGGTCTCCGCGACAACGATCGCCGCCCAGGGCATCGCCCTGACCAGCGTCGGCACCGTCAGCCACCCCCGCCTTGGCGGTCGGGTCGCTCCTGTCCAGTTCCCGGCGCTGGCGAGTGACCTCGGCCGCCGTGGTGGATTCCGCCTGCGATCAGCGCTCGGCCGTCACAGTTGTCGCCCGGATCAGCCTGACCACCCTGCAAGCGACAGGAATGGGCTTCTTCGGCTTGCTATCCTCGATCGCAGCCCTCGCTGTGACCACAGCGCTTTCCGCGCTCGTGGAAGCGATCGGCCTCGGGTTTCAACGCGGCACGCATACGAACTGGCAACTGGTCAGCAATGACGCCGCCGGGGCGCCGACACTTGTGGATCTCGGTGCAGGCTTCCCGGTTGTGACGGGCGGGCTGATCACCCTGACGATCTGGTGCCCCGCCGCGGGCAGCTCGATCTGGCTACGCGCGGTGAACGAGCTGACGTGCGCCCTCTTCGAACAGGAAGTCACGACCGACCTGCCTCAAGTTGCGACCTTCCTCGCCCCGCGCCTCTTCCTGAATAACGGCGCCACAGCCGCGGCCGTCGCCTTCGAATCCACCGGCCTGTACCTCGAGACCGAGTTCTGACCCTGAAAGGAGCCCCTCATGTCCCCTGCCGCCTCATCCGCCTATGTCGCCGAACTGCGCCAGCAGATCGCGATCCTCTCCGAACGTTGCGCCCTTCTTGCCGCCGAACTGGCCACTGCTCGGGAGGTGCAAAGCCCCCCACCGGACCCGCCCAAGGCCGGTTGAACCCCGCCAAAACCGCTCCGCGCCCCGCCCTTCCGGCGGGGTTTTTCTTTGCCCGAAAGGACCACACCCATGACCGACCAGATCGATGCGCTGAAGGCGCTCCAAATGGCGCTGGCGCGCCTCGGCTATTACACCGGCGCGATCGATGGCCTCTTCGGCCCGCGCACCGATGCCGCCTTGAAGGCCGTTTCTGCCGAGGGCGGCGCGATCCGCAACCTGAAGCCTGCGGTGCCGGTACCAGCCGGGCCTATGATCTTCCAGGGCAGCGCGCGCTATCCGGTGGACGAGATCGTGGAAGCGCTATATCGACGAACTGCGGGCAGCCGGGCTATCCGAGGAGGAGATCGACGAAGAACTTAAGTCGGGTGACGTCCTTGAATGACAGAGATTTCATTGCAAGCATTCGGCGCTTCTGGGACTTCCTGTCTCTCATCGGGCTAGAAGAGACATTTTCGAATCCGACATCGCTAAAGGCCTCAGACGAATTCTTAGCGGTTATCTTCGATAGCTCGGCGAGTTACGAGGCCGTCTACCTCACAGCTCTCAGAAACTCCGACTATAATCTAATGCTCCGGGACCATTCATTCTTTCAGTTCACACATAGCTTAAGCGGTTGGCGGTTAGCATATTATCCTAATCCGTTTTTTGGCGCATCGACGCCGCACTCTCAGAAGTTTCGGAACTTCGCGATTACGTCAAAGAGGGTGCAATCTCAATCGAAGAGTTTCTACATAGACTGTCGGAGCTGCGATCCGCAATTCAGGCGCCTCTCCTTCGGTATGAGTGGGCACCCGATGACTACATCAATTTGCAGCATCCTGCTTCTCATATGCACGTCGGCTTTCACTCAGACAATCGCTGGGCGTTTACAAGGGTATTGTCCCCGGAAGCCTTTGGGATGTTCGTCATCAAGCTTTACTATCGGAGCTCGTGGAATCCTGACTTTAGGTGCCTTGTTGGTAGGGACGAGCGCAGCTTGGATCAAATTTATTCGGCATGTCGCGCATCAACTATTCTGGTTCCGGCGGATCGAATATCCGCTGAAGAACTCGCACAGTTTCATCTTGCCTAGCCGACCACAGCTACCCTATGGGCTACAAATCCTGTCGACCTCTGTCCGGTGCGGTTTTCGCGCGTTCCTGATCCTGGGTGGCCACTACCCCACTGAAATCGCACGTGGAATTCGTCCGTTTGTTGACCTATTATTGACCCGCCGTTGCAAACGCAAAAGCCGCCCCTTGGGGCGGCTTTTGTGCGTGCGGAACTGTGGGGAGAATTGGTTGCGGGGATAGGATTTGAACCTATGACCTTCAGGTTATGAGCCTGACGAGCTACCGGGCTGCTCTACCCCGCGACCGTGCCGCGTGTGCGGCGGGGGTTTCCCCGTGGGATCCGTTGCGGTGAGGCTGGATCGATTGGGGATGGTTTTCGTTCTGAGAGATTGTTTTGCGTTTCTTTCCAGGTCTGGCGGTGACCTACTCTCCCACGTCTTGAGACGCAGTACCATTGGCGCGACGGCGCTTAACGGCCGAGTTCGGGATGGGATCGGGTGTTTCGCTCGTGCTATGGCCACCAGACCGGGGAAGAAACGCTCAGCGTTCCGGGGCGACCTGTGGGCCGCGTCCGAAGCATTGTCCAAGTTGCTTTTGATGGGAGAAGGCAGTGGTCTGTCTTCTTCCGGATCAAATCAAGCCAATCGAGCCATTAGTACCGGTCAACTGAACGCATTGCTGCGCGTACATCTCCGGCCTATCGACGTGGTGGTCTTCCACGGCTCTCAAGGGATACCTTGTTTTGAGGGGGGCTTCACGCTTAGATGCCTTCAGCGTTTATCCTGTCCGTTCATAGCTACCCAGCACTGCCGTTGGCACGACAACTGGTCCACCAGTGGAACGTTCACCCCGGTCCTCTCGTACTAGGGGCAACTCCTCTCAAGTATCCTACACCCACGGCAGATAGGGACCGAACTGTCTCACGACGTTCTAAACCCAGCTCACGTACCTCTTTAAATGGCGAACAGCCATACCCTTGGGACCTGCTCCAGCCCCAGGATGAGATGAGCCGACATCGAGGTGCCAAACGATGCCGTCGATATGGACTCTTGGGCATCATCAGCCTGTTATCCCCAGCGTACCTTTTATCCGTTGAGCGATGGCCCTTCCACTCGGGACCACCGGATCACTATGGCCGTCTTTCGACTCTGCTCGACGTGTCAGTCTTGCAGTCAGGCTGGCTTCTGCCATTGCACTCAACGAGCGATTTCCGACCGCTCTGAGCCAACCTTCGCGCGCCTCCGTTACTCTTTGGGAGGCGACCGCCCCAGTCAAACTACCCACCACGCAGGGTCCCGGACCCGGATAACGGGCCGCGGTTAGACATCAAGAGTGCGAAGGGTGGTATCTCAAGGATGGCTCCACCGGAACTGGCGTCCCGGTTTCAGCGCCTACCACCTATCCTGCACATCACAATCCTGATGCCAGTGCGAAGCTATAGTAAAGGTGCATGGGGTCTTTCCGTCTAACCGCGGGAAGTCTGCATCTTCACAGACAATTCAATTTCGCTGAGTCCACGTTTGAGACAGCGGGGAGATCGTTACGCCATTCGTGCAGGTCGGAACTTACCCGACAAGGAATTTCGCTACCTTAGGACCGTTATAGTTACGGCCGCCGTTTACCGGGGCTTCAATTCGGAGCTTGCACCCCTCCTTTTAACCTTCCGGCACCGGGCAGGCGTCAGACTGTATACGTCGCCTTACGGCTTCGCACAGCCCTGTGTTTTAAGTAAACAGTCGCCACCCCCTGGTTTGTGCCCCCTGCCCACAGTTGCCTGCGAACAGGGCCTCCTTCTCGCGAACTTACGGAGGTATTTTGCCGAGTTCCTTAAACGTGGTTCTCTCAAGCGCCTTGGTATTCTCTACCAGTCCACCTGTGTCGGTTTCGGGTACGGTCTCATGGAGGGCTATTTCCAGGGACCCCGCAGCTGCCCGATCAATCCGTTAAGATCGAACAACCCTGAGGATCCGTCACCATCTCCTGGCCCAGGAATATTAACCTGGTTCCCATCGACTACGCCTTTCGGCCTCGCCTTAGGGGCCGGCTTACCCTGCTCAGATTAGCTTTAAGCAGGAACCCTTGGACTTT
>NZ_CP051542.1:1435000-1575000 GCF_012689545.1 Paracoccus sanguinis
GGGCCGCCGCTCTGCGCCGGCAGCGGCTTGCGGTAAAGCCCGGTGGCCAGGAACGTCAGCGGGTGGCGCGCCTCGTCCAGCCGCAGCGCCTCACGGTAGGGCCAGTCGAGCGTCTTGCGGCGCTGACCCGGCAGTTCGTCGGGGCGATAGACCGTCTCGAAGGCGACGAAGCGGGCCTCGGGCTTGACGCCGGCGCGGTCGAGCACGCCGGCGAGCGGCACCCCCTCCCACGGGACGACCATCGACCAGGCCTCGACACAGCGGAAGCGGTAGATCCGCTCTTCGCGCGCAGCCACCGGGGCGATCTCGTCCAGCGTCAGCGTGCCGGGGCGCTCGACCAGCCCGCCGATCTCGACTGACCACGGGCTCATCGTCAGCCGGTGCGCGTTCTCGGCGGGGGCCGATTTCCCCATCCCGAGCTCGACGTAGTTGTTGTACCCGGTGATGTCCTCATACGCGGTCGGCGCGTCGCCTCGGGCGAACGCCGGGGTCGCGGCAACCGCCGCCATTCCGGCGAGAAGCCCGCGCCGGTTCAGGACCAGCGCCTCGGGCGTGACATCGGACCAGCTCAGCTTCATCGGCCTACTCCCGCTGTTGCCGGGGCATCCTAGCCGAGCCGCGGCGGCGCCGTCTTCACGAACGCGAAACCGCCGCGCCCTCGGCGAGGGCGCGGCGGCGGGTATCAAGCGGTGGCCAACTCAGGCCGCCCAGCGCAGGATCGCGGCGAGGTCCTTGGCGCCCTCGGGCAGATCGCCCGCGCGGACCGCCATCACCCGGCCGCCGTTGCGCAGCACCCGCAGCGCGATCTCGTCAATCACGCCGTAGTTGCGGGCGTCGTCCACCTCGTCGAGGAACAGCACCCCGTCGTCGTCGATCGTGCCGGGCACCGTCACGTCGATGTCCACCAGCAGCGTGTCGACCGCCCCGTGGGTTGCCGCGCGGGCCACCTGCGACAGGTCGCTCGACGCACGCCCCTCGCCGAACCGCTCGCCATAGAGGTCGCGCAGCTCGGCCACCTTGGCGTCCTGCAGCTTGGCGAGGATCGGGCGCGCCTCTTCGGCGAGCTGGTTGTCGGACTTCTCTTCCGGGCTGCCGGTGATCGCGTCGGGGGCGATGTGGGGATAGTCGCTCGCCTGGGCGAAGAGCTCGCGCAGCGGGTCCGCGGCGGCGATGATCAGCGGCCGCGAGCTGGACTTGATGACATCCATCAGCGCCTTGTCCACGATCCGCACATACTGCCGCAGGCGGACGTTCTTGCCCTCGTCGCCGGTGATTCGCCGCGACGGCGCGCGGTCGTTCAGCGTCGTCGTCTGCAACGCGTCATAGGCGTCCTTGGGCAGGTTCGGCACCCGCACCTCATGCGCCTCGCCCGAGGCCGGCACCTCGATAAGCTTCACCCCGCCCTCTGCCAGCGACAGCACATAGGCGTCGTTCGAGAAGGTCGTCGCCCGCAGCAGCGGCTTCATGTGGAAGCGGTCCGAGACATGGACCTGGTCGGGGATCTCGTTGGCCAGCCGGAAGGTCCGCAGCTTGTCGGGCGTCACGAAGATCGCGAGGCTATGGGCCTGGTGCGCCCAGAATTCCTCGTCGTCGTCGAAGTCGGCCAGCTGCTCTTCGATCGGCCAGCGGCGGCGCTTGTCGAGCCCCATCTCCTCGAGCTGGTTGATCGCCTCGCGCGCAAGGTTCTTGAGGCTGATCCGCGCCGTGTCCACCTGTTGGGTCGTGGGGGTGGTGGCCAGGTAGATCGTCACCGCCGCATCGCTGCGGGTGTCGGCCAGCCGGTTCAACTGCTCTTGCGAGGGAATATCGAGGTGGAGCATCGGGCGTCCTTTCGCGTCTTTTCCGTTATCCCCCTCGATATGGGGATCAGACGCCCTGTTTTTAACCGCCAACCCAAGGAAATATCTGTATTTTCCGATGGAACCTGACGCGGCGTCCGGACATTGAGCGACCCGCGGGACGAAAAAGCCCCGGCGCGAACGCCGGGGCTTTGAGTTCAAGCGGTCACGACGCGACCGCCGTCCCAAGCTTACTGCAGCGGTGCACCCGCGGGCCGCTCGCCGGCGCTGCCGAGCTTGCCGCCGCTGACCCGGTTGCCCACGATCAGCCCGTCCGGTCCGGCCGACACCTTGACCGTCTGCCCGTCCAGCACCTCGCCGCCCAGCATCATCTCGGCCAGCGGGTTCTGCAGCGACCGCTGGATCACCCGCTTGAGGGGCCGCGCCCCGAACACCGGGTCATAGCCCTCGTCGGCCAGCCAGCTCATCGCCGCCTCGTCCACGTCCAGCGCGATATTGCGGTCCGCCAGCCGCCGCTCGAGTCCAGCAAGCTGGATCTTCACGATCCCGTCCATGTTCGCCCGGCTCAGCCGGTGGAAGATGATGATCTCGTCCAGGCGGTTCAGGAACTCGGGCCGGAAATGCGCCCGCACCGCGGCCATCACCTGCTCGCGCGCGTCCGAACTGTCGGCGCCCTCGGGCAGCTGGCTCAGCGCCTGCGCCCCGAGGTTCGAGGTCAGGATGATCAGCGTGTTCTTGAAATCGACCTTGCGCCCCTGACCGTCGGTCAGCTGCCCGTCGTCGAGCACCTGCAACAGCACGTTGAAGACGTCAGGATGCGCCTTCTCGACCTCGTCGAACAGGATCACCTGATAGGGCCGGCGCCGCACCGCCTCGGTCAGCACGCCGCCCTCGTCATAGCCGACATAGCCGGGCGGGGCGCCGATCAGGCGGCTGACCGAATGCTTCTCCATGAACTCGCTCATGTCGACGCGCACCATCGCACTGTCGTCGTCGAACATGTATTCGGCGATCGCCTTGGTCAGCTCGGTCTTGCCGACGCCCGTCGGGCCGAGGAACAGGAAGCTGCCCAGCGGCCGCTTGGGGTCGTTCAGCCCCGCCCGCGCCCGGCGCACGGCCTGCGACACCGCCATCACCGCGTCGTTCTGACCGATGACGCGCTGGCCCAGCACCTCCTCCATCTTGAGAAGCTTGTCCCGCTCGCCTTCCATCAGCTTGCTGGTCGGGATGCCGGTCCAGCGCTCGACCACCTCGGCGATCTGCTCAGGGCGCACGGCCTCTTCGACCATCGGGCCTTCGGTCGGGTTCTCGGCCTCGCCCAGCTGCCGCTCGAGCGAGGGGATGATCCCGTAGCTCAGCTCGCCCGCGCGGGCGAGGTTGCCCTCGCGCTTGGCCTGCTCGAGCTCGGCCCGCGCCCGGTCCAGCTGCTCCTTGATCTGCCGCCCGCCTTCCAGCTTGTCGCGCTCGGCCTGCCAGCGTGCGGTCATCTCGGCCGACCGCTCCTGCAGGTTCGACAGGTCCTTCTCGAGCCGCTCGAGCCGGTCGCGGCTCGCCTGGTCGTCCTCTTTCTTCAGCGCCTCGGCCTCGATCTGCATCTGCAGGATCTGCCGGTCGAGCGCGTCGAGCTCCTCGGGCTTGCTGTCCACCTCCATCCGCAGGCGCGAGGCGGCCTCGTCCACGAGGTCGATGGCCTTGTCCGGCAGGAAGCGGTCGGTGATGTAGCGATGCGACAGCACCGCGGCCGAGACGAGCGCCGCGTCGCTGATCCGCACCCCGTGGTGCAGCTCGTACTTCTCCTTGATGCCGCGCAGGATCGAGATCGTGTCCTCGACCGTCGGCTCCTCGACCATCACCGGCTGGAAGCGCCGGGCCAGCGCCGCGTCCTTCTCGATGTACTTGCGGTATTCGTCGAGCGTCGTGGCGCCCACGCAATGCAGCTCACCCCGCGCGAGCGCCGGCTTGATGAGGTTCGCGGCGTCCATCGCGCCGTCGGTCTTGCCCGCGCCGACGAGGACGTGCAGCTCGTCGATGAACAGGATGATCTCGCCGGCCGCGGCCTCGATCTCCTTGAGGATCGCCTTCAGCCGCTCCTCGAACTCGCCGCGGTATTTCGCCCCGGCGATCAGCGCGCCCATGTCCAGCGCCATCAGCTTCTTGTTGCGCAGGGATTCCGGCACGTCGCCGTTCACGATGCGCAGCGCGAGGCCCTCGGCGATCGCGGTCTTGCCGACGCCCGGTTCCCCGATCAGCACCGGGTTGTTCTTGGTCCGACGGCTCAGCACCTGCATGGCGCGGCGGATTTCCTCGTCGCGGCCGATGATCGGGTCGATCTTGCCCTGCTCGGCGGCCTCGGTCAGGTCGCGCGCATATTTCCCCAGCGCCTCGAAGGTGTCCTCGGCACTGGCGCTGTCGGCGGTGCGGCCCTTGCGGATGTCGTTGATCGCGCTGTTGAGCGCCTGCGCGGTCACCTTGCCCGCGTCCAGCGCGTCCTTGGCCCGCGTGTTCACCATGGCCAGCGCCATCAGGATGCGCTCGACCGGCACGAAGCTGTCGCCCGCCTTCTTGGCGAGCTTCTCGGCCTCGTCCAGCACCCGCACGAGGCTCGGGTCCACATAGACCTGCCCGTCCCCGCCCGAGACCTTGGGCAGCTTCGCCACCGCCGCATCGACCGCGCGCTGCACCGCCTTGGCGTCGGCGCCGGCGCGGGTGATCAGGTTCGCGGCCAGCCCCTGGTCGTCGTCCATCAGCGCCTTGAGCAGATGCTCGGGCACCACGCGCTGGTTCGTCTCGCGGATCGCGATGGTCTGCGCCGCCTGGATGAAGCCGCGCGACCGCTCGGTGAATTTTTCCATGTCCATCAAGTCTCTCCTCGTTCAGCCCCCGCCGGTGCGCCGCCCGTCATGGCGCGGCGCGTGGCAGGTCTTTCCCGCGATGTGGGAAGAATGACCCGCACCTTCAACCCTCATAAGCTGCGTCGAAGAAGCGCAGTTCCAGCGCCGTCGCACGGCGGAAGAAATCCTCGGCCACCTGCGGCTCGGCCGGGCCGACCCGGTCCAGCTCGGCGGCGAGGAAACCCACGAAGTCGCGGAAGTCCGGGTTGTCGTGCAGCGTGATCCACTCGGCATGGACGAAGCTCTCGGGCAGCGGCTGCGGCGCCCGGCTGGCCCAGTCGAGATAGAGGCCCTCGGCCACGTTCAGCACCGCGAGGCAGGCGGCGTAGGACCCGCTATTCGCCGCCTCGCGCATGATCGCCTGAAACCCCTGTGTGGGTTCAAGGTCAGGCGTCGCGGCCCGCGCGGCGGCGCCGACCCCGAGCGCGTCGAAGGCGCGCAGGAAATAGTCGTTCTCGTCTGTCGAGACCATGCCGACGAACCGCCCGAGCCGCAGCCGCGCGGCCGCCGTGTCAGCCGTCGCCATCGCCCCCCCGAGCAGCGACAGGAACGCATCGAGAAAGCGGTAGTCCTGCACCAGATAGCGCGCCATCACCTCGGGCGGCACGGCACCGCGGTAAAGCTCGGTGACGAAGCGGTGGGTGACGGCGGCGGTCCAGCCCGGCTCGGCCGCCTGCCGCAGCCGCTCGGTGAATGATGTCATCTGCGCTCTCCCTGTGACGAGGCGCGAGGGTCGCCCGGACGCGGCCGGGGCGCAACCACGCGGGCGCACCCCTGCGGGGCGGTGGACTTTCCGCCCCCCGCCCCGCTATGCCGACCCCGACCGCGGCATCGCAGAGGGGACCGGGACCATGGACGACCGACTGATCGTGGCGTTGGACGTGCCGGACGCGCTGAGCGGGCTGGAACTCGCCCGCCAACTGGGCGACGCGGTGTCGTTCTACAAGATCGGGCTGGGGATGCTGACCGGCGGCGGTCTGGCCTTGGCGCGCGAACTCAAGGACGACCACGGCAAGCGCATCTTCCTCGACATGAAGCTCTTCGACATCGGCGCCACGGTCGAGGCGGCGGTTCGCGGCCTGACCCGCTTCGACATCGACTTCCTGACCGTCCACGGCGACCCCCACGTGGTCCGCGCGGCCAAACAGGGCGCGGCGGGGACCGGGACCAAGATCCTCGCCGTGACGATCCTCACCTCGCTCGACCGCGCCGACCTCGACGCCGCGCTGATCGCGCCGGGCGACCTGCACGACCTGACCGTTGAGCGCGCGGCCCGCGCCTTCGAGGCCGGCGCCGACGGGATCATCTGTTCCCCGCGCGAGGCCGCGGCCATCCGCGCCCTGCCCGGCGCCGGGCTGATCGTCACCCCCGGCGTCCGCCCCGCCGGCGCCGCCGCCGGCGACCAGAAACGGATCGAGACCCCCGCCGCCGCCATCGCCGCCGGCGCCGACCACATCGTCGTGGGCCGCCCTGTCTGGCAGTCCGCGAACCCCCGCGCCGCCGCGCAGGCGATCCTGGCAGAGCTGCCGGCCGCCGGCTGAGGGGCGTTGACGGCCCCCGGCGCACCGCCCACTCTCCGCCCTCCCGGCGGGTCGCGCCGGGTGCGTGAGGCGCCGCCATGACCGACCCTGCCACCGACCCTGAGCTCGCCCCTGAGCTCGCCCCATCCGAAACCCGCGCCGCCGCGATCAGCGGCGCGCTGCAACGGGCCGACAACGACCTCGTGCTGTCGTTCCTCAGGGTCCGCCGCGCCATCGGCCTGCTCGGGTTCTTCCTGCCCGCGGCGCTCGTCGCCTATGCCGCGACGCTGGGCGGCACGCTGCTGCCCACGATGTCGGACTATCACTACACCCCCATGCGCGAGATCTTCGTCGGCACCCTGTCCGCCAACGCGGTCTTCCTGTGGAGCTACGAGGGCTACCGCCCCCGCCCCGGCGAGGTGCTGAGCGACCGCATGGCCGCCCGCACCGCCTCGCTCGGCGCGCTCGCCGTGGCGCTGGCCCCGACCCTGCCCGAGGCGCCCGCGATCTGCACCCTCAGCCAGTGCCTGCTCGGCGACCGGGCCGCGGCGCTGATCCACCTGGCCGGGGCCACGGCCTTCTTCGGCGCCCTCGCAGCGTTCTGCCTGATCCTGTTCGTGCGCGGGACCGAGGACGGGCGCGAGAAGCGCGGCTCGAACCGCATCTACCGGGTCTGCGGCTGGACCATCGTCGCCTGCCTCACCGCCATCGCCGCGATCTTCGTGGTGCCCGGGGTGGCGGCCCGCCTCGCCCCGCTGCGCCCGGTGTTCTGGCTGGAAACCGTGGCCACCTTCGCCTTCGCCGTCTCGTGGCTGGTCAAGGGCGACGCGCTGCGCCCGGTCGTCCGCGCCGCGGGCTAGAGGCCCAGCATCTCGGCCACGATGCCACGGAAATGCGGCACCGCCTGCGGGTGGGCCACGAACTCAGCCACCGGCATCAGCCGCAGCTCGGCCCCCTCATCGCCCAGCCGGGCGGCGGCGGCCTCGGCTGCGGTGATCTCGGCGTGGAAATAGAACCCCCAACGACCCGGCTTGTGCGGCAAGGGCCGCGCCCCGCCGGTCAGTCGCGCCGGGTCCAGCACCAGCCCCGTCTCTTCCGCCAGTTCGCGCAGGCCGCAGGCCCGCGGCCCCTCGCCCGGCTCCCGCGCGCCGCCGGGCAGGTCCCACATCCCCGGCCAGTTGATCGTCGGAATGTCGTCGCGCCTGAGCACCAGCAGCCGGTCCCCGCAGGTCAGCACCAGCTTGGCCCCCCGCCAGGCGAGGCCGCCGTCGTCGTCCGCCTCGGCCTCCGGCGCGCTCATTCGTTGTCGTTGATGTCGCGGTGCCAGATGCGGGTGCGCGAGCGGTCCACACCCGCCATCCGGCTGAAGCCGAACCATGCCACCCCCGACAGCACCGCCGTGACCACCAGCGCGGCGGGCAGACCCCAGCCCCAGAGGCCCGCGAGCAGCACC
Source organism: Paracoccus sanguinis (assembly GCF_012689545.1). NCBI lineage: Bacteria > Pseudomonadati > Pseudomonadota > Alphaproteobacteria > Rhodobacterales > Paracoccaceae > Paracoccus > Paracoccus sanguinis. The sequence goes on from NZ_CP051542.1 coordinate 1,442,664, forward strand.
ACCCCCATCACCCCCACCGCCGCGGCGAGGCCGAGGAAGACATAACCCGGCAGGATCATCTCGATCAGCGCCAGCAGCAGCGCCGCGATGATCCACAGCCAGCCGTTCGTCCACACGATCATGACGACCGCCCCTTCAACAATTGCGCCGCGTCGCGGAACGCGTCCAGCGCGGCGGCCGGCAGGATCACCGTCTGCTTGCCCTGCCCGGTCGCCACCTCGGTCAGCGCCTCGACCTGCTTCATCGCCACCTGATACTGCGCCGCCTCGATCCCACCCCCGGCGAGCGCGTCGGCCAGCGCCCGGGTGGCATAGGCCTCGGCGTCGGCCAGCACGCGGCGCGCCTTGGCCTGCTGCTCGGCGGCGTAAAGCTCGCCGTCGGCAGCCAGCTCCACCGCCCGGCGCTTGCCCTCGGCCTCGGTCACCTGCGCGCGGCGCGCGCGCTCGGCATTCAACTGCTGCAGCATCGCCGCCCGCGTCGCATCGTCGAGGTTCACGTCGAGGATCTCGGCCCGCGTCACCTCGATCCCCCAGTCGTCCACCACGTTGGCGACCGATTCGCGCACCCGGTCGATCAGCTGCGCGCGGTTCGACTGGACCTGGTCCAGCTCCATCATGCCGATCTCGGACCGCACGATCCCGGCCACCGTGGTGGCGATGGCCGCGTCCACGTCGCGGATGCGGTAGACGGTCTTCTCCGGCTCGAGGATGCGGTAGAAAACCGAGGTCTCCACCTGCACCAGCACGTTGTCGGCGGTGATCGCGTCCTGCCGGCTGGTCGGCAACTGCCGCTCAAGGACCGAGATCCGGTGCGCCACCCGGTCGAGGAACGGCACGGTGAAGTTGATCCCCGGCCCCAGCACGGCGCGCAGCCGGCCGAAGCGTTCGACCACGAATTTCTCGGACTGCGGGACGATGCGGACCGATCCGGTGATCGCATAGAGGATCACCACCGCCAGGATGATGAGCGCCACGTTCTGGGACAGGAACTGGGTCAGGGCGTCGGGCACGGGCGTTCTCCTTCAGTCGGTCATTCGGCGGCGATGCGGCCGGGTGCGGCGGGGGCGATCCCGGCCAGCTCGGCCACGACCCGGGCGAAGCGGTCGGCAAACCCCGCATAGCCCGCGTGCGGCCGCACCATCGCCTCGTCGAGGTAGAGGCCGCGGTCGATCTCGATCTGCACGACATGGCGGTTCTGCCCCGGTCGCCCATAGGCCGCCGCGACGAAAGCGCCGGCGAAGGGAGAGTTCCGGCGCACCCGGAACCCCGCCCCGGTCAGCGCCCCGTGGACCCGCGCGCTCACCCCGGGATCGGCCGAGGCGCCGTTGCGGTCGCCCAGCACGATGTCGGGCCGGGGGGCGTTCAGATGGGACAGCGCCTCGCGCGGCATCGAGTGGACGTCGATCAGCACCGCCCGCCCGAACGTGGCCACCGCCTCGTCCATCACCGCAGCCAGCGCGGCGTGATAGGGGCGCCAGTAGGCCTCGATCCGGCGCCGCGCCTCGGCCTCGGACAGCTTGCCGTGCCGGATCGGCCGGCCCCGCGCCACCACCCGCGGGACCACGCCCAGCCCCGACAGGATGCGCGCGTCGAGCCGCCGGGGCGGCAGCCCGTCGATCGCCGCCGGGTCCAGGTCCTCGGGGCCCCGGTTCAGGTCCACCACCACCCGCGGCACCCGCGCCGCGAGCGTCACCGCCCCCGCCGCCACCGCCGGCGCGATCAGCCGGTCGACATACGCATCCTCGGACGAGCGCAGCGCCAGCGGGTCCAGCACCGATTCCGCCAGAAACCACGGCGGATAGTCGCGCCCCGAATGCGGCGAAGCGAGGATCACACCCGCGCGCCAGCGCGCGGGCCGGGTCAGTTCGACCCCGCCCGAATGCCCTGCCGCCGCGTCCTCGGCCATGCCGGTTCCTTCCCTGCCGCGCCCGGGATGAAAGGGCCCGCGCGCCGCCACTATGCCCGCCGGGGCGGGGCGCGAAAAGGGCACTTGCGGCCCCGATGGGCTGGCGATATAGACACCCGACCAACGCGATTCCGCGGGCTCTGGCCCGTGGCGTCACACGGCACGGGCGGTTAGCTCAGCGGTAGAGCACTACGTTGACATCGTAGTGGCCACTGGTTCGATCCCAGTACCGCCCACCATTTTCGCCGCCCCCGGGCATTGACCGGGGGCATTTCAGTTTCCGGGCGCAACTTGCGCGCGCCATGAGGAGAGAGACCGATGAAGGTTCGCAACTCGCTGCGTTCGCTGAAAGAGCGTCACCGCGACTGCCAGATCGTGCGCCGTAAAGGCCGCATCTACGTGATCAACAAGACCAACCGCCGCTTCAAGGCGCGCCAGGGCTGACGCCCCGCGCCGGATCGGCAAGGACACGACGCCCGCGGATCGCTCCGCGGGCGTCTTTCGTTGGTCCGCCGGCTCAGTCCTGCCGGATCAGCGTGTCGGCCAGCAGCCGGACGGCGGTCGACTGGTTCAGATAGCCCGTCGCCCGCAGGTTCCGCGACGCCTGATAGCGCCGGATCGCGGCCCGGGTCTTGCCGTCGAACACCCCGTCCACCTTGCCCACGTCGTGCCCCATCGCCGCCAGCCGCTGCTCGACCACCAGCCGCACGGGCGGCGCGAGGTCGAGGGCGGCCTCACCCGCGGCGTCCTGCGCCTCCTGCGCGCGGAACCGGGCGAGGCGATTTTCCGCCTCGGCGGTGTGGCGGCCGCGGGGATAGCGGTCGATGTAGCTGCGATAGGCCGCCGCCGTATCCCCCCGCGTGGCCTGCGCCCAGGCGCGGTCGTCGGCCTCGCGCGCCGGCCCCTCGCTGCCCGTCGCCGCCGCCCCGGCGCGGGCCGCATCGGCCAGCACCTTGCGCGCGGCGTCGGCGTGCAGCCCCTCGGGATAGCGGGCGAGGTAATCCGCGGCCCCCGCCGCCCCCTCGCCCTTCATCCGAGCCCAGTCGCGGTTGTCGGCGGCGTCCCGCGCCTCCTGCCGCTGACGCGCCTCGGCCTCGAGCCCGCGCGAGCGGATCGCCGCGCTACGCCCCAGCAGGTCGATCTGCGCACGAGTCAGATAGCCGGTCGCGGCCACACCCGAATCGCGCTGGAAGCGGGTGATGGCCGCGCGGGTCTGGCCCCCGAAGGCCCCGTCGATCCCGCCCGTGTCATAGGTGAGCAGCGTCAACTGCCGCTGGATCTGCGCCCGCTGCGCCCGGTCGAGCCGCAGCGCCGCCTCGTCCGCGGCCGGGCCGCTGGGGGCCGGGGCGACGGCGGCGGCGTCCAGGTCCTCCATCCGGCCGCGGGCGGCGCCCGCATAGATGCTGCGCGGGTATTTCCCCAGGAATTCGCGGTAGGCGGCGACCGAGTTGGCGCGCTTGGCCCGGGTCCAGGCCGCCTGCTCGTCGGCGCCCGGCGCGGCGATCTGGTCGGGGGGGACGAGGACCGGCTGGCCACCGGGAACCACCACGGGCTGCCCTGGACGCGGCGGCGTCACCACCACGGGCTGCCCGCCACTCGGAGGCACCACGACCGGCCGCTGCCCGCCCGGCGGGGGCACGACCACGGGCGCCGGGCCGCCCGCCAACACCCGCAGCGACGGCCCCGAGGTCAGTGCCTCGGCCACCGTCCCGTCGGGGCGGGCGAGCACCTCGGCCGCGCGCCCGATCCCGTCGGTGTAGCCCGCGATCACCGTCACCCCGGGCCGGGCGGCGATGTGGCCCCAGCCGGGCCGCAGCCCGGGTCCGGTGGCAAAGGGCTTCTGGTCGGTGCCGAGCATCAGGATCGCCCGCGGGTCGCCGCCCTCGATTGCCTCGGTCACGACTGACAGCGGCACGCCGGTCAGCCCGACGCTCAGCAGCGAGACGGTCCCCGCGTCGCGGCCCAGAAACCACGTCTCGCCGCGCGAATGGACGAAGCGGCCCTTCAGCACCACGAGCCGCGGCCCCGGCCGGTCGTCGGGGCGCAGCAGGTCCGACAGTGCCGCGCGAAGGTCGGCCGCCACCAGATCGTCGCCCTCGACCACCCGGTAGCCGCTGGCCTTGAGCGTCCGCAGCGCTGGTCCCAGCGAGACCGCCGCCACGTCCGGCAGCTCGGCATAGTCACTATTGCCGACCACCACCGCGCGCGGCTCGGCCGCGGCCATCCCGATCCCCAGCGCCAAGGCCGCGGCCGAGGCCCCGAGCGTCGCCCCGAGCGTCAGGGCCGCCCGGGCCCGGGTGGAAATCTTCGCTGTCATCGTCGCCTCCCGCAGCGCCGGCATGCTCGCCGTCCCTGCCCCAATGCCGGCCGCCGCGGATCGGTTTCCGCGGCGGCCGGGCCGGATCAGTTGCGGCGCTGGCCGCGCAGGCGGGCGAGCTGGTCGGCGTTCAGATAGCCGGTCGCGGTCAGCCCGTTGTCGCCCTGCCAGCTGCGGATCGCGGCACGGGTGCCGGACCCGAACTTGCCGTCGATCCCGCGCGGGTCATAGCCCAGCGCGGCGAGCCGGGTCTGCACCTCGGTCCGCTCGATCGCGCCGAGGTTCAGCGCCGCCTCGGACGCCGCCGTGGCGCCCGTGCTGCCGCCGGTGCCCGGAGCGGGCACCACGACCGGGGCGGTCCCGCTCAGCGCATCGGCCTGCGCGCGGGTCAGATAGCCGGTCGCCGCGTCGCCGCGCGCCACCTGCCACGCCCGGATCGCCCGCCGCGTGCCCGAGCCGAACTGCCCGTCCACGCCCCGCGTGTCATGCCCCGCGGCGACGAGGCCACGCTGCACCGCGATCCGCTGCTCGCGGGTCAGGTTCAGGCCCAGCTCGACCCGGGCCGCGGCATCGGCATCGACGCTGCCCCCGCCGACGACCGGGGTGTTGCCCGCGTTGAGGATCGCGTCGGCGTCGGCGCGGGTCAGATAGCCGGTCGCGGCCACCCCGGCGCTGCGCTGCCAGGCGGTGATCGCCCGGCGCGTACCGGACCCGAACTTGCCGTCCACCCCGCGGGTGTCGTGGCCCATCTGGGTCAGCCGCGACTGGATGATCCGCCGCTGCGTGGCGGTCAGGTCCAGCGCCGCCTCGGTCGCCGCGGCGGTGGCGGTGCCCGCAGGCTCGGCCCCGCCGGGACGGCCGCTGATCCGCAGTTCCTCGACCTGGGCCGCGTTGAGATAGCCGGTCGCCGGATAGCCGCGGCTCTGCTGCCAGGCGGTGATCGCGCGGCGGGTGCCCGAGCCGAAGACCCCGTCCACTCCGCGGGTGTCATGGCCGAGCCGCGTCAGCCCGGCCTGCACCGCCTGCCGCGTCTCGCGGCTGAGGCCCAGCGCCGCCTCGGTTCCGGCGGCGTTGGCGTTCGGCGCCGTGACCGCACCGGTCGCCGCGGCGACCTCGGCCCTTGCCGCGTCGGCGGCCGAGGTGCCCGCGGGCAGTTCGGGCGCCGGGGTCGTCACCGGCACGGTAGTGGTCGTGGCGGTGCCCGAGGGCGCCGGCGCCTGCACCGGCGTGCCGGCCTGCAACCGGCCGAGCGCGGCCCGCGCCTCAGCCGCGTGCATCCCGTTCGGGTTCCGGCTCAGGTAGTTGCGATAGGCGGCTTCGGTCCCGGTCTGGACCGTCAGCTCCCACATCAGCTGGTCCTGCGCGGCCTGGGCGATGGTGCCCGCGACGCCGCCGGGCTGCGTGCCCTGGCCGCCCACCACCACCGGTGCCTGCTGCGCCATCGCGGCGCCCGCCACCAGCGCCGACCCCAGCACGGCGGCCAGCGCCGCCGAAAACCCGTTCCTGACCATTGCTCGTTCCCCTTGTCCGGGCCCGTTCGCGGGCCACGCTCTGAAAGCCTGTCGTGCGCCCGGGCGCCGCGGCCTTCGGGGAACGCGGGTTCAGCCGTAGCTGCGGCGGTCGTCGATCACCTTGCCGTCGTTCGGCAGCGATCCCGGCGCAACCAGCTCAACCCGGCCCTTGAGCTTCAGCGTCTCGAGCACGGATGCCTCGTATATCGCCCGGTCCTGCCCAAGTGTCTCAAGTTGCACGACCATCACGTCCATTTCATCCTGCCGGTCGGCGATGACACGGGCGCGTGACACCTCGGGGTGGCGGGCGACGAGGCCCGCGACCTGCTCGGGGCGCACGAACATCCCCTTGATCTTGGCGGTCTGGTCGGCGCGGCCCATCCAGCCCTTGATCCGCATGTTGGTCCGCCCGCAGGGGCTTTCGCCCGGCAGCACGGCGCTGAGGTCGCCGGTGGCGAAGCGGATCAGCGGATAGTCGCGGTTGAGCGTGGTGACGACGACCTCGCCCACCTCGCCCTCGGGGACCGGGTCGCCGGTGCCGGGGCGCACGATCTCGACGATCACGCCCTCGTCGACGATCATGCCCTCCATCGCGGGGGATTCGTAGGCGATCAGCCCCAGGTCAGCGGTGGCATAGCATTGCAGCGTGGCGATGCCGCGCTCGGCATAGGCGGCGCGCAACGACGGGAACAGCGCACCGCCCGAGACGAGCGCCCGGGTCAGGCTCAGCGTCTCGCCCATCTCGTCGGCCTTCTCGAGGATGACCTTGAGGTAGTCGGGCGTCCCCGCATAGGCGGTGGTGCCGATGTCGGCGGCGGCGCGGACCTGAAGCTCGGTCTGCCCCGTCCCCGCCGGCAGCACCGCGGCGCCGACGGCGCGGCAGGCGCTTTCGAACATCATCCCCGCGGGGGTCAGGTGATAGCCGAAGCAGTTCTGCACGATGTCGGTCGAGCCGAGCCCCGCGGCATAGGCGAAGCGCCCGAGCCGCCACCAGTCGGCGTCGATCTGGCCCGGCTCGTAGATCGGGCCCGGGGATTGGAAGACGTGGTTGAACTCGTGCGGGTGGCGGGTCGTGAAGCCCCCGAACGGCGGCTTCTTCTTCTGCGCCTCAGAGAGTTCCGCCTTGCGGATCACCGGCAGCCGGGCGAGGTCCGCGCGGCTCTGCACCGCCTCGGGCTCGACGTCACGCAACAGCCGGGCGAGCGCCGGGGCGTTCTTGGCGTTGGCGATGGCGCGGCCCAGCGCCTCGGCCAGATCGGCCGCGCGGGCGTCGGCGCTTCGGGTTTCCAGCTCGTCGTAATAGGTCATGCGAAATCCCTCCGCGGGGCAGGCGTCAATGTCGTCAGGCAGGGCCGGGCGCAGGCGCGGCCGGGCAGGGTCAGGGGTGGGCGGCTCAGGCCAGCCAGCGCTTGCGGCGGCGATAGCTGCGCACGTCGCGGAACGACTTTCGGCCCTCGTCCGACATCCCGAGGTAGAATTCCTTGACGTCCGGGTTCTCGCGCAGGGCGGCCGCCTGCCCGTCCATCACCACCCGGCCGCTTTCGAGGATATAGCCGTAATGGGCATAGCGCAGGGCCACGTTGGTGTTCTGCTCGGCCAGAAGGAAGGTCACCCCCTCGCCCTCGTTCACCGCCTTGACGATCTGGAAAATCTGCTCGACGAGCTGCGGGGCAAGGCCCATCGACGGCTCGTCCAGCAGGATCGTCTCGGGCCGGCTCATCAGCGCGCGGCCCATCGCCACCATCTGCTGCTCGCCGCCCGAGGTGTAGCCGGCCTGGCTGCGGCGGCGTTCCTTGAGGCGGGGGAAATAGTTGTAGACCATCTCGAGGTCGCGCTTCACCGCCGCCGCCCCGTCGGTGCGGGTATAGGCGCCGGTCATCAGGTTCTCCTCGACGGTCAGGTGCTCGAAGCAGTGCCGCCCTTCCATCACCTGGATCACGCCCTTCTTGACCAGCGCGGCCGGGTTCAGCGTGGTGATGTTCTCGCCGCGATAGGTGATCGCGCCCTTGGTGACCTCGCCGCGTTCCGAGTGCAGCAGGTTCGACACCGCCTTGAGCGTCGTCGTCTTGCCCGCCCCGTTGCCGCCCAGAAGCGCGGTGATCGAGCCTTTCGGCACGCTCAGGCTCACGCCTTTGAGCACGAGGATGACGTGGTTGTAGATCACCTCGATGTTGTTGACCTCGAGCAGCGTCTCGACCGGCGCAGGCGCGGGCTCGGCCGTGGTCGGGTGCGGGGTCGCGGTGTCAAGCATCGTCATCGCTCCTTCGAGGGCGCGGGAAGGGGGTTCGGTGCCCCGGCGGCGAAGGCCCGCCGCCGGGATCGTCGTCACGCGCGCGTCAGTTGCAGCGCATCGTGATGTTGTTTTCCTTGGCGAACGCCTCGGAGTCGGCGGTGATCAGCGGCTCGATCACCTCGTTGTCCGGCTCGGTGAACTCGGTGATGAGGTTCCACTTGCCGGCTGCGGCGTCCCACTGCTGCACCCGGGCCATGCCCGAGCCGCCGTGGTTCTCGCACGACATCTTCACCTCGGGGCCGAAGTCCGGCAGCCCCAGCTCGGTCATGCGGGCGGGCGAGATGTCCAGCGCCTCGAACCCGTCGCGCAGCTGCGCGGGGGTGATGGTGGGCGTGCCGGCCAGCTCCTGCGCCTTCTTGATCGCCTCGGCGATCACGACGGCCGCATACATCCCGCGCGAATAGAGCACGGTGCCCGCGTTGGCGCCGCCCTGCGAGGCCTTGCCGGGGTCCATGACGTATTTCTGCAGGTCGGCGTAGATCGGGTAGTCCTTGCCCGCGCCGTGGAAGGTCAGCGCCTTGTAGCCGTTCGCGCCGGCCCCCGCCGGGGTCACGTCAACCTCGGAGCCCGACCACCAGATGCCGACGATCTGGTCCATCGGATAGCGGACGTTCGCGGCCTCTTGGATCGCGGCCTGGTTCATCACGCCCCAGCCGTAGATGATGACGTTGTCGGGCTTGTCGCGGCGGATCTGCAGCCACTGGGACTTCTGTTCCTGCCCGGCGGCGGGATCGACCGGCACCTCGATCAGCTCGAACTTGTGCTTCTTGGCCAGCTCCTGCAGCGTGCGGATCGGCTCTTTGCCATAGGCCGAGTTGTGGTAGAGCAGCGCGACCTTCTTGCCCTCGAGGCTGCCGCCGTGCACGTCGAGCAGGTGCTTGACGATGATCGAGGCGCCGTCCCAGTAGTTCGCGGGGGCGTTGAACACCCACTCGAACACCTTGCCGTTCTGGGCCGAGGTGCGGCCGTAGCCGGGGGTGTAGAGCGGGATCTTGTCGGCGGTCGCCTTGGGGATCAGCTGATAGGTGATGCCGGTCGAGAGCGGGTTATAGACCAGTGCACCCTGGCCCTTGGTCGACTCGTAGCACTCGACGCCCTTCTCGGTGTTGTAGGCGGTCTCGCACTCGGGGACGACGATCTTCTGGCCGCCGATGCCGCCGTCGCGCTCGTTCAGCAGGGTGAAGTAGTCGTTGAAGCCGTCGGCGTACTGGGTGCCGTTCGCGGCATAGGGGCCGGTGCGGTAGCTCAGGTTCGGCACCACGAGGTCGGCGAGCGCCGGGGCGGCGGTGGCCATGACCGCCGCGGCGACCAGCGAAGCGAAGCGAAGTTTCATCAGTTTCCTCCCAGGGGGTGATTTGGGGTGCCGGGTTGGCCCCCGGTCTTGGTGGTAGAACTCAGTGCGGGAACGGCCAGAGCCGCAGCTTCTCCTTGGTCAGGCGCCAGAGCTGGGCGAGGCCGTGCGGCTCGACGATCAGGAAGAACACGATCAGCCCGCCGACGATCATCAGCTCGATGTGGGCGGCCAGGTCGGTGGGCCAGCCGAGCGAGCCCACGAGGACGTTCTTGAGGAACACCGGCAGCAGGACGAGGAACGCCGCCCCCGCGAAGCTGCCGAAGATCGAGCCGAGGCCGCCGATGATGACCATGAAGAGCACCAGGAACGACTTGTTGATGCCGAAGGCCTCGCCCGCTTCGGCGGCGCCCAGGTAGACGGCGAAGAACAGCGCGCCCGCAATGCCGACGAAGAACGAGCTGACGGCGAAGGCGCTGATCTTGGCGGTCAGCGGGTTCACCCCGATGATCTCGGCCGCGATGTCCATGTCGCGGATCGCCATCCACTTCCGCCCCGCGGTGCCGCGCGTGAGGTTGCGGGCAATCCAGGCCACCAGCACCACGAAGACGAGGCAGACGAGATACTTGGCCGAGGCGGTCGTCTGCGGCCCGGTGATGAAATGGCCGAGGAAGGTGCGCTCGGGCACGGTGATCTGTCCCGAGGCCGAGTAGTTGTAGAACCACGGCACCTTGTTGAAGAGCCAGACGAGGAAGAACTGCGCCGCGAGCGTGGCGACCGCGAGGTAGAACCCCTTGATCCTGAGGCTCGGCAGGCCGAACAGCACGCCCACCGCCGCGGTGATCCCGCCCGCCAGCACGATGTGGATCAGGATCGAGATCTCGGGGAACGAGGTCGCCAGCTTGTAGGTGGCATAGGCCCCCACCGCCATGAACCCCCCGGTGCCGAGCGAGACCTGCCCTGCGTAGCCCACGAGGATGTTCAGCCCCAGCGCCGCGATAGCGTAGATCAGGAACGGCACCAGCACCGAGTTGGCCCAGTAGTCGGTGATGACGAAGGGCACCACCAGGAAGGCGATGGCGAGGACGATCCAGTAGCCCCAGCGGTCGAGCTTGAGCGGAAAGGTCTGGCTGTCGTCGCGGTAGCTGGTCTTGAAGTCGCCGGCCTCACGGTAAAGCATCAGGCGGTCCTTTCTGCGCGGTCGAACCGGGGGTTTTCCACCCCCGGACCCCCGGAGGATATTTCAACAAGAGAGAACGAGCTGGGCAGGCCTGCGCCGCAGGTGAGGGGGTGCGTCATCCTCACACCCGCTCGATGATCTTCTCGCCGAACAGGCCCTGCGGCCGGAACACGAGGAACAGAAGCGCGAGGACATAGGCGAACCAGGCCTCGGTGGCGCCGCCGACCAGAGGGCCGACGAAGTATTCGAAGAGCTTCTCGCCCACCCCGATGATCAGCCCGCCGACGATGGCGCCGGGGATCGAGGTGAAGCCGCCCAGCATCAGCACCGGCAGCGCCTTGAGCGCGATGAGCGACAGCGAGAACTGCACCCCCGACTTGGTGCCCCACATGATCCCCGCGACCAGCGCCACGAAGCCCGCGATCGACCACACCATGACCCAGATGAAGCGCAGCGAGATGCCCACCGACAGCGCCGCCTGGTGGTCGTCGGCGACCGCCCGCATGGCGCGGCCCTGCTTGGTGTATTGCGAGAACGCCACCAGCGCCGCGACCAGAAGCGCCGCGATGATCGCCGCCCAGATGTCCAGCCGGTCGATGAAGAAACCGTAGCCGGTCAGGCTCTCGGTCCAGCTCTCCATCGTCTCGGACAGGCCCTGCGGCAGCCCCACGTCCAGCGTCTTGACGTTGGCGCCCCACATGATGTCGCCCAGCCCCTCAAGGAAATAGGCAAGCCCGATGGTGGCCATGAAGAGGATGATCGGCTCTTGCCCCACGAGGTGCTTGAGCACGAGGCTTTCGATCAGGATCGCGAGCCCCACCATGACCAGCGCGGTCAGGAGGATCGCCAGCAGCGAGGGCACGGTCCAGCCGAACCCTTCGAGATGCGCGCCGGTCGTGGCGTTGATCAGATGGGCGAACGGCACCTGTCCGTTCTGGATCCCCACCAGCGTCATCGCCGCGAAGAGCGCGAGCACCCCCTGCGCATAGTTGAACACCCCCGAGGCCTTGTAGATCAGCACGAAGCCGAGCGCGACGAGCGCATACATGACCCCGGCCATGAGGCCGTTCACGACCACCTCGGATGCGTAGAGAAGCTGGTCCATCAGCGGGCCTCCAAGGTCAGGTTGATCAAGCCGGCAACCGGCGTCGGGCACGCGTCAGTCATGGGAGACCCCCAGATAGGCGTCGATCACGTCCTGGTTGTTGCGCACCTCGTCGGGCGTGCCGTCGCCGATCTTCTTGCCGTAATCCATCACCACCACCCGGTCGCTCAGGTCCATGACGACGCCCATGTCGTGCTCGATCAGCGCGATGGTGGTGCCGAACTCGTCGTTCACGTCGAGGATGAAGCGGCTCATGTCCTCCTTCTCCTCGACGTTCATGCCGGCCATCGGCTCGTCGAGCATCAGAAGCTTCGGCTCGGCCGCGAGCGCGCGGGCCAGCTCGACCCGCTTCTTGAGGCCGTAGGGCAGCCGCCCCACCGGCGTCTTGCGGATGTTCTGGATCTCGAGGAAGTCGATGATCTTCTCGACCTTCTCGCGGTGCCAGGTCTCTTCGCGCTCGGCCTTGCCCCACCAGACGGCCTGCGACAGCAGGCTCGCGTCCATCATCGTGAGGCGGCCGGTCATGATGTTGTCCAGCACCGACATCCCGTCGAACAGCGCGATGTTCTGGAAGGTCCGCGCCAGCCCCTGTCGGGCGACCTGATAGGGCCGCATCGGCGGGCGCTTGGCGCCGCGGAACCAGACCTCGCCCTCCTGCGGGACGTAGAAGCCCGACATGACGTTCATCATCGAAGACTTGCCGGCCCCGTTCGGGCCGATGATGGCGCGGATCTCGCCCTCGCGGATGTCGAAGCTGATGTCCTTGATCGCCACCACCCCGCCGAAGCGCAGGGTGATGTGGCGCATGTCCATCAGCACCGGGCCGATCTTGCGGCCGTCCGGGGTGACGTAGCCCTCGTCGGTCGCGGCGCCGGCGGGGGGCTGCATGACGTTCATGGAATGCAGGATGGTGTCGGCAACGGGGCTCATTCGGCGGCAACCTTCTGCTGGGCATGGGCGGTCGGGAACACCCGCGCATCCTCGATCCGCACCGTGGCCCTCAGCTTGCCCTTGCGGCCGTCCTCATAGGTCACCTCGGTCTCGGTATAGACGCTGCCCGACCCGTCATAGAGCGCCGCGATCAGGTCGGCGTACTTGTCCGAGATCACCCCGCGCTTGACCTTGCGGGTCCGTGTCATCTCGCCGTCGTCGGCGTCCAGTTCCTTGTGCAGCACGAGGAAGCGGTGGACCTGGCAGCCCGACAGCATCGGGTCCTGCGCCACCGAGGCGTTCACCTCTTCGACGTGCTTCTTGATCGTCGCATAGACCTGCGGGTGACCGGCGAGCTCCTGATACGACGCATAGGCCACGTTGTTGCGCTCGGCCCAGTTGCCGACCGCGGTCAGGTCGATGTTGATGAACGCGGTGCAGTAGTCCTTGCCGTTCCCCAGCACCACCGCTTCCAGGATGTTGGGATAGAACTTGAGCTTGTTCTCGACATACTTGGGCGCGAACAGCGACCCGTCGGCCATCTTGCCCACGTCCTTGGCCCGGTCGATGATCCGCAGATGCCCGCTGCCGGGCTCGAAGAAGCCCGCGTCGCCGGTCGCCACCCAGCCCTCGGCATCCTTGGTCGAGGCGGTGCTTTCGGGGTTGTTGAAATACTCGACGAAGGTGCCGGGCGAGCGATAGAACACCTCGCCGTTCTCGCCGATCCTCACCTCGACGCCGGGCGAGGGCACGCCCACCGTGTCGGCCCGCACCTGACCGTCGGGCTGCTGGGTGATGAACACCGTCGCCTCGGTCTGGCCGTAGAGCTGCTTCAGGTTGATCCCGAGCGAGCGGTAGAAGTCGAAGATCTCGGGCCCGATCGCCTCGCCCGCGGTATAGCCCACGCGGATGCGCGAATAGCCAAGCGTGTTCTTGAGCGGGCCGAACACCAGAAGATTGCCAAGGCCGTAGCGCAGCCGGTCGATGGCGCCGACCGGGCGGCCGTCGGTCAGCGCGGTGCCGACCCGGCGGGCGAGCGTCATGTAGTGGTCAAAGAGCCATTTCTTGAACCGCCCGGCGTCCTCCATGCGGATCATGACGTTCGTGAGCTGGCCCTCGAACACCCGCGGCGGGGCGAAGAAATAGGTGGGCCCGATCTCGCGCAGGTCGGTCATCATCGTGTGCGCGCCCTCGGGGCAGTTCACGCAGAACCCCGTCCAGTAGGCCTGCCCGACCGAGAAGATGAAGTCGCCCACCCAGGCCATCGGCAGATAGGCCAAAACCTCGTCGGTGGGCTTGAGCTTGTCGAACTCGGACGAGGCGCGGGCGGTCTCGATCACGTTGCGGTTCGACAGCACCACGCCCTTGGGCTTGCCGGTGGTGCCCGAGGTGTACAGCATCACGCAGGTCGAGTCGTAATCCAGCTCGGCCATCCGGGCCTCGAGCTCGCCCGACAGGCGCTGTTCGGCGGCGCGGCCCTCGGCCTGCACGTCCGACAGCCAGTTCATACGGGAATGGTCGTATTTCCGCATCCCGCGCTTGTCGGTGTAGAGGATCTGGTCGACCGTGTGGTCGGTCTCTTCGGCCTCAATGACCTTGTCCACCTGCTCCTGGTCGCCGCAGACCACGAAGCGCGAGCGCGAGTGCCCGAGCACATAGGCCATCTCGGACGCGACCGCGTCCTGGTAGAGCGGCACCGGGATCGCGCCGCACATCTGCGCCGCCACCATCGCCCAGTAATGCGCCGGCCGGTTGCGGCCGATGATCGCCACATGATCGCCCCGCTCGAGCCCCAGCGCCAGGAACCCCAGCGCCAGCGCCCGGATCTCGGCCTGCGCCTCGGCCCAGGTCCAGCTCTGCCAGATCCCGAATTCTTTCTCGCGGTAAGCCGGACGGCCGCCCATCTGGGCCGCATTCCGCGCCAGCAGCGCCGGAATCGACCGCAGACCCGCAGCCGGCGTCGAATCGGGCCCGGAAGCGGGCCGTGTCATGGCGTTCATCTGTCCCCCTCTGGCGGCTTTGGGCCGCGGCACCGGGCTCTCCTCAACCCTGTGCCGGCTGCAAACCTGCCGGCCGATCCTTGCCCGAGTTTTGCCTGAATCCAACGAATTGTTTCACGCTTCCGCGCGGCCACGGGGGATGCTAGCCAGTCTGGCATGGTCTCGCACGACAGCCGCGCCGAACTGACCCAATCGGGGCTGAACCTGATCCAGCAGGCGATCTCGATCTTCGACGCCGACCTGCGGCTGGCGGTGTCGAACCGCGCCTATCAGCAGATGTTCGACCTGCCCGACGCGCTGACCGCCCCCGGCACCAGCTTCGAGGCGACCATCGCCTATCTCGTCGAGCGCGGCGAATACGGCCCCCAGCCCGACGCGCAGGCCGCCGTGCGCCTGCGGGTCGAGCAGGCGCGCACCTTCCAGCCCCATTACATCGAGCGCGCCCGCCCCAACGGCCGGATCATCGCCGTCGAGGGCGCGCCGCTGAGCCAGGGCGGCTGGGTCGCGGTCTACACCGACATCACCGAGATCAAGTCGCAAGAGGCGCTGCTGCGCGCCCGCTCGGAAGAGCTCTCGACCCAGGTGCTCGACCACGCCGAGCATCTCTCGGCCACCAACCGCCAGCTCGCCGCGACCATCTCGGCCCTCGAAGAGGCCAAGCGCGTGCTGACCGAGACCGAATCGCACACCCGGCAGGTGGTCGAGATGGTCCCGGCCCACATCGCCCACATCGACCGCGCGCACCGCTACACCTTCTCGAACAACCAGCTCGGCGCGGTGTTTCCCGGCGCGCCCGCGCGGATCGTCGGGCGCACCGGGTCCGAGGTGCTGGGCGAGACGTTCGAGCGCATCCGCCCGCACGTCGATGCCGCGCTCGCCGGCCAGCCGCAGGTGTTCGAGACCACCCACGACCCCACCGGCCGGCGCATCCGCATCGCGCTGACGCCCGACCGCGACGGGCGCGGGGCCTATGTGCTCTCGACCGACGTCACCGCCGAGGTGCAGGCGCGCGAGGCGCTGGCCCACGCCGGGCGGCGCAGCCTTGCCGCGCAGATGACCTCGGGGCTGGCGCATGATTTCGGCAATCTGCTGACCATCATCCTCGGGCTGCAGGGCCGCCTCGCCAAGGCGCCGCTGCCGCGCGACGCGGCCGAGGACGTGGCTGCCACCCTCGCCGCCGCGCACCGCGGCGCCGCGCTTCTTCAGCGCATCGCGGGGATGGTGACGGGCGCCGCGCCCTCGCCGCGCCCGGTGGACCTGCCGGCGCTGATGGCGGAACTGGCACGGCTGGCGCGCCCCTCGCTGGGCGAGGGGGTAACGCTCGACCTCGACGTGGCGGTGGCGGGGGGTGAGCTGCTGCTCGACCCCGACGCGGTGCAGGATTCGCTGTTGAACCTGATCCTGAACGCCCGCGATGCGATGGCCCAAGGGGGGGGCGGCCGGATCACGCTGGCCGCGCGCGAGGTGGCGGGCTGGCTCGACCTGACCGTGGCCGACACCGGCCCGGGGTTCTCGCCCGAGGCGCTGGCCCGCGGGGCCGAGCCGTTCTTCACCACCAAGGGCGGCGGGCGCGCGGGGTCGGGGCTCGGGCTCTCGATGGTCTACGACCACGCCAAGCGCGCCGGCGGGACGCTGCACCTGGCCAACAGCGCCACCGGCGGGCTCGTGCGCCTGCGCCTGCCCCTGCGCCGCATCGCCCCGCAACTGGTGCTGCTGGTCGAGGACGACCCCGACCTGCGCACCGGCTTCCGCGAGATGCTGACCGGCATGGGCCACGCGGTGCTCGAGGCGGGCTCGCTTGCCGAGGCGCAGGCGCTGGGCGACATCGCCGGGCTGACCGCGGTGCTGTCGGACCTGCAACTCGGCGACGGCTCGGGGGCGGCGCTGGCGGGCCTCGGCCTGCCCTTGGTGCTGATGACCGCGCTGCCCGCCGGGCATCCGGCGCGCGAAGGGCTGGCGGCGCCGACGCTGACCAAGCCCTTCTCGTCCGCCGATCTCGGCGCCGCACTCGGGGCCGCGCTGGCCGCCGCGCCCCCCCTCTCACCCCAAGCCGACGGACCGACCGCATGACCGACGCGCCGCTGATCGCCATCCTCGACGACGAGCCGGACATCCGCCGGCTTCTGGCTGCGGCGCTCGAGGACGCGGGGTTCCGCACCGCCGGCTTCGCCCGCGCCACCGAGTTCGAGGCCGCCCTCAGGCGCATGACCCCCGACGCCTGCCTCATCGACCTCGGCCTGCCGGACCGCGACGGGCTGGCGCTGGTGCATCGGCTGGCGACCGAATCCGGCGCCGCGATCATCATCATCTCGGGGCGCGCGCAGGTCCAGGACCGGGTGACGGGGCTGGAACTCGGCGCCGACGACTATGTGACCAAGCCTTTCGACCCGGCCGAGGTCGTGGCCCGCATCCGCGCCCGCCTGCGCCGCCCGGCGCGCGAGGCCGCCACCCGCGGCGCCCAGACCGCCCGCTTCGCGGGGTGGAGCGCGGATTTCGACCGCTATCTCCTCCGCGCGCCCGACGGGGCCGAGACCCCGCTTTCGCACGCCGAGGCCGAGATGCTGCGGATGTTCCTCGACAGCCCCCGCCGCCTCATCAGCCGGGCGCAGATGCTCGAAAGCCTCGGCGGCTCGGCGGGCGACAGCTTCGACCGGGCGATGGACGTGCGGATCTCGCGCCTCAGGACCAAACTCGGCGAGGATCCGAAGAACCCGCGCCTGATCAAGACGATCTACGGCGCGGGCTACATCTTCCTGAGCGAGGTCGCCTGGGGCTAGGCGGCCGCCCCCGGTGCGCCGCGCCGTCCGGCCATCAGCTGCAGCACCGCGATCGGAACCAGGATCAGCAGCCCCACCGCCGTCGCCCCCCAGTCGGGCGCCACCAGCAGGATCGCGGCAAAGCCGAGCGCCAGACGCTCGAGCATGTTGAGCGAGGCGAACAGCCAGCCGGTGATCGCCGCCGACAGCGCGAAGATCCCCATCACCGCCCCGCCGAAGGCCAGCGCGAAGTTCGTCCAGGTGAAGTCCTGCGTGACCAGCAGCAGCGCCGGCTGGAAGACGAAGACGAACGGCACCAGCGCCTTGCCCATCGACAGCCGGAACGCGGTGTTGCCGGCCTTGAAGGCATTGGCCCCCGCGATCCCCGCCCCCGCATAGGCCGCCATCGCCACGGGTGGCGTCACGTCGGCCAGCACCCCGTAGTAGAAGACGAAGAAATGGGCGACGATCGGCTCGACCTGCAAGAGGCCGAGCACCGGGGCGGCCACGGCGACCATGATGATATAGTTCGCCGTGGTGGGGATGCCGCAGCCCATCAGGATGCAGACGATCCCGGTCAGGATCAGGGTGAAGAGCAGCGTCAGCGTGTCGACGCCCATCAGCTCGAACGGCAGCACCGCGAGCCAGCCCGACACCGACTGCGCCCAGCCGGCGGCGATCGAGGTCACCATGTAGGCGATCTTGAACCCCACCCCGGTCAGCGTGACGACGCCGATCACCACGCCCACCAGCGCCGCCGCGGCCGTCACCGACAGCGACTGGCGGGCGCCGAGCGCAAACCCCTCGAACAGTCCGTGGGCCGAGGCGCGCAGCCCCTCGGTCAGCCCGCGGGCGGTGATGTCCTGGATCAGCATCACCACGATGCAGGCGGTGATCGACCAGAAGGCCGCGGCGAACGGCGTCCGCCCCGACAGCAGCACCGCGATCAGGATGATCAGCGGCAGCACCGACAGCCAGCCCGCCTTGAGCACCCGCCATGCGTTCGGCAGCTCGTCGCGGTGCAGCCCGCGCAGGCCCAGCCGCTTCGCCTCGAGGTGGACCTGCACCAGCACCCCGAAGAAATGCATGAATGCCGGCACCAGCGCGGCGGTCAGGATCGTGGTCAGCGGCAGGCCGAGATACTCGATCATCAGGAACGCGACCGCGCCCATGACCGGCGGCGTGATCTGCCCGCCGGTCGAGGCCGCGGCCTCGACCGCGGCGGCGAAGTGGCGGGGATAGCCGATGCGGATCATCGCCGGGATGGTCAGCGCCCCTGTAGTCACCGTGTTGGCGATGGACGACCCCGAGATCGAGCCGAGCAGCGCCGAGCTGAGCACCGAGACCTTGGCCGGCCCGCCCGCATAGCGCCCGGCGAGCGCCGACGCGACGTCGATGAAGAGCTGCCCCAGCCCGATCCGCGTCGCCATGACGCCGAACAGGACGAAGTGGAACACATAGGTGGCGATCACCCCCAGCGCGGTGCCGTAGATGCCCTGGCTGGTGAGATACAGGTGGTTGACGATGTTGGCCCAGCTTGCGCCGGGGTGGACCAGGATGCCGGGCATCGACTGGCCGTAATAGGCATAGGCCATGAACAGGATGGCGATCACCGGCAACGGCCAGCCCATCGAGCGGCGCACCGCCTCGAGCAGGACGATGATCAGCACCGTGCCCATCACGATGTCGGTGGTGTTCGGGTTGCCGACCCGGAAGGCCAACTCGGCATAGATCCACGGCACGTAAAGCGCCGTGACCGCGCCCGCGATCCCCATCAGCCAGTCGGTCACCGGCACGCCGAGGAACGACAGCGGCCCGGTCGCTGGCTCCTGTCGCCCGGATGCCGAGAACGCCATGAAGATCAGGAACAGCGTCACCGCCATGTGCAGCCCGCGGTGGACCGTCGCCTGCGGGATGCCGAACCCGGCGGTGTAATAGTGATAGCAGCTGAGCAGGAACAGGATGCCGCCGGCGAGGATGGCGACCGGCTTCAGCCAGACCCGGAACCGCAGCTCGGGGTCGAACTTCTCCTCGATGGCCTGCAACTCGTCGGCGCTGAGCAGGTCGGGCTCGTCGTAATGCGCGGGGCGCTGGCCCGGCGGATGATCCGACAGCCGCCCGCCCGGCGTCGCGCCGGGTGCGGCATCGGCGGGGCGCTGGCCCTGGATGAGGGGGTCGCGGTCAGTCTCGCGGTTGGTCATGGGCACTGTCCCCTGTGCGGCCGGCGGCGTGTCGTTGTTCTTTGCGCCGGCGGGTGGCGGGGCCGCGCGGTCTGCCCGCACGGCCCCCGGTCATGATGGGCTTACTTCAGCAGCCCGGCTTCCTTGTAGAACCGCTCGGCGCCCGGGTGCAGCGGGATGCCCAGACCGTCGAGCGCGTGCTCCTTGGTGATCATCTTGCCCTTGGCGTGGCCCGCATCCAGCTGCTTGCGGGTGTTGTCGTTCCACAGCGCCTTGGTGATGTTGTAGATCAGCTCTTCGGGCTGGTCGGCCGAGGTCACCCACTGCGCGCCCACCGCGATGGTGGCCACGTCGGCGTCGTTGCCGTCATAGGTGCCGGCCGGGACGGTGTCCTTGGCGAAGAACTTGCTCTCCAGCACCTTGTCGGCCACCGCGCCGTCGATCGGCACCAGCTTCACCTTGTGCTGGCTGGCCAGCTCGGCGATCGCGCCGGCCGGATAGCCGCCGACGAAGAAGAACGCGTCCATCGCGTTGTCCTTCATCCGGTCGGCGGCCTGGTCGGGCTTGAGATACTCGGGCCGGATGTCGGCCTCGGACAGCCCCGCCGCCTGCAGGATCAGCTGCGCATCGACCAGCGTGCCCGAGCCCGGCTCGTCCAGCGAGACGCGCTTGCCCTTGAGGTCCGCGACCGAGTTGATCCCCGACCCTTCCGAGGCGACCAGGTGGATCGACTCGGGGTAGAGGTTGGCGATGGCGCGCAGCTTCTCGGCCTTGGGCTTGCCCTCCCAGATGCCGGTGCCGGTGTAGGCCCAGGCGGCCACGTCACCCTGCGCGAAGCCGGATTCGAGCGTCCCGCCCATGATCGCGTTGACGTTGGCGACCGAGCCGTTCGCGGCTAGCGCCGAGGCGACCAGCCCCGGCACCCCGCACGAGCCGCCGTCCTCGCAGGCGCGCGAGCCGGGGGGCGCCGAGATGGCGTTCGCCAGCAGACCGCCGATCGGGTAATAGGTGCCCGCCGTGCCGCCGGTGCCGATGCGGAAGAACGCCATGTCCTGCGCCGCGGCCATGCCACCCATGGCGACCATCGCTGCGGTGGCCAGTCCCAGAATCCGTCGTGTGAACATCGTTCTTCCTTTCGCCGTGTGTCGCGGAATGTGTTCCGGGTTGTGCCCCGGATGGGTGGCAGTCTGCACCGCGAGGCCCGGCACCGCAAACCTGAATGCGGCCTCAGCCCGGCAGCCGCAACCGCACGGCGAAGAAACCGTCCAGCCCGCCGCGCGCGGACCAGTGATGGGGCAGGGTCCGCAGCGCGCCGTCGGGGGTGATCCATTCGGCCTCGACGCCGGGCACAGCCGGCGGTTCGACGACCAGCCCCGGATGGCGGGCCAGCGCCGCCGCGAGCTGCGCCTCGCCCTCGGCCGGGTGGACCGAGCAGACCGCATAGACCAGCCGCCCGCCGGGGCGGATCAGCCCCAGCGCGTGGTCGATCAGCGCCGCCTGCAAGCGCACCAGCTCGGGGATCATCGCCCCGTCGCGGATCAGCGGCAGTTCGGGATGGCGCCGGATCGTCCCGGTGGCCGAGCACGGCGCGTCGAGCAGCACCGCATCGAGCGGCGCCTCGGGCCGCCACGCCAGCGCATCCGCCGCGACCAGCTTGGCATTCAGCCCGGTGCGGGCGAGGTTCTCGTCCACCCGCGCAAGCCGCGCCTCGGACAGGTCGACCGCCGTCACCTCGGCCCCGGCGGCGGCAAGCTGCATCGTCTTGCCACCCGGCGCGGCGCAGAGATCGGCGATCCGCTCGCCGGGCTGCGGGTCGAGCATCCGCGCCGGCAGCGCGGCGGCGGCATCCTGCACCCACCAGTCGCCGGCCGCGTAGCCCGGCAGCGCCGACACCTGCGCCCCCGGCTCAAGCCGGTGACTGCCGGTCGGCAGCGCCGCGCCGGGCAGCGCCGCCCCCGGCTTGCCGGTCAGGTCGAGCGGCGGCAGCGCCTCGTGCGCGGCCTCGATGGCCGCGGCCACCGCCTCGCCCCAGCGCGCCCGCACCGGGCTGCGCAGCCACGCGGGCAGCCGCGTCGCGGGGGCGGCGTCCCAGTCCGCCTGCGCCTCGGCGGCGCGGCGCAGCACGGCGTTGACCATCCCCGCCGCCGCCGCGCCCTTGGGGCCGAGCGCGCGCACCTGCTCGACCGCGGCGTTCACCGCCCCGTGCGGCGCCTCGCCCAAGCCCAGCATCTCGGTGATGGCGAGCGCCAGCGCGTCGCCGATCTCAGGCGCGGGCGTCCGGCACAGCAGCGGCGCCAGCACCGCCTCGGCCCGGCCGCGGGCACGCAGGGTGGCCGCGGCCAGCCGCTGCGCCCGGGCCCGTTCGCCCGGCGGCAAGCCGTCCAGCAGCGCCGCGCCCTCGCCCAGCGTCGCCCCGCCCCGCACCGCGGCCAGCAGCGCCAGCGCCCCGGCGCGGGCATCCGCCGGCCCGGCCTCGCGCCGCCCCGGCCGCTGGCCCGGCCGCTGGCCCTGACGCCGCCCGTCCTGCCCGCGCTGCCGTTCGCCCCGCGGCCTGTCCTTGTTCTTGTCCATCGCGTCCCCGGCGCTTAGCTGAGGGTCAGCGTTACGCAATCAGCCGGGGATGCGCCATGAGTGATGAGACTCTGCCGAAACCGGACCTCCCGCCCGCCGCCCAGCGCGCGCTGGCCGAGGCCGAGGCCCGCCGCAAGGCGGCCGCGCCGCTCGACCTGCCGCCGGAACTCGGCGGCCGCGACGGGCCCGAGCCGGTGCGCTTCGGCGATTACGAGCGCAAGGGCATCGCCGTCGACTTCTGAGCCGGCCCGCCGGTCTCTTTCTGGAAAAATACCCGCGAGGTCCGGGGCGGCCGCCCCGGTCCATCGCCGCCCTTCAGGCCGCCTGCGGGTGCAGCGCCGGCGCCGTCGCCCGCCGGCCGCGCCCGTAGCGCGCCACCGACAGGTCGTCCGAGCGGATCGCCGGGGTCCGGCCGCTCATCAGGTCGGCCAGCACCCGGGCCGAGCCCGCCGCCATCGTCCAGCCCAGCGTCCCGTGCCCGGTGTTCACCCACAGGTTCCCGGTCGCCGTGGCGCCGATGATCGGCGTCCCATCCGGCGTCATCGGCCGCAGGCCGGTCCAGAACGTCGCCCGCTCCAGATCGCCCGCGCCGCCAAAAAGCTCGCCCACGGACTTGGCGAGCGTCGCCCGCCGCCGCGGCGACAGGGTGAGGTCGAACCCCGCCAGCTCGGCCAACCCGCCCACGCGGATGCGGTCGCCCAGCCGGGTGATCGCCACCTTGTAGGTCTCGTCCATCACCGTCGAGACGGGCGCCCGCGCCTCGTCCACGATCGGCAGCGTCAGCGAGTAGCCCTTGACCGGATGCACCGGCAGTTTGATCCCGAACGGCGCCACCAGCGCCGGCGAGTGCGACCCCAGCGCCACCACGAACGCATCCGCCTCGAACCGCCCGGCCGAGGTCAGCGCCGCGGTGATCCGGCCCCGCGTCCCCTCGAGCCCGTGGATGGTGGTGCCGTAGTGGAACACCACCCCCGCCTCGGCCGCCAGCGCCGCGAGGGCTTGCGTGAAGATGTGGCAGTCGCCGGTCTCGTCGCCCGGCAGCCGCAGCCCGCCGACGAGGCGCTCGCGCGCCCCCGCCAGCCCCGGCTCGGCGGCGATGCAGCCCGCCACGTCGAGCTCTTCATAGGCCACGCCGTCGGCCTTGAGCACCTTGATGTCCTTCTGCACCGCCACGAGCTGCTCGGGCTTGCGGAACACCTGCAGCGTGCCCTGCGTACGCTCGTCGTAGCGGATGCCGGTTTCCTCGCGCAGCGCCTGCAGCCGGTCGCGCGAATATTCGGCGACCCGCATCATCCGGGACTTGTTCACGGCATAGGCGTCCGAGGTGCAGTTCCCCAGCATCTTCGCCATCCAGCCCGCCCGCACCGGGTCGGCCGAGGCGTGCAGCACCAGCGGCGCGTGGCGCTGGAACATCCAGCGCAGCGCCTTCTGCGGGATCCCGGGGGCGGCCCAGGGGGTCGAGTAGCCGGGCGAGATCTCGCCGGCGTTGGCGAACGAGGTTTCCATCGCCGCGGCCGGCTGGCGGTCCACGACCGTGACCTCGTGCCCGGCCCGGGACAGTTCCCACGCCGAGGTGACGCCGATCACACCCGCTCCCAGCACGACGATCTTCATGGCCCCGCCCCCTTGCGATGATTGCCCGGCAAGGATCGGCGAAAGCCGCGGCAAGGTGCTGCCGAAGTTGTGCGTGTTTGTCGCAGGCGCGCGAAGAAACGCGCGTTTCAGGCACCTTGCGCCGCGGATTGTTGCTCCATTCAGCCAATGCGCCGGCAATCAGCCCGCCAGCGCCCGCCCGCGCGCAACATCCTGCCGAATCGGCGGCGGCTACAGCCCCAGCACGTCGGCCATGTCGTATTCGCCCGGCCCCTTGTCCTGCCCCCAGAGCGCCGCGCGCAGCGCCCCGCGGGCGAAGATCGCCCGGTCGGTGGCAAGGTGGCGCAGCACCACCCGCTCGCCATCGGCAGCGAAGATCACGTCGTGCTCGCCCACCACGTCGCCGCCGCGGATGGCCGAGAACCCGATGCTGCCCGCCGCCCGCGCGCCGGTCACGCCCTCGCGCGCCGGGGTCCGCACGGCGTCCAGCGTCACGCCCCGCCCCTCGGCCGCCGCCTCGCCCAGCATCAGCGCGGTCCCCGACGGCGCATCGACCTTCATGCGATGATGCGCCTCGACGATCTCGATGTCCCAGTCGGTTCCCAGCGCCGCCGCCACCCGCCGCGTCAGCCCGACAAGCAGGTTGACGCCCAGGCTCATGTTCCCCGCCCGGATGATCGGCGCATGGCGCGCCGCCGCCGCGATGGCGCGCAGGTCGTCGGCCGAGAGCCCGGTCGTCCCGATCACATGGACCGCCCGCGCCTGCGCGGTCAGCTCGGCAAACCCCACCGTCGCCGCGGGGCTGGTGAAGTCGATCACCGCCTGCGCCCGCGCGATCGTGGCGATCGGATCGTCGCTGACGGTCACCCCCAGGTCCGCCCCGCCCAGCGCCGCGCCGAGGTCGCGCCCCACCCAGTCGTGCCCCGGCCGCTCGAGCGCGCCGACCAGCCGGCAGGCGTCCGACGCCAGCACCTCGCGCACCAGCATCCGGCCCATCCGGCCGGAAACGCCGGTGATGACGATGCCGGGCTTCTGGGGGCCGGGGGTCTGGGTGCCGGGGGTGTCCATGCGCGCGCTCCGTCCTGATTTCCCCGATGCCTATCCCGTTGCGAGCCGCCCCGCGACCCCCTAGATGGGGCGCATGGCTTCCAATCGCTTCCATCACGGGTCCGGCCCGTCCCAGCGCCAGCTGCGCGTCGGCGAACTGATCCGGCGCACGCTGTCGGACGTGCTCATGCGCGGCGACGTGCACGACCCCGAGCTGAACCGCCGCTCGATCACCGTGGGCGAGGTCAAGGCCTCGCCCGACCTCAAGGTCGCCACGGTCTATGTCATGCCGCTGGGCGGCCATGATGCCGAAGAGGCGCTGGCCGCGCTGCGCCGCAACACCCGCGAGCTGCGCCACCACGTCGCCCGCGAGATGACGCTGAAATACGCCCCCGACCTGCGCTTCATCCTCGACGAGACATTCGACCGCATGGACGACACCCGCCGGATGTTCGCCGACGAGCGCGTCCGCCGCGACATCGAGGCGGACGACGAGGCCGAGGCCGAGGACTGGGACGAAGGCGCCGACCTTGCCCGCGAGACCGGCGACGACACGCCCCGCGACGATGAGCCTCGCTGACCTCAAGCGGCGGCTCGGGCTGGCGGTCGGCGCGCTCGTCGCCATGACCCTGCCCGCGGTCGCCGACCTCTGCGAGCGGCGGGCGTTCGAGGGGACGGGCTACGCCGTCTGCACCGTCACCGGCGACCGGCAGGACCGGCTGCGGCTCTGGCTCGACGACGACAGCGGCAAGACGCTGGGCGACTTCACCGCCGTCCGCCGCACGCTCGGGTCCGGCGAGGTGCTGGGCTTCGCCATGAACGCGGGGATGTTTCACCCCGACTATGCGCCGGTCGGCCTCTACCGCTCGGGCGGGGTCGAGCGCGGGCAACTGGTCACCGCGGGCGGCGGCGGCAACTTCGGGATGCGCCCGAACGGGGTCTTCTGCGTCGGCGCCAAGGCCCCCTTCCAGGTGATCGAAAGCCGCCGCTTCGCCAAGGCGAACCCCGCCTGCCGGCTGGCGACCCAGTCCGGGCCGATGCTGGTGATCGACGGCGCGCTGCACCCGCGCTTCGACGCCACCTCGACCAGCCGCTACATCCGCAACGGGGTCGGCGTCTCGCGCGACATGAAGACGGCGTGGTTCGTCATCTCGGACCGGGCGGTGACCTTCCACGAATTCGCCCGGTTCTTCCGCGACGAACTCGGGGCGCGCAACGCGCTCTATTTCGACGGCTCGATCAGCCGCCTCTATGCGCCGGCGCTGAACCGCGCCGACTGGGGCCGGACGATGGGCCCGATCATCGGCTATGTGGAGCAGCCCTGATGGCACGCAAGAAGGGCCGCGACATCTCGGGCTGGCTGCTCGTGGACAAGCCCGCGGGCGTCGGCTCGACCGACGTCGTGGGCCGGGTGCGCTGGGCGCTGGACGCGAAGAAGGCCGGGCACGCCGGCACGCTCGACCCCGATGCGACGGGGTTGCTGGCGGTGGCGCTGGGCGAGGCGACGAAGACCGTCCCCTACCTCGCCGAGGCGCTCAAGGCCTATGATTTCACGGTGACCTGGGGCGCCGAGACCAGCACCGACGATGCCGCGGGCACGGTGACCCGCACCGCCGACACCCGCCCCTCGGCCGCTGCGATCGAGGCCGCGCTGCCCGCCTTCCGCGGCGAGATCCTGCAGGTCCCCCCCGCCGTCTCGGCCGTGCGGGTCGAGGGCGCGCGCGCCTACGACCTCGCCCGCGCGGGCGAGACGGTGGAGCTTGCCCCCCGCCCGCTCTGGGTCGAGGACCTCTCCCTGACCGAAGCCCACGCGGACGGCGCCGATCTGCACATGGTCTGCGGCAAGGGCGGCTATGTCCGCAGCATCGCCCGCGACTTGGGAAGGACGCTCGGCTGCCTCGGCCATGTCGCCACGCTGCGCCGGGTCTGGTCGGGGCCGTTCGATGTGGCCGACGCGATCCCCCTCGACCGCGTGGACCGCGCCAACCAGGCGGACCTCGAGGCCGCGCTCAAGCCCATCGAGGCCGCGCTCGACCTGCCCGAGATGCGCGCCACCGATCAGGGGGCGGTGCGGCTCGGCCACGGCAACCCCGGCCAGGTGCTGGGCCACGCCGAATACGGCACCGAGGTCTGGGTCAGCCACGCCGGCCGCGCCATCGCCATCGGCCGCTATCTCGGCGGCGAGGTCCACCCCAGCCGGGTGTTCGTCCCCGCCGCCTGAAAGCTGGGGTTCTGGACCGGAAAGACGCGGTCTTTCCGGCTCAGATCCCCGCGCGACCGCTCACGCGATCGAGGCGTCGCGCGTCTCGCGCCCGATCATCAACGAGGCGATCGCCGCCAGCGCCAGCAGCGCCGCAAACAGCCCGATCATCGCGTTGAAGTCGCGCGTGGCGAGCGCCGCCATGACCGAGGGCGCGGCGAGGCCCCCCAGCCGCGCCACCGCCCCCGCCGTGCCCATGCCGGTCGCGCGCAGCGTCGTCGGGTAAAGCTCGGGCGTCAGCGCATAGAGCGCGCCCCAGGTGCCGAGCAGAGCAAAGCTCATCAGCAGCAGCGCCGCGCCCACCATCGTCCCCGACCCGGCGGTGACGAAGAGCAGACACCCCGCCGCCGACAGCATCAGGAACACCCTGAGCGTCGTCTTGCGGCCCAGCGTCTCGACCCCCCAGGCGGCGAGCGCGTAGCCCGGCAGCTGCGCGAGCGCCAGCCAGACGAGGAAGCTGTAGCCCTTGACGAAGCCGAAGCCTCCGGCGGCGAGCTTGCCCGGCGTCCAGACGAAGACCCCGTAGTAGCTGAGCGAGACGAGGAACCACACCGCCAGCACGGCGACCGTGGTGCGCGCCAGCGCCGGGGCGAAGATGCCCCCCTGCGGGGTCGGCGCGGTCGGCGGGATCACCAGCCGCTCGGCCTCGGCCAGCGGCGCGGTGCCGTTCACCCGGCGGATGCGGTTGACGATGGCGCGCGCCTCGGGCTCGCGGTCGCGGCGCAGCAGGAACATGGGCGATTCCGGCACCCAGAGCCGCAGGAAGATGCCCAGGCAGGCCGGCAGCGCCGCGACGAGGTAGATCAGCTTCCACGGCGCCGCGATCCCGGCGCTCGCCGCCCACCACGCGGTCAGCGCCACGACCAGCGTGCCGACCGCCCAGAACCCCTCGAGCCAGACGAGCCAGCGGCCGCGGTTCTTCGGCGGCAGGAACTCGGCCATCATGGCGTAGTCGACCGGCAGCGTGCCGCCCACCGCGGCGCCGGTCAGGAAGCGCAGCGCCAGCAGCCAGCCGAAGCTCGGCGCGAAGATCGAGGCGATGCCGAACACCGCATCCGCCGTCACCGTCGCCAGCAGCACGTTGCGCCGCCCGATCCGGTCGGCCAGCCGCCCGAACAGGAAGGCGCCGACGAACATCCCCAGGAAGAACAGGGTGCCGGTCTGCAGCGCGACCTTCATCTCGACGCCGAAATGCTTGGCGATCGAGGGCGCCGCAAAGCCGACCGCGATCACCTGCATCGCGTCGGCGGCCCACACGAGGCCGAAAATTCCCATCAGCCGAAGCTGAAAGCGTCCCGCGCCGGCCTCGGCCAGCGCATCGTCAACGGTCCGGGTCATGCCGGCAGTCCCTTTCGCAGATCGAGAAAGGGGGCCGCGATGCCAGCGACCCCCTTTCGAACCTTGCAGCCGTCACGCCCGATCAGGCGTTGACGCTGTCCTTCAGCGCCTTGGCGATGGTGATCTTGACCACCTTGTCGGCCGGCTTGGTCATCATTTCCTGGGTCTGCGGGTTGCGGACCTGGCGCTCGGGGCGGGCGCGCACGCCGACCTTGCCGATCCCCGGCAGGGTCAGGGCGCCGCCTTCGGCGACGGTGCGGCTGACGACCGCCGAAATCGCGTCCAGAGCAGCCGTCGCGGATTTCTTGTCGCTGCCCATCTCATCGGCCAGTGCAGCCACGAGTTGCGTCTTGGTCATCGGCTTCGCCGGGGCTTTCGCCATGGCCTGTCTCCTCGTCTGTCGGTTTTCCGTGCCAGTCGCGCTGGCAATGCGACTGCTACAGCCGGTTTCACCCTGCATTTCAAGCCCTTTTGATGTCGCAATCGGGCACGGGCGCGGGATACGGCAAAAAAGAGCCGGGGGACGGACACCCGAGAGGCCCCGCAGGCAGGGGCGGGATCGCGCCGCCGCCCCCATCCCCCGGTCGCGACCGTTGCGGCCCCGGCCGTCTCAGACGAACGCGATGTCGGCGGCCGAGATCAGCGCGTGATCCACGCCGCTGAGCAGCACCCGCAGGCCGAGGCAGACGACCACCGCGTCCGGGCCCTGGTCGATGACCTGAAACGCCGCCGGCCCGGGGCCGGGCGCGTCGAAGACCAGCCGGTCCAGCCCGTCCTCGAAATCCGCGACCCGGTCGGCGCCGTCGCCCGGCAGGAAGACGAAGCGGTCCGCCCCCGCGCCGCCGGCCAGCACGTCGTTGCCGGTCCCGCCCGCCAGCCAGTCGGCGCCCTCGTTGCCGAACAGCCGGTCGAGCCCCGCCTCGCCCGACAGCGTGTCGTCGCCGCCGGCGCCCACCAGCACGTCGCTGCCCGCGCCCGCGACCAGCACGTTCGCCACGGCCGAGCCGGTGAGCCCGTCGTTCCCCGCCCCGGTGACGAGGTTCTCGATGCTGCTCAGCCGGTCCACGCCCTCGCCGGTCTGCTGGGCCGCGACCGCCGACAGCACCACTGCGACGTTCGCGCCCGAGCCATAGACGGCCCAGTCGCGGCCCGCGCCGCCCAGCAGCACATCGTTCCCGGCCCCGCCGTCCAGCCGGTCGTCGCCGGCGTTCCCGACCAGCTCGTCGGCCCCGGCGAGCCCGCGCAGCAGGTCGTGGCCCAGCCCGCCGTCCAGCCGGTTGGCCGCCGCGCTGCCGGTCAGGCTGTCGTGACCCGCGCCGCTCGTCGCATCCTCGATCCCGACCAGCGCGTCCGGCCCCTCGCCCCCGCTGGCCGCGCCTGCCCCGAGGTCCGCCGTCACCGCCCCCGCGCCGGTCCAGAGCACCCGGTCGCGCCCCGCCCCGCCGTCCAGCCGGTCCGCCCCGGCCCCGCCGACCAGCAGGTCGTCGCCCGTCCCGCCGATCAGCGTATCGGCCCCCGCCGCGCCCCAGAGCGTGTCCGCACCCGCGCCGCCCTCGATCCGGTTGGCCACCGCGCTGCCGCTCAGCCGGTCGCCGGCGGTCCCGCCGATCAGGTTCTCGACCCCCGAGACCCGGCCGCCCTCGACGTTCTGCGCCCCGGTCAGCCCGAGGTTCAGCGTCACCGCCCCGGTGATCCCGGCATAGCTCAGCGTGTCGATGCCGTCGTCGCCCTCGATCCAGTCGCCCGACACCGCCGCATCGGCCAGAAACAGGTCGTTGCCCGAATCCCCGTCGATGGTGTCGTTGCCCGCGCCGCCCTCGAGCGTGTCGTGGCCTGCCCCGCCCCAGATCCGGTCGTTGTCGGCAAAGCCGTTCAGCCAGTCGGCGCCTTGGCTGCCGTGGATCGTGTCCTGATACTCGAGCGCGTCGATGAAGAACCGGGCATAGTCGAACCCCGTCAACACCGAGGGATAGGCCACGTTCAGCCCTTCCATCCACAGTGCGCGCACCCCGTCCCGCTCGTGCAGCACGGCCGAGACGGTGCCGGTCCAGTCGGGGTAATGCCACTCATCGTTGAAGCTGCCCGAAAAAATCGTCGCCGCGCCGCCGTCCTGATGGATCATCGCCGTCTCGGACGGCGCCGTCAGCGTCGTCGCCAGAATCTGGTCGAGGTGGCCGGCCGAGAAATCGCCGGGGAGGTAGAGCTGCAGAGTCGCCATGTCACGTTCCCTTCCGCCCGTCCGTTCGGGGAACGCATCATACCAGAAATCAACGCCCTGGCGGCGCTGACCCGTTGTCGCGGGGGGGCCGCGCTACAGGAACGCCGTCTCGTCGAAGGACCGCAGCTTGCGCGAGTGGATGCGCTCGAGCGGCATCTCGCGCAGCTTCTCCATCGCCCGGATGCCGATCAGCAGATGGCTCGCGACCTGGGTGCGATAGAAGTCGGTGGCCATCCCCGGCAGCTTCAGCTCGCCATGCAGCGGCCGGTCCGAGACGCAGAGCAGCGTGCCGTAGGGCACCCGGAAGCGGAAGCCGTTGGCGGCGATGGTGGCGCTTTCCATGTCCAGCGCCACGGCGCGCGACTGCGACAGGCGCTGCACCGGGCCGGACTGGTCGCGCAGCTCCCAGTTGCGGTTGTCGATGGTGGCGACGGTGCCGGTGCGCATGATCCGCTTGAGCTCGAATCCCTCGAGCCGGGTGATCTCGGCCACCGCCTCTTCCAGCGCCACCTGCACCTCGGCCAGGGCCGGGATCGGCACCCACACCGGCAGGTCGTCGTCCAGCACGTGATCCTCGCGCAGATAGGCGTGGGCCAGCACATAGTCGCCCAGCCGCTGGCTGTTGCGCAGCCCCGCGCAATGGCCGACCATCAGCCAGGCGTGCGGGCGCAGCACGGCGATGTGGTCGGTGGCGGTCTTGGCGTTCGACGGGCCGACGCCGATGTTGACCAGCGTGATCCCCTGCCCGTCCGGGCGCTTGAGGTGATAGGCCGGCATCTGCGGCGTCTTGGTGCCGGTCACCAGCACATCCTCGGGCCGTTCGAGCACCTGGTCCCCCGGCGCCACGAAGGCCGAGTAGCCCGAGGCCGGATCGGCCAGCGCGCGGCGGGCGAAGGCCTCGAACTCGTCGACGTAGAACTGGTAGTTGGTGAAGAGCACGAAGGTCTGGAAATGCTCGGGCGCGGTCGCGGTGTAATGCGACAGCCGCGCCAGCGAGTAATCCACCCGCTGCGCGGTGAAGGGCGCAAGGTGCCGCGTCCCGTCCGCGCCCGGCTGGGCGATGCCGTTCACGATGTCGTCGTTCATCGTGTCGAGGTCGGGGACATCGAACACATCGCGCAGCGAGAAGGTCAGCACCCCCTCTTGCGGGACGTTCAGGTCGGTCTGCGCGGCGACGGCGAAATGCACCGGGATCGGCGTGTCGCTGTCGCCCACCGCGACCGGCACCTGGTGGTTGCGGATCAGCAGGCCGATCTGCTGGATCAGATAGTCGCGGAACAGGTCCGGCCGGGTGATCGTCGCCACATAGCTGCCCGGCAGCGCGACATGACCGAAGGACAGGCGCGAGTCGCCCAGCGAGTGGCTGGCCGTGGTCAGCCGCAGCTCGGGGTAATAGGCGCGGTACCGCGCCTCGGGCGTGGCCCCGCCGATGCTGTCCACGAAGCGGTCCTTGAGCCAGCCGGTCGCGCGGGCGTAAAGCTCGGTCAGCCGGTCCACGGCCGCGACCGGGTCGTCGAAATAGGTGCGCTCCACCGGCTCGGGGGTTTCGACCGGCAGCAGGCGGGTGGTCTGGGACATCGGGCGGCTCCTCTGGCGCGGCCAGACTGCCCGCGCCGCCTGACGGTGGCAAGACGCGGGGGGCAAGACGCGGGGGGCGGGGCAGGTGAACCCGTCGCCCGTCAGTCGGCTTCGCAGGTCCCGAGGATCGTCGCCGGGTTGTCGTCGGCGCCGTAGAAGAACGTCCCCGCGCGGGACTTGGCGTGCAGCGCATAGGGCCGCTCGGCATCGACCGAGCGGAAGCGCAGTCCCGACCCCGAGGCGACCTGCTTCATGGCGATCTGCTGCCCGTCGATCTGGACCACGGCAAAGCCCTCGGCCCCCGGCAGGTTCACATAGGTGACGGGCACCACCGCCCCGCGCTCGCAGCGGAACGTGACCTGCGAGGTGAACGCGCCGTCCTCGGGCCGGTTCGAGGGCGTCTCGGCCAGACCCGGCGCCGCCAGCAGCGGGGCGGCGAGCAGCGGCAGGGCGAGCAGCGCGGCAACGCGCAGGGGCAGACGGGTCATGGGCGGTTTCTCCTTCTGGGGGTCGTCCGCAGGGGTAACGCGGCGCGGCCCCAAGGGGAAATCACGCCGGGGCGAGGCGACCGGCGTCCCGCCCGTCACCGCCGCCGGCCGGGGCGCTGCCCCGGACCCCGGGATATTTGGGCAAGAAAGAAGCCGGGCGTTCGGTTTTCTCCCCGTCGCTGGTCTGCGGATCGCCCGGCCTCGGGCAACCTGACGTCAGCCGGGCGGCGCCTCTGGCAAGGCCCCGGCGCGGCCCCTATCTCTGCGGCATGGACATCTCGATTCTCGACCTCGCGCCGGTCCCCCAGGGGTCGGACGCGCGCGCCGCCATCGCCAGCAGCATCGCGCTGGCCCAGGCCGCCGAAACGCAAGGCTACGCCCGCTACTGGCTGGCCGAGCACCACAACCTGCCCGGCATCGCCAGCGCCGCCACCGCCGTGCTGATCGGCCACATCGCCGACCACACCAAGCGCATCCGCGTCGGCGCCGGCGGGATCATGCTGCCGAACCACGCCCCCCTCGCGGTGGCCGAGGCGTTCGGCACCCTCGCCACGATCCACGGCCCGCGCATCGACCTCGGGCTCGGCCGCGCGCCGGGCGGCGACGGGGCGGTGATGCGCGCCCTGCGCCGCGGGATGAGCCGCAACGACGACTTTCCGAACGACGTGGTGGAGCTGCTGTCCTACCTCGGTCCCGAGCGTCCCGGCGCCCCGGTCGCCGCCCACCCCGGGCAGGGCACCAACGTCCCGGTCTGGATCCTCGGCTCGTCGCTCTACGGGGCAAGCCTCGCCGCGGCGCTCGGCCTGCCCTACGCCTTCGCCAGCCACTTCGCGCCGAACGACCTCGACGAGGCGCTGCGGCTCTACCGCACCCGCTTCGAGCCCGGCCCCTGGGGCCAGTCCCCGCGCTTCATGCTGGCCGCGAACCTGGTCGCGGCCGACACGGACGCCGCGGCGCGCAAGCTGCGGACCAGCCAGCAGCAGAGCTTCTATCGCCTGCGCACCGGCACCCCCGGCAAGCTGCCGCCGCCCGTCGATGACCTCGACAGCGTGGTGCCGCCGCAGTTCCAGTCGATGGTGGACAGCCTGCTCAGCGTCTCGGCCGTGGGCGGGCCCGAGGCGGTCAAGGCGCAGCTCGATGCGCTGGTCGCCCGCTACCAGCCCGACGAGCTGATCCTGACTGGCAACATCTGGGACCCCGAGGCGCGGCTGCGGTCCTTCGCCATCGGCGCCGAGGTGATGGGCCTGTCGCGTCCATGAGGCTCGTGGTCCTCGGCCACGGCTATTCGGCCGGGTTCCTGACCCGGCTGCTGGTCCCGCGGGGCTGGGCCGTCACCGGCACCACCCGCGACGACCCCGCCCGCGTGGCGGACGCCGGCGCGACCCCGCTGCGCTGGCCGGGCGAGGAGCCCGCGATCCGCGCCGAGATCGCCCGCGCCGACGCCATCCTGATCAGCGCTGGCCCCGACGCCGAGGGCGACCCGGCGCTGCGCGACTTCGCCGACGCGCTGGCCACCGCCCCGACCCGCTGGCTCGGCTATCTCTCGACCACAGGGGTCTATGGCGACCACGCGGGCGGCTGGGTCGACGAGACCACCCCCCTCACCCCCGCCACCCGCCGCGGCCAGCAGCGCGTCGCCGCCGAGGCCGCGTGGCAGGCGCTGGCCGCGGCCCACGGGCTACCGCTGCATATCTTCCGCCTTGCCGGAATCTACGGCCCCGGCCGCGGCCCGTTCCAGAAGCTGCGCGAGGGCACCGCCCGCCGCATCGTCAAGCCCGGCCAGGTGTTCTCGCGCATCCACGCCGAGGACATCGCCCAGACCCTCGCCGCCTCGATCGCGCGGCCGAACCCGGGCGCGATCTACAACCTCTGCGACGATGACCCCGCCCCGCCCGAGGCGGTCATCGCCCACGCGGCCGCGCTGCTCGGCGTGCCGGTCCCCCCGGCCGAGGACTACGCCACCGCCGAGATGACCCCGATGGCGCGCAGCTTCTATGCCGAGAGCAAGCGGGTGGCGAACGACCGCATCAAGCGCGAGCTGGGGGTGCAGCTGCGCCACCCGGACTATCGCAGCGGCCTCAAGGCGCTGCTCGCCGCCGAGGGCTGAGGCCGCCGTCGCGGCCCTGGCCGCCCGCGCCCGGCGCCTCAAGGCGCGAGGCGGCAGCACCCGGTCTGCATCCGGCTGGGCTGCCCGGCGCCGTCGAAGACCAGCACCGCCGACAGCCCGTAGACCCGATCCGACATCCCGTCGCTGCACTGCGCGGGCTGGATCACCGCCGTCATTCGCCCCTGCCCGTCGCCGGCGATCACCGCCCGCGCCGGGCTGCGCGGCAGGCCGTCGTCCAGCACCACGCGCCGCTCCATCGCGCGGGCGCCCTCGGGCGTCTCATAGACCACTTGCGGCCCGACCTGCCGCACCGACCAGAACGGCTCGGTCCCGAGGCAGTTCAGCCCCGCCGGCAGCCCGCCCGGCAGCCACACGTCGGTGCGATAGGCGAGGTAGCGGGCGTTGACCCACCCCGCCCGCTCGGCGGTGTTGACCTGCGCCCAACCGGCGCGCTCGGCCACCACCTCGACCCCTTTGGCGTCGGCGGGCAGCGTGCCGATGATCCGCGCCTGCGCGCTCGGCGTCTCGCGGATGTTGAGCTTGTCGCCCGCCGCCACCCCGGTCACGTCGAAGAGCGTCGGCAGCACGTATTCCGGCGTCGCCGCGGCCGGGCCGCAAAGCAGCGACAGGCCGAGCGAGAGCGCAAGGGCAGAAGCAGGGGCAAGGCGCATGGGGGCAGGCTCCGACAGGACGGTGAGCCCCCATCCTGCCCCACGACGCGCCGCCCCGCTACCGCGCAGAGCGCCCGGGCGCGCCCGCCGCAGGACACGCTTTGGCGAGGCGGCCGTGCGCCCGGCTCCCGCCGTCCCCTCCCCCCTTCCGCATCTGCCGTCACCGGTGCACCGCCCCCGCTCCCGAAGGCGAGCGGCCCGTCTGCCGTCACCGCCGCACCGCCCGCGCGTCCGCCGCCCTCTCCCCGAGAGCCATCTCCCCTGCCCAAATATCCCCGCCGGAGGCGCCCCGCCCTCGCCGGTTGCCCCGCCCCGCCCCGGGGTCTATACGCGCCCCGAACCCGAACTGCCCGGCGGTCCCCGTGTCCACGACCCTCAAACTCGCCATCGGCAGCCTGGTGATCGGGGTCATCGTCCTCGGGCTCAAGACGCTCGCCTGGTGGATCACCGGCTCGGTCGCGCTGCTGTCGGACGCGCTGGAAAGCACCGTCAACCTCGCTACCGCCATCGCCGCGCTGGTGGCGATCCGCGTGGCCGCCCTGCCCGCCGACGCCAACCACCCCTTCGGCCACCACAAGGCCGAGTTCTTCAGCGCCGTCCTCGAGGGGGTGATGATCATCATCGCCGCGATGCTGATCCTGCGCGAGGCGTGGGACGGGTTCTTCGCCCCCCGCGCCCTCGACGCCCCGATCGAGGGGCTGCTGCTCAACGGCGCCGCCACCGCGATCAACGCGGTCTGGGCCGGGGTGCTGGTGCGGCAGGGGCGGCGGCTGCGCTCACCCGCGCTGGTGGCGGACGGGCGGCACCTGTGGACCGACGTCATTACCTCGGCCGGCGTCGCGCTCGGCGTGCTTGCGGCCATCGTCACCGGCTGGCTGGTGCTCGACCCGCTCATGGCGGGGGTGGTGGCGCTCAACATCCTGTGGTCGGGCGCCCGCGTGGTGCGCGATTCGCTCAGCGGGCTGATGGACGAGGCGGTGCCCGAGGACACGCTCGACCGCATCCGCACCGCCATCTCGACCGAGGCCCACGGCGCGGTCGAGGCGCACGACCTGCGCACCCGCCATGCCGGCGCCGCGACCTTCGTCGAGTTCCACCTCGTCGTGCCGGGCGCGATGACCGTCCTTGACGCGCACGAGATCTGCGACCGGGTCGAAGCGGCGATCAAGGCTGAGGTGCCCGACACCCGCGTGACGATCCACGTCGAGCCCGAACACAAGGCCAAGCACAGCGGGATCGTGGTGCTGACCTGAGGCGGGCGCGAGCCTGACCAGTGCGGGCCGCCCGCGTCGGCCCAACCGTCTCGGCCAGGCCCCGCCTCTCCCCCGGCGTCAGGCCCGCCGCCCGAGCGACGCGACCCCCAGCACCTCGAGCACCTTGGCCTCGATCTGCGGCGCGTTCATCGCCGCCGCCGCATACATCGCCTCGGGCGAGGCATGGTCGATGAACGTGTCGGGCAGGACCATGCTGCGGAACCTCAGCCCGCGGTCGAACACGCCCTCGTCCGCCAGAAGCTGCGCGACGTGGCTGCCGAACCCGCCGACCGCGCCCTCCTCGATGGTGATCAGCGCCTCGTGCTCGCGCGCCAGCCGCAGGACCAGCTCGCGGTCCAAGGGCTTCGCGAACCGCGCATCCGCCACCGTCACCGCGATGCCGCGCTGCGCCAGCGCCTCGCGCGCCACCATCACCTCGGCCAGCCGCGTGCCGAACGACAGCACCGCGACCCGCCCGCCCTCGGCGATCATCCGTCCGCGCCCGATCTCGAGCGGCTCGGCCCGCTCGGGTAGCTCGACCCCCACGCCCTCGCCGCGCGGGAATCGGAAGGCCGAGGGCCGGTCGTCCAGCGCCGCGGCGGTGGCGACCATCCGCGTGAGTTCCGCCTCGTCAGCGGCGGCCATGACCACGAAGCCGGGCAGGTTGGCGAGGAAGGCCACGTCATAGGCCCCGGCATGGGTCGCCCCGTCGGCGCCGACCAGCCCGGCCCGGTCGATGGCGAAGCGCACCGGAAGGCGCTGGATCGCCACATCGTGCACGACCTGATCGTAGCCGCGCTGCAGGAAGGTCGAATAGAGCGCGCAGAACGGCCGCAGCCCGCCCGCCGCCAGCCCCGCAGCGAACGTCACCGCGTGCTGCTCGGCAATCCCCACGTCGAAGCAGCGGCGCGGGAAGCGCTCGGCAAAGAGGTTGAGCCCGGTCCCGTCCGGCATCGCCGCGGTGATCGCCACGATCTTCTCGTCGCGTTCCGCCTGCGCGATCAGCGCCTTGGCAAAGACCGAGGTATAGCTCGGCGCGTTCGACTTGGCCTTGGCCTGCTCGCCCGTCACCACGTCGAAGCGCGCCCGCGCATGGCCGCGGTCGGCCGAGGATTCCGCGGGCGCGTAGCCCTTGCCCTTCTTCGTCACCGCGTGGATCAGCACCGGCCCGTCGGCCCGCGCCTTCACCGTCCTGAGCAGCGGCAGAAGCTGCTCGAGGTCGTGGCCGTCGACCGGCCCGATGTAGGAAAACCCCAACTCCTCGAACAGCGTGCCGCCGATGGTCATGCCCTTGAGCATTTCCTTGGCGCGCCGCGCCCCCTCCTGCATCGGCGGGGGCAGCAGGCTCACGGCGCCCTTGGCGGCGGCCTTGAGTTCCTGGAACGGGCCGCGGGTGTAAAGGCGGGTCAGATAGGACGACAGCGCCCCGGTCGGGGGGGCGATGGACATCTCGTTGTCGTTCAGGATCACGAACAGCCGGCTGCCCAGGTGGCCGGCGTTGTTCAGCGCCTCGAAGGCCATGCCCGCGCTCATCGCGCCGTCGCCGATCACCGCCACCGCGTCGCCCGGATCGCCGCCCAGATCGCGCGCCACCGCAAAGCCCAGCGCCGCCGAAATCGACGTGGACGAATGCCCCGCGCCGAACGGGTCGTGCGCGCTCTCGGCGCGCTTGGTGAAGCCCGAGAGG
This sequence comes from Paracoccus sanguinis, assembly GCF_012689545.1. NCBI lineage: Bacteria > Pseudomonadati > Pseudomonadota > Alphaproteobacteria > Rhodobacterales > Paracoccaceae > Paracoccus > Paracoccus sanguinis. The sequence goes on from NZ_CP051542.1 coordinate 1,480,943, forward strand.
CCGCCCTCCATCCGCAGCGTGCGGATGCGGTCGCGCCGCCCGGTCAGGATCTTGTGGGGATAGCACTGGTGGCCCACGTCCCAGATGATCTTGTCGCGCGGGCTCTCGAAGACCGCGTGCAGCGCGACGGTCAGCTCGACCACGCCCAGCCCGGCGCCCAGATGGCCGCCGGTGACGCTCACCGCGCTGATCGTCTCGGACCGCAGCTCGTCGGCCAGCTGGCGCAGCTCGCGGTCGCTCAGCGCCTTGAGGTCCGCCGGCCCCGACACCCGGTCGAGAAGCGGCGTCGCGGGCCGCGGCTGCGGCGCCGCGGCGGGGGCCGAGAGCACGGGCTCGGGGGCGGGAGGGGTCGTGTCGGTCATCGGCTGGCCCTTTCCGGGCGCTGGCAGGGGCGCGCGCCCCCGCCAGAGACAGGTGCCGCGTCAGGTCTGGCGGTGGATAACGAAACGCGCCAGTTGCCGCAAGTTTCCGGCCGCGTCGGCGTTCACCCCCTCGGCCTCGTCGTTCAGCGCCGCCTCGGCCCGCGCCACGATCGCCGCGGCCTTGTCGCGCGCCTCGTCAAGCCCGAGCAGCGAGACGAAGGTGGCCTTGCCCAGCCGCGCGTCCTTGCCGGTGCGCTTGCCGGTCTGCTCGGGGTCGCCCGTCACGTCGAGGATGTCGTCGGCGATCTGGAACGCGAGCCCCAGCCCCTTGGCATACTCGGAGAGCGGCGCCGGATCGGCCCCCGCCATCACCGCGCCGGCGGTCGCCGCGAACTGGATCAGCGCCCCGGTCTTGGCCTGCTGCAGCGCCTTGACCTCGGCGAGGTCCAGCGGCTCGACCGCCGTTTCGGCAGCGATGTCGCGGGCCTGCCCCCAGACCATCCCCCGCGCGCCCACGGCGGCGGCGAAGCGGCGCAGCAGCGCCACGCGGATCTCGCAATCCCCGATGGCGGGGTCGGCCAGCATCTCGAACGCCCGCGCCTGCAGCGCGTCGCCGGCGAGGATCGCCGTCGCCTCGGACCACTGGATATGCACCGTGGGCATCCCGCGGCGCAGGTCGTCGTCGTCCATCGCCGGCAGGTCGTCGTGGACGAGGCTGTAGGCGTGCAGCATCTCGACCGCCACCGCGACCGGCATCGCGTGGGCATCCGCGACCCCGTGCAGCCGCGCCGATTCCAGCACCAGGAACGCGCGGATGCGCTTGCCGCCGACGCAGGCATAGCGCATCGCATCGGTCAGGTCGCCGTCCGGCAGATCGGCCAGCGCGGCCTCGAGCGCCGCGTTCACCGCCGCGCGCACCGCCTCCATCCGGGCGATCATCGCCTAAAGACCCTCGACCGGCGTGGTGCCCACCGGCTCACCCGAGGCCGAGAGCATGATCTTCTCCACCCGCTCCTCGGCCTGCCGCAGCCGCCGCTCGCAATGGGCGCGCAGCTTGGCGCCGCGCTCGTACAGCGCGATCGACTCGTCCAGCGTCGCCTCGCCATGCTCGAGCTTGCCCACGACGGACTCGAGCTCCTTCATCGCGTCCTCGAAGGACATCCGGTCGATCTCGGGGTCGGTCATTGAGCGGCTTCCTTGAGTGTTTCGACGTGCACGCGGGCCGAGCGGCCCAGCGCGGCGAGATCATAGCCGCCTTCCAGCACCGATACCACAGGCGCCCCCGCGGCCCGCGCGGCGTCGCGGATCAGCGCCGTGACGGCGGCGAAATCGGCCTCGGTCCAGTTGAGCTGCGCCAGCGGATCGGCGGCATGGGCGTCGAACCCGGCCGAGACGACGACCAGCCCCGGCCGCCAGTCGGCCAGCCGCGCGGCGATCAGCCGCCAGGCCGCGACCGCCTCGGCCCCGCCCGATCCGGGGCGCAGCGGGACGTTCATCACCTGCCCGTGGGCGCCCGTCTCGTACGCCGCCCCGGTGCCGGGATAAAGCGGCATCTGGTGGGTCGAGGCGAAGAACGCCCGTCCCTCGGTCCACAGGATGTCCTGCGTGCCGTTGCCGTGGTGGACATCGAAATCCACCACCGCCACCCGGTCGAGCCCGTGATGTTCGAGCCCCCGCAGCGCCGCGATGGCGGCGGTGCCGAGCAGGCAGAACCCCATCGCCGTCTCGCGCTCGGCATGGTGGCCGGGCGGGCGCATGGCGACGAAGGCGCTCTCGTCCTCGCCGCCCAGCACCGCATCGACGGCCGCGCAGGCCCCGCCCACGGCCCTGAGCGCCGCGGTCAGGCTGCCGGGGGACAGATGCGTGTCGGCGTCCAGCGCCACGCTGCCCTGCGCGGGCACCGCCGCCCGCAGCCGGTCGAGGTACCGCGCCGGGTGGGCGCGCAGCAGGTCCGCCTCGTCCGCCTCCGGGCAGTCGCGCGGCGCCAGCGCCAGCGGCGCGAGGGCCTTCAGCACCGCGGCGTGGCGGGCGACCTGTTCGGGATGGCCGGGCGGGGTCAGGTGTCCCTCGGCCGAAGCGTCAGAGTAGAGCAGCGTCATGCCTGCCACGCTGGCCCAACCGCGGCGATCCCGCAACCCTCGCGCGCCCGCGCCCCCGGCCCGCCCGGGTTGATGTTTCGCAGTCCGCGCGCGGGAGTGCGCCCCGCGCGCGGCGCCGTTCAGTAGCAGCCGACCTTGGCGATCCGCCCGTCGGTGCCGGTCTCGATGTTCAGCCGGTCGGGCCGGAAATCCGCCGTCACCGCGTCGCCCGGCCCGATCACCCGGCTGCCCGCCGGCAGCATCATGGTCCTGAGCACCGACTGTGGCTGGCCGACCAGCCCCTGGAACCCCGAGGCCTTGCAGAGGTCCGCGTCCGGCAGCGGCGCCGCGCCGGGCGGCGGCACCGGCTCGACGCAGGCGGCCAGCGCCAGCAGCGGCAGAAGGGCGAGCGCGCGCATCACCGCCGCCCTCAGCCGCAGGTCACGGCGGCGATGTTGCCTGCCGCGTCAAGCTGGAAGGCGATCCTGAGGGCGTTGTACTCCTCGGGTTCGATGCCGCGATATTCCGCGACCCGGTACTGCCGGGTGATCCCCAGCGTCGGGATCACGCTCGCCGGCTGGCCGATGGCGCTGCGGTAGTTGGCGGCGTGGCAGGCGTCCGGCTCGCGCGATTGCAGCCCGGCGACGCCGGTGATCGGGGGCGGGGCCACCTCGGGCATCGGGGCCACCACGGCTACCGGCTCGGGCGCCGGAACCGGGGCCGCCATGCAGCCGGCCAGCAGGGCTGCGGCCGCCAGCGCGAGGCCGTGGGCCATCACGCGCTGCGGCACGAAAAGGGGAAATCTGGGTGTGGTCATCGCTCGTCCTCGTCTCTGTCGTCGGGGGTGCGCCGCGGTCTTGCGCCCGGCTCTGCCCGCTCCGCCTATAGCCGTGGCGCCGCGGCCAGCGCCAGCGCCTGCACGCCAGACTGCCGCAGCCGCCCCGCCCCTGTCACCGCCGCGCATCAGCGCCGCCGGTCACATCCCCGCCAGCAGGCGGCTCAGGGGGCGAAGGCCGCGATCGTGTCCCACACGCGGTCCAGCTCGGCCGCCGAGATGCCGTAGGGCGGCAGCACATAGACCGTGCTGCCGAGCGGCCGCAGCAGCACGCCCTGGTCGAGCGCAAAGCCCCTGAGCCGCTGCCCCGCCGCGGCGAGATAGCCAGCGCCGTCCACCCGCAGGTCCAAGGCCGCGATGGTCCCGCAGCGCCGCGCGCCGGTGAAGCGCGCCGCGCCCCCGACCGCCGCCAGCCGCTCGGCCTGCATCGCGCCCAAGGCGTCGAGCTGCGCCTGCATCCCGCCCGCCTGCCAGATCCGCGCATTGGCCAGTCCCGCCGCGCAGGCGATGGGGTTGGCGGTATAGCTCGACGAATGGAAGAAGGTCTTGGCCCGGTCCTCGGACCAGTGCGCGGCAAACACCGCCTCGGTCGCCAGCGTCGCGGCCAGCGGGATGGCACCCCCGGTCAACCCCTTGGACGTGCAGAGGATGTCCGGCGCGATCCCGGCATGGTCGCAGGCCCAGAGCCGCCCGGTCCGGCCCCATCCGGTCATCACCTCATCGGCGATCAGCAGCACCCCGTGCCGGTCGCAGGCGGCGCGCAGCCGCGCCAGCACCTCGGGCGGATACATCAGCATCCCCCCCGCCCCGAGCACCAGCGGCTCGACGATCAGCGCGGCAAGGTCGCCCTGCGCCGCCAGCGCCTCGAAGGCGGCCAGCGTCGCCGCTCCGTCGCCCTCGGGGAAGGGCAGGCTGTCCACCGCGAACATCAAGGGCTGATAGGCAGCGTTGAAGACCCCGCGGGCGCCGACGCTCATCGTCCCGATGGTGTCGCCGTGATAGCTGCCGTCGAGCACCGCGATCCGGTGCCGCGGCCGGCCGCTGTTCGCCCAGAACCCCAGTGCCATCTTCAGCGCCACCTCGACGCTGGTCGAGCCGCTGTCGGAATAGAACACCCGCGTCAGCCCCGCGGGGGCGAGGTCCACGAGCGCCCGCGCCAGATCCTCGGCCGGCTGATGGGTCAGCCCGGCGAAGATCACCTGGTCCAGCCGCTCGGTCTCGGCCCGGATCGCCGCCATGATCGGCGGATGCCGGTGGCCGTGGGTGATCACCCACCAGCTCGAGATCGCGTCGATCAGCGGGCCGCGGTCGGTCTCGATCACCGATCCCTCGGCCTTGAGCGCGCGCGGCGGCCGAGGCTCGGTGGCGTGCTGGGTGAACGGGTGCCAGACGGGCGAATCGGTCATCGGGGTCTCCGTTGCGCCGCAGGCACGGCCGGTGGCGGGGATGGTGCGGACCAGCGGGCGGTCAGGCGAAATCCTGCGGGTCGAAGCCCGCGCGCATCGCGGCGGACAGGCTGCCGGGCGTCAGCGGATCGAGCCGCGGCAACCGGCCCAACACCCGCACCTGCCCGATCTGGCCGATGGTGGCGATGTTGTCGGGGTTGTCGTCGCCGACGAAGGCCACGCCGTGCACAAGGCACCCCCGTGCCCGCAGCGACTCGAGCGCCGTGAGCGCGTGGCTGATCGTCCCGAGCCCGGTCGTCGCGACGAGGATCACCGGCAGCCCCCAGCGCGCGAACAGCTCGGCCGACAGCAGCTCGCGGGTGATCGGGACGAGCACGCCGCCCGCACCCTCGATCACCAGCGGGTCCGCGTCGGGCAGCGGCAGGTCGGGGATGGCGACACCGGCGAGTTCCGCCGCCCGGTGCGGCGAGAGCGGGTCGGGCAGCACCACCGTCTCGGGCAGCGTTTCGGCGCCGGTGATGCGGCGGACGAAGGCGCTGTCGCTTTCCGGCCCTTCAGCAGGATCGTTCGCATGAACTGTGCATGAACCTTGCACGAACGGTGCAGGAACATCGGATGGTTCGTGCATCGCCGAAACCGGGATGCCGGTCTGCACCGGCTTCCAGTAGCGCGCCCCGATCAGCCCCGTCAGCCCGGCCGCGAACACCGTCTTGCCGATGTTCGTCCCGGTCCCTGTGATCACAAATCGGGCCATAGTCGCTCCAACGTCGCGGCAAGCCGCACCACGTCCTCGGCCGAGGCGTTCAGCGTCAGCGACACCCGCAGCCGTGCGGTCCCCGGCGGCACCGTCGGCGGGCGGATGCCGCGAACGTCGAAGCCCTCGGCCTGTACCGCCGCGGCAAGCCGCATGGTGGCGGCGTCCTCGCCCACGATCAGCGGCACGATCTGGCTGCCCGACATCGGCAGATGCGGCAGCCGCGTCGACATTTCCTGCGAAAACAAGGCGATATGGTCGTGCAACCGCTGCGGCAGATCGGGTTCGTCGCGCAGCAGGTCGAGCGCCGCGCCCCCCGCGACCGCCATCAGCGGCGAGGGCGCGGTGGCGAAGATGAACGGCCGGGCGCGGTTGATCAGCGCTGCGCGCAGCACCGCCGGCAGGCAGAGCAGCGCGCCCGACCCGCCGAGCGCCTTGCCCAGCGTGTGCAGCGTGATCACGTTCTCGCGCCCCTCGAGCGCGTACGAGAGGCCCTTGCCGCCCGGCCCCCAGACGCCCGTCGCGTGGGCCTCGTCGACGATCAGAAACCCTTCCCGATCCGCGAGTTGCGCCAGATCGTCCAGCGGCGCCCGGTCGCCGTCCATGCTGTAGAGGCTCTCGACCGCGATCCACACCGCGCCCTTGCCGCCCCGCGCCCGCCACTCTGTGATCACATCCTCGGCGTGGCCCGAGTCGTTGTGCCGGAACTCGGCCACCTCGGCCCGCGCCAGCCGCGCCCCGTCGCGGGTCGAGGCATGGCTCAGCGCATCCATCAGCAGCAGGTCGCCCCGCTGCGGCAGGGTCGAGACCACCGCCACGTTGGCCTGATACCCGCCCCCGAAGCCCAGCGCGGCCTCGGCCCCGAAGAAGGCGGCGGCGTTGATTTCAAAGGCTTCCTGCCAGTCGGTGTTGCCCCTGAGCAGCCGCGACCCGGCCGCGCCGACGGGCACGCCGTCCGCGAGCGCCGCCTGCACCGCGGCGGCCAACCGGGGGTGCCCGGCGAGCCCGAGATAGTCGTTCGAGGCGAAATCGACCCCCGCCCGCGGGATCAGCCGCCGCGTCCGCCCGGCGGCCTCGAGCGCGGCGAGATCGGCGCGGAACGGCGCCAGCCGGTCGGGCGTGCTGACGTCCCGCATCGGCTCAGCGCAGGATCGGAACCGGCGTCTCGCCCGAGGCCGCGCGCATCGGACAGGCCGCGGGCGCACCCTCGGGGATCGCCGCGGGGGCCGGCGCGGCGGTGCCGTCCGCGGGCGCGTGCTCCCACGCGACCATCGGCTGCATCCCGAGTTTCGCCAGCAGTTTCATGTCCTTGTCCTCGTCCGGGTTGCCCGCCGTCAGCAGCGTCTCACCCACGAAGATCGAGTTCGCGCCGGCGAAGAAGCACAGCGCCTGCATCTCGTCGGTCATCTCGGTGCGGCCGGCTGATAGCCGCACATGGCTTTCCGGCATCATGATCCGGGCCAGCGCGATGGTGCGCACGAAGTCGATCGGATCGACCGGCGGGGCATCGGCGAGCGGCGTGCCGGGGATCGGGATCAGCAGGTTCAAGGGCACCGAATCCGGCGGCTCGGGCAGGTTGGCCAGCGTCACCAGCATGTCCACTCGGTCCTGCGCGCCCTCGCCCAGGCCGAGGATGCCGCCCGAGCAGACCTTGATCCCGCTGTCGCGGACCACCGCCAGCGTATCCAGCCGGTCGGCGTAGCTGCGGGTCGTGATCACGTTGGAATAATGCGCCTCGGACGTGTCCACGTTGTGGTTGTAATAGTCGAGCCCCGCCGCCGCGAGCCGCGTCGCCTGGGATTTGTCGAGCATTCCCAGCGTCATGCAGGTTTCCATGCCCAGCGCCTTGACGCCTTCGACCATGGCCACGATCTGCGCCATGTCGCGCTCTTTGGGCGACCGCCAGGCGGCGCCCATGCAGTAGCGGGTGGCCCCGGCGGCCTTGGCGCGGGCGGCCTCGGCGATGACCCGCTGCACCTCCATCAGCTTCGACGCCGACAGGCCCGAATCATGCCGCGCGGACTGGCTGCAATAGCTGCAATCCTCGGGGCAGCCGCCGGTCTTGATCGACAGAAGCCGCGAGAGCTGCACCCGGTTGGGGTCGAAGTGCGCCCGGTGGACGGTCTGGGCGCGGAACAGCAGCTCCATGAACGGCAGATCGAAGATCTCGCGCGCGGCCTCGGGGGTCCAGTGCGGGCGGCCGGTGAGGGAGGGGGCGGTCGGGGCGTTCATCCGTAGCCTCGCAACATATGTTTGCAGGGGCGGGTTAGCAGGATTGACTGCCCCTGTTCAATGCCCTCGGGAAATGCCGCGCTGCGGGCCTGTCGCGGGCCTGTCGCGGCGTTTGTCATTGACGCCGCCGGGCGCATTTCCTGTAATCCCCGCAAAACCAACGGGAGAGCTGACCATGACCCTGATGACCCGTCTTGCGGCCGGTGCCGCGGCGCTGGCGCTGACCTGCGGCGCCGCCGCGGCCGATCCGGCGCTGATCTTCGACCTTGGCGGCAAGTTCGACAAATCCTTCAACGAGGCCGCCTATCACGGCGCCGAGAAGTGGAAGACCGAGACCGGCGGCAACTACAAGGAACTCGAGATGCAGTCCGAGGCCCAGCGCGAACAGGCGCTGCGCCGGCTGGCCGAGACCGGGGCGAACCCGATCGTGATGACCGGCTTCGCCTTCGGCGACGTGCTGACCAAGGTCGCGCCGGATTATCCCGACACCCGCTTCGTCATCATCGACACCGTGGTCGAGGCGCCGAACGTCCAGTCGGTCGTCTTCAACGAGGGCGAGGGCAGCTATCTGGCCGGGATCGCGGCGGCGAAAGCCTCGAAATCCGGGACCGTCGGCTTCATCGGCGGGATGGACGTGCCGCTGATCCGCAAGTTCGCCTGCGGCTATGTGCAGGGCGTCAAGGCGACGAACCCCGACGCCAAGGTCATCCAGAACATGACGGGCACCACCCCCGCGGCGTGGAACGACCCCGTGAAGGGGGGCGAGCTTGCCCGCGCGCAGAAGGCGCAGGGCGCGGACGTGATCTATGCCGCGGCCGGCGGCACCGGCATCGGCGTGCTGCAGGCCGCGGCCGACGAGGGGATCCTGTCCATCGGCGTCGATTCGAACCAGAACCACCTGCATCCGGGCAAGGTGCTGACCTCTGTGGTGAAGGGCGTCGACAACTCGGTCTACGAGGCGTTCAAGGCCGGCACCGCGGTCGAGCCGGGCACCAAGGTCATGGACCTCAAGTCGGGCGGCGTCAGCCTCGCCATGGACGACAACAACAAGCCGCTGATGACCGACGAGATCACCAAGGCCATCGACGAGGCCTCGGCCAAGATCGCCTCGGGCGAGATCAAGGTCCACGACTACATGACGGACAACGCCTGCCCGGTCCAGTAAGTGACGCCGACCCAACCCGAGGCGGGGCCCGATCGCGGCCCCGCCCTGCCGACCGACCGGGGGCGCGCGGCCGCCCCCGGCACCCCGCCCGCCATCGAGCTGCGCGGGATCTCGAAATCCTTCGGGCCGGTGCAGGCCAACCGCGACATCTCGATGGTCGTCCCGCGCGGCACGATCCACGGCATCGTGGGCGAGAACGGCGCCGGCAAGTCGACGCTGATGTCGATCCTCTACGGGTTCTACCGCCCCGATGCGGGCGCGATCCTGATCGGCGGGCGCGACGCGGGCATCACCGACAGCCAGTCCGCGATCCGCGCCGGGATCGGCATGGTGTTCCAGCATTTCAAGCTGGTCCCGAACATGACCGTGGTCGAGAACGTCATCCTCGGGGCCGAGGACAGCGCGCTGCTCGCCCCCTCGCTCAGCCGGGCGCGCAAGGAACTGCGGCGGTTGGCGGCGGAATACGAGATGCAGGTCGATCCCGATGCGGTGGTCGAGACGCTGTCGGTGGGCCACCAGCAACGGGTGGAAATCCTCAAGGCGCTGTACCGCCAGGCCGACATCCTGATCCTCGACGAGCCGACGGGCGTGCTGACCCCGGCCGAGGCCGACCACCTGTTCCGCATCCTCCGCGGGCTCAGGGACGAGGGCAAGACGATCATCCTGATCACCCACAAGCTGCGCGAGATCATGGAGATCACCGACAACGTCAGCGTCATGCGGCGCGGCGAGATGGTGGCGACGGTGCGCACGGCCGAGACCTCGCCCGAGCAGCTCGCCGAGCTGATGGTCGGGCGCAAGGTGCTGCTCAGGGTGGACAAGACCCCGGCCCGGCCGGGGGCCCCGGTGCTCGAGATCAGCGGCCTCAGGATGCGCGACCGGCACGGGGTCGAGCGGCTGCGCGGCATCGACCTGATGGTGCGCGCGGGCGAGATCCTCGGCATCGCCGGGGTCAGCGGCAACGGTCAGACGCAGCTGATGGAGATCCTCGGCGGCTACCCCGAGCCCGGCGCCCGGATCGAGGGCGCGGCGCGGCTGAACGGCGCGGGGCTGCCCCTGATCGGCGCCGATGCGGCGGCGCGAAGGCGCGCGGGCGTCGGCAACATCCCCGAGGACCGGCAGGTCGAGGGGCTGATCATGGACTTCGACGCGTGGGAGAACACCGTCTTCGGCCACCACCGCGACCCCGAATACCAGTCCGGCCTGCTGATGGACCGCGAGGCGATCCGCAGCCGCGCCGCCCGGCTGATCGAGCATTTCGACGTCCGCCCGCCGAACCCCGACCTCGCCGCGCGCAACTTCTCGGGCGGGAACCAGCAAAAGATCGTGGTCGCGCGCGAGATCGAGGAACGCCCGTCGCTGCTGCTGGTCGGCCAGCCGACGCGGGGCGTGGACATCGGCGCCATCGAGTTCATCCACCGCCGCCTGATCGAGATGCGCGACGCGGGCGCGGCGATCCTGCTCGTCTCGGTCGAGCTGGACGAGATCCTTGGCCTCTCTGACCGGATCGCGGTGATGTTCGACGGCCGGATCATGGGCGAACGCCTGCCCGACCGGACGACGGCGGGGGAACTGGGGCTGCTCATGGCGGGGGTGGACCCGGCCACGCACCGGGCCGATGAGGGGATCACGCCCGCGACCGCCCCCGCCGCTGCCGGCGATCCGCTCAAGGTGATTTCATGACCCGCCTGCCCCGCTGGGCCGACCTGATCCTCACCCCGCTGATCTCGCTGGCGCTGGCCTTCGGGCTGTCGGCGCTGGTGATCCTCGCCATCGGCCAGGACCCGTGGGAGGCGCTTCGGACGATGGTCACCGGCGCGCTCGGGTCGTCCTACGGCTGGGGCTACACGCTCTACTACGCGACGAACTTCATCTTCACCGGGCTCGCGGTGGCGGTGGCGGCGCACGCGGGGCTGTTCAACATCGGTGCCGAGGGGCAGGCGACGCTGGGCGGCCTCGGGGTCGCGCTGGTGTGCCTGTCGCTGCCCTGGCCGCACTGGGCGCTGGCGCTGCCCGCGGCGATGGTGGGGGCGGCGCTCTTCGGCGCGGCCTGGGCCTTCATTCCGGCGTGGTTGCAGGCCAAGCGTGGCAGCCACGTCGTGATCACCACGATCATGTTCAACTTCATCGCCGCGGCGCTGCTGAACTGGCTGCTCGTCAACGTCATGCGCCCGGCGGGCAGCATGGACCCGGCGACGGCGCGGTTTCCCGCCGGCACCACCCTGCCGACGCTGAGCGACATGGCCGCCGCCGTGGGGATGAGCTGGGGCCGCTCGACGCCCGCCAACATCACCTTTCTGATCGCCGTCGCCGCCTGCGTCCTCGTCTGGGTGCTGATCTGGCGCACCCCGCTGGGCTACGAGATCCGCGCCTTCGGCAAGTCCGAGCGGGCGGCGCGCTATGCGGGGATCTCGCCGGTGCGGATCACCGTGATCGCCATGCTGATCTCGGGCGCGCTGGCCGGGCTGATGACGATCAACAACGTCATGGGCGAGGCCGGGCGGCTGGTCCTGACCAACGTCGAGGGCGCGGGCTTCATCGGCATCGCCGTGGCGCTGATGGGGCGCAACCACCCGCTGGGCATCCTGCTCTCGGCGCTGCTGTTCGGGTTCCTCTACCAGGGCGGGGGCGAGCTCGCGCTGTTCTCGAACATCCCGCGCGAGCTGATCGTGGTGATCCAGGCGCTGGTGATCCTGTTCACCGGCGCGCTCGACAACATGGTGCGGATGCCGCTCGAGCGGCTGTTCGCCGGGCGGTCGGGGGGGCGCGGGTGATGGACTACGCCACCGTCCTGCAGATCCTCGACAGCGCGGTGCGGCTGATGACGCCGCTGCTGCTCGCCTGCCTCGCGGGGCTCTTCTCGGAACGCTCGGGGATCTTCGACATCGGGCTGGAAGGCAAGATGCTGATCGCGGCCTTTGCGGCAGGCGCGGCGGGGGCGATGACCGGGAACCTGTGGCTGGGGCTCGGGGCGGCGATCGTGGCCTCGGGGGCGCTGGCGCTGATCCACGGGGCGACGGCGATCACCTTTCGCGGCAACCAGCTGATCTCGGGCGTGGCGATCAACTTCCTCGCCTCGGGCCTGACGGTGCTTCTGGGGCAGAGCTGGTTCGGGCTCGGCGGGCGCACCCCCTCGCTCGAGGCCGGGGCGCGGTTCCAGCCGATCACCCTGCCCTTCGCCGAGGCGCTGCGCGGCGTGCCGGTGCTGGGGCCGTTCTACGCCGAGGTCGTCTCGGGGCACACGCTGCTGGTCTATGTGGCGCTGGCGCTGGTGCCGGCGACGTGGTGGCTGCTCTACCGGACCCGCTTCGGGCTGCGGCTGCGAGCGGTGGGGGACAACCCGGCGTCGGTCGATACCGCCGGCGTCTCGGTCGTGCGGCTGCGCTGGACGGCGGTGCTGATCACCGGGGCGCTGTGCGGGCTGGCGGGGGCCTATCTCGCCGCGGGCCTCTCGGCCGGGTTCGTCAAGGAGATGACCGCCGGGCGCGGCTACATCGCGCTCGCCGCGCTGATCTTCGCCAACTGGCGGCCGTGGCGGGCGCTGGGGGCCACCTTCCTCTTCGGGCTGATGGAGGCGGTGGCCAACCGCTACCCCGAGATCGACCTCGGGCCGGTCACGGTCCCGTCCATGTTCATGCAGGCGCTGCCCTATATCCTGACCGTCGTGATCCTTGCCGGGTTCATCGGCCGCGCCACGCCCCCCCGTGCCGGAGGAGAGCCCTATGTCAAAGAGCGCTGAGCTGGCGCGTCTGGTCCGCGACCGCGCCGGGTCCGAGCCGCCGGCCTACGGGCTGGTGCTGGGCTCGGGTCTGGGCCACCTCGGCGGCGTGGTCGAGGGGGTGGCGATCCCCTATGCCGACCTCGACGGGTTTCCCCATGCGGGGGTCTCGGGGCACGTCCCGCAGCTTTACCTCGGCCAACTCGAGGGGCGGCGGGTGGCGGTGTTCGGCGGCCGGTCGCATTACTACGAGACCGGGCGCCCCGACGCGATGCGCCTGCCGCTCGAGCTGCTGTCCGAACTCGGCTGCGACCGGCTGATCCTGACCAACGCCGCCGGCAGCCTGCGCGAGGACATTCCGCCGGGCGAGCTGATGCTGCTCTCGGACCACATCGCCTTCGCCGGCACCAACCCGCTGATCGGCGAGCGCGACGAGCGCCGCTTCGTCCCGCTGACCGACGCCCACGACCCGGGCATCCGCGCCGACCTGCGCGCCGCCGCGGCGGCCGAGGGGGTGGCGCTGCCCGAGGGGGTCTATGCGTGGTTCTCGGGTCCGTCGTTCGAGACGCCGGCCGAGATCCGAGCGGCCCGCGTCCTCGGCGCCGATGCGGTGGGGATGTCCACGGTGCCCGAGATCATCCTCGGCCGCTTCCTCGGCCTGCGCTGCGCGGCGGTGTCGGTGATCACCAACATGGGGGCGGGGCTCTCGACCGAGCGGATCAGCCACGACCACACCAAGCAGATGGCCCCGATCGGGGCGGAGAAGCTCGAACGGGTGCTGCGGCGGTTCCTGCGGGACTGAGCGCGGCGCGGGGGTGGCGCACGCCTGCCGCCGTCGACACCCCGACCGGACGGCGCCGTGACGCCGGACGGATGGGGGGCGCGTGGGCAGAAGCCCACCAAATCCTGTGTCATTGCGTGACATTGGCGGGGGCGGTCGCTATATGATGCGGGTCAATCGCAGGATACCAGACGCATGACCGCAGTCCCCGCGGCGCAGCCCGAATACGGCGCCGATTCCATCAAGGTTCTCAAGGGTCTCGAGGCCGTCCGCAAGCGGCCCGGGATGTATATCGGGGACACCGACGACGGCTCTGGCCTGCACCACATGGTCTATGAGGTCGTGGACAACGGCATCGACGAGGCGCTGGCCGGCCACGCCGACGTCGTCTCGGTCAAGATCCACGCCGACAGCAGCGTGAGCGTGCGCGACAACGGCCGCGGCATCCCGGTGGACAAGCACCCCACCGAAGGCGTCAGCGCCGCCGAGGTCATCATGACCCAGCTTCATGCCGGCGGGAAGTTCGACCAGAACAGCTACAAGGTCTCGGGCGGCCTGCACGGGGTCGGCGTCTCGGTGGTCAACGCGCTGAGCGACTGGCTCGAGCTGCGCATCTGGCGGGGCGGCAAGGAACACTACGCCCGCTTCGAGCACGGCGACACGGTCGAGCATCTGCGCGTCGTGGGCGACGCGGCGCCGGGCGAAAAGGGGACCGAGGTGCGCTTCCTCGCCAGCTCGCGCGAGCATGGCGGGACGGGCACGTTCTCGAACCTCGACTACAGCTTCAAGACGCTGGAAAACCGGCTGCGGGAACTCGCGTTCCTCAACTCGGGCGTCCGCATCGTGCTTGAGGACGAGCGCCCGGCCGAGCCGCTGCGGACCGAGCTGTTCTACGAGGGCGGGGTGCGTGAGTTCGTCCGCTACCTCGACCGCTCGAAGAACCCGGTGCTGCCCGACCCGATCTTCATCACCGGCGAGCGCGGCGGGATCGGGGTCGAGATCGCCATGTGGTGGAACGACAGCTACCACGAGACGGTCCTGCCCTTCACCAACAACATCCCCCAGCGCGACGGCGGCACGCACCTTGCGGGCTTCCGCGGCGCGCTGACGCGGGTCATCAACGCCTATGCCCAGTCCTCGGGCATCGCCAAGCGCGAGAAGGTGGACTTCACCGGCGACGACGCCCGCGAGGGGCTGACCTGCGTGCTGTCGGTCAAGGTGCCCGACCCCAAGTTCTCGAGCCAGACCAAGGACAAGCTGGTCTCGTCCGAGGTGCGGCCGGCGGTCGAGACGCTGATGAACGAGAAGCTGGCCGAGTGGTTCGAGGAGAACCCGACCGAGGCCAAGGCCATCGTCGGCAAGATCGTCGAGGCGGCGCTGGCGCGCGAGGCGGCGCGCAAGGCGCGCGAGCTGACCCGACGCAAGACGGCGATGGACGTGGCGAGCCTGCCCGGCAAGCTCGCCGACTGTCAGGAGAAGGACCCGGCGCTGGCCGAGCTGTTCATCGTCGAGGGTGACAGCGCCGGCGGCTCGGCCAAGCAGGGCCGGTCGCGCCAGAACCAGGCGGTGCTGCCGCTCCGCGGCAAGATCCTGAACGTCGAGCGGGCGCGCTTCGACCGGATGCTGTCCTCCGAGATGATCGGCACGCTGATCACCGCGCTCGGCACCGGCATCGGGCGCGACGAGTTCAACCTCGGCAAGCTGCGCTACCACAAGATCGTCATCATGACCGACGCCGACGTGGACGGCGCGCATATCCGCACGCTGCTGCTCACGTTCTTCTTCCGGCAGATGCCGCAGCTGATCGAGGCCGGCCACCTCTACATCGCCCAGCCGCCGCTTTACAAAGTCGCGCGCGGCCGGTCCGAGGTCTATCTCAAGGACCAGCAGGCGCTTGAGGATTACCTGATCGCGCAGGGGATCGAGGGCGCCAGCCTGCGCCTCGGCTCGGGCGAAGAGATCACCGGCGCGGACCTCGCGCGGGTGGTGGACGAGGCGCGGCTCGCGCGGCGGGTGCTCAGGGCCTATCCGACCCACTACCCGGCGCACATCACCGAGCAGGCGGCGATCGCGGGCGCGATGGTCGCCGGCGCGCTCGAGGCGGATGCGGGTGCGGTGGGCGCCGCGGTGGCCGAGCGGCTGGACATGGTAGCCGAGGAGTATGAGCGCGGCTGGGCGGCCCGGCCGACGCAGGACGGCGGCCTGCGGCTGGCGCGGATGCTGCGCGGGGTCGAGGAGAGCCGGCTGCTCGACGGGCCGATGCTGCGCTCGGGCGAAAGCCGGCGGCTGGGGCAGATGACCGACGCGCTGCGAGAGGTCTATGGCCAGCGCGCGACGCTGGTGCGCAAGGACCGCGAGCTGCCGATCATGGGCCCGCTGTCGCTGCTGGACGCGATCTTCGCCGAGGGCGAGAAGGGCCTGAACCTGCAGCGCTACAAGGGTCTGGGCGAGATGAACCCCGAGCAGCTGTGGGAGACGACGCTCGACCCCGAGGCGCGGACCATGCTGCAGGTGCGGATCGAGGACGTGGCCGAGGCCGACGACATCTTCACCAAGCTGATGGGCGACGTGGTCGAGCCGCGGCGCGACTTCATCCAGCAGAATGCGCTGAGCGTGGAGAACCTGGACGCCTGACGGCGTCTTTGGGCTGGGCGGAACCCAGGCGGCCGTCCCCCGCGTCGGACGGCGCCAACCGGTTGCATTTTAGCAACGGCGCGCTGTTTCCGCAGCCGCTGATCGTGTAATCCGAAACCGCGCCATCTATGCGGCGTTATCCACAAGTTCGTGTCCCGCGCCGTCGCTCCCTTCAGAATCGGGGGGATGTATGGCATGGGGTGTTTACGACCATCGCAGCGATCCCGGATCTCTGCTGTCAGTTTCAGGAGTCGACCATGCGCCACGCCCTTCCCCTCGTCACCGGGTTTGCCCTTCTCGCCACCGGCGCCGCGCAGGCGGGCGGTTTCGCCGCCCCCGTGGTCGAAGTCGAGCCGATCGTCGCCGTCACCCCGGCCCCCGCGCCGGCGTGGCAGGGCGGCTACGCCGGCGTGGCGCTCGGGTATGCCTTCAACGGCGACGACCGGATCGGCCGCCGCGGCGCCGGGCTTGACGATTCGATCGGCACCGCCGAGCTGTCGGGTGTGAACCTGTCGCTGCGCGCCGGCTATCGCTGGCAGCGCGACAACTGGGTGGTGGGGCCGGAACTGTCGTACACCGCCGGCGACATCAAGGACGGCTTCGACTTCGGCGCCGGCGGCTCGTTCGAGTCCAAGGTGAACAACCTCTTCGCGGTCAAGCTGAAGACCGGCTACCTCGCGCGTCCCGACACGCTGGTCTACGGCATCGCCGGGTGGCAGACGGGTGACTTCACCTACAACTACAACGGCGCCGACATCGACTATGACGCCGACGGCTATGTGCTGGGCCTTGGGGCGGAAAAGATGATCACCGACCGGATCTCGGTCACCGGAGAGTACGAGTACTCGAACTTCGGCAAGACCACGGTGGACCTGGGCGGCGGCGTCATCTCGAAGGCGACGCCCGAGCACTCGAACGTCAAGCTGGGCCTGAACTTCAAGTTCTGAGTTCGCCCGCATTGCACAAAGGGCCGTCGGCGTAAGCCGGCGGCCCTTTCGCATGAACCGTCAGTCGCTCATCCGGCGCGGCAGCGGCACCGGCAGGGCGCGGTGGACGCAGGCCACGGCGAAGCCCTCGGCCACCCAGGCGCGCAGCGCCGGGTCGGCGGCATCGAGGCCGCCGGTGTAGGCGCCGAACGCCGGCAGGATCATGTGATCCGCCCCGACCAGCAGCGCCCGGCGGCGCGCGCCGGCCAGCCGCAGGACCGGGTGGAAATGCCCGGCGATGTCCGGGCCCTCGCCTTCGGGCTGGTGGCGCAGCACCGCCCCGCCCAGCACCGCCTCGGACGCGCAGCGACCGGGCAGCCTGCCCGCGGCCGGGCGCGGGTCGTGGTTGCCTGCGATCCACAGATAGTCGCGCCCCGCGGCCAGCGCCGCGATCCCCGCCCTAACCTCGGGCTCGAGCCCCTCGACTGCCGCATCGTCGTCGAACCCGTCGCCCAGGCTGACCACGCAGGCGGGGTCGAGCGCCGCGACCTCCTCGGCGAGACGCCGCAGGGTCTCGCGCCCCTCATAGGGCGGCAGCAGCGCGCCGCCGCGGCGGGCCATCCGCTCGGATTTGCCGAGGTGCAGGTCGGCCACGATGAGCCAGCGGCCCTCGGGCCACCACAGCGCGCCGGAGCAGCGCGCCTCGAGTACCAGCCCGTGCCAGCGGAAAGTGAACCCGGTCACGGCCTGCCCTCAGTGCGCCCGCGGCACCGTGGCCGGGCGCGGACCGCGCCGGGGCCGGCGCGGCGCCTCCGGGTCGCGCGACTTCAGCCCGGTCGCGGGGCGGTTCACCCCGTCGCCGATCCCGGCCATCCTTGCCGCCTCGGCCGGGTCGGCCGACAGCGTCAGCCCCGCATCTGCCATCATCGCCTCTGCCTCTGCCTCGGCCAGCCGCATCCGGCCCTGCCCGTCGATCCTGACCCGCCCCATCTCGAGCATGAGCGGCGCGGCCAGCGGCGATACCCGGTCGAGCATCCGGTGGTCAAGCCGGGGCGAGCGGTCCAGCATCTCCTCGATCCGGCCGAAGTCCACGAGGCCGCGGCCGGCCTCGATGGCGGTGATCCGCAAGAGCAGGTGGTCGGGGTCGTGGCGGCGCAGCGTGTCATACAGGATGTCGCTGGAAAACGTCGCCTGCTTGCCCGAGCGCCGCCCGCCCGGCAGGTTGCGCTGGATCAGCCCGGCGACGATGGCCACGTTGCGGAAGGTGCGCTTCATCACCGCATTGCCGCCGAGCCAGTCGCCCAACCCCTCGCGCAGCGCGGCGCGGTCGAGCAGCGTTTCGGTCTCGGTCACCGGGTCCACCGACCAGATCAGCAGCGCATAATCGGTGGCGAGGAACCCGAGCGGGCCCAGCCCCGCCAGCTCCATCGTCCGGGTCATCAACAGCCCCAGCGTCTGCAGCGCGTTGCGCCCGGCAAAGCCGTAGAGCGCGAAGTGCCAGCGCCCGTCATAGCGGAAGCTTTCGGACAGAAGCGTGCCGGGCTGCGGCAGCGCCGACTGCTCGGCCTGGAGCGCGAGCCAGTCGCGGGTGTCGGGGGGCAGCGCCGACCAGCGGGCGGGGTCGCCGATCAGCGCCAGCACCCGGTGGCTCAGTTCGGTCGAGGTCGCCAGCTTCAGCCCGTTGAAGGTGGCGATGCGGGGCTCCTTGTGGGGGTTCGGCGTGACCTCGATGCTGAGCTCGCGCAACCCCTCGTAACGCACCGTCTGGCCGCCGATGAGGAAGGTGTCGCCGGGGACGAGGGTGGCGGCAAACCCCTCCTCGATCTCGCCCAACAGGCCCTTGCCGCGCTGCCAGCGGACCTTGAGCGTCTCGGGGTCGATGATCGTGCCGATGTTCATCCGCAGGTCGCGGGCGGCGCGGGGATCGCGCAGGCCCCACAGCCCGCCGCGCTGCACCAGCCGCTGCCAGCGGTCATAGGCGCGCAGGGCATAGCCGCCGGTCGCGCAGAAGTTCAGGCAGTCGTCGAACTCGGCGCGGGTCAGCGTGGCGTAGGGGCCGGCGCCCGCGACCTCGGCATAAAGCGCGTCGGCGTCGAAGGGCGCGGCGCAGGCGGTCAGCAGGATGTGCTGGCAGAGCACATCGAGCGGCCCCGGCCCGCGCGGATCGCCGTCCAGATCGCGCGCCCGCACGGCCTCGAGCGCGGCGATGCACTCGATCACCTCGAAGCGGTTGGCGGGCACGATGCGGGCGACCGAGGGGGCGTTGTAGCGGTGGTTGGCGCGCCCGATCCGCTGCACCAGCCGCTTGACGTTCTTCGGCGCGCCGACCTGGATCACCAGATCGACGCCGCCCCAGTCGATCCCGAGATCGAGGCTGCCCGTCGCCACCACGGCGCGCAGCGCGCCGGCGGCCATCGCCGCCTCGACCTTCTGGCGGGCCTCGCGCGAGAGGCTGCCGTGGTGCAGGCCGATCGGCAGGTTGTCCTCGTTGGCGGCCCAGAGCTGCTGGAAATACAGTTCGGCCTGCGCGCGGGTGTTGATGAAGACGATGGTGGTGTTCGCCCCCCGGATCGCGGCCAGCACCTCGGGCACCGCGTAATGGCCGTTGCCGCCGGCCCAGGGGGCGGGGCGGGCGGTGGGCAGCATGGCGATGTCGGGGTCGGGGCCGGGGTCGGCGTGGATCACCGTCGCCCCGCCCATGAAGCGGGCGAGCGCGGCGGGGTCCTCGACCGTGGCGCTGAGGCCCGTGGCGCGCAGGCCCGGGGACAGCGTCCTGAGCCGTGCGAGGCCCAGCATCAGCTGGTCGCCGCGCTTCGATTCGGCCAGCGCGTGCAGCTCGTCCAGCACCACCCGGCGGACGCTGCCGAAGATCTTCGGCGCCTCGGGGTAGCTCAGCATCAGCGCCAGGCTTTCGGGCGTGGTCAGCAGGATCTGCGGCGGGTCGGTGCGCTGCCGGGCGCGGGCGGCGGACTTGGTGTCGCCGGTCCGGTCCTCGACCCGGATCGGCAGGCCGAGGTCGGCCACCGGCCGCGCGAGGTTGCGCCCGATGTCGGCAGTCAGCGCCTTGAGCGGCGAGACATAGAGTGTGTGCAGCCCCGTATGCCCGCCGGCGAGTTCCACCAGCGATGGCAAAAACCCGGCGAGCGTCTTGCCGCCCCCGGTCGGCGCGACCAGCAGGCTGTCGCCGGTCGCCTCGAGCAGCGCGAGCTGGTGTGGGTGCGGCGCCCATCCCTGGCGCGCGAACCAGTCTGCAAAGGCGGGGGGCAGGCTGGTCACGCCGCGCCCTCGTCACCCGCCGGACCGGAGGCTTTGCGCCCCCGGACCCCCGCAGGATATTTGTCGTCAGGAGAACTTGGGGCGTCCGGGCCCCCCGCGGACCGTTCCGCACCGTCGTTCTGGCCCAAGTCCGACACGTCCGCCCCTCCGGGCGGCTGGGATTCGTCGCGGCGCTTCTTGCGGCCGTGGCGGGTGCCGGCGCGGGCGGTCTCGGCGTCGAAGGCATTGGGCGTGTCGATCATCGCGGCCAGCGTCTCGAGCCGGTCGGCCTCGGCCGCGGGCTTGTCCCAGCGGATCCGGCTGATGCGGGGAAAGCGCATCGCCACGCCGGACTTGTGCCGCGCCGAGCTGTTCACCCCCTCGAACGCGACCTCGAGCACCAGCTTCGGCGCCACCGCCCGCACCGGGCCGAAGCGCTCGGTGGTGTGGTTGCGCACGAAGCGGTCGAGCTCGCGCAGCTCCTCGTCGGTGAAGCCGAAATAGGCCTTGCCGACCGGCACCAGCATCTCGCCGTCCCAGAGCCCGAAGGTGAAGTCCGAGTAGAACCCCGAGCGCTTGCCGTGCCCGCGCTGCGCATACATCAGCACCGCGTCCACCACCCGCGGGTCGCGCTTCCACTTGAACCACGGCCCGCGCGGGCGGCCGCCGACATAGACCGAATCGCGGCGCTTGATCATCACGCCCTCGATCACCGCGTCGGGCGGATCGGCCCTGAGCGCGGCGAGGTCGTCCCAGGTCTCGAAGGGCAAGAGCCCCGACAGGTCGATCCGGTCCGAGCCGAAGTCGGCCGCTTCCAGCACCGCGCGGCGCTCGGTGAAGGACAGGCCGCGCAGGTCGCGGCCCTGCCAGATCAGCGCGTCATAGATCCGCAGCCCCGCCGGGTGGCTGGCCAGCATCGCCCGGCCGACCCCCTTGCGGTTCAGCCGCTGCTGCAGGTCGTTGAAGCTTGCCACCGCGCCGTCGCGGCGCACCACCAGCTCGCCGTCCAGCGCGCCATCATAGTTCATCGCCGCGATCACGTCGGGGAAGGCGGCCGAGATGTCCTCGCCGGTCCTCGAATAGAGCCGCCGCACGCCGCCGTCGCTGACCGCCTGCACGCGGATGCCGTCCCACTTCCACTCGGCCGCGTGCTCGGCCGGGTCGAGCGCGCGCAGCTCGTCAAGGTCGGTCGGGGTGGACAGCATCACCGGGCGGAACGGCGCCAGCGCCGCCTGTTCGGGGCGCGGGCCGCCCTCGATCCAGGCGAACAGCTCGGTGAAGGGCGGGGTCAGGCCGTGCCACAGCTCCTCGATCTCTGCGAGCCCCGGCCCGCCCATCTGCGCCAGCGCCGTCCGCGCCAGCCGGCCCGACAGCCCGATCCGCAGGTTCCCGGTGGCGAGCTTGAGGAACGCGAGCCGCTCCGACGCGCCCAGCCGGTCGAGCACCCCGGCGATGGCCGCGGGCAGCCCCGCCTTGCCCGTGGTTTCGAGCAACCGCACCGCGTCGGTGACGCTGAGCGTGGCGCCGCCCTCGCCCTCCCATAGCAGCGCGATGGTCTCGGCGAGGTCGCCGACGAAGTCGTAGCTGAGCGCGAAGAGCTCGTCGTCGAAGCGCTCGACGGCCAGCCCGCGCAAGAGCGAGGGGGTGACGGTCCGCAGCTTCAGGTCGCCGGTCAGCGCAGCGAAGGCGTAGCCGCGGTCGGGGTCCGGGGTGCGTTCGAGGTAATGCTGCAGAAGTTGCAGCTTGGCGTTGCGCGAGGGCGTGAACGCCAGCCGCTCGAGCAGGTCGGCGAACCCCTTCATTCGGCCTCGTCCTCGTAACCCACCAGCCGCAGCGGCCGGGCGCGCATCTGGTTCAGCGCGCACCAGCGCAGCACCCCCTCTTCGGCGCCGTGGGTAACCCAGACCTCTTCGGGGCGCAGCTCCTGCAGCGTCTGGGTGAGTTGCGGCCAGTCCACGTGGTCGCTGATGACCAGCGGCAGCTCGACCCCGCGCTGGCGGGCGCGGGCGCGCACCGTCATCCAGCCCGAGGCGAAGCCGATCACCGGGTCGCGGAAGCGCTGCACCCAAGGCGAGGCGAACGCCGAGGGCGGGGCGATCACCACCTGCCCCTCGATGTCCTTCGGCGTGGTGGCCGGGCGCAGGTCGCCCAGCGCGATGCCCTGCGCCACGTGATACTCGGTCAGCCGTTGGGCCGCGCCGTGCAGGTGGATGGGGGCGTCGTAGCCCTCGGCCCTGAGCAGCGCGATGACCCGCTGCGCCTTGCCGAGGGCATAGGCGCCGATCAGGTGCTTGCGGTCGGGAAACTCGGCCATGCTGGCGAGCAGGCGGCGCGTCTCGGCCGCGGGGTCGGGGTGGCGGAAGACCGGCAAGCCAAAGGTCGCCTCGGTCACGAAGATGTCGCAGGCGACCGGCTCCCACGGGGCGCAGACGGGGTTCGGGGTGCGGCAATAGTCGCCCGAGACGACGATCACCGGCCCGTCCGCACAGGCGAGGCGGATCTGCGCCGAGCCGAGGATGTGGCCGGCGGGATGGAAGCTCACCTCGACGCCGCCGAGCCGCAGCGGGCCGTCCGCGACCTGCCGCCGGGCGGTGAAGTCCTCGCCATAGCGGATCGCCATGATGTCGAGCGTCTGCGCGGTGGCGAGCACCGCCCCGTGCCCCGACCGGGCGTGGTCGCCATGGCCGTGGGTGATCAGCGCCCGCGGCACCGGGCGCACCGGGTCGATGAAGAAATCGCCCAGCGGGCAGTAAAGCCCGGCATCGGTGGGATAAAGGCAGTCGTCGGCGCGCAGCATCCCGCCCAACGCCGGTGCGGCGGCTTGGTTCACCTATCGTTCACCCGCCCGGCGGGTCGGCAGCGGGCGGTCGGCGAAGATCGTCTCCATGCTGAACATCCCGGTCACGCGCTCGAGGTCGAGCCCCTCGATCAGCGCCTTGTAGACCCGGTCATAGCCCGCCATCGAGCCGGTCGAGACCTGCGCGAGATAGTCCCACTCGCCGCCGATGCGGTGAAGGGCGGTGATCTCGGGGATCGCCTCGGCGCGGCGGCGGATGCGGTCGGCCCAGCGGTCGTCGTGGTGGCGGGTGCGGATCAGGACGAACACCGTCAGCCCCAGCCCGACTGCGGGGGCGTCGATCACCGCCCGGCTGCCGCGCAGGACCCCCGCCGCGCGCAACTGCCCGATCCGCCGCCAGCAGGCGTTCTGCGACAGCCCCAGCCGCTCGGCGAGTTCCCGCTGCGAGAGGCTCGCGTCGGCCTGAAGCTCGGCGAGGATGCGGTGGTCGGTTTCGTCGAGACGGGGCGTTGAGGCGATCATATGACAACCAAACAGGTCTTTGGGCTGTGCGAATGATGATGATCTATCGCGCCGCATGGGTCAAACTGGATCGCATGACCCAGCCTGATCTCTTCTCCCGCTTCCGCGCCGCGCTCGGCTCCGACCCGGCCCCTGCCCTTCACGCCGGGCTGATCGGCCACGGCATCCCGGTGGATGGCCCGTTCGGCCCGCACCCGCTGGTCTATGCCGATTACGTCGCCTCGGGCCGCGCGCTGCGGCAGGTGGAAAGCTTTGTCATGGACGAGATCCTGCCGTGGTACGCGAACAGCCACACCGAGGCCTCGGCCTGCGGGGCGGCCATGACCCGCGCCCGCCGGGCCGCGCGGGCCGAGATCCTGCGTTGCTGCCACGGCGACGACGCCCACGCGGTGATCTTTGCCGGGTCGGGTGCCACGGCGGGGATCAACCGGCTGGTGCATCTGATGGGCGTCGGGCCGGGGACGACGGCGATCCTCGGGCCCTACGAGCATCACTCGAACATCCTGCCGTGGCGCGAATCGGGCGCCACGGTGGTCGAGCTGCCCGAGGCCGCGTGCGGCGGCCCCTGCCCGGACGCGCTGGCGGCGGCGCTGGTGCCCGACGCGGTGGTGGCGCTGTCGGCCTGTTCCAACGTCACCGGCATCACCTGCGACGTGGCGGCGCTGACCGCGCAGGTCCACGCGGCGGGCGCGCGGGTGGTCTGGGACTACGCCGGTGGCGCCCCCTATCTGCCCATCGACCTGAGCCTGGGGATGGAGGCGGTGGTCGCCTCGCCCCACAAGTTCGTCGGCGGGCCGGGCGCCTCGGGCGTGCTGATCGTCCGCCGCGACGCGGTGCGCGCGGACCGACCGAGCAGCCCCGGCGGCGGCACGGTGCGCTTCGTCTCGCCGCACGGCCACGACTATGCCGCGGGCGTCGAGGCGCGCGAGGAGGCCGGGACCCCCAACGTCATCGGCGACATCCGCGCGGCGCTGGCCTTTGCGGTCAAGGACGCGGTCGGGCAGGCGGCGATCGACGCGGCGCACGCGCGCTGGTGGGCGATGGCGCGGGCCCGGCTGGCCCGCGACCCGCGGATCGAGCTCCTGGGCAATCTCGACTGCCCGCGGGTGCCTATCCTGTCCTTCCGGATCCGCGACGGGCAGGGCGGCCATGTCCACCAGCAGCTCGCCACACGGATGCTGAGCGACCTGCACGGGGTGCAGGCGCGCGGCGGCTGCGCCTGCGCGGGGCCCTATGTCCACCGGCTGCTCGGGCTGGATCGCGATGCGTCGGACCGGTTGCGGGCCGCGATCCTCGCGGGGCACGAGGTCGAGAAGCCCGGCTTCGTGCGGCTCAACCTCTGCTGGCTCGCGCCTGAGGCCGAGGTCCGCTTCATCCTCGACGCCATCGCCGACGTGGCGGCCCGCGCCCCCGGCCTCGCCCCGCGCTACGCCTGCGACGAGAGCCGGGCGATCTTCTCGCCCGCTGCCTGAGGGGCCCGGTCGCGGGTCTTGCGCGAATCGGCGGGCCGCCCCACTCTTCACGGAAACGTGAGGCCGCGGCCCCTGCCCGGTGCGCCACCTTGAAGGTGACCGATGCCCCGCTTTTCCCTCTGTCTCGCGCTGGCGCTCGCCCTCGCCACCCCGGCCACCGCCCAGGTGACCGAAGAGGACGTGTGCGAGGTCGCGGGCGACCTGATGCACATCGCCGTCACCCAGCGCGAGGGCGGCGCCACCCAGCGCCAGGCCGCCCGCTACATCGCCGCCGGCATCGGCGAGGCGGCGAGGAACCAGTCCGGCAGCCGCGCCGACCGCCAGCACGTCGCCAACCTGCTGGGCGGGATGGCCACGACGCTGCTGCGGATCGCCTATTCGCTCGACCTCGACCCGCGCATCGACAATGCGCAGGTGGCCGCCCGCACCGTCTATGCGATGTGCCTGCGGGACGAGCTCTAGGCCCCCGCCCCCTCGGCGCGCCGCTCACACATCCGCTGGGCCACGTAGTCGCGCAGCAGCGCCACCCGGCGCGGGCGAAAGCTGGTGCCGCCCGGGGACAGGCGCTCGATCCGCGGGATATGGAAGATGCGGAAATCCATCCGCAGCCGGCAATGCGCCAGCAGCATGAGCGAGCGGTCGGCGTGGCTGATCCCCAGCGGCCAGACCTCGCGCTCGGTCACCGCGTCGGTCAGATCGCGGTAGCGGATCACGAGGCTCGTCTCGTCCCAGCACGCCTGCCGGATCGCGCCGAGGTCGAGGTGCGGCGGCACGAGCTCGGTCGGCGCCGGGGTCCAGACGCGGGCCACCGCGTGCAGCGCCATCTGCGCCTGCCGCTCGGGCAGGGTGGCGATGATCCGCGCCAGCGCATCCTCGCCCGCCCGCGTCAGCGCCGGGTCGCCCAGCCGGGGCAGCTGCGCCACCGCCAGCCGCAGCGCCTCGATCTCGAGCCGGTCGAAGCTCTGCGGCGGCAAGGCCGGGTCCTCGGTCAGGCGATAGCCCACCCCCGCCGCACCGTCGATCAGCGCCCCGCCGGCGCGCAGGCTGGCGATGTCGCGGTAAAGCTGGCGCAGCGAGACGCCGGTTTCCGCGGCCAGCCGCTGCGCGGTGACCGGCGCCGGCAGGCGGCGCAGCGCGTCCATCAGGCGCATCAGGCGGTCCGAGCGGGCCATGCCGCGACCTTCGGTGAGCGGACGGCGCCGCGCAAGCCGCCCGCCCGGCGGGCTGCTGCCCGATCCTGTCAGCAGCCCCGTGCGATGACGGGGCGAACCAACCTCAAGAGGCCCCGATGCTCACCCTCTACCACGCCCCGAACTCGCGCTCGACCTCGGTCGTGCAGCTCCTCCACGAACTCGGCATCACCGACCAAGTGACGGTGCGCGAGGTCACCATCCCGCGCCAGGACGGCACCGGCGGCCGTGATCCGGCCAATCCCCACCCCGAGGGCAAGGTGCCCTATCTGACCGACGGCAACGACCATGTGCGCGAACGCGGGGCGATCATCCTCTATCTCGCCGACCGCTTCCCGGCCGAGGGGATCGGCCGCCCGATCGGCGACCCGCAGCGCGGCGCGTTGCTGTCGTGGCTCTTCTGGTATCAGGGCGTGTTCGAGCCGCTGGCGATCCTGCACTGGGCCGGCATCGACCACCCGGCGATCGCCGCCAGCCTGCGCGACTTCGACACCGCGATCCGGCGGCTTGATGAGGTTCTCAGCCGCCAGCCCTATCTGCTGGGCGCCGGCTTCAGCGCCGCCGACCTGCTCTGCGCGGCGCCGTTCGCGTGGTTCGGCGACCGGCTGCCCGCGACCCCGGCGATCCGCGACTGGGCGGCGCGCTGTCAGGACCGCCCGTCGGTCCGCGCGGTGGGCGAGCGCTGAGCGGCGGGCGTCACCCGCGCCAGCTGCACCATCAGGATGCCGGCCGCGACGATGAGCGAGCCGATCACGTCCGACCAGCCGAAGCGCTCGCCCAGCGCGAGCGCCGCGATCGTGACCCCCAGCGGCGGCGACAGGAAATGGAACGCCGCCGCCCGCACCGCCCCGATCCGGGTGACCAGCCGAAACCAGATGAAGGTGGCGAGAATCCCGGGAATGAAGATCGAGAACGCCAGCGCCCCCACCAGCCGCGGCGTCCACCGCACCGGCTCGCCCCATTCGAGCAGCAACGAGGGAAGGGCCAGCGCCACCGCGCCGACCGCCATCTGCCAGCCGACGATGGCCATCAAGTTCGACCCGCCGCCGGTGCCGCGCACGACCAGCGTGGCGACGGTCAGCGCCACCACCGCCACAAGGCACATGGCGACCCCCACGAGGTCGAGCCCGTGGCGCAGCCGCACGCTCATGATGACGACGACGCCCGTCACCCCCAGCAGCAGGCCGAGGGCCGCCTGCGGGCGCAGCGGCTCGCGCCCCGCGGCCCAGCCGAAGAACGCCACCAGCAGCGGCATCATCGAGGCGATGATCGCGGCGGCGGACGCCTCGACCCGCTGCATCGCCATCCAGTTCAGCCCGAGGTAGAGGGCGTTCTGGCAGAGGCCGAAGATCACCACCGTCCGCGCCTCGTCCCGCGTCAGCCGCAGCGACTGGCCCATCGCCCGGGCGAGCCCGAGCGCGATCACCGCCGAGATGGCGAAGCGTACCACCAGCGCGAAGAGCGGCGGCATCTCGACCACGACGATCCGCGTCGCGGTGAAGGCCGAGGCCCAGATCGCCGCGAAGGCGAGGCCCATGAGGACGGACTTCAGGTCCATGCGGTCTCCTCACCCACGGCGAGGCGGCGGCGGGCCTCGGCCAGGTCCTCGGGGGTGTTGATGTTGAAGAAGGGGTCCGCGCCCGCAAAGGCGACGCGGGCGGCGCCGAGCGCCTCCATCACGCTGCGCATCCGCCGCTCGCCCTGCATCAGCGCGTCGCGCAGGGGCGCGCGCAGGGAGGTGTCCCAGGCGGCGAAGGCGGGGTGGTCGCGCCCGTCGTGGGTGGCGAGCGCCACGGCCGCCGGATCGGCGGCGAGCCGGGCGGCGAGGTCGAGGGGAAAGAACGGCGTGTCCCCGGCCGCGGTGACGACCCGGGCGTGCCCTTCGGCCGCCGCCCAGTCGAGCGCGGCGAGGACGCCGGCCAGCGGCCCGGGAAAGTCGGGCAGCGAATCGGGAAGGATCGGCAGGCCGAAGGCTGCGAGGCGCGCGGGGTCTCCGTTCGCGCTGATCGCCTGCGCGCAGCCCAGCCGGGCGAGGACATGGGCGAGAATTGGCCGCCCGCCGAGATCGAGCAGCGGCTTGTCGCCACCCCCCATCCGCTGCGCGCGCCCCCCCGCCAGCACGACGCCGACCGGCGCGCCCCGGTCGGGCGCGGCGTCAGGCTGGGCAGGGGTAGAGGTCGGTTGCATGGGCGGCACCATGCGTTGAGCCCAAGGCCGCCGCAAGCGCCCCGCCCTCGGCGCCCCCCTCCGGTAGGCGCCCCGCGCTCGCCCGCCGGTTGCGCGCCGCCGCGACGGATCACCTGCGGCGGTCGGCTGCGGCAATGCTGTCCTTTACGCCGGCGGGGGCGAGCCGCTAGGGTGGTCCCATGCTCGGCTATGTGATCCACGAGGACCGCGGGGACCCCAACGCGCGCATGGCCGAGATCGCCATGTCGCTGATGGCGGACGGATTCCGGCTGGCCGGGGCGGTGCAGGCGAACCTCGACCCCCGCCACCGCCACGAGTGCGACGTCGAGCTGACGATCCTCGGCGCCTCAAGCGCGCCGCTGCGGATCTCGCAGTCGCTGGGGCGCGGCTCGCACGGCTGCCGGCTGGACAGCGACGCGCTCGAACGGGCGGTGGCGATGGTGGCGGCGCGGCTGACCCGGACGACCGACCTGCTGATCATCAACAAGTTCGGCAAGCAGGAGGCCTCGGGCCGCGGCTTCCGCGACCTGATCGGGCTGGCGCTGTCCGAGGGCGTGCCGGTCCTGACCGCGGTGCCGCCCGCCTATCTGCCCGCGTTCCTCGAGTTTGCCGACGGCATGGCCGTGCGCCTCGACTGGGACAGGGCGACCGACTGGGCCCGCGGAAAGCGCCCGGCCGCCGCATGAGCGCCCCTGACGAGGCCGCCACCGCCACGGACGCGGTGGCCGAGATCGACGCCCGCCACCTGCTCTGCCCCCTGCCGGTCCTGCGGCTGCGCAAGGCGCTGCTGGCGCTGCCCCCCGGCGCCCGGGTGGCGCTGGTGGCGACCGATCCGGCGGCGGTGCTGGACGTGCCGCATTTCTGCGCCGAGGGCGGGCACCGGCTGCTCGGCACCACGCCCTTGGCCTGCGGCGCGCGGCGCTATCTGGTGCAGCGCGGCTGAGACCCCGACCTTGCGCCCGCGCGCGCAGAGTGGTTCTGTCCCCGGCGGGAGGCGGATCGAGGGGGGACGCCCATGCTGGCGATCTTTCTCAAGACGCTGCCGTTCTTTGCGCTGATCGGCACCGGCTGGCTGGCCGGGCGGCTGCGGCTCTTTTCGGCCGAGGCGACCGCGGCGCTGACCAACTTCGTCTTCTACTTCGCGCTCTCGGCGATGCTGTTCGGCTTTGCCGCGCGGCTCGATCTCGGCGCGCTCTTCGACCTGCGCTTCGTGCTGGCCTATCTCGCCGGGTCGCTGGCCGTCTGGGCGGTGGTCTTCGCCGTCGCCCGCAGCCGCGGCAGCGGGGCGGCCGAGGCGGCGATGCTGGCCCACACCGGGATGATCGGGAACACCGGCTTCCTGGGCGTGCCGATGCTGGTCGTGATCCTGGGCGAGGTCGCCATCGGCCCGGTGCTGATGGTGCTGACGCTGGACATGCTGGTGTTTTCCACCCTCATCACGCTGATCATCGCGGCCGTGCGGCACGGGCGCATCGGCCCCTCGACGCTCAGGCCGGTGCTGCGCGGGATCGTCGCCAATCCGATGATCGTGGCGATGCTCGCGGGGCTCGCCTGGGCGGGGCTCGACCTGCCGCTGCCCGCGCCCGCGGCCGAGTTCCTGTCGCTTCTGGGCGCCGCCGCCACCCCCGGCGCGCTCTTTGCCATCGGCGCCTCGCTGGCGCTGCGCCCGGCCCGGCGCGTCGGCCCGGCGCTGGCGCTGAGCGGGGTCAAGCTGGTCCTGCACCCGCTGGCCGTCGGCCTTGCGGCGCTGGCGTTCGCCGTCGATCCGGTCGCGGCCGGCGTCATGGTCGCCGCCGCCGCGCTGCCGGTGGCGGGCAACGTCTACATCCTCGCCCACCACTTCGGCATCGCCGAGGAACGGGTGTCGGCGGCGATCCTGATCTCGACCGCGCTCAGCGTGGCGACCCTTCCCCTTGTCATCCACCTGATCCCGAAAGGCTGATCCATGAAGAAGATCTCGCAACTCTCGCTCGAGAACGTGGTGCTGGACGTGGACGAGGACGGCATCGCCACCGTCACGCTGAACCGCCCCGCCAAGCGCAACGCGCTGGACGCGGCCACCATCGACGAGCTGATCGAGGTCTTCGCCACCCTGCCCCGCGCCGGCGTGCGCGCCTGCGTGCTGCGCGGCGAGGGCACGCATTTCAGCGCCGGGCTGGACCTGGTCGAGCACTACCACGCGGACCGCTCGGCCGCCGATTTCATGCACGTCTGCCTGCGCTGGCACGAGGCGTTCAACAAGATGGAATACGGCGGCGTGCCGGTGATCGCGGCGCTCAAGGGCGCGGTGGTGGGCGGCGGGCTGGAGCTTGCTTCGGCCGCCCATATTCGGGTCGCCGACGAGACCACCTATTTCGGCCTGCCAGAGGGGCAGCGCGGCCTCTTCACCGGCGGCGGGGCGACGATCCGGGTGGCCGACCTGATCGGCAAGGCGCGGATGATCGACATGATGCTGTCCGGGCGCCTCTATCGCGGGCAAGAGGCGGTGGACGTGGGGCTGGCGCAGTATCTGGTGCCCGACTCCGAGGCCAAGGCCTATGAGATCGCGCGGGCGGCGGCGCAGAACCCGCCCTTGTCGAACTTCGCCATCTGCTCGGCGATCAGCCACATGCAGAACATGAGCGCGCTGGACGCGGCCTATGCCGAGGCGGTCGTCGCCGGCGTGGTCAACACGCAGGAGGCCGCGAAGGCCCGGCTCGAGGCCTTCGCCAAGGGCACCGCAGCGAAGGTGAAGCCGGAATGAGCGACCGGGTCGAGCAGATCACGGACTGGGACGACGCCTATGCCAACGTCGCCCACATCCCCGGCGGCGAGGACTTCGCCCCCCGGTGGGAAGGCGAGGCCGAGGTATTCCGCGCCGCACACCCGCCCGAGGCGGTGGGGCGCGGCGAGCTCTACCTGCCCGCCGGCGCGCCCAGGGGCCTCGCCGTGTTCATCCACGGCGGCTACTGGCTGCGCTTCGGGCCCCGCTGGTTCTCGCACCACGCGGGCGGCGCACTGGCGCGGGGCTGGGCGGTGCTGCTGCCCGGCTATCCGCTCGCGCCCGAGGCCGGGCTGCGGCAGATGCGCGACGAGGTGGCGGCCCAGATCGACGCGGCGGCCGCGCGGGTCGCGGGGCCGATCAACCTCAGCGGCCATTCGGCAGGCGGGCATCTGGCGGCGCGGATGATCTGCGAGGACAGCCCGCTCAAGGCGCTGGACCGGGTGGCGCGCTGCCTGCCGATCTCGGGGCTCTTCGACCTGCGACCCTTGCAGCGCACCGCGATGGCGGGCGACCTAGGGCTGGACGACGCGACCGCGGCGGCAGAAAGCCCGCTGTTCCACGCGCCTGCGGCCCACGTCGATCTGCACGTCTGGGTGGGCGCCGACGAGCGCCCGGTCTTCGTGCGCCAGTCGCGCCTCATCGCCGACGCCTGGGCCGGGATGCCGCGCACGACGCGGCTGACGGTGGAACCGGGCCGGCACCACATGGACGTGATCGCGGGCCTCACGCAGGCCGAGGCGTCGCTGACCGAGGCGCTGGTCGGAGGCCTCTAGCCGCCCGCACAGCCGGGCTCCGCGTAGAGCGGCCAAACGCCAGATTGGCTGTCCAGCCCACCGCACCAGCCTCCTCGCGGGTGCTTGGGGCGCCTGCGCAGCGGATCAGCGCCGGGCCGAGACCGCCCTCCCCCTCGGGCTGGACCCAAATATCCCGCGGGGGTCCGGGGGCGCGAAGCCCCCGGCTTTGTTCAGGCCTCCTGCGCGCCCGGCTGCAAATCACCGTCCTCGGCCGCCTGATGTGCCCCCGGTCCGCGGGCGGCGCGGATCGCGTCCTCGAGCAGCCCCAGCGCCTCGTCGAACACCGCATCCGGCACCGTCAGCGGCGGCAGGAAGCGGATCACGTTGCCGTAGACGCCGCAGGTCAGCAGGATCAGGCCCCGCTTCAGCGCCTCTTCCCGCACCTTGTTGGTGAACTCGGGCGAGGGCGTGTCGGTGCCCGCGACGTTGAACTCGACCGCGTTCATCAGGCCGGGGCCGCGGATGTCGATGATCTCGGGCACGTCGTCGCGCAGGCTGGCGAGCCGCTGCTTGAGGCGCTGGCCCAGGCGCTCGGCGCGCTCGGACAGCCCCTCCTCCTCGATCACGTCGAGGACCGCGTGGGCGGCCGCGACCCCCAGCGGGTTGCCGGCGTAGGTGCCGCCCAGGCCCCCGGGGTTCGGCGCGTCCATCACCTCGGCGCGGCCGGTGACGGCCGAGATCGGCAGGCCGCCGCCCAGCCCCTTGGCCATGGTGGTGATGTCGGCGGCGACGCCGTGATGCTCCATCGCGAACAGCTTGCCGGTGCGGGCGAAGCCGGTCTGGACCTCGTCGGCGATCAGCAGCATCCCGTGCTCGTCGCAGAGCGCCCGCAGCTTCTGCATGAAGCCCGCGGGGACCGGGTAGAACCCGCCCTCGCCCTGCACCGGCTCGACGATGATCGCAGCGACGCGCTTGGGGTCCACGTCGGCCTTGAACAGCTTGTCGAGCGCCGCGAGCGCGTCGTCCTGGCTGACCCCGTGCAGGTCGTTCGGGAACGGCAGGTGATAGACGTCGGGCATCATCGCCCCGAACCCGGCCTTGTAGGGCTGGACCTTGCCGGTCAGCGTCATGCCCATGAAGGTGCGGCCGTGGAAGGCGCCGGTGAAGGCCACGATCGCGCTGCGCCCGGTGGCGTAGCGGGCGATCTTGACGGCGTTCTCGACCGCCTCGGCGCCGGTGGTGGCGAAGATGGTCTTCTTCTCGAAGTCGCCGGGCACGAGCCGGTTCAGCCGCTCGGCGAGCGCCACATAGTTCTCATACGGCACGACCTGGTGGCAGGTGTGGGTGAAGCGGTCGAGCTGGTCCTTGACCGCCTGGATGACCTTGGGGTGGCGGTGGCCGGTGTTCACGACCGCGATGCCGGCGGCGAAGTCGATGTAGCGCTTGCCGTCCTTGTCCCAGATTTCCGCGTTCTCGGCGCGGTCGGCGTAGATCTGGGTGGTCATCCCCACGCCGCGCGAGATGGCGGCGTTCTTGCGGTCGGTCATCGTGGTCATCTGGCGGTCCCCCTCGCGGCTCGCGCGCCCCGGAACGGGCGCCGGGGCGCAATCTAGCCGCCCCGCCGAGGGGGGACAATCGCCCCGCCCCCGGCGTTCTGACGCACCGTGCCAACGGAACGCCCGGCAGGGCGGCACGGGCGATTGCACGGGCGACCGCTTTACCTGCGCGCAGGCGCAGGGCAGCATGGCCGCACCCCTGTCCCAGCCAAGGCGCCGCCATGCGACTGCCCGTCCCGCTCGTCCTGATCCTGCCGCTGCTCGCCGCCTGCGCGCCGACCGACACCGCCGTGCCGACCGGCGGCCCCGAAGCCTGGCGGGTGCTGTCGGTGGAGGCACGCCCGCCGCAGGGCACGTCGCCGGTGATCCGGTTCGAGCCCGGCGGCCGCGTCAGCGGCACCGGCGCCTGCAACGGGTTCTTCGGTCCCGGCCAGATCACGCCGCCGGTCCGCATCGGCCCGCTGGGCGCCACGCTCATGGCCTGCGCCCCCGCGGCGATGGAGTTCGACGCCCTGCTGCACGCGGCCTTGGGCCGGGTGGACGGCGCGGCCCCGCAGCCGGGCGGGCAGCTCGACCTGACCGCGGCGGGGCGGCCGGTCGTCCGCCTCGGTCCCGCGCCGGCGCCCTGACCTCGCCGGGCCTGGACCGCGGCCCCGGCCTTGACGCCGGCCGCGCGCCGGTGCCCGATCACGCCGGGCGGGCACCGGACTGCAACCATGCCGCCCCGCCCGCGTTCGCCCTGCACCCGTCAGCCCAAGGCCCTCCATGTTCCCGATCCGTGACCACAACCCCTCCGAGACGACGCCCTACGTCACCATCGGGCTGATCTTCGTCAACGTGGTGATGTTCCTGCTCACCATGCCCTGGGGCGGCGGGATGGAGGGGCTGTGGGAGGATCTGGCCCTCTACCCCGTCGCGGTCACCAACGGCGCGCATCTGTGGGGCCTCGTCACCCACATGTTCCTGCACGCGGGGCTTTTGCACATCGCGGGCAACATGCTGTTCCTGTGGATCTTCGGCGACAATCTCGAGGACCAGATGGGGCATTTCGGGTTCCTCGCCTTCTACCTTGCCTGCGGGCTGGCGGCGGCGGGGTTCCAGATCGCCGCCGACCCGTCCGAGGGCATCCCGATGGTCGGTGCCTCGGGCGCCATCGCCGGGGTGATGGGGGGGTATCTGCTGCTCTTTCCCAAGGCCAAGGTGGACGTGGTGGCGATCATCATCATCCTGATCAAGGTGTTCACCATCCCCGCCTGGGTGATGCTGGCGGTCTGGTTCGGCGTGCAGGTGTTCTCGGGCTACGCCATGCACGGGGGCGAGGCCGGTGTGGCCTATTGGGCGCACGCCGGGGGCTTTGCCGCGGGCCTCGTGCTGACGCTGCCGCTGTTCTTCCGCCGCTGCGGCACGGCCTTCTGGGCGGTCACGC
The DNA here is from genome assembly GCF_012689545.1 of Paracoccus sanguinis. Lineage (NCBI taxonomy): Bacteria > Pseudomonadati > Pseudomonadota > Alphaproteobacteria > Rhodobacterales > Paracoccaceae > Paracoccus > Paracoccus sanguinis. Next base: position 1,515,737 of record NZ_CP051542.1, read on the forward strand.
GGGGGCGGCCGCCGCACCTGCCGCTCGACTACGCCCCGACGCGCATCCCTCAGGTGCGCCGCTAGGCCAGCACCCCACGGCTCATGTGGCGCTTGCCGGCAAAGCCGGGGGCGCGGCTGACGGCGAACCCGGCCTCGGAGAGCGCGCGGCGGACGTGGCCCGCGGCGGTGTAGGTGGCGAAGCTGCCGCTCGGGGCGGTGTGGCGCGCGACCTGTGCCATCAGGTCAGGGCCCCACAGTTCGGGGTTCCGGGCCGGTGAAAACCCGTCGAGGAACCACGCATCTGCCCGCCCGTCCCACGCCGCCAGCGTCTCGCGCGCGTCGCCCACGATGACCGTCGCCGTCACCGAGCCCACGGTGAGGCTCGGCTTCCCCCAGCCCGCCCGCAGCTGGGCCGAGAGCGGCGCGAGGGCGGGAAAGGCCGCGTGGGCACGGGACAGGTCGGCCGCGCTCAGCGGAAAGGCCTCGAAGCTGGTGAAGCGGACCGGGACGCGGGCCACCTCGGCCAGCGCGAGCAGGTTCAACCCGGTGCCGAACCCCGTCTCGGCGACGTGGAAGCCGGGGGCCAGCCGCGCGGGCAGGTCGTTGCCCGAGAGGAACACGTGCCGCGTCTCGTCCAGCCCCCCGGCGAGGCTGAAGAACGGGTCGTCGAAGCGGCGCGAGACGGGGATCTCGCCCGCCCCCGTCTGCCGCCAGTCGAGGCCAGACTCCTCGCCCGTCTCCTCGCCCGTCTGGTCGCCCGATTGCTCGCTGGGGGTCATCCGCGCTACTCCTGCCGCCTTGGGTGGCATTGGCGGGGACGCGCGGCGGTGGCAAGCGGGATCACGTTGGGCGGGATCACGGTGGTGGGCGGCGGCATCTTCGGCCTTGCCTGCGCGTGGGAGCTGGCGCGCCGCGGCGCGCGGGTGCGGCTGATCGAGGCCGACCGGCTCGGCGCGGGCTCCTCGGGCGGCACGGTGGGAGCGCTGGCGCCGCATGTGCCCGAGCCGTGGAACGACAAGAAGGCGCTGCAGCGCGACGCGCTGGTGGCCGCCGAGGGCTGGTGGGCCGAGGTCGCCGCCGCGGGCGGGGTCGATCCGGGTTACGGCCGCACCGGCCGCCTGCAGCCGCTGGTCGAGGGGCCGGCGCTGGATGACCGCATCGCCGCAGCCAGGGCGCGGTGGCGCGGGTTCGCGATGTGGCGCGAGGGGGCGCCGCGGGGGCCGCTGGTCCCTGAGAGCGCAACCGGATGGCTCGCCGACGACATCACCGCGCGCATCGCGCCGCGGCGGGCGCTGGCGGCGCTGGCGGCGGCGATCCGGGCGGCGGGCGGCGAGATCGTCGAGGGCGCGGGCGCGCAGCATCCCGACCGGCTGGATGCGGGCGGCGGCCCGGTGATCTGGGCCACGGGTGCGCCGGGGCTGGCGGACCTCTCGGCCGATCTCGGGCGGCCGATGGGGGGCGGGGTCAAGGGCCAGTCGGCGCTGCTGGGCTTCGCCGCGCCCGAGGCGCCGCAGGTCTTCGCGGACGGGCTGCACATCGTGCCCCATGCCGACGGCACCGTGGCCATCGGCTCGACCAGCGAGCGGGACGCGGTGACCCCCGGCCCCGACGCGCAGCTCGATGCGCTGATCGCCAGGGCGGTGGCGATCTGCCCGGCGCTGGCGGGGGCCGAGGTGATCGACCGCTGGGCGGGGGTGCGGCCCCGCGCCCTCTCGCGCGCGCCGCTGGTGGGCGCATGGCCGGGGCGGCCGGGACATTTCATCGCCAACGGCGGGTTCAAGATCGGCTTTGCGATGGCCCCGCCGGTGGCCGGGATGCTGGCCGACCTGCTGCTGACCGGCGTGGACCGCATCCCTGCCGGGTTCCGCCCCGATTAGCGCCCCGCCTAGCGCATCGCCCGGCGGCGGGCGTCGGCGGCGACGTTGCGCTTGAGCTCCATCAGCGCGATGCGGCGTTGCAAGGCGCGGCGCTCGGCCTCGTCCTCGATCTGGTCCAGCACCGCCCGCTGCGCCTCGATCTCGCGGGCGAGCGTCACCTCGGGCGGCAGGAAGCCGCCGTCGGCCATCATCCGGTGCAGCACGTCGTCGGCGCTTTCGCGCAGCCGCTCGGGGTCGAGCGGCCGCCCCTCGCCGGCCAGACCCGACAGCTTGCCCTCGGCCGCCGCCTTGTCGATGGCCCGCTGGGCGATCCGCTCGAACCAGTGCATCAGAAGGCGGAAAGCTGCGCGACGGCGGCGTTGAGGCGGGCGATCTCCTCGTCCAGATCGGCGAGCTTGGCGCGGGTCTCCTCGATCACCTCGGGGTCGGCGTTCTCGACGAACTTCGGGTTGCCGAGCCGCCCGCGCAGGCCGCCCGCGTCCTTCGCGGCCTTCTCGGCGGCCTTCCTGAGGCGCGCGGTCTCGGCGGCGGCGTCGATCACCTCGCCGATGGGCAGGGCGAAGGACGCGCCGGGTGCCGCGACCGCGATCATCCCGCGGCCGGGCGCACCGTCGCGGGCCGGATTCACCCGCGCCAGCCGCTCGATCAGCGGGGCGTTGGCGGAAAGTGCGGCGCGGGCCGCGGCATCGGCCTCGGTCACGATCAGGTCGAGCTTGGCGCCCGCCGGCACCCCCATCTGCGCCCGGGCCGAGCGCAGCGCCTCGATCAGGCCGATCACCCAGTTCATCTGCCGGTCGGCGTCGGCGTCGATCAGCTCGGCCCCATACTCCGGCCAGTCGCCGTGCACGAGCATCCGGTCGCGCGAGCCGGTCAGGGCCCAGATTTCCTCGGTGACGAAGGGCATGACCGGGTGCAGCAGCGTCACCGCCTGGTCGATGACCCAGGCCATCGTGGCGCGGGTTTCCTCGGCATGCTCGCCATCGAACAGGGGCTTGGCGAACTCGACATACCAGTCGCAGAGCTTGCCCCAGACGAAGGCGTAAAGCCCCTGCGCCGCATCGTTGAAGCGATAGGCGGCCAGCGCCTCGTCAAAGGCGAGGCGGGCGCGCGCCGTCTCGCCCATGATCCAGCGGTTGACGGTGTGTTGGGGGGTGGGCGTGCCCGCGCGGGGGGCGGCAAAGACGCCGTTCATCTCGGCAAACCGGGTCGCGTTCCAGATCTTGGTGACGAAGTTGCGGTTCGCCTCGACATGCTTGGGCCCCAGCTTCGGGTCGCGGCCCATCGCCGCCATCGAGGTCAGCGTGAAGCGCAGCGCGTCGGCGCCGTAGTCGTCGATGAGCGTCAACGGGTCGATCACGTTGCCCTTGGACTTGGACATCTTGGCGCCCTTTTCGTCGCGCACCAGCCCGTGGACATAGACGTTGCGGAACGGCACCTCTCCGGTCAGCTCGAGCTGCATCATCATCATCCGGGCGACCCAGAAGAAGATGATGTCGAACCCGGTGATCAGCGTGTCGGTCGGGAAATAGCGCCGCAGCTCGGGCGTGTCGGCGGGCCAGCCGAGCGTCCCGATGGGCCAGAGACCCGACGAGAACCACGTGTCGAGCACGTCCGGGTCGCGCCAGACCGGATAGACGAGCCGCGTCGGGTCGCTGTCGATCTCGTATTCGCCGAGGCCCAGCGCGAAGGCGTGGACCGCCGCCGCGCGGTCGGCGACCTCGATCACCCGCGCGCCGTGCAGCGGGGCGGGCAGCCCGGCCAGCACGTCGTCGAAGCGCGGCGCGACCTCGGCGAAGCTCGCGCCGCAGTGCTGGACCTCGCCGGGGCGGACCAGCCGGTCCTCGTTCAGCAGCCGGAACATCTCGGCCGGGTCGATGGCGCTGTCGCCCTCGTCGTCGTGATAGGTCTCGGCGCCGAGGCTGAGGCCATACCACACCGGGATCTGGTGCCCCCACCAGAGCTGGCGGCTGATCGTCCACGGCTCGATGTTCTCGAGCCAGTGGAAATAGACCTTCTCGTGCTGCTCGGGGATGATCCTTGTGCGCCCGTCCCTCACCGCGTCGATGGCGGGCTGCACGATCCGGGCGGTGTCCACGAACCACTGGTCGGTCAGCATCGGCTCGATCACCACGCCCGAGCGGTCGCCGAAGGGCTGCATGATCTTCTTCTGTTCGACGTAGGGCGCGCCCTCGGCGTCGGTGACGGCAAGACCCTCGGCGTTGATCTCGTCCACCACCAGCTTGCGGGCCGCGTAGCGGTCGAGGCCGCGCAGATGCTCGGGGACGAGGTTCACCTCGGTCACGTCGCCCACGTCCTCGCCGCGGGCGGCGCGGGTGGCGATGGCGGCGCTGTCGGCATAGGACAGCCCGTCGTCGCGCATCGCCCCCTTGCCGTCCATCAGCGCGTAAAGCGGGATGCCGTTGCGCTGCGCCACGCCGTAGTCGTTGAAGTCATGCGCCCCGGTGATCTTCACCGCGCCCGAGCCGAAGCTGGGGTCGGGATAGTCGTCGGTGATGATCGGGATCAGCCGGCGGTGTTCCTTGGGCCCCACCGGGATCTCGCAGAGCTTGCCCACGATGGGCGCATAGCGCGCGTCCGAGGGGTGCACGGCCACCGCGCCGTCGCCCAGCATCGTCTCGGGCCGGGTCGTGGCGATGGCGATATAGTCGCGCGTCTCGCGCAGGGTCACGTTCCCGTCGGCGTCGCGTTCCACGTATTCGTATGTCTCGCCCCCCGCGAGCGGATAGCGGAAGTGCCACATCTGGCCGTCCACCTCGCGGTTCTCGACCTCGAGATCCGAAATTGCGGTCTCGAAATGCGGGTCCCAGTTCACCAGCCGCTTGCCGCGGTAGATGATCCCCTTGTCGTAGAGCGCGACGAACACCCGGATCACCGCGTCGTGGAAGTTCCCCTCTTCCCCCGCCGGGGCGCCGGGGGCGCCGGACATGGTGAAGGCGTTGCGCGACCAGTCGAGCGAGGCGCCCAGCCGCTTCAGCTGCCCGATTATCGTGCCGCCCGACTCGGCCTTCCAGTCCCAGATCGCGCGGGTGAAGGCCTCGCGGCCGATCTCGCGCCGGTTCGGCTCGCCGCGCTCGGCCATCCGGCGCTCGACCACCATCTGGGTGGCGATGCCGGCGTGGTCCTGTCCGGGCTGCCAGAGCACGTCGAAGCCGCGCATCCGGTGCCAGCGCACGAGGATGTCCTGCAGCGTGTTGTTCAGCGCGTGGCCGATGTGCAAGCTGCCGGTGACGTTCGGCGGCGGGATGACGACCGAGAACGCCTCGGCCCCCGGCCGGGCATTGGCGCCTGCGGCAAAGGCGTTGGAGCGTTCCCACTCGGCGGCGATGCGCGCCTCGGCGGCGGGGGCGTCGAAACTCTTGTCCATGGTCATCGGTCGGCATCCTTTCGGTCGCCGACCGGATTAGCCGCTGGGGCGGGAAACGCCAAGCCGCGACGGGCGCGGCGACGGGGGTGGCGACGGGGGCGGGGTCAGGGCGCCTCGGCCGCTGCGATCCGCGCGGCGATCAGGCCGGGCAGCTCGGGGCGGGCGAGGATGGTCAGGTGCGTCGTGTCGGGCAGGATGCCGAGCCACGCGTCGGGCAGGGTGCGGGCCATGTGGACGGCGAACTCGGGCCGGATGAAGTCGCGGTCGCCGATGAGGATCAGCGTGGGCGCCGTCACCGCCGCCAGCCGCGCGTCGGGCGCCCCCCAGTCCGAGCCGATGAAGGCCGCCGTTTCCGTCATCGTCTGCGCCACCGCCGCCGCGCCGCCCGGGTTCTTGGCGGCCAGTTCGGCCGACATGGCGGCGAAGTCGGCGGGCGTCGGCAGCAGCGCCGCGACCTCGGGCGGCGGGGTGAAGCCCGGCTCGCGGTTCATCCGCACCAGCTCGGGCAGGAACCCCTCGGGCTGGTGGCTGGCCGAGATCGCGGTGAGCGAGGCGACCCGCTCGGGCGCGCTCATGGCGAGGTCGAGCCCCAGCATCCCGCCCATCGAGAAGCCCACGACATGGGCGCGCGGCACCTTCAGCGCGTCCAGCACCGCCAGCGTATCGTCGCGCATCGCGGCGAAGCTCATCGGGCCGTCGTAGTCGGCGGTGTGGCCGTGGCCCTGCTGCTCGACGCCGATCACCGGGCGGTCCTGCGCGAGGCCGGGGATCAGCGCGCCGAAGCTCGACTCGATGGTCATCATGCCCCCGTGCAGGACGAGCACCGGGGTCCGGCCGGTGGTGAGGTCGCCGTGAACCTCGTACCAGACGTCGTGGCCGTTCACGGCGACCGTCTCGGCCGCGGCGGGGGCGGCGAGCAGAAGGGCGGCGAAGAGGGCGGGTTTCATGACGACTCCTTGTCCTGCGCCCCGGCAGGCGCGTCGGTGGGCGCCTTCGCGGCGGCGAAATGGGCGAGCTGGTCGGCCAGCGCCTTGCGGAACGCCGGCCGCGCCGTCATCCGCGCGACATAGTCGGTCACGGCGGGATGGGGGGCGAGCTTCCCCTCGTCGCCCGCCATCCGCACGGCCTCGGTCATCAGGATGTCGGCGGCGGTGAACCGCCCCGCGGCGATGAAGGCGCGGGTCGAGAGCACCGCGTCGAGCTGCGCGAGGCGCTGCGTCATCCATTCCTCCCACCGGGCGGCGCTCGCCTCGTCGCGGTGGAAGAACCGGGCGACGGCCCAGCCGGTGACCGGCGGCTCGATCGAGTTCAGCGCGGCAAAGGCCCATTGCAGCACCTCGATCCGCCCGTCCTCGTCGGCGGGCATCAGGACCGGCGATTTCTCGCCCAGATAGAGGGTCATGGCGCCCGATTCGAAGATCGTCCGATCGTCGTCCTGCAGCACCGGAACCTGGTGGAAGGGCTGGATTGCCAGATGCGCCGCGCTCTTGTCGGTCGAGGGCACCGTGGCGATGCGGTAGGGCAGGCCCGCCTCTTCGCAGGCCCAGCGGGGGCGGATGTCGCGGACATAGCCGCGCGGCATCTCGGGCACCCAGTCAAAGGTGGTGATGGTCAGCATCGCGCCTCCTCGCGCCTGTGGCGTCGTCTGGCAGGAAGTCCGAACGGGGGCCGGGGGGCCCCCGGTGCGGCAGCCGCGGCCGCCGTCAGCCGAGCGGCCCGACGACCGCGAACCACGCCCCCTGCGGGTCGGTGGCGACGGCGATGTGCATCCCGCCCGGCACCTCGTGCGGGCCGTGGTGGACCGTGCCGCCCGCGGCCTCGATCCGCGCCATCGCGGCGCGCACGGGATCGGCGCCGAAATACGGCAGCCACGCCGGCACCGGGGCGTTCCCCAGCCCCATCACCGCGCCGATGTCGCGGCCCTTGTGGCTGAGGATCCGGTAGGTGCCCGCCTCGCCCATGTCGAGCGTCCGGGCCCTGGTCCAGCCAAAGAGCGCGGCATAGAACCCCTCGGCCGCGGCGGGGTCCGAGCTCATCAGCTCGTTCCAGGCGCCGTGGCCGGTCTTCGCGGGATCGAAGGCGCCGGTCGTCAGCGCCTTCTTGCGCTCGGCCTCGGTCATGCGGCTCATGTCGGGCTCGAGCAGGCCGAACACCGCCCCCTGCGGGTCGGCGACCACGGCGAAGCGGCCGGTGCCGGGGATGTCGGCGGGCGCGACGAGCACACGGCCGCCCGCCGCCTCGGCCGCCGCCGCGGTCGCGTCGCAGTCGTCGGCGGCGAAATAGGTCAGCCAGTTCGGCGGCGGCGCCCCGGCCTGACCCGCGTTCGAGGTCAGACCGGCGACCATCTCCTCGCCCGCGCGGGCGAGCAGATAGACCATCCCCTCCATCCCCGAATCGCTTACCGCCCAGCCCAGCACCTCGGCATAGAACCGCCCCGCCGCCGCGGGGTCGGTCGTGCCGAGTTCGTACCAGCAGGGGTCGCCCTGAAATCCGCTCACGGTCGTCTCCTTTCGGTCGATTGCGATCAGTCGGCTGCGCTGATCATCCAGTGTGTGCCGAAACGGTCGCGGCACATGCCGAAGCCCTTGGCGAAGAACGTCTCGCCGAACGGCATCGTCACGTCGCCGCCGGCGGCCAGACGGTCGAACAAGATGCGCGCCGACGCCGGGTCGGGGCGTGATACGGCAACGGACACGCCCGATTGCCGCTGACCGTCGGGCTCTGTCGGGTCGGCGAACTGCGGCGGCGCGTCCGACCCCATCAGAACGCCACCGTCCGCGGCCTCGAGCCGCGCGTGCATCAGCCAGTCCCTTTGCTCGGCCGGCAGTTCCGGTGCACCCGCGCCGGGCGGGATGTCCGAGAAGCGGCTGGTTTCGAGCGTCCCGCCGAAGATCTCGGCGTAGGCTGCGAAGGCTTGAGCGGCGTGGCCGGGAAACATGAGGTAGGGGACGAACATCACCGTCCCTCACGCGAATCGAACAGCGGCGCGAAGCCGCCCCAGAACATCCGCTTCCCGTCGAACGGCATCTCGGGCATCGGCTGGCCGCCGGCATCCGCCTGCATCGCGCGGGCGGCGGCGTCGCAGGTCGCGCGGTCGGGCCACTCGATCCAGGCGAAGACCGGCACCTCGCCCGCCTCGGCCTGGGTGGCGCGGTAGAAGTCGGTGGTCTTGCCGTGCGGCACGTCCTCTCCCCACAGCTCGGCCTGGCGCAGCGCGCCGCGGGCGCGGAACCCCTCCCACGAGGCGCGGGCCAGCGCCGCAAAGGCGTCGCGGTTGCCCTCGGGCACGGCGAGGACGAAGCCCTGAACCCAGGCGCCGGGGCGCGTCTCGCCCTCGTCCAGCACGGTCGAGAACCCGCCCCAGAACATCCGCTGGCCGTCGAAGGGCATCTCACCCATCTCGGCGCCCATCGATTCGTCGGCCATCATGTCGCCCCAGGCGGCGTCGCAGGTGGCGCGGTCGGGCCATTCGATCCACGAGAACACCACCGTCTCGTCGGGCGTGGCCTGAACCGCGCGGCGAAAGTCGGTGCGCGTGCCGTCCGGCACGTCCTCGCCCCACGTCTCGACCATGCGCAGCGCGCCGCGGCGCTGGAAATGCGGCCAGGCGCGGGCGGCGTGGGCGCGGTAGGCCTCGCGGTTGGCGGTCGGCACGGCGGCGACTGAACCCGTGTGGTAAGACATCGCGACTCTCCCTTGTGCTTGTCCTGTCGGTGGCTGACCGGCATCACGCCGCAGCCCCGCTGGACACAGCGTGGCAGGATGCTTGCATTTTGCAACCGAAAACTTTAGTTATGAAACTGACACGGAGGCCCTGTTGGCGGAGACCCGCAAATCCTATGGCGAGGGGTGCCTCGCCGCCCACGCGCTCGACCTGATCGGCGACCGCTGGGCGCTGCTGATCGTGCGGGAGTTGATGCTCGGGCCGCGCCGCTTCGGCGCGATCAAGGCGCGGCTGCCGGGGATCGCCACCAACATGCTGACCCGGCGGCTCGCCGACCTCGAGGCCGCGGGGGTGCTGACCCACACCACCCTGCCGCCGCCCGCCGCGGTCCCGGTCTACGAGCTGACGCCGCAGGGGCTGGGCCTCTGGCCGATCCTGCGCGAGCTCTGCCGCTGGGCCGTCACCGTGCCCGGCCACGACCCGCGGCTGCCGATCAGTCCGGTGGCGCTGATGCTGTCGATGCAGACCATGCTGCGCCCCGCCCCGGGCCTGATCGCGGCGGGCTTCGGGATGGAGGACGAGAGTTTCCTCGTCACCACCGACGGCGAACGGATCGAGACGGTGCGCGCCGTCCTGCCCGCCGGCGAGATGCAGTTCGAGGCGCCGCCGAACCTGATGGCGGCGGTGATCTATGGTCCCCAGCCGCTCGCCGCGCAGATCGCCGCGGGGACGCTGCGGTTCACGGGCGACCCCGAGCGCGGGCAGGCGTTCGTGGACCGCTTCCGGCTTGGGCCGGTCTGACGTTTAACCTCAGGCTGGCGTGACCTCGACGCGCAGCCGCTGGCCCCCGAGCGGCGCGAAGGCGCGCTGGCGGCAGGTGAAGACGAGGATCTGCTGGTCCTGCGCCACGCGGTGCAGCGCCGTGAACATCGCCTCGATCCGGTCGTCGTCGCTGTGGACCAGCGCATCGTCCAGCACCACCGGCACCGGCTGACCGCGGCGCAGGAACAGCCGCGCAAAGGCCAGCCGGGTTAGCACCGCCAGTTGCTCGCGCGTGCCGCCCGACAGGATGTCGAGCGCCTCGTCCTGCCCGGCGCGGGTCAGCGTCGCGGGCAAGAGGCTGGTGTCGTCGAAGCCGAGTTCGGCGCCGGGGTGCAGGATGTCCAGCAGCGGCCGCAGCTCGTCCATGACGGGGCGCAGATACTGCTCGCGCGCCGCCGTGCGGGCGTCCTCGAGCGCGCGGCGCAGCCGGTCGAGCGCGCCCACCTCGCGTTCGTAGCGCGCGGCGCGGGCGGCGGCCTCGGCGGCGCGGCCGGTGATCTCGTCCAGCGCCTCCTCGATGCCCTGATCGGCCAGCGCGCCGATCGAGCCGTTGACCTCGGCCAGCTCGCGGTCAAGCCGGGTGCGCTCTTGCGCCCGGCCGGCGAGGACCGAGCCGAGGCGCGCGACCTCGGCCCGCGCGGTGGCCTCGTCCGGGGCATCGGCGGCCAGCGTGGCGCGCCGCGCCTCGGCGTCGGCGAGCGCCGCCTCGAGCGCCGGTTGCGCCGTGCCGAGCGTCAGCAGCCGCGCGGCCAGCGTCACCGCGTCGCCGGCCTCAGCCCGGACGCGGTCGAGCGCATCCTGCGCCGCCACCGCCGCGGCCTTGGCCGAGGCGAGATCCTCGCGCGCCTGCCCCTGCCGGGCGGTCGCCGCGGCCAGCGCCTGCGCCGCCGCGGCCTCATCCGCGCGGGCGGCGGCCAGGGCGGCCTCGAGCGGCGCGGGGTCGTCGGGCGCGTCGTCGGCGCCCGCGCCCGCTGCCTCGCGCGCCTGAGCAAGCTTGAGGCGCAGCGCCTCGATCCCGTCGGGCGCGCTCTCGTCCAGCGCCGCCGCACCGTCCCGGATCGCGCCGTCGAGGTGTCGGGCCTCGTCCGCCGCCCGCTGCGCGCCGCGCAGGTCCGGCGCCCCGCAGGCGGCCAGCGCCCTGGCCAGCGCCGCCTCGGCCGCGGTGAGCCGGGGGGCGAGCGCGCCCTCGCCCGCCGCGCCCGGATCGACGGTCATGCGGCCGATGCCCGGCAGTTCGAAGGTCGTGGCGCCGGTGAGCCGCACCCCCTCCGGCCCCAGCGGCCGGCCCGCGAGCGTCACCCGCGCCGCGCCGCCATAGTCGAATCGCACCGCCACCTGCTGCGCCTCGGCCTGCGCCCTGAGGCGGTCGAGCGCCGCCTGCGCGGCCTCGGCGGCGGAAAGGGTCTGGTCCGTCACCACCAGCGCCTTGCGGCGGGCGCGCTGCTCTTCCAGCGCGCTGCGCTGCGCCTCGGCCCGCGCGAGGGTCTGGGCGAGGGTCTGGGCCAGATCGCGGGCCGTCCGCGCGTGGGCGGCCCGCTGCGCCGCCTCAAGCCGCGCGGTCGCGGCCTTGGCGGCGGCCGCGGCGGTGTCATGGGCGTGCGTCGCCTGCGCGACCTCGGTCGCGCGGTCGCCCGCGGCAGCCTCGGCGCTCGTGACCGCCGCGGCGGACCGGGTGGCGCGGGTCTCGGCCTCGGCCAGCCGGTCGCGCAGCGCGGTCAGCGCCTGGGCGTCGCTGCGCCCCTTCTCGACGTCGCGCAGGGCCAGCTTGCAGGCACTGTCAGCGGCCCGGATCTCGTCGGCGCGGCGGGTCGCGGCCTCGAGCGCCGCTTCGGCCGCGCGCAGCGCCGCGGTGTCGCCGGCGTCGGCCTCGGGGTCCGTCAGGGCCTTGCGCTCGCGCCCGAGCCGCGCCCGGGTCTGCAGCTGCGCCGCAAGCCCGCGCGCCTTGGCGTCCAGCGCCGCGCGCTCGGCCTCGAGCGCCTCGGCATCCTCGACCGCCCGCGCCCACGGGCCGCCCGACTTCGGGCGCAAGGTGCGGGTCGCCAGCCGGTCCAGCGCCTCGCGGACCCGGACCAGCACCGCATCCATCCGCCGCCCGCCGGTCATCAGCTCGATCTCGCCCGCGACCGAGGACAGCAGGTCGCGGCGGACCGAGAGGCCGCTCTTCGGGTCGCTCGCATCGCCCTTCCCGTCCGGCTCGATCCCCAGCAGCCCCTGCCGCACCCACAACAGCCCGCTCGGCCCGGCGAGCCCGCCCTGCGTCAGCCCGTCGATCCACGCCTCGGCCTCGTCGTCCCGCGCCACCATCCGGCCCGAGGCGTCCGTGACCTGCGCCGTCGGGCGCGAGAGCCAGCGTTTCTCGATGCGGAAGCGGCCCTGGGGCAGGTCGATCTCGACCGCGGCCTCGGGGGCGCCGCCGCCGTGGGGTTGCAGGGCGCGGATCGCCGCCCGCGTCCCGCGGTGGGGCTCAAAGAACACCGCCCGCAGCCCGTCGAAGAAGGTGGACTTGCCGTATTCGTTGCACTCGGACAGCACCGAGATGCCGTCGCCGATCCCGTCGATGCGGGCCCGCTGGCCGGCGAAGCGGCGCAGGTTGGTGAGTTCGATGGCGCGCAGCTTCATGGCTGCACCTCTTGCGCGAGCGCGTAGAGCCGGGCGAGCGCCGCCGCCGCCACGTCGCGGTCGTCCTGCGCCAGCGCCGGGTCGGCGCTTTCGGCCAGCAGCGCCTCGGCCGCGCGGCGCAGCGCGCCGCCGCGCTCGATCTGGTCGAGGTCGTCGGGCGCGACATCGGCGGCGAGGCCCGAGAGGTCGGACTGGAACCAGCCGAAATCCGGCGCGAGCGCCGTCAGCGCGGCCTCGAGTGCCGCCCGTTCGGCCAGCGCGAGCCGCCCGCGCGGGGCGACCCGGACCAGCGCGTTGCGGCGCTGCGCCCCGGCGGGCAGCAGCGCCGTCAGCCGCGCGGCGCCATCCTCGCCCGGCAGCAGGTCGAGGTCGGGGCGCACCCACGCGAACTGCCCGATGGGCACCGGCGTCACCTGCGGCGGCGCGCCCGCCGCCAGCGTCACCACCAGCGCACCGGGCGCGGTGGCGTGCTTGAAGCCGTCGGCCTCGGGCGTGCCGGCGTACCAGGTCGCGGGGCCCACCTGCATCTGCCCGTGCCAGTCCCCGATGGCGAGGTAGTCGAGGCCCGAGCGCGCCGCCCGGTCCGGCGGGATGATGCCGGGGCTGCCTTCCTCGCCGGTGAAATCCACGATCGCCCCGTGGCCCAGGCCGATGCGGATCGCGCCTTCGGCGGTGGGGGCGGACATCGCCTCGGTCAGGTCGCGGCCCGGGCGGCGCTGGGTGACGGGCGCGGGCAGCAGCCACACGCCCTCGGCCAGCGCCACCGGCGCGGGGGTGTCGAGCACGGTGACGTTCGCGGGGCAGGCCGCCGCCACCCGCTGCCACAGTTCCGACGCGGCGAGGCTGTCGTGGTTGCCGGGCAGCAGGACCCAGCGCAGGTCGGCCTCATGCGCCATCGCGCCCAGCGCCTGCCGCAGCGTGGCGGGCGCCGGGGTCTCGGCGTCGAAGCTGTCGCCGGCCAGCAGCACGTCGCGGGCGCCCGCCTCGCGCGCCGCGGCGGCGAGGCGGGCGATGGCGGCGTGGCGAGCCTCGCGCAGGCGGTGGCGGATGTCCTCGGGGTAGGTGCCGAAGGCGCGGCCAAGATGCAGGTCCGAGCTTTGCAGGAAACGATAGGTCATGGCTCCGCCGGGCGAGGGATGGGCCGCACTCTAGGGGGGCCGCGGCGGGGGCGGCAAGCCGGGCGGCCGCGCCCGGCCCGACGCAGGGCGAGGATTTTTTTTCGCGCCGCCCACTAGACGACTGGTCTAATCACCCCATATCGGAGCCATGGACCAGCCACACGACACCCGCACCCAGATCCTCTCGACCGGCCGCCGCCTGACCGCCCAGCAGGGCTATACCGGCGTCGGGCTGAGCGAGCTGCTCAAACAGGCCGGGGTGCCGAAGGGGTCGTTCTACCACTACTTCCCCTCGAAAGAGGCCTATGGCTGCGCGCTGCTCGAGGATTTCGTGACCGAGTACGGCACCCGCCTCGACGGGTCGCTGACCCATCCGGCGTGGGACGCGCGGGCCCGGTTGCTGGCCTATTTCGCCGACTGGCAGCGCAAGCAGGTCAGCCCCGACCCGGCCGAACGCTGCCTGATCGTCAAGCTTTCCGCGGAAATCGCCGATCTGTCGCCGGACATGAGCCGCATCCTGCGCGACGGGGTCGAGTCGATCACCGGCCGCCTGGCGGCCACGCTGCGCGAGGGGCTGGCCGACGGCTCGATCGCCGCGATCGACGACCCCGAGGCCACGGCCGAGGCGATCTATCACCTGTGGCTGGGGGCGAGCCTCGTCGCCTCGCTGGCCCACGACGACGCCGCCCTGGCGGCCGCGATGCGGACGACCAAGCGGCTGGTTCCGCCCGGGCCGACCGCCTGACGCGGCCCGACCACCCCATGAGACGACTGGTCTAATCAGAAAGGACAGATGCCATGAAAATCTTCTACAAGACCTCGGCCACCGCCACCGGCGGGCGCTCGGGCCGCTCGGCGCTCGACGACGGCAGCTTCGCCGTGGACATGGTGCGCCCCGACGCCGCCGCGACCGGCGACAAGACCGGCGTGAACCCCGAGCAGCTCTTCGCCCTCGGCTATGCCGCCTGCTTCGACAGCGCGATGGAGATCGCGGCCAGGCAGCTCAAGCTGTCGCCTGAGGGCGCCCGCACCAGCGTCGCGGTCGGCATCGGCCAGCAGGCCGCCGGGGGCTATGCGCTCGACCTCGACATCACCGCGCACCTGCCGGGCATGGCCGAAGCCGACGCGCAAAAGCTCGTCGAGGCGACGCACCAGCTCTGCCCCTACTCCAACGCCACCCGCGGCAACATCGACGTGCGCCTGCACATCGACACCGCCGCGGCCTGACAGAAAGACCCGAGATGACACAGACCGACACCACGAACCGCCAGTTCCTGCTCGCCGAGCGCCCGAAGGGCGAGCCGACGGACGCGACGCTGAAGCTGACCGAAACCCCCATCCCCACCCCCGGCCCCGGGCAGATGCTGCTCAGGACCGAATATCTCTCGCTCGACCCCTACATGCGCGGCCGGATGAGCGCCGCGGAATCCTATGCCGACCCGGTCGAGCTGGGCGCGGTCATGGTCGGCGGGACCGTCGCGCGGGTCGTGACCTCGAACGTCGAGGGCTTCGCCGCGGGCGACTGGGTGCTCAGCTTCAACGGCTGGCAGGATTACGCGCTGTCGGACGGCAAGGGCGTGACGAACCTCGGGGCCTCGCCCGACCGTCCGTCCTGGGCCCTGGGCATCCTCGGGATGCCGGGGTTCACCGCCTGGGCCGGGCTGACGCAGATCGGCGCGCCGAAACCGGGCGAGACGATCGTGGTCGCCTCGGCCACCGGGCCGGTCGGCGCGACGGTGGGGCAGATCGGCAAGATCCTCGGCTGCCGCGTGGTCGGCGTCGCGGGTGGCCCCGAGAAATGCGCGCTGGCGGTGGACGAGTTGGGCTTTGACGCCTGCATCGACCACAAGGCCGACGACTTCGCCCAACAGCTCGCCGCCGCCTGCCCCGATGGCATCGACGTCTACTTCGAGAACGTCGGCGGCAAGGTGCTGGACGGCGTGATGCCGCTGCTCAACGCCAACGCGCGGGTGCCGGTCTGCGGGCTCGTCTCGCAGTACAACGCCACCAGCCTGCCCGAGGGGCCGGACCGGCTCAACTGGCTGATGGGGCTGATCCTGCGCAAGAAGCTGAAGGTGCAGGGCTTCATCATCTTCGACGACTTCGGCCACCTCTACCCGGACTTCGCCAAGGCGATGACCGGCTGGATCGGCGAGGGCCGCATCGCCTACCGCGAAGAGGTCATCGACGGCCTCGAGAACGCGCCGGCCGCCTTTGTCGGGCTGCTGCGCGGTGAAAACCTCGGCAAGCGCGTGATCCGCGTCGGCCGCAACTGAAGGGAAACGACATGAACATCCTGATGGTCCTGACCTCGCACGACCAGCTTGGCGACACCGGCAAGAAGACCGGCTTCTGGCTCGAAGAGTTCGCCGCGCCCTACTATGTCTTCAAGGACGCGGGCGCCTCGGTCACGCTGGCCTCGCCCAAGGGCGGGCAGCCGCCGCTCGACCCCAAGAGCGACGCGGCCGACGCCCAGACCGACGCCACCCGCCGCTTCAAGGACGACTCGGACGCGCAGGCGCAACTGGCCAGCACCAAGCGGCTGGCCGAGGTGACGTTTGACGGGTTCGACGCGGTGTTCTTCCCCGGCGGGCACGGGCCGCTGTGGGACCTGGCCGAGGACGCCGACGCCCGCCGCCTGATCGAGGGCTTTGCCGCCGCCGACCGCCCGGTGGGCGCGGTCTGCCACGCCCCGGCGGTGTTCCGCCACACGCAGGGGCCGGACGGCAAGCCGCTGGTCTCGGGTCGCCGGGTGACCGGCTTCACCAACACCGAGGAGGACGGCGTCGGCCTGACCGACGTGGTGCCGTTCCTCGTCGAGGACATGCTCAAGGCCAACGGCGGCACCTATGAGAAGGGCGCCGACTGGGCGAGCTTCGTGCTGACCGACGGCAAGCTGGTCACGGGGCAGAACCCGGCCTCGTCCGAGGATGCCGCGAAAGCGCTGCTGAAGCTGCTCGCCTGATCCGGCCTTGAGCCGATCCCGAAGGCCCGCCGGTTCCCCCCGGCGGGCCTTAACTCATGGGGCCCTCACCCATGTCGTCGCCCGCCCGCTCGGCCAGCACCCAGTCGCGGAAGGCGCGGGCGTGGCCGGGCGCGACCGCCGCCGCCGGGCCTTGCAGCAGGTAATAGGCCGAGCCCTCTGCCACCGCCGTCTGCGACAGCCGCACGAGGCGACCGGCGGCCAGGTCGTCGCGGATCATCGCCTCGGGGCAGAGCGCCACCCCCTGCCCGGCCAGCGCCGCGGCGCGCAGCAGGTTGAAATCCTCGAACACCGGCCCCGCCGCCGGGTCGCGGCCGGGCAGCCCGGCGCGGGCGAACCACGTCGCCCAGCCGTCGTGGTCGGTGTCGTGCAAGAGCGCCATCCCCGCGATCCCCCGGTCCCCCTCACGGGCCGCCCGGGTCGCGGCAAGTTGCGGGCTGCACACGGGCACGGCGGCCCCCGGCAGCAGCCGCAGCGAATCGGCCCCGCACGCCGCGGGCGGGCGGGAAGCGAAGACGAAGGCGAAATCGACCTCGGCAAAGTCGATCTCCTGTCCGTGGAGTGCGTAGACGATGCGCATCTCGACGCCCGGGTGGGCAGCCCGGAAGGAACCGAGCCGGGGGATGAGCCAGCAGACCGCGACCGAGGGGATCGCCGCGACCACCAAGGGGCGAGTCTGGCTGTACCCCCGCGCCGCGCGGCAGGCCGCGTTGATGGAGTCGAACCCCAGTGACAAACTGCGCGCCAACTGCTGCGCGTGCGGCAGCGGGCGCGGCCGCGGCCCCTCGCGGTCGAAGAGGGGCGCGCCGAACCACTGCTCCAACCCCTTGATCTGATGGCTGATCGCGCTTTGCGTGACGTGCAGCTCACCGGCCGCAGCCGCGAACGAGCCGGAGCGGACCACCGCCTCGAAGGCGCGCAGCGCGTTCAGCGGCGCAGGACCGGACATCGCGGGACCCCCATGAGGTTTCCTCATCCTGGGGTGAGAAACACTCTTTTGACAAGGGCCGCGGACGGGGCGGATCGTGAGGGCAGGTTCAAGCGCCCGCGGGGCGCGGCGGTCAAGGGAATCAGGGGACGGATGGAACGCGAACGGCTTCAGAACTACGTCGGCAACGGCACCCCGGTGCAGCCGACCTTTTCGGCGGGCGAGATGCAGCGGCGCCTCGACTCGATCCGCGCGGCGATGGCCGAGCGCGGTATCGGTGCGGCGCTGTTCACCAGCTATCACAACATCAACTACTATGCGGATTTCCTTTACTGCCAGTTCGGGCGCCGCTACGGGCTGGTCGTCACCCCTGACGCGAGCACCTCGATCAGCGCCGGGATCGACGGTGGCCAGCCGTGGCGCCGCACCTTCGGCGGGCGCAACCTGACCTATACCGACTGGCAGAAGGACAATTATTTCCACGCCATCCGCCAGCTTACCGGCGGCGTGCGGCGGCTGGGGATCGAGTTCGACCACGTCAACATCGACCTGCTGAACCTGCTCAAGGCCGAGTTCCCGGGGATGGAGTTCGTCGACATCGCCCAGCCCGCGATGCAGCTCAGGATGATCAAGTCGGCCGAAGAGATCGCCCATATCGAGAAGATGACCCGCATCGCCGACATCGGCGGCGCCGCGGTGGTCGAGGCGGTGGCGGTCGGCGTCCCCGAGCACGAGGTCGCGCTGCATTCCACCGCGACGATGGTGCGCGAGATCGCCCGCGTCTGGCCGCACGCCGAGCTCTTGGACACCTGGACCTGGTTCCAGTCGGGGATCAACACCGACGGCGCCCACAACCCCGTCACCTCGCGCCGGATCGAGCGCGGCGACATCCTGTCGCTCAACTGCTTCCCGATGGTCGCGGGCTATTACGTCGCGCTGGAACGGACTCTGTTCGCCGAAACCGCGAGCGACGAACACCTGCGGCTGTGGGACTTCAACTGCCGCGTCCACGACCGCGGCAAGGAGCTGCTGGTCCCCGGCAACCGCTGCTCGGACATCGCCCGCGAGCTGAACGAGATGTACGCGGCCGAGAACCTGCTGCAGTACCGCAGCTTCGGCTATGGCCACAGCTTCGGGGTGCTGTGCCACTATTACGGCCGCGAGGCGGGGCTTGAGCTGCGCGAGGACTGCGACACGGTGCTGGAACCCGGCATGGTGGTCAGCATGGAGCCGATGATCACCATTCCCGACCACCTGCCGGGTGCCGGCGGCTATCGCGAGCACGACATCCTCGTGATCACGCCCGAGGGCAACCGCAACATCACCGGGTTCCCCTATGGCCCCGAGCACCTGATCGTCGGCAGGGGGGCGGGCAGCGCGAGCGGCATCGCGGCGGCGCCGCAGGCCGCCCGGCAGGCGGACACGCCGGCCCTCGTCGGCTGACCCGGCGGGCGCGCGGGGGCGCCCATGCCCCCCCGCGCCCGGACCGGACCTCAAGCGCCCCCGGCAGAAGGGGCCTTCACGCCCGGCAAAGACCGGGACCACGACAACCACAACAGGGAACGAAGCCATGAAATCCACATCCGGCCCGATCACCCCCGTCCTGCGGACGCTCGGCCTCGTCTCGGCGCTGGCGCTGAGCGCGGGGGCGGCGCAGGCCGCGCAGATCACCGTCATGTCCTGGGGCGGCACCTACACCAAGAGCCAGGTCGAGGCCTACTACACCCCCTTCACCGCCAAGACCGGGATCAACGTCGTGTCGGTGGACAGCGACAACCCGGCGATCCCGGTCAAGGCGCAGGTCGAGGCGGGCAACGTCACCACCGACGTGGTGGACATCGAATACCCCGACGCGATCCGCCTGTGCGACGAGGGGCTGCTCGAGCCGATCGACCCGGCCGGCCTGCCCGCGGCGCCCGACGGCACGCCCGCGACCGAGGATTTCCTGCCCAACGCGCTGGCGGAGTGTGCGGTCGGCTCGATCGTGTTCTCGACGGTCTATGCCTATGACACCACCAAGATCACCGCCGACCCGCCCACGACCATCGCGGATTTCTTCGACACCGCGAAATATCCCGGCAAGCGCGGCCTGAAGCGCGCGCCCAAGGCGCTGCTCGAGATGGCGCTGATGGGCGACGGGGTGCCCGCGGACGAGGTCTACAAGGTGCTCGGCACGCCCGAGGGGGTGGACCGGGCGTTCAAGAAGCTCGACACCATCAAGAAGGACGTCGTCTGGTGGGAATCGGGCGCGCAGGCGCCGCAGTTGCTGGCCGATGGCGAGGTGGTGATGACCACCGCCTACAACGGCCGGATCTTCAACGCGACGGTCAGCGAGGGCAAGCCGTTCAAGATGGTGTGGGACGGACAGGTGTATGAATACAACCTGTTCGCCATCCCGAAGGGCGCGCCGAACGCCAAGGACGCGCTCGAGTTCATCAAGTTCGCCACCTCGACCCAGCCGCTGGCCGACCAGGCCAAGTGGATCAGCTATGGCCCGGCGCGCAAGTCCTCGGCGCCGCTGGTCGGGCTCTACAACGACGGCAAGACCGAGATGGCGCCGAACATGCCGACCAACCCCGACAACATGAAGAAGGCGCTCGGGTCGTCCTATGATTTCTGGGTCGATCACGAGGCCGAGCTGACCGAGCGCTTCAACGCCTGGCTGAGCGCGAGCTGACCGCGCGGGCGGGGCGCGCGTCGGCCGCGCCCCGCCCCTCGTCAGATCAGGAACCCGTCGAAGAACGCGGCGAGCTCGTCCGTCGCATCGAGCGGCAGGACATGGGCCACGTGCTGGTCGGGGCGCACCACCACCAGCGCGCCCTGCGCCCGGTCGATGCCGCGCAGCGCGTAGATGTCGTGGGCTGGGTCGGCGCAGAAGATCTTTTCCGCATCGACCAGCCCCAGCGCCCCCACCCGCGGGCGCAGCAGCGCGGGCAGCGTCTCGAGCGCCACGTCGCGGAACCCCTGCGGCAGGACCGCGCGCAGGTCGATCTGGGCGTCGGCATCCTCGCCCGGGCGGTTGTGGCGCAGGGGCGAGGCCGGATCGTCGGCCAGAAAGCCGCAGAGCTGGTTCAGCGCCGAGCCTTCGGCCGCGTGATCCTCGTCCGGGGCAAAGGCGATCAGCCGCCAGCGCCCGTCCGCCGTGAAGGCATGGCCGAGGTGCATCGGCCGGGCGTCGGCGAGCCGCACCACTGGGGCCGAGTGCAGCCGCGCCCCGACCGGAAACCCGGGCGCCAGATGCTGGTGCGTCGCCGGGCCGATCAGCGCCGAGGGCGCATAGGTCACCTGCATCCCCGCGGTGTAGCGGCCATTCTCGATGAAGCTGCGCTGGAACTGCGGGGTGTCGGCGCCGTCTTCGGGGCGCTCGCTCATGATCCGCGCCCAGCGCCGGTCGAAGTCGATCAGGTCCTGCGCCACCCCCTGCCGCTCGGCCGAGTAGCTGTGCAGGATCGCCGGATCGGCGCGACCGCGCAGCACCGCCGCCAGCTTCCAGCCGAGGTTGAAGCCGTCGCCCATCGAGACGTTCATCCCCTGCCCCGCCTTGGGGCTGTGGGTGTGGCAGGCGTCGCCGGCGATGAACACCCGCGGCAGGCGGGCCTCGCCCTCGGGCACGTCGTCGAAGCGGTCGGTCAGGCGCTGGCCGATCTCGTAGACCGACCACCAAGCCACGTCGCGGACGGTCAGAGTGAAGGGCGCGAACCCCGCCTGCGCCGCCGCCACCAGCCGGTCGAGGGTGATGGCGCGGTCGGCAACACGCTCACCCGCGGCGAGCTTGTCGAGTTCGATGTAGATGCGGGTCAGGAACCCGCCCTCGCGCGGGATGATCAGGACGCTGCCGCGGTCGGACTTGAGGATCGACTTCATGCGGATGTCGGGGAAATCGGTGTCGCAGAGCACGTCCATCACGCCCCACGCCTGGTTGGCCGAATCGCCCCGGAGCTCGCGCCCGATGGCCCGCCGCACCGCGCTGCGCGCCCCGTCGCAGCCCACCGCATAGCGCGCCCGGACCGTGCGGCGGGTGCCGTCCGCGGCCTCGAGTTCGGCCACCACGGGATGCTCGTCCCCCTCCTCGACCGTCAGCCCGACCAGCGTCAGGCCATAGTCGGGGCTGAGCCGGTTGGGGCTGTGGCGCATGATCTCGAGGTAGAAGTCATGCACGCGCGCCTGGTTCAGGATGACGTGCGGCATCTCGGAAAGCCCGTCCTCGACATCCTGCACCCGGCCGGCGCGGACCAGCCGCGCGGGATCGGCCGGGTCGGCCTTCCAGAAGGTCGCCTCGTTCACCCAGTAGCCCTGTTCCTTGACCGTGTGGGCGAAGCCGAAGGCCTGGAACATCTCCATCGAGCGGCACGAGATGCCGTCCGCCTGCCCTTTCTCAAGCGGGCCGTCGCGGCGTTCCACGACGCGGGTGGTGATCTCGGGAAAGGCCGAAAGCTGGGCGGCGAGCGTCAGCCCCGCCGGGCCGCTGCCGACGATCAGCACGTCCATGCGGTCGGGCAACAGCGCCCCGCCCTCGGGCACGCCGGGGGCGGCGGGCTGCACCCGCGGGTCGCCGGGCCGGAAACCGTCACGATGATACTGCATGAACCCCTCCCAAGGTCGTAAGTCGTCTTACGATGCTGTGTGTGACATATGGCATCCTTGGCGGCCCCGTCAACAGGAAGTATGTGCAGATACGATCTGCCGCTTGCACGAGGGGACGCTCATGGACGCCACGCCGCCGACGCTGTCGCTGTCGCTGATGCCGGGGCATCTGATCCGGCGGCTGCACCAGCACTCCACCCAGGTCTTCGCCGCGGCGATGGCCGAGGCGGGCGAGGACCTGACGCCGGTGCAGTTCGCCATGATCGACGCGCTCGCGGCCGAGCCGGACCGCGACCAGGCCTCGCTCGCCCGCGCCATCGGCAAGGACCGCGCGACGGTCGGCGCCGTGGCCGAGCGGCTCGAGAAGAAGGGCCTGATCGCCCGGCGGGGCAGCGAGACGGACCGCCGCGCCATCCTGCTGTCGCTGACCGATTCGGGGCAGGCGCTGCACGCGCGGCTGGCGCCGGTTGTGGCGGCGCTGCAGGCCGCGATCCTGCCGGGGCTCGACGAGGCCGAGTGCGCGGCGTTCGTGGCCCTTGCCGCGCGGGCGCTCGCCGCGGCGGGCGAGGGCTAAGGGTCAGGCCCCGCCGCCCGCCTCGTGGCGGGTCACGATGTCCAGAAACAGCGTCCCGGCCAGCGTCCGCGGGGCGTTGGCGCGGGTCATCACGCCCACCGGCCCCTCGGTCAGCCGGGTCGCCACCGGCAGGCGCACCAGCCGCCCCTCGGCCACGTCGCGCGCCACCACCCCGGCCGAGATGAACCACACCGCGTCGCTGTCGCGGGTGAAGGCGCGGCCGAAGGCGCCCGAGACCGTCTCGATCCGGCGCGGCGGCAGCGACTGCCCGAGGCTCAACAGCAGCCGGTCCACCAGCGGCCGGATCGCCGCCACCTCGGTCGGATACAGCACCAGATGCTCGCCCACCCGGCGCAGGTCGGGATCGGCGAGGATAGGGTGGCCGGGCCGGACGACGACCGCCACCTCCTCGAGGTAAAGCTGGGTAAAGCTCAGCCCCTGCATGGTCTGCGGCGCGCCCAGCCGGCCGATCACCGCCTCGAGGTCGCCCGCCCGCAGCGCCTTGGTCAGATGCTCGTGCGAGCCATCCGACACCTCGAGCATCACCCCCGGCGCGACGGCCAGCAGCTCGGCCGCGACCGCCGGCATCAGCCGCGCCGCGACCGAGGGCAGGACCCCGACCCTGAGCCGGTCCCCGGCCCCGCCCGCAAGCCCGGCGAGCCCCGTCGACAGCGCCGCCAGCCCGCTCAGCGCATGGCCGTGCAGGAACTGCCCTTCGGGCGTCAGCCGCACCCCGCCCCGGCCGCGGATGAGCAGCGGGCTGCCGACGATCTCCTCGAACTCCGCCAGGGTGCGCGAGATGGCGGGCTGGGTCAGGAACAGTTCTTCGGCCGCCCGCTTGAGGCTGCCCTGGCGGACGATCTCGACGAAGGCCTGAATGTGGCGCAGGCGGATGCGGCGATCCATGACTTACCGGATTTGATAACCAAACGGCCTGATTAATCATTTTACTTGAGGGTCGCGGCAGATCAACCTGCCTGCAGGGGGAGGATCGTTGATGCGCACTCAAGTGGTGATCGTCGGGGGCGGGCCGTCCGGGCTGCTGCTCGGGCAGCTTCTGCACCGCGCGGGCATCGAGGCGGTGGTGCTCGAGCGCAAGACCCGCGCCTATGTGCTGGGCCGCATCCGCGCCGGCGTGCTCGAGACCGGGCTCGTGCGGCTGATGGAGCGCGCGGGCGTCGCCGACCGGCTGCACGCCGAGGGCTTCGTCCACGACGGCACCGAAATCGCCTGGGAGGGCGGCAGCTTCCACGTCGACTTCAAGGCCCTGACCGGCACCCCGGTCATCGTCTACGGCCAGACCGAGGTGACGCGCGACCTGTATGACGCGCGCGAGGCGGCGGGCGCGCAGACGATCTTCGAGGTGGAGGACGTGGTCATCCACGATGCCGACACCGACCACCCGTTCGTGACCCTGACGCGCGCCGGCCAGAGCCTGCGGATCGACTGCGACTTCGTGGCCGGCTGCGACGGGTTCCCCGGCATCAGCCGCCAGACCATCCCGCTGTCGGTGCGGCGCGAGTATGAAAAGACCTATCCCTTCGGCTGGCTGGGCGTCCTGTCCGAGACGCCGCCGGTCCATGACGAGCTGATCTACGCCAACTCGGCGCGCGGTTTCGCGCTGTGCTCGATGCGCAACGCGAACCTCTCGCGCTACTACATCCAGTGCGCGCTGTCGGATCACCCGGGCGACTGGACCGACGACGCCTTCTGGGCCGAGCTGAAGCGCCGCCTGCCCCCGGACGTGGCCGAGCGGCTGGTCACCGGGCCGTCGATCGAGAAATCCATCGCCCCCCTGCGGTCCTTCGTGACCGAACCGATGCGCTGGGGGCGGCTGTTCCTGTGCGGCGACGCCGCGCACATCGTGCCGCCGACCGGCGCCAAGGGGCTGAACACGGCGGCGAGCGACGTGCATTACCTCATCGACGGGCTGGTGCGGCACTACCACGACGGCGACGACGAGGGGCTCGAGCGCTATTCGGAACGCGCACTCTTGCGGGTGTGGAAGGCCGAGCGCTTCAGCTGGTGGTTCAGCGGGCTTTTGCACCGCTATCCGCACATGGCGCCGTTCGACCTCAAGATGCAGCAGGCCGACATCGCCTTCCTGCGCGATAACGAGGCCCAGCAACGGGCATTTGCGGAAAACTATGTGGGGCTGCCTTACTGATGCGGATCATCGAAGCCAACGGCGCGGCGCTGCACGTCGCAGACAGGGGTCCGGCGGACGGGCCGGCGCTGGTGTTCGCCAACTCGCTCGGCACCGATCTGCGGCTGTGGGACGCGCTGATCCCGCACCTGCCGGACGGGCTGCGGCTGGTGCGCTATGACAAGCGCGGCCACGGGCTGTCCGAGGAAACCCCCGGCCCCTACAGCATCGAACAGCTGGCCGACGACGCGGCCGGGATGATCGAGGCGCTGGGGCTGCGCGACGTGGTGTTCGTGGGCCTGTCCATCGGCGGGCTGATCGGCCAGAGCCTCGCGGCCCGGCGGCCCGAGCTGCTGCGCGGGCTGGTCATCTCGAACTCGGCGGCGAAGATCGGCGAGGCGGCGATGTGGCAGGACCGGATCGCCGCGATCCGCAAGGGCGGCATCGCCGCCATCGCCGCCCCGACGATGGAGCGCTGGTTCTCGCCCGCCTTCCGCGCCACGCCGGAACTCGCCGCCTGGCAGGCGATGCTGGAACGCCAGCCGGTCGAGGGCTACGTCGCCTGCTGCGCGGCCATCGCAGGGGCCGACCTGCGGGACAGCACCGCGGGGCTGACCCTGCCGGTGCAGCTGATCGCAGGCAGCGCCGACGGCTCGACCCCGCCCGAGCTGGTGCAGGCCACCGCCGGGCTGATCGCGGACGCCCGCTTCGAGGTGATCGACGGCGCCGGCCACCTGCCCTGCGTCGAGGCGCCCGCCGACTACGCCCGCATCCTCACCCGCTTCCTGACGGAGATCGGCCATGTCTGACGAGTGTGCTTCCCCTCGCCACGACCGCGGGATGCAGGTCCGCCGCGAGGTGCTGGGCGACAGCCACGTGGACCGCGCCGAGGCCGGGAAAAGCGACTTCGACAGGCCGTTCCAGGACCTCATCACCGAAAGCGCCTGGGGCACGGTCTGGGCCTCGGAAGGGCTCAGCCGGCGGGAACGCTCGATGATCACGCTGGGGTTGCTGGCGGCGATGGGGAACTTCGACGAGATCCCGATGCACATCCGCGCCACCGTCCGCACCGGCGCCACCCCCCGCGACGTGCAGGAGGTGTTCCAGCACGTCGCCATCTACTGCGGCGTGCCGCGCGCCAACCACGCGCTCAAGCTCGCCAAGGACACCTATGCCGAGATGGAGGGCGCGCGATGATGCAGCCGGCCGAGTTCTACCAGCGCGACCGCCGCGCCCATCCGCCGGCGCTGACGCCCGACTACAAGACCAGCGTGGCGCGCAGCCCGCGGTTCGCGCTGATCTCACTGCAGGGCTCGGTGTCCGAGACGACGGGGCCGGTGTTCGGGCATGACGACATCGCCCCGATCGACAACGACCTGATCAAGAACTACGCCAAGACCGGCGACCCGGTGGGCGAGCGGATCATCGTCCACGGAAGGGTGCTGGACGAGAACGCCCGCCCCGTCCCCGGCACGCTGGTCGAAATCTGGCAGGCCAACGCCGGCGGGCGCTATCGCCACAAGAAGGACAGCTACCTCGCCCCCATTGACCCGAACTTCGGCGGCTGCGGGCGGACGCTGACGGACGAGACGGGCTACTACGCCTTCCGCACCGTCAAGCCCGGCGCCTATCCGTGGCGGAACTGGGTCAACAACTGGCGCCCGGCGCATATCCACGTCTCGGTCTTCGGCCATGCCTTCTGCCAGCGCCTCATCACCCAGCTCTACTTCGAGGGCGACCCGCTGATCCCACTCTGCCCCATCGTGCAGACGATTCCCGATGCGGACGCCATCGACCGGCTGACCGCGAAGCTCGACATGAACGCGACCGTGCCGCTCGACGCCATCGCCTATCGCTTCGACATCGTGCTGCGCGGGCGCCGCTCGACCCTGTTCGAGAACCGGCTGGAGGGGAACTGATGGTCATCGACGCCCGGAACAACGCGCCGCAGTACCTGCGCGAGACCGCCTCGCAGACCGCGGGGCCCTATGTCCACATCGGCCTCGCCCCCGGGGCGGCAGGGTTCCAGATCTTCGACCGCGAACTCGGCTGGGACATCGCCGGCGCGGGCGCCAAGGGTGAGCGCATCCGCGTCGAGGGCGTGGTGATCGACGGCACCGGCAGCCCGGTCAAGGACGTGCTGATCGAGGTCTGGCAGGCCGACGCCGACGGCCAGTACGTCCGGCGCGAGGACAGCCGCCCCGCCGACGGCTTCCGCGGCTGGGGCCGGGTCATCACCGACTTCGAGACCGGCGAATGGGGCTTCGACACGATCAAGCCCGGCCGGGTCCGGGCGCGGCGCAAGATGGCCTCGGGCGTCAGCGACAAGGTGCGCGCCAGCCACCCCGACTGGCAGGGCCGGATGGACGAGGACATGGCGCCGATGGCCCCGCACCTGAACCTGTGGATCGTTGCCCGCGGCATCAACATCGGGCTGAACACCCGGATGTATTTCGACGACGAGGCCGAGGCGAATGCCGCCGACCCGGTGCTGAACCTGATCGAGTGGGAAAACCGCCGCGCGACGCTGATCGCCACGCGCTCCGACCGGGACGGCACGCCCGTCTATCGCTTCGACATTCGCCTGCAGGGCGAGAACGAGACGGTGTTCTTCGATGTCTGACACGAACACCCACGCCAACCAACACGCGGGCAAGCCCTGCATCCTGTGCGTGGCGATCACCGGCTCGCTACCGACGAAGGAGAACAACCCGGCGGTGCCGATCACCATCGCCGAGCAGGTGGAGTCGACACAGGAGGCCTTCGAGGCCGGCGCCACCATCGCCCATTGCCACGTCCGCGACGACGAGGGAAAACCGACGAGCGACCCCGAGCGCTTCGCCCGCCTCAAGGAGGGGATCGAGACGCATTGCCCCGGGATGATAGTCCAGCTCTCCACCGGCGGCCGGTCGGGCGCGGGACAGGCGCGGGGCGGGATGCTGCCGCTTTCGCCGGACATGGCGAGCCTCTCGGTCGGGTCGAACAACTTTCCGACGCGGGTCTATGAGAATCCGCCCGACCTCGTGGACTGGCTCGCCGCCGAGATGCGGACCTACGGCGTCAAGCCCGAGATCGAGGCGTTCGACCTGTCGCACATCCTTCAGGCCAAGAAGATGGCGGATGACGGGCGGCTTGAGGGCACGCCTTACGTCCAGTTCGTGATGGGAGTGAAGAACGCGATGCCCGCCGACCGGGACGTGTTCGACTATTACATCCGCACGGTGCAGCGGCTCTTCGGGGCCGATGCGCCGTGGTGCGCGGCGGGGATCGGGCCGGCGCAGATCGTGCTGAACGAGTGGGCGATTTCCTCGGGCGGGCACGCGCGCACGGGGCTCGAGGACAACGTGCGGCTGGACCGCGAGCGCCTCGCGCCGTCGAACGCCGCGCTGGTGCGGCGGGCGGCCGAGCTGTGCGAGCGCTACGAACGCCCGGTGGCAAGCTGGCAGCAGGCCCGCGCGATCCTGGGGCTGCGGGCCGCATGAGCGAGGGCGGTCTCTACGACGCGCTCTATGGCGATGCCGGGATGGCGGCGATCCTGTCGGACGCCGCCACGCTCGCCGCCATGCTGCGGGTCGAGACCGCGCTGGCCACGGCGCAGGCCGGGCTGGGGATGATCCCTCAGGCCGACGCGCAGGCCATCGCCGAGGCCGCCGCCATGCTGCGCCCCGAGACGGACACGCTGCGGGCCGAAGTGGCCCGCGCCGGGATCGCCGCGCAACCGCTGATCGCGGCGCTGAAGCGGGCGGCGGGAGAGGCGGGCGGCGCGGTCCACCTCGGCGCGACCTCGCAGGACATCACCGACAGCGCGCTGGCGCTGCAACTGACCGAGGCGCTGGCGCTGCTCGAGGGGCGGCTTGCGGCCCTCGACGCGGCGCTGGCGGCCAAGGCGGCGGCTCATGCCGGCCAGCCGATCCCGGCCCGCACCCGCCACCAGATCGCGGCGCCAACGACGCTCGGGGCCAAGATCGAAGTCTGGCGCGGGATGGTGACGCGCAACCGCGCCCGGCTCGCCGAGCTGCGCGACCGGGTGCTGCAGCTCGCGCTGCACGGCGCGGCGGGGACCAGCGCGTCGTTCGGCGGCCACGGCCCCGCCTTGCGCACGGCGGTGGCCGAGGCGCTCGGCCTCGGCGTGCCCGACGGTGCGTGGCACGCGGCGCGCGACGGGATGGCGGAACTCGCCGGCTGGCTGTCGCTGGTCACGGGGGGCTTGGGCAAGATGGGCCTCGACCTGATCCAGCTCGGCCAGTCGGAACTGGGCGAGGTCACCGCGGGCGCCGGCGGCGGTTCGTCGGCGATGCCGCAGAAATCGAACCCGGTCGCCGCCGAGGCGCTGGTGACGCTCGCGCGGCTGAACGCCGGCGACCTGGCCGGAATGCACCACGCGCTGATCCACGCGCAGGAACGCGACGGCAGCGCGCTGGGGCTGGAATGGACCCTGCTGCCGCAGATGCTGACCCGCACGGCCGCCAGCCTGCGGCTGGCGCAGGGTCTGGCCGAGACGCTCACCCCCGACCCGGCCCGCATCGCCGCGACCTTCGCTGCCGACCGCGGCCGGATGTGCGCCGAGGCCGCCGGCCACCTGCTGTCGCGCACCCTGCCCCGCGCCGAGGCGCAGCGGCTCGTGGCCGAAGCGCTGGCCCGCGTCGGCGCCGACCCGACCCTGACCCTCGCGGCGGCGCTCGACGCGCTGGCGCCGGGGACGGACTGGACCCGCGAACTCGACCCGGCCCGGCTTGCCGGCTCGGACTGACACCAACACCGGAGGAGACCAACCATGAAAGCCATCCTGCTGGGCGCCGTCGCGGCGCTTGCCCTTGCCAGCGCGGCGCAGGCCGCCGACGTCACGCTGCGCGTCCATCACTTCCTGTCGGGCGAGTCGCCCCTTCACAAAGGCATCCTCGAGCCGTGGGAGAAGGCGGTCGAGGGCCAGTCGGGCGGCCGCATCGACGTGCAGCTGTTCCCCTCGATGCAGCTGGGCGGCAAGCCGCCGCAGCTCTTCGACCAGGCGCGCGACGGGATCGTGGACATCTCGTGGACGCTGCTGAGCTACACCCCCGGCCGCTTCCCGGTTGCCGAGGTGTTCGAGCTGCCGTTCATGGGCGGCACCGCGACCCAGACCACGATGGCGCTGCAGGAGTTTCAGGCCAAGCACCTGGGCGACGAGCTGTCGCAGGTGCATCCGCTGCTGATCCACGCGCCCGCGGCCTACAAGATCCACATGAAGACCAAGCCGGTCGCGGGCCTGCCCGACCTCGCGGGCATGAAGATCCGCGCCCCCTCGCGGCAGATGACCGAGGCGCTGAACGCGCTCGGCGCGACGGCCGTGGGGATGCCGGTGCCCGAGGTGGCGCAGGCGCTGACCACGGGCGTGATCGACGGCGCGGTGATCCCGTGGGAGGTGTTCGGCTCGCTTCGGATCGAGTCGGTGGCCAAGAACCACACCGAGATGGGGGTCGAGAACGGCGGGATGTCCACCTCGGTCTTTGCGCTGGTGATGAACAAGGCCAAGTACGAGGGGCTGCCCGACGACCTGAAGAAGGTGATCGACGACAACTCGGGCGCCAATCTCGCGCCGCTGGCCGGCAAGGCGCTGGACGAGGCCGAGGCCGCCGAGCGCCAGAAGGCGCTGGACGCCGGCGGCACCGTCACGGTGATCCCCGAGGCCGATCTGGCCGCGTGGAAAGAGCGCACCCAGCCGGTCTTCGACGCCTGGGTCAAGACGGTGACCGACGCGGGCCAGAACGGGCAGGCGATCCTTGATGACGCTCGCGCGGCGCTGGCCGCGGCGGGCGTGAAGTAAGGGCGGGCCGGCGATGGCCGAGGCCGAACCGCTCACCGAACACGCCCACCCGGTCCCCGTGCCGGGCTGGCTGGTCGCGCTGTGCCGGTGGTTCGCCACCATCGGCGGGATGGTGCTGATGGCGATGCTGTTCATGACGGTCGCCAGCATCACCCGCCGCTCGCTGCTGGGCGCGCCCATCGCCGGCGACTTCGAGATGGTCGAGCTCGGCTCGGCCATCGTCGTGGCCTGCTTCCTGCCGTGGTGCCAGATCACCGGCGGCAACGTGCTGGTGGATTTCTTCACCATGAAGGCGGGCGCGCGGACCAACCACGCGCTCGAGGCGCTGGGTGACCTCGTCTATCTGGTCCTCGGCATCCTGCTGACCTGGCGGATGTGGCACGGCGCGTCCGAGTTCCGGCTGTACGGCGAGCAGTCGATGGTGCTGCGCATCCCGGTCTGGTGGGTCTTCACCCTCGTTTTGCCGGCGATGACGCTGCTGATCGTCACCACCTTCTTCACCATGATCGGACATTGGCGCGAGGCGCGGAGATGACGGGGATTGCCGCCGGGCTGACGGGGTTTGCGGTGCTGCTGGCACTGATGGCGATCCGCATCCCCATCGCCGTCGCCATGCTGGCGGTCGGGGTCGGAGGCTACGGGCTGGTCAACGGCTGGATGCCGCTGCTCGCCTATCTCAAGACCAACACCTACTACCAGTTCTCGACCTACTCGCTGTCGGTCATTCCGCTGTTCGTGCTGATGGGCGAGTTCGCCACCCACGCCGGGCTGAGCCGGGCGCTCTACCGCTCGGCGGCGGCGTTCCTCGGGCATCTGCGCGGCGGTCTGGCGATGGCCTCGATCGGCGGCTGCGCGGCCTTCGGCGCGATCTGCGGCTCGTCGCTGGCCACCGGGGCCACCATGGGGCAGGTCGCCCTGCCCGAGATGCGGCGCTACAACTACTCCGGCGCCTTGGCGACCGGCTCGCTGGCCGCGGGGGGCACGCTCGGCATCCTGATCCCGCCCTCGGTGATCCTCGTTCTCTATGCGCTGATGGCCGAGCAGAACATCGCCAAGATGTTCGTGGCGGCGATGGTGCCGGGGATCCTCGCCGCCATCGGCTACATGATCGCGGTGGCGGTGTTCGTCCGGCTGCGGCCCGACGCCGGCCCCGCCGCCCCGGCGGCGAGCTGGGGCGAGCGCCTCGCCAGCCTCAAGGAAACCTGGTCGATCATCGTGATCTTCGGCGTCGTCATCGTCGGGATGTATCGCGGCTGGTTCACCCCGACCGAGGGCGCCGCCGTCGGCGCCTTCGGTGCCTTCGTGCTGGCCGTGGTGCATGGCGGGATGCGGCTCTCGGGGCTGATCGAGTGTCTGCAAGGGACCGCCAAGACGACCGGCATGATCTTCCTGATCATGCTCGGCGCCGAGATGTTCAACGCCTTCCTCTCGGCCACCCAGGCGCCGATGCTCGCCGCACAGATGATCGTTGAGGCGGGTCATTCGCCGATGCTGATCCTGCTGGCGATCCTCGTCCTCTACCTGGCGATGGGCTGCGTGATGGATTCGATGTCCATGCTGCTGCTGACGATCCCGATCTTCTATCCGATCATCGGCGGTCTGGATTTCGGCATGAGCCGCGAGGACACGCTGATCTGGTTCGGCATCCTCGCCGTGGTGGTGGTCGAGGTGGGGCTGATCACTCCGCCCGTGGGGATGAACGTCTTCGTCATCAACGGCATGGCCCGTGACGTCCCGATGTGGGAGAGCTTCAAGGGCGTGATGCCCTTCCTGATCTCGGACTTCATCCGCATCGGGATCCTGATCGCCTTTCCGGCGATCACGCTGGGGCTGGTGCGGGCGTTCGGTTGAGGGGGCTGGGCCGGTTGTGAAGTCAATAACGCGGCCCTGGTCTAGGGCCGCGTTAACGTTTGTGCGCGGTTGTGGGCCTAGGTCTGGACTAGAGTTTTTTCTGCCGTTGCTATTTGCGTCGCTAGCCGCCTCCGGAGAGAGTCTGCCTGCCCTTGCCAATCGGTCGGCTCGCGAGGCGAAGGGGCAGCGGCAAAGCGCATGTCCGGACGCGAGCACGATAATGTCTGCAATGGGGTGGCCTTGGTCTGGAACTGGTGTCGGGGCACTTTTTCTAACCATACCGGCACGTCGATCAGCGTGCGCCGCTCGCAAAACTGACTGCCGCCGGACTGGCCGTCGCTCAGCGACAGGCGGCTTATGGGCGCGTTACGCTGGCTGGAGGTAGCTGCTGTCGCCAGCTTGCTGACAATCTTGGTGAAGACTGAGGCCAGCGGCTGCCCGGGTGGACTTACGCGGACTGCAGCGCCTTTACGGCGTGAGGTTCAACCGGTGTTCTCGCCGCTGGCCTTTCGCGAGAGTGCACGGAGCGTCCGCCCGCCATGGATCAGAGAGCCCACACCAGCGGGACTGCCCCGCTCGGGGCTCAACTACCCGCTCGATAACCCTTGGGGTGGTGGATTCCGCGCCGGTTGCACTGGCTGGCAACCTGCCTAAGGCGTAAGCGTCCGTCCTGGCCGCCCTGCCGCGGGGTGAGAGGGGCGGATAGTGTCCACCATCGATAGTGGACACTATGGTGATGTCGTGGCGCGTCGGACGAAGCGGCTCTGGACGGACGAGGAGAAGCGGTCGATCTGCTTCCAGACGGCTGCGCCGGGTGTTTCCGTGGCCCAGGTTGCCCGGCGCTACGCGGTAAACGCGAACCTGATCTTCAAGTGGCTGCGCGATCCCCGTTATGCGCCGGACCCCGCCTCGGCTCCGCCCCTGCCAGAACAGGCGCGCTTTCTGCCGGTAGAGATTGTCGCGGAGCCCAGGTCTGCCCCGGCAGGACCTGCCGCCGACAGTTGCATCGAGATCGAGCTCGCGGGCGGGCATCGGATGCGCATCAGTGGCAACTACGATCCTGGGGCGCTCGCGCGGCTGATCCGGGGGCTCACGGTATGATCCCGGTTCCGGCGAACACGCGGGTCTGGTTGGCCGCCGGGGTGACGGACATGCGCAAGGGCTTTGCAGCCTTGGCGGCGCAGGCCGAGGCTGTGCTGAAGCAGAACCCATTCGGCGGGCATCTTTTTGTCTTCCGGGGCCGCCGGGGTGATCTGGTCAAGGTCATCTGGTGGGACGGCCAAGGGGCCTGCATGTTCATGAAGCGGCTGGAGAAGGGCCGGTTCGTCTGGCCCTCGGCCAAGGAGGGGAAGGTGGCACTGACGCCTGCGCAGTTGTCGATGCTGCTGGAGGGGATTGACTGGCGGGCCCCGGAACGGACGTGGCGGCCTCTGGCGGCGGGATAGTCCACAGGACCTGTAATCAATGATTCCCACAAGGAATCCCGTGGGATAAACTTCCCGCATGCTCGATCAGACCCTGGCCCTGCCGGAAGACCCAGAGGAGCTGCGCAGCTTCACCGCGCGGCTCTTGGCCGAGGTGAAGGCCCAGGCGATCCTGATCGAGAAGCTGCGGCACCAGTTGGCAGGGCACCGCGCCCACCGGTTCGGGGCATCGTCGGAGACGGCAGAACAGCTTCAACTGGCGCTGGAGAGCAGCGAGATCGCTGCTGCCGCGATGACCGCCCGGATGCGACTGCCGGACATCGAGGAGAAGGACAAACCCAAGCGCCGCCCGATCCCGGATCATATCCCACGGATGGAGGTCGAACTCGGCCCCGGTGCCGAGGCTTGCGCCGATTGCGGAGGCCGTCTGCGCCGGATCGGGGAGGATGTCACCGAGGAGTTGGAGTATGTTCCCAGCCGGTTTATCGTGAACCGGATCGTCCGGCCGCGCCTGACCTGCACCTGCTGCGAACGGTTCGTCCAGGCCCCGCTGCCCTCTCGCCCCATCGAGCGTGGCCGCCCGGGGCCGGGTCTGCTGGCCCATGTGCTGGTCAGCAAGTATGCAGATCACTTGCCGCTCTATCGCCAGAGCCAGATCTTCGATCGTGAGGGGCTCGATCTGGATCGCTCGACGCTGGCCGACTGGGTCGGCAAATCCACTGCCTTGCTTGAACCCCTCGCTGACGCCATCGGTCGCCATGTCCTGTCGGCCGAGGCGATCTTCGCCGACGACACGCCGGTCAGCATGCTCGCCCCGGGCACCGGCAAGACCCGCACCGCCCGGCTCTGGACTTATGCCCGTGACGAACGCCCTTGGGGCGGCTCCGCGCCGCCCGCTGCCTGGTATCGCTTCTCGGGCGACCGCAAAGGCCAGCACCCCAAGGATCACCTCGCCCGCTATCGCGGCTGGATGCACGCCGACGGCTATGCCGGGTTTGAAGACCTCTACCGCTCAGGCG
The DNA here is from genome assembly GCF_012689545.1 of Paracoccus sanguinis. Lineage (NCBI taxonomy): Bacteria > Pseudomonadati > Pseudomonadota > Alphaproteobacteria > Rhodobacterales > Paracoccaceae > Paracoccus > Paracoccus sanguinis. Next base: position 1,550,512 of record NZ_CP051542.1, read on the forward strand.
CCATCCGCGAGGTCGCCTGCATGGCCCATGTCCGGCGCAAGTTCGTCGACATCCACCGATCCCAGGGCTCTCCGATAGCCCAAGAGGCCATAACTCGGATCGCCCGGCTCTATGCCGTGGAGAAGGAGGCCCGTGGCGCTCCGCCTGATCGCCGTGCCGAACTGCGACAGGCCCATGCCGCCCCCGTCTTCGACGAGCTGGAGGCGTGGCTGGCGATGCAACTCACCACGATCTCAGGCAAATCCCCGCTAGCCGCCGCCATCCGCTACGCCCTGACCCGCATGCAGCGTCTGCGCCCCTACCTCGACCACGGCATTCTCGAACTCGACAACAACGCCGCCGAACGCGGCATGCGCGCCGTTGCCCTCGGCCGCAAGAACTACCTCTTCGTCGGCTCGGAAGCAGGCGGAAAAGCCGCCGCCATCGCCTACACCCTCATCGGGACAGCCAAGCTCAACGCCGTCGATCCACTCGCCTGGCTCGCTGATACCCTGGCCCGCATCCCCGACTACAAGATCACAAAGGTCGACGATCTGCTCCCATGGCGATGGAACGGGTAGCGGTCAGGCCGGACGCTTACCCTAAGGCCGCCTTTGTGAGGCACCGCCAGATGCTCGACGCAAGGGCTGCCCGGCCGACGCTCGGCTGTCCGGCATTAGCGACGGCTGCGCTTCGGCACGCCCGTGGTTAGCCGCTCCCCCCTCGCCTACAAACGCAAAAGCCGCCCCTTGGGGCGTAAGCGTCCGGCCTGACCGCTACCCGTTCCATCGCCATGGGAGCAGATCGTCGACCTTTGTGATCTTGTAGTCGGGGATGCGGGCCAGGGTATCAGCGAGCCAGGCGAGTGGATCGACGGCGTTGAGCTTGGCTGTCCCGATGAGGGTGTAGGCGATGGCGGCGGCCTTTCCGCCTGCTTCCGAGCCGACGAAGAGGTAGTTCTTGCGGCCGAGGGCAACGGCGCGCATGCCGCGTTCGGCGGCGTTGTTGTCGAGTTCGAGAATGCCGTGGTCGAGGTAGGGGCGCAGACGCTGCATGCGGGTCAGGGCGTAGCGGATGGCGGCGGCTAGCGGGGATTTGCCTGAGATCGTGGTGAGTTGCATCGCCAGCCACGCCTCCAGCTCGTCGAAGACGGGGGCGGCATGGGCCTGTCGCAGTTCGGCACGGCGATCAGGCGGAGCGCCACGGGCCTCCTTCTCCACGGCATAGAGCCGGGCGATCCGAGTTATGGCCTCTTGGGCTATCGGAGAGCCCTGGGATCGGTGGATGTCGACGAACTTGCGCCGGACATGGGCCATGCAGGCGACCTCGCGGATGGCGCCTGAGCGGTAGAGGTCTTCAAACCCGGCATAGCCGTCGGCGTGCATCCAGCCGCGATAGCGGGCGAGGTGATCCTTGGGGTGCTGGCCTTTGCGGTCGCCCGAGAAGCGATACCAGGCAGCGGGCGGCGCGGAGCCGCCCCAAGGGCGTTCGTCACGGGCATAAGTCCAGAGCCGGGCGGTGCGGGTCTTGCCGGTGCCCGGGGCGAGCATGCTGACCGGCGTGTCGTCGGCGAAGATCGCCTCGGCCGACAGGACATGGCGACCGATGGCGTCAGCGAGGGGTTCAAGCAAGGCAGTGGATTTGCCGACCCAGTCGGCCAGCGTCGAGCGATCCAGATCGAGCCCCTCACGATCGAAGATCTGGCTCTGGCGATAGAGCGGCAAGTGATCTGCATACTTGCTGACCAGCACATGGGCCAGCAGACCCGGCCCCGGGCGGCCACGCTCGATGGGGCGAGAGGGCAGCGGGGCCTGGACGAACCGTTCGCAGCAGGTGCAGGTCAGGCGCGGCCGGACGATCCGGTTCACGATAAACCGGCTGGGAACATACTCCAACTCCTCGGTGACATCCTCCCCGATCCGGCGCAGACGGCCTCCGCAATCGGCGCAAGCCTCGGCACCGGGGCCGAGTTCGACCTCCATCCGTGGGATATGATCCGGGATCGGGCGGCGCTTGGGTTTGTCCTTCTCCTCGATGTCCGGCAGTCGCATCCGGGCGGTCATCGCGGCAGCAGCGATCTCGCTGCTCTCCAGCGCCAGTTGAAGCTGTTCTGCCGTCTCCGACGATGCCCCGAACCGGTGGGCGCGGTGCCCTGCCAACTGGTGCCGCAGCTTCTCGATCAGGATCGCCTGGGCCTTCACCTCGGCCAAGAGCCGCGCGGTGAAGCTGCGCAGCTCCTCTGGGTCTTCCGGCAGGGCCAGGGTCTGATCGAGCATGCGGGAAGTTTATCCCACGGGATTCCTTGTGGGAATCATTGATTACAGGTCCTGTGGACTATCCCGCCGCCAGAGGCCGCCACGTCCGTTCCGGGGCCCGCCAGTCAATCCCCTCCAGCAGCATCGACAACTGCGCAGGCGTCAGTGCCACCTTCCCCTCCTTGGCCGAGGGCCAGACGAACCGGCCCTTCTCCAGCCGCTTCATGAACATGCAGGCCCCTTGGCCGTCCCACCAGATGACCTTGACCAGATCACCCCGGCGGCCCCGGAAGACAAAAAGATGCCCGCCGAATGGGTTCTGCTTCAGCACAGCCTCGGCCTGCGCCGCCAAGGCTGCAAAGCCCTTGCGCATGTCCGTCACCCCGGCGGCCAACCAGACCCGCGTGTTCGCCGGAACCGGGATCATACCGTGAGCCCCCGGATCAGCCGCGCGAGCGCCCCAGGATCGTAGTTGCCACTGATGCGCATCCGATGCCCGCCCGCGAGCTCGATCTCGATGCAACTGTCGGCGGCAGGTCCTGCCGGGGCAGACCTGGGCTCCGCGACAATCTCTACCGGCAGAAAGCGCGCCTGTTCTGGAAGGGGCGGAGCCGAGGCGGGGTCCGGCGCATAACGGGGATCGCGCAGCCACTTGAAGATCAGGTTCGCGTTTACCGCGTAGCGCCGGGCAACCTGGGCCACGGAAACACCCGGCGCAGCCGTCTGGAAGCAGATCGACCGCTTCTCCTCGTCCGTCCAGAGCCGCTTCGTCCGACGCGCCACGACATCACCATAGTGTCCACTATCGATGGTGGACACTATCCGCCCCTCTCACCCCGCGGCAGGGCGGCCAGGACGGACGCTTACCTTGGGGCGGCTTTTGTGCGTGCGGAACTGTGGGGAGAATTGGTTGCGGGGATAGGATTTGAACCTATGACCTTCAGGTTATGAGGGCTACCCCCGCATCCAAAATAACCACGCAATTTCCGATTGTTAGACGTTTTTCAGGTCCACAACGTCGGCGTCGTGTCGCACGGAACAGCCGCAAACCGTTGGCCAGATAAGGTAATCCGCTCACCGAAACGGCTTGGACTTGATCACGGTAGCCATTCGGGGAGCGAAACACTTGATACGGTGGCAAAATCACGCAAGGGTATCTTGAGAGCTCGACACGGCTTGGACATTTCGGAAGATGGAAAATGATGCGTTTCTTTGTATCCGCGACTGCCTTTGCGTTGTTGGCTTCCTGCGAAGCCAGTGTTCAGGTGCCCGAGGTTGAGCAACCCATCTATTACCAGATTTCAAATGGAGCTGTGGTAGCCCTCTTTGACACGAGAATCTGGCCTGCGGTTCAGGTGGAATCGGGTATTGCCGATCTGTGTGTAGGCAGAAAATTCAGCAGGGTTCAGTACGATTTCAGCCAAGAGATGGCGTCCGCTCGAGCAGTTTGCTCAATGGGGGGAGAAGTTCCTTTTGGCCGTTTCGAAGGTTCGCAGTCTCCTGTCCGTGGACTTAACATGAAACGAGTGGGATAAACACTCCCTCCGACCTTGGCGGAGCGTCGACGCCGACACCAAAGAGCCCCAAATCGCTGCAGAACTGCCTTAGTGTCGATGAAGGGCTATTTGCAGATGCATCTCTTTGCCCAGATGACGGCTCATTGCATCGGGAACAGTGCCACAAGACAGCAAGCCCATTGACTTAAGACTCATGTAAGAGAGCGAACACTCGTTACCCCAGCAGCTTCGCCTCAACCATGGCCATCGCCTTCTGGTGATCCGGCGAGGGGAACAGGTGGCCGTAGCGTTCCATGGTCATCTGGATGGAGGAATGGCCCGCGAAGGTCATGACCTCCTTTATCGAGAAGCCCTGCTCGATCCAGAGCGACACGGCGAAGTGGCGCAGGTCGTGCCAGCGCATCGTGACCTCGACCTTTTCCAGCAGCTTGCGGAACCGGGCTTGGGTCTTGGTGTGCTGCAGGATCCCGCCCTGTGGCGCGGGGAAGACCAGATCGAGGTCGTTCTTCGGGCAGCGCAGTTTCCAGCGGCGCAGGGCGTTCAGCACCATGGGCCCGGCCGGGATGTCGCGGAACCCGGCGCGGGATTTCGGCTCGCCCATCTGGTTGTAGGCATCGTGACCTGCCACTGAACTTTCATCCAACGGCGACCTGAGCCCGGTTTTTGTTTACGCCTGTTGGCGCGGGTTGAGCAATCGCCCGGCGCGCGGAGCTTTCATCTCGCGCAGCGGGGCGGGCGATTGCGGGGTTCAGGTTCGCGGCAAACCCTACAGGGGTCTGGTAGCCCAAGGCCGAGTGGGGCCTTTCGGTGTTGTAATCCGTGACCCAGGCAGCGATCAGGTCACGGGCATGGGCGATGTTGCGGAACAGGGCCTCGTTCAGAAGCTCGTCCCGCATCCTGCCGTTGAAGCTTTCGACGAACCCGTTCTGCATCGGCTTGCCCGGCGCAATGTAATGCCATTCGACCTTGTGCTCGGCGCACCACTTCAGGATCGCGTTCGATGTCAGCTCTGTCCCGTTATCGCTGACAATCATTCCAGGCCTGCCGCGGCGTTCGATCAGCGCCGTCAGTTCCCGAGCCACGCGGCGGCCCGAAATCGAGGTGTCCGGGATCGCCGCCAGACATTCGCGGGTGACGTCGTCAACCACGTTCAGCACCCGGAAGCGCCGCCCGCAGGCGAACTGGTCATGGACGAAGTCCAGCGACCACCGTGCATTGGCTCGTGTCTCGATCAGGATCGGTGCCCTCGTTCCGAGGGCCTTGCGGCGCGCTTTGCGTTTACGCACGGTTAAGCCCTCTTCTCGGTAAAGCCGATAGATGCGGTTGATCCCGGATGGCTCTCCCTCGCGCCTGAGCAGCACGAACAGCCGCCGGTAGCCGAACCTGCGCCGCTCGTTGGCCAGATCCCGCAACCGCCCGCGCAGCGCCGTGTCCGGCGCTCGCTGGGACTGGTAGCGCACCATCGTCCGGTCCGCCCCGGCAATCTGGCACGCCCGCCGCTCCGACAGCCCGAGATGGGCCTTCAGGTGCGCGACAGCCTCGCGCTTCACGGCGGGCGTTACCACTTTTTTGACAGCAGTTCTTTCATCGCAGCCATGTCGAGCATCTGGTCAGCCAGCAAGCGCTTCAGCCTGGCGTTCTCGTCCTCGAGTGCCTTCAGCCGCTTCGCCTCCGACACCGTCATCCCGCCATACTTCGCCTTCCAAGCGTAAAATGTGCCTTCCGACATGCCGTGCTTGCGGCACAGATCTGCGCACTTCGCGCCGGCATCATGCTCCTGAAGGATACCGATAATCTGTTCCTCGGTCCGTCGTGCCTTCTTCATCTTCGTCCGTCCTCTCGTTGGGCCGGACTCTAGTCACAGATGGAGGAAAAAGCCCGTGGCAGGTCAATCGGCGCGCTGGCGGATGCGGAGGAAGCCCTTGTCGAAATCCACGTCCTGCCAGCGCAGGCCCCGCAGTTCGGAGGCGCGCAACCCGCCCAAGGCCGAGACGATCAGGTGCGGTTTGAAATCCTCGTCGGCCGCCTCGATCAGGGCGCGGATGGCCTCCTTGGTCGGCACCGGCGCCTTGTGCTCGATCCGGCTGGACTTGATCACCCGCACCCCTTGGGCGGCATTGGTGAACAGCTGGCCATTGTCGATGGCATGGTCCAGCGCCAGCTTCAGCACCGACAGCGCGCGGCGGGTCAGGTGTTCGGAGCGGCCATTCAGGAGCATCCGGTCGCGGAACTCGTTGACATGGCGGCGGGTCAGTTGGGCGATCAGCTTGTCCCCGATGCCGATCCCGGGCGCGGTGATGTGCAGGCGCACATAGTCGCTGTAGCCGCGCAGGGTGGACCGCTCCATCCGCCGCCCGGTCTTGCAGCGCACCTCGCAATGGTCGAGCCACGCCTGCGCGGCCCCGGCCACGGTCGTGCTGTCGCTGTCGGCAAGATAAGTGTGGTTGGCGACCAGCGAGCGGACCTTGACCAGATAGACGTCGGCGTCCTTGCGGCGCGGGAACAGTTTTGACCGGCGCTTGCCCGCCTGGTCGGTGAAATCCACCTGCCACCGGACCAGGCCCGAGGGCAGTGTGCGTTTGCGGATTGTGGCCATGGGTTCCCTCCGTAAGCGTAAGAAACGGGACCAGTTGTCAAAGCCCGTTAATTGGTGATATGAACCATCTCATATGCACTTGCAACGTACCGTTTCGAGTGTAAACCCTTAGTTCATGAACGGAACCCTCATCAATGACAGCCAGCGAATGGAACGGTGCGGAAGCCCCCGAACTGGTCTTGCATGGCGACGCGGAAGCGGTGGCGGCATCGAGAGTGCCCTTGCCCAGCCTGCGTGTCCTTCAAGCCGCCGGAGCCATTCAGGCGCAGAAAACCCCCAAGGAGCATGGCGGCTTCAAGCGCATGTGGCGCGAGGAGGACGTGCTGATCGCCTCGATCGGTGCCGCGATCAGCGAGCACTTCGCCTGGAACATCCGGATCGTGGCAGAGGCAATGGCCAAGACTCGAACTGGCACATGGGCTGCGCTGACAGCCTCAATTGCGGAGACCATCTTACCCGACGCGGGCGCGCTGATCCGATCCTCGGAGGACGACTGGTATCTGGACCTGATCGACCGGAAGTTCCTGTTCCTGCGGGTGCCACCTCTTTCCGCCATCCTTTTCAGCGACGCGCCACCCGGACAAACAGCCCTGATCCTCGGCTACGCAACATCGAAGGACACCTTCCAGATGCTGCCATGGCTGCTTGGCAGTCCAGAGGGGCGCAGCAAGCTCGCCAACATCACCACCCCGGCGCAGATCGCGACCGTCGAACGCATCTACAAACTCGCCATGGCAACCCGCGCCAACGCGCTGAGCACCGCCAGCATCAACATCAGCATGCAGGTTCGCGCCGCTTGGCGCCGACTCCACGGACTTGACGCCCACTTCCTGCAGGACGCCCTGCCCTAGAAAGGAGACCCAGCCATGACCAAGCACCCCGGTTCCGTCGAGAACCTTCAGCAGACCGCATCCGAGGTGACGCTCGGCGATGACCTGCTCCGCGGCGCGGACGAGATCGCCAGGTTCATGTTCGGCGACGTGAAGCATCGCCGCAAGGTCTACTACCTGACCGGCGAGGCCCCTAGGGGCATGCCGCACTTCAAGATGGGCTCGGTGATTTGCGCCCGCAAAAGCACGCTACTGAACTGGATCGCGCAGCAGGAGCGTTTCACCCCGGGCGAGTGACGGCAGCCGCAAATGTCCTGAGGTCCGCGATCCGGTCGCGGGCTCCATTCTCCATCAGATGCATAGCGACCCCGCCCCATGACCCTTCAGGACAATCCGCTCGACTTCAACGACGTGCCGCCCACGCGTAAAGGTCGTACGTCGCGGCACATTTCCGTGGCCCGGGTGGTGGAACTCCTCAACGACCGGATCGCCGATCTCGCCGTGGAGCTGCTCGGCACTCCGAACCGCGCCATGTCCAGCGCGCAGCAGTTGCGCTTCGGGACCAAGGGCAGCATCGCGGTGGAAATCGCAGGCAAGGACGCCGGGCGCTGGTATGACCACGAGGCCGGAACGGGCGGCGCTGGGCCGGAACTGATCCGTCATCACTTCGGGATGGACGAAAAGGCTGCGTGGGACTGGGCGCGCCACTGGCTGGGCGATGCGGAAATGCCTGCGTCCTGGACCGCCGCCAAACCCGCCACCACCAAACCCGCCAACGCCCCGGCATCTGGCCCGGCCCGCACCGTGGAACTGTCGGAAGCCGAACTCGCAGCCAAGGTGGCAGAGATCGTGCGCCAGACCGAGGTTCCGAATGGCACACCGGCCCATGTCTATCTGGTCGGGCGCGGGATCGCCGTTCAGCCCCCCAACTGCATCCGCTTTCGCCGGAACGCTTATGGCAGCTATGGCGCGATGGTCGCGCTGGCGACAGATGCGACGGGCGAGGTGCTGGCGATCCAGCAGGTCTATCTGACGGCCGAGGGGAAGAAGGCCCCAGTCAATCCCGTCAAGCGCACCAACAAGGCTGTCGAGGGCTGGGGCGAACGTTCCGCCGTGCGCCTGCCCGGCCGCGAACCGCTCGTGCTCTGCGAGGGTGTCGAAACCGCGCTGTCAGTCTGGCAGGCCACCGGTCAGGAGGTCTGGGCCTGCCTCGGCGTCTCTAACATCGGCCGCGCACCCGTCCCCGAAAAGGCCACTGTCATCATCGCCCGCGATGGCGATGCGCCCGGAAGCAAGGCCGAGGGAATGATCACCCGCGCCGCCACCGCCCTTGCCCTGCGCGGGCTCACTGTGATGATCGCCACCCCGCCCGAGGATCAGGACTTCAACGACGTGCTGCTGCGCGAGGGCGAGGAGGCCATTCGCAACCGGATCGCCGGGGCAGACCTGTTTCGCCCGGACCAGGCCGAGACGGGCCGCAAGCGCCTCTACATCGGGTCGGACGTGGAGATGGCGAAGCGCGTCCGCGAAGACCTGACGGAACGCCATGGCCGCGTCGTTCATGCCGAAGGCGAGTTCTGGCGCTACAGCGGCACCCATTGGGAGGCGATCCCGGCCCAAGAATTGCGCCTGCCGGTCCATGCCTATGACGGCGCGAGCTTCGAGACACCCTCGGGCGAGCCCTCGAACGTCAAGCTGACCCAGACCCGCGTCAACTCCGTCCTGAACGAATGTGCAGCCCTCTGCGCAGAGCCCGGTTTCTTCGACACGCCGCCAGCTGGCATCAACTGCGCCTCGGGCTTCCTGCGCTTCGATGCGACGGGCACGCCACATCTGGAACCGCATCATCGCAATCACCGCTGCCGCCACACCCTGCCCGGCCGCTGGCTTCCCGGCACCGCTGGCATCCCGCCCGAAGGCTCGATGCTCCGCCGACTGCTGACCGGGAGTTTCAAGGGCGACCCGGACGCACAGGCCAAATGCGATCTGCTGGCCGAGGTCTGCGGTTCGGCCGCGCTGGGCTATGCCACGCGCCTCGTGCAGCCCCGCGCCGTCGTCCTGCATGGCAAGACGGCCGAGAACGGCAAGAGCCAGATCCTCGACCTGGCGCGAGGCCTTCTGCCCGCCAGCGCCATATGCTGCGTCCCAGCCGCCAAGATGGGCGACGAGCGGCATGTCACCGGCCTCGTCGGGAAACTCCTGAACGCCTCCGACGAATTGTCGCCCGAGGCCATCGCCTCCAACATCTTCAAGTCCGTCGTCACCGGCGAGCCGATCGAGGGGCGCGATGTCTACAAAAGCCGGGTCGAGTTCCGCTCGGTGGCGCAGAACCTGTTCGCCGCGAACCAGTTGCCCAGCTTCAAGGGCGGCGTGGACCGGGGCGTGCAGCGCCGCCTGCTGCTGATCCCCTTCACCCGCACCATCCCCCTCGAGGAGCGGATCGAGGACATCGGCAAGCGCATCGCCTCCGAGGAAGCCGACCTGCTGCTGGCATGGGCGGTCGAAGGTGCATCGCGGCTGATCCGCCAGCGCAACTTCGCGATCCCGGAAAGCTGCCGTGAGGCGCTGATCGAGTGGGTGTTGGGCGAAGATCCGGTGCTGGCATGGATCGACGCCTGTGTGAAGGTCGTGCCCATCGTGAACGGCGGCCCGATGCTTGCCACCCGCGATGCACACCTCCGCTTCCAGAACTGGGCGCAGGCCGAGGGGTTCAAGCCCGAGAAGATCCCCGCGATCAACGGCTTCGTGCAGCGCGTCCAGGCGCAGGTGGCGGGGATCCAGCACAAGCGCACCAGCGCAGGCCGGTTCTTCCTCGGCATCACAGTGACGCAGTGGTGACGCAAGAATGACGGACTTTCAGCCGCAACCCATTGAAAGTGTTGCGATGACGCACTTGGCTCCAACCTTTTTGATAGAAGGGGAAAACCACCCAACCCTGAAGGTTCAGATTACCCCCTATATAAAATGTTCTCTGGGCAGCTGCGTCATCTCAACACTATCAACGACTTACGCCCCGAAACCCGTCATTCCTGCGTCATTCTTGCGTCATCCGCAGCGCCGCTCCGGCCGGTCTGAGGGGCGTCAATCGGGAAGGATCGGGAAAGCGGCGGTTCCTCCCGGGCCAATTCGTATGCGGGGGAGCGCAGCGCATTGGCCCGCCAGCGTCAGGGGGCGGAAATGACTAAACTCGACAGCGCCGAGACCAAGACCGCCTTCGCCGCGCGCGTTGGCCTGACCAAGGGGCGCATCTCGCAGCTGGTGGCCGAAGGTCTGCCGGTCCGCGCAGACGGGCAGATCGACGTGGCGGTGGGGCTGGCCTGGATCGAGGACAACCTTGACCCTGCCCGCCGCAACAAGGGTGGGGCCGCTGCCACGCCTGCCCGCGTCTCGACCACGCTGGCCGAGGCCAAGCGGCTGCATGAGATCGTGAAGGTGCAGCGCGCCAAGCTGGCCTTCGAGAAGGAACAGGGGCTACTGGTCGAAACCGCCGCCGCCACCCGCACCGTGTTCGCCCGCGCCCGTGCTGAACGCGACGCCCACATGGCGTGGGTGCAGCGCACAGCCCCGCTGCTGGCGGCCGAGGTGGGCGCCGATCCCCGTGCCACCTTTGCCGCGCTGGACCGGATGATGCGCGAACATCTCGAACATCTGGCCGACCTTCCACTGGGGAGCTTCGGCGATGGTGCCTGACATCGACCTCGCCTGGCGGCGCGGCATCCGCCCCGAACCACCGATCCCAGTCTCAGATTGGGCCGACCGGCATCGCATCCTGCCGCCAACCTCGGCAGAACCGGGACGCTGGCGCACGGATCGCACACCTTATCTGCGGGCTGTGATGGACGCCCTGTCCACCTCCAGCCCCTATGAACGGGTCGTGCTGATGAAGGGCGCGCAGACCGGTGGCTCGGAGGCCGGGCTGAACTGGCTGGGCTACATCATCCAGAACGCCCCCGGCATCGCCATGCTGGTCATGCCCTCGCTCGACATGGTGCGGCGCAACACGACCGTGCGGATCGACCCGTTGATCGAGGCCACGCCTGCCCTGCGCGATCTGGTTTCTGCGCCCCGGTCGCGCGACGCCGGGAACAGCCTGTTCCGCAAATCCTTCCCCGGCGGCCAGCTGGTGATGACCGGCGCGAACAGCGCAGTCGGACTGCGGTCCACCCCGGTGCGGTATCTGTTCCTGGACGAGGTGGACGGCTATCCCGGCGATGCCGATGGCGAAGGCGACCCCGTCGATCTGGCGATCCAGCGCACCACCACCTTCCGCGGGCGGCGCAAGATCTACATGGTCTCGACGCCCACCCTGAAAGGCCATTCCCGCATCGAGGCGGCCTACCTCGACAGCGACCAGCGGTATTTCCACGTGCCCTGTCAACACTGCGGCGACATGGCCCCGATCACCTGGGCGCGCATCCGCTGGCCTGAGGGGCAGCGCGACGCCGCCTTTCTGATCTGCGACGCCTGCGGCGGCGTCCATCACGAGCACGACAAGCCTCGCCTGCTGGCCGCTGGAGAATGGCACCCGACCGCGCCGGGCGACGGCCGCACCGCCGGGTTCCATCTGTCATCGCTCTATTCGCCATGGGAGACATGGGCCGAGATCGCGCAAGAGCATGCGCGCGTTGCCAAGGATCCTGCCCGCCTGCAGGTCTGGGTCAACACCAAGCTGGGCGAGTCCTGGGAGGACCAGGCAGGCGATACTGTTCCCGCCGATCCGCTCATGGCCCGGCGCGAGGATTGGGGCAGCGACCTCGCCCCCGGCGTGGCCGTGCTGACAGCGGGCGTCGATGTCCAGGGCGACCGGATCGAGGTGCAGATCGTCGGCTGGGGCCGCGACGAGGAGGCGTGGGTCATCGACTACCGCGTGCTGTGGGGCGACCCTTCCGGCCCGCGCCTGTGGTCCGACCTGGATGATGTCCTGAACGGCACCTATGGCGACCTGCCGGTGCGCGCCGTGGCGGTGGATACCGGCGGCCACCACACCAAGATGGCCTACGAGTTCTGTCGCACGCGCCTCGCCCGCCGTATCTGGGCGATCAAGGGACGTGGCGGTCCCGCCATCCCGGTCTGGCCCCGCCGCCCGACCCGCAGCAACAAGGCAAAGATCCCACTGTTCATTGTCGGCGTCGACGCGGTGAAGGACGCGGTCTACGCCCGTCTGAAACTGACCGAACCCGGCCCCGGCGCCATCCACTTCCCCCGCCGCCTCGATGCCGATTACTTCCGCCAGTTGACGGCAGAACGCGTCGTCACCCGCTTCGAAAAGGGCCGCCCCATCCGCTCCTGGCAACCCAAGCGCGACGGCGAACGCAACGAGGCCCTCGACACCTTCGTCTACGCCCACGCCGCCCTGCACGGGCTGATCAGCATGGGGATGAGGTTGAACGAGGAGGTGGAGGCGCTGACGGGGAACGCTATGGTGCGGTTGAACGAGACAAGGAGAGTGGTCCGTTCGGTGTGGATGATGTAGGCACTCGTCATCCAGCATACGTCTGCAGACTGGGGCCTGGTACGCAAGAAAAAGATCCTGCCTCGTGTGCGGCTTAGCGACGGCTTGTTCTATAGTCGAACGGGATCAAGCGTTCTTTGTTTGTTTCGCTAAATGTAGTAGTGTGACCTTCCCAAACCAGATACAGAACATCATGACCATTGAACGCCGCTTTGACATCTCGCTGATCGCATCCCTTGCTCTCAAGGAAAAGCAGATCCAGCAGAACTATCGACCGATCATCGCGGTTCATAAGTGGTTTGCGCGGCGTCCGGGAACGCTCTTTCGGGGTCTTCTCTTATCCGAGTTTTGCGACAAAAGGCTCGACGAGAGCTATTTTGAGGGCCACGATTTTGCGGGCAAGTCGGTCGCCGACCCGTTCATGGGAGGCGGAACGCCGCTTCTGGAAGCGAACAGGGTGGGCTGCGACGTTCAAGGATTTGACATTAACCCGATGTCGGCATGGATCGTGCGCGAAGAAATCGAACATCTCGACCTCAATGCCTACCAAGCGGCCGCGAGTGGCTTGGTTGAGCGATTGGCCGCTGATCTCGGCGAGCTTTACCGGACAGATTGCCCGATCTACGGGGACAAAGACGTCCCGGTGAAGTACTTCCTTTGGGTGAAGACGACATCCTGCGAATCCTGCGGGCATGCAGTCGACCTGTTTCCAGGCTACCGTATTTCTGAAGACGCGCGGCATCCCAAGAACGTGCTGGTTTGCGGGTGTTGCGGCGAACTGAATGAAGTCGAGAACACGGAAGATTTGGGAATTTGCGTGGCCTGCAAATCCGAGTTGACCCTTGCGGGACCAGCAAAACGCGGCTCGTGCGCCTGCCCCAAGTGCGGATCGAAGGCCAAGTTTCCAAAGAAAGACGAAGGGCCGCTTGGGCACCGCCTCTTCGCAATCGAGTACTTCAACCCATTGCGCAAAAAAGCCCACAAGGGCCGGTTCTTTAAGAAGCCGGATGCGAAGGACTTGGAGCGGGCCGCTCGCGCCAAGACACTGCTTGAAGGCGTTAAAGCCCGGTTTATCCCGACGGATGATATCCCGGCGGGCGACGAGACGGATCGCCTGCATCGGTGGGGTTACGCGCAGTACCAAGAGCTCTTCAATGCGCGCCAGCTGCTGGGCTTGGAGCTGAGCTGTCAGTTCATCTCAAGCCAAAATGACTTGAGGATCAAGCACGCACTGGCGACGAACCTCTCAGATCTCTTGCGCTATCAGAACATGCTTTGCCGGTATGACACGATGGCGCTGAAGTCGCTTGATGTGTTCTCGGTCCACGGTTTCCCAGTTGGGCTCGTAGTCTGTGAGTCGAACCTTTTGGGCGTGGTGAACGATTCCGGTGGCACCGTTGGGTCGGGCGGATGGATAAACATCATCGACAAGTATGCAAAGGCCAAGGCCTATTGCGATGAGCCCTTTGAAGTGCAGCACAGGCAAGGCAAGAAAGTCCGCGTTCCGATCGCTGGAGAATGGATCGGAGAAAGCCGCCCCGGGTCACGTGGCCGAGCCGTCAGCATCCGCTGTGCCAGCGCCACAGAAGTAGAGCTTCCGCCGGAAAGTTTAGACGCGGTTTTCACCGACCCGCCGTACTTTGGAAACGTTCAGTATGCAGAGCTGATGGATTTCTGCTACGTCTGGCTCCGGCGTCTCGTCGGCACGGACGTAGAAGGCTTTGCGCGCGCGAGCACTCGGGCAAGCGAAGAACTGACAGTGAACCTGACGGAGGGCCGTGGGCTCACGCATTTCACGGAAGGCATGGCCAAGGTCTACTCTGCATTGGCGAGAGCCTTGAAACCCGGCGCCCCATTCGCCTTCACCTATCACCACAATAAACTCGAAGCCTATTTGGCGATCGCGGTCGCCATTCTCGATGCGGGATTGGTGTGCACTGCAAGCCTTCCCTGCCCCGCCGAGATGGGTGGGTCAATCCATATCCAGGGAACAGGCTCATCGATCGTTGACACTGTGTTCGTCTGCAGACGCAGCGGCACACCGGTTGACCGCCAGCTCTTCCAGAGCCAACTCGAGCTCAACCAGATCGTGCGAGATGACTTGGCGCAGCTTCGTATTGCGGGCCTGAAGCCGACGGCTGGCGACATCCGGTGTATCGTTTTTGGTCATCAGGTCAGGATGGCCATCTGGAACCTCCATCCAGCTTGGAATGTCCAAAGCTCAACGGATACAAAGCTGGACCGGGTTCAGGCTGCATTAAACGCCCTTGGCTCCTACGAAGAGGTGATCGTCGCCTGCCGCATGCAGGCACAATCTGTAAGCCCCGGTGATACCACGTTCCCAGATGAGAAAGACGACCGGGATGCCGTTGCGATTTAGTGCGGATTTCGAGGATCCGGATCTGAACTTTGATCCGTTGATTGACGAGGTCTTTGGGGAGCTGAAGTCAGGTTTTCTGGAGCTACCCAAAGGCGAAGGTTTCATTGATTACCCGGTGTTCGAAACTGGCTATCAAGCGTTGAAGAAGGCGACGGTTGGCTTCACCGTTATTGACCCCGCGGCCGTAATCGGAACCGTTTATGCGATGCCGATCACTTTCATCGTCTTAAGAAGTATTCTGGGGTTCACGCCCTCGGAATGGGCGGACGTCACGACAGAGCGCAAGAAGCTCCAGGTCGACCAAGGGGCCGCTCGAACCATCGACCGGAATTGCCGACTGTCTCCGACAACGGCAATGCGTGATCGAGGCTCAATCGTGGATACACGAGTCAAGGCGATGGTTGCGGCGGCGTGTGAACTCCTTCAAGAGGGCCCGACCAAGGTTGATCGCAAGAAGATCCTGCACCGGCTCGACAAGGTCGACACGGCCACAGGTCTCGCGAGCTTGCGCCCGGTTGCTGACCTGGGCGTGCCATATGCCATGCTACTTTATGAGCGATTCCTGGGGCGCCCCTTCGCCGGCCACCGCGATTCGGTCAGTGAGCTTGTGGGCGACGTCGTTGAGAGTGCTGTCGAGGATGTGCTCGCCAAGGCAGGTGTTGGCTATCGGAAGACCAAGCGTGCCGAAAGGATACCGGGGTTCGATCAGGCACCAGATTTCATCATCCCCGATGAACACAATCCGTCGGTGATCATCGAAGCAAAGCTGACCGAGGATGATGGAACAGCGCGCGACAAGGTCGCCCGTGTTCAACAGCTCCGCAACCTTCGAGAGCGCGACGGCCGCGACTACGAGGTAGTTGCGTGCATTGCCGGACGCGGCTTCAAGGTTAGACGGGCTGACATGAAGCGACTCCTCTTGGCGACGGACGGTAAGGTGTTCACCTTGGCCAGCGTTCAGCATCTGCTCGCGGATACGCGGATCCGAGACTTCGTCACACGTCCCTAACGCGGCTTCGGAGACCAGATTTTCACAGCCAGTTTCGCAAAGGCGGCCTGGCGTGAATCGATGTCCGCTGGGGTCCATGTCTTATACCCGCAAAGCTCGGCCGACATCTTGATTTCTGACTTGGCATACTCCTTCTGCTTCTCAGAGAATTGATTGTTCGCGACCTTCGAATTCAGCTTCTTTCCGAGCAAGGTCATATTCCCGATCCGCCGCAAATAGGCCTTGTGCTGGGCTTCCGTAAAATCCTGCAACCACTCCGCAGTGATGGTCTCAGGCAAAACGTGCTCGATGTTGACCTTCTCTTTGTCGGGATTGACGATCAACTCCTCTGTACCGGCCGTCATATGCTGGTTCAGCACTCGAAGGTAGTACTTTGCAATGTTGACTTTGGAGACTGTCGCCTTAGCGAACGCCTGTTCGAAGCTGATGTCGTCGGGAACCACCTTCTCCATTTGCGTCCACAGGCCCTTCGCGTCGGTGATCTTCTTTTGCGACACTGACTTGGCACATTCAGCGTAATTGGTTTCGAGAAGACCGCTGCCTCCTGCGCCTGCCACTAGGAAGCGGACCGTCCAGGCAACCATCATTGGAAATGAACGGTTGACCTCGGCGGGTTCAAAATTCCTCAGGATGGCCAGCAAGAGCGGGCGGATCTGCGTGACGCCAGCGAGATCGAAGACTTCAAGGGACTGTGAAACCTCTTCAGCGAACTTGCTCCACATCCCGTGGGAGGGGGTGGCAAGGGCTGCATAGATTGCCGCTGTCGTTGCCAATTCAGCTGCAAAGTCGACCGCTTTGGCCTTTGTGGTGACCTCCTTCTTGATAGCAGCGTAGAGATCCTTTTCACGGGTGAGGCCGTTTCTTGCCACCCATGCATGGCGCACGAAGGTCTTGATCTGCCCTTGATCACCAATATCCGCAATCGCGTTGACCATGGTCGTCCACGAAGACTGGATTTCTGGAAGCTTTTCGGCGGCAAAACTGAAGACGTAGTTCTTCAAGAGATCGATCAGCGATAGATCGAGCCCACGGTCGTTGAGAACTTCAAATATCAGGTAAGCGTTTGCTTCGCTGTCGACCTCGACAGAAATGACCTTCGACTTGTCATGGATGAACTCAAGATAGTCGAGGATCGCGTCGTCCTTTTGCTGCGTCAGGTCGACCTTCTTCTGAATGAATAATGCGGCCAGCGAAGCTGCCTGCACCAAACGCTTCTGCGCTGTGTTGCTCGGTTCAACAGTCCGTTTTGGCCCCTTTGGATTCGCGATGATGCGGTTAAGAAAGAACTCACGGTCCTCTGGGATGAGGTGAATGTGAGCCTCAACCTCCTGACTCCGAATGTTTCTGCGGAACAGGTACTTTTGCTCAATGTCCTTGGCACGGTCTTCCTGGCCCACCGACACGAAGTAGTCACGCATGGCGGCGATGAGGATCGCGCATGTAACCAAGCGTTGTTGGCCATCAATGACGAGCTTCCTGCCTTGATCACCCTCGGTGAGGACAACGGTCCCAAGAAAGTACTCGCCCTGCTTGGCGCTCAGCGCGTCATTGATATCGCGAAATAGATCTTCGACCTGCTGATCTTCCCATGCATAGGGACGTTGGTGTGACGGAACAGAAAGCTTGCTGCTTTCAAGAAGTTCCCCGATCCCCAAAAGGTCCGAGTCAATCCGCTCGAGTTTTTCAATCGTCTTGCCGCTCAATGCAAACTCCAAACGCTCGGGTCTCTGTAGTCTCGCCGGTGACATGGGTCGACGCAAGGGCGCCAGCTACCGGGATGCTTGTCACTCGGCTTTACCAATCTACCAGAGCACAAAATGTCGAATATCAGTCATTTGGACAGTCGCCAAGCCTGATGAAAACGCTTCAGTCTTGGCCGTAGTCATTGCTCTGGGTGCCTCCAACTTTCACCTGCGCGCTAATGGCAATCGGTCCCGTTTGGCTTCCCGACCTTTCCCAACCGCTCTGATACCCCGGAGGCGCTGAAAATGAGAGACTCCGCGCCATGCGGACGCTGCTTCATCGCCTTCTCTGGTTCACGCGCACGCGCGGCTTTGACGCTGCGGGTGGTGGTCGGCGTTGGGAGGGGGCGCGGACGGTCGATGGGCTGAACACGGCGATCCTCGCGGGCGCGACGACGGCGGCGCGGCGGGCCGGGTGGTATGCGCGGAACAATCCTTGGGTCGCGGCGGCGGTGGATAGCCTGGTGGGCAATGTCGTCGGCGCGGGGATCAAGCCGCAGTCCACTCATCCCGACCGCGCCGTGCGCGAACGCCTGCAGATGCTGTGGCTGCGCTGGACGGACCATGCCGATCCGGGTGGGCTCGCGGATTTCTATGGGCTTCAGGCCATGGCCGTGCGGGCAATGGTCGAGGGCGGCGAGAGTTTCGCTCGGCTGCGTGTTGTGCCCAAGGCACCAGCCGTTCCCTTGCACATCGACCTGTTGGACCGGGACCAGGTGCCGCTGGATCTGCACCGCGACATCGGCGGTGGCGCACGTATCCGGGCTGGCATCGAATTCAACGGCACTGGGCAGCGCACCGGTTATTGGGTGATGCGTGATCGTCCCGGCGATCCGCTCACCTCCCTGCGGCTGGACCCGCTGCGCCTTCCCGCCGCCGATTGCCTCCACCTGTTCAAGCCGCTTGCGGCAGGCCAGTTGCGCGGGATCACCTGGCTGGCCCCAGTGCTGCTGCGCCTGCACGAGCTCGACCAGTTCGAGGATGCGGCCTTGGTCAAGGCCAAGGTGGCGGCGCTGTTCACGGGTTTCATCACCGATCCGGATGGCTCTGCGGGCGGGCTGACCGGCACCAACACCAACGGCGCGCTGACCGTGGGCATGGAGCCCGGCAGCCTGATCCCCCTGCCGCCCGGCACCGACATCCGGTTTTCCAACCCGACCGAGAGCGACGCCTACGGACCCTTCGTCAAGAACCACCTCCGCGCCGTCGCCGCTGGCATGGGCCTGCCCTACGAACTGGTATCCGGCGATCTGGAGGGCGTGACCTATTCCTCGATCCGCGCCGGGCTGATCGAGTTTCGCCGCCGCGTTGAACAGTTGCAGCACAATGTCGTTGTGCATCTGTTCTGCCGCCCGGTGTGGGACCGCTTCGTGCAGCTGGCGGTGCTGTCGGGCGATCTTCCGGCGCGGGACTTCGACCGCGACCCTGCCGCTTATCTCGGGTGTGAATGGCTCCCGCCCAAGTTCGACTACGTCGATCCCAAGAAGGACGTCGAGGCCGAGATCCTTGCCATCAACGCAGGTCTCAAAAGCCGCCGCCAGGCAATTTCCGAACGGGGCTACGACGCCGAACAGGTCGATGCCGAGATTGCCGCCGACAGGGCACGGTCGAACGCGCTGGGGCTGAGCTTCGGTACGCCGCCTGTCCAGAAGGAGAACACCCCCGATGAATGACGCCACGACCATCCCGACACCGATGGAATCAAACGTCGGGAGCGACAACGTTTGCCTGCTGACCCGACGCGCCGACCTGGCCCCTTCCAGCGCGAATCGCGATGACCGCACCGTTGAGGTGATCTGGTCCACCGGCGCGCCTGTGCGCCGCCGCGACATGGCTGGTCCATATGTCGAACGCCTCAGCCTTGCGCCCGAGGCGGTGGACCTGTCGCGCCTGCAAGGGGCCAGTGTGTTGGATGCCCACCGGCAATCCGCAGTCCGCGACGTGCTGGGCAGCGTGCAATCCGCAACCGTCGATGGCCAGCGCGGCACGGCGCTGATCCGTTTCTCGGCCCGCCCCGAGGTGGAACCGCTCTGGCAGGATGTCCTGTCGGGGATCCTGCGCCATGTCTCGGTCGGCTATTCGGTCGAGGAATGGGCCGAGACCACCGAGAGCGGCGCCCGCGTGCTGACCGCCGTGCGCTGGACGCCCCACGAGATTTCCCTTGTCCCCACCCCGGCTGACCCCGGCGCCCATATCCGCATGGAGACCAACATGACCGACACCACCATCACCCCGGCCCCACCCGAAACTCAGACCCGCGCCGCGATCAACACGGAAATCCGCTCCATCGCTCGCATTGCCGGGTTGGACCAGTCCTGGATCGACGGCCAGATCGACGCCGCCGCCGATGCCGACACCGCCCGCCGTGCGGCCTTCGAGGCGCTGGCCAGCCGCAGCGTGCCCACGATCCGCACCGAACAGGTGTGCGTCGAGATGGGCGAGAGTCACGATGACCCGGCACTTCGCGCCCGTCAGATGGGCGAGGCCCTCTACGCCCGGATCAATCCGCGCCATGACCTCAGCGAACCGGCCCGCCGCTATGCCTATGCCACGCCGGTGGACATGGCCAAGGAACTGCTGACCCTGCGAGGCGAGTCCACGATGGCCTTGTCGCCCGCCAGTTTGGTCACGCGCGCCCTGCACACCACGTCCGACTTCCCGATCATCCTCGGAGACACGGTGGGCCGGGTGCTGCGCGACGCCTACCAGGCCGCCCCATCCGGCATCCGCCGCCTTGGCCGCCAGACCTCGGCGCGGGATTTCCGGGCGGTGAACAAGATCATGCTGGGCGAGGCCCCGCTGCTGGAAAAGCTCAACGAGCACGGCGAGATCAAGGCCGGGACGATGGCCGAGGCGCGCGAAGCCTACAAGATCGAGACCTGGGCCAGGAAGATCGGCATTACGAGGCAGGTGCTGGTCAACGACGATCTCGGGGCGTTCTCGGACCTTGCCCGCCGCATGGGTCAGGGGGCGGCAGAAACCGAAGCGCGAATCCTCGTCACCCTCTTGGAGGCGAACAGCGGCAACGGCCCGACCCTGTCGGACACGAAGGCGCTGTTTCATGCCGATCACGGCAACAAGGCGGGTAGCGGCGCGGTGATTTCGGATGCCACCTTGTCCGCAGCCCGGCTGGCGCTGCGCACCCAGAAGGGCATCGACGGGCGCATCATTCGCGTCACGCCGAAGAACCTGCTGGTCCCGCCTGCGCTGGAGACCGTCGCCGAGAAGTGGCTCGCTACCATCGCGCCCGCCACTGCCGCAGACGTGAACCCGTTCTCGGGCGCCATGTCGCTGGTGGTGGAACCTCGCCTGTCCAGCGCGACCCGGTGGTATGTCACCGCTGATCCCAGCGAGATCGACGGCCTCGAGTTCGCCTACCTCTCGGGCAACGAAGGGCCCCAGGTGGAAAGCCGGTCGGGTTGGGATGTGGACGGCGTGGAAATTCGGGTGATCCTGGACTTCGGCGCAGGCTTCATCGACCACCGCGGCTGGTTCCAGGACCCCGGGGCCTGACATGGCAGACCTCGCCCAACTCACCGCCTGGCGCGATGCCCTGATGGCCGCCCGCTATCAGGGCGTCCGCACCGTCGAATACGACGGCAAACGGGTCACCTACGCGACCGATGCGGAAATGGCGGCCGCGCTGGGCGACCTCAACCGCCAGATCACCGGCACCACGGCGCGCATCGCCGTGGTCCGCATCCAATCCTCGAAAGGACTTTGACCATGCAGAACTTCATCCAGAATGGGCACATCATCCGCGTGACCGCACCTGCTGGCGGCATCGCATCGGGCGAGGGATTGATCATCGGCGGCCTGTTCGGCATCGCCGCCTATTCGTCGGCCGAGGGCGATCCCGTCGAACTCGGGACCACGGGTGTCTACAAGTTGCCGAAGGCGTCAGCCGCCGTGCTGACGGTCGGCGCGCGTGTCGCGTGGGACAACACGGCCAAGAACATCACCGTACCGGGCGCTGGGCGCTTCCCGGTGGGGATCGCCACCGAGGCAGCCGGGAACGGCACCACCAGCGTTGCGGTGCGGCTGGATGGCGTGGGCACTGTGGCCGCGTAATCCATCCACAAAATCGCGTTGGGGATCACAACGCGTTTTCCGGAACGACGATCTCGCGCCTAAATGTCATTCCACGTGCTCGCCCTCGCGGAACGCCATGTCGGTGATTTCGCGGAGGCGGGCGCGGTAGTGGTCCAGCGTGCCGACATGCCCCAGTTCACCTCATCCGGGCTGTAGCCGAAGTGGTCGGCGCCGTGGGCCATCAACCGGGCCAGCATGGCGTCGATCTCGATCTTGGTGGCGATGAAGGCGTCCAGCGCGACGTCGTTTGTCTTGGGCATGATCGTCCCCGAGTTGGTTACGAGGACATGACGGCTCTGGTTTGCTCGGAGATCAAGTTCAATCGGACACGGAACGTCCCGCGAACATCTGATCACTTCCATGTCGCTTGGGTGTTGCACGGAAGAAATCGGAACGGCTGTAAGCCTTTGGAATCGCGAAGAAACGTGTTGTTCTGTGTTGCAAACGCAAAAAGCGCCCCGTGGGGCGCTCTGCATCGGCCTAAGCCTTTGATATATTATCAGAAAGTTTGGTTGCGGGGATAGGATTTGAACCTATGACCTTCAGGTTATGAGCCTGACGAGCTACCGGGCTGCTCTACCCCGCGACCGTGCCGCGTGTGCGGCGGGGGTTTCCCCGTGGGATCCGTTGCGGTGAGGCTGGATCGATTGGGGATGGTTTTCGTTCTGAGAGATTGTTTTGCGTTTCTTTCCAGGTCTGGCGGTGACCTACTCTCCCACGTCTTGAGACGCAGTACCATTGGCGCGACGGCGCTTAACGGCCGAGTTCGGGATGGGATCGGGTGTTTCGCTCGTGCTATGGCCACCAGACCGGGGAAGAAACGCTCAGCGTTCCGGGGCGACCTGTGGGCCGCGTCCGAAGCATTGTCCAAGTTGCTTTTGATGGGAGAAGGCAGTGGTCTGTCTTCTTCCGGATCAAATCAAGCCAATCGAGCCATTAGTACCGGTCAACTGAACGCATTGCTGCGCGTACATCTCCGGCCTATCGACGTGGTGGTCTTCCACGGCTCTCAAGGGATACCTTGTTTTGAGGGGGGCTTCACGCTTAGATGCCTTCAGCGTTTATCCTGTCCGTTCATAGCTACCCAGCACTGCCGTTGGCACGACAACTGGTCCACCAGTGGAACGTTCACCCCGGTCCTCTCGTACTAGGGGCAACTCCTCTCAAGTATCCTACACCCACGGCAGATAGGGACCGAACTGTCTCACGACGTTCTAAACCCAGCTCACGTACCTCTTTAAATGGCGAACAGCCATACCCTTGGGACCTGCTCCAGCCCCAGGATGAGATGAGCCGACATCGAGGTGCCAAACGATGCCGTCGATATGGACTCTTGGGCATCATCAGCCTGTTATCCCCAGCGTACCTTTTATCCGTTGAGCGATGGCCCTTCCACTCGGGACCACCGGATCACTATGGCCGTCTTTCGACTCTGCTCGACGTGTCAGTCTTGCAGTCAGGCTGGCTTCTGCCATTGCACTCAACGAGCGATTTCCGACCGCTCTGAGCCAACCTTCGCGCGCCTCCGTTACTCTTTGGGAGGCGACCGCCCCAGTCAAACTACCCACCACGCAGGGTCCCGGACCCGGATAACGGGCCGCGGTTAGACATCAAGAGTGCGAAGGGTGGTATCTCAAGGATGGCTCCACCGGAACTGGCGTCCCGGTTTCAGCGCCTACCACCTATCCTGCACATCACAATCCTGATGCCAGTGCGAAGCTATAGTAAAGGTGCATGGGGTCTTTCCGTCTAACCGCGGGAAGTCTGCATCTTCACAGACAATTCAATTTCGCTGAGTCCACGTTTGAGACAGCGGGGAGATCGTTACGCCATTCGTGCAGGTCGGAACTTACCCGACAAGGAATTTCGCTACCTTAGGACCGTTATAGTTACGGCCGCCGTTTACCGGGGCTTCAATTCGGAGCTTGCACCCCTCCTTTTAACCTTCCGGCACCGGGCAGGCGTCAGACTGTATACGTCGCCTTACGGCTTCGCACAGCCCTGTGTTTTAAGTAAACAGTCGCCACCCCCTGGTTTGTGCCCCCTGCCCACAGTTGCCTGCGAACAGGGCCTCCTTCTCGCGAACTTACGGAGGTATTTTGCCGAGTTCCTTAAACGTGGTTCTCTCAAGCGCCTTGGTATTCTCTACCAGTCCACCTGTGTCGGTTTCGGGTACGGTCTCATGGAGGGCTATTTCCAGGGACCCCGCAGCTGCCCGATCAATCCGTTAAGATCGAACAACCCTGAGGATCCGTCACCATCTCCTGGCCCAGGAATATTAACCTGGTTCCCATCGACTACGCCTTTCGGCCTCGCCTTAGGGGCCGGCTTACCCTGCTCAGATTAGCTTTAAGCAGGAACCCTTGGACTTTCGGCGACAGGGTCTCTCACCCTGTTTGTCGCTACTCATGTCAACATTCTCGCTTCTGATCACTCCACCGGATGCCTCACGGCCCGGCTTCACAGTCAGAACGTTGCCTCCGCTATCCCGGAGGATAGAAGAGGCGGCGTTCATTCACAGAACGCTCCGCTACCACGCACTCGAAGAGTGCATCCAAAGCTTCGGCTCGTGGCTTGAGCCCCGTTACATCTTCGCCGCAAGACCTCTTGTTTAGACCAGTGAGCTGTTACGCTATC
>NZ_CP051542.1:1580000-3204673 GCF_012689545.1 Paracoccus sanguinis
TAGGTCTTCATCTCGGTCTTCCCTTTCGGGGCGGTGTGAAATCGGATGGGCGTGTATCGCGGAACCGCGCCCACGGGTCAAGCGCCGCGGCCGCCATTTTCCCTAGTCCCGCCAATGGCTTGCAAGATGGGTATCTTGATACCGCCGCGAAACCCGCCGTTCTGTCACGCTTTCGGCGGAATCGAGTAGGTCAGTGAGGCCCGCGCGACCGGCGCCGCGTCCCCCTCGGACCGGATCAGCACGTCGCCCACCGCCAGCACCCGGCCCAGCTTCAGCATCCGGCACTCGGCCACCAGATCGCGCCCCGCCGCCGGCTTGCGCAGAAAGTCGATGCTGCCCCCGGTCGTGACCGCCAACGGCACCCGCCCGACCTGCGCCAGCACCGCGGCATACATCGCGAGGTCCGCCAGCTCGAACATCGTCGGCCCCGACACGGTGCCGCCCGGCCGCAGATGCCGCTCGGCCACCGCGAGGCGCACCCGCGCCCCGTCCGCCCCCGCCTGCTCGATCAGGTAGCCCGCAACCTGCGGAAAGATCTCGGCGAGGTATGCCTCGACCTCGGTTGCGCTCAATGCCGTCATGCTTGCCCCCCATCGTTGCCGGTCTAGACTGTGCCCGCCATCCACGGGAGGAAACAATGGCCGATCCGCACGCCCCAACGCCCGTCCGCCGCGAGGATCACGGCGCGGTCGCCCGCCTCGTGCTCTCCAGCCCGCAGAACTACAACGCCCTCTCGCGCGAGATGATCGCGGCGCTACGCGACGCGCTGGACGCCATTGCGGCGGATGAGGCGGTGCGGGTGGTGGTCATCGCCGCCGAGGGCAAGGCCTTCTCGGCCGGCCACGACCTGCGGCAGATGCAGGCCGCCCGCGGCGACACCGACGGCGGCCGCGGCGCCTACGAATCGCTCTTTTCAGACTGCGCGGCGCTCATGCAGGCGATCCCCGCCCTGCCGCAGCCGGTCATCGCCGAGGTGCAGGGCATCGCCACCGCCGCCGGCTGCCAGCTCGTCGCCTCGTGCGACATCGCGGTGGCGGCCGAGGGGACGCGCTTCGGCGTCAACGGCGTCAACATCGGGCTGTTCTGCTCGACCCCCATGGTCGCGGTCACCCGCGCCATCCCGGCCAAGGCGGCCTTCGAGCTGCTGACCACCGGCGCCTTCATCGACGCCGCCCGCGCGGCCGAGCTGGGGCTGGTCAACCGTGTCGTCCCCGCCGACCGCCTCACCGCCGAGACGATGGCGCTGGCCCAGACCGTCGCCGCGAAGCTGCCCGCCGCGATCCGCATGGGCAAGCGCGCCTTCCAGGCGCAGCGCGGCCTGTCGCTCGCCGACGCCTACGCCCAGGCCGGCGAGGTCATGTGCGAGAACATGATGCTGCCCGACACCGACGAGGGGCTGACCGCCTTCCTCGAGAAGCGCCCGCCCGCCTGGGCAGATCAGCCGATCAGAGCCAGCGCCGGGAAGGTCTCGAGCAGCCAGTAGCTGATCACCCCGAGCCAGCCGGTCAGCAGCAGCACGCCGACCGCGATCAGCAGCACGCCCGAGACGCGCTCGATCATCCCCATGTGCCGCTTGAGCCGGTTCATCACGCCCATCGAGCGCTCGATGAACAGCGCCGACAGCAGGAACGGGATGCCCAGCCCCAGCGCATAGACGCCCAGAAGCCCTGTCCCCCGCGGCGGGTCGGTGGCGGCCAGCGTCAGGATCATGCTGAGCTGCGGCCCGATGCAGGGCGTCCAGCCGAAGGCGAAGGCGAGGCCCAGCAGATAGGCCCCCATCGCCGTGCCGCCCCGCTCTCCGGTATCCACCCGCGCCTCGCGGTCGAGGATCGGGATGCGGAAGACGTGCAGGAAATGCAGGCCGAGCAGAATGACGAAGGCACCCGAGGCCTTCACCAGCAGCGGCTGGTACTGCAGGAACGCCCGGCCGAAGGCCGAGGCGGCATAGCCCATCAGCAGGAACACCGTGCTGAGCCCGAGGACGAAGAACAGCGCCGGCAGCACGGCGCTGCGCTGGCGCTCGCGCAGGGCAGAGACCTTCACCCCGGTCATGTAGGCGAGATACGGCGGCACGATCGGCAGCACGCAGGGCGACAGGAAGGACAGCACCCCCGCCGCCAGCGCCACGAGCGCGGCAGGCAGAAAGGCGGCGTCGACGACTTCGATCCCGAACATGGGCGGCACCTTGCAGAATGGGCAGGGGCCGGGAAAGACCCCGGCCCCCGTTCAGTCGGTCACGGCTGCGTCAGCCGAGCGACCACCAGCCGCGGCGCTTGGGCCGCCCGGCCTCGGGTTCGTCGTTGGCGGCAGCCGGCGAGGCCTCGGCCTGCGGTTCGTCGGCGGGTTGATCCGCCGCATCGCCCGCATCGTCGGCAGCCTCGGCCTCAGGCTCGGCATCGGTCACGGCCGCATCGGCCAGTTCCGCGCCGGCGGCAGGCGTTGCCTCCGCCGTAGCCTCGGTATCGGCCTCGGTCACGACCGGCTCGCCCGCGTCCGATTCGGGCAGCACGGCCTCGGGCAGCGCCCCGGCAGAGCCCGCCGCGGCCTCGTCGGCGTCCAGCGGATCGCCCGCGGCGGCCTCGTCGCCACGCGGCGCGCTCGCCTCGGTCGCGGGCGCATCGTCGCCCAGCCCGTCGGCGTTGGCGGGAACACCCCCGGCCTCGTCCAGGTCGGCGACGCCTGCGGGCACGTCGCGGCTTTCGTCCACGATCTCGCCCGCCTTGGTCGCCGCGGCGACCGGCGGCGCGACCGGCGCGGCGCTGTCGTCCTCGACATCCGACTTGCGGCGGCGCGAGCGGCTGCGGCGGCGCGGCTTGGCCCCGGCGTCACCCTCTGCAGTCTCGCCTTCGACGGCCTCACCCTCCACGGCCGCCACCGGGTTTGCCTCGCCCTCGACCGTCCCGGCCCCGGCGTCCGCCTGCGCGGCGTTGTCGTCGTCGCCCTCGCCCGAGCCATTGGCCTCGGCCCCGGTCTCGTCGTCCCCGCGGCCGCCGCGACGGCGGCGGCGACGGCGGCGACGGCCGCGACCCTCGCCCTCGTCCTCGGACGCCTCGGCCGGCGCCGGCCGGGCGGCCGCGGTCGATTCGGCCTCGTCGGCCTCGGCCTCGGCCACGTCCAGCACCGCCTCGGCGGCATCCTCGGCCTCGTCGATCCGCGCCATCAGGTTGGCATCGACCGACAGCGCCGAGGTCACCGGCTCGGGCACCGCCCGCGTCGCCGTCTTGAACTTCTCGAGCGTGAAGTCGGGCGAGATCAGCGCCGGGTCGGCCTCGACCCGCACCGACAGGCCGAAGCGCGACTCGATCATCGCGATGTGCTCGCGCTTCTGGTTCATCAGGAAGTTGGCGACCGCGACCGGCGCCTTGACCAGCACCTCACGCGAGCGCTTGCGCGTGCCCTCTTCCTCGATCGCCCGCAGGATCGTCAGCGCCATCGAATCGTCCGAGCGGATCAGCCCGGTGCCGTGGCAATGCGCGCAGGGCTGGGTGGTGCTTTCCAGCATCCCCGGCCGCAGCCGCTGGCGGCTCATCTCCATCAGGCCGAAGCCCGAGATGCGACCGACCTGGATCCGCGCCCGGTCGTTCTTCAGCGCATCCTTGAAGCGCTTCTCGACGGCGGCGTTGTTCTTGCGCTCGTCCATGTCGATGAAGTCGATGACGATCAGACCGGCGAGGTCACGCAGCCGCAACTGACGGGCGATCTCGTCCGCCGCCTCGCAGTTGGTCTTGTAGGCGGTCTCCTCGATCGAGCCTTCCTTCGTCGCCCGGCCCGAGTTCACGTCGATCGCGACCAGCGCCTCGGTGATGCCGATGACGATGTAGCCGCCCGACTTGAGCTGCACGACCGGGTTGAACATCCCCGACAGGTAGCCCTCGACCTGATAGCGCGCGAACAGCGGCATCGGGTCGGTGTAATGCTTCACCGCCCGCACCTGGTCGGGCATGATCATCGCCATGAAGTCGCGGGCGGTGCGATAGCCGCGCTCACCCTCGACCCAGACCTCGTCGATCTCCTTGCTGTAGAGATCGCGGATGGTGCGCTTGATCAGGTCACCCTCTTCGTAGATCGGCGCCGGGGCCATCGACTTGAAGGTCAGCTCGCGGATCTGCTCCCACAGCCGCATGAGGTATTCGTAGTCGCGCTTGATCTCGGTGCGGGTGCGCTGGCTGCCCGCGGTGCGGATGATCAGCCCGGCGCCCTGCGGCACCTCGAGGTCGCCCGCGATTTCCTTGAGCTTCTTGCGGTCGGCGACGTTGGTGATCTTGCGGCTGATCCCGCCGCCGCGGGCGGTGTTGGGCATCAGCACGCAGTAGCGGCCGGCGAGCGACAGATAGGTGGTCAGCGCCGCGCCCTTGTTGCCGCGCTCTTCCTTGACGACCTGGACCAGCATGATCTGCCGGACCTTGATCACTTCCTGGATCTTGTAGCGGCGCGCGCGGGGCTTGCGGGCCGGGCGGATTTCCTCGGCCACGTCCTCTTCGGCGACCGATTCGATCTCGTCGTCGTGATGGTCGTCGTCGCCCTCGCCCGAGTCGCGGGCCTCGGTATTGCGGGCCTCGGGGGCGCCGGTTTCGGGGCTGGCCTCGACGGCATCGGCGTCGCCGCCCTGGCCTTCGACGGTCGGGTCCACCACGTCGCCGCCGGCGGCCGAGAAGCCCTGCTCGATGGCGGCATCCTCGGCGTCGGTCTCGATGACCTCCATCCCGGCGATCTCGGCGGTGGTGACGGCGTCGCCCGCGGGGGCGCGCTCGGCGCGCTCTCCGCCGTTGTCACGGCTGCGGCGCGAGCGGCCCGAGCCGCGGCGTTCGCGCGAGGATTCCTCGGCCTCGGCGGCCTCGGCGGCGGCGCGATCCTCTTCGATCAGCGCCCGGCGGTCGGCGGCGGGGATCTGGTAATAGTCCGGGTGAATCTCGGCGAAGGCGAGGAAACCGTGGCGGTTTCCGCCGTAATCCACGAACGCTGCCTGCAGCGAGGGTTCGACGCGCGTGACCTTTGCCAGGTAGATGTTGCCAGCCAGCTGGCGCTTGTTCAGGGTCTCGAAATCAAAGTCATCGACCCGCGTTCCATCGGCCACGACCACCCGAGTTTCCTCGGCGTGGGTGGCGTCGATCAGCATCTTCTTTGCCATGTATCTTGCTTTCGCGCAGCCCTCCGGGTCCTGCCGTGCAGGGGATGAGAGAGGGGGTGCGTGTTGATGCGGACGCGGGGCGCGCAAGCGGGGATGGGGACATGGCCGGTCCGGCCGACAGGGCCGCCGGGCCGTGATGGCCCCGCAACCCCTTGAAAACCCTGCCCGTCGCGCGATCCATCGCGTCTGTTACCTCTTGCCCGGAACGACCCCGAGGGGCCCGCGCCGGGCGGCGAATGTTCTGATCCGCGGACGGATGCCCGGCCGGATCGGCTTTCTCTGCGCGACCTGCCCCGAGCCCGAAGGCCCGGACGCGAGTGGCCGCGCTGCGAAACTGGCGGACGGCGGACCGCGGAATGGCGGTCGCGGATCGTCCTGCCTGCAACATAGGCGCGGGGCGACGGGATTGACAATGGATAACCGTCGGCATTCCCCGGCGCCGCCCCTCAAGCCCCTGCGATGCGGGCCGAAAGCCGCTGCACAAACCATGCACGGTTCGCGCATCGTTCATGCAACGTTCGTGCACAGTTCATGCGAACGATCATGTGGCAGGCACACGCGCACGTCCCGCGGCGGCGTTACAGGTAGTCGCCGCGGCTCAGCCCGTATTTCGCCATCTTCTCGTTCAGCGTCCGGCGCGGCAGGCACAGCTCGTCCATCACCGCCGAGATCGCGCCCTTGTGGCGGCGCATGGTGTTGTCGAGCAGCATCTTCTCGAAGCTCTCGACATATTCCTTGAGCGGCTTGCCCTCGGTCGTCGTCGCGTCGGCGGTCTGGCTGTCGTAGCCGTCGGCCATCAAGAGCGAGGCGATCGAGCCCGAGCCGCGGCGGTTCTGCAGGACCGCGCGCTCGGCCACGTTGATGAGCTGGCGGACATTGCCCGGCCACGGCGCCTGCAGCAACTGGGCGGCCTCCTGCGCGGTCACCTGCGGCGGTTCGCAGCCGTATTCGTCGGCGAACTGCTCGGTCATGCGGGTGAAGAGCGACAGGATGTCCTCGCCGCGCTGGCGCAGCGGCGGCAGGGTGATCTTGAGCGCCGAGAGCCGGTAGAAGAGGTCCGGGCGCAGGCTGTCCTCGGCCCGCCGCCCCTCGCCGCGGGCGTTCGAGATGGCGATGATCCGGGTCTCGGCCGGCTGGCCCTGGTCGGCGATGAACGCCAGCAGCCGGGCCTGCAACGGTTCCGAGAGCGCGTCGATGTCCTCGAGGCACAGCGTCCCGCCGCGGGCTTCCTCGACCGCGGGCAGGCCATCCTCGACCGGGCCGAAGAGCCGGGTGGCAAGCAGGTCGTCGCTGTAGGCCGCGCACGAGATCGGCACGAACTTCTTCGACGCCCGCGGCCCGACGGCGTGCAGCGCGTGGGCGACCAGCGTCTTGCCGGTGCCGGTCTCGCCGTCGATCAGCACGTGGCCGTCGGCCTGCCCGAGGTCGAGGATGTCCTCGCGCAGCCGCTCCATCGCCGGGCTCGCGCCGACGAGCTTCGACATGACCTGCTGCCCCTCGGACAGGTCGCGGCGCAGCGCCCGGTTGTCCAAGGTGATCCGCCGCGCCAGCG
Organism: Paracoccus sanguinis; assembly: GCF_012689545.1. NCBI lineage: Bacteria > Pseudomonadati > Pseudomonadota > Alphaproteobacteria > Rhodobacterales > Paracoccaceae > Paracoccus > Paracoccus sanguinis. The sequence continues at coordinate 1,586,681 of NZ_CP051542.1, forward strand.
TGGCCTTTTTCGCCAGCTCGGTCATGCGGTCGGGGTTGAAGGGCTTCTCCATGAAGTCCATCGCCCCGAGGCGCATCGCCTCGACCGCCATCGGCACGTCGCCGTGGCCGGTGATCATGATGACCGGCAGGCCCGAATCCTGCCCCATCAGGCGCTTGAGAAAGGCCATCCCGTCCATCCCGGGCATCCGGATGTCCGAGATCACCACCCCCGGCCAGTCCGGGCCGATGGCCTTGAGCGCGTCCTCGGCGCTGGGGAAGGTCTCGGTGCGGAAGCCCGAGAGGCTCAGCCACTGGCTGATCGATTCGCGCATGTCGGGCTCGTCGTCGACGATCGCCACGGTCATGGTCTGGGCCATAGGTTGCGTCCCTTTCGTCATTCCGCCGCCAGCGGCCGGGCGCTGCGCGCGCCGGGTTCGTAGAGCGGGAGTTCCACATCGAACACCGCACCGCCGCTGTCGCGGTTGTGCGCGGTCATCCGACCGCCGAAGTCGGCCACGATGCCCGATGAAATCGCAAGACCAAGCCCCGTGCCCTCGCCCGGCTGCTTGGTCGTCCAGAAGGGTTCAAACAGCTTTTCGAGGTCCGCGACACCCGGCCCGTTGTCGCGCACCGACAAATGCGCGTGAGACAGCCGGTCCACCACCAGCTCGATCGAGGGGTCGCGGACCCGCTTGGTCGCGTCTATCGCGTTGCGGATCAGGTTGATGATGACCTGTTCCAGCCGGATGCGGTCGCAGAGCACCATCACCGGCTCGCGCGGCAGCGAGCGTTGCAGGCGGACCCGGCGGTGGCGCAACTGCGGCTCCATCATCGTGAGCGCGCCGGAGAGCGCGACGCGCAGGTCCACCGGCTCGAACGCCTCGCCGCCCTTGCGGGCATAGGACTTGAGCTGCCGGGTGATGGTCCCCATCCGCTCGAGCAGGTCGTCGATGCGCTGGAACGAGGTCAGCGCCTCGTCGCCGCGGTCACGCTCGATCAGCAGGCGGGCGCCGGCGAGATAGGTCTTCATCGCCGCGAGCGGCTGGTTCAGCTCGTGGCTGACGCCGGCCGACATCTCGCCCAGCGCGGCCAGCTTGGAGGCCTGCTGCACGGTCTGCTCGGCCACCCGCAGCTCGTTCTGGACCCGCTCGCGCTCGGCGATCTCACGCGTCAGGCGGCTGTTCAGTGCCCTGAGTTCCGCCGATTCGCGGCGGTAGCGGGCCGACTGCACCCGGGCCCGGCGCGAGAGCACGTAGAACCCGGCGGCGAGCAGGATGGCGAAGCCCATGATCTCGAGCGCGAGGAAGGCGTTCACCCGCTCGCGGATCGAATCGAAGGTGGTGAAGAGCGTCATCCGCCAGCCGCGGAAGGGTATCCGCGTCTCGGACTGCATCACCGCCTTGCCGCGGACATAGGCGTCGGCGGGGCGGGTGGACCAGTCGGCGGTGACCTGGAAGGCGCGCTCGATCGCCGAGGGGGCCGAGCGGACGGCGAGCGCGTCCTTGAGCGTCAGCCCGCGCCAGCGCGGCTCGGTCGACAGGATGATCCGCCCCTCGCTGTCGGTGACGGCCACGGCGTCCGAGATCCCCGACCACGACCGCTCGAGCCGGGTCAGGTCGGCACCGACGACGATCACCCCCAGCGTCTTGCCGTCGTGGATCACAGCGCGGGAGTAGGTGAAGTCGTAGCCGCCGGTCTCGGATTCGGACACGGTGAAGACGGTGTCGTTGGTCCTGAGCGCATCGACGTAGAACGGCGCGAGCACGTAGTTCGTGCCCAGCACCCGCCGGTCGGTGGCGCCCACGGTGCGGCCCGAGTTGTCGAGCAGCCGGATCGAGGCGGCCCCGATCTCTTTCTGGGCGCCGATCAGCCGCGCTGAGATGGTCGAATAGTCCTTGCCGTTGAGCGAGCCGATCAGCGCCGGGTCGCGGGCCAGCAGCAGCGGCACGACCGAGGTGCGCTGCAGTTCCGAGAGCAGGTTGCCGGTGTAAAGCGCCGAGCGCAGCTCGGACCGGACGCGGGTGTTTTCCGAGAATCGGTCGGTGAGCCAGAGGTTCGTCCACCAGATCGCGCCGATGGCGGCGATCAGCAGGGTAACGATGCCGATCCGGTTGACGATGCGGAATCGCCCCGGCGTGCGCAACCGCATGGCGGCGCCGTCGGTGTCCTCGGTCAGGGGCGCCGCGTCGGTCATGGGCGGAAATCTAGGCGCAGGCGGGGCCTCGCTCAAGCGGGGTGCGTGCGAAGGGGTCTCGGGCGGCCCGCGCTCAGGCGGCGGCGGTCGCGTCCATCAGCCCGCGGAACAGCCGCGCGCCGTCGGCGCCGCCATGCGCGGCCTCGGCCGCGCGCTCGGGGTGGGGCATCATGCCGAGCACCCGGCGGTTCTCGGACAGCACGCCGGCGATGTCGGCGACCGAGCCGTTGATGGGCGTCGCATAGGTCAGCGCGATCCGCCCCTCGCCCTTGAGGCGGGCGAGGCCCTCGGGGTCGATCTGGTAGTTGCCGTCGTGGTGGGCGACCGGCAGGCTCAGCCGCTCGCCGGCCGAGAAGGCGCCGAGGAACGGGTTGTCGCGGCTCGCCACCCGCAGCGTGGCGTCCTTGCAGACGAAGGTGAGGCCGGCGTTGCGCATCAGCGCGCCGGGCAGCAGGCCGAGCTCGGTCAGCACCTGGAAGCCGTTGCAGATCCCCAGCACCATGCCGCCGCGCCCGGCGTGGGCGCGGATCGCCGCCGCGATGGGCGAGCGCGCGGCGATCGCCCCGCAGCGCAGGTAGTCGCCGAACGAGAACCCGCCCGGCACCGCCACGAGGTCGGTCCCTGCCGGCAGCGCGTCGTCCTTGTGCCAGACGCGGGCGACGTCCGCCCCGGCCGCGGCCAGCGCCACCGCAAGGTCGCGGTCGCAGTTCGACCCGGGAAAGGTGATGACGGCGGCTTTCATCGCGGGAGACTCCGGAACCATGCGGGTTGGGCTGGAGATAGCGCCGGGCGGCCGGGTTGGGAAGGGCGGAACCGTGCCGCCGGGGGCGGGTTCGGCTTGCGGAGACATCTGACAGAAGGAGGAGCCGCCATGCACCTGAGCCGACGCCAGACCCTCGCCGCCTGCGCCGCGGCCGCCGCCCTGCCCGGGGCGCTGTGGTCCCGCCCCGCCCGCGCCGCCGCGGCGATGCCCGCCGCCGCAAACCTGACGCCACCGGCGTTCCTGACCCCGATCGAGCACGCGAGCCTGATCCTGACGCTCGGCGGGCGGCGCATCGCCGTCGATCCGGTGGGCGATGCGGCCCGCTATGGCGCGGTCGAGGCGATCCTCGTCACCCACGAGCACCCCGACCACCTCGACCCCGAGACGCTGACGGCGCTCGCCGGCGACAGCGTGCCGCTGATCGTCAACCCCGCCGTCCACGCCAAGCTGCCCGAGGCGCTCAAGGCCCGCGCCACGGCGATGGAGAACGGCGCCCAGGGCGACGTGCTGGGCCTGCCGCTGACCGCGGTGCCGGCCTACAACACCACCCCCGACCGGCTGCAGTACCACCCCAAGGGGCGGGACAACGGCTATGTGATCGACGCGCCCGAGGGGCGGATCTACATCGCCGGCGACACCGAGGACACGCCCGAGTTCCGGGCCCAGACGGGCATCTCGCTGGCGCTGGTGCCGATGAACCTGCCCTACACCATGACGGCGGCGCAGGCGGCCTTGGGCGTGGCCGAGATGAACCCGCGCCGGGTCATCCCCTATCACCACCGCGGCACCAACCCGGCCGAGTTCGGGGCGCGGCTGGCGGCGATGGGCTCGCCCGTGCAGGTGCTGCTGCTGGACTGGTACCCCGAGGTCGGGGACCCCACCGGCAAGGCGCCCGGCTAGGCCCCGAACGGTCAGGGCCGAAAACGACAACGGCCGGGCGCAGGGCCCGGCCGTCTTTCGCCTCGGCGCGCCGGATCAGCCCGCCAGCGCCTTGTTCAGATACTCGTCCACCTTCTCGAGGTAGCCCATCGTGGTCAGCCACTTCTGGTCCGGCCCGACCAGCATGGCGAGGTCCTTGGTCATGTGGCCGTCCTCGACCGCCTGCACGGTGACGCGCTCGAGCGTCTCGGCGAAGCGCTTGAGCTGATCGTTGCCGTCGAGCTTGGCGCGGTGCTTGAGGCCGCCGGTCCAGGCGAAGATCGAGGCGATCGAGTTGGTCGAGGTCTCCTTGCCCGCCTGGTGCTGGCGGTAGTGGCGCGTCACGGTGCCGTGCGCGGCCTCGGATTCCACGGTCTTCCCATCGGGCGTCATCAGCACCGAGGTCATCAGGCCCAGCGAGCCGAAGCCCTGCGCCACGGTGTCCGACTGCACGTCGCCGTCGTAGTTCTTGCAGGCCCAGACATAGCCACCCGACCACTTGAGCGCCGAGGCCACCATGTCGTCGATCAGCCGGTGCTCATAGGTGATGCCGGCGGCCTTGAACTTGTCGGCGAACTCGGCGTCGAACACTTCCTGGAACAGGTCCTTGAAGCGGCCGTCATAGGCCTTGAGGATGGTGTTCTTGGTCGACAGATAGACCGGATAGCCGCGGTTCAGGCCGTAGTTCATCGAGGCCCGCGCGAAGTCGCGGATCGAATCGTCGAGGTTGTACATCGCCATGGCGACACCCGACGACGGGGCCTGGAAGACCTCGTGCTCGATCGTCTCACCATCCTCGCCGACGAACCTGATCGTCAGCGTGCCCTTGCCGGGGAAGCGGAAGTCGGTGGCCTTGTACTGGTCGCCGAAGGCGTGGCGGCCGACGATGATCGGCTGGGTCCAGCCCGGCACCAGCCGCGGCACGTTCTTGCAGATGATCGGCTCGCGGAAGATCACGCCGCCGAGGATGTTGCGGATCGTGCCGTTCGGCGACTTCCACATCTTCTTGAGGCCGAACTCTTCGACGCGGGCCTCGTCGGGGGTGATGGTCGCGCATTTGACGCCGACGCCGTACTGCTTGATCGCGTTGGCCGCATCGACCGTGATCTGGTCCTCGGTCCGGTCGCGCTCTTCGATCCCGAGGTCGTAGTATTTCAGGTCGATGTCGAGATAGGGCAGGATCAGCTTCTGCTTGATGAAGTCCCAGATGATCCGGGTCATCTCGTCGCCGTCGAGCTCGACGACGGGGTTGTCTACCTTGATCTTGGTCATGGGGCGCCCCTCGGGTCTGCGGAATCGGATGGGTTCGTCGCGCGCGTCATAGCGCAGGATGCGGCCGAGGGAAAGGGTTGTATGCCGTGGTATACAACTCTAGCCGACGGGTTCGTGAGCGGCGGGGCGCGTCCGGGCTGCTAGGCTGGCGCGACTCGCCCCGAGGTGCCCCATGCAACGCCTGATCCTTGCCCTCTGCCTTGCCGCGACGCCTGCGGCAGCCGCGCCCTGCTGCGACCCGGCGGGCCCGTTTCGCGAAGGCGAGGCGATGCCCGCGACCAACGCCACCTGCGCGACGCTGCCCGGCTGGGCGGCGCAGGCCCCCCGGACCGAGGCGCGGATCTCGATGGCGATCGAGGGGCGGGTGACCTCGGCCGGGGCCGACGAGGTGCTCGCCTATGTGGCGATGTGCGAGGATGCGCCGGTGACGGTCGTCTGCGTGACCTACCTGCCGCTCGCGCACGCCCCGGGCGACTGGCTGGTGCTGGCGGGCGGCTATAACCGGGCCGAGCCGGGGCTGGTGGTGCTCGACCCCTGCCTGCCGTTCGTGCCCGATCAGGGCGGGTGAAACGCGAGGGCGGGTGGACCGCCCCCAAGCGGGGACGGTCCGTAGTCCGATGCTCAGGGCTTGGCGGGCGCCGCGCCGTGGTCGTGGGCCGGGGCCGCGTGGTCGTGGGCCGCAGGAGCCGCCGGAGCGGCCGGGGCCGCCGGCGCCATCGCGGCGTGATCGTGCCCGGCCTCGGCCGGGGCCGCGGTGACGGTCAGCCGGGGGGCGGGGTAGCGCGGCTCGGGCTGGCCGGGGACGGCGACCTCGGTCCAGGCCACCTGCCCGTTCGCGCAGGTCTGCGTCACCGGCACCACCAGCTCGGTGCCCGGCGCCAGCTCGGGGCCGACCGCGGCGCGGAAGGCGAACTCGTCGTACCAGGCGTCGGGCAGCTCGCCCGTCCAGGTGATCTTGCGGACCCCCTCGGTCATCACCTTGCCGTGGTTGTCATAGGGCGTCGCATAGGCGCCGGTCTCGGTGGCCAGCGTCCAGTCGGCCTTGGGCATGGGCTTCGCGGCATAGAGCCCCTCGGGCAGCTCGATCGCCACGGTCAGCGTGGCCTGCCCGTCGCAGCCATGCGGTACGCGCAGCACGATCTTGGCGGTCTTGCCGGCGGCGACCTCGGGCGTCTCGAAGCTGGCGTGGGCCTGGGCGGAGAGCGGGGCGGCCAGGGCCGCGGCCACGGCGAGCGCCGCGGTCAGGAGTTGGGTTTTCATCTGGACGTGTCCTTGAAGATCGTGGGTCGGTGCGGCCCCTCGGGGGCCGCCGTGTCGATCATCAGGCGCGCGGCGGGCCGCAGGCGAAGGGACAGGGGCGGGGGCGCACCAGCGCGAGCCGGGGCGCGGCGCGCCGCCGCGACACCCGCCGCACCCGCGCCAGCGGCCTGGCGGGGACGGGGCCGGGCGCGCCGGGCAGCCCGGCGGCGAGCACGCAGGACAGGCAATGGGGATAGTCGCCCGGAGCGTCGGGCGTGGCCGGCGCATGGCCGCAGATCTCGCCCATGACCGCGAGCGCGCCGGGCGGGTTCGTTGCGGACACCGGCATCGCGCCGGGCCACGCCAGCGCCAGCAGCGCGAGCAGCGCCAGCAGGCGCGAGACGAAGGGGAACGGGGCGCGGGTCATCGCGCCATGCCGTGCCGCGCCATGGCGGTGCGGGCCTTGCCCAAAGTCACCGTCTCGCCCCGGCTCAGGAAAATTGCGTCAGGAAAAATACCGCTCGGCCCGGGTCCAGAGCCAGCCCCAGAGCCGCGGCGCGCCACGCTCGACCCGGGCACCGACGAGCCTGAGGAACCCCTCGCGCTCGACCCCGTAGTCGCGCCAGCCGCGGCCGTCATTGGCGAGGATGTGGGCTACCGGCTGCGCCCGGTCGAGCGCCTTGGCGAAGATCGCGTCGGGGGTCTGAACGGCCTCGAACTCGGCCCAGAGCGCGCGGAACTCGGTCGCCTGGTCGGGCGGCAGCAGGCCGAAGATGCGGTCAGCGGCGGCCTCCTCGGCGGCGGCCTGGGCGAAGGGGTCGTAGTCGCCGTGGATCGGGGTGTCGCCGGCGTCGATCTCGACCAGGTCGTGCAGGATCAGCATCCGCATCACCCGGTCGATCCGCACCCCCTCGGGCGCCTGGTCGGCCAGCACCATCGCATAGAGCGCGAGGTGCCAGCTGTGCTCGCCCGAGTTCTCGGGCCGCGAGCCGTCGACCAGCGTCGTCGCCCGCAGCACGTGCTTGAGCCGGTCGGCCTCGAGCAGGAAGGCCATCTGCCGGTCGAGCCGCGCGGCGGCGTCTGTCTGGTCCAGATGCCCCGGGGGCCGGGACAGAGCCCCGGGGGCGCCGTCGCTCACCGCGTGGTCTCGGTCAGGCGGCGGCGGACGTACGTCTGCACCGTCTCGATCATCGGCGCCATGTGCGCCTCGTCGTCGCGGAAGAAGTGGTCCGCGCCCTCGATCTCGGTGTGGGTGACGGTGATCCCCTTCTGCTCGCGCAGCTTGGCGACCAGCGCGTGGGTGTCCTTGGGCGGCGCCACCCGGTCGGCGGTGCCGTTGATGATGATCCCCGAGGACGGGCAGGGCGCGAGGAAGCTGAAGTCGTACATGTTCGCCGGCGGCGCCACCGAGACGAAGCCGGTGATCTCGGGCCGCCGCATCAGAAGCTGCATCCCGATCCACGCGCCGAAGCTGAAACCCGCGACCCAGCAGTGCTTCGAGTTCGGGTTGAGCGCCTGCAGGTAGTCGAGCGCCGAGGCGGCGTCGGACAGCTCGCCCACGCCCTGGTCGAACTCACCCTGGCTGCGGCCCACGCCGCGGAAGTTGAAGCGCAGGACGGTGAAGCCCATGCGATGGAAGGCGTAGTGCACGTTGTAGACGACGCGGTTGTTCATCGTCCCGCCGTACTGGGGGTGCGGGTGCAGGACGATGGCGATGGGGGCGTCGGGTTTGGCCTGCCGGTGGTAGCGGCCCTCGAGACGGCCTTCGGGTCCGGGAAAGATCAGTTCGGGCATGGTTCCTCAACTGGGATGGCCGCGGCAGATCGACGCTGGCTCTGGTGGCCCAAGGGCGGCTTTCTTGACGCTAGAGCCCGCGGACCTTAGACGGGACTTGGATGGCGCGGGCCGGTTTCGCAAGACCGGGTCGGCGCGGGCTTAGCGCAGGCCCCGCGCGCGCGTCAATCGCCGCGCACCCCGACCGCAGCCGCATCGGGTCCCACGACCGCGCCGCGTGGGCGGTCCGGGTCCGAGGGCTGGTCACGCGGGTGCGCACGGAACGAACGAGCAGAGGCACCGGATGAAGCTGTCCACCAAGGGGCGTTACGCGATGGTCGCGCTGGTCGACCTGGCCAACAGCCCCGGCAACCTGACCACGCTGGCCGAGATCTCGCGCCGGCAGGACATCTCGCTGCCCTATCTCGAACAGCTGTTCGTCCGCCTGCGCCGCGCCGGGCTGGTGGACAGCGTGCGCGGCCCGGGCGGCGGCTACCGCCTCGCCCGCGCGGCCGACGAGATCAGCGTGGCCGAGGTGCTGGGCGCAGTGGACGAGACGGTGAGCGCGCTGCACGTCGGCGCGGGCGCCTCGGGCGGGCAGAGCGGGACCGAGGTGCAGTCGCGCACCAACCGGCTGTGGGAAGGGCTGTCGGCCCATGTCTACGTGTTCCTGCACAACACGAGCCTGGCCGCGGTGGCCCGCGACTCGCTGGCGCCCTGTCCGGCGGTCCCGGCGATCCTGTCGGTCGTGGACGACTGAGCGGCGCCGCGGGGCCCGACCCCGCGCCCACGCGTCACGCCCTGTCGATCACCGAGATTTTCCTTTGAACGCCCCGCTTGCCTTGGGTAAGCGGGAAAAAAACATCGGGGCAGTCACCATGAACAGGATCACCCTTGCCGCCGCGGCTGCGCTGATGGCGCTGGCCGGGTGCAGCTTTGGCCCGCGGGCGCCGCAGCTTGGCCCGGACGGGCAGCCGCTGCCGGTCGCCTATCGCATCTCGGCCCGCGACAATGCCGAGATCCCCACGCGCATCCTCACGCAGGTCAACCTGCTCAGGGCGCAGTCGGGGATGCCGGCGCTGACGCTGAGCCCGCAGCTCTCCGCCGCGGCCATGGCCCACTCGCGCGACATGTCGGCGCAGAACCGGGCCTGGCACTTCGGCTCGGACGGGTCCTCGCCGCTCGACCGGGCGCAGCGGCAGGGCTACGCCGGGCATCTGCTGGGCGAGAACATCTCGGAGACCTACGAGAACGAGATCGCCGCGCTCTCGGGCTGGATGCAGACCCGCGACACCCGCGACGTGCTGATGGACCCGACCGCGAAGGAGCTCGGGATGGGCTGGTTCCAGGAGCCGGGCAACAAGATCTGGTGGACGGCGCTTGTTGGCGGGTGAGGCGGGGGCCGAGGCTCGGGGCGGGTGCGTCGGTTGCCCGGGCATCGGCTGAACCTGAACAAGTGGTAGAGCCGGGCGGTGTGGCGGCCGCGTGATCGCGGCGCCCGCCCAGACCTGTGCCGTTGGCACTATTGCGGCGCTGCTGCGGGGGTCCGCGGTGCCGCATCGTGCCTTTTGCCCAACCGGCCGTCTGCGGACCGGCGCGCTCGGATGGGTATTTAAGCCAGAAAGACGTCTGTCGTACTGAAAAGCGGCGTGGACTTGGATTGTGCCGCTCAATCCTCCGGCTGGTCTCATCCCGTCGCGCGACGACGGACACGGTGCAGCGGACCGCGCTGCTGCCGCGCTAGGAGCTTTGGCAGGAGCGACCGTGGTGAGGTGGCGGGGCGCATGGGTTGCGGGTCAGGGCGGGTTGGGGCCCATACGGCGACAGCCTTCCACGCACCCCGCCGGTCCGCTCCCCTATAAGTGACGCTTCCCGGCGCTCCGGCGCAGGTCGCCAGCCGCGTTCCGGAAAGACGACCGAGCCGTCAATTTCTCTGTCAGACAAGGTGATGCGACCGACGGTCCATCCCCGCTGCCTTTGTGCGCCAAGCCATCGGCCCCGTGCCCCTGTGCCGTTGCGGGTGACCGTCGTCGCCCTGAGGGGTCGGTTACCGTGGCTGGCGGCTGAACCAACGAAAGAAGGCGGCTTTGATCGCCTCGCCATTCACGGCGATGCAGCCAGGGGCCACTCCTGCGGCGTTTGCGCTGAGCCTCAGGTACCGCGGCCCCGAGCCTGTGACCCTGCCCTCAAAGGGGGCACACAACCGGCGTGCCGGAGAAGACTATCGGACGGCAGCTTCGAGCCTTGCGTCGGTCGGTGATGCAGCCGACTGGCCTACCGCCGCGCCTCTGCCGCTGCGCCATAGGCGCTGCGATGCCGCGCCCGCTGCCAGTGACCACCCCGCCCTCAGAGGAGTTCACCGCTGGCGTGCGGAGAGGAAGATCAAGACGCCCTTTGCTGCGCTCGTCGGTCACGGCTTTGCAGCCGGGGACCCACTCCCGCACCCGTGCACCGTGCCACAGGGGCACCCAGCCCCCACAGCCCCCTCCCTCAGGGGTAGATCACCACCGGCGTGCCGGGGCGGACCATCGAGAAGATGTCCTCGATCTCCTTGTCGGACACGGCGATGCAGCCGGCGGTCCAGTCCCGCGCCTTCTGCGCCGCGCCATAGGCGCCGCGGCCGTGGATCATGATGTCGCCGCCGGGCTGCTGGCCCAGCATCATCGCCCGCGCCTTGTCCTCGGGGTCGGGGTACGAGATCCCCAGCGACAGATGGTACTGGCTGTTGGGGTTCTGGCGGTTGATGTAATAGATCCCCTCGGGCGTGCGGCCGTCGCCCTCGAACTGCTTGTGGCCGATCGGCTGGAAGCCCAGCCCGATGTCATACGCCTTGAGCACCTTGCGGCCGGACAGAAGGAACATCTGCCGGTCGCCCTTCTCGACCACGATCTGGGTGACGGGCGGGCCGTTGTAGGTCTTGAACTTGCTGGTCGGCTTGGCGGCGCAGGCGGTCAGGACGACAAGCGCCACCAGCGCAAGAATATTGCGGATCGACGGAATCATCTCTGCCCCAAGAATCGTTTTTTGTGGTGGTCTTTTACCGGCCATACCACCATCGGCGGTTTCCCGCCAAACCGAAAATGCCTCGAATGTCAGGTTTTGCCTAAGCCTGTCGCCGGAAGGCCGCGGCGATCTCGACATGCGGCGACCAGCGGAACTGGTCGATCACCCTCAGCGAGGTGAGCGCATACCCCCCCTCGGCCATGATCCGGGCGTCGCGGGCGAAGGTCACGGGGTCGCAGGCGACCCAGGCCACCACGGACACGCTCGACGCGGCGAGCGCCCGCGCCTGCGCCTCGGCCCCGGCGCGCGGCGGGTCGATCACCACCGCGTCGAACCGCGCCAGTTCGTCGGGCAAGAGCGGCCGGCGGGCGAGGTCGCGGGTCTCGGTCGTGACCTTGCGCAGCGCCCCCGCCGCCGCCCGCCAGCCCGCGTCGAGCGCGGCGAGGGGCGCGGCGAGGCCCTCGACCGCGTGGACGTCGGCGTGCTCGGCCAGCGGCAGGGTGAAGGTGCCGATGCCGGCGTAGAGGTCGGCCACGCGGGCGGCGTCGCCCACCGTGGCGCGGATGGCGGCGAGCAGCGCGGCCTCGCCCTCGGCGGTCGCCTGCAGGAAGGCGGCGGGGGGCGGGACCACGCGGGCCCGGCCGAGCGGCAGCGCCGGGGGGCGGCGGGTCAGCGTCTCGGTCGCGCCGGCGGCATCGGTCCAGTCGAGCCGCGCCCAGTCGGCGTCGCGCGCCAGCGCCGAGAGCGCGGCGAGCAGCTCGGGCGTCAGCGGCTTGCCGCCGCGCGCCGCGATGTCGAGCCCGGGCGGCGTCTCGGTCACGGCCAGCGTCACCTCGCCCGCGCGGCTGCCGCCCAGCGCCACCAGCCGGCGCAGGTCCGGCACCGCGGCGAGGATCGCGGGGCGCAGGACGAGGCATTCGGCCAGGTCCACCACCACGTCCGAGGCGCGGGCGTGGAAGCCGACCAGCGCGCCCTTTTTCGTCCGCCGCCCGGAAAGCACCGCGCGGCGGCGCGAGCGGGGCGGCGAGGTGGCGATGCCCTCGACCCGCGCCGCGATGCCTTGCGCGGCCAGCGCGCGCTCGACCACCCCGACCTTCCAGCCGGCCACGAAGCCGTCGCTGCCGTGCATCAGCGCGCAGCCGCCGCAGGCGCGGTAGTGCGGGCACGGGGCGCGGACCCGGTCGGGCGAGGGGGTGAGGATGCGCGGGGCGGGGATGCGGCCGTTCTCGGCGGTGCCCTCGATCTCTTCCCCCGGCAGCACCAGCGGCGCCAGCGCGCGGGCGTCGCCCGCCACCGCCACCCCGTCGCCGCGCCGGCCCAGCCGCTCGACCGTCCAGACGGTCATTGCGCGGCCTCGACCGCCGCCTCGTCGGTGCCGAGGAAGCCGCCCGACTGCCGGTTCCAGTAGCGCGCGTAAAGCCCGCCGCGGGCGAGCAGCGATTCGCGGCTGCCCTCCTCGACGATCCGGCCGGCGTCCAGCACCACGATCCGGTCCATCTCGGCGATGGTCGAGAGCCGGTGGGCAATCGCCAGCACCGTCTTGCCGGCCATCACGCGGGCGAGTTCGTCCTGCACCTGCGCCTCGACCTCGCTGTCGAGCGCGCTCGTCGCCTCGTCCAGCACCAGGATCGGCGCGTCCTTGAGGAAGGCGCGGGCCAGCGCGATCCGCTGCCGCTGGCCGCCCGAGAGCTTCACCCCGCGCTCGCCCAGATGCGCGTCATAGCCGGTGCGCCCGGCGAAATCGGTCAGCCCGAGGATGAACTCATGCGCCTCGGCGGCCTGCGCCGCGGCGATCATCTCGGCCTCGGTCGCGTCGGGGCGACCATACAGGATGTTGTCGCGGGCCGAGCGGTTGAACATCGCGGTTTCCTGCGTGACCATGCCGATGTTGCGGCGCAGGCTTTCCTGGGTCACGTCGCGGACGTCGTGGCCGTCGACGCGCACCGCGCCCTCGTCCACGTCGTGCAGCCGCAGCAGCAGCGCGACCAGCGTCGATTTCCCCGCCCCCGAGGCGCCGACGATGCCGATCCGCTCACCCGGCGCGATGCGCAGGTCGAGCGGCCCGACCGAGCCCGCGCCCTTGCCATAGGCGAAGCGCACGCCCTCGAACGCGACCGCGCCCTCGAGCCGCCCGAGCGGCAGCGCGCCGGGCTTGTCGGTCAGCGAGTGCGGCGGGGACAGCGTCTCCATCCCGTCCTCGACCTCGCCGATCGAGCCCCAGATCCCCATCAGCGCCATGCTGACCCAGCCGGTCATCTGCGCCAGCCGCATGGCGATGGCGCCCGAGGCCGCGACGTCGCCGGGCGTGGCCGCGCCGCGCGACCACATCCAGACCGCGCCGCCGACCAGCACGACCGGCAGCAGCCCCGCGACCACCGTCAGCGAGGTGCGGAACCAGGTGTTGAGCCGGCCGAAGACGATGGCGCGGTCGCGGAACGTCTCCATCGCGCCCAAGGCCGCCTGATCCTCGTGCCCGGCCTGGGCGAAGAGCTTGACCGTCTTGATGTTGGTGATGGTGTCGACGACCTGCCCGGTGATCAAGGCGCGGGCCGAGGCGCGGCCCGCGGACTGCGCCCGGATGCGGGGCAGGAAATAGCGGATCAGGCCAAGGTAGAGCGCCAGCCACACGAGCAGCGCCACCGCCCCCCAGCCGTCCACCGAGGCGAGGTAGATCGCCGAGCCCAGCACCGCCGACAGCGCGAAGGCCGCGGTGTTGACCATTTCCGAGGCGACATCGGTGACGGCGCGGGCGGTCTGCATCTGCTTCTGCGCGATGCGGCCGGCGAAGTCGTTGTCGAAGAAGGTGACGGACTGGCCCATCGTCCAGCGGTGCAGCCGCGAGAGCACCAGCGGCAGGACGTTGGGGCCGATGATGACGTTCGAGGTGGCGCTGGAGAACCCGAGGATCGCCGGGCGGAGGATGAGGAAGAACCCCACGAAGGCCGCGATCAGCCCGCCGTGATCGGCGAGCGTGCGGGTGCCGGACTGCGCCACCGCATCGACCACCATGCCGAGCAGCGTGGCCGAGGCGACCTCGGCCGCGCCCGACAGCGCCGAGGCGAAGGCCGCGAGCGAGAGCCCCGGCCAGGCGCCGGACAGCGCCCAGCGGAAGAACGCGCCGAGCGTCCGCGGCGGCGGGCCGTCGGCGGGGCGGAAGGCGTCGATCATGCGCTCGAACAGACGGTGCATCAGGGCGCCTCACCGGCAAGAAGGGCGATGTCGATGAGCGCCGGCGCGGGCAGGGCGAAGTCTGAGGCGATCCACGCCGCCTCGGCCGCTTTCAAACCACGCCCCAGCGCGGCGCCGGTCAGCCGCCCGGCGAGGTCCGCCGCCGTCACCGGCAGGCGCTGCCCCTCGGCCGCGGCGATCCGGTCGCGCCACCCCGCTAGCACGGCGCCCTCCGCCGCCCGCAGCAGCGCAAGTTCGCCCGCCCGCGATTGGCCGAAGCGCCAGGCGGCCTCGCCCAGGCTGCCGGCGAAGCGCAGCTCCTCCTGCGCGCGGGACTCAAGGCGCGAGAGGCGCAGCCGCTCGGCGGCCTCCGCCCCGCCCAGCGCGGCGAGCCGCACGGGCCAGCGGGGGGAGGGCGGCGGAAAGTCCGGCTCGGCCGCCACCAGCCGCGTCAGCCGGGCGGGGTCGGCGCCGGGCAGGATCACCGCCAGCACCCCGGTTTCGTCCATCAGCCGCACCGCCTCGCGCGGGTCGGGGGCGTCGAGCAGCTTGCGCAGCTCGGCCCCGATCCGCTCGCGCGAGATCCGCGCCAGCCCCGCCGCGCCGCGGGCGCAGGCGGCGAGCGCGGCGGGGTCGGCGCCGCCGGCGCGGCCATAGCGGGCGTGAAAGCGGAAGAAGCGCAGGATGCGCAGGTAATCCTCGGCGATGCGCCGGTCGGCGTCGCCCACGAAGCGCAGCCGGCGGGCGGCGAGGTCGGGCAGGCCGCCCACCGGGTCGATCACCGCCCCGTCGGCGCCCGCGTAAAGCGCGTTGATGGTGAAATCGCGCCGCGCCGCGTCCTCCTCGAGCCGGTCGGAAAAGGCTACCACGGCGCGGCGGCCGTCGGTCTCGACGTCGCGGCGGAAGGTCGTGACCTCGAAGCCGCGGCCGCCTGCTACCAGCGTCACCGTGCCGTGGGCGATGCCGGTCGGCACGGCCTTGAGCCCGGCCGCCTCGGCCAGCGCGATCACCCGCTCGGGGCGCGCGTCGGTCGCGAGGTCGATGTCCTCGACCGGCTCGCCCAGCAGGGCGTTGCGCACCGCGCCGCCGACCACCAGCGCCCGCACCGGCGCCAGCGCGGCCAGCACGGCGCGCAGGCCGGGGTCGTGCATGAGCGCGGCCGGCAGGTTCATCCGGCCACCCGGCGCGCCAGCGATAGCAGCACCCGCGCCGTCGCCCCCCAGATGTAGTAGGGACCGAAGGGTGCCACGTGATAGGACCGCCAGCCGCCGCGCCACATCCGCCGCTCGATCCGGTAGCGGGCGGGGTCGGCGATATGGTCGAAGGGGACGGTGAACACCTCGTCCACCTCGCCCGCCTCGGGGACCGGGGTGAAGGGGCCGCGGATCATCGCCAGCACCGGGGTCATGGCGAAGCCGGTCACGGTGCGATGCGGCGGCAGCAGCCCCAGCACCTCGACCGCGGCGGGGTCGAGGCCCACCTCCTCCTGCGCCTCGCGCAGGGCGGCAGCGGTGGCATCCGCGTCGCCGGGATCAACCTTGCCGCCCGGCAGCGCGATCTGCCCAGGGTGGTGGCGCAGGCCGCTCGCCCGCTTGGTCAGCACCAGCCGCCCGTCGGGGTGGAACGCCGCGAGCACACCCGCGGGCCGCGCCCCGAGCCCCTCCGGGACCGGCCCGTTGAGGTCGAAATCCGAACTCGGCGCGGCCGGCATCGCCAGCGCGCCGAGCAGCCGGTCGCGGATGTCCCCGCCCGGCGTCATCCCCGGGCGGCGTCCAGCGCGTTGCCCTCGGCGTCCACGGTCGCCTCGAACCCCAGGCTCGCGGGGTCGAAGTCGTAATGCGCGCCGCAGAACTGGCAGTCGGCGGTGACCCGGCCCTCGGGGGTGGTCATGTGGCCGATGTCCTTGGCCGAATAGATCGAGAGCGTACCCCGCACCCGGTCCGCCGAGCACGAGCAGCCGAACTCGACCCGCTGGGGATCGAACACCCGCGGGGTTTCCTCGTGGAACAGCCGCAGCAGCAGGTCGGTCGGCGCCACGCTCGGCCCGATCAGCTCGAGCGGCTCGACCGTCGAGAGCAGGTGGTTGGCGCGGGTCCAGTCCTCGGACTCGGCGCCCTGCAGGATGTCGGCGGCCTCGATCAGCCCGCCCTCGCCCGAGCCGCCCTCGCCCGAACCACCCTCGCCTGCCCCCATCGGCTGCGCGGGCAGGGTCTGCAGCATCACCCCCCCGGCCCGCCAGCGCGGCTCTTCGTCGCCCGGCATCAGGCTTTCGCCGTAGCTGAGCGCGAAGCTGGTCGGCAGCTGCTCGGACTGGGCGAAATACGTCCCCGCGCAGGCCGAGAGCGACCCGCCCGCCAGCGGCGTGATCCCCTGATAGGGCAGGTTCCCCGCCCCCTGGTCGATGAGCAGCGCGAAATACCCCTCGCCGATCTGGTCGAATGCAGGGCGCTCATCCAGGCGGTCGGCGTCGAAGCTGGCCCAGCCGCGGATGCGGGCCGGGCCGCCGTCCTCGGCGGGGGCATAGTAATCCGCCGCCAGCGTGCGGATCGCGCCGTTGCCGCGGACCTGGATCGACAGCTTCCAGCGCAGCTTGACGGTCGGCCCGATCAGCGCGGCGAGCAGCGCCACCTCGGCCACCATGGCGGCGACCGGGACGGGATAGTCGTGGCGGGTCAGGATATGGTCCAGCACCCCGTCGAGGCGCGCGACGCGGCCGCGCACCCCTGAACGGTCAAGCTGGAACGGCAGGACGGTGTCGTCCCAGGCGATCTGGTTGATCTTGGTCATCTCGGCCTTTCGGAAATCCATCGCGGCGGCTTTTGGGGCGCGGCGCGGTTCGCCCCACTATATAGGCGCCGATCCGGTGAACCCAAGCCGCCCCGCCAGCCACCCTGTGAGCCGCCTCGGGCTGGACCCAAATATCCCCGCCGGAGGCAGACCGCCCGCGACGTCAGAGCCAGCCGGCGAGGTTCTCCTCGACGATCCCGGCCAGCACCTGGATGTGGGCGTCGTCGTCATTGAGGCAGGGGATATAGGTGAAGTCCTTGCCGCCGGCGTGCTCATAGGCCTCGCGGATCTCGCCGTTGATCTCCTCCAGCGTCTCGATGCAGTCGGCGCTGAACGCGGGCGAGATCACCGCGATGTCGGTGATCCCCCGGCGGGCGAGGTCGGCCACGTGCTCGACCGTATAGGGCTTGAGCCACTCCTCGCGGCCGAAGACCGACTGGAAGGTGGTGTCGATGGCATCCTCGGGCCAGCCGAGCCGCTCGCGTAGCAGCCGCGTCGTCTTCTGGCACTGGCAGTGGTAGGGGTCGCCTTCCAGCAGATAGCGGCGCGGCATCCCGTGATACGAGGCGACGAGCTTCTGCGGCCGCCGCCCGCCCAGCGTGCGCTCGACCGACTGCGCCAGCGCGTCGATATAGTCGGGGCGGTCGAAATAGGCCGGGCAGGTCCGCACCGCCGGCTGCCATTTCTGCGCCATCAGCGCCCGGAACAGCTGGTCGTTGGCGGTCGCCGTCGTGGCGCCGGCGTATTGCGGATACATCGGCAGGAACACGATCCGCTCGCAGCCCGCCTTGACCATCCGGTCGAGCACCGCGGGGGTCGAGGGGTTGCCGTAGCGCATGCAGAAATCGACCATCACCGCGTCGCCCCAGCGCCGCTCTGCCTCGGCCCGCAGCTTGGCGACCTTGGCCTTGGTGATGGTCATCAGCGGGCTTTCGTCCGCCTCATGGTTCCAGATCGAGCGGTAGTTGGCGCCCGAGGTGAACGGCCGCTTGGTCAGGATGATCCCCTGCAGCAGCGGCTGCCACTTCCAGCGCGGATAGTCGATCACGCGCTTGTCGCTCAGGAACTCGTTCAGGTAGCGGCGCATCGACCAGTAGTCGTGGCCGTCGGGGGTGCCGAGATTGGCGACCAGCACGCCGATGCGCGGCTGCGGCAGGCTCGGGTGGTCGGCGGGGGCGTGCGGCAGGGCGCGGGAGGCTGGGGAGGTCATGGCTTTCTCTGGCTCAGCGCGTCGGCAAGGCTCATCTGGGCCGAGCCGGGGCGCAGGGGCTTGGGTTGGCTGTCCGCCGGCGCCCAGCCGGTCAGGAACACCAGGTCGAAACCGACGCGGATGCGCCCCGGTTCCTCGGGGTCGGGGGCAAGCCGCGCCAGCGCCTCGGCGGCGCGGACGAGGACCGCGCGCCGGGTCGGGCGGCGCAGGCGATGCGCCAGCGCATTGCCCTCGCCCATCGCGCGCAGGTCGCGGGCAAGCGCCGGAAACCCGCGATAGCTCACCATCTGGGTGATCTGGTCCGCCACCGGCAGCGCCAGCCCGGCGCGGGCCAGCAGCCCGCCGAGGTCGCGGATCTCGCCCATCGGCGCCACCCGGGGCGAAAGCCCGCCGGTCTCGGCGATCTCGGCCTCGGCCAGCGCCTCGCGCAGCGGCGCGAGCGTCCGCCCGCCGGGCAGCACGGCCAGAAACAGCCCGTCCGGCCTGAGCGCCCGGGCGCATTGCACGATCTGCCCCACCGGGTCGTCGGCCCAGTGCAGCGCCAGCGCGTGGATCACGAGGTCATGCGCGCCGGGCTCAAGCGCCAGCACCGGGTCGTCGGCGACGATCCGCGCCCCCGGCATTGCCGCGGCCCAGAAGCCCGGCGCCCCGGTCACGACGGCGGGCGCCGTAAACGCTCTGTTAACCTCGGAGAGCCTATCCTCGATCTCGCCCTGCACCAGCGTGTCGAGCCAGTGTTCGCGTCCCAGACGCTCGGCCCGCGCCCGCTGGCGCAGCAGCGCGGTGCGGTCGGTCAGCCGGGGCGGGGCCGCGCCGGCGTCGGTTGCGGGCACGGTTCCGGGCGCGGTCTCGGGCACGGTGCCGGAAGGGGAAGAGGACGACACGGGCATGGGGATCGCTTCTACGGGGCTTCGCGCGGCAATGAAAGCCGCGCTCGGGGTGGTGGTGCCGCCCCGCTGCCCGGGTTGCGGCGCGAGCGTCGCGGCCGAGGGCGGGCTCTGCCCCGACTGCTGGCGCGAGGCCGAGTTCATCGGCGCCTGCGCCTGCGCCACCTGCGGCGTGCCCCTGCCCGGCGATGGGAGCGAGACGGGGCTGCGCTGCGACGACTGCCTGACCCTGCCGCGCCCTTGGGAGCGGGCGCGGGCGGCGCTGGTCTATGCCGGGACCGGGCGTCGGCTGGCGCTGGCCTTGAAGCACGCCGACCGGGTCGATCTCGCGCCCGCGCTCGGCGGCTGGCTGGCGCAGGCGGCGGCGCCGCTGGTCGCGCCGGGAATGCTGGTCGTGCCGGTGCCGATTCACCCGAGGCGGATGCTCGCGCGGCGCTACAACCAGGCGGCGCTGCTCGCCGCGCGGGTGGCGGCGGCGCATCGGCTGCCGCTCGTCCCCGGTGCGCTGGTCCGCACCCGCCACACCCCGATGCAGGACCACGGCGCGGTCAGCGACCGCTTCGCCAATGTCGCGGGCGTCTTTGCGGTGCCGCCGCGGCAGCGCGCGCGGGTCGCCGGGCGGCCGGTGCTGCTGGTGGATGACGTGATGGCCTCGGGCGCGACGCTCGCCGCGGCGGCCGAGGCGCTGCTGGCGGCGGGCGCAGGCCCGGTGGCGGTGGCGGTGCTGGCCCGCGCGGTCAAAGCCGGGCGGCCGGAGCATCGGCCCGAGTTGCCCGAGGGCGAGGATTGAGAGGGGGGTGGGAAGGCATCGGCCTCCCGACGGAAGGTGCGGGGCTACGGCGTCCGCGGGGTGGCCTCGACGGGCCCGGCGCCCATGACGGGTGCACCCAGCACGGCACTACCCCGCTGCGGCGCGCGCCTGGCACGGCGGCGACACCGCGCCCCCGGCCTGACCGCTGCCTACCCGTTGGGCAGTTCGCAGCGCGCCCTCGCCGCCCGGCCCCGGCTCCGCCCGCGGGCCTCTAAAATTGCGTGAGATGGGGCACTCCGCCCTTTCATCTGCCCCGCGTCGCCCGCATCTTTGCGCCATGTTGCGGATCACCGACACCCTCACCCTCGCCGACTGGGAGCTGTCGGAGCAATTCACCCGCGCGCAAGGGCCGGGGGGGCAGAACGTCAACAAGGTCTCGACCGCCGTCGAGCTGCGGTTCGAGGCAGCGCGCTCGCCCCACCTCAGCCCCGCGGTCAAGGCCCGGCTCAGGCGGCTCGCCGGGCGGCGCTGGACTGCGGACGGAGCGGTGGTGATCCAGGTCCAGGACACCCGCAGCCAGGCCCGCAACCGCGAGATCGCGCGCGAGCGGCTGGCCGCGCTCATCGCCCAGGCGCTGGTCGCGCCGCGGCCGCGGATCGCCACGCGCCCGACGCTGGGCAGCGAGCGGCGGCGGCTCGCCGCCAAGACCCGGCGCGGCGCGGTCAAGGCGCTGCGCGGTGCCGTCGGCCCGGGGGACGAGACGTGAGCGCCCTGCGCCGGCGGCTCGGCCGGCTGTTCGGGGCGCGGCATCCGCGGATGCAGGTCGCGGCGCTCTGCCTCGACCCGGCGACCGGGCGGGTGCTGATGATCACCAGCCGCGGCACCGGGCGCTGGATCATCCCCAAGGGCTGGCCGATGTCCGGCCGTTCGATGGCCGAGGCCGCCCTGCAAGAGGCGTGGGAGGAGGCGGGCGTCCGCCCCCAGCCCGACGCTCCGATGCTCGAACTCGGGCGCTATCACTATGACAAGATGCAGGATTCGGGCTTCGGCATCCCGGTCGAGGTGCGGGTGTTCCTGATCCGCGTGGCCGCCCTCGCCGACAGCTTCCCCGAGGCGGGCGGGCGCGAGCGGCGCTGGGTGGCCCCGGCCGAGGCCGCGACGATGGTGGCCGAGCCCGAGCTTGCCGCCCTGCTGCGCGGCCTGGCCGCCCGCGCGGCCTGAGCCCGGATCGCACCCCCGATCATGGAACTGCGGTTTCTCGACAAGGACCTCGACCGGATCGCCAACGCCGAAAGCGCCGGGTTCTACTCGGGCCGGCCGGTGCGGCAGCTCGGCGTGGCGCTGGTCTTTGCGGCGCTGGCGACGGTCGCGGGCGCCACGCTGACCGGCGCCGGCGGGTCGGCGATGCTGGCCGCCGGGGTGATGGTGGGGGCGTTCCTCGCGCTGTCGATCGGGGCCAACGACACGGCGAACGCGATGGGGCCTGCGGTCGGCGCGGGGGCGATCTCGATGCGCGCCGGGCTTGCGCTCGTCGCCGTGGCCGAGATCGCCGGCGCGCTGACCGCCGGCGCGCGGGTCAGCGCCACGCTGACCTCGGACATCCTGCCGGCGGCGGGGGCGGGCGGGACGGACGCGGCGGCGGTGATGCTGGCCGCGATGATCGCCGCCGCCATCTGGATCACGCTGGCCACCTGGGCCGGGGCGCCGGTCTCGACCACCCACGCGGTGGTGGGCGGTATCGCCGGGGCGGGGGCGGCGCAATTCGGGCTCGACGCGCCGCACTGGGGCGGCATCGCGCGGATCGCGGCGGGCTGGCTCGTCTCGCCGGTCATCGCCGGGGCGATCGGGGCGGCGTTGCTGGCGCTGCTGCGCGCCCGCATCCACCGCGCGCCGGACCGGATCTCGGCCGGGGTGCGCTGGCTGCCGGTGCTGGTCGGCGCGGTGGCCGCGGTGCTCGGCGGCTATGCGCTGACGCTGGGGCCGGTGCGATGGTGGGCGGCGCTGCCGCTGTCGGCGCTGGCGGCGGTCGCGGGCTGGTGGCTCGCCCGGCGGCGGCTCAGGGCCGAGCGGCTGGCCGGCCGCCGCCCGCGCGAGGTGACCGAGCGGCTGTTCGGCCCGCCGCTGATCGCCGCCGCGGTGCTGATCGCCTTTGCCCACGGCGCCAACGACGTGGGCAACGTGGTCGGGCCGCTGTCCGTCATCGCACGGCAGGGCGACGGCGGCGGTGAGGTGACGCCGACGTGGCTCGCCATGGGCGGGCTGGGCTTCGGCCTTGGCGCGATGCTCTTCGGGCGGCGGCTGGTGGCGATGGTCGGCAGCCGGATCACCCGGCTGAACCCGGCCCGCGCGCTCTGCGTCGCGCTCGCCACCGCGCTGGTTCTGCTGGGGGCGACGTGGCTGGGGCTGCCGGTATCCTCGACCCACGTCGCCCTCGGCGGGGTGTTCGGGGTCGGGTTCTACCGCGAGTGGGACGAGCGCCGCATGGCCGCCGCCGCCGCGCCCGCCGCCCGGGCCCCGCTGCCGCCCGAGGAGGCGCACCGCCGCCGCCTCGTCCGCCGCTCGGCGGTGCTGCGGACGCTGGCCGCCTGGGCGGTCACGGTGCCGAGCACCGCGCTGCTGGGCGCCGGCCTCGCCTGGGCCATAGCCTAGCGGCGGGCCGCTAGTGCCGGGCGCCCGGGCGCGCGGCCGAGGTCAGCACGACCTGCCGCGCCACTTCCTCTTGCGGGGTGTGCGAGATGTCGGGACGGAAGCGCAGCGCCAGCCGGTAGGTGCCGTCCTCGATGTCGATCTCGGCATCGCTGTCGAGCTGCATGGCGAACGCCTCGATGAGCTGGCTGCCAAGGCCCGTGCCGTCGTGGTCGGGCTGCACCGCGCCCAGCGAGTTCTCGATCTCGAGCACCGCCCAGCCTTCGGGATCCATGCGCAGGCTGATGCGCACGAACGGCCGCGCCCCGTCGGACGCGCCCGCGTATTTCAGCGCATTGGTGAAGGCCTCGGTCGTCAGCAGGGTCAGCGGCACGGCCTGGTCGGGCTGCAGCACCAGCGGCTCGAGCTCGGTCTGCACGTCCATCGCCGCCCCGGTCATGATCGAGGCCGACGACATCTGCCCGATGATCTCACCGATCAGCCGGTCGGCCGAGACCGAATCGAGGTGCTCGGCCTGGTAGAGGTTCTTGTAGATGGTGGCGAGCGACGCCACCCGGTCCTGCACCGAGCGCAGCACCCGCTTGGCATCGGTGTCGTCGATCATCCGGCTCTGCATGTTGATGATCGAGGCGATAAGCTGGAGGTTGTTCTTGACCCGGTGGTGGACCTCTTTCAGCAGCACGGTCTTTTCCGCCACCGCTTCCTCCATCGCCGCCTCGTCGCGGATCAGGATGCGGGCCATGTTGTGGAAGGTCGCGCTCACGTCGCGGATCTCGGCCGGCGCGGCTTCGAGCACCGGCGGGGGATTGCTGCGGTCGCCGAGCGCAAAGCGGCGCATCTGCCCGCGCAATTCGCGGACGTGGCGCAGCACGAGGCGGTAGACGGCGAAATACGCCACCCCCAGCGACGCCGCCCACAGCGCCAGCGGGAACAGGATCGCGGCAAAGCGCGAGAGGTTCAGACCGGCGATGCCCGTCTCGCGCGGGCTCCAGCTGCCCAGCGCATAGACGAGGTCGGGGACCACCGGCACGACGGCGAACACCCGCTGCTCGCCCGAGTTCGAGCGCGCCCGGAACGACGTGTCCGAATGGCTGACGAGCGAGGCAAGCGTTTCGCCCTGCGGCAGGATCGGGGTCGGGTCGCCGGTCGCGCCGAGATCGCCCGACAGCGCCTGCCCGGCCCGGCTAAAGGTCAGGATGCGCGCGCCCTCGGCCCAGTAGGACTGCGAATGAGTCGAGCGTAGCAGGTCCTGCGAGAGCGACAGCGCGACATAGCCCAGAAGCTCGGTGCCGCGGAACAGCGGCTGCGAGACGATCACCACCTCCTCACCCGATGCCGTGCCGCGGGCCGCGGCCGAGATGAGAGTCCCCGGGTCGCGCATAAACGCCTGGTAATGCGGCGAGCCGGTCAGGTCGATGACCCGTCCGGTGGACGAGCAGACGTTGCGGCCGGCTAGGTCGGTGAACCCGGCGTAGACATAGGTCCCGCTGCGCTGGACATACTGGTGCATCGCTTCCGAGCAGGCTGCAGGATCCTCGATCAGCGTCAGGATCGAGGCGCCGAGCGCGTCGGCGGTGCCGATGGTGCTTTGCAGCAGCGCCCGTTCACCCGCCGCCGCCGTCGCCGTGCGGCCCTGCAACGCCAGCTCGCTCGACCGTTCGGCCTCGCGCGACAGGTGCAGGGTCTGGATGATCGAGATCATCCCGATCGGCAGGATGGCGATGCTGAGCAGCGCCCCGAGGCGGAAGCCGAGCCTGCCCGCAATGCCGTCCCACCGCATGACGGCCTACCGCGAGACGGGCTGGTTCACCGCCATCACGGCCAGCGTCGAGGCGTCGGTCATGTCGAGTTCCTCGCCCTCGGCCATGTGCATCAGCTCGGCCAGCTTGCGGCGGCCGCGGTTGGCGCGCGACTTGACCGTGCCGACCGCGACCCCGGTCATCGCCGCGGCTTCTTCGTACGAGAAGCCCGAGCCGCCGACGAGGATCAGCGCCTCGCGCTGCTCGTCCGGCAGTTGCTGGAACGCGGCCTTGAAGTCGTTCATGGCCAGCCGCCCGTCATGCTCGGGCCGCGTCGCCTGCCGCGCGGCGTGGATGCCGTCGCTGTCGTTGACCTCGCGCCGGGTCTTGCGACGGGCGGAATAGAAGGTGTTGCGCAGGATGGTGAAGAGCCACGCCCGCAGGTTGGTGCCGGGCTGGAACTTGTCCATGTTGGTCCACGCCTTGACGATGGTGTCCTGCACCAGGTCGTCGGCCGACGCGCCCTCGCGGGTCAGCGACAGCGCAAACGCCCGCAGCGCGGGCAGGTGATCCACCAGCTCGTCGCGCGGATTGCCGACGGCGGCGGGCCGGGGAGAGGCCGCAGATGTCATGGGACTCATTCCTGCTCGCGCAGGCGCTCGAGAAGCGAAAGGAACCTGTCAGGCACGTCCTGCAAGGCATCCTGTTCATAGACGCGCCGGAGATTCTCGTCGATCTGCTTCTCCAGGGCGGCGCGCTTCCGTTCTTCCCGCCTCGTGTTCATATATTTGTTTGTCCCGGAAATCTTGTGTGCACGTTGCCCAACCGTTACAGCACCTCAAGGTTCCCCGACAGGGATCAAATTGAGGAAAGCCATGTCCGCAGCTGATCTTGCGCAATCCATCGGCCGCGAGCTGCCGTATCTGCGCCGCTATGCACGCGCCCTGACAGGCAGCCAGACCGCCGGCGACAACTACGCCGCCGCCACGCTCGAGGCGATCCTCAGCGACCGTTCCCTGATGGACGGCGAAGAGACCCGCATCGGGCTGTTCCGCACCTTCCACGCCATCTGGCAGAGCTCGGGCCAGCCAGTCGCGGCGGACGAACAGTCCTCGCGCGAGGCGGTGGTCCAGCAGCACCTTCGCGGCCTGACCGCCAACTCGCGCGAGGCGCTGCTGCTGCGCACGATCGAAGAGCTGCGCTACGACCAGATTGCGCGGATCATGCAGACCGATCAGGACGAGGCCGAAGAGCTGGTCCAGATCGCCCTGAACGAGATGGGCCGGGCAATCCGTGGCCGGGTGATGATCATCGAGGACGAGACGATCATCGCCATGGACCTCAAGGGCATCGTGCAGGCGATGGGGCACGAGGTGACCGGCATCGCCCGCACCCACACCGCCGCGATCGAGCTCGCCGGCGACCGCCGCCCGGACCTGATCCTCGCCGACATCCAGCTGGCCGACGGCTCGTCGGGCATCGACGCGGTGAACGAGCTGCTGGGCAGCATGGGCGACCTGCCGGTGATCTTCATCACCGCCTTCTCCGAGCGGCTTCTGACCGGCGACCGGCCGGAGCCTGCGTTCCTGATCTCGAAGCCCTATTCCGAGGAACAGGTGCGTTCGGCGGTGTCGCAGGCGATGTTCTTCGCCTCGACCGACGGGCTGGGCGTGGCCTGAGCCATCCCCCTCTGGAATGACCAACGGCGCCCCGCGGGGCGCCGTTTTCGTTTCCCGGCCGGGTGCGGGGCCCTCAGACCGGCACGTAGCGGTCGCGGTCGAGCATCGTCAGCTCGCCCTCGCGGATATCGTGCATCAGCCCGTGCAGCGTCAGCTGGCCGGATTCGACCGCCGCCACCACGAAGGGGAAGGTCAGCAGGTTCTCCAGCGAGACCTTGACCGCCACCCGCTCGAGCGCCGGCACCTGCTCTTCGAGCGGCAGGTCGCGCACCTGCTCGTAGCCCGGCCGCAGGATATCCATCCAGCGGCCGACGAAGCTCGTCGCCTCCTCAAGCTCGGGGGCGGCGCCCGAGCACATGGCGTGGCAGCCGGCGACGCCGCCGCACTGGCTGTGGCCCAGCACAATGAGATGCGCGACCTTGAGGGTGTTGACGGCATATTCCACCGCCGCCGAGGTGCCGTGCTGCAACCCGTCCGGCGCATAGGGCGGCACGAGGTTGGCGACGTTGCGGTGGATGAAGAACTCGCCCGTGTCGGCGCCGAAGATCGAGGTGACGTGGACCCGGGAATCGCAGCACGAGATCACCATCGCCCGCGGCCGCTGCCCCTCGTCGGCGAGGCGGCGGTACCAGGCGCGGTTTTCCGCGTACGAGGTCGCGCGCCAGCCGTGGTAGCGCTGGACCAGATAATGCGGCAAGGGACGGGCGTTGAGCATCGGAACTGCCTCTCTCGCGGGTGGCTGACGGCCGGACTGCCCGTCGAGATAGCCGCCGGACGCCTAAACTTCGAGAGGTTTCTCGCGGCCGCAGCAAGGATTTCTTAGCGGCTTGGCGCCATCCTGCCCGGACGTGTGGGGACACGTGGGAAAAGGGGTGACGTGATGGGGAACCTGACGGTTCTGGCCATGCAGGAGCCTGTGCAGGTCGATGTGCGACGGCTGGGCGAGATCGTGAACGAGCTGGGCGAAAGCGCGGCGCAGACGATCATCTGCGCGGCGATGGAGCAGCTTGCGGCGGCGCTGGCCGGCGCGCGCGAGGCGGCGATGGCGGGCGACATGGCGCGGCTGGCCGAACGGGCCGAGCTGCTGTCGCGGCTGGCCTGGCAGGTGGGCCTGCCGGGGCTGGCCGGGGTGGCGGTGGACGTGCTCGCCTGCGCCGAGCGCCGCGATGCGACGGGTTTGGCGGCGACGCTGGCGCGGATGATGCGGATCGGCAACCGCTCGCTGACCGAGATCTGGGACGGCACGCTGCCCTCGGGCTGACGCCGGCGCCGCGGCACCCGGTGGCGCTGCTGGCGGGGTATTTGGGCCAGAAAGAAACCCTGCTTGCGGGGGCCCCGCGCAGGCGCGAGAGGCTGCGCTCAGGCGATCCTGAGCCGCGCGTCCGCCTCGGCGCGGGCGGCAAACCACGCCGCCTCGGCCGCGAAGTCATGCGGCACGTCGGCCTTGCCGCGCGAGCCGCTGAGGGACAGCGAGGCGAAGAAGTCGAAGCCATAGAGCGTCAGCCCCGCCACCGGCGCCGCCAGCACCAGCGCCGCGGTCATGATCCCGGTCGAGGGCGGCGCGCCGAGCGCCTGCTCCAGTTCGCGGACCGCGGGCAGCGGGTGCAGGTAGAACCCCGGGCTGTGCGCCGTCTGCCAGTCCAGCCGCTTGCGCTTGGGCGACATCCACAGGATGCGCCGCGGCGCGAGGCGGGCGCGGTCCGCCGCGGGCAGGCGCATCGCCAGCGCCAGCCAGTCGGTGCGGCTGCCGTGGCTCGCCGGATCGGGCATCGGCGCGCGGTTGATGCGGATCACCAGATCGGCCGCGTCGATCGCCGCGCCATGCCGCGCCTCGGCCAGCGCCCGCGCGTTGCCGACCAGCGCCACCCGCTGCCCGGCCAGCGCCTGCTCCAGCGCCGCGGGGGCGACCGAGAGGGTCTTGAGCAGGCCCTCGTTGCGAAGCGTCCGGGCGGCGTAGAAGCGAAGCGGGGTCATCGGGGCACCTTTCGCGCCATCATGACCCGCCCGCCGCGGCGGCGCCAGAGGCTCGGCCCGACGCGCGCCGCCCCCCCCCTCGGGCTGGACCCAAATATCCCCGCCGGAGGCATCCGGCGGCCCAACCCGCGCCGCGGTCCGTCAGCGCGCCCCAGCCTCACCCAGCAGACGCCGATAGACGCCGACGATGGCCCGCGCCTCGGCCTCGATCCCGTGGTGCGCGGCGACATGGGCGCGCGCCGCCTCGCCCGCGAGCGCCCGCCCCGCCGGGTCGCCGAGCCAGCGGTCGAGCGCCGCCGCCAGCGCCGCCCCGTCGCCGGCGTCGATCAGCGTGCCGGTCTCGCCGTCGCGGATCAGCGCCTCATAGGCCCCGACCCGCGCCGCCACCACCGGCACCCCGCAGGCCATCGCCTCGAGCGGGGTGAGGCCGAACCCCTCCCACCGCGCCGGGGCGGCGAAGAGGTCGAGCGTCTGGTAGTGGCGCACCACCGCCTCCCACGGCAGTTCGCCGAGGAAGCGGATGCGGTCCGACAGGCCCGCCGCGGCGATCCGGGCGATCAGCGCATCGGCGAAGCCGCGGTTGTCGGCGGTGATCCGGCCGGTGAAGACGAGCTGCGCGTCCGGGTGGCGCGGAAAGACCTCCAACGCGGCCTCGACCAGCAGATCGACGCCCTTCTGCGCCCGGACCCGGCCGAAGCAGCCGATCAGCACCGCGTCGGGGTCGAGCCCCAGCGCCCGGCGCAGCGCCGCGCGGTCGGGGGCGGGGTGGAACACCCCGGTGTCGACCCCATGGAGGATGACCGTCGCGGGCCGCTCGAGGTAACTCGCCGCCTGCGGCGAGGTGGCGATCAGCGCGTCCTGGCGGCGGATCAGCCAGCGGGTGAAACCGGTGTGGCGGCGCTGCGCCGCGCTGGTGAAGAGCAGCCGGTAGCGCCGCCCGAGCAGGTGGCGCACGATCAGGCCCAGCGCCATCTCGGTATTCCGCCGCGCGTGCCAGACCCGCCAGCGGTCGCGCGGCAGGGTGGCGGCGCGGGTCAGCGGAATGTGTGGCAGCTCGGGCGGCAGCCCCGGCCCGGTCGCCACGATGCCGATCATCCGTGCCTGCACCGGGATCAGCCGCACCACCGTGGCGGTCACCCCCGACAGGCGGCGCTTGAGGTTCGGGGCGACGACCTCGATCCGGTCGGGCGAGCGGGGGGTCTCAGGCATCGGCAGGCTCGGCAGGGGCGAGAAGGAAGATCGCGAAGCCGATCACCAGCGGCACGAGGAAGAACAGGAACAGCATCGCGTAGGCCTCGGGCGGGGCATAGCGCGCCTCGGCCGCCGCCGACAGCGGGCGCGAGGCGAACTGCATCATCCCGACCCCGCCGATCGAGGCCATGTTGAGCAGCGTCATCCCCCGCCCGACCAGCGCGGGCGACAGGAACCGCCGGGCATGGGCCATGAGCAGCGTGTAGTTCGTCCCCGTCAGCCCCACGGCGCCCAGAAGGACGATGGCCGGCGCGAGCCCCCAGTCGGGTGCGAGCCACAGGACCGACAGCGCCGCGACCGACAGCACATGGCCGATCAGCACCGCCCGCCGCACCCCGCCCACCGCAGCGACGAACGCCCCCGCGCCGAGGTTGCCCACCACCATGGCGATTCCCATGACCAGCGTGGCCCGGCCCACGGTCACGTCGTCGGCCCCGAACACGTCGCGCAGATAGGGCGAGGCCCACAGCCCGCGCAGCGCCGCCGAGCTGGCGTAGCTGACAAGGATCAGCGGCAGCATCAGCCGCAGCGTGGGCAGCGCGAACAGCGCCGACAGCCGCCCCCGCGGCGCGCCCCCGTGGTGGACCGGGTCGCGCACCGTCAGCGCCAGCGCCGCCGCCACGGCCAGCGTCACCGCCGCCATCAGCCACAGCGATTCCCGCCAGCCGATGGCATGGATGAGTGAGACGAGCGGCGCGGCGCCGAGGATGTTGCCGGCCGAGCCCAGCCCCACCATCGCCCCGGTCAACGCCCCGAACCGCGCCGGCGGGTAGTCGTGGGCGAAGATGTAATAGGCCGCCATCAGCGCCGGCGCGCAGCCGATCCCGATCAGCCCCATGGCGACGTGCAGGTGCCACGGCGCCTGCGCCAGCGCAAAGATCGCCGCCCCGCCGGCGCCGCCCACCGCCAGCACCACCGCGGCGGTCCGGCGCGGCCCGATCCGGTCCAGCGCCCAGCCCACCGGCAGCTGCATCAGCGCGAAGGTCAGGAACCACATCCCCGACGACAGCGCGAGATCGCCGGGCGTCGCCCCCAGCTCGGTCTGCAGCGTCTGGCTGAGGACGGCGAGGAAGGCGCGGTAGAACTGGCTCAGCGTATAGCCGAGCGTCAGCGCGATGATCCCGGCGTTGAGAAAGCTCGACATGGTGCCCTGCCTGATGGTCGCGCCGACGCTGGGCCAAGCGCCGCCCGGTTGCAACCCGAGGCGGCCCACCACGCTAGCAGACGCGTCACGCCCTCACAGTCGCCCCAGCGCCGCGGCAAGCCACAGCGCCGCCTGCGACACCGGCCCCTGCCGGCGGAACCCGCCGCGCGCCATCGCCACCAGCCGGTCGGCCATCTCGCCATGATGCAGCGCCGTGAAGGCGTCGAGCACCCGGCGGTTCTCGTCGGTCAGAAGGTGCCGCACCGGCGTCAGCGCGGCGAGCGTCTGCGCCCCCCACGCGCGGTGCCCGCCGCCGAGCATCCGCGTGAAGCTCTCGAGCCGCGCCCGCGGCCCGGCGTTGCCGCCGACCACGTTGCCCTCGTGCTGGCGGTAGAGCACCGTCTCGGCCGGATCGAGGATCACCGTGCCCCCCGCCCCGGTCACAAGCTGGTAGAGCCACCAGTCGTGCATCACCACCGGCGGGGTCAGCGGCTCGGCCGCGCGGACCAGCGCCAGCGCCGCGGGGTTCAGCACCGCGGTGTTGCCCTGCACGAGGTTCTGCACCAGCGCGTGGCGGAAGGACGGCGGATAGGGCGGCCGCGACGCGCCGATAAGCCGCAGCGCCGGATCGCAGAGCGTGACCCGGCTGCAATAGAGCGCCGGCCGCCCCGCCGGCACCGCCGCCAGCGCCGCGAGCGCCCGGGCGAGCTTGCCCGGCCGCCACACGTCGTCCTGATCGGCCAGCGCCGCCCAGCCGGCCGCCTCGGGCACGCCCGCCAGCAGGGCGCGGAAGTTCGCCGCCGCCCCCTGCCCGGGGCCGCGGGTCAGCGTGACCCGGCCCGGATGGGCATCGGCGAAGCCGCGCACGATCCCCGGCCCCGCATCGGTCGAGCCGTCGTCCGAGACGACCAGCCGCCACGGCACCTCCTGCGCGGCAATGCTGTCGAGCTGCGCGCCAAGGAACCGCTCGCCCTGATAGAGCGCGAGCAGCACCACCCCCGGCGGGGGCGATCGGGTCTCTGGCATCTCGGTTCCGGTCATTGCGCCCTCGGCTCTGGCAGATGAGCGCCCAACCGTCTAGCCTGAGCGGCACGGCGGCCCGCCAGAGGCCGCGCCACAGACCTCGCCGAGCAGGACAGGGACAGACCATGCAGATCATCGGACCGGACATCGAACCCCAGCTCGACTGGATCGCCCTGACCGACGCGCTCGCCCAGGGTCACGAGCTGCCCCGCGCCGAGGTGGCCGACAGCTTCCTCTACCGCGGCGACGACACGCTGCTGACCCGCAGCGCCTGGATCGACGGGCTGGGGCTGGCGATCAAGCCGGCGGCGATCTTTCCCGGCAACCCGCGCCGGGGCCTCGCCATGATCAACGGCGTGGTCAACCTGCTGGACGATGTGACCGGAGAGCTGCGGGCGCTGGTCGATTTCCACCTCGTGACCAAGTGGAAGACGGCGGGCGACAGCCTGCTGTCGGCGCGCCGGCTGGCGCGGCCGGATGCGCGGCGGGTGCTGCTGATCGGCGCGGGCCACGTGGCCGAAAGCATGATCGACGCCTACCGCGCCATGATCCCCGATGCCGAGATCAGCATCTGGAACCGTTCGCCCGAGGCCGCCCGCGCGCTGGCCGACCGGCGCGAGGCGCGGGCCGTGGCCGACCTCGAGCCCGCGGTCCGCGATGCCGAGATCATCGCCACCGCGACCATGGCCACCAGCCCGGTGCTGCACGGCGAGTGGATCTCGCCCGGCACCCACGTGGACCTGATCGGCGCCTACCGCCCCGACATGCGCGAGGGCGACGACGAGCTGCTGCGCCGGGCGCGGCTGTTCGTTGACAGCCGGGCCACAACCATCGGCCACATCGGCGAGATCCAGATCCCGCTCGACGCAGGCACCATCCGCGAAAGCGACATCCTCGCCGATTTCTACGACCTGCCGGCCGGGGCCTATGGCCGGCGGTCGGATGACGAGATCACCGTCGCCAAGAACGGTGGCGGCGCGCATCTGGACCTGATGACGGCGCGCTACATCCTCTCGGCGGCCGAAGGCTGAGCGCCGTCCCTCAGGCCGCCGCCGCCGAGCCGCGCGGCAGGGCGGCCGAGGGCGCCTCGCGCACCGGCAGGTGGATCAGCGCCGAGAAGGCGCCGACGCCCACGCCGACCCACCAGACGAGCGTGTAGTCGCCGTAGAGGTCATAGAGCTTGCCGCCCAGCCAGACGCCGAGGAACGACCCGAGCTGGTGGGACAGGAAGACGAAGCCGTAAAGCGTCCCCATGTAGCGCAGCCCGTAGATATAGGCGACGAGCCCCGAGGTCAGCGGCACCGTGGCGAGCCACAGCGACCCCATCGCCAGCGAGAAGATCAGCACCGTCGCCGGGGTGATCGGGGTCAGGATGAACCACGCCGCGACCAGCGTCCGCAGCGCATAGATCCCGGCCAGCAGGTACTTGCGCGGATAGCGCTTCCCCAGCCACCCGGCGAGGATCGAGCCGCCGATGTTGGCCAGCCCGATCACCGAGATCGCCACCGCGCCCAGCGCCGAGGTGGTGGTGATGCCCAGCGCGGCCAGGCTGCCGTCCGGGGCAATCGGCCCGCACATCTCGGTCACCATCGCCGGGAAATGCGCGGTGATGAAGGCGAGCTGGTAGCCGCACGAGAAGAACCCGGCGAAGATCATCAGATAGCTCGGGTCGGTGAAGGCGCGGCGCAGGACGGCGCCCATGCTCTCCTCGAGCTCGGACCGGCTGGCGGGACGGGCGTTGCCGAGCATCGGCAGGAACAGCAGCACCGTCAGCACCAGCGCGGCAAAGACCATGAACACCTGCTGCCACGGCAGGAACGCGAGCAGCCCCTGCGCCAGCGGTGCGCCAACCACCTGTCCGGCCGAGCCCGCGGCGGTGGCGATCCCCAGCGCGAGGCTGCGGTTCTCATCGCTCGCCGCGCGGCCGACGATGGCGAGGATCACGCCGAACCCCGTCCCGGCGATGCCGAAGCCGACCGCGACCTCCCACAGCTGCATCGCCTCGGGGGTGGTGGCGACCGCGGTCATGACCAGCCCCAGCGCATAGAGCGCCGCGCCCAGCACGATGGCCACCTTGTCGCCCCAGCGCTCGGCCAGCGCCCCGAACAGCGGCTGGCCGATGCCCCAGGCGAGGTTCTGGATCGCGATGGCCAGCGAGAACTCGGCCCGCGGCCAGCCGAAGGTCTCGGCGATGGGGATCTGGAAGACGCCGAAGCTTGCCCGCATGGCGAAGTTGATGAGCAGGATGATCGACCCGCCGATCAGCACGGGGGTGAAGAGCCGCGCCGACGAGGCGCTGAGGGTCTGCGGATGCGGCATGATGGGCGCTTTCGCGGCAGGTTGATGACGCCACGTGACAGCTTGTCGCAGGGCCGGTCAATGGGACCGCCCCCGCGCCCGCTGCAGGGCGGCCATGCGTCCCGGCGAAGGCTGCCGCGCGGGGCGGTCAGCCGGCCAGACGCTGCGCGGCGGCCAGCCCCGCATGGCGGCCGGTGGCGAGGCAGGCTGTCAGCAGATAGCCGCCGGTCGGCGCCTCCCAATCCAGCATCTCGCCGGCGGCGAAGACCCCCGG
Source organism: Paracoccus sanguinis (assembly GCF_012689545.1). Classification (NCBI taxonomy): domain Bacteria; kingdom Pseudomonadati; phylum Pseudomonadota; class Alphaproteobacteria; order Rhodobacterales; family Paracoccaceae; genus Paracoccus; species Paracoccus sanguinis. Next base: position 1,620,655 of record NZ_CP051542.1, read on the forward strand.
CCGGGCGGCGAGTTCAAGCGTCGGGCGCAGGCTGCCCAGCGTGATCCCGCCCGCCGACGAGATCGCCCGCTCCAGCCCCTGCACCCCGTCGTGCCGGATCGGCAGCGCCTTGATCCGGGCGGCGAGCGCGCCGGGATCGCCGGGCAGGGGCCGCCCCCACTCGAACAGCAGCGCCACCCGGACCGGATCGCCCAGCACCCGTCGCAGCCAGTTGCCGACCGACAGCTTGCCCCGCGGCCGGGCGAGCCGCGCCGCCAGCGTCGGCGCGTCGAGGTCAGGCGCGAGGTCCACGACCCCCGCCGCCCTGTCGCGCAGCGCGGCCGAGACCTCGTAGATCCCGCCGCCCTCGGCGCCGTGGCGGGTCACCACCCACTCGCCGCGGCTGGACAGCCCGCCCGCCGCCAGCCGCGTCCCCTTGATCGCGGTGCCAAAATGCCGGTCCATGGCGGGCGACCAGGCGACCCGCAGCCCCATGTTGGCCGGGCGGAACGGCGCCACCTCGGCCCCCTCGGCCCCGAGCCACGGCACCCACGCCGCATCCGAGCCGAGCCGCGGCCAGCTGGCCCCGCCGAGCGCCAGCACCGTGACCGCGGGGCGCAGCGCGCGCCCCCCCTCGGGCGTCGCAAAGCGCAGCGCATCTCCGGCGAATCCCTGCCAGCGCCAGCGGCTCCGCAACTCGACCCCCGCCGCCCCCAGCCGCGCCAGCCAGGCGCGCAACAGTGGCGAGGCCTTCATGCCGACCGGAAACACCCGGCCGGTCGAGCCGGCGAACAGCGCGATTCCCAGCCCTTCGGCCCAGGCCCGCACCTCGGCAGGGCCGAAGCCCGCGACGATCGCCTGCAAGTCTTTCTGGCTTAAATACCCCTCGACGTCGCCCGCGCCCCCGGCGATGCGGGCGGCAAACGCCGCCACGGGCTCGTCGCGGGTCAGGTTCAGCCCGGACTTGCCGGCCATGAGGAACTTGCGCGCCGGGGTCGGCATCGCCTCGGCGACGACCACCGGCACGCCCGCCGCGCCCAGCGTCTCGGCCGCCATCAGCCCGGCCGGCCCGGCGCCGATCACCAGAGCCGGGATCGCCTCGCTCACCGTGCCATTCACCGCTGGCCCCGCGGCATCATCGCCAGCCGGATCAGCGCCCGCTCCATCACCGCCATCGCCGGCGCCCGCGATGAGGAGCGGAGCGTGAGGTCGGTCCCGACCAGCTCGTGCATCGCGTCCTCGAGCGCGCGCATCCCCCAGCCCTGCGCCTGCCGCGCCATCCGGTCGCGGCGCGGGCCGAAAAGCGGCGGGCGCAGCTTGCCCAGCCCCGCCTGCACGCCGCCCGGATCGGCGGCGATGCGGTGCAGGGTGCGGAAATGGCGCAGAGCGGCGATGCAGATGGCGACCGGGGCGATGCCCTGCGTCTCGATCCGCCGCATCAGCGGACCCAGCGCATCGGCGCGGCCCTCGGCGGCGGCGTCGATCAGCTCGTCCACCCCGGCCTCGATGGTGGCGGGGGCCAGCGCGGCGATCTCGTCAGCGGTCAGCGGGCTGTCGTCGCCGCGCTTGTAAAGCCCGATCTTGGTCAGCGTCTGGCGGAAATCGCCCGGGTCGATGGCCCGCGACAGCGCCGAGAGGTCGCGCATCGCCGCCGGCGGGACGGCGCGCAGCCCCGCCTCGGCCAGCCAGCGGGCGATCTCTTCCTCGCCCGGCGGCTCGTCATAGACCGGGGCGCAGACCGCCGTCTTGTGCGGCTCGAAGAGCTTGCGCAGCGCCGAGCCCTTGCCGAGCCCCGCGGCGGTCACGACGATCACCGCATCGCCATGCGCCCAGCCGTCCAGCGCCGCGCCGATGGCCGGGGCCGCGGCGTCCGTCGCCTCGTCCACCAGCACCACGCGGGGGCCGGGAAAGAAGCCCACCGCCTTGATCTCGTCCATCAGCCGCGCCCCGTCGCGGCGCAGCTCGGCCCCGGCGATGCGGGTCAGGCGCATCTCGGCCTCGGCGTCCGGGCCGGTCAGCGCCGCCACCGCATCGGCGCGCTTGAGCGCCACGCGCATCGCGTCCTGCCCGTGGATCAGCAGCGCCGGTCGGGTCGGGTCCGGCTTCGCGAGGTAGCGCGCGATCTCGGCGCCCTTCAGCAGCACCTCAGGGCACCGTCGCCAGAAGCCGCGTCACCACCTGATCGGCGAGCGTCACCGCCAGCCGCCCGCGCGCGTCCGCCTCGGCCGCCGTGGTGGCGATGACGGTGCCCACGGTCGAGTGGCTGGTGAAGTTGCTGACCTCGCCCTGCGCCACCACCGCGCCCGAGGCCGCATCGGTCAGCCGATAGGCGGCGGTGCCGTTGAGCGAGAAGCGCGTGGTCACCTCATCCGGGGTGATCGCCTGCGGCAGCACCGCGATCCGCAGCGTATAGGCGAGGTCATAGCGCCCCGCCTCGGCCGGGCCCAGCCGCTCGGTCATGCGGCGCAGGAAGGCGTAGTCGTCGGCGGTCACCGGGTCGGCGACCCGCACCTGCCCGTGCAGCCGCGTGCCCGCGCCCCCCGGCCCGTAGACCGGGGTGAATCCGCAGCCCGCCAGCCCGAACCCGGCCAGCAGCGCCACGGCGAGGGCCGCCCTACGCGACCACATTGACGATCCGCCCCGGCACGACGATCAGCTTTTTCGGCGCCGCGCCGTTCAGGAACTTCTGCACCGCCGGATCGGCGAGGACGAGCGCCTCGACCTCGGCCGCGGCCATGTCGCGCGGCACGGCGATCTCGCCCCGGCGCTTGCCGTTGATCTGGATCGGCAGCGTCACGCTGTCCTCGACCAGCATCGCCGGGTCGGCGTTGGGCCAGGGCGCGTCGACGGCCAGGCCCGCACCGCCGGCCATCGCCCAGACATCCTCGGCCAGGTGCGGCACCATCGGCGCCATCAGCTGCGCCATCACCCGCAGCACCGCGCGCCGCGGCTCGCCCCGCGCCGGCGACTTGCCCAACGCGTTGGCGAGTTCATAGAGCTTGGCCACCGCCTTGTTGAAGGCAAACCCCTCGATCGCGCGGGTGATCTCGTCGATTGCGCGGTGGGTGGCGCGGTCGAGATCGGGGTCGGCCACGTCCTCGGCCCCCGCCCGCCCTTCGTCCGCGAGCCGCCAGAGCCGCGACAGGAACCGCGCCGAGGCCTCGGCCCCCGCGGCGGTCCACTCGACGTCGCGCTCGGGCGGGCTGTCCGACAGCATGAACCAGCGCGCCGTGTCGGCGCCGAGCCGGGTCACGATGTGCACCGGGTCCACGACGTTCTTCTTGGATTTCGACATCTTGGCCGAGGGGATGATCTCGACCGCGGTGCCGTCCGCGAGCTTTCCGTCGCGCACCTCTTCGGGCAGGTGATAGACCGGCCGGCCGCGGTCGTCGCGGGTCAGATAGATCTCGTGCGTCACCATGCCTTGGGTGAAGAGCGCGTCGAACGGCTCCTTCGCGGTTTCGGGCAGGTGGCCGGTGCGGACCATCGCCCGGGCGAAGAAGCGGGAATAGAGCAGGTGCAGGATCGCGTGCTCGATACCGCCGATGTACTGGTCGACGTTCATCCAGTAATCCGCATCCTCCCGCACGGTCGGGGTCAGCGCGTGCGGGGCGGTGAAGCGGGCGTAGTACCAGGACGAATCGACGAAGGTGTCCATCGTGTCGGTCTCGCGCCGCGCCGCGCCGCCGCATTTGGGGCAGGTCGTCTCGCGCCAGGTCGGATGGCGGTCGAGCGGGTTGCCCGGCTGGTCGAAGCTCACGTCGCGCGGCAGCAGCACCGGCAGGTTCTCGGGCGCCTCGGGCACCGTGCCGCAGGCGGGGCAGTGCACCACCGGGATCGGGCAGCCCCAGTAGCGCTGCCGCGAGATGCCCCAGTCGCGCAGGCGGTACCGGGTCACGCCCTCACCCCAGCCGGCGGCCTCGGCGGCCTCGACCGCCGCGGCGACGCCGGCCTCGCCGCTCTGCTCGGGCGGGCCGGCAAAGCCGCGGACGTAGCACACCGGCTCGGACTTGGGCGGCAGGAAGGGCGCCGCAGCCACGAACGCGTCCGCCTCGGCCTCGGTCATCCCCGAGGGGGCGAAGGTGGCGCGGATCGGCAGGCCGTATTTCACCGCGAAGTCGTGGTCGCGCTGGTCATGCGCGGGCGAGCCGAAGATCGCCCCGGTGCCATAGTCCATCAGCACGAAATTGGCGATCCAGACCGGCAGCTCCCACGCCGGGTCCAGCGGGTGGCGCACCTTGATCCCGGTGTCGAGGCCCAGCTTCTCGCCGGTCTCGATCGCCTCTTCGGTGGTGCCGCCCTTGCGGCACTCGGCCACGAAGGCCGCAATGGCCGGGTCATGCTCAAGCGCCTTGGCCAGCGGGTGATCGGGCGAGATCGCCACGAACGAGGCGCCGCGCAGCGTGTCGGGGCGGGTGGTATAGACCTCGATCCGGTCGAAGCCCTCGGGCGCGTCCACCGTCTCGAACCGGAACTGCAGCCCGCGCGAGCGGCCGATCCAGTTGGCCTGCATGGTGCGGACCTTCTCGGGCCAACCCTCGAGCCCGTCGAGCGCCGCCAGCAGCTCCTCGGAATAATCCGAGATGCGGAAGAACCACTGGGTCAGCTCGCGCCGCTCGACCGGGGCGTTCGAGCGCCAGCCCTTGCCGTCGATGACCTGCTCGTTGGCCAGCACGGTCATGTCCACCGGGTCCCAGTTCACCACCGCCGCCTTGCGGTAGATCAGCCCGGCGTCGAGGAAGTCGAGGAACATCCGCTGCTGCTGGGCCACGTAGTCGTCGTCGCAGGTGGCGAACTCGCGGCTCCAGTCGATCGACAAGCCCAACGGCTTCAGCTGCCCGCGCATGGTGGCGATGTTGGCATAGGTCCAGTCGCGGGGGTGGCCGCCCTGCTCCATCGCGGCGTTCTCGGCCGGCATCCCGAAGGCGTCCCAGCCCATCGGGTGCAGGACGCTGAAGCCCTGGGCGCGCTTGAACCGCGCCACCACGTCGCCCATCGTGTAGTTCCGCACGTGCCCCATGTGGATGCGCCCCGACGGATAGGGGAACATCTCGAGCACGTAGTATTTCGGCCGGTCGTCGCGGACGGCCCGGAAGCTGCCGGCATCGTCCCAGGCCTGCTGCCAGCGCGGCTCGCTGTGGGCGGGATCATAGGACATGGCGGACCTCGGCAACTTCTCTGGGGAGGGTGGAACGCACGCCACGCGCGCGCCCGGCGGGTTTAGCCGCCTGCCCCCCGAAGGTCCAGTTGCCCGGCCGGGGCTGCGAGCGCCCGGACGACGCGAATTACAGTTGCCCGTCGCGGACCCTGAGCTGGCGGGCGCGGGTCAGGATCGCATCCTCGACCGCGCGCACGGTGTCGGGCGCCACCGCCGCGCCGCCGGCCCCCTGCAGCGACAGCTTGAGGCTGCGCGCGTCGAGCGCCGGGTCGCTGATCTTGACCGTGGCGCGATAGGCGCGCCCGCCGCCGGGGGGCGTGCCGTAGCCGGTCACGATCACCCCGGTGAACGGGTCGATGGATTGGATCGGCAGGAAGTTGAGGATGTCGAGGCTGGCGTTCCACAGGTAGCGGTTCACCGCGACCTGCTGGTTGCTGGAGTCGCGGCCCGAGAACAGGTCCCAGATGGTCGATTCGCGCTGCTCGGCGACCGGGCGCTTGTTGTGTTCGGACGGGCCGAGGCCGAAGAGCCCGCCTTTCCCGCCGCTGCCCCCGCAGGCGGCCAGCGACAGGACGAGTCCGAGGACGGCAACCGGGCGTGCGGCGCGGAACGGAACGGCGCAAAGGATCATGTCGAGGCTTTCCCCAGAAACGGCGCGGTCGCCCGCGTACGGCGTCGGGCGAGGCATAGCGCGGATTCCCCGCGCGCGACAAGCGCCCCGGCGGGTAACGGGGGTGCGCCGGCCTCGGCGCCTGGCCCCTCGGTTGCGGCGCCGGATCGCCGCGAAATCCTGCGTGGCGCTTGGCTGGAGCGGTGGTACCGGGGGCCGATCCGCCTGCAATTGCAGCCCGCGCAACGGACTGTGGCGCTTGTGCACCACAAAAAAGGCAACCGCCCGGGCGGGGGGGCGCAATCGTTGCAATGCCATGCGGAAAGCGCGACTTATTCCCCATACCCACGCTGGACCAACCGGCAGGGGTGACAGAGAGACATGAGGGAAGCCATGAAAAAGGTTCTTTTCGCCACCAGCGCGCTGGTCGCCTTCGCCGGCGCCGCGTCGGCTGAAGTCGCCGTGTCGGGCGACGCGCGCATCGGTATGCGCTACGACAGCGATCTGTGCGCCAACGCCGCCTGCACCACCACCGACTCGGCCTGGAACGTCGTGAACCGCGCCCGCGTCAAGTTCACCATGACCGGCACCAGCGACTCGGGCCTGGAATTCGGCGCCGAAGTCCGCGCTGAAGAAGCCCAGCGCGCCCGCTACGGCAGCCAGTTCTCGATCGACGAGACCGATGGCACCGTCGTCAACACCTATGCGATCCGCAACGGCCTGTCGGCCGACAAGGGTATCGTCTGGGTGTCGGGTACCTACGGAAAGCTGACCGCCGGCGATATCGACTCGGGCATGGAAAACGCCCTGGGCGACCTGCCGGAAATCGGGATGTCGGGCCTCGATTACCTGAACGAGTTCGGCTATTCGTCGTCGGACTTCGATGACAGCCTCTACAGCGAAGCCGGCCTGCTGTACGAATACAGCATCAATGGTGTGAAGCTGTTCGCGTCGTTCATGGACCAGAACATCGGATATTCGGCCATCGATCGCGACAACAACGCCTACTCGCTGGGCGCCAAGTACGAGATGGCTGGGTATGAGTTCGGCATCGGTTACGAAAAGTCGGACTTCTATATCGACCCGGTGAACTTCGCCGGCATCCCGTATGAAAACACCAGCTGGGGTATCTCGGCCGCGACGGTCTTTAACGAGGTCAAGGTCAAAGGGATCTACGTGACCAGCACGGTCAAGGACATCCCGACCCTGACCGGCGACCTCGACGTTGACCAGTTCGGCGTCGGCGCCGAGTACAAGATGGCGAACGGTGTCGGCTTGGCTGGCTACTGGCGTCGGGTGGCGTACGACACCCCGGCCGACGAGTTCACGGCCGATATCGTTGGTGTGGGCGCGTCCTACGACCTGGGCGGCGGCGCGACCGTAAAAGGTGGCGTGGTCAACGTCTCGGGCGACGACGCTCTCGGCTCCAGCCTGAGCGACCGCACCATGGCCGACTTCGGTCTGGTCTTCAAATTCTGATCCATCCGGATCGGGACGACGGAAAGAGCGGGCCTTGCGCCCGCTCTTTTCTTTTGCGACGCCCGTGACGTGCGCGGCGGTCAGACGCAGAAACGCACGCGGGACATCCTGACGTTTCCGTCTGACGACGACGCTGCCTGAAGTTCCGACGACAGGCGCCGGCGGCTCGGGTGCACAAATGCAAGGAGAATCGCATGGGACTGGACGACATCCGCCGCCGCATCGCCGCGGCCGAGGCCGCCGCCGGGCGTCCTGCGGGCAGCGTCACCCTCGTCGCGGTCAGCAAGCTGCAACCACCCGAGCGGGTCGAGTCAGTCCTCGAGGCCGGAGCCAAGGTGTTCGGCGAGAACTACGTGCAGGAGGCGCAGGGCAAGTGGCCCGCCTGGCGCGAGCGCTGGCCTGACGTGGCGCTGCACCTGATCGGCCCGCTGCAATCCAACAAGGCCCGCGCGGCGGTCGAGCTGTTCGACGCGATCCACAGCCTCTACCGGCTCTCGCTCGCCGAGCGGCTGGCCCGGATCTCGGACGAGACCGGCCGCCGCCCCGAGGTCTTCGTGCAGGTCAACACAGGCGCCGAGCCGCAGAAAGCGGGCGTGCTTCCCGACGAGGCCGACGCGCTGATCGCGGCCGCCCGGCGGCTGGGTCTTAACCTCGTCGGCTGCATGGCGATCCCGCCCGACGACGCCGACCCGCTTCCGCATTTCCGCGCCCTCGCCGCCATCGCCAAGCGCAACGACCTGCCCGGCCTGTCGATGGGCATGAGCGCCGATTTCGAGACCGCCATCGCCGAGGGCGCCACCCACGTCCGCGTCGGGAGCGCCATCTTCGGCGCTCGGACGACGCGCTAGCCGCGCGCAGCTGGCGAGAGGGCCAATCTGCCGAAGGCGGCGGGCGTGACAGCACCTTAATCGGCGCGCAGGCGAGATTTACCCGAGGATTGGAGCCGGGCTGCTTGCAACGGTCAAGGCGTTCGCAAGAGGCTTCACCTCGTTGTCCGCGCACCAACCGCGTGTCGTGCCGACTGCGGCGAGACAGGGGGCGGCGGTGAGAGCTCTGCCGATTCGCCCGAACGCCGGCCGTTTGGCCCGGCGTCGGTGGACTCGACCCGCGCCTCAGCGCCCTCACCGGCCAATCGCTCGCTGCCTTTCGTTAGGGCCAGCGCGGCTGCCGAACGGACCAATCAGCCCTGCTGAGGTGCCAGCACCTTTGGCCCGAAAACCGCAAATGTCGCCCGCCCCTCAGCCGACGCCGCCCGCCACGCGCTCCCCGCTTTCCGTCACTGCCAGAGCGGCCCCCGAACGCACCGGCCAGCCCTGCTGCGGCTCGCGCGGGGTCGTTACGCTGGGGTCCGGCGTGGCACCGGCTGCTGCCGGGATGGCCGCTGCCGGCACGGCAAAAGCCATCGCCGCCTCGCTCCCCCCGCCAAGAACCCCCGCCGCCCCAGCCACGCTGTCCGCAGAGGACGCGAGGGTCGCACCTGCAAGAACCGTCGGCGCGAACATCACCATCCGGCGTCCCGCCGACAGCGGGCACACCTGCCACGAGAGCAGCTCGCGCGCCGGGCCGGCCATGGCGCCGCTGCGGCTGCCCTCGGGGCGGGCGGCGGTGAGCGCGGCCCGCAGGGCGTGATAGCCGGGGCTGTCCCCGGCGGTCAGCCGCCAGCGCTGGTCGTAGCCGCGCAGGGTCGGGGTGCCCTCGGCGGCCCACAGCGCCTCGAAGCGGCGGTTCGTGCTGAGCAGGCGCCCATCGGCGTCGAAGATCGCCACGGCCGAGCCCATCGCGTCCATCACCTCGGCGCTGAGGGAGAGCTCGGCCCGGAACCGCCGGGTCATCGCGATCTCGGCGCTGATGTCGTCGATGAGCAGCGCGATCGCCCCGTCCGGGTGCGGCCGCCCGGTGACGCGGTAGGTCTGGCCGCCCGGCAGGCTCCACGTCTCGACATGGTGGCCCGAGGCCGCGCCGGCCTCGAGCGTGGCGATGGTGCGCCGCCAACTCGCGTAGTCCTTGGGCTCGGGGACCATCCGCCGCTCGCGCAGCGCGTCGAGCACCGCGTGCAGCGTCGGGCGCGCGGTCAGGAAGCCGCCGGGCAGGCCGGTCAGGTCGATCAGCGCCGGGTTGAAGAGCTGCAGCCGCCGCTCGCGGTCGAAGATGGCAAGGCCGATGTGAAGGTCGGCGAAGGTCTTGGTCAGCGTGCGGACGAACTCGCGCAGGCTGCCCTCGGCCCGCACCGCATCGTCGGCGGGGACGGCAAAGATCGTGCGGTGCCCGTCCGCGGCCTGGACATGACAGTCGAACCAGCGCGAATGGTCGTCCACCTCGATCCGCGCGCGGCGCACCGAATCGGCGTCGCCGGGCAGGTCGATCAGCCGCGGCAACGGCCAGACCACGTCGTCGGGGTTCAGCGCCTCGATCTCGCGCAGATAGGCGGCGTTGGCCCAGGTCACGGTCCCTTCCGCGTCCTCCCGCCAGATCAGCACCGGCGCGTGGTCCACCGATTCGCGCAGCACCCCGAGCTCATCCTCCATCGCGGCCAGCGCGTGGGCGTTGACCGTGATCCCGCCCTGCTCGAGCGTCGGGTCGACGAGTTCGAGCCGCAGCAGCCCGCCGCCCAGATCCTCGGCCCGCAGCCGCAAGGTGGCGCTGCGCCCGCTCGCCACGGCTCCGGCGGGCGGGGTGCCCGCGAGAACCGCGGTGCCGTCCGCCGCCGCCATCTCGAGGATGCGCTGCGGCGCCTCGAACCGCTGACCGAGCCACGTCCAGAGCCGCGCCCACTCGCCCTCGCCCGGCAGCGCGTCGAGCAGCGCCCGCGCCGGGCCGGTCGCATCCACGAGCCGGCGGTCGCGGAACAGCAGGATCAGCGGTTCAACCGACGGTCGTGCCGCCTTGCGCGCCGCGCCCTCGCTGCGGAGCCCGCTGCCGAGCGCTCCGGTCAGCCGCAGGATCAGCAGGACGGCCAGCAGCGACCCCGTTCCGGCCAGAAATGCCCAGGCAATGATCGTCCAGTCCACCATGCAACCGCCCGCGATCGTTCAGGCGTTGCGTAACACCCGTTTGCTTAAGGAAAGGTTAAGGCGCGCCCGGATTCAATCGGAGATTGCGGGATTCGGCCGCAGCACAGCGCGGTCGTCGGCCAGCAGCGCCGCCTCGGGCCAGCTCACCCGCGCCACCGCCCCGTTGTCGTTCGCAAAACTGACTCGTCCCCCGCTGCGCTCGAGCAGCGTGCGACCGATGAAGAGCCCCAGCCCCATGCCCTCGTAGCCGTCAGGCCCCTCGGTCCCCTGCCGGCGGGTGGTGAGGTAGGGCTCGCCCAGCCGACCCAGCAGATGCGGCGGATAGCCGGGGCCGTCGTCGCGGATCGTCACCGTGATCCGCCCGGCCTCGCGCGCGGCGGTGACGTTGACCCGCGTGGCGGCGAAATCGACGGCGTTCTGAACGAGGTTGCGCAGCGCGTGGATCACCGCGGGATCGCGCCGGACGATCGCGCCGGTGGTGTCGTCGATGCAGATCTCGGCGCCGCGGTTCACGTGGGGGCGGGCGGCCTCCTCGAGCAGGTCCGACAGCGGCGCGCTGTGCAGGTGCAGGTCGTCCTTCCCGGCGCTGCCCATGCTGCGCAGGATGTCGCGGCAGCGGTCCGCCGAGCTCTGCAGCAGCGCCAGATCCGCGCCGACGTCAGGGCCGATCCCCTCACGCCCCGACAGGTCGTCGGCGAGCTCGCCCGCGACCAGCTTGATGGTCGCGAGCGGCGTGCCCATCTCGTGCGCCGCCGCCGCGACCACGCCGCCCAGGTGCTGCAACCGCTGTTCCCGCGCGAGGCCCATGCGGGTCGCCTGCAAGGCGTTCTCGGTCGCCGACAGCTCTGACGAGACGCGGTGCGTCGAGAGCGCGAGGAACAGCCCGCCGATCGCCAGCGCCAGCACGGCGGCGACATCCATCGCGGTGCCGGCGGTCCGGGCGCTCGCCTCGGCGAACACCAGCGGCACGGGCAGCAGCGTCATCGCAAGCACCGTCAACGCCGTCGCTGTGCCCAGCACGTAGAGCTGCCGGCGCGGCAGGACGCTCGCCCCGATCGTCAGCGGCGCGAGCACGAACAGCGCGAACGGATTGCCTGTCCCGCCGGTCAGCGTCAGCAGCGTCCCCGTCTGCACGGTGTCGAGCACAAGCTGCGCCAGCGCCTCGCGCGGCGAGACGCGACCCTGCCGGGCCCCGAGCGCGAGATTGGCCGCCGCGGCCGCCAGGATCACCGCCAGCACCGGCAGGAACGGCAGTTGCGCGCCCAGCAGCCACGCCGCCAGCACGGCCGAGGCTTGTCCCGCCAGCGCCACCCAGCGCAGCGCGACGAGGGTGCGGCGACGGACCGGCTCGGCCCGGCCGAGCGGGCCGCCGGCCCCGAGGCGGGGCTCCGGCCCGCCGGCGATGGTGCTGGGGAAATGGCTCCGCGTCATCCTGCCGACTTGAAGACCTGTGCCCGGACTTGATACCCACGGCCGGGCGCCGGCGCAACGCCGCGCCGCCGCGTGCGCTGCGTGCGCGCCCCTCTTTGCGCCCCTCTCTGCGCCGCAAGCGGCGCCCGAACCCGAAGGCCCGCCCGATGACCGAACGCCGCATCATGATCCTCGCCGTCGTCGCCTCGGCGCTGCTGTTGCTGACCGGCTGGCTGTGGCTGCGCCCGGCGGGCGGCGACGTCTTCGCCGACTGCCGCCGCTCGGCCGTGGCCGGGGGCACCGAGGCGCTCGGCGGGCCCTTCACGCTGACCGACGAGACCGGCGCCCGCGTGACCGACGCGCAGGTCTTCGACCGGCCGTCGATCTTCTACATGGGCTACACCTATTGCCCGGACGTCTGCCCGATGGACAACGCCCGCAATGCCGCCGCCGTCGACCTGCTCAAGGCGCGGGGCTATGACGTGCGGCCGGTCTTCATGTCCGTCGATCCGGCCCGCGACACGCCCGAGCGGATGCGCGACTTCACCGACGCGATGCATCCCGACATGCTGGGCCTGACCGGCAGCGTGGACGAGGTCACCGCCGTGAGCAAAGCCTGGCGCGGGTATTTCAAGGTGAACGACGCCGAGGACAAGGAAAGCTATCTCGTCGATCACACGACCCAGAGTTATCTGGTGCTGCCGGGTCGCGGCACGGTCGAGTTCTTTACCCGCGATACCACGCCCGAGCAGATGGCCGACACCGTCGCCTGTTTCGTGGATCACGCAAAATCCTGATGCGGATTTGACCCCGGGCGGTTTTCCCGAATATCTGGTCGCGGAACGTCGTTGATCCGCGAGAAAGCCATGACCGAAGACAACAGCGCCGCAATCGGCAGCGACCCGAGCCTGCTGCTGGTGGACGACGACGAGGTCTTCGTGACCCGGCTGGCCCGCGCGATGGAGCGGCGGGGCTTTCAGCCGCGCATCGCCACCAGCGTCGCCGCGGCGCGCGAGGCGCTGGCCGCGGGTTGCCCGGCCTATGCGGTGGTGGACCTGCGGCTCGAGGATGGCAGCGGGCTCGACGTGGTGGATGCGCTGCGGTCGGGGCGCGAGGATGCGCGGATCGTGGTGCTGACGGGTTATGGCGCGATTGCGACCGCGGTGGCGGCGGTGAAGATGGGGGCGACGGATTACCTGTCGAAACCCGCCGACGCCGACGAGATCACGACTGCATTACTGACCGAGGAATCCGCATTGCCGCCGGCGCCGGAAAATCCGATGTCGGCCGATCGGATTCGCTGGGAACATATCCAGCGGGTGTTCGAGCAATGCGACCGCAATGTCAGCGAAACCGCGCGGCGACTGCATATGCACCGCCGGACATTGCAAAGAATACTTGCGAAACGCAGTCCGCGCTGAAATACGTTAATTAAGGCAATGTCGGATGGTCCGATATTGTCTGCTTAATGAACAGCCAGACAGGTGAACCAGCTTGGAAGATTTCGATATCGACTCGCTGTCGCTCGAGGATCTTCGCGGACTTCGTGCCCGTGTCGATCGGGCGATCAGCTCGTTTCAGGACCGCAAACGCAAGGAAGCGTTGGCCGCCGTCGAGCAGGCGGCGCGTGAACACGGCTTTGCGCTCAACGAACTGACGGGGAAGACCGGCGGGCGCAAAGGCCGCCGCACGTCCGAAGGGGCCGCGTCGCGCCCCGCCGGAGAGGCGAAATACGCCCACCCCGAGGACAATACGCAAACCTGGTCGGGGCGCGGACGCCGCCCGCGCTGGGTCAGCGAGCATCTCGACGGCGGCGGATCGCTGGAGGACCTGGCGCTCTGAGTGCGCCCATGGCGGGCGCCTGAGGCGCTCAGGGCTGGTGCCGCCGGTCGGCGCCAGCCATCAGCTCGGCGAACCGCGCCAGATAGGCGGCGCGGGTCTCGACCGGGGGACGCAGGCGGATCTTCAGCCCGGCGGTGTCCACACCGCGCGGCAGCGGGAACAGCCGGTCCGCCTCGGCGGGGCTGAAGCCCGCGATCTCGACCGCCTCGAGCCGGGCGGAAATGCGGTCGGCGGTCTTGATCCGTTTGCGGATTGGCGCGGGAATGGCGGCGGGCAGGCCGAAACGGCGATGCACGGCGGCGGAAATCCGCGCATCCATTTCCCCGTATTCCACCCCGAGCGCCGCCTTGACCGGCGAGATCATGTCGCCGATCACATATTCCGGCGCATCATGCAGCAGCGCCGCCAGACGCCAGCGCGGATCGGCGCCGGGATCGAGCCGGGCGAATATCTCTTCCACCAGCAGCGAATGTTCGGCGACGGAATAGGCCCAGTCGCCACGGGTCTGACCATTCCAGCGCGCGACGAATGAAAGCCCGTGGGCAATATCGGCGATTTCGATATCGACCGGCGTCGGATCGAGCAGATCGAGGCGCCGTCCCGACAGCATTCTTTGCCACGCCCGTTTCGGCGGACGTTTCAGCGGCAATTTTCCGGCCGGCCCCGAGGGCGCACTCATGAAATCTCCCCCGTGGGGGCGCAGGGCCGAAGGACGGCCCTGCACAGACCATATGATGTTCGCCTGATGTTCATGCAACGTTCATGCACAGTTCATGCGAACGCCGGTTGCACCGCGAACGGCCGCGCCATCGCCGCTCAGGACAGCGGCGCGCCCTCGGGGCGGGTGGCCTGGGCGGCAGCGCGGCGCTGCGCCTCTTGCCGGTAGAGGGCGACGAAATCGACCGGGTCGAGGTTGAAGGGCGGGAACCCGCCGTCGCGGGTCACGTCCGACAGGATGCGGCGCACGAAGGGGAACAGGATGCGCGGGCACTCGATCATCAGGAACGGGTGCATCTGCTCTTCCGGCACGCCCTCGATGTGGAAGACCCCGGCGTAGTCCAGCTCGCACAGGAACAGCTTGGCCTGGTCGTTGGTGTTCACCGAGGTGACGCGGTACTTGCAGATCACCTCGTACTGGTGGTCGGGCTGGCGCTTGCGGGCGTCGAGGCTGACCTGCACCTGGATCTCGGGCGAGACCTCGCCGGCGATGCCCTTCTGTGCGACGATGTTCTCGAACGAGAGGTCGCGGATGAACTGGGCGAGGATGTTCAGCCGGACCTGCGGCTCTTGCTGGGCCTCGGTCTCGGCGGGGGCGGCGGTCGCGGCGCCGTTGGCGGTTTCGTCGGTCATCGGTCGATCCTTGCTGCGAGTTGGGGCCTTCCCGGGCGGGGGCCATCCTGGGCAGGGGCGGGCCCTGCCGGGCGTGCGGGACAGTCGCGCCGGGTGTTAGCACCCGCGCCCGCGCCGCTCAATGCCGCGTCCACCCCGAGGGCGGTTGCGTGCGGCCCGAGGGGCGCGGGGGCGGCGGCGCGGCGTCGTCGTCGATCACCACGTAGTCGGCGTCGATCACCGTGCCGCTATAGGGGCCGCGGGGTGCGCCGCCCGGCGGCCCGGCGCGATGCCAGTCGGCCGCCGGACCCGCGCCGCCGTAGCCGAAGCCCGCCCCGGCGACCCGGATGCGCCGCCCCAGCCGGCCGATGACCCAGCCCCGCACCGCCGGGATCAGCAGCGCGATGCCCATGAGGTCGGTCACGAACCCCGGCGTCACCATCAGCGCCCCTGCCAGCAGGATCAGCGCCCCGTGCGCCAAGGGCGCGGTCGGGTCGCGCAGGTCGCGGAAGGCGCGTTGCAGGTCGGCCAGCGCCGCCGCCCCCTGCTGGCGCATCAGCCAGCTGCCCGCGACCGCCGACAGCACCACCAGCCCGATCGTGGGCCACAGGCCGATCAGCCCGCCCATCTGGATGAACAGCGCGATCTCGACGATCGGCAGGACGAGAAAGGCAAGCAGAAGCCACATCGGCGAAACCCTCGGAAACCTTGGCGCATCGGGCGCGCAACTGGACTCGCGCACCGCTCGTCCCTACATAGTCTGACGTCCCCGCGCCACCAATGCCCACCCAGTCCGAAGGCCGCCCATGTCGAACTCGCTGATCCAGATCCTCGTGCTCGGGGCCATCGCCGTCTTCCTGATCATGCGGCTGCGCAACGTGCTGGGCACCCGCGACGGGTTCGAGCCGCCGCGCGAGGCCGCCCAGCCGCAGGCGCTGCCGCGCCGCGCCGGGCCGGTCCCGGTCGAGCCCGAGGCGGGCGACGTGCTGGATCATGCCGAGCCGGGCAGCCCCGCCGCCGCCGCGCTGACCGAGATGCAGCGGGCCGAGCCGGGGTTCGCGGTCGGGCCTTTCCTGTCGGGCGCGCGGCAGGCCTATGAGATGATCCTCACCGCCTTCGAGCGGGGCGACCTGACCGAGGTGCGGGCCTTCCTCGCCCCGCAGGTGGCTGAGGCCTTCGAGGCGGTGATCGCCGACCGCAAGGCCCGCGGGATCGTGACCGAGGTGCAGTATCTGGGCACCCGCGAGACCGCGCTCGACGGGGCCGTGTTCGATCCGCAGAGCCGGGTGGGCGAGGTCTCGGTGCGCTTCGTGGGCGAACTGATCGCCGCCCACCGCGATGCCGAGGGCAACGTCGTGGACGGCGACCCCAAGGCGGCGCGCAAGCAGCGCGACGTGTGGACCTTTGCCCGCCGGATGGGGCAGGACGACCCCAACTGGCAGCTCGTCGCCACGGCCTGAGCCGTGGCGCGGCGGCGCGGAAGCCGGTCCGGCGGCGGTTTGTCGGACGAGGACGCCGCCCTGTGGCGTCAGGTCGCCGCCAGTGTCACCCCGATGGAACGCGCCGCGCGCGACAAGCTGCGCCAGCGGGCCGAGCCGTTCGGCGCGCCGGTCGACGGTGTGCCGGCGCCGGTGCCGGTGGCGCCGCGCCTCGCGCCTCCGCCGGCGGTGACGCGGGCGCCGGTGCCGGCGGGGTTCCGGGTCGGGGCGCTCGCGCCGGTGGCGCGGGCGGCGAAGCCTTCGGCGGCGGCGGCGGCGACCTCGCCGGGTGAGCGTTTGCGCGCCGAGCCGTTGCGGATGGATGCGCGGACGCACCGCGACCTCGTGCGCGGCAAGCTGAAGCCGCAGGCGCGGCTGGACCTGCACGGGCTGACGCTGGCCGCCGCCAAGGGCGAGCTGGCCGGGTTCATCCTGTCGGCGCGCTCGGCCGGGCTGCGGCTGGTGCTGGTGATCACCGGCAAGGGGCGCGGCGACCTGGGGCCGCTGCCGACCCGCTCGGGCGCGCTGCGCCACGAGGTGCCGCACTGGCTGGGGATGGCGCCGATGGCCGGCGCGGTGATGCAGGTGGTGCCCGCCCATGACCGGCACGGCGGCGGCGGGGCCTATTACGTCTGGCTGCGACGGTTGCCTCAGGGTTGAGGCGGCGGCCGGGGGGTCGGGCCGGATGTTAACGCTTTTCTAACCTTTGGCTCGGCGTCGGGCGGCGGGGCGGCTATAACGGCGGCAAGGGCCGTCCGTTTCCGGCCGCGACTCGGGGTGTTCACGATGCTGCTGTTGATGGGGTGCGCGGGCCTGATGCTGCTGGCCCTGACGTTCGACCACGCCGCCGGGGACGAGGCCGACGACGACGCCGATCACGAGACGGGCGAGGCGACCGACCCCGGCGCTGCCGAGGGCGGGGGCGATGGCGGGGCCGACGGCAGCGACCCCGACCCGGATGGCGGGGCCGGCGAAGTCCCCGGCGAGGCGCCGGACGGGCCCGAGGCGCCGATCCTCGGCAGCGACGACAGCGACTGGCTGGCCGGGACCGACGCCGACGAGCGGCTGGACGGGCGCGGCGGCGACGACGACATCCGCGCCGGGGCGGGCGACGACCTGATCGCCGGCGGGGCGGGCGACGACGTGATCTACGGCGACTACAGCCTCGGCCAGTTCGGCGACGACACGCTGCGCGGCGGGCACGGCGACGACCTGCTGGCCGGCGACGGCGGCGACGACTGGCTGCAGGGCGGGACCGGCGACGATACGCTGCTGGGCGGCGACGGCGACGACCGGGCCGAGGGCGGGGTCGGGGACGACTGGCTGTCCGGGAACGCCGGGGACGATACGCTGCACGCGGGCGCGGGGGCGGACGACCTGTCGGGGGATGCGGGCGACGACGTGCTCGACGCGGGCGAGGCCGACGGGGTGCGCGACTGGCTGCACGGTGGCGAGGGCGACGACACGCTGACCGGCCACGCCGACGACTGGCTCGAGGGCGGGGCGGGGGCGGACCGGTTCACCCTGCCCGGCGATGCGGTGGGCAGCGGGCCGGCGACGCTCGCCGATTTCCGTGCCGACGAGGACCGGATCGAGCTGGTGGTGCCGCAGGACCGGCTGGCCGACGCGCAGGTGACGGTCGAGCCGCAGGATGACGGCACGGCGCTGGTGCTGCTGAACGGCGAGCCGGTCGCGATGGTGCTGGACGGCCGCGGGCTCGAGGCCGGGATGATCGGAGTCCGGGCGGCGTGAGCGCGGCCCCGGCGGGGCGCCCGGCCCGGCCGTCGGCGGGCACGCGGGCCAGACGGACGCCGGGCGCGGGAAGGGCGGACGGGCGCGAATCGGCTTTCCTTTGCGGGCCGGCTGCCCTATAGCCGCGCGATCCGCGATCGGCGCATCGCGGCCAACCCTCCACGGGCCAGCGCTGGACGACATCCCGGGCTGTGCCATTCATCTTTCGTCAACAGGAGACCCCGATGTCGATCACCGTCGAGGACAAGGCCCGCGTCATGGGCGAATATGCCACCAAATCCGGCGACACCGGCTCGCCCGAAGTGCAGGTGGCCATCCTCAGCTCGCGCATCGCGACGCTGACCGAGCATTTCAAGACCCACAAGAAGGACAACCACTCGCGGCGTGGCCTTCTGAAGCTGGTGGCCCAGCGCCGCAAGCTGCTGGACTATCTGAAGAAGAAGGACGAGGCGCGCTACACCGCGCTGATCGGCCGCCTGGGCCTGCGCCGCTGAGGCCCTGCGCCTGCGACTGCGACTGAGGAACGCCCCGCCGCGAGGTCGGGGCGTTTTGCTGTCCCGGGGTCGCGGCCAGGCGGCGCCGGCCGGGGCTCTGCCCCGGGCCCCGGGATATTTGGGTCCAGCCCGAGAGGGGACGGGATTTTCGCCGTCGCCGCGTCAGGTCGCGTCTGGGCGGCGGCGTTGACAAACTCGCGTGCGGCCCGCAGTCGGGTGTCGCGTCCTGTGGAGTGGCCATGACCCTTCTTGCCAACGCCCGGCTGATCCTGCCCGACCGCGTGATGCGCGGCGCGGTCGAGATCGACGGCGGCCGGATCGCGCGGATCATCGAGGGGGACCGGGTGCCGGCGGGCGCCATTGATTGCGCGGGCGACGACCTTTCGCCCGGGCTGGTCGAGCTGCACACCGACAACCTCGAGCGTCACATCCAGCCGCGCCCCGGCGTGGACTGGCCGCACGCCGCGGCCTTCCTCGCCCATGACGGAGAGCTGGCGAGCGTCGGGATCACCACCGTCTTCGACGCGCTCAGGGTCGGCTCGATCGGCAAGCCGGGCACCCCCTCGGGGCCCTATGCGCGGGCGCTCTCGCGCGAGATCGCGGCGCTGGCGGGCGCGACGCGGATCAGCCACGCCCTGCACCTGCGGGCCGAGATGTGCTCGGAAACGCTGGTCGAGGAGCTGGCGGCCTTCGGCCCCGGCGACGGGGTGCGGCTGGTCAGCCTGATGGACCACACGCCAGGGCAGCGGCAGTTCCGCGACATCGGCAAGCTGAAGGAATACGAGCAGGGCCGGAACGGCCTGAGCGACGCGGCCTTCGCGGCGCTGGTCGAGCGGCTGGGCGCGATCAGCGCCCGGCACGGGGACGAAAACCTGCGCGCCGCGGTGGCGGCGGCAGGCGCGCTAGGCGCGGTGCTGGCCAGCCACGACGACACCACCGCCGGGCAGGTCGCCGACAGCGCGGCGCTGGGCGTCCGCCTCGCCGAGTTCCCCACCACGCGCGAGGCGGCGCAGGCCTGCCGCGACCACGGCATCCTGACCATCCTCGGCGGGCCGAACCTGATCCGGGGCGGCAGCCATTCGGGCAATGTCGCGGCCGAGGCGCTGGCGGGCGAGGGGCTGCTGGACATCCTGTCCTCGGATTATGTGCCGGGCAGCCTGATCCTCGGGGCGGCGCGGCTCGCGCAACTCTGGGGGGACGTGCCGCGGGCCTTCGCCACGGTGACGGCGACGCCTGCGCGGGCGACGGGGCTGACCGACCGCGGGGCGCTGGCAGAGGGGCTGCGCGCGGACCTCGTCCGGGTCGCGGGGCTCGAGACCACCCCGCGGGTGCGCGGCGTCTGGGCGGCGGGGCGCCAGGTGGGGTGAGGCGGCCCCAACAGGTTGCAGACCGAGGCGACATGGAACGGCGTCCGGCACGGCGCGATCGACCTTCTCGGTCCGACTACGACCGCGAGCCGGGCGCGCCGGGGCAGGTGAACGTCCGGGTGAACCCGTGGGATTTCGCCCCCGCGCCCCCTCGATCAGGCCGGGTTGCGGGCGCTGCGGCTGCCGCCCTCGCCGCTGCGGGCGGGGGTGCAAAGGGGGTTAACCCAACCGCTCCCTTCCCCCGCCGGCCATTTTCCTGTATGCCCCCGCAATCTGTGACGTGAGGCCGGCCCCCGGCCTCGTGCAAAGGATGGGGGGCGGCGGCAATGGGGCCGCCATAGACACGGGCGACCGCAGGGGCGGTCCGCCTTCGAGGAAACCAGATGTTTGATGAAATTCGGAAATCCATCCAGTGGGGTCAGGAAACCCTGACGCTGGAAACGGGCAAGGTTGCCCGCCAGGCGGACGGCTCGGTGATCGCCACGCTGGGCGAGACCAGCGTCATGGCCAACGTGACCTACGCCCGCGAACCCAAGCCGGGGCAGGATTTCTTCCCGCTGACCGTGCACTACCAGGAAAAATACTATGCCGCCGGCAAGATCCCGGGCGGCTTCTTCAAGCGCGAGGCGCGGCCGACCGAAAAGGAAACGCTGACCTCGCGGCTGATCGACCGCCCGGTGCGGCCGCTCTTTGCCAAGGGCTTCAAGAACGAAGTGCTCGTCATGTGCACCGTGCTGAGCCATGACCTCGTGAACGACCCCGACATCGTGGCGATGATCGCGGCCTCGGCGGCGCTGACCATCTCGGGCGTGCCGTTCATGGGCCCGATCGGCGCTGCGCGCGTCGGCTTCTCGAACGGCGAATACGTGCTGAACCCCGAGGTTCAGGACATGGACAACCTCAAGGGCAACCCCGACCAGCGCCTCGACCTCGTCGTGGCCGGCACCCGCGACGCGGTGATGATGGTCGAATCCGAGGCCTATGAGCTGACCGAGGAAGAGATGCTCGGCGCCGTCAAGTTCGGCCATGAGCAGATGCAGCCGGTCATCGACCTGATCGTCGAGCTGGCCGAGGCCGCCGCGAAAGAGCCCTTCGACTTCCAGTCGCCGGATTATTCCGAGCTCTATGCCCGCGTGAAGTCGCTGGGCGAGACGGACATGCGCGCCGCCTATGCCATCAAGGACAAGGGCGAGCGCCGCGACGCCATCGAGGCGGCGCAGGTCAAGGTCCGCGAGGGGCTGACCGAGGACGAGCTGGCGAACCCGAACCTCGGGTCGGCGATGAAGAAGCTCGAATCGGGCATCCTGCGCGGCGACATCATCCGCGGCGGCACCCGCATCGACGGGCGCGACACCAAGACCGTGCGCCCGATCGACACCGAGGTCGGCATCCTGCCGCGCACCCACGGCTCGGCGCTGTTCACCCGTGGCGAGACGCAGGCGCTGTGCGTGACTACGCTGGGCACCGGCGACGATGAGCAGATCATCGACGCGCTGCACGGCAACTTCCGCTCGAACTTCCTGCTGCACTACAACTTCCCGCCCTATTCGGTGGGCGAGGTGGGCCGCGTGGGCAGCCCCGGCCGGCGCGAGATCGGCCACGGCAAGCTGGCCTGGCGGGCGCTGCAGGCGGTGCTGCCGACGGCGACCGACTTCCCCTACACCATCCGCCTGGTGAGCGAGATCACCGAGTCGAACGGCTCGTCGTCGATGGCGACGGTCTGCGGCTCGAGCCTCGCCATGATGGACGCGGGCGTGCCGCTGAAGGCGCCGGTCGCGGGCGTGGCGATGGGCCTGATCCTCGAGGATGAGGCCAACTGGGCGGTGCTGACCGACATCCTGGGCGACGAGGACCACCTCGGCGACATGGACTTCAAGGTGGCCGGCACCGAGAAGGGCATCACCTCGCTGCAGATGGACATCAAGGTCCAGGGCATCACGCCCGAGATCATGGAAAAGGCGCTGGCGCAGGCCAAGGATGGGCGGATGCACATCCTGGGCGAGATGGCCAAGGCGCTGTCCGAAGGCCGCCGCGAGTTCTCGGCCCATGCCCCGCGCATCGAGACGATGACCATCCCGACCGACAAGATCCGCGAAGTGATCGGCTCGGGCGGCAAGGTGATCCGCGAGATCGTCGAGACCTCGGGCGCCAAGGTCGACATCAACGACGACGGCACGATCAAGATCGCCTCGGCCAACGCCGATTCGATCAAGAAGGCCTACGAGATGATCCACTCGATCGTGGCCGAGCCGGAAGAGGGCAAGATCTACACCGGCAAGGTCGTCAAGCTGGTCGATTTCGGCGCCTTCGTGAACTTCTTCGGCAAGCGCGACGGGCTGGTGCACGTCAGCCAGATCGCCGGCAAGCGGCTGAACCACCCGAACGAACTGCTCAAGGAAGGGCAGGAGGTGAAGGTGAAGCTGCTGGGCTTCGACGATCGCGGTAAGGTCCGCCTGGGCATGAAGATGGTCGATCAGGAGACCGGCGAGGAGATCTCTGAGCCGAAGCGCGAGTCCGCCGACGCGGAGTGACCCGCCCCTGAGCTGAAACGACAAAGGCCCCGGTTCGCCGGGGCCTTTTTCATGCGGCGGGCGCGGGTGCCTCTGCGGGCCGGGTCAGCGGGGCGGCTGGTCCCCTGCGCGCTCGGCCCCGCGCACCGCCTCGATGAGCGCCCGGATCGCCGCGGGGTCGGTGGCCATCCGCTCGGGCGCGATCCGCAGCGCGCCGAGCGGGCGGGCAACCGGCCGCATCGCGCTGCATGAGGCGTGGAGCGCGTTCACCCCCGCGGCCATCAGCGCCGCGGCATTGCCGGCGCTGACCCCGCCCCCGGCCATGATCGCCACCCGCCCCCGCGCCGCGTCCACCAACGCGCGCAGCCCGGCGGTGCCCTCGGCCGCGGTCGGCGCGTGGCCGGCGGTCATGATCCGCGCCACGCCCAGCACCACGCAGTCCTCGAGCGCCGCGCGCGGGTCGGGGGTCACGTCGAAGGCGCGGTGGATCGTCACCGCCATCCCCCCGGCCGCCGCGATCAGGGGGCCGAGCGCCGCGCGGTCAAGCCGCCCGTCCGCGTCCGTCACCCCCAGCGCCACGCCCCAGAGCCCGGCCTGGCGGGCGGCGCGGATGTCGTCGCGCATCACCGCCAGCTCGGCCGCGCCATAGCGGAAGTCGCCGGGCCGGGGGCGGATCATCGCCGCCACCCGCACCCCGCAGCGCGCTGCCCGCGCCATCAGCCCGGCCGAGGGCGTCAGCGCGCCGAGCGCCAGCCCGCCGCAGAGCTCGATGGTGTCCACGCCCGCGGCGGCGGCGGCGTCCAGCCCCGCGGGGTCGTCCACCACGATCTCGATCTCGACGGCCATGCGCGCCCCCCTTCGTTCGGCCTTCACTCGGGCGCCGGGCGGGATTTGGCAAGCGCCGGGCGGCGGGATAGAGGACGGGGGCGGCAACGGGCGGGGGAAGCGGGATGATCAGCGGCGGGCTCGACATCGGCGGGACCAAGATCGAGGCGCGGCTCTTCGACGAGGGGATGGGGCTGCGCGACAGCCGCCGGGTGCCGACGCCCCGCGACAGCGCCGACAGCTTCTTCGCCGCGCTGGCCGGGCAGGTCGCGTGGCTGCGCGCGCAGGCGGGGGCCGACCTGCCGGTGGGGATCGCCATGACCGGGCTGGTCAAGCCCGAAACCGGGCTGGCGCAGACCGCGAACCTGCCGATCTCGGGGCAGCCGATGGCGGCGCGGCTGACGCAAGCGGTGGGGCGGCCGCTGCCGGTGATGAACGATTCGATGGCGCTCGCCTTTTCCGAGGCGAACGGCGGCGCGGCCGAGGGCGCCGCCGCCGCGGTCGGGCTGATCCTCGGCACCGGCGTCGCGGCGGGGTATTGCGTCGATGGCGCCCCGGCCCCGCGCTTCGGCGGGATCGCGGTGGAACTGGGGCACAGCGGGATGCCAGGGCGGGCGCTCGCCCGGCACGGGCTGGGGCTTTTCGACTGCGGCTGCGGGCGCGTGGGTTGCATCGAGAGCTACGTCGCCGGTCCCGGCCTGACGCGGCTGGCCGCGCATCTGGGGATGGGGGCGCTGCCCGCGCCCGAGATCGCGGCCCGCCTGACCGCGGGCGATGCCGGGGCCGCGCGGGTGATGGCGGTCTGGGCCGACCTCGCGGCCGAGGCGCTCGAGGTGTTGCAGATGACCATCGACCCGGACGTGGTGGTGCTGGGCGGCGGCGTCTCGCAGATCCCCGGCGTCGTCTCGCGCCTGACCGCCGCCCTGCCCGCGCGGCTGATGCCCGGGGTGCCGCAGCCGCAGCTGCGGCTGGCGCGGTTCGGGGATGCCAGCGGCGTGCGCGGCGCGGCGCTGCTGGCCCGGCGGATCGCCGAGGGGACGTTGCCGCCGGTCTGACCGGACGTCCTCGGCACTGCTCGTCCGCCCGTGCCGAACGGCCGCGCCGATCACAAGGCCGTCCTGCGGCGCAGTCTGGCCCTTGTCGCCGGGCGTCCCGGCTGCAATCCTGCGGCCATGCGCGCCCCCCTCCGCTCGACCCCCGCCCTTCTGCTGGCTGCCGCGTTTCTCGGCGGTCTGGCCAGCCTCTCGCCGCTCGTCCTGCCCGGCCCGGCCGTGGCGCAGGGGGCGCCCGGCGGTCCGGGTGGGCCCGGTGGACCCGGCGGGGCGCCGCGGCAGGTGGGCGTCACCACCCTGTCCCGCAGCACGGTCCCGGTGCGGATCGAGCTGCCGGGCCGCGCGGTAGCCTTTCACCAGACCGCCATCCGCCCGCAGGTCGGCGGCGAGATCACCGAGATCGCCTATCGCCCCGGCGAATCCGTCACCACCGGGCAGGTGCTGTTCCGGCTGGACGACGACCAGCGCGCCGCCACCCTGTCGGCCGCCGAGGCCGCGGTGACCAGCGCCCGCGCCGCCGTGGAAGGCGCGCAGGCGACGGTCGGGCGCTATGACCGCCTGCAGGGCACCGGGGTCAGCCGCGCCGAGCTCGAGACCGCGCAGGTGGCGCTGGCCAACGCCCGCGCGAGCCTTTCGGCGGCCGAGGCCGAGCGCGACATGGCGCAGCTCGCGGTGGACCGCTCGGACATCCACAGCCCGATCGACGGGGTGGCCGATCTCGCCACCGTCTCGGTCGGCGATCTCGTGACGGCCAGCCAGAGCGACGCGCTGACCACGGTCACGCAGCTCGACCCGATCTACGTCGACGTCTCGGAAAGCCGCGCCCGGTTCCTGCGCCACAACGCGCGGCGCAGCGAGGGCACGCTCGACCGCCCCGAGGGGATCGAAGCGCAACTCATCCTCGAGACCGGGCAGGTCTACGAGGGCGCGGGCGAGATGGTGACGCCGGGCACGACCGTGTCGGCGACCACCGGCACGGTGCCGTTCCGGTTGCAGTTCCCCAACCCCGACCGGCTGATCCTGCCCGGGCAGTTCGTCCGGGTGCGGCTGACCATCGGCACGGTCGACGGCGTGCTGGTTCCCCAGCGCGCCACGCGCCGCTCGGCCAGCGGGGCGCTGACGGCGTTCCTCGTGCGCGACGGGCGCACGGTCGAGGTGACGCTGACCGAGGTCGGCACGCACGAGAACGCCTGGATCGTGACCGAGGGCGTGGCCGCGGGCGACGCGCTGGTGCTGGACGGGCTGACGAACCTCAGGGCCGGGGTCGAGGTGACGACCGTGCCGGTGGTGATCGACGCCGAAGGGGTGGTGCGCGATGCCGCCGCCGAGGGCGCTGCGGCGACGCCGGAGGCGGGGACGGGGACCGGCGCCCCGGCTGCGGCGGGCGCACCGGACGCGGCGACGCCTCAAGCGGGAACGGAAGCTGCGCCGGCGGCGGCCGGCGCCCCGGAACAACCGGCGGCCGCAGCGGCGGGGACTGACGCCGCAGCGGCCCCGGCAGGTGCGCCAGAACAACCGGCCGCCACGGCGGCTGACGCCGCGCCGGCCCCAGCAACCGCAGACCAGCCTGCCCCCGCGGCCCCCGCGGCACAATCCGCCCCCGCGGGCAGCGCCGCCGCCCGCCCGACCGCGCGCCCGCCCGCCACGGCGACCAACTGATGGCGCAGTTCTTCATCCATCGCCCGGTCTTCGCCTGGGTGCTGGCGATCGTCACCATGCTCGCCGGGATCTGGGCGGTGCTGCAACTGCCCGTCTCGCAATATCCCGACATCGCACCGGCCACCGTCCGCATCTCGGCCAGCTACAGCGGCGCCACCGCCGAGGCGGTGCAGAACTCGGTCACCACGCCCATCGAGGACACGCTGACCGGGCTCGACGGGCTCTTGTATTTCGAATCCACCTCGTCGCAGGGGCGGGCGTCGATCACGCTGACCTTCGATGACAGCGTCGATCCGACCGACGCGCTGAACGACGTCCAGTCGCGGGTCCGCAGCGTCGAGGCGCGGCTGCCCTCGGCGGTGCAGACCGCCGGGGTCTCGGTCACCCGCTCGTCCTCGTCGATCCTGCTGGTCGGCGCGCTCGTCTCGACCGACGGGCGCTATTCGACGCTCGAACTCGGCAACCTGCTGGAAGAGGTGGTCGAGGGGCCGGTCAAGCGCGTGCCGGGCGTGGGCGGGATCAACGTCTTCGGCTCGGGCTACGCGATGCGGATCTGGCTCGACCCGCTCAGGCTGGCGCAGTTCCAGTTGACGCCCTCGGACATCACCGCGGCGGTGGCGGCGCAGAACGCCACCGTCTCAGTCGGCGCGCTCGGCACCCAACCGGTGGTGCCGGGCCAGCAGTTCACCGCCACGATCACCGCCCAGAGCCAGCTCACCAGCGTCGAGGATTTCCAGCGCATCCTGCTGCGGACCGGCGCGGACGGCGCCTCGGTCTGGCTGGGCGACGTGGCCGAGATCGAGATCGGCCAGCAGAGCTATGGCTCGAACAGCCGGTTCTCGGGGCAGAACGCCTCGGGGTTCGGCGTCAACCTCGAGACCGGGGCCAATGCGGTGGACACCGCGTCGGGCGTGCGGGCGGTGCTGGACGGGCTGCAATCGGCGCTGCCCGAGGGGGTCGAGGTGCGGGTGGCCTATGACACCTCGCCCTTCGTCGAGGAATCCATCAACAAGGTCTATCACACGCTGATCGAGGCGGTGGTGCTGGTGATCGGGGTGATCCTGATCTTCCTGCAGAGCTGGCGGGCGACGATCATCCCGGTGGTGGTGGTGCCGGTGGTGCTGCTCGGCACCTTCGGGGTGCTCTATGCGCTGGGGTATTCGATCAACACGCTGACGATGTTCGCCATGGTGCTGGCCATCGGCCTTCTGGTCGACGACGCCATCGTGGTGGTCGAGAACGTCGAGCGGATCATGCGCGAGGACGGGCTCGACCCGGTGCGGGCGACCGAGATCGGGATGCGGCAGATCACCGGGGCGCTGATCGGCATCGCCGTGGTGCTGTCGGCGGTGTTCCTGCCGATGGCGTTCATGGCCGGCTCGACCGGGGTGGTCTACCGGCAGTTCTCGGTCACGATCATCACCGCCATGGCGCTGTCGCTGGCCGCGGCGCTGATCCTGACGCCGTCGCAGACCGCCTCGCTGCTGCGGCCGCACCGCGAGGGCAAGGGCTTCGCCCCGGCGCGCTGGTTCAACCACGGGTTCGACCGACTGACCGACGGCTATGCCGCTGCGGTGGCGCGGATCGTGCGGCATCCGGTGCTGGTCCTCGTGGTGCTGGCGCTGCTCAGCGCGGGGGTGTGGGCGCTGTTCACGCGGATGAACTCGACCTTCCTGCCGACCGAGGACCAGGGCGTGATGATGGCGCAGGTGAACCTGTCCGAGGGCACCACGGCGCAGCAGACCCTCGCCGTGGTGGAGGAGATCGAGCACTACCTGCTGACCGAGGAGCCGGCGGTCGAATCGACCTTCGGGGCGCTGGGGTTCGGGTTCTCGGGCAGCGGCCAGGGGCGGGCGATGCTGTTCGTCAAGCTGCGCGACTTTGCCGAGCGCGGCGACCCGGACCAGTCGGCCGCGGCCGTGGTGCGGCGCGCCAACGCCCGCTTCGGCGGGCATCGCGCCGGGCGGGTGATGTTCATGCAGCCCCCGCCGATCCAGGGGTTGGGCAACCAGGCCGGGTTCCAGATGTATCTGATCGACCAGTCGGCGCAGGGCACGGACGCGCTGCGCACCGCGGTCCAGACGCTCGAGACCCGCGCCGCGACCGACCCGCGGCTGAGCAACGTGCAGGGTCAGGGCGATCAGGACGACGCGGCGCTGCGGCTCGACATCGACGCGCAGCGGGCCGAGGCGCTGGGGCTGAGCCTCTCGGACGTGAACGGGATGCTCTCGACGATCTTCGCCGGGCGCGAGGTCAACGACTTCGCCATGGGCGCCACGCTGCGCCCGGTGATCGTGCAGGGCGGCGCGCCGTTCCGGATGCAGCCCGACGATCTGGAAAGCTGGTACGCGCGCAATGCGCAGGGCGAGATGGTGCCCTTCAGCGCCTTCATGTCCACGCGCTGGGTGCCGGTGGCACCGCGGCTGGCGCGGTTCGAGGGCTCGGACGCGATCTCGGTCTCGGGCAGCGAGGGCGCGGGCTGGACCTCGGGGCAGGCGATGGAGGCGATGGAGGAGCTGGTGGCCGAGCTGCCCGGCGGCTGGGGCGTGGCCTGGACCGGCCTCAGCTATCAGGAGCGGCAGTCGGGCAATCAGGCGCCCTATCTCTATGCGCTGTCGGCGCTGGTGGTGTTCCTGTCGCTGGCGGCGCTGTACGAAAGCTGGACGGTGCCGTTCTCGGTGATGCTGGCGGTGCCGGTCGGCGTGCTGGGCGCGGTCGCGGCGGCGCTGCTGTTCGGACAGTCGAACGACGTCTATTTCAAGGTCGGCATCCTGACGACCATCGGGCTTGCGGCCAAGAACGCCATCCTGATCGTCGAGTTCGCCCGCGAGCTCGAGTTCGCGGGCCGCAGCACCGCGCAAGCGGCGGTCGAGGCGGCGCGGCTGCGGCTGCGGCCGATCCTGATGACCTCGTTCGCCTTCATCCTCGGGGTGACGCCGCTGGCCGTGGCGAGCGGCGCGGGTGCGGTGGCGCAGAACTCGATCGGGATCGGGGTGATGGGCGGGATGATGGCGGCGACGTTCCTCGGCGTGTTCCTCGTGCCGGGGTTCTATGTCGCGGTGCGGCGCTTCAGCGGCAACCGGCCGCTGCGGAACCCGGACGCGCCGGCCGCCGCGCCGCCCGCGGCGCCGGCGGAATGAACGGGGGCCGCCCCGGATGAGGCGGCCCCGCTGGTCTTTCGGTCTCAGAGCGGCTCAGAGCAGGAACTCGTCCCCGCTGTACTGATTGGCGGTGATCGCGCCGTCGGCGATGACGAGGGTGAAGTCGGCCACCCCGTCGTTGTTGACGTGGCCGTTGATGACCGTGTTGCCGTTGACCTCGCTCAGCGCGATGGTCCCGGCGGCGCGCGACGCGCTCCACACGAAGGCCTGGTCGCCGGCGAGCGTCAGGTTCGCGTCGATGCCGCGCAGGTCGAGCACGTCGCCGCCGGTCACGCCCACGCCCTCGAACGCGATAGCGCCATCGGCGCCGGCGATCACGTCCACGCCGTTGGTGTTGTTCGATTCGGCGTGCGACAGGAACCGGAAGGTGTCGGCCCCGGTCCCGCCGTAGAGGTTGTCCGCCCCCAGCCCGCCGAACAGGATATCGTTGCCGGCCTGCCCGCGCAGCGCGTCGGCGCCCGCCTGCCCCTGCAGCACGTCGCCCAGATCACCGCCCAGCAGAGTGTCGTTGCCGGCGCCGCCGATCAGGTTGTCGTTGCCGCCCAGACCGTAGATCACGTCGTCGCCCGCCATGCCGTGGATGGCGTCATTGGCCGAGGTCCCGGTCACGCTGTCGTTCGCGTTGGAGGCATAGCCGGCCGACACGGTCAGGGTGTAGCTGCCGATCGCGTTGTTGCCGGTCTCGCCCACGCCCAGCGTATAGGTGCCGGTCCCGCCCGCGGCGATCTTGAAGGTGATCTGGCCGTCGCGGTTGGTGCCGGGGGTCGAGTCGTTCGGCGGGTTGATGTCGTCGTTGTACATCAGCCGGGTGCTGCCCGAGTAGAGCGAGATGTTCGGGTCGACGAGCGAGCCGCTGCCGCTCGAGGCGCCCTTGGCCGCGACCGAATAGGTCAGCCCGGCGATGAAGGTCGTGTTGAAGGTGTCGTAGTCGCCATTGTACGAGATCGATCCGGTCCGCGAGGTGCCGGTTCCGATGAGACCGTTGTAAGCCATTCTGCTCGAACTCCGCAGGGGTAGCGCCATGATCGGCGCGGGACAGTCTAGACGCCGGCGCGATCAACCCGGCATCACCTTGCGGCGCGCCGGGCGTGATCGCCGGGTCTGCGCGGATGAACGCGGCCGGGCCTGACCCGTTCGCTCACATTCAGGTGTCGAGACGGGCGCGGCCCGGATCGGCAGGTTCCGGCCCGCGCGCCGGGCGGCGAGGGCGGAAACCTGCCCGGTGAGGGGCGCTATCGGGTCGCTGAAAGGGCGCTATTCGACGAGCACCTGACCCTCGGGCCAGCGCATCGTCGTGGTCAGGGTGATCTCGCGCACCGCGTGCGGGGCGACGTCGGTGTGCCAGACGAGCACCCCGCGCTGCCCCTCGGGGTCGGTCTCGTCGGGGGCCGGGTTCGCCTGCCATTCGACCCTGAGGTCGTCCTGGGTGCTGACCGGCACCCGGTCCACCACCCGCAGCGGCCATGCCTCGCCGGTCAGGTTCTCGATCCTGAGGGTCGCGGTCTCCTCGCGCAGGTTAGCGCTGCGGATCAGGCCGCGGGTGCCCTCGGACTGCTCGGGCACCCGCCGCTCGACCCTGAGGCCGTCGATGGGGCCGAAGCCCAGCCGGATGTCGTCGCCCGCGGCGATCAGCGGCAGCGCCGTGTCGCCCACCCGCGCGCCGTCGGCGTAAAGCGTCGCGGCGCCCGGCAGGATCAGCTCGGGCAGCGGGTTCTTGCCCTCGGCCCGCAGATAGGCGCTGTCATCGTAGAGCGGCACGGCTTCGGCCGCGACCTCGACCGGGATCGCCTGCGCGTCCATCCCCAGCCGCACCGCGTCGGCGCCGGTGCGGATCGTGACCGGCGTGGGGTAGCGATAGACGACCGTCGCGCCGATCCGGTCCAGCGCCGCGTTGCCGACCGCGGCGCCCTTGCCCAGGCTGCGCACCGCCATCTCGGGCATCGGCGCGGCGGGGGCGTAGCTCGGCATGGCATCCTGCATCGGGACGGCGCTCACCGCGCCATCCTCGACCCGCGGGAACCACGGGTCCACCGGGGTCGCCTGCACCTGCCCCGCGGGGCGGGCGGTGGAGAGCGTCAGCGCCACCCCCGTCCAGTCCTCGCCCGTCGATTGCGAGACCATCAGCCCGCGGTCGAGCGTGATCGTTCCCGCCGTCCCGCCGGTCCGCGCCAGCCGCAGGTCATAGACCGGGGACCAGCTGGCCGCGCCGGTCTGGTCGGTGATCGTCAGGTCGGCGGGGCCGTGCAGGTCGAGCTGGACGATCAGCGCCACGGGCGGGGTCTCGGGCGTCTCGAGCGCCGCGAGCGCGGCGCGGGCGCGGTCGAGCGCCTTCACGTCCTCGTCGCGGCCGACTTCGGCGGCGGCGGCCTCGGTTTCGGCGGCGACCATCTCGCGCCGGGCGGCGACGAGCCGGGCGGCCACGGTGTCGGCCAGCGCGTTCACGTCGCCCGAGGTTGCGTTGTCGGACTGGCCGAGCGCGCGGAGGAAGGCGACGGTATCCTCGGCCGCCTGCGCGCGGGCGCGGATCGCGGCGGTGGCGGCGTCGCGGTCGCGCAGCGCGGCCTCGAGCCGCTGGACCTCGGCGCGGGCGGCGCGGACGGCGTCGGTCTCGGCCAGATCGCCGGGCAGGGCGCGGTCGGATTGCAGCGCGACCGAGCCCACCGTGGCGCCGGTGGCCGCGACGCGCAGCGTGGTGGCGTCGATGCCGGGCGGCAGGTCGGTGACGATCAGCTCGCGCACGCCCGGGGCGGCGTCGAGGTGCAGGCTGCGGGTGACCGTGGCGCCGTCGGGGTAGAGCGTGACCTCGCGCACCGGGGCGCTGGCGCGGATCGGCTCGGCGGCGGGCGTGACGGGGACCGGCGGGATGGCCGCGGCGGGGATCGGGGCGGGCAGCGCCGTCGGGGCCGGGGCGGCGGTCTGGGCCGCGAGCGGCAGGGCGGCGCAGGCCGGGACCAGCGCGGCGGCCAGGATCCGGCGCAGCGCCGGCGAGGTGGGGGAGAGCGGCATCGGGGCGATCCTCTCGCGCGGGGACGGGTCGGCCCACAGGGTCCGACCGTTCCCGCCACAACGCAAGAGGGCGCCCGTCCGGGGCGCCCTCACGTCTGCGATGGGTCAGGCGGGGGGCCGCCGATGCGGGCGGCGCGGGCCGATCCGCCTCAGCCCTTTTTCAGCACCCGGTTGCCCAGCAGCTCGGCGATCTGCACCGCGTTCAGCGCCGCGCCCTTGCGCAGGTTGTCGCTGACCACCCACAGGTTCAGCCCGTTCTCGACCGTCGGGTCCTGGCGGATGCGGCTGACGAAGGTGGCATAGTCGCCCACGCACTCGATCGGGGTGACGTAGCCACCCGGCTCGCGCTTGTCGATCACCATGACGCCCGGCGCCTCGCGCAGGATGTCGCGGGCCTCGTCCTCGTCGAGGAAATCCTCGAACTCGACGTTGACCGCCTCGGAATGGCCGACGAACACCGGCACCCGCACGCAGGTCGCCGTGACCTTGATGCGCGGGTCCATGATCTTCTTGGTCTCGGCCGTCATCTTCCATTCCTCCTTGGTGTCGCCACCCTCGAGGAACACGTCGATCTGCGGGATCACGTTGAACGCGATCTGCTTCTGGAACTTCTTCGGCGGCACGTCCGAGGTCGGGTTGTAGACCGCCTTGGTCTGTTCCCACAGCTCGTCCATCCCCTCTTTCCCGGCGCCCGAGACGGACTGGTAGGTCGAGACGACGACGCGCTTGATCCGCGCCCGGTCGTGCAGGGGCTTCAGCGCCACCACCATCTGCGCGGTCGAGCAGTTGGGGTTAGCGATGATGTTCTTCTTGCCGTAGCCCTCGACCGCGTCCGGGTTCACCTCGGGGACGATCAGCGGCACGTCGGGGTCGTAGCGGTAGAGCGACGAGTTGTCGATCACGACGCACCCCTGCGACGCCGCGATGGGGGCGTATTTCTTGGTCGGCTCGGACCCGATGGCGAACAGCGCGATGTCGCAGCCGGTGAAGTCGAAGCCCTCGATGTCCTTGGTCTTCAGGGTCTTGTCGCCATAGCTGACCTCGGTGCCGAGGCTGCGGCGCGAGGCCAGCGCCACGACCTCATCGGCGGGAAACTGGCGCTCGGCCAGGATGTTCAGCATTTCGCGGCCCACGTTCCCCGTGGCGCCCGCGACGACGACCTTGTAACCCATCTGGGGAATCCTTTCGCTTTCAGCCGGCCGCGCTTAGCGGAAACCGGGGGGAAAGTGAATATGTCGTGCGCTGTGCGCCGGGGCCGCGTGTCCCCTGCGCGTCTGCGCCCACCCCGAGGGAAACGCCTGATGACCATCGCTTCGCCCGAACCCGAGTTTGCCGCCCCCGACGCCGAGGCCCGCCCGCTGTGGCTGGTGCCGCAGGGCGACGATGGCCCGCTCTGGCCCGAGGGGGTCGAGACCGGCTTTGCCGCGGCCAGCGGGTTCGCCGCCAGGCCGGGGCAGCTCTGCCTGCTGCCCGCCCCGGACGGGGTGGGGGGCGCGCTGTTCGGCATCGGCAAGCCCGCCACCCCCGCCGACCGCCCGGCGCGCGAGCGCTTCACGCTCGCCCGCGCCGCCGAGGCGCTGCCCGCCGGGGCGTGGCGGATCGCGGGCGCGCCCGAGTCCTACGACCTGACCCACGGGGCGCTCGGCTGGCTCTTCGCGCAGTATCGCTTCGCCCGCTACAAGACCGCCGAGCCGCCCAAGGCGCGGCTGGTCTGCCCCGAGGGCGTCGACCGTCAGGCGGTGCTGGCGATGGCGGCGGGCGAGTATCTGGCCCGCGACCTCATCAACACGCCGGCCGCCGACATGGGGCCGGCTGAGCTCGAGGCCGCCGCCCGCGCGCTCGCCGACCGGCACGGCGCGGCGGTCGAGGTGATCTCGGGCGCGGCGCTGGCCGAGGGCTATCCGATGATTCATGCCGTGGGCCGCGCCGCCGGGCCGGGGCGCGCGCCGCGGCTGATCGACCTGCGCTTTCCGGGCGCGGGGCCTGCGGTCACACTGGTCGGCAAGGGGGTGTGCTTCGACACCGGCGGGCTCGACATCAAGCCGTCGTCGTCGATGCTGCTGATGAAGAAGGACATGGGCGGGGCGGCGAACGTGCTCGGCCTCGCCGAGACGCTGGCGCGGATGGGCCGCGCGGGCGGGCTGCGGGTGCTGATCCCGGCGGTCGAGAACAGCGTCGGGTCCGACAGCTTCCGGCCCGGCGACGTGCTGACCAGCCGCAAGGGGCTGACGGTCGAGGTCAACAACACCGACGCCGAGGGGCGGCTGGTCCTCGCCGACGCGCTGGCGCTGGCGGCCGAAGAGGCGCCGGCGGTGCTGATTTCCATGGCGACGCTGACCGGCGCCGCGCGGGTGGCGCTGGGGCCGGACCTGCCGCCGTTCTTCTGCGACGACGAGGCCGCGGCCGAGGCGCTGCACGGCTCCGGGCGCGATCACGCCGACCCGATCTGGCGCCTGCCCTTCTGGGAACCCTACGAGGCGATGATCGAGCCTGCCATCGCCGACCTCGACAACGCGCCCTCGGGCGGGTTCGCGGGGGCGATCACCGCGGCGCTGTTCCTGCGGCGCTTCACGGAAGGCGCGGGCACCTACGCCCATTTCGACATCTACGGCTGGCAGCCCGCCGCCGCGCCCGGACGGCCGAAGGGCGGCGTCGGTCAGGGGATGCGGGCGATCCTCAACGCGCTGCCCGCGCTGACCGACCGCGCGACGGGGGCGCGCTGATGGACCCGCGCCTGACCCCGGCCACCGACCGCGTGGCGCTGGCCGGCGCCGGGATCGAGCGGCCCACGCTGACCGAGGGCACGGCGATGCGCGTCGCGGTGCCGCTGGTCGATCTGGACCGCGAGCCGAACGGCCGCCGCGACCGCCAGCTCGTCTTCGGCGCCGACGTGACGGTGATCGAGCGCCGCCACGACCGCGCCTTCGTGCAGGCTGCGGCGGACGGCTATTGCGGCTGGATCGGCATGGCCGCGCTGACGGCCGAGCGGCCCGCGATCACCCACCGGGTCGCCGCGCCCGCCACCCACATCTACCCCAAGGCCACGATGAAAGAGCGTGAGAGCGCCAGCCTGACGCTCGGCGCGCGGCTGGCGGTGGCGGGGATCGCGGGCGGGTTTGCTGAGCTTGTCACCGGCGGGTTCGTCCCGGTCCAGCATCTGACCGACACCCCCGCCGACGACCCGGCGGCGGTGGCGCTGAGCCTCGTCGGCACCCCCTATCTGTGGGGCGGCAACTCGCGCGGCGGGATCGACTGTTCGGGGCTCGCGCAGGCGGCGCTGTGGGCGGCGGGGATCGCCTGTCCGGGCGACAGCGACCTGCAGCGCGCGGCCTTCCCCGAGGTCGAGGACATCCGCCGCGGCGACCTGCTGTTCTGGCCGGGCCATGTGGCGATGGCGCTGGACGCCGGGCGGATGGTCCACGCCACCGCCTCGGCCATGGCGGTGATCGTCGAGGACATCGCCGCCGCCATCGCCCGCATCGACGCGGCCGGCGACGGGCCGTTCCTCGGCGCCCGGCGGCCCCCGGCGGGCGGGGCCGCGCAGGGCGCCCCCTCGCTGGACGGGCGCGTCGCCTTTCCGTAAGCCTCGGCCAACAGCCAACTGGCAACCGCAAACTGGCAACCGCCAGCCCGCCAGCATCGGGAGAGTTCAGCATGACACATCTGTGGGTCCGGGCCGAAAGCCGCCCCAACGAGGACCGCGTCGGCATCACCCCCGAGGGGGTGCGCGACCTCATCCGCCGCGGCTTTGCCGTGACGGTCGAGGACAGCCCCCGCCGCATCCTGCCGACAGAAGAGTACCGCCGCGCCGGCGCCACCATCGCCCCCGAGGGATCGTGGGTCGAGGCGCCCGCCGACGCCATCGTCTTCGGCCTCAAGGAGCTGCCCGAGGACGGCACCCCGCTCACCCACCGCCACATCATGTTCGGCCACGCCTTCAAGGGCCAGCCGGCGGGGCAGGAGCTGCTCAAGCGGTTCCGCGCGGGCGGCGGGCGGCTCTATGACCTCGAATATCTGCTCGACGACGACGGGCGGCGGCTCGCGGCCTTCGGCTACTGGGCGGG
Source organism: Paracoccus sanguinis (assembly GCF_012689545.1). Taxonomy (NCBI): domain Bacteria; kingdom Pseudomonadati; phylum Pseudomonadota; class Alphaproteobacteria; order Rhodobacterales; family Paracoccaceae; genus Paracoccus; species Paracoccus sanguinis. Next base: position 1,656,841 of record NZ_CP051542.1, read on the forward strand.
CTACGCGGGGGCGGCGGTGGCGCTGAAATGCTGGGCGGCGCAGGCGCATGGCGGCATCTGCGGCCCCGTCCACCCGTTCCCCAACAAGGAAGCGCTCGCCGCGAGCCTGCGGGCCGAACTGGACGGCACCGGCCGGGTGCGGCCGCGCGCCATCGTCATCGGCGCCAAGGGCCGGGTCGGCACCGGCGCCGCCGACCTCTGCGCCGAGATGGGGGTGCGGGTGACCAAGTGGGACATGGCCGAGACCGCCCACGGCGGCCCCTTCCCCGAGATCCTGCTGCACGAGGTGTTCCTCAACTGCATCCTCGCGCAGCCCGGCTGCCCGGTGTTCGTGCCGGAAAGCGCCGTGAACCCCGGCCGCGCGCTGACGGTGATCGGCGACATCGCCTGCGACCCGACGAGCGAGTTTTCCCCGATCAAGGTCTATGACCGCACCACCGACTGGGCCGCCCCCGCGCTGCGGGTGGCCGATCGGCCGCCGCTCGACGTGACGGCGATCGACAACCTGCCCTCGATGCTGCCGCGCGAATCGAGCCAGGATTACGCGGCCCAGCTTCTGCCGGTGCTGCGCCAGCTCGACGCCATCGACGCGGGCCCCTGGGGCCGGGCGGCGACGATCTATGACACCCATCTGAAAGGGCTTTCGGCATGACGATTCACTGGGTTGGCACCGGGCTTTCGGCGATCCCCGGCCTGCGCCGCCTGCTCACGGGCAAGACGCCGGTCGTGGTCTGGAACCGCACGGTGGACAAGGCCCGCGCCGCGGTGGGCGATCTGGCGCAGGACATCCGCGCCTATGAGCCGCAGGCGCTGACCGAGGCGCTGGCAGCGGGCGACGTGGTCGTCTCGATGCTGCCGGCCGACCAGCACCCGGCGCTGGCGCGGATCTGCGTCGAGAAGCGGGCGCATTTCGTCAGCTCGTCCTACATCTCGCCCGAGATGGCGGCGCTCGAGGCGGCGGCCGAGGATGCGGGCGTGGCGCTGGTCAACGAGGTCGGGCTCGACCCCGGCATCGACCACCTGATGGCGCACGAGCTGGTCGCGGATTACCGGCAGGTCGCGCAAAAGGGCGACGCGGTGAGCTTTACCAGCTACTGCGGCGGCATCCCCCGCCATCCCAACCCGTTCCGCTACAAGTTCTCGTGGTCGCCGCTGGGCGTGCTGCGGGCGCTGCGCTCGCCGTCGAAGTCGATCCGCGACGGGGCCGAGCGGGTGGTGGATCGCCCCTGGCACGCCATCGACCCCTATGATGCGCCGCTGCCCGTGCCCGAGCGGTTCGAGGTCTATCCCAACCGCGACTCGACCGCCTTCATCGACCCCTACGGGTTCGACCGCGAATGGACGCTCAAGGATTTCGTCCGCGGCACCATCCGCCTCAAGGGCTGGTCCGAGGCGTGGTCCGAGGTCTTCGCTGAGGTCGAGGGGCTGACCGGCCCCGAGGGCGACGTGCGGCTGCGCGAGATGGCCGAGGGGTTCTGGGACGCCCACGCCTATGCCGAGGGCGAGCCGGACCGCGTGGTGTTGTTCGTCCGGCTGGCGGCCGAGCGCGGCGGGGCGCGGGTCTATGACCGCGAGTGGGTGCTGGACGCGCAGGGCAACGACCGCGGGACCGCAATGGCGCAGCTCGTCTCGATCCCCGTGGCGCTGGCGGTCGAGGCGGTGCTGCGCGGCGACTTCGCCCCCGGCGTCCACGCGGCGCCCTCGGCACCCGAGGCGATCGCCGGCTGGCTGGTCGAGGTGGGCGAGATCGCCGACCACATGGCCAAGGTGGACCACCTGTCAAAACCGTGATCCGCGCGTGAGACCGAGGGGGGGAACGCACCCGGCCTGCTGACGTTGCCTGAGTGAATTGTTCAGGAGATTTTGCATGGCCCGCTTTGCCCCCTCGTTCCTCACGACCGCCGCCGCGCTCGGCCTGATGGCCGGGGCGGCGCTCGCGCAGGATTTCAACGCCGCCCCGCCGAATGCGCCGGATCAGCAACCGGCCTTCGAGGGCCAGACCCGCGCCCCGGCGATCGCCGACACGGTCGCGCTCAAGACAGAGACGGTGGTGGACGGGCTCTCGCACCCCTGGGCGCTGGCGCTTCTGCCCGACGGGGCGTGGCTGGTGACCGAGCGGCCGGGCCGGCTGCGGATGGTCGGCGCCGATGGCACGCTGTCCGAACCGATCGAGGGCCTGCCCGAGATCGACGCCAAGGGCCAGGGCGGGCTGCTCGACGTGATGGTCGGGCCGGATTTCGCCAGCGACCGGCGGCTGTGGATCAGCTATGCCGCGCCGGCCGAGGGCGGCAACCAGACCGCCGTCGCCACCGCGAAGCTCTCGGCGGACGGCCGCAGCCTTGAAGAGGTCAAGGAGCTGTTCCGCCAGACCCCCGTCTATGACGGCGACAAGCACTTCGGCAGTCGCCTGCTGCTCGACGGACAGGGCGGGCTGATCGTGACGCTGGGCGAGCGCTCGGACGTGCCGATCCGCGACAGCGCGCAGGCCGACGACAACCACCTGGGCAAGATCGTCCGCATCGACCCGCTCACCGGCGCGCCGATGGGGGCCGGGATCGGCCTGCCCGAGACCCACGCCAAGGGCTTCCGCAACGTGCAGGCGGCGGCATTCGACAAGCAGGGCCAGCTCTGGACCGTCGAGCACGGGCCGAAGGGCGGCGACGAGCTGAACCACGTCGAGGCGGGCAAGAACTACGGCTGGCCGGTCATCACCTACGGCGTGGCCTACAGCGGCGCCGACATCAACGCGGGCAAGACCGCGCAGGAGGGGATGGAGCAGCCGGTCTATTACTGGGACCCGGTGATCGCCCCCTCGGGGATGGCGTTCTACGACGGCGCCATGTTCCCGGACTGGAAGGGCAGCGCGCTGATCGGGGCGCTGCAGGCCGGCGGCGGGGTCGTGCGGCTGACGCTCGACGGCGGCAAGGTGTCGGGCGAGGCGCGCTATCTCAACGGCATCGGCCGGGTCCGTGACCTCGCCGTGGCCCCGGACGGAGCGCTGATGCTGGTGACGGATGCCGACAACGGCGCGGTGATCCGGGTGTCGAAGGAGTAAGGCAGGGGGCGCTCGCGCCCCCTCGGCCGCGTGCCGCGGCCTCACCCCCTGAGGATATTTGGGTCCAGCCCGAGGGGGCGCAGGGTCGCGGGCGCGTCAGCCCTTGAGCAGGTTGTCGGCCTCGTCGCCGGGCGAGAGGCCCAGCGCCTCCATCCCCGCCTCGAGGTGGTCAGCGAGCTGCGGCTCGCCCATCAGGTAATCCTCGGTGGGCGTGGTCTTTTCGGCCTTGGCCGTCGCCACTGCCTCGGACAGGTCGTCGGCATCGAAGGTGCCACGGCCGATCCACATCACCGCCGTCAGCGCCGCCTGCTCGTCGTCGTTCAGGTCGGCAATGAAGTCGCGCAGCTCATAGGCGTTGCGCCCGCCGCGCCCGTCGAGCCCCTGATCGTAGTCACGCGCCCGGATGACGACGAAGGCGATCTTGTCGGCGCTGATCTCAAGCATGGCGCGGCAATCCTCTCTGCGGCCCCGGAGGGTACCCCGCTTGTCGCCCGAACCCCGCCGCCCGTCAATCCGCGCGCGGCTGCGGTTCTTCCTTGTGCAAATATCCTGGGGTGAGCGCCGCAGGCGCGAGGGGCGAAGCCCCTGCTAGCGCCCGAACAGCCGCTCGATGTCGGTGAGCTTCAGCTCGACCCACGTCGGGCGGCCGTGGTTGCACTGGCCCGAGCGGGGCGTCCGCTCCATCTCGCGCAGAAGCGCGTTCATCTCCTCCCCGCTCATCCGCCGGCCCGAACGCACCGAGCCGTGGCAGGCCATCGACGAGAGCACCGCGTCGAGCCGCGCCTGCACCCGGTCGCTTGCGCCCGTGTCGGCGAGGTCGTCGGCGATGTCGCGCATCAGCGCTGCGGCGTCGATCCGGCCGAGGGCCGCGGGCACCTCGCGCACCGCGACGCAGCCGGGGCCGAAGGGTTCGATGACCAGCCCGAGGCGGGACAGAGCGTCCGCCGCCTCCAGCACGCGTTGGGCCGCGTCGCCCAGATCGACGATCTCCGGGATCAGCAGCGCCTGCCCCGGCACCGGCGCGCCCGCGGCCTGCGCGGCCTCGGCCTGGGCCTTGAGGCGTTCGTAGACGAGCCGCTCGTGGGCGGCGTGCTGGTCCACGATCACGATGCCGTCCGCGGTCTGGGCGATGATCCAGTTCTCGTGCAGATGTGCCCGGGCCGCGCCGAGCGGGTTCTCGCCTGGGCTGTCGGGTATGGCTTCGGTCGTGTCGGGCTCGATCCGGGCCGCGGCCGGGGCGAAGCCGGGCGCCGCTTCGGACAGGCCGGGGGCAGCCCCCAGCGGGGCCTGCGCGGCCCAGCCCGCGGCCAGCGCCGCGGGGCGCAGCGGCGTCTCGGGGCGGAAGGCGCCGAGCACGGCGGTCCCGCCGGTCGAGGCGGCGCGGTGCCCCGCCCCCGCCATCGCGTGCCTGAGCGCCGAGACGACCAGCCCGCGCGCGGCCTCGGGCGTGCGGAAGCGCACCTCGGCCTTGGCCGGGTGCACGTTCACGTCCACCCCCTCGGGGTCGCAGCTCAGATACAGCACCGCCGCCGGGTGGCGGCCCGCGGCGAGCACGTCGAAATACCCTGCCCTGAGCGCCCCGGTCAGCAGCTTGTCGCGCACCGGGCGGCCGTTGACGTAGAGATGCTGGGCCACCGCCGCGCCGCGCGAATAGGTTGGCAGCGCGGCGAGGCCCGTGAGCCGCAGCCCGTCGCGCTCGGCGTCGAGCGTCACCGCGTTCTCGACGAACTCGCGCCCCATGACCCGGCCGATGCGGGTGGACAGCGCTGCCTCGCCCGTCTCGGGGTCGGCGCGGAACAGCACCCGGTCGGCGTCGGCGTCGGTCAGGGTGAAGCCCACGCCGGGCTCGGCCATGGCCAGCCGGCGGATGACTTCGGCGATGGCCTGGGTCTCGGCCCGGTCGCCGCGCAGGAACTTGAGCCGCGCGGGGGTGGCGAAGAAGAGATCGTGCAGCTCGACCACCGTGCCGCGGTTGCCGGCGGCGGGGCGGACCTCACTGACGCGGCCGGCGGCGACCTCGATGCGGGCGGCCTCGGACCCCGCGGCGCGGCTGGTGAGGGTGAGGCGGCCGACCGCGCCGAGGCTCGGCAGCGCCTCGCCGCGGAAGCCGAAGCTGCGGATGTTGAGCAGGTCCGAGCCGTCGATCTTCGAGGTGGCGTGCCGCGACAGCGCCAGCGGCAGGTCGGCGGCGGTCATGCCGCAGCCGTCGTCGGCGACCCGGATCAGCCGCTTGCCGCCCCCGGCGATGGTCACGTCGATGCGCCGGGCCCCGGCGTCGAGGGCGTTCTCGACCAGCTCCTTGACCGCCGAGGCGGGACGCTCGACCACCTCGCCGGCCGCGATGCGGTTGGCGGCGGCCTCATCCAGTTGGCGGATGACCGGGCGGATGTTGGGGTCATGGCGCGTCATGACCCCAGATATAGCAAGAATCGCGCCGTCCGCGAAAGCGATTCCTGAGCCGACGGCCGGTCGGGGAACCCGGCGCGCGCGGCGCGGCTTTAGGTCTCATCAGACCACACTCATGCACCCAACAAGGATGAACGCCATGAAAACCCTGACCCTCGCCGCGCTGGCCACCGCCACCCTCGCCCTGGCCGCCTGCGGCCCCGATGCGGGCACCCGCGCCACCACCGGCGCTGCGACCGGCGCGGTCGTGGCCGGTCCTGTCGGCGCCGTCGCGGGTGCGGCGCTGGGTGGCACCGGGGCCGTTCAGGTCCGCTGACCGGCGTCCATCGCCAACGATACGGCCGCCGCCCCTGGGGGACGGCGGCCGTTTTCGTTGTGCTGGCGCGTCAGAGCCCTTCGGGCCGTCCGACCAGCACGAAGCTGAGGCGCGCGGGGTCGAGCAGGCGTTGGGCCACGCGGTTCACGTCGTCGACCGTGACCGCCTCGATCTGCGGGTTGCGGGTGTTCACGTAGTCGCGCGGCATCCCCATGAGCTGCATCCCGGTCAGGATCCCGGCGATCTTGCCGTTCCCGTCGAAGCGCAGCGGGTATTCGCCGGTCAGGTAGGTCTTGGCGTCGGCGACCTCGCGATCGGTCACGCCCTCGCGGATCTTGCCCCAGACCTCGCGCACCAGCGCCACGGCCTCGCCCGTCCGGGCGTTGGCGGTGGCCATGCCGCCCTGCCAGCTTTCGCCGAGCACCTGGTTGGCGAGACCGGTGCCGACGCCGTAGGTCAGCCCGCGCTTTTCGCGGATCTCGTCCATCAGCCGCGACGAGAACCCGCCGCCGCCGAGGATGTGGTCGAGCACGAAGGCCGCGAAGTAGTCCTTGTCGCTCATCGGCAGGCCGGGCTGGGCAAAGGCCACCACGGTCTGCGGGCTGTCCCAGTCGATCACCGTGGTCTGGCCGTCGAACTGCGGCGTGGCCGCGGGCGGCAGCGGCACGGACGCCGTGGCGGGCAGGTCGCCGAGGATGCGGTCGACCAGCGCGCCCAGCGCGGCCGCGTCGATGTCGCCGGCGGCCGAGACGATGACGCGGTCACGCGCCAGCACCCGGTCCTTGGCGGCGCGCAGGTCCTCCACGGTCAGCGCGGCGACGCTGTCCTCGGTCCCGTTGAGCGAGCTGCCGTAGGGGTGGCTGCCCCAGAGGCGGGCGGCCATGGCCTTGGCGGCGATGGCGTTCGGCTCGCTCGCCTCGGCGCGGATGATCGACTGGACCTGCGCGCGCACCCGCTCGACCGCGTCGGTGTCGAAGCGCGGCACGCTCAGCGCATCGCGCACGAGGTCGGCGGCGGCGTCGCGGTTCTCGGTCAGGGCCCGCAGGCTCACGGTCAGCGCGTCGTCGCCGACGTTGAAGCTCGCGCTGGCGCCGAGCGCCTCCATCGCCTCGGCCCACTGGGTCGCGTCGCGGTCGGCCGCGCCTTCCTCGAGCAGGCCGGTCATCAGGTTGACGGCGCCGCGCTTGCCCTCGGGATCGACCGAGGCACCGCCGCGGAAGGCGATGTTGACGGCCACGAAGGGGATCGAGTGATCCTCGACCAGCCAGGCCCCGACCCCGCCGGGCGAGGTCACCTGCTGGATGTCGATGGCCCGCGCCGGCAGCACGGCGAGAAGCGTGAGGGCGGCGGCGGTGACGAGCGCGCGGATCATTGCTGCACCTCGGCGGCAGGGGTTTCGGGGGCGGCGCCGTCCGGGGCGGCGGTCCCGTCAGGCGGGGGTGGCGGGGCGCCGGGGGTCGCGGTCGGGTGCGGGGTGTCGGCAGGGCTGGGCGCGGCGGTTTCCGCGGTGTCGGTGGCGGGCGCTGGGGTGGTCTCCTCCGTGGCTGGCGCGTCGGCCACGGGGGCGTCCGGCGCGGCAGCCCCAGCCGGGACGTCGGCAGCCGGCGTCTCCGGCGCCCCCGCCTCGGCCTGCGCGCCCGGCACAGCCCCCTCGCCCGCCGGCGCAGGCAGCAGATGCGCCGTCACCGCGCCTTCGCGGCGCAGCGCGAGGCGGGCGGCGGCCTTCACGTCCTCGACCGTGACCGCGGCGAGCAGGTCCGGCCAGTCGTTCACGTCCTCGACCGTCAGCCCGATCGCCAGCCCCTGCCCGTAGTCATACGCGCGGCCGTGAGCCGAATCGCGCTCGTAGATGCGGGCGGCGCGCAGCTGCGTCTTGACCCGGTCGAGTTGCGCCGGGTCCGGCCCCTCCGCCAGAAATTCGTCGAGGGACGCGTCCAGCGCCGCCTCGGCCGCCGCCTTGGCGGCCTGAGTGTCGGGCTGTGGCGGATAGACCATCGTCACCGCGAAGGTCGTCGGATCGACGGTCAGCCCGTCGTAGCTCGCCCCCGCCCACAGCGCCTTGCCGGTCATCACCAGCTTGCGCCCCAGCACCGAGGTCTGCGGCGAGCCGCCGAGCAGTTCGGCCAGGACCGCCAACGCCGCCGCCTGCTTCTGGTCGCCGGCATTGCGCTCGGGCACGATCACGCTGCGCGAGATCGTGGGCTGCGGCACCCGCGGGTCGGCCATCTCGATCACCCGCGACGCCCGCTGCACCGGCTCTTGCGGGCGGGCGGTGCGTTCGGCGCCCGGCCGGGCCGGGATCGGGCCATAGTGCTTTTCGGCGAGGCTGCGGACCTCGTCCGCGGTCACGTCGCCCGCCACGACCAGCACCGCCGCGTTCGGCGCGTAATGGGCGCCGTACCATGCCAGCGCGTCGTCGCGGGTCAACCCCTCCATCTCTTGCCGCCAGCCGATCACCGGGCGGCCATAGGGTTGGTTGTAGTACTGCACCGCCGCGCGTTCCTCGGCAAAGAGCGCGCGGGGGTCGCTGTCGGTGCGCTGCGCGCGTTCCTCGAGCACGACCTGCCGCTCGGCCTGCCAGTCGTCCTCGCCGATCCTGAGGTTGGCCATGCGGTCCGCTTCCATCCCCATCACGAGGTCGAGGCGGTCGGCGGCGATGCGCTGGAAATAGGTGGTGAAGTCGTACGAGGTGAAGGCGTTGTCCATGCCGCCGTTGGCGGTCACGGTCTTCGACAGCTCGCCCGCCGCCAGCTTGTCGGTGCCCTTGAACATCAGGTGCTCGAGGTAATGGGCGATCCCCGACTTGCCCGGCGTCTCGTCGGCCGAGCCGATCCGGTACCAGACCATCTGCACCACGACCGGGGCGCGGTGATCCTCGATCACCACCGCCTCCATCCCGTTGGGCAGGGTGAAGTGGCTCACGCCCGGCGGCATCTCGGCCAGCGCGGGCGAGGCAGAGGCAAGCAGGACGGCGAGGAGCGTGCGGCGCATGGGCGACCCCTTCAGGTCATCATCGGGAAGGCCAGAGGATGACCGCAGCCGGCGAGGCGCACAACCCGTCGCCCGATCACTGCCGCTTGAGGGGCCGCCCGGTTGCGGCGGCCCGTGCGCCCCCGGACGCCCGCAGCCCGCTCAGCGCGGCGGGGCGCTGGGGGTCTGGACGCCGGTGCGGCGCCAGCGTTCCAGCTCGGCCCAGCTGTCGAGCGTCTGCGGCCGGTAGGCGCGGTAATAGACGTTGGTGCGGGCCACGATCTCGAGCAGGCGGCGGCCGTGGCGGGCGCGGTATTGCGCATCCTCGGCGGCGGTGACCTGGCGGATGCCGGGCGTGACCCCGGCGCGGGCGGCATGGGCAAGCAGCGCGCCGTCCCCGGCCCCCACGCCCTGCGCGGCGAGCTGGCCCGGGTTGCCACCGAGGGCGGCGACGGCGTCAGCCTCGGGGTGCGGGTCGGTGATGTTCGCGCCGCCCGGCGTCGGCGCCGGCAGCTGCGCGAGGTCCGGCGGCAGTTCGAGCGGGCGGGTCGGGACGATGGCGAATTCTTCGGGGCCGTCGTCGCTGGCGAGCGTCATCAGCTTGCCCTCGTTCGAGCAACCGGCGAGCGCCAGCGCGCAGATGGTCAGCAAAGCGGCCCGCATGATCTCACGTCCTGTCCCGTTTCCGGCCTTCTAGCGCGTCCGGGGCGGTCCGTCACGGGTCTTGTGGCGGTGCCAAGGGCGCGTGAGCAGGAATCGGCGGCAGGGGGTGGCGTCCCCGCCGCAGTCAGTCGCCGCTGCCGGACCGGCGCCGCGGGCGCGGGGCGGGGGCGGGCGGCGGCGCGGGTTTCGGGCCCGGCTGGACGATCAGCCCCAGTGCGCCGGCGAAGATGGCGATGTCGGCCACGTTGAAGCTGTAGGGGTTTCGCCAGCCGGGCAGGCTCATGTTCAGGAAATCCGCCACCGCGCCATAGGCCACGCGGTCGATGACGTTGCCCAGCGCGCCGCCGACCAGCAGCCCCGCCGCGACCTGCGCGAGCGTCCCGGGCCGCAGCCGCACCAGCCACACCGCGACGCCGACGCAGATCGCCAGCGCCACGCCGATCAGCACCCAGCGCATGAACTCGGCGTCGGTCCCGAAGAGGCCGAAGTTGACCCCCTGGTTCCACGCCATCCTGAGGTTCAGCCACGGGTCGATCACGTCGATCGCCTGCACCTCCTTGAGGTTCAGGGCCTGCACGACGATCCACTTACTGAGCTGGTCCAGCGCCAGCACCCCGAGCGTCACGCCCAGCGCCCACCACAGCTTGCGCGGCGGCAGGGGCGGCGGTTCGGCCTTGAGCACCCGGCGCTTCTTCGGCGCGGTGCCGTCGGCGGCCGGCAACCGGCGCCGGGCGGGCTTCTTCGCGGGCTCGCCCGCAGCCGCCGGAGGGGTGGGCGTGTCGCTCATCAGTGCCGGAAATGCCGCTGCCCGGTGAAAACCATCGCCAGGCCGAGCCGGTCGGCGGCCGCGATCACCTCGGCGTCGCGCATCGACCCGCCGGGCTGGATCACCGCGCGGGCGCCGGCGGCGGCGAGCGCCTCGATCCCGTCGGGGAAGGGGAAGAACGCGTCCGAGGCGACCGCCGCGCCCTCGGTCAGCGGCTGCGCGAGGCCCAGCGCCTCGGCCATGTCCTCGGACTTGCGGCGGCCGATGCGGGTGCTGTCGACCCGGCTCATCTGCCCGGCGCCGATGCCCACGGTGGTGCGGTCCTTCGCATAGACGATGGCGTTCGACTTGACGTGCTTGGCGACCGTCCAGGCGAACATCAGGTCGTCGAGTTCCGCGGCCGAGGGCTGGCGCTGGGTCACGACCTTCAGCGCCTCGCGCGAAACATGGCCGTTGTCGCGGCCCTGGACCAGGAAGCCGCCGGCGACCTGGCGGACCGTCTCGCCCCCCGCGCGCGGGTCTGGCAGCCCGCCGGTCGTCAGCAGGCGCAGGTTCTTCTTGGCGGCAAAGACGGCGCGGGCGGCCTCGGTCGCGTCGGGGGCGATTACCACCTCGGTGAAGATCTCGGTGATGGCACGGGCCGTCGCCTCGTCCAGCGTGCCGTTCAGCGCGATGATCCCGCCGAAGGCCGAGGTGCGGTCGCAGTCGAAGGCGCGGCCGTAGGCCTCGGCGAAGCTCGTGCCCAGCGCCACGCCGCAGGGGTTGGCGTGCTTGATGATCGCCACCGCGGGGGTGGCCGGGTCGAACTCGGCCACCAGCTCGAACGCGGCGTCGGTGTCGTTGATATTGTTGTAGGACAGCTCCTTGCCCTGCCACTGGCGGGCGGTGGCGACACCGGGGCGCCCCGTCCCGTCGGTATAGAAGGCCGCCGTCTGGTGCGGGTTCTCGCCATAGCGCAGCGTCTGCGCCAGCGTCCCGGCAAAGGCGCGGCGGCGCGGGGCGTCCTGACCGATGGCACCCGCCATCCACGCCGACACCGCCGCGTCATAGGCCGCGGTGCGGGCATAGGCCGCCTGCGCCAAGCGCTGGCGGAAGGCGAGGGTCGTCGCGCCGTCGTTCGCATCGAGCTCGGCCAGCACGGCGTCGTAATCCTGGACATCCACCACGGTGGCGACGAAGCCGTGGTTCTTGGCCGCGGCGCGGATCATCGCCGGGCCGCCGATGTCGATGTTCTCGACCGCCTCGGCATAGTCGGCGCCGCGGGCGACCGTCGCCTCGAACGGGTAGAGGTTCACTACCAGCAGGTCGATCGGTGCGATCCCGTGCGCGTCCATCGCCGCGACGTGCTCGGGGTTGTCGCGCAGGGCCAGCAGCCCGCCGTGCACCGCCGGGTGCAGCGTCTTGACGCGGCCGTCCATCATCTCGGGGAAACCCGTGACCTCGGCCACGTCGCGCACCGTCAGCCCCGCGGCGCGCAGCGCGCTCGCCGTGCCGCCGGTCGAGAGCAGCTCGACCCCGCGGGCGGCCAGCGCCCGGGCGAAATCCTCGAGCCCGGTCTTGTCCGAGACCGAGATCAGCGCGCGCTTGAGGGGGGTGCGGTCGGTCATGGCGGGCTCCGGCTATGGCGTCGCGCGTGACCTAGCCTGACCGGCGCCGCCCGTCCAGCCGCCGCACTCTCCGCGGGGGTGGCCGGGAATAGCGGGGGGACGGACATTTGAAACCGCCCGGCCGCCCGCCTAAGTCAGCCCGCAAGCAGAACGAGGATGCCATGACCGACCTCACCCCCCGCCAGATCGTGGCGGAACTGGACCGCTTCATCATCGGCCAGGCCGACGCCAAGCGCGCCGTCGCCGTGGCGATGCGCAACCGCTGGCGGCGTCAGCAGCTTGCCCCCGAGCTCAAGGCCGAGGTGCATCCCAAGAACATCCTGATGATCGGCCCCACCGGCGTCGGCAAGACCGAGATCAGCCGGCGGCTGGCCAAGCTCGCCGGTGCGCCCTTCGTCAAGGTCGAGGCGACCAAGTTCACCGAGGTCGGCTATGTCGGCCGCGACGTCGAGCAGATCATCCGCGACCTCGCCGACGCCGCGATGGTCGAGACGCGGGCGCGGATGCGCGACGACGTGACCGCCCGGGCCCGCGCGAGCGCCGAGGACCGGGTGATCGCCGCGCTGGCGGGCGATCAGGCGCGCGAGCAGACCCGCGAGATGTTCCGCCGCAAGCTCAAGGCGGGCGAGCTGGACGACACGGTGATCGAGCTTGAGCTGACCGACACCTCGAACCCGCTTGGGATGGAGATTCCGGGCCAGCCGGGCATGGGCCAGATGATGGACCTCGGCGCGCTGATGAAAGCGTTCGGCGGCCGCAAGACCCGCCGCAAGGTGACCGTCGCGCAGTCCTACGACCTGCTGATCGCGGAAGAGGCCGACAAGCTGATCGACGACGAGCGGGTCAAGACCGCGGCGCTCGAGGCGGTCGAGCAGTCGGGGATCGTGTTCATCGACGAGATCGACAAGGTTGCCACCCGCGCCGACACCCGCGGCGGCGAGATCAGCCGCGAGGGGGTTCAGCGCGACCTGCTGCCGCTGATCGAGGGCACAACCGTGTCCACGAAGTACGGCCCGGTCCGCACCGACCACATCCTGTTCATCGCCTCGGGGGCGTTCCACGTGGCGAAACCCTCGGATCTCTTGCCCGAGTTGCAGGGCCGGCTGCCGATCCGGGTCGAGCTGCGGGCCCTGACCGAGGCGGATTTCGTCCGCATCCTGACCGAGACGGACAACGCCCTGACCCGGCAATATGCCGCGCTGATGGGGACCGATGGGGTCGAGGTCGCCTTTACCGACGACGGGATCGCGGCGCTCGCCCGCATCGCCGCCGAGGTCAACGTCAGCGTCGAGAACATCGGCGCCCGGCGGCTCTACACGGTGATGGAGCGGGTGTTCGAAGAGCTGTCCTTCGCCGCCCCCGACGCGGGCGGACAGCGGGTGACGGTGGACGCGGCCTATGTCGAGGCGCAGCTCGGCGACCTCGCGCGCTCGGCGGACCTGTCGCGCTACGTGCTCTAGCGGCGACGGAACCGCACGCCGCGGGGGCCGTTGTGCGGTCGGACCCGCGGCGTGGGCGCGGATCGAAGCGGAGGCAGGATGATGAACATTTTCAGCGGCATCGGCGGGATCATCCTGTTCGCGCTCGACATCTGGGCGATCGCCTCGGTGATCAACTCGAACGCCGAGCGGTCGTCGAAGATCATCTGGACGCTGGTGATCGCCTTCCTGCCGGTGATCGGGCTGATCGCCTGGTGGTTCATGGGGCCGAAGGCGAATTATCAGGGGCGGGTGTGAGGGGCGCGTAATGGCCGACTAGTTATGAAGCACGATTATTAAAACGGCAAGTTGTCATCATCCCATCGCATTTGTTCTGGCTGAGTAACTTCGACGTGCAGCAAGACAACAATTTTCTGTTTACTGTTTATGGTATAGCGAACGCTATAAGACATTATTATTTCCGCACTGCTGATGTCTATGCTAGTTTGCGCTAGCCAAATTTCCAACCCCTCGGTATCACGTGCGCCTGTCTTCCTGAATGCAAACGGATTGCGTTTTAAAGCAAATCGAATTGGAAATATGCCATTTGATACGACGGTTGAATCGCCGCAATCGTACACTGACATACGATAGCTTTCAGACTCTCGTATATTCCAATCCAAAATATGCACCACAAGAAACTACCAGCCGTACTTGCGTTTAAGCTCTTCAGTACGTTGACGGTCTCTTTGGGTCAACGGCGCATTGGAAAGAGAAGCAAATTGATACGGCATGTCGTCGTACATCTGGAGCGCTCGCCACCTTATATCGTGCGAAGCCTCGCTTATGGCCGTAGCAGACAGCCCGCTAAGCTCGGATATAACTTCATTTACTAAAGCGAGTTCGTCATCCGTAAATAATGATAGATCAGGATCGCGGCATGCTACGATGCGCTTCTGCACAAATGGCCCAATCGGAACCGTTTCGAGGTTAACGGAGCGCTCTTCGATCAACTCATGTTGCACCGGGCTCATAGCCCGTGGCGCCGGACCTCGCGGGAGTTTGAAGTATCTCACGCCCGTAATCGGGCTACCTGTCCTTGCGTAAGCACGAAAGTCAGAATAATAAAGTATTTTGTTTAATTTGATCGCTCCAAAATTAGGGTCGTCTTTGGAGACGTTGGCAATATATATAATCAGCTCTTTCAATTTCCGCATTCCGTTGCGGATTGGAAAGGTGAACAATGGTTCGGCGGGGGTTGATTGATGGCTCACTGAAACGCTCCTTCCCGCTACTATAACTTAAGATTCGGGGGCCGCCAACACATAAGATTCCGGGAGTCAAGCCAGTTTTTTCCTTTCATCACCTGGACTTGCTCAGCTCGATCAACCCGTCCACATCGAACCCCTTCTCCCGCGCCAGCCCGACCAGCCGGTCGTAGGTCGCCTGGTCCATCCGCGGCTCGCGGGCGAGGATCCACAGATAGCCGCGGTTCGGGCCCGAGATCATTGCCCAGCGGTACGCCTCGTCCAAAGCAAAGACGTGGTAGCCGCCGGGGAAGCCGGGGAAGAAGGTGACGCCGAGGCTCGCCACGTCGGGGGCGCCGAGGAAGCGGGCGGTGCCCTCGATCGAGCGCCACTCGCCGTCCTTGCGGCCGCGGTTCAGCACGCGGACCGAGCCGTTGGGGTTCAGGGTGTAGTCTGCGGTCACGTCGGTCATGCCGCGCTCGAAGCGGTGGTCGAGGCGGGCGATCTCGTGCCAGCGGCCCATGTAACGCTGGGCCTCGAAGCCGGTCACCGGCTCGATGCCGGCGGGGACGCGGGTCATCACCGCGCGCGAGCACGCGGCGGCCGCGGCGAGGGCGGCAAGGCCGATGGCGAGGGTGCGGATGCGCATGGGTGACCTCCCGTTTTTTGGGGCTCAACGCGCGGGGCGGGGGTTTGGCTGCATCCGCGTCAGCGGGGATCAGAAGGGGACGTCGGCCGAGAAGGTCATGGTGACGTTCGAATCCGGGTGGCGCAGGCGCAGCGTCTCGGCGTGCAGCATCAGGCGGGGAAACTCGGACGCGGCGCCGGTGGCATAGAGCGGGTCGCCCAGGATCGGGTGGCCGACATGGGCCATGTGCACCCGCAACTGGTGGCTGCGCCCGGTCAGGGGGGTGAGGCGCACCCGCGTCTCGTCGTCGCCCGCGCGGATCACCCGCCAGTCGGTCTGCGCCGGGCGGCCCTCGGGGTGGATCATCTGCCGCGGGCGGTTCGGCCAGTCCACCATCAGCGGCTGCTCCACGGTGCCCGTGCGCCCCTCAACCCGGCCCCAGACGCGGGCGACGTAGGACTTACGGACCCCCCGCGTCTCGAACTGGCGCGACAGGTGGCGCTGGGCGTGGGGGGTGAGGGCGAAGACCATCACCCCCGAGGTGTCGAGGTCCAGCCGGTGCACCAACAGCACGGTGGGAAACGCCACGCGCAGGCGGGCGATCAGGCAGTCGGCGCGATCCTCGCCCCGGCCGGGGACCGACAGCAGCCCCTCGGGCTTGTCCACCACGAGGATCTGGTCGTCGTCGTGGATCAGCCGCGGCTGGGCCTCGGTCGGGCGATAGACGAAGCTCACCGCGCGACCAGCCGCAGGGCGAGGCCGGCGAACATCACCGCGGCGATGCGGTTCAGCACCCCCAGATGCGCCCCGAGCCGCGCCCCGAGCCATCCGGCGACGAGCCCGTAGCCCATCGTCACCAACGTGCCGGTGAAGGCGAAGATCAGGCCCAGCGCCAGCAGCTGGTGCCAGATCGGGCCGTAGTCGGGGCGGGTGAACTGCGGCAGGAAGGCCAGCAGGAACAGCACCGGCTTGGGGTTGAGAAGGTTCGACAGCGCCCCGCGCCGGATCACGTTCCACGGCCGCACCGCGCCGCGGGCCGCGCCCTGCGGCGCGGCGTGCCAGCTTTTCCAGGCCAGCCACAGCAGGTAGCCCGCGCCGATCCACTTGATCGCGGTCAGCGCGGCCGGATGCGCGGCGATCACCGCCCCCAGCCCGGCGGTGGCCAGCAGCACATGGACCACCACCCCCTTGCCGACCCCCAGCCCGGCCAGGGCGCCCGCCCGAGGTCCCCCCTGCAGCCCGCAGGCGGTGGCGAAGAACACGTCCTGCCCGGGGGCAAAGTTCAGCACCAGCCCGCCGGCGACAAAGCCCAGCAACTGCGCCAGCGGGATATTGGCGAGCGTGTCCCAGATCATCCGGTCGACCCGCGCGGGAATTGCGGCAGGCCGTCGGCGATGTCGTAATAGTCGCCCTTGTCGCCCACCCAGACATGCCGCAGCAGCCGCATCCCCGTGGGCGGGTCCAGCGTCCCGGCGGAAATCTCGGTGTCCCCGGTCGCGACGGTGCGCCAGAACAGCGACGACCCGCAGGTAGGGCAGAACCCCCGTTCGCCCGTTTCGGACGAGCGGTACCACGTCACCGGGCCCTCGATCTCGACATGGCCCGCGTTCAGCCCCGCCCAGACATGGCCCGACCAGCGCCGGCACTGGCTGCAATGGCAGGCGACGATGCCCTCGGCCGGGCCGTCGAGTTCGAAGCGGACCGCGCCGCACAGGCATCCGCCGCGCAGGGTCATTGCTGCGCGTCCTGTGGCAGGCCGTCGGCGATGTCGTAGTAATCGCCCTTGTCGCCGACCCAGATGTGGCGTTCCAGCCGCAGGCCGGTCGGCGCGTCGATGCAGCCCAGCGCGACGTCGGTGTCGCCGCGGCCGATGGCGCGCCAGAACATCGACGATCCGCAGGTGGTGCAGAAGCCGCGCTCGGCCTTGTCGGACGAGCGGTACCAGCGGATGTGCTCGGCCCCCTCGATGGTCAGCCGGTCGTCGGGGACCGGGACGGCGGCCCAGACATGGCCCGACCAGCGCCGGCACTGGCCGCAGTGACACGCCGCCACATCGGGCAGCGGCCCGCGGATGGTGACGCGGATCGCGCCGCAGAGACAGCGCGCGGTGCGCCGGGCGTCGGGGTCAGAGCTTGCCTCAGAGCGTGCCAAAGACATCCTGCATCATCCCTTCAAGCGCCGCCTGGTCGGCGGGTGTGAACGCATCGGGGCGGTCGCTGTCGATGTCGAGCACCCCGATCAGCCGCCCGGCCCGCCCGAACACCGGCACGACGATCTCGGACCGGGTCGAGCTCGAACAGGCGATGTGGCCGGGGAAGGCCTCGACATCGGGCACGAGCTGGGTCTTGCCGGTCCGGGCGGCGGCGCCGCACACGCCGCGCTCGAACGGGATCGTCAGGCAGCCGTGCCCGCCCTGGTAAGGGCCGACCTTCAGCACCCCGGGGGCGGTGACGCGGTAGAAGCCGGTCCAGTCGAAGCGGTCGTCGGCGTGGTGCAGCTCGCCCGCGACGGTGGCCATCAGCGCGACCTCGTCGGTCTCGCCTTCGGTGAGGGCGCGGATGCGGGCGCGCAGGTCGGTCCAGTCGGTCATGGCGCTCAGGCTAGCGGCTTCCGGCGCGGCCGGGAAGCGGGGGATGCGGGCTCAGGCAGCGATCGTCTCGACGGTCAGGTTGCCGTTGGTATAGACGCAGATTTCGGCCGCGATCGCCATGGCGCGGCGGGCGATGGTCTCGGCGTCGAGGTCGGTCTCCATCAGCCCCCGCGCCGCGGCGAGCGCGAAGTTCCCGCCCGAGCCGATGGCGGCCACGTCATGCTCGGGTTCCAGCACGTCGCCCGCGCCGGTCACGACGTAAAGCTGGGCGCCGTCGGTGACGATCAGCATCGCCTCGAGGTTGCGCAGGTATTTGTCGGTGCGCCAGTCCTTGGCGAGCTCGACGCAGGCGCGCTGCAACTGGCCCGGCGCGGCCTCGAGCTTTTTTTCCAGCCGCTCGAGCAGGGTGAAGGCGTCGGCGGTCGAACCGGCGAAGCCCACCACCACGTCGCGCCCGCCCGGCGAGAGGCGGCGGACCTTGCGCGCCGTGCCCTTCATCACCGTCTGCCCGACGCTGACCTGCCCGTCGCCGGCGACCACCACCTGCCCGGCCCGGCGGACCGCGAGGATCGTCGTGCCGTGCCAGCCGGGAAACCTGTCGTCGCTCATGCCTGCGCCTCCGTTCGTTCTGCGGGGTCAGATAGGGGCGCGGGCGCGCCGGCGCAACGCGCGCTTCCGCAGTGGCGCGGTGGGGCCTAGGGTGGCGGCGCCCAGCCACCCCTCGTGACGGCCGATCCATGCCCACCCTGCGCGTCTATCTGCACGGCTCGATGCTGCGCACCGCCCGGGCCGGGACGTTCCCGGCGATGGCGGTGCTGCAGGCGGCGGTCGAGTCGCGCGGCTGGCGGGTGGCGTTCGAGCGGGCGGGGCCGGCCGCCCAGCAGGTGCCGCCGCCCGCGGGAGACTTTGCGTTGCTTCACATGAAACGTCCGCTGCATCCGCGCACCCTGACCCTGCGGCGGGCCTATCACTACCCGTTCTGGCGGATCGAGCCGGTGGCCGAGCGCTGGCGCTTTGCCGTCGCCCGCGCCACCTTCGATCCGGCCGAGGTGGATGGTGAGGTCGCCGCGGCCTTCGTGCGCCGGCTGCGGGCGCGGGTGCTGCCCGGTCCGCCGCCGACCCGGGACGGGCCGATCCTTGTGCCGCTGCAGGGCCATCTGCGCCGGCACCGCTCGTTCCAGTCGATGAGCCCGGTCGAGATGCTCGCCGCGGTCTGCGCCACGGGCGAGCCCGTCACCGCCACGCTGCACCCCCGCGAACGCTACGATGCCGAGGACCACGCCGCGCTGGCGGCGCTGGCGGCGCGCTACCCCCGGCTGACGATCGGCGGCGACACGCCGGCGCTGCTGCGCACGTGCCGGTTCGTGGCGACCCAGAACAGCGCCGTGGCGTTCGACGGGCTGATCCTTGGCAAGCCCGCGGTGCTCTTTGCCCAGATCGACTTCCACCACGTCGGGCTCAACGTGGCCGAACTGGGGGCCGAGGCGGCGCTGGCCGCAGCCGCGGCCGCGGCGCCGGATTTCGCCCCCTATCTCTGGTGGTTCCTCAAGCGCCACAGCATCGACGCCCAGGCGCCTGACGCGGGCGAGCGGATGCTGGCGGCGATGCGGGCCGGGGGCTGGCTGCTCTGACCGCGCTGCCCTTGCGCCGCCCCGCCCTGCGCGGCAGGGTCTGGCGCGGCAGCGCGCAGCAGAAAGGGCCGGGGGCATGGCGGAACGGGTGGTCATCGTCGGGGCCGGTCAGGGCGGGCTGCAGGCGGCGGCCTCGCTCAGGGCCGAGGGGTTCGCCGGGCCGATCACGCTCATCGGCGACGAGCCGGGCCTGCCCTACCAGCGCCCGCCGCTCAGCAAGGCCTACATGAAGGACGGCGACGCCAGCCGCCTCGCCCTCAAGCCCGAGAGCTTCTTTGCCCAATCCGACATCGACTATCGCCCCGCCACCATCGTCGCTGCCATCGACCGGGCGGCGGGCGAGGTCGTGCTGGCGGGCGGGGCGCGGGTCGGTTTCGACCACCTGATCCTCGCCACCGGCGCCCGCAACGCGGTGCCGCCGCTGCCGGGGCTCGACCTGCCCGGAGTGCACGGGCTGCGCGGGCTCGCCGACGCCGCGCGGCTGCGCGACGCGATGGGGCGGGCGCGGGGCGCGGTGGTGATCGGGGGCGGGTTCATCGGGCTCGAGTTCGCGGCCGTCGCCGCGGCGGCCGGGGTCGCGGTGACGGTGCTCGAGGCCGCCGACCGGCTCATGGCCCGCGCCGTGACCCCGCCGACCTCGGCGCGGTTCCTCGACTTCCACCGCGGCGCGGGGGTCGACGTGCGGCTTTCGACGCTCGGCGCGGGCGTGGCCGGGACGGCTGTGGCCGAGGGCGTGGTGCTGACCGACGGCACCACGCTGCCGGCCGACCTGGTGCTGCTCGCCACCGGGGTGCGGCCGAACGTGGAACTCGCCGCCGAGGCGGGGCTGGCGGTCGCCAACGGCATCGTCGTGGACGGGCACCTGCGGACCGCCGATCCGCGCATCTTCGCCATCGGGGACTGCGCCAGCTTCCCGCTCGACGGGCGCGCGACGCGGCTCGAGTCGGTGCAGGCGGCTGCCGACCACGCCCGCCACGTCGCCCGCAGCATCGCCGGGCAGGACCAGCCGCCCTATGCCGCGCTGCCGTGGTTCTGGTCCGACCAGGGGCCGCTGAAGCTGCAGATCGCCGGGCTCTCCGAGGGCTGGGACGACACCCACGCGCTGCACGATGCCGCGGGCGCGGTGGACACGGTGCTGGTGTTCCGCGCCGGCCGGCTGATCGCGGTCGAGACGGTGAACCAGGCCGGCCGCCACATGGCGGCGCGCAAGCTGCTGGCGGGCCCGCCGCTCATGCGCGAGACGCTGGCCGCGGCCGATTGGGACCTGCGCGCGGTGCTGGCGGCGGCGGGCTGAGGGTCAGCCCGCCGGCTCGGACGCGGCCTTGGCGGCTGCCGCCCGCTCTTGCGCCATCTCGCGGGCCAGCGCGCGGGCCTTGCGGGCCTGGACGAAGCGGCGGTGGCGGTCCAGCTCGACGTTGATCAGCGCGCCGAGCATCACCGAGAACCCGGCGAGATAGAACCACATCAGCAGCGCCACCACCGCTCCGATCGAGCCATAGATACGGTTGTAGCTGTTGAAGCTGGCGAGATAGGCCGAGAACCCCACGGACGCCGCGCCCCAGGCCAGGGCCGCGAACAGCGACCCCCAGGTGAAGATCGGCGTGCGCGGGGTTTTGACGTTCGGCCCGTAGCGATAGAGGATGCCGATTCCGATCATCACGATGGCGAACATCGCCACCCACGGGACCGAACTGACCAGCCAGCTGCGCAGCGGGCCGTAGTCGAGGAAGTTGAACGCCAGCGGGACGATGACGATGGTGGCAAGCCCCATCAGCACCACGCCCACGATGGCAAGCGTCAGCACATAGGCCAGCACGAACCCGGTCAGGGTCGAGTGGGACCGCACCCCGTAGGCCGCGTTCAGCCCGCGGACCAGCGCATCGACCCCGGCCCGCGCGGCGATGGTCGCCACCACGAACGAGATCGCCGAGGCCCAGCCGAGCTGGGTGCGCCCGCCCGAGGTCAGCGCGTCGATCTGCGAATGCAGGATCTCGGCCGCACCGCCGGGGATGAAGTCGTCGACGTAGCGGTCGTAGTCCTGGATGATCGCCGGGTCGAACCACAGCCCCCACAGCGCGATCAGCGCTGCCATGCCGGGGAACACCGCGAACATCGCATAGAAGGCCACGCCCGCGGCGATCAGGCCCATGTGGATCTTGTCCATCCGCTCGAACAGCGCGGTGATGAAATGCCAGCTGTCGTGCATGTAGTCGACGAGCCAGCGGAACGCGGAACGGATCATGGCGCGCCTCCTGCCGGCAGATAGCGGTGCCACAGCGCCTTTTCGCCCATCCGGGCGACGAAGGCGGCGTGGGCGGTGATCTCGGCCGCAGTGAGGCGCGGCGCGAGCGGAACCGGGCGCGGGGCGCGGGGACCGGTCGAGACCTGCTGCTGTGCCTCGGTGCGCTGCCCGGGGCTGGCGACGAGAACGAGGTCCGGCTGGCGGCCGCCTATCAGCTCGAGATAGACCTCGGCCAGCAGCTCGCTGTCGAGCAATGCGCCGTGCAGCGTGCGGCCCGAGTTGTCGATCCCCCAGCGCCGGCAGAGCGCGTCGAGCGACACCGGCGCGCCCGGAAACTTCTCGCGCGCCATCGCCACCGTGTCGAGCGCACGGCTCATCGGCAGTGTGGGGCGGCCGGCGCGCCGCAGCTCCCAGTTGAGGAATTTCATGTCAAAGGGGGCGTTGTGGATGATCAGCCGGGCGTCGCCCACGAACTCGACGAAATCGGCCACGATCTCGGCGAAGCGCGGCTTGTCGGAGAGGAAGGCCGAGGTCAGCCCGTGCACGGCCAGCGCCTCGGCCGGCATGTCGCGCTCGGGGTTGATGTAGACGTGGAAATGCCGCCCGGTCGGCAGGTAGTTCATCAGCTCGATGGCGCCGATCTCGACGATGCGGTCGCCGGTGTCGGGGTCGAAGCCGGTGGTTTCGGTGTCGAGGACGATCTCACGCATGGGCCGCCCCGCTGGCGATGTCGTGCAGAATGGCGGCGACGGCGGCCTCGGCCTCGTCCAGGGTCTCGGTCGGGACGATCCAGTCGGCGCGGGCGCGTTTCTCGGCGTCCGGCATCTGCCGCGAGAGGATCAGCCCGAGCGTCGTGTCGGTCATGCCCGGCCGGGCGAGCACCCGGGCGCGCTGCACCTCGGGCGGGGCCGACGCGACGACGACGCCGTCCAGCCACGCCTCGGCCCCCGTCTCGAACAGCAGGGGGATGTCGAGGAGGACCACGGGCGCGGCGGCATGGCTGTCGATGAAGCTGCTGCGATCGGCGGCGACGAGCGGGTGGACGATGACCTCGAGCTCGGCCAGCCGGTGGGGCTCGGCGGCGAGGATGGTCTTGAGCGCGCCGCGGTCGATGCCGGTTTCGTCCAGCGCGGCGGGGAAGCGCGCGGCGACCGGGGCGACGGCCGCGCCGCCCGGCTGATAGAGCCGGTGCACGGCCGCGTCGGCGTCCCACACGGGCACGCCGCGGGCTGCGAACATCGCCGCCGTGGTGGTCTTGCCCATCCCGATTCCGCCAGTCAATCCGAGAAGATAGGTCATCCGAGCACCGCCTCGCGCAGGGCCTCGTCGACCTCGGGCTTGACGCCGAACCAGCGCTCGAACCCCGGCGCGGCCTGGTGCAGCAGCATCCCCAGCCCGTCCACGGTGCGGCAGCCGCGGGCGCGGGCGGCGCGCAGGAAATGGGTGTCGAGCGGCGTGTAGACGAGGTCGGTCACCAGCGCGTCCGGCGAAAGGGCGTCGAGCGGCAGACGCAGGGGCTGGGTGCCCTCCATCCCCATCGAGGTCGAGTTGACGACCGTGGCCGCGCCTTCGAGCATGTTGCCGGTCTGCGCCCAGTCGTAGACGACGACGCGGGCGCCGAACTCGGCCCGGATCTGGTCGGCGCGGATGCGGGTGCGGTTGGCGATGCGCAATTCTGGCACCCCGCATTCCAGCAGCGCCGCCACCACGGCCCGCGCGGCGCCGCCGGCGCCGATCACCGCGGCCGGCCCGGCGCTCGCGCTCCAGTCCGGGGCGTGCTGCTGGAGGTTGGCGATGAAGCCGTAGCCATCGGTGTTGTCGGCGTGGATGCGCCCATCGGGGCGGAAGATCAGCGTGTTCGCCGCCCCGATCAGCGAGGCGCGGTCGGTGACGATGTCGGCGAGCGCGAGGGCGGCTTCCTTGTGCGGGATGGTGACGTTGCAGCCGACGAAGCCGGCGCGCGGCAGGGCGTGCAGCACCTGGCCCAGATGTTCAGGCGCGACGGCGAGGGGGACGTAGTGGCCCGCGATCCCGTAGCGGCGCAGCCAATGAGCGTGCAGCCGCGGCGAGCGGGAGTGGGCGACCGGCCAGCCGATCACCCCCGCCAGGGGGATCGTCGCTGCGGGGGTCTGCGGCGGTGCAGGGTCGCGGGGGCTGGCATCCGGTGCGGCGCTCATCGGTCCTCGGCGGTCAGGCTGGGTCCAATCCTTACCCCCGGCGACCGTGAGTGGAAAGCATGTGGAGGACTCTGGGGATAGCTGCGGGGTCCGACGTGGGGTCGCGTGCGGAGAAATCGGAAGGTTGCGAGGCAGACGGCCGGACGGGCGCGGATCGGGGCGCTGGATCGCGCCGTTTTCCACACGTGCAAAACCGGGAGCGCTATTTCCCACCGGCTGTGGACATCGGAGCTATCCACAGGGGCGCGAGTGGGAACAAATATTTGATCTGAAATAAAAGTTTTCAAACTTGTTCAGAATTATCCGAAGGTTTTTCCGCGTCGTCGAACCTGTGGAAAAGAGCAAGCGTGGTGCCGGAACGCGCATATCCGCAGGCCCTACTGAATCATCATCCTTTCTTCTTCTCTTTTCTTTTGAGATAGCAGGGCCGTCCTTGAACCTGGCGGCACCATGATCTCTGACTGGCTGGCGACCCTTTATCCGTGGATCAAGTCGTTCCACGTGATGGCCGTGATCTCGTGGATGGCGGGGCTGTTCTACCTGCCGCGGCTCTACGTCTATCACGCCGAGCGCGGGCGCGGGGCGGGGGTCGAGCCTGACGAGAGCTTTGCGGTCATGGAGTTCAAGCTGTTGCGGGTGATCATGGGGCCGGCGTCGATCGCCACCTGGATCGCCGGTCTGGCGCTGGTCTTCACGCCGGGGATCGTGGACTGGTCGATGGTGTGGCCGTGGACCAAGGGGGCGAGCGTCATCGCCATGACGCTGTTTCATCACTGGCTGATGATCCAGCGGCGCCGACTGGCCGCCGGGCAGGGCCTGACCGGGCGGCAGTACCGGATGATGAACGAGGTCCCGACCCTGCTGATGGTCGTCATCGTGCTGTCGGTGATCGTCAAGTTCTGAGCGGTGCCGCGGTTTGACTCAGGGCCGGGTTTCGGCTATGTGCCGCCGGCGCGCCGTCCGGCCCGCATCCTCCTGACCCCGAGTCCCAGTCGCTGCGTCCTGCCGGGCGTTCGGCTGCCCGCATGGTGAACCGATGAGCGACGAACGTCTCAACCTGGCCGATCTCAAGGCCAAGAGCCCCGCCGACCTGCTGTCGATGGCGGAGGAGTGGGAGATCGAGAACGCCTCGACCATGCGCAAGGGCGAGATGATGTTCTCGCTGCTGAAGGAGCATGCCGAGGAAGGGTTTGACATCGGCGGGGACGGGGTGCTCGAGGTCGTGCAGGACGGCTTCGGCTTCTTGCGCTCGCCCGAGGCCAACTATCTGCCGGGGCCGGACGATATCTACGTGAGCCCGGACATGATCCGGCAGTACAGCCTGCGAACCGGTGACACGGTGGAAGGCGTCATCCGGGCGCCGGGCGAGAACGAGCGGTATTTCGCGCTGACGCGGGTGGAGAAGATCAACTTCGAGGACCCGGAGAAGGCGCGCCACAAGGTGGCGTTCGACAACCTGACGCCGCTCTATCCTAACGAGCGGCTGAAGATGGAGCTGGACGATCCGACGGTCAAGGACCGCTCGGCGCGGATCATCGATCTGGTGGCGCCGATCGGGAAGGGGCAGCGCTCGCTGATCGTCGCGCCGCCGCGGACCGGCAAGACGGTGCTGTTGCAGAACATTGCCCATTCCATCGAGCGCAATCACCCGGAATGTTATCTCATCGTCTTGCTGATCGACGAGCGGCCCGAAGAGGTGACGGATATGCAGCGGTCCGTGAAGGGCGAGGTGATCTCCTCGACCTTCGACGAGCCGGCGACGCGGCACGTCGCGGTGAGCGAGATGGTGATCGAGAAGGCCAAGCGGCTGGTCGAGCACAAGCGCGACGTCGTGATCCTGCTGGATTCGATCACCCGTCTGGGGCGGGCGTTCAACACGGTCGTGCCGTCGTCGGGTAAGGTGCTGACCGGGGGCGTGGATGCGAATGCGTTGCAGCGGCCGAAGCGGTTCTTCGGCGCGGCGCGGAACATTGAGGAGGGCGGGTCGCTGACCATCATCGCGACCGCGCTGATCGACACCGGCTCGCGCATGGACGAGGTGATCTTCGAGGAGTTCAAGGGCACCGGCAACAGCGAGATCGTGCTGGACCGCAAGGTGGCCGACAAGCGCGTCTTCCCGGCCATGGACATCCTCAAGTCCGGGACGCGGAAAGAGGAGCTGCTGGTCGACCAGAAGGACCTGCAGAAGACCTATCTGCTGCGCCGCATTCTGAACCCGATGGGGACCACGGACGCGATCGAGTTCCTGATCTCGAAGCTGAAGCAGACCAAGACCAATTCCGACTTCTTCGAGTCGATGAACGCCTGAGCATGGGATGGAGACGATCTACGCCGAAGCGACGCCTCCGGGTCGGGGCGGGGTCTCGATCGTCCGCCTGAGCGGACCGCGGGCGCGTGAGATCGGCGAAGCGCTGGCGGGGCCGCTTCCGCGTGCGCGGGTAACCTATCGCCGCGCGGTGCGGGACGAGGGGCTGATCGACGAGGCGTTGGTGCTGCGGTTCGACGCCGGGAAGAGTTTCACTGGCGACGAGATCGTCGAGTTCCAGGTGCATGGGGCGCCGGTCATCGTGCGGCGGTTGCAAGCCGCGCTGAGTGCGCGGGGCGCCCGGCTTGCCGAACCGGGCGAGTTCACACGGCGGAGTTTTCTCAACGGAACCATGGCGTTGAGTGGCGTCGAGGCGCTCTCAGACTTGCTCGCGGCCGAAACCGAAGCGCAGCGAGTCCAAGCGATGCGGGTGGTGTCCGGCGAGTTGGCGGCGTGGACCGCTGCGCTGCGCGAAAAGCTGATCCGGGCAGGGGCGCTGATCGAGGCGAGCCTCGACTTTGCCGATGAAGAGGTGCCGGAGGACGTGCCGCCGGAGGTCTTCGAGCTTCTTGCGGAGGTGCGGGCCCAGATCGGGCGGCAGATCCTCGGGGTGCCGGCAGCGGAGCGGATCCGGGCCGGGTTCGAGGTGGCGATCATCGGTCCACCGAATGCGGGGAAGTCGTCGTTGATGAACCGCATTGCGGGGCGCGAGGTGGCGCTGGTCAGCGACGAGGCGGGGACGACGCGCGACGTGCTTGAGCTGCGGACCGAGTTGGGCGGGCTGGCGGTGACGTTCCTCGACACGGCCGGACTGCGCGAGGCGGAGGACAAGGTCGAGCGGATGGGGGTCGCGCGGGCGCGCGACCGGGCGGCTGGGGCGGACCTGCGGGTGATCCTGCAGGACGAGAGTTTGACGGACGAGCAGCTGCGCGTGCCCGGTGATATCGTCGTTCGGTCGAAGGCCGATCTTGGCGCGGGCGATATTTCGGCCGTGACGGGCGCGGGGGTCGATGCGCTGTTGGCGCGCGTGGCCGACGAGCTGAAGGGGCGGGTTGCCGGGGCCGGTTTGGTCAGCCGGCATCGGCAGGCTGAGGCCTTGCGCGACGCTCATGGGGCGCTTGGCTTGACGGATCACACCATGCCGCCGGAAATCCTCGCCGAGGTGGTCCGCAATGTGTCAGCGCGGCTGGCCGAGGTGGTTGGACGGGTGGCGCCGGATGATTATCTGGACGAGGTGTTCTCGTCGTTCTGCATCGGCAAGTAGGGGTTTCACGTGAAGCATTTCGATGTCGCCGTGATCGGGGCCGGCCACGCCGGATTGGAGGCCGCTGCTGCTGCGGCCCGCCTCGGGGTGTCCGTCGCGCTGGTAACTATGCGGGTCGACGATGCAGGGACGATGTCGTGCAACCCCGCGATTGGCGGCTTGGGGAAGGGCCATCTGGTGCGTGAGATTGACGCGCTGGATGGGCTGATGGGGCGGCTGGCCGATGCCGCGGGGATCCAGTTCCGCTTGCTCAACCGGCGCAAGGGCCCGGCGGTTCAGGGGCCTCGGGCGCAAGCCGACAGGGGCCTGTACCGCGCCGCCGCCAGCGAGGCGCTGGCCAGCTATGAGGGCATTGAACTTGTCCTCGGGGAAGTCTCCGGGTTGCAGATTGGCGGCGATGGTGTCGAAGGCCTGGTCCTGGCAGACGGGACGGAAATCACTGCGAAAGCGGTCATCGTGACTGCCGGAACTTTCCTGAACGGCATCATCCACGTGGGTGACGTGTCGCGCCCCGCGGGTCGTTGGGGCGGGCAGGCCGCGCAGGGGCTTGGCGGCGCGCTGCTGACCCTCGGCCTGCCGCTGGGGCGGCTGAAGACGGGGACGCCGCCCCGTCTGGCCCGCAACAGCATCGCCTGGGACGAGCTTGACCAGCAGCCTGGTGACGACGATCCCGCGATGCTTTCGTTCCTTAGCGAGGCCCCAGTTGCCCCGCAGGTGTCCTGCGCGATCACCCACACGAACGAAGCCACCCACCAGATTATCCGCGACAACCTCGGGCGGTCGGCGATGTACGGCGGCCGCATCGACGGGATCGGGCCGCGCTACTGCCCGTCGATCGAGGACAAGGTCGTGCGCTTTGCCGACAAGGGCTCTCACCAGATCTTCCTTGAGCCGGAAGGGCACGACAGTCCGTTAGTCTATCCGAACGGCATCTCGACCTCACTGCCCGAGGACGTGCAGCTTGCCTACGTGAGGTCGATCCGCGGCCTGGAGGCTGCCGAGATCGTGCAGCCCGGCTATGCCGTCGAGTATGACTATATCGACCCCCGCGCGCTCAAGCCCACGCTCGAACTGCGGGCTGTGCGGGGTCTGTACCTGGCGGGACAGATCAACGGTACCACCGGTTACGAAGAGGCAGCGGCCCAAGGGCTGGTCGCAGGGATGCACGCAGCCTGTGCGATCACGGGCCGAACCCCGGTACCGTTCAGTCGCGCCAACAGCTACATCGGCGTGATGATCGACGATCTGACGACCCGGGGCGTCACCGAGCCCTACCGGATGTTTACCTCGCGGGCCGAGTTCCGCCTGTCGCTACGCAGCGACAACGCCGATCGCCGATTCACCCCGGCGGGGATCGAAACCGGTCTCGTCGCGGATGACCGCCGCGCGGCCTTCACCCACAGGTTGCGCCGCTATCAGAGCCTCCGCTCGCTGACCGAAAGCATCTCGCTGACGCCGACCGAGCTTGCGGCGAGGGGTATCCTGGCCCGGCAGGATGGTCAGCGCCGCACGTTGTTCACGCTGCTGTCGCAATCCGACCTCGATCCCTCGATCGTCCTTGCGGCGCTGCCAGACGACGCCCCTGCCGACCCAACCACGCTGGGAATGGTCCGAGCCGACGCGCTCTACGCTCAGTTTGCCGAACGCCAGGACCGCGACGCGGACGCCCTTCGTCGTCTGGAGGCCATCGCGATCCCCGACTGGCTCGACTTCACCGTGATGCCCGGTCTGTCCAACGAATTGAAGTCCAAACTGACCGCTCGCCGTCCGGCCACCGTGGCGGCGGCGGGCGCCATCGAGGGGATCACCCCCGCGGCGCTGACGCTCATCCTCGCCCATATTCGTGCTGGCCGGTCGGCGGCATGAGTGCTTCACGTGAAGCACGACTGGCCACCTACGCAGCCCTGCTCCGAAAATGGAACCCGGCAATCAACCTCGTCGCACCAGCAACACTTGCTGACCTTGAGGAACGCCACCTCGCTGATAGCGCCCAATTGGCGGACCTTGCTCCTGCCGACGGCGACTGGCTGGACATCGGCAGCGGCGGCGGTCTGCCCGGCCTCGTGGTTGCAATCTGCCATCCCGACCGCCTGACCCGTCTGGTCGAATCCGACCGTCGCAAGGTCGCCTTCCTGCAATCCGCCATCCGCACCCTCGATCTCTCCCAGTGCGAGGCCGTCGCGGCGCGCATCGAAACCCTCGCCCCGGCCAATGCCCGCCACCTTAGCGCCCGTGCGCTTGCCCCCTTGAGCCGCCTCGTGCCATATCTTGATCGGCATCTGGCACTGGGCGGGACGGGTTGGCTGATGAAGGGGCGGAACTGGCAGGCGGAACTCGAGGCTGCGGGCCCACTCCCTAACTACCGCGTCACCGCACACCCGAGCGTGACCGACGCCGAGGCCGCAATCCTGCAGCTCGACAGGCTTTCCGCGTGACCGACCGTCAGATCATCGCCATCGCCAACCAGAAGGGCGGGGTCGGCAAGACCACGACGGCCATCAACCTCGGCGCGGCGCTGGCCGAACTGGGGCGCAGCGTCACTATCCTTGACCTCGACCCACAAGGGAATGCCTCGACAGGCCTCGGCATCCCCGCCCACCAGCGGCAACCGAGCAGCTACGACCTGCTGATTGGCGACGCCCGCCTGACAGACTGCATCCGCCCGACGGCCCACCCCGGCCTCAGCGTCATCCCGGCGACCGCCGATCTCGCATCGGCCGAACTCGACATTGCCGACCGCGCCCGCCGGGTGCAGTTGCTTGCCGACGCGCTGACCGATGCCGAAGGCACGATCCTCATCGACTGTCCGCCCGCGCTCGGCCTCCTCACCCTCAACGCGATGGTCGCCGCCGACAGCCTCGTCGTCCCCCTGCAGGCCGAGTTCTACGCCCTCGAAGGCCTCTCGCAGCTGATGCTCACCGTCCGCCAGGTCCGCAGCAGCGCCAACCCGCGACTACGGATCGAGGGCGTGCTGCTCACCATGTCGGACTCGCGTAACAACCTCTCCCAACAGGTCGAGGCCGACGCCCGCGAAACCCTCGGCCCGCTGGTCTTCGACACCGTCGTCCCCCGCAACGTGCGCGTCTCCGAATCGCCCTCGCACGCGCTGCCGGTCATCCACTACGACCCCGCGTCCAAGGGCAGCGCCGCCTATCGCGCCCTCGCGCGCGAGATCACCGCCGCCGCCGACCGCCGCAGAACGGAGCCCGCCCATGGCTGACGCCCGCCCCCGCAAAGCCAGCCTTGGCCGCGGCCTGTCCGCCCTGATGGCCGACGTCGACCTGACCCCGGGTAGCAGCCCGCAGCCGACCCGTGCGATTCCGGTCGAACAGATCACGCCCAACCCCGACCAGCCACGCCGCGTCTTCGACCCCGACGCGCTCGCCGAACTCGCGGCCTCGCTCAAGAACCGCGGCGTGCTGCAGCCGCTGATCGTCCGTCCGCACCCGACCGAGCCGGGCCTCTACCAGATCGTCGCCGGCGAACGCCGCTGGCGCGCGGCCCAGATCGCGCAACTCCATGAACTTCCAGCGATTATCCGCGAACTGGACGACACCGAGGTGCTCGAGGTCGCACTGATCGAGAACATCCAGCGCGCCGACCTCAACGCCATTGAGGAAGCCGCCTCGTTCCGCCAGCTCATGGACCGCTTCGGCCACACCCAGGACAAGCTGGCCGAGGCGCTCGACAAGAGCCGCAGCCACATTTCCAACCTGCTGCGCCTCCTGAACCTGCCCGAGCAGGTCCAGACCTTCGTCCGCGACGGCAAGCTGAGCGCAGGCCACGCCCGCGCCCTGATCACGACGCCCGACCCGGTCGGGCTGGCCCGCCGGGTCATCGAGCGCGGCCTGTCGGTGCGCGAAACCGAAGCGCTGGCCCGTCAGGCGACGCAAAAGCGCGAGACCCCCGCCGAAAAGCCCCGCGCCGAAAAAGACGCTGACACCCGCGCCATCGAATCGGATCTCGGTGCGCAACTCGGGATGCGTGTCCGGATCGAACACGTCGGCCAAGACGGCGGGCGCCTGACCGTCACCTACCGCGACCTCGACCAGCTCGACCGTCTCTGCCAGCTCCTCAGCGCCGGCGACTGAGCCAGCGCCTCAGGCCAGCGCCCGCAGGATCGCATTGAGCACCGGCCGCCCCGCGGCCGTGACCCGCAGCCGGTCCGCGTCGGTCTCGACGAACCCCATGCCGCGCAGCTCCTCGACGGCCCGCGCATCCAGCTCCCGGCCGGCCAGCCGCGCATAGCGTCCCAAGCCCATTCCCTCGGCCAGCCGCAACGACATGAGCAGATACTCCGTGGCCTGCTCGTCCCGCGGCACCACCACCCGCGGCGCCTCGCCGGACCCGGCATCGACAGCAGCCAACCACGCGCCCGGCGCCCGCGGCGCTTCGGTCGCCCACCGCTGACCGTCGAGCGTCACCCGCCCGTGCGCGCCCGGCCCGATCCCGACCCAATCCCCCTGTCGCCAATAGACGAGGTTGTGCCGGCTCTCGGATCCCGGCGCCGCATGGTTCGAGACCTCATACGCCGGCATCCCGTGCGCGGCACAAATATCCTGCGTTTCCAGATACATATCAGCGGCAAGATCATCGTCCGGCAGACCGCGCAGCTTCCCGGCCGCGGCCCGCGCCCCGAACACTGTCCCGTCCTCGACGGTCAGCTGGTAAAGCGACAGGTGATCCACGGCCATCGACAGCGCCTCGCGCAACTCCCGTCGCCAGGCCTCGCGCGACTGGTCCTGCCGGGCATAAATCAGATCGAAACTCACCCGGCCGAAGCATCCCCGCGCGACGTCGAACGCCGCCCGCGCCTCGGCGACGGTGTGCATCCGCCCCAGCCGGCGCAGATCGGCGTCGTCGAGCGCCTGCACCCCCATCGACAGCCGGTTCACCCCGGCGTCGGCATAGGCCTGGAACCGCCCCCGCTCGACACTGCCGGGGTTGGCCTCGAGGGTGATCTCGATGTCGTTGGCCAGCGGCCACGCCGCCCGTGCGGCGTGGATCACCCCCGCCACCACCTCCGGCGCCATCAGCGAGGGCGTGCCGCCGCCGAAGAACAGGCTGCCCAGCACCCGACCCGGGGTCTCTGCCGCAGCCCGGGCGATCTCGGCCACATAGGCCGCCAGCCACCGCCCCTGGTCGATGGTCACCGCGACATGGCTGTTGAAGTCGCAATACGGGCATTTCGAGGCGCAGAAGGGCCAGTGGACGTACAGCCCGAACCCGCCGTTCCGCCAGTCCTCGCTCATTCCCGCAACGCCGTCACTTCGATCTCGACCTTCATCTCGGGCCGGATCAGGCCGGCCACCACCATCTTCGCCGCCGGTCGCACCTCGCCCAGCCAGCGCGCCAGAACCGGCGCGATCTCCCCGACAAGCGCGGCGTCGGTGATCGTGTACTGCACCCGCACCACGTCGCCCATTCCGAACCCGGCATCGGCCAGCACCGCCGCGATGGTGGAAAAGGCATTCTCCGCCTGATCCGCCGCCGCCTCGGGCATCGCCATCGCCGCGTAATCATAGCCCGTGGTGCCCGAGACGAAACACCACGACCCCTTCACCACCGCCCGGCTGTAGCCCAGCTCCGCCTCGAACGGCGACCCGCCCGAGATCCTACGCAAGCGCCGCCTCCAGCGCCGCAAAGGCGCGGGCCCGGTGGCTGATGGCATTCTTCTCGGCGAAATCCATCTCGGCATAGGTCCGGTCATGCCCGTCGGGGATGAACATCGGGTCATACCCGTGCCCGAGCGCCCCCCGCGGCGGCCAGACGAGCCGCCCCGGCGCCACGCCCTCGAACACCTGCTCCTCGCCCTCCGGCGTCAGCAGCACCAGCGTCGCCCGGAACTGCGCCCGCCGCGGCTCAGGGACGCCCCGCGCCTCGAGCGCCTCCCACGTCCGCCGCATCGCCTGCATGAAGTCCCGTCCGGCGCCGGTCTCGGCCCAGTCCGCGGTGTGCACACCAGGCGCCCCGTCCAGCCCGTCCACGGTGATCCCGCTGTCGTCCGCCAGAACCGGCAACCCCGTCGCCTCCATCGCCGCGCGGGCCTTGATCCGGGCATTGCCGACAAAACTCTCCTCGGTCTCGGCCGGCTCGGGAAGCCCGTGCTCGGCCGCGCCCGTCACGGTGATCCCCAGCGGCGCGAACAACGCCCGCATCTCCTCAAGCTTGCCGGCATTGTGCGTGGCGATCAGCAGCGTCCGCCCGGCCCACGCGCTCATGCCGCCGCCCCGATCGCCGCCTTCTGCGCCGCGACCAGCCCGGCCACGCCCTGCTCGGCCAGATCCAGCAGCTCGACCATCTGCGCGCGCGAGAACGCGGCGCCCTCGGCCGACATCTGCACCTCGATCAACCGACCCGCGCCGGTCATGACGAAGTTCCCGTCCGTCCCGGCCTCGCTGTCCTCGGCATAGTCGAGATCCAGCACCGGCTGCCCGGCATAGATGCCGCAGCTCACCGCCGCGACGTGATCGAGGATCGGGTCGCTGGTCAGCACCCGCGCCGCCAGCATCCGGTTCACCGCCAGCCGCAGCGCCACCCACCCCCCGGTGATCGCCGCGCAGCGGGTGCCACCGTCCGCCTGGATCACGTCGCAGTCGATGACGATCTGCCGCTCTCCCAGCGCCGGCCGGTCCACGCCCGCCCGCAGCGCGCGGCCGACAAGCCGTTGAATCTCTTGCGTTCTTCCAGACTGCTTCCCCGCCGCCGCCTCGCGCCGGTTGCGGGTGTGCGTCGCGCGCGGCAGCATCCCGTATTCCGCCGTGACCCAACCCTGCCCGGTGCCGCGCAGGAACGGCGGCGGCTTGTCCTCGACCGAGGCCGAGCACAGGACATGGGTGTTGCCGACCCGGATCAGGCACGAGCCTTCTGCATGGGCCATCACCCCGGTTTCGATTGAAATCGGCCGCAATTCGCCTAACGTCCTGCCAGAGGGTCGCATGGGGTGATCCTTTCCCGCCCGGTTGTCGGGCCCGGTCCGCGCCGGGCACCTGCCGCCGCTTTTCGCCGGGGCCGCATCGCCCGGCCCGTCACGGCCCGTCCAGATACAGGCCCCGCCCGCGCCACCGCAACCCGAATGCCCGACCCCGCCAACCCGCCCAGCCCGCCCGCAGGTCCGCTCGCCGACCTGAACGACCGCTCGCGCGAGGTCTTCCGCCGCGTGGTCGAACTCTACCTCGAGACCGGAGAGCCGGTCGGCTCGCGCACGCTGACCCGCGGCATGGCCGTGTCGGCGGCGACGATCCGCAACGTGATGCAGGACCTCGAATACATGGGCCTGCTCGAAAGCCCCCACGTCTCGGCCGGCCGCTTCCCGACCCAGCAGGGCCTGCGCCTCTTCGTGGACGGGCTGATGGAGGCCGGGCCGATCCGCCCCGAGGATCGCGCTATGATCGCCGAGATCGTCGGCGACACCGCCCCCGACACGGGCGCGCTGCTCGACCGCGTCTCGACCGCCCTCTCGCGCCTCACCCGGGGCGCCTCGGTGGTGCTCATGCCGCGCCAGGCCGAGGCGCCGCTGAAGCACATCGAGTTCGTGA
This sequence comes from Paracoccus sanguinis, assembly GCF_012689545.1. NCBI lineage: Bacteria > Pseudomonadati > Pseudomonadota > Alphaproteobacteria > Rhodobacterales > Paracoccaceae > Paracoccus > Paracoccus sanguinis. Next base: position 1,691,664 of record NZ_CP051542.1, read on the forward strand.
GCCTCGCCCCCGACCGGGCGCTGGTGATCCTCGTCTTCGCCGACGGCCGGGTGGAGAACCGCCTGTTCAGCCCGCCCCCCGGCCAGACCCCCAGCTCGCTGCGCGAGGCCGGCAACTTCCTCTCGGCCCGCGCCGAGGGCCACACGCTCGCCGAGCTGCGCCGCGACATGGCGACCCACATCGCCCAGGGCCGGCGCGAGATCGACAGCCTCGCTGCGCAGTTGGCCGAGGCCGGCCTCGCCTCGTGGGACGCCGAGGCCCCCGACCCGCGCCTGATCGTCCGCGGCCGCGCGCATCTGCTGGAACACGAGGCCGCCGACCTCGACCGCATCCGCAGCCTCTTCGACGACCTCGAGCGCAAGCGCGACATCGCCCGCTTCCTCGAACTCGCCGAAGAGGGCGAGGGCGTGAGGATCTTCATCGGCTCCGAGAACCAGCTTTTCTCACTTTCGGGTTCCTCTCTCGTCGTTTCCTCCTATATGAACGCTGACCGAAAGATCGTGGGCGCCGTGGGCGTGATCGGGCCGACCCGGCTCAATTACGGGCGCATCGTCCCGATCGTGGATTACACCGCCCAGCTGGTCGGTCGGGTGCTGTCCGACCGGAAAGGATGAGACGATGAGCGACACGCCAAACCCCAACGACCTGTCCGACATTCCGCTGGATGCCGACCGCCCCACGGCGCTCGACGACCTGCTCGACCAGGACGCCGCGGACCCGATGGCCGCGCTGGCGGCCGAGCGCGACGACTACCGCGACCGCTTCATGCGGGCGCTGGCGGATGCCGAGAACGCCCGCAAGCGCGCCGACAAGGACCGCCGCGAGGCCGAGAACTACGGCGGCTCACGCCTCGCCCGCGACCTGCTGCCTGTTTATGACGCCCTGCACCGCGCGATCGAGGCGGCCGGGGCCGAGCGCGCCGCCGCCCCGCAGCTGATCGAGGGGGTCGAGCTGACTCTGCGCGAGCTGCAGAACGTCTTTTCCCGCCACGGCATCCGGGTAATCAGCCCCGCCCCGGGCGACCGTTTCGACCCGCAGAGCCACGAGGCGATGTTCGAGGCCCCGGTCCCGAACACCAGCGCCGGCGACATCATCCAAGTGATGTCCAACGGCTTCATGCTGCACGACCGGCTGCTCAGGGCGGCGCAGGTCGGCGTGTCCTCGACCCCGGCCAGCGCCGGCTGAGCGGCGCGGGGACGGCCTCGGCCCGATGCCTGACCCGATCCTCCGACCCGAGGCGGTGTTCGACGGCCACCGCCTCGTCCGCGGCGTGGCGCTGCGCCTGTCGGACCCCCCACAGATCGTCCCGGACCCGCCGGCAGACGCCCGGCCCATCGCCGGCATCGTCAGCCCCGGCCTCATCGACCTGCAGGTGAACGGCGGCGGCGGGGTGCTGTTCAACGCCGATCCCTCGCCCGAGGGCATCGCCGCGATCCTCGCCGCGCACCGCCGCTTCAGCACCACGCGCCTCCTCCCCACGCTCATCACCGACGCCCCCGAGGTCGCCGAGGCCGCCGCCGCCGCCATCCGCGCCGCCTGGGGCACCCCCGGCCTGCTCGGCCTGCACCTCGAAGGCCCCCACATCGCCCCCGCCCGCCGCGGCACCCACGCCGCGCGGCATATCCGCCCCCTCGACGACCGCACCCTGACGCTGGCCGAGTCGCTGCGCGCCGACGGCATCCCGCTCCTCCTCACCCTCGCCCCCGAGGCCGCCGCCCCCGCCCAGATCGCCCGGCTCGCCGCCGCGGGCGTGGTCGTCTCGCTCGGCCACAGCGACGCCACCGCCGCCGAAACCGAGGCCGCGCTGGCCGCAGGCGCACGAAATTTCACTCATCTTTTCAACGCGATGTCGCAGATGCAGGGGCGCGAGCCCGGCATGGTCGGCGCAGCGATCCTCTCGGACGCCGAGATCGGCATGATCTGCGACGGCCACCACGTCAGCGACGCCATGCTGACCCTCGCCCTGCGCGCTCACGGTGCGGGCCGCTGCCACATCGTCTCGGACGCCATGCCGACGGTCGGCGGCCCGGACCACTTCACCCTCTACGGCCAGACGATCCGCGTGTCCGACGGCCGCCTGATCAACGCCGAAGGCCGCCTCGCCGGCGCCCACACGACGATGGCCGACGGGGTCGCCCGTCTCGCCAACACCCTCGGCCAGCCCCTGGAAACCGCCCTGCGCATGGCGATCACCAACCCCGCCCGCGTCATCGGCACCGACCCGTCGCTCGAATCCCAGCCCGCCGCCGACCTGCTGCTCTGGGATGCCGCGCTCAAACCGCGCTTCCTCACCGACGCGCTGGGCTGATCGCGCCTACATCACCGCGCCGATCTGCCAGGGCACGAACTCGTTATCCCCAAGCCCCAGCGCCTCGCTCTTGGTGACCTGACCCGAGGCCGTCGCCACGATCAGCGCCACGATCTCGCGCGCCTTCGCCTCGAGGCTGACTCCCCGCGACAGCACGTCGCCGCAGTTCAGGTCCATGTCGTCCGGCATCGCCGCGTAAAGCTGGTCGTTCGTGGCCAGCTTGATCGTCGGCGCAGGTTTCGAACCGAACGCCGACCCGCGCCCGGTGGTGAACACGATCAGCTGCGCGCCGCCCGCGATCTGCCCCGTGACCGACACCGGGTCATACCCGGGCGTGTCCATGAAGCTCAGCCCCGGCGCGGTGATCGGCGCACCATAGGCCAGCACGTCGTTGAGCGGCGAGCTGCCCGCCTTGGCCACCGCTCCCAGCGACTTTTCCAGGATCGTCGTCAGCCCGCCGGCCTTGTTCCCCGGACTGGGATTGTTGTCCATCGAGCCGCCGTTCCTGGCGCAGTAATCTTCCCACCAGCGGATCTGCGCCAGCAGCCGCTCGGCCAGTTCCGGCCGCGCCACCCGCTCGAGCAGCAGCCGCTCGGCGCCATAGATCTCCGAGGTCTCCGACAGCACGACCGAGGCGCCCTGCGCGGCAAGCATGTCGCAGGCCACCCCCAGCGCCGGGTTGGCAGTCACCCCCGACAGCCCGTCCGAGCCGCCGCATTGCAGGCCGATCGCCAGCGCTGACAGCGGCGCCGGGGCGCGGGTCGCGCGGTTCACCTCGGGCAGCATTTCGCGCACCCGCGCCTTGATAGCGTCGATCGTGGCGCGGGTGCCGCCGGTCTCCTGGATGGTCAGCCCGTGAAACCGCGCCGCCTCGCCCAGCTCCTGCTTCATCCGGGCGATCTGCATCACCTCGCAGCCCAGCCCGACGAACAGCGCGGCCGCGACGTTTGGATGCCCGGCGTGGCCTGCGAGCACACGCTGCAACGCCCCGAACCCCTCGCCGGTCGCGGCCATCCCGCAACCCGTGCCGTGGGCAAAGGCCGCCACTCCATCCACGTTCGGATACGCGTCGAGCGCGCCCTCGATCCGCAGCTCTTCCGCGGCCCGGCGGATCACCGTGGCGGAACAATTCACCGTCGCCACCAGCGCGATGAAGTTCCGGGTGCCGACCTGCCCGCCCGGGCGGTGATAGCCGAGAAAGCTGTCCTGCGGTCCGGCAAAGCGGTCGCGCGCCGCCTCGGCCGCGGCCAGCCCCGCGCCGGGGGCGTAGTCGCGGCCATGCTCGCCAAACACCATGTTGTGCGTGTGGACGTGCTCACCCGGCGAGATCGGCGCGGTCGCGTAGCCGATCACCTGCCCGTACTTGATGACCGCCTCGCCGGGCGCCATCGCCCGCAGCGCCACCTTGTGCCCCTGCGGCGCCACTCCCCGTGCGGTCAGGATCGCCACGCTGTCGGCGGGGTTGAGGATGATCTGGTCAGCCATGCGTCACCTCCCGGGCGCTCGCGCGCGCCCCCTGTTGCACTAACCGGGTCAGCGCGCCAGTGAGGTCGCGGCGGAACCCGGCGTCCCCGGCCAAGGCCGGCGGCACGACCTGCACGAGCTGCAGGAGCCCGTCCACCGTCGCCGCCGGATCGTTGTCGCGCCACAGCGCCGCGAGCTCAGCGGCGAGCGGGTCGCGCACGTCGATCGCCCCGCCCGTCTCGTCCATCCCCGAGACGTAGCGCAGCCACGCCGCCACCGCGAGCGTCAGCCCCGGCACGGGGTGCCCCGCGGCGCGCGCCTCGGCGATGGTCGAGAGGATGCGCTGCGGCAGCTTCTGGCTGCCGTCCATGGCGATCTGCCAGGTCCGGTGGCGGATCGCGGGATTGGCATAGCGTGCCGCAAGCGCCTGGGCATAGGCACCCAGATCGACGCCCGGCGGGGCGTCGAGAACCGGAATGATCTCGTCCCGCCACAGCCCCTGCACGAAGGCCGCGAACACCGGGTCCGCCATCGTATCGGAAATCGTCTCGTGGCCCGAGAGATAGCCCAGATAGGCCAGCGCCGAATGCGTGCCGTTCAGCATCCGCAGCTTCATGTGCTCGAATGGGGTGACGTCGGCCACGAGCTGCGCCCCCGCGGCCTCGACCCGTGGACGCGGCCCGGCAAAGCGGTCCTCGATCACCCATTGCAAGAACGGCTCGTGCAGGACCGGTGCCGCATCGTGAGTGCCGGCCGCGGCCTCGAGCCGGGCGATGTCGGCCGCCGTCGTGGCCGGCACGATCCGGTCCACCATGCTCGAGGGGAACGCCACCGTCTCGGCGATCCAGTCCGCAAGCGCCGGATCGATCAGCGCGGCAAGTTCCGTCACCACACCGCGCGCCACCCGCCCGTTCTCGGGCAGGTTGTCGCAGCAGAGGACCGTGACCGGCCCCAGTCCCCGCGCCCGCCGCAGCGCCAGCGCGCGAACCAGATACCCCGGCGCCGAACGTGGCAACGGGTGGGCGATGTCGTGGCGGATGTCCGGATGACTGCGGTCCAGCCGCCCGTTGGCCGGTTCATGGCAATAGCCCTTTTCGGTCACCGTCAGGCTGACGACCGCAACCTCTGGCGCGGCCATCGCCTCCAGCACCGCGGCGGGCGCCTCGGGCGCAACCAGCACGTCGCGCAGGATCTCGACGACCTGGGCCCGGCTGCCGTCAGGGCCGAGTTCCAGCGCCGTGTAGGCCCATCCCTGCGGCTTCAGCCGATCCCGGGTGTCGGGTGAGCGCAGTGAGACACCCGTGATCCCCCAGTCCTCATCCGCCGCCGCGGCCGCACGCGCGATCACCAGCGCGCCGTGGGCACGAAAGAACGCACCAAGCCCGAGGTGAACGATGCGGGCCGGTGTGTGGGCGGAGGTGCGGGTCAGGCGTTGGTTCACACGAGCGGCTCCTAACGACCCGACGAGGGTGACGATCAAAAATTGTATACCAGATGAGATAACGACAGCGCAGCGAATTGCAAACCCCGCGCGCCGCGCCGGCCGCCCGGCCCCTGGGCGCGTCCCCAAGTCCCCCACTTTCCGCCGACTTGCGCGACCTCGGCCGCTGGCTCACGCTCGCAGCCATATGGTTTAGCGGAGGACGAACCATGGTGAACATCCACCCCGCCGTGGACAACGGCATCCCGCGCGCGGCGCCGGGCTTTTCCGGCGGGACGCTGACCTGCCACTGCGCCAGCGACCCGGTCAAGGTCCGCGTCGGCGCCCAGACCGCGCACAACCACGTCTGCGGCTGCACCAAGTGCTGGAAGCCCGACGGCGCGATCTTCGCCCAGATCGCCGTCGTCGGCCGCGACGCGGTCGAGGTGCTCGAGAACGGCGACAAGCTCGCCATCGTCAACAAGGACGCCCCGATCCAGCGCTACGCCTGCACCGGCTGCGGCGTGCACATGTACGGCCGCATCGAGAACACCGAGCACCCGTTCTACGGGCTCGACTTCGTCCACACCGAGCTGTCGGACGAGGACGGCTGGTCCGAGCCGGGCTTTGCCGCCTTCGTCTCGTCGATCATCGAATCGGGGGTCAGCCCCGACCGCATGGACGCGGTGCGCGCCCGGTTGCGCGAGATCGGGCTCGAACCCTATGACGCGCTCTCGCCGCCGCTGATGGACGCCATCGCCACGCATGTGGCCAAGAAATCCGGCAAGCTCGGCACGCTGCACGTCTGAGCCGGCGCCGGCCAAGCCATCCCGCGGGGGCCGGTTCGCGCCGGCCCCCCGAGCCATGACCAGAACCACGACCAGACCCTGATGACCCGAACCCGAGGAGCCCCGAGATGAGAACCCGTGCCGCCGTCGCCCTAGAGGCCGGAAAGCCGCTGGAAGTCATGGAGGTCAATCTCGACGGCCCCAAGCCCGGCGAGGTGATGGTCGAGATCAAGGCCACCGGCATCTGCCACACCGACGAATTCACCCTCTCGGGCGCCGACCCCGAGGGGCTCTTCCCCTCGATCCTCGGGCACGAGGGCGCGGGCGTGGTGGTCGAGGTCGGCGCCGGCGTCACCAGCGTCAAGCCGGGCGACCACGTCATCCCGCTCTATACCCCCGAATGCCGCCAGTGCGCGTCCTGCCTTTCGGGCAAGACCAACCTCTGCACGGCGATCCGCGCGACCCAGGGGCAGGGGCTGATGCCGGACGGGACCTCGCGCTTCTCGATGCTCGATGGCACGCCGATCCACCACTACATGGGCTGCTCGACCTTCTCGAACTACACCGTCCTGCCCGAGATCGCGGTCGCCAAGGTCCGCGAGGACGCGCCCTTCGATAAGATCTGCTACATCGGCTGCGGCGTGACGACCGGGATCGGCGCGGTCATCAACACCGCCAAGGTCGAGATCGGCGCCAAGGCCGTGGTGTTCGGCCTCGGCGGGATCGGTCTCAACGTGATCCAGGGCCTGCGGCTCGCCGGCGCCGACATGATCATCGGCGTGGACCTGAACCCCGACAAGAAGCCGATGGCCGAACGCTTCGGCATGACCCACTTCATCAACCCGAAAGAGGTCGAGAACGTGGTGCAGGAGATCGTGAACCTCACCAAGACGCCCTTCGACCAGATCGGCGGCGCCGACTACACCTTCGACTGCACCGGCAACGTCACGGTGATGCGGCAGGCGCTCGAGGCGTGCCACCGCGGCTGGGGACAGTCGATCGTGATCGGCGTGGCGCCCGCGGGGGCCGAGATCGCCACCCGGCCGTTCCAGCTCGTCACCGGGCGGGTCTGGAAGGGCTCGGCCTTCGGCGGCGCCCGCGGCCGGACCGACGTGCCGAAGATCGTGGACTGGTACATGGACGGCAAGATCGAGATCGACCCCATGATCACCCACACGTTGACGCTGGATGAGATCAACAAGGGCTTCGACCTGATGCACGCCGGCGAATCCATCCGCTCGGTCGTCATTTACTGATCCTTCAGGGATGCTTAGGTAAGGTCGCGGCGGGGGCATCCGTGCCCCCCGCCGTGCCATGTGAAAGGACGACCCGATGCTGCGCCCGTTTCCGCCCCATCTGCTGAACGACGACGACGACGAGGAAGAGGACGAGCCGCGCGAGGATCGCCGCCACAAGGACGAGGGTGAGGGTGAGCTGGGGATGCCGGCCGGTGACCGGATCGCCAAGCTCTACTTCAAGTCGCGCACGGTGATCGTCGCCGGGCCGATCAACGACAAGCTGGCGCAGCGCACCGTCTCGCACCTGCTGGCGCTGGCCGAGGACAGCGACAAGCCGATCAACATGCTGATCTCGTCGCCCGGCGGCCACGTCGAATCCGGCGACATGATCCATGACGTGATCAAGTTCATCCGCCCGACCGTGCGGACCATCGGCTCGGGCTGGGTCGCCTCGGCCGGGGCGCTGATCTTCGTCGGCGCCGATCGCGAGAACCGCTTCTGCCTGCCCAACACCCGCTTCCTGATCCACCAGCCCTCGGGCGGGATCGGCGGCACCTCGTCGGACATGATGATCCAGGCCGAGCAGGTCCGGCTGATGCGCGAGCGTCTGAACCAGATCTTCGCCGACGCCACCGGGCAGAGCGTCGAGCGGATCGAAAAGGACACCCAGCGCGACTTCTGGCTGAACACGCAAGAGGCGCTGGACTACGGGCTGCTCGGCCGCGTCATCCGCAGTGTGGACGATCTCGCCTGACGGCAAGAACGGGGCGGGGGGCTTCGGGCCCGCCCGCCCCACACCCGCGCGCCCGGCTGACGTTACACCCGCACGGCCCAGCGTCCGCGCGCGCCCAACCCTTCTGTCTGGCCCAGATACCCCGGCCCGGCGGCGCCCTCCGCGCCCGCCCTTCGGCTGAGGCTCCGCGCTTTGCGGTTGCCTCGGGTCCGCGCCCGGCCTTTCATCCCCGTATCCATTCCACCGACCCGGAGGCCCCCATGCCGCTCGAGACCATCTCGGAAAACCGCAGCTTCGGCGGCACCCAGGGCGTCTATCGCCACCGCTCTGAGGCGACGGGTACCGACATGACCTTTGCCGTGTATCTGCCCCCCGACGTCGACGGCGGGCCGGTGCCGGTGCTCTGGTATCTCTCGGGGCTGACCTGCACGCACGAGAACGCCATGACCAAGGCCGGCGCCCAGCAATGGGCGGCCGAGACCGGGCTCGCGCTGATCTTTCCCGACACCTCGCCGCGCGGCGAGGGGGTGGCCAACGACGAGGCCTACGACCTCGGGCAGGGCGCGGGCTTCTACGTCAACGCCACGCAGTCGCCGTGGACGCCGCACTTCCGGATGTGGGACTATGTCGTGGACGAGCTGCCGGGCGTGGTCTTCGACGCCTTCCCGCTGGACCGCGAGGCGCAGGGGATCACGGGACACTCGATGGGCGGCCATGGCGCGCTGACCATCGCCATGACCCACCCCGACCGCTACCGCAGCGTCTCGGCCTTCGCCCCGATCGCCCATCCGACCGAATCGGACTGGGGCCGCAAGCAGTTCACCGCCTATCTGGGCGAGGACCGCAGCACCTGGGCGCCGCACGACGCGACGCTGCTCATGCGCGAGCGCGGCTATCCGGGCGAGATCCTGATCGACCAGGGCAGCGACGACCAGTTCCTCGACCTGCTCAAACCCGAATCGCTGGCGGAGGCGATGCTGGCCCGCCGCCAGCCGGGGATGATCCGCATGCAGCCGGGCTACGACCACAGCTACTGGTTCGTGCAGAGTTTCATGGGCGACCACGTCCTGTGGCACGCTGAACGGCTGGCCTGACGCCCGAATCCAACGGGAGGTTGCGCCGCCGCGGCCTCCCGCCCTCGGATTGCCGAATGTTCCCGCATTTCCCGGAAGTTCCTCATCAGACTTTACGGTGAAACCCGGCAACCCGACGTTGACGCACGCCCCCGCGGGGCAAAGGCTCACGTCAGGGAGAGCGTCCGCCGACCACAGGCCGGGCACTCGCAACGCGGAGGACACCCATGAAATACCTGCTCAGCGGCACCGCTGCCGTTCTCGCCCTGTCGGCCACGGCCGTGCTGGCCAACGACAGCGTCAAGGAGGCGACCGCCAACCCCGCCCAGTGGGCGATCCAGACCGGCGACTACGCCAACACGCGCTACTCGAACCTCGACCAGATCAACGCCTCGAACGTCGGCGACCTGCGGGTGGCGTGGACGTTCTCGACCGGGGTGCTGCGCGGGCACGAGGGCTCGCCGCTGGTGATCGGGGACATCATGTATGTCCACACGCCCTTCCCGAACAACGTCTTCGCGCTCGACCTCAACGACAACGGCAAGATCCTGTGGCGCTACGAGCCCCAGCAGGACCCGAACGTGATCGCGGTGATGTGCTGCGACACGGTGAACCGCGGCCTCAGCTACGCCGACGGGATGGTGTTCCTGTCGCAGGCCGACACCACCGTGGTGGCGCTGGACGCCAAGACGGGTGAGCCGAAGTGGTCCCACAAGGTCGGCGACCCCGCCATCGGCGAGACGCTGACCGCCACCACCATGCCGGTCAAGGACAAGCTGATGGTCGGCATCTCGGGCGGCGAATACGGCGTCCGCGGGCGGATGACCGCGCTGAACATCAAGGACGGCACCGAGGCGTGGAAGGCCTATTCGACGGGTCCCGACGCCGAGATGCTGATGGACCCCGAAAAGACCATGTCGCTCGGCAAGCCGGTCGGCGCCGACAGCTCGCTCAAGTCGTGGGAAGGCGACCAGTGGAAGATCGGCGGCGGCTCGATCTGGGGCTGGTTCTCGTATGACCCCGACCTGAACCTGATCTACTACGGCACCGGCAACCCCTCGACCTGGAACCCGGCCCAGCGTCCGGGCGACAACAAGTGGTCGATGACCATCTTCGCCCGCGACGCCGACACCGGCATGGCCAAGTGGGTCTATCAGATGACCCCGCATGACGAGTGGGACTTCGACGGCGTCAACGAGATGATCCTGACCGACCAGGACTTCAACGGTGCGCCGCGCAAGCTGCTGACCCACTTCGACCGCAACGGCTTCGCCTATACGCTCGACCGCGAGTCGGGCGAGCTGCTGGTGGCCGAGAAGTACGACCCGGCGGTGAACTGGGCGACCGAGGTGGTCATGGACCCGGCGAGCGACCAGTACGGCCGCCCGCAGGTGGTGCCCGAGTTCTCGACCGCGCAGAACGGCGAGGACACCAACACCACCGGCATCTGCCCGGCGGCGCTCGGGACCAAGGACCAGCAGCCGGCGGCGTTCAGCCCCAAGACCAACCTGATGTACGTGCCGACCAACCACGTCTGCATGGACTACGAGCCGTTCCGCGTCGCCTACACCGCCGGCCAGCCCTATGTGGGCGCCACGCTGTCGATGTATCCGGCCCCGAACAGCCACGGCGGGATGGGCAACTTCATCGCCTGGGACAACGTCAAGGGCGAGATCAAGTGGTCGCTGCCCGAGAAGTTCTCGGTCTGGTCCGGCGCGCTGGCGACCGCGGGCGACGTCGTGTTCTACGGCACGCTCGAGGGCTACCTGAAGGCGGTGGACGCCACCTCCGGCAAGGAGCTCTACAAGTTCAAGACGCCCTCGGGGATCATCGGCAACGTGATGACCTATGAGCATGGCGGCAAGCAGTATGTCGGCGTCCTGTCGGGCGTCGGCGGCTGGGCCGGCATCGGCCTCGCGGCGGGCCTCACCAACCCGAACGAGGGTCTGGGCGCGGTCGGCGGCTATGCCGCGCTCTCGGACTACACCGAGCTCGGCGGCCAGCTGACGGTCTTCGAACTGCCGGGCGGCGGCACGGCCCAGACGGGCATGAGCGGCATGTCGGGGATGTCCGGTATGTCCGGTATGGGCGGCATGTCGGGCATGTCCGGCATGGATGGCATGAGCGGGATGTCGGGCATGGATGGCATGTCCGGGATGGACGGCATGTCGGGCATGAGCGGCATGGGCGGAATGTCCGGCATGGACGGAATGTCGGGCATGTCGGGTATGGGCGGCATGAGTGGCATGTCCGGCATGGACGGCATGTCGGGAATGTCCGGCATGGGTGGCATGTCGGGGATGGACGGCATGTCCGGGATGGGCGGCATGAGCGGCATGGCGGCCGATCCGACCGCGCCTGCGGCCGGCCAGGGCGGCAGCTCGGCGGTCGAGACCGGCACCGTCTCGCCCAACGAGGCGCCCGCCGGGACCCCGGCCGCGAAGCCCTCGAACTGAGGGGGCGGGGCGCCTTTGCGCCCCGTGCCACCAAAGTGTGACTGCACAGATGATCCGCCCCGAGGCTAACCTCGGGGCGGTTCGGTTCGGAGGAGACCGCACCGCTTGGAGGAGATACAGCCGATGACCGTTTCAAGGACCGCAGCCGTCCTGGCGCTTGGCAGCCTGCTGGCGCTGGGCACCGTGGCCGAGGCCCAGACTGCCGCGCCCGATCCCGCCACCGCCGGGGCGGGGGCCGCCGCGGCGACCTCGGGGGCCGGGGCAGCGGCCGCGGCCTCGGGCAACAGCGCACCGGCAGCGGCGGCGGCGCCTGCGGCCGCGCCGGCGACGAGCGCAGCGGCCGCAGCGGCCGCCGGCCCGGTCCTGCCCAACGGCATGGACATCACGCCGGACCACATGGAAAACGGCCGCTGGTACAACGCCGAGGGCATCCCGACCTTCAAGATCGAGGACGGCAAGCTCGACTACGCCAGCTTCTCGGGCTACCGCCGCTACCACGCCGAGTGCCACGTCTGCCACGGCCCCGACGGCGAGGGGTCGACCTATGCCCCGGCGCTCAAGGACTCGGTCGTGAACAAGATCGACTATTACGAGTTCCAGCAGATCGTGGCCTCGGGCAAGCAGAACGTCGGCACCGGGCAGGCCAATCAGGTGATGCCGGCCTTCGGGACCAACCGCAACGTCTGGTGCTATGTCGATGACATCTACGCCTATCTGCTCGCGCACGGCACCGGCGCCATCCCGCGCGGGCGGCCGGCCAACCGGGCCGACAAGTCCGACGACTTCGCCAAGCAGGAAGATTCCTGCATGAGCGGCTGATGCGCGCCGGTTTCGCGGCCCTCGCCCTTGCCGCGCTGAGCCTCGGCGCGGTCCCGGCCGCGGCGCAGCTGGCCGAGCTGCGCTCGACCACCGCCTTCCGGGTCTGCGCCGATCCGGCGGCGGTGCCGATGTCGGCCGAGGACGGCTCGGGGTTCGAGAACCGGCTCGCCACGCTCTTCGCGGAAAAGCTGAACCTGCCGGTCGAGTATTTCTGGTTTCCCCAGGGCACGGGCTTCGTCCGCAAGACCCTGCGCGAGGGCAACTGCGACGTCATCATGGGCTACGCCCAGGGCGACGAGCTGGTGCAGAACACCAACCATTACTACACCTCGGTCTACGGCATCGTCACCCGCAAGGACGGCCCGCTGGCCGGGGTGGACCATCTGACCGACCCGGCGCTCAAGGGCCGCAACCTCGGCGTCGTCGCGGGCACGCCCCCCGCCACGCACATGGCGCGCGCCGGGCTCGCCAAGGACATGCGCGGCTGGGATCTGTTCGTCGATCGCCGGGTCGAGAACCCGGTGGGCGAGATGCTGGACGGGGTGCGCAACGGGACGCTCGACGCGGCCGTGCTGTGGGGGCCGCTCGCCGGGCCGCTGGTCAAGGACGACCCCGACCTGCAGTTCGTGCCGCTGCTCAAGGAAGACGGGGGGCCGCGGCTCTTCTACCGCATCACCCTTGGCGTGCGGCCGAGCGAGCAGGACTGGAAGCGCGAGCTGAACAGTCTGATCCGCCGCAACCAGGCCGAGATCGACGCGATCCTGCGCGACGCCGGGGTGCCGCTGGTCGACGACTACGGCAAGGCGCTGAAGCCATGATCCGCCGCGCCGCCGCGCTGGCCTGCCTGCTGGCGGGGCTGGGCGCGGCGGCCGCCGCCGACCCCGCCGTGCCCGAGCCGCAGGGCTACCGCGGCGAGCCCTACCGCGCCCCGGTCCCCGACACGCTGGCCGGCGCCACGGTGCTGGACGCCGCGGGCACCGCCGACTGGCAGGCACAAGGTGCGGTGTTGATCGACGTGCTGCCCGCCACCCGCCGCCCCGCGGGACTGCCCGCGGGGACGCTGTGGCGTGCGCCCGTCCATGAAACCCTGCCCGGCGCGGTCTGGTTGGCCGACACCGGCTACGACCGGCTCGCCCCCGAGGTTGAGCGCGGCTTCGTGGCGGCGCTCGAGCGGTTGAGCCACGGCGACCGCGGCGCGGCGCTGGTGTTCTTCTGCAAGGCCGACTGCTGGATGAGCTGGAATGCCGCGCGCCGGGCGGTGGCGCTGGGCTATGGCCGGGTCGGCTGGTTCCCCGGCGGCACTGACGCCTGGGCGGCCGAGGGGCGGGCGCTGGTGCCAGCCGTGCCCGCCGACTGAGGCGCCGGCCCCACGAACAGCCCGAAGCTGCGCGGCCCGGCGGGGACGTCGATGGTCGCCTCGACCGTCAGCGTCTCGCCGTCGATCACGGTCAGCGTGTCGGCGTCCCAGTTCGCCAGCGCCAGCCGCCGCCCGTCGCTGAGCGCGGCGATCCCCTCGGGGTAGTCGCCCACCTCGATCCGGCCGAGGGGGGCGAGGGTTTCGGCGTCGAACACCGTCACCGTCGCCGCATATTGGTCGGTGACGAAGCCATTGCCGGCGGCGAAGGCCACGCCATAGGGGTGGCTGCCCGTCTCGACCCGGCCGGTCACGCGGCCGGTGGCGGCGTCGATCACCGTGACGCTGTCGGACTGGACATCGGCGGTCCAGAACCGCCCGGCGTGGAAGGTGACGGCATAGGGGTGGGTGCCGGTCGGCGCCTGCCAGAGCGGCGCTCCGGTCGCGGCGTCGAAGGCCGACAGCCGGTCGGCGTCGCGGTCGGCGGTCACCACCACCCGCCCGTCCCCCGACAGCGCCACCCCGGCGGGCGCAGGGCCGGTCGCCGCCGCCCACACCGGCGCGCCGTCGAGCGTCAGGCAGCGCAGCCGCGCGCCGTACCAGTCGGTCACGAACATCCGCCCCGCGGCAGCGTCGAGCGCGATGCCGAAGCTGCCCTCGCCCAACGCCTGCTGGCGCAGCACCGCGCCGTCGGCGCCCAGCACCGTCAGCGCCCCCGTCTCGGCGGAGATCACATAGGCCCGCCCCGCCGCCGGGTCATATGCCACCGGCGCGGGCGCCCCCGCGACCGGCACCGTGACCCGCACCACCCCGCTGTCGAGATCCACGAGGCTCACCGCCTGCGCCGTCTGCGAGGTCACCACGGCCAGATCGCCCGCCCCCGCCGGCGCGGCGGCGAGCAGGAGGGCGGCCGCGACGCGCCTCACTCGGCCTTGCCGAACCGCTCGGCCAGCGCGTCGAGCCCGGCCTGATAGACCCCGGTCACGGCCTTGGTCGCGGCCTCGTCGTTCAGCTCGGGCGGCGGCTCGTTGTTGGGATAGCCGCGGTAGAAACCGCCCTTCCACACCACCTTCGCCTTGCCGCCCTCGTCGTTGACGCACAGCGTCGCGGCATAGTTCGTCACCGGCAGCACCGTCACCTCGACCGCCTTGATCAGATAGCCGTAGCAGCGCTTCTCGGGCTGATACTTGGTCAGCGTCTCGGTGATCGTCGGATCGCCGCCCTCGGCCTTGAGGTGCAGGACGCGGGTGGATTTTTCGGGCGTCACCGCGTCGGGGCTGTCGGCGGTCATCTCGGTCCGCGCGACGGCGGGGTGCCAGCTCATGTCGTCGAACTTGCCGATCGCCGCCCACACCTCGTCAGGCGAGGCGTTCAACACCTCGTCCAGCTCGAGCTTGAGCCGCACCGGGCCGTGCGCCAGCGCCATCCCGCTGCTCGCCAGCAGCGCCGCCAGCGCCAGGGTCACGGCCTTCGTCGTCAGGGGTCGCATCTATTTCTCCCGAAAGATGAGGTTGCGCAGCAGGTAGCTGTAGCCGCGCCGGAAACTGTCGTCGGTGTTGCCGCGGATATCGACGGCGCCCGCGCGCACCGTCGCGCCGGTCACCGCGTCGCGGACGTGCAGGTTCACCGACAGGATGAGGTTCGAGACCTTCTGCACCTCGCCCGAGATGGCGTAGCGCGCGCGCATCTCGGCGGCGATGCGGGTGTCGCGGCGGTTCGAGTGGACGGGGTTGCGGATCGCGGCCACCGCCTCGGGCGGCGGCTCGGTCAGGGTGAAGCCGCGGCGGGTCAGGTCGGCGGCGATGAAATCCTCGGCCATCTCGACCCGCGCGGTTTCGTCGGCGCGCACGCCGTTGATCGCGCCCTCGGTCGAGGTGTCGATGAAGTGCAGCCCGAACCACACCGCGCTGCCCGGCGCGGGGGGCGGCCCCGTGACCGGCGTCGCGGCGGCCGCCGGCAGCGCCAGCAGGGCCGCGAGGGCGGCGGCGGGCAGGATGGACGCAGGGCGGGCAGGGGTGGTCATGGGGCGCATGGTAGCGCCGGCCAAGGCGGCGTCCATCAGCCGAACGTCGCAGGGAAAGGCGGCAATCGGCCTCGGAACGATTGCCGGGTTGCACCGGCGGCGCGCGCCGCCAAGACTGCCACGGGGAAGCCCGGCGCCACGCGCCGGAGTGGTGGGGGAGGGGCGTCATGGCACCGGCGCAGCATCGCAGCATCTGGCGGATCGCGGCCCTCGCGGCCGCGCTCGGCGCCGCGCCCGCGCTGGCCCAGACGCCGGCGCCGACCGCCCAGACCGCCGCGCCCCAGACCACAGCACCCCCCTCCGTCGCGGCCCAGACGCCCGCCCCGCAGGTCATCCGCATCGGCGTCCTGCGCGTGGACCGCGCCGGGCTGCCGCCGATCTCGCGGCTCGAGCTGCCGCCCGCCGACCTCGGGCTCGTCGGCGCGCGGCTCGGGACCGAGGACAACGACACCACCGGCCGCTTCATGGGCCAGGATTTCGACACCACCGAGGCGACCGCCACGCCCGAAACCGCCGCGGCCGAGCTGGATGCGCTGATCGGGGCGGGGGTGCAGTTCGTGGTGACGCTCGCCGACGACGCGACCACGCTGGCGCTGGCCGACCACGCCGGGGACCGGGCGCTGATCCTGAACGCCCGCGCCCGCGGCGACGCGCTGCGCGGGGCCGACTGCCGCGCCAACGTGATCCATGTCGCGCCCTCGGACGCGATGCTGACCGACGCGCTGGCGCAGTTCCTGATGTGGAAGCGCTGGCCACGCTGGTTCCTCGTCGCCGGCAGCCACCCCGAGGATACCGCGCTGGCCGCCGCCTGGACCCGCGCCGCGACCAAGTTCGGCGCGAAGATCGTCGAGGAACGGGTGTTCCAGGACACCGGCGGCGCCCGCCGCACCGACTCGGGCCACGTGCAGGTGCAGGCGCAGATGCCGGTCTTCACCCAGCGCGCGCCCGACCACGACATTCTGATCGCCGCCGACGCGGCCGGGATCTTTGCAGGCTACCTGCCCTATCAGACCTGGGACGCGCGCCCCGTGGCGGGCTCGGCCGGTCTCGTCCCGCGCAGCTGGCACCCGGCGATGGAGGCATGGGGCGCGACCCAGTTCCAGAACCGCTTCGAGGCGCTGGCCCACCGCCCGATGCGCGAGGAGGATTACCAGGCCTGGCTCGCCGTCCGCATGGTGGGCGAGGCGGCGACGCGGGCGCGCACCACCGATCCCGCCGCGCTCAAGGCCTTCATCCTCTCGCCCGAGTTTCAGGTCGCGGGCTTCAAGGGGCAGAAGCTGACCGTGCGCGACTGGGACCACCAGCTGCGCCAGCCGATCCTGCTGACCACCGGCCTGTTGATGGCCAGCGTCAGCCCGCAGGACGCCTATCTGCACCAGGTCACCGCGCTCGACACGCTGGGCATCGACCGCCCCGAAACCCAATGCAAGTTCTGAGGTCCGCCATGCGCATCGCCCTGACGCTGATCCTGCTCGCCACGGCCAACCCGGCGCTGGCCGCCCGGGTCTATGTGACCAACGAAAAGGGCAACGACGTCACCGTGCTGGACGACGAGACGCTCGAGGTCGTGGGCCACTATCCGGTCGGCAACCGCCCGCGCGGCATCACCCTCTCGCCCGACGGGCGCGAGCTTTACGTCTGTGCCTCGGACGACGACCTCGTGCGGGTCTTCGACCCCCAGACGATGCAGGAGACCCACACCCTGCCCAGCGGCCCCGACCCCGAGCTGTTCGTGCTCAGCCCGGACGGCGGGCGGCTGTACATCGCCAACGAGGACGACAACCTCGTGACCGTGGTGGAAACCAAGACGCATCAGATGCTGGCCGAGATCCCGGTCGGCGTGGAACCCGAGGGGATGGGCGTCAGCCCGGACGGCAAGACCGTCATCAACACCTCGGAAACCACCAACATGGCGCATTTCATCGACACCGAGACCTACCAGATCACCGCCAACGTGCTGGTGGACCAGCGCCCGCGGTTTGCCGAGTTCACCGCCGACGGCAAGACGCTGTTCGTCTCGGCCGAGATCGGCGGCACGGTCAGCGTGATCGACCCGGCGACGCAGACCGTGGTCAAGACCATCGGGTTCCAGATCCCCGGCGTCCTGCCTGAGGCGATCCAGCCGGTCGGCATCCGCGCCACCCGCGACGGCAGCAAGGTGTTCGTGGCGCTCGGCCCCGCCAACCGCGTGGCGGTGATCGACGGCGAAAGCCTTGAGGTCACCGACTACATCCTCGTCGGCCAGCGGGTCTGGCAGCTGGCCTTCAACGCGGACCAGAGCCGGCTTTACACCACCAACGGCAACTCGAACGACGTGACGGTGATCGACGTGGCCTCGGGCAGGGCGTTGAAGTCGATCCAGGTCGGCCAGCAGCCCTGGGGCGTCGTCGTGGCGCCCGAATGACCCCCGGAAAGGACCAGCCGATGACCCGCCTCACCCTCGCCGCCCTTCTCGCCGCGGTGCTCCTGACCCCCGCGGCCGCGCAGACGACCGCCCCGGAAGGCCAACCGGCGGCGACCGCGCCGGCAACCACCCCGGCGCCGGCCGATGACGCCGAGGATGACGACGACGCCGCGCCCGCTGCGCCCGCGCCAGCGGCGGCGGCCCCGCAGCACCACGACTACGGCCCCTCGAGCATCCTGTCGCGCGCCAACCGCGAGGACCTGCCGCCCCTCACGCTCGCCGCCGGGAAGCCGCTGGCGCAGGGCGAATACACCCTGCAATCCGGCGGCTATTACCGGATCGAGATCACCGCCGACGGCAGTCAGGAGCTGGCGCTCTCGGGCGGGGATTTCTTCCGCGCCGTGTGGGTGGACGAGGTCGTGGTCAACGACATCGAGGTCCGCCCGATGGGGGTCCACTCGCTCGAGTTCGACGCGGCCGGCACCGCGCGGCTGACCTTCGTGGCGATCGTGCCGGGGCGCTATGTCCTGTCGGTCCCCGGCGCGCGCGGCGAAAGCCAGCAGGCCGTGTTCACCATCCGCTGATGCCGCAGACCGCCCCCCCGGCCCTTCAGGTCACCGGCGTCAGCCACGCCTTCGGCGCGGTCACGGCGCTGGACGACGTGTCCCTGACCGTGCCGCGGGGCGGGATGACGGCGCTTCTGGGGGTGAACGGGGCGGGCAAGACCACGCTCTTCAACCTCGTCACCCGGCTTTACGCCAACCGCAGCGGCACGATCCGGGTCGCGGGCCATGACCTGCGCCGCAACCCCGGGGCGGCGCTGGCGCGGCTGGGGGTGGTGTTCCAGAGCCGCGCGCTCGACGCCGACCTGACGGTGCGGCAGAACCTGATGTATCACGCCGCCCTGCACGGAATCGGCCGCGCGGCGGCGCGGGCGCGGCTGGGCGAGGTGCTGGCGCAGGTCGATCTCGCCGGCCGCGTCGACGACCGCGTGAACGCGCTCTCGGGCGGGCAGGTGCGCCGGGCCGAGCTCGCCCGCGCGCTGATGCACCGCCCCGAGCTTCTGCTGCTGGACGAGCCGACCGTGGGTCTCGATGTCAAGTCCCGGGCCGAGGTGCTGGCGCTGACCCGCCGGCTGATCGCCGAGCGCGGGGTCTCGGCGCTCTGGGCCACGCATATCCTGGACGAGATCGCGCCCGCCGACCGGCTGGTGATCCTGCACCGGGGCCGGGTGCTCTTCGACGGCACCGCCGCCGAGGCCGCGCCGGATGGCGACCTGACCCGCGCCTTCCTGACGCTGACAGGCGTCGCGGCCGGGGGCGTGTCATGAGCGGCACGGCCACCGTCTTTCTCGGCATCGCCCGGCGCGAGGCGCTGCGCTTCGTCAACCAGCGCGGCCGGTTCCTCGCGGCGCTGGTCCGGCCGCTGGTCTGGCTCTTCATCTTCGCCGCCGGCTTCCGCTCGGTCCTCGGGCTGTCGATCACCCCGCCCTACCAGACCTATGTCCTCTACGAGGTCTACGTCACCCCCGGCCTCTGCGCGATGATCCAGCTCTTCAACGGGATGCAGTCGTCGCTCTCGATGGTCTACGACCGCGAGACCGGGGCGATGCGGACCCTGCTGGTCAGCCCCTGGCCGCGCTGGTTCCTGCTGGGGTCCAAGCTCGTGGCGGGGGTGATGGTCTCGATCCTGCAGGTCTACGCCTTCCTCGCCATCGCCTGGCTCTGGGACGTGCGCCCGCCGGTCCTCGGCTATCTGGCCGTGCTGCCGGCGCTGGTGCTGTCGGGGCTGATGCTCGGGGCGCTGGGGCTGTTCCTCTCGTCAGCCATCCGCCAGCTCGAGAACTTCGCCGGGGTGATGAACTTCGTCATCTTCCCGATGTTCTTCGCTTCGACCGCGCTTTACCCGCTGTGGCGGATGCGCGAATCCTCGACGCTGCTGCACGACATCTGCGCCATCAACCCCTTCACCCATGCGGTGGAGCTGATCCGGTTTGCGCTTTACCTTGAGGTCAACTGGCTGTCCCTTGGGGTCGTGGCGGGCTGCCTTGCGGTGTTCTTTCTGGGCGCGGTGGCGATGTACGACCCGGCCCGCGGCCCCGGCCCCCGCCGGAAGGGAGGGGGATGATGCGACGCAGTTTCATGGCGGCTCTCGTGGCGTTGGCGCCCGTTGCGGCGATGGCCGCGCAGGCGACGCCCGACTGGCCCTGCATCCAGCCGCGCCAGCCGCATCTGTCGCTGGGGCAGGTCTGGACCGGGCCGCAGCCCGACGCGGGGACCGCGGCGCTGGCCGCCTCAACCGAAATCGCCGCGCTGGCCGACCGGCTCGCGCAGCGCCGCCTGCCCGTCGTGGACGCCGAGGCCGAGATTGCCGCCTTCGCCGAGGGCCGCGACCCCGCGGCGCGCACCGCGCTGATGCAGGCGCTGTTCGAGCGCATCGACCGGCAGCGCAGCCTGCTGATGGACGGCATCTCGCGCTATGGCCACAAGCAGGTGGCGCTGGCCGCGCAGGTGCAGGCGCGCCGCGCGCGGATGGCCACGCTCGAGGCCGCGGACAAGCCCGATTTCGACGCCATCGACGCCGAGGAGAAGGCGCTCGACTGGGACCAGCGGGTGTTCACCGACCGCCAGCAGAGCCTGACCTATGTCTGCGAGACGCCGGTGATCCTGGAACAGCGGCTGTTCGCGCTGGGCCGGGCACTGGCCGCGGGCCTGCCGCCGCAGTGACCGCCGACGCGGCGCGCGGATGAACAGGTGACGCGCCGGGCGGCGCAGGATAACGTGGGACGAGGGGCGCCCGCCGCGGCGCCGCCGACGAGGGAGCGTGCGATGACCAGACTGACCTATCCGCTGCTCGCCCTGCTGCTGGCCGGGGCGCCGGCGCTGGCGCAGAGCGTCTCGACCTACAGCGTGCCGATCACCGCGCCGCCCGCGGACCTCGCCCCGCCCCCGGCGGTCACGGCGACGCAGGAGATCCCGAAACCCCCTGCCGTGACGGCGACCGCCCCGGCGCCTGCGCCTGTGGCGCCCGTGGCCGCGGCCGAGACCCCGGCTCCGGCCGCCTCGGATAGCCTGAACGCCGACCTTGCCCCGCCGCCGGCGGTGGCCGCGGCGCAGGCCGACGCGGGCGCAGGCTCCGTCGCACCGCCGCCCGAGGTGACCGGTGCGACCGCCCCCGGCATGACTGCCGAGGGCGTCCCGACCGAGCCCGTCCAGACCCCGACCCCCGCCACCACGCAAGAGGCGCTGGCCGCCCCGGTCCCCGACGCGGCCCAGCCTGCCGCGGCGACGGCCTCGGAACAGCCCGGCCCGCAGGCTTCGGCCACCGACGGCACCGCAACCGCCACGGCCACCGCGCCCGCGGGCGTCGCGCCTGACACCCCCGCCGTGACCACGCCCGACGGCCAGCAGGTCGCCGCCGGCTCGTCCGCCGCGGCGGCCATCCAGCCGCCGTCGGATCAGGCGACCGCCGGGGCCGAGCAGCAGGACGCGACCGCCGGCGCCGCCGCCTCGGGCGTGGCGACCGCGGCGACCGCGCCCGCGCAGGGCGCCGCCGACGGCACCGCCCCGGGCAACGCCGGCTCGACCGGCTGGACCGGCGGCACCGGCGGCTCGCAGATCGGGACGAACACCGCGGGCGCCGTGCCCGAGTCCAAGACCTGGCAGCCGCCCACCGCCCGCGGGCTCGACCTGAACGGCTGAGCCGCCCGCAGGACCCTCCAGCGCCCCGCCCTCACCGGCGGGGCGTCGTCGTTTCGGGGAAGGGGGGCTGGCGGAGGAGAATGGGAGTCGAACCCACCCGGGACAGGCGCGCTGCCCCAACCGGATTTGAAGTCCGGCCGCCCCACCGGGGACGATTCTCCTCCAGTCGCGGCCCGCGCGGGGCCTAGCCGAACAGGTCGGCGCGATGGGGATTGATGCGCCGCAAATCGCCGCGGCGCAAGGTGACGCCCTGCCGATCATAGAAGTCGAGGATCTCGATGGCCACCTTGCGCCCGTTCTGGACCCGGTCGCGGAACGCGGCCGCCGTGACCCAGCCGTCGGGCGCGGCGGCCTGAACCTCGGCGATGATCGCCACCATCTCGGCAGTGGTGGTGCGCAGGAAGAAATGGTCGTGGCGGATCTGGTCCACCCGCCCCTGCCGCGCGGCCGACTTGAGGGCGCGGCGCAGGTCGGCCTCGGGCACGTCCCACGCCGTGGCCATGTCGCGCACCCGCGGGGGGCGGAAGCGGGCCTCGCCGCCCAGTTCGGGCAGGGCGCGGGCCAGCAGCGCCTCGTCCTCGGGCGACATCCGCGCGACATGGCCGGGCAGGCGCAGAAAGCTGCCCTCGGCCACCATCGCGCCCGCCGCGATGCGCCCGGCGATGAAGGCCGCGAAGCCCGGCTTCGGCAGCCGCGGGGTCAGCGCCAGCCGCAGCCGCTCGCGCCCGAGGCCCTGCATCTCGGGCGTCTCGTCGTGGAACGCGGCCAGCGCCGTCTCGGCCGCTTCGGAGAGCTGCGCCAGCGTGGCCGGAGCCAATGCCAGCCGCGGCGGGCCGTCCAGCACGGCCACGCCTTGGGCCAGCTGCGCGGCGGCGGCCTCTCCCAGCCCGCGGTCGCGGATGAAGGCGTCCAGATCGACCACATGGGGCGCCACCGCCAGCATCCCCGCCAGCGCCGCGGCGGGGTCGGGGTGCGCCGCGGCCTCAAGCAGCGCGCGGCGCTCGGGCGTCCGCCGCCGCCGGGCGGGGGCGCGCAGGTCGAGGAACTGCCCCCCGCCGATGGTCCGCCGGGCCGAGACGTCGCGCAGCACGTAAGCCTCGCCCACCACCGCCGCGATGGGGCGGTCGAGCACGAGCTGCACCAGCCCCGCCGCGCCGGGGTTCAGCGGATCGCCCAGCGGCACCACCCGCGCGCCGACCTCGACCGCGTCGGCGTGCAGGCGGGCCGGGAACCACGTGCCCACCGGCTTCGGCTCGGACCCCAGCACCCGCAGCCGCGCGTCGATGCGGTCCGTCGGCGCGTGCAGGGCCGGGTCGCCCACCACCTCGCCGCGCGGGATGGCGTCGGGGGCGACGCCGTCGCCCGCGAGGTTCAGCGCGCAGCGCTGGCCCGCGCGCCCCTCGGCCGCCGGGCGGTTCTGGGCGTGGATGCCCCGCACCCGCGCTGCCCGCCCCGAGGGCGAGAGCACCACCGTATCCCCCACCGCCACCCGCCCCGCGGCGACCGTCCCCGTGACCACCGTCCCGGTGCCCTTGAGCGTGAAGCTGCGGTCCACGCTCAGCCGGAACCGCGCGTCGGTGCGGCGCGCCGTGGTGGCGGCCTCGGCCGCGGCGAGCGCCGCCGTCAGCGCCGCCACCCCCTCGCCCGTGACCGCCGAGACCGGGATCACCGGCGCGCCCGCCAACCCCGTGCCGGCGAGCAGCGCCGCGATCTCGTCCGTCACCGCCGCCCGCCGGTCGGCATCGGCAAGGTCGGCCTTGCTCAGCGCCACGATGCCGCGGTGCACGCCCAGAAGATCGAGGATCGCCAGATGCTCGCGTGTCTGCGGCATCACCCCGTCGTCGGCCGCCACCACCAGCAACGCGAGGTCGATGCCCCCCGCCCCGGCGAGCATGGTGTGGACCAGCCGCTCGTGCCCCGGCACGTCGACGAAGCCGGTGATCCCGCCGCCGCCGAGGTCGGCATAGGCAAACCCCAGCTCGATGGTGATGCCGCGCGATTTTTCCTCGGCCAGCCGGTCGGCGTCGACGCCGGTCAGCGCGCGGACCAGCGCCGTCTTGCCGTGGTCGATATGCCCGGCCGTCCCGACGATCATGCCAGCGCGGCCAGCAGCGCGCCGTCATCCGAAAGGCAGCGCAGGTCGAGGATCAGCGCGCCCTCGCGGATGCGCCCGATCACCGGGCGGTCCCCGGCGCGCAGTCGTGCGGCCAGCCGCTCGGGCGCGTCGCCGGCGCCGTCCTCGGCCCGGATCGCCAGCGCCGCCGAGGGCAGGGTCTCGACCGGCAGGGCGCCCGAGCCGATCTGGCTCGCGCAGGGTTCGACCGTGACCACGTGGCCGGGCAGCAGCCGCGCCACTGCGGGTGCCAGCCGCTCGGCCTGGGCGCGGATCTCGGCCTCACGCCGGGTGAGCAGCCGCAGGGTCGGCAGGCGTTCGGCCAGCCGGTCGGGGTCGAGATAGAGGCGCAGCGTCGCCTCGATCGCCGCGAGGCGGATCTTGTCCAGCCGCAGGGCGCGCTTGAGCGGATTGCGGTTGATCCGCGCGATCAGGTCGGCGCGCCCGACGATGAACCCGGCCTGCGGGCCGCCCAGAAGCTTGTCACCCGAGAAGGTCACGAGGTCCGCCCCTTCGGCCACCGCCGCCCGCACCGTGGGCTCGGCGGGCAGGCCCCAGCGGGTCATGTCGACCAGCGTCCCCGAGCCGAGGTCGTTCATCAGCGGCACCCCCGCCTCGGCGGCGATGGCGGCGAGTTCGGGGGCGGCGACGCTGCGGGTGAAACCCTCGATGCGGTAGTTCGACGGATGGACCTTGAGCATCAGCGCGGTGTCCGCCCCCACGGCGGCGCGGTAGTCGCGGGGGTGGGTGCGGTTGGTGGTGCCGACCTCGACCAGTCGCACGCCCGCGCGCGCCATGATGTCGGGGATGCGGAAGGCGCCGCCGATCTCGACCAGCTCCCCGCGCGAAACGATGGCCGCGCGCCCCTCGGCCAGGGTGTTGAGGGCGATGAGCACCGCGGCGGCGTTGTTGTTGACGACCGTGGCGGCCTCGGCCCCGGTCAGGGCGCAGATCAGCGGCGCGATGTGGTCGTCGCGCTCGCCGCGGGCGCCGGTGGTGAGGTCGTATTCCAGCGCCAGCGGCGCGCGCATGGCGTCGGTCGCGGCGGCGACGGCGGCCTCGGCCAGCAGCGCCCGGCCCAGATTGGTGTGCAGTACCGTGCCGGTCAGGTTCAGCACCGGGCGCAGCGCGGTGCGCGCGGCGGCATCGAGCGCGGCGCGGGCCTCGGCCGTGATCGCCTCGGCGTCGGGAGCCGCGCCGCCCGCCCGCACGGCCGCGCGGGCGGCGTCCAGCGCCACGCGCAGCGCCTCGGTCGCGGCCTGGCGGCCGTGGGCGGCGACCAGCGCCGCGCCGGCGGGGGCGCCGAGCAGCCGGTCCACCGAGGGCAGGGCGCGGAACGCCTCCACCGGGTCAGTATCCGATGAGGAAGGGGTTGAAGCCGCCGCGCCGCCATTCGCTGTCGCGCATCAGCGCGTCGAGGCCCAGCGAGGCCACGTCGTCGGCCACCGGGTCGAGCGAGGGGTTGCGGTTCTGCGCCATCTGCTTGACCCACTGGCCGCAGTCGCCGCAGGTCTCGGCCTTGATCTGCGCGCCGGTCCCGTCGGCATCGGCGGTGCCCGAGCCGTCGCTGACCGCCTGGAAGCCGATCTTGCCGTTCTCGCCGCAGCACAGGCACTTGACCCGCACCTCGTTCCACAGCGTCTGGCAGCCGGCGCAGGCGGCGTAGCGCGCGCCCTCGGCGCCCATGATTCCGGTCACGACCGAGGCGCAGGCCCGCCCGCCGCAGACCGGGCAGACGCCCGTGCGGATCGGCACCAGCGCCGCGGCGTCCAGCCCGGCCGCACGGCGGGCGAGGTGGGTCTGCACCGCCGCCGCGACGAAGAGATGCGGGGCGGCGCTGTCGGCGGGGATGTCGTCGGCCATCACGTTGCCGATCAGCCAGGCGCGGTCCTCGGGCTCGGCGGCGGCCAGCGCGTCGAGCGCCAGCCGCGCGGGCGCCGGCATCTCGATCTCGCGCGCCGCCGCGATCAGCGCGTCGAGCGTGCCGCCGAGGGCCTCGTCATCGGACTCGGCCTGCCGATCGACGGGTGGCATCCGGGCCGCGCGGGCCTGCGCCACGCGGTCGGGGTCGAGCGGGGGAAGCGGCGGCAGCGCCTCGGCGAGCCGCGCCTGCACCTGCGCCAGCGCGGCAAGGAAGCTGAGATACGGCCCGAGGTTGGAGCCTTCGGCCAGAAACGCCAGCCGCTCGGCGCGGCGGGTGAAGAGCGCGGGCAGCTTCGGCAGAATGGCAAGCGGCGGCGTCGGGACGCCGCCGATCATGTCGGGTCTGGGCTGGATCGGATCGGTCATCGTTCCTCCGTCGGGCCGGACCGGCCACGGGCGAAGGGTTACTCTGCCGGTTTCGAGGTCTGGCGTCTAGCCAGTTCCCGCAGCCATTTGCGGTGATGGCGCCACGACCAGCCGCCGGTGACGGTGCCGCGGGTCATCGCGCGGATCGTGCCCTGCGTCCACACCGCGGCAAAGACGTGCAGGATGAACACCAGCACGATCAGCACCGCCGAGATCGAATGGACGAGGATGGCGATCCGCCGCGTCTCGATCGAGACGAGGGTGGGGAAGTACTGCACCCACATCATGATCCCCGAGATCAGCAGCGCGAGGATCAGCCAGAACATCCCCCAGAACACGGTCTTCTGCCCGAAGTTGTACTTGCCGAGTTCCGGCAGGCGCTCTTCGTGCCCCGCGATCACGTCGCCGATCTGCGAGGTCCAGACGAGGTCCTCGCGCCGCAGGATGTTCAGGTGCACGAGCTGCACGAACATCCCGAGGAAGCTGACCGACAGCGCGATCCCGATGAAGGGATGCAGCCAGCGCGTCGTCTGCCCGCCGCCGAAGAGCCCGGTCAGCCCGTAGAGCGCCGGGCTGAACAGCGCAAAGCCCGACAGCATCAGCAAGATGAAGCAGATCGCCGTGAACCAGTGGTTGATCCGGGTGAAGGTCACGTAGCGGCGGACCTCGACCGGGCGCAGGCTCAGGATCTTGTCGGTGGATTCCGAAAACTCGCGTCCTGCCATCACACCTGACCCCTGTCGTCCACGGTCGGCGCGGGCGCCGTCCCGATCTCTTCGCGCACCATCTGCTGGGCCTCGCGCTCATCCTCGACCGTGACGCGGTTGCCGCGGTGGAACACTGCCATCGCCGCAGCACCCACGGCGGCCAGGCCGACCGCCGCCAGACCCACGGGCTTGGCGTTGCCCTTCCACGTCGAGACCACGCCCGAGATCGACGGATCGTCCGGCAGGTCGTTGTAGATATGCGGCCGGTCGGCGTGCTGCAGGACATACATCACGTGCGTCCCGCCCACGCCCTGCGGGTCATAGAGCCCCGCATCGGCATAGCCGCGCCCGCGCAGATCCTTGATCCGCTCGGCGGCGAGGGTCTTCATGTCCTCCTTCGCGCCGAAGGTGATCGCCTGCGTCGGGCAGGCCTTGGCGCAGGCCGGACCTTGCCCCACCGCCACCCGGTCCGAGCAGAGGGTGCACTTCTTGACCACATGGTTGGCGTTGAGCCGCGGGATGTCGAACGGACAGCCCGAGATGCAGTAGCCGCAGCCGATGCAGTTGTCGCTGATGAAGTCGACGATCCCGTTGGAATACTTGACGATCGCGCCCGGCGCCGGGCACGCCTTGAGGCAGCCCGGGTCTTCGCAGTGCATGCAGCCGTCCTTGCGGATCAGCCACTCGAAGTTGCCGGTGTCCGGGTTGTCGTATTCCGCAAAGCGCATCAGCGTCCACATCTCGGCGGTGAGGTCGTGGGGGTTCTCATAGACCCCCACGTTCACGCCGATCTCGGGGTGCGTGTCGTTCCACTCGGCGCAGGCCGACTGGCAGGCCTTGCAGCCGATGCACTTCGAGATGTCGATGAGCTTTGCCACCGCGTCGAGCGGCGTCGGGTTCTCGGCCACCGGCCCGCCGGCCGAGGACCGCACCACCGCCGCCTGGCCCAGCACCGCGGTGCCCGGCTGCACCGGCGGGTTCATCATCGCCATGTTGGGGGGCGAGTTGTGGGTCGGGATCGGGGTCGTCGCGGTCGTGACCGCTGGCCCCGTGGTGGCGTTGCCCGAGGGGGCCGCCGCCGCAGGTGCCGCAGGTGCCGCCGCCGCCGGGGCGGCCGTGGCGGCAGGAGCCGTCACGGGTTCCGCCCCGGGTGCCGCCCCGGTTGCCGTCGCCGGAGTGGTAGTCATCGTGGTGTCGGTCGGAGTGGTCATGACACGGCCTCCCCCACGCTGGGTTCGATGTTGACGAGGAACGCCTTGTATTCCGGCGTCTCGATGTTGGCGTCGCCGACGAAGGGCGTCAGGCTGTTCGGCCCCCAGCCCTTCTTCGCCGCGCCGACGAAGCCCCAGTGCAGCGGGATGCCGACGACATGGACGGGCTTGCCGTCACAGATCAGCGGCTTGATCCGCTTGGTGACGAGGGCCTTGGCGCGGACCTCGCCCCGCTTGGACCACACCCGCACCCAGCCGCCCTTCTCGATGCCCTTCTCGGCGGCCAGCTGCTCGCTGATCTCCACGAAGAACTCGGGCTGCAACGCGGCATTCACCTTGTTGTGCTTGGTCCAGTAGTGGAAATGCTCGGTCAGCCGGTAGCTGGTGGCGACGAACGGGAACTCGGCCGAGTTGCCCAGATGCGCCACGTCCGAGGCGAACACCCGGGCCACCGGGTTGCCGCGCATCCGGGCGTTGAACACGTTCTGGACCGGGCTCTCGAACGGCTCCATGTGGGTCGGGAAGGGCCCGTCGCGCATCATCCCGCGGCTGAAGAGCCGCGACACCCCTTCGGGGTTCATGATGAACGGCATGACCTCGCCCGGCTTCGCCGTGGGGGCGATGTCGGGGACGTCGTTGCCTTCCCATTTCTCGCCGGTCCACTGGATGATGGGCCGGGTCGGGTCCCACGGCTGGCCGTTGAGGTCCGCCGAGGCGCGGTTGTAGAGCGTCCGGCGGTTGACCGGCCAGCTCCACGCCCATTTCGCGTGCACGCCCATCCCCGAGGGGTCGGCGTTGTCGCGGCGGGCCATGTTGTTGCCGTCCTCGTTGAAGCAGCCGGAATAGATCCAGCAGCCGCAGGCGGTGGACCCGTCGTCGCGCAGTTCGGCGAAGCTTTTCACCTGCTTGCCGGCCGCGGTCAGCACCTTGGTCGCGTCCTTGGGGTCGGTCACGTCGCCGAGCGCGCGGCCGTTCAGCTCGCGGGCGAGCTCGTCGGGCTTCGGCTCGTTCTGGTCGGCATAGTCCCAGGTCAGGTTCAGGATCGGGTCGGGGAAGACCCCGCCCTCGGCCTGATAGAGCGCCTTCACCCGCAGGTGGATCTGCGCCATGATCCAGGTGTCCAGCCGCGCATCGCCCGGCATGTCCGCCGCCGCCCAGTGCCACTGCAGCCAGCGGCCCGAGTTCACCAGCGCGCCCTCGTCCTCGGCAAAGCACGAGGTCGGCAGCTGGATCACCTCGGTCTGGATCGCGGCGCTGTCCACGTCGTTGTAGGCGCCGTGGTTTTCCCAGAACCGCGCGGTCTCGGTCTCGAGCGGGTCCATCACGACCAGCATCTTGAGCTTGCTCAAGGCGTTGGTGTTCTTGCCGCGGTTGGACAGCGCCATCAGCGGGTTGAACCCCTGGCAGAAGTAGATGTTGACCCGGCCCTGGTCCATCAGCTCGAACATCCGCAGCATGTCGTAGGCCGGGACGTCGAGCTTGGGCAGGTAGTGGAAGGCCCAGTCGTTGTCCACGGTCGCCGCGTCACCCCACATGGATTTCATGAACGAAACCATGAACTTGGGATAGTTCTGCCAATAGCTGGTCTGGCCCGGCTGCAACGGCTTGAACGCCCGCGACTTGAGATAGGTGGCCCAGTCGGGCTCCTTCTCGGTCGGGATGTTCAGGTAGCCCGGGATCAGGTTCGACATCAGC
This sequence comes from Paracoccus sanguinis, assembly GCF_012689545.1. NCBI lineage: Bacteria > Pseudomonadati > Pseudomonadota > Alphaproteobacteria > Rhodobacterales > Paracoccaceae > Paracoccus > Paracoccus sanguinis. The sequence goes on from NZ_CP051542.1 coordinate 1,721,460, forward strand.
CCGAGGTCGGTCAGCCCCTGGATGTTCGAGTGTCCGCGCAGCGCGTTCATGCCGCCGCCGGGCACGCCGATGTTGCCGAGGATCAGCTGCAACATCGCCATGCCGCGGATGTTCTGGGCGCCCTTCGAGTGCTGCGTCCAGCCCAGCGCGTACATCGAGGTCATCGTCCTGGTGGGAGACGAGCATTCCCCGATCATCTCGGCAATCTTCAGGAAACGGTCCTGCGGGGTGCCGCAGATCCGCTCGACCATCTCGGGGGTGTAGACCTCGACATGGGCCTTGAGCAGGTTCCAGACGCAGCGCGGGTTCTGCAGCGTGGGATCGGTGACGGCAAAGCCGTCGTCGCCCACGACGTAATCCCAGCTCGACTTGTCGTAGTCGCGCTTCTGCTCGTCGTAGCCCGTGAACAGGCCATCCTGCCAGCCGAACTCGTCCTTGACGATGAAGGCCGCGTTGGTGAACGCCCGGACATAGTCCCACTGGACCTTGTCGTTGGCGATCATCCAGCGGATCAGCCCCATCAGGAAGGCGATGTCGGTCCCCGGCCGGATCGGCGCGTAATAGTCGCTGACGGCCGCCGTCCGCGTGAACCTCGGGTCCACGACGATCAGCTTGGCACCGCGATGGTGCTTGGCTTCAGTGACCCACTTGAACCCGCAGGGGTGGGCTTCGGCGGCGTTGCCGCCCATCACGATCACCAGGTCGGTGTTCTTGATGTCGGTCCAGGAGTTCGTCATCGCTCCACGGCCAAATGTCGGGCCCAAACTGGACACCGTGGGGCCGTGTCAGACGCGCGCCTGATTGTCGAAGCCTACAATTCCCATCGACCGGACGACCTTGTAGGTCAGCCAGGCGGTTTCGTTGGTGGTGGCCGAGGCCGCGAGGAAACCCGTCGTCGTCCAGCGGTTGACGGGCACGCCCGCCTCGTTGGTCTGCAGCAGGTTGGCGTCGCGGTCGTCCTTCATCGCGCGGGCGATGCGGTCGAGCGCGTCGTCCCACGAGATCGGCTCGAACGCGGTGGCGCCGGGCTTGCGGATCATCGGCTGCGTCAGCCGGGTCTCGGCGTTGACGAAGTCCTTGAGCGCCGCACCCTTGGGGCACAGCGTTCCGCGGTTGACCGGGTGGTCGGCGTCACCCTCGATGTGCATGACGCGGCGCTTGCCGTCCTCGCCGGGGGCGGCATAGACGATGATGCCGCAGGCCACCGAGCAGTAGGGGCAGGTGTTGCGGGTTTCGGTCATCGCCGCCAGCTTGAAGTCGCGCACATGCGCCAACTCAGCCGCCTCGGCCGTTCCGAACCCCATCGCCCCCAGCGACGTTGCCGCGACACCCGCACCCGCCAGCCTCAGAAAGCTGCGGCGTGAGAGGTCGATGTTCATCCGATCCTCCTTTTTGCCTGTCCACCAAGATAGGTCCGCCCATGATGCGGCCGGCGGGGGCCTTGCGTCAAGCATCGAGGCCCCTTGCGCGAGGGATGTGATCACAGCGCGCTGCGCAGGTCCCACAGGTCGGGAAACAGCACCACGTCCAGCATCCGGCGCAGGTAATCCACCCCCGCCGTCCCCCCGGTGCCGCGCTTGAAGCCGATGATCCGCTCGACCGTGGTCAGGTGGTTGAAGCGCCAGCGGCGGAAGTAGTCCTCGAAATCGACCAGCTTCTCGGCCAGCTCGTAGAGGCTCCAGTACCGCTGCGGGTCGGCGTAGACCGCCCCCCAGGCGGCGCGGGCGGCCGGGTCGGGACGGGTGGGGGCCGCCACATCCGCGGCCGGGGCCACGTCGAACCCGGCCTCGGCCAGCCAGCCCAGCACGACGGCATAAAGCGAGGGCCGCGCCAGCTCGTCGCGCAGCGCTGCCGCCAGCTCGGGCCGGTGCGCGTGCGGGCCGATCAGCGCCGGGTTGCGGTTGCCGGCGACGAACTCGATCATCCGGTACTGCCAGCTCTGGAAGCCCGAGCTTTCCCCCAGCATCGGCCGGAACTGCTGGTATTCGCTGGGGGTCATGGTCCTGAGCACGTCCCAGGCCGAATTGAGCTGCTCCATGATCCGGGCCACGCGGGCCAGCATCTTGAAGCTTTCGTGCAGCCGCCCGGCCGCGATCGCCTCGCGCGCGGCACCCAGCTCGTGCAGGGCGAGCTTCATCCACAGCTCGCTGGTCTGGTGCTGGATGATGAACAGCATCTCGTCGTGGGCGCCCGACAGCGGGTGCTGCGCCGACAGGATCGGGTCGAGCGAGAGGTAGTCGCCATAGGCCATCCGGCCCTGGAACGACAGCCGCGCGCCGTGGTGGCCGGGCGGGGAGGGATCGCGGTCGGTCATCGGGGCACCTCGGCACGGGGCTGGCGGCGCCAGCGGTCGGGGGTCTGGCCCTCGGCGTCGCGGAACACCCGGATCAGGTGGCTCGCGTCGCAGAAGCCGGTGGCGTCGGCGACCCGGGCCAGCGGTGCGTCGCCGCGCGCGATCAGCATCCGCGCCTGCGCCAGCCGCAGCCGCATCGCCGCCGCCGCGGGCGACAGCCCCAGCGCGGCGGCGAAATGCCGTTCGAGCCGGCGCCGCCCGACGCCCAGATGCGCCGCCAGCGCCGCCACCGTGGGCGGGCTGTCCAGCCGCTGCTGCAGGATCATCAGCGCCCGCCGCACCAACGGATCGGCGGTGGACAGCTCGAGCGGCATTCCCGGCTGCGGCTGGTCGCCGAAGGCCGGGGCCCCCGGTCCGCCGGGCGTGTCGATCATCATGATGGCCAGCGCCTTGCGCGCCGCGGCCCGGCCGATGTGCCGATCGACGAGCAGCGCGGCCAGCTGCGCCGCGCTGACCCCGCCCGAGCACGACAGCCGGTCCCCGTCCACCACCAGCGTCCGGTCGCTCACCGGACGCGGTGCGGCGAGACCAGCTGCAGGGCCAGCTCCCGCGGCCCCGAACTCGGCCTGAAACTCGTCGTGGTGAAACCAGCTCACGCAGGCATCCCGGCCCGCCATCAGCCCGGCGCGGGCGAGGATGAAGACCCCCGTGCACACCCCGGCCAGCGGCACCCCCGCCGCCGCCGCCCGCCGCACGAAGGCGCCGAGCGCGGGGTCGAGCGGCTGCGGCGCGCCGATCAGCCCGCCGATCACCACGACGTAATCGTACTGCGCGGGGTTCTCGGGCGCGGTGTCCGGCTCGATCCGCGTGCCGCAACTGGCGCGGATCGCGGTGCCGGGCGTGCCGAGCACCGCCCAGCGGCACAGGATCGGCCGCGAGCGGTCGCCCTCGTCGGCGGCCAGCCGCAGCACATCGACGAAATTGGCATAGGCCGCGAGCGTGAAGCGCCGGGCGAGCACGAACGCCACGTTGAGCCGCGGGGCCCCCGCCGCCCCCCTGCCGACCATGCCTGTGCCGCTCGCCTCCACGCCCCGCGCCCCGTCCGGTTGCTCCTCCGCCCCTGCCTAGCAGGGCGGCGGGGGCGCTGTCACCGCCCGTCACCGCCCGTCACCAGCCGTGGCGGGGCGACACGCTTCCGCTTCGCCGGGCGGGGTGCTACCCCCGTGCCACGCCCACGCCCAAGCCCATGCAAGCCAAGGGGACCGCCATGACCACCGACCCGATCCGCCTGTCGCAACTGTCCCACGGGGGCGGCTGCGGCTGCAAGCTGGCGCCCGCGGTGCTGCGCGAACTGCTGGCGGGCCAGGCGGCGGCGCAGGCCTTCCCGCAGCTTCTGGTCGGGACCGAAACGGCGGACGACGCGGCGGTGTGGCAGGTGTCGGACGACCTCGCGGTGATCGCCACCACGGATTTCTTCATGCCGATGGTGGATGACCCGCACGCCTTCGGCCGCATCGCCGCGACCAACGCCATCTCGGACATCTACGCCATGGGCGGGCGGCCGATCATGGCGCTGGCGATCCTCGGGATGCCCATCGACAAGCTGCCCGCCGCCATGATCCGCGAGATCCTCGAGGGCGGCCGCGCGATCTGCGCCGAGGCCGGCATCCCGGTCGCCGGCGGCCACTCCATCGACTCGCCCGAGCCGATCTACGGCCTCGCCGTGATCGGCCTCGTCCACCCTGCACGGCTGCGCCGCAACGCCGACGCCAAGCCCGGCGACGTGCTGATCCTGACCAAGGGGCTGGGGGTCGGCATCTACTCGGCGGCAATCAAGAAATCCGCGCTGGACGAGGCCGGGATTGCCGAGATGATCGCCTCGACCACGCTGCTGAACAAGGTCGGCGCCGATCTCGCCGACGACCCGGCCGTCCACGCCATCACCGACGTGACCGGCTTCGGCATCCTCGGCCACGGGCTCGAGGTCGCGCGCGGCTCGAACGCCCGCGTGGTGATCGAGCGCGCCCGCCTGCCCGTCCTCACCCGCGCCGAGGAGCTGGCCGAGGCGGGCTTCGTCACCGGCGCCTCGCATCGGAACTGGGCCGCCTACGGCGCCGAGGTCACGCTGCCCGAGGGCCTGCCCGACTGGCAGCGCCACCTGCTGACCGACCCGCAGACCTCGGGCGGACTGCTGGTCGCCGTCGCCTCTGACGCCGCCGAGGCCACCCTCGCCGGCATCCATGCCGCAGGCTACCCGCTCGCCGCCATCGTCGGCCGGGTCGAGGACGGCACCGGCATCACCGTCGTCTGACCGCCTCGGGCTGGACCCAAATATCCTGGGGGGAGCGCGCCCCGCGCGCGGGGGGCAAAGCCCCCCCTTTTTTCCCAGCAGGGTTCGCCAATCAGTCCTTGGCGCGCTCGACGTACGAGTTGTCTTCGGTGTTGATCACGATCCGGGTGCCCACGCCGATATGCGGCGGCACCATCACCCGCAGCCCGTTGTCGCAGGTCGCGGGCTTGTAGGACGAGGACGCCGTCTGCCCCTTCACCACCGGCTCGGTCTCGGTGACCTCGACGGTGATCTTCTGCGGCAGCTCCATGGCGATGGGGGCGCCGTCATAGACCTGCAGGAACACCCGCATCCCTTCCTGCAGATAGGCCTTCTGCTCGCCGACCATGTCGGCGGGGGCCACGACCTGCTCGTAGGTCTCGGGCTCCATGAAGTGGAACCCCTCGCCGTCCTCGTAGAGAAAGTCATAGCCGCGCTCGTCCACGTGGGCGCGCTCGACCTGCTCGGTGGTGCGCCAGCGCTCGGAGACCTTCACCCCGTCGGCGATGCGGCGCATGTCCACCTGCGTCACGGGCGTGCCCTTGCCGGGGTGGAAGTTCTGGGCGGTCAGCACGACATAGAGCTTGCCGTCCAGTTCGACGACGTTGCCCTTGCGCAGCGAGGAGGCGATGACTTTCACGGACGATCTTTCTTGCGTTCGGGGGATGCGGGAAATATCGCCGCGCTCTCTAGCTTATCCCGCGCCAAATCGCCAGAGGCCGCCCGTTGCCCGCCCAGACGACCCCCGACACCCCGTGGTGGGACGCCACCCGCCACGCCGACCGCCGCCCGCTGCTGGTGGCGCGCAACCGCATCCAAGCCGCGATCCGCGGCTGGCTGGCGGCGCAGGACTTCACCGAGGTCGATCCCGCCGCGCTCGCGCGCTCGCCGGGGAACGAGGCGCATCTGCACGGCTTCGCCACCGAGGCGATCGGCAACGACGGCACCCCCCGGACAATGTATCTGCACACCTCGCCCGAGTTCGCGCTGAAGAAGCTGCTCGCCGCGGGCGAGACCCGCATCGCGGCCTTTGCCCATGTCTGGCGCAACCGCGAGCGCGGGGCGCTGCATTCGCCCGAGTTCACCATGCTCGAATGGTACCGCGCGGGCGAGGACTACACGGCGCTCATGGACGACTGCGCCGCGCTCTTGCGGCTGGCCGCCGAGGCGGCGGGGGTGGCGCGGCTCAGGTTCCGCCATGTGGAATGCGACCCCTTCGCCACGCCCGAGCGGCTGTCGGTCGCGGATGCCTTCGCCCGCCACGCCGGCATCGACCTGCTCGCCACGATCCGCGCCGACGGCTCCACCGACCGCGACGGGCTGGCCGCGCAGGCCGAGGCGGCGGGGCTGCGGGTGGCCGCCGACGACGGCTGGTCCGACATCCTGTCGCGCATCCTCGTGGCGCGCGTCGAGCCGCATCTCGGCCACGGCCGCGCCACGATCCTCGACCGCTACCCGGCCCCCGAGGCGGCGCTCGCCCGCCGCGCCGCCGACGACCCGCGCGTGGCCGAGCGGTTCGAGCTTTACGCCTGCGGGGTCGAGCTCGCCAACGGCTTCGGCGAGCTGACCGACCCCGCCGAGCAGCGCCGCCGCTTCACCGCCGAGATGGACGAGCGCGCCCGCGTCTATGGCGAGCGCTACCCGCTGGACGAGGATTTCCTCGCCGCCCTGGCGCAGATGCCGGACGCGAGCGGCATCGCGCTGGGCTTCGACCGGCTGGTGATGCTGGCGACCGGGGCGGCGCGGATCGACGACGTGCAGTGGACCCCGGTTCCATAGCCTGACTTACGTTGGAGTGATCCAACGGACCGCTAGCCCAGCCCCTCGCGCTCGAGCGCCTCGCGCACCAGCCCCGGCATCCCGGTCACGTTCAGCTTGCGCTTGAGCGTCGAGGACGTGTTGGCCACGGTCTTGTAGCTGATCCCGATCTCGTCGGCGATCTGCTGCAGGGACCGGCCGGCGCCGATCAGCGCCAGCACTTGCTCTTCGCGCTCGGTCAGCTCGGCCCGCCGCCCGGCGCCCGCCTGCCGCGTCGCCAGCGCCAGCGCCACGGCGGGCGAGAGGTAATATTCCCCGGCCTCGAGCGCGCGGATCGCGGTGGCGAACTCTTCGGGCGCGGCGTTCTTGGACAGGAACCCCTGCGCCCCCTCGGCCAGCGCGCGGGCGGCGAAGCCGGGCTGATCGTTCATCGAGAAGACCAGCACCATCGCCTCGGGCGCGCGCTCGCGGATCGGGGCGATCAGCGTCAGTCCCGGCGCGTCGGGCAGGGCGATGTCGAGCACCACGACCGCGGGTTGCTCGGCCTCGAGCGCAGCCAGCGCCTCGGCCCCGGTCATGGCCTTGAGGACGCGGCCATAGCCCAGCTCTGCGAGCAGCCGCCCGCAGCCGAGATGGGTGATCGGATGGTCGTCGACCACGAGCGCGACGCGCGGGGCCGCGGGGTCGGGGGAGGGGTCGGGCGCCGTCGGGGCGCGGTCTGCATCGGTCATCGGGGCTCAGGCAACTGGGTGCAGGGGCGGACGGATCGGTGCCGGGCCGAAGGGCGGCCGACGGCACGGGGCGGGCCGGGCCGGATCGGGCGGGCGCAGCGACCGGACCGCCCGCGTTCCGGGCGCGGTGAACGGCCCGGACAGGGGCGCGGCACGGCCGGAACGCGGGCGGGGCAGGGTCATGCGGCGGCCTCGGGCAGGGTCGCGGTGACTGTGACACCTCGCGGCCCGTCCTGCACGTCAAAACTGCCGCCGAGCAGCGCCACGCGCTCGCGCATCCCGCTGATGCCGTTGCCGTCCGTCGCCCCGCCGCGGCCGCGGCCGTCGTCCGACAGCCGCACCGTCCAGCCCCGGCCGGGCGCGTGGCGAACGCTGGCCGCGATGCGGGTGGCGCCGGCATGGCGCAGGCTGTTGGTGCTTGCCTCCTGCAGGATGCGATAGATGGTCAGCGCGGTCGCCTCGTCCGGCTCGGGCAGGGTGTCGGGCAGGTCGATGGCCCACGCGACCCCCGCATCACGCGCCCGCGCCTCGGCCATCAGGTCGGCCAGCACGGCCGCGAAGGGCAGCTGCCCCAGCGCCATGGGGCGGAGGCCGGCGAGCAGCGCGGTGTTCACCCGGCGGATCTCGGCGGCGATGGACAGGATGTTGTCGACGTGCTCGCGCAGCGCCGGGTCGGTGGCGCGGTCGCGGATCGCCTGCGCCTCGACCCTCAGCGCGAAGAGGCAGGGCCCGTATTCGTCGTGCAGGTCGCGGGCGATCGCCTTGCGCTCCTGGTCGCCGCGGCCGACCACCTGCCGGGAGAGGCGGGCGCGCTCGGCCTCGGCCGCCCCCAGCGCGGCGCCCAGCCGGTCCACGTCGGCGGCCAGCGGGGCGAGGTCGGGCGTCGTCACCGCCCCCGCCCGCGCCGCCAGATCGCCGCGGCCGAGCCGGTTCACCACCTCGCGCAGCCGCGCCAGCGGCGCGAGCCCCGCGCGCAGGATCATCGCCGTCGCCAGCACCTGCGCCAGCGCCGCGACGGCGGTCAGCAGCGCCAGCGTCCGGGCGTCGCGCCACAGCGCCGCGAGCCCGACCGTGGGGTCGGGGGCGATCATCACCATCCCGTGGCGCAGCCGGTCCTGCACGATGGGCAACTCGGTCGCCTGCCCGGGCGGCGAGAGCAGCCGCACGAACCAGCGCGGCGGCAGGTCGGGGCGCGGCGTCGCCGTTCCGGGCGACAGGCTGCGCCCGCTCAGCCCCTCATAGACGGTGATGCGGGCGTGCCGCGGCTCGACCAGCCGCTCGGCCAGCGCGGCGGGCAGGCGCTCGCCCGGCACCGTGCCGCTGAGCGTGGCGAGCGCGGCGAGGACGAGGCTGCGGGCCGAATGGCTCGACGCCGCGACCTCGGCTGCGACCGAGGCGCGGGCCCCCAGCGCCAGCGCCACGGCGGCGGCCCCGGTCAGCGCGAGCTGCACGGCCAGAACCAGCGCGACGATGCGGGCGGTCAGCGTCATGCCCGATCCGTGCCACGCCGCCCGCGCCCTCGCAACAATCGCCACCCGCGACGGGCGGTGCCGAACGCCCCCGCGACCCGGTGCCGCACGCCCGGCGCCCCGGTCGCCCGCCATCCCCCGCACCCCTGCCGGGAGCGCGATTCTCGCCGCCATTCACCGCCCCGCGCCGCGCGCAACACGGGTTGCAACGTCGCGTCACTTTCGCCACGGTGCGGGTGGGAGAAAGTGGCCACGCGGCCACGGGCGCGCCGCCAATGCGCGTCGGATCGACAGGGAGAGAGACAGACATGAGCAAGACCTATGCCGCAGCGGCCGCCGCCGTGGCGCTGATCGCCGCACCCGCCGTGGCCGAGATCTCGGACGGCAAGGTGAAGATCGGGATCCTCAACGACCAGTCCGGCGTCTACGCCGATTTCGGCGGGCTCGGGTCGGTCGAGGCGGCGAAGATGGCGGTCGAGGAATTCGGCGGCAAGGTCCTGGACGCGCCGATCGAGGTCGTCTCGGCCGACCACCAGAACAAGGCCGACATTGCCAGCAACATCGCCCGCCAGTGGTACGACACCGAGCAGGTCGATTCGATCATGGAGCTGACCTCGTCCTCGGTCGGCCTCGCCGTGCAGGCGCTCTCGGCGGAAAAGAAGCGCATCACCATCAACACCGGCGCGGCGACCACCGACCTGACCGGCAAGGCCTGCACCCCCTACGGGTTCCACTGGGCCTATGACACCCACGCGCTCGCCGTCGGGACCGGCGGGGCGATGGTCGATCACGGCGGCGACAGCTGGTATTTCCTGACCGCCGACTATGCCTTCGGCTACTCGCTCGAGGACAACACCGCGGCGATCGTCAAGGAAAAGGGCGGCACGGTCACGGGTTCGGTGCGCCACCCGCTCGGCACCACGGATTTCTCGTCCTTCCTGCTGCAGGCTCAATCGTCGGGGGCCAAGGTCATCGGTCTCGCCAACGCCGGGCTCGACACCCAGAACGCCATCAAGCAGGCCGCCGAGTTCGGCATCACCCAGGGCGGCCAGCAGCTCGCCGCGCTGCTGCTGACCATCGCCGAGGTCCACGGCCTCGGGCTTGAGGCCGCGCAGGGGCTGACCCTGACCGAGGGCTTCTACTGGAACCGCGACGACGCCAGCCGCGAGTTCGGCCGCAAGTTCATGGAGCGGACCGGCAAGATGCCGAACATGAACCAGGCCGGCGTCTATTCGGCCGTGCGCAGCTACCTCAAGGCCATCGAGGCCGCGGGCTCGGATGACGCCGACGCGGTGGCGGCCAAGCTGCACGAGCTGCCGGTCAGCGACGCCTTTGCCCCCGAGGGCAAGGTCGCGGCGAACGGGCGGATGATCCACGACGTCTACCTGATGCAGGTCAAGAAGCCCGACGAGGTGAAGGAGCCGTGGGACTACTACACGGTCCTCGCCACGATCCCGGGCGACCAGGCGTTCCTTGACCCGGCCAAGTCGGGCTGCCCGCTGGTCAAGTAAGGCGCCGCACACGGCCCTTGCGGCGGGGGCGCGTCCGCGCGCCTTCGCCCACCGTCCCGACATGACCGCCGCACCTGGGGAGGATGCGCCATGACCCGTTTTCCGAACACCGCCTGCCTGATGATGACCGCCGCCACGGCCGCGCTGCTGGCCCTGCCCGCGCACGCCGAGATGAGCGACGGCAAGATCAAGATCGGGGTGCTGAACGACCAGACCGGCGTCTATTCCGCGCTGGGCGGCACCGGCTCGCTCGAGGCCGCGAAGATGGCCGCCGAGGAGTTCGGCGGCAAGATCGGCGACACGCCGATCGAGGTCGTCGGCGCCGACCACCAGAACAAGGCCGACATCGGGTCGAACATCGCCCGCCAGTGGTATGACCGCGACCAGGTCGACGCGATCATGGACCTGACCACCAGCTCGGTGGCGCTCGCGGTGCAGGCGATCAGCGTCGAGAAGAAGAAGATCACCATGATCACCGGCGGCGGCACGACCGAGCTGACCGGCAAGGCGTGTTCGCCCTACGGCTTCCACTGGGCCTATGACACCCACGCGCTCGCCGTCTCGACCGGCGGGGCGCTGGTCGAGGCGGGCGGCGACAGCTGGTTCTTCCTGACCGCCGACTACGCCTTCGGCTATTCGCTGGAGGAAAACACCACCAAGACGGTCGATGCCAAGGGCGGCAAGGTGCTGGGCACCGTGCGCTTCCCGATCGGGGCCACGGACTACTCGGCCTTCCTGCTGCAGGCGCAGGCGTCGGGGGCCAAGGTCGTGGGCCTCGCCAGCGCCGGTATGGACACCCAGAACCAGATCAAGCAGGCGGCAGAGTTCGGGATCACCGCCGGCGGCCAGAACCTCGCCGGTCTTCTGCTGATGATCACCGACGTGCACGGGCTCGGGCTCGAGGCGGCGCAGGGGCTCTATTTCACCGAGAGCTACTATTGGGACCGCAACGACGCGAGCCGCGAGTTCGCGGCGAAATACGAGGCCCGCACCGGCGCCAAGCCCTCGATGGTGCAGGCCGCGACCTATTCGGCCGCGCGCCAGTATCTCAAGGCGGTCGAGGCCGCCGGCACCGACGAGACCGAGGCGGTGGCCGCCAAGCTGCACGAGATGCCGGTGCAGGACGCCTTTGCCGAGAACGGCAAGGTGCAGGCCAACGGCCGGATGGTGTCGGACGTCTATCTGATGCAGGTCAAGACCCCCGCCGAAAGCACCGGCGAATGGGATCTGGCCAAGATCATCTCGACCACGCCGGGGGACGTCGCCTATCTGCCGGCGGCCGAATCCGGCTGCCCGCTGGTGAAGTGACGCGCATGAGTGTTGCACTGGCCGAACATGCCGAGCCGCGGGTGGTCCTGTCCGCCCGCGGTCTGGGCAAGGACTTCGCGGGCTTCACCGCCGTCAACGACGTGAACCTCGACGTCGAGCACGCCCGCATCCATGCCCTGATCGGGCCGAACGGGGCGGGCAAGACCACCGTCTTCAACCTGCTGACCAAGTTCCTGCAACCCACCCGCGGGACGATCACGCTGATGGGGACCGACATCACCCGGATGCGCCCCGACGCGGTGGCGCGGATGGGGCTGGTGCGGTCGTTCCAGATCTCGGCGGTGTTCCCGCACCTGACGGTGCTGGAAAACGTCCGCGTGGCGCTGCAACGCCCGGCCGAGCTGCACACCCAGTTCTGGCGCCCGCTCGCCGCGCTCGACGTGCTGAACGGCCGCGCCGAGGTGCTGATCGACGAGCTGGGCCTGACCCCCTGGCGCGACGTCCGCGCCGCGGACCTGAGCTACGGCCGCAAGCGCGTGCTCGAGATCGCCACGACGCTCGCCCTCGACCCCGAGGTGCTGCTGCTCGACGAGCCGATGGCCGGCATGGGGCACGAGGACGTGGCCACCGTCGCCGCGATCATCCGCGAGGTCGCCCGGTCGCGCGCCGTGCTGATGGTCGAACACAACCTCAAGGTGGTCGAGGACATCTGCGACCACGTCACCGTCCTGCAACGCGGCGAGATCCTGGCCGAGGGCGACTATGCCGCCGTCGCCGCCGATCCCCGCGTCCGCACCGCCTACATGGGGTCCGAAGCATGAGCGCGCTGCTCGAGGTCGAGAGGCTGAACGCCTGGTACGGCGAAAGCCACATCCTGCACGGCGTGGACCTGACCGTGAACGAGGGCGAGACGGTCTGCATCCTCGGCCGCAACGGCATGGGCAAGACCACGACGCTGCGCGCGATCATGGGGATCGTGAAGAAGCGCACCGGCCGCGCCACCTTCGCCGGGCAGGACCTGCTGGCGATGCCGCTGCACCGCGTCGCCCGCGCCGGGCTGGGCTTCGTCCCCGAAGAACGCGGCATCTTCGCCACCCTCTCGGTGGACGAGAACCTGATGCTGCCCCCGGTCGTGGCCCCCGGCGGCATGACGCTGAACGAGATCTACGCGCTGTTCCCGAACCTGCGCGAACGGCGCAACTCGCCCGGCACCAAGCTCTCGGGGGGCGAGCAGCAGATGCTCGCCATGGCGCGCATCCTGCGCACCGGGGCGCGCTGCCTGTTGCTCGACGAGCCGACCGAGGGGCTGGCCCCGGTCATCATCGACGCCATCGGCGCGGTGCTGCGCGAACTGAAGAAGCGCGGCATGACCGTCGTGCTGGTCGAGCAGAACTTCCGCTTCGCCTCGCGCGTCGCGGACCGGTTCTACGTCATGGACCACGGGGTGATCACCCACGGCTTCCCGGTCGGCGAACTCGACGCCCGCATGGATAGCCTGCACGAAACGCTGGGGGTGTGACATGACGATGATCTTCGGAATCCCCATCCAGGCGTTCCTCGGGCAGCTTCTCGTCGGGCTGATCAACGGCTCGTTCTACGCGCTGCTCTCGCTCGGCCTCGCGGTGATCTTCGGCCTCTTGCGGGTCATCAACTTCGCCCACGGCGCGCAGTACATGCTCGGCGCCTTCGTGGCGCTGCTGGGGCTCAAGTGGCTCGGCATCCCCTACTGGGCGGCGCTGGTGGTGGCGCCGCTGGTCGTCGGCGGCTTCGGCGCGCTTCTGGAACGCACCATGCTCTCGCGGCTCTACAGCCTCGACCCGCTCTACGGGCTGCTCTTCACCTTCGGCCTCGCGCTCGCGCTCGAGGGGACGATGCGCTACTACTTCGGCGCCTCGGGGCAGCCCTATTCGGCGCCGCCGGCGCTGACCGGCGCGGTCAACCTCGGGTTCATGGTGCTGCCGATTTACCGCGGCTGGGTGATCGTCGCCTCGCTCATCGCCTGCCTTGCGGTCTGGGCGCTGATCGAAAAGACGCGCCTCGGCGCGACGCTGCGGGCGGCGACCGAGAACCCGGTGCTGGTCCAGTCCTTCGGGATCAACGTGCCGATGCTGCTGACCCTGACCTATGCGCTGGGCGCGGGGCTCGCGGCGCTGGCGGGCGTGCTCGCCGCGCCGATCTATCAGGTCTCGCCGCTGATGGGGTCGAACATCATCATCGTCGTCTTCGCGGTCGTCGTGGTCGGCGGCATGGGCTCGATCATGGGCGCCATCCTCACCGGCTATCTGCTCGGCATCGCCGAGGGGCTGACCAAGGTCTTCTACCCCGAGGCGTCCAACATCGTGATCTTCGTCATCATGGCGATCGTCCTGATCCTTCGGCCCGCGGGCCTCTTCGGCAAGGAGGCCTGAGATGGCCCGAGGCTCCGACATCCCCGCCACCGAGGCGCCCGCCCGCGAGATGGGCGCCGGCACCCAGGCGCTGCTGCTGATCATCGGGCTGGCGCTGCTGATCGCCGCGCCGTTCTTCGTCTATCCCGTGTTCCTGATGACGCTGCTGTGCTTCGGCCTCTTCGCCGCGGCGTTCAACCTGCTGCTCGGCTACACCGGGCTTCTGTCCTTCGGCCACGCCGCCTTCTTCGGCGGGGCGGCCTATTTCACCGCCCACGCCGCCAAGGTCTGGGGCTGGCCGCCCGAGTTCGCGCTGCTGCTGGGCGTCGCCGGCGCCGCGGGGCTGGGGCTGCTGATGGGCGCCATCGCCATCCGCCGGCAGGGTATCTACTTCGCCATGATCACCCTCGCGCTGGCGCAGATGTTCTTCTTCGCCTGCCTGCAGATGCCCTTCACCCATGGCGAGGACGGCATCCAGTCCGTCCCGCGCGGGCATCTGTTCGGGATGATCGACCTCAACCAGCCGCTGACGATGTATTTCTTCGTCCTCGTGGTGTTCCTGCTCGGCCTCGTGATCATCTGGCGCTTCGTGCACTCGCCCTTCGGGATGATCCTCAAGGCCATCCGCGAGAACGAGCAGCGGGCGATCTCGCTCGGCTACTCGGTGGCGCACTACAAGCTGGGGGCGTTCGTCATGTCGGCGGCGCTGGCGGGGCTCGCCGGCGGGCTCAAGGCGCTGGTGCTTCAGTTCGCCACGCTGACCGACGTGGCCTGGCAGATGTCGGGCGAGGTAATCCTGATGACGCTGATCGGCGGCATCGGCACGATGCTCGGGCCCATCGTCGGGGCGGGGATCGTGATCGCGCTGCAGCAGCGGCTGGCGACCACGGACTTCCCGGTGACGATCATCACCGGGGTGGTGTTCATGGTCTGCGTGCTCTTGTTCCGGCGCGGCCTGATCGGCGAGCTGGCGCACTCGCGCCTCGGCCGCGCGCTGGGCCTGCGCCCGCCGGGCTGAGGCGTCAGCGCCAGCGGTCCAGCGCCGCCTCGTCATGGTCCGCGGCGGCGACCCAGTCGCCGGGGCCCGCGGCGGTGATCTCGCGCTTCCAGAACGGCGCGCGGGACTTGAGCCAGTCCATCAGGAAATCCGCCGCATCGAAGGCCGCGCGGCGGTGTGGGGCGGCGGTCGCCACCATCATGATCGGCGCCCCCACCTGCAGGTGCCCGTAGCGGTGCACCACCAGCACGTCGGTCAGCCCAAAGCGCTCCACCGCCGCCTGCGCATGGTCGCGCAGGGCCCGCTCGGTCATCCCCGGGTAATGCTCGATGTCCAGCGCCGTGAGCCCGCCGTCCCCCCGCACCAGCCCGGTGAAGGTCACGACCGCCCCCGCGCCCGCCCCGAATCCGTCGAGCAGCGCGGCGGCGTCGAACGGCTCGGGCTGGACGAGGACGCGCATGGCTCAGCCCCCGGTCATGGGCGGGAAGAACGCCACCTCGCGCGCGCCTGCCAGCGGCGTGTCCATCGCGGCGAGCTGCTGGTCCACCGCCACCCGCACCGCCCGCAGGTCCGAGAGCGCCGCGGCATGGCGGTCGTCCCGCGCCGCCAGCTCGGCGGCGAGGTCGCCGACCGTCGCGGCGGCGGTCTCCACCCGCTCGCGCGGCGCGCCGATCCGCTCGCGCAGCCAGGCGAAATAGAGGACGTCGAGCGTGGTCATCGCACGTCCCTGAGCCACGGCCGCGCCTTCTGGAAATAATCCCAGCCGGTGATCGCGGTCAGCAGCGCCGCGACCCACATGAGCAGCAGCCCGGCCTGGGTGGCGAGGTCCGACCAGTCGTCCGACCAGGGCAGCCGCCCCTCACCCACCAGCGGGGCATGGCCCTTTTCGTAATAGTCGAGCCCGGTGCCGAGGAACATCATCGCGATTGCCACCATCTGCGCCGTGGTCTTCCACTTGGCGAGCTTCGTGACCTTCAGCTTGCCGGCGTCGGCGCCCAGGAACTCGCGCAGGCCCGAGACGAAGACCTCGCGGAACAGGATCACCGCGGCAGGCAGGATCAGCCACGGGTTCATGCCCGAATAGCCGGTGATCACCACCAGCGCGATCACCACCATCGCCTTGTCGGCGATCGGGTCCATCGCCGCGCCGAAGCGGCTTTCCTGCTGCCACTGCCGGGCGAGGTGCCCGTCGATCCAGTCCGTCACCGCCGCCAGCACGAAGAGCGTGAGCGCCGCAAAATCCGCGAAGGGCCGGCTGAAATACAGGAACATCAGCGGCACGCCGGGGGCGGCGACCAGACGCATCAGCGTCAGCAGGTTGGGCAGGTTCCATCTCATGCGCGCCACGCTAGTCCCTTGCTGCGCCCGGCGGAAGCCCCCGGCATCCGAACCGGGCGCCGCGCGCCACGGCGTCGTTCCGGTTCAGATCCCCCGGCGCGACCGGGCCGCGGGCGCGGCCTCAGTCATTGCCGAACAGCCCCTTCAACCCGCGCCCGACGAGGTTCCCGACCGAGGGCCGGCGCGCCTGGATGAAGGGCAGCGGCCGGCAGACCTCCATCGCGGCGATGCCGACGCGGGCGGTCAGCGCCCCGTTCACCACCCCCTCGCCGAAGCGCCGGCTGACCTTGGCGAGCACGCCGCCGCCTGCCACCGTGTGGATCAGGTCGTCGCCCGCCGCCACCGCGCCGGTGGCGACGAGATGGGTGATCACCGTCCGCGCCAGCCGCCAGCCGCCGACCGCGCCTGCGCGCCCGCCGTAGATCTCGGCCATCCGCCGGATCATCCGCAGGTTCGCCGCCAGCGCCGCGAGCACATCGGCGAGCGCCAGCGGAATCAGCGCCGTCGCCGCCGCCACGGTGCGCGAGGCCGCCTCGATCTCGCGCCGGGCCTGCTGGTCGAGGGGGGCGAGCAGCTCGGCCTCGGCCAGCGACAGCAGGGTGTGGGCGTCGAACGCATCGCCCCGCCGCTCGGCGAGGCTCTGGCGCCCCCAGGCCATCTCGGGCCGGCGGGCATAGAGCGTGTCGAGCTGGTCCACCACCGCCCGCGCCGCGGTCAGGTCGCCCTTGGCAAGCGCCGCCCCCGACGCGCGGTGGATCTCGTCGATCTTTCCGAACCGCGCCCAGGCCGCGCATTCCCGCACCGCCATCGCCAGCGCGGCGACCGTGAACAGCGCGAAGAGCGCGATCCCCACCCATCCGAGCAGCGGATAGGTGGCCATGAGGTTGTCGAAGAACCGCAGCGCCGCCATCGACAGGATGAAGGTCAGAAGCGCCACGCCCGAGTTGATGAAGAAGCGGGTGACCCGCGACGGCCGGGCGCCGGCGATCCGCGTCACCATCTCCATCGTCCGCGGGCGGGGCAGGGCCTGCGGCAGCCCGTCGTCGATCGGCGCCGCATCGGCGGGCGAGGGCGGGCGCGTCCCGCCCCGCGGCGCCCGCGCCTCGCGCCCGTCGCTGCGCGGGGCCTCGGGGCGGGGCCGGGCCTCGGGGCTGCCCTCGGGACGGCCCTCGGGACGGCGGGCCGGCTCGGGCTGCGGGGCCGCCGCGCGCGGCGCGGCGTCGGGCGCCACCGGCTCGGCCGGGGTGGCGGCGGGGCCGTATTCCACGAGCACCGGGCCGCGGCGCGGAGGTTTCGGACTGTCAGCCACGGCGCGTCACCTGCGGTCGAAAGGGGTTCTGGGCCGGAAGGACGCCCCGCGGGCCGCACCCGCTCATATCCGGTCCCCGATCAGGAACTCGGCCGCGCGGTCCATGCGGATGTGCGGCGGCCCGTCGCCCGGGCGCATCGTGTTCGGAGCCGGGGCGAAGTCCATCGCCGCATAGTCGCCGTCGAGCCACCGCGCCGCGCCCTCGGCCGCGGGGGCCAAGAGCGCCGCGGGGTTGTCGGGCAACTCGCCGGGATAGAAGGCCGCCTCGCGCCCGTCCATCAGCGTCCCGCGCACGGCGGGCAGCTCGGTCCCGTCCTGGCGGATCGTCTCTTCGGTCGTGGTCCTGAGCGCGGCGATGGCCAGCGCCTCGGTGCGCGCGCCCTGGAAGTCGGCCCGGTCGCGCGCCTCGCGCAGCATCGCGGTCAGGATCGCCGTCAGCCGGGCGTGCTGGGTGTGGTGCAGGTGGTCGGCCTTGGTCGCGGCGAAGAGAATGCGCTCGACCCGCCGCGTCCCCAGCAGCTGCGCCAGCCAGCCCGCCCGACCGGGCCGGAAGGCCGACAGGATGTCGGCCATCGCCCGGCGCATGTCCTCGACCGCGCGCGGCCCGGCGTGGACCGCGCCCAGCACGTCGACCAGCACCACCTGCCGGTCGATGCGGGCGAAGTGGTCGCGGAAGAACGGCCGCACCACGCTTTTCTTGTAGGCGTCGAACCGCCGCTCGAACTCGCGCGCGAGGGGCGAGCGGCCCTCGACCGGCGGCAGCGGCGCGAAGGTCAGCGCGGGCGAGCCCTCCATCTCGCCCGGCAGCAGGAACCGCCCCGGCGTGCAGTCCGAGAAGCCGGCTGCCCGCGCCGCCGCCAGATGCGCCGTATAGGCCGCGGCCAGCCGCTGCGCGGTCGGCTCGTCGAACCGCGCGGCCGGGTCGATGCCCTCGAGCGCGGCGAGATAGGCCTCGGCCCCCGGCCGCCCCGGCATCCGGTCCAGCACCTCGGCCGACCATTCGGCGAAGCTGCGCTCCATCAGCCGCAGGTCCAGAAGCCACTCGCCGGGATAATCCACGATGTCGAGATGCAGGGTCTGCTCGCGCCGGAACCCGCCCAGCAGCCCGCGCGGCTGGACCCTCAGCGACAGGCGCAGCTCGCTGACGTGGCGGGTGCCCTCGGGCCAGTGCGGGTCGGGGCCGGTCAGCGCCGACAGGTGCCGCTCGAACTCGAAGCGCGGCACGGTGTCGTCGGGCTGCGGCTGCAACCACGCAGCCCGGATCGAGCCGTCCGCGGCGGCGCGCAGCGCGGGCATCCGCCCCCGGTCCAGCAGGTTCGCCACCAGCGAGGTGATGAACACCGTCTTGCCCGCCCGGCTCAGCCCGGTGACGCCGATCCTGAGCACCGGATCGCCGAGGCCGATGCCCCTGAGCAGCGTGTCTGACAGACCCATGCGAAACCCAATCCCTTGCGCGGCCTTACAGATAGGGTCGCGGGGGTCGAACGACCAGAGGCCGGGGCGGGTTCACTCGGGCCCGCCATCCGGGGCGGCGCGTCGGGTCAGATCGTCTCGAACACGTCGATGGTGACGTCCCCCTGCCCGCCCGTCACCGGCGTGCCGTCGAGGTCGGTATAGCGCACCGAGTCGCCGTCCTCGTGCTGCAGCCGCACCGCAAGATCGGTCGCGCCGAGAAGTCGCATCACCACCTGCCCGTCCAGCCGCAGGATGGTGTGGCCGTTCCGCTCCTCCACCGTCAGGTCGCGGAAATCGGCGGCGGCCTCGTCCTCGGGCAGCTTCAGCAGCAGCGTGTCGGCGCCCGCCGCGAAATCGCCGATCGTGGCCGCGTCGCCGGCCCGCTCGAAGGCGATGAACCGGTCGGCCCCGGTGCCGCCCCAGGCGCTGTCGTCGGCGTCCATGCGGATCGTGTCGTTGCCCGCCCCGCCCTTCAGCACCGTCCGGTGCCCCGAGTAATGCAGTTCGAACCGGTCGGCGCCCGACAGGGCATTCTCGCGCAGATAGGTGCCGCGCAGCAGGTCGTCGCCGTCACCCCCGTCGAGGACCGAGCCCGCGGCCGCCGAGTGCAGCGTGTCGCGCCCCGCGCCCCCCGCCGCGACGATCCGCAGGGTCGAGCCGATGGTGTCATCCCCCGCCCCGCCAAGGGCCGTGACCCCGACGCCGGTGCCGGTGATCCGGTCGTTGCCCGCCCCGCCGACCGCGCGGCTCGTGGCCCCGGCGAACAGGCGGTCGTCGCCGTTGCCGCCGTTCACCAGCGACCGGTCGCCGACCGCCAGCACGTCGTCGCCGTTCCAGCCGAAGACCTGCGTGCGATGCTCGACCCGCACCACGTCGTTGGCGATCCCGCCCTGGAACTCGAACCCGTCGGTGGGCCCGACGCCCAGCACCACGATCTGGGCGGTCGCATCGTTCGGCCCGACGACCAGGTCCTGACGGCCGACCAGCAGCACCCCCTGCGTCAGCCAGCGCGCGTTGATCCGGTCGCCCGTGGCGTCGTCGGCGACCGTCGCCTCGATCCCGCGCCCGGTGAGGGTCAGGACGTCCGCCCCGGCCCCGCCCCAGACCTGGGTCAGCCCGGCGGACAGGGTGTGGCCGGGCAGCGGCTCCCACCGGGGCAGCGTGGGCATCCCGCCGGGCTGGTCCATCACCAGCTGCAGCGTGGCCGCGCTGCGGCCGTGCAGCGTCAGGCGGTCGTCGCCGCCGAGCGCATGGATCACCCCCGAGGTGGCCGGTCCCACCGCCAGCGTGTCGTTGCCGCCCGTCAGCGAGATCACCCGAAACACCATTCCTGCCCCCCGTCGCGCCTGCAACCGCCTCGTTTTGCAGGGTTCTGGCGGGGCGGGGGCCGCACCGTCAAGACATATTCGACATATGCGACACGACGGCCGCCGGGCGGGTGACATTGCCACATTTTCGCGCCATCACCGGCGCCGGTCCCCTGTCCCCGACGCGCTGGTGCGATGCCCGAACCCCTGCCCATCGACGACGCCCTGCCGGCCTTGCGCGCCGCGCTGGCGGACCACGGCCGCGCGGTCCTCGTCGCCCCGCCGGGCGCGGGCAAGACGACCCGCGTGCCGCTCGCGCTCATGGACCTGATCCCCGGCCGGATCGTCATGCTCGAACCCCGCCGCCTTGCCGCCCGCGCGAGCGCCGAGCGCATGGCCACCACGCTGGGCGAGGCGGTGGGCGCCCGCGTCGGCTACCGCATCCGCGGCGAGGCGGTGCCGGGCGCCCGCATCGAGGTCGTGACCGAGGGCATCCTCACCCGCATGATCCAGTCCGACCCGTCGCTCGACGGCATCGGCGCGGTGATCTTTGACGAGTTCCACGAGCGCAGCCTCAACGCCGACCTCGGCCTCGCCCTCGTGTGGGAGGCGCGGGGCGCGCTGCGCCCCAACCTCGCGCTGCTGGTCATGTCGGCGACGCTGGCGGCCGAGCCGGTGGCGGCGCTGCTGGACGACGCGCCGGTGGTGCGCTCGGACGGGCAGGCCTTCCCGGTCGAGACGCGCTGGCTGCCCCGCCCCCTGCCCGCGGGCGCCCGGCTGGTCCCCGAGGCCGCGCGGCTCATCGCCCAGGCCGAAGCCGAGACCGACAGCGGCACCATCCTCGCCTTCCTGCCCGGCGAGGGCGAGATCCGGCGCGTGACCGCCCTGCTCGACACGAGTGCCGAGGTGCTGCCGCTCTACGGCGCGCTGCCGGCCGAGGCGCAGCGGGCGGCGCTGGCCGCGCCGGGCGCGCGGCGGCGGATCGTGCTGGCGACGGCGATCGCCGAGACCTCGCTGACCATCCCCGGCGTGACCGTGGTGGTGGACGCCGGTCGGGCGCGGCGGGCGCGCTTCGATCCCGGCTCGGGGATGTCTCGCCTCGTGACCGAGCGCGTCAGCCGCGCCGAGGCCGACCAGCGCCGCGGCCGGGCGGGCCGTGTGGCGCCGGGCGTCTGCTACCGGATGTGGGCGCGGGCGGAAGAGGGCGCGCTGCCCGGCTTCGCCCCGCCCGAGATGCTGACCGCCGACCTCGCCGGGCTGGCGCTGGAACTCGCCGTCTGGGGTGGGGGCGAGGGCCTTGCCTTCCTGACCCCTCCGCCCGAGGCCGGGCTGGCCGAGGCGCGGGCGCTGCTCGCAGGCCTCGGCGCGCTCGACGCCGCCGGTCGGATCACCGCGCACGGGCGGGCGATGGCGGCGCTGCCGCTGCACCCGCGGCTGGCGCATATGCTGCTGACCGCGGGGCGGGGGGCGGCGCCCCTCGCGGCGCTGCTGGCCGAGCGCGACCCGCTGCGCGGCGCGCCCGCCGACCTGGGGCTGCGGCTGGCGGCGCTGGCCGACCCGCGCGGCTACGCCGACCGCCACCCGTGGCCCGCCGACCGCGCCACGGTCGAGCGCATCCGCCTTGAGGGCCGGCGCCTCCGCCGGATGGTCCCGGACGGTCCGCCGATGTCGCCAGGCGCGATGGCCGCGCTCGCCTATCCCGACCGCATCGGCCTGCGCCGCAAGGGCGAGGCGCCGCGCTTCGTCCTGTCGGGTGGCAAGGGCGCGGTGCTGGCCGAGGGCGACCCGCTGGGCGCCGAGCGGCTGATCGTGGCGACCGACCTCGACGGTGACGCGCGCGAGGCGCGGGTGCGGGTCGGCGCGGCCTTCGACGAGGACGGGCTGCGCGCGCTCATGGGCGACCGGATCGAGACGGTCGCGCACGTCGCCTGGTCGCGGCGCGAGGGTCGGGTGCTCGCCCGGCGGCAGGATCGGCTGGGGGCGCTGGTGCTGTCGGACGCGCCGCTCGACGACCCCGACCCGCGCGCGGTGGCGCGGGCGGCGCTGGACGGGCTGCGCGACCTCGGCCTGCCGTGGACCCCGGCGGCGGCGCGGCTGCGGGCGCGGATCGCGCTGGTCGAGGGGATGCCTGACGTCAGCGACTCCGCCCTGCTCGCCGACCCCGACTGGCTTCTTCCCCATCTCGGCGGGGCGAGGACGGCGGCGGCGCTGCGCGCGCTCGACCTGACCGAGCCGCTCAAGGCGCGGATCGGCTGGGACGGCCAGCGCCGGCTGGACGAGGCGGCGCCTGCCGCCTTCACCACCCCGCTCGGGCGCCGCATCCCCATCGACTACGACGCCGAGACGCCGACCATCTCGGCCCGCCTGCAAGAGCTGTTCGGGGTCACCCGCCACCCCACCGCCGGCCGCCGCCCGCTCAGGATCGAGCTCATGTCGCCGGGCGCCAAGCCCATCGCGGTGACGACCGACCTGCCCGGCTTCTGGGCCGGCGGATACGCCGAGGTCAGGAAGGAGATGCGCGGCCGCTACCCCCGCCACCCCTGGCCCGAAGACCCCACCGCCGCCTATCCCACCCTGCGCGCCAAGCCCCGCGGGACGTGAGGGGAGGCAGCCGGGCGGGTATTTTCACCAGAAAGAAGCCGCTTGAGGCTTCAGCGCGCGACCGGCTTCTTTCTGGCCGAAATACCCATAGGCCGTGCCGCCCGGCGCCCGCTCAGGGGCGGATCTCGACCTCGGTGCCGATCTTCGTGTGGGCGAAGATCTCGGCGACCTCGGGGTTGGTCACGGCGATGCAACCCGCCGTCCAGTCGCCCTTGACGCGATAGCCCTCGGGGACCTGGTTCGGCTGACCGTGGATCATGATGTCGCCGCCGGGGTTCACGCCCGCCGCCCGCGCCCGCGCCCGGTCGGCGGGGCGGGGATAGTCGAGGCCGAGCGACAGGTGGAACTGGCTCTTGGGGTTCAGCCGGTCGATGCGGAACACCCCCTCGGGGGTCTTGCCGTCGCCCTGCCGGGCCTTGTCGCCCTCGGGCGCGAAGCCCAGCGCGATGCGCATCACCCGCGGGTTGCCGTCCGCCTGGAAGATCGTCATCCGGCGGGCGGATTTCTCGATCAGGATGCGCTCGACGGGGCTGGTGATGTGCGGCGCGGGTTGGGGCAATTCGATCCGCGGCGGCTTCGGCAGCGGCGGCACCGGGACCGTGGGCGGCGGCACCGGCACCGGCAGCGTCGGGGGCAGCGGCAGCGGCAGGCGCCACCCCGGACCCCACGCGCCCCAGGCCACCAACCCGGCGGCGAGGAACAGCAGCAGCGCGAGCAGCCTCATTGCAGGTCGGCGAAGGCCTGCTGCAGCCGCGCCACCGCCTCGGCCACCCGCGCCCGGGGCGTGGCGATGTTGAACCGCAGGTGCTGCGCGCCCCCGGTCCCGAAGCTCTCGCCGTGGTTGGCGGCGATCCGCGCCCCGCCCTCGACCCGGGCGCGCAGCCCCTCGGCGTCGATCCCGGTGCCCGAGAAATCCACCCACGACAGATACGTCGCCTGCAGCTTCATCGACCGCGCGCCGGGAATCGCGGCGATGCCCGCGTCGAACACCCGCGCGTTCTCGGCCAGATAGGCCACCAGCGCGTCGATCCACGCCGCCCCCTCGGGCGAATAGGCCGCCGCCACCATCGGCGGCCCGAACAGCCCCGGCGAGATCCCCAGCGCCCCCATCCGCGCCGCATAGCGCGCCCTGAGCCCCGCATCGGGGATGATCGCATTGCCCAGATGCGCGCCGGCGAGGTTGAAGCCCTTGGTCGCGGCGGTCAGCGTCACCAGCCGGTCGGCGATCTCGGGCGCGGCCAGCGCCGTCACCGTGTGGCGCGGGCTGCCCGGCAGCACGAGGTCATGGTGGATCTCGTCCGAGACGAGGATCAGGTCACGCGCGCGGCAGAAGGCGGCGATCTCGCGCAGCTCGTCCGCCGACCAGACCCGCCCGCCGGGGTTGTGCGGCGAGCACAGGATCAGCATCCGCTCGGCCCCGGTGAGCCGCCCCTCCCACCCGGCCCAGTCGAGCGCGTACTGCCCGTCCACCTGCGCCAGCGGCAGCTCGGTCACGCGGCGCCCGGCGGCTTTCACCACCCGCGCGAAGGCGTGATAGACCGGCGTCATCAGCACCACCGCATCCCCCGGCGCGGTATAAGCATCGACCGCGAGCGCCGTGCCGTTGACCAGCCCGTGCACCGACAGGATCGCCTCGGGCGCGACCGCCCAGCCGTGCCGCGTCTCCATCCACCAGCGGATCGCGTCGAGATAGGCGCGGTTCTCGCCCGGGTAGCCATAGACGCCCGACGCCACGATCTGCTCGAGCGCGGCGCGCACCGGGGCGGGGGCGCGGAAATCCATGTCCGCCACCCACATCGCCAGCGCGTCGGGCGCGGTCAGCCCGAACACCTTGCCCATGTCGTCCCACTTGTTGCAGACCGTGCCGCGCCGCTCGATCAGCTCGTCGAAATCCGGTTGGGTGGGGGCGGGGGACATGGCGGCTCCTTATCGGTCCTGCGCGCGGGCTGGCGTGGCGCCGGGCCGACAATAGCGAGTTGTTGCGCGGCGAAAACCCTTGTAATGCGCGGGCATGACCCGCCCGATCCTGCTGTTCCCGGACTCCCGGCTCAAGAAGCCCTGCGCCCCCATCGGCCGCATCACGCCCGAGATCGAGGCGCTGGCGGACGAGATGCTGGCGACCATGTACGGCGCCCCCGGCGTCGGTCTTGCCGCCCCGCAGGTCGGCGTGCTGAGCCGGCTGTTCGTCATGGACTGCACCAAGGACCCCGACGCGCCCCGCGCGCCGGTGGTGATGGTGGACCCCGAGATCGTCTCGACCTCCGAGGCGCTCAACGTCTACGAGGAAGGCTGCCTCTCCTTCCCCGACCAGTATGCCGAGGTCACCCGCCCGGCCGAGGTGCGGATGCGCTGGACCGGGCTCGACGGCAAGCGGGTCGAACGTGACTTCGACGGGCTGTGGGCGACCTGCGCGCAGCACGAGCTGGACCACCTCGACGGCCGGCTGTTCATCGACCACATCGGCCCGATGAAGCGCCAGCTCATCACCCGCCGCATGGCCAAGATGAAGCGCGAGTTGGCGCGTGCCTAGCGCGGCGGCCCTGCCCGACCCCGCGGCCCTCGCCAAGGCCAGCGCGGGCGCCCCGGTCCGCCCGGTCATCCCGGGCCCCGCGGCGTTGCCCTGCCCCCCGGGGCGGGTGCGGCCCGTGGTGCTCTACCCCGACCCGGTGCTGCGGACCCGCTGCCGCCCGGCGGGCGAGCTGAAGTTCCCCGAGCTCGAGGCGCTGGTCGCCGACCTCTTCGCCACGCTCTACGCCGCCGGCGGCCGCGGCCTCGCCGCGCCGCAGATCGGCGTCGCCCGGCGGGTGTTCGTCATGGACCCCGGCTGGAAGGACGGCACGCCCGCGCCGCTCGCGGTGATCGAACCGGCGCTGACCCCCGCGGGCCGCCGCACCGCCGAGGCCGAGGAGCTGTGCCTGTCGATCCCCGGCCGCCCGGTGCGGGTGCGCCGGCCGGCGCGGGTGCAGCTCGATTTCTTCGACCTCGCGGGCGTGGCGCAGTCGCTGCCGCTCGACGGGATGGCGGCGCGGATCGCCCAGCACGAGGCCGACCATCTGGACGGCGTGCTGATCCTCGACCCCCACCCGGACGCGGCGCCTGCCGCGCCAACCGCCGCCCCGGCCCGCCGCCGCCGCGCGCCTGCCGGCGCATCGACGGGCGCCTGAGGTGCCGGCGCGCCCGTTCCTGCCTTACACCGACCCGCGCCTGCACCGCCCGGCCGCGCCGGTCGAGGCGGTGACCGAGTCGGTGCGGATGATCTGGGACGACATGATCGACACGATGGAGGCGATGCCGGGCGTCGGCCTCGCCGCGCCGCAGATCGGGATCATGCTGCGCCTCGCGGTGGTGGACGCCTCGTCCCGGCGGGGCGAGGCGGTGCGGATGGCCAACCCCGAGGTGCTGCACGAATCCGTGCAGCTGCGGGCGCACGAGGAAGCCTCGCCCAACCTGCCCGGCGTCTCGGCGCGGATCGAGCGGCCGCGGGCGGTGACGGTGCGGTTCCTCAACGATCAGGGCGAGGTCGAGGACCGCGATTTCGTCGGCCTGTGGGCCACCAGCGTGCAGCACCAGATCGACCACCTGAACGGCAGGCTCTACGTCGATCACCTGTCGCCGCTGCGCCGCAAGATGCTGGTGGCGCGCTCGGCCAAGTTGCGGCGCGGCTGATGGCCTATGTCCCGCGCGCCGCATCCCCCCTGCCGCTGTGGGAGAGCGGCGGCGTCCACCTCAAGCCCACGCTGCTGCGCGCCGCGGGGCGGGGGATGCCGACCCCGACCCGGGTCGGGCAGGCGCAGGCCACCGCGGCGCGGGCGCTGGCCGACGAGGGGGTGGCGGCCGGCAGCCTCGGGTTTGCGATCCTGCATCTCGGGGCGGATGCCGACTGGCTGCTGGTCGACTGGTGGGTGAACGGCGACGCGCTGGCGCAGCGGCTCTTTGCCGGCCCCGTGGCGGGCGGCCCGTTCCTGCCGGTCGCTCCGCGGCCGCTGGTCGCCTGCGTGTGGGAGCTGGCGGTGATCGCGCATGAGCGCGCGGCGTGGATCGCGGCGATGATGGACGACGAGGCGGGCGGCGGCGAAGCGAGTGGGCGGGGGGCGGCGGCCTATCTGGCCGACCGCCTGCCCGAGGGGATGTGCTGAGCGCGTCCCGCGCCGGCGCCTGCAGCGGGCGCCGTGCGGGCGGATGCGCCGGATTTGGGGATTTGGGCCAGAAAGAGGGGCTGCGATGCGGGTGATCTTCATGGGCACGCCGGGCTTCTCGGTCCCGGCGCTTGCGGCGGTGGCGGCGCGGCACGAGGTCGTGTGCGTCTATACCCAGCCGCCGCGCGCCGCCGGGCGCGGGCAGAAGCCGCGCCCCTCGCCCGTGCAGGCGGCGGCCGAGGCGCTGG
The DNA here is from genome assembly GCF_012689545.1 of Paracoccus sanguinis. NCBI lineage: Bacteria > Pseudomonadati > Pseudomonadota > Alphaproteobacteria > Rhodobacterales > Paracoccaceae > Paracoccus > Paracoccus sanguinis. The sequence goes on from NZ_CP051542.1 coordinate 1,748,598, forward strand.
GCCTGCCGGTCCGCACGCCGGCGCGGCTCAAGGCGCCCGAGGATCAGGCGGATTTCGCCGCGCTCGGGGCCGACGTGGCGGTGGTGGTGGCCTACGGGCTGATCCTGCCGCAGCCGGTGCTGGACGCGCCGCGGCTCGGGTGCCTCAACATCCACGCCTCGATCCTGCCGCGCTGGCGCGGCGCGGCCCCGATCCACCGGGCGGTGATGGCCGGGGACGCCGAGACGGGCGTCGCGATCATGCAGATGGAGGCCGGGCTCGACACCGGCCCGGTGCTGGCCGAGGCGCGCACGCCTATCGCCCCCGAGGATACCACCGGCGACCTGCACGACCGGCTGGCCGGGATGGGCGCGGCGCTGATCGCCGAGGTGCTGGACCGCCTGCCGCTCGACGCCGTGCCGCAGCCCGATGAGGGCGTGACCTACGCCGCCAAGATCGACAAGGCCGAGGCGCGGATCGACTGGACCCGCCCGGCGGCCGAGGTGGACCAGCTGATCCGCGGCCTCTCGCCCTTCCCCGGCGCCTGGTGCGAGGTGGCGGGCGAGCGGGTGAAGCTGCTCCGCGCCCGCGTGGTGGCGGGGGAAGGGGCGCCGGGCGCGGTGCTCGGCCCCCTCGTGGTCGCCTGCGGTGCGGGCGCGGTCGAGGTGCTCGAGCTGCAACGTCAGGGCAAGCGCCCCCTGCCCACCGCCGAGGCGCTGCGCGGGATGCCGCTGCCCGACCGGCTGGGGTGAGGGGACGCGCCGGGCGCTGGCCGCGACCTGCCGCCCGCTCTGCCGGTCGTGGCGGCGCCTACTCTCCGAACAGCCGGTTCGGCGCGCGCATCGGCAGGCCGTTGGCGGCGAAGAACCGGGCAAAATTGGCGTGATACTCGGCGAAGCGGCGGCGGGTCTGGTCGAAGTCCGCGTCCTTGATCAGCTCGGCGATCCGCTCGAAGCTGATCGGCCCGACGTCCTCAAGGCTCACGCTCGGGATGCCCATGATCTCGGCCAGTTCGGCGGTGCGCGGGTCGTGGTTCAACAGGATCCCGCGCCGCCCCGACAGGATCGTGGCGATGATGCCGTGGACGCGCGTCCCGACCACGTATTCCTTGCGCTGCAGATAGCTGCGCCAGTCCCTGGTGTGGAAGAACACATGGCCATGCTCGACCAGGTATTTGCGGATCGCCGCGATGTCGGGCTCGCCGTAGCTGGCCGACAGCGTGGCGTTGGCCTTGGCGCCCAGATCGTCGTCGCGCGGCTCGCCGAGGATGAAATACATGTCCGCCAGCTCGGACTGCATGACGATATCGCTGCCCGACTGATAGGCCGTGCGGTAGATCTCGTCCTGCACGGGCGAGGTCCGATGCAGCAGGTGCCGGGTTCCCATCAGCACGGTGTTCTCCGGCGTCGGCTCGGGCGTGAACACGTGCGAGGTGAACTTGCCGTCCGACAACAGCAGCGACGGACAGCCCGTGGCCATGACGTTCGCGTAACCCCAGCCCCGCAGAAGCTCGGCGGTGCGGTGGCCGCGCGTCGAGATCGCCCCCGAGGTCTCGGCCGCGAGGTCCAGCAGCGCGCGCGTCCCGTCCTTCAGGTCGGACAGCTCGAGGCTCGGCTGCTGCAGCCCGATGCCGACCAGCACGACCGGTTTGCCGTGCGACCTCAGCCGCTGGGCGATGCCGCCGAAATCGCTGTGCGGGTTGATCCAGTTCGCGGCGGCAACGACCACGACGTCGGCCGCCTCGATCTCGCGCACGCCGTAGTGATAGGAGGCACGCTGGCTGTTGCCCACGACCTGGAACAGCGCCTCGCCGAAGAGCAGGTTGCCGGTGTTCTGCCCGAACCGGTCAAGGCGGGTGTCGAGCGGCATCCCGTCGCGCGGCGCGTCCTGATTGATCCCCAGAACCAGCGGCTTTTCGTATGTGTTCAAGTCATTCCCTTTCGATGACGCAGCGCGGCCCCGCGGGGCTGTGCTGCGTCGCGCGTGTTCAATGGTCGGCCCCGGGGGGCCGGGCCGACGGGGGCCGGTGATCCTGGGCCGGCGGGGCCAGCGGGGCCGGCAGGCCCGCGGCCTGGCGATAGACCGCATCGTATTTCCCGGCCATCAGCCGGGGATCGAAGCGCCGGGCGGCCAGCGGCACCCGGTCGCGCAGCGCCGACACCTCGGCCGGGTCGGTCGCAAGCCGGGCGATGATGCGCGCCAGCGCCTCGGTGTCGATGCTCCAGTCCTCGTTCAGGTCGAAGAGGACGCCCGCCGGCCCCTCCTCGGTCGCCAGCATCGAGGCGATCTCGCCCACGTTGCTGGCCAGGACGGGCGTGCCGGCGATCAGGCTTTCGATGACGACCAGCGGGAAGCTTTCGCCCTTGAAGCGCGACGGCAGCACGCCGAGGTCGGCGGCGGCGAAATAGTCCTGGGTGTTGGGCCGGAACCCCTCGAGGTGGATGAACCCGGGCACGCCCGCGGCCTCGGCCGCCGCCTTGCCCTCGCCGGCGCCGACGAGGATCAGGTGGATGTCACGGCCCGAGATCTCGCGCGCCCGGATGGTGCTCTCGATGGCCTCGGCCCATCCCTTCTCGGGCAGCGCGCGGGACACGACGACCATCACGAACGCATCCGCGGCGATCCCCAGCGCGGCGCGATCGACCGGGGCGGACAGGTTCGGGCTCACGGCATTGTCGATGCGGTGGAACATCCCCTCGGGCAGCGCGCCGTCGCGCTGCATCGGGACAAGGTTCTTGTCGGCGATATAGACCATCGCCGCGGTCCGCCGCATCAGCCGCGGCAGCAGGACGCCGAGCTGGTCGTCCGGCATCGTCTCGTAGAAGCCGTGCAGCGTGATGACCGTGCTCGCCCCCTCGCCCTCGGGCATCAGGTCCAGCACCGTGTTGTCGGCCCAGCCGTGGTGGGTGTGGATCACGTCGATGTCGAAATCCGCGGCGATCCGGCGCAGGTCCGGCAGGTTGCTGACCACGGGGATGTCGTTCGCCAGACGCGCCCTGACCCCCTCGACCCGCTCTTCCTGCGCGCAGTCGAGGAACGTCACCTGATAGCCCACGGATTTCATCTCGTTGGCCAGCTGGATCGGGAACGCCTCGCCCCCGCCCGAGCAGAACGCGTAGCTGACCATGAGCAGGTTGGGCGCCCGCACCGGCGCCGCATTGATCCGCCCGAGGTCGAAGCAGGCCGCGAACGCCGCGTCGCTATAGTCGCCGCGCGTCAGCTTCCAGTGATGGCGCAGGTTGGCGTCCATCCGAAGCAGGTTGTCGGCCGGCACGCTGTAGTGCCGCCGGGCGCATTTCGCGACCTCTTCGTGCTCGCGGTAGAACTGGTCGGCCTTGTGCGAGGTGACCGAGGTGTTCTTGTCGTGGATGCGGTAATAGTTCTGCGCGTCCGGCGAATAGGCCATCAGCCCGCCGCGGATGGCGTTGAGGTAGAACATCCAGTCGCCGCAGGTGCGCATGGTGCGCCACGCGTCGATCTCGAGCACGTCCATCCGGTCGAACCGGCGGAACATCGCCGAGCTGACGTTCGGCACGATGTTGACCATCGAGAACACGTCCCGGACGATGTTCGGGGCCGTCTCGACCCACGGCCGGCCCCAGCGTTCGGGGCCGTGATCGTTGAGGTATTCCTCCATCGACCAGATCTGTTTCTCGCCCGCGGCGTCCATGAAGATCGTGCGGGCATAGGCGAGCTGGATCGCCTCGTTCCGGAAGAACGGCACCAAGGTCTCGAGGAAATTCGGGCTGGCCCAGTCGTCGCTTTCGGCGATCCAGACGAGATCGCCCCGCGCCTCGGCCAGACCGCGCTCCCACTGGCGGAACACCCCGCCCGAGTTCGTCTCGTTGAAGACGGTGCGCGCCTTGTCGGGGTGGCGGGCGGCGAAGTCGGTCAGGATCGCGCGGCTCTCGTCGGTCGAGCAGTCGTCGAGCAGCAGCACCTCGAAGTGTCATAGGTCTGGGCGAAGATGCTCTCGAGCCGCTGGGCGAGATAGGGCGCGTGGTTGTAGTTCGGCACGATGACCGTGACGAGCGGCCGATAGGGGGCCTGATCCGCCGGCCGCTGATAGACCGAGGCCGGGTCGCCCGTCGACGGGGCAGGCGGGGCCGGGACCGTCGCCTGACCCAGCACCCGCATGTTGGCACGGGTCATCAACGGCTGAAGACCGCGGCGCAGCAGCTCGGCCGTTTTGGGGTGGGACCGCTTGAGCCGCTGATGGACGACCTGGCTGGTCCGGTTCAGCCCGCGCAACCCGGTCCTCGGCAGTTGGGTGGTCGAGCGCAGCATCGTGCCGGCGGCCCGCAGCGGCGCAGTGATCCGCCAGGTATGCGACGCCTGCATCGCGTTGCTGAGCGTGCCGAGATAGGACGCGATCTCGTTCGCCTCGGCCAGCTGCCGCCCCAGGGCATCGCGCTCATCCCGCGCGCCGCGCAGGTCCTGCAGAAGCGCCGCGCGCGCGTCGTCCTGCCGGGCCAGTTCGGCGCGGCTGTCGGCCAGCTCGGCGGACAGATCGTCGATCTGGCGACCGAGGGCATCGCGCTCATCCTGCGCGCTGCGCAGCTCCTGACCCAGCGCCTTCCGCTCGTCGCGCAGTTCGGCGAGCTGATGGTCGAGGGACCGGATCCCCTCGCCGATCTGGCGAATTGCGGTCGCCTGTTCGTCGCGCAGCCGCGCGATCTCGCGCTCGCGGTCGGCGACGGCGGCGTCGAGTGCGGTCACCCGGTCCCGCAGCGCCTCGACCTGCTGGCCAGACACCTTCGCCAGCTCGTCGCGCTCTCGGGCAAAGGCGTCCCGCGCGGCGATGGCAACGTCCAGCGCGTGCCGGTCCCGCAGCGCCGCCGCCCGCTCGGTCCGGCGGCGGTCCGAGAGGCGGCCATAGGCGCGGCTGACGACGCCGCGCGTCTGGTCGTCGTCCGCGATGTCGTCCAGTGCCGCACGGATGGGCGCCAGCGTCGCGGCCGGGACGACCTGCCCCGAGAGCGCGGCGAGCCTGGCCTCGGCCGCGATCAGCCCGGGCAGGAGCTCGTCGATGTCGGCCACCTCGCGCGCGTCCGGGTGACTGCGCCACAGCGCCTTGCTGACGAACCCGGCCACGAAGTCTTCGATGGCGGCGTCGTCCGGCACCACGCCGAGAAACGCGGCGATCCGGCCCATCAGCTCGGCCGGCCGGTCGAGGAAATCGCGGTAGGCGACCACCAGCACGTCGCGCGGCCCGCAGTCGCGGAGCGCCTGCCGCATATGGCTGGACCACAGCAGCGCACCCTCGATGAGGTCACGGCCGAAGTCGTAGAAGTCGCCGTTCCGGGCAGCGCGCGTGCGCTGCGAGATCGCGGCCTCGACCGGATCGCGGGTCACGATGATGCAGCGGACCGCGGCGTCCTCATAGCCCGCCGCGGCCAGCACCGGAAACCAGAACGGCAGCAGGCGGCACATCCGCGGGTCCTTGACCGCCGCGAGCGGCGCGGGCCGGAACTGTCCCGTCACGATCCGCGCCGCCGCGTCGGAGAGCTGCGCTTCGGTGTCGGCCGGGATGCGGATCAGGTCGCCGCTGTCGAAGGTGACGTCGTCCCAGGCGCTGCCCGCCGCGCGCAGCAGATCGTCGTCCAGCGCGACCACCTCGGGGTGCTCGAAGAAGCCCCGGGCGTTCTCCTCGCTCGCCTCGTGCGTCGAGAGCGCCAGGTCGGCGCCCACCGCCCGGAGGGCCGCCGCGATCAGCGAGGTTCCCGACCGGTGCGGGCCGAGGCAGAGTGCAATGCGACGATCCGCGGGGTTCGGCGAACTGGTCGTGACGGACGCTTTCGACATTGAACCTGAAACCATGGTCTTTTCCGACGCAGGATGTAGTCGAGATGCAAGGGCGACGCCACCCGGTAGGGGCGCCCCCGGATCGGGCCCGGACGTCACCCCTGCTGCGGGATCGAGCCGCCGGCGGCCCCGACCCGCACCTCGCCTGTGGCCCCCCCGGCGTCAGCACGCCGTTCGCATGAACCGTGCATGAACGCTGCATGAACATCACACGAACGGTGCAGGCCCCTGCGCCGGCCGCTTCCCGCCGCGGCGGAATCCCGCTACGCCCGCAGGCATGAGCCTGCGCCCCCATCTCGCCGCGACCTTCTGGCTGGGCCTGCCCCTGGTCGGCGCGCACGTCGCGCGCAACCTCCTGGGCGTGATCGACACCGTGATGGTCGGCCGCTACGGGGTCGAGCCGCTGGCGGCGCTGGTGCTGGCCACCTCGGGGTTCTTCATCCTGCTGATGCTGGGCTCGGGCTACGCCATCGGCGTTTTGGGCGTCATCGCCACCGCGCGGGCGCAGGGCGACGAGGTGCAGGTGCGCCGCGCCACTCGCATGGCGCTCTGGCTCTCGGCCGCCCACGCCGCCCTCGTCGCTCCTCTGCTGATCTGGTCGGGGCCGATCCTCGTGGCGCTCGGGCAAGAGCCGCAGATCGCCGCGCTGGCGCAGGACTGGACCCGGGTCATGGCCTGGGCGATGCCGGCCACGCTGGGGGGCATGGCGCTCAACAGCTTCCTTGCCGCGCTGGGGCGGGCCAACATGGTGCTGTGGGTCACGCTGGCCGGGCTGCCGGTCAACGCCGGGTTGAACTGGGTGCTGATCTTCGGCCACCTCGGCGCGCCCGAACTCGGCGTCACCGGCGCCGCGCTGGCAAGCCTCGCCGTCACCTGGCTGCAACTCGCCGCGCTGGCGTGGCTGTCGGCGCGGCTGCCCGAGGCGCGGCTGTTCCACCTGTTCCAGCGGTTCTGGCGGCCCGACCCGGCGGCGGCGCGGGCGCTGTTCGGGCTCGGCCTGCCGATCGGGCTGACGCTGGTGGCGGAGACCGGGATGTTCACCGGCACCAACGTCATGATGGGCTGGTTCGGGGCCGCGCCGCTGGCCGCGCACGGGATCGCGCTGCAGATCGCCTCGCTGACCTTCATGGTCCATCTCGGCATCTCGAACGCGGCCACGATCCGGGTCGGGACGGCGCATGGCGCGGCCGACCCCGCCGGGCTGCGGCTCGCCGCGCTCGCCGCCATCGCCATGTCGGCGGGGTTCGCGCTGATCCCGATGCTGGCGTTCCTCACCATCCCGCGGACGCTGACCGAGTTCTACCTCAACCCCGCCGACCCGCAGGCCCCGGCCATCGTGGCGCTGGCGGCGGGGCTGATGGTCTATGCTGGGCTCTTCCAGCTCGTCGACGCGATGCAGGCCATCGCGCTGGGCCTGCTGCGCGGGGTGCACGATACGCGCGTGCCGATGTGGCTGGCCGTGGTCAGCTACTGGCTGATCGGCCTGCCGTCCGGCTGGGCGCTGGCGTTCCCGCTGGGCTTCGGCCCGGCGGGGCTGTGGATGGGGCTGCTGATCGGCCTGACCTGCGCCGCCGGGCTGCTGATGGCGCGGTTCTGGCGCCGCTCGTGGGCGGCGCTGCCCGCCTGACCGGCGCCTCGGGTCTGGCCGCGCGCGCGCCCGGGCGCTAGGCTGGCGCCATCCGCCACACCCCGAGGTCCCCATGCGCCCCGTCTTCGTCCAGTTCCGCTGCGCCCCCGGCAAGACCTACGAGGTCGCCGACGCCATCTACGACCGCGAGGTGGTGAGCGAGCTTTACTCGACCTCGGGCGACTACGACCTGATCGCCAAGATCTACATCCCCGAAGAGGAGGACGTGGGCCGCTTCCTCGCCGAGCGGCTCTTCGACATCGAGGGGATCAACCGCACCCTCACGACGATGACCTTCAAGGCCTATTGAGCAGCGGGCGCGGGGACCGGCCCCGCGCCACGCCAGGGATCAGGCCAGATCGCCCTCGATCAGATAGTCGGGCAGGTTCTGGAAGCTGACCGGCCGCAGGAAGCGGCGGATCGACAGCGTGCCGACCGAGGTCGCGCCGAAGTTGGTCGAGGCCGGGTAGGGCCCGCCGTGGACCATCGCATCGGCGACCTCGACCCCGGTGGGGAAGCCGTTGGCGAGCACCCGCCCGGCCTTTTGCGCGAGGATCGGCAGCAGCCGGCGGGCAAGCTCGGCGTCGCCCGCGTCGGTGTGCAGCGTCGCGGTGAGCTGGCCCTCGAAGCCGCGCGCCAGCCGCTCCATCTCGTCGGCGGACTTGACCCGGATCACGAGGCCGAGCGGCCCGAACACCTCTTCCCCAAGCTGGTGCTCGGACAGGAAGGCGTCGGTCGTGGTCTCGTAGAGGTTGGGCGAGGCGTTGCGCGCCGCGCTCTCGGTGGTCAGCACCGGCTGCACGGCGTTCGAGCGGTTCATCCGGTCGGCGCCCTCGCGGTAGGCGGTGGCGATGCCGTCGGTCAGCATGGTCTGCGGGCCGACCTTCTCGAGCGCCGCCTTGGCCGCGGCAACCAGCCGGTCGGCATCGGGGCCGTCGGTCACCACGGCGATGCCGGGGTTGGTGCAGAACTGGCCTGCGCCCATCGTCAGCGACCCGGCCCAGCCGGTGCCGATCTCGTCCGCGCGGGCGGCAGCGGCGGCGGGCAGGACGAACATCGGGTTCACCGACCCCAGCTCGCCGAAGAACGGGATCGGCTCGGGCCGCGCGGCGCAGAGGTCGAAGAGCGCCCGGCCGCCGGCGAGACTGCCGGTGAAGCCCACCGCCTTGATCCGCGGATCGGTCACCAGCGCCTCGCCCACCTTGCGGTCGCCGCCCTGGATCAGGGCAAAGACGCCCTTGGGCATCCCGGTCGACTCGATGGCCGCCTTGACCGCCTCGGCGATGATCTCACCCGTGCCGGGGTGGGCCGAGTGGCCCTTGACCACCACCGGGCAACCGGCGGCAAGGGCCGCCGCGGTGTCGCCGCCCGCGGTCGAGAAGGCGAGCGGGAAGTTCGAGGCGCCGAACACCGCGACCGGGCCCACGGGGATCTGCATCATCCGCAGCTCGGGGCGCGGGGCGGGCTGGCGGTCAGGCAGCGCCTTGTCGGTGCGACGGTCGAGGTAGTCGCCCTTGCGGATATGCTCGGCGAACAGCCGAAGCTGCCCGGTGGTCCGCCCGCGCTCGCCGTTCAGGCGCGCCTCGGGCAGGCCGGATTCCTGGGTGCCGATCTCGGTGACGGCGTCGGCGCGGGCCTCGATCTCGTCGGCGATCGCCTCGAGGAAGGCCGCGCGCGCCTCGCGCGAGGTGGCGGCATAGGCGTCGAAGGCGGCGGCGGCGGCCTCGCAGGCGCGGGCGACCAGCTCAGGGCTGCCCACGGCATAGTCGTGCGCCGGCCCGTGCGCGGGGGACGAGGCGAACGTCGTCTCGCCCGCGACCCATTCGCCGCCGATCAGGTGCTTGCCGTGGGGGGTGAACTGGGCCATCGCGTCGTCTCCTCACAAAACCGATTTTCGGACCAACGCTCGGTCTGGACTGTCGACGCCTTGTCCGCAAGAGGGGTTTCGCCCCCGCGCGTGCCGCGCTCTCCCAGGGTATTTGCGCCAGAAAGCAGCCTTGGGGCGCGCCAGACCCGCCTCGGGCTGGACCTAAATATCCCCGCCGGAGGCTCCCGCGGCAGAGCCGGGCGCACCGGTTGGGCCGTCAGCCCGAGGGGGCGACCAGATGCAGCGCGGCCCGCGCCGCCTGCCCGCCCGCGTCGATCACCGACAGCGTGCCCCAGCCGGGCGCCGCGGGCAGCACAGCCTCGGGCGCGGTCAGCCCCACGGCGAGGGGGCGGCCGTCCATCAGCACGCTGTAGGGCCCGGTCCCGCCCCGGATCCTGAGCGCGAGGCGGCCGCCCGCAAGTTCCACCTCGGCACCGTCGGGCGGGAACAGGATCGCCAGCGCCTCGGCCGCCGGCGCCACCGGGTCGGCCGGGCGCGGGGTGCCGCGCGGCTGGAACCGGCGCAGCGCCGGGGGCAGGGCGGCGTTCGGCCCCGGCAGCGCGCCGGGCGGGGGCGGCGGCAGCGGCACGGCACGGTCGGCCAGCGCGTCGAACATCTCGAAGAGCAACGGCGCCGCCACATCGCCGCCGAAGGCGCCGGGCACGGGCGTGCCGTCCGGGCGGCCGATCCAGACGCCGGCCACGAACCGCCCGTCCCAGCCGAGCGCGAGCGCGTCGCGGTGGCCGTAGCTGGTCCCCGTCTTCCACGCCACGCGGCCGGCGGCGCGCCCGCCCGGCGGGCTGTGACGGGCCAGGATCTCGCCCGTCTGCCAGGCTGCGACCGGCCCCACCACCGGGGCCATGACCCGCGGCGCCTCGGGGCGGACGTGCAGCGCCACCCCGCGCCCGCCGCGCGCCAGCCCCGCGTAGGCCTGCACCAGCCCCTCGAGCGAGACGCCCCCGCCGCCCAGCACGATGGCGAGCCCCGGCGCCCCTTGGGTCGTCACCGGCGCGCCGGCCCGGCGCAGCGCCGCGGCGATGCGCGCCGGCCCCAGCGCCTCGGCCACCCGCACGACGGGGATGTTGAGCGACTCGGCCAGCGCCTGCCGGATCGTCACCGTGCCGCGGAAGCGGCGGTCGAAGTTCTCGGGCTGCCAGCGCCCGAAGCTCGCCGGGCGGTCCTCGATCAGCGTCTCGGGGTGGATCAGCCCATCGTCGAAACCCAGCGCATAGACCAGCGGCTTCAGCGTCGAGCCGGGCGAGCGCAGCGCTTGCGTCATGTCGATGAAACCGCCCGCCCGCGGGTCGGTGAACTGCGCCGCGCCCACATGGGCGAGGATCTCGCCCGTCCCGTGGTCGGCGAGGATCAGCGCCGCCGAGACCTGCGCGGGCTGACCCGCGACCGCCCGCGCGGCCAGCCGCTCGGCCTGCCGTTGCAGGCCCGCGTCCAGCGTCGTCTCGATCCGCACCGCGCCGGGGTTGGCGCGCCGCAGCCGGTCGGCGAGCAGCGGCGCCAGCGCCGGAAAGGCGCGGCGGCGGTCGGGCAGCGGCGTGGCGCGGGCGGTGGCGGCGGCCTCGGCCGTCAGCAGCCCCAGCGCCTCGGCCCGCGCCAGCACCCGGTCGCGGGCGATGCGGGCGGCCTCGCGCCGCGCGGGCAGGTCGGGGCGCCGCGCCTCGGGCGCCTGCGGCAGCGCCACCAGCAGCGCCGATTCGGCGGGCGTCAGGCGGCGCGGCTCCTTGCCGAACCACATCAGGCTCGCTGCCCGCACCCCTTCGGTGTTGCCGCCATAGGGCGCAAGCCGCAGGTAGAGGTCGAGCACGCGCGCCTTCCCCAGCCGCCGCTCCAGCGCCAGCGCCACCCGCGCCTGCCGCAGCTTGGCGCGCCAGTCGCCGGGGGGCGAGCGTTCGAGCAGCCGCGCGGTCTGCATCGACAGCGTCGAGGCGCCCGAAACGATCCGCCCATGCGTCAGCGCCTGCCACCCGGCGCGCGCCACCGCCCGCGCATCCACCCCGTCGTGGTCGGCAAAGCGCCGATCCTCCCACGCGATCAGCAGCCTGAGGAAGCCGGGGTCCACCCCCTCGGCGGGCGGGGCGAGGCGCCAGAGGCCGCTCTCAACCGGGAACGCGCGCAGCAGGCTGCCGTCGCGGGCCACCACCTCGGTGCCGGTGGCGACCACCAGCGGCGGCAGCACGGTGGCGTCGATCCAGGCCGAGAACGCCGCCCGTCCCCGGTCGGCGGCCCCGGCCATCACCCCCAGCGCCACCGCCGCCGCGATCAGGCGGCGGCCGGCCCGGCGCGGATCAGCGCGTGATGGTCGTCGTGCCACTGTCGGTCCAGGCCCTCCGCTCGGCGCGGTACATGTCCTCGACGCTCGCCGCCGGGTGATGGAACCGGCCCGGCGTCACCGCCCGCAGCCGATAGGCGAGGCGGATCGGGTCCGACCCGCTCGCGTTCACGGCCGCGGCGAAGCGGTCCTGCCGGAACTCGGTCATGTCGGCCGTGCCGGTCTCGCCCAGCCAGGCGAGGTCGCCGGTCTCGCCGCTGGTGAGCAGGTTCGGGTTGTCGATCTCGAACCCCGCCGGCAGCGGATCGGCGATCAGCAACCGCCCGTCGGCGGGGCCGAGCGGCAGCACCTCGAGCACCGCGACGAGCCGCGTCCCGAGCGCCACCTGCGCCGGGTCCACGGGCAGGCCGGCCTCGGTGAAGTAGTGCCGGGCGATCTTGAAGGCGGTGCCGCCGGCCTTGGGCGGATCGACCGGCACGGCGGTCGCGCCGATCACCACCCGGACCGGCGCGGCGCCGCCGTTCGCCAGCGCCACCGGCGGCAGCGCGGCGGCGTCGCCCAGATCGACCACCGGCGCCGAGAGCGCCGCCCCCGAGAGCGTCAGCCCGCCGCCCGCGTCCCCGCCCGCGCTCAGCGCCTGCGCGGCAAGGACGAGCCAGCCCGCCTCTTGCGTCGAGAGCGCGGCCTTGTCGGCCCCCTCGGCGATCCCGGCCGACAGCGCCGCGCGGTCCACCGCCTGCGACCCTGCCTCGGCGGCGAGCGCCAGCACGCCCGCGCGGTCGCGCAGGAGTGTGCCGTAGTCGGCGCGGAACAGCGCCTCGGGCTCGCGCCCGGCGTCGGCCAGCGCCTGCGCCTGCCGGAACATCCGGTCGGCGCGCGGCTGGTCGCCCACCGCCGCCAGCGCCGCGCCCATCTGGGCCGCGGCCAGCGGCGTGGCGAAGCCCTCGCCCCCGGTGTCGGCGTAATAGCGCAGGTCGCTGACCACCGCCTGCCCCTCGCGCGCCAGCACATAGGCCGCATAGGCGGTCGCCGCGTTCTCGTCGGGATCGGCGTTCTGCGGGTCGGCGGCGGCGTTGAGGCCGTTCTGCAAGGCCCGCAGCGCCGCCTTGAACGACGCCTCGGGCACCGCGTGGCCCGCCGCCCGCGCCCGGCCGAGGAAGTCGGTGACATAGGCCGTGAGCCAGCGGTCGCCCCCTTCCGCGCGCCAGAGGCCGAAGTCGCCCTCGGCCGTCTGCCGGGTCAGCACCTGCGCGATGGCGTCATCGACCGCCTTCGGCTCGACCGACGGCGGGCGTGGCACGCCTTAAGGCATCAGCCCGGCGGCGTAAAGCTGCGGCAGCGCGCCCGAGGCGATCTGCTCGGTGCAGCCATAGGGATAGGTGACAAGCCGCGCCACAGCGCCCGGCACGTCGAGCTGGGCATAGGCGCCCGAGGTCAGCGTCATCCGCCCGGTGCCGGGACGGAAGGCCCCCAGCGGAGCCAGATCCACCGTCTGCGCCGCGCCCGGGGCGAGCGTCAGCTCGATCCGCCGCGTGACCGGCGCATCGCTGCGCGCGACCGGGATGGTCAGGTCCTTGGTCACCGTCCGCCCGTCCGGCAGCGTCGCCGAAACGCGCAGCGCGGCGGTGCCCTCGGCTTCGGGCGCGGTGAGGGTCAGGGGCAGGGTGACGGACTGCCGGTCGGCCAGCGTGACCTCGCCCGGCAGGCCGTCGGTGGTCAGCGCCACGGCAGCGGGCGGCTCGGCCGAGCCTTCGGCCACCGGCGCCTCGCCCGCGGCGGTCTGCACCCCCGCGAGGTTCTCGACCCGCAGCGCCACCGCCCCGGCGGGGCCGGTGACATGGGTCAGCGCGAGGCTCGCCTCGGCCGTGTCGCCGGGCGACAGGAACGCGGGCACGGTGGCGGTCATCACCACCGGGTCGCGGACCAGCATCGTGGTGTCGGTCTGGCCCACGCCATCGGCGTTCCAGACCAGCGCCATCACCCGCACCTCGCCGTTGAAGTCGGGCAGCGGCACCTCGACCGTGACCTTGCCCTCGGCGTCGAGCGTCAGCGGCCCCGAGAACCACGCCATGAGCTTCTCGGTGGGCGGCGGCGCCTGGGTCTGCATCGAGGCAGCGTCGCCGCCTGCGCGGATCGCCGCATCGGCGGCCCCGCCGGGCAGGATCAGCCGGCCGTAGAGGTCGCGCATCCCGACCCCCAGCCGGCGCTGGCCGAGGTAATGGGCGCTGGCCGAGGGGGGCTGGTAGCTGGGCAGGTTCAGGATGCCCTGATCGACGGCCCAGATCGTAGCCTGCACGGTCTTGCCCGGCGCCGCGCCCGCGACGGCGAGCGTCACCTGCGCGGTGCCGCGCGGGTCGGCCTCGGCCGGCGCGGTCAGCGTCGCCTGCAGCGCCCGGTCGCCCGGCTCGACCGCGGCGGCGGCGATGCCGAGGCTGCGGACGGGGGTGTGGCGCGACAGCTCGCCCGTGCCTGCGGCAACCGGGCGGATGGCGCTGACCGCCACATAGGCGTTGGCGCCCCAGTCCTCGGTCACCGGCAGGTCCACGGTGTTGGTCCCCGCCGTGACCGGCACGGCCTTCAGGTCGATCACCCGGTTCGACAGGACCGAGACGACTGCCACCCCGTCCGCCGCGGCCTCGAGCGTCACCCGCGCGGTGTCGCCGATCCGGTAGGCGGGCTTGTCCAGCGCCACGCTCAGCCGGTCGGGCGTGTCGGTGCCGGTCGCGGCGACGCCCCAGCCGGCGTCGAAGCGCAGCGAGCTTTCTGCCCCGTCGCTGCCGGTCACGACCAGCTCGTAGCTGCCCCAGTCCACGGGCACGGTCAGCGTCGCCGGCCCGTCCTCGGGCTGGACCACGCCATTGGCGACCCGCGCGCGGCGGGTGATCGGCTGATAGCTCCAGTCCCCGCCGAGCGCGAACCACTGGTAGTCGGTATCCACCCGGTTCAGCACCCAGTCGAGCCGCCCCGCGGTCGGCGTCAGGTCGGGACCGAGCGCCACGAGGCTGAACTGCGCCTCGGCGCCCTGCGGCACGGTGCCGTCCGGGAACTCGGCGCGGATGCCGGGCGCCGGGCGGGCGGGGAGGACCAGCCGCGTGTCGGTGCGCTCGACCGGGCGGCCGGCGCCCTCGCGCAGGGTCAGGGTCAGCGCGGCCTCGTAGGGCCGGGCGGATGCGGCGAGCGAGGCGGGCAGGTCCACGCGGGCGGCAAAGCGGCCCTCGGCGTCGGTGGTGCCCGCCGGCATGGCGACGTAATCGGGGGCGCTGTCGGCGTCGGCGCGGCCGAAGACATAGCCCTCCCACCCCGGCAGGGCGCGGTTGGGGGTCAGGCGCAGCGAGCCCTCGACCGGCAGGCCGGCGGCGGGGGCGCCGAACAGCCAGCGGGCGTCGATGGCGGCCGCGACGGGCTCGGACGGCGACTGCGGCGCGTCGGGGAGGTTGAGGTCAAAGGCGATCCGCTCGGGGCGGAAATCCTCGACCAGCAGCCGCGCGGTGGCGAGCGGCGGGCCCTGGTCCTCGAGCCGGAACTCGACCCGCCAGGCGCCGCGCGGGGCGGTGTCGGGGATCGGCACGGCGAGCGTATAGCCGCCCGCACCCGCGGGTTGCGGCATCAGCCGGGCGTGCTCGACCCTGTCGGGGCGCAGCACCACGGCGCTGAGCGGCAGGCCGTCGATCGCCCGGCCGCGGTCGTCGCGGGTCATGACGGTGGCAAACGCGGTCTCGCCCGCGCGATAGGCGCCGCGGTCGGTGGCGGCGAAGACATCGACCGGGGGCGCGGGCGGGTTGCCCTCGACGCCGCGGTCGGACAGGTCGAACTCGGGGTCGATGAGCGACAGGAAGGCGAGGTCGGTGACCTCGTCCCCGCTGCGGGTGGTGGCGGTGACGACCGCAGGCTCGGCGGCGTCGCGGCCGCGGGTCAGCCCGGCGTCGAAGCGCGCCACGCCCTGATCGTCGGTCTGCGCCGTGGCCAGCACCGCGTTCCCGCGCGAGATCAGCGCCACCTCGACCCCCGCCCGGGCGGCGGCGTCCGAAAGGCCGCGCACCGCGACGGTCAGCCCGTCGCTGCCCGACCAGCTCGCCAGCCCGAGGTCCGAGATCATGAACCACTGCGCCGCCGCGGGCGCGACCTCGGCCGACACACCCTCGACCTGCGCGGTCAGCACATAGATCCCGGGCGTCAGCGGCCCGGCCCCGGCGCGGTTGAGGTCGATCCGGGTCGCCACCTCGGCGTTGACCGGGTGGCTGCCGCCGCCCGCGGGCGGAGCGACGGTGGCGGTGCCGGTCCAGATCCGCTCGCCCATCCCGGCCGAGAAGGTCTGCGCGCCCCATTCGTCCAGCGGTGCGGCAAAGATGCGGTCGCGCAGCGCCCGCACGAGGTTGCGGTCCGACATCCGGTAGAGCGTCAGCCCGACCTCGGGGGCGTTGACGGTGGTCAGCGTCAGCCCCTGGTCGCCGCCCGTGGGCAGCACATAGGCGCGGCCGGGGAACCGGGCCATCGGCGCCCGGTCGCGGACATACATCGAGAGGGTGACGGGCTTGGCCAGCACCTCGCCATCCGCGGCCGGCAGGCCGGGGCGCAGGGTGATGTCCAGCGCCGCGCCGCGCGCCATGCCGGTGATGCAGAGCTGGCTGCCCTCGCTCTCGACCGCGAGCCCCTGATCGGGCAGCGCCACGAAGGGGCGGAAGTCCACGCCCGGCGCCAGCTCACCCGAGAAATTCACGCAGGCGCGCGGGTCGGGGGTGTTGGCGTCCACCTGATTGTCCGTGACGCGGAAGCCATGCCGGTCCTGAAAGCCCTCGATCAGCGTGGCGAGTTGCGGATCGCCCGCGCCGCCATGCGCCTCGGCGTGGCGCAGCGCCTTGAGCCCGTCGGGGCCGCGGTCCTGCCGCTCGGCGATCAGCGCCCAGGCGGTCAGCGCCGGCAGCCCCGGCCCGGTGGTCCGCAGCCAGGCGTTCAGCGCCGCCGACTGCGCGGCCCGGTCCATCTGGAAATCGTTGCCGCCGTTCTGCCGCCCCGCCGTCTCGAGCGCCGCCGAGAGCGCCAGCCAGTCGTCGGGTGCATCGGTCGCGGCCGTCACCGCGCCCAGCCAGCGCACCGCGCCGGTGGGGTCGTTGGCCTGCGCGGCGGCGTCGGCATAGCCGCGCAGCACGTCCAGCGGCTCGCCCGAGCCGGGGTAGAGCGTGCCGAGGCCCTCGGCCTGTCGCCGCGCGGCGGTCAGGTCGTCGGGGCGCAGCCAGCCCGCGGTGCCCTCGGTCCGGGCGGCCACGGCGGCGAGCGCCGCGGGGTCGGTCGCCAGCACCTGCCCCGACTGCGCGCCGACGAAGGGCACGGGCGCGCCCGCGGCGGCCTTGGGGAAGCAGGCCCGCGAGCGGGCGTTGTAGGTCAGCGCCTGGCAGTCGGGGTTGGCAAGGCAGAGCTGCACGCAGGCATCCGCCGTGATCTGGAAGATCGGGGCGAGGTCGCCGCCCGGCAGGTCCATGTCCGCCTGCAGCACGACCCGCCGCTCGGGCAGCGGCGATTCGGCCCATGCCGCGGGCGCGAGACCCAGCCCCAGCGTCAGGGCGAGGAGCGCGCCGAGCCCGCGGCGGGGGCGCGACACGGCCCTCGCATCGGGCGTCGGACGGGGGGCTGCGGGGCGGAAACGCATCGGACCGGACATGGCAAACCCTCCTCGGGACGCGGCGCGGTCATGGTGCCACGACCGGGCCGGGGCGGCAATCGCCGGGACGGGCGGCCGCCCCGGCGGGCCGGTGCCGATGGCGTGAGGCGGGCCGCGGCGGGGGCCGGTCGGGGGTCGGTCCGGGGGTCTTACCGACCGTGCGCGCCGGGCGGGACGGGGGCGAAAAACCAGCCCGGTCTTGTTTCCCCGGCACTTCTGCCGCAGTGTCGCGGCTGGACCCGCGCCAAGACGGGCCTCACGCGCCACCAACAGGACATCATCCCATGACATTCCAGATCACCGCCCGTGCGCTGCTGCTGGCCTCGGCCGTGGCCCTCTCGCCCCTCGCCCTGCCCGCCGCCTGGGCCGCGACGCCCGCCGACACGCTGGTCGTCGCCGCAACCATCGACGACATCATCAGCCTCGACCCGGCGCAGAGCTTCGAGTTCTCGGGCAACGACGTCACCCAGAACCTCTATGACCGGCTCGTGGACTTCGACCCGCTGGCGCTGGACAAGGGCTTCCAGCCCAGCCTCGCCGAAAGCTGGAAGACCAGCGAGGACGGCAAGACCCTGACGCTGACCATGCGCGAGGGGGTCAAGTTCCAGTCCGGCAACCCGGTCCGGGCCGAGGACGCCGCCTGGTCGATCCAGCGCGCCGTCAAGCTGGACAAGTCGCCGGCCTTCATCCTGACCCAGTTCGGCCTGACGCCCGAGAACGTCGAGCAGATGGTCAAGGCCGAGGGCAACACCCTGTCCATCACCATGGACAAGCCCTACGCCGAGACCTTCGTGCTGAACTGCCTCACGGCCAGCGTCGCCTCGGTCGTGGACAAGGAAACGGTGATGGCCAACGTCCAGGGCGAGGACCTGGGCAACACCTGGCTGTCCACGAACAGCGCCGGCTCGGGTCCGTATTCGCTGGCCGCGTGGCGCCCGAACGAGGCCGTGCAGCTCGTCGCCAACGAGGGCTATTTCCAGGGCGCCCCGGCGATGAAGCGGGTGATCGTCCGCAACGTGCAGGAATCCAGCGCCCAGCGGCTGCAACTCGAGCAGGGCGACATCGACGTGGCCCGCAACCTGACGCCCACCGACGTCGAGGCGGTGGCCGGCAACGACGCGCTCAAGATCACCGACGAGCCGCGCGGCCGCATCCTCTACATGGGCCTGAGCCAGAAGGACCCGCTGCTGTCGAACCCGGCCGTCATCAAGGCGATGCGTCACCTCGTCAACTTCGAGGGCATGGCTGGCAGCTTCCTCAAGGGCCAGTGGAAGATCCACCAGAACTTCCTGCCCGAGGGGTATCTCGGCGCCTCGGACGACAACTCGTGGACCTATGACGTTGAGGCCGCGAAGAAGATCCTCGCCGAGGGCGGGGTGACGGGCGGCACCGTGACCACCAAGGTCCGCGACCTGCGCGAGTATCTGGACGTTGCCCAGACGCTGCAGGCGTCGATGGCCGAGGCCGGGCTGACGCTCAACATCGAGCAGATGACCGGGGCGCAGGTGCTGGACGCCTATCGCGCCCGGCAGGTGCCGATCTTCCTGGGCGAGTGGGGGCCGGACTATGCCGACCCGCAGACCAACGCCTCGACCTTTGCGCTGAACCCCGACAACGAGGCCGAGAAGGGCTCGACGCTCGCGTGGCGCAACTCGTACGCCGTGCCGGCCGAGATGCAGGCCGCCGTCGAGGCCGCCGTGACCGAGGGCGACGGCGAGAAGCGCAAGACGATGTATCTGGACCTGCAGAAGCAGTACCACGACGTGGCCCCGATCCTGCCGCTGTTCCAGCGGGTCGAACAGACCGCCTCGCAGAAGGGCGTCGAGGGCTGGTCGGGCGGCGGCGCCGTGACCTCGGTGCAGTACCGCTCGGTGACGAAGAAGGCCGAGTAACCCTTGTCCACGACCGACCAGATCGCCGGGCGGACCCCACCGCCCGGCTCTGCCGATCCGGGCTCCGAGGGTCCGGGCGCGTCCCCGCGCGGCCCCAGCCGCGCCATGCGCCGCACCCGCCAGATCGGCGGGGTGTTCCTGTCGCTGCTGCTGACGATGCTGGGGCTGCTGCTCGTCACCTTCATCATCGGCCGGGTGATGCCCATCGACCCGGTGCTGAAGGTGGTGGGCGAGCGCGCCACGCCCGCGCAATACGAGGCTGCGCGGCAGGCCATGGGCCTTGACCAGCCGCTGATCGTCCAGTTCCTGCGCTATATAGGCGACGTGCTGCAGGGCGACTTCGGGCGCTCGATCTCGACCGGGCATCCGGTGGCCGAGGACCTGCGCCGGGTGTTCCCCGCGACGCTCGAGCTGGCGGCGCTGGGCACGCTGATCGGGGTCACCGTGGGGGTGCCGCTGGGCGTCATCGCGGCGGCGAACCGGGGCGGCTGGATCGACCAGGTGGCCCGCGTGCTGGCGCTGGTCGGCTATTCGGTGCCGATCTTCTGGCTGGGGCTCATGGGGCTTCTGGTCTTCTACGGCATCCTGAACTGGGTCGGCGGGCCGGGGCGGCAGGGGATCATCTATGACGGCATGGTGCCGGTGAGGACCGGCCTGTTGCTGGTCGATTCGGCGCTGGCCGGGGACTGGGCGGCGTGGCGGGATGCGTTCTCGCACATCATCCTGCCGGCCTCGCTGCTCGGGTATTTCAGCCTCGCCTACATCAGCCGCATGACCCGCAGCTTCATGCTGGAACAGCTCTCGTCCGAGTACATCACCACCGCGCGGGTCAAGGGCCTGTCCGAGCGCCGGGTGATCTGGGGCCATGCCTTCCGCAACATCGCGGTGCCGCTGATCACCGTGATCGCGCTGTCCTTCGGCTCGCTGCTCGAAGGGTCGGTGCTGACCGAGATCATCTTCTCGTGGCCCGGCATCGGCAGCTACATCACCAAGACGCTGCTCGCCGGCGACATGAACGCGGTCCTCGGCGGCACGATCGTCGTCGGCACCTGCTTCGTGGCGCTGAACCTGCTCAGCGACATCCTGTATCGCGTGCTCGACCCGAGGGCCGGATGACCCCCCTGCCAGATCACGCCGCCACCCCGCAATCCACCCGCGACTGGCTTCTGTCGGACGCGCCCACCACCCGCCGGCAGGCGCGGCTGGGCGCGCTCTATCAGGGCTGGCTGGTGTTCCGCGCCAACCACCTGGCCGTCGTCGGGCTGATCATCCTGATCCTGCTGATCGGCACCGCGATCTTCGCCCCGCTGCTGGCCCCGGCGAGCCCCTATGCCCAGAACCTCGCCGAGCGGCTGCAACCGCCCTCGGCCGCGCACTGGCTGGGAACCGACCACCTCGGGCGCGACATCCTCTCGCGGCTGATCTGGGGGTCGCGGATCACGCTGTTCATCGTCGGCACGGTGGCGCTGATTTCGCCGCTGATCGGGCTGATCGTCGGCACGCTGGCGGGGTTCGCGGGGGGCTGGGTGGACCAGGTGCTGATGCGGATCACCGACATCTTCCTGGCGTTCCCCAAACTGATCCTCGCGCTGGCCTTCGTCGCGGCGCTGGGGCCGTCGATCACCAACGCGGTGCTTGCGCTGGCGATCACCGGCTGGCCGCCCTATGCCCGCCTCGCGCGGGCCGAGACGCTGACCATCCGCAACGCCGACTTCATCGCCGCGGCGCGGATGCAGGGCGCCTCGCCCCTGCGGCTGCTGGTCCTGCACATCTGGCCGCTATGTCTCTCGTCGCTGATCGTGCGGGTGGCGCTCGACATGGCGGGGATCATCCTGTCGGCC
Organism: Paracoccus sanguinis; assembly: GCF_012689545.1. Classification (NCBI taxonomy): domain Bacteria; kingdom Pseudomonadati; phylum Pseudomonadota; class Alphaproteobacteria; order Rhodobacterales; family Paracoccaceae; genus Paracoccus; species Paracoccus sanguinis. The sequence goes on from NZ_CP051542.1 coordinate 1,769,549, forward strand.
GCGGGCCTCGGGTTCCTCGGCCTCGGCGCGCAGCCGCCGCAGCCGGAATGGGGGGCGATGATCTCGGACGGGCGGACCTACATCCTCGATTTCTGGTGGGTCGCGGCGATGCCGGGGATCGCGATCTTCCTCGTCAGCCTCGCCTTCAACTTCCTCGGCGACGGCTTGCGCGACGTGCTCGACCCCAAGGGGGGCGCGGAATGAGCGCGCCGCTGCTCTCGGTCCGCGACCTGCGGGTCGCCTTTCCCACACGGCAGGGCGTGTTCGAGGCCGTGCGCGGCGTCAGCTTCGACCTCGGCCGCGAGCGGCTGGGCGTGGTGGGCGAATCCGGCTCGGGCAAGTCGATGACCGGCCGCGCCATCCTCGGCCTCGTGCGCCCGCCGGGGCGGGTGACGGCCGAGCGGATGGAGCTCGACGGCCAGTCGATCCTGAACCTGCCCGAGCGGCAGATGCGCGCCATCCGCGGCCGCCGGATCAGCATGGTGATGCAGGACCCCAAGTTCAGCCTCAACCCGGTGATGCGGGTCGGCGACCAGATCGTCGAGGCCTATCGTCAGCAGACCGGCGCCGGCCGCGCCACCGCCCGCACCCGCGCGATGGAGATGCTCGAGGCGGTCCGCATCCGCGAGCCCGAGCGGGTGCTCGGCGCCTATCCGCACGAGGTCTCGGGCGGGATGGGGCAGCGGATCATGATCGCCATGATGCTGGCCTCGGGCCCGGAAATCCTGATCGCGGACGAGCCGACGAGCGCGCTGGACGTGTCGGTGCGGACCGAGGTCCTGCGGATCATGGACGATCTGGTGCGCGACCGCGGCATGGGGCTGATCTTCATCAGCCACGACCTGAACCTCGTCGCGCAGTTCTGCGACCGGGTGCTGATCATGTATGCTGGCCGGGTGGTCGAGACGCTGGCTGCCCGCGACCTGCACGCCGCCCGCCACCCCTATACGCAGGGGCTCTTGAACAGCCTGCCCCGTCTCGATGCGCCGGTCGAGCGGCTGGCGGTGCTGGAACGCCGGCCCGAGTGGAAGGACGGCCCGCTCGACCCGGCGCTGGTCGATGCCTCGATGATCGACGCGTTTCCGGGGGGCGTGCGATGAGCGCGCCGATCCTCGAGATCCGCGACCTGCGGGTGTGGTTCGGCAACCCGCCCGACCGGGTGGATGCGGTCAAGGGCGTCGACCTGACCGTCGCGCGCGGCGAAAGCTTCGGGCTGGTGGGGGAATCCGGCTCGGGCAAGTCCACCATCCTGCGCGCGCTCGCCGGGCTGGCGCCGACCTGGTCGGGGACCATCACCGTGGATGGAGAGACGCTGCGCGGCACCGCCCGCAGCAAGGCCTTCCACCGCAAGGTGCAGATGGTGTTCCAGGACCCCTATGCGAGCCTGCATCCGCGCCACACCGTCGACCGGGTGCTGGCCGAGACGCTCAAGCTGCAGGGCATGGACGACGTCGACCGCCGGATCGCCCGGCTGCTCGACGACGTGGGGCTGGGGCAGGGCTTCCGCTTCCGCTATCCGCACCAGCTGTCGGGCGGCCAGCGCCAGCGGGTCGCCGTGGCCCGCGCCCTGGCCGGAGAGCCGGCGCTGTTGCTGCTGGATGAGCCGACCTCGGCGCTCGACGTGTCGGTGCAGGCGGAAATCCTCAACCTGCTCGCCGATCTGCGCGCCGACCGGGGGCTGACCTATCTGATGGTCAGCCACGACCTCGCGGTGATCGGGCATCTCTGCCAGCGGCTCGCGGTGATGCAGGGCGGGCTGATCGTGGACCGGCTGGACGCCGCGGCGCTGCGCGCGGGCCGCGCCGAGACCCCCTACACCCGCCACCTCATCGAGGCCTCGCAAAGCTACGTCGGCTCGGCCGGCTAGGGCCTAGTCCCCCCGCCGCAGCGCGGGCAGGCCCACGCCGGTCGCGTCGAACCCGCCATCCACCGCCAGCGTCTGCCCGGTGACGAAACTCGCCGCCTCCGACAGCAGGAAGGCGATCCCCTCGCCGATCTCGCGCGCCTCGCCATAGCGGTTAAGCGGGATGGCGTCGTAATAGGCGGCGATGATCTCGGGCGCGTGGACGGCCATGGCGAGCTTGGTCCTGACCGGCCCCGGCGCGATGCAGTTGACGCGGATGCCCTGCTCGCCCAGCTCCGCCGCGAACTGCTTGGTCAGGTGGATCACCGCCGCCTTCGAGGTGCCATAGGCGACCCGCAGCGTGGATGCCCGCAGCCCCGAGATCGAGGCGATGTTGACGATCGCCCCCCGCGTCTCGGCCAGCGCCGGAACCAGCGCCTGGGTGCAGAGGAACACCCCGTCGAGGTTGGTGGCCATCACCTCGCGCCACGCCTCGAAATCCGTCTGCGGGGCGCGCGCGAACAGCGCCACGCCGGCGTTGTTGACCAGCCCGTCGAGCCGCCCGAAGCGGCTGAGCGCCGCGTCCCGCATCGCCTCGACCTCGGCGGGGATCGAGACGTCCGCCACGATCGGATGCACCCCCTGCAACCCCGCGGCCGCCTCGGACAGCGCCGGGGCGTCGCGGTCCACCATCGCCACCTGCCAGCCGCGTTCGAGCAGGATTTCCGTGGTGGCGAGGCCGATGCCGCGCGCGGCCCCGGTGATCAGCGCGACCTTGGCGTGGGTGGTCATCGGCGGTCCTCCATCGGTTCGATCAGCAGTTCCAGCGTGACGCCCACCGGGTTGGCGCCGCGTTTCAGCTCGCCCGACTTGATGCGCCCGGCGATGTCGACGACCTCGATCCCCACCCGCGCCCGGCCGGCGCGCAGCACCGCGCCGTGCAGCCGCAGTTCGGTGGCGAGGCAGTCCATCCGGCCTCCTTGGGCGAAGCGCACATGGTCGATGCTGCCGAGGCCGTGCAGCCTTGCCTCGGTGATCCCGTGGGCAGCGCACAGCGCTTCGATGGCCGTCACCACATCCTCGCCCGGCGCGATCCGGGCCAGGAGGCTGTCGCCCGCGCCGTCGCCCTCGGGCTGGAACAGGGTGAAGGCGCTCTCCTCGTCCGGGCGCGCGACGAAGCCTGCGTCCCGCGCCCCCAGCCCCGTCACCGGGGCGTCGGCGGCCACGACGCTTTCGAACGGCAGCAGATGCCCCATCGCCACCGGCGCGCGGCCCGCCTGCCAGAGCCCGTGACAGTGGAGGAACGCCGCGCCGTCGCGCGTTCCCACGCTGGCCGTGGCGCGGATGATCCGGGCGTCCTCGAGAGTGTGGGTGTCCGAATACCACGCCGCATGGAGCCCGTCGGTGGAGAGCGCCGGCAGCACATAGCGCAGCGGCGCGCAACTCGCGCCGTCCAGAAACACCATCCCGCCGCGGCAGCCGGCCGCGGCGAACAGCCGCGCGACGCCCGCCATCACCGTCTCGCCAGCCCTGAGCACCCCCTCCACCGGCGCGAACCGCGCCCGCACCGCAAGTACCCGCTCGGCGGCGCGCGGGCCGGGGTGGACCATGCGCCCCTCAGGCGGTCCCAAATATCCTGGGGTCCGGGGCAAAGCCCCGGTCCTGCCCTTGCCGCTCATCCGCCCTCTCCCGTCCCGCCGCGGCGGTCGAGTTCCTCGCGGATCATCTTCTTGGTGATCTTGCCATAGGCGGACTTGGGCAGCGCCTCCCAGAACACCACGCGCCGGGGCAGCTTGTAGCGGCTCAGCTTGCCGTCGAGGAAGGCGGTCAGCCCCGCCTCGTCCACCTCGGCGCCCTCGCGCGCGACGCAGACCGCCCAGCCGACCTCACCCCACAGCGGGTCCGGCATCCCCAGCACCGCGACCTCGCTGATCGCGGGGTGGGTCAGGATCTTCTCTTCGATCTCGCGCGGATAGACGTTGGACCCGCCCGAGATGAACATGTCCGACTCCCGCCCGGTGATGTAGAGATAGCCCTCGGCGTCCATGTGGCCCAGATCGCCGGTGCGGAACCAGCCGTCGCGGAAGGCCTTGGCGTTTGCCTCGGGGTTGTCGTGATAGCCCGCGAAGACCGCCGGGCCGATCACGCAGATTTCCCCGGTCTCGCCCGACGCGACCTCGCGGCCCGTGTCGTCCTGCACCTGCACCTCGATCCCGGTGCGGGGAAAGCCGCAGGTCCCGATCCGCGCCGTCGCGTCGTCCGCGTCATGCGCCCAGGCCGGCAGGACGGTGATGTTGCCGGTCACCTCGCCCAGCCCGAAATACTGCACCAGCACCGGGCCCAGCGTCGCCAGCGCGCGCTTCTGGTCTTCGCGATACATCGGCGCGCCGGCGTAGATCACGTAGCGCAGGGACGAGATGTCGGCGGTGGCGGTCGCGGGATGTTCGACCAGCAGCTTGAGGATCGTCGGCACGGTGAACATCGTGGACACCCGCCACTCGGCCACCAGCCGCCACACCGTCTCGACGTCGAAACGCTCGGACGGCATCAGGACCGTCTTGACCCCCCGCGCCACCTGCGTGAGCTGGTGCACCCCCGCGCCATGCGAGAGGGGCGCCACCACCAGCGAGGCATCCGCCCCCGTCAGCCCCGGCATCAGGTCGGCGAGGTGGTTCGTTACCACGAACCCCATCTGCCCATGCGTCAGGACCGAGGCCTTGGGCCGCCCGGTGGTCCCCGAGGTGAAGAAGAACCAGCAGGGATCGTCGCGCTCCACCGCCGCCACCTGCGGGCGCTGGCCCATGTGATCCTCGGTCAGCGCCTCGAGCGCGGGGGCGAAATCCCCGCCGCCGATCGACAGCGTCCAGGCCAGTTCGGGGCAGTCCGCCTGACAGGCCGCGGCGTGGTCGGGAAAGGCTGCGTTGCAGATCAGCCCGCGGGCGCCCGAGGCCTGGGTCAGATAGACGACCTCGTCGGGCGTCTGGCGGAAGTTGGCGGGCACCCACACCCCGCCCGCCCGCCAGACCGCGAACATCGCCTGCATCATCTCAAGGCAGTTCTGCGACTGGACCATCACCCGGTCGCCCTTCTGCAGCCCCAGCCGGTCCTGCAACCCCGCGGCCAGCGCATCCACGCGGGCGTCGAACTCGGCCCAGCTCCACCGCGCATCGCCCATCACCAGCGCCACCCCCTCGGGGTCACGCCGCGCGGCCTGGGTGAGCAGCGTGGCGAGGTTCATGACGCGGGTCGAGACCGGCCTCATCGCACCCGCTCGAGGATCGAGCAGTAGTTGGCGACCGCCGCCCCGCCCATGTTGAACACGCCCGCGAGCGTCGCGCCCGGCACCTGCATCGCGCCCGCCTCGCCCACCAGCTGCATCGCCGCCATGACGTGCTGGCTGACGCCCGTGGCCCCGATGGGATGTCCGCGCGCCTTGAGCCCGCCCGAGGGGTTCACCGGCAGTGCGCCGTCCATCCGCGCGGTGCCCTCGCGCACCACTCTCCAGCCTTCGCCCGCCGCGGCGAGGCCCATCGCCTCGTATTCGATCATCTCGGCGATGGTGAAGCAGTCGTGCGTCTCGACCAGATCGAGGTCCGCGATCCCGAGCCCGGCCTGCGCCAGCGCCCCGGCCCAGGCGCGATGCGCGCCCTGAAACGCGATGGGGTCGCGCCGCGAGAGCGCCAGCAGGTCGCCTGCCTGCGCCCGCGCCCGGAACCGGACCCCGCGCGCCAGCCCCGCGGCCGTCGCCGCATCCGCCAGCACGAGGGCCGCCGCCCCGTCCGAGATGAGCGAGCAGTCCGTGCGCCTCAGCGGCCCGGCCACCAGCGGGTTCTTGTCGCTCGGTGTGTTGCAGAACTCGACGCCGACATCCTTCTGCATATGCGCCAGCGGGTTGCGCGCCCCGTTCGCGTGGTTCTTGGCGGCGATCATGGCGAGTTCCTCGCTGCGATCCCCGTGGCGCTGGAAATAGCTGTTGGCGATCTGCCCGAAGACGCCGGCAAAGCCGCCCGCGACGCCGGCCTCCTCGGGGACAAAGCTCGCGGCCAGCAGGATGTCGCCGACCTCGGCCACCGGGGTCGCGGTCATCTTTTCGGCCCCGATCACCAGCGCCACCCGGCCCCGGCCCGAGGCGATGAAATCCGCCGCCGCGTAAAGCGCGGCCGAGCCGGTGGCGCAGGCGTTCTCGGTCCGCAGAAAGGGCACCCCGGCCAGCTCGGGCGTGCCCATCGCCACCAGCGCGCCCTGAAAATCCTGCCGCGAAAAGCCGTTGTTCCAGACGCCCACGAAGATCCCGTCCACCTTGCCCGCCGTGACGCCCGCGTGGGCCAGCGCCGGGCCCGCGACTTCGGCCATCAGGGCCTGCGTGTCGGGCGCCTCGGACTTGCCGAACTTCGTATGCGCCCAGCCGATGATCAGCGGGTCGTTCGGCCGAAGGGTGGGGTCGGTCACGTCAGCATCCTTTCCGGGGTCAGGTGATGGGCCAGCCGGTCGGCCAGCGTCGCGGCCTCGGCCCGGAGCAGGCGGGCCAGATCCTCCTCGCGCGCCGGGCCCATGCGCGTCTCGACCGCCGCGATCGAGAGCGCCGCGGCGGGCCGCCCGTCGGGCCAGAGCACCGGCACGCCGATCCCCCATGAGCCCGCGACGACCCGCCCGGGGTTCAGCGCATGGCCGGTGGCGCGGGCGCGGGCCACGTCGCCCGCCACGTGGGCGGCGGCCTCCTCGCCCATCCGGGCGTTCAGCGCGGGGGCGAGGCGCCGCAGCGCCGCCTGCGCCTCGGCCTCGGGCAGCGCGGCGAGCAGCGCGATCCCCGCCGCGCCCGCGCCCAGCGGGTTGCGGTCGCCCGCGAGCATCGCGTGGGTGCGGACCGGGTGGGCGCCCTCGATCCGCGTCAGGCACAGGTATTCGTCGCCCTGCGGCACCACGACGAAGGCGCTGTCGCCGCTTTCCGCCGCCAGCCGGGCCACGCAGTCGGCGGCCAGCCGCGCCATGTCATGCCGCCGCCCGGCGCGCAGCCCCAGAAGCCACGCACCGGGCCCGAGGTGATAGGCGCGGCTGCCCCGGTCCTGTTCCACCAGATGCGCGGCGATGAGCGAGATCAGCAGCCGCCGCGCGGTCGGCTTGGACATCCCCGCCGCGCAGGCGAGCGTGGCCAGTGTCGCCCCCTCGGCCGGGGCCCGGCCCACCGCCGCGAGCAGCCCCAGCGCCCGGTCCACCGCCTGCGCCCCGCCCTGCACGGCGGGGACGGGGGTGGCGCGGTCGGGCGCAGTGGCCAGCGAGGCGGGCCGGGACAGCATCAGGCGAGCGTCCGGCCGATGGCCTTTTCGAGGATCGCCCAGGCCTCGTCCCCGTACTTGCCCTTCCACTCGGCATAGAAGCCCGCCTCGCGCAGCTTGGCCTCGAACGGCGCCGGATCGACCTCGTTGAAGACCAGCCCGGCCTTTTCCAGATCGCCCTTGAGCGAGGCGTTCAGCGCCTGCACGTCGGCGCGCTGGTTCACCGCCGCGGCGTTGAAGTGCTTGGCGACGACGGCCTGCAGGTCCTCGGGCAGCCCGCCCCAGGCGCGGCGGTTGGCCAGCATCCAGAACCCGTCCCACATGTGGTTGGTGAGCGAGCAGTATTTCTGCACCTCGGCCAGCTTCGAGGTCGAGATGATGGCGAGCGGGTTCTCCTGCCCGTCCACGATCCCGGTCTGCAACGCCGAATAGACCTCGGCGAAGTTGATCGAGGTCGGCGCGGTCCCCAGCGCCGTGAACATCGAGGTCCAGAGCGGCGAGACCGGCACCCGGATCTTCATCCCCTCGAAATCGGCGGGCGAGGTGATCGGCTTGACCGACGAGGTGGTCTGGCGGAAGCCGTTGTCCCAGATCTTCTCCATCACCACGAGGCCGGATTTCTCGATCTCGGCCCGTTCATAGGCGCCCAGCTCGCCGTCCATCGCCGCCCAGACGGCGTCGTAGTTCGGGAAGGCGAAGCCCACCCCGTTGATCGAGGCGTTGGGCACCAGCGTCGACAGGATGATCGGCGACAGCAGGAAGAACTCGACCCCGCCCGAGCGCAGCTGGCCCAGCACGTCGGTGTCGGCGCCAAGCTGGTTCGACGGGAACACCTGCACGTCGACGCGGCCGCCGGTTTCCTCGGCGATGGCCTTGACGGCTTCCGCGGCGCGGATGTTCGTCGGGTGGGTCATCGGCTGGTTGTTGGCCAGCTTCATGGTGAACTCGGCGGCCCGCGCCGGGCCCGGGCGCAGGAAGGGCGCGGCGAGGCCGGCGGCGGCGGCGCCGAGCAGAAGCGTGCGGCGGGTGGTCTGCATGGTGGTCTCCTCCCAGAGAGTTACAGATAGGCAGTGGACAGCGCCGGCACCGCGGCGATCACCGCGAGGCCGGCGAGCAGCGCGGCGAGATAGGGCCAGATGCGGCCCATCACCTGATCAGGCGAGATGCCGGCGATCTTGCAGGCGATGTAGAAGCCGATGCCGATGGGCGGGGCCATCAGGCCGATGTTCATCGCGGTGACGACGACCATCGCGTAGTGGATGTCGTTGATCCCCAGCGTCCGGGCGAGCGGGAACATGATCGGCGCCAGCAGGACGATGGCCGGCAGCCCCTCGAGCACGCAGCCGAGGACCAGGAAGACCACGATCGAGGCGACCAGAAAGATCGCCGGCCCGCCCGGCAGCCCGGCCATGAGCGCCGTCAGGTCGCGGGCGAAGCCCGACTGGGTCAGCGCCCAGGACATCGCCGAGGCGGTGCCCAAGATCAGCAGGATCGCCCCCGACATGGCCACCGTCTCGACCAGCATCGGCACCACCCGGCGGCGCGGGATGCCGCCATAGAGCACCACGCCGATCACGAAGGCATAGACCACGGCGATGGCCGAAACCTCGGTCGCGGTGGCGATGCCGCCGCCGACGAGGCTGCGGATCATGAAGGGCAGCGCCAGCGCCGGTGCGGCGATCAGCGCCGTCCTGCCGATGATCGACATCGGCGCGCGGCGCACCCCGCCCATGTCCTCGCCCCGCGCCTTCCAGCGCGCGAGCACGGCGAGCACCAGGAGCAGCACCATGGCGATGACGAAGCCCGCGGTGAAGAGCCCGGCGATCGACACCCCCGCCGCCGAGCCGAGCACGATCAGCACGATCGACGGCGGCACCGTGTCGGCCATCGCCGCGCCGGTGGCGAGCAGCGCGGTCATCTCGGCCGGCGAATGGCCGCGGCGGCGCATCTCGGGGAAGAGCGCGGGGGCCACGGTCGCCATGTCCGAGACCTTGGACCCCGAGATCCCCGAGACAAGGAACATCGAGCCGAGAAGCACGTAGCTCATCCCCGCCTTCACATGGCCCAGAAGCGAGGCGAGGAAATTGACGATGGCGCGCCCCATCCCCGTCTCGTCGAGGATGCAGCCCAGAAGCACGAAGACCGGCACCGACAAGAGGATCAGCGACGACATCCCCTCGTCCATCCGGCCCAGCATGACGAACACCGGCGCGTGGCTGGCGAAGGTCAGATAGGCGAGCGTGCCGAGCGCGAAGCAGAAGGCGATGGGCACCCCGATGGCCAAGAGCCCCGCCACGACCAGCCCGAGGAACAGCGGCAGGTTCCAGTTCCCGAAACCCGCGAGCGTCGGGCGCGCCCACAGCAGCACCCCCACCAGCGCCCCGATCAGCAGGATCGATCCGAAGATCGCCGGCCAGTCGCGGCTGCGGGCCACCGACAGCAGCATGAGGATCGTCATCAGCCCGATCCCCGCCGGCAGCGCCGAGGCGCGGATCGACATCGGCAGGCCCATCGCGGGCGAGGTGATGAAGGATTCCTCATAGGCGTAGCTGACCGCCTCGGGCAGCAGCCGGATCAGCAGCACCGCCACCGCGATGCGCCCGAACACGTCGAGCGCCCGCTGCATCCGCTCGGAAAAGAGCGGCAGCACGATGGTCAGCCGCAGATGCTCATGCCGGTCCACGGCGATGGCCGCGCCCAGCATCGCCATCCAGATGAAGGCGAGCGAGGCGAGCTCGTCGCCCCAGATCAGCGGGTGGTGCAGCACGTAGCGGAAGAACACGTTGGCGACGACCACCGTCATCATCAGCGCCAGCAGCGCCGCGGCGGCGAGCTCGACCGGGCGCATCCACGGCTCGGCCTTCTTCGGCTCGGTCAGCGTCTCGATGCCGCCCAGCGCAAGCTCGGCGTCCGGTTCCTCGGCGCGCTCCATCCGTCCTCCCCCGCCGCGCGCGTTCCGCCTTGTGGAGCGGGAATCGCGTCGCGTTCTCCTCGGACGACAGAGAAACCGCGGAAAACGCCGTGGGCAAGGGAAAAATTCGGGTTATCTGCGTTCCGCAATATGGAACGGAGATGTTGGCCCTATCGCCTCCTCACCGTGTGACGCCACGTCGCTTTCGCGCAGCCCACAGCGCGGCGTAGGCTCGCCCTGAAGCGGTGGGGGGAGGCCAGCCATGACCGAGATCAGGGGCGCCGTGGCGCTGGTGACCGGGGGCGCGTCCGGGATCGGGCGCCTGACGGCCGAGCGGCTGCTCGCCGCCGGGGCCGCGCGGGTGGCGCTGTGGGACGTCGATGCCGCGGCGCTGGCCCGCACCGCCGCGCAGCTCGGCCCTGCGGTGACGGCGGTGCGCGTGGACCTCTCGGACCCCGCCGACCTGTCGCGCGCCATTGCCGAGGCCGAGGCGGTGGGCTTCGCCCCCGACATCCTGATGAACAACGCGGGCATCGTCGTCGGCAAACCTTTCGCGGATCACTCGGACCGCGACATCCGCCGCACCATCGAGATCAACAGCGTCGCCCCGATGGTCCTGACCCGCGCGTTCCTGCCGGGGATGATCGACCGCAAGCGCGGGCACGTCGTCAACATCGCCTCGGCCGCGGGGATGCTGTCGAACCCCAACATGGCGGTCTATGCGGCCAGCAAATGGGCGATGATCGGCTGGTCCGATTCGCTCAGGCTCGAGATGGAGATGGGGCGCACCGGCGTCCGCGTCACCACCGTCGCCCCGACCTACATCGACACCGGGATGTTCGCCGGCGCCAAGCTGCGGCTGATCCCGCTGCTGAAACCCGAAAAGGTCGCGGATGCGATCCTGCGGGCGATCCGGCGCGACCGCATCTTCCTGCGCCTGCCGGCGATCGTGAACACGCTGCCGCTGCTCAAGGGGCTGATGCCGGTGCGGGTGTTCGATGCGGTGGGGGCGCGGATGTTCGGCGTCTATCACTCGATGGACCGCTTCCGGGGGCGGGAATGAGCGCGGCGGACCTGCTCGCCCGCCAGCGCGCGGATTTCGCCGCCGCGCCGCGCCCCGATGCGGCGGCGCGGCGGGCGGCGCTGGCCACGCTCGCTCGCGCCATCCGCGCCCATGAAGCGGCGCTCATCGCCGCGGTCGATCAGGACTTCGGCGGCCGTCCGGCGGCCGAGACGCAGGCGCTGGAACTCGTGCCGCTCTACGCCCAGATCGCCCACGCGCGCCGGCACCTCGCGCGCTGGATGCGGCGGCGGCGGGTGGCGGGCTCGCCGTTCCTGTGGCCGGCGCGGGCGTTCTGGGAATACCAGCCGCTCGGGGTGGTGGGGGTGATCGGGGCCTGGAACTATCCGATCCTGCTGACCCTCGGCCCGGCGGTCGAGGCGCTCGCGGCGGGCAACCGCGTGGTGATGAAGCCCTCGGAACTCGCCCCCCGCACCGCCGAGGCGCTGGCCGCGCTGGTCGCTGGCGCCTTCCCGCCTGAGCGTCTGGCCACCGTGACGGGTGGGGTCGAGGTCGCCCGCGACTTTTCGGCGCAGCCCTGGGACCATCTGGTCTTCACCGGCTCGACCCGGGTCGGGCGCGAGGTGATGGCGGCAGCGGCGCGGAACCTGACGCCGGTGACGCTGGAGCTGGGCGGCAAGTCCCCCGCGATCCTGCACGACAGCGCCGACCTGCCCCGTTCGGTGGCGCGGCTGATGACCGGCAAGCTCTACAACGCCGGGCAGACCTGCGTCGCACCGGATTACGCGCTGGTCCCGCCGGGCCGGATCGCGGCGTTCGAGGCCGAGGCGGCGCGGGCGGTGGCGCGGCTCTACCCCAAGGGGCTCGGCGCGGACTACACGCGGATCGTGAGCGACGGGCACCTGACCCGGCTGCGCGATCTGGTCGCCGACGCCAGCCGGCGCGGCGCGCGGGTGGTGGAACTCGCCCCGCTGCCGCCCGGTGCCAACGGCCGGATCATGCCGCCCACGCTGGTGATCGACCCGGACCCCGACAGCCCGCTGATGCGCGAAGAGATCTTCGGCCCCGTCCTGCCCGTGGTCCCGGCCGAGACGCTCGACGCGGCGCTGGCGTTCGTCAACGCAAGGCCCCGCCCGCTCGCGCTCTACTACTTCGACGACGACCGGGGGCGGCAGGATCAGGTGCTGGCGCGGACCATGTCGGGCGGGGTGACGCTGAACGACACGATCTTCCACCTCGCGCAGCTGAACCTGCCCTTCGGCGGCGTGGGCGACAGCGGCATGGGCGCCTATCACGGGCTGGACGGGTTCGCGCAGTTTTCCAAGAAGCGGCCGGTGATGGTGCAGGCGCGCTGGGCCGGGACGGCGCTGGTGCGCCCGCCGTGGGGCGCGCGCGGGCGGCTGGTCGGCACGCTGCTCGCCGCCGCGCGGCGGCTGGCCGGGGCGGGGCGCTAGCCCTCGGCCGCGTCGAGGAGCCCGCCGACCCAGCGCGCCGCGAGCCAGCCCGCCGGGAGGGTCAGCGGCACGGCCAGCGCCATCGCCAGCCACGGGCTGAGGCTGCCCCAGCCCATCGCCTGCCCGATCAGCGCCCCCATGAAGAGGTTGATCGCCACCGCCGCCCAGACGAAGGGCGCCAGCCCGAGCGCCAGCCGCCAGCGGAACGGGGCCCGGCCTGCCGCAGGGACCGGGCCACCGCACCGCTCAGTGGCTGGTGCCTTCCTCGAAGTGGATCTTGTTCCAGACATTGTATTTCCCGCTGGGCTTGCGCATCGGCAGGCGCTTCACCTCTTCAAGCGTCTTGGCGTCATAGACGATCACCGCGCCCTCATCCTCCCACACCGAGACGAGCGCATAGCGGCCGTCCTTGGTGAACTCGGTATGCGCCACGGTCTTGCCCGGCGCGGGGTTCAGCGTCTTGACGATCTCGAGCGTCTGCTTGTCGATGATGTGCATCTCGTCCTTGTGCGGGCCGAAGAACACGTCCGCCCAGACATAGGGCGAGGTCTCGTGGCTGCGCAGGAAGAACCCCGGCCCGTCGGTCTTGATCTGCTTGACGAGAGACCAGTCGCTCATGTCGATGACCGACAGCACGCCCTCGTTCAGATGCGGGGTGGCCAGCACCTTGTGGCCGTTGCGGTCCCAGGTGATGCCCGAGCCGAGATGCGGCATCCCCGGCAGCGGCAGCTCGGCCACCTTGCCGCCCGAGACGAGGTTGATCACCACGCCCTTGGTGCCCTCGCGGTTGGTGCCGATCAGGTTGCGGTAGCCGGGGTCGAAGAAGAAATCGTCCAGCGGCTCGGCGATCGGGATGCGGCGCCGGGCGAACAGGCCGGCTTGCGCGCCGAAGCTCTCTTTCGCGCCGGCCTCGTAGCTGTGGACGTAGCCGTCCTCGTAGGGGCCGGCGTCGGGCGAGGTCGCCACCTCCCAGATCTCGGGGGCGTCCTTGAGGGCGAGGATGAAGCTCTTGCGGTCGGGCGCCTGGTAGACCGCCGAGACGCGGCTGGGGGTGCCGTCCTTGGCCTTGACCTCGATCACCTTGACCGGCTCGAGCGTGGCGGTGTCGAGGATGGTCAGCGTCTGCGGCAGGTAGTTGGCGACGGCGAGCCACTTGCCGTCGTGGCTCATGGCGATGTTGCGGCTGTTGAGGCCGGCGCGGACCCGGCCCACCTCTTTCAGCGACCAGATGTCGTATTTCTCGACCCAGCCGTCGCGCGACATGACGAAGACATAGCGCCCGTCGGGCGAGAACTTCGGCCCGCCGTGGACGGCATAAGGCGTGGGAAAGCGGTCGAGCACCTCGAAGCTGTCGCCGTCCAGCACGCTCACGTGGTGGTCGCCGGTCTCGACGACCAGGGTGATGTTCATCGGGTCGGCGCTGAACACCGGCTTGTCGGCGGGGGTGTAATCCTCGGCCATCACGCGCGAGGCGGCGATCTCGGGTGCGCCCCAGGCGGGCACCTCGGCCACCGGGGACTTGATGAACTCGACCAGCCCGGCGATCTGCTCGGGCGAGAGCGTGCCCTCGAACCCCGCCATCTGGGTCGAGGGGCGGCCATGCGCGATCACCGCGTCAAGGCCCTTGACCCGCCCCAGCGTCTCGGGGATCAGCGCCGGCCCGGTGCCGCCCATGCGGTTCTCGGCGTGGCAGGAGGCGCAATGCTCGGCATAATCCGCCGCGGCGTCGGCCAGCGCCGCGCCCGGCAGGGCCAGCGTCAGCGCGAGCGAGAGCTGGCGCAGGGGTATCCGGGCCAGAAGGACGCCGGAGCGTGCGCGCGCGGGCGTTTCCTTCTGGTGAAAATAACGCCGCCGGAGGTGTCTTTCAGAAGAAACGATGCGCGGGATCATGGCTCTTGCCTCGGAACGGGGAAACGGTCAGCCGGTCGTGGTCGTGCGCGACCCCGATCTCGGCGTGGGAGAGATAGCAGGCCGGGTCCTCGGCCCACGGGTCGCCGGTCAGTTGCAGCGCCCGGATGCGGGTGTTGCCGCCGCACACGTCCTGGAAGGCGCAGGCGCCGCAGCGGCCCTTGAGCGGTCGGGGCCGCGTCCGCAGCGTCGCCAGCATCGGGTCGTCGCCGGTCCACCACGCGCTGAACGGCTTTTCCTTGACCGAGCCGACCGTGTAGTCCGACCAGTAGGTGTCGGGGTGCACCTTGCCCTGCGGGTCGATGTTGGCGACGCCCAGGCCCGACGAGTTGCCGCCCCACGCCACAAGATGCTCGCGCAGATGCGCCACCGCCTCGGGCGCGAAGCGGGCCTCGGCCCAGCGCAGGAAATACACCGCGTCGGCGTCGTTGTTGCCGGTCACGATCTCGAGCGGGCGGCCGTTCGCCACCGCGTCCCAGCCGCGTTCCATCAGCAGGTCCATCGCCCGGCGGGTGTGGTCATGCTCCTGATCCTCGCCGCGGTGCTTGTCGCCGCGCCCGGCATAGACGAGGTGGGACAGGTAGAACTTGTCCACCCCCTCGGATTCGCACAGGTCCAGCATCTGCGGCAGCTGGTCGCCATTGTCGCGGGTGATGGTGAAGCGCAGCCCCACCTTGACGCCGCGCGCCTTGCAGGCCCGGACCCCGGCGAGGGCGTTGGCAAAGGCCCCCTCGACCCCCCGGAACCAGTCGTTCGTGGCCCCGATCCCGTCGAGGCTGATGCCGACATAGTCGAACCCCAGCGCCGCGACCCGGTCGGCCACCCCCGGCTCGCCCAGCTTCGTGCCGTTGGTCGAGAGCGACAGGTGGCGGAAGTCGAGCGCCCGCGCCCGCTCGGCCAGGTCCCAGAAGTCGAAGCGCGAGAGCGGCTCGCCGCCCGACAGGATCAGCGCCGGGATGCGGAAGGCGGCGAGGTCATCCAGAACCCCCATCGCCTGGTCGTGGGTCAGCTCGCCCGGAAAGACGTTGTCGGAGCTGACGGTATAGCAGTGCCGGCACTTGAGGTTGCAGGTGCGGGTCAGGTTCCAGATCACCACCGGCTTCACCGATCCCGGCGTGCCGCGGCGGCGCACCGGGGTGGGGTGCTTGAGCTGGTGCATGTACTGGGTCAGGCGGAACATGGCGTTCCCTTCTCAGTCGGCCAGCCGAAGGCCGGTCTTTTTCAGGATGCGCGTCGAATAGAGGATGTCGGACGCGCGACAGGCGGGGCCGAGGATCGCCTCGACCTCGCGGCGCTTGGCCTCGACCTCGTCCCGGCCCGAGCCGTGCAGCATGGCGAAGAGGTTATAGGGCCAGAGCGGCCGCGCGCGGGGGCGCTGGTAGCAGTGGGTGACATAGGGCAGCGCGCCGATCCGGGCGCCGAGCGCGCTGATCTGGTCGTCGTCCACGTCCCAGACGCTCATCCCGTTCGCGGTCATGCCGAGCGCGTAGTGATGCGGCGCGATGGCGATGCGGCGGATGATCCCGCGTTCCTGCATCGCGGCGATGCGCCCGATCACCTCGGCCTCGGTCAGGCCGATCACGGCCGCGACCTCGGCATAGGGCGCGGGCGTCAGCGGCAGCCCGGCCTGCGTGGCCTTGACGATGCTGCGGTCGATGGCGTCGAGCGGGGTCATGCCGGCACCCGGAAGCCGATGAAATATTCCTCGAGCTTTGGAAACAGCATCACGCTCAGCCCCGTCTCTGCCTCGATCGCCCCGGCCGCGCGGGCGATGCCCTCGGGCCGGTCGGTGGCCAGCACGAACCACATGTTCAGCGCGTGGCTGCGTTCATAGTTATGCGCCACCTCGGGCCGCGCATTGACCTTTGTCACGACCTCGTCCCAGCGTTCGGCGGGCACCGCCATCGCGCAGAGGCAGAACGCCCCGCCCATCGCGGCGGCGTCGAAGAACGGGCCGAAGCGGGTGATGGCGCCGATCTCCTTGAGCCGCGCGATCCGGGCGATCAGCGCGTCGCCGGTGATCCCCAGCGCGGCGCCCGCGTCGTCATAGGGGCGCGGGGTGATCGGGAACCCCTCCTGCAGCGCGTTGAGGATCGCGCGGTCGGTGGCGTCGAGCGTGCCCTCGGGCAGGGTCTGGCGGGAGGGGCGGGTCATGCGTCCGCCTCGGCCGGGTCTTCGGCGCGTGCCTCGGCGGGGGCCTCGATCAGCGCGCCGCGCTGCTTGAAGCAATGGGTCGAGAACAGGATCTTGTGCGGCGCGTCCGACAGCGCCGGCAGGGCGCGGGCGCGGGAAAGCACCGCCATCGCCTCGGGGCGGGTGCGGGCGTGGATCATGCAGAAGAGCGGCCAGTCCCAGACCCCCGGCACCGTCCGGCGCTGGTAGCAGAGCGTCACCCCCGGCAACTGCGCGAGCGCGGTGCCGGCGGCCTCGATCCGCGACTCGGGCAGTTGCCAGACCACCATCGCATTGGCGGTCCAGCCGAGCGCCCGGTGCCGCACGATCACCCCCACGCGGGTGAGGATGCGCGCCGCCGACAGCGCGGCGATGCGGTCGATCACCTCGGCCTCGCTGCGCCCCAGCGCCTCGGACAGCGCCGCGAAGGGCTGCGGCACCAGCGGCAGGCCCGCCGACAGCGCCTGCATCAGCGGCCGGTCGTCGTCGCGCAGCACGTCCATATCCGCCGCGCGGTCCAGCCCCAGCGCCGCGCGCGGGCCGCTGAGCCGAAAGCCGAGGTCGATGTTGAAGGGCCGCACCAAGGGCAGCGACAGGACGCGCAGCCCGCTTGCCGCCTCGATCCGGGAAAGGCAGGCGGCCAGTTCCGCCTCGGTCGGGGCGGTGGCGACGAACCACAGGTTCCAGTCGTCCTCGCGCAGGTAGGAGTGGTTCACCCCCGGCTCGGCGCCGACGATGGCCGCGACCGCCTCGATCCGCGCCGCCGGGATCGCCAGCGCCGCGAGGGTCGAGGCGCCCGCCGTGTTCGGCCGGCAGGTGGCGCCGACGCGGGTGATCCGCCCCGACGCCTTGAGCCGAGTCAGGCGGTCGAGCACCTCGGCCTCGGTCAGCCCGAGCGCGGCGCCCATCGCCGCGAAGGGGCGCGGGACCAGCGGCAGGTCGCGCTGGAACTCGTCCAGCAGCCGCGTGTCGGGGCAGGGCGTGGCGCCTTGGGATGTAGAGCGGGGAGGGGTCAGGTCGTTCATCGTCACAGCCCCATCCGGTGCGCCCGGGCGGTGAAGAAGATGCCCGAGGGCGCCTGCGCCGGCACCTCGCCGATCAGCTCATAGCTGCGGGTGTCGTAGATCAGCACCTTGTTCTCGTCGCGCGCCGACAGCCAGACCTCGCGGCCGCGCGGCGTGAACTCCATGTGCAGGATGCCGCGGCCGGGGGTCAGGGTGCGCTTGACCTCGTGCGTCAGCGCGTCGAGCACCTGCACCGTGCCGTTGTCGGGCGGCGCGAAGTTCACCCACAGCTCGCGCGCGTCGGGGCGGGCGGTTACGAACACCGGCTGGCCCGCAACGCGCGTGCGGCCGGTTTCGGCCCCGGTCGCGGCATCGGCCCACAGCACCTCGTGGTGGCCCACCGCCGGCAGCGCATAGCTGCCCGCGGCCAGCGTCCAGCCCTGCAGATGCGGCATCTTGTAGACCGGCAGGTCCGGTTCCTCCTTGCCATAGTCGGGCAGGATGCGCCGCACCGCCGGCGGGTCCTGCCACAGATCCAGCGTGGTCAGCCCCTTTTCCCCGAAGAGCCCGACCAGATAGGTCCGCCCGTCGGCGGTCATCAGCCCGTCATAGGGGTTCTTGCCCACGCCCTCGACGCGGGTGATCTCGGGCTTCGCGGGGTTGCGGGCGTGGTCGAGCAGCCAGACCTCGCCCGTGTCCCAGGTCGCCACGACGAAGCGCGAGCCCGGCACGTCGGCGAGGCCCACGGTCTTCGACCCCATCGGGACGTCGGCCACCGGGGCAAGCGTGTCCGCGTCGAACACCCGGACCCCGCCGGGCTCGTAGTTCGAGACGGCGACCAGCTTGCCGTCGTCCGAGATCGCCCCGCCGATGGCGTTGCCCGCCTGGACGATCCGCGCCTCGAGCGTGCAGGCGAGGATGTCGAGCTTCGACAGCCCCCCGTCGCGGCCGAAGACATAGGCGTGCCGCTCGTCGGGCGAGAAGGTCAGCGAGGCGTGGGAGAGGTCGCCCAACCCCTCGATCCGGCAGAGTGCGGCGCGATCGGACTGGTCCACGACGAGGACCGAGCCGGTGGCGCGCTCGATCACCACGCCGAGGTCGCCGGTCCCGCGCAACAGCGCCGGGGGCACCGAGGGCGGGGTGGGGACGGGGATGTGCGGCACATCCGCGGCCGCCGCGGCGCTTGTGGCGGTGCCGGTGGCGGCGGGCGCGGGCGCCGGGGCCGCGGGCGCAGGTGCCGCCGGGGCCGGCTGGGCCTCGGGCGCCTGCGCGGCGGCGGCGAGCGGCAGGGCAAGCGTGAGGGCCGTGAGGGCGAGCAGGGTTTTCGGGGTCATTCGACCTTCTCCGTCTTGAGGTAGTCGGCGATCCAGCGGGCGTCGGCCTCGGAGATGAGCGGCCGCCAGGGGGGCATCGCGGTGCCGGGAATGCCGTCGAGGATGATCGCGGCCAGCCCCTCGGTGTCGAACCCCGCGAGGTCGGCGGGGGTGATGGGCTTGCCGAGGCCGCCCTTCATCGTCAGCCCGTGGCACGAGCCGCAGTCCTGCACGACCATGTGGCGCAGCTCGGCCGCCCGCGCGGGTGCAACCGTGTCGGGTGCAACCGTCCCGGGCGCTGCCGCGACCGCGCCCGTGACGGCCAGGGCGGCCGCGCAGAGGGCCGCGGTCACGCCGGGATCAGCCATGCCCGACCACGCGCAGATGCGCCGCCTTCACCTCGCGCGGCAGGGGCAGCGCGGCGGTGGCGTACAGCCCCGCGACGCGGCCGATCATGAACAGCACCGGCGCCTCCATCGGCTCGGCGGCCAAGTCCGCGGCGATCCGCGCCAGCGTCGAGGGCAGGCGCCGCTCGCGCGGGGTGGTGGCATGGGCGACGGCCAGCACCGGCAAGTCGATGGGCAGGCCGTGGGCGATCAGCCGGGCGGCGATCTCGGCCATGTTGGCCGCGCCCATATAGACGACGAGCGTCGTGTCGGGGTCGGCAAGGCTCTCCCAGTCGAGTTCGAGCGCCTCGTCCGCGGCGCGGTGGCCGGTGACGTAGCGCACGCCCGTGGCGAGCCCGCGGTGGGTGAGCGGCACGCCCGTCGAGGCCGCCGCCCCCTGCGCCGCGGTGATCCCCGGCACATAGGCATAGGCCACGCCCGCGGCGGCCAGCTCTTCGGCCTCCTCGGACCCGCGGCCGAAGATCAGCGGGTCGCCGCCCTTCAGCCGCGCCACGGTCAGGTCGGCCTGCGCCAGCTCGACCAGAAGCGCGTTGATCTGGTCCTGCGGGACCGAGTGGAAGCCCGCGGTCTTGCCGACCGAGATGCGGCGCGTGGCGGGCGGCACCAGCGCCATGATCTCGGGGCTGACCAGCCGGTCATG
This sequence comes from Paracoccus sanguinis, assembly GCF_012689545.1. Lineage (NCBI taxonomy): Bacteria > Pseudomonadati > Pseudomonadota > Alphaproteobacteria > Rhodobacterales > Paracoccaceae > Paracoccus > Paracoccus sanguinis. The sequence goes on from NZ_CP051542.1 coordinate 1,789,495, forward strand.
GACCACCACATCGGCGCTCTGGATGAGACGCAGCGCCTTGAGCGTCAGCAGGTCCGGGTCGCCCGGTCCGGCGCCGATGAGGAAGACTTTGCCCGGCATCTTGGTCGGTGTCCCTTGCATGAAAGGCTGGGGGGAAGGCTTGGGGGGGGAAGAAAGGGGGGCGCAGGCGGACCCGCGCCCCCCGGGTTCAGTCAGGCGATCAGTAGATGTCGCCCATGGTGTTCTTGACGTTGAACTTGCCGGTCGGCGTGACCAGCCGCGGGTCCTTGATGACCTTCTTCAGCTCGAGCGTCTTGTCGTCCACCACGACGATGGCCGATTCCTTGTCCTTGGCGTTCCAGACCGAGAACCAGATCTCGGTCCCGTCCTTGTTGAACTCGCCCTGGACGACGCGCGGCTGGCCATCGGCGATCTCGGCCCATTCGGCGATCGGCAGGGTCTTGAACTCGGGGTCGGACCCGTCGCCCTTCATCTTGTCGATCTCGAACACCGCGACCGAACCCGAGATGTCCGCCTCGGGGTTCAGCGGCGCGTCCACATAAAGGTGGTTCGACCCCGGATAGGTCTTGATGAACAGCGAGCCGCCCCCGAGCGCCGGGAAGCTGTCGACGATCTTCCAGGCCTGGTCCTTGTGGCCCTCGGGGTCGGTGCCGATCAGCGCCACGCTGTCGTCGCCGAGGTGCGAGGTCGCCCAGACCGGCCCGAAGGTCGGGTGCACGAAGTTCGCGCCGCGGCCCGGGTGGGGCGTCTGCCCGCCGGTGTCCACCACGGTCTCGAGCTTGCCTTCCTTGGTGTCGATGACGACCAGCTTGTGGCGCGCGTTCGCCGCGGTGATGAAATAGCGGTGGGTGCTGTCCAGGCCGCCGTCATGCAGGAACCGCTCGGCCTCGATCTCGGTGGTCTTGAGGTTCTTGATGTCAGTGTAGTCCACCAGCAGGATCTTGCCGGTTTCCTTGACGTTGACGATGAACTCGGGCCGGTAGTGGCTCGACAGGATCGCCGCCACCCGCGGTTCGGGGTGATAGGTCTGCTCGTCGTAGATCATCCCGCGGGTCGATTCGATCTTGAGCGGCTCGAGCGTCGCGCCGTCCATGATCACGTACTGCGGCGGCCAGTACGAGCCGGCGATGACGTACTTGTCCTCCCAGCCTTCCATCTTCGAGGTCTCGACCGAGCGCGCTTCCGAGCCGACCTTGATCTCGGCGACGACCGCCGGTTCCTTCATCCACAGGTCGATCATGTCGACCTTGGCGTCGCGGCCGATGACCAGCAGATAGCGGCCCGAGGCCGACATCCGGCTGATGTGGACGGCGTAGCCGGTGTCGAGCACGGCCTTGATCTCGTAGGTGCCGCCGTCGATCAGCGCGATCTGGCCCGCGTCACGCAGCGTGACCGAGAACAGGTTCTCGAGGTCCCAGTCGTTCTCTTTCTGCTTCGGCCGGTCCTCGGGCTTGACGATGAGCTTCCAGGTCTCCTTCATCTCCGGCATCCCGAACTCGGGCGGGCTGGCCGGGTCCTGCATGACGTATTTCGCCATCAGGTCGACCTGCGCCTCGGTCAGGTCGCCCGAGGTACCCCAGTTGGGCATCCCGGCCGGCGAGCCGTAGGTGATGAAGGACTTGAGGTAGTCGAAGCCCAGCTCGCGGGTGATGTCGGGGGTCAGCGGCTTGCCGGTGGCACCCTTGCGCAGCACGCCGTGGCAGCCCGCGCAGCGCTCGAAATAGATCTTGTTGGCCTGGTTGAACTCGTCCTCGGTCATCGAGGGGACGCCGTCCACGGTCCCGGGCGCGGCGACCTGTTCCTGGGCCAGCGTGGTCAGGGCCGGCTGGTACTGGTCCTGCGGCTTCGAGGTGTGGTCGGCGACCTCGCCCTTCTGGGCGGCCTGGTCGGCGGTGGTCTTTTCGGCGCCCGCCGAGCTGGGGGCGATCTCGACCTTGGTGTCGGCGCCGGCGCGCGGGCCGGACACGGCGTTCGGGTCGCTGTCATCGGCAGCCGGAGCGGCATCCGCAGCCGGGGCCGCATCCGCGGCGGGGGCCGCGTCAGCGGCGGGGGCGGCGTTGTCGTTCGCCGCCGGTGCCGCGGCGTCGGCCGCAGGCGCAGTCGCGGCGGGGGCGGTCGCAGCAGGGGCAGTCGCAGCGGGCGCGGCGGCCGTGGCATCGGCGGGTGCGGGCGCGGCCGTCTGGGCCACTGCCATCCCGGCGCCGAGCACCAAGGCCAATGCCGCAGACGCCAGAAGCGACGTCCTGGCAGAATGCGCTGGGGTCTTCATCAGAATCTCCGTGTTTGCTGGTGAGGCTGCGGGACGTTAACAATCCCGTGTGTCGCGTCTTTGACTTCGGTTAAGGCCAGCCTGCCATCGACCGCCGACATAGTCGATTGCAGATCGCCCGCCGATTTGCCGGTCGGTCCGACCGCCGCCCTGCCGTCCCCGCGGCCCGCCCTGCCGCCTTCGCTGGAACATCATGCCCGCTTGCCCCAGACCTGCCGCCCGCCGCTGCCGCCTCAGCCCGCGGACGCCGCGGGCCGCCCGGCCCCGCGCGTGGGTCCGGGCGGGACTGGGCGTCCTTGTCCTGACCCTCTGGGCGCTGGGCCTGGCCGTGCTGGGCGCCAGCCCGCTCGCCGCCGCCCCGGCGCTGGCACAAGGCGCGGCGCAGGTGGCGGCGCAGGCCGGATCGCACGCGGGGGCGCACGGCGGCGGAGAGGCCGCCGACCCCGACCTCGCCCCCGCCGTGCCCGACCCGGCGCTTGCCGCCGCGCTGTTCGGCCTGCCGCAGGGCGCCCTGCCCACCCTGACCCGCATCGACGCGCCGGTGCCCGGCTGGCGGGCCGAGGCGCAGGGCGCGGCCCTCGGCCTCATCGGCTCGACGTGGGAGCTGGTCGGCTCGACCGGCTACTCGAGCCGCCCGCTCGACGTGCTGGTGGCGGTGACGCCCGAAGGCCGCGTCGCCGGCGCCCGGCTCATGCGCCACGCCGAGCCGGTGCTGACGCTCGGCATCTCGGACGCCGACATCGCCGCCTATGTGGACGGGTTCGCGGGTTACGACACCGCCCACCCCCCCGCGGACGGCGCGGGCCTGCCGCCGGTGATCTCGCGCGCGACGATCTCGACCGGGGTGATCCGCGACGGCATCCTGCGGTCGGCCCGCATCCTTGCGGGCGCGCAGGGCTTGGGCGCGGGCGGCATCGACCGGGTGGCCTATGCCCCCGCCGACTGGCCCGCGCTCGAGGCGATGGGCGCGCTCTCCCACGTCCGCGTCTCGATGGCCGAGGCCGCCGCCGCGCTGCCCACCGCCGCGCCGCCGATCACCCCCTCGGAGGCGCCGTGGTTCGAGATGTGGACCGGCCTCGCCGACACCCCCACCGTCGGGCGCAACCTCATCGGGCAGGCCGCCCTGACCGAGGCGGCAGGCGCGCTCGGCCCCGGGCAGGCGCTGCTCGTCGTACTGTCGCGGGGCCTGCAGTCCCACCGCGGCACCGGCTGGCAGCGCGAGGGGCGCTTTGCCCGCATCGAGATCACGCAGGGCGACGTGCGCCTGACCCCGGCGGCCGCCGACTATACCCAGCTCGCCGGCCTGCCCATCGCCGGCGCGCCGGAGCTGAAAGAGCGCAGCGTCTTCCGCATCAACGCCGACCCGGCCGCGGGCGGGATCGACGTGACCCGGCCCTTCCGTGTCACCGTCCTGACCCCCCGCGCGGGCGCGGGCGGCGAGACGCTGACCCTGCCGGTCAGCGCCGAGGTGACGCTGCCCGCCGCGTTCCGCCTCGCCGCGCCCGCGCCCGAGCCGCCGCTCTGGCAGCAGTTCTGGTGGCAGAAGCGCCATCAGGTCGCCGTCGTCGGCGCGATGCTCGGGGTGCTCGGGCTGATCCTCTTCGCGCAGGAATGGATCGTGCGCCGGCCCCGGCTGTGGCTCAGGCTCAGGACCGGCTACCTGCTGCTCACCCTCTTGGTGCTGGGCTGGTGGCTCGGCGCGCAGCTTTCGGTGGTGCAGGTGATCGCCTTCCTGCACGCGCTGCTCTCGGGCTTCCGGTGGGAGAACTTCCTGATCGCGCCGTTGATCTTCGTCCTCTGGGGCGCGGTGGCCTTGGGGATGCTCTTCTGGGGCCGCGGGGTGTTCTGCGGCTGGCTGTGCCCCTTCGGCGCCTTGCAGGAGCTGCTCAATCAGGCCGCCCAGCGGATCGGCATCCGCCAGATCGCCGTCCCGCAGGCGCTGCACGAGCGGCTGTGGGTGATCAAGTACACGCTGTTCGTGGCCCTCGTCGCGCTCTCCTTCTACTCGATGGAGCGGGCGCTGGTCATGGCCGAGGTCGAGCCGTTCAAGACGGCGATCTCGATGCGCTTCCTGCGGGCGTGGCCGTTCGTGCTCTACGCCGTGGCGCTGCTGACCGCGGGGCTGTTCATCGAGCGCTTCTACTGCCGCTACGTCTGCCCCTTGGGCGCCGGGCTGGCGCTGCCCGCCAAGCTCAAGGTCTTCGACTGGCTCAAGCGCCGGCCGCAATGCGGGCGCGAGTGCCGGCTGTGCGAGACGAAATGCACCGTCGGCGCGATCGACCCGCTGGGCCGGATCAACGCCAACGAATGCGTGCTGTGCCTGCGCTGCCAGGTGATCATGAACGACGAGACGACCTGCCCGGTCCTCAAGCGCCGCAGCCGCGGCGGCGCGCCCGAGGGTGGCGGCGGGGGAGGCTTCAAGGCCCCGCCGATCCCGCCCGCGCCGCCCCCCGTGCGGCCGACGCAGGTGCCCGCGGGCGCCCATGACGGCGCCGCCGCGCCGGTGGCCCGGGCGGAGGGGGATTCGGACCAGAAACACGCCGCGGGCGGCGCCCAGCCCCCCGCCTTCCGCAACCAGAGGGTCACGCCATGACCGATGCTGCCACCCCGCGCCCGTCCCGCGGCCCGATCATCTTCCGCGACGGCTGGCGGGTGTTCTTCCTCGCCGCCGGGCTCTACGGGGTCGCCGCGATGGCGCTGTGGCTCGCCTGGCTCGGCGGCTGGGCCGAGGCCCCCTTTGCGCCCCCGCCCAACGCCTGGCACGCGCACGAGATGATCTTCGGCTACGCCACCGCGGCGCTGGGCGGGTTCTTCCTGACCGCGGTGCCGAACTGGACCGGCGCCAAGGCCGCGCCCGAGCGGTTCGTGGCGCTGGTCGCCGGGCTGTGGCTCGCCGGCCGGGTCGCGGTCTGGTTCTCGGGCGCGCTGCCCGCCGGGCTGGTGGCGGCGGTCGATCTCAGCTTCGTGCCGGTGCTGGCGGCGAAGCTGCTGACACAGCTCGTCAAGCGCCCGAAGCCGCAGAACATGATGTTCCTCGTCCTGCTGACGCTGGTGTGGGTGGCGAACCTGATGGTGCATCTCGAGTGGCTGGGGCTGGCGGGGACCGCTGCGCAGGGGCTGCGCGGCGGGCTCGCCGCCATCTGCGCGATGATCGCGGTGCTGGGCGGGCGGGTCACGCCGTCCTTCACCCGCAACGCGCTGCTCAGGGTCGATCCGGGGGCGGTGGTGCCGGTGTCGCGCAAGCCGCTGGACGTGGCGGGGATCGCGCTCGCCATCGCCACGGCGGTGCTGGTGCTGGCCGGGGCGCCCGAGGGGCTGACCGGCGCGGTGGCGCTGGGCGCGGGGCTTGCGGCGGCGGCGCGGCTGGCGGGGTGGCGCACGGCCGCCACGCTGGGCGACCCGATCGTCTGGGCGCTGCACGCGGGCTATGCGCTGCTGGCGCTGGGGCTGGTGGCCTGGGGGCTGGCGCTGCTCGGGGTCGGGTCCGAGGTCGGGGCGCTGCATCTGCTGGGCATCGGCGCGGTGGGCGGCATGACGCTGGCGGTGATGAGCCGGGCGAGCCTCGGCCATTCCGGCCGGCCGCTGGTCGCGCCCGTGGCGGTGGCGGCGGGCTATGGGCTGCTGCCGCTGGCCGCGGCCCTGCGCTGGGCGGCGGCGACCTGGCCGGCGCTCTGGTGGCACGCGACGCTCTGCGCCGGGCTGATCTGGATGCTTGCCTTCACCCTCTATCTCGCCGCGCTGTGGCCGGTCTTCACCCGGCCCCGCCCCGCGCGAGAGGCCGCGGCATGACCCGCCCCACCCGCCGCCGCGTCTTGGCCCTCGCCGCCGCAGCCTGCGGGCTGGCGGCGCTCGGCCGCCCGGCCGCGGCCGCGCCCCTGCACCGCTGGGAGGGCGTGGCGCTCGGCGCCGACGTGACGCTGACCGTGCGCGGCGGGACCGCGCCCGCCGCCCGCGCCTTCTTCGCCGAGGCCGCCCGCGCGCTGCGCGCCGTCGAGGCGCGGGCCTCGCTCTATCGCGGTTCGGACCTCGTGCGGCTGAACGCGCTCGGGCGGCTCGCCCATCCCGCCGCCGATCTGGTGGAGATGCTGCGGCTGGCGGGCGCGGTCCACGCCGCCACCGGCAGGGCGTTCGACCCGACGGTGCAGCCGCTCTGGCAGGCCCGCCGGCTGGGCACCCCCGAGGGTCCCGCCGCCGCGCTCGCCGGCTGGGGCGACGTGCGGCTGGCCGAGGACGAGATCCGCCTCGCCCGCCCCGGCATGGCGCTGACGCTGAACGGGCTTGCGCAGGGATTCGCCGCCGACCGGCTGGCCGAGGTCGCCGCCCGCCACGGGCTGACCGACGTGCTGATCGACACCGGCGAGGCCCGCGCGCTCGGCCCGACCGGCTGGCCGGCCGAGGTGCAGCTGGACGGCGCGCCGGTGCGGCGGCTGGCGCTGCGGGACCGGGCGCTGGCGACCTCGGCGCCCTTTGGCACGCGGATCGGGCCGGCGGGGGACGGCGCACATATCCTTGCCGCCGACGGGCGCGCGGTGCGCTGGCGGCTGGTCTCGGTCAGCGCCAACCGCGCGGCGCTGGCGGACGCGCTCTCGACCGCCGCCGTGCTGCTGGACGAGGAGGCGCAGGCCCGCGCGCTGGCGGCGTTCCCGGGCGCCCGGATCGAGGCGCGGCTGGCGCTCTAGCGGTGCTTGCCGGGCTTTGTCTGCGCATTACCCTCGCAGGCTAGGCCCCGCCGCGCGCGGCGCTGTGACCCGCGCGCCACGGCGCCGGGGCCTGCGCGGCGCGAGCCGGCAAAAAACCTAGCGCGACGCTCAGCCTTTGACTTTCCTCAAGGTGGCCGCACACGCGGAGTTTATCGCTGAGCTCATCGAAAACCGCTCGAAGGGACCGCCGCCATGAGCGACGTCATGACCAAGAGCATGGCCCGGAACGTCTTTTACGGCGGGTCACTGTTCTTCATCGCGATCTTCGGCGCCATGTCGGTGCACAGCCATCTCTATGCCGTCAATGTTTCGACGGACAAGGCAGGGCTGACCGAAGGCGTGGCTGCCGGCAAGCACATCTGGGAAAAGAACGCCTGCATCAACTGCCACACGCTGCTGGGCGAGGGGGCCTATTTCGCCCCCGAGCTGGGCAACGTGATGAAGCGCTGGGGCGTCGCGGACGACCCCGACGCCGCCGCCGAGGCGCTCAAGACCTGGATGCAGGCGATGCCCACCGGCATCGAGGGGCGCCGGCAGATGCCGAACTTCCCGCTCACCGACGCCGAGTTCCGCGAGCTGAGCGACTTCCTGCTGTGGACCGGCAGGATCAACACCCAGAACTGGCCGCCGAACGACGCCGGCTGAGGGGGACAAAGCGATGAAATACCACACCCAACGCATCGCCTACGGCTACTTCGTGGTCGCCATGGCGCTGTTCGCGGTTCAGGTGTCGATGGGCCTTCTCATGGGCTACATCTACGTCAACCCGAACTTCCTGTCCGAGCTTCTGCCGTTCAACATCGTGCGGATGCTGCACTCGAACAGCCTGATCGTCTGGCTGCTGCTCGGGTTCTTCGGCTCGGCCTACTACCTCATCCCCGAAGAGGCCGAGCGCGACATCCACTCGCCCACGCTCGCCTGGCTGCAACTGGCGATCCTCGTGCTGGGCACCGCCGGCGTGGTCGTGACCTATGTCTTCGACCTCTTCCACGGCAACTGGCTGCTGGGCAAGGAAGGGCGCGAGTTCCTCGAGCAGCCCAAGTGGGTCAAGGCGGGCATCGTCGTGGCCGCGCTGATCTTCCTCTACAACGTCACCATGACTGTTCTGAAAGGCCGCAAGACCGCCATCTCGAACGTGCTGCTGCTGGGCCTCTGGGGGCTGGCGCTGCTGTTCCTGTTCGCCTTCTACAACCCCTCGAACCTGGTGCTGGACAAGCAGTACTGGTGGTACGTGATCCATCTGTGGGTCGAGGGCGTGTGGGAGCTGATCATGGCCTCGATCCTCGCCTTCCTGATGCTCAAGCTGACCGGCGTGGACCGCGAGGTGGTGGAGAAGTGGCTCTACGTCATCGTCGCCACCGCGCTCTTCTCGGGCATCCTCGGGACCGGGCACCACTACTACTGGATCGGGCTGCCGGCCTACTGGCAGTGGGTCGGGTCGATCTTCTCGAGCTTCGAGATCGTGCCGTTCTTCGCCATGATGAGCTTCGCCTTCGTGATGGTCTGGAAGGGTCGCCGCGATCACCCGAACAAGGCGGCGCTGCTGTGGTCGCTCGGCTGTTCGGTGCTGGCGTTCTTCGGGGCGGGGGTGTGGGGCTTCCTGCACACGCTGCACGGGGTGAACTACTACACCCACGGCACCCAGATCACCGCCGCGCACGGGCACCTGGCGTTCTATGGCGCCTATGTCTGCCTGGTGCTGGCGATCGTCACCTATGCGATGCCGATCATGAAGAACCGCGACCCCTACAACCAGGTGCTGAACATGGCCTCGTTCTGGCTGATGTCGGGGGGGATGCTGTTCATGACCTTCACCCTGACCTTCGCCGGCACCCTGCAGACCCACCTGCAGCGCGTGAACGGAGAGTTCTACATGGACGTGCAGGACCAGCTGGCGCTGTTCTACTGGATGCGCTTCGGCTCGGGTCTGGCGGTCGTGGTCGGGGCGCTGCTGTTCATCTGGTCGGTGCTGGCCGTGCGCCGCGAGGTGGTGACCCCCGGCCCGGTGCAGCGGCAGCGTGACGAGATCGCTCACCGGACCCCCGCGGAGTGACCGAGATGAACGCCCACACCCCGCTGGACCACCGCACGACGGAGGGGGCGCAAGCCCCCTTCTACCTGCCCCAGAAGGACGAAGTGGCCGTGTTCGAGGCCGCCGCCGCCCACGATCTGCCGGTGCTGTTGAAAGGCCCGACCGGCTGCGGCAAGACCCGCTTCGTGTCGCACATGGCCGCCCGGCTGGGCCGCCCGCTCTATACCGTCGCCTGCCACGACGACCTGTCGGCGGCCGACCTGATCGGGCGCTACCTGCTCAAGGGCGGCGAGACGGTGTGGGTGGACGGTCCCCTGACCCGCGCCGTGCGCGAGGGCGCGATCTGCTATCTCGACGAGGTGGTCGAGGCCCGCAAGGACGTCACCGTGGTCCTGCACCCGCTGACCGACGACCGCCGCATCCTGCCCATCGACCGCACGGGCGAAGAGCTCGAGGCCGCCCCCGGCTTCATGCTCGTCGCGTCCTACAACCCCGGCTACCAGAACATCCTCAAGACGCTGAAACCCTCGACCCGGCAGCGCTTCGTGGCGATGGAGTTCGACTTTCCCGCCCCCGCGCTCGAAACCGAGATCGTGGTCGCGGAAAGCGGGCTCGATGCGCGCCGCGCGGCCGGGCTGGTGCGGCTGGCGGGCAAGCTCAGGGCGCTCAAGGGGCAGGACCTGGAAGAGGGAGTCTCGACCCGCCTCGTCGTCTATGCCGCGACGCTGATCGCCGGCGGCATGGACCTCAACCGCGCCGTGTCGGCGGCGATGATCGAGCCGCTGACCGACGACGCCGACGTGAAACGCGGGCTGGCCGATCTGGTCGTCGCGGTCTTCGGCTGAACCGCCGGACCGGGGCTCTGCCCCGGCCGCTGCCGCGGCCTTCTTCACTGAAAACAGTCCACCGGACTGTTTTCCGGGCGTTCAGAAGCCCGGGATATTTGGGCAGGACAATATGACTGCACCTCTGAACTGGCGCGAGATCGAGCCGTGGGAGCCGGAGGAGACCGTCGGCAAGCTGTGGCACGGCTGGGCCTCGGGCTTCGACGCGGTGCCCGCGCACGAGGCCGCGCGGGTCGCCCTGACCGAGGTGGCGGGCCGCCTCGCGGTGCTGTTCCGGGGCCTCGGCGGGGATCACTCGGTCGAGTTCCGCCCCAGCGCCGACCGGGTCAGCCGGCACCGGCTGAGCTGGCGGCGGCGGCTGGGGACCGAGGCCGAGGCGCTGCCGCAGGCGAGCCTCGCGGCCGGCATCCTGCGCCTGCCGTCGAGCCTCGCGGTGCTGCCGACGGTCGAGGCGAACGGGGCGCTCTACCTCTGGATGGCGGCGTTCGCGGCCCATGCGGGGGCGCCCGCGACCCACGACGACCCGCTGGGCCGCGACCTCGCCGCGCTCGCCGCCGCGCGGACCACCGTGGCGCGGGTGGCCGAGGCCGCGCCGGGGCTGATGCCGCTCTATGACGAGCTGCGCGCGCTGATCCGCGCCGCCCGCCCGCAGACCGCGCTGCCGCCCGAGGAAGCCGCCGTCGAGGCGGTGATCCGCCGCCTGCTCGGCGACCCCGCGCCGCTTCCCCCCCGCGCGGCCGCGCTGATGGCCGCGCTCGACGCGGGCGACCCCGCAGACCTGACCGCGCCCCGCGGCTACCAGCCGATGCGCCCCGTGCCGTTGTGGGTCACGGTCGAGGCGGGTGCCGCCTCGGCGTCGGACCGGGTCGAGACCCGCGAGGCCGACGGCGCCGCCGAAGACCCCGGCGAGGCCGCCGACAAGACCGTCCGCGCCCGCCGCCGTCAGGCTGACGCCGCCGAGCGCAAGGACAGCCTGATCCTGCACAAGTTCGAGGCGATCCTCGCCTGGGCCGAGTTCCTCAACCTCAACCGCCGGGTCGAGGATGACGACGACGACAGCGCCCGCAAGGCGCTGGACGATCAGGACGAGCTGGGGCTCGGGCAGATCAGCAAGGCGCCGGCCACGCGGCTGAAACTGCATCTCGACCTCGCCCCCGAGGACGTGGACCGCGAGGCGCTGTCGGGCGTCTTCACCTATCCCGAATGGGACGCGCGGTCGGGCCGCTACCTGCCCGCCCACGCCCGCGTGCTGGACAGCGAGCCCGACCCCGCCCCCGGCGCCGCCCCCTTCGACGAGGCCGCCCGCCGCCGCATCCGCGCCGTCCGCCGCCAGTTCGAGGCGATGCGCCCGGGACGCGTCGTCACCACCGGCCACCGCGACGGGGACGAGCTGGACCTCGACGCCACGGTGCGAAGCCGCGTCGGCATCGCCGTCTCGGGCGAGGGCTCGGACCGGATCTGGCGCCAGTCGCGGCCGGTGAACCGCGACCTCGCGGTGTCGATCCTGCTCGACATCTCGCGCTCGACCGAAAGCGCGGTGACGGGCCGCGCGGTGATCGACATCGAGCGCGAGGCGCTGGCCGCGCTCGCCTGGGGGCTCGACGCCTGCGGCGATCAGGTCGCGGTGCAGGCCTTCTGCTCGCTCAAGCGCGACCGCGTGTATGTGACCACCGCCAAGCGCTTCGATGAGCCGATGAGCGCTGCGGTCGAGGCGCGGATCGCCGCCCTGACCCCGCGCTTCTACACCCGCCTCGGCGCCGGCATCCGCCACGCCGCGGCGGGGCTTGCGGCGCAGGGGCGGCGCCGGCGGCTGCTTCTGGTCATCACCGACGGCAAGCCCAACGACCTCGACCACTACGAGGGCCGGCACGGGATCGAGGACAGCGCCATGGCCGTGCGCGAGGCCCGGCGCGCCGGGCACGCGGTCTTCGGCATCACCGTGGACCGCGACGGCAAGTCGTGGTTCCCGCGCATCTTCGGGCAGGGGGGCCACGCGCTCGTCCCGCACCCCGACCGCCTGCCCGAGGCGCTGCCGCAGATCTACCGCCAGCTGGTCGGGGCATGACGGACGCGGGCCAGAGCGAGGGCATGGGCGACCCCGCCCGCCCGCGGCTGCCGGGCGAGCTGGTGATGTGGGTGCTGATCGCCAGCGAACTCGCCGTGTTCGGGGCGGCGCTGCTGATCTTCCTCGTGCTGCGGCTGGGCGACGTCGAGGGCTTCGCCGCCGCGCAGGGGCAGCTCCACCGCCTCTCGGCGGGGCTGAACACGGTGGTGCTCGTCAGCTCGGGCTACGGCGCCGCCTGCGCGGTGGGGGCGGCGCGGCGCGGCGACCGGGCGGCGGTGCGGCGCTGGCTGGGCGGGGCGGCGCTGCTCGGCGCGGTGTTCCTGCTGTTGAAGGGCGTGGAATACGCCGACGCCGCCCGGCAGGGCCTCGGGCTCGAGACCCACGTCTTCTTCACCTTCTACTGGCTGCTCACCCTGTTTCACGCGGCCCACGTGGTCGCGGGGATGGTGATCCTCGGGCTGGTGGCGATCCGCGCCGGCGCCGAGGCGGTCGAGGCCGGGGCGCAGTTCTGGCACATGGTCGATCTCGTCTGGGTGCTGCTGTTTCCCGTGATCTACCTGCTCAGATGACGCGGTTCGAACCCCTCGCCCGCGCCTGGGTGGCGCTGATCGCGCTGACGGCGCTCTCCACCGCCGTGGCGCTGGCGCCCGTGCCGTCGCTGCGGCTGGGGCTCGGGGTGGCGATCCTGATCCTCGCGCTGGTGAAGGCGCGGGTGATCCTCGGGCGCTATCTCGACCTCGACGACTACCCCGGCGCGCGGCGGGTGTTCACCGGCATCCTGGTCGCCTGGGGGGTGGCGGCGCTGGGGCTTTACCTCGCCGCCGGCTGATCCGCGAAGAGCTCGCCCCGCGCCACCTGCCGCTGCCGCTCGCGGAAGCGGGCGCGGTCGGCGTCGCTGTATTCGCCGGCGCAGAGGTGGCAGCAGACCCCCTCCTCATACTCCGGCCGGTCCCGGTCGGCGGGGTCGAGCGGCCGGCGGCAGGCGTGGCAGAGGATATGCCCGCCGGGCGCGAGGCCGTGCGTCAGGCTGACCCGTTGGTCGAAGACGAAGCAGGCGCCGTCCCAGAGGCTGTCGCCCTCGGCCACCTCTTCGAGGTATTTCAGCACCCCGCCCTGCAGGTGGAAGACCTCGGGGACGCCCTCGCCGATCAGGAAGCTGGTGGATTTCTCGCAGCGGATGCCGCCGGTGCAGAACATCGCCACGCGCTTGCCGGCAAAGCGGTCGGCGTTGGCGCGCCACCAGGCGGGAAACTCGCGGAAGCTGCGGGTGCCGGGGTCGATGGCGCCGCGGAAGCTGCCGATGGCGATCTCATAGGCGTTGCGGGTGTCGATCACGACCACCTCGGGGTCGGCGATCAGCGCGTTCCACTCGGCGGGCGGAACGTGGCGGCCGACATGGGCGGTGGGGTCCACCTGCGGCTCGCCCATGGTGACGATCTCGCGCTTGATCCGCACCTTCATGCGCCCGAACGGCATCGCCGCGGCGGTGCTCTCCTTCCACGACAGCCCCGCGCAGCCCGGCCAGCCGCGCAGATGCGCGAGCACCGCCTCGACCCCCGCGCGGGGACCGGCGATGGTCCCGTTCACCCCCTCGGGGGCGAGGATGATCGTGCCCCGCACCCCCTCGGCCTCGCACAGCGCCAGCAGCGGCGCCCGCAGTGCGGCGGGGTCGGGCAGGGGGGCGAAGTGATAGAGCGCGGCGACGGTGAGCATGAGGCTCCCCCTCGCCGCCGCGCCGGCTGGCGTCAAGCCCCTCAGCCCGAGACGGGGGCAGTCACCGGGGCCGTGACCGGCACCGCCTCGGGACCGAAGGTGATCCCCAGCGCCAGCCCGCCGAGCAGGTAGATGAACCCGGTGATCAGCGCGATGCCCAGCAGGTTCAGCACGAACCCGCCCCGCGCCATCTGCCCGATGGTGACATAGCCCGTCCCGAACACGATGGCGTTCGGCGGCGTCCCGACCGGCAGCATGAAGGCGCAGGTCGCGGCGAACGCCGCCGGGATCAAGAGCGACATCGGGTCCGCCCCGATCCCCATCGCCACACCCCCCAGCACCGGGATGAAGGTCGCGGCCGTCGCGGTGTTCGACGTGACCTCGGTCAGGAACAGGATCAGCGTCACCACCGCCGCGATCAGCAGCAGCACCGGCAGCGTCCCGAGCCCCGAGACCTGCGCCCCGAACCACTGGTCGAGCCCCGAGGCCGCCACCGCCGAGGCGAGCGACAGCCCGCCCCCGAACAGCAGCAGCACGCCCCACGGCAGCCCGTCCTCGGCGTCCTTCCACTCGAGCACCATCCGCCCGCGACCCTCGCCGGGCAGCAGGAACAGCGCGATCCCCGCGGCAATGGCGATGGCGGTATCGTCGAGCGAGCCGAGCGGCCCGAGGTCCAGCCCCACGAGGCTCTTCAAGAGCCCCGGCACCACCCACAGGAAGGCGGCCGACCCGAACACGATCATCACCATCCGCTCGCCCTGGCCGACCGGCCCGAGGCCGGCGATCTGCTCGTCGATCATCTGCCGCCCGCCGGGGATCTCGGCGAGGTTGAAGGGATAGAGCACCCGCGTCATCAGCACCCAGCCGATCAGGATGAAGGTCAGCGCCAGCGGCAGGCCGATCATCATCCACTGCAAAAACCCGATCTCGATCCCCAGCTCATCGCGCGCATAGCCCGCCACGATGGCGTTGGGCGGGCTGCCCAGCAGCGTGCCGAGCCCGCCCATGCTGGCCGACCAGGCGATGGCGAGGACAAGGCAGACGCCGAAGGCGCGGATGTCGGGGTTCTTCACCGCCTCGGTGATGGTCGCGCCGCCGGCCAGCGCCTCCTCGATGTCGGCGGCGCCCTGGCGGCGCGAGCTGCGCTCGACCACCAGCGTCAGGACCGACAGGCCGATGGGCAGCATCATCAGCGTGGTGGCGGTGTTCGACACCCACATCGACAGGAACCCGGTCGCCAGCATCAGCCCCAGCACGATGCGCCGCGGCTGCACGCCGACGCGCGCCAGCGTCGCCAGCGCGATGCGCCGGTGCAGGTTCCATTTCTCCATCGCGATGGCGATCAGGAAGCCGCCGAGGAACAGGAACACGATCGAGCTGGCATAGGGCGCCGCCGCCTGCCCTACGGTGCGATCGGTGGCGATGGGGATCAGCACGATCGGCAGCAGCGCGGTGGCCGACAGCGGGATCGCCTCGGTCATCCACCAGACCGCCATCAGCGTCCCGATGGAGGCGACCCAGCGGGCGTCGGGGGTCAGGCCCTCGGACCCGCCGAGCAGGACATAGACCAGCGCCGCGGCGATCAGGCCGGCGGCGCGAAAGCCCCAGACGAGGCCCGGATTGGTCGGCACCTGGCCGGATTCGTGATACTGGCCCTGATGACGCGGCATCTCTCGGGGCGGCTGCTCCTGCGGTGGCTGCATGAAATCTCCTCCGTGGATGAATGGGACAGGCTTAGCGCGGATGCGCCCCGAGGTCACGCCGCCGTGCGTTGCGGGGCCTCGCGGGCGCCCAGCGACCCGCGGCACGCGGCTGTGGACAGGGGGTCGCGTTGACCTCGTCCGCCGCGCTCCGTATCTGCTGGTCGCAGGACCGTGAACGCGAGGCGCCGATGGCCAACGCCCTGATCGTCGTGGATATGCAGCTCGACTTCTGCCCCGGCGGGGCGCTGGCGGTCGCGCGGGGGGACGAGATCGTCGGCCCGATCAACGACCTGATGCCCGATTTCGACGCCGTCGTGCTGACCCAGGACTGGCACCCGCACGACCACACCAGCTTCGCCGCCAACCACCCGGGCGCGGCGCCGTTCTCGCAGGTGCAGATGCCCTATGGCCCGCAGGTGCTGTGGCCCGCGCATTGCGTGATCGGCACGCCCGGCGCCGAGTTCCACCCGGGGCTGGCGACCGACGTGGCCGACCTGGTGATCCGCAAGGGCTTCCGCCCCGGCATCGACAGCTACTCGGCGTTCTTCGAGAACGACCACGCGACGCCCACGGGGCTGGCCGGCTACCTGCGCGACCGCGGGATCGACGCGCTGACCTTCGTCGGCCTCGCGCATGACTTCTGCGTGGCGTGGTCGGCGATGGACGCGGCCCGGCTCGGCTTCGCGGCGACGGTGATCGAGGCCGCCACCCGCGCCATCGACCTCGACGGCTCGCGCGCCGCGGCGCAGGCGGCGATGCGCGACGCGGGGGTGACCCTCGCATGATGATCCCGACCGTCGACATCGCCACCCGCGTCTATAACCACAAATGGAAGATCGACCCCATCGTCCGGTCGCTGATCGACACCGACTTCTACAAGCTCCTGATGTGCCAGTCGGTGTTCCGCAATCGCCCCGACGTGGACGTCGAGTTCAGCCTGATCAACCGCACCAGGTCCATCCGCCTCGCCGACCTGATCGACGAGGGCGAGCTGCGCGAACAGCTCGACCACGTCCGCAGCCTGCGGCTGACCCGCGGCGAATCCACCTGGATGCGGGGCAACACCTTCTACGGCAAGCGGCAGATGTTCCGCCCCGACTTCATGGAGTTCCTCGAGGCCCTGCAACTGCCCGAATACGAGCTGACCCGCCGCGACGGCCAGTACGAGCTGACCTTCCACGGCCGCTGGCCCGAGGTCATGCTGTGGGAGATCCCGGCGCTGGCGATCATCATGGAGCTGCGCTCGCGCGCAGTCCTCAAGGACATGGGCCGGTTCGAGCTTCAGGTGCTCTACGCCCGCGCCATGGCCCGGCTGTGGGAAAAGATCGAGGCGCTGCGCACGCTCGGCCCCGGCCTGCGGATCGCCGATTTCGGCACGCGGCGCCGGCACAGCTTCCTGTGGCAGGACTGGTGCGTGCAGGCGATGATCGAGGGCCTGGGCATCGCCGACCAGGGCGGCGCCTTCACCGGCACCTCGAACTGCCTGATCGCCATGCGCCGCGACATCGAGGCGATCGGCACCAACGCCCACGAGCTGCCGATGGTCTATGCCGCGCTGGCCGAGACCGACGCGGAACTGCGGCAGGCCCCCTACAAGGTGCTGGCCGACTGGCACGAAGAGCATGACGGCAACCTGCGGATCATGCTGCCCGACACCTACGGCACCCGCGGCTTCCTGGACCACGCGCCGGACTGGCTGGCCGGCTGGACCGGGCTCAGGGTCGATTCCGGCGACCCGGTGGCGACGGCGGAATACGCGATCGAGTGGTGGCGCCAGCGCGGCGAGGATCCCTCGCAGAAGCTGGTGATCTTTTCCGACGGGCTCGACGTGCCCGAGATCACCTCGCTCTACGAGCGCTTCCGCGGCCGGGTGAAGGTCAGCTTCGGCTGGGGCACGCTGCTCACCAACGACTTCCGCGGTCTGGTCCCCGGCGATGGGCTGGCGCCCTTCAGCCTCGTCTGCAAGGCGGTGTCCGCGAACGGCGAGCCGACCGTGAAGCTGTCGGACAACCCCGCCAAGGCGACCGGCCCCGCGGAGCTGATCGAGCACTACAAGCGCGTCTTCGGCGTCGGCGCGCAAGAGGCGCAGGCCGTCCGGGTCTGACCCGCCGGGCCGGGATATCTGGGCAGGGAAGAAGAGGCGGGGTGGGCACTCACGGCCATCGCCGCGAGGTGTGCAGCACGCGCAGGATGCGGATCGCCTGCGGCGTCTCGCGGTAGACGACGACATAGTGACGGCCCACCACCATCTCGCGGGTGCCTGCCACGCGACCCTTGCGATAGGCCCGGGGCCGCTCGGGCAGGCGGTCGATCTTGGCGCGCAGCGCATCGCGCAGGGCCTCGGCCGCCGGCAGGCTGTGGTCCGAGACGTAATCCACGATCCTGATCAGGTCAGCCCGGGCGGCCAGCGACCACTCAACCGGCGGCACGACGCTTGCGTGCGATGAGGTCGTCTGTCTCGGCCATCACCCCATCGTGGGGCAGCGCGGGTCGTGGATCGTCCAGCGCCTCCTGCACCTTGGTGCGGAACCAGGCGTCATAGGCGGCCGGATCGGTGGCCAGCCCCGCGGGCAGCCCGCCCTCGCTGACCACGCGGGTCAGCATGATCCGTACGGCATCCGAGACACTCAGCCCGACCGCCGCAAGCGTCGCGCTGGCCTCGGCCTTGAGCCGCTCGTCGACGCGAACGTGCAGCATGGTCGACTGACGGGGCATCGCGGCACCTTTCGCACGCATGTATCTCGTTTGAGATACGTTGGGTCGGACCCCGCTGTTAGTCAAGGCGTTCGCATGAACTGTGCATGAACATCGCACGAACATCAGACGAACGCTGCACGGTTTTCACAACGGCAGCGCCGTGGTCTGCTGGACGATCCGCAGCGCGAAGGACGACTGCATCTGCGCCACCCCCGGCAGGCGGGCGAGGTGCTGGCGGTGGATGCGGGCGAAGTCGTCGGTGTCCTCGGCCAGCACCTTGAGCAGGTAGTCCGCCGAGCCCGCCATCAGGTGGCATTCGAGCACGTCGGGGATGGTGCGGACCGCGCGCTCGAACGCCTCGAGCGTCGCATCCCCCTGACCGGACAGGGTAATCTCGACGAAGACCGTGGTGGTGCGGCCGAGGCTGCGGGGGTCGAGGAGCGCCACGTAGCCTGCGATGAAGCCGCTTTCCTCGAGCCGCTGGACGCGCCGGTGGCAGGCGCTGGCCGAGAGGTTCACCCGCTGCGCGAGGTCGGCGTTGGAAATCCGGCCTTCCTTCTGCAGCACCGCAAGGATGCGCCGATCGGTTGCGTCGAGAGCCTCGGCCATGAAAGAAACCTTCCTGTAGAAAGCGATCCGCGCAAGATTGCGTGACGCTACCCCGTCCGCCGGCCGCAGAAAAGACGGTATCTTGCGCGGGAAGGGTGTCAGCATCGCCTCCAGACGACTCGCACGGAGGACGCGATGAAGATCGGATGCCCCACCGAGGTCAAGCCGCAGGAATACCGCGTCGGCCTGACCCCTGACGCCGCGCGCGAGCTGGTCGCGCATGGCCACGCCGTGCTGGTGCAGGAGGGCGCGGGCACCGGCGCGGGCTTCGCCGACGAGGCCTATCGCGCCGCCGGTGCCGAGATCGCCCCCGACGCCGCGGCGGTGTTCGCGGACGCCGACATGATCGTGAAGGTGAAGGAACCGCAGGCCACCGAGCGGGCGATGTTGCGCGCCGGGCAGGTGCTCTTCACCTATCTGCACCTCGCGCCGGACCCCGACCAGACCCGCGACCTGCTCGGCTCGGGCGTGACCGCGATCGCCTATGAGACGGTGACCGACCGCCACGGCGGGCTGCCGCTGCTGGCGCCGATGTCCGAGGTCGCCGGGCGGCTCGCCCCGCAGGTCGGCGCCTGGACGCTGCAGAAGGCGAACGGCGGGCGCGGCGTGCTGCTGGGCGGGGTGCCCGGCGTGCGGCCGGCGCGCGTGGTCATCATCGGCGGCGGCGTGGTGGGCACGGCGGCGGCGCGGGTGGCGGTGGGGATGGGGGCGAACGTCACCGTTCTCGACCGCTCGGTGCCGCGGCTCAGCTATCTCGACGACATCTTCATGGGCAAGCTGACCACCCAGTATTCCAGCGAGGCCGCCATCGCCGACCTGCTCACCACCGCCGACATGGTGATCGGCGCGGTGCTGATCCCGGGGGCCGCGGCACCCAAGCTGGTGCGGCGCGACCAGCTCGCCACCATGCTGCCCGGCGCGGCGCTGGTGGACGTGGCCATCGACCAGGGCGGCTGCTTCGAGACCTCGCGCCCGACCACCCATCAGGACCCGATCTACGAGGTGGACGGCGTCATGCACTACTGCGTGGCCAACATGCCCGGCGCGGTGGCGCGCACCGCGACGCAGGCGCTGGGCAATGCCACGCTGCCGTTCGTCGTGGCGCTGGCCGACAAGGGCTGGCGGCAGGCAGCCACCGACGACGCGCATCTGCGGGCGGGGCTGGCGACGCACGAAGGGCGGCTCGCGTCGCCGCCGGTGGGTGAGGCGCTGGGGCTCGAGGCGGTGACGCCCGAGGCGCTGCTGGGCCTCTGACCGCCCGAAACGAAAACCGAAACGAAAACGGCCCCCGTGCGGGGGCCGTGTCGGGTCAGGCGAGGCGGGCTGCGCTCAGTACTGGCGCGGCGCGCCGAGCGTCGGGTCGACCGCCACCCCGCCGCGCTGGGCGGCCAGCAGGTCGCGGATCTCGGCCAGCAGCGCCTCTTGCGAGGGGCCCGCCGCCGAAGCCTGCGCCTCTTCCTTGCGCATCGCGGTTTCCTTGATCTTGTTCACGCCCTTCACGAGCAGGAACACGACGAAGGCGATGATCAGGAAGTTGATGACCGCGGTGATGAACGAGCCATAGGCCCAGACCGTCGCCCCGGCCTCTTTCGCGGCCTCGAGCGAGGCGCCCTCGGGGGCGGTGCCGCGCAGCACGATGTAGTTGGCCGAGAAGTCGGTGTTGCCGGTGATGATGCTGAGCAGCGGGTTGATGATGTCGCCGACGAGCGAGGTCACGATGGCGGTGAAGGCCGCGCCGATGATGATGCCGACGGCCATGTCCATGACATTGCCTTTGGCGATGAAGTCGCGAAACTCTTTAAGCATGGGGGGGCCATCCCTTGATGTTGGATGCCGGCTCGCCGCCAGCGCATGGCCCCGCCGCTAGCACAAACGGCCCTCAGCGGCAATTAAGGCAAGAGGATTGACTGATGTTTGACGACCTCGGGGGATTTCCCGTCACGCGGCGCTGGCCGCCGAAGCGCGCGGGCGTGATCCAGCTTTACACGCTGAACACCCCGAACGGCGTCAAGGCGTCGATCATGCTCGAGGAATGCGGGCTCGACTATGACGCGCACCGGATCGACATCGGCGAGGCCGCCGACCAGATGACGCCCGAGTTCCTGTCGCTCAACCCCAACAACAAGATCCCGGCGATGCTCGACCCGGACGGGCCGGACGGCGCCCCGATGGGGCTGTGGGAGTCGGGCGCCATCCTGATCTGGCTGGCCGACAAGACCGGGCGCTTCCTGCCCGCGGCGGGGGCGGCGCGCTATCAGACGCTGCAATGGCTGATGTTCCAGATGGGCGGCGTCGGGCCGATGTTCGGGCAGCTCGGGTTCTTCCACGCCTACAAGGGCCGCGAGATCGAGGACAAGCGCCCGCGCGACCGCTACGTGGCCGAAAGCCGGCGGCTGCTGGGCGTGCTCGACCGGCAGCTCGACGGGCGGGAGTGGATCACCGGCGAATACTCCATCGCCGACAT
The DNA here is from genome assembly GCF_012689545.1 of Paracoccus sanguinis. Taxonomy (NCBI): domain Bacteria; kingdom Pseudomonadati; phylum Pseudomonadota; class Alphaproteobacteria; order Rhodobacterales; family Paracoccaceae; genus Paracoccus; species Paracoccus sanguinis. The sequence continues at coordinate 1,810,592 of NZ_CP051542.1, forward strand.
CGCCATCGCGCCGTGGGTGAACACCCTCGCAACGGGCTACAAGGCGGGCAAGCTGCTGCGGCTGGACGAGTTCGCCCGTGTGGGCGCGTGGGTCGAGCGGTTCCTTGCCCGCCCGGCGGTGCAGCGCGGGATGCTGGTCGGGGCCGCGCCGGCGGCGTGAGGCGCACCGTCGCGTGCCCCGCATCGGCTGATCTTTGTTGAGCCGTGGCCGTGGCCCTTGTCATGCTGCGGTGCAGCATCCATGTTACATCCATACGGATGGTGCCTGGATGGATTCGGCATGGAACGGGACAACGAGAAGATCACCCTGAACCTCGGCCATGTCGATCTGGGCCGCATCGACCTGCTGGTGCAGGAGGGGTTCTATGCCAACCGCAGCGACTTCATCCGCACCGCGATCCGCAACCAGCTGACCGCGCAGAACGACGCCGTGGCGCGGTCCATCGCGCGCCACAGCCTCGACCTGGGGCTGCGCGAGATCACCCGCGCCGAGCTCGAGGCCGCCGCGGCCTCAGGGCCGCTGCATATCCGCGTCGTGGGCCTTGCCCGCATCGCCGCCGATGTGTCGCCCGAGCTGGCGCGGGCGGCGATCGGCTCGATCACCGTGCTGGGGGCGTTGCAGGCCCCCGCCGCCGTCAAGGCCGCGCTGCGCGACCGCACCCGCTGAGATTTTCCCGAAAGGACCGCTTTCATGGACCAGAGTTTTGCCGATGCCATGCGCCGCGCGCTGGAACAGACCCGCAAGGGCGATCCGGCCGGGGCGACCCGGACCATCCAGGGCGTGCTGGGCCTGACCCCGGCGCCCGGCGGCGACGCGGCGCCCACGCCGGGGGGCGCGGTGATCGAGGGGACGGCGCGCCGGGTCTCGCCCGGGGCGGCGCCCAAGGCCGACCGGGGCGCGCGGGTGGCGGCGCCGGATGCCTCCGGCGGGGATATTTCCGTCCAGCCCGAGGGGGGCGCGGCACCCGGCGGGCCGCGGCCGTTCGGGTTGCGCGGGCGGCTGGGCGAGGTGGTGGCGCGGTTGCGCGAGGGGGTGGGGCGGCTGCCGCTGCCGGGCGGGTTGCCCGGGGGCGATGCCGCCGACCCCGAGCACCCCGAGGGCGGGCGCTGGCAGCGGCTACACTGGGCCTCGGCCGAGGGGGCGCGGGATTATCGGCTGTACCTGCCGGCGAACCCCGCCCCGCCTTCCGGGCTGGTCCTGCTGCTGCACGGCTGCACCCAGAACCCCGAGGATTTCGTCACCGGCACCCGGATGATCGCCGAGGCCGAGCGCGCCGGGCTGATCCTTCTCGTCCCCGAGCAGGGGCGCGGCGACAACCCGCAGCTCTGCTGGAACTGGTTCCGCCCCGGCGACCAGCAGGGGGGCGAGGCCGCGCTGCTCGCGGCGCTGGCGTCCCGCGTGGCGCGTGAGCATGGCGTGCCCGAGGGGCGGGTGTTCGCCGCGGGGCTCTCGGCCGGGGGCGCGATGGCGGCGATCCTGGGGGCGGCGCATCCCGAGGTCTTTGCGGCGGTCGGCGTCCACTCGGGCCTGCCCGCGGGCGCGGCGCAGGACATGGCCGGGGCCTTTGCCGCGATGAAGGGGGCGCGCGGCGCGGCCCGGCCGATCCGGGCGCGGACCATCGCCTTTCACGGCAGCGCCGACGCGACCGTGGCGCCGGCGAACGGCGAGGCGGTGCTCTCCGCCGCCCGCGCCGGGCTGCGCGGCGCGACCGAGACCGCCGCGCACGGGCTGACCGGGCGGCCCTGGCGGGTCACGCGGCTCGGCGATGCCGAAGACCGGGTGATGGCCGAGCACTGGGTCGTCGATGGACTCGGCCACGCCTGGTCGGGCGGCGATCCGCGCGGCAGCTATGCCGACCCCAGGGGGCCGGACGCCAGCGCCGAGATGGTGCGGTTCTTCCTGTCGTGACGCCTGCGCGGGGCGGCCCTCAGATGGTCCGCCCGCCGTCCACCTCGAGCACGACGCCGGTGATGAAATCCGCCTCGTCGGACGCGAGATAGAGGGCCGCGTTGGCGATGTCGCGGGGCGTGGACATCCGCCCCAGTGGGATCGTGGCCACGAACTTCGCCCGGTTCTCGGGCGCGTCCGGCACCCCCATGAACTGTTCGAGCAGCGCCGTCGCCCCCATCACCGGGGCGATGCAGTTGACCCGGATGTTGTCGGGCGCAAGCTCGGCCGCGAGGCTGCGGCTCATCAGGTTCACCGCGCCCTTCGACGAGTTGTACCACGTCAGCCCCGGCCGCGGCCGGATGCCGGCGGTCGAGCCGATGTTGATCATCACGCCCCCACCCTCGGCCCGCCAGTGCGGCACCATCGCCTTCACCATGTGGAAGATCGACAGCACGTTGATGTCGTAGATCTTGCGGAAGGTGGCCTCGTCCGTCTCCATCAGCGGGCGGTTGGGGTTGGTCCAGCCGGCGTTGTTCACCACGATGTCGAGCCCGCCGAAGGCCGCGCGGGTGTCCTCGACCGCGCGGTTCACGTCCTCGGCCTTCGAGACGTCGCAGGTCAGCGCGATGGCGGCGCCGCCGATGGCACCCGCGACCTCGCGCGCGCCCTCGGCGTTCAGGTCCACGATGGCGACGCGGGCGCCCTCGCGCGCGAAGGTCTCGGCGATGCCGCGGCCGAAGCCGGATGCCGCGCCGGTCACCAGCGCCGTCTTGCCCTGCAGTCTCATGGCGTCTCCCCCTTCAGCCGTGATGGTTCACGATCGTCTTGATCGTGGAAAACTCGTAGAGCGCCTCGAACCCCTTTTCGCGGCCGTGGCCGGACTTGCGGATGCCGCCGAAGGGCAGTTCCACCCCGCCGCCGGCGCCGTAGCCGTTGATGAACACCTGCCCGCAGCGCATGGCGTTGGCGACGCGCGCCTGGCGGGCGCCGTCGCGGGTCCAGATCCCGGCGACGAGGCCGTAGTCGGTGCCGTTGGCGATGGCGATCGCCTCGGCCTCGGTGTCGAAGGGGATGGCGCAGAGGACGGGGCCGAAGATTTCCTCTTGGGCGAGGGGGCTTTGGGGATCGACCGGGCCGAAGAGGACGGGCGGGACGTAGAACCCCTCGGACGGCGCGTTGCCGGCGACCCGGCCGCGGGCGAGTTCCGGCGCGCCGGCCTCGGCGATGTAGCGTTCCACCCGCGCCTTCTGGCGGGCCGAGATCAGCGGGCCGAGGATGGCGTCGGGGGCGTCGGACGCCTCGACCCCGCGGAACCGCTCGGCGAGGCGGGCGGTCAGGTCGTCCCAGATCGGGCGCTCGATCAGCACCCGCGAGCCGGCCGAGCAGGTCTGCCCGCCGTTCTGGATGATGGCGTTGGCGAGCACCGGCAGGGCGGCGTCCAGATCGGCGTCGGCAAAGACGATCTGCGGCGACTTGCCGCCCAGCTCCAGCGTGCAGCCGATGAAGTTCCTGGCCGCGGCGATCTGGATCATCTGGCCCACTTCGGGCGAGCCGGTGAAGCTGAGGAAGTCGACGCCCGGGTGTTCGGAGAGCGCCTTGCCCGCCACCTCGCCGCGCCCGGTCACGACGTTGAGCGCGCCGGGGGGCAGGATGCCCTGCGCGATCTCGGCCAGCCGGAGGATCGAGAGGCACGCATCCTCCGCCGGTTTCAGGACGCAGGCGTTGCCCATCGCCAGTGCCGCCCCGACCGAGCGGCCATAGATCTGGGCGGGGTAGTTCCAGGGCACGATATGGCCGGTGACGCCATGCGGGCCGCGGGTCACGGCGACCGTGGTGCCGGGCTGGAACGGGATCACCTCGCCATGCACCTTGTCGGCGGCGCCGCCGTAATATTCGAAATACCGCGCCGTCAGCACCATGTCGGCGCGCGCCTGCGCCAGCGGCTTGCCGTTGTCGCGCGTCTCGATCGCGGCGAGCGCGTCGGCGTCGGCCAGGATCGCGGCGGCGTAGCGCATGAGCAGCCGGCCCCGCTCGGCCGCGCTGAGGCGGCTCCATTCGCCGGTCTCGAGCGCCGCGCGGGCCGCGGCCACGGCGGCGTCGATGTCGGCCGCGTCCGAGTCCGCGATCTCGGCGAAGCCCTGCCCGTCGCGGGGTGAGACGACCGCCATGCGCGCGCCCGACCGCGCCGGAACCCAGTCGCCCGCGATGAGATTCAGCGGCCGGGGCAGGGTCGGGGTGGTCATGGCACGGGCCTCTCGGGGGGAACGGCGGGTCGCGGCCAGATTGGCCAGACCGGCGACCGGGCGCAAGGGCTGGTATACCACGCCCGCCGACCGCCCGACCTGCCGCCGCCGCACCGCCTGCCCGGGCGGTTGCAACCCCGGCCGGGCTTGCGTAGCAGATGCACTGGCCCGCACGTCGCGCCTGCGTCAGGAGCATTGCATGACCCCCGCCGACCAGCAGACCGCCCGCCAGTCCCCCCTGCTCGCGCGGCTCGGGCCTCCGGTGCAGGACAAGCTTCTGGACGGCGCTGTGGTGCTGACCGCCGAGACGGGGCAGACGCTGTTCCTGCAGGACGATCCGGCGGCGGCGGTGTTCATCCTGCTCGACGGCTGGGTGAAGCTTTACCGCGTGGCGCCCTCGGGGGCCGAGGCGGTGGTGAGCGTGATGACCCGCGGCCGCAGCTTCGGCGAGGCGGTGGCGCTCAAGGGCGGCATCTACCCGGTCTCGGCCGAGGCGATCACCCCGGCGCGGCTCTTGCGGCTGGACGGGGTACGGCTGCGCCACCTGCTCGAGAGCGATGCGACGCTGGCGACCTCGATGCTGGCGGCGACCTATGTCCACCTGCAGCAGCTCGTCGAGCAGGTCGAGCACCTGAAGGCGCGCTCGGGCGTGCAGCGGGTGGCCGAGTTCCTGCTGGACCTCGCCGCCGGCGACGGGGCCTGCACCGTGGCGCTGCCCTACAACAAGACGCTGATCGCCGGGCGCCTGGGGATGAAGCCCGAAAGCCTGTCGCGCGCCTTCGCCCGGCTGCGCCAGCATGGCGTGCGGATCGAGGCCGCCGTCGCCCATATCGATGACATCGAGGCGTTGCGCGAACTGGCGGCCGAGGACCCGGCGAAGCCGTGGCTGCGCTAGGTCCCCGGCCTCGGCGCGCCTGAGGCTCAGCGCACCGACAGCCCGCCCGCGGCGATGGCCGCCATGTGCAGGATGTCGTTGACGGTCGAGCTGGTGGACAGGATCTGGATCGGCTTCGGCACGCCCGTGAGGATCGGCCCGATCACCATCGCGCCCGCCATCTCCTGCAAGAGCTTGACCGAGATCGACGCCGAGTGCCGCGCCGGCACCACCAGCACGTTGGCCTGGCCGGTCAGCCGCGAGAACGGGTATTTCGCCGCCTGCTCGGGGTTCAGGGCGACGTCCACCGTCATCTCGCCCTCATACTCGAAGTCCACGCCCATGCGGTCGAGCACCTTGGGCGCCTCGGCCATCTTGATGGCGCGTTCCGACAGCGGATAGCCGAAGTTCGAGAACGATAGGAACGCGACCCGCGGCTCCATCCCCAGGCCGCGGGCGACCTGCGCGCCGCGGGTGGCGATGAGCGCGAGATCCTCGGCCTCGGGCCATTCGTGGACCAGCGTGTCCCCGATCAGCACGATCCGGCCCTTGTGCAGCACCGCGGTGATGCCCACCGCCCCGTCCTGCGGGCGGACGTCGAAGACATGGCCGATCTGGGCCAGCACATGGGCGTTCTTGCGCGTGGCCCCGGTCACCAGCCCGTCGCCGTGCCCGTGCGCCAGCATCAGCGCGGCGAAGATGTGGCGGTCGCGGTTGGCGAGCTTGAAGGCGTCCTCGCGGTCCACCCCCTTGCGCTGCAGGCGGGCATAGAGCGTCTCGTGATAGGCGCGCAGATGCGGGGTCTTGGCGGCGCTCACCACCTCGATCTCGGCCACCGCGTCGGCGAGGCCGGCGGCGGTCAGCTTCTCGGCGACGTCGCCGTCGCGGCCCACGACCAGCGCCCGGCCAAAGCCGCCGCGCTGCCAGGCCACGGCGGCGCGCAGGACGCGCGGGTCGTCGCCCTCGGCGAAGATCATCCGCGACTGGCTGCGCCGGGCGCGGGCGTGGATCGACTGCACCATCGCCGCCGTGGGGTCCATGCGCTGGCGCAGCGTCTGCTCATAGGCCTCCATGTCGATGATCGGGCGGCGGGCGACGCCGGTGTCCATCCCGGCCTTGGCGACGGCGGGCGGGATGACGTGGATCAGCCGCGGGTCGAAGGGCGTCGGGATGATGTAGTCGCGCCCGAAGGTCAGCTTGCGGCCATAGGCCATCGCCACCTCATCGGGCACGTCCTCGCGCGCGAGCCGGGCCAGCGCCTCGGCGCAGGCGATCTTCATCTCGTCGTTGATCGCGCGGGCATGGATGTCCAGCGCCCCGCGGAAGAGATAGGGGAACCCCAGCACGTTGTTGACCTGGTTGGGATAATCCGACCGACCCGTGGCCACGATGGCGTCGGGGCGGACGGCGTGGGCTTCCTCGGGGGTGATCTCGGGGTCGGGGTTGGCCATGGCGAAGATGACCGGGTTCGGGGCCATCGAGCGCACCATCTCGGGCGTCACCGCCCCCTTGGCCGAGACGCCCAGGAACACGTCGCAGCCGACCATCGCATCGGCCAGCGTCCGCGCCTCGGTCACCGCGGCGTGGGCGGATTTCCACTGGTTCATGCCCTCGGTGCGGCCCTGGTAGACCACGCCCTTGGTGTCGGCCATGATGCAGTTCTCGGGCCGCGCCCCCATCGCCTTGATCAGCTCGAGGCAGGCGATCCCCGCCGCGCCCGCGCCGTTGAGCACGATCTTGCAGTCCTCGATCCGCTTGCCCGAGATTTCCAGCGCGTTGATCAGCCCCGCCGCACAGATCACCGCCGTCCCGTGCTGGTCGTCATGGAACACCGGGATGTCCATCAGCTCCTTGAGGCGGCTTTCGATGATGAAGCACTCGGGCGCCTTGATGTCCTCGAGGTTGATGCCGCCGAAGGTGGGGCCCATCAGCCGCACCGCCTGGATGATCTCGTCGGGGTCCTCGGTGTCCAGTTCGATGTCGATGGCGTTGACGTCGGCGAAGCGCTTGAAGAGCACCGCCTTGCCCTCCATCACCGGCTTCGAGGCGAGCGCGCCGAGGTTGCCGAGGCCGAGGATCGCCGTGCCGTTCGAGATGACGGCCACGAGGTTGCCCTTGGTGGTGTAGTCATAGGCGGTCTCGGGGCGGGCCGCGATCGCCTCAACCGGGACGGCGACGCCGGGGGAATAGGCCAGCGACAGGTCGCGCTGGGTCGCCATGGGCGTCGAGGGCACCACGTCGAACTTTCCCGGCCGCGGCTCGAGGTGATAGGCGAGCGCCTCCTCGGGCGTGATGCGGGCGCGCGTGCTGCCGTGGCTTTCGGTCATGGTGGTCCCCCCTGATGCTGGCTTCCGCTTACTGCGGCGGCGGGGGCGTCGGCAAATGCTATCCGGTCCTCTCGAACGCCGACGGCGCGGAAGGCCTGTCGCTGCCTGACAGTTTGCGGTAACAGACAGGCAACGCAAGAGACTGCGCGGCCGGCCGCGCGAGACAGAGGACCACAGCATGATCAAATCCCTGAAAGCGGCCACGGCGATCCTGGTGCTGCTGGCTGGCACGGCCTCGGCCGAGACGATCCGCGTGGGGATGTCGGGCCAGTATTTCCCCTTCACCTTCACCCGCAACAACCAGCTGCAGGGGTTCGAGGTGGACGTGCTGAACGCCGTCGGCGCCCGCACCGGCGACACGGTCGAGTTCGTGACGATGGGATTCTCGGGGCTGGTCGGGGCGCTCGATTCGGGGCGGATCGACACGATCGCAAACCAGATCACCATCACCCCCGAGCGCGAGGCGCGCTTCACCTTCACCCGGCCCTATGTCTATGACGGCGCGCAGGTCGTGACCCGCAAGGGCAACGACGCGGTGACCGGGGTCGAGAGCCTGGCGGGCAAGACCGTCGCGGTGGACCTCGGCTCGAACTACGAGCAGCTGATGCGCGAGCGGCCCGACGCGGCCGACATCGAGATCAAGACCTACGAGGGCAACATCGCGCAGGAAACCGCGCTGGGCCGGGTCGATGCGTTCGTGATGGACCGGGTGAGCTCGGTCCAGCTGATCCGCGAAAGCGGGCTGCCGCTGCAACTCGCCGGCGCCCCCTTCAGCGAGATCCGCAACGCCCTGCCGTTCCGCAGCGACGAGGCCGGGCGGGCGATGCGCGACAAGGTGGACGGCGCGCTCGAGGCGCTGGCGGCGGACGGGACGCTCACCGAAATCAGCGAAAAATGGTTCGGCACCGACATCACCCGCCCCGCGACCGGCGCCGACAACGCCGTGGCCCCGGCCGAGGGCGACGCGGTGGCGCCCGCCGCCGAGGCGGCCCCGGCTGCAGCGCCGGCTGCCACCCCGGCCCCGGCCCCGGCGGCGGGGACCGCTCCGGCGGCGACCAACTGACGGACCGGACCGGGTGATCGACCTCGGCTACATGGCAGGGCTGTTCCCGGTCATCCTCGGCTATGTGCCGCTGACCGTGGCGATGGCGGCGGGATCGATGGCGGGGGCGCTGGTCCTGTCGTCGATCCTCGCGGTGATCCGGGTGCTGCGCGTCCCGGTGGCGCATCAGGTTGCGGGGGTGTTCATCAGCTTCTTCCGCGGCACCCCGCTGCTCGTGCAGCTGTTCCTGTTTTACTACGGGCTGCCGCAGGCGGTGGCCTTCTTCACCCGCATCGACGGGATCACCGCGGCAATGCTGGGCCTGACGCTGCACTTCTCGGCCTACATGGCCGAGAGCCTGCGCGGCGCGATCCTCGGCGTCGCCCGCGACCAGTGGGAGGCCGCGCGCTCGGTCGGCATGACCGAGGTTCAGACCATGCGCCGGATCATCCTGCCGCAGGCGGCCCGGGTCGCGGCGCCGACGCTGATCAACTATTTCGTGGACATCCTGAAATCGACCTCGCTCGCCTTCACCCTCGGCGTGACCGAGATGATGGGCGCGGCGCAGAAAGAGGCCGCGGGCAGCTTTCGCTATCTCGAGGCGTTCCTGACCGTCGCGGTGATCTATTGGGTCATCGTCGAGGCGCTGAGCCGGGTGCAGAAGGCGCTCGAGGTCCGGCTGGGCCGGGGGGTCCGGGCATGAGCGGCGCGCCGCAGCCCGCCGCCGCCGTCACCGGGCTGGTCAAGCACTTCGGCGCCGGCCCGGTGCTCAACGGCATCACGCTGAGCGTGGCGCCCGGCGAGTGCGTGGCGGTGATCGGGCCGTCGGGCACCGGCAAGTCCACGCTCCTGCGCTGCTGGAACTTTCTCGAGCGCGCCACCGCGGGGCAGGTGTCGGTCGGCGGGCTGACCCTCGACGCCGCCACCGCGCGCCGCCCCGAGATCCTCGCCCTGCGTCGCCGCACCTCGTTCGTGTTCCAGAGCTATGCGCTGTTTGCCAACCGCACCGCGCGCCAGAACATCGCCGAGGGGCTGGTCGTGGTCCGCGGCGTCCCGCGCGACGAGGCCGAGGCGCGCGCCGACGCGATCCTGCGCGACATCGGCCTGGGCGACCGCGGCGACGCCTATCCCTCGGCGCTGTCGGGCGGCCAGCAGCAGCGTGTGGGCATCGCCCGCGCCATGGCGCTCGAGGCCGACCTGATGCTGCTGGACGAGCCGACCTCGGCGCTCGACCCCGAGTGGGTGGGCGAGGTGCTGGCCCTGATGCGGCGCGTGGCCGAGGGCGGACAGACGATGGTGGTCGTCACCCACGAGATGCAGTTCGCGCGCGAGATCGCCGACCGGGTGGTGTTCATGGACGGCGGCCGCATCGTCGAGGAAGGGCCGCCGGAGCTGATCTTTTCCGCGCCGCGCGATCCGCGCACGCAGGCGTTCCTGCAGCGGGTGCTGTAGGGCGCCTCAGTCCGCGACCGTCAGTCAGTCAGCGTCGCCGCGACGTGCATGGTCTTGCCGCCGACGCTGTAGTCGGCGCTGAGCGACTGCCCCGGCTTCGCCGGCGTCAGCGCCGAGAGCGACCCGAGCGAAATCGCGTCGCCGGGCGCCAGCGTCACCCCCTGGCCGACCAGCCACAGCACCACGTCCAGGGGGTGGCCGAGCAGCATCTCGCCCTTGCCCTCGGCCACGGTCTTGCCGCCTTCCTTGAGGTCCACGGTCAGCGCCGCGAGGTCGGCGACCGGGTCCGCGAGATCGGCGATCTTGACGCCCGTCCCCTCGACCCCGCGCCACGGCATCACCCCATAGGCCGCCATCAGCAGGCCGGTCGGCGCGAGCCCCCTGGTCAGCGCCATGTCGGGCAGCTCGATGAACGGCACCACCTCGTCCAGCGCGGCCGCGGCCTCCTCGCGCGTCTTGGCGCTGTTGATCGCGGCGTCCTTGACGGTCACGATCAGGTCGGCCTCGAAGAACGGCGCGCGCGAGCCCTTCATCGAGACCGCGGCGCCGTCCGTCTTGATCATGTCGGCGAACAGCTGGCCCGCGACGGGGGCGGTGACGCCGAACTTCTCTTGCGCGGGTTTCGAGGTGAAGCCGACCTTCCAGCCGACCGGCTTGCCCATCGCGCCCGCCAGCGTGGCGCGGTAGGTGGCGTAGGCGCAGCCGGCGTCGGCCATGCTGTTGAGATGCAGGTCGCCCACCCGCTGGCCGTTCAGCCAGCCGTGCGCCGCATCCGCCACCACCGGCGGCGGCGGGCAGACGGCGAGGGCGGGGCCGGCGGCGAGCGCCGCCGCCAGCGTCAGGGCGAGTTTCGTCGGGGTCATCGGGAAGCCTCCTCACTTCGCGGATGGTGGATGAGTGGTGGCAGGGCGGGGCGCCTCTGTCTACAGCGCCGCGCGGCGGGCGGGTGCTGCCGGGTATTTGGGCCGGAACGACGCCACTCGGTTTCCCTTGCCCCGGCGCGGCACTAGAAGCGGTGAAACCCCACCCAGCCGCCCCGGACGCCCCGATGACCGACCAGCCGACCCCGATGATGGCGCAGTATCTGGCGATCCGCGCCCAGCATCCGGGCGCGCTCTTGTTCTATCGCATGGGCGATTTCTACGAAATGTTCTTCGACGACGCCGTGGCGGCGGCGGCGGCGCTGGACATCGCGCTGACCGCGCGGGGCACGCATGAGGGCAAGCCCATCCCGATGTGCGGGGTGCCGGTGCACGCCGCCGAAAGCTATCTGCTGACGCTGATCCGCAAGGGCTTCCGCGTCGCGATCGCCGAGCAGATGGAGGACCCGGCCGAGGCGAAGAAGCGCGGCTCGAAGTCGGTGGTGGCGCGCGACGTGGTGCGGCTGGTCACGCCCGGCACGCTGACCGAGGACTCGCTGCTCGAGGCGCGGCGGCACAATTTCCTCGCCGCCTTCGCCGTGGTCCGCGACGAGGCGGCGCTGGCCTGGGCGGACATCTCGACCGGGGCGCTGCGGGTCGCGCCCTGCGCGCCCGCGCGGCTGGGGCCGGAGCTTGCCCGCCACGCCCCGCGCGAGCTGCTGGCCGTCGAGGGCTCGGGGCTGGACGAGATCGCCCGCGAGGCCGGGGCGGCGCTGACCGAGCTTGCGCCCGGCAGCTTCGATTCGACCGCTGCCGTGCGTCGGCTGACGGCGCTGTACGGGGTCGAGACGCTCGACGGCTTCGGCCAGTTCACCCGGGCCGAGCTGGCGGCGCTGGGGGCGATCGCGGATTACCTCGACCTCACGCAGCGCGGGCGGATGCCGCGGCTGGCCCCGCCGGTGCGCGAAAGCGGCGCCGGGACGATGGCGATCGACGCCGCCACCCGCCGCAACCTCGAACTGACGCAGGCGCTGTCGGGCGGGCGCGAGGGCTCGCTGCTGGCCGCGGTGGACCGGACGGTGACGGCCGCCGGCGCGCGGCTGCTCGAGCGGCGGTTGTCCGCGCCCTCGCGCGATCTGGCCGAGATCCGGCGCCGCCACGCCGCGGTGGCGACGCTGGCCGACGATCCCGGCCGTGCCGAGGCGCTGCGGGCGGCGCTGTCGGCGGTGCCCGACCTCGACCGGGCGCTCTCGCGGCTGGCGCTCGACCGCGGCGGGCCGCGCGATCTGGGCGCGATCCGGGCGGGGCTGGCGGCGGCGGCGCGGATCGCCGACATCCCGGGCGCAGGGGACCCCGCGCTCGACGCCGCGGCGGGTGATCTGGGCGGGCACGAGGCGCTGGTGGCGCTGCTTGACGCGGCGCTGGTGGCCGAGCCGCCGCTGCTCGCCCGCGACGGCGGCTTCGTGGCGCCGGGGTTCGACGCCGATCTGGACGAGACGCGCGCCCTGCGCGACGAGGGCCGCGGCGTGATCGGCCGGATGCAGGCCGACTATGCCGCCGAGACCGGCATCGCCAGCCTGAAGATCAAGCACAACAACGTGCTGGGCTATTTCATCGAGACCACCACCACCCATGCCGAGCGGATGCTGGCCCCGCCGCTCAACGCCCGCTTCATCCACCGCCAGACCACCGCGAACCAGATCCGCTTCACCACGGTCGAGCTGTCGGAGCTGGAGACCCGCATCCTCAACGCCCGCGACCGGGCGCTCGAGATCGAGCGCGGCATCTTCGCCCGTCTGGTCGGCGCGGTGCTGGGCGAGGCGGGGCGGATCGGGGTGACGGCGCGGGCCTTGGCCGAGATCGACGTGACCGCCGCCTGGGCCGATCTGGCGACGGGCGAGGGCTGGACCCGGCCGGTGGTCGAGGACAGCCGCGCCTTCGAGGTCGAGGCGGGGCGGCATCCGGTGGTCGAGCGCGCCCTGCGCCGCAAGGGCGAGCCCTTCGTGGCCAACGACTGCGCGCTGACCGCGGGCGAGACCCCGGCGATCTGGCTGCTGACCGGGCCGAACATGGCGGGGAAATCGACCTTCCTGCGGCAGAACGCGCTGATCGCGGTGCTGGCGCAGGCGGGCGCCTTCGTCCCCGCGGCGCGGGCGCGGATCGGGCTGGTGACGCAGCTTTTTAGCCGCGTGGGTGCGGCGGATGACCTCGCGCGTGGACGTTCGACCTTCATGGTCGAGATGGTCGAGACGGCGGCGATCCTCAATCAGGCCGACGCCGGCGCGCTGGTGATCCTGGACGAGATCGGCCGCGGCACGGCGACCTGGGACGGGCTGTCGATCGCCTGGGCGGTGCTCGAGCATCTGCACGCGCAGAACCGCTGCCGGGCGCTGTTCGCCACCCACTACCACGAGCTGACGCAGGCGGCGGCGCGGCTGCCGGGGGTCGAGAACGCCACCGTGGCGGTGCGCGAGTGGGACGGCGAGGTGGTATTCCTGCACGAGGTCGTGCGTGGCGCCGCCGACCGCAGCTACGGGGTGCAGGTGGCGCGGCTGGCGGGGCTGCCCGCCTCGGTGGTGGAGCGGGCGCGGGCGATCCTCGCGGCGCTCGAATCAGGCGCGCGCGAGGGGAAGGGACGCCCCGCCGCGCTGATCGACGACCTGCCGCTGTTCGCCGCGGCCCCGCCGCCGGCCGCCGCGCCGGTGCGCGCGGCGCCCTCGGTGGTCGAGGCGCGGCTGCGCGAAGTCAGCCCCGACGCGCTCTCGCCGCGCGAGGCGCTGGACCTGGTCTATGCGCTGGTGGCCGCGCTGCCGCCGGAGGGGTAGCCTCGCGCGGCTTCGACCTCAGCGGCGGCCGTCCTCGTCCTCGTCGTCCTCGCCCGCGTCGTCGCCTTCGGGCAGGTTGAAGAAGCTGTCGGCATCGACCGACGGCTCGGGCTTGTCGTCGCGGGTGAGGGTGAAGTTCTCGAGCCCGGCGATGGACGAGGGCAGGCGCGGCTCTTCGGTCATCCCGAGGCTCGATTCGGTCGAGACGAGCTTGCGCCGCTCGTCGTCGGACATGACCTCGGGCTTGGACTTCGCGGCCTTCTGCACCGCCGCGTCGAGTTCCGACTGCCGGCAGAGGCCGAGCGCGACCGGGTCGATCGGCTGGATGTTCTGGATGTTCCAGTGGCTGCGGTCGCGGATCGCGGCGATGGTCGGCTTGGTGGTTCCGACGAGGCGGCTGATCTGCGCGTCGGTCAGTTCCGGGTGGAACTTGACCAGCCACAGGATCGCGGCCGGGCGGTCCTGACGCTTCGAGAGCGGCGTATAGCGCGGGCCGCGGCGCTTTTCCTCGCCTTCGGCGGCGGGGTTGTGCTTGAGCTTGAGCTTGTAGGCCGGGTCCTTCTGGCCCTTCTCGATCTCGCCCTCGTCGAGCTGGTTCGAGGCGACCGGGTCGAAGCCTTTGACGCCCGCCGCCACGTCGCCGTCGGCGATGCCCTGGACCTCGAGCTCGTGCATCCCGCAGAAATCCGCGATCTGCTTGAAGCTGAGGGTGGTGTTGTCGACCAGCCAGACGGCGGTGGCCTTGGCCATCAGCGGCTTGTTCATCGGTTGCTCCTTCGCAATAACCATCGACCGGGAAACCGGGGCGGCCCGCCCGGGTGCCGGGGTCGCGGCCATTCCTCAATCTCGGGGGAATTGCCGTCCCATATAGGATTTCACGGCGGCGGATTGAACCCCCTTTTTCAACGCCCCCGCCCCGCCTAGGCTGACGGGATGAACGCCCGTTTCCCCCTCGCCGCGGCGGCCTTGGCCGCTGTTGCCGCCCTGACCGCGCCCGTCCTGACCGCGCCCGCCGCCCACGCGGGCGATGTGGCGGGGCGGTTCGACTATTACGTCCTCGCGCTCAGCTGGTCGCCCTCGTGGTGCGCGACCGACGGCCAGGGCCGGAACGAGCCGCAATGCGACCCGCGCCGCCGGACCGGCTTCGTCGTCCACGGGCTCTGGCCGCAGTACGAGCGCGGCTGGCCCGCCAATTGCGCCACGCCCGAGCGCGACCCCTCGCGCCGCGAAAGCCAGGCGATGGCGGATGTGATGGGGTCGGGCGGGCTCGCCTGGTACCAGTGGCAGAAGCACGGGCGCTGCTCGGGCCTGTCGGCGCAGGGCTATTATCAGGCGGTGCGCGATGCGGCGGCGGCGGTGACGATCCCGCCGGTGTTCCGGATGCTGCCGCGCGACGTGCGCCTGCCCGCGCCGGTGGTCGAGGATGCGTTCATCGCCGTGAACCCGGCGATGGGGCGCGACGGGATCACCGTGACCTGCGACGGCGGGCGGGTGGACGAGGTGCGCATCTGCCTGACCCGCGACCTTCAGCCCCGCGCCTGCGCCCCCGATTCGCGGCGCGACTGCCGCGCGCCGATGCTGATGGAGGCGCCCGGCTGAGCGGGCGGGAGCCTCTGGCGGGGATATTTGGGTCCAGCCCGAGGCGGCACGGCGGCGCCTGAGGACGGCCGCCGTGCTGTCAGCTTATCCGGCCACCTTGAGCACGATCTTGCCGATGTGGTCGCCGCCCTCCATCCGGCGGTGGGCGGCCTCGGCATCGGCGAGCGGGAACTCGCGGTCCATCACCGGGCGCAGCTGCCCTGCGGCGACCATCGGCCAGACGTGCCGGGCCAGCTCGGCCGCGATCCCCGCCTTGGCAAGGTCGGACTGCGGGCGGAGCGTCGAGCCGGTGATGGTCAGCCGGCGCGTCATCAGCGGGGCGAAGTTGATCTCGGCCTTGGGGCCGCCGAGGAAGGCGATGAACACCAGCCGCCCGTCGTCGGCCAGCGCCTTGAGGTCGCGGGCGATGTAGTCGCCGCCCACCATGTCGAGGATAAGGTCGGCCCCGCCCTCGGCCGCGAGGACCTGGACGAAATCCGCCTCGCGGTAGTTGATGGCGGTGGCGCCGAGCGTCGCGCAGGCGGCGCATTTCTCGGCCGATCCGGCGGTGGCCCAGACGCGGGCGCCGAGGGCGCGGGCGATCTGGATCGCGGTGGTGCCGATCCCCGACGAGCCGCCGTGGACGAAGAACCGCTCGCCCGCCCGCAGCCCGCCGCGCATGACGACGTTGGACCAGACGGTGAAGCAGGTCTCGGGCAGGCAGGCGGCCTCGGCCAGGCCCAGCCCCTCGGGCACCGGCAGGGCGTGGTCGGCGGCGGTCAGCGCGTATTCGGCGTAGCCGCCGCCCGGCAGCAGCGCACAGACCGCGTCCCCCACCGCCCAGCGGGTCACGCCGGGACCGATGGCCGCGACATGGCCCGAACATTCGAGCCCCGGAAGGTCCGAGGCGCCGGGCGGCGGGGCATAGGCGCCCATGCGCTGCAGCACGTCGGGCCGGTTCACCCCGGCATAGGCCACGCGGATCAGGATCTGCCCCTGCCCCGGCGCCGGCACCGGCCGGCGGCGGAGGTCGAGCACCCCCGGCCCGCCCGGCTGGGCGATGGCCACCACGTCCATCTCGTGCGGGAGGCTCATGCGTCACCCCGCGGGGTCTCGGCGCGGTAGCCGGGCGCCGGCTGCGGCGCGGGTTTCCTGATCCAGCCGGTGGCGAGGTCGGTCATCGCCCCCACCCCCGGCAGCTTGCGGACCCCGGCCTTGAGCTTCTCGAACCGCATCACCCCGTCGATGCGGCGGTCGATGAAGGCCGCGGTGTCGAGGTTGCCTTCCGAGCTGTCGCCCAGCCAGTAGAGCACCACCGCCCCCCAGACCGAGGCGAGCGTGGCGCGCTTGGTCCACCAGTTCACGTCCTCGGACGGATCGCCGAGCCCGGTCCAGATCGTGTCCGCCGTCTCCCACACCAGCCGGGCGCCGAGCGGCGCGTTCGGCGGCAGCGACAGGACCGCGGCCCCGGCGCGCACCAGTTCGGGGTCGGCAAGCTCGAGGCGTTGGCGCATCGCCGCCGCGATCCGGTCGCGGATGCGGCCCTGCGGCGGGTGCGCGGCCAGCGCTGCCGCCAGTGCGGCGTCCGCGCGGCGGTGATAGGCCGCGGCCAGCGCCGCCCCGCCGCAGGGGAAATGCACCCGGGCCAGTTCCGGCGCCATGCCGATGTCGCGGGCGCCGGCGATCAGCGCGCGGTCGTTCATCCCCTCGAACGGGACATGGGTCAGCGCCGCGTCGAGCAGCCGGTCGCGGTCGTCTTGCATGGGCAAGGCTCCTCAGGGTGGACAAGGGCGACCGGCTGCGCTAAGGCGCCCCGGTCCTGCAATTCGATCAACTCTAACCTAGGAAGGTGGTGACAACCACATGCAGGTGAGCGTTCGCGACAACAACGTCGAACAGGCGCTTCGTGCCCTGAAGAAGAAACTTCAGCGCGAAGGGGTCTTCCGCGAAATGAAGCTGAAGCAGCATTTCGAGAAGCCGTCGGTCAAGAAGGCCCGTGAAAAGGCCGAGGCCGTGCGCCGTGCCCGCAAGCTGGCCCGTAAAAAGGCCCAGCGCGAAGGCGCGCTGTAAGGGCGCGTCCGGCGGGCCGCGAGGTCTCCCGACCGTTCGGGGACACGCCGGTCCGGCGACAGCGAAAGCCGAAGGATCAGAAAGACCCCCGTGGCCCGGCCGCGGGGGTCTTTCATCACGCGAAATCACGCAGTTGCGTCGTGACAGCGCGGCCCGGCCGGGGCACCGTGGCGCCAGTCAGCGGAGCCTGCCCCATGCGTCTCACCCAACAACTCGTGTCCCACCCGGTCGTGCTGGCGCCCCTGGCCCTCGCCGTGCTCGCCGCCTGCGCGGGCGGCGGGGTCGCGGGAGGCGGCGGGGCGGGCGCCGGGTTCGACGGCACCTATACGCTGAGGGAAATCGTCGGGGTGCCGATCGCGGGGACCGCCGATCTGACCATCGCCGGGCAGGCGGTGTCGGGGCAGGGGCCGTGCAACCTCTATCACACCACCAACCGCGCCGACTGGCCTGCGGTCGATCTCGCCCCCATCGCCACCACCCGCCGCGCCTGCCTCATCGAGGGGGGCGAGGCGGCGTTCCTGGCCGCGCTGGCGCAGGTCACCCGCGCCGATCCGGTCAAGGGCGGGCTGGAGCTTGCAGGCCCCGCCCGCCGGATGATCTTCGACGCGGCGCGCTAGCTCTCGTCGCGCCAGCGGTTGACCAGCGGATAGCGCCGGTCGAGCCAGAAGGCGCGCGGCGAGACCCGCGGCCCGGGCGCGGCCTGATAGCGTTTCCACTCGCTGATGTAGATCAGCCGCTCGACCTTCTTCACCGTGTCGCGGTCGTGGCCCTCGGCCACGAGGTCGGCCACCGAGCGGTCGCGCTCGATCAGCCCGGTGAGGATCGAATCGAGCACCGGATAGGGCGGCAGCGAATCCTCGTCCTTCTGGTCGGGGCGCAGCTCGGCCGAGGGCGGCTTGGTGATGACGCCGGGCGGGATGACCTCGCCCGCGGGCGCCGCCATCCACGGGCGGTGGTTGGCGTTGCGCCAGCGGCAGGTCTCGAACACGCGGGTCTTGTAGAGGTCTTTCAAGGGGTTATAGCCCCCCGCCATGTCGCCGTAGATGGTGGCATAGCCGACCGCGACCTCGGACTTGTTGCCGGTGGTCAGCAGAAGCTCGCCGAACTTGTTCGAGATCGCCATGAGCAGCAGCCCGCGCAGGCGGGACTGGACGTTCTCCTCGGTCACGTCGGGGCGGGTGCCGGCCATCACCCCGGCGAGCGCGTCCGAGACGGCGGCGCGGGGACCGTCGATCGGGATCGTGTCCATGCGGATGCCGAGCCGGCGGGCCAGATCCTCGGCGTCGTCCAGCGAATGCTGGCTCGAGTATTCCGAGGGCATCCGCACCCCGCGCACGTTCTCGGGCCCCAGCGTGTCGGCGGCGATGGTGGCGACCAGCGCCGAATCGATCCCGCCCGACAAGCCCAACAGCACCTTCGAGAAGCCCGACTTCCGCAGGTAATCCCCGAGGCCCACGCAGATCGCGCGGTAGTCCTGTTCCCACGCATCGGGCTGGGGGATCATCTCGCCGCGCTCGGCCCGCCAGCCCTCGGCGGTGCGGGTGAAATCGACATGGACCAGCCCCTCGTCGAAGGGGGCCATCTGCACGACCTTGTGCCCGCCGGGGTTCAGCACGAAGGACGCGCCGTCATAGACCTGATCGTCCTGCCCGCCGACCATGTTGACATAGGCCAAGGGCAGCCCGCTCTCGTGCACGCGGGCCACCATGTGGCCCATCCGCAGGTCCAGCTTGTCGCGGTGATAGGGGCTGCCGTTCGGCACGATGAGGATCTCGGCCCCGGTCTCGGCCAGCGTCTCGGTCACCGGCTGCCACCACGCATCCTCGCAGATGGGCGAGCCGATGCGGACCCCGTTCACCACATAGGGCCCGCTGATCGGGCCGGGATCGAACAGCCGCAGCTCGTCGAAAAGCTGCTTGTGGGGCAGCTCGTGCTTGGTGATCCGCGCGGTGATCCGGCCGCCCTGCAGGATCAGGTAGCAGTTGTAGAGCTTCTCGCCCTCGACCCACGGGCCGCCGATGCCGAGCGCGGGGCCGTCGGCGCAGTCGGCGGCAAGACGCTCGACCGCCGCCATGGCGTCGCGCAGGAAGGCGGGCTTCAGCACCAGGTCCTGGGTCTGGTAGCCGGTGATGAACATCTCGGGCAGCGCCAGCATGTCGGCGCCCGCCGCGCGCGCGGCGGCGAAGGCTGCGCGCGCCTTGGCGGCGTTGCCCGCCAGGTCGCCCACGGTGGCGTTGAGCTGGCCCATGGTCAGGCGGAAACGGTCGGTCATCGGCGGGTCCCTCAATTCTCGGCGCGAGACTAGGTCGGGCGCCGGCCGAGCGAAAGCCCGGCCGGAGTGTCCCGCATCCCTGCATCTTTTCTGGCCCGGATACCCCCGCCGGAGGCGTCCGGCCGCGCCGTCCGCACCGCGCCCGGCCTTTGCGTCCAGCCGCCCTTTCGGTTACATCCCGCAGGGACGGCGGGCGCCAGACCCGCGAGCAGCAAGGGCAAAGGGCGATGAAACCTGCACTGATCGCCGCGGCGCTGGCCGCCGGGCTGTCGCTGGGCCAGGTCCCGGCCCCCGCCACCGCGCAGGACGCCGCGGTCGTCACCAAGACCTACGACGACGGCGGCGTGTACGAGGGCACCTTCCGCAACGGCCGCCAGCACGGGCGCGGCAGCTACACGCTCCCCTCCGGCTACCGCTACGAGGGCGACTGGGTGGACGGCGAGATCCTGGGCCAGGGCCGCGCGGTCTATCCCAACGGCTCGGTCTACGAGGGCGCCTTTGCCAAGGGCAAGCCGAACGGGCGCGGCAAGATCACCTATGCCGACGGCGGCACCTACGAGGGCGACTGGCTCGACGGCGAGATCACCGGGCAGGGCAAGGCCGTCTATGCCAACGGCTCGACCTACGAGGGCGGGTTCCGCAAGGCGCTGCACCACGGCAAGGGGCTGCTCGTGCAGTCCACCGGCTATCGCTACGACGGCGACTGGGTGGACGGCGCCAAGGAGGGGACGGGCAAGATCACCTATCCCGACGGCTCGGTCTACGAGGGCGGGATGCTGGGCGACCTGCGTGCCGGGCAGGGCAAGCTCACCATGCCCGACGGGCTTGTCTACGAGGGCGGCTGGGCGGCCGGGCAGATGTCGGGCCGCGGCCGGCTGGTGCAGGCCAACGGCGACATCTACGACGGCACCATGGTCGCCAACCGCCGCGAGGGGCAGGGCCGGGCGGAATACGCCGACGGTGACCTCTACGAGGGAGGCTTCCGCGCCGACAAGCGGCACGGCGAGGGCGTGTTCAGCGGCCGCGACGGCTATGTCTACCAGGGCGGCTGGGTGGACGGCCGGATGGAGGGGCAGGGCCGCATCCAGTACCCCGACGGCTCGGTCTACGAGGGCACGCTCAAGGCCGACCAGCCGGACGGCAAGGGCAAGATCACCTACCCCGACGGCGCCAGCTACGAGGGCGACTGGGTCGCCGGCGCGATCGAGGGGCAGGGCAAGGCGCTTTACGCCAACGGGCTGGTCTACGAGGGCGGCTTCCGCGCCGGGCGCAACGAGGGCCAGGGCCGGATGAGCAACCCGGACGGCTATCTCTACAACGGCGCCTGGAAGGACGGCAAACGCCACGGCGAGGGGCAGGCCAGCTACGTGGACGGCACCGCCTACACCGGCAGCTTCGTCGACGGCCAGCGCGAGGGGCAGGGCGTGCTGATCACCAAGGACGGGTTCCGCTACGAGGGCGGCTGGAAGGACGGCGAGATCGACGGCGAGGGCACCGCGACCTACACCAACGGCGACGTCTACACCGGGCATTTCGTGGGCGGAAAGCGGCAGGGCCAGGGCACAATGCGCTATGCCTCGGGCCGGGTGGCCGAGGGCGCCTGGCAGGACGACAAGCTGACGCCGCCCGAGGGCAGCGCGCCCGCCGCGGGCGCGGCCACGGACGAGGCGACGCAGGCGACGCCGGATTCGAGCGCCGAGCCGGAGGCCCCTGCGCCGGGGCCGGGCGCGGGTGCGACGCAGGATAGCGGTGAGGGGGCGGCCGGCCCCGCCGCGTCGCCCTCGCCCGGCAGCGACGCGGGACCGGCCGCGACCGAGCCCGCCGATCCGAACGCCGACCCGCGGGGGTGATTGTGAGGCCGATGGTGGGTGCGCGCCGCTGGCCGCGGGAGTGTGTGACCGGCAGCGGGTAGGTGTGCCGGTGGCAAGGGCTACCGCCGGGCGATACTCGGCGCCGGGCCAGTTCCTTTTTCCGTACGCGGTGTGGGGTGCGGGCCAGCGGGTGCGCTGCGCTGCACAAGCGAGCGCAGGAGCGCAGCCCAACCATCGCGGCCCTGACACGGCGATGCTCACCATTCACCCGGCCAACAGCCAGCCGTTCGAGCCCCGCCAACGCTTCACCGGCAGATCGAGCCGGACGCCTCCATCCATGCCCATGTCGTGGACGGCGACCGTGATGCTGAGAACTGCGCTGCGGGCCCGTACCGGCGCGGCCCGCTAGCCCACCTGACAGCCCCTCGATTGGCAGAGCTGCCGGCGGCGCCGGCGCACTCGGGGCCAACGCCGATCCCTCGACCTCTTCCTGCGGCGCAGAATCGGCCAAGCGGCGATGCAGTCCTTCCGCGGCCACCACAGAAACCCGCTCGAACCATGGCCCAACCGCCCCGCCCCAACCTCGCCGCGCCCGCCCGGCCGCGCGCGCCTTACACAGCGTCCCAAATCCCACACCTGCGGCCAAATGCGTCAGCAAACAGCCCGCAGGCCGCTGGACTGACACAATCTTGATCGCTAGAACCGCGGCTGCGAAGGCTGCCTGTGGGCGGCCCGACTGTCGATTGAGGCAGGGCCCACCGCCCCGGCCCCGAATTGGAGAATGACCGTGTCCCACGCAGACCATCCCGCAGGAGACCACGGCGCCACCCGGAGGGACTTCCTCTATTACGCGACCGCCGGCGCTGGCGTGGTTGCGGCGGGCGCGGCCGGCTGGACCCTGATCAACCAGATGAACCCCTCGGCCGACGTGCAGGCGCTGTCCTCGATCCAGGTGGACATCAGCGCCGTCGCCGAGGGCACGCAGCTGACCGTGAAATGGCTGGGCAAGCCGGTCTTCATCCGCCACCGCACCGCCGACGAGATCGAGCGCGCCCGCGCCGACGACGACGCCGCGCTGATCGACCCCCTGGCCGAGAACGCCAACAAGCCGGGCGAGCCCGCCACCGATGCCAACCGCGCCCTCGACGAGGAAGGCAAGTGGCTGGTGATGATCGGCGTCTGCACCCACCTCGGCTGCGTGCCGATCGGGGACGGGGCCG
Source organism: Paracoccus sanguinis (assembly GCF_012689545.1). Classification (NCBI taxonomy): domain Bacteria; kingdom Pseudomonadati; phylum Pseudomonadota; class Alphaproteobacteria; order Rhodobacterales; family Paracoccaceae; genus Paracoccus; species Paracoccus sanguinis. The sequence continues at coordinate 1,833,057 of NZ_CP051542.1, forward strand.
GCGACTTCGGCGGCTGGTTCTGCCCCTGCCACGGGTCGCACTATGACGCCTCGGGCCGCATCCGCCGCGGTCCGGCGCCCCAGAACCTGCATATCCCCGTCGCGTCCTTCGTGAACGACACCACCATCAAGCTGGGCTGAGGAGCGACAATGTCCGCCGGTATTCCCTCCGATCACTACGAGCCCAAGTCCGGGTTCGAGCGCTGGCTGCACCGCCGCCTGCCCGTCGTCGGCCTGATCGTCGATTTCGTCACCCTCCCCACCCCCAAGAACCTCAACTGGTGGTGGATCTGGGGGATCGTGCTGACCTTCTGCCTCGTGCTGCAGATCGTCACCGGCATCGTCCTGGCGATGCACTACACCCCGCACGTCAGCCTCGCCTTCCGCTCGGTCGAGCACATCATGCGCGACGTGAACGGCGGCTACATGCTGCGCTACCTGCACGCGAACGGCGCCTCGCTGTTCTTCCTCGCCGTCTACATCCACATCTTCCGCAACCTCTATTACGGCAGCTACAAGGCGCCGCGCGAGGTGACCTGGATCGTGGGGATGCTGATCTACCTCGCCATGATGGCGACGGCGTTCATGGGCTACGTGCTGCCCTGGGGGCAGATGTCGTTCTGGGGCGCCACGGTGATCACCGGCCTCTTCGGGGCCATCCCGGGCATCGGGCCGTCGATCCAGGAATGGCTGCTCGGCGGGCCGGCGGTGGACAACGCCACGCTCAACCGCTTCTTCTCGCTGCACTACCTGCTGCCCTTCGTGATCGCGGCGCTGGTCGTCGTCCACTTCTGGGCCTTCCACACCACCGGCAACAACAACCCCACCGGGGTCGAGGTGCGCCGCACCTCGCGTGAAGAGGCCGACCGCGACACCGTGCCGTTCTGGCCCTACTTCGTGATCAAGGACCTGCTGGCGCTGGTCGTGATCCTCGTGGTGTTCTTCGCCGTCGTGGGCTTCATGCCGAACTACCTCGGCCACCCCGACAACTACGTCGAGGCGAACCCGCTGGCGACGCCCGCGCACATCGTGCCGGAATGGTACTTCCTGCCGTTCTACGCGATCCTGCGCGCCTTCACCGCCGACGTGTGGGTGGTGCAGGCGGTCAACTTCCTCTCGTTCGGGATCATCGACGCCAAGTTCTTCGGCGTGCTGGCGATGTTCGGCGCGATCATCGTGCTGGCGCTGGTGCCGTGGCTCGACACCAGCCGCGTCCGCTCGGGCCGCTACCGGCCGCAGTTCAAGTGGTGGTTCTGGCTGCTGGCGATCGACTTCGTCATCCTGACCTGGGTGGGGGCGCAGCCGGCCGAGGGGATCTATCCCTACATCGCGCTGGCCGGGGCGGCCTACTGGTTCGCCTACTTCCTCGTGATCCTGCCGATCCTCGGCGTGGTCGAGCGGCCCGAGCCGATGCCGGCCTCGATCGAGGAAGACTTCGACGCCCATTACGGGCCTGCCGCTCACCCCGCCGAATAAGGAGAAGGCGCGAGATGTCCCTGAGAAACGTTACGCTCACGGCGGTCGCGGCCCTGTCCTTCGGGATGGCGGCGCACGCCCAGACGACCACGATCACGGTCCCCCTGACCGAGCCCGGCGCCGCGGCGCCGGCGCCCGCGGGTCCCGGAACCACGGTCACGGTGACCGACGGCGCCCAGACCGTCACCACCACCCCGTCGGCGCCCGCGCCGGCTGCGGTCGAGCCGGCGACCCCGCCGGCCGTGACCACCACCGCTCCGGTGGCCGACGCCGCCCCGGCGGCGACCCCGCCCGGCGTGGTGGTCGAACGCGGCGCCTCGGCGCCTGTCACCCCGGTGGCGCCGACCACCGCCGAGCCGGTCCCGGCCGGCGGCGTGACCCCGGCTAGCCCGGGCGCCACCGCCGACGCCGCCACCAGCGCGACGGCCGAGGTGCCTGCCAAGGCCGCCGACCCGGCCGAGGCTGCTGCGACCACCGAGACCGGCACCGCCGCGACCGAGATGTCGCCGGCGACCCCCACCGCCACCCCCACCGCGGGTGAACCCCCGGCCGCGCCGGGCGAGGGCCTGCCCTCGGACGCCACGGCCGCGCAGGTCGACGCGCCGGTTCCGGTCACCCCGCCGGTGACGGGCGAGGCCGCCCCGGCCACGGCCACCCCGGCCGAGCCCGCGGCCGCAGCCCCCGCCGCGGACGCCCCGGCGGCCCCCGCGACCGAAACGGCGGTGGTTCCCGCCGAAGAGGCGCCGGCCGCGATCCAGTCGGGCGAGACCGCGCAGGTCGAGCCGGCCGCGAACGACACCGGTGCCGCGACCGAGGCGGCCGCCCCCGCCGACGGCCACGCCGCCCCGGGAGAGGACGCCGCCGCGGCCCATGCGCCCCACCAGGTCATCCGCGACGTCGCCTTCAGCTTCGAAGGCCCGTTCGGCAAGTACGATCAGTTCCAGCTGCAGCGCGGCCTGCAGGTCTATACCGAGGTCTGCGCCGGCTGCCACGGCATGAAGTTCGTGCCGATCCGCACGCTGCACGACGACGGCGGCCCCGGCCTGCCCGAGGATCAGATGCGCGCCTATGCCGGTGCGCTGACGATCGTCGATCCTGAAACCGGCGAGGAGCGTCCGCGCGAACCCACCGACATGTTCCCGACCGTGACCGGCGACGGCATGGGGCCGGACCTGTCGCTGATGGCCAAGGCGCGCGCCGGCTTCCACGGGCCCTACGGCACCGGGATCAGCCAGCTGTTCAACGGCATCGGCGGGCCGGAATACATCTATTCGATCCTCACCGGCTATACCGGCGAGACGAAAGAGCAGGCCGGCACCACCTTCTACGAGAACACCGCCTTTCCCGGCGGCTGGATCTCGATGCCGCCGCCGCTGTCGGACGATCAGGTGACGTTCGAGGACGGCTCGCCCGCCGACCTGCACAGCGCCGCCAAGGACATCTCGGCGTTCCTGATGTGGACGGCCGAACCGAAGATGATGGCGCGCAAGCAGGCGGGTCTGGTCTCGGTGCTGTTCCTGATCGTGCTGTCGGCCTTGCTGTACCTGACCAACAAGCGGATCTGGTGGCCGATCAAGCACCGCGACGACGTGCCCGGCGACGGGCGCTGAGCGGGCGGCACCTTCGCCGACTGCCGACACGATGTGCGGACACGCCCCCTCGCGGGGCGTGTTTGCGTTTGGGAGGCGGCCCGCGATCTGCGCGCGGGCGGGTTGCCGCGCGGCCTGCCCGCGCCTATCTGCGAGCCATGCCCGTCCCCCTTCTCTCGCGGCTCTGGCCGTCCCGTCCCGTGGTTTCGGTGATCCGCCTGCAGGGCGCGATCGGCATTCCCGCGCGCCACGGCGCGGCCGGGCTGTCGGATGCCGGCCTCGCGCTGCTGCTTGAGCGCGCGTTCCGGCGCGGCAAGCCGGTCGCCGTCGCCATCGCGCTCAACTCGCCCGGCGGCTCGCCGGTGCAGTCGGCGCTGATCGCCGCCCGCATCCGGCGTCTGGCCGAAGAGACGAACGTTCCCGTCCATGCCTTCGTCGAGGACGTCGCGGCCTCGGGCGGCTACTGGCTCGCCACCGCGGCCGACACGATCTGGGCGGACGACTCGTCGGTGCTGGGCTCGATCGGGGTGATCTCGGCCGGGTTCGGCTTCGCCGACCTGATCCAGCGCCACGGGATCGAGCGGCGCGTCCACACCGCCGGGCGCTCGAAGTCCTGGCTCGACCCGTTCCGCCCCGAGACGCCCGAGGACGTGGCGCGGCTGAACCGGCTGCTCGAACCGATCCACGAGAGTTTCAAGGCCCAGGTCCGCGCCCGCCGCGGCGACCGGCTGGCCGCCGACCGCGACCTCTTCAACGGCGAGGTCTGGGTCGGGTCCGAGGCCGTCGCGCTGGGGCTGGCCGACGGGATCGGGCATCTCGAACCCACCATGCGCGGGCTCTTCGGGGACCGGGTGCGGTTCCGCAGCTACAGCCAGCGGGTGCCGTTCCTGCGCCGCTTCGGCATCTCGGCCGAGGATTTCATCGACGCCGCCGCCGCGCGCGCGTCCTATGCGCGGCTGACGCCGGGGGGATGAGGCGATGCTCAAGGCGGTGATCCTGTTCCTGCTGATCATGGCGGCGATGGCGCTGGCCTTCGGGCCGGGCTTCCGCCGGCTGATGGCGCGTCTGCTGGGGTTGCCCCGTGGCCGTTGAGGGCGCGGCGCTGGTGACCGGCGGCGCCCGGCGGCTCGGCCGGGCGATGGCGCTGGCGCTGGCCGGGCGCGGCCACGACGTGGCGATCCACTACGACCGCTCGGCCGCCGAGGCCGAGGCCACCGCCGCCGAGGCCCGCGCCCTCGGTGTCCGGGCGGCGGTGTTTCAGGCCGACCTGCTGGACGAGGCGGCGACCGCCGCGCTGGTGCCTCGCGTCACGGCAGAACTGGGCCCGCTCGGGGTGCTGGTCAACAACGCTTCGATCTTCGAATACGACACGCTGGCAAGCGCCACCCGCGAAAGCTGGGACCGCCACGTTGGCTCGAACCTGCGGGCGCCCTTCGTGCTGACCCAGGCCTTCGCCGCCCAGCTGCCCGAGCCGCCGCCGGTGACGGGCGAGCCCGAGGCGCACGGGCTGGTGGTCAACATGGTGGACCAGCGGGTGCTTAAGCCCACGCCCGAGTTCATGACCTATTCGCTGGCCAAGGCCGGGCTCTGGGCGCTGACCCGGACCGCGGCGCAGGCGCTCGCGCCGCGCATCCGGGTCAACGCCATCGGTCCGGGGCCGACGATGCAGGGCGCGCGGCAGAGTGCCTCGCACTTCGCCCGCCAGCGCGCCGCGACCATCCTCGAGCGCGGGGCGGATGCCGACGACATCGTCGCCGCGCTGCTCTATCTGCTCGACGCGCGGGCGGTCACGGGGCAGCTGATCTGCGTCGACGGCGGCCAGCATCTGGGCTGGCAGACGCCCGATATCCTCGGCGAGCCGGTGCCATGAGGGCCGCCGCCGAGTCGCAGCGCGACGTTTTGTCCACCCCTCACGGGGTCGTCACCGGGCCGTCATGAATCTTGTCGCGGAATCAGGGGTTTGTCGCAGGCTGATAAAATAATCAACCAAAACAAATACCTGCAAACGTGCCTAAATATTAATCAAACCGTTTGCCGCCTTGGATTCGCTGGCCGGGGCATCATCGCTCCGCAGCCGCTCCACAGGGTTATCCACAGAAACCGTGGAACACTCCGGGGTTGCAATTACCCTCCGATTGCCGGGGGATCAGGGAATCACTCGAGCCGCCGCCATGACCGCCAAATCGCCCGCCCACGACCCCGAAATCGGGCCCGCCGAGGCCGATCCGACGACCGCGCCGGGCGACGGCGCGGGTGAGGTCGTCGAGCCGTCCCCGAGCCCCGACAGCCCGGCCGAGATCACGGCCGCCCCCGCCGCCGATCCGGCCCCGGCACGGCCGGCGCTCACCGGCCATCGGCTGATTCAGGACTACTGCCGCCGGCTCGACTCGAGCCCCGGCGTCTACCGGATGCTCGATGCGCAGGGCGCGGTGCTCTATGTCGGCAAGGCGCGCAACCTCAAGGCGCGGGTCTCGAACTACGCCCGCCCGTCCGGTCATTCGGGACGCATCGCCCGGATGATCCGCGACACCGCGTCGATGATGTTCCTGACCACGAGGACCGAGACCGAGGCGCTGCTGCTCGAGCAGAACCTCATCAAGCAGCTCAAGCCGCGCTATAACGTGCTGCTGCGCGACGACAAGTCGTTCCCGAACATCCTCGTCGCCAAGGACCACCCCTTTCCGCAGATCAAGAAGCACCGCGGCGCGCGGTCGGAAAAGGGCGACTACTACGGCCCCTTCGCCAGCGCCGGGGCGGTGAACCGGACGCTGAACCAGTTGCAGCGGGTGTTCCTGCTCAGGTCCTGCACGGATGCGACGTTCTCGGCCCGGACCCGGCCCTGCCTGCTCTACCAGATCAAGCGCTGCAGCGCGCCCTGCGTCGGGCGGATCGGCGAGGTCGAGTATGCGGGCCTCGTCGCCGATGCCGAGCGCTTCCTGCAGGGCCGCTCGACCGCCGTGCAGGCGCGGCTGGCGGGCGAGATGGCGCAGGCGGCGGCGGACATGGAGTATGAGCGCGCGGCGGCGCTGCGCGACCGGATCAAGGCTCTGACCGCCGTGCAGTCGGTGCAGGCGATCAACCCCAAGCGGGTGGCCGAGGCCGATGTCATCGCGCTGTATCTGGATGGCGGGCAGGCCTGCGTGCAGGTCTTCTTTATCCGCGGCAACCAGAGCTGGGGGAACCGCGACTTCTACCCCCGCACCGGCGGGTCCGAGTCGCCGGCCGAGATCATGCAGGCCTTCGTCGCCCAGTTCTACGACGACAAGGTGCCGCCCCGGCTGGTGCTTTTGAGCCATCCGGTCGAGGACATGGACCTGCTGGCGGCGCTGCTGTCCGAGCGGGCCGGGCGGCGGGTGGCGATGGGCGTTCCGCAGCGCGGCGAAAAGGCCGAGCTGGTCGAGAACGCGCTGCGCAACGCCCGCGAGAGCCTCGCCCGCCGGCTGGCCGAGAGCGCCACCCAGCGGCGCCTGCTCGAGGGGCTGGCCGAGGCGTTCGACCTGCCCGCCCCGCCGCGGCGGATCGAGATCTACGACAACAGCCATATCCAGGGGACGGCGGCGGTCGGCGGGATGGTGGTCAGCGGGCCCGACGGCTGGGTGAAGAACCAGTACCGCAAGTTCAACATCAAGGGCACCGAGATCACCCCCGGCGACGACTTCGGGATGATGCGCGAGATGCTGACCCGGCGCTTCGCGCGGCTGCTCAAGGACGACCCGGACCGGCAGACCGAGGCGTGGCCGGACCTGCTGCTGATCGACGGGGGCGCGGGGCAGGTCTCGGCGGTGGCGGGGATCCTGGCCGAGATGGGGGTCGAGGATATCCCGCTGGTGGGCGTCGCCAAGGGCCAGGACCGTGACCACGGCAAGGAGGAGTTCCACCGCCCCGGCCGCCGCCCCTTCGCCCTGCCGATGAACGACCCGGTGCTGTATTTCGTCCAGCGCCTGCGCGACGAGGCCCACCGCTGGGCGATCGGCACCCACCGGGCGCGGCGGACCAAGCAGGCGCTGGCCAACCCGCTGGACGAGATCGCCGGCGTGGGCGCGGCCCGCAAGCGGGCGCTGCTGGCCCATTTCGGCAGCGCCAAGGCGGTGGCGCGGGCGGGGCTCGCTGACCTGATGGCGGCGCCGGGGATCTCGGCCACCATGGCGAAGAGCATCCATGATCACTTTCATCCCGAGGGCGGGTGAGGGCGGCGCGTGGGGGGTGCCCGGTTGGGGGCGCACCCTACGCTCCGGCGGCCGGCTGAGATGGGTCGCTGCGAGTGAGGGCGAAGCTACGGACGCACGGCCGAGCCGCCAAGTGATCCAACCCCAGGTGCCGGCGGCCGGCTGAGCTGGGTCTCGCCAGTTGACGGCGGACCTACGGACGCTGGCCCAGCCGCCAGAAACGCCGGGGTGACGGGTGTGGTCGGTCAGCGCTAGGTCATTGGGCCTGACCGGTTTGGTGTGCCGGCCATGGTCCTGCGCTGCGCTTCGCCACCGTGTGTGCCTGAGCGGCGCCCAGAGCTTCGCGTAAGCCGTCCCCCCTACGCCGAAACAGAGTCATCAGGCGGTTCCGCCGTTCGACGAACGGAGTTGTGCGGGAGGGGAGACGGCCAGCGCCGCGATGCCAAGCCCGCGCGCCGCGTTCCTGACCCCGGACAATGAGGCGATCCGTGTCGCATGGTTGTGCCCGCGCAAGGAGGCGACCCCCGCCATGTGACCATCCCCGCGCAACGAGGCGACCCGCGGCACGTTGCCTCGCCCGCGACCTCGCCCCGCGTAAGCATCCCCGCACAACGAGGTGGCTCACGCCGTTTGGCCATCCCCACGCGATACGGCGACCATCTCCCACTCGCACGCTCGCCCGCCCGTCACGCCGCGCCGGCGGCGGGGGGGCCGGGGGGGCGGGTGGCGCGCGGGGGCTCTCGGTCGCGCGCGCGCCGGGCGCCGCGGCGGGGGATGTTGAAGCAGAGCACGTTGCGGGACTCCTCGCGGAAATAGAACAGCGAGCGCGTCAGGTCGCGGATGATGAACCAGCCGAAGCCGCCCGCCCTGAGCGCCGACAACTCGGGCGCCGGGCGCGCCTCGGGGAAGACGAGGCACGATTCGGGCAGCGGCGGCCCGTCGTCGATCACCGCGCAGGCCAGCCCGCCCGTGTGCTGGGTGACCGTCAGGTGGACGAGCACCGGTTGGGAGGCGGTTGCGTCTCTGGCCTCGCGTTCGGACACTCCTGCGTCGGCGGCGCTTGATGCGCTTGCGGTGAGCAGGCTGTCGTCCTGTCCGGGCACGTCCCACCCCAGAACATCCGGCTCCGTCACCGTCGCTTGCGCCACGCCCGAGGGCGTCTCCGGCGCTTCCAGACGACCGGCTCTGACGACCCCGGCCGCATCCCTGCCCGTCTCGCCCATCACGTGGACCGAACCAGCCTCGCCCCGCCCCTCGCCAGCCGACGCGGCGCCGTGGGCCGCGCGGCGCAGCTTGGCGCCCCACGGCTGCTCGGTCGCGGCCGAACCCTCGGCGCTGGCCGCATCCTTCGGACCGTGGCCGCCCGACCCCTCGGGGCCGTGGAGGGTAATGTTGTTCAGCACCTCGGCCAGCACCAGCTCCAGCCGCGACAGCGCGTCGGGGTCAGTGCGGCCGTCGAACCGCCGCCGCAGGTCGATCAGCGCCTCGCGGACATTGGCGAGCGTCGCCTCCATCACCCGGTGGAACATCGGCGCGCCGGGGTTGCCGGCGGCCGGGGCGCCCTGGGGCGTCCGCTGCCGGCTCATGCCGCACCCCCTTGCGCTGCCGCGGCGGCGCCTGCCTCGGCCGGCGCGGGCCGCGACGGGGCCGGGCGCGGGGTCGCGGGCGGGGCTGCCTTGTGGATGGTGAACACCGTTTCCATCCGCGTGAGCTGGAATACCCGGTCCACGTTCGGCCCCAGCGCCGCCACCTCGAGCCGGTGGGTCTCGGGCAGGCCGCGCCGGATCGCCAGGATCGCGCCGAGCCCAGAGCTGTCCATGAACTCGACACGGCTCAGGTCCAGCACGATCCGCGGCCCGTCGCGCGCCACGACCTCGCGCAGCCGATCCTTGAACCGGATCGCCTGCGCGGCGTCGAGCCGGGCGTCGAGCACCCGGACCAGCACGCCGTCGGCCAAATCCTCGATCGTGAAACCCATACTTGCCCCCCGTGCCGAATCCGTGCCTTGATCCTTACCTGCCAAACCTTGCCAAACCGTAAGCGCCGTTCAGAAAAACCGGAGAGTTCCGATGACCGAAGTCTATGTCCGCTCTGCCGTCCGCACGCCGATGGGGGGGATGCAGGGGGCGCTTTCGCCGCTCAGCGCGCCCGAGCTGGGGGCGGCGGCCATCGCCGCGGCGCTCGACCGGGCCGGCGCCGGGGCCGAGGCGGTCGACGAGGTGCTGATGGGCTGCGTGCTGCCCGCGGGTCAGGGCCAGGCGCCCGCGCGGCAGGCGGCATTGGGCGCCGGGCTGCCCGAGTCGGTGCCGGCGGTCACGCTGAACAAGATGTGCGGCTCGGGGATGCAGGCGCTGATGTCGGCCTCGGATTCGATCCGCGCCGGCTCGGCCCGCACCATCGTCGCGGGCGGGATGGAGAGCATGACCAACGCCCCCTATCTGCTGCCGAAGATGCGCGGGGGGGCGCGGCTCGGCCACGCCGAGGTCAAGGATTCGATGTTCCTCGACGGGCTCGAGGACGCCTATGACAAGGGCCGGCTGATGGGCACCTTCGCCGAGGATTGCGCGAGCGCGTTCCAGTTCACCCGGGCGGCGCAGGACGAATACGCGCTGCGCTCGCTCACCCGCGCGCGCGAGGCGATCGAGACCGGGCGCTTCGATGACGAGGTGGTGGCGGTGACGGTCAAGGGCCGCGGCGGCGACACCGAGGTCGGCACCGACGAGCAGCCCGGCAACGCGCGGCCCGACAAGATCCCGACGCTGAAGCCCGCCTTCCGCAAGGACGGAACGGTGACGGCGGCGAACTCGTCGTCGATCTCGGACGGGGCGTCGGCGCTGGTGCTGTCGGACGCGGCCGAGGGCGCCATCGCCCGGATCGTGGGCTATGCCGGCCATGCGCAGGCCCCGGCCGAGTTTCCGACAGCGCCCGTGCCTGCGGCCGAGAAGCTGCTGGCGCGGATCGGCTGGGACAAGGACGACGTGGACCTGTGGGAGGTGAACGAGGCCTTCGCGGTCGTGCCCATGGCCTTCATGCAGAAGATGGGCCTGTCGCCCGAGCGGGTGAACGTGAACGGCGGGGCCTGCGCGCTGGGCCACCCCATCGGCGCCTCGGGGGCGCGGATCGTGGTGACGCTGATCCACGAGCTGCGCCGTCGCGGCCTCAAGCGCGGCGTGGCCGCGATCTGCATCGGCGGCGGCGAGGGCACCGCGATCGCGGTCGAGACGGTGTGAGCGGCGGCTTGCGGGCGCAACACCGCGCGCCCGTCCGCGGCCCATCGCAATCGGCGATTGCCCGGGCGGGCACGGCTGCATTAAGGGATCGTTAACCCCCACCCGCAGCTTCAGGGTTTTGCCATGACCGCTCATGCCCGTTTTGACACCGCCCTGCCGCTTGCCGCCCCCGCCGTCGAGGGCCGGGACGCCCCCTCGGGGGCCACGACCCCCTATGTGCTGACGCCGGGCAACAGCTTCAGCGGCAGCATCGGGTCCAGCTACGACACCGACTGGATTCGGGTCAGCCTCACGGCCGGTCAGACCTACAACTTCACCATGGATGGGGTGTCCTTGAGCGACAGCTACCTCGAACTGCGCAACGCCAGCGGCACCATCGTCGCCTTCAACGACGATTCGGGCCGCATCAACCATTCGCAGTTCAGCTATACCGCGACGCGGGGCGGCACCTACTACATCGCCGCGCGCGCCTATTCGTCCCAGACCGGAACCTATACGGTCAGCTACGACCAGCCCCGGCCCTGGACCAACGACGAGATCGCCACCTATCTCAGCGACGGCTTCTGGCGCGACATGGGCGAGAGACCGCGCGCCTATGACGTGGCGCAGGGCGGGGTGCTGAACTGCGACCTGACCGACCTCAGCGCGGCGGAGCGCTCGGTCGCGGTGATGGCGCTGAACGCCTGGTCAGAGGTCACGGGGATCCGCTTCAACACCAACTCGACCGCCGGGTCGGGGGCGCATATCCGCTTTACCAACGACGATCAGGCGGGCGCCTATTGCACGGCCGACGCCATGTCGGGGGGCACGGTCACGCGCTCGACCGTCAACATCCCGCTCTACTGGCGCGACCAGCCGGGCGAAGGCTTCGCCAGCTACTACTACCAGACCTACATCCACGAGATCGGCCACGCGCTGGGGCTCGGCCACGGCGGCCCCTACAACGGCTCGGCGACGTACGGGCGCGACAACGCCTATGTCAACGACAGCTGGCAGGCGACGGTGATGTCGTATTTCAGCCAGACCGACAACACCACGGTCAACGCGAGCTACGGCTTCGTCGTCACCCCGATGATCGCCGACATCCTGGCGATGCAGCAGCTTTACGGGCTGCCGCAGAACATCAACGGCACCAACTCGACCTGGGGCGAGGGCTGCAACGTCGGCGGCGCCTTCGGGCTGGCCAACCGGATGCTGACCACGGGGCAGATGGTGACCTGCACGATCTTCGACCAGGGCGGGACCGACTGGCTGCGGGTGGGCAGCGACCGCGCCGCGCAGGTGATCAACCTCGCCGGCGGATCGGTGTCGAGCGTCTATGGCAAGACCGGCAACCTCTCGATCGCCGAGGGCACGGTGATCGAGAACGTGCTGGCCGGTCACGGCAACGACCGGGTCAACGGCAACACGGCGGGCAACTGGCTCGCCGGGATGGCCGGCAACGACACGCTGAGCGGGTGGAGCGGGAACGACACGCTCGAGGGCGGGGCGGGTGCGGACCGGCTGGCGGGCGGGGTCGGGGACGACCTCTACATCATCGACCGTCTGGACACGCTGGTCGAGCTGGCCGGGCAGGGGATCGACCGGGTGCGCGCCACCTTCGACTATACGCTCGGCACCAACTTCGAGGCGCTGCTGCTGATCCAGTCCTTCGCCAAGTTCGGGACCGGCAATGCCGTCGCCAACACGGTCGTGGGCAACAGCCAGGTCAACTACCTGTCGGGCGGGGCCGGCAACGACACGATCTTCGGCATGGCCGGCGACGACACGCTGGCCGGGAACGCCGGGGCCGACCGGCTCGTCGGGGGCCTGGGCAACGACACCTACCAGCGCGACAGCCTCGACACCATCGTCGAGGTCGCCAACGCGGGCATCGACACCGTCCTGACCGCGACCGACCTGGTGCTGGGCGCGAACCTCGAGCGGGTGGTCGTCACCGGCGGCAACGCGGTCAAGGTGACCGGCAACGGGCTGGCCAACGAGCTGGTCGGCAACGATGCCGCGAACGTCCTGATCGGCGGCGGCGGGGCGGACGTGATGACCGGCGGTGGCGGCGAGGATGTGTTCGTCTTCTCGGCCGGGCAGGCGGGGCGGATCGAGGACTTCCAGAACGACGTCGACGTGCTGACCATCAACGCCGGCGTCCATGCGCGGCTGAGCGCCGAAGGCATCCTCGCCACCGCCCGCGACAGCGCCGGCGGCGTGGACCTGACCATCGCGGGCGCCGCGATCCGCATCGAGGGGATCTCGGTCGCCGACCTGCGCGATGACCTGATCCTGGCCTGAGGGGGCCACGCCCCCCCTGAATGGGAAGGCCCGGGGCATCCCCCGGGCCTTTGGCGTCTTAGACCGACAGGCAGACGTATTTCAGCTCGAGATAATCGTCGATCCCGTGCCGCGAGCCCTCGCGGCCCAGCCCCGACTGCTTGACCCCGCCGAACGGCGCCACCTCGGTCGAGATGATCCCGGTGTTCACGCCGACGATGCCGTAGTCGAGCCCCTCCTGCACCCGGGTGATGCGGCCGATGTCGCGGGCGTAGAAATAGGACGCGAGGCCGAAGATCGTGGCGTTGGCCTTGTCGATCGCCTCCTCTTCAGTCTCGAAGCGGAAGAGCGGGGCGAGGGGGCCAAAGGTCTCTTCGGTCGCCACCTTGGCGTCGTCGCGCACGCCGGTCATCACCGTCGGCTCGAAGAACAGCCCGTCCTTGCGCTTGCCGCCGGTCACCACCGCGCCGCCGTGGTCGAGCACGTCGGCGATATGCTCCTCGACCTTCTCGATCGCGCCCTCGTTGATGAGCGGGCCGGTCGTCACCCCGTCCTCGAGCCCGTCGCCCACGCGCAGCTTCTCGACCGCGGCGGCGAGCTTGTCGGCGAAGGCGTCATAGACCCCGGCCTGCACGTAGATGCGGTTGGCGCAGACGCAGGTCTGGCCGTTGTTGCGGAACTTGGACGCCATCGCGCCCTCGACCGCGGCATCCAGATCGGCGTCGTCGAAGACGATGAAGGGGGCGTTGCCGCCCAGCTCCATCGAGCATTTCAGCACCTGGTCGGCGGCCTGCCGCAGCAGGATGCGGCCCACCTCGGTCGAGCCGGTGAAGGTCAGCTTGCGCACCAGCGGGTTCTCGCAGAACTCCTTGCCGATGTCCGAGGACCGGCTGGAGGTCACGACCGACAGGATGCCCTTGGGCAGCCCCGCCCGCTCGCCCAGCACGGCAAGCGCCAGCGCCGAGAGCGGCGTCTCGGCCGCCGGGCGGGCGACGAAGCCGCAGCCGACCGCCAGCGCCGGGCCGCATTTGCGGGTGATCATCGCGTTGGGGAAGTTCCAGGGCGTGATCGAGCCGACCACGCCGATCGGCTGGCGCAGCACGGTCAGGCGCTTGTCGGGCTGGTGGCCGGGGATCGTCTCGCCATAGACGCGCTTGGCCTCCTCGCCGAACCACTCGATGAAGGACGCGCCATAGGCGATCTCGCCCTTGGCCTCGGCCAGCGGCTTGCCCTGCTCGGCGGTCAGGATCTTGCCCAGGTCCTCCTGGTTTTCCATCATCAGGTCGAACCACTTGCGCATGACCTGCGCGCGGTCCTTGGCGGTTTTCGCCTGCCAGCCCTTCATCGCGGCGTGGGCCGCCTCGATGGCGCGCCTGACCTCGGCGCGGGAGAGGTCGGCGACCTCGGCAATGACGTCGCCGCGGGCGGGGTTGCGCACGGGGAAGGTCTTGCCGTCGTCCGCATCGACCCATTCCCCGGCCACGAAGGCGCGGGTTTCCATCAGCGACGGGTCGCGCAGCAGCATCTTGAGGTCGGTGGGGCGGGCGGTCATGGCACGGGGCTCCTTCTCGGCGGCGGGGGGCTGCGGCGTCGCACGGGCTGCGGGCGCCGGTTTCGGCCCATGCTCACCACGCCACCCGGCGCTTGTCAAAGCGGCGGCGGCGCGGCGCGGGGCCTCGCCTGACAAAACTAGTTGTGATCCGCCGTGTTGAAACACGCGGGGCGATCCCGCCGTTCATGCCGCGACGGACCCGAACCGGGCCCGACCAAAAACCAGAGGACTGACCGACATGAAGAAGCTGCTTGCCACGACCACCGTCGCCGCGCTCGCCTTTGCCGGCGCCGCCTCGGCCGAAACCATGGCCACCGCGGCCACCGACCTGAACCTGCGGTCGGCCCCGCAATCGACCGCGTCGGTCGTGACCGTCATCGCCAACGGCGACGAGGTTTCGGTCGCCGGCTGCATCGAGAGCGCCAACTGGTGCGAGGTCACCTACAAGGACCAGAAGGGCTGGGCCTACGGCGACTACCTGACCACCAAGGTCGGCGACAAGGTCGAGGCGCTCTACCCCAACCGTCAGGCGGTGGGCGTGACCGTGATCGAGGCGCCCAAGGTCGATGAGCAGAAGCAGGCGATGGACACCGCCGTGGGCGGCACCACCGGTGCTGCGGTCGGCGCGGTCGTCGGCGGCCCGGTCGGCGCGCTGGTCGGCGCGGCCATCGGCGGCTCGGCCGGCGCGGCGGCCAGCCTGACGCCCGCCCCGGAGGTCCGCACCTACATCGACGCCAACCCGCATGACGCGGTCGTTCTCGACGGCGAAGTGGTCGTCGGCGCCGGCATCCCGGACAGCGTGACGCTGTACGAAATCCCCGACCAGAAGGATTTCAAGTACGTGATCGTGAACGGCCAGCCGGTGCTCGTGAACCCGGCCGACCGCCGGATCGTCTACGTCTATCGGTAACAATGACTTCTGTTGACGAGTAAGGGTCGCGGCCCGGCGGAGTCCCTCACCGCCAGCCGCGACATCGGGGGCGGGGCCGCAAGGCCTCGCCCCTTCTTCATGGCCGGCGCGTCGACCAGCAAGGCTGCAGGTCACCCGGCGCCGGGGTCGCCGCATGGACGGCCCGCGCCACGGCCCGGGCGAGCACGGCGGCCGCGGCATGGCCCAGCCGGAACGGGTCGGGCGCGGGGCGAGCGCCGGTCGAGACGGCGAACACCAGGTCGCCGTCATAGGGCGTGTGCGACGGCACGATCGCGCGGGCCAGCCCGTCATGCGCCGCGACCGCCATCCGGGTCAGCCCCGGCTTGGTCAGCGCCGCATCCGTGGCGACGATGCCGATCGTCGTCGCCTCGCCCAGCCGCTTCTCGGGCCCCGGCTCGTCCTCGGGCGCGAACGGCCCGCCGAGGCCGAGGCCGCCGAACTCGGCCCCCATCTCATAGGGCGCCGCCCAGAACTGCCCCGAGGGCGCCGTCACCGACCCCAGCGCATTGACCGCCACCAGCGCCCCGACCGTCGTCCCGTCCGAGAGCACCGCCGAGGCCGAGCCGAGCCCGCCCTTCCACTGCGCCGTGAGCGCCCCCGTCCCCGCCCCGTGCGAGCCGAGCGCGAACTCCGGCCCCGCGGCCTCGTACGCGCGCCGCCCGAGGGCGGGATAGGGGCTCTCGTCCCAGTCCTTGTTGCCGCCGTTCAGCAGATCGAAGAGAATCGCCCCCGGCACGATCGGCACCCGCACCGGCCCCACCGCAAAGCCGCGCCCGGCGGCGCGCAGCCCTGCCATCACCCCGTCGCAAGCCCCGAGGCCGAAGGCCGACCCGCCCGCCAGCACCAGCGCATCGACCTGCTCGACGAGCCGGTCGGGGGCCAGCAGGTCGGTCTCGCGCGTGCCGGGCGCGCCGCCCATGACGTGCACCCCGCAGGCAAAGGGGGCGTCCGCGGTCAGCACCGTGACCCCGGACTTCAGGGCCGCGTCGGCGGCATTGCCGACCCTCAGCCCGGCCACATCGGTGATGAGATTGCGAGGTCCCGGCCGCATCGTCGTTCTGCCCTGTTCCAATATCCCGGGGTCCGGGGCAGCGCCCCGGTCCACCCGCGCCAGTCAGCCCGCAGCGCGCGCGCCGCGCAACCCCCTGCGGGTGCGGGGCGTTGCGCTGCACCCTCGCCGCTCCTACATCCCTCGCACCGCGCCCCCACGCCAAGGAGTTTCGCCATGACCGAGCCCGTCCACGCCATCTTCGGCCGCCCGCTCGGGGCGCCCGTGCCGCGGGGGTACGAGGAAATCGTGCTCGGCATGGGCTGCTACTGGGGCGTCGAGCGCCTGTTCTGGCAGCAGGACGGCGTCTGGCTGACCGAGGTCGGCTTTGCCGGCGGCACCTCCCCGGACCCGACCTACAAGCAGGTCTGCGCCGGCGGCACCGGCCATGCCGAGGTCGTGCGCGTGGTCTATGACCCGAGCCGGCTCAGCATCGAGCAGATCCTCAAGATCTTCTGGGAGAACCACGATCCGACCCAAGGCAACCGCCAGGGCAACGACGTGGGCGACCAGTATCGCTCGGTGATCTTCACCACCACCGACAGCCAGCGCATCGCGGCCGAAACGAGCCGCACCGACTACGACAACCGCCTCGCCGTCGAGGGGTTCGGCGGCATCACCACCGAGATCGCGCCGCTCACCCGGTTCTACCGGGCGCCCGAGGAGGATCACCAGCAGTACCTCCACAAGGTGCCGAACGGCTATTGCGGCCTGCGCGGCACCGGGGTGCAGGCGTCCAGCGCCGCCGCCGTCCACGAGGCCGTGACGGGCGAGGGCGACGGCAACCCCGAGCCGTCGCCGTCCTCGTCGGGCGGCAGCTCGGTCGTCGCCGGCGCTGGCGGGGCGGCGTGATGGCCGAGGCCGAGGACAGCGCCGACGACGCGCGCGACGACGACGCCGCGACCTGGGCCGCGCTGACCCAGACCCAGGGCCGCGCTGCCGCCGAGGCGCTGGCCGAGGCCTGCGAGGACCTCGACCCCGAGCCCGTCGGCACCGGGGTCTTCGAGATCGAGGACGGCAGCGACCGCTGGGAAGTCGGCGCCTGGTTCACCGAGGCCCCCGACGAGATCGCGCTCGCGCTGCTGGCGGCCGCCAAAGGGGCGCAACCCTTCGTCGTCTCGGAGGTGCCCGAGACCGACTGGGTGGCCCATGTCCGCCGCGAACTCGCCCCCGTCGAGGCCGGGCGCTTCTTCGTCCACGGCAGCCACGACGCCGACAAGGTGCCTGAGGGCGCCGAGGCGCTGTGCATCGAGGCCGCGATGGCCTTTGGCACCGGCCACCACAACACCACCCGCGGCTGCCTGCTGGCCTTCGACCGCCTGCTCACGGCGGGCGAGGCGCCGGCGCGGGTGGCCGACATCGGCTGCGGCACCGCGGTGCTGGCGATGGCGGCGGCGCGGGTGCTGCCGGGCGTGGTGCTCGCCTCGGATATCGACCCGGTGGCGGTCGAGACGGCCGAGGCGAACGTCCTCGCCAACGGCCTGGCCGGACGGGTCGAGTGTGTGATGGCCGAGGGGTTCGGGCATCCGCTGCTGCACGACGCCGGGCCCTATGACCTGGTGTTCGCCAACATCCTCAAGCAGCCGCTGATCGACCTCGCCCCCGACATGGCGCGCCAGCTGGCGCCGGGCGGGCGGGCGATCCTGTCGGGTATCCTGACCACCCAGGCCGACGAGGTCGCCGCCGCCTATGCCGAGGCCGGAATGCCGCTCTCGGCGCGCGACGATCTGGGCGACTGGAGCACGCTGGTCGTGCAGCGCGCCTAACCCTCGCGAGCGCGGCGGCGATCGATGTAGTCGCGCAGCTCCTCGATCTCGATCCGGGCCTCGTGCAACTCGGCCTCGAGCGCCGCGGCGCGTTCGCGCGCCTGTGCGGCCTCGGCGGTGTCGCTGGGGGTCGGCCCGGCGGCCACGGGCGCGGGGGAGGCGGCGCGCAGGACCAGCCAGCCGGCGAGGCCGCCGAGCAGGAAGGCCACGAACAGGGCGCCGGCCGCCACGAGGATGAGCGTGTCGTGGGTCATGGCGCGCAGGATAATCCGCCCGGCGGCATCAGGCGAGAGGCCATGCGCGGCTCGGCTTCAGCGCAGCGCCGTTTCGGCGGCGGGCGCGGCTCACCGCTCCGGGCGCGGCGTCGGCCGGGCGCTGCCGTCGGGGGGCGGCGGGGCGGTCGGGGACCCTTGCGGCAGCGGCGGCGGCACGGGCGTCGAGATCCGCGATCCCTGCACGGTGATGCTGTCGGGCCGCAGCGCTATGCCCTCTTCGGCGAGCAACTCATCGGCGGTCTCGGCGTCCGAGGTCAACGCCGGCAGCGGCGGCAGCGTCAGATCGCCGCCGCTGAGCGCCGGAGGCGGTCCAGTCAACCGGCCGGTCAGCGGGAGTGCGGGGGCTGCGTCCGGCGCTTCGCCGGGCTGGGCCGATCCGAGGGCTGCGGGGGTCGCGTCTGTGGTAACGGCGGCGGTGGCATCGGGGGCTGCGGGTGCAGCGTCGGGGGCCAGCCCGTCGGTCCCTGCCGCGCCGGGGCCCGAGGCGTCCGCCTCCGAGTCGTCTGAGTCGACGTCCGTTGAGCTCGTGGCGTTGGCGTCAGGGCCGGGGTCGCCCGTGCCCGGAGCGGCTGTCTCCGAAGCACCTGTCCCCGAGGCGTCTATCCCCACCGTCTCGATGGCGTCGGTGCCCGCTGTGTCTGTTCCTGAAGCGTCGTTCTCATCGGCAACAGGTGGTGCCGGGTTCGGTTCGGTTGCCTCGCTCGCGATCGCCGCATTGTCCTTGCCCTCCGCCTGCGCGGCATCGGTCGTTCCGGCGTCCGGGGACGCTGCATCGGGCCCTCCGGTCCCGGCCCCGTCCGGGGCGGTGGCGCCCAGAGTGGCTGCATCCGACGCGGGAGCGGCGTTGCCCATGGCGGCTCCGGTCTCAACCCCATTGGCAGCAGGTGCTGCAGCAGCGTCTCCCGCCCCCACCCCCTGCGTCTCGGATGAGGCAACCGCCCCCGCCGGCGCAGACGTCTCGCCCGCCGCAGGCGCGCCACTCACCCCCGAAGCCGCGCTGACAGCCCCTTCCCCATCACCACCCGCCACCTCAGGCGGCTGCGCCTCTGTCACCCCCCGCGTCACCTCCGCGGCGGCGGCCTCGCCGGCGACGGGGAAGGGGGAGAGCAGCCGGAACTCGATCCGGCGGTTGGCCTCGCGCCCGGCGTCGGTGGCGTTGTCGGCGACCGGGCGGGTCTCGCCATAGCCGCGCGCCGCCAGCAGCGCCGTGTCGATCCCCGCCCCCGCCATCGCCGTGCGGACGGTGTCGGCCCGGTCCTGCGACAGCTCCATGTTGAAGGCGTCCGAGCCCTGCGAGTCGGTGTGCGCCCCCAGCTCGATCCGGAAGTCGCCGCAGTCGCCCATCACCTCGGCCAGCTTCGCGAGCGTCGGGCCCGGGTCGCCGGCGATGGCGGCGCGGGCGGTCTCGAACCCGATCTCGGACTGCGCCATCACGTCGTTCAGCCGCGCCACGCAGGTCTCGCCCGTGGGCAGGTCGAGCGCCGGGTCGAGCCGCGGGTCATAGGTCAGCGCCAGCTCGTAAGGCACGCCCGCACCGAGCCTGCGCCCGAGCTGCGCGGCCAGCGCCGCGCCCACCGCCTTGTCGCCCGAGGCCCCGGCGATGCGCAGCCCC
Source organism: Paracoccus sanguinis (assembly GCF_012689545.1). Classification (NCBI taxonomy): domain Bacteria; kingdom Pseudomonadati; phylum Pseudomonadota; class Alphaproteobacteria; order Rhodobacterales; family Paracoccaceae; genus Paracoccus; species Paracoccus sanguinis. The sequence goes on from NZ_CP051542.1 coordinate 1,852,966, forward strand.
TCGGGCGTCACCGTGGCCGAGCCGCGGCGCAGCCCGGCCATCGCCTCGAGCGTGGCGAGCACCCGCGGCGTCCAGCCCGAGGGCGCGGCCGGATCGACGCTCAGCACGCTGTCCACGGTGCCGAAGCGGGCGCGGGCAAAGCTCTCGACCGCGGCGCGCATCCGCTCGTCGCTGACCGCGCCGCGCAGGCGGATGCCGTCGCCCACCGCGCTCGCCACGAAGCTGACCGGCCCGGCAGGGGCGGGGGTGTCGGGCGGCGCCTGCGTGGCGGTGAGGGTGAAGACCCGCGGCAGCGCCCGGGTCAGGGTCGCGGCGGCGGCGTCGAAGGCCGGGGGCGGCACCTCGGCGGGCGCGTCAAGCGTCACGCTGGTGTCGGTGATCGCCACGCTGCCCGCCGGCAGGGCCGCGAGCGCGGTGATCGCCGCGACCGCGGCATCGCCCCATTGCGGGGTGGGCGCGCCGAGGCCGACGGGGCAAACCTCGTCCCCGACCGGGGCGCCGGCGGCTGCGGCGGCGGCGAGGATGCGCTCGCGCGCGGCGGCGCTGTCGGCGGCGCAGGTCTCGATCCGGGCCGGCTCGCCGGGCGCGCGGGTGAGGCGCAGGGCGAAGGGCGAGATGACCGGACGCGGGGCCGAGACGGTGGCGGCGAGCGTGATCCCGGGCGGGGTGATGTCGCGCAGCGCCTGCTCGAGCCGCGCCTTGTCGGCGGCGCCATCGGCCAGCGCGGTGACCTCGACCCGCCCCGGCGCGGCCGAGATGCGGGCGCGCGGCGCCAGCTCGGCGGCGCGCAGGGCGACGGCCACGGCCGCGTCCCACGCGGCGGGGGCGGGGTAGTCGGCGGTCTCGATCAGGTCGGTGGGGCGACCGGCAGCGGCCGTGCCCCCCATCCGCGCCAGCCGGGCCACGAGCGCCGCCCGGTCGAGCGTCACGGGGGCGAGGCCGATGACAGAGCTGCCCTCGTCATTGCGCAGGATCTCGAGCCGGAAGGACGGTGGCACGGCCTCGGGCGGGGGCGGGACCACGATGGCATCGGCGATGCGGTCGGGCCCGACCACCGCCGCGGCCGCGTTCAGGGCCCGGAAATGGGTCAGCTCGTCGGGCGCCTCGCCCGTCAGCCGCAGCATGAGCCCGTCGGCCGAGGCCCGCGCCCAGCCGAACCCGCCCTCGGCCAGTGCCCCGGCCACGGCGGCCTCGGTCCGCTGTTCCAGTTGCCCGATGCCCCAGTCGGCCGCGACCCACGCCCCGGCCCCGCCGGCGGCCAGCAGCGCCAGCGCGCTGAGACCGGCGCGCAGGCGGCGGGGGCGGGGGCTGTTGGGGTCGCGGGGCGGGGTCATGCGGAGGGCTCTCGGATGGCAACGGCTGGCGGAGATGTAGTCACCCCGCGCCGAGGGTCCAATCACACCAGCGCGGCAACGGCGAGAAACAGCGCAACGATCAGCCCCGCGTCGCGGTTGCTGCGGAAGAGCCGCAGGCAGACGTCGGGGCTCGCGGTGTCGAGGCTGCGCAGCTGCCACCACAGATGCGCGGCAAAGCCCGCCACCCCGAGCATCGCCACCAGCGCCGCCCCGGTACCGGGCCGCGTCGCCGCCACCGCCATCGCCAGCAGCAGCACCGCGCCCGCGGCAAACCCGAGCAGCCAGCGCGGCGTGTCGGCGCCGAACAGCCGGGCGGTGGACTTGACCCCGATCAGGGCGTCATCCTCGGTGTCCTGATGGGCATAGATGGTGTCGTAGAACAGCGTCCACGAAATCCCCGCCGCATAGGCGAGCATCGCCGCCGGGTGCAGCGTGCCGCCATGCGCGGCAAAGGCCACCAGAACCCCCCAGTTGAAGGCAAGGCCCAGGAAAACCTGCGGCCACCAGGTGAAGCGCTTGGCGAAGGGATAGACCGCGACCAGCGCGAGCGACGCGATCCCCAGCGCGATGGCGGTGCCGTTCAGCGTGAACAGCAGCACCGCCGCCAGCCCGGCCTGCGCGGCCATCCAGATCCACGCCCCCCGCACCGTGACCTGCCCCGAGGGCAGCGGGCGCGAGCGGGTGCGCGCCACCATCGCGTCGAACTCGCGGTCCGTCAGGTCGTTCCAGGTGCAGCCCGCCCCGCGCATCAGCGCGGCGCCCAGCGTACAGACCACCACCACCCACAGGTCCACCCAGCGCGGCCGGTCCACCAGCATCGCGAGCCCGGTCCCCCAGTAGCAGGGCAACAGCAGAAGCCACGTCCCGATCGGCCGGTCGGCCCGGCTCAGCCGCAGAAGCGGGCGCCACGCGGGCGGGGCCAGCCGGTCCACCCAGTTGCCCCGGGGGGCGTCGGAAACCGATGGCGCTAGGGGCCGGGACTGCATAGGGTCGCGCCGATATGGGACAGGTCAGGCTTTACATAGAGCACCCGCTCGCCCCCGGACAACCCGTCCCGCTGGGGCCGGCGCAGGCGCATTACCTCGGCGCGGTGATGCGGCTGGGGCCGGGGGCGCGGATCGAGGTCTTCAACGGCCGCGACGGCGCCTGGACGGCCGAGATCGAGGCGGTGGGCAAGCGCGGCGGCTCGCTGGCGCTGGTCGCGCAGGCCGCGCCGCAGCGCGATCCGCCCGACGTCTGGCTGATGTTCGCGCCGATCAAGAAGGCGCGCACCGATTTCATCGTCGAAAAGGCGACCGAGCTGGGCGCGGCGCGCATCCTGCCGGTCCAGACCGACCACACCAACGCCGAGCGCATCGCCCGCGACCGGCTGCAGGCCCACGCGGTCGAGGCGGCCGAGCAATGCGGCGGCACCTTCGTCCCCGAGGTGGCGGCGCTCGCGCCGCTGTCGGGGCTGCTCGACCGCTGGGACACGGGTCGGCGCATCCTCTGGGCGGACGAGGCGCTGGCGGGACCGGCGGCGACGCTGGCCACGCTGCCGCGCGGGCCGTGGGCGATCCTCATCGGCCCCGAAGGCGGGTGGAGCGCCGCGGAACGGGCCCGTCTCGGGGCGCTCGAGGGGGTGACGCGGGTCAGCCTTGGGCCGCGAATCCTGCGCGCCGACACGGCGGCGGTGGCGGCACTGGCGCTGTGGCAGGCGGCGCTCGGCGACTGGTGATTCGGGTGGCAGGCTGCCTGCTGGGCGGACTGTCACAGGATTGAGGCAATTTTCACGATCTTGCGGCTTGACGCGGCTCAGTGAAGAAATCTGCGCGGACGTTCGGGAAGAACGCACGGAACTTCGACCAAATCGGTCTTATCCACCGGAATATTAGCCGTCCCACGGAAACGTCAGCCATGACGTCAGGTGATGGCCGGCCTGACGTCTGCGCCGCAAGCATGGCGGCAATTCGGTTCCGTCCGTGGCTGAAAAACCGGCAATCGACTATGTAATTGGGCATCGAATTGATCCCCCTCCTGTCCCCGCCGGACAGGGCCGCAAGAACAAAGGTGATATCATGTCCGCAGTCGAAACCCTCCGCCTTCCCGCCGCGTCGCGTCCGGGCCTGCTGTCGCGTCTTGGCGCCGCCTTCGCCCACTGGGCCGAAGTCCGCGAGACCCGCAGCCAGCTGAACCGCCTGACCGACCGCGAGCTGACCGACATCGGCCTGTCGCGCGCCGACATCGAGCACGTCGCCCGCGGCCTCTGAGGCCCCGCACGCACGGTCGCAGCGCCGCAGACGGCGGCGCCCGACATCCGCCAGAACGACTTCGGGCCGGGGTTTCCCCCGGCCCTTTTTGCTGCCCTTTCGGCGTCCCTCTCGGCTGTCAGCGGGAGATCAGACCCCCGCCTCGACGATGGCGCGGGCGAGGATCGGCACCGAGTCCCGGTTCAGCCCGGCAATGTTCAGCCGCGAATCGCCGACCATGTAGATTGCGTTGTCGTCCTTGATCTTCTTCACCTGCTCGGGCGTCGCGCCCAGCCGCGAGAACATCCCGCGGTGCGCCGCGATGAAGTCGAAGCGGTCGGTGCCGGTCAGGCTGCGCAGCTCACCCGCAAGCTGTTCGCGCAGGGCGAGCATCCCCAGCCGCACCTCCTCCAGCTCGGCCTTCCAGTCGGCCGAGAGTTCCGCATCGTCGAGAATCGTCTGCACGATCCGCGCCCCGTGGTCGGGCGGGAAGGAGTAGGTCTGCCGGTTGAGGTAGGCCATCGTCCCCTGCGCCAGATCGCGCGCGGCGGGCGTCTCGACCTTGGCCAGCAGCACGCCGGTCCGCTCACGGTAGATGCCGAAGTTCTTCGAGCAGGACGCCGCCACCAGTGCCTCGGGCGCCGCGCCGACGATGAGCCGGGTGCCGGCCGCATCCTCGTCCAGACCGTCGCCGAAGCCCTGATAGGCGAGGTCCACGAACGGCACGGCGCCGGTCTTGTCGAGGATCGCGGACACCTCGCGCCACTGGTCCAGCGTCAGGTTGGCGCCGGTCGGGTTGTGGCAGCAGCCGTGCAGCAGCACGAGGTCGCCCTTCTTTGCCCGGGCGAGGTCGGCCTTCATCCCCTCGAAATCCACCCCGCGGGTGGCGTCGTCGAAATAGCGGTATTCGACATGGGGCAGGCCCATGAACTGCAGGATCGAGACGTGGTTCGGCCAGGTCGGGTTCGAGACGTGGACGGTCAGATCGGGGTTGCCGATCCGCGCCAGCTCGAGCGCCTGCCGGATCGCGCCGGTCCCGCCCACGGTGGACAGCGCCGCGGTGCGCCCTTCGTCCAGCGTGTCGGCCAGCACCATCCGGCTCATCGCCGCGAGATAGGCGGGCTCACCGGCGAGCGCGGTGTAGCTTTTGGTCGTCTCGGCCTCCCAGATGCGCTGCTCGGCGGCCTTGACGGCACGCATCACCGGGGTCAGCCCGGTCGGGTCCTTGTACACCCCGACCCCGAGGTCGATCTTGCCCTGCCGGGTGTCGGCACGGAATTCGCCCATCAGGGCAAGGATCTTGTCGGGGGCTTGGGCTTTGAGCTGGCCGAACATCAGGCGTCTCCGGTTGCGATCTTGAGGTCGGGGTAGCTGCCCCATTCGGTCCAGCTGCCGTCGTAGAGCGACCAGTCCCGCTTGCCGATCCGCTCGAGCGCGAGGGCGAGCGTGGCCGCGGTGATCCCCGAGCCGCAGGTGGTGATGGCGGGTCGGTCGAGGTCCACGCCCGCGGCCTCGAAGGCGGCGCGCAGCGCGTCCGGCTCTTTCATCGTGCCGTCGGGGTTGTAGAGGGTCGCGAAGGGGACGTTGCGGGCGCCGGGGATGTGGCCGGCGCGCAGGCCGGGCCGCGGCTCGGGCTCGTCGCCGCGGAAGCGCGAGGGGCTGCGGGCGTCGATGATCTGGTGATCGCCGAGCTTCGAGGCCGCCGCGACCTGCGTCACATCGCGCACGAGGCCTGCCTGCCGCTGCACCGTCATGTGCCGGTCGCGGGTGATCGGGGCCATGTCCTCGACCTCGCGCCCTTCGGCCTGCCACTTGGCGAAGCCGCCATCCAGCACCGCCACGTCGGTCTTGCCCATCAGCCGGAAGAGCCACCAGACCCGCGCGGCCGAGTGGATGTCGGAGTTGTCATAGACGACGACCTGATGCCCGTCGCCGATCCCCATGGCCCGCAGGCGGCTCACGAACAGCTCGGGCGGCGGCGCCATGTGCGGCAGCTCGCTGCGGCTGTCCGAGATCGCGTCGATGTCGAAGAACCGGGCGCCGGGGATATGCGCGGCCTCGTATTCGGCCCGTGCATCGCGCCCGGTGGCCGCCATGTGCAGGCTAGCGTCGAGGATGCGCAGGTCGGGATCGTTCAGATGCGCGGCCAGCCACTCGGTGGACACCAGTGTCTTCGGATCGTCGCGCATGGCCTTCCCCCCAAACGGATGCGGTCCTGACGGCTTTACCGGACCCCCGCAAGGCCTGCAATCGCTGCCCCGCTTGGGGCGGGGCCATCTTGGCGGAACCCGCGGCTCGGCGCCTCAGCCCTGCTTGAGCAGGCGCTGCTTTTCGCGGCCCCAGTCGCGCTTGGCCTCGGTCGCGCGCTTGTCGTGGTTCTTCTTGCCCTTGGCGATGCCGATCTTCAGCTTCACGATGCCGCGGTGGTTGAAATACATCACCAGCGGGATGAGCGTCATGCCCTCGCGCCCGATCGCCTGCCAGAGCCGCGCGAGTTCCTTGCGGCTGACCAGCAGCTTGCGGTGGCGCCGCTCCTCGTGCCCGAAGACGCCGGCCTGCTTGTACGACGAGATGTAGCCGTTGATCAGCCACAGCTCGCCGTTCTCAACGCTGGCGTAGGATTCGGCGATGTTCGACTGGCCGGTGCGCAGCGCCTTGACCTCGGACCCGGTGAGGATGATCCCGACCTCGAGGTCGCTTTCGATGAAGTAATCGAAGCGCGCCCGCCGGTTCTCGGCGATCACCTTGTAGTTCGGATCGGATTTTGCCTGCGACATGATCGGGTCGAGATAGGGTCCGCGGCGGCGCAAGTAAAGCCGGCGGCTTTCGCGCCGGCGGGCGGCGGGCTATGGGGCGGGTGTCCCCCCGCCAACGCGGTGCCCCATGCTGGTCCAGATCACCGTCGGAACCCTGCTGATGCTGCTGACGCTCGCCAGCAGCGGCGCCTCGCTCTACGTGATCGAGGTGATGCTGCAGGCCGCCCGCCCCTGGGTGCTGGGCGGCCGCGTCTGGGCCAAGCTGGTTGCGGTCATCATGATGGTCAGCGTCTGGGCGCTGGTGGACCTGACGCTCGGCGTCTGGATCTGGGCGATGGCCTATTGGCGGCTCGGCGCCTTTCCGGACCTCGAGCACGCGGTCTATTTCTCGCTCGTCAGCTTCACCACGCTCGGCTACGGCGACCTGCTGCTGCCGCAGGAATGGCGGATCATGGGCGGGCTGACGGCGGCGAGCGGGCTGCTGAACTTCGGCCTCATCACAGCGATCCTGGTCGAGACGGTGCGCGACGTGCGCGTGGCCCAGATGCGCCATCAGACCCGGCAGGATGCCCGGCACGAGGGGCGCCGCGCCCGTCGCTGACGGGTTGAAGCCCCTCCGCCGTTGCCGCAGTCTGCCCCCGGCAATCAGGGCAAGGGGGATAGGGCGATGCGGCATGGCGGACGGATTCTTGCGGATGCGCTGGCGCTGCACGGGGTCGAGCGGGTGTTCTCGGTCCCCGGCGAAAGCTTCCTCGCGGCGCTCGACGGGCTTTACGACGTGGGCATCCCCAACACCGTCTGCCGGCAGGAGGGCGGGGCCGCGATGATGGCCGAGGCCTGGGCCAAGACCACCGGCCGGCCCGGCGTCTGCTTCGTCACCCGCGGCCCCGGCGCCACCAACGCCAGCGCCGGCATCCACGTCGCCAAGCAGGACTCGACCCCGATGATCCTGTTCGTCGGCCAGATCGCCCGGTCCGACCGCGACCGCGAGGCGTTTCAGGAGGTCGACTACCGCCAGATGTTCGGTGGGCTGGCCAAGTGGGTGGCCGAGATCGACCAGACCGAGCGCATCCCCGAATACGTCGCGCGTGCCTTCGACCTTGCCCGCGCCGGGCGCCCCGGCCCGGTGGTGCTGGCGCTGCCCGAGGACATGCTGTCGGCCAAGGCCGACGTCCCCGACCTCGCGCCCGCCCCCCGCCCGGTGCCGGGCGTGTCCGAGTCGCAGGTGGCGGCGATCCGCGACGCGCTCGCCGCCGCCGAGCGGCCGCTGGTCGTGCCGGGCGGGTCGCTCTGGTCGCAGGACGACGCGGACGCGCTGACCCGGCTGGCCGAGGGCTGGGGGCTGCCGGTCGCGGTGCCCTTCCGCCGGCAGGACTACATGGACAACCGGCACCCGAACTACGCGGGCGACCTGGGCGTGGGGATGAACCTGCGGCTGGGCGAGGCGCTGCGCGAGGCCGACTGCATCCTGTCGCTCGGCGCGCGGCTGGGCGATTCGCTGACCGCGGGCTATGAGCTGATGAACCCGCGCGAGCAGGGGCGGCGGATCATCCACGTCTATCCCGACCCCGACGAGATCGGGCACCTGTGGCGCGCCGATCCCGGCATCGCCGCCTGCCCCAAGGCGGCGCTCGCCGCGCTGGCCGAGACGCCCGCGCCGCGCCGCTGGGACGACTGGACCGCCCGGCTGCGCGCCCACTACGAGACGTGGCAGACCCCGAAACCCACCCCCGGCGCGGTGCGGATGGAGGAGGTGGTCTGCTGGCTCTCAGCCAACCTGCCCGAGGACGCCATCGTCACCAACGGCGCGGGCAACTATGCCGCCTTCCTGCACCGCTACTTCCGCTTCAAGCGGGCGCGGACGCAGATCGCGCCGACCTCGGGGTCGATGGGCTACGGCCTGCCCGCCGCCATCGCGGCGAAGATCGCCCACCCGGACCGCACCGTGGTGTGCATGGCCGGCGACGGCTGCCTGCAGATGACGGTGAACGAGCTGAGCACCGCCGCGCAGGAGGGCGCCGCGGTGATCGTCATCGTCGCCAACAACGGCCGCTACGGGACGATCCGCATGCACCAGGAGAAGCACTACCCCGGCCGGGTATCGGGCACCGACCTCTTCAACCCCGACTTCCCCGCGCTGGTGCGCGCCTACGGCGGCCATGGCGAGCTGGTGACCGACGGCGCCGAGTTCGCCGCAGCCTTTGCCCGGGCACGTGACAGCGGCAGGCTGGCGCTGATCGAGCTGCGCCTCGACCCCGAGGCCCTGACCACCGGGGCGACGCTGAGCGAAACCCGTGCCGCGGCCGAGGCGGCGAAGGGGTAGGGGGGAGGGTTGGCGGGGGCCTCTGAGGCTTGGGCCAAGGGATCCCGAACGACCGACGAGATGCAGAGCTGGACACGCGCGGGCGCTCAGGCGGCACTGGAGCTTGGGCGATCTGGTGCTGCCGCGCTCGCGCAAGCTGCCGCTGATCGAACTGTGCCTCGACTCCGGGGCATTACCAATCGGCGATGCACCGGGCAAAATCCGTGCGAGGCAGACCGCCGCCCCGGCGCCTGCCCCGGCCACCACACCACGACCGTCGCCGACCCGGTGGCCGCCGCGGGCGACAAGGCCGAGGACGCCGATGGCCGAGGAGGCAGAGTGTCAAGCGGGCCGGGTTGGCGCGGGTGTCGCTACGCCTCGAGCCCGAACCCCGACGAACGGCGAGACGCTGAGCGGTCCACGCGCGGTCGCTGTGACGGCTAGAGGTGAGCTCGGGCCGAGGCGACAAAGAGTTAGGCGGGCTGGCTGGCACGGATCGAGTCAGACCTCCACCCGAGACAGGGACAAGCGGCGTAGCACCGGGCAAAATCCGGGCGAGGGCAAAGGCGGCAAAGCGTCAAAGCGGGCCGGGTTGGCGCGGATGCCGCAAGCTGCCTCATCCCGAACCCCTGACGACTGACGAGACGCTGAGCGGTCCAGGCGCGGTCGCTGTGACGGCTAAAGAGCTGAGCTCGGGGCCAAGGCACCAAACGACCAGGCGGGCAGGCTGGCGCGGATCGAGAGAGACCGCCACCCGAGACAGGACGAGCGGCATGACCCTCTCCCCCTTCGGACAGGCGACAACCCGCGACTCATAAGGGCGTCACCACCGCACCGCCCGCCCAGGCGGCGCAGTTCCGGCCCGTCCCAACACTAACCCAAACGCCCACGCAAAGCACGCGGGCACTTCCCCACCCACCGTCACCCCGCCTCACCCCGCCCGCAGCGCCGCCACGATCCGCCGGGCCTTCTCCAACCGCTCGGGCTGGCGCGTCATCACGCTGACCGAGAGTGCCTCGACCAGTTGCCCGGCGATGGCGCGGGCCAGGGCGAGGCTCTGCCCCACGGCGGGGTTCGGCGCCCGCCGGGCGCCGGTCGTCGTCGGCGTGTCGGCGAAGTGGTCGCGCACCGCCAGCAGCTCGCGCCCGAGGTCGCGGTCCAGCATCCCCGCGACCACCTCGAGCTCGGCGAATACGCTGAGGCTGAGTTGCGGGGTGATGCGGACGCCGTTGCGGCGCAGCACCTGCTCTTCGGCGATGCAGTCGCCCAGCACCAGCATCAGGTTCGCCACGGCGCGCAGCTGGTCCAGCGGCGACAGGCGGCAGGCGGGGAAGCGGTCAAGGATCATGGCGAGTCCCTTCTGGTCCGTTCCCGCAACGTTCGCAGCAAATCCTTGACGAAGCGTTGCCAGCCCGGCCGCACAGCCCGCGCAACGGCAAAAATTCTTGCGGCCGCGCAGGGTTCTGGCTCATCTGCGGGCATGGAACACCGTCCCTCTGCCCGCCCCGCCACGCATCTCGCCCCGCTGCCCGCCGGCCTGCCCGACTCGGTCCCCTTCGTCGGCCCCGAGACGCTCGAACGCCAGCGCGGCGCGCCCTTCGCCGCGCGGCTGGGCGCCAACGAGAACGGCTTCGGCCCCTCGCCCCGCGCCGTCGCGGCGATGCGGGACGCGGCCGCCGAGGTCTGGAAATACGGCGATCCGACCAACCACGACCTCAAGGCCGCGCTCGCCACTCATTGCGGGGTCGGCCCCGAGAATGTCGTGGTGGGCGAGGGGATCGACGCGCTGCTCGGCCTCGCCGTGCGGCTGATGGTGGCCGAGGGCGACCGCGTGGTGACCTCGGCCGGCGGCTATCCGACCTTCGATTTCCACGTCACCGGCTTCGGCGGGACGCTGGACCGCGTGCCCTACGCGGCCGACCGGCAGGACCCGGCGGCGCTGGTGGCGCGGGCGGCCGAGACGGGGGCGCGAATGGTCTATCTCTGCAATCCCGACAACCCGATGGGCGGCTGGCACCCGCCCGAGGTGATCGAGGCCGCCGTCGCAGCCCTGCCTGACGACGTCCTGCTGATCCTCGACGAGGCCTATGCCGAGTTCGCCCCCGCCCTGCCGCGGATCGACCCGGACGACCCGCGGGTGCTGCGGATGCGGACCTTCTCCAAGGCCTACGGGATGGCCGGGGCGCGGGTCGGCTGGGCGCTGGGCGCGCCCGAGGTGGTGCGGGCCTTCAACCGGGTGCGCAACCATTTCGGCGTGAACCGGATCGCGCAGGCGGGGGCGCTTGCGGCGCTATCCGACGCGGCGCATCTGGCGCAGGTGGTGGGCCAGGTCGCCGCGGCCCGCGACCGGATCGCGGCGATTGCGCGCGAGAACGGGCTGACCCCGCTGCCCTCGGCCACCAACTTCGTCAGCCTCGACTGCGGCAGCGACGGGGCGCTGGCGCGGCGGGTGCTTGAGGCGCTGGGCGCGCGGGGGGTGTTCGTGCGGATGCCGTGGGTGGCGCCGCAGAACCGCTGCATCCGCGTCAGCTGCGGACCGGAGGCCGAACTTTACGCCTTTGCCGCCGCGCTGCCCGAGGCCCTTGCCGCCGCCCGCGGCTGAGACCCTCAGGCGGTCTCAGCGGCGCGGCCCGTCGGTCAGAGCAGCCCGGCGTGGGCCATCGCCGCGTCGATCCGCGCCCGGGTGGGGGCGGTCAGCGGCACCAGCGGCAACCGCACCGCGTCGGTGCAGCGGCCGAGCCTAGAGAGCGCGTATTTCGCCCCGACCAGCCCCGGCTCGATGAAGATGGCGATGTGCAGCGGCATCAGCCGGTCCTGCAGGCGCAGCGCCTCGGCATAGTCGCCCGCCGCGCACGCCGCCTGCATCTGCGCGCAGAGCCCCGGGGCCACGTTCGCAGTGACCGAGATGCAGCCGACCCCGCCCTGGGCGTTGAAGCCGTGCGCGGTCGCGTCCTCGCCCGAGATCTGCAGGAAGTCGGGACCGCAGGTGATCCGCTGGCAGCACACCCGCTCGAGCTTGCCGGTCGCGTCCTTGACGCCGACGATGCGCGGCAGCTTCGCCAGCTCGCCCATCGTCTCGGGCGTCATGTCCACGACCGAGCGGCCGGGAATGTTGTAGATGATGATCGGCTTGTCGGTCGCGTCGTGGACGGCGGTGAAATGCGCGATCATCCCCTCTTGCGTGGGCTTGTTGTAGTAAGGCGTCACGACCAGCAGCCCGTCGGCCCCGACCCGGCAGGCGTGCTGCGCAAGCCCGATCGCCTCACGGGTGTTGTTCGACCCCGCGCCCGCGATCACCGGCACCCGGCCGGCGGCCAGCCGCACCACGGCCTCGACCACCGCCTCGTGCTCGGCATGGCTGAGCGTCGGGCTTTCGCCGGTGGTGCCGACGGGGACGAGCGCGCTGCTCCCCTCCTCGATCTGCCATTCGACCAGCCGCTCGAGCGCCGGCCAGTCGATTTCGCCATCCGCACGAAGGGGGGTGACGAGGGCGGGCATCGAGCCTTTGAACATGACGCGCGGGTCCATCTGCGGGGGCGGTTTGGCCGGCTATACGACCGGCGCGGGGCGATGCCAACCCGGACGAGCGGCGGCCTGCCGCCGATGTGAATTGCCCCGCGCCGGTCGAGCCCCCAGATTGCCCCAATGACCCATGCCCGCCTTTCCCTCGCCGCGCTGATGGCGGTGCTGCCCCTCGGCCTTGCCCTGACGCTGACCCCGGCGCGGGGCGAGGATGCGACGCTGATCGCCCGCGCGCTGGCGGCGGCGGGGGCGCGCGACTGGGCGGGGGCGGATGCGGCGGCGGCGCGCTCGGGGCCGCTGGCCGTCGATCTGGTGCTGTGGCAGCGGCTGCGTGCGGGGCAGGGCAGCTGGCCGGAATACCGCGACTTTGCCCGCCGCAACCCCGACTGGCCGGGGATGGAGCTGTTCTGGCGCCGGGGCGAGGCGGTGCTGCGCCCCGACCTTCCCGCGGCCGAGGTGCTGGCCTGGTTCGGCGACCGCCTGCCGCAGTCGCTGGCCGGCGCACAGGCATGGATCGCGGCCCAGCCTCAGGCCGACCGCCCGGCGGCGCTGGAACGGCTGTGGACCGGGATCACCGCGCTCGACGCGGCGGGCGAGGCGGCGCTGATCGCCGCCTACGGCCCGGCGCTGGCGCCCCATCACCCGGCGCGGCTGAAGATGCTGCTCGACGCGGGCGAGTGGCAGGCGGCCGAGCGGCTGCTGCCGCTGGTCCCCGCGGGGCCCGAGGCCGACCTCGCCCGCGCCCGCATCGCCGTGCAGGCGCGGCGGACCGGGGTCGATGCGCTGATCCTCGCCCTGCCGCAGGCGCAGCGCGATGACGCCGGGCTGGCGCTCGACCGGTTCCGCTGGCGGGTGGCCGCGAAGCAGGGTGATCTGGCGCGGGCGCTGATGCTCGAGCGCTCGACCTCGGCCGAGGCGCTGCGCGATCCCGCAGGCTGGGCCGCGCGGCGGAAGGATTATGCCCGCGCGGCGCTCAGGACCGGGGACTGGGCGCTGGCCGAGCGGCTGGCCGCCAACCATTTCCTGCCCGCGGGCGTCGATGCCTATGAGCTCGACTGGATCGCGGGCTACGCGGCCTTGCGGGCCGGGGCGGCGGACCGCGCCCGGGCGCTGTTCGCGCTGCTGCCCGACATCGACAGCGGGCCGATCACGCTGTCGCGCACGCATTACTGGCGCGGCCGCGCCGCCGAGGCGCTGGGCGACGCCGCCACCGCCCGCACCGAATACGCCGAGGCCGCGCGCCACCAGACCGCCTGGTACGGCCAACTCGCCGCCGAGAAGATCGGCGCCCCGATGCGCCCCGAGCTGGCGCTGCCGGGGCCGGCGATCGACAGCCTGCCCGACTGGCGCGGCGCCAGCTTGGGCGAGGCGCGGGTGTTCCAGGCCGCGCTGTGGCTGATCGCGGCGGGCGACCCGGCGCAGGCGCAGCGGTTCCTGCTGCACCTCGCCGAGACGGCCCCGGCCGAGGACATCGCCCGCATGGCGCGGCTGATGCTCGAGCTGCACCGGCCCTGGGACGCGCTGCGGCTGGGCAAGGCGGCGGCGGGCAAGGGCGGGGTCTGGCCGGCGATCTACTATCCGCTCACGGGGCTCGAGGGGGCCGATCTGGGCTTGCCGCCCGAGCTGGTCCTGTCGATCGCGCGGCGCGAGTCCGAGTTCAACCACACCGTCCGCTCGCCCGCCGGGGCGCTGGGGCTGATGCAGGTCATGCCCGACACCGGCCGCCAGATGGCCCGCGTGATCGGCGAGCCGTTCGACCAGCCCCGCATGACGCAGGACGCCGAATACAACGCCCGGCTGGGGGCGGCCTATCTGCACGGGCTGCGCGACCGCTTCGGGCCGTCCATCGCGCTGGTCGCCGCCGGCTATAACGCGGGGCCGGGGCGCTCGGCCCGCTGGCTCAGGGACTTCGGCGACCTGCGGATCGCCGGGCGGGCCGGGGCCGACCCGGTGGACTGGGTCGAGATGATCCCCTTCGACGAGACGCGGACCTATGTGATGCGGGTGGCGGAATCGCTGCCGATGTACCGGGCGCGGATCGCCGGGCATCCGGTGCCGCTGGTCCCGACCTGGGACCTGCGCGGCGGCGTCTCGCTGCCGCCGCCTGCGATCTCGCCGCTGGTGCTGGCGCTGTCGGATCGCCCGCGCGGCACCGCGCCGTGGGTGCGCGACGCCGCGGGCGCGGCGCGCCGGCTGGCCGCCGTGCCGGTGGATGCTGCGCGGCCCGGGGCGGCCGCACCGGCGATCCCGGCCAGCGGCGCGCCCCCTGAGGCAGCCCCGCTGTCAGCCCCCGCGGCTGCCCCGGCGGACGGACCCGAGGTCGCCCTGCCGCCCCAGCCCGAGGCGCAGATCGCCGAGGTCGCCGCCAGCCTGCCGCGGCCTGCGGCCCTTCCGCCTGCCGCGACTCCGCAGACTCCCGCAACACCGGCACCCGCGCCCGCCCCCCGCCGCCCGGTCCCGGCAGCGCGGCCCGAGGCGCTCTCTCAGGCCGATCCGGTCAGCCCGTCCGGGCCCGGCGCAGCGTCCGCCACCAGGTGAACAGCCCCGCGCCGACGATGATGACCATGCCGATCAGCACGTTGAGCCGCAGCGTCTCGCCCAGCCAGAAAACCCCGATCAGGCTGACCCAGACGAGCTGGGTGTAGGCGAAGGGTTGCAGGCTGGAGGCCTCGGCCAGCGCATAGGCGCGGATCAGCAGGTAGTGACCGGCCGCCCCGGTCAGGCACAGCGCCGCCATCCACGGCCAGTCGGCCCGCGCGATCGGTACCGCGAACCAGATCCCGGCGAGGGTGATGCCGACCGCCCCCGCCACCCCGGTCCAGAAGAAGCTGACCATCGCGCTGTCGTCGGCCGACACCTTGCGGGTCAGCAGCGCATAGACCGCGAACATCAGCGCCGAGATCAGCGGCAGCGCCGCCCAGGGCGAGAACACCCGCAGCCCAGGCTGCAGGATGACGAGGATGCCGGCGAACCCCACCCCGACCGCGAGCCAGCGCCGCCAGCCGATCTTCTCGCCGAGGATCGGGCCGGAGAGCGCGACCACCATGAGCGGCGCGACGGTGAAGACGGCGTGCGTCTCGACGATGCCGAGCTTGACGAAGGCGGTGAGCATCAGCACCACCTCGGCCACGAGGATCAGCCCGCGCAGCGTCTGCGCCACCGGATGGGGCGAACGCAGCGCGGCCCGGACGCCGCCGGGGCTGCGCGCGACCAGCACCACCGCGAAGACGGCGAAGAACCAGTAGCGCAGCATGGTGACGTAGACGGGCGGGTAGATCGCGCCCAGATGGCGCGACACCGCGTCCTGCACGGCAAAGATCAGGCTCGCGGCACAGATCATCAGCACGCCCGCGCGCTGGCCGTCGCGCACCGCCGCCGCCTCGGGGGCGGCGACCGGCACGACCGGGGGGATCGCCACGGGCGGCGGCAGCGGCGCTGCGACGGGCGCGGAAAGGCCCGGCGAGGGGGCAGGACAGGGGGCGGTCATGGGCAGGGCCGAGCGGTTGGATGGTATACCAACCCGTCACGACGCCCGCCGCACCTGTCAAGCCGCGTCAGCCCGCCGCAGGCCCGGAGGGGATGATTTCAGGGCAGCCATGCCGGGGCTGCATGGCGCCCCGCGCATGAGCCTCAGTCGCGGCTGCGGACGATCTCGGCAAAGCCCGCGAACAACTGCGCGTTGGCGGCGACGATGTCGCCCGCGTCCACGCCGGCGCCCTCATGGGGGCGCAGCGGCTCGACGAAGCCGCCCGCCTCGCGCACCAGCAGCCAGCCGGCGGCCACGTCCCAGGCATTGATCCCACGCTCCCAATAGCCGTCGTAGCGGCCGGCGGCGACATAGGCGAGGTCGAGCGAGGCCGACCCCCAGCGCCGCACCCCGGCGCAGACCGGCATCAGCCGCGCGAGGTCGCGGAGCGTGGCGGGCAGCGTCCCGCGCCCGCCGAAGGGGACGCCGGTGGCAAAGATCGCGCTGTTCATGTCGCGCCGCCCCGACACCCGCAGGCGCTTGTCGTTGACGAAGGCCCCGTCGCCCTTCTCGGCGGTGAACAGCTCGTCCTTGGCCGGGTCGAAGACGACCGCCGCCACGACCTCACCCTTGTGCTCGAGCGCGATCGACACCGCCCAGTGCGGCAGGCCGTGCAGGAAGTTCGTGGTCCCGTCCAGCGGATCGACGATCCAGCGCCGGGTCGGGTCCTCGCCGTCCTCGGTCCCGGTCTCCTCGCCGCACCAGCCGTAGTTC
Organism: Paracoccus sanguinis; assembly: GCF_012689545.1. NCBI lineage: Bacteria > Pseudomonadati > Pseudomonadota > Alphaproteobacteria > Rhodobacterales > Paracoccaceae > Paracoccus > Paracoccus sanguinis. Next base: position 1,869,369 of record NZ_CP051542.1, read on the forward strand.
GGGCGGGCGCCGCGCAACTCCTCCTTGATGATCCGCTCGGCCTCGCGGTCGGCGCGGGTGACGAAGTCGCCCGGCCCCTTCGAGGACACCTGCAGGTTCTCGACCTCGCGGAAGTCCTTGACGAGGCTGCGGCCAGCCTTGCGCGCGGCCTTGATCATGACGTTGAGATTGGCGGAGGCCATGGCGGGGAATCCTTTTCGGGCTGACCCGTGAGCTTAAGCGAACGCGCCGGAAAAGAAAAGCGATCAGCCCACGCCGCACGGGCCTCCCGCTGCCTGCCGGGGTTCAGCCCGCCCCGGCCTCGGCGGGCGTCCAGGCGGCGCGGGCCAGGCGCAGCATCTCCTGCACGAAGGGCAGCGGGCGGTCCTCGGCCCGCACGGCGGCATAAAGGCGCCGCGTCACCCCCGGCCGTCCCAGCCGCAGCGTGGCGATGTCGGGGTTGGCGGCCTCGCGCGCCAGCACCCAGTCGGGCAGCACCGCCACCCCGCGGCCCGAGGCGACGAGCATCAGGATGACGTCCGTCAGCTCGACCTCGCGCACGGCGGCGGGCACCACCCCCGCCGGGTCGAGGAAATGCGAGAACACGTCGAGCCGCGCCCGGTCCATCGGATAGGCGATCAGCGTCTCGGGCGCGAGGTCGCCCGGCTCGGCATGGGCCCGGCCGGCGAGCCGGTGCGTGGCCGGCACCGCCAGCAGCGGATGATAGTCGAACAGCGGCTCGAAGGTGACGCCCGGCAGGTCCTCGGGGTCCGACGAGATCACCATGTCGGCCTCGCCCCGCAGCAGCGCCGGCAGGGCGGTGAAGGCGAGCCCGGCGCGCACGTCGATGTCGACCTGCGGCCAGGCGTGGCGGAACCGGTCGAGCGCCGGCAGCAGCCAGTTGAAACAGGCGTGGCACTCCATCGCGATGTGCATCCGCCCGACCTGGCCGCGGGTGACACCGCGCATCTCGGCCTCGGCCGCCTCGACCAGCGGCAGCACCTGCCGGGCCAGCGCCAGCAGCCGCATCCCGGCGGGCGACAGCCGCATCGGCCGGGTCTGGCGCAGGAACAGCGGCGTGCCGGCCTGCTCCTCCATCGCGCGGACCTGATGCGAGAGGGCGGACTGGGTGATGTTCAGCACCTCGGCCGCACGGGCCAGCCCGCCGTGGTCATGGACCGCGCGGATCGTCCGCAGGTGGCGCAGTTCCAGATGCATGAGCGCGGCTCATCCTGACCTTGCATGATATGAATTTGTTTCACGCCGGAACGCGTGGCACAAGCGCGGACAAAGAGGAATCGCCATGTCCGTTCGCCGCACCGTCCCCGCCGTCAGCTTCGAGTTCTTCCCGCCGAAGACGCTCGACCAGTCGTTCCGGCTGTGGGAGACGGCGCGCGCGCTGGCCCCGCTGGGCCCGGATTTCGTCTCGGTGACCTATGGCGCCGGCGGCACCACGCGGCAGCTGACCCACGAGGCGGTGACGGCGCTCGCCACCCACTACGGGCTGAACGTCGCGGCGCACCTGACCTGCGTCGAGGCGACCCGCGCCGAGACGATGCAGATCGTGGACGACTATGCCGCCGCCGGGGTGCGCGAGATCGTGGCCCTGCGCGGCGACGCCCCGCAGGGCGCGGCCGCGTGGACCCCGCACCCCGAGGGGTTCGCCAGTTCGGTCGAGCTGATCGAGGCGATCTCCGCCCGCGGCGGCTTCACCATCCGCTGCGGCGCCTACCCCGAGCCGCATCCCGATAGCCCCGACAGCGCCGCCGACGTGGCGTTCCTCAAGCGCAAGGTGGACGCGGGCGCGACGAGCGCGATCACCCAGTTCTTCTTCGACCCGGACACGTTCTTCCGCTTCCGCGACGCCTGCGCGGCGGCCGGCATCGCGGCGCCGGTGATCCCCGGCATCCTGCCGATCCAGAGCTGGGCCGGCGCCAAGCGCTTCGCCGCCCGCTGCGGAACCAGCGTGCCGGCCTGGGCCGAGGACGCCTTTGCCCGCGCCGGCAAGCCGGGCGAGGCCGCGCTGGCCCGCGACATCGCGGTAGAGCTCTGCACGCGGCTGATCGAGGGCGGGGTGGACCGGCTGCATTTCTACACCCTGAACCGCCCCGAGCTGACCGCCGAGGTCTGCGCCGCGCTGGGGATCGAGGCGACCGAGGCTGCCGCCTGAGGGCGGTGGGGGCGGGCTGCGGCTTGAGGTGTTGCGCCGCCCGAGCGTGCAATCCTGCGACCAGCTTTGACGCAGCGTCGGTTCGGTGCGGCGCGGCCCCGCTGTGCGAGTGAATCGCCGCTCTGGCGACGACACCGGCCGAGCTTCCCCGGTCGGCTGGCACCGAGGCCGGGATATCCATCACGGGATCGATGCGTTGCGCCGTCACGGCGCGATCTCGGATTCTCGTTGCTCCCTTACGCCGCCCGTGGAGCAGAGGGCCCGCCGCTCATACGCTTGCCGCGCAACCACACCAACCGTGGCTAGCCGGCGTCCTGCCCAGCGGGCCGATCCTGACTCCGGCCGTAAATCGCAGGGCCGGACGTCTGTCATTCGAGCGCGAGTCCATTTCGCGATTGCGCAGAAGCCCGGTTCATCGTCGGAAACCGCACGCCACGGGGCCGTCAGACCCTTCTCGGCAAGCCTCGCGCCATCGGGCATCCCACTGACCCCCCCCTCACTCCCCCTGCGCCCGCGACCAGCGTCGCACACCCCGGCGCAGCGGCTCGGCGCGGGGGCGGCGCAGCCGGCGGAGGGGGCGGCGGCGGGTCTCGTCGACGATCAGCGCCGGGCCGCGGTACGGCAGCGGGACCGAGGGGTGCAGCAGGTCGCCTGCGGTTCCCACCGTGCGCGGGACCCGCAGCAGGAACGCCATCCCCCAGCCCGCCCATGAGCCGACCGATGGCGCCGTCACGTCGCGGGGGAACTGCGCCGGCCAGCCCTCGGGCAGCGGCAGACCGCGCGCCGCGGCGTGGTCGAGCATCCAGACCAGCGGGATGTTGGCGAGCGGCCGCCCCGCCTCGTGCCCGTTCAGCTGCCCGCCGATGTCGGCGTGGCAGCCCCGGAACCAGCGCTGCTCGACCCGGTCGGCCTCGGCCGCGTCCCACAGGATCGGCTGGAACACCGCGCGGGTCTCGTCCAGCCCCAGCGCCTGCGCGCCGAATCGGACGTGCCCGCCCAGCCGGTGGTCGTGGAAGCGGTGCTGCCCCTCGGTCAGCATCCACACCAGCGGCAGGCGCACGCCGAGCGCGGCCACGGTGTCGAAGACCCCGACCATCTCGATCGCCACCTCCGCATGGCAGCGGCGGCGGAACCCGGCGAGCGTCCGCTCCTGCCCCCCGCGCTGATAGAGCCGCCAAGCAAGCCGGGTGTTGCGCTCGGTCGCGTGGCGCGGGGTGAGCAGCCCGACCCGCCCGATCATCCCGGCGAGCGAGCGCGCGGTGAAGGCGCCGCGCGAGTAGCCGAAGATAAAGATCGGGTCGCCCGGCCGCCAGCTGCTGGCAAGCCAGCCGTAGGCGGCGGCGATGCGGTCCTCGATCCCCTGGCCGGTGAACACCGCCCGCGCGCTGCGCCAGCTGTCCCAGTGCAGGCCGCTGGCGTAATGGACCCGCACCGGGCCGGCCTTGCGGACCAGCCGGCGGATCGTGGCGATATGGCTCGACCGCGGCCCGCCCAGCGTGGCGAGTGTGCCATCCATCAGGATGACGTGGGGAATCGGGGCGCGGGTGCTCATGGGACCATGATGCACCCGATAGGTTGCGGATCGGCTAACGTTTCCGCGTGGCCCGCCCCGAACCTGACCGAAAGGTCAGGCGAACCCCATCACGGTGAGCTGCCGCATCTCGCCGAAGCCGTTGAACCGGGTGTTGGTCACGACCGAATAGGCGCCCGCGCCGTTGATGACGAGATAGTCGCCCTCGGCGATGTCGCCCGGCAGCATCAGCTCGCCCGGCAGGCGGTCGACCGAATCGCAGGTCGGCCCGAAGACCACGCGGCCCGCGTCCGGGCCGGTGCGGCGCCGCCCCTCGGGGGTCAGCACCTCGAGCCGGTCGAGGTTGCCGATCACCGGCAGTTCGTTCAGCCCGCCATAGACCCCGTCGTTCAGGAACACCGCGCCGCCGTCCCGCACCGCCTTGACCCGCGCGATGATGGCGAAGGCGTCGGCGCAGATGCCGCGGCCGGGCTCGCACACCAGCTCGGGCGCGTCGGCGCCGAAGACCTCGGCGGTGGTCGCGCCGATCCGCTCGAAGATCGCGGGCAGGTCGGGCTCGACCCCGTGGACGCGCCACGAGGGGAAGCCGCCGCCGACATTCAGCCGCTTCGGCATGACCCCGGCGAGATCGGCGATGTCGCGGGCGGTGCGGATGTAATGCTCCCACGCGCCGGGATCGACGCATTGCGTGCCGGGGTGGAAGGTCAGCGAGGCGATGTAGCCACGCGCCGCGACCTCGCGCAGCAGCTCGGCGGTCAGCTCGGGCGTGCCGCCGAACTTCGAGCCGAAGTCATAGGCCGCGCCCACCACCGGCAGCTTGAACCGCGGCGAGATCTCGCAGCGCTCGGTCGGCACCTGGGCAAAGAGCTTGTCGAGCTCGGACCGGCTGTCCACCGACCACGCCTTGATCCCCGCGGCGACCGCGTGGGCGATCTCGGCGGTCGAGCGGACCGGGTTGTGGTAGTGGCGTGCCGCCTGCGGGGCGAGGCGGGTGATCAGGTCGATCTCATAGGGCGAGGCCACGTCGAAGCCACGGATGCCGGCGGCGACGAGGTTGGTGATCACCGCCTCGTCCGGGTTCGACTTGACCGCATAGGTGACGAGCCCCGGAAAACCGGCGAGGAACTGGCGCGCACGGTCCTGCAGGACCGTGGGGGCAAAGACCAGCACCGGGTTCTCGGGCCTGAGACTGCGGACGATCTCGGCCGGATTTTCCCAGACGGTCTTGGCCTGATGGCCCTCGGTCAGTCCCATGCGTGATCCTTTCGGTCGCGGTGCGTTGCCAGCCAACGCAGGATCGGCGCTATGCGGCGCAATTTCAGCGATGAAAAGGGTGGAATGTCGCGCTGGGGGCGTTAATCTGACCGGCAGGACCGGCGGATCGTCGGTGAAACCGGCAAGGATGAGGCAAGCCTTGGACGACACCGACCGCGCGATCCTTTCGCATCTGGGACAGGACGCCCGGATGTCGGTGGCGGTGCTCGCCCGGCGGCTCAAGCTGGCGCGCTCGACCGTGCAGGCCCGGCTCGAGCGGCTCGAGACCTCGGGCGCGATTGCGGGCTATACGCTGAAGCTGGGCGAGGCCGCGCGCGTCACCCGCATCCGCGCCACCTGCCTGCTGACCATCGAGCCGCGCGCCCAGCCGGCGATCCTCGGCCGGCTCAAGGCGATCCCCTCGGTCGAGCGGGTGCATTCGACGAGCGGGCGGGTGGACCTGCTGCTGCAGCTCGCCTGCGCCTCGACGGTCGAGCTGGACGAGGTGCTGGATCAGATCGGCCACCTGACCGGCGTGCGCTCGTCCGAGAGCCTCGTGCACCTGTCCACCAAGTTCGACCGCGCGGTGTGACCGGCGGCCCGAACGGGCGGTGCGCGTACACCTGCGGATGACAAGGTGTCAGACGACATCGGCTGCTATCTCAAGTCAAAATTTATCCAATTGATTTCGTTACAATATTTTTACATCGCGACATCACTATTTATCTCAGACGACATGCGAAATCATCTCAATTCGGCTCACTGCCAAGGTTTAATCCTCGTCTCTAGAGCCAAATTCCTTTGCTTTCCAGCCCTTTAAGCTTCCGCGCTCACGGACGGCGTTTGCTTTTTCACGGCCCGTAGAAGCGTTGTGGAGGCAAGAGGGGGAAAATTCGTTGCAATCGGACGGTCCGGCATGAATGGCTACTCGTCTGTATTCGAACGACAGGTCGAGCGTCGCGGCAAGAGGCTCGGCAAGGGATGCGCTAGCTCGGGCGGCGCTCCGTTCTGACTGTCGAGAAGCAGTTCGACCGCCAGAGTCGCAACCTGCGCCAGATGCAGATCCACGGTTGTCAGGGGCGGCGAGGACAGCTTTGCGCGGATGCTGTCCAGCGCCCAAGCGTCATCCGCCGCTGCCGCCCGGCATGGCGGTAATCCAGCGTGAAGGCCCGGTTGCCGGAGCGGTAGATGCAGATCGCAAATCCCCGCACTTCGCTGTCAAAGATCTGATAGTCCCGACCAGGTTCCGGCGCCGCCTCCCGCACCGATTTTTCGTTCAGTCTCAATCGCTTCACCATGCCCAGCACCTCCTTCTTGCACCCCACGCAAGGCTCAGCCTCGCGCGCATAGCAAGTCATACATCGCCAGTCAGACCGGCAGGGAGGCGGAAGGTGGCGGAACCTAGGGGGAGGCGTGCCGGTCAATGGCTCAGAAGGGAAAAACCTACACCCTCTGTTGATTGCTCCGTGAATTGCAACGAGAGCCTGTCCTGCTTATTGTCAAGCTAGTTTCATAGGTTCCAACTCAACCATATGATGTGCCGCGCGATATGTTCTCTGCTTGTTGTCCTGCTCGTGTTGGCGGGCGCGACGCAGCATGGGCAAAGTGCTGGCCCAGCCGGACTGCCGACCGATCACGTTGTCGCTTCGATCAGCCATCCCGGCGACACAGCCGGGCATGAGCACGGTTATTCGGGAGAGCCTTCTCGGCACGATATGACCGATGCCTGTGCGATTGTATGTGTCGGCACACCTACGCCCTGGCTTGCTGCCGCACAACTTGCGCCTGTTGAGACCGAGCATTCGCTGAAATGGCACTCTATAGCAGTGACACGTGAGGGCCGTCTGGTCAGCCCCGGATACCGCCCTCCGAAATCCATCTGAACACTTGCTTGCCGCACCTTTCAAGGTGCCGAACATGGTTCGCCCTACGGGGTCTGATGGATTATTCATATGACTTGCACACTGAATCGCCGCGGCTTTCTGACCGCATCCGCTGCCATGGCCGCAGCTTTTGTCATCCCTCGCGCGGGCTTTGCGCAGCCAGCCGCGCTGGCATTGCAGGCAACGACGCGCACGCTTGACATCAATGGCCGCGCCGCGACTGTTTTTGGCCTGATCAACGGCAACGGAACCCCTGGGCTGACGCTGGATCCGGGCCAGCGTTTCCTGCTGGACCTGACCAATGATCTGACCGAGCCGACGATCATTCATTGGCATGGACAGATCCCGCCGAACGCGCAGGACGGTGTTCCCGACATGCCGCTGCCGCTGCTGCAGCAAGGAGAGACGCGTGCCTATGATTTTGAGGCCGCAGCAGGCACGCACTGGATGCACAGCCATGTGCCCATCCAGGAGATGCAGTTGCTGGCCGCACCCCTGATCGTCCGCCGCCCCGAGGATCTGCGAGCTGATCGGCAAGAGGTCACCATGTTCCTTCACGACTTTTCCTTCCGCCCGCCGGAAGAGGTGCTGGACGAAATCCGCTCGGGAAAGGGGCATGACGAGGCCGCCGAAGCCGATATGTCGCAACCAGCCGATCCCCATGCGGGCCATGACATGGGTGGCGGTATGGCCATGAACGGGATGTCGGAAATGAGCGGCATGTCCATGCCCGGTATGGCCGGGATGCAGATGGACCTGAACGACTTCGATTTCGATGCCTATCTGGTGAATGACCGCACCTTGGGCGACCCGGAAGTTGTGCGGGTAGAAAAGGGTGGCCGGGTCCTGCTGCGGGTCATCAACGGGGCTGCTGCCACGGTGTTCTGGCTCGATAGCGGCGAGGTTTCGGGTCGGCTTGTCGCTGTGGATGGCCAGCCGGTGCAGCCCTTGTCGGGAACGCGCTTCGGTCTGGCCATGGGTCAGCGCCTGGATATCGAACTTGACCTGCCCGCCGGAGGCGGCGCATGGCCGATCCTTGCTCTGCGCGAAGGCGCGCATGAGCGCACCGGCCTTATCCTTGCCACTTCCGGCGCCAACGTGCCGGTCATTCTCGGAATGGCGGACGATGCGGCACCTGCATTCGATATCGACCTTGCGCAGGAAGCCGCCTTGCGGGCCGTTGCTCCGCTGACGGAACGAGCTGCCGATGCCTCACCCATGGTGATGTTGGGCGGGCAGATGCAGCCCTATCGCTGGACCATCAACGACCGCGTGTTCGAGGATCGGATTCCGGTTACGGCCAAAACAGGCCAGCGGGTCGAGATCATGTTTCACAACATGTCGATGATGGGCCATCCCATGCATCTGCACGGCCATCATTTCCAGGTCGTCGCGATCAATGGCAAGCGGTTCGTCGGCGCTTTGCGTGACACGGTCTATGTGCCGCCCATGTCAATGGTCACGGTGGCGCTGGATGCGGGCGAGGCGGCGGAATGGATGCTGCATTGTCACCATATGCCGCATCTTGCCAGCGGCATGATGACGACGTTCGCGGTCTCGGCGTGAAGGGAGTGACATGATGTTTCAGCGACGCATGATCCTGACCCTGGCCCTTACCGCACCGGCGATGGCCATCGCACCGCGCCTATCTTGGGCTGGTCATTCGCTTCCACCCGAATTCCGCAGGCAGCTTGAACATGACGCGAATGCGCCGATCTTCGGCAATCCTGACGGCGATGCGACTCTGATCGAGTTCTTCGACTATAACTGCCAGTTCTGCCGTGCGATGATGCCAGTGGTGGATGCCGTGTTAGGAGCCGATCCCGGCTTGCGGATGGTGATGCGGGAATGGCCGGTCTTTGGCGAGGGTTCGGTTTTCGCGGCCCGCGCGGCGCTGGCGTCGCGCAAGCAGGGCCGCTACGCCGACTTTCATCGCGCCTTGATGAGTCAGAAACCCCGGGCCGAAAGGGCCAGCGTCCTGCGTGTTGCGCGATCCATGGGTTTAGACACTCAGCAGTTGCAGCGCGATATGGGCGGCCCGGAGATTGCCCAACATATCCAGCAGTCCAATGCGCTGGCCGAGGCGATGGGGCTTGTCGGCACACCCACCTTCATCGCCGGATCGGATTCGCGCTTTGGCGCCATTTCATCAACTGAACTGGCCGAACTGGTTGCGGCCTCGCGTGGCAATTGAAGCATTTCACGAAAGGACAACGCTATGGATAATTCTGATCGACACAATAGCCACGGAAGCCAGAGCGGCGGAAGCTATGGCCGTTTTGCGGCGATGATCGCTACCTCGACGGTGATCATGTTCGGGCTGATGTATCTGAACACCTGGGCGATGGATCACGTCTTTTTCAGCCAGACCCGGATGTGGATGGCGCTCTACATGGGCGGTGCCATGGCGCTGATCATGTTGGCCTTCATGCTGGGGATGTATCGCAGTCCGCGTGCCAACTTGATCGTCGCGGGCGTTTCGATTCTGGCATTTGCGCTTGGCCTGTTTCTGGTCCGCAGTCAGGCAACGGTCGATGATACCGCCTGGATGAAGGCGATGATTCCGCATCATTCCATTGCGATCCTGACATCCACCCGTGCGGATATCTCGGATCCTCGCGTCCGGGCGCTGGCGGACAGCATCATCGAGGCGCAGACTCTGGAAATCGCGGAGATGAAGGCGCTGATCGCCGATCTGGAAGGCGGGCCAGCGGCGACGCCAGAGGTCGATGGGCGCTGAAGATACGGCACGGCAATCGCAGAAGTCGCTGCGCTTGCCGCTTCCATCTGAAGATACAAGGAAAGGACAAGGAGCAATCACATGCTGACACGCAGACATTTCATCCGCACGACGACGGCGCTGTTTTCGGCGGCCGCCGCCACGCCGGTCATGGCCTCAACCTGGCCCGACACGGCGCAAAAGGCCGCTTGGGATGCCGAGGTGGAAGCCGGTGGCCCCAATCCCTGGAGTCTGCATCCGCGCTTCCTGCCGCAGCGAGTCACTGCGAACGCAGGGCTGGTGCCGGGCGACATTCATGTCGATGCGGTCGCCCGATACCTTTATCACATCGAAGAGGGCGGCACGGCGATGCGTTACGGCGTGGCCATCGGCAGGGGCGATCTTTACGAGCCGGGCACCTATACGATCAAACGCAAGGCCGAATGGCCGCATTGGACCCCGACGCGCAACATGATCGAGCGCGAACCCGAGGTCTATGCGCAATATGAGGACGGCATGGAACCCGGCCCTCGGAACGCTCTGGGTTCGCGTGCGCTGTATCTCTATCTCGGCGACCGCGATACATATCTGCGCATTCACGGCACGCCGTTTCCAACCTCGATCGGCAGCCGCGCCAGTTCCGGCTGCGTCCGCATGGTCATGGCCCACATCAACGAACTGTATCCGCGGGTCCAGATCGGCGCGACCGCATATCTCTATTCGCCGGAAGGCAGCGTGTCGGCCGTCAGCTAGAAGGCTGCCCTCCGGCGATCCTGATGGGTCAGACCGGTTTTGCGTTGCAGATTTGGTTGCCATTTGCGGCGCGCAGCGGCACCAGCGTCGTTTCGACCGGCCCTGCGTAGTAGTACCAATAGCAGTCATCCGCCGGATCGAGGCGCGCTGTTGTCAGGTCCTGATTAGGGCCAGCAATGGCGACGACCTCGTTTGGGATCGGATAGGGCGAGGCCTCCTCGGCGGCGATATCGGGCGTCTGGGCTGCGCATCCGGCGAGGATGAGAAGCGTCAGGACGATGGCGGCGGTTCTTTTCTGCATGGGAAACTCCTTGGCTATGGTGGTGATGCGCCGGGGTGTTACGGCGCGCTGTCCTTGGTAATGCGGCTCTGGATTGCGCCCTCGCGTTCCGGCCAGGTAGATTTGATATAGGCCAGAACGGCGGCAATTTCGGCGTCACTCATGACATCGCCGAAACCGGGCATGTCGCTTTCATACCCATCGCCGACCACGGCGGCCGTGCCGTCGCGAATGATCCGTTCCAGCAGCGGGTCGGCGTGATGCCATGTGTGGCCGGTCTCGTCATGCGGGGGCGCCGGATAGCGGCCATTTTCCAGCGGGGTCTGCCAGTCCGGCTGGCCTTCCAGATCGGCGCCGTGGCAACTGGCGCAGTTTTCGGCGTAGAGCCGCTGGCCAAGCGCGATCACGGCCTGATCCTGCACGGCTGCCTCCGTCGCCGCGCTGCCGCGCCAGAGGATCAGGATCGCAGCGGCCAGACCGACCGCCGCGATGAGGATGAGTGCGTTGCGCGTCATCTGTTACCCGTCCAGCGGGAAGGCGCGTCCGTCGCCGGCAATGCCACCCCAGGCGATGACCTCGGCGGTGGCCTCGACCCCGCCGCCCATGCCCGGCGAGCCGGCGGGCATCCCCGGCACGGCGATCCCGTTAATGTCGGGGCGCTGTTCCAGAAGCTGCCTTATGGCCGCGAAGGGCACATGGCCCTCGATGATATAGCCGCTGATCCGGGTCGTGTGGCAGGACCACAGGTTTTCGGGCACAGCGGCGTCTCGCTTCATGCCGACATAGTCGCTGGCCTCAGTGATCTCCACCTCGAACCCCGCCTCGATGGCCAGATCGGCCCAGGCGCCGCAGCAGCCGCAGCCGGGGTCCTTGGTGATGCTCAGCAGGTTCGGCTTTTCGTCCGAGCCGGTGGCGGCAAAGGCAAGGGTAGAGGTTGTCGACAGCATCGCCGCGACCGCCAGGATCGCCCCGCGACGCGAGAAATTGGGATTGCTCATATCTGATGTCCTTCAGGATATTGCGCGCCGTAGGGGCATTCGCCCCTCTCGTGGCGCAATTGATCAGCTTGCAGGCCCATCGGGCCAGGCGGCGTCAGAGAGCAACGGGTCGCGGAGGGGGCAGCGGCAAACGCGGCCTGGCGGATTTCATATCCTGCAACGCGGGAATGTGCCGGATGCGGCGTGGCAAACGGGCCGCGTTCGGCGTGACTTCGGCATGGCCGATGGCGGCACAGGCTGTGCAGTCGCCATGCTGAGAGTCCGGCTGTGGGGTACAGCATTCATGCGCGGCCGGCGGCACGGATGTTTCGGCTATCGAGGCCGTCTGCGACGCTTCCGCCGTTGCGGCGCCGGTCAGGGCCAGCGGCATCGTCACCGCCAGCATGACAGCAAGCAGAGCCGACAGCAGGAACCGCATCAGTCGCGCACCTTGTCCATCAATTCAACCACCTCACGGAACATCACCCTCTGCCGGTCCTGATCGCCAGATTGGATCGCGTCTTCCATGCAGCTTCGCGCATGATCCTCGATCAACAGGCGCTCGACCCCGCGCAGGGCCGAGCGGATGGCGGCGGTCTGGTTCAGGATATCGACGCAATAGCGCCCGTCCTCGACCATGCGCGACACGCCCTGCACCTGACCGTTCAGGCGGGAAAGCCGCTTCAGGATCGCGTCTCGGTTCTGCTTGTCATGCGCCAAGGAGGGCTCCGAACTTCAACATCTGCAGCTTGTGCTATACCCTCAAGGGGTATAGAGCAAGTCTGATATACCCCCTATAGGTATCTGCCGGGAGAGATTCATGGACCACAAGCACGATCATTCGCATAGGCAGCACGATCACGGGACACACGGTGGCGCACCGGCACAGGCTGATCCCGGTAAGGCCATCGACCCGGTTTGCGGCATGCAGGTGACGATCAAGCCCGAGGCACGCCAGCGCGACTATGAGGGACAGACCTTCTATTTCTGCTCGGACGGTTGCCAGTCGAAGTTCGACGGCGATCCGTGGTTCTACGCCTCGGGCGCGGCGGTCAAGGTCGAAAAATCCGCCCCGGCAGGCACGCAGTGGACCTGCCCGATGCATCCCGAGATCGTCCGCGACGAACCTGGCGCCTGCCCGATCTGCGGCATGGCCTTGGAGCCGATGATTCCCTCGGACGAGCCCAGCCATGAACTGACCGATTTTACCCGGCGGCTCTGGGTCAGCGTGGCCGCCGCCGTGCCGCTGTTGATCCTGACCATGGGCGAGATGGTGGGCATTCCGGTCCGCGACTGGATCGGGCACCGCACCGCCGCTTGGCTGGAATTCCTGCTGGCTACGCCCATCGTGCTGTGGGCGGCGCGGCCCTTCTTTCAGCGCGGGCTGGATTCCTTCAAAAACCGCTCGCCGAACATGTGGACGCTGATCTCGCTGGGGGTCGGCGCGGCCTATCTCTATTCGCTGTTTGCGACCTTCCTGCCGGGCATCTTTCCCGAAGAATACCGGATGGGCGGCATGGTCGGCACCTATTACGAGGCTGCCGTGGTCATCGTTGCCCTGGTCTTTGTCGGACAGGTTCTGGAACTCAGGGCGCGGGAACGCACCGGCGATGCGATCCGGGCGCTGATGGATCTGGCACCCAAGACGGCGCGGCGCATCCTGCCCGATGGCAGCGAATATGACGCGCCGCTGGAAAACATCGTGGCCGGGGATCTCTTGCGCGTGCGTCCCGGAGACAGCGTGCCGGTGGATGGCGAGGTGGTCGAGGGGCGGTCGTCCTTAGACGAAAGCATGATCACGGGCGAGCCGGTGCCGGTCGAGAAGGTGCAGGGCGATCGCGTGACCGGCGGCACGATCAACAAGAACGGGACGCTGGCGATCCGCGCCACAGATGTCGGCGCCGATACGGTTCTGTCGCAGATCGTCCAGATGGTGGCCGGGGCGCGGCGGTCCAAGGCGCCGATTCAGGGGCTGGCTGATCGGGTCTCGGCAATCTTCGTGCCGGCGGTGGTGGTGATCGCCATCGCGGCCTTTGTCGTCTGGCTGATCTTCGGTCCCAGCCCGTCCTATGTCTTTGCCGTCGCATCTGCGGTCTCGGTGCTGATCATTGCCTGTCCCTGTGCGCTTGGGCTGGCGACGCCGATTTCCATCACCACGGCAGCGGGACGCGGCGCGCAGGCCGGCGTGCTGGTCAAGAATGCCGAGGCGCTGGAACTGATGGCCGATGTCGATACGCTGATCGTCGACAAGACCGGCACGCTGACCGAAGGCAAGCCTGCACTGACCGATGTGACCAGCTTCGGCGATGTGCCCGAGGATGAGTTGCTGGCCGCCGCCGCCGCGCTGGAACGCGCCTCCGAACACCCGCTGGCCGAGGCAATCGTCGAGGGTGCCAAGGCGCGTGGGCTGAGCCTTGGCAATGGCGAGGAGTTCGAGGCCGTAACCGGCAAGGGGGTGATTGGCAAGGTCGATGGACGCGATGTGGCGCTTGGCAATAACGCGCTGATGACGTCGCTTGGCATCGACTGCGACACGGGCGAGGAGAGCGCCGACCGCCTGCGCGGCGAGGGCAAGACGGCGATGTTCGTGGCGCTGGATGGCAGGCTGGCGGGGCTTGTCGCCGTTGCCGACCCGATCAAGCCAACGGCCGAGGCGGCGATACGTGACCTGCATGATCTGGGAATCAAGGTGATCATGGCAACCGGCGACAATGAACGCACGGCGCTGGCCGTGGCCAGCCGGTTGGGCATCGACGAGGTCCGCGCCGGGATGCTGCCCGAGGGTAAGAAGGACCTGATCGACGGGCTGCGCGGCAAGGGGGACAAGGTCGCCATGGCGGGCGACGGGGTGAATGATGCGCCAGCCCTTGCGGCGGCGGATGTGGGCATCGCAATGGGCACCGGCGCCGATGTGGCGGTCGAAAGCGCCGGGCTGACCCTGCTGGGCGGCGATCTGACCGGCATCGTCCGCGCCCGCAAGCTTGCCGTGGCCACCATGCGCAATATCCGCCAGAACCTGTTCTTCGCCTTCATCTACAACGCCGCCGGCATCCCGGTGGCGGCGGGGCTGCTCTATCCGATCTTTGGCCTTCTTCTGTCGCCGATGATCGCGGCGGCGGCCATGTCGCTGTCCTCGGTGTCCGTCATCGCCAACGCGCTACGGCTGAAACGGGTCGATCTGTGACACAGCAGGCCATGTAACATTGCAAAGACAGCATTGCGAAGATCTGAAACTCCCACCATCAGTGGCGCCTATGCTCGACATAGTTGCAATACTTGGCCTTTGACCAAGGTTTCCCCCTCCCCGTTGAGTTCATGTGTCGCGCTCGATTTGGGCGGCGCCGATTGCATTGAAGCCGTTCCCGCCTCACTTGAGGGGACTTGATCCCGGTACTGGCCGCCATCCCGTTCGCCTGCCGCTGTGGCTGGAGGAGTTGATGAAGTTCACCCTGCTGACCCGCGACCGGGCTGACTATCCTGTTGATCGCTTCTCCGAGCGCAAGGAAAGCGCGGAGGCCCTGACGCGGCGGGTCAATCTCTCGGCCTCGACCTAGTGCACACTGCGACCGGTGGACGCAGAAGTCCGCAGGGGTGAGCCTGCGCGAATGGATGGAGTGGCCCGATCAGGCTGCGTCATAAAAACTTCACTGGACAGCATTGTTAATTCCTGTATTCCGGAATTATGGAAAAAAACAGCGCCGCCCATGCATTCGCCACCCTCGGTCACCCTGACCGCCTCGCCGTCTTCAGGCTGCTGATGCGCTTTGCCCCGCGTGGCGTGCGCCCGACCGAGATTGCCGAGGCGCTAGGTCTGAAGGCCAATACGCTGTCGCACCATCTCTCGGACCTTGCGTCGGCAGGGCTCGCGAGTGTCGAACGGCGAGGGCGGTCACTCTTCTACTCCGCGAACCGCCAACTCACCGAGGCGCTGATCGACTATCTCGCGCTAGACGTAGGCCGCGCCCGACCTGACCTCATTTCTCCCTCCCTGTCGGCTCAGAAGGATCCCGCCATGGACGATACCGACTTCGACGTGCTCTTCATCTGTTCAGGAAATTCCGCCCGCTCGATCTTTGCCGAGGCCCTGTTGCGCGATCTTGGCAAAGGGAAGTTTCAGGCCTTTTCGGCCGGCACCCGCCCCAATACTGCGCTGAATCCCTTCGCGCTGGAGGTGCTTGAGCGAAATGGCCATGACACCTCAAGCTTGCGATCCAAGCATGTGTCCGAGTTCCAGCAGCCTGACTCCATCGTCATGGATTTCGTATTTACAGTTTGCGACACATCCGCCGCCGAGGAATGCCCGCCATGGCCCGGCCAGCCGATTACCGGCCATTGGGGCCTGCCGGACCCGGTAAAAGCCATGGGTACCGACGCCGAAAAGGCACTGGTATTCGCCCAGACCTATGGTGCGCTGCGTCGCAGGATCGAAACGTTCATTTCCTTGCCCTTCGCAACCCTTAACCGGCTATCGCTGCAAAACCGCGTCGACGACATAGACACCGAAGCCCTCAAGGAAGACTGAGATCATGCCCCGGACCGGCGGCAACGACAACCGCCGCATTGCCGATGGCGTCGTTGCGCGAGAATAGCCAGACGGCCCGCATGTTCGCGTCGCCCTTGCGGAACCGCAGCAGCGGCAGAACGGAGATGACGTTGACGACAAGGGCGATCATGCCAAGCAGGCCCATTAGACCTGCATCCGGCGTCGTCCGTTCGAAGACTCGCACGATGGTCGTGCCGAGGACGCCAAGGCCGAGCAGGCCGAGGAAGATGCCTTGGATCAAGGCCGACCGTGCCCGCCAGGCGAGGCTCCAGCCGATGGCCAGCAGGCCAAGGAAGGTGATCGCGCCGTCGCCGATGAAATCGAGCGCATCGGCCTTCACGGCCTGCGATCCGGAAATGAAACCGCCGATCATTTCGAGGACCCCGTATCCCACGTTCAGGATCACGACGATCCAGAGGGCACGGCGGTAGGCCGGGTCCTGATGGGCGGGATTCGGCGGAATGTCTTCATCGCCCTCGATCCGGTCGAAGCCATAGCCTGTCACCGCGACTGCCTTTTCGATGTCCGGCAGGCGCACTTCGGGTGCAGTCAGTGTCATGATGTGCGTCGCGGCCGACACTTTCACATCGCCGGGCGCGACCCCGGCTGCCTGTGCCGCCCGCTCGATCTGCGCGGCATCCTTGGCGCAATCCATACCGGAAACCCGGTAACGGACGGGCGGGACATCTGCCGTCGATCCGGCATTTTCGGTGTTGGCCATGGTCGCGCTATTCCTGCTAGGATGAATCGAAGAACGACGTATCAGCGAGGAGTGATATGGCCCAAATCGTCGATGACCGCAAGAGCGCGACCATCGAGCGACGGGCGAAGCTGTTCCGCGGCTTCGCGGACCCGAGCCGCCTGGCCATCCTCGGTGCACTTTGCAACGAGCCATTGGCCGTTCACGAGATCGTCGAGCGGACCGAACTATCGCAACCCAACGTCTCCAACCATCTGAGGTGCCTGCTGGACTGCGGGCTTGTCGCCAGCGACCGCGAAGGGCGCTTCATCCGTTACCGTATCAGCAACCCGCGCATCACGGTCCTTCTGAACGATGTGGACGCACTTCTCGACGTGGTCGCAAAGGGTGTTGAGGCGTGTGACAATTATCGTGAGGCGTGAGTCAGAACGGACGGCCGGTCGACTCGGCGCAGATCGGTTGGAAAGATGTTGTCCGTGTGCAGGGTCCGACCGGAATCCTGCTGAGGTTCGACAAGCTGGCTTCGGAAGAGACACCATTCATGTATCACTGCCACATCCTCGAACACGAGGATGCGGGCATGATGGGGCAGTTTACGGTCACATAACAGGACCCCACCCGCTCGACACCGGGCGTCGTCAAGAGCTTACGTCTTCTTGCGGCGTTCTATCAGGTGCCGGTGTCGCCTTGTTGAAACGCATTACGGAGTATGTCTAGACCCGAACGGAGAACACCTCGCTAAGCTGCGGGTCCGCCGAAGCGGCCGTCCAGTCGCTCGGCAGCATTCGTCAAAAAGGGCTCCCTCAAGCCGTTCGCTGCGATCTGCGCGAACGGCTGCTTCGACGCTGCGGCCGTTCACTGAACCGTCTGTGACAGGCTGCTGAACTTATTTGTGAAAAATGACAGGGGCTGTCGTTCCAGTCTATGACTCTGTTCTATAAACGAGCGTTATTGAAACACCGGCGACGCAGCTCTGAACTCTGTTGCAAAACCCCGTTCCGAAACCTAACCTGTTTTGATAGGTTTTTGGAACGCGGGCGAAGGCCATGGGCATTGTTGCAGAATGGCGGCTTGAGGCTTGAATGCCCCCTTCCCCTTCAAGCTCAGGCCGCGCGGACGATCTCGGCGGAGCCGAGGGCATTGAAGCGGTTGATGAGTGCGACGCGGATGTGGATTTCGGCGGTCTGGCGGTCGGGGTCTCTCGCGGCGATGCGCTCGCCGAAGGACTTGAGGCAGCGCATCTTGGCCTCGGCGCGGCTGCGGGCGTGGTATCCTGCCCAGCGTTTCCAGAACGCCCGGCCGTAGTGACGTGTGGCGCGCAGGGTTTCGTTGCGGGCCCGGGCGGCTGGACAGTCCTCCTTCCACGGGCGACCGTTCTTGCGGATCGGGATGATAGCCGTGCCACCGCGTGCGATGATGGCGCTGTGGCAACGGCGGGTATCGTAGGCGCCGTCCGCGGTCACGGTGCCGATGTCCTCGTCCTGCGGGATCTGGCCAAGCAGGTCCGGCAGGACGGGGCTGTCGCCCTCCCGGCTGGGGGTGAATTCTACCGCGCGAATGTCCGAGGTGGCGGTGTCCATGGCCAGATGCACCTTGCGCCATTGACGGCGGCCCTGAACGCCATGCTTGCGGGCCTGCCATTCCCATCGCCCAAGAACTTGATGCCGGTGCTGTCCACCAGCAGGTTCACCGGCCCGTCTGCACGGCGATAAGGGATCTGCACCTTCAGGGTCTTCTGTCTGCGGCACAGCGTCGAGTAGTCCGGAACGGGCCAGTCCAGCCCCGCCAGGTGCAGCAGGCTTGCGATCATCCCGGCGGTCTGCCTGAGCGGCAGCTTGAACAGCACCTTGATCGACAGGCAGAACTGGATCGCCACATTCGAGAAGACCGGCGGGCGCCCCGCACGGCCCTCATGCGGCGCATGCCAGTCCATCTCCTTGTCCAGCCAGATCAGCAGTGACCCGCGCTTCCTGAGCGCGCAGCGTTGTAGGCAGACCAGTTCGTGGTGCGGTAGCGGGCGGGCTTCGGCTTGCTCATGCAACCCCTCTAACCGCATGGATTCGCGAGGTGAATCCTCACGGGGAGAGTTCTGCAACAACGCCCCTTGAACCCAGCATCATGGTTCCGGCGTTTCTTCATGTTCTGATCTCCTCGCTCTTGGAGACCAGCAGACGTCAGATCGTAGCTTCCGTCACTGTCCGATTTCCGGGGGGTAGCTCATTTGCCTCGCAGCGCAGGTAATGTCCGAACGTCAGCTTTGAGAACCCTGCGTATGTTGGGATGCCGTTTGCTCAACCTCGCCGAGCAGGTCGCTCATGCTCGTCCCTAGTTCCCTGCTGATGGCGTCAATCACAATTAGACTGGGTTGCCGATTGCGGGTCTCCAGCAGCGACATGTAGCTGGTCGAGACGCCTGCTCGATAAGCCAGTTCCTCTTGCGAGAGGCCAGCCTGCTTGCGGCGCCGACGGAGCACTTGGGCAAACGCAGCGACCAGCTTTTCATTGCGACGCTCCATCCGACCCTTGTCGGAGAGCTTGAAGAATGGATCCAACGACTATAGTAGTGATTTTACTATAGTACGAACAAGGGGCCGGCCCAGCGGCCTGCGTGCACCAGTCCGGAGCTATGTATGCCACTCACATCCGAGGATTACGGCTTCAAGCGCTCCGAGATCGCGCCGGGCGAGGTGGAGTTGCGTTGGCAGCCCGAAAGCTGGGGGGCCGCGAGCTGGGCCGCGCTCGGGATCGCGGTGTTGGGCCTCTCTTTCCCCGTTCTTGCCTATGCCCCGTTTCTCCTGCCGCTGGTCCCGCTCGGCTTCTGGATGCTAAAACGCCGCATCCACCGCGCGAAAACGCTGCGGCTGACCCCGCACTACCTCGTCGTAGGGGACAGCCGCTGGTCCCGTGACGAACTCAGCGAAATCGCCGTGGATCAATCCAGTCAGCCGACGGGACGAGAGCGCGGCCTGAGACGCGCCTTGCGCGACGAGCAGGCGCGGACCAGCCATCGGGTGGTGCTCTATCGCGGTTCGAAGCCGATCGTCGTCGCCCGCGATCTCAGCCTGCGCCGGGCGGAATACCTATCCGAGGTGCTCACCGAATGGGCGCGGGCCGGCCACGATGATGCTGCAGCCAACGCCTGACTCCACGCTTGGCCGGGAGTCATTTTTACCCCTTTCTATAATCTGGGAGCACTTTTTCATGCGTATCGTGTCCGTGGTTTCCACCGTGCTTGCCGTGAGCATTGCACCGGTTCATGCCGACGAGTTGACGCCCCTGCCGCCCCCCGCGCCGCGTCCCTATCCTTACAGAATTCTCGACATCCAGCCGGGACAGATCTCTACCGAGGTGATCCCGCAGATTGAGAGCCATCTGGGTGGCGAGCTGTCTCCGATGGTCAGGCAGCAGGTCGTCACCGCGCCAAACGGCCGTCAGTTCGAGGCCGATCTGACGGTCGGTTACGAAACCGCAGCAGTGTCGATCTACACGACCATGGGAGATGAGCCCTTTGAGAGCGTCAAGCTGATCACCGGCACACCGGTTCTGGACGGGCGCGTCATCTCGATCGCGCGCCGCATCCGCAAGCCCAATGCCGAGTTGCCGGAACTGGCGGAGGTGCTGGCCCAACTGGCCGAGCTTTACGGCGAGCCGACCTGGCTGTTGCCCGATGGCACCTTCGGACTCGAGGCCATGTATGTCTGGACCAAGGACGGGCAGATGCCACAGCAAACCGAACAACCCTGCGGCTATACCGGTTATGACGGCTATGCGTTCGATGACCAGCGTCCGCCGGACGAACACCCCGAATGTCTCGCGGTGCTGAGCATGCAATATCACAGCAAGGCAGGGCAGTCGTCGCTGAGCTTTGACTTGTATGATCTCGACCTCGCCCGGATGGACGTCGCTGAGACGGACCGGCAGATCAAAGCCGCGGTCGCCGATGGGACCGTCAAGCCGTCGGACATGAAGCTGTGACCGACGATGACATCTCGGCGGTAAGCGAGAACGAGCTTCTCAAGCTCGCGGCGTGCCTGATCAGCCTGCGCGGCTGGGTTGCCCGCGACGCAGCCGTGTCGCTGGTGGTGGCCGGTTATGCGACCGCACGCGTGGTGGCCCTGCCTCCGGGTCAGCGGACCAGTAACCGTCCGACAATTCAGGTTGTCGATCTCGATCCACGCGCCGAGGCGCTCGTGGCCGAGGTTCGCAGGTTGAGCCAGGAAGACGGCGGACTGCTGCAGCTGGCGCAGGAGCCGATGCCGCGGGTGCTGAAGAAATGGGTCGTCTCCGAAGCCTTTCTTCGGACTCTGCCGCGGACGCATCTGCGGCATGTGGAGGCCCGTTGGTGGGGCGACCGACCGCTATTCTCCTGAGGCTGCGCCACCCCTTTTACCGGACCTGCGGCCGGCATGTTCCAAACCCTGCCCCTGAGGCGGACTTGACGAGCATTGCTGTTCCGTCGCGCGCCGCGCGGCGGCTGGAGCTTGCGCATTTCTCCACTCCACAAGTGCCGGAACAACGATTGACAGGACTGGCGATTTGAGTTTAGAGATGGACATGACAAGCTGCTTTTCGCGGCTTTTTTCGCATGTCCTTTCAAGTGACATTGACAGGGTGATTCGCGGTCGCCTAAGCTTTGCCCATCCTGTCTCACGGATGGATGCAAGCAGCCCATGTTTCATGAACAGCTTCATGCCGATGGCAACCAGCGCGAAACCATCAAATACGCGCTTCGGCTGCGCGGGCTGACGCTTGCAGACGTCGGCAAGGCGCTCGGCGTCAGTGGCTCTACCGTATCCATCGTGGTCAAGGGCGAGCGCCGCTCCCGGCGGGTGGCGGAGTATGTCGCGACCGTGCTGAACACGTCGGTCGACGACCTCTTCCCCGGCCTTTACACCAGCAGGGGGGCCCGACGATGACCTGACGCACATAGCACTCGGCCATTTCCGGAGCGATCACCCGCTCCCCGGAAAAGAAAACGGGACCTGTCGTTTGCACCGACAAGCCCCGTCATGGATCTCTGGAGACCCTTGCATCTCCTTGGCTCCCTCTTTTCCGCGCTGATGTCAACCCTCTGCGGCTCGCCCGCAGAGGGGGTGTCACACTTTATCGGATCAAGGAGGATCAGGATGCACGGTGCATCTGTCCAAGGCGTTTTCACCCAGGCCCTGCCCAGCAGGGCAACCCGTCGGATCAGTCCCCGTTCAAGAACCAGTGTCCGGACATTCCTGCCAATCGGCGTTCCAGCGGATGGAGGCCGTCCGCGCCTGATCGGGCTCGAATCGAAGGGAGAAGCCGACTGCCTCTTCCTGACCCTGGCGACGGGCCAGGTTCACGATGTGTGGGAACAGGCAGGCCCTGTTGCCTACGAGGCGTCCGACGGGCGCCGGCGCCTGCATACCTTTGACTTCCTGTTCACGATGGTCGACGGCACCCGGATCGCCAGGGCGGTCAGGCCATACGATCGAGCGATCGCAAAAGGTTTCGATCGCGAACTTGCCCTGATCGCCCGGGCTGCCGTCCCGGGGTTCTGCGACAAGGTCGTGCTGGTTACTGACCGCGATTATACACCCGAGGCTGCAAGGGATGCGCGGCGGTACTACTACGCCACTCAGAACCCGGATCCGGAAGCCGACGCCGCGCTGACGCATCTGTGCACCGATCTTCACGGCCGCGTCCAGATCCGCGCCCTGAGCGCGCAAGCCGGTCACCTTGGTGGCCGCATGTTCGGGGCGGTTCTTCGCGCGGTCTATGCCGGCATGTTGCGCCACCTGTCGCGTGGTCAGATCACGCCGGCATCGTTCGTAGGGAGGGTGGAATGACCCTTCCGTATGATTTCAAGCGCTCCGATCGCTTTACGATCGGGGCAAAGACCTACCGCTTGATCAAGCAAGACGCACATTGCGGTGACTATTACTTCGCTGCCGAGGATGACGACGAGCATGTGCGGATCCTCAGTCAGGAGGAGCTGGATACGCTGATGACGACGCCGGCCTGGCGCCACGATCGCGGCTACTACGATGCGCAGCATCCGCGTCGTGGGCAGAACGCTGAGGCCAGGCTGGCGCTTGCATCGCCTCGGCAACGGCTCCACGCGCTGAAGATGCACTATTTCGCAGATCGGCTTCACCGCGAGATCGTTGCTGCTTCCACCACACTTTCCGACGCCTCGCTCGCGGCATTCCGGGAAAGGGTGCAGTGGGAGATCGATCAGAATCCGAAGCAGATCGCACGGTTCGTGCCTGAGGAACTGCGACGCGGGATATTCGATTTCACGGTTCCGAGCCCGAGTACGCTGCGCAGACACTACCGGATCTTCCGCGAGGCTGTGGGCGATGTGCTGGCGCACAAGCCCAAGCAGCCCCGGGTGCAGCACAACCGCCGGGCGGCGTGTGCAGAGAGCCGCGAGGTGACCTACCAGCTGATACGCGAGGCACTCACACCCGAGACGCGGGGCCTCTCGGCGCCTGCGCGCGAGGTGGTCTCCCGCTTGCAGGAGATCAATAGTCAACGCCGCTCAGACCGGAAAGCGCCGCTCTACATCTATAGTCGGCGACAGGTCCAACGCATGATCGCCGGGTTGTCGGCCTTCGAACGAATCTGCGCCCAGGAGGGTATCGACAAGGCTCGGCACCGGTTCAGCTCATACCTGAGCGGTCCTGCCGGGGTGTGCTTGCTCGAAGTCGTGGAGATCGACGACTGGGAAGTCGATCTGATCACCCTGTTCAGGGACTTGGGACTCCTTTCGCTCCTCTCCGAAGACATAGTCGAGAAGCTTCCCGCCGGCAGGAGATGGGTGTCCGTCGCGATCGACAGGGCATCGCGGTGTATCCTGGGTATCCGGATTGCTGCGACCCCGTCAGCAGAAGAATTCCGAAAGCTCCTGGAGATGGTGGTGTCTGACAAGACCGAGCTGGCGCGTGCCTGCGGCGCCAGCGGCACGTGGCATCAATGCGGCCGCCCGGTGATCATCGCGACAGACACTGGCGCCAGCTTCGTGGCGAGTGACTCAATGGAGCGCGTGATCGATCTGGGTTCTGCCCTCCAGTATGCGGCGGTCAAATGTGCCGAACTGCGCGCGATGATCGAACGTTGGTTCGGGACCCTCAACAGAACCCTGACACCTCGCCTGCCGGGACACACCCAATCCAACCCGACAAAGCGTGGCGATTACGATGCCGAGGCGAATGCCTGCCTAGATGACGACGACCTGATCAGGATTCTGGTCTGCTACATCGTCGATGAATATCATCATACGCCTCACGACGGGCTGGGAGGGCAAACGCCCTCCAGGCGGTGGCGCGATCTGGAACAGGAAACCGGTTTCCTCCAGCCCCCGGTTGACCGCCTCACCCGCTGTGCCGCGCTCGGCATCGAGCTTCAGCTGCGCGTGGGCAAGCAAGGCGTTACTGTCTTTGGTAACCGTTACAGCTGTCCAGAGCTGCGAGAGCATTACGCCACGGGCATCGACCGAAGCCTGCGGGTTCGGATCGATACCGCCAACCTGGGCATGGTGGCCGTGGAGGTCGGCGGGAAATGGGTGCCCGCCAGGCCGCACACGAAGGACATGGAGGGGATCAGCCTGCCCGAGTGGGTCGAGGAGTGTCGCAGACTCCGCGAACGTTACAAGCATGAGGCCGAGTTGTCCGCTCATCTGCGGGCAAACGCTGCCCGCACGATTCGGGCGATCGCGTCGGACGCCCGGGCGAGGTTGCGTCGTCGAGAGGCGACCCCCTTTGGCCATTCGGTCGAGTACGTGCAGAAACTGCATAAAACCCTGTTCGAGGGGTTCCGCTTCCGGGACGAGATCGACACCCGGCTGGAGGAGGCTCCCGACGGCGTCGGCAGGGAGATCCTGCCAGCCACTGAGATCGAGGTGCCGACACCATCAGCCACCAGCATCCCGCTTAGCCTGCCGGACAAGGGGCAGGACGAGGACCAAGCTCCGATCCAACCTGACGACACCTGGCTTCTGGAGGACGGCCGATGACCGCGTCCCCCGATCGGATCGCAGAGGTCGCCAGGCGGGTGACGGAATTGAAGGGACGGCTGTTTCAGACGCCCACCTATCGCGAATTCCAGCAGGAGTTCGACTTCCTGCTGGCTCAGCGCCGGGCCAGTGCTGAGGACGGGCGACAACCGGAGGCGCGTGGCCTGCTCGTCGTCGCGCCATCGGGCGCCGGCAAGACTACGCTCATCCGGAATGCGTTTCGGCACCACCCGTCCGGCCTGCGCCTGCTGACAGATGACGACGAGCGTGCGGACGTTGTCAGCATGACGGTGCCCTCGCCGGCGACACCCAAGGGTGTCGGCCTCAGCATACTGGAGGCGCTCCGCTATCCGCTGCGTCGGGATCGCTCTGCCCATATCATCTGGCAGCTGGTGAAGGCCCAGTTCGCGCAGCGGCAGGTGCTGTTCCTGCATCTCGACGAGGCGCAGGACTTCAGCCGCCACAACAACCGTGCCGACCAGCAGGCGGTGATCAGCACGCTCAAGTCGCTGATGCAGTCTCCCCAGTGGCCGGTCGGCCTGATCCTCAGCGGGATGCCCGAACTGCTCGACCTGGTGAACATGGACCCTCAGCTCGCCCGGCGTCTGAAGCCCATCACGCACCGAGCACTCAGCGTCAGTGTCGACGGGCCGATGCTGCTGTCTGCCCTTCGGCAATACGCATCCGTGGCCGGGATCACCGTCGACGATGAGCTTGCCCAGACGCGATTCATCAAGCGGCTGATCCATGCGGCGGATCATTGCTTCGGAATCCTCGTCGAACTGATCTGCGAGGCGATCGGTGAGGCATTGCTGTCGAACGCAGACAGCCTGTCTGTCCGGTCGTTCGCAGCCTGTTTCGGCAAGCGCGCGGGCGTCCCTGACGGTCTCAACCCGTTCATCGCCGACGATTTCCGCGCCCTCGATGTGCGCAGGCTGCTGCTGACCGAGCCTGGTCCCGGGCCAAAGGCAGGGCGCAGATGAGAATCGGTCTCCGCCTCCCCATCCTGCCCGGAGAGACGCTGCCGTCCTGCGTCTCGTATCTCGCAGCAAAGAACGGTGCGTCTCATGTGCAGGATTTTGCCCAGGACATGGGGCTGTCCTGGCGGCGAGTCCTGCAACTCGATCCCGACACGGTTCGGGACCTGTCCGAACTGACGGGGATCGCAGTGCCGGACCTCGTCGCGCACAGCTTTGCGCCGGTGGGCGATGGCTTCTTCCGGTTCCGGGACCATGAGCTTCCCCTGTCCTTCCTCGATCGCTCGGCGCTCAGATACTGCCCGGTCTGCCTGACCGGCGACAGGGACCGGCACGGCAGGGGCTACGGGCGCGCGCTGTGGCAGATCGACCCACTTAGGGTCTGTCCGGATCACGGCACGCTCCTGGACGTGCTGCCTGCACCAACTTACCCGCGCTGTCCGCATGACTTCGCGGGTCGCCTCGGGGCGCTCGGCGCGCCAGGCCCAGTCAACCAGCCAGAGGAACTCGGACACGATGCCACGGACTTTATACGCTATATCAGGGCCCGGCTCTGTCAGGATACGAATCGGACAGGCCTTACTCTGCTGGATCGCCTTCCTGTCGATGTGGCTGCCCGCCTCTGTGAGAATCTGGGCATTCTGGTCACCTCGGGTCCGGATCCGCGGCCGCAGGCCCTGTCCGGCAGGGAGCGAGCCACTGCGGGCGGGTGCGGCTTCGCGATCTGTGCTCAGGGCAGCGATGCGTTGTCCGCTGCCTACGACACCGTGCGCAGGCGATCGACGAGCGACCGCGGCGGGTTCTACAGCGACTTCGGGTTCTTTGCTCGCTGGTTACAGAGGCTTTCCCATCCTGACCGGTATCGACCCGTCCTGGACCATTTCCGAACCTTCGTCTTCGACAACTATCCCCTGTCGCCCGGTCAGCAGGTGTTGGGCGAGACCTCCACCGAGCGGCGCTGGTTCACTTGGTCGGAGCTGGGCCGCGCCTACGGCCTCAGTACCGGCCGCATCACCCGCTTTCAGCACGCCGCCGGGATCGAAGGTGACGCGCTGCGGCGGGTGGCGCCGGATGCATATCATGCCGAACTGACGGCCCTGTCGTCCGGCCTCGACCGTAAGGCGGCGGCCCGGAGGCTGGACGTCCACCCGTCGGCAGTCGACGGTCTGGCGGAGGTCGGGCTGCTGCGGCACGGAATCGCGCTGCCAGGGCTGGACAAGCTGTTCCTGCCACACGACGTCGATGCCTTCTTCTCCGCAGTCAGCGTTCATGCTCAAGTGGTCGACACCGCGCCCAAAGGGTCCTTTCCGATCCGGCTGGTCTGCAATAAGGCCAAGGTGACGAGCGGTGATCTGCTGCGCGCGCAGATCGCAGGCCGGCTCAGAAAGACTTGCCGGCTGCGCGATCCTGACGGGATGCCGGGCCTGCTGTTCGACCTGTCCGAAGTGCTGGACCTGTTCGAAGGCAAGCCGCTGACCGGCCTGACACGCGCCGACCTCAAGGCACGGCTTCATGTCAACAGTTCCACCGTGAGCCTGCTGTTGAAAGAGGGGATGATCATGAGCCGGGAGGTGCGCCATCCCCGCTCGCGTCAGCCGCTGA
Organism: Paracoccus sanguinis; assembly: GCF_012689545.1. NCBI lineage: Bacteria > Pseudomonadati > Pseudomonadota > Alphaproteobacteria > Rhodobacterales > Paracoccaceae > Paracoccus > Paracoccus sanguinis. Next base: position 1,896,723 of record NZ_CP051542.1, read on the forward strand.
CGCTGGTCGAGCCGGCGGACCTGAGCAGGTTTCTTTCGAAACATCTCCCGCTCGGGCTGATCGCCCATCAACTGGGAACACAGGCGAAGCATGTCGCGGCACGGCTCGACAAGGCCACGGTGCGGCCGATTCCCCTGCCGGACCACTGCAGCAAGATCTATCTGCGTGACGCAGTAATCCCGGTCATCTCGATCTGATCACGGCTCAAGGCATCCGCCCCGTCGACGCGTTCGGCGGGGCGTTCGCACGCCCGCCGAACCCCACCCGAGCGGGGCCAAAGCCGCGTTGAGTTAATCTCGCGTGTCGTTTGAGATAGTTTCACGGTCGTTTGAGTTAACTACACGTGTCGCTTGACACAAGGGGAACAGTGGTGAGCCCAACAGGATTCGAACCTGTGACCCACTGATTAAAAGTCAGTTGCTCTACCAACTGAGCTATGGGCCCAACACAGGGCGCCTGATTAGGGATGGTGCACGGGGGGGTCAAGGGGAAAATCGCGGCCCACTGGCGGAATCACGACGGCGACCGTATATCGCCGCGATGAACCACCGCCCCACCCCCGGCCTGCCCTTCGTCAAGATGCACGGAGCGGGCAATGATTTCGTCGTGATCGACGCCCGCGCGCCGGGCGCCGGGCGGGTGAGCCCGGCGCTGGCGCGGGCCATCGGCGACCGCCACCGCGGCGTGGGGTTCGACCAGCTGGCCGAGATCCTGCCCGACCCCGACGCCGACTATCGGCTGGTGTTCTGGAATGCCGACGGGTCCGAGGCGGGGGCGTGCGGCAATGCCTCGCGCTGCGTGGCGGCGCGGATGATGGAGGCGCTGGGCCGCGACAGCCTGCGCTTTGCCACGCGGCGCGGGATGCTGACGGCGGTGCGCGAGGGGGGCGCGGTCTGGGTCAACATGGGCGCCCCGCAGCTCGACTGGGACGCCGTGCCGCTGGCGCGCGCGGTGGACACCGCCCGCCTGCCGCTCGACGGCGACCCGGCGGCGGTCGGCATGGGCAACCCGCACGCGGTCTTCTTCGTCCCCGACGCCGAGGCCGCGCCGCTGACCACCCTCGGGCCGCAGGTCGAGCACGACCCGCTGTTCCCCCAGCGCACCAATGTCGAGTTCGCCAGCCTCACCGGCCCCGACCGGCTCAGGATGCGGGTGTGGGAACGGGGCACCGGCGTCACGCTCGCCTGCGGCTCGGGCGCCTGCGCGACCGCGGTGGCGGCGCATCGGCGCGGGTTGACGGGGCGGCGGGTGACGCTCGACCTCGACGGCGGCACGCTGGGGGTGGACTTGCGCGACGACGGGGTGTGGCTGACCGGGCCGGTGGCCACGGTGTTCGAGGGCACGCTGACCGCCGACTGGCTGGCCGAGGCCACGCGATGAGCGGCGCCCCGATCCTCGCCACCCTCGGCTGCCGCCTCAACGCCTATGAATCCGAGGCGATGCGCGAGATGGCCGAAAGCGCCGGGCTCACCGGTGCGGTGATCGTCAACACCTGCGCCGTCACCGCCGAAGCGGTGCGCAAGGCCCGCCAGGAAATCCGCCGCCTAGCGCGCGAGAACCCCGGCGCGCCGATCATCGTCACCGGCTGCGCGGCCCAGACCGAGCCCGAGACCTTCGCCGCCATGCCCGAGGTCGCCCGCGTCATCGGCAACCACGAGAAGATGCAGCCCGCGACCTGGGCGGGCCTCGCCGCGCCCGACTATGGCACCGAGCGGGTGATGGTCGACGACATCATGTCGGTGCGGGAAACCGCCGGCCACCTGATCGACGGCTTCGGCCGCCACCGCGCCTATGTGCAGGTCCAGAACGGCTGCGACCACCGCTGCACCTTCTGCGTCATCCCCTTCGGACGCGGCAACTCGCGCTCGGTCCCGGCGGGGGTGGTCGTGGACCAGATCCGCCGCCTGCGTGACCGCGGCTTCAACGAGGTGGTGCTGACCGGGGTGGACCTGACCTCGTGGGGCGCCGACCTGCCGGGCACGCCGCGGCTGGGCAACCTCGTGCGGCGCATCCTGCGGATGGTGCCGGACCTGCCGCGGCTCCGGATCAGCTCGATCGATTCGATCGAGGCCGACCCCGAGCTGATGGAGGCGATCGCCACCGAGCCGCGGCTCATGCCGCACCTGCACCTGTCCTTGCAGCACGGCGACGACCTGATCCTCAAGCGGATGAAGCGCCGCCACCTGCGCGACGATGCCATCCGCTTCTGCGACGAGGCGCGCCGCCTGCGCCCCGGCATCGTCTTCGGCGCCGACATCATCGCCGGCTTTCCGACCGAGACCGAGGCGCATTTCGAGAACTCGCTGCGGCTGGTGGACGACTGCGGGCTGAGCTTCCTGCACGTCTTCCCCTACAGCCCCCGCAAGGGCACCCCGGCGGCGCGGATGCCGGCCGTCCCCGGCCCGGCGATCCGCGACCGCGCCGCACGGCTGCGGGCGGCGGGCGCGGCGGCGCTGGCCGCCCACCTCTCCGCCCAGGTCGGCCAGCGCCACAGTGTCCTGACCGAAGGCCCGCGCCTTGGACGCACCGAACAGTTCACCGAGGTCGCCTTTGACCGCGACCAGCCCGAGGGCGCGCTGATCGAGGTCACCATCCGCGCCCACGATGGCGCCCGGCTGGCCGCCTGACCACGCCCCGTTCTTTCCTGCACAAATATCCTGAAGGGGCGAACGCCTCCGTCCACCGGGCGAACCCCCGCCGCGGCGCAGACGCCATCCCGCCGCAACGACACCCTGTCTTTTCGCCGCGATCCCGCTAGAACCCCGCAACGGTCCGGCGAGGAGGGGGTTTGCCATGAGCGTCAGCGCAGCGGTCCGGCGGATCACCCCGCCCGACATCTCGGCCGCCAAGGGCGGCCAGCCCCTCGTCTGCCTCACCGCCTATACCACCCCGGTGGCGCGGCTCGCGGATGCGGCCTGCGACGTGATCCTCGTCGGCGACAGCCTCGGGATGGTGGTCTATGGCCTGCCCTCGACGCTCGGCGTCACGACCGACATGATGATCGCCCACGGGCAGGCGGTGATGCGCGGCGCCACCCGCGCGCTCGTCGTCGTGGACCTGCCCTTCGGCAGCTACGAGGAAAGCCCCGCCCAGGCCTTCGCCACCGCCGCGCGGGTGCTGGCCGAGACCGGCGCCGGGGCGGTCAAGCTCGAGGGCGGGGCGCACATGGCCGACACCATCCGCTTCCTCACCGCCCGCGGCATCCCGGTCATGGGCCATGTCGGGCTGACGCCGCAGGCGGTCAACGCGCTCGGCGGCTACAAGGTGCAGGGCCGCGGCGCCGACGCCGCCCGCATCGCTGCCGACGCGGCGGCGGTCGCCGCGGCGGGGGCCTTTGCCGTGGTGCTGGAAAAGCTGCCCGACAGCCTGGCCCGCCGGATCACGGCCGAGATCGCGGTTCCCACCATCGGCATCGGCGCCTCGGCCGCCTGCGACGGGCAGATCCTCGTCATCGACGACATGCTGGGTCTCTTCACCGACTTCCGCCCCCGCTTCGTGCGCCGCTACGCCGAGCTGGGCGCCACCGCCGCCGAGGCGATCGCCGCCTATGCCGCCGACGTGCGGGACCGCCGCTTCCCCGGTCCCGAGCACGTCTTTGCCGATGAGGTCCGCTGATGCAGGTCGCCCGCTCCGTCTCCGATCTGCGCGCCGCCGTGGCCGACTGGCGCGCGGCGGGCGAGACCGTCGCCGTGGTCCCCACCATGGGCGCGCTGCATGACGGCCACCTGTCGCTTGTCGCCGCAGCCCGCGCGGCCTGCGACCGGGTGATCGTCACGCTGTTCGTGAACCCGCGCCAGTTCGACCGCGCCGAAGACCTGCTGAACTACCCCCGCACCGAGGACCGCGACCGCGACGTGCTGGGCCCCGCCGGGGTCGACCTGCTCTTCGCGCCGGGGGTGGACGAGGTCTATCCGCCGGGCTTTGCGACCTCGATCCACGTCGCCGGGCTCAGCGAGGGGATGTGCGGCGACTTCCGCCCCGGGCATTTCGACGGCATGGCCACCATCGTGACCAAGCTGTTCCTGATGACCGGCGCCGACCGGGCGTTCTTCGGCGAGAAGGACTGGCAGCAGCTTCAGATCGTGCGCCGGCTGGTGGCGGACCTGAACATCCCCATCGTCATCACCGCCTGCCCGACGCTGCGCGAGGCGGACGGGCTCGCGCTCTCGTCGCGCAACGCGCGGCTGTCGGTGGCCGACCGTGCCACCGCGCCGGTGCTTTATGCGGCGCTCTCGCGCGCGGCGGCGCAACTGGCCGCGGGGGCGGAGGTCGGGCGGGTGCTGGACGACGCCCGCGCCGCGATGATCGACTGCGGCTTCTCGCGGGTGGAGTATCTCGACCTGCGCCACCCCCAGACGCTGGCGCCCCTGACCTGCGCCGAGGGGCCGGCCCGGCTGCTCGCCGCCGCCTGGCTGGGGCCGGTGCGGCTGATCGACAACGTCGAGGTTCCGGCACCGGCGGACGCGTGACCCACGGGACGCCGCGGCCGCATCGCGGAATAGCCGTTGATCGCTGGGCGGCGCGGTGCCAACCTGACGCCATGACGATCCAGCCGATCCAGCCGATCTTCCCGCCCCCCGCCGCCGAGGTCGTGGCCTTCGACCGGGCCGAGCTGGGGGTGATCCTGTCGCTCTACGGCCGCATGGTCGCGGCGGGCGAGTGGCGCGACTACGGGATGTCGGTCCTGCGCGAGATGGCAGTGTTCTCGGTCTTTCGCCGGGCGGCCGAGAACCCGCTCTACCGGATCGAGAAGCGGCCGCGGCTCAGGGCGGCGCAGGGGATGTATGCGGTCGTCGGCATGGACGGGCAGGTGCTCAAGCGCGGCCATGACCTGCCCACCGTGCTGCGGGTGCTCGAGCGCAAGCTGATCCGCCCGGTCTGACCCGCCCGGTCTTGCGCGGAGCGCCGACGCCGCGGCTCGCGGGAACCGGGTCCGGGTTGCGTCGTTGGCTGGGTGATCGAACAAGGAGACGTCGATGCGCTGGTCGCACGTGCAGGAAAACTGGACCGCCTTCTACGAGGCGATCCAGGAAAAATGGGAAGACGCCGACGAGGCGATGCTGGACGAGATCGACGGCGACCAGCGCGCCTTCATCCGCTACATCGCCGAAATCACCGAGATGGACCCCGAGGAAGCCCGCGCCGACATCAAGGAGTGGCTGGCGGGCGAGATCCCCTCGGACGTCGTCATGGACCCGACCCACGACAACCACTCGATCGCGCTGTCGGGGAAATACGTGGGCGAGGGCGAGGACGAATACGCCGACGACTCGCGCTTCGGGGACGACGACGATTATCCCGACGACGGCGACCGCTGACCGAGCCTGACCGGGGGCCTGCTGCCCGGGCCGGCGAAAACTCACGCCGTCGGACTGCGGGCTATTCGGCCGACCACCACACATCCGGCAGGAACCCCGGCCAGTCGCCGTAGATCGGCAGCCGCTCAGGGTGGTGCAGGCGGCGGGCGTGGGCGATCCGGCTGACCTGCGGATAGCTCACCGGGATCACATAGCGTCCCGCCGTCAGCAGCCGGTCCAGCGCCTTGACCGCGGCGACGTGATCCTCGGCCGATGCGGCATTCACCGCCTCGTCGATCATCGCGTCCACGGCGGGCGAGCGGACCCCCATCCAGTTCTTCGACCCTTCCTGCCCGGCGCTGGCGCTGCCCCAGTAGAGCGATTGCTCGTTGCCCGGCGACAGCGACAGCCCGCGCTCGTACCAGCTCATGTCGAAGGCGAAGCGGTTGGTCCGCTCGACGTATTGCGCGCTGTCGAGCACCGTCACCCGCGGCATGATCCCCAGCGGCTTCAGCGCCTCGACGTAGATGTCGACGATCTGCTGCACCTCGGCGCCCGAGCGCATGGCGCTGCCCGACTGGTTCAGCAGGATCTCGGGCGCGAAGGCGTCGCCGCCCGCGTTGCGCAGCACCCCGTCCGGCGCGACGGTCCACCCCGCCTCGCCCAGCAGCCCCACCGCCTCGCGCAGCGCCTTGCGGTCGAGCAGCTTCTCGGACCCCTCGGGCAGGGCATAGCCCTCGATCGTGCCGGGGGGCAGGTCGGCGGCGAAGGGGGCGAGCAGCTCAGCCTCGCGCCCCGTCGCCGGCCCCGCCGCCATCGCCAGCGGCGAGTTCGAGAAATAGCTGGCGATGCGCGGATCGGTGCCGCCCGACAGCGTCATGTCGATGAAGCGGTAGTTGAAGGCCAGGATCATCGCCTGCCTCACCCGCCAGTCCGCAAATAGCGGCGAGCGGGTGTTCATCACCAGCCCGATGATGCCCGAGGGGCGCTGGTGCGGGATCTCTTCCTTGACGACCGCGCCCGAGGTGATGGCGGGGAAGTTGTACTCCTTAGCCCATTTCACCCCGTTCAGCTCGCGCCAGACATCGACCTCGCCGGCCTTGAAGGCCTGGAACATGGCGTTGCTGTCGGCGAAATAGTCGTAGCGGATGGTGTCGAAGTTCCACAGGCCGCGGGTCAGCGGCAGGTCCTTGCCCCAGTAGTCGGGGTTGCGACGAAAGCTGATCGCGCGGCCCGGATCGACCCGGTCCACCACATAGGCGCCGCTGCCGATCGGCGGGGTCAGCGACGAGGCGGCGAAATCCGTCCCCTCCCACTGCGCCTTCTTGAGGATCGGGCGCAGCCCCATCAGCAGCGGCAGCTCGCGGTCCTTCTCGGCAAAGGTGATGCGCAGCCCCCGCTCGCCGACCGGCGTGACCGAGGCGACCTTGGCCCAGGCGCCGGCGTAGCGGGGGTGTCCCTTGGTGCCCAGCGTCTCGAGCGACCAGATCACGTCCTCGACCGTCACCGGGCTGCCGTCCGAGAACTTCGCCTCGGGGCGCAGGGTGAACTCGACCCAGCTGCGCTCGGGGTCGGTCTCGACCGTCTCGCAGAGCAGGCAGTAGAGGGTGAAGGGCTCGTCGATCGACCGCAGCATCAGCGATTCGGTGACGTGGACGCCCACGCCCCACGCCGCATTGCCCTTGAGCACCCACGGTTTGAGCGAGTCGAAGCCCCCCGGCTCGGCAAAGCGAATCGTCCCCCCGCGGGGCGCGTCGGGATTGACGTAAGGGAAGCCGGTCAGGTCGGCCGCAAGCGCCGGTTTTCCATACATTGCAAGGGCATGGGCGGGGCCGTCCGACGCTGCGGCGGCACTTGCCAGCGGCATCGCTGCAACAGGTGTCAGCGCCAACACCGCCACACGCGCAAGGCGAGTGATCGCGGAATCGTTAGAGAATTTGAAGATTCGCATCGCTGCCCCGCCCCCGCGCCGGGATCGTGTCGCCCGGTCTTGGCGCCAATCTATCGGCCCCCCGGGCGGCTGGCAAACCGGGGGGCTTGGCGGCAAGGGGTTTCAAGCGTATATCAAGAGCACTGCTCGATAGGTTTCTTGCCTGTATGAAACCTGCCTCATGACTTGGCGCCCGCTTCGTGCGGGCGTCTTTTTTTGTCCCTCGGCCCAGCGGGTCAGGTGCGGCATGATTGACCCGGCCGGCGGGCCGCGTCTTAGCTGCCCGCCGTCAGCCGCCTGCCCGTCGCGCAGGCCCAGCCGGGGGACGACGATGGAGATCGAGGGTTTCTTTCCCTACCGCCTCGCGGTCACGGCCGAGGCGTTCTCGCGCCAGCTCGTCGCCGTCTACCTGCGCGCCTATGGCCTGACGCGCGAGGAATGGCGGCTGCTGTTCCTGCTCGACGACGCGGGCGAGATCGACTCGCTCAGCCTGTCGCAGCGGACCTCGCTCGACAAGGTGCAGGTCAGCCGGGCGGCAGCGCGGCTTGAGGGGAAGGGGCTGATCACCCGCGCGGTGCTGGGCTCGGACCGGCGGCTCAGGCACTATGCCATCACCCCCGCGGGGCAGGCGCTCTTTGCCGAGGCCTTCGCCGAGGTCCGCGCCCGCGCCGACGAGATCCTGTCCGAGATGACCGAGGCCGAGCGGGCGACGCTCACCGCCGGGATCGCGGCGCTGGACGGCGCCGTGGCGCGGGTCGCGGCCCGGCGCGAGGGCGGCGGGGCGGCGAGCGGTGACCCGACCGCCGATTGACATCGTTGCATATGAAACGATAGTCTGGTGAGGGATCGGCGCCGGGGTAGGGGGCGCGCGATGGGGGCGAGGGAGGCCGCGACATGACGGACCAGGGAACCGGACCGATGACCGGGGCGCGGGTGCGCGCCGAGACCCGCAACGGCACCGCCGCGCATGAGGGCTATATGCCCGGCTTCGGCAACGACTTCGAGACCGAGGCCCTGCCCGGCGCCCTGCCACAGGGCCAGAACAGCCCGCAGAAGGTGAACTACGGGCTCTACGCCGAACAGCTCTCGGGCACCGCCTTCACCGCCCCGCGCGGCCAGAACGAGCGGACCTGGTGCTACCGCATCCGCCCCTCGGTCCAGCACGTCGGGCGCTTCGCCCCCATCGACGTGCCGCACTGGAAATCGGCGCCGAACGTCCTGCCGGGCGTCATCAGCCTTGGCCAGTACCGCTGGGACCCGGTCCCGCACGGCGACGAGCCGCTGACCTGGCTCACCGGGATGCGCACCGTCACCACCGCCGGCGACGTCAACACCCAGGTCGGCATGGCGAGCCACATCTACCTCGTCACCCGCTCGATGGAGGACGAGTATTTCTATTCCGCCGACAGCGAGCTGCTGGTCGTCCCGCAAGAGGGGCGGCTGCGCTTTGCCACCGAGCTCGGCGTCATCGACCTCGCCCCGCAAGAGATCGCCATCCTGCCGCGCGGCCTCGTCTATCGGGTCGAGCTGCTGGACGGCCCCGCCCGCGGCTTCGTCTGCGAGAACTACGGACAGAAGTTCGACCTGCCCGGCCGCGGCCCGATCGGCGCCAACTGCCTCGCTAACCCGCGCGACTTCAAATGCCCGGTGGCGGCGTTCGAGGGCCGCGAGGTGCGAAGCCGCGTGGTCATCAAGTGGTGCGGCCAGTTCCACGAAAGCTTCATCGACCACAGCCCGCTCGACGTGGTGGCGTGGCACGGCAACTACTGCGCCTACAAATACGACCTGCGGACCTATTCGCCGGTCGGGGCGATCCTCTTCGACCACCCGGACCCGTCGATCTTCACCGTCCTGACCGCGCCCTCGGGGCAGGAGGGGACGGCCAACATCGACTTCGTGCTGTTCCGCGACCGCTGGATGGTGGCCGAGCACAGCTTCCGCCCGCCCTGGTATCACAAGAACATCATGTCCGAGCTGATGGGCAACATCCACGGCGTCTACGACGCAAAACCGCAAGGATTCGTGCCGGGCGGCGTCAGCCTCCACAACATGATGCTGCCGCACGGGCCGGACCGGGCGGCGTTCGAGCATGGCTCGACCGAGCCGATGGTCCCGGTGCGGCAGACCGAGACGATGCAGTTCATGTTCGAGACCCGCTTCCCGCAGCACCTGACCGAGTGGGCCGCGACCGAGATGCCGCTGCAGCAGGATTATGCCGACTGCTGGGCGAGCCTCGAGAAGAAGTTCGACGGGACGCCGGGGGAGAAATAGCGAGGTGAGCGGCGTGACGGGGCAGGCGGGCGGTGCATACGCCTTTCGCCGCGACTACTCCGCGATCACCACCTCGCCCGCTTCGGTCACGAGCACCGGAATCGGGTCGAGCGCCTCGCCCGCGGCCGGCCCCTCGACCCCCACGCCGTCGGTCAGCCGAAAGGCCGCCTCGTGGTTGGTGCAGCGCAGCCGGGTGCCGTCGGCGCTCATCACCTGCGGCCCGCGCTGGTCAAGCGGCAGGAACTGGTGCGGGCAGGCGTTGACATAGGCGCGCAGCACCGCGCCGCTCCGCGCCACCACGAGCGGGAACCCGCCCATTCGCAGGCAACGGGTGCCCGGATCGGGCACCTCGTCCAGCCGGCAGATCACCGCGCCCACGGCCGGCGCGCCGCGATAGCCGCGCCACGCCGGCCCCTTGCCCTCGCTCATGCGGTCAGCACGCCCCGGCGGATCTGGTCCTCTTCGATCGACTCGAACAGCGCCTTGAAGTTGCCCTCGCCGAAGCCGTCATCGCCCTTGCGCTGGATGAACTCGAAGAAGATCGGCCCGATCACGGTCTTCGAGAAGATCTGCAGCAGGATGCGCGTCTCGCCGCCGTCCACCACGCCCTCGCCGTCGATCAGGATGCCGTGCTTTTCCAGCCGCTCGATCGGTTCTTCGTGGCCGGTCACCCGCTCGAACGACTTGTCGTAATAGATCGACGGCGGGCCGGGCATGAACTCGAGCCCGTTGGCCGCCAGCGCGTCGGTGGCGGCATAGATGTCGTCGGTGCCGCAGGCGATGTGCTGGATGCCCTCGCCCTTGTACTCGCGCAGGTATTCCTCGATCTGGCTGTGCGCGTCGGCGCTTTCGTTGATCGGGATGCGGATCTTGCCGTCGGGCGAGGTCAGCGCCCGGCTGGTCAGCCCGGTTTGCTTCCCGGCGATGTCGAAATAGCGGATCTCGCGGAAATTGAAGACCGTGGCGTAGAACCTGTACCAGGTGTCCATGTTGCCGCGCATGACGTTGTGGGTCAGGTGGTCGAGGTAGTAGAACCCCACCCCCTTCGGCTGCGGGTCGGCCTCGCCCAGCCAGTCGAACTCGGCCGCGTAGGGCGAGCCCTTCTCGCCGTAGGTCTCGACCAGGTAGAGCAGCGAGCCGCCGATCCCGATCACCGCCGGCACGTCCAGCGTCTTGTCGGCGCCGGTATACTCCTCGGCCCCGTAGTCGAGGCAGCGCTGCAGCGCCACCTGCGCGTCCACCACCCGCCACGCCATCGCCGGCGCGCAGGGCCCGTGCTCGGCCACGAAGCGCGCGGCATGGCTGCCGGGCTCGCGGTTGAGGATGTAGTTCACCCGCCCCTGACGATAGAGCGAGATGTCCTTGCTCTTGTGCCGCGCGACCTCGGTGAAGCCCATGCGCTGGAAGAGGGTCTCGAGCTCTTTCGGGTCGCGGTGGGCGAACTCGACGAACTCGAAGCCGTCGGTGCCGGCCGGGTTGGCGGCGGTGATCGTCGCGCGCGGCGCGTCATGCGGAAACGGGCCCATGATTCCCTCCCATGGTTGCGGTTGCAACGATCATACATTCGGCGCCATGCGCGGTGTGTGCGAAAGGGGGCGTAGGGAGAGGCGCAGCGCATGAGTTGTGCATGGTAGGTTCAAGCGGTGCATGATAGCTTTGGCCGGGCGCGTTCAGCCGCGCCTCACGCTGCATCGCAGCACAGCTTTGCGCACAGAGAGCGCCCATGTTCGACCTCGACGACTTCGACCGCCGCCTTCTCGCCGCCCTTCAGGACGACGCCCGCCTGACCAACGCCGAGCTGGGCGAGCGCGTCGGCCTCTCCGCCTCGCAATGCTCGCGTCGGCGGATGGCGCTGGAGCGCGACGGGCTGATCCGCGGCTACCGCGCCGAGCTGTCGCCCGAGGCGCTGGGCCTCAACATCACCGTCTTCGTCGAGGTCAATCTCGTCGCCCACAGCCAGGCCACCGCCGCCGATTTCCACGACATCCTGCGCCGCACCGACTATATCCAGGAGGCCTATGCCCTCAGCGGCGAAAAGGACTATCTGCTCAAGGCCATCGTCCCCGACCTCGCCGGGGTGCAGGACCTGGTGAACCGCAAGCTCCTTGGCCACGCCACGGTGACGCGGGTCTGCACCTCGATCGTGCTCAACACCGTCAAGGCCTCGGGGCGGCTGCCGGTCAGATAGCGGCCACGGCCCCGGCCGGTCACCCGCGTCACCGCTGGAGCGGCTGTGGTCGTCCGTCCGAACACAGCAACCGCCTTGAACAACACATATCGAGTGATATGTAAAACCCGGACGCCAGCGGCCGGTTGGCGGCCCGGCAAAGCGTGATAGTCTGCACCCGGACCCCCGACGCCCTGCGGCGCGGCGGCGGCGCAGCACCGAGGCGGGCAGATTGATGAGCGACACCACCCAGACCCCCGAAGCCTACACCCCCGCCGCCGACCGGCGCCGGTCGCGGCTCTTCTACCTCGTGCTCGTCCTGCTCGTCGCCGCGGCGGGCTATGGCGTCTGGTCGCTCACCCGCCCGGGCCCGGTGGTGATCCAGGGCGAGGTCGCGGCGCCGCGCGTCGATGTCAGCGCCCGCACCTCGGGCCGGGTGGTCGAGATCGGCGCCGACACCGGCGACGGGGTGACCAAGGGCCTGCGCCTCGTCCGGCTCGAGAACCCGCAGCTTCTCACCGCCTACGGCCAGGCCGAGGCGGCGCTGCAGGCCGCCAAGAACAACGCCGCCGCCGTCGCCGTGGTCCGCCCCGAGAACGTCCGCGCCGCCGAGGCGCAGGTCGCCGCCGCCAAGGCCGACGTGGCGCTCGCCCGCGAGGCCGACGCCCGCAACACCGCGCTGGAAAGCCGCGGCGTGCGCTCGCAGGCGGTGGTCGAGCAGGGCACCCGCAACCTCGAGGCGGCCGAGCGGCAGGTGGACGCCGCCGAGGCGCAGCTTGACCTCGTGCGCGCCGGCGCCACCCCCGAACAGCGCGCCGCAGCCGAAGCGCAGGCCGCGCAGGCCGAGGCGGCGCTCGCCCAGCAGCAGGCCAACCTCGACGACCTCGAGGTGATCGCGCCGATGGACGGCGAGATCACCGGCCGGATGATCGAGATCGGCGAGAACATCGGTCCCGGCGCGCCGCTCTTCACCCTCGTCCAGCCCGCCAACGCCTGGTTCACCTTCAACATCCGCGAGGATCAGCTGCACGGGGTCGCGGTCGGCGACACGCTCAACGTCACCATCCCGGCGCTCGACACGACGGTCGAGGCCAAGGTCACGCTGATCAACGTGCAGGGCGACTTTGCCAGCTGGCGGGCGACGCGGGCGACCGGCGACTTCGACCTGCGCAGCTTCGAGCTGCGGGCCACGCCGGTGCAGCCGGTGCCGGGGCTGAGACCGGGGATGTCGGCGCTGCTCGCGCACGGGCTGTAAGGCGATGCTGCGCGGCATCGCCTTCGTGGCGCGGCGCGAGCTGACGCTCATCGCCCGGCACCCGGCGCTGGCGCTGCTGACCACGATCCTGCCGCTGGTGCTGCTGGCGCTGCTGGCCGCGGTGTTCCTGCAGGGCACGCCCACCGGGCTGCCGGTCGCCGTCGTCGACCTCGACCGGACCGAGACGAGCCGCAGCCTCTCGCGGCTGCTCGACGCGACGCCCGAGCTGGTGACCCGCCCCGCGCTGGGTCTGGCCGAGGCGAGCGACGCGATCCGCCGCGGCGAGGCGCGGGCCACGGTCCTCATCCCGGCCGAGTTCGAGCGTGACCTCCTCGACCGCCGCCGCCCCGAGGTGGTGCTCTTCTACGACAACCAGCACATGACCGCGGGCGCCGTCGCCGCGCGGGGCGCGCGCAGTGCGATCAACGGCTTCACCGCCGGGGCGCAGATGGGGATGCTGAGGGCGCAGGGCGCCGCGCCGCGCGCCGTGGCGGCGCTGGTCCAGCCGATTCCGATCCAGATCCACCCGCTCTTCAACCCGGCCTTCAGCTACATCGACTTCCTGCTCTCGGCGCTGGTGCCGGCGCTGGTGCAGATCATGGCCGCCGCCGCCGTGACCTTCGCCCTTGCGCTCGACTTCGCGCGGCCGACGCCCGACGCGCCCTCGCCCTTCCCGGCGCTGCTGGCCGCCGGGGGCGGGGTGGTGCCGGTGATGCTGGGCAAGCTGATCCCCTATGCGCTGATCTTCGGCACCGTCATCGCGCTGGCCGACCTCGTGCTCTTCGGCATCCTCGGGGTGCCGCTGCGCGGATCGGTGGCGATCCTTGCGGCGGGGACGGCGCTCTTCATCTTTTCGGCGCTGCTCTTCGGGGCGGTAGCCTTTTCGCTCGCCCGCGACTTCGGTTCGGCGATCAGCTTCGTGGCGATGGTGATGGCCCCGGCCTTCGGCTACATGGGCATCGGCTTTCCGCGCGACGCCATGCCCCCCTTCGCCCAGGTCTGGAGCAGCGTGCTGCCCGGCACCTGGTATCTGGAACTGCGCATCGACCAGACCCTGCGCGCCACCCCGGTCGAGCTGGCGCTGACGCCGCTTCTGGCGCTGCTCGCCATCGTGGCGGTGCTGGCCGCGGGGCTCGTCGCGCGGATGGGCGTGCTCGGCCGCCGGGCCGCCGCCGCCGCCGCGGCGCCGCCCGGCCCCGCCCCGGTGCCCGCCGCCGTGACGCCGGAGGGCCGGGCATGAGGGGCATCGCAGGCGGCTTCCGGGCGGAACTCGCGGGGATCTTCCGCGACCCGCAGATCGCCATGATCCTGATCCTCGCGCTGGCGATCTATGGGGTGATCTATCCGGCCCCCTACAAGACCGAACTGCTGCGCGACGTGCCGGTGGTGGCCGTGGACCTCGACGGGGGCGAGACGGCGCGCGAGCTGCTGCGCGCCGTCGATGCCGCCGAATCGGTGCGCATCGCCGCCCACGTCCCCGACATGGCCGCCGCCACCGCGCTCGTCCACCGGCGCGAGGCCTACGGCATCGTCGTTATCCCGCAGGATTTCGAGCGTGCGCTCCTCTCTGGCCGGCCCAGCCCCATCGCCGTCTATGGCGACGCGAGCTATTTCCTCGTCTACCAGAAGGTGCTGACCGGCATCGCCGTGCCGGTCCGCCAGATCGGCGCCCGAATCGCCGCCGGGCGGCTGATGGCCGGCCAGCAGCTCGGGGCCGAGCAGGCGCTGGCGATGGCCAATCCGACGCAGCTGGTCGAGGTGCCGCTGTTCAACCCCTCGGGCGGCTACGCCACCTACATCCTGCCCGCGGCGCTGGTGCTGATCCTGCACCAGACGCAGGTCATGGGGCTGGCGCTGGTGGCGGTGCGGCGCCCCCGCTCGCTGCGCCTGCCGGCCGAGGATCTGCTGGGGCAGGCCGCGGTCTGGCTGCTCCTCTATGCTGGGCTCTTGCCGCTGTTCCTCGTGGCGCTGCCGCAGGTCTACGGCCTGCCGTGGCTCGGCGACCTGCGACTGCTCGCGGCGCTGGGGCTGCCGTTCGTGCTGGCCACCGGGATGCTGGCGCAGATGGTCGCGGCGGTGCTCAGGCGGGCGGAGCTGGTTCAGCCGGTGCTGCTGGCGATGGGCCTGCCGCTGTTCTTCCTGTCCGGCTTCTCGTGGCCGATCGAGGCGATCCCGGCGCCGTTGCAGATGGCCGCCGGCGCGATCCCCGCGGTGCCGATGATCGAGGGCTACACGCGGCTGGCCGCGATGGGCGGCAGCTGGGCCGACATCGCCCCGGCGGTGCGGCACCTGTGGGTGCTGGCCGGGGTCTACGGGGCGCTGACGCTCGCCGCCCGGCACATGCTGGCGCCAACCGTCCCGCCCCGGACCGTCGCCGACGGCTGAGGCCGTCGCCGTCGCGGCGCGCGTCGCGTCAGCCGAACATCCCCGTGACCTGCGCGAGCAGCCGGAACGCCCGCCCCGAACGGGTGTCGGCGGCCGCCCCGAGCGTGCGGTCGTCCATCCCCGGCGCGGCGCGGGTCAGGATGCGGTCGAACTGGCGCAGGAAATGGTGGGCCGCGTCGCGGAACACCTCGTCGCTGCGCATCAGCGCCGTGGCGATGGCGAGCGCGTCGGCATCCTCGATCCCCGCCAGCCCCTGCGTGCCGGCGCGCTGCCCGTCGAGGAACCGCCGCCAGCCCGCCCCCCAGCCCGGCGCGTCCGCGTCGATGGGGGCGAGGTCGTCCATGTAGAGCCCGTGCTTGGCCAGCAGCGTCACCACGTCCTGCGCGGCGCGGATGCCGCGCGCGGTGTCGGCGTCGCCGAGCGCGGTGCGCAGCGCGGCGATGGCGGCGTGGTCGTCGGGCCCGTCGGGAAAGTTCAGCGCCGCGACGAGGTCGGCGGGCGCAAGCCGCACTGGCGGCGGCTGGTCGAGCGGCAGGTCGGGCTGGCGCTCGTTCGTGCGCGGCTCGGCCGGGCGGGCGGCGGGGGCCCGCGCCGGGGCAGGGCGCAGCGCCGCGGTCGCGGCCCGGCCGGGGGCCTCGGGCAGGCGGGCGTCACGCTCGGCCGCGGCACGCTCGGCGGGACGCAGCGCCTCCATCCGGGTGCGCAGCAGCACCGCCTCGGCCCGCAACTCGGCGATGGCGCGGGCGAGGCCCACGGCGATCCACACCAGCACCAGCGGCAGGATCACCGCGACCGCTGCGGCGAGCCGCGCGAGCCCGCCCGGCTGCGGCGCATCCGCCGGCCCCAGCGCCCAGAACAGCAGCACCAGCACCAGCCACAGCGCCGAGACGACCGCCCCGACCAGCACCGCGCGGTCCCCCGCGTCGTGTCCGGTCCCGGTCCGCCACCCGCGCAGCTCGGCCTGCAGCCGGCCGATCAGCTCATTCATAGCGGATCGACAGGATCTCGTAGGATTTCTGCCCGCCCGGGGTCGTCACCTCGACGCTGTCGCCCTCGTCCTTGCCGATCAGCGCGCGCGCCAGCGGCGAGCGCACGTTCAGCAGCCCGCGCTCGAGGTCGGCCTCCTGCTCGCCCACGAGCTGGAAGCTCTTTTCCTCGTCGGTGTCCTCGTCCACCACGGTCACGCGGGCGCCGAACTTGACGCTGCCCGAGAGCTTCGAGGTGTCGATCACCTCGGCCCGCGAGATGATCATCTCAAGCTCCTTGATGCGGCCCTCGATGAACGACTGCTTCTCGCGCGCGGCGTGGTATTCGGCGTTCTCGCTCAGGTCGCCGTGCTCGCGCGCCTCGGCGATGGCCCGGATCACCGCCGGGCGCTCGACGGCCTTCAGCTCGCGCAGTTCCTCGTCCAGCTGGGCGTGACCCGCCCGCGTCATCGGTATCTTTTCCATCTCGTCCCCATGCGCCCGACGGGCGCCAGCCGTGTCAAAACGCCCCCGGCGGTCACGCAGGGGGCGTCTGGTTCGCGCGCATCGTGGCGCAGCCGGGCGCGTGACGCAAGCGGCCCCGCCGCCGTGCGCGGCCCCCCGCCGCCGTCCCGGTGCACCCGTGCGCGCCGCCGTTCTTCCCCCCGCCCGCGCCCCCGCCCTGCGACACAGCCGCGCGACAGGGAATTGCGTGCGACCCGCACACCGCGTCACGATTGTTTCGCGGCCGGTTACCGCATATGTCACAGGGCGACCGCGCAAGCAGCCAGGCCGAAGGGGAGACGCCATGTCCGCAATCGAACGCGAATCGATGGAATACGACGTGGTGATCGTCGGGGCCGGACCCGCGGGTCTGTCGGCCGCGATCCGGCTCAAGCAGATCGAGCCCGAGCTGAACGTGGTGGTGCTGGAAAAGGGCTCGGAGGTCGGCGCCCACATCCTCTCGGGCGCGGTGCTGGACCCCTCGGGGCTGACCGCGCTGATCCCCGACTGGAAGGAAAAGGGCGCCCCGGTCAAGACCGAGGTCCACACCGACAAGTTCGTGGTGCTGGGCGAGGGCGGGCAGTTCCGCATCCCCAACTGGCCGATGCCGCGGCTGATGTCGAACCACGGCAACTACATCGTCTCGATGGGTAACGTCTGCCGCTGGCTGGCCGAGCAGGCCGAGGCGCTGGGGGTCGAGATCTTCCCCGGCATGGCGGCGTCCGAGTTGGTCATGGACGGCAACCGCGTCGCCGGCGTGGTCGCGGGCGAGATGGGCAAGGAGCCGGACGGCTCGCCCGGCCCCTCCTACGAGCCGGGGATGGAGCTGCGCGGCAAGTACGTCTTCATCGCCGAGGGCGTGCGCGGCAGCCTCGCCAAGCAGCTGATCGAGAACTACGGCCTGTCCGAGGGCCACGAGCCGCAGAAGTTCGGCATCGGCATGAAGGAGATCTGGGAGATCGACCCCGCCAAGCACAAGGAGGGGACGGTCGTCCACACCATGGGCTGGCCGCTGGGCAAGGCCGCCGGCGGCGGGTCCTTCATCTATCACGCCGAGAACAACCAGGTGTTCATCGGCTTCGTGGTACACCTGAACTACGCCAACCCCTATCTCTACCCCTACGCCGAGTTCCAGCGCTTCAAGCACCACCCGATGGTGGCCGAGCTGCTCGAGGGCGGCAAGCGCGTGGCCTATGGCGCCCGGGCGATCAGCGAGGGCGGCTGGCAGTCGATCCCGAAGCTCACGGTGCCGGGCGCGATCCTGCTCGGCTGCTCGGCGGGGCTGGTGAACGTGCCGCGGATCAAGGGCAACCACAACGCGATGCTGTCGGGGATCGCGGCGGCCGAGGCGGCGGCGGCGGCCATCGCGGCCGGCCGCGAGGGCGACGAGCTGACCGAGTACGAGAGCGACCTGCGCTCGGGCCCGATCGCCCGCGACCTCAAGCGGGTGCGCAACGTCAAGCCGAGCTGGTCGCGCACCGGCATGATCGGCTCGCTGATGCTGGGCGGGGCGGACATGTGGTTCGCCAACCTCTTCAACCGCAACATCCTGGGGACGTGGAAGCACGGCAAGTCCGACGCCGCCGCCACCGGCAAGGCCGCGAAGTACAAGCCCATCGACTACCCCCGCCCGGACGGCAAGCTGAGCTTCGACCGGCTGACCAACGTCGCCTTCAGCTTCACCAACCACGAGGAAAGCCAGCCCTCGCACCTGAAGCTCAAGGACCCCTCGGTGCCGATCCGGGTCAACCTGCCCGAATACGCCGAACCCGCGCAGCGCTACTGCCCGGCCGGGGTCTATGAGGTGGTCGAGGACGCGAGCGTCCCCGAGGGCGCGCGCTTCGTCATCAACTTCCAGAACTGCGTCCACTGCAAGACCTGCGACATCAAGGACCCAAGCCAGAACATCGTCTGGACGACCCCGCAGGGCGGCGACGGTCCGAACTATCCGAACATGTAAATCCGGGGGCGGCGCGTGACGGCGCCGCCGGACCGGGGCTCTGCCCCGGACCCCGGGATACTTCAGCAAGGAAGAATGAGGAGGGCGGTCTGCGGGCCGTCCCGTTTGCGGGTCGTGAGGGCTGCGGGTGAGGCGCGCGATAGGCTTCGGGCCGCGTCCTGTTCGCCGCTGCGGTTGCGTCTTGCCAAGGGCCTGTCGCGGCCGCGGGCAGGCGCGTTGCGCCACACGCCGCCCTGTTCGCTGGTTTACTAGAGGGCTGCGTCTGGCCAAGCGCCAGTCGCGGCCGCTCCCATCCGCACAGCTTGCCTCACCCTTCGGTTGCCGCCCAACGCCGCGCGGGCACCCCACGCCCCACCTCCACCGCGTCTCTCTGGCCCAAATACCCGGCGACCTCCCCGGACCGTGACCGCCCGCCGGGGACCGGGGCGCCCGGCGGCGTTGCCGCCGCCTGCGCCAGCGGATAGGGTCCGGCGGCATGACACCGACAACCGGGGCCCCCGCTGCGATGAAGCCTGCGATGAAGCCGATCCTGATCCTCGCCGCCGCCGCCGGAGTTTCGGCCACCGCCGTCGCCGCGCTGATGCTGGACCTCTCGACCCCCGCCGCCCCGGCGCAGCCCGCCGCCGTGCGGGTCGCGCAGGCCGCCCCCGTCGCCGTCCCCGGCCAGACTGCGGACCCCGCCGCCCCGGCCTCTGACGCCACGCCCCGGCAGGCGCAGCTCATCAGCGACGCGCCGGTGCCGCCCTCGGGCCATACCACCCGCATCCAGCCGATCCCCGGCCGCGCGGGCCCCTATCTCGCCGCCCGCCTCGCCGCCTCGCGTAACGATTTCGCCGTCGCCGCCGATTACTTCCGCGCCGCCGTCGCCCATGACCGCACCGACCTCTTCCTGCAGGACGGGGCGCTCGTCTCGATGGTCTCGGCCGGGCAGATGGATGACGCCGCGACCATGGCGCAGGGCCTCGTCGACGGCGGCCGCACAACCGAGCTGGCGGGGCTCGTCACCCGCGCCGCGCTGGCCCGCAAGGGCGACTGGGCGGGCGTGCTGGCGATGCTCGACAAGATGCCCTCGACCCCTGGCGGGGCCGGGCCGCTGATGGACGGCATGACCCGCGCCTGGGCCGAGATGGGCGACGGCCGCGCCTCGGACGCCTTCGCCACCTTCCAGAAGCTCGAGCGTCAGCGCGGCGCGGCGGGCATCGCGCGCTTCCAGCTCGCGCTCGCCAAGGCCAGCGTCGGCGATTACGAGGGCGCCGAGGCCGCGCTCGCCGATCCCGAGAGCGCCGGGCACCTGATGGGCATCGTCGCCCGCGTGCAGGTGCTCTCGCAGCTCGAGCGCAATGCCGACGCGGTCAAGCTGCTCGACGATCTCGACGCGCTCGAGTCCGAACCGGCGCTCAAGCTGCTGCGCGACCGGCTGGCGGCGGGCGAGAAACTGCCCTTCGACGTGATCAAGAGCCCGGCCGAGGGCCTCGCGCAGGTCTTCGTCACCTTCGGCGGGGCGCTGATGGGCGGCGAGGATACCGACCCGCTGGCGCTGATCTACGCCCGCATCGGCCAGTACCTCGCCCCCGACATGGCCGAGGCGCAGCTGCTGGTCGCCCAGCTTCTGCAGAGCGCCGGGCAGTTCGACCTGGCCGAGACCGAGTTCCAGGGCCTGCGCGCCAAGGGCGACCTGCGCCCCGCGGCCGAGCTGGCGCGGATCGACGCGCTCGCCCGCGCCGACCGCCGCGCCGATGCCGAGGCCGCCGCCCGCGCCCTGACCGAGACCTGGCCCGAGCTGCCCTCGGCCTGGGTGGCGCTGGGCGACCTGCTGCGCCAGCAGGACAAGTTCGCCGAGGCGGTGCCGGTCTACGACCGGGCGCTCGAGCTGCTGGCGAAAGAGACCGATCCGCAGGCGAGCTGGTTCGCGCTCTACGCCCGCGGCATCGCGCTGGAACGTTCGGGCCAGTTCGACCGCGCCGACGCGGATTTCCAGGCGGCGCTGAACCTGCAGCCCGAGCAGGCGCCGATCCTCAACTATCTCGGCTACAGCTGGGTGGACCGGAACGTGCGGCTGGACGAGGGGCTGGACCTGATCAAGAAGGCCGTCGCGCTGCGCCCGGACGACGGCTACATCCTCGATTCGCTGGCCTGGGCCTATTACCGGCTGGGCCGCTATCAGGATGCGGTCGAGCCGATGGAAAAGGCGGTTTCGGCGATGTCTGACGACAGCCTCGTGAACGACCACATGGGCGACATCTACTGGATGGTCGGCCGCAAGCGCGAGGCCGAGATCCAGTGGAAGCGGGCGCTGAGCCTGTGGAAGCCCGCCGACACCGACACCGACCTGAACCGCGTCCGTGCCAAGCTCGAACGCGGGCTGGACGAGGTGCTGGCGGCGGAAAAGGCCAACGGCGGCAAGCTGCCCGAGGGCTGGGGCCAGCCCGAGCCGACGCCTGAAGCGGCGCCCGAGCCCGCCGCCGCCCCGGCGGATGCGGCGCCCGTGGACACCGCGCCCGAGCCCGACAGCCCGGCCCCGCCCGGCGCCGACGACGGCGAACCGGTGCCGCCGCGCCCGTGACCTCCGCCGACCGGGCTGCGGTCGTGCGCGAACCCGCGCCGGCCAAGATCAACCTCGCGCTGCACGTCACCGGGCGGCGCACGGACGGCTATCACCTGCTCGATTCGCTGGTCGTCTTCACCGAGCTGGGCGATCGCGTGGCCCTCGCCCCCGGGCCGCTGTCGCTGACCCTCACCGGGCCTTTCGCCGACGTCGTTCCGCCCGGCGACGACAACCTGTGCCTGCGCGCGGCCCGCGCCGTGGGGGCCGAGGCCGCGATCACCCTCGAGAAGCGCCTGCCGCCGGCGTCGGGGATCGGCGGCGGCACGGCCGACGCCGCCGCGGTGCTGCGCGCGCTCGGCCGCACCCCTGCGCGGCCCGAGGCACTCGGCGCCGACCTGCCCGCGTGCCTGATGAGCCGCAGCCTGCGGATGCAGGGGGTGGGCGAGATCCTGACCCCCGTCACCCTGCCGGCGCTGCACCTCGTGCTGGTCAACCCGCGGGTCGAGGTCCCCACGCCCGCCGTCTTCGCCGCCCTGACCAGCCGCGAGAACCCCGGCCTGCCCCCGTTCCCCGCCGACGGCGACTGGCCGGGCTGGCTCACGGCGACCCGCAACGACCTCGAGCCGCCCGCCCTGCGCCTCGCCCCGGTGATCGGCGACACCCTTGCCGCGCTCGCCGCCCAAGGCGCGCAGATCGCCCGGATGTCGGGGTCCGGCGCGACCTGCTTCGGCCTTTTTCCCGACGCCCCGGCCGCCCGCGCCGCCGCCGTGGCCATCGCCGCCGCCCGCCCCGGCTGGTGGGTCGAGGCCACGCGCAGCATCGCGGGGCTACCCCCCGCCGCGCCCCGCGGCTAACCTGCCCCGCACGACCAAGCCGGGGGGACCGCCATGCTGCGACTGGGCGTCAACATCGACCATGTGGCCACCGTCAGGAACGCGCGCGGCACCCCCTGGCCCGACCCGCTGCGCGCCGCGCTGCTGGCCGAGGCCGCCGGCGCCGACGGCATCACCGCCCATCTGCGCGAGGATCGGCGCCACATCTCGGACGACGATATCGCCCGGCTGGCCGATGCGCTCAGCGTGCCGCTGAACCTCGAGATGGCGGCCACGCCCGAGATGCAGGCCATCGCGCTGCGCCACCGCCCGCACGCCGTCTGCCTCGTCCCCGAAAAGCGCGAAGAGCGGACCACCGAGGGCGGGCTGGACGTGGCCGCCGACGCCGCGCGGCTGGCCGACTACATCGCGCCCCTGCGCGCGGCGGGGGCGCGCGTCTCGCTCTTCATCGGCCACGACCCGCGCCAGATCGAGGCCGCCGCCCGCATCGGCGCCGCCGTGGTCGAGCTGCACACCGGCGCCTATTGCGACTACGACACCGAGGGCCGCCACGACCTGCGCGACGCCGAGCTGGCCGGGCTGGCCGAGGGCGCGCGCCTTGCGGCGTCGCTGGGGCTCGAGGTTCACGCCGGCCACGGCCTGACCTTCGACACCGTCGGGCCCATCGCCGCGATCCCGGAACTCGCCGAGCTGAACATCGGCCATTTCCTGATCGCCGAGTCGATCTTCACCGGCCTCGGCCCCGCGATCGAGGAGATGCGCCGGCGGATGGACGCCGCGCGGGGATGACCCGCCCGGTGCGCGCGCCATGAGCCTGTTGCGCCGGATCACCCGCGCCCTGCGCCTGACCCTCGCCGCGCTGGGCGGGATCTGGTCGGTGCTGATGATGCTGGTCATGGCCGGCTCGCTGGCGCTGAGCATTGCCATGACGATGGTGCCGGCGGTGTTTTCCGCCGTCGCGGGCGTGGTCGAGGGGGTGACCGGCCTGCGATCCCTCGCCACGCGGCAGTCCGACGATCTGGCCCGGGTCCAGGCCCGCGCCGCCACCGAGGCGGCCGAGCGGCGGGCGGCGACGGGTCGCGCCGACAACCTCGCCCGCGAGCTGGCCGACAGCCGCGCCGCCAACGCCCGCCTTGCGCGCGAACTCGCCGACGCGCCCGTCACCTATCGCGGCAGCCGCATGGCCGCACGCGAGGCGGTCAAGGACACCGCCACCCGCGTCTCGCGCCGCACCGCCATCGCCACCACCCGCAACGTGGCCAGCATGGCGGGCGAGGCGCTGCCGGTGATCGGCATCGGCGTGATCGCCGCGGCGACGGCGTGGGAGCTCGCCGACGCCTGCGCGATGATGGGCGAGATGCGGGCGCTCGATGCGGCCTTCAACCCCGACGACCCGGTGCGCGAGGACGAGGTCTGCGGGATGGAGGTGCCGACCCGCGCCGAGCTGTGGGAGAAGGTCCGCGCCAGCCCCGGCGCGGTCTGGGCCGGGGCGCAGGGGCTTTACGACGACCTGCCGGATCTGTCGGCGGCCGCCTATGGGCGCGGCGCGGGCTGGCTCGGCGGGCTCTGGGACCAGGCCTTCGGCGAGGACGCCCCCGCCGCGGCGCCTCTGCCCCCCGAGGGGCTTCTTTCTGGCCCGGATACCCGGACCCCTTCGGCCACGGGCGCAGCACCATGATCCTCGGAATCGGCACCGACCTCTGCAACATCGACCGCATCGCCGCGGTGCTCGACCGGCACGGCGACCGCTTCCGCCAGCGGGTGTTCACCGAGACCGAACTCGCCCGCGCCGCCCGCCGCCCGCATGAGGCGGCGACCCTCGCCAAGCGCTGGGCGGCGAAGGAGGCGTGCTCGAAGGCGCTCGGCACCGGGCTCGCCATGGGCATCGCCTGGCGCGACATGGCGGTGACCAACCTGCGCTCGGGGCAGCCGACGATGGCGCTGACCGGCTGGGCGGCCGAGCGGCTCGCGGCGATGACCCCGCCGGGGCACCGCGCGGTGGTTCACGTCACGCTGACCGACGATCACCCCTGGGCGCAGGCCTTCGTCGTGATCGAGGCACTGCCTGCCGTGTCCGCAGGCTGAGCGCGCAGCGCCCCGCGGCTGACGTTGGCGAGGGTGGTGCGGCCGGCTGCCTCCGGCGGGGATATTTGGGTCCAGCCCGAGGGGCGGCGCGAGCGGCCGGGCGGCGCTGCCAAGGGGCGCTCAGGCCCCGCACCGCTTGACTTCCGCCGCCTTGCCTGCCCAAGAACCCGCACCACAATCCCGCGCCTGTCGCGGGCATCCACGACAGCGACACGGGGCACACATGGCGCGCAGCACGGCCAAGGAACAGGGCGGCATCTGGGAAACGGTCAAGACCGTGTTCTGGGCGCTGGTGATCGCCGGGGTCTTCCGGACGCTGTTCTTCCAGCCCTTCTGGATTCCCTCGGGCTCGATGAAGGACACGCTGCTGATCGGCGACTTCCTGTTCGTCAACAAGATGGCCTACGGCTATTCGCGCCACTCCTGCCCGTTCTCGCTCTGCCCGATCACGGGCCGCATCCTCGAGCGCGCGCCCGAGCGCGGCGACGTGGTGGTGTTCCGCCATCCGACCCGCGGGGTGGATTTCGTCAAGCGGGTGATCGGCCTGCCGGGCGACACGGTGCAGCTGGTGGGCGGGCAGGTAATCCTGAATGGCCAGCCGCTGCCGCAGACCCCGAACGGCGTCTTCAGCGAACCGAAGCTGCCGCAGGGGCCGGGGCGCACCCTGCCGCGCTGCTGGAACGAGCCGGTGCCCGAAGGCGGGACCTGCGAGAAGCAGCGCTTCACCGAGACGCTGCCCAACGGCGTGGCCCATGACGTGCTGAACATCCTCGACGGCTGGCCGCTCGACGACACGCCGGTGTTCACGGTGCCGGCCGGCAACTACTTCTTCATGGGCGACAACCGCGACAACTCCGAGGACAGCCGCGTGCCGGCCATCGCCGGGGGGCTGGGCTTCGTGCCGGCCGAGTATCTCATCGGCCGCGCCGACCGGGTGATGTTCTCGTCGGCGGGGTCGTCGCTGCTCTACTTCTGGACCTGGCGCGCGGACCGCTTCTTCCGCGCCATCCACTGACATGGCCGGGCCGCGGCCCTCGGCCGAGTTGGTCGCCTTTCAGCGGCGGCTGGGCCACCAGTTCGCCGACCCGGCGCTGCTGATCCGCGCGCTGACCCACTCGAGCCTCTCGTCGCCGACCCGGCCCGACAACCAGCGGCTCGAGTTCCTGGGCGACCGGGTGCTCGGCCTCACCATCGCCGAGGCGCTGTTCCACCACGACCGCGGCGCGACCGAGGGGCAGCTCGCGCCCCGCCTCAACGCGCTGGTGCGCGGCGAGACCTGCGCCGAGATCGCCCGCGAGATCGGGCTGGGCGAGGTGATGAAGCTCGGCCGGTCCGAGATGCTGACCGGCGGGCGCCGGAAAGAGGCGGTGCTGGGCGACGCGATGGAGGCGGTGCTGGCCGCCGTCTATGTCGATGCCGGGTTCGACGCCGCCCGGGCGCTGATCCTGCGGCTCTGGGGCGACCGGATCGAGGGGGCCGAGGCGGCCTCGCACAACCCCAAGACCGTCCTGCAGGAATGGGCGCAGGCCAAGGGCATGACGCCGCCGCGCTACGAGATCACCGACCGCAGCGGCCCCGACCACGCGCCGCAGTTCCGCATCACCGTGACGCTCGACGACGGCCGCAGCGCCGAGGCCGCGGGCACCGGCACCAAGCGCAGCATCGAGCAGCTGGCCGCACAGGCGATGCTCGACGCGCTGGACGCGGGCGCGTAGCGCGGGCACGGCCATGAGGGCGGCCGATGGAACCATCCGCCCGCCGTTCGCATGAACTGTGCATGAACCCTGCATGAACGCTGCATGAACACCACACCAGCCGTGAGAGGCCGATGACCGACCCGACCGAGACCACCCAAGACACGCCGGACGCCCCGACCCGCGCGGGCTTCGTCGCCCTGATCGGCGAGCCGAACGCCGGCAAGTCCACGCTGCTCAACCGGCTGGTGGGGGCCAAGGTCTCGATCGTCACCCACAAGGTCCAGACCACCCGTGCCCGCATCCGCGGCATCGCCCTGCACGGCCCGGCGCAGATCGTCTTCGTCGACACCCCCGGCATCTTCCGCCCGCGCCGCAGGCTCGACCGCTCGATGGTCGCCGCCGCCTGGGGCGGGGCGGCGGATGCCGACATCGTCGTGCTGCTGGTCGAGGCGCATCGCGGCCTGACCGACGGGGTGCAGGCGATCCTCGACGCGCTGAAGGCCCGTCAGGGCCAGGCTCCGGTGGCGCTGGCGATCAACAAGATCGACCGGGTCAAGGCGCCGGAGTTGCTGGAACTCTCGCAGGCGCTCAACGCGGCCTATCCGTTCGCGCGGACCTTCATGATCTCGGCCGAGCGCGGGCACGGCACCGCCGACCTGATGGACTGGATTGCCGCCGAGTTGCCCGAGGGGCCGTGGCTCTACCCCGAGGACCAGATCGCCGACCTGCCGATGCGCCAGATCGCCGCCGAGATGACGCGCGAGAAGCTGACCCTGCGGCTGCACGAGGAAATCCCCTATCAGCTCACCGTCGAGACCGAGAGCTGGCAGGAGCGCGAGGACGGCTCGGCCCGCATCGACCAGGTGATCTACGTCAGCCGCGAGGGGCACAAGGGCATCGTCGTCGGCAAGGGCGGAGAGACGATCAAGGCCGTGAGCCGGGCCGCGCGCGAGGAGCTGGCCGAGTTCATGGGCCGGCCGGTGCATCTGTTCCTGCGCGTGGCGCTGCGCGAGAACTGGCTGGACGAGGCTGAGCGCTACCGCGAGATGGGCCTCGACTTCCGCGACGGGGACTGACGGGTGGAGCCGCGGCTGACCGCCGGCCTGAGGGTCGCGGCGCTGCTCAGGCGCGCCGACCTGGCCGGGCGGGGGGCCTATGTGGTCCACCGCGGGGACGAGACGGCCGGGGCGGTTGCCGTGTCGGTGGTGCGTCCGGGGGGGCAGGCGGAGCTCTGGGCACAGGAGTATGACTTTGGCACCGACCAGCGCGGATGGGTCGCGCAGGCCACCGGCACCCCGCGCGAGATCGACGCCGCCATCGCCCGCCGCCGCGCCGCCGACCCTGACCTCTGGGTGATCGAGCTGGAGCTGAGGGACGACGAGGCGGTCGCGGATTTCGCCGACTGACAACCCCGCGCCTTGGGTGAGCGAGGCGCCCCTGAGCCTCGGCCGGGCCGGGGGATCTGGGCAAGAACGACGCCTTGAGCGCGGCGCGCCCGCCTCGGGCTGGACAAAAATATCCCCGCCGGAGGCATCCGGCGCCGCCCTCGGGTTGCGGCGGCAGGCCGGGTTGGCAATGGTGCCGCGGCAGCTTTTCGCAGCCCAGGATTCCCCATGCCTCGCCCCTTCGCCCGTTCGCCTGCGCCGGTGCTGCATGAGCAGAGCCTCGGCCGCGCGGCCCGTGACGGCTTCATGCAGGCGCTGCCGTTCCTGCTGGTGCTGGTGCCGTTCGCGCTGCTGTTCGGGGTCGTGGCGACCGCCGCCGGCTTGGACATCGCGCAGGTGATGGGGTCCTCGATCCTCGTGCTGGCCGGGGCCTCTCAGTTTTCGGCGGTGCAGCTGATGACCGACCACGCGGCGGTGCTGGTCGTGCTCGCCTCGGCGCTGGCGATCAACCTGCGGATGGCGATGTATTCGGCCTCGCTGGTGCCCTACGTGGGCGCGGCGCCGGCGTGGCAGCGGGCGCTGCTGGCCTATGTGCTCATCGACCAGACCTACGGCCTCGCCATCCAGCGGTTCGAGCGCTATCCGCGCCTCAGCGTGGCGCAGCGGATGGCCTATCTGGCCGGGGCGACGCCGGTGCTGTGCCTGCCGTGGGTGGGGTTCACCTATGTCGGCGCGACGGCGGGCCAGTTGATCCCGGCCGAGTGGCCGCTGGATTTTGCCGTGCCGATCACCTTCCTCGCCATGATCGCGCCGATGCTGCGGACGCTGCCCCATGTGATCGCCGCGGGCGTGGCGATCCTCAGCGCGCTGGCGCTGACGGGGATGCCGCCGGGCACGGGCGTGCTGGTCGCTGGGCCGCTCGGCATGGCCGCGGGGGCGCTGTCCGAGACGTGGCTCGTCCGCCGCCGGGCGCGGGGCGCGCTGCCACCCGGCAATCCGCCGCGCCCGCAGGCGAGGCGGTGATGCCGGGCTGGTCGGATGCGGCGATCTGGGGGGTGATCCTCACGCTGGGCGTGGGGACGTTCCTGATCCGCTGGTCGTTCCTCGGCGCGGTCGGCAACCGCCCGGTGCCCGAGTGGGCGCAGCGCGTCTTGCGCTACACCGCCGTGGCGGTGCTGCCGGCGCTGGTCGCGCCGCAGGTGATCTGGCCCCCCGCCACCGGCGGGACGCCCGATCCGGCGCGGCTCGCTGCGGCCGCGGTGACGCTGGGGATGGGGCTTCTGACCCGCAACACCCTCGCCGCGATCGTCGGCGGCGGGGTGACGCTGGCGCTGGGGTTCGCGCTCGGGCTCTAGCCGCGCGGCGGGTGTCAGGCCCCCGGGCGGCGGATCAGGTGGCCGTTCTGGTAGCCCTCGATCGAGCCGTCCTTCTGGCGCAGCAGCACGTCATGGTTGTTGGCCGGATCGCCGTCCTGATGCCGCTTCGACGTCACGCCCGGCAGGGTCAGGAACCACTCGCGCAGCTTGAGCGGGCTGAACCCGGTCGGCGCACCCTCGAACCCCGGCACGTGGCGCAGCGCCTGCCCGGTGTTCACCGCGCAAAAGCTCTTGGGCGAGGCGCCCTGCGCCTCGACCGCGCGGATCGCGGCCTCGGCCACCGCGGGGCTGACCTGGATCGTGTCCTCGGCCACCCAGTAGGTCGAGCGGGCGTGGTAGTCGATGTAGAAGTGCTTGAAGTTGTCGGTGATCCCGTAAAGCACGTCGTTGCGTTCCGGGATGCGGGGGTGTTCCCAGCTGCCGGCCGGGTCGTAGATCACCCGCTGGCTGCCGTTCACCATCAGCGCCGAATGCCCGCCCTCGCCGCGCGGGATGCCGATCACCGTGAACAGCGTGATCGACGGCGGCTCGTTCGAGGTGAACCGCGCGGCCCGCACCGTCGCATCGTCGTCCCACACCGAGACCGCGCCACACCCTGCAAGCGCTGCGGGAACCGCCAGCGCGAGAAAGCTTCGCCTTTGCATCTGTCTTGTCCCTCGTCCGCCGTCTGCCGGGCGGTTCCGCAATCAGGCGTTGGTCAGCGCCAGGAAGATCAGCACCAGGATCGTCAGCACCGCCGACCACGTCATGAAGCGGACGAAGCCGTCGAAGGTGCGCTCGTGCTCGACGATGTCCATCGTGCCGTGCTCGTGGTGGGGGGCGTCATGCACGGCGTGCGCGCGGGCGTGAGCGGGGGCATGGGTGGTGGTGGTGCGGGTCGTGGCCATCTCTCGCCTGTCCTGTCCTGAGCTATCTGCTGGCGCGCTGCCACCCGCGCCGCCGGACATTCTCTCCGGTCGGCAGGCGCAGCCTCGACCGGTGCTATCAGAAATGCGGCGACCTGTCACGCCCCTCTGCGGTCACCTGTCCGCGGGGGCGCCCCAGATCAGCCCGCCAGTCCCGGTCTCGCCCACGACGCGGATGCGGCCCGCGGCGGCGAGCGCGTTCACATGGGCGATCGCCTCGGCCAGGGCGAGGCCGTATTCGCCCTCGCCGATCCGCCGGCGGTAGAGCAGATCGAAACAATCCGCCGCCGTGCGCGGCCGATCGGCCAGCGAGGCCGCGAGCCGGTCGAGCGCGGTGCGGTGGTTCTCGGCCAGCTGGACCAGCCGCGCGGGCAGGCCGATGTAGGGCAGCTTGTGGCCGGGCAGGACGAGGTGTCGGTCCTCGGCCAGCGCGGCGAAGCGGTCGCAGCTCTCGAGCCATTCGGCCACCGGGTTCGCCCCCGGCTCGGTCGCGTAGACCCCCAGGTTGGGCGAGATCCCCGGCAGAAGCTGGTCGCCGGCGATCACGAGGTCGTCGTCCTCGGACCACAGCGTCAGGTGCTCGGCCGCGTGGCCGTTGCCGGTCCAGACCCGCCAGTCGCGCCCGCCCAGACGCAGCCGGTCACCGTCGCGCAGCCGGGTGTAGCCGAGGGGCAGGGGGTGGACGACATCGGTGGTGTTCCACGGCCGCTCGGCCGCCTTGCGCTCCAGCATCTCGGCCGGCATCCCGGCGCGGCGCCAATAGGCGACCTGCGCGGGCGTCGGACGCTCCTGCACGTCGAGCGCCAGCATCCGCGCCATGAGCCAGGCGGTGCGGCTGGTCAGCAGCTCGGCGCCCTTTTCCATGAACCAGCCGGCAAGGCCGATGTGGTCGGGGTGCTGGTGGGTGGCGAGCACCCGGCGGATGGGGGCGCCTGCCAGCGGGCCGTCCTTCAGCGCCGCCCAGACCGCGCGGCTGCGGGTGCTGTCGAAGCCGGTGTCCACGACCGTCCAGCCGTCCGCATCGCGCAGCGCATAGACGTTGACGTGGTCGAGCCGCATCGGCAGCGGCAGGCGCATCCACAGCACGCCCTCGGCGACCTCGATCGCCTGCCCTTCGGCGGGCGGCGCGGCCCAGGGGTGGGCGATGCCGGTCTCGGCCGGCTCGGGCCGCGCCGGGCCCGGAACCTGCGCCGAATCAAGCGCGGCGTCGAGCGTCGGCTCGGCGGCGGCCTCGGCCGCCGCGGGGCGCGGGGAGGGGGCGGTCACGCCGCCCCGGCAAAGGCCGTGTCGGGCAGCGCGTCGAGATCGCCCGCACCGGCCCGCGCCTCGGCGAGATCGCCCGCGTTGCGGGGCAGCACGCGGGTGATGAACACCCTCGCCAGCGTCTTGCGCGCGTCGTCGCCCTTTTGCGCCGCGATCAGGTGGTAATGCGCGCCCAGCACCCGGGCAAAGGCCGCGAGATAGGGCACGGCGCCGGCAAAGCGGTCCTGCGCCTCGGCCTCGAGCATGGCCGAGGTCGCCTCGCGCAGGGTCTCGGCGGCGTCCCAGACGGCGCGGGCGAGGTCGGGCATTGCGGCCTGCGCGGCCTTGGCGCCGTCCAGCACCTCCTCGATCATCCGGGTGGCCATCTCGCCCCCGTCCATCATCTTTCGGCCGACGAGGTCCATGGCCTGGATGCCGTTGGTGCCCTCGTAGATCGGCGTGATCCGCACGTCGCGCAGATACTGGGCGGCGCCGGTCTCCTCGACGAAGCCCATGCCGCCGTGGACCTGCACGCCCATGTCCGCGACGCGGCAGCCGACGTCGGTGCCCCAGGCCTTGGCGATCGGGGTCAGGAAGGCCGCGCGGGCCTGCCAGTCGGCGTCGCCGGTGGCGGTCGCCATGTCCAGCGCCTGCGCGCAGGCAAGGCAGATGGCGCGGGCGGCGAACACCTCGGCCCGGCCGGTGGCGAGCATCCGGCGCACGTCGGCGTGGCGGATGATCGGGCCCATCTGCACCCGCTCGGCGGCATAGGCGGCGGCGTGCTGCAGCGCAGCCTCGGCCACCGCGACGCCCTGCATCCCGACCGCGAGGCGGGCGTTGTTCATCATCGTGAACATCGCCGCCATGCCCTTGTGCTCCTGCCCCACGAGCCAGCCGGTCGCGCCCTCGAAGCTCATCACGCAGGTGGGCGAGCCGTGGATGCCCAGCTTGTGCTCGAGCGAGACGACCTTGAGGCTGTTGCCGACGCCCGGCTTGCCGGATTCGTCGGGGATGTATTTCGGCACCATGAACAGGCTGATGCCGCGGGTGCCCGCGCCGCCGTCGGGCAGGCGGGCGAGGACGAGGTGACAGGTGTTCTCGGTCACGTCGCTGTCGCCCCAGGTGATGAAGATCTTCTGCCCGGTGACGCGGTAGGTGCCGTCCTCGGCCCGTTCGGCGCGGGTGGTGAGCGCGCCCACGTCCGACCCGGCGCCGGGCTCGGTCAGGTTCATCGTGCCGTTCCAGTCGCCCGAGATCAGCTTGGGCAGGTAGGTCGCCTTCAGCTCGTCCGAGGCGTGATGCTCGAGCGCCTCGATCTGGCCCTGGGTCAGCAGCGGGTTCAGCTGCAGCGACAGGCAGGCGCCGGCCAGCATCTCGCCCACGGCGACGTTCAGCGTCTGCGGCAGGCCCGCGCCGCCATGCTCGGGGTTGGCCGAGAGCCCCACCCAGCCGCCTTCGGCGATGGCGCGGAAACCTGCGTCGAACCCCGGCGACGAGCGCACGGCGCCGTTTTCCAGCCGCGAGGGGGTCAGGTCGCTGCCGCGGTTCAAGGGCGCCAGCACTTCGGTCGACAGCCGCCCGGCCTCGGTCAGGATCGCGGTGACGGTGTCCTCGCTCGCTTCGGCGAAGCGGTCGGTCGCGGCAACGGGGGCCAGCGGCACCACCGCGTCGAGGATGAATGCGATGTCGTCCACCGGCGCGCGATAGGCCATGATCGGTCTCCCCCAAATTGGCATCGCGCGGATGTCGTCTGCAATCCGGGCGGTTGCAAATCGGGCGCCCGCGCGTATGTCCCAAACCCGTGGCGGACAAACTGTCTGAGCGCCCGCCCGACCGCAACCCGGAACCGTGAAGATGGCCCCCAGCGCGACACTGACCTTGCGTCCCGATGCCGAGGGGATCGCCCATGCCGCCCGGCTGCTCGGCGACGGCGAGACCGTCGCCCTGCCGACCGAGACGGTCTACGGCCTCGCCGCAGATGCCCGGAACGGCGCGGCGGTGGCGCGGGTCTATGCGGCCAAGGGGCGCCCCAGCTTCAACCCGCTGATCGTGCATCTGCCCGACGCCGAAGCCGCCGCCCGCGTGGGCGTGATCGCGGGCGAGGCCGAGCGCCTGGCCGCCGCCTTCTGGCCCGGCGCGCTCACGCTGGTAGTGCCGCTGCGCCCCGAGGCGGGGATCGCCGGGATCGTGACCGCAGGGCTGGGCACCGTCGGGCTGCGGGTGCCCGCCCATCCCGTCGCGCAGACGGTGCTGCGGCAGTCAGGGCTGGCGCTGGCGATGCCCTCGGCCAACGCCTCGGGGCGGGTCAGCCCGACCACGGCTGCCCATGTGCTCGACGCGGGCGGCGGGCTCGACGGGCGCATCGCGGCGGTGCTGGACGGCGGGGCCTGCCCGGTCGGGGTCGAGTCCACCATCGTCGGCTGGCGCGACGGGCGGGCCACGCTCTTGCGCCCCGGCGGCATCCCGGCCGAGGCGATCGAGGCGGCGCTGGGCGCCCCTCTGGACCACGCCGGGGCGACCGCGTCCCCCGATTCGCCCGGCCAGCTTGCCAGCCACTACGCCCCCGCCGCCCGGCTGCGGCTGGACGCCACCGAGGCGGCCGCGGACGAGACGCTGATCGGCTTCGGCCCCGGCCCCGCCGCGCTGAACCTTTCGCCCGCGGGCGACCTGACCGAGGCGGCGGCGCGGCTGTTCGATCTGCTGCGCGCGGCCGACCGGCTCGGCCGCCCCATCGCGGTCGCGCCGATTCCGCGCCACGGGCTCGGCCTTGCCATCAACGACCGCCTCGCCCGCGCCGCCGCCCCGCGCGAGGGCTGAGGGCGTCGTTCTGGCCCGAATCCCCACGGCGCGGCCGCGCAACCCGCGGCTTGCACGGTCCCCTCGCCCCGCCTAGCCTCGCGCGCATGACCGCCGATCCGACCTGGAGGGATGTCGCGCTCGACGCCGCGACCGCGCTGGCGCTGCTCGAGTGGCAGCGCGAGATGGGCGTGGACGAGGCGATCCTCGATGCGCCGCTCGACCGGTTCGCCGAATCGATCCGGCCGTCAGCGGCCGCTGCCGATCCGGCGCCGGTCGCGGCACCCACGCTGCCGCCCGCGGCCGGCGGGCTGGCCGGGCAGGCCGAGGCGCTGGCGGCGCGCGCCGGGACGCTCGCGGCGCTGGCCGAGGCGCAGGCGGGGTTCGAGGGGCTCGAGATCCGCCGCGGGGCGCGGAACTTCGTCTTTGCCGACGGCAACCCGGCCGCGCGGGTGATGGTCATCGGTGAGGCGCCGGGCGAGGACGAGGACCGCGAGGGGCGGCCCTTCGTCGGCCGCGCCGGGCAGCTGCTCGACCAGATGTTCGCCGCCATCGGTCTCTCGCGCTCGGCCGAGGATGCCGCCGCGGCGCTTTACATCACCAACATCCTGCCGTGGCGGCCGCCCGGCAACCGCCGCCCCGAGGCGGAGGAAATCGCCGCGATGCTGCCCTTCGTCGCCCGCCACGTCGCGCTGGCGGCGCCCGAGTTCATCGTGCTGATGGGCAACACGCCCTGTCAGGCGGCGCTGGGGCGGCAGGGTATCCTGCGGCTGCGCGGGCAATGGACCGAAGCCTTCGGCCGCCCGGCGCTGCCGATGACCCACCCGGCCTATCTGCTCCGCACCCCGGTCGCCAAGCGCGAGGCCTGGGCCGACCTGCTGTCGCTCAAGGCGCGGCTGCTGGCCCGGGGTCAGGAGAGCGTGCAGCCCTGATATTCGACCGCCCCGTCCGCACCGATCAGCGTCAGCCGCAGCGCCGCGGGGTCGAGCGCGAAGGGCTTGCCGGTGGGGCCGACGAACTCGGCCGTGGTGGTCACGCGGGCGCCCTCGACGGCGATCTCGGCCTCCGACGACCACATGCCGGGCAGCGCCAGCTCCATCGCCGCGGCCTCGGGGGCGGTCTCGTCCACGCTTGCCGCGACCCGCAGCCCGTCGGCGATCTCACCCACGGTGCAGGTCACGGGGGCGGTGCCCGCGCGCGGGGCCGCGGCCAGCGCGGCGGTGATGCGCGGATCGGGCAAGGCGGCCTGCGCGGGGGCGGGCAGCACCAGATGCGCCGGGACGCAGATGTTGAGGCAGAGCCCCAGATCGACGGCCAACTGGCCCGACAGCGGTGCGCCCGGGGTGGCCAGCGTCAGCTCGATCGGCAGCACCAGCGCGTCGTGATAGCCGAGCGTGCGGGTGCCGTCCGAGTCGATCACCTCGGGCTCGGGCCAGATCTCGCGCGCGGCAGCGATGCCGGGGGCGCCCGACCAGTCGAACTGCGGTGCCACGCCGGATTCGCCGGGGCTGCGCCAGTAGGTCTTCCACCCCGGCGCCAGCTCGAGGCGCAGCGCGGTCATCACCTTGCCGTCGGCCGAGGGCGCCGCGGGCAGCAACTCGGCCGCGACGAGTCCGGGCGGCAGATCGCCGGCCGCCAGCGGCATGGGCGCGGCGAGGACCGCGAGGGCAAAGGCGAGCGGGCGAAGCGCAGGTGTCATGCCCCTTGAGTTAGTCGCCCCGCCGGCCGGGGGGAAGTCACAACCCCGCCACGGCGCGCGCCGTGTCCGCGCCGTGTCCGCGCCGTGTCCGCGCCGTGTCCGCGCCGCGGCAACCTTGTCATCGGCGGGGCGGATGCCGATGTAGGGGCGGAAAGGACACCGCCCATGAACGACGCCTTCGCCACCGCCCCGGACAACCTCACCGGCAAGGTGCTGATCGCCATGCCCGGCATGGCCGATCCGCGCTTTGCCCAGTCGGTGGTGCTGATCTGCGCCCACGGCGACGAGGGTGCGATGGGGATCGTGCTGAACAAGCCGCTGCCCGGGGTGGCGTTCGCCGAGCTTCTCGACCAGCTCGGGATCGCGCCCGACCGCACCCCGCCCGCCGTGCCGGTGCATTTCGGCGGCCCGGTCGAGCCGGGGCGCGGCTTCGTGCTGCACCGCCTGCCCGAGGGCGCGGCGGCCGAGGACGACGACGAGGGCATGATGCGGATCGGCGAGGCGGGCCTCGCCATGACCACGACCCGCAACATCCTCGAGGACATCGCCCAAGGGCGCGGGCCCGACCGCGCGGTGCTGTCGCTCGGCTATGCGGGGTGGGACGCGGGCCAGCTCGAGCGTGAGATGTTGGCCAATGGCTGGCTGACCGCCGAGGCGGGGGACGAGCTGGTGTTCGGCCCCGACAACGCCCGCAAGTGGCAGGATGCGCTGCGCTCGCTGGGCGTGGACCCGCTGATGCTGTCGGCGGCCGCCGGGCACGCCTGACGCGGGTGCCGCCGGACGGCGGCGGCCCCGGCGCGCCGCACTCCCCCGCGACGCGGTGCGGGCGCGCTTGCCCCCTCGGCCCCGGTTTGCGATAGAGGCCGCACCCGCCCATCCGGAGGCCCGCCATGACGTTCCGCGCCCGCCACCTGCTTGGCGTCGAGCCGCTGGCCCCGGCCGAGATCACCACCCTTCTCGACCTTGCCGAAAGCTACGTGGCGCTGAACCGCCGCACGGTGAAGCACGGCGACGCGCTCGAAGGCCTGACCCAGATCAACCTGTTCTTCGAGAACTCGACGCGGACGCAGTCGAGCTTCGAGCTGGCGGGCAAGCGTCTGGGCGCGGACGTGATGAACATGGCCGTGGCGCAGTCGAGCGTGAAGAAGGGCGAGACGCTGATCGACACGGCGCTGACGCTGAACGCCATGCAGCCCGACCTGCTGGTCGTGCGCCACCCCCATTCGGGCGCCGTCAACCTGCTGGCGGAGAAGGTGAATTGCGCCGTCATCAACGCCGGCGACGGGCGGCACGAGCA
Organism: Paracoccus sanguinis; assembly: GCF_012689545.1. Classification (NCBI taxonomy): domain Bacteria; kingdom Pseudomonadati; phylum Pseudomonadota; class Alphaproteobacteria; order Rhodobacterales; family Paracoccaceae; genus Paracoccus; species Paracoccus sanguinis. Next base: position 1,933,317 of record NZ_CP051542.1, read on the forward strand.
CCCGACGCAGGCGCTGCTCGACGCGCTGACGATCCGCCGCGCCAAGGGGCGGCTACACCGGCTGACGGTGGCGATCTGCGGCGACATCGCCCATTCGCGGGTCGCCCGCTCGAACCTCATCCTGCTCGGCAAGATGGAGAACCGGGTGCGGCTGGTCGGCCCCGCCACGCTGATGCCTTCGGGCGCCGCCGACTGGGGCTGCGAGATCACCGAGGACATGGCCGAGGGCCTCAAGGGCGCTGACGTGGTGATGATGCTGCGGCTGCAGAAGGAGCGGATGGACGGCGGCTTCATCCCCTCCGAGCGCGAGTATTACCACCGCTGGGGGCTGGACGCCGAGAAGCTGGCGCTGGCCGCGCCGGATGCGATCGTGATGCACCCCGGGCCGATGAACCGGGGGGTCGAGATCGACGGCACGCTCGCCGACGACATCAACCGCTCGGTCATTCAGGATCAGGTCGAGATGGGCGTCGCCGTCCGCATGGCCGCGATGGACCTGCTGGCACGGAACCTGCGCGCCGCACGTGGGGCGAGGGCGGCGGGGGAGGGGGTCTATGTCTGACGCCCCGCCCGACGACCTGCCCGATGCCAGAGCGGCCGCCGCGCTGCTCGGGCCGGGTGAGCGACTGATGTGGTTCTGGCGCCCTGCGATGGCGGGGGACGGGTATCCGGCCTGGGTCTGGCCAGCCGCGACCAGTCTGCTGCTTGTGGCGCTCGGGGGCACCGCAGCCTGGGCCCTGCTCAACGAGCCTGATCTTCCCCCACGGCTTGCGCGCGCATCGTGGGCGGCGTTGGTGTTTGTCGCGGTGGTCGGCGTTCCGCTCGCGCTGCGTCTCGGCGGCCAGCATCGCAGCGCCGATGGGGTGGACGCGATGCTTGGCGGAGAGGCTGGTCCCGCAGTCGCCTATGCGCTGACCCAGCGGCGGCTTCTGTTCCTCGCGCGCACCCGTGCGGCCGAGGTCCCGCTCGAACCGGGTGAGCCTGTCATCCAGTATGGTCAGCTGCGGATCAACCGACCCGACCGGCGCGGCCGACCCCTGATCAGGCATATCCCGCGCGATGAACAGCACCGGCTGTTTGCCGCCGCCCTGCAACGCGCCCGCGCTATCCGCGAAGGCCGCGAGGTGTCCGCATGATCCTGCATTTCCAGAACGCCCGGCTGATCGACCCGCAGGCCCTGTCGGCCGAGCCGGGCAGCCTCACCGTGGAGGATGGGCGCATCGTTGCGCTCGACGGCGATGCCCCCGAGGGGGCGACGGTGATCGACGGCGGCGGCAAGTGCCTGGCCCCCGGCATCGTCGACTGGGGCGTCAAGATCGGTGAGCCGGGCGAGCGGCACCGCGAATCGATGCGCTCGGCGGCGCTGGCTGCGGCGGCGGGGGGCGTGACGACGATCATCGCCCGGCCCGACACGCTGCCGCCCATCGACGCGCCCGAGGCGCTGGAGTTCGTGACCCGCCGCGCCGCCGACCAGCCGGTGCGCATCCGCCACCAGGCGGCGCTGACCCGGGCCCGCGAGGGGCGCGAGATGGTCGAGATGGGGTTCCTGCTCGATGCCGGCGCGCTGGCCTTCACCGACGGGGTGCGGGTGGTCGAGAACACCAAGCTGCTGTCGCGCTGCATGAGCTACGCCAAGGGGCTGGGGGCGCTGATCGTCGGCCATCCGCAGGATGCGGGCCTCTCGCGCGGGGCGGCGGCGACGAGCGGCAAGTTCGCCTCGCTCTACGGCATCCCGGCGGTCAGCCCGCTGGCCGAGCGCATGGGGCTCGAGCGCGACCTCGCGCTGGTCGAGGCGACAGGGGTGCGCTGGCACGCCGACCAGATCACCACCGCCGCGGCGCTGCCGGTTCTGGACCGGGCGCGGGCGGCGGGGCTGGACGTGACCGCGGGGACCTCGATCCACCACCTGACGCTGAACGAGTTCGACGTCGGCGACTATCGCACCTTCTTCCGCCTCACCCCGCCGCTCAGGTCCGAGGACGACCGGATGGCGCTGGTCGAGGCGGTGGCCGAGGGGCGGATCGAGGTGATCGGCAGCTTCCACACCCCGCAGGACGAAGAGGCCAAGCGCCTGCCGTTCGAGGTCGCCGCGCCGGGCGCCGTGGGGCTCGAGACGCTGCTGCCGGCAGCGATGCGGCTTTACCATCAGGGCGGGGTGACGCTGCCGCAGCTCTGGCGGGCGCTCAGCCTCAACGCCGCCGACCGGCTGGGTCTGCCGGGCGGGCGGCTGTCGGTCGGCGCGCCGGCGGATCTGGTGCTGTTCGACCCCGAGGCGCCCTTCGTGCTCGACCGCTTCGCGCTGCGCTCGAAGTCGAAGAACACCCCCTTCGACGGCGCCCGGATGGAGGGGCGAGTGATCGGCACCTGGGTCGGCGGACGCCGCGTGTTCGACGCCAACGAGGCCGGGGGCCGCGATGAATGAGGTGCTGATCGCCAGCCTGCCCGCGGCCGCCGCGGTCACGCTGCTGCTGGCCGCGCTGGGCGGCTATCTGCTCGGGTCGGTGCCGTTCGGGCTGGTCATCACCCGGGCGCTGGGCCTGGGCGACCTGCGCGCCATCGGCTCGGGCAACATCGGCGCCACCAACGTGCTCAGGACCGGCCACAAGGGCGCGGCGCTGGCGACGCTGCTGCTCGACAGCGGCAAGGGCGCCATCGCGGTGCTGGTGGCGCGCGAGCTGGCGGGCGAGTGGGCCGCGCTGGTCGCGGGATCGGCGGCGTTCCTCGGCCACCTGTTCCCGGCCTGGCTGGGGTTCCGGGGCGGCAAGGGGGTGGCCACCTTCCTCGGCACCACGCTGGCGCTATTCCTGCCGGTGGGGCTGATCGCCTGCGGCCTGTGGCTCGCCACGGCGGCGATCACGCGCATCTCGTCCCTCTCGGCGCTGGTCGCCGCGGCCGGGGCGCCGGTCTTTGCGCTGATCTTCGGGCTGCGCGGGCTGGCGGCAGCCACCGCCTTCATGGCGGTGCTGATCATCATCCGCCACCGCGCTAACATCACCCGCATCCTCGCCGGCACCGAACCGCGGATCGGCAGCAAGGGTTAGCGCCCCCCTTCCTCGGGCTGGATGCAAGTATCCTCGGCTTCCGAACGCCCGGAAAACAGTCCGGTGGACTGTTTTCAGTGAGGAAGGCCGCGGCAGCGGCCCGGGGGCAGACAGCCCCCGGTCCGGCAGCGCAACTCAGCGCGTCGGCACCGGGGTTTCGCCGCGGTAGTCGTAGAAGCCGCGGCCCGACTTGCGGCCCAGCCACCCGGCCTCGACGTATTTCGTCAGAAGCGGGCAGGGGCGATACTTGGTGTCGGCCAGCCCGTCGTGCAGCACGTTCATGATGGCAAGGCAGGTGTCGAGCCCGATGAAATCCGCAAGCTCCAGCGGCCCCATCGGGTGATTGGCGCCAAGCTTCATCGACTCGTCGATGGATTTGACCGATCCGACCCCCTCGTAGAGCGTATAGACCGCCTCGTTGATCATCGGCATTAGGATGCGGTTGACGATGAAGGCCGGGAAATCCTCGGCGCTGGCGCTGGTCTTGCCCAGCTTCTCAACCACCTCGACCAAGGTCTTGTAGGTCGCCTCGTCGGTGGCGATGCCGCGGATCAGCTCGACCAGCTGCATCACCGGCACGGGGTTCATGAAGTGGAAGCCCATGAACTTCTCGGGCCGGTCGGTGCGGCTTGCCAACCGCGTGATCGAGATCGACGAGGTGTTCGAGGTCAGGATGGTGTCCGGCCCCAGATGCGGGACGATCGCCTCGAAGATCTTGTTCTTGATGTCCTCGCGCTCGGTCGCGGCCTCGATCACGAGGTCGGTGCCGGCGATGTCCTCGACGTTCGAGGTGGTGCGGATGCGGGCCATGGTGGCGGCCTTGTCCTCGGCCGAGACCTTGCCGCGGCTGACCTGCCGCTCGAGGTTGCGGTCGATGGTCGCCATCGCCTTGTCCAGCGCCTCGGCGCTGACGTCGTTCAAGAGCACGTCATACCCGGCCAGCGCAAACACATGCGCGATCCCGTTGCCCATCTGCCCGGCGCCGACGATTCCGACCGATTGGATTGCCATGTCCCGCGACCCTTCCCCCTTATCCTGCCGGACGATAGGCGGAAAGCGCGGCGGGCCTCAATGACAAAACCGCCCGGGCGCGGGGGCGTCCGGGCGGTCTGTCACTGGCGCGGGTCGGCGCCTCAGAGCTTTTCGGTCAGCTCGGGCAGGATGGTGAAGATGTCGCCTACGAGGCCGTAGTCGGCGACCTGGAAGATCGGCGCCTCTTCGTCCTTGTTGATCGCCACGATCACCTTGGAATCCTTCATCCCGGCGAGGTGCTGGATCGCCCCCGAAATGCCGGCCGCGATGTAGAGGTCAGGCGCCACGACCTTGCCGGTCTGGCCCACCTGCCAGTCGTTCGGGGCATAGCCCGAATCGACCGCCGCGCGGGACGCGCCGACGGCGGCGCCCAGCTTGTCGGCCAGCTTTTCGACGATCTGGAACCCGTCCTTCGAGCCGACCGCGCGGCCGCCCGAGACGATCCGCTTGGCCGAGGTCAGTTCCGGGCGGTCCGAGGCCGCCACCTTGTCCTCGACCCACGACGACAGCGCGCTTTCGCCCGCTTCCTCGTTGTGGTCGACCGTCGCCGAGCCGCCCTGGCCGGCCGCGTCGAACGACGCGGTGCGGACGGTCAGCACCTTGACCTTGTCCGAGGACTTCACGGTCTGGATGGCGTTGCCGGCATAGATCGGGCGGGCGAAGGTGTCGCCGTCCACGACCTCCATCACGTCCGAGATCACCATCACGTCCAGCAGCGCCGCGACCCGCGGGGCGATGTTCTTGGCGCTCGCGGTCGAGGGCATGACGATGTGGCTAAAATCGCCCGCCATCTTCACGATCAGGTCCGACACCGGCTCGGCCAGCCCATGCGCAAAGGCGGGCGAGCTGACGCAGATGACCTTGGACACGCCGTCAAGCTTGGCGGCCTCGTCGGCGGCGCCGTGGCAGTCGTGGCCGGCGACCAGCACCGTCACGTCGCCCAGCTTCTTGCCGGCGGTCAGGGCCTTGGCGGTGGCGTCCACCGCGAGTTCACGCCCGTTGTTGAGTTCGGCAACCAGAAGAACGGCCATCACACCACCCCCGCTTCTTTCAGTTTCGCCACCAGCTCATCGACCGAGCCGACCTTGATCCCGGCCTTGCGGCCCTCGGGCTCCGAGGTCTTGACCACGCTCAGGCGCGGGGTCGTGTCGACGCCGTAGTCGGCGGCGGTCTTTTCGGTCAGCTCTTTCTTCTTCGCCTTCATGATGTTGGGCAGCGACGCGTAGCGCGGCTCGTTCAGGCGCAGGTCGGCGGTGACGACCGCCGGCAGCTTGACGCTGATCGTCTGCAGGCCGCCATCGACCTCACGCGAGACCTTGGCGGCGCCGCCGTCGATCTCGACCGAGTTGGCGAAGGTCGCCTGGCCCCAGCCGAGCAGCGCGGCGAGCATCTGGCCGGTCGCGTTCATGTCGTTGTCGATGGCCTGCTTGCCGGCGATGACCAGCTCGGGCTTTTCCTCGTCCACGACGGCCTTGAGCAGCTTGGCGACGGCCAGCGGCTCGATGTCCTGGTGCACGTCGTCGGCGGCGACGATCAGGATGCCGCGGTCGGCCCCCATCGCCAGCGCGGTGCGGATCGTCTCGGCGGCCTGCTTGACCCCGATCGAGACCACCACGATCTCGGTCGCGGCGCCCTTTTCCTTCAGCCGGATCGCCTCTTCGACGGCGATCTCGTCAAAGGGGTTCATCGACATCTTGACGTTCGACAGGTCCACCCCGGACCCGTCTGCCTTCACACGCGGCTTGACGTTATAGTCGATCACGCGCTTGACCGGCACGAGAACCTTCATCGGCTCACTCCCACACAGTTACGTCCGTTCGCAGGACGGGATAACGGCCCCCGCCCGGCAGGGACAGGGGAAAATGCGACATTCCGGCGCGGAACGCCGCGTCTTGGCGCGCCCCTCGGGGCGCCTCGGCGGCTGCTAGCGCTAGCGCGAGGCGCCCGGCACCCAGAGCACGTCGTCGGCCCCGTTCGCGTTGGCCACCCGGCCCGCGACGAAGAGCCAGTCCGACAGCCGGTTGAGGTAGCGCACCGCGACCGGGTTGGCGTCCCCCCCGGCGGCGAGCTCCACCGCCCGCCGCTCGGCCCGCCGGGCCACGGTGCGGCTCAGGTGCAGATGCGTGGCGAGCGGCGTGCCGCCGGGCAGGATGAAGCTGCGCAGCGGCGAGAGTGCGGCGTTCATCGCGTCGATCTCGGCCTCGAGCCGGTCCACCTGGGTCTGGATCATCCGCAGGACCTCATAGGGGGCCTCGCCATCCGCCTCCATCCGCGGGCGCGAGAGGTCGGCGCCGAGGTCGAAGAGCTCGTTCTGGATCACCCCGATCTGCGCCGCCATCGGCCCCTCGGCGTGAAGCCGGGCGAGGCCGAGGGTGGCGTTCAGCTCGTCCACGGTGCCGTAGGCCTCGACCCGCGGGTCGTGCTTCGGCACGCGGGTGCCGTCCGACAGCGCGGTGTCGCCCGCATCGCCGGTGCGGGTGTAGATCCTGTTCAGAACGACCATCAGTGTCCCCTTATCGCCACAACGGCCATGATGATGATGACGGCGATGGCCTGGGCGATGATCCGCCAGCGCATCAGCCGGTTGCCGTTGCGGCGGTTGAACTCGCCGCCGCGGGCAAAGCCGCCGATGCCGGTGGCGAGGATCGCCGTGACGACCAGCGCCGAGACCGCGACGATCAGGAACAGGGGTTTGTCTTGCATCACCGGCTCCGCCGCACGCGAGATGGACGAGCTTAGCTGCGCCGGGCGAACCAGTCCAGCGCTGCGGTGGGCAGCAGCCGGCGGCCATAGGCGGCCAGCGTGGTCGGGCGGGTGACGCCGTAGCGGGCGCGGGGGCGGCGGTCCTCGAGCGCGCGGGCGATGGCGCGGCTGGTGGCCGCGGGCGGCAGCTCGAAACGGTCCGGCCCCGAGGGTTCATAGAGGCGCTTTAGGAGACTGGACTGGTACTGCGCCAAGCGCGGGCTTGCCTGCCAGTCGATCCAGCGCTCGAAGTGGGGGATGGAGTTCGCGCGGATGCGGCTGGTGATGGGCCCCGGCTCGACCAGTGCGACCTCGATCCCCGTCCCCTGCATCTCGAGGCGCAGCACGTCGGTCAGTCCCTCGAGCGCGAACTTGCTGGCCACATAGGCGCCGCGCCACGGGATGCCGACGAGGCCGAGCACCGAGCTGACGTTGACGATCCGGCCCGCGCCCCGGTCGCGGAAATGCGGGATCAGGCGGCGGGTGAGGTCGTGGGTGCCGAAGAGATTGGTTTCGAAGATCGCGTGCAGCCCGCCGCGGGGCAGGTCCTCGACCGCGCCGGGCAGGGCGAAGGCGGCGTTGTTGACGAGCGCGTCGACCGGGCCGCGGGCGATGGCCTCGGCCGCGCAGGCGGCGACGCTGGCCTCGTCGGCGAGGTCGAGGGGCAGGGCGGTCAGGCCCTCGGCCCGGCGGGCGGCGAGGTCGGCCTCGGTGCGGCAGGTGGCGAGGACGGTCCAGCCGTGCGCGTGCAGGTGGCGGGCGGCGTCAAGGCCGATGCCCGACGAGCAGCCGGTGATGAGGACCGTGGGCACCCGCGCTCAGGGCTGGCGCGCGGCGAGCGCGGTGCGGGCGACGTAGCCGGTGCGCCCGTCCGAGTCGCGCACCAGCGCGAAGTCGGGCGCGGCCGCGGCCAGCAGGATCACCTGCGTACCGGCGGGCAGTTCGGACAGCGGGTGCGAATCGGGCAGCGGGTCGGCGATCAGCGCGGCGTCGATCTTGAGCGCGTAACGGCCGCCCGGCGTCAGCCCCCTCTCGGCCGCCTGCGGCAGCAGCATGATGCCGGCCTGTCGGTAGGCGGGGGTCGCATCGGTTCCCATCACCCCCAGAAGGGCGAAACCGGCGACGAGAGAGGCAGAAATCACGCGTAACATTGGGGTAACAGTCAGGTGCAGGGCGTCGATGATGCGGCCCCAACCCCTGCGCGGCGCGAGTCGTTCCCCATTTCGTCGTCACGTCATATTGCAGCCGTGTGATGTGATGTTTTTGCCAGATGGTGGTCCGGCGGGGTGCGGCGGGCCGCCGGCGGTGCGCGGCCAAGCCCGGCCGGGCGGGGCTGGACCGGGCGGGGCGGGGCCAGTAGTCAGGCCGGATGACGACCGACCCCGACGATCCCGACCGCCCCGACCTCGACCCCGACCGCGCCGCGCCCGAGGGCCGAGGGGCCCCGCGCGGCCCCCGCCGCCGCGGCCCCGCCCCCGCGCGGCCCGAGGCCGCCGCGCGTGCGGCGGCCGAGGTGTCCGAGCCGTTGAGCCGCGCGATCGGCGAGCGCTACCTGACCTATGCGCTGTCCACGATCATGCACCGGGCCCTGCCCGATGCCCGCGACGGGCTGAAGCCGGTCCACCGCCGCATCCTCTATGCGATGCGCGAACTCAGGCTCTCGCCCACCGGGGCGTTCCGCAAGTCGGCGAAGATCTCGGGCGACGTGATGGGGAACTATCACCCGCACGGCGACAGCGCGATCTATGACGCGATGGCGCGCCTCGCCCAGCCCTTCGCCATGCGCTACCCGCTGGTGGACGGGCAGGGGAACTTCGGCTCGATCGACGGCGATGCGCCGGCCGCGAGCCGCTATACCGAGGCGCGGCTGACGCTCGCCGCCGAGACGCTGATGGAGGGGCTGGCCGAGGACGCGGTCGATTTCCGCCCCAACTACGACGGCACGCTGACCGAGCCGGTGGTGCTGCCGGCGGCGTTCCCGAACCTGCTCTGCAACGGCGCCTCGGGCATCGCGGTGGGGATGGCGACCAACATCCCGCCCCACAACCTGCACGAAGTCGTCGACGCCTGCCTGCATCTCATCAAGTCGCCCGAGGCACGGCACGAGACGCTGATGGCGATCATGCCCGGCCCCGACTTCCCCACCGGCGGGGTGCTGGTCGAGGACGCGGCGACGCTGGCCGAAGCCTATCGCACCGGCCGCGGCAGCCTGCGCCTGCGCGCCCGCTGGCAGGTCGAGGACCTGGGCCGCGGCACCTGGCAGATCATCGTGACCGAGATCCCCTATCAGGTGCAGAAGTCGAAGCTGATCGAGCGGCTGGCCGAGCTGGTCACGACCAAGAAGATCCCGATCCTCGCCGACATCCGCGACGAATCGGCCGAAGACATCCGCATCGTCCTCGAACCCCGGGCGCGCTCGGTGGACCCGGCGCAGCTCATGGCGGCGCTGTTCCGCGTCTCGGACCTCGAGGTGCGGTTTGGGCTCAACATGAACGTGCTGATCGACGGGCGGGTGCCCCGCGTCTGCTCGCTGACCGAGGTGCTGCGCGCCTTCCTCGACCACCGGCGCGAGGTGCTGCTGCGCCGCACCGCGTTCCGGCTGGAGAAGATCGCCCAGCGGCTCGAGGTGCTGGACGGCTATATCGTGGCCTATCTGAACCTCGACCGGGTGATCGAGATCATCCGCTACGAGGACGACCCCAAGGCCGTGATGATGGCCGAGTTCGCGCTGACCGAGGCGCAGGTCGAGGCGATCCTGAACATGCGCCTGCGCGCGCTGCGCCGGCTGGAAGAGATCGAGCTGCGGGCCGAGCGTGACCGGCTGGCCGAGGAACGCGCGGGCCTGCTGGCGCTGACCGCAGACGAGGGCCGCCAGTGGGCGCGCATCGCCGAGCAGCTGCGCGAGGTGCGCGGGCTCTTCGGCAAGTCCACCCCCGCCGGCGTCCGGCGGACCGAGATCACCGCCAGCGAAGAGGTCCAGCCGCTCGACATGGACGCGATGATCGAGCGCGAGCCGGTCACCGTGATCCTGTCCCGCATGGGCTGGATCCGGGCCGTGAAGGGGCACCAGCCGCTCGACGCCGAGGTGAAGTTCCGCGACGGCGACGGCCCGTTCCTCGCGCTCCACGCCGAAACGACCGACAAGCTGATGGTCTTTGGCGCCAACGGCCGGTTCTACACCGTGCCCGCCAACACCCTGCCCGGCGGGCGGGGCCTGGGTGAACCGCTCAGGCTGATGATCGACCTGCCGAACGACGCGGCGGTGCTGGACCTGTTCCCGTGGCGCGAGGACCAGCAGTTCGTGGTGGCCTCGAAGGCCGGGGACGGGTTCATCGTCGGCGCGTCCGACATCCTGGCCCAGACGCGGGCCGGCAAGCAGGTGCTGAACGGCGAGGCGCTGCTGGTGCGGCGGGTCGAGGGCGACCACCTCGCCACCGTCGGCGACAACCGCAAGCTGCTGGTCTTCCCGCTCTCCGAGCTGCCCGAGATGGCGCGCGGCAAGGGCGTGCGGCTGCAGAAGTTCAAGGACGGCGGGCTCGCCGACGCGAAATGCGTGACGCTGTCGGTGGGGCTGTCGTGGCTCGACCCGGCGGGGCGGACGCGCAGCGAGCCGGACCTGACCGAGTGGCTGGGCAAGCGTGCCACCGCCGGGCGGATGGCGCCGCGCGGCTTCCCGCGCGACAACCGCTTCGGCTGACAGCAGTGAGAGGGGGGGGGCGCTCAGTCGCGGCGGCGCACCTCTTTCCACCCATTCAGCATCGGCCGGATGAGGTCCTCGCCCTTCCAGAAGCGGTAGAAGAGGATGATCCCCACGTGCAGCAGCACGAGCAGCAGGATCAGCGTCCCGCCGAGGTGGTGCCAGCTCAGCATCGCCTTGCGGGTGGCGGAACTCACCGAACTCGCCAGCGGGCCGACGTTGATGTAGTCGTCGGCGTCGATGAAGAGCCCGCTCGTCGCCTGCGCGGCCAGAAGGCCCAGCATGGCGATCACCGACAGCGCGGCCAGCGGGTTGTGGCCGGGCCAGTAGCTCGGCTCACGCGAGAACATGTGCCGGGCGTAGCGGGTGACGGCGCCGGGCCCGCGCAGGAAGTGCGCGAACCGCGCCTCGGGCGGGCCGACGAAGCCCCAGACCAGCCGGAACGCCAGCAGCCCGAGGATGAAGTAGCCCAGCCAGAAATGCAGCGTCATCTTGGCCGGGCCGACCTTGGCAAGCAGCCAGGTGGTGATGACCGCCGCCGCCAGCAGCCAGTGAAAGCTGCGCAAGAGCGGGTCCCAGATCCGGGTCCGCACGGGCAGCAGGGCGCCGGGCGCGTCGCGGCCGGGCGGCGGGGGGGCGGCGGGCATCACGCGCGCCTTACTTGGCGCGGTAGCTGTCGTGGCAGCCCTTGCAGGCCGCGCCGAGCGCCTGGACCACCGGGCCCACGTTGGCCTGGCCGCCCTTCACCGCCTCGGGGATGCCGTCCGCGGCCTTCTGCAGGTCGGCGTACTTGGCCGACAGCCCGGCCTTGTCGGTGATCGCCTCGGGCTTCGCCTCGGTCTCGGTGCCCAGTTCAGCGGTCGAGGTGCCGGGGATGAAGTGCTCGGTGACGTCGTAGCGGCTCAGCGCGTTGATGTTGGTCGCGGCGGCGACGGCGGCGGCCTCGTCATAAGGGATGTCGCCCTTGGCCATGCCCGCCAGGCGGTTCATGTTGTAGCCGAGCATCTGGTAGAAGCCCTTGCGCGCCTCGAGCGCGACCTCTTCGGGGGTGTCGTCGGCGAAGGCGGCGGCGACGGGCAGGGCGGCGGTGAACGCCGCGGCGACGAACATCAGGCGCATGGCTGGTCCTTGCTGTTGGGTGGTCGGTGGTTGCTGAAGCGTAGCGGGGCGGGCGCGGGGCGATCAACCCCGCAATCCCGCCCCGCGTTCACGGCCCCGTCAGGCAACTCTGCCTGCCGGCCGCCCGGCTCAGGAATACAGGTCCTGGACGCCGACGTGCTGGTGGATCTGGTTGATCACCTGCCGGTCGATCCCCATCGCCTGCGCGAGGCTGTTGAGGTATTCGGCCTCTGTCCGGTTGTCGAAATCGATCGCCATCAGCGACATCATGTAGACCTGCGGCTCGAGCCCCTTGGGCACCTCGCGCGCCAGCGCCTGCGCGTCGACCGGCGCCGCCATCTGCTCGCGGATGAAGGCCCGGTCCTCGTCGTCGAGGTCGCCCATCTGCCCCAGCAGCCGCTCACGCTCGGCCTCGTCGATCTTGCCGTCGGCCTTGGCGGCCTGGATCATCGCCCGCAGCATCAGCCCGGCGATGGCGTTCTGTTCCGCCGTCGGGGTGACCTCGGGTTCGTCCTGCCGGGCGAGGGCGTCGTTGAACAGCTCGCCGAAGCTCGCGTCGTTCTGCTGCTGCGCGCCGCGCTGGGCCGGACCGTTGAGGAGCCCGCCCAGAAGCCCGCCGAGCGAGCCCGCCGCGGCACCCGCGCCAGCCCCGCCGACGAGTCCGCCGAGAATGTCGCCCAGCCCGCCGCCGCCGCCGGTGGTCCCGGTGCGGGTCGCCGTGCCCCGGGTCGAGGCGCCGGTCTGGCGAGTCAGCTGGTCGAGAAGTCCGCCGAGACCGCCCTGCGCGCCCGGCGAGTTCGGCCCGCCGTAGGGCCGGCCGCGCCCGCCCGTCGTGCCCGGCTGACCGCCCCCGAGCACCTGCCCGAGGATGTCGCCGAGCCCGCCGCCCGAGGCGGTGGTGCCGCGCTGGGCGCTGCCGCCCATGCCGCCGCCCATCCCGTCACCCAGCGCGCCGCCGAGCCCGGTGTTGAGCAGGTCGCCCAGGATGCCGCCGCCGGTCTGGCGGCCACGGGTCTGCGGGCCGGACTGGCCGGCGCGGGCCTGGCTCTGCCGGACCATGCTGCCGACACCCTTGGCCAGCATCACGCCGGCGGCCACGCGGGCGAGGGATTTCATGAGAGACATCGATTCCTCCGAAGAAACCTTGGGGCGGGCACCGTGCCTGCCTGTTTCGAGGGCAAGAACGCGCCCCTGCCGCCGGCAGTTCCGGCGGGTGCCGGTCGCTCGGCGGGAAAGCGCAACCGTGCCAGTCGGTTGCGCTACCCTGGCGGGTGTGGCCGCAAGCGCCCTCACCCGCGGCCACGCGCGCGTTCCGCGGGGCGGATCGCCATCGCCGCGCCTTGATTTTCCCCGCCCGCGCTTATAGATCGCGGCGATCATTCCGCGAGGCGCGTCCCAGCCGGCCGCCCGACGACCCAGGAGGCCATGATGGCAAAGGCAAAATTCGAACGGACGAAACCGCACGTCAACATCGGGACGATCGGCCACGTTGACCACGGCAAGACGACGCTGACGGCGGCGATCACCAAGTATTTCGGCGAGTTCAAGGCCTACGACCAGATCGACGGCGCGCCGGAAGAGCGGGCCCGCGGGATCACGATCTCGACCGCGCACGTGGAATACGAATCGGACGCGCGCCACTATGCGCATGTCGACTGCCCCGGCCACGCCGACTACGTGAAGAACATGATCACCGGCGCGGCGCAGATGGACGGCGCGATCCTGGTGGTGAACGCCGCCGACGGCCCGATGCCGCAGACCCGCGAGCACATCCTGCTCGGCCGTCAGGTCGGCATCCCGTACATGGTCGTGTACCTGAACAAGGTCGACCAGGTGGACGACGAAGAGCTGCTCGAGCTGGTCGAGATGGAAGTGCGCGAGCTGCTGTCGTCGTACGACTATCCCGGCGACGACATCCCGATCATCAAGGGCTCGGCGCTGGCCGCTCTGGAAGGCCGTGATCCCGAGATCGGCGAGAACTCGATCCGGGCGCTGATCAAGGCGGTGGACGAGTACATCCCGACGCCCGAGCGCGCCGTGGACCAGCCGTTCCTGATGCCGATCGAGGACGTGTTCTCGATCTCGGGCCGCGGCACGGTCGTGACCGGCCGGGTCGAGCGTGGCGCGGTGAACGTGGGCGACGAGCTTGAGATCGTCGGCATCCGCCCGACCAAGAAGACGACCTGCACGGGCGTCGAGATGTTCCGCAAGCTGCTGGACCGCGGCGAGGCGGGCGACAACATCGGCGCGCTGCTGCGCGGCGTGGACCGTGACGGCGTCGAGCGGGGCCAGGTGCTCTGCAAGCCCGGCTCGGTGAAGCCGCACACCAAGTTCGAGGCCGAGGCCTACATCCTGACCAAGGAAGAAGGCGGCCGTCACACGCCGTTCTTCGCGAACTACCGCCCGCAGTTCTACTTCCGGACCACGGACGTGACCGGGACCGTCAAGCTGCCGGAAGGCACCGAGATGGTGATGCCGGGCGACAACCTGAAGTTCGAGGTCGAGCTGATCGCGCCGATCGCGATGGAAGAAAAGCTGCGCTTTGCCATCCGCGAAGGCGGCCGCACCGTCGGCGCCGGCGTGGTCTCGAAGATCCTCGCGTAAGGGTCGCGGGTCGGGGTGCGTGCAAGCACGCACCCTACGCCGAGCCAACCAGACGAGAGCCCGCTCCCGAAAGGGGGCGGGTTTTTCGTTGCAGGGCGCTGGGGGGCCGAAGGGTTTCCGGTTGAAGCGGGCCGCCCGCTGCCGCTAGGGACGGGTTGCGCGGCGATCGCGCCGGACAAGTCGACCGAGACCATGCTGCCGTCCCTGTTCACACTCGAGACCCACTGGCGCACGCTACTCTCGGTCACCCCGCAGGGCCTGCTGACCCATGCCCCGCCAGACGAGGCCGCACCTGCGATCTTTTCGCTTCGCGAGGGCGGTCTGGTCGCATGGCCCCCCGACGCGACCGGCGACAGTCCGGTGCACCTGGACCTCGAGGTGGCGGCGCGCACGGAAGGCCGCATCGCATTGCGCGCGCCCGAGGGTCTGTTTGCGACAGCCGAGCCACATGGCGCGGTGTCGGTCTCGCGCGGCCGCGCCCGGGCGTGGGAGCTCTATCGCCCCGCTGCAGCCGCCGAATTGCTCGCCCGGCCGCGGCCGCTGACGACGCCCCGCTGGGCCCCGTCGGCGGAGATCCCCCGCCTTATCCACCAAGTGTACCTCGGGCCCGAGGTTCCTGCCCAACTCAGCGCCATGGCGCAGTCGCTGGCGGCGCGGAACCCCGACCATGTCCACACGCTGTGGCGCGACGACACCGCCACCGATCTCATCCGCGACGCCTACGGCATGGACATGCTGCGGCAATATGAGCGGATCAGCCCCGCCTATGGCGCCGCGCGGGCGGATTTCTTCCGCTATCTGTGCCTCTACCGGTTGGGGGGTGTGTATTTGGACATGAAGTCCGATTGCCGCAGACCCCTGTCCGAGGTCGTTCCGCACGACGCAGGCTACCTTCTGTCGCACTGGACAGGCCGGCTGGCAAGGTTTGGCCGTCATGACGCACTGGCCCATCTTCCGGGCGGCGAGCTCCAACAATGGCATGTCATCGCGGCGGCGGGGCATCCTTTCCTCGAAGCCGTCGTCAACGCGGTGCTGCGCAACATCGACAGCTATGTCCTCGAGCGGCACGGCGGGGGGCAGCGGGCCGTCCTGCGACTCGCCGGTCCCATCGCGTATACGCTCGCCATCGCACCGCTGCGCGACGCCCATCCGCATCGGCTCATCGACGCGGAGGCTGAGGGGTTCGTCTATCGGGCCGTGCGCGCGGCCCGGAAGCTGTCCGGCACCCACTACAGCGAGGTTCGGACGCCGCTGATCGTGGGATAACGGTGCGGCGACACACACCTTGGCTGGCTCCGACCCGCATGGGCTGGCCCCTTGCCACCCATTCCCCCGACCCGCATCCTCCCCCGCAGGAGGACCGCCATGACCGACTGCCTGTTCTGCCGCATCGCTGCGGGCGAGTTGCCCGCCCACGTCGTCCACGAGGACGCGGACACGCTGGCGTTCCTCGACCTGCATCCGATCCGCCCCGGCCATACTCTGGTGATCCCGCGCGCCCACCACGTCTGGTTCGAGGACGTGCCCGCGCCGCTGGCCGCCAAGGTGCTGACCGTGGCGCAAGAGATCGCGCGGCGGCAGAAGCGGCTCTACGCGGTCGAGCGGGTGGCGCTGTTCTTCACCGGCGTCCACGTCCCGCACGCCCATGCCCACGTGGTGCCGATGCACGACGTCCATGACGTGACCTCGGCGGCCTATCTCGCCGACGGGCCGGGCAGCTACGCGGTCCCGCCGCGCCTGCCCGACGCCGAGATGGCCGCCATCGCCCGGCAGCTGGCCGAGGGCTGAGCGTCGTGCGGCCGGCCGGGTTCCTTGACGCCGCCGCGCTCTACCCGATGCGGTTCGCGGACGGGCGGGAGAACCGGGGGCTCGTCCAACTTGCCCGCGCCATCGACCATCCGAACATCGAGGTGGGCGACTTCACCTATGCCAGCAGCTTCGACCCGCCCGCGGACTGGGCGGCGCGGCTGGCGCCCTATACCTATCCCGGCGCGCCGGAGCGGCTGCGGATCGGGCGGTTCTGCCAGATCGCCGACCGGGTGCGGATCATCACGGCCAGCGCCAATCACCCGATGGCGGGGATCTCGACCTATCCGTTCGCCATCTTCGACCCTGCGCGGGTCGGGGCGTATATCGAGCAGATCACTGGCCTGCCGGACACGGTGATCGGCCACGACGTGTGGTTGGGCGACGGGGCGGTGATCCTGCCCGGCGCCCGGATCGGCAGTGGGGTGATCGTCGGCGCGGGCGCCGTCGTGGGTGGCACTGTGCCGAACTATGCGGTGGTCGCGGGCAATCCGGCGCGGGTGCTGCGGATGCGGTTTGCGCCGGCCGACGTAGCCCGGCTGATGGCGCTGCGCTGGTGGGACTGGCCGGTCGAGCGGATCGCGGCCGCCACCGACGCGCTGGCGCAGGGTGACGTCGACGCGCTGGCGCGGATCGGGGCCGCCTGACGGCCTGCTGTCACGATCTGGCAGCAGGGCGGGGCTAGTCTGGGGTCGGACCCGCTCACGAAAGGACAGAGCATGATCGACCATCTCGGACTGCCCGTCGCCGACCTCGCCCGGTCCCGGGCGTTCTATGAGGCTGCGCTCGCGCCCCTGGGGGCGGCCGTGCAGATGGAGGTCACCGACGCGATGACCGGCGGCCACGGCGCCCATCTGGGCTTCGGGACGCCCGAGTCGCCCGATTTCTGGATCTCGTCGGGGAAGCCGGCGACCACCGGCGTCCACGTCGCCTTCGCGGCCCGGGACCGCGCCACGGTGGATGCCTTCCACGCCGCCGCGCTGGCCGCCGGGGGTACCGACAACGGCGCGCCGGGGCTGCGGCCCGAGTATCACCCGAACTACTACGGCGCCTTTGTGCTCGACCCCGACGGCAACAATGTCGAGGCGGTGTGCCACACGCCCGAGGCCGCCTCGTGACCACCTATCGGGGCAGTTGCTACTGCGGCGCGGTGCGCTTCACCGCCGAGGGCGACCTGTCGGCGGGGACGAGCCGCTGCAACTGCTCGTTCTGCCGCAAGATGCGCTATTGGGAGATGCCGCTGCCCGACCCGGCCGGGCTGCACGTCTTGTCCGGCGCCGAGGCGCTGGCCGAAACGCCGCTGCGCCCCGCGGCGGACGGGGCCGAGCCGATGGACCTGCACCATGTCTTCTGTGCCCGCTGCGGGACGAGGCTCTGGACCACGGGCACCATCCCCGAATTGGGCGGGGCGGTGGCGATGGTCTCGGTCGCCGCGCTGGACGATGTGCCGGTCAAGGCGCTTGTCGCGGCCCCGGTGCGGACGATGAACGGAGCCGCCGACGACTGGTTCAACCCCGCCCCCGAGGCGCGGCACCTCTGAACGGCGCTGTGGCGCGTCACTGATACAGGCGGCGACCTGGCGCTGCGTGGGCGAAACGAATCGCCCTCGGCGCATGATTCGGCCTCCGTGTCGGGCCACACGTGCCCGCGCAATCTTGCGCCTCAGTCCGACTGCAACTTCGGGTTGCCGCCGCCGCGACCCACCCGGTCAGGTTTGCCCGGCCAAGTTGCAAAATGCTCCTGCGCCTCCGGCGACCATTAACAGCTTTTGACGCTACGTCACACGGCGCACATCATTTGATGAGTGTGTCTCAGACCGCGGCTGGAGCGTGCGACATGGCCATCGAAGTCACCTGGTACCTCACCCACATCACCCGACCCAACGGCACCACCACGACATGGACCACGCAGACCTCGACCAGGGTGGATGTGTGGTTCGGCACCCAGGCCGAATTCAACGCCACCCACCCGACGGGCTACGATCTCGTGATCATCGACGAGGCGGATGGCGCGCCGAACCAGGTCGACGGCGACGAACTGCGGATCGCGCTCCACCAGTACAACAGCAGCTTCAACCTCAGCACCAACGCGGGCTATCTCGGCACCTTCGACGTGGACTACACTGCCAACGGCGTGACCAACCCCGATCCGACGGTTGCCTTTGCCGTGGACGGGCGCGGGATCGAGTCGAGCCGGAATGCCTATCTCATCACCCTCGAGCCGGTCACCGTCCCGACCTTCACCGCCGAATACAAGGGCGGCACGAGCCACTTCCATCCGTTCTTCCCCGCGTCGCTGACCCCGTGCTTCGCAGCCGGGACCCTGCTGTTGACCGACCGCGGCGCGCGGGCGGTTGAGACGCTCAAGCCCGGCGATCTCGTGCAGACCCGCGACCACGGCCTCGTCCCGCTGCGGCTGGCGCTGGTGGCGGCGGTCAGCCCGGGGCAGCTGCGCCGCACCCCGGCCTTGCAGCCGATCCGCATCGGCAAGGGCGCGCTGGGGCAGGGGATGCCGTCTCAGGATCTGGTCCTCTCACCGCAGCATCGGGTGCTGGTGCGTTCGCGCATCGCGCGGCGGATGTTCGACGCGGACGAGGTGCTGGTGGCCGCGCATCAACTGCTCGGTCACCCGGGCATCTCTGTCGCCTCGGACCTGAACGGGGTGACCTACTTCCATCTGGTCTTCGACCGCCACGAGATCCTGACCTCGAACGGGGCCGAGACCGAGTCCTTCTATCTCGGCCCCGAGGGGCTGCGGGCGCTCTCACCCGCGGCACTGGCGGAGTTCGCGGCGCTGTTCCCGGCCTTCGCCGGGGGGGCGGGAGACTGTGTTGCGCCGCCCGCCGCAGCGCGTCCCTTTGCAACCGGCCACAAGGCCCGGCAGATGGTGCGGCGTCATGAGGCGAACGCCGTGCGCCTCTGCGCCTGAGCGACGGTCCGTCCGCCGCAACGAGAAACGGGCGCCCTCGCAGGCGCCCGTCCCCGGTTGACCGACAAAACCCTTACAGCGCGGCCTTGTTGACCCCACCCTTGACCGCGATCTTGGTCATGTCCTCGTCACCCTCGTAGGTCGAGGCGGTGCACTCATCCAGCACCTTGGCATCCTCGGCGAGGTCGAGCCGCTTGGCCCACGCCTTCAGCGTGCCGTAGCCCGTGATGGCGTAATGGGCGAGGCGCTGGTACTGCGCGATGATCGCTGCGTCCTGCACCTCGTCATCGGCGAACTCGGCCTCGAGCGCGTGCTTGCGGGCCTCGGTCACCAGCCCCTCCATCCCCTTGCAATGCTCGCCCGAGGCGTCCTCGCCGTGCGACTTGGCCAGCTTCTCCATCTGCGCCATGCCGTCGCGGGTGCCCTTGGCCGACGCCTCGAGCGCCTGCTTGAGGTCGGCGTTCTTCGCCGCCGCCGCCAGCTCTTCGGTGACCGGCACCGCCTGCTTGCAGGCCGAGTACAGGTCCTTGACGCCGTCGAGATAGAGGTCCTTGAGGTTCTTGATCGCAGCCATCGTGAAGTCCTTTCCCTGAGTACCCCCTGCCGCAGGGGGCGTGTCCGGGCACCCAACCCGCGGCCGGGCCGCGCGTTCCGTCCGGTCCCCCGGTCGGCTTGACTTTCGCCGCCCCGGGGGCGACCCGTCCGGGGTCCGGTCTGCAAGGGGAACGCGATGTTTGCCTGGTTCGAGCGCCAGCTTGACCCCTATCCGCACGACCCGCCGCAGATGCCGCCGCGGGGCCTCGTGGCGTTTGTCCTGCATTATTCCCGCGGCGCGCTGCCGTGGCTGGTGCTGCTGGCGATCGGATCGGGGCTGATCGCGGCCGGCGAGGTGGTGCTGTTCGGCTATCTCGGCGACCTGGTGAACCGGCTGTCCGAGACCGGGCCCGACGCCTTCTGGGCCGCCGAGGGCCCGCGGCTCATGCGCATGGCGGTGCTGCTGCTGGTGATCCTGCCGGCGCTGAACATCTTCTCTGCCCTGCTGATGCACCAGACGCTGCTCGGCAATTTTCCCCAGCGCATCCGCTGGCAGGCGCACCGCTATCTGCTGCGCCAGTCGGTCGGGTTCTTCCAGGACGAGTTCGCCGGGCGGATCGCCACGCGGCTGATGCAGACCGCCCTCGCCGTGCGCGAGGTGGCGATGAAGGTGATGGACGTCGCCGTCTACGTGCTGGTCTATTTCACCGGCGCGCTGGTGGTCGCCGCACAGCAGGACTGGCGGCTGGCGCTGCCCTTCGTGGCCTGGGCGCTGGGATATGCGACGCTTCTGCGGCTGGTGATCCCGCGGCTCGGGCGCGCGGCCGAGGCGCAGGCCGGGGCGCGGGCCGGCATGACCGGGCGCATCGTCGACGCCTACACCAACATCGCCACCGTCAAGCTCTTCAGCCACGCCGCGCGGGAAGAGGCGCACGCCAGGCAGTCGATGGACCAGTTCCTCGGCACCGTGCACCGGCAGATGCGGATCGCGGCCGCGCAGGACATCACCCTGAACCTGCTCAACGCCGCGCTCGTCGGCTCGGTCACCGGGCTGAGCCTCTGGCTGTGGAGCCGCGGCGACGTCGCCATCGGCGCGGTGGCCGTGGCGGTGCCGCTGGCGATGCGGCTCAACAACATGAGCCACTGGATCATCTGGGAGTTCGCGGCCCTCTTCGAGAACGTCGGCACGGTGCGCGACGGGATCGGCAGCCTCGCCCTGCCGCGGATCATCACCGACGCGCCCGGCGCGCGGCCGCTGTCGGTGACCGCGGGGGCGGTGCGGTTCGAGGACGTCACCTTCCGTTACGACGCCGACCCGGCGGCGCGGCCGATGGCGGTGCTCGACCGGCTGACGCTCGACATCCGTCCGGGCGAGCGGATCGGGCTGGTCGGGCGCTCGGGGGCGGGCAAGTCCACGCTCGTGAACCTGCTGCTGCGGTTCCACGACGTCGAATCGGGGCGCATCCTGATCGACGGTCAGGATGTCTCGCAGGTGACGCAGGACAGTCTGCGGGCGGCGATCGGGGTGGTGACGCAGGATTCGAGCCTGCTGCACCGCTCGGTCGGCGACAACATCGCCTATGGCCGCCCCGAGGCGACCGAGGCCGAGATCGCCGACGCCGCCGGCTCGGCCGAGGCGCTGGGGTTCATCCCCGGCCTTGCCGACAGCGAGGGGCGGCGGGGGTTCGAGGCCCATGTCGGCGAGCGCGGTGTGAAACTCTCGGGCGGCCAGCGCCAGCGCATCGCCATCGCCCGCGTGGCGCTGAAGAACGCGCCGATCCTCGTGCTGGACGAGGCGACGAGCGCGCTCGACAGCGAGGTCGAGGCCGCGATCCAGACCCAGCTCGAGCGGCTGATGGCCGGCAAGACGGTGATAGCCATCGCCCACCGGCTCTCGACCATTGCGGCGATGGACCGGCTGGTGGTGATGGATGCCGGGCGGATCGTCGAGCAGGGCACGCACGCCGAGCTGCTGGCGCAGGGCGGGCTTTATGCGCGGCTGTGGGCGCGGCAGTCGGGCGGGTTCCTGGCGGCGGATGTCGAGGGCGACGAGGCGGCCGGCGCGCCCCTGACTTCGGCGGCCACCTGAACGGCGGTCGATAAAACCCTCTGGAACTTCCGCGCTGAGCCCTGGGGCCAGTTAAGCGGATGTTCATGGTTCGTTGCCATAACCGGCGGCGGATCAATCAGGGAGTATGTCCGGTGTTTTCTCGTCTTCCCCGCGCCGCAGGCGTGATGGCCTGTTGCGCGGCGCTCGCCGCCTGTGCCGACAAGTCCGACCAGATCGGTGCCAGCTATGTCTCGCCCGGGATGTATGCGAATCTCTCCTGTCCGCAGCTTGCCGAAGAGGCGCAGACGGTCGCCAACCGGGCCGCGCAGGCGAGCGCGGCGCAGGACAAGAAGGCCAACGACGATGCCGTGGCCGTCGGGGTGGCCACGGTGCTGTTCTGGCCGGCGCTGTTCATGATGAAGGGCGACGGCGCCGGGGCGGCCGAGGTGGCGCGCCTCAAGGGCGAGATGCAGGCGATCGAGCAGGCCAACGCCCGCAAGAAGTGCAACATCCGCTTCCGGCGCTGACTAACGTCGCGCGGCAGTGGAGGGGTCGGGCAGGTCGAGTCGTCGCGGTCGTCGCTCGGCCCTTGCGCTGCGGGCGGTCATGCCGTAATCGGAGGCCCGGCCTAGGGGTTTAGCTCAGTTGGTAGAGCATCGGTCTCCAAAACCGAGGGTCGTGGGTTCGAGTCCCCCAACCCCTGCCAGTCGCCCGGCGGTCAACCGCCCGGGGGCCAGCCGCCCAGAGGAGTGCGCCGCATGGCCCTCACCCTCCACATCGGCGCGCACAAGACGGCCAGCACCCACCTGCAACAGACGCTGCGTGCCCTGACCGGGGCGATGGTCCGCGAGGGCATCCTGTATCTCGACCCCGTCACCTTGCGGCGGGGATCGGGCCGGCTTGACCTGTCGCTCGACAACGGCCCGAAGGCGGCGCGGCGGCGCGGGCCGTGGCGGCGCTGGATGGACCGCGCGGCCGAGGTCTGGCCAACGCTGCTGCTGTCCGAGGAGAACGCCCTCGGCTCGCTGCGGCGGGGGGCGCTGATGGGCGACGGCGGGCTGATCTATCCCGAGGCCGAGCGGCGGATGGACCGCCTCTGCAACATCGCGCGGCGGCGGCCGGCGGTGGTCTGCCTTTCGGTGCGCGATCCGCTGTCGTTTCTCGGCTCGGCCTTTTCGATGCAGGTCGTGGGCGGGCACGAGACCGAGTTTGCGGACTACATCGGGGGCTTCGACCCGGCGGCGCTGTCGTGGTCTGGCCTCGCCGAGCGACTGCTGTCGGTGCGCGGTGTGGCGCGGCTGGTCGTGTGGCGCCACGAGGACTATCCGCGCGCCCGGCCCGAGGTGCTGCGCGCGATGCTGCCCGAGGCGCTGGCGGCGCGCGCGCCCAACCCGCGGCGCGCCATCGTCGGCCTCTCGCAGGAGGCCTGGGACGAGATCCGCCGCCGCCGCGAGAGCGACCCCGACGCCGACCTCGCCGAGGTGGCACGTGCCGCCAAGGCGCAGTTCCCGCGCCGCCGCGGAGCCCCTCCGCCGCAATTCGCGCCGCCCGCGGCGGTGGCGCGCGTGGCCGCGGCCCATGCCGAGGACCTCGCCCGCCTCGCGGGACTCGACGGGGTCGAAGTGATCGGGGCGCCAGTCCGGGGGGTGAGGCGAGGGAACGGCCGAACCGGGGCGGTCACGGGGGCGGTGTCGAGCGGGGCGGAGGTGGGCTAACGGGGAGGCTGAGTTCGCCGGGATCGGTCGGCGAGATCACTCCGCGGTCGCACTGCTCCTGCGCGAACCCGAGAACCGCCGGGCGAGAATGTCAGGGCCTGATGGAGGAAAACACGACGTGCAGCGCTGTTTCTGACGGAACAGCCGGTTCTGCGCCGGAGGCGCTAGGCGGCGGGCGACGCCGCGGGTGAGAGCAGGGGCAGGCCATTATCCCTGCCGATGCACCTCCACCTCGCAGCGCCTGCGCCTGCGGCACGGCCACTCCAGTCCACAGCCGCTGAAACGGACCGCCGGGAGGGTATCGGCCCCAGCCATCTGCAATGGAAGAGGAAGAAGGGCGCCCGGTGCGAGCCCGAGGCGACCAAGGGTGTCTCGCGCCCCTCAACCGAAATCGCCTCGCGGCCCGCGGCCGGACGCGGCGCGTTAGCGATCAACGTGGGGCGCCTCTAGACCAAGGCTCAGGCTTGGCGCGACGACTTCACACCGCGCGGTGGTCGACGCGCAGCTGAAGGCGCGACCGCCGGCACGGCTCGCCCGCCCCAACCGCCCCGCCCGCTCAGCGCCTTGCACGGAAGAGGCGAGGGGCCTACAGCCTAGGGATGCTTTCCCAGCGGTCCCGCCACGCCCTGCACGCGATGCTGTATCTGGCGCGCCAGACCGGCAGCACCACGGCCGCCGAGATTGCCCAGGCCGAGGCGATTCCGCGCAAGTTCCTCGAACAGATCATGGCGCAACTCAAGGCGCGGGCGCTGGTGGTCGGCAAGCGCGGGCCGTCGGGCGGCTACGTGCTTGCCAAGCCCGCGGCCGAGATCAGCTTTGCCGAGGTGCTGCGGGCGATCGACGGACCGCTCGCGCTCGCGCCCTGCGCCAGCCAGACCGCGTTCCGGCCCTGTCCCGACTGCCGCTCGATCGAGACCTGCGAGATCCGGCCGGTGCTGATCGCCGTGCGCGACGCGACCGCCGCGCGGCTCGAGGGAACCTCGCTGGCCGACGCACTCGCCGGGGTGCTGGCGCCGGTGTGAGCCGGGTTGGGTCGGCCGCGGAGGCGTAGGCCGAGGCGGTGCTGACGATTCCCGCCGATGCCGAGACGAGCCAGGCCCCAGAGCTGGCACGGTAACCAAAGCAAGGGGACGAAAGGGTGCCCGGCATCGCCGCATTGTCCCCCACGCAGGTCGCCCAGACCCAAACGCCCCGCTCCCAGCCTCCCGCCCCTCCGGCCTTGCCTTTGCGGGGCCGGGGGCCTATCTGCACCGCTGCAGCCCGAAGGAGCCGAGATGGCCAGCCCGACCCAGTTCATCAGCCAGGTGCGCGCCGAGGCGGCCAAGATCATCTGGCCGAACCGCCGCGAGGTGACGACCACCACGATCATGGTGTTCATCATGGCGACGGTGTTCAGCCTGTTCTTCTTCGTCGTGGACCTGCTGATCCGCGGCGGCCTGACGATGGTGCTGCAGGCGGTCAGCTGATCGCGCGTCCGCCGGGCGTCCGTGCCCGGCGCGTGGCGGCTTGCAATCCGGACGGGGCGGCGATATGTCCGCCCGACCTTGCCCGGCAGATCGGCGTGCATCGATTCGGTATGCGCGCCGTTTGAGTTTTCGGGCCATGCGCCGCACGAGGGTGGCGCGAATCAGAACAGCAGGGGACGTCTCAGGCGATGGCAAAGCGGTGGTATTCGGTCAGCGTCCTGTCGAACTTTGAAAAGAAGGTCGCCGAGGCGATCCGGCAGGCGGTGGCCGAAAAGGGCCTCGAGGATGAAATCGACGAGGTCGTGGTCCCGACCGAGGACGTGATCGAGATCCGCCGCGGCAAGAAGGTGACGTCCGAGCGGCGCTTCATGCCGGGCTACGTGCTGGTCCACATGGACCTCTCGGACAAGACCTATCACCTGGTGAACTCGATCAACCGCGTCACCGGGTTCCTCGGCGCGCAGGGCAAGCCGATGCCGATGCGCGACGACGAGGTGAACGCGATGCTGAGCCGCAGCGGGCAGGGCGGGGCCGAGGTGGCGCCGCGCAACCTGATCCGCTTCGAGGTCGGCGAGAAGGTCAACGTGACCGACGGCCCGTTCGAGGGCTTCTCGGGCATGGTCGAAGAGGTCGACGACGTGTCGAGCCGCATCAAGGTCACCGTCTCGATCTTCGGCCGGCCGACGCCGGTCGAGCTGGAATTCACGCAGGTCGCCAAGACCGCGTGATGGCACGGCGGGAGGCGTGAGCCGCACCGCTATATCGGCCCCTCGCGGGGCGTGATGAAAAGGAGAAGGCCAGATGGCCAAGAAAGTCGTCGGCAGCCTCAAGCTGCAAATCAAGGCGGGTCAGGCGAACCCCTCCCCGCCCGTCGGTCCGGCGCTGGGTCAGCGCGGGATCAACATCATGGAATTCTGCAAGGCGTTCAACGCCCGCACGCAGGAGATGGAGCCGGGCGCGCCGACGCCGGTCGTCATCACCTACTACGCGGACAAGTCGTTCACCTTCGAGACCAAGACGCCGCCGGCGTCGTTCCTGCTCAAGAAGGCCGCGGGGCTGAAGCCGGTCGGCAAGCGCAACCGCGCCAAGGGCTCGGAAAAGCCCGGCCGTGCGACCGCCGGCACCGTGACCGCCAAGCAGGTCCGCGAGATCGCCGAAGCCAAGATGAAGGACCTGTCGGCCAACGACATCGAGGCCGCGATGCAGATCGTCCTCGGCTCGGCCCGCTCCATCGGCATCGAAGTGAAGGGCTGATCCAGATGGCCAAGATCGCAAAGAAGAAAGCCGCCGCCCGCGCCGCCTTCGAGGGCAAGACCTACCTGCCCGTCGAAGAGGCGATCGCGCTGGTCAAGGCCAACGCCACCGCCAAGTTCGACGAGACGGTCGAGATCGCGATGAACCTGGGCGTCGACCCGCGCCACGCCGACCAGATGGTCCGCGGCGTGGTCCAGCTGCCCAACGGCACCGGCAAGGACGTCCGCGTCGCCGTGTTCGCCCGTGGTCCGAAGGCTGACGAGGCCAAGGCCGCCGGCGCCGAGGTCGTGGGCGCCGAGGATCTGGTGGAAAGCATCCAGGGCGGCAACCTGGACTTCGACCGGGTCATCGCCACGCCGGACATGATGCCGCTGGTCGGCCGGCTGGGGAAGATCCTCGGGCCGCGCAACCTGATGCCGAACCCCAAGGTCGGCACCGTCACCATGGACGTCAAGACGGCCGTCGAGGCCGCCAAGGGCGGTGAGGTCCAGTTCAAGGCCGAGAAGGCGGGCGTCGTGCACGCCGGCGTCGGCAAGGCCTCGTTCGAGCCCGAGAAGCTGGCGCAGAACATCCGCGCCTTCGTCGAGGCGGTGAACCGCGCCAAGCCGTCGGGGGCCAAGGGCACCTATCTCAAGAAGGTCTCGATCAGCTCGACCATGGGTCCGGGCGTGTCGCTGGACCTGACCTCGGCCACCCAGGCCTGAGCCCAACCCGGGCGGCCGGCACCGGGCGCGACCCTGCGTCCGGCCCGGCCGCCCTTGCCATCCGGTCCTGGTCTTAGTATCAGGCCGGCTTCACCCCGGATCAGCGATTCGGGGTGTCTGTCCGAGACGGAGGGCGGGCGCCTGGCGCCGCTAAGTCCTTCCCGAGATGGAAGTTCGAGTTATTCCGTGAGGTTCCACCTTTCGGGCGATCTCGGGTCCATCGTGTGCGGACCCGCCCGTGCCGCCGGTTGGCGGCATGGACAAGAGAGCCGGGGGGAAACCCCCAATGTGGAGTGAACCGTGGATAGAGCCCAAAAAGAACAGGTGGTCGAGGAACTCGGCCAGATCTTTGAAAGCTCTGGCGTCGTGGTGGTTGCCCGCTACGAGGGGATGACGGTTGCCGAAATGCAGACCCTGCGCGCGCAGATGCGCGAGGCGGGGGGTGCTGTCCGCGTTGCCAAGAACAGGCTCGCCAAGATCGCCCTGGAAGGGAAGCCGGCGGCTTCGATCGCCGACTACCTGACGGGCATGACCGTGCTCGCTTTCTCCGACGACCCCGTGGCTGCGGCCAAGGTTGCGGACGCCTATGCCAAGTCGAACGACAAGTTCGTGATCCTTGGCGGGGCGATGGGCGGCGCGGCCCTTGACCCGGCCGGTGTGAAAGCCGTGGCCCAGATGCCGTCGCGCGAGGAGCTCATCGCTTCGATCGTGGCCGCCATCGGCGCCCCTGCTTCGAACATCGCGGGCGCGATCGGCGCACCTGCCAGCAACATCGCGGGCATCCTCACCACGCTCGAAGAGCGTGAGGCTGCCTGAGGCAATCCCGTCCCGTCGGGCGGCATGATGCCGCGACGTTGGAACAACATCTGGAAAGAACGGAACAATGGCTGATCTGAAGCAACTCGCCGAACAAATCGTTGGTCTGACCCTGCTGGAAGCGCAGGAACTGAAGACCATCCTGAAGGACGAATACGGCATCGAGCCGGCCGCCGGTGGCGCCGTCATGATGGCCGGCCCGGCCGCGGGCGCTGCCGCCCCCGCCGAGGAAGAGAAAACCGAATTCGACGTCGTCCTGACCGACGCCGGCGCCAACAAGATCAACGTGATCAAGGAAGTGCGCGGCATCACCGGTCTGGGCCTGAAAGAGGCCAAGGACCTGGTCGAAGCCGGCGGCAAGGTGAAAGAGGGTGCCTCGAAAGCCGACGCCGAAGAAATGAAGAAGAAGCTCGAAGCGGCTGGCGCCAAGGTCGAGCTGAAGTAATCCCCCACGGGATTGCGCTTTTCGCAGGCAGGGTCCGGGTTTTCCCGGTCCCTGCCGAACCCGTCTTGAAGGACGCTCGATCAGTGCCCATCTAGGGGCGTCGAGTTTCCCTCAGGGCGAGTTCGCGGTTCGGGAGCGGGGCGGTGGGACGCCCGGCACGAATTGAGCCGCACCCCCTGATGTTCGCAAGCGCGCCGCGGATCGGGCCCCGACGATCCCCCGCGCGCGATGACGAAAGGCATTTGGACCTCATGGCGCAAGCTTACGTCGGTCAGAAGCGCATCCGGCGCTATTACGGCAACATTCGCGAAGTTCTTGAGATGCCGAACCTCATCGAGGTTCAGAAGGCGTCCTACGACCTGTTCCTCAACTCGGGCGAAGGCACCGGCCACAACGACGGCGAGGGCATCCAGGGGGTGTTCCAGTCGGTGTTCCCGATCAAGGATTTCAACGAGACCGCGACGCTCGAGTTCGTGAAATACGAGCTCGAGAAGCCGAAATACGACGTCGACGAGTGCCAGCAGCGCGACATGACCTATGCCGCGCCGCTCAAGGTGACGCTGCGCCTGATCGTGTTCGATGTCGACGAGAACTCGGGCACCCGCGCCGTCAAGGACATCAAGGAGCAGGACGTCTACATGGGCGACATGCCCCTGATGACGCAGAACGGCACGTTCATCGTGAACGGGACCGAGCGGGTCGTCGTCAGCCAGATGCACCGCTCGCCGGGCGTGTTCTTCGACCACGACCGCGGCAAGACCCATTCCTCGGGCAAGCTGCTGTTCGCGTGCCGGATCATCCCCTATCGCGGCTCGTGGCTCGACTTCGAGTTCGACGCCAAGGACCTCGTGTTCGCGCGCATCGACCGGCGCCGCAAGCTGCCGGTGACGACGCTGCTCTATGCGCTCGGCATGGACCAGGACGCGATCATGTCGTCGTTCTACGAGACGGTCACCTACAAGCTCAAGAAGGGCAAGAAGGGCGAGGCTGGCGCCTGGGTCACGCGGTTCTTCCCCGAGCGCGTGCGCGGCACCCGGCCGAGCTATGACCTGGTCAACGCCGACACCGGCGAGGTCATCACCAAGGCCGGCGACAAGGTCACCCCGCGGCTGGTCAAGAAGCTGCTGGAGTCGGGCGAGGTCACTAACCTGCTCGTCCCGTTCGAGCGGATCGTGGGCCGCTACGTCGCCCATGACATCATCAACGAAGAGACCGGCCTGATCTACGCCGAAGCCGGCGACGAGATCACCGCGGAGTATTCCAAGGACGGCACCGAGCTGACCGGCGGGACGCTCAAGACGCTGCTCGACAACAACATCACCGACATTCCGGTGCTGGACATCGACCACGTCAACGTCGGCCCCTACATCCGCAACACCATGGCGGCCGACAAGAACATGAACCGCGACGGCGCGCTCATGGACATCTACCGGGTCATGCGCCCGGGCGAGCCGCCGACCGTCGAGGCGGCCAGCGTGCTGTTCAACTCGCTGTTCTTCGACAGCGAGCGCTATGACCTGTCCGCCGTGGGCCGGGTCAAGATGAACATGCGCCTCGACCTCGATGCGCCGGACACCCAGCGCACCCTGCGCCACGAGGACATCATCGCCTGCGTCCGCGGGCTGGTGGAACTGCGCGACGGCAAGGGCGAGATCGACGACATCGACCACCTCGGCAACCGCCGGGTGCGCTCGGTCGGCGAGCTGATGGAGAACCAGTACCGCATCGGCCTGCTGCGGATGGAGCGGGCGATCCGCGAGCGGATGTCGGGCGTCGAGATCGACACCGTGATGCCGCAGGACCTGATCAACGCCAAGCCCGCGGCCGCCGCGGTGCGCGAGTTCTTCGGCTCGTCGCAGCTCAGCCAGTTCATGGACCAGACCAACCCGCTGTCGGAAGTGACGCACAAGCGCCGCCTCTCGGCGCTCGGGCCGGGCGGTCTGACCCGTGAGCGCGCGGGCTTCGAGGTCCGCGACGTTCACCCGACCCACTACGGCCGGATGTGCCCGATCGAGACGCCGGAAGGCCAGAACATCGGCCTGATCAACTCGCTCGCCACCTATGCGCGGGTGAACAAGTACGGCTTCATCGAGACCCCCTACCGCAAGGTGGTCGACGGCAAGGTGACCGACGAGGTGCAGTACATCTCGGCCACCGAGGAGATGCGCCACACCATCGCCCAGGCGAACGCCGAGCTGGACGACGAGGGCCGCTTCACCCAGGAGCTGATCTCGACCCGGCAGGCCGGCGACTTCACCCTGAACCCGGTCGATGCGATCGACATGATCGACGTGTCGCCGAAGCAGCTCGTCTCGGTCGCCGCGGCGCTGATCCCGTTCCTCGAGAACGATGACGCCAACCGCGCGCTGATGGGGTCGAACATGCAGCGTCAGGCGGTTCCGCTGCTGCGGGCCGAGGCGCCGTTCGTCGGCACCGGGATGGAAGCGACGGTCGCGCGCGACTCGGGCGCGGCCATCATGGCCCGCCGCGGGGGCGTGATCGACCAGGTGGACGCGAGCCGGATCGTCGTCCGCGCGACCGAGGATCTCGGCGCCGGCGACGCGGGCGTGGACATCTATCGCCTGCGCAAGTTCAAGCGCTCGAACCAGTCCTCGACCATCAACCAGCGGCCGCTGATCAAGGTCGGTGACAAGGTCCAGAAGGGCCAGGTGATCGCCGACGGTCCCTCGACCGACCAGGGCGAGCTCGCCATCGGCCGGAACGTGGTCGTCGCGTTCATGCCGTGGAACGGCTACAACTACGAGGACTCGATCCTGATCTCGGAACGGATCCACCGCGACGACGTGTTCACCTCGATCCACATCGACGAATACGAAGTGGCGGCCCGCGACACCAAGCTGGGGCCGGAAGAGATCACCCGCGACATCCCGAACGTGGGTGAAGAGGCGCTGCGCAACCTCGACGAGGCCGGCATCGTGTACATCGGCGCCGAGGTCGGCCCGGGCGACATCCTGGTGGGCAAGATCACCCCCAAGGGCGAAAGCCCGATGACGCCCGAGGAAAAGCTGCTGCGCGCCATCTTCGGCGAAAAGGCGAGCGACGTGCGCGACACCTCGCTGCGGCTGCCGCCGGGGGCGTATGGCACGATCGTCGAGGTGCGGGTGTTCAACCGGCACGGCGTCGACAAGGACGAGCGCGCGATCCAGATCGAGCGTGAAGAGATCGAACGCCTGTCGCGCGACCGCGACGACGAGCAGGCGATCCTCGAGCGCAACATCTACGCTCGCCTCAAGTCGCTGATCTCGGGTCAGACCGCGGTCAAGGGGCCGAAGGGCGTCAAGGCCAACAGCGTGATCGACGACGATCTGTTGGGCAGCCTCTCGCGCGGCCAGTGGTTCCAGCTGGCGCTGGCCGACGAGGCCGCGGCCCGCGAGGTCGAGGCGCTGCAGGACCAGTTCAACGTGCAGAAGAAGGCGCTCGAGGCCCGGTTCGACGACAAGGTCGAAAAGGTCCGTCAGGGCGACGACCTGCCCCCCGGCGTGATGAAGATGGTCAAGGTGTTTGTGGCGGTGAAGCGCAAGCTTCAGGCCGGGGACAAGATGGCCGGTCGTCACGGCAACAAGGGCGTCGTGTCCAAGGTCGTGCCGATGGAGGACATGCCCTTCCTCGCCGACGGGACCCCGGTCGACCTGGTGCTGAACCCGCTCGGCGTGCCGTCGCGGATGAACGTCGGCCAGATCCTCGAGACGCACATGGGCTGGGCCGCGCGCGGCCTCGGCATCCGCATCGACGAGGCGCTGC
This sequence comes from Paracoccus sanguinis, assembly GCF_012689545.1. Classification (NCBI taxonomy): domain Bacteria; kingdom Pseudomonadati; phylum Pseudomonadota; class Alphaproteobacteria; order Rhodobacterales; family Paracoccaceae; genus Paracoccus; species Paracoccus sanguinis. The sequence continues at coordinate 1,965,032 of NZ_CP051542.1, forward strand.
AGGAGTTCCGCGACAAGGGCGACCTGACCCCGGTCCGGGAAGCCATGCGGATCGGCTATGGCGACGAGACCTTCGCGTCCGAGTTCGGTGACATGACCGACGAGGATCTGGTCGAGCACGCCGAGGCGGTGCGCGGCGGGGTTCCGATCGCCACGCCGGTCTTCGACGGCGCCAAGGAGGCGGACGTCAACGACGCGCTGACGCGGGCGGGCTTCGATGCCTCGGGCCAGTCGATCGTCTTCGACGGCCGCACCGGCGAGCAGTTCACCCGCCCGGTGACGGTGGGGGTGAAGTACATCCTGAAGCTGCACCACCTTGTCGACGACAAGATGCACGCGCGTTCGACCGGGCCCTACAGCCTCGTCACCCAGCAGCCGCTGGGCGGCAAGGCGCAGTTCGGCGGTCAGCGTCTGGGTGAGATGGAGGTCTGGGCGCTGGAAGCCTACGGCGCCGCCTACACCCTGCAGGAGATGCTCACGGTCAAGTCGGACGACGTCGCCGGCCGCACCAAGGTCTACGAGTCGATTGTCAAGGGCGAGGACAACTTCGAGGCCGGCGTGCCGGAATCGTTCAACGTGCTGGTCAAGGAGGTCCGGGGTCTGGGCCTCAACATGGAGCTGCTGGACGCGGAGGAGGATGAGTGACGGTGCGTGCCAGCACGCACCCTACCGCGCGGTAGGGTGCGTGGTCCCCACGCACCGCCTTTCCTTCCCCGCAGCGTCCCCACGAGGAATCCGACATGAACCAGGAACTTTCCACCAATCCGTTCAATCCCGTCCCGGCGCCGCGCCAGTTCGACGAGATCAAGATCTCGCTGGCCAGCCCCGAGGAAATCCTCGCCTGGTCCTTCGGCGAGGTGAAGAAGCCCGAGACGATCAACTACCGCACGTTCAAGCCCGAGCGTGACGGGTTGTTCTGCGCGCGCATCTTCGGCCCCATCAAGGACTACGAGTGCCTGTGCGGCAAGTACAAGCGCATGAAGTATCGCGGCCTGACCTGCGAGAAATGCGGCGTCGAGGTGACGCTGCAGAAGGTCCGGCGCGAGCGCATGGGCCACATCGAGCTGGCCGCCCCGGTCGCCCACATCTGGTTCCTCAAGTCGCTGCCGTCGCGCATCGGCCTGATGCTGGACATGACGCTGCGCGACCTCGAGCGCATCCTCTACTTTGAAAACTACGTCGTCATCGAGCCGGGTCTGACGGACCTCACCTACGGTCAGCTGCTGACCGAGGAAGAGTTCATGGACGCGCAGGACCAGTTCGGCGTGGACGCCTTCACCGCCAACATCGGCGCCGAGGCGATCCGCGAGATGCTGGCCGCCATCGACCTGCAGGCGACCGCCGACCAGCTGCGCGAGGAGCTGAAGGAGGCGACCGGCGAGCTGAAGCCGAAGAAGATCATCAAGCGGCTGAAGATCGTCGAATCGTTCCTCGAGTCGGGCAACCGGCCCGAGTGGATGGTGCTGACCGTGATCCCGGTCATCCCGCCGGAACTGCGCCCGCTGGTCCCGCTGGACGGCGGCCGCTTCGCCACCTCGGACCTGAACGACCTCTACCGCCGGGTCATCAACCGCAACAACCGCCTCAAGCGGCTGATCGAGCTGCGCGCGCCCGACATCATCGTGCGCAACGAGAAGCGGATGCTGCAGGAATCGGTCGACGCGCTGTTCGACAACGGCCGTCGCGGCCGCGTCATCACCGGCAACAACAAGCGCCCGCTCAAGTCGCTGTCGGACATGCTCAAGGGCAAGCAGGGCCGGTTCCGCCAGAACCTGCTCGGCAAGCGCGTGGACTTTTCGGGCCGCTCGGTCATCGTGACGGGCCCGGAGCTCAAGCTGCACCAGTGCGGGCTGCCCAAGAAGATGGCGCTCGAGCTGTTCAAGCCGTTCATCTACTCGCGGCTCGAGGCCAAGGGCTATTCGTCCACCGTCAAGCAGGCCAAGAAGCTGGTCGAGAAGGAGCGTCCCGAGGTCTGGGACATTCTGGACGAGGTGATCCGCGAGCACCCGGTTCTGCTGAACCGCGCGCCGACGCTGCACCGCCTGGGCATCCAGGCGTTCGAGCCGATCCTGATCGAAGGCAAGGCGATCCAGCTTCACCCGCTGGTCTGCTCGGCCTTCAACGCCGACTTCGACGGCGACCAGATGGCCGTGCACGTGCCCCTGAGCCTCGAGGCGCAGCTGGAAGCGCGCGTCCTGATGATGTCCACGAACAACGTGCTGTCGCCCGCCAACGGCGCGCCGATCATCGTGCCGTCGCAGGACATGGTGCTGGGTCTCTACTACACCACCATGATGCGCGAGGGGATGAAGGGCGAAGGCATGGCCTTCGGCTCGGTCGATGAGGTCGAGCACGCGCTCGCCGCCGGCGAGGTGCACCTGCACGCCAAGATCACCGCGCGCATCCCGCAGATCGACGAGGACGGCAACGAGGTCATCCGCCGCGTCGAGACGACGCCGGGCCGCCTGCGGCTCGGGGCGCTCTTGCCCAAGAACGCCAAGGCGCCGTTCGAGCTGGTCAACCGCCTGCTGCGCAAGAAGGACGTCCAGAACGTCATCGACACCGTCTACCGCTACTGCGGCCAGAAGGAATCGGTGATCTTCTGCGACCAGATCATGGGCATGGGCTTCCGCGAGGCGTTCCGCGCCGGCATCTCGTTCGGCAAGGACGACATGGTGGTGCCGGACAACAAGTGGACCATCGTCGAGGAAGTCCAGGACCAGGTGAAGGAGTTCGAGCAGCAGTACCTCGACGGCCTCATCACCCAGGGCGAGAAGTACAACAAGGTCGTGGACGCCTGGTCGAAGTGCAACGACCGCGTGACCGAAGCCATGATGGCCACCATCTCGTCCAGCAAGCGCGACGAGAACGGGGCCGAGGCCGAGCCGAACTCGGTCTACATGATGGCCCACTCGGGCGCCCGGGGTTCGGTCAGCCAGATGAAGCAGCTCGGCGGGATGCGCGGCCTGATGGCCAAGCCGTCGGGCGAGATCATCGAGACGCCGATCATCTCGAACTTCAAGGAAGGCCTGACCGTGCTCGAGTACTTCAACTCGACTCACGGTGCCCGGAAGGGTCTGTCGGACACCGCGCTCAAGACGGCGAACTCGGGTTACCTGACCCGGCGTCTGGTGGACGTGGCGCAGGACTGCATCATCCGTGAGCATGACTGCGGCACCGACCGGGCGATCACCGCCTCGGCGGCGGTCAACGATGGCGAGGTCATCGCGCCGCTTTCCGAGCGGGTGCTGGGTCGCGTCGCGGCCGAGGACGTGCTCGTCCCCGGCTCGGGCGAGGTGCTGGTGCGCCACAACGAGCTGATCGACGAACGCAAGGCCGACGCCATCGAGGCGGCGGGCGTGCAGACCGTGCGCATCCGCTCGGCGCTGACCTGCGAGGCCGAGGACGGCGTCTGCGCGCTGTGCTACGGGCGCGACCTCGCCCGCGGCACGCTGGTCAACATCGGCGAGGCGGTGGGCATCATCGCCGCGCAGTCGATCGGTGAGCCGGGCACCCAGCTGACGATGCGGACCTTCCACATCGGCGGCATCGCCCAGGGTGGCCAGCAGTCGTTCATCGCCGCCAACCAGGACGGCACGGTGAAGTTCGAGAACGAGGCGGTGCTCGAGAATGCCTCGGGCGAGCTGATCGTGATGAGCCGCTCGATGCAGCTGCACGTCATGAACGACCAGGGCACGGCGCTGGCGACGCACAAGCTGTTCTACGGCTCGAAGCTCATGGTCCGCGACGGCGACAAGGTGACGCGCGGCCAGAAGATGTTCGAATGGGACCCCTACACCCTGCCGATCATCGCCGAGCAGGCGGGCGTGGCGCGGTTCGTCGACCTTCTCTCGGGCCTCTCGGTCCGCGACGAGACCGACGATGCGACCGGCATGACCCAGAAGATCGTGACGGACTGGCGGTCGGCGCCGAAAGGCAACGACCTCAAGCCCGAGATCATCATCATGGGCGAGGACGGCGAGCCGGTCCGCAACGATCAGGGCAACCCGATCAGCTATCCGATGTCGGTGGACGCGATCCTCTCGATCGAGGACGGGCAAGAGGTCAAGGCCGGCGACGTGGTGGCCCGGATCCCGCGCGAAGGCGCGCGGACCAAGGACATCACCGGTGGTCTGCCGCGGGTGGCCGAACTCTTCGAGGCGCGTCGTCCCAAGGACCACGCGATCATCGCCGAGATCGACGGCACGGTGAAATTCGGCAAGGACTACAAGAACAAGCGCCGGATCATCGTGCAGCCCACGAACGAGGATCTCGAGCCGGTCGAGTACATGGTGCCGAAAGGCAAGCACATCCCGGTGCAGGAAGGCGACTTCGTGCAGAAGGGTGACTACATCATGGACGGCAACCCGGCGCCGCACGACATCCTGCGGATCATGGGGATCGAGGCCTTGGCCGACTATCTCATCGACGAGGTGCAGGACGTCTATCGACTGCAGGGCGTGAAGATCAACGACAAGCACATCGAGGTGATCGTCCGCCAGATGCTGCAGAAGATCGAGATCCTCGACTCTGGCGACACCACGCTGCTCAAGGGCGAGCACGTGGACCGCGACGAGTTCGACGAGGAGAACGCCAAGATCGAGGCGCGCGGCGGCCGTCCGGCGACCGGGGAACCGGTGCTGCTGGGGATCACCAAGGCGAGCTTGCAGACCCGCAGCTTCATCTCGGCCGCGTCGTTCCAGGAAACGACCCGGGTGCTGACCGAGGCCGCGGTGCAGGGCAAGCGCGACAAGCTCGTCGGGCTGAAGGAGAACGTCATCGTCGGCCGGCTGATCCCGGCCGGCACCGGCGGGGCCACCGCGCGGATCAAGCGCATCGCCGAGGACCGCGACAACGAGGTCATCGAGATGCGCCGCGCCGAGGCCGAAGCCGTGGCGGCGCTGGCCGCCGAGGTGACGCCGATCGAGCACGCGGAAGAGATCATCACCTCGCCCGAGGAATGATCGCGCGCTGATGCGAACAGAGGGCCCGGCGGCAACGCCGGGCCTTTTGCGTTGGGGGGGGCGGTTGGTCCGGGCGCGGTGGTGCAAGCCGGGAACTTCGGCGGGGGTGTGGAAACCGCCCGAGGCGGAGCGCAGCGCTGCCGGCCGGCGATCCGCTCACGACCGCGATTGGCTTCGTTTGACCGCCACAAACGAGCGCCCCCGTCCACCGCCGCGCAAGGGCTTCTTTCTGGCCCAAATACCCAAAACCCCGGAGCCACCGGCGCAACGCTGCCGGGCGCGCCCGGCAATCCCGCCCAGCGGGACGGGCCGCCCGCCGCCCTTCCCCCCGGTCTCGCGCCGGGGTAGTCGCTGGGAAAGCCTCTCCGCCCCACCAGGTCCGATGCGCACGCCCCTTCTCTCCGTGAACCGCCGTGTCAAGCCGCGGTCCGAGCCGCCGGCCCGGACCCGCGACGGCGACAAACTGCGCGGGGCGGCGCTCATGGTGCTGTCGATGGCGGCCTTCGTCTGCAACGACGCGGCGATCAAATACGTGACCCAGACCCTGCCGCTGCCTCAGGCGGTGCTGATCCGCGGCCTCGCCGTCTGCCTGATCCTGGGGGTGATGGCGCAGCGCGACGGGGGCATCGACTGGTGGCCGCACCGCCCCCGCGACCGCTGGTTGCTCGGTTGGCGGGCGGTGGCCGAGGTGGGATCGACCGTGCTCTACCTCCTCGCCCTGCAGCATCTCGCGCTCGGGGACCTGTCGGCGATCATGCAGTCGCTGCCGCTTTTGGTAATGCTCGCCGCGGCGGTGGTGTTCCGCGAGCGGCTGGGGTGGCGGCGGCTCACGGCCGTGGGGGTGGGCCTGCTCGGCGTGCTGATGATCCTGCGGCCGGACACGAGCGCCTTCAGCGTCTGGTCGCTCGTCGCCCTCGGCTCGGTGCTGCTGATCGTGGTGCGCGAGATCACCACGCGCGGCGTCTCGCCCGCGATCCGCACCAGCACCATCGCCTTTTCCGCCGCGCTCAGCGTCACGCTGTTCGCGCCGCTGCTGCCGTCCGAGGCGCCGTGGCGCTGGCCCACCGGGCTCGAGTGGGCAGGGCTCGCCATCGCCACCGGCTTCCTGACCATCGGCTACCAGACCGCGGTGGCCGTGATGCGGGTGGGCGAGGTCGGGTTCGTTTCGCCGTTCCGCTATACCTCGCTGCTGTTTGCGATCCTGTTGGGCGTGGTCGTGTTCGGGGACTGGCCCGACGGCTGGACCTGGGCCGGCTCGGCGCTGGTGGTGGCGGCCGGCATCTATTCGATCTGGCGCGAGGCGCAGCTGCGGCAGGGGGCCGGGTGATGCGGGCGCAGATCCTCGCGCTCTGCCGGTTCTCTTATCTCGGCGGCCGGGGGTTCCAGGTCGAGCATGGCTCGCTCGCGGCACGGCGGGCGTTTCTCTATGACCCCGCGCGGCTCGCCCGGCGCTGGTTCTGGTTCGAGCGGGTGGCGCTGCCGGCGTGGCAGGCGCAGACCGACCCCGACTTCCGGCTGGTGGTGATGACCGGGCCGGACCTGCCCGAGCCCTACCTCACGCGGCTGCGGGCGCTCAGCGCCGCGACCCCGCAGATCGTGGTCGAGGCCGTCCCGCCGATGGACCATCACCGCACCGCCTGCGCCCGGGCGCTCGCGCCGCATCTCGACCCGCAGGCTGAGGTGGTGGGCTACGTCAAGCACGACGACGACGACGCCGTGGCGGTGGATTTCGTGGCCAGCGCCCGGCGCGACCTGCGGCTGGTGCGCCCGATGCTGAACCGCGACGGGCGGGCGTCCTGCGACTATGCCAAGGGCCTGATCCTGCGCGCCGACGGGGCTAGGGTCGAGGTGCTGCCGCGCCATGTCCACTCCACGGGGGTGGCGCTGGTGACCTGGGTCAGGGCGGGCGACCCCGGCTCGGCCATCGACTTCGAGCACTGGCGGCTCGGGCACCACATGAACGGAGTCGCGGTCCACGACCGGCCGATGTTCGTGCGCACCCTCCACGCCGACAACGACTCGGGCGCGCCGGGGCCGAACTACCCCTGGGCCAGCCCGCCCCACGATCCGGCGGCGCTGATGAAGCGGCGGTTCCGCATCGACCTGCCCGGCCTGCGCCGGGCGCTCGCCGCGGGCGAGGGCGGCGGGCCCGCCTGACCCTCACCCCGCCTGACCCTCACGTTGACAGGGACGACGATTCGACCTATAGCCCCCGCACCCCTGCGCGAAAGCGCCGGGGGCCAGAACCGCGCGGGCGTCGCCCCCTCGGTCACGATCCGGGGCCGCGCGCCCCGATCCTTCTGGAGTTTCGCCCCGTCCTACCCCGCCTCGCCGGGGCCGGATGGGTTTGGCGTTTCGCGATGGGCGCGAGGCGCTGTCGAGAAGTGGCGCGCCATGCCCGGGCGCGAGTATCGCAAACGCAGGACGGGGAACCGAATGCCGACGATCCAGCAGCTGATCCGCAATCCGCGGCAGCCGAAGGTGCAGCGCTCCAAGTCGCAGCACCTGCAAGGAAACCCTCAGAAGCGCGGCGTCTGCACGCGCGTCTATACCACCACCCCGAAGAAGCCGAACTCGGCCATGCGGAAAGTCGCCAAGGTGCGCCTGACCAACGGGTTCGAGGTCATCAGCTACATTCCGGGTGAAAAGCACAACCTCCAGGAACACAGCGTCGTGCTGATCCGCGGCGGCCGGGTGAAAGACCTTCCGGGTGTGCGTTACCACATCCTGCGCGGCGTTCTGGACACCCAGGGCGTCAAAGATCGTCGTCAGCGTCGTTCGAAATACGGCGCCAAGCGTCCGAAGTGAGGGTTTGAGAGATGTCCCGTCGTCACGCCGCTGAAAAGCGCGAAGTCCTGCCCGACGCCAAGTATGGCGATCGCGTGCTGACCAAATTCATGAACAACCTGATGGTGGACGGCAAGAAATCCGTCGCCGAGAAGATCGTCTACAACGCGCTCGACCGCGTTCAGGGCCGCCTCAAGCGCGAGCCGATCGAGGTCTTCCACGAAGCCCTCGACAACGTGAAGCCCTCGGTCGAGGTCCGCTCGCGCCGGGTCGGCGGCGCCACCTACCAGGTGCCGGTCGAAGTCCGTCCGATCCGCCGCGAGGCGCTCGGCATCCGCTGGCTGATCGACGCTGCCAAGAAGCGCAACGAGAACACCATGGAAGAGCGCCTGGCGGGCGAGCTGGCCGACGCGGTGAACAACCGCGGCACCGCGGTGAAGAAGCGCGAAGACACCCACAAGATGGCCGACGCCAACAAGGCGTTCAGCCACTATCGCTGGTAAGGAGCCATCATGGCACGCGAATATCCGCTGCAGCGGTACCGCAACTTCGGCATCATGGCCCACATCGATGCCGGCAAGACCACGATGACCGAGCGCATCCTGTTCTACACCGGCAAGAACCACAAAATGGGCGAGACGCATGACGGCGCCTCGACCATGGACTGGATGGAGCAGGAAGCCGAGCGCGGCATCACCATCACCTCGGCCGCGACCACGACCTTCTGGCAGCGCCATGAGGACACCGAGTTCACGGCCGACGAGTCGGCCCGCAACAAGCTGAACATCATCGACACCCCCGGCCACGTCGACTTCACCATCGAGGTGGAGCGCTCGCTGGCCGTGCTCGACGGCGCGATCTGCCTGCTCGACGGCAATGCCGGCGTCGAGCCGCAGACGGAAACCGTCTGGCGCCAGGCTGACCGCTACAAGGTTCCGCGGATCGTGTTCGTCAACAAGATGGACAAGATCGGCGCGGACTTCTTCAAGTGCGTCACGATGATCAAGGACCGCACCGGCGGTACCCCCTGCCCGGTGGCCCTGCCGATCGGCGCCGAGGACACGCTGGAAGGCATCATCGACCTCGTGAAGATGGAAGAGTGGATCTGGAAGGGCGACGACGTCGGCGCCTCGTGGATCCGCCAGCCGATCCGGGCCGAGCTGCAGGATCTGGCCGACGAATGGCGCGGCAAGATGATCGAGCTGGCCGTCGAGATGGACGACGACGCGATGGAGCAGTACCTCGAGGGCAACGAGCCCGACGAGGCGACCCTGCGCAAGCTGATCCGTCAGGGCACGCTGTCGATGTCGTTCTTCCCGGTGCTCGCGGGTTCGGCGTTCAAGAACAAGGGCGTGCAGCCCCTGCTGAACGCGGTCATCGACTATCTGCCGGCGCCGACCGACGTGCCGACGCTGATGGGCTTCTCGCCGGACGACGAGACCGAAGAGCGCAACATCGCCCGCGAGGCCGATGATGCGGCGCCGTTCTCGGCGCTGGCGTTCAAGATCATGAACGACCCCTTCGTCGGCTCGCTGACCTTCACGCGCATCTACTCGGGCGCGCTGAAGAAGGGCGACCAGATGATGAACTCGACCAAGGGCAAGCGCGAGCGCGTCGGCCGGATGATGGTGATGCACGCCATCAACCGCGAGGAAATCGAAGAGGCGTTCGCGGGCGACATCATCGCGCTGGCCGGTCTGAAAGAGACCACCACCGGTGACACGCTCTGCGATCCGGCGAAGCCCGTGGTCCTCGAGACCATGACCTTCCCCGAGCCGGTGATCGAGATCGCCGTCGAGCCAAAGTCGAAGGCCGACCAGGAGAAGATGGGCCTCGCCCTTCAGCGCCTGGCTGCCGAAGACCCGTCCTTCCGCGTCGAGACCGACCTCGAGTCGGGCCAGACGATCATGAAGGGCATGGGCGAACTTCACCTCGACATCCTCGTCGACCGGATGAAGCGCGAGTTCAAGGTCGAGGCGAACATCGGTGCGCCGCAGGTGGCCTACCGCGAGACCATCTCGCAACCGGCCGAGATCGACTACACTCACAAGAAGCAGACCGGCGGCACGGGCCAGTTCGCCCGCGTCAAGCTGCAGATCGATCCCACCGAGCCGGGCGAGGGCTACTCGTTCGAATCGAAGATCGTCGGCGGCGCGGTGCCCAAGGAATACGTTCCGGGCGTCGAGAAGGGCATCAAGTCCGTCATGGACTCGGGCCCGCTGGCAGGCTTCCCGGTGATCGACTTCAAGGTGGCGCTGATCGACGGTGCCTTCCACGACGTCGACTCGTCGGTGCTGGCGTTCGAGATCGCCTCGCGGGCCGCGATGCGCGAAGGCCTCAAGAAGGCCGGCGCGAAGCTGCTCGAGCCGATCATGAAGGTCGAGGTGGTGACGCCCGAGGAATACACCGGGTCGATCATCGGCGACCTGACCTCGCGGCGCGGCATGGTCCGCGGCCAGGACACCCGCGGCAACGCCAACGTCATCGACGCGATGGTGCCGCTGGCCAACATGTTCGGCTACATCAACAACCTGCGCTCGATGTCGTCGGGCCGGGCGGTGTTCACGATGCAGTTCGACCATTACGAGGCCGTGCCGCAGAACATCTCGGACGAGATCCAGAAGAAATACGCCTGAGGCGGTGCGGGGCCAGCCCCCGCACCCTACCCCCCGTAGGGTGCGTGATCTCACGCACCGTCATTGAAAAGGAGCTTTGCAATGGCAAAGGCAAAATTCGAACGGACGAAACCGCACGTCAACATCGGGACGATCGGCCACGTTGACCACGGCAAGACGACGCTGACGGCGGCGATCACCAAGTATTTCGGCGAGTTCAAGGCCTACGACCAGATCGACGGCGCGCCGGAAGAGCGGGCCCGCGGGATCACGATCTCGACCGCGCACGTGGAATACGAATCGGACGCGCGCCACTATGCGCACGTCGACTGCCCCGGCCACGCCGACTACGTGAAGAACATGATCACCGGCGCGGCGCAGATGGACGGCGCGATCCTGGTCGTGAACGCCGCCGACGGCCCGATGCCGCAGACCCGCGAGCACATCCTGCTCGGCCGTCAGGTCGGCATCCCGTACATGGTCGTGTACCTGAACAAGGTCGACCAGGTGGACGACGAAGAGCTGCTCGAGCTGGTCGAGATGGAAGTGCGCGAGCTGCTGTCGTCGTACGACTATCCCGGCGACGACATTCCGATCATCAAGGGCTCGGCGCTGGCCGCTCTGGAAGGCCGTGATCCCGAGATCGGCGAGAACTCGATCCGGGCGCTGATCAAGGCGGTCGACGAGTACATCCCGACGCCCGAGCGGGCCGTGGACCAGCCGTTCCTGATGCCGATCGAGGACGTGTTCTCGATCTCGGGCCGCGGCACGGTCGTGACCGGCCGGGTCGAGCGTGGCGCGGTGAACGTGGGCGACGAACTCGAGATCGTCGGCATCCGCCCGACCAAAAAGACGACCTGCACGGGCGTCGAGATGTTCCGCAAGCTGCTGGACCGCGGCGAGGCGGGCGACAACATCGGCGCGCTGCTGCGCGGCGTGGACCGTGACGGCGTCGAGCGGGGCCAGGTGCTCTGCAAGCCCGGCTCGGTGAAGCCGCACACGAAGTTCGAGGCCGAGGCCTACATCCTGACCAAGGAAGAGGGCGGCCGCCATACGCCGTTCTTCGCGAACTACCGCCCGCAGTTCTACTTCCGGACCACGGACGTGACCGGGACCGTCAAGCTGCCGGAAGGCACCGAGATGGTGATGCCGGGCGACAACCTGAAGTTCGAGGTCGAGCTGATCGCCCCGATCGCGATGGAAGAGAAGCTGCGCTTCGCCATCCGCGAAGGCGGCCGCACCGTCGGCGCCGGCGTGGTCTCGAAGATCCTCGCGTAAGGCGGGGCAGGGGGCGACCCTGCTTTAGTAGCCGACGGTTCTGCCCCGTCCCCGAAAGGGGGCGGGGTTGTCGCAACGATAGCCGGCGATCCCGAGGGACCACAGTGAAGAAGCCTAAACGCGCCGTTCCGCAGACCGACCTTGAAAAAAGCTTCGAGGCTCAACTCCGATTTCTAAGAGCGTCGATGGAATCATTCGACCAAGGACATACTGAAGAGTATCGTAGAATTGCTGTAGCCTTGCGTGTATTACTACACCGGACCAAGCATTCCTCCCCTGCTGTCGATGCCGTGGGTCTCGACGACAGCGGCTACATTTCTTACGCTCAACCTCTGAACCCAAATAACCTTTTAGCAGAGCATAGTTTGGCTATGATAAAGATGGGGCCAATGGGTGTGTCTTATGCACCCGCACTTGATCTTGGGCCAACCATCCCGCGGGAACTTCCGCTTCAGGAGTGGAAAGACGAGCCAGTGCTCCGCGCGTTTGATCGGGAAATATTTAGCCGGTGGCAACTAGTACTTAGCGTTGCGGATCAAGAGGGCGCGCACATTGATAATGAAATTGATGATAACTACTACCGGCTAACAAGGGAAAACTCTGTTGGCTGGATGGTTAGCGACGGGGTTGCTGGCGAGGAGGATCTGAAACACGTCGAAAAGGTATATATGCGTCACATCGGTTTCGAGGCGCTAGAAAGCCTTAGAGCCAAGTGGAAGAGGCAAATTGGAAACCGCGGTTGCGCGTGCGGGAGTGGAAGGAAGGCGCGTTACTGCTGCCGACGAGACCTATAAACTAATTGAGCTCCCGCTTGACACCCCGCCCCCCAGCCGCCATAAGCCCCCATCGCCTCCGGTCACATCGAATCGGAGGCACCCGCGCAGGCCGCCCGCCAAGGGGGCGGCCTTGCGGTTTTTATACTGCCACGGTCCGACGCTGGCCCCGCGTGGTGCGCGGTCAGCCTCTCGACTGAAATCCCCGTCACGAGGGATGCTTTGATGCAAAGCCAGACCATCCGTATCCGGCTCAAGGCGTTTGACTATCGTGTGCTGGACGCCAGCACGCTCGAGATCGTCAACACCGCCAAGCGGACCGGCGCGCAGGTGCGCGGCCCGATCCCGCTGCCGAACAAGATCGAGAAATTCACCGTTCTGCGCGGCCCGCACATCGACAAGAAATCCCGCGACCAGTGGGAGATCCGCACCCACAAGCGCCTGCTGGACATCGTCGATCCGACCCCGCAGACCGTGGACGCCCTGATGAAGCTCGACCTCGCCGCCGGCGTGGACGTCGAGATCAAGGTCTGAGGGGGCGACCATGCTGCGTACTGGTGTTATCGCCAAGAAACTGGGCATGACCCGTCTGTTCCTCGAGGACGGGCGGCAGGTGCCGGTGACCGTGCTGCAACTCGACAACCTCCAGGTCGTCGCGCAGCGCACCAATGAGACCGACGGCTACGTCGCCGTCCAGCTGGGCGCGGGCGAGGCCAAGGCCAAACGCGTCTCGGCGCCGATGCGTGGCCACTTCGCCAAGGCGAACGTGGCCCCGAAGAAGAAGATCGTCGAGTTCCGCGTCGCCGAGGAAAACCTCATCCCGGTCGGCGAGGAAATCATCGCCGCCCATTACTTTGCCGGTCAGTTCGTGGACATCGCGGGCACCTCGATCGGTAAGGGCTTCGCGGGTGCGATGAAGCGGCACAACTTCGGCGGTCTGCGCGCCTCGCACGGCGTGTCGATCAGCCACCGCTCGCACGGCTCGACCGGCCAGTGCCAGGACCCCGGCAAGGTGTTCAAGGGCAAGAAGATGGCCGGCCACATGGGTGCGGTACGCGTCACCACCCAGAACCTGCAGGTCGTCAAGACCGACGCCGACCGTGGCCTGATCATGGTCAAGGGTTCGGTGCCGGGCTCGAAGGGCGGCTGGGTCACGATCAAGGATGCGGTGAAGAAGCCGATGTCCGACGCGACCATCTATCCGGCCGCGCTGCGCTCGGCCGAGCGTGAGGCCAAGCGCCTGGCCGAGGAAGCTGCCGCCGCGGCCGCCGCCGAGGAAGAAGCCGCGCGTCTCGCCGCGGCCGAAGCCGAAGCCGCCGCGCAGGAAGCTGCGCTGGCCGAGGCCGCCGCGTCGATCGAGGCCGACAAGGCCGCGGCCGATCCGAACGCCGACGCCGCCCCCGAAGCCCCCGAAGGAGACGAGAGCAAATGAAACTCGACGTGATCTCGCTCGCCTCCGGCAAGGCCGGGGACATCGAGCTGGCCGACGACATCTTCGGCCTCGAGCCGCGGGCGGACATCCTGCACCGCGTGGTCCGCTGGCAGCGCGCCAAGGCGCAGCAGGGCACCCACGCGACGCTGGGCAAGTCCGACGTCAGCTACTCGACCAAGAAGATCTATCGCCAAAAGGGCACGGGCGGCGCTCGCCACGGCTCGCGCAAGGCGCCGATCTTCCGCAAGGGTGGCGTCTACAAGGGCCCGGTTCCGCGCAGCCATGCGTTCGACCTGCCCAAGAAGGTCCGTGCCCTCGGGCTCAAGCACGCGCTGTCGGCGAAAGCCTCGCGCGGGAAGCTGGTGATCCTCGAGAACCTGGATCTCGCCGAAGCCAAGACCTCTGCCGTCGCCAAGGCGCTGGCCGAAAACGGCTGGAAGCGCGTCCTGGTGATCGACGGGGCCGAGGTGAACGAGAACTTCGCCCGCGCCGCCCGCAACCTGGACGGCATCGATGTGCTGCCCTCGATGGGCGCCAACGTCTATGACATCCTCAAGCGCGACACGCTGGTGATCACGCGCGCGGGTGTCGAAGCTCTGGAGGCTCGCCTGAAATGAGCAAGAGTGAAACCAGCGCCAAGCCGGAGCACTATGACGTGATCCGCAAGCCGATCATCACCGAAAAGGCCACGATGGCGGGCGAACTGTCCAACGCCGTGACCTTCGAGGTGGCGAAGTCGGCCAGCAAGCCCGAGATCAAGTCGGCCGTCGAGGCGCTGTTCGGCGTCAAGGTGAAGGCTGTCAACACGACGATCACCAAGGGCAAGGTCAAGCGCTTCCGCGGCCGCCCCGGCGTCCGCTCGGACGTGAAGAAGGCCTATGTGATGCTCGAGGCTGGCAACAGCATCGACGTCAACACCGGCCTCTGATCCCAAGGGGGGCGGTCCCGGCGACGGGCCCGCCCTTCGGCAATTCGACTGAAACGGACCTTTGGTCCAAGGCAAACGGAAGACAGAAACCATGGCACTCAAGTCGTATAAACCGACGACGCCTGGCCAGCGCGGGCTGGTACTGATCGACCGTTCGGAGCTTTGGAAAGGCCGCCCCGTCAAGACCCTGACCGAGGGTCTGACCAAGACGGGTGGCCGGAACAACACCGGGCGCGTCACCATTTGGCACAAGGGCGGCGGGGCCAAGCGGCTCTACCGCATCGTCGATTTCCGCCGCACCAAGTTCGACGTCCCGGCGACCGTCGAGCGGATCGAATACGATCCGAACCGCACCGCCTTCATCGCGCTGGTGAAGTACGAGGACGGCGAGCAGGCCTACATCCTCGCGCCGCAGCGGCTGGCGATCGGTGACCGCGTGGTCGCCTCGCAGAAGGCCGACATCAAGCCGGGCAACGCGATGCCGTTCTCGGGGATGCCGATCGGCACGATCGTCCACAACGTCGAGCTGAAGCCCGGCAAGGGCGGCCAGCTGGCCCGTTCGGCCGGCACCTACGCGCAGTTCGTGGGCCGCGACGGCGGCTACGCGCAGATCCGCCTTTCCTCGGGCGAGCTGCGTCTGGTGCGTCAGGAATGCATGGCGACCATCGGCGCCGTGTCGAACCCCGACCACTCGAACCAGAACCTCGGCAAGGCCGGGCGCAAGCGGCACATGGGCGTTCGCCCGACCGTCCGCGGCGTCGCGATGAACCCGATCGACCACCCGCACGGCGGTGGTGAGGGCCGGACCTCGGGCGGCCGTCATCCGGTGACGCCGTGGGGCAAGCCGACCAAGGGCAAGCGCACCCGTTCCAACAAGTCGACCGACAAGTACATCCTGCGGTCGCGCCACGCCAAGAAGAAGGGGCGTTAATCCATGGCACGTTCTATCTGGAAGGGCCCCTTCGTCGACGCCTACGTCCTGAAGAAGGCGGAAAAGGCGCGCGACTCGGGTCGCTCGGACGTCATCAAGATCTGGTCGCGCCGCTCGACCATCCTGCCGCAGTTCGTCGGCCTGACCTTCGGCGTCTACAACGGCCACAAGCACATCCCGGTCAACGTGTCCGAGGAGATGATCGGCCAGAAGTTCGGTGAGTACTCGCCGACGCGGACCTATTATGGTCACGCCGCCGACAAGAAAGCGAAAAGGAAGTAATCGTCATGGGTAAGGAACAAAATCCGCGCCGCGTGGCGGAGAACGAAGCGATGGCGAAGACCAAGATGCTTCGCACCTCGCCGCAGAAGCTGAACCTGGTGGCCGCGATGATCCGCGGCAAGAAGGTGGACAAGGCTCTGGCCGACCTGACCTTCTCGAAGCGCCGCATCGCCGGCGACGTCAAGAAGTGCCTGCAGTCGGCGATCGCCAACGCCGAGAACAACCACAATCTTGACGTGGACAGCCTGATCGTGGCCGAGGCCTGGGTCGGCAAGAACATGGTGATGAAGCGCGGCCGTCCGCGGGCGCGTGGCCGGTTCGGCAAGATCATGAAGCCGTTCTCGGAAATCACCATCACGGTGCGTGAGATCGACGTGGCTGCGGCCGAAGCGGCGAAGAAGGCCGCCAAGACGCAGAAGCGCACGGCTTCGAACCGTCAGGCCGAAGCCACCACCACCCCTGAAGCCGCCGCCGAGGAGCTCGCGTAATGGGTCAGAAGGTCAACCCCATCGGGATGCGTCTGCAGGTCAACCGCACCTGGGACAGCCGCTGGTTCGCGGACAGCAAGGACTATGGCAACCTGCTGCTCGAGGATCTGAAGATCCGCGAGTTCATCCACGAGGAAGCCAAGCAGGCCGGCGTGAGCCGCGTCATCATCGAGCGTCCGCACAAGAAGTGCCGCGTGACGATCCATGCCGCCCGCCCGGGCGTCATCATTGGCCGCAAGGGCGCCGACATCGAGACGCTCAAGAAGAAGCTGGCGAACTTCACCGACTCGGAACTGCACCTCAACATCGTCGAGGTCCGCAAGCCCGAGCTGGACGCCCAGCTGGTGGCCGAGTCGATCGCCCAGCAGCTCGAGCGCCGGGTCTCGTTCCGCCGCGCCATGAAGCGCGCGGTGCAGAACGCGATGCGGATGGGTGCGCTGGGGATCCGCGTGAACGTCGCCGGCCGTCTTGGCGGCGCCGAGATCGCCCGGACCGAGTGGTACCGCGAGGGCCGCGTGCCGCTGCACACGCTGCGCGCCGACATCGACTATGCGCTGTCGGAGGCCTCGACCCCTTACGGGATCATCGGCGTGAAGGTCTGGATCTTCAAGGGCGAGATCATGGAACACGACCCGCAGGCGCGGGACCGCAAGGCCGCCGAGGCCCAGGACGGTCCGTCGCCGCGCGGCCCGCGCCGCGATCGCGACGATCGCCACGCGCGCTAAGGAGACAGGGAAATGCTGCAACCGAAACGGACCAAGTTCCGCAAGCAGTTCAAGGGGCGGATTCATGGCGAGGCCAAGGGCGGCTTCAACCTGAACTTCGGCTCCTATGCACTCAAGGCGACGGAACCCGAGCGCGTCACCGCGCGCCAGATCGAGGCGGCCCGCCGCGCGATCACCCGCCACATGAAGCGTCAGGGCCGGGTCTGGATCCGGATCTTCCCGGACGTTCCGGTCTCCTCCAAGCCGACCGAAGTGCGGATGGGTAAGGGCAAGGGCTCGGTCGACTACTGGGCGGCCCGCGTCCACCCCGGCCGGATCATGTTCGAGATCGACGGCGTCGAGGACGACATCGCCCGCGAGGCCCTGCGCCTCGGCGCGCAGAAGCTGCCGGTCCTGACCCGCATCGTGCACCGCGAAGACTGGTAATCCCGGTCCCCGCAGAGACGACGAGAACCCCGCCGGAGACGGCGGGGTTTTTCGTTGTGGTGGGGAGTGAGTGGCGGATGGACCCTGTGGTGTCCGACCGATGCGCGGGCTTACCCAATCACTCCGGCAATCCGCAGCCCGTCCAGCAGCATCTCGACCCCCAGCGCGACCTGCAAGACGCCGAACACGGCGCCCAGCACCAGCAGCGGGGCCATGCCGATCCGCGCCATGAAGGACCGCGCGGCCAGCATCGCGATGAGGTTCATGGCGAGGATGGACGCGGCGACGGCGAAGATCGCCAGCCGCTGCTCGGTCGCCGGATAGCCGAGCGTGTAGAGGATGAGGATGGCCACCGCCACGGGCCGCACCATCCCCGGCACGGCGATCGGCATCACCGCCGGCATCCAGCCGGGCAGCGCCTCGGGCGACGGTGCCGGGGCAGGGGCCGGCGCGCTGCCCGAGAACAGCACACTCCGCATCGCGGTGACGACGAGGATCGCCCCCGCCGAGATCACCAGCGCCCCCTGCGAGGTGCCGACCCGCGCCATCGACGACCGGCCGAGGAACACCGCCAGCGCCAGCGCGATCAGCGCCACCGCGAACGCCTGAACCGCGATGCGGCGCCGCGCGGCGGGCGGCCGGTCCCGCGTCTGCGCATCGAAGCTGACGATGACGCCGAACGGCCCCATCGACATGAAGAGCAGGAGCGCCAGTTGCGACAGTGGGAGGTCGGTCATCGCGGGAGTCTCTGCTGCGGCTGAGATCTCGATAACACCGCCGCAATCGGGTGAGCAACGGTGGGCTCCACGGGCAGAGCCGTAGGACGCTTTGCCGGGAGGGGGTGGCCGCTGTGGAAGACCGCAGGCGTGCGGGACGGTTGGGGCGCGTCGCTGTGGCTGACGTTCGACAACGAAGGGCAGCGTTCGGCGCCCGGCGGAGCGGAGGATTTGCGTTGGCCTCGCGCGGGCGTGCAAAAGGCGCCGCTGACGATCCCGCGGCGCAGATGCCGAGGCGCGGCAGACACGAAAAAGGGCGGACCTCGCGGCCCGCCCTTGTCCCGATCTCCGGACAGCCGGTCAGCCGACCAGCGGCTTGTCGTTCTGCGCGTGGCGCACGGCCAGCTTGCGCCCGAGCCGCCCCGAGGCCAGCACCCGCGCCGGCTCGGGCAGCGCGTCCTCGGCCAGCTCGGGGAACAGCGCTAGGATTTCCTCGCGCGCCTGCGGGCGCAGCGTCTTCAGCGCCTCGGGGCCGGTATAGAGGCTCTCGCTCTCGGCGCCGTTCGCATAGACGATCTCGTGCCGGTCGAAGATGAAGTGGACGTAAACCACCTCGTCCAGGTCATCGGCAATGTCGATCCCGTCGATCTGCAGGAGTTGCTTGGCTGCCACGAGCACCTCGTCGGTCCCGAACATCCGCTGCGCGATGGCCGAGCGGACGAGCATCCGGTGCTGCGGGCTGACCAGCAGATCGGCTTCCGGCAGGTTGTCCCCCAGCGCGCCGGCGCGGATGCGGACCGGCGCGAGGCGGCTGCCCGCCCGCAGCGCGCGGCGGGTCGAGTCGATCCAGCGCACCGGCTGGGCGCCATTGTCGCGGGTCATGACCAAGTCGCCGACCTCGAGGGTCTCGACGGTCACATCGCCCGCCGGGGTCCGGATGAGGGTGCCGGCGACGAAGCAGATGGACGATGAGGGGATGAACGTCATCCGACCCATGTAGATATTTGCGATTCCGCCGCTGCCGCTATGCGTGAGCGTCAGGCTATCTACAGGCCCCGCGAAGGAGACGATGGCCGACGACGCGGAAACGTTGGAAAATGCACTGGTGCCAGTGATGGTGGCAACCGTGTGGTCGGCGTTGTATGTAACAGAGTACGTCTTCGGGCTCGACTCCGTCACGTTGACCCTCACCGGGTTTCCGTCCGCATCCACCGCGCTGATGGTCACGACATCAGTATAGCCGTTCTGTTTGATCGACTTGTCGATCCCGTACAGCGTAAACCGCAGCGACTCAGCGGTGTTTACCGTCCCGGCATTGGCCGGGTCGTCGTTAAATGTGAAAGTCGTCCTGGTGGGCGTACTGCCTGTAGCGTGCGACAAGAAGGTTCGTCCGGTCAGGCCGGTGTCCGTCGCACCACCAGTGGTCGACCCGATATAGCTGGTGCCACTCGTCGGAGTCGTCGTGATGACGATCTTGGTCTCGCCGGAATCCACCGAGGTGCCGCTCGCAATCCGGCCGTTCGTGTTCGTAACGCTATCCCAGTTTAACGTCTCGGGCGGATAAGTCGTCGCCATTTCTCTTCTCCTATCGCGCCACCCTCAGGCGGCCCTTACAGACAGGGATGCCGCTTATGCGGCGTCCAGAACGCTGCCGCTGGGCCGCGGCAACGAGGGAGGGGATCAGGAGAATGTCAAAGAGTTGGCGCAAGACGCAGCGTCGTGACCTCGGTGACAGACTCGGGGATGCCCCAAATCGAAAGGTCCGCGCGACTCGGTGGTCGATGCGCGAAACTGAGGCATTCATACCGCAGCCGGGCGCAAAAGGAAACCCGGGCGCCGTCATTTGATAATTGGCCTGCTAGACCGGCTTGCCTCGACCCGCACCTCAAGGCCCACCGCCCACAACAGGGTTGCGCCAACCAGCGTTTGCGCGTATGGGACGGCCTTCATCTCGAACTCCACCGGGAATCAGGGTCTCCCTGCGCGACAGGGGCCCTCCGGTGATGTTGAAAGGACAACGGCATGAAAGCCGCGGAACTGAAAGACAAGACGCCCGAGCAGCTGCGTGAGCAGCTGGTCGCGCTCAAGAAGGAAGCCTTCAACCTGCGCTTCCAGCAGGCCACCGGCCAGATGGAATCGACCGCGCGGATGCGCGCCGTCCGCCGTGACGTCGCCCGCATCAAGACCGTCATGAACCAGAAGGCCGCTGCCGCGGCCGCCGCGAACTAAGGGGGCCGGGATCATGCCGAAGCGCATCCTTCAGGGCAAAGTCACCAGCGACAAGAACGAACAGACCGTCACGGTTCTGGTCGAGCGCCGCTTCAAGCACCCGCTGCTGCACAAGACCGTGCGTTCGTCCAAGAAGTACCGGGCGCACGACGAGAACAACCAGTTCAAGGTCGGGGACACCGTCCGCATCATCGAATGCGCGCCGATCTCGAAAACCAAGCGCTGGACCGTCCTGACGGACGAGACCGCGCAAGCGTGACGCCCGGCGGGCCGCAGGACGGCCCGCTGACATATCGAAACCCTGGGGCCGGGACTGCAACCGGTCCCCAAAGGTCGGGAGCATATCATGATCCAGATGCAGACCAATCTGGATGTCGCTGACAATTCCGGCGCACGCCGGGTGCAGTGCATCAAGGTTCTGGGCGGATCGCACCGGCGCTATGCGTCGGTCGGCGACATCATCGTCGTCTCCGTAAAGGAAGCCATTCCGCGCGGTCGCGTGAAGAAGGGCGACGTCCGCAAGGCCGTCGTCGTGCGCACCGCCAAGGAAGTGAAGCGCGAGGATGGCACGTCCATCCGCTTCGACCAGAACGCCGCCGTCATCCTGAACAACCAGGGCGAGCCCGTGGGCACCCGGATCTTCGGGCCGGTCGTGCGCGAGCTGCGTGCGAAGAACTTCATGAAGATCATCTCGCTTGCGCCGGAGGTGCTGTGATGGCCGCCAAGCTCAAGAAGGGTGATACCGTCGTCGTCCTGACCGGCAAGGACAAGGGCAAGACGGGTGAGATCACCGCCGTGTTCCCGAAAGAGAACAAGGCCACCGTCGACGGCGTGAACATCGCGCTGCGCCACACCCGGCAGTCGCAGACCAGCCAGGGCGGCCGCGTGCCCAAGAACATGCCGATCGATCTCTCGAACCTGGCCCTGACCGACAAGAACGGCAACGCGACCCGCGTCGGCTTCCGCATGGAAGACGGCAAGAAGGTCCGTTTTGCCAAGACCACGGGGGACGTGATCTGATGCTGGACGACGCGAAATACACGCCCCGCCTCAAGGCGGTCTATCAGGACCAGATCCGGGCCGCGCTCAAGGAAGAGTTCGGCTACAAGAACGACATGCAGATCCCGCGTCTGCACAAGATCGTCCTGAACATGGGCATCGGCGAGGCCGTCAAGGACACCAAGAAGGTCAAGCAGGGCGCCGACGAGCTGTCGCTGATCGCCGGGCAGAAGGCCGTCATCACCAAGGCCAAGAAGTCGATCGCCGGCTTCAGGGTCCGTGAAGAGATGCCGCTGGGCGCCAAGGTCACGCTGCGTGGCGACCGGATGTACGAATTCCTCGACCGGCTCATCAACATCGCGCTGCCGCGCGTCCGCGACTTCCGCGGCGTCAAGGGCACGGCGTTCGACGGCCGCGGCAACTATGCCATGGGCCTGAAAGAGCACATCGTTTTCCCGGAAATCAACTTCGACAAGGTCGATGAGGTTCTGGGGATGGACATCATCATCGCGACCACGGCGAACACCGACGCCGAGGCGAAGGCGCTGTTGAAGCACTTCAACATGCCCTTCAACAGCTGATCGCGCGAGGAACCTGATATGGCCAAGAAATCCATGATCGAACGTCAGAAGAAGCGCGAGCGGATGGTGGCGAAATACGCCGCCAAGCGCGCGGCTCTGAACGACGTCATCAACGACCAGTCCAAGCCGATGGAAGAGCGGTTCAAGGCGACGCTGAAGCTTGCCGAACTGCCGCGCAACTCGTCGGCCACCCGGCTGAACAACCGCTGCGAGCTGACCGGGCGTCCGCGCGCCTATTACCGCAAGCTGAAACTGTCGCGGATCATGCTGCGCGAGCTGGGCTCGTTCGGCCAGATCCCCGGCATGGTGAAATCGAGCTGGTAAGGGGGCACTCATGTCGATGAACGATCCGCTCGGCGATATGCTGACCCGCATCCGCAACGCGCAAATGCGCGGAAAATCCACCGTCCGCACCCCGTCGAGCAAGCTGCGCGCCTGGGTTCTGGACGTCCTCAAGGCCGAGGGCTACATCCGCGGCTACGAGGCGGTGACGACCGACGCCGGTCACGCCGAACTGGAAATCTCGCTCAAGTACTTCGAAGGCGCTCCGGTGATCCGCGAGCTGGCCCGGGTCTCGAAGCCCGGCCGCCGCGTCTATGCCGGCGCCCGTGAGCTGCCCTCGGTCCGCAACGGCCTGGGCGTCTCCATCGTCTCGACGCCGAAAGGCGTGATGTCGGACGCAGCGGCTCGCAACGCCAATGTCGGCGGCGAAGTCCTCTGCACCGTGTTCTAAGGAGGGCATGATGTCTCGTATTGGCAAGAAGCCGGTCGAACTGCCCTCGGGCGTCACGGCCGAGATCAAGGGCCAGACCATTTCGGTCAAGGGTCCGAAGGGCACCCGGTCGTTCACCGCGACCGACGACGTGGATCTGTTGCTGGACAACGGCGCCGTCACCGTCAAGCCGCGCGGCATGTCGAAGCGCGCCCGCCAGCAGTGGGGGATGTCGCGGTCGATGGTCGCGAACCTCGTCACCGGCGTCACCGAGGGTTTCAAGCGCGAGCTGGAAATCCAGGGCGTCGGCTACCGCGCCTCGATGCAGGGCAAGACGCTGAAGCTCGCGCTCGGCTACTCGCACGACGTGAACTTCGAGGCGCCCGAGGGCGTCACGGTCAACGCCCCCAAGCAGACCGAGATCGTCGTCGAGGGCATCGACCAGCAAGCCGTCGGCCAGACCGCCGCGAACATCCGCGAGTGGAAGAAACCCGAGCCCTACAAGGGCAAGGGCATCCGCTACAAGGGTGAGCAGGTCTTCCGCAAGGAAGGCAAGAAGAAGTAAGGATCACGCACATGGCACTGAACAAACGAGAGCTGTTCCAGAAGCGCCGTCTGCGCGTCCGGAACAAACTGCGCGAGATGGCGAATGGCCGTCCGCGCCTGTCCGTCCATCGTTCGTCCAAGAACATCAGCGTCCAGCTGATCGACGATGCGAACGGGGTGACGCTGGCCTCGGCCTCGACCCTCGAGAAGGATCTGGGCGTCGTCGGCAAGAACAACGTCGAGGCGGCTGCCAAGATCGGTTCGGCGATTGCCGAGCGCGCCAAGGCCAAGGGGGTCGAAGAGGTCGTGTTCGACCGCGGCGGTTTCCTGTTCCACGGCAAGATCAAGGCTCTGGCCGACGCGGCGCGCGAAGGCGGGCTGAAGTTCTGATGATGCGGGCGGCGGGTTCTCTGCCGCCCCGATGATCCGGGGGCTGCCCCTGAGCGGGCCGCCCACCTGGATCGGATCCAACGGGCGCGGACACGCGCCGGATGAAAAGGAATGCCGCATGGCAGAACGTGAACAGCGCCGTGACCGCCGCGACGACCGTCGCCGCGACGAGCGCGAGGAAACCCCGGAATTCGCCGACCGCCTGGTGGCGATCAACCGCGTGTCCAAGACCGTGAAGGGCGGCAAGCGCTTCGGCTTTGCCGCGCTCGTGGTGGTCGGTGACCAGCGCGGCCGCGTCGGCTTCGGCAAGGGCAAGGCCAAGGAAGTGCCCGAGGCGATCCGCAAGGCGACCGAGCAGGCCAAGCGCGGCCTGATCCGCGTCCCGCTGCGCGACGGCCGCACCCTGCACCACGACATCGAGGGCCGCCACGGCGCCGGCAAGGTTGTGATGCGGACCGCCGTTCCGGGGACCGGGATCATCGCCGGTGGCCCGATGCGCGCCGTCTTTGAGATGCTGGGCGTGCAGGACGTGGTGGCCAAGTCGCTGGGGTCGCAGAACCCCTACAACATGATCCGCGCCACCATCGACGGCCTCAAGGCCGAGGCTTCGCCGCGTTCGGTCGCCTCGCGCCGCGGCAAGAAGGTCGCCGAGATCCTGCCGGCCCACGACCACAAGCCGGAATCGCAGAAGGGCACGGACGCGACCGTGACCTCGGCGCAGATGCAGGAGGCCTGATCCCATGGCAACCATCGTCGTCAAGCAGATCGGCTCGCCGATCCGCCGGCCCAAGGAACAGCGCGCGACGCTGAAGGGGCTCGGTCTGAACAAGATGCACCGCACCCGCGAACTCGAGGACACCCCCTCGGTCCGCGGCATGGTCAACGCGATCCCGCACCTGGTGCAGATCGTCGAAGAGAAGAACTGATCCCCTCGGGATCGACGAACGAAGGGCCGGGGCAACCCGGCCCTTTTTTGATGTCCGCGCGCCGGGGGCACCGGGGCAGGGCGCCTGCATCGGCCATCCTGCCTTGCAGATCACCCGTCCACACCCGCCGCTCGCGGCCATGTGTCTGTCCGGCAAGGGGAAAGGCGGAACCGGGGGCCGGCGATCGTGGTTGCCGGGGCATGAAGCTTGCAACCTAGGAGCCTGCCATGCGCCTTCCCCTGATCCTCGCCGCTGTCGGTGGCACGACGCTGCTCGCCGCCTGCCAGCCGATGCCGCCCTCGACCACAGTCGTCGTCACCCCGCAGGCCAACGAGTGCATCGCCGACCGCTTCCAGCAGTTCGTGGGCCAGAAGTCGCCCGCCATCACCGTGCCCGCTGGCACCGTCGTGCGCCACTACCGCACCGGCGACCCCGTCACGATGGACCTGAACCCGTCGCGGCTGAACTTCGAATACGACCGCACCGGCAAGCTGGTGAAGGTCACCTGCGGCTGACACCCCCCCCCTCGGAAACGAGAAACGCCCCGGATCGCTCCGGGGCGTTTAGCATTGCGCGGGGGCCTGTCGCTCAGGCGCGCTCGGGCTGCTTGACGTAGCGCAGGTAGGGCAGCTTGCGGTCCACCTTGCCGAACTTCGCCTCGGCCTGCTCGTCCGACAGCGACAGCGCGGCGATGACGTCCTGCCCCGGCACCCAGTTGGCGGGGGTGGCGATCGGCACGCCGTCGGTCGCCTGCACCGCGTCCAGCGCGCGCAGGATCTCGGCGAAGTTGCGGCCCACCGACATCGGATAGGTCATCATCAGCCGCACCTTCTTGTCCGGCCCGATGATATAGACGGTCCGCACCGTCGCGCTGTCCGCGGCCGTGCGCCCGTCGGGCATGTAGGCGTCCGCCGGCAGCATGTCATAGAGCTTGGCGACCTTGAGGCTGGTGTCGTCCACGATGGCGAAGTTGGCCGGGGTGCCGGCGAACGCCTCGATGTCGCGCTTCCACTTGCGGTGCTCGTCGGCGCTGTCCACCGACACGCCCAGCACCTTCACGCCACGCTTCTCCCACTCGGAGGCGAGTTGCGCCACGGCACCGAACTCGGTCGTGCATACGGGGGTGAAGTCCTTGGGGTGGCTGAAGATGATGGCGTAGTTGTCGCCCATCCACTCGTGGAAGCTGATCTCGCCGTCCGAGGTGTCGGCGGTGAAGTCCGGGGCGGTATCGTTGATGCGCAGGGCCATGACATGCTCCTTTGGCTGCCGGTCAGGCGAAAACATAGACGCGCCGGCGCGGAATGCCACCCCCGGCCGCGGCATGGCGGCCCTGTGCCGCGCCGTCGATCCGCCCGCCGCCCCGGTCGGATCGTCGGCCGCGCCGGCCTTGCAGAGCCTTGCCGCCGGTGCGACCCTGCCCCCGACAGTTCACACCGACCAACGACATGAGGGGGAGCGCGCTGATGGCCGATCTCGCGGACAAGCGGAAATTCTACATCGACGGCGCCTGGGTGGCGCCCGCCACGCCGAACGACCTCGAGGTGATCGACCCGACGACCGAAGAGCCGGTGGCGGTGATCTCGGTCGGCGCGCAGGCCGACACCGACCGCGCCGTGGCCGCGGCCAAGGCGGCCTTTCCGGGCTGGTCCGCGACCCCGCCCGCCGAGCGGCTGAAATACGTCGAGAAGATCCTCGAGATCTACAAGCGCCGCAACGACGACATCGCCGCCGCGATGACGACCGAGATGGGCGCCCCGACCGACATGTCGAAAGAGGATCAGGCCGGGTCCGGCTCGTTCCACATCGAGACCTTCATCGACAGCTTCAGGGACTTCGAGTTCATCCGCCCGCTGGGCGACCACGCCCCCACCAGCATGGTCGCGTGGGAGCCGATCGGCGTCGTCGGCCTGATCACCCCGTGGAACTGGCCGATGAACCAGGTCACGCTCAAGGTGATCCCGGCGATCCTCGCCGGCAACACGGTGGTGCTGAAGCCGTCCGAGATCGCGCCGCTCTCGTCGATGGTCTTTGCCGAGGTGATCGACGAGGCCGGGCTGCCCAAGGGCGTGTTCAACCTCGTGAACGGCGACGGGGCAGGGGTCGGCACGCAGCTTTCGACCCACCCGGATGTCGAGATGATCTCGTTCACCGGCTCGACCCGCGCCGGCATCGCCATCACCAAGGCCGCCGCCGACACGGTCAAGAAGGTCGCGCTGGAGCTGGGCGGGAAGGGCGCAAACCTCGTCTTTGCCGACGCCGACGACAAGGCCGTGGTGCGCGGCATTCGGCACGTGTTCTACAACTCGGGCCAGTCCTGCAACGCCCCGACCCGGATGCTGGTTGAGCGCGGCGCCTATGAGAAGGCCGTCGAGACGGCGAAGAAGGTGGCCGAGGAAACCTCGGTCGGCAGCGCCCATGACGCCGGCAAGCACATCGGCCCGGTCGTCAGCAAGCAGCAGTGGGACAAGATCCAGGACCTGATCCAGAAGGGCATCGACGAGGGCGCGCGGCTGGTCGCCGGCGGCACCGGCCTGCCCGAGGGCGTGAACCGCGGCTACTACGTCCGCCCCACGGTCTTTGCCGACGTGACCAACGACATGACCATCGCCCGGCAAGAGATCTTCGGCCCGGTCGTGGCCCTGATCCCGTTCGAGTCCGAGGAAGAGGCCGTCAGGATCGCCAACGACACGATCTACGGGCTGACCAACTACGTCCAGACGCAGGACGGCGCGCGCCGCAACCGGCTCGCCCGGCAGCTGCGCTCGGGCATGGTCGAGATGAACGGCGTCAGCCGCGGCCGCGGCTCGGCCTTCGGCGGGGTCAAGGCCTCGGGCCGGGCCCGCGAGGGCGGCGTCTGGGGGCTCGAGGAGTTCATGGACTCCAAGCAGATCTCGGGCTGGGACAAGGACGCGTGAGCCTGAGCGCAGTCACCCCTGCCAGACGGACCAGCCGCCCCCGACGGGGCGGCTGACCCCATGCCTGCGCCCGTCCCCGCGGGTCCGGCGCAGGCCGCCCCGGTCCTGCCGCCGCCCGCCATCAGCACGGCGGGCGTGCTGTGGATGCTCGGCAGCCTCACCTCGTTCATCGGCATGGCGGTCGCCTCGCGGCAGCTCTCCACGGCGATGCCGATCGTCCAGATCCTCGTGCTGCGCTCGCTCGTCGGGCTGGCGGTGGCGGCGCTGCTCGCCCCGCGGCTCTGGCCCGAGCTGCGCCGGCACCGCGACTTTCCCCTGCACCTCGCCCGCAACATCGTCCATTTCGCGGCCCAGTACGCCTGGACGCTGGGCGTAGCGCTTCTGCCGCTGGCGCAGGTCTTCGCGCTCGAGTTCACCATGCCGATCTGGGTCGCGCTCTTCGCCTGGGCCGCGCTGGGGGAGCGGGTGACCCGCATCCGCATCGCGGCCATCGCGGTCAGCTTTATGGGGGTGCTGATCGTGCTCAGGCCCGGCGCGGGGATGATCAACCCGGCGGCGCTGCTCGTGCTGGCGTCGGCGGCGGGCTATGGCGCCTCGGCGGTGTTCGTCAAGCGGCTGACGCGCAGCGCCTCGCCCGCGGTGATCGTGGTGTGGATGGTGCTGCTGCAACTGCCGATGGGACTGGCGCTGCTCGCGCTGACCGGCGGCTGGGTGGCGCCGCGGACAGCGGACCTGCCGTGGATCGCGGTGGTGGGGCTCACCGCCCTCAGCGCGCATTACACCATGGCGCAGGCGTTGCGGGTGATGGACGCCTCGATCGCCATCCCCATCGACTTCCTGCGGGTGCCGCTGATCGCGGTGATCGGCTGGCTCGCCTATGCCGAGCCGATCAGCGCCGCCGTGCTCTTCGGGGCGGTGGTGATCTTCGCCGCCAACTTCACCGCCATGCGGGCCGAGGCGCTCGCCCGGCGCCGCGCCCGCGCGACGGGCTAGATCACCAGCACCGCCACCACGGCCACGGCGAGCATCCCCACGGTCAGCAGCCGGAACACCGTCGGGTTCGCGGTCGCCCCGGCGCGGCGCAGGTTGGCCAGCGCCGCGACGGTGGCCACGAGGATCGCCGCCGCCTTCCAGAGCGCCGCGGGATCAGCGCCCATCGGCGTCCGTCAGACCGGCGTCCGTCGGCCCGGCGGCCGCGTTCGCCGCGCCCTCGGCGGCCAGCGCCGCCTGCTCGGCCTGCAACTCGGCCATCGCCTCGTCCCACAGCACGTCGCCATGCGCCTCGCGCAGCGTGGCCTTGACCACCTTGCCGGTGGCGCCCAGCGGCAGCGTCTCGACGAACACGACCCGGTCGGGCTTCTGCCAGCGCGGCACCTTGCCGTCATACCACGCCAGCAGCTCAGCCTCGGTCAGGTCCGACTGCGGCCGCTTCTGGCAGCAGATCACCGGGCGCTCGTCCCATTTCGGGTGGCGCGCCGCGATGGCGGCGGCGTTGGCGACCTTGGGGTGCGAGACGGCGATGTTCTCCAGATCGACGGTCGAGATCCACTCGCCCCCCGACTTGATGATGTCCTTGGACCGGTCGCGAATCACCATGTAGCCGTCCGGGTCGATGGTGGCGATGTCGCCGGTGTCGAACCAGCCGTCCCAGGTCAGCGCGGGCTTTTCATGCCCGAAGTAGCTGTCGATGATCCAGTGGCCGCGGATCTGCAGCTCGCCCTCGGTCTGGCCGTCGGACGGCAGCACGAGGCCGTCGGCGCCGACGATCCTCAGCTCGACGCCGTAGGGCGGCCGCCCCTGGCCGTTGCCGATCCGGTCCTGCTCGGCCTCGGGCAGGGCGCCGTGCTTGGCCAGCGGCGCGTTGAGCGTGCCGAGCGGGCTCGTCTCGCTCATCCCCCAGGCGTGGATCAGCTCGACCCCGTAGCGGTCGCGGAACGCCGCCCGCATCGACGGCGGCAGCGCCGAGCCGCCGACCACGGTGCGCTTGAGCGTCACCGGCTTCAGCCCCGAGGTATCCAGCGCGTTCAGCAGTCCCAGCCAGATCGTCGGCACCCCGGCGGCCATCGTCACGCCCTCGTCCACGATCAGATGCGCGAGGCTGTCACCGTCGAGCCGCGGCCCCGGCAGCACCAGCCGCGCCCCCACCGCCGCGGCGGCATAGGGGATGCCCCAGGCGTTGACGTGGAACATCGGCACCACCGGCATCACCGAATCCGCCGCGCCGATCGCCAGCCCGTCGGTGTTGTTCACGGCGAGCCCGTGCAGCAGCGTCGAGCGATGGGTGTAGAGCACGCCCTTGGGGTTCCCCGTCGTCCCCGAGGTATAGCAGAGCGACGACGGCGTGGTCTCGTCCAGCTCGGGCCAGGGCGCGTTCGGGTCGCCCTCGGCCAGCAGCTCGTCGTGGAACAGAAGCCCGGGGATCGCGGCCGCGGCCTCCTCGTCCCGGCCGCCCAGCAGCACGATGCCGCGCAGCGTGGTCAGCTGGTCCCTGAGCTTGGCGATCAGCGGCACGAAGGTCTTTTCGATGAACAGCATCCGGTCGCCGGCGTGGTTCACGATATAGGCCATCTGCTCGGGCGAGAGGCGCGGGTTCACCGTGTGGCAGACCATCCCCATGCCGGGGACGCCGAAGTAGAGCTCGAGGTGCCGGCGGTTGTTCCAGGCGAGCGTCCCGATGCGGTCGCCCTTTTCCATCCCCCGCGCGATCAGCGCCGAGCCGATGCGGTGGGCGTTGGCGCCGACCTCGCCCCAGGTGGTGTGCTCGAACCCGCCCTCGGTCAGGGCGGACACGATCTCGGTCCCGGCGTGATAGCGCGCGGCATGGTCGATCAGCGACCCGATCGACAGCGATTGGTGCATCATGCGGCCCAGAAGCATGGCGCCGTCCCTCCCTCATCCGTGTGGTGGGCCATCTTGCGCGCCGCCGGCGGGGCCGCAAGGGCCATGACGTTGCGGCATCGGGGCGCAGCGGGGCAGGCGACCCGGGCGACCTCTGCGGCGGGGATTTCTGGTATGCCAGATTGCACCCCGCCCCGCGCTGGCCTATCGTCGCGGGCGACGAAATGCTGGCGAGGAGTCCCGATGAAACTGTTGCGCTATGGCCCCGCGGGGTCCGAGAAACCCGGACTGCTGGACGCCGAGGGCCGGGTCCGCGACCTCAGCGGCCACGTCGCCGACATCGCCAACGATGCACTGCTGCCCGAGGGGCTGGCGCGCCTTGCCGCGCTCGACCCCGCCAGCCTGCCGCTGGTCGAGGGCACCCCGCAGGACGGGCTGCGCCTCGGCCCCTGCGTGGGCGAGGTCCGCAAGTTCATCGCCATCGGCCTCAACTACGCTGACCACGCCGCCGAGTCGGGGATGCCGGTCCCGTCCGAGCCGGTGGTGTTCAACAAGTGGACGAGCTGCATCGTCGGCCCCGACGACGACATCCGCATCCCCCACGGCTCGACCAAGACCGACTGGGAGGTCGAGCTGGGCGTCGTCATCGGCAAGCCCGCCGCCGGCGTCACGCGCGAGGCCGCCCTCGACCACGTCGCGGGCTATTGCGTCGTCAACGACGTGAGCGAGCGGGAATGGCAGCTCGAGCGCACCGCGACCTGGGACAAGGGCAAGGGCTTCGACACCTTCGGCCCCATCGGCCCGTGGCTGGTGACCGCCGACGAGGTGCCGGACCCGCAGGCGCTGTCGATGTGGCTCGAGGTGGACGGCAAGCGCTATCAGGACGGCTCGACCCGGACGATGGTGTTCGGGGTGGCCGAGCTGGTCGCCTATTGCTCGACCTTCATGACGCTGATGCCCGGCGACGTGATCACCACCGGCACGCCGCCCGGCGTCGGCATGGGGCAGAACCCCAAGGTGTTTTTGAAGGGCGGCGAGGTCATGCGGCTGGGGATCGAGGGGCTGGGCACCCAGACCCAGCGCGTCGTGGCCTGACCGGCCGTCACGCCTGCGCGCGAGGCTGTGCGCGCGGGCGGGCTCGCGGTTCGCGCGAGAGTGACCTGCTTGAGGGGCGTCCGCTCGGGTCGCCTTTCCAACCTCACAACTAAACGCCGCGCCCGGACAGGCGCGGCATCGGCGTGGGCACCCGTGCCCTGCGCCGAACGAGGTGCGTTTGCGCCCCTCTGCGTCACCCCTGTCCGGCGCGCAGGCTCGGCAGCCTCTCCGCGTGAGGCGGACGTATACATTGTTCCCCTGCCTCCGCGCGCCCCCGATCCCCAATCCCCGACACTGAAACCGCTTGCGCCAAGCCCGGCCCCGTGCCTAGCATGGCCGCACTGGATACCTTGGGAGGGGTGTGCATGGCGTCCGTGACGATCGACGATGTCCGCAAGTCCTATGGCGCGGTCGAAGTCCTGCACGGGGTCAATGTGGACATTGAAGAGGGGCAGTTCGTCGTCCTCGTCGGCCCCTCGGGCTGCGGCAAGTCCACGCTTCTCAGGATGCT
The DNA here is from genome assembly GCF_012689545.1 of Paracoccus sanguinis. NCBI lineage: Bacteria > Pseudomonadati > Pseudomonadota > Alphaproteobacteria > Rhodobacterales > Paracoccaceae > Paracoccus > Paracoccus sanguinis. Next base: position 1,997,118 of record NZ_CP051542.1, read on the forward strand.
CGCCGGGCTCGAGCACATCACCTCGGGGCGGATCCTGATCGGCGACCGGGTGGTGAACGACCTGCCGCCCAAGGATCGCGACATCGCGATGGTGTTCCAGAACTACGCGCTCTACCCGCACCTGACCGTGGCCGAGAACATGGGCTTCTCGCTCAAGCTCGCGGGACAGAGCCGGGCGCGCATCGCCGAGCAGGTACGGCCGGCGGCCGAAATCCTCGGGCTTGCGCATCTGCTCGACCGCTATCCGCGGATGCTCTCGGGCGGGCAGCGCCAGCGCGTGGCGATGGGGCGCGCCATCGTCCGCAACCCGAAGGTGTTCCTGTTCGACGAGCCGCTGTCGAACCTTGACGCCAAGCTGCGGGTGACGATGCGGACCGAAATCAAGAACCTGCACCAGCGGCTCAGGACCACGACCGTCTATGTCACCCACGACCAGATCGAGGCCATGACCATGGCCGACAAGATCGTGGTCATGCACGACGGCCGGGTGGAACAGGTCGGCGCGCCGCTCGAACTGTACGACCGGCCGGCGAACCTGTTCGTGGCGGGGTTCATCGGCTCTCCGGCGATGAGCATGGTCAAGGGGCGGCTGGCCGAGGACGGCCAGTTCCTGGCCGCCGACGGCACCCGGCTGCCGGTCGGCGACACCGGCCGGGCGCGGACCGGGCAGCCGCTCGTCTATGGCGTCCGCCCCGAGGCGATGCGGCTGGGCGGGACGATCCCGCTGGCCGTCGAGGTGACCGAGCCGACCGGGGCGGAAACCTATGTCGTCGGCACCCTGGGCGGGACCGAGATCACCGGCGTCTTCCGCGACCGCGTGGCGGTGCCGCCGGGCGGCGTCCTCGACATCGGCATCGACCCGGGCGCGGTGCATCTGTTCGACGAGGGGACCGGCCAGCGCCTGACGGCATAGACGACCGGCCGCCCGCGCCGGGGAGGGCGCGGGACGGACCAAGCACCAGGCGGCAGCGACCGCCGACTGTAGGGGAGGAACCACCACCATGACCATCGACCGCAGAACCCTGCTGCGCGGCTCGGCCGCGATGGCGGCGGCCGGGGCGCTGATCGGGCCGTTCGGCGCCCGCAGCGCCGCGGCCCAGGCCGCAGCCCCCGCGGGCGGCGCCGCCCCGGCCGCGGGCGCAGCCCCCGCCGCGACCTTCACCCCCGAGGCCGGCGCGAGCCTGCGCCTGCTGCGCTGGGTGCCCTTCGTCAAGGGCGAGGAAGAGGCGTGGAACGCCAACACCAAGGCCTTCACCGACGCGACCGGCGTGCAGGTGACCATCGACCAGGAAAGCTGGGAGGACGTCCGCCCCAAGGCCGCCGTCGCCGCCAACGTCGGCTCGGGCCCCGACATGGTGATGAGCTGGTTCGACGACCCCTTCCAGTATCCCGACAAGCTGGTGGACGTGACCGACCTCTGCACCATGCTGGGTGAGCGGCACGGCGGCTGGTACGACGGCCTCGCCGCCTACGGCCAGCAGGACGGCAAGTGGATCTCGACCCCGCTCTGCGCGATCGGCAACGCCATCTGCTACCGCGACAGCCACGTGAAGGCCGCGGGCTTCGACGAATTCCCCAAGGACACCGAGGGGTTCCTGAAGCTCTGCGAGGCGCTGAAGGCCAAGGGGACGCCTGCGGGCTTCCCGCACGGCAAGGCGGTGGGCGACGGCAACAACTATGCCCACTGGCTGCTCTGGTCGCACGGCGGGCAGGCCGTCAACGAGGCGGGCGAGGTCACCATCAACTCGCCCGAGACGCTGGCCGCCATCGACTATGCCCGCAAGATGTACGCGACCTTCATCCCCGGCACGGAAAGCTGGCTCGACATCAACAACAACCGCGCCTTCCTCGCGGGCGAGGTGTCGCTGACGGCGAACGGGGTGTCGCTCTACTACGCGGCGATGAAGGACCCGGCGCTCAAGCCGATCGCGGACGACATCCGCACCACCAACATGCCGATCGGGCCGGTCGGGAAGTCGGTCGAGCTGGCCCAGACCTCGACCGTCTCGATCTTCAACCACTGCAAGTATCCGAACGCGGCCAAGGCCTATCTCGAGTTCATGTTCCGCTCGGACAACTTCAACCGCTGGCTCGAGGGCGCCTCGGCCTATTGCTGCCAGCCGCTCAAGGAGTTCGCGTCGAACCCGGTCTGGACCTCGAACCCGATCCACACGCCCTATTCCAAGGCGTCCGAGTCGCTGCGGGTGAACGGCTACGCCGGGCCGCTGGGGCCGGCGTCGGCGGGGGCGATGGCGGATTACGTGCTGGTGGACATGTTCGCCGAGGCCGTCACCGGCCAGCGCTCGCCCGAAGAGGCGATCGCCAACGCCGAGCGGCGGCTGGCCCGCTACTACCGCTGAGCAAGCGTCGAGGGCCGGCGGGTGACCGCCGGCCCCCTCGGACGCCCGCCGTCACGCCCGCCACCGCCCGCACCCCTTGCCGCGAGAGGCCGCGCCATGCCGACCCACCCCGCAGACGCCCCGCCCCGCAAGGGCCTGTTCGGCCGCATCGCCGAGAGCCGGAACTGGCTGGGCTTTCTCTTCATGCTGCCGGCGGCGGCGTTCCTGATCTTCTTCCTGACCTACCCGCTGGGACTGGGCGTCTGGCTGGGTTTCACCGACACCAAGATCGGGCGGCCGGGCAGCTTTGTCGGGCTCGAGAACTATCAGTGGCTCTTCGATGACCCGGTGTTCTGGCTCGCGGTGTTCAACACCCTCTTCTACACCGTCTTCGCCTCGGTGGCGAAGTTCGCGCTGGGCCTGTGGCTCGCGCTGCTGTTGAACCGGCACCTGCCGTTCAAGAACTTCTTCCGAGCGATCATCCTGCTGCCGTGGGTGGTGCCGACGGTGCTGTCGGCCATGGCCTTCTGGTGGATCTTCGATTCCCAGTTCTCGATCCTGTCGTGGATCGGGATGCAGCTCGGGCTGATCGACCGGCCGATCAACTTCCTCGGCGATCCGTGGAACGCCCGCTGGTCGGTCATCGCCGCCAACATCTGGCGCGGCATCCCGTTCGTGGCGATCTCGCTGCTGGCCGGGCTGCAGACAATCCCGCAGTCTCTGAACGAGGCCGCCGCCATCGACGGCGCGACGCCGTGGCAGCGGTTCCGGCACGTGACGCTGCCGCTACTGACGCCGATCATCGCCGTGGTGATGACCTTCTCGGTGCTGTTCACCTTCACCGACTTCCAGCTCATCTACGTGCTGACCCGCGGCGGACCGGTGAACGCCACGCACCTGATGGCCACGCTCAGCTTCCAGCGCGCCATCCCCGGCGGGCAGCTGGGCGAGGGCGCGGCCATCGCGGTGGCGATGATCCCGTTCCTTCTGGCCGCGATCCTGTTCAGCTTCTTCGGCCTCCAGCGCCGCAAATGGCAGCAAGGGAACGACTGAGATGGCGCAAGAGGACAACGCCACCGGGCTCGAGCAGTACGAATCCCCCGCCCGCCGCATCCTCGTGCTGTGGCTGCCGCTGGCGGTGTTCGTGTTCGTGCTGCTGTTCCCGTTCTACTGGATGGCGATCACGGCGGTGAAGCCGGACAACCAGCTCACCGACTACCGGAACTACAGCCCCTTCTGGGTGGTCGGCCCGACGCTCGACCACATGCGCTACCTGCTGTTCGAGACGACCTACCCGCGCTGGATGTGGAACACGGTGATCGTGTCGGTGGCCTCGACGGCGATCTCGCTCGTCGCGTCGGTGCTGGCCGCCTATGCGATCGAGCGGCTGCGGTTCCGCGGCTCGCGCATCACCGGGCTGATGATCTTCCTCGCCTATCTCGTGCCGCCGTCGATCCTGTTCATCCCGCTGGCGTTCATCGTCTTTCAGGTCGGCATCTTCGATTCGCGCCTTGCGCTGATCCTCACCTATCCGACCTTCCTGATCCCCTTCTGCACCTGGCTGCTGATGGGCTATTTCCGCTCGATCCCTTATGAGCTCGAGGAATCCGCGCTGGTCGACGGGGCGAGCCGCTGGCAGATCCTGACCAAGGTGGTGCTGCCGCTGGCGGTGCCGGGGCTGATCTCGGCCGGCATCTTCGCCTTCACGCTGAGCTGGAACGAGTTCATCTATGCGCTCACCTTCATCTCGTCGTCCGAGAACAAGACCGTGCCGGTGGGGGTGCTGACCGAACTCGTGCGCGGCGACATCTACGAATGGGGGGCGCTGATGTCGGGGGCGCTTCTGGGCTCGCTGCCGGTGGTGATCCTCTATTCGTTCTTCGTGGACTACTACGTCTCGTCCATGACCGGGGCCGTGAAGGAGTGAGGCGGCTCACGGTCCTGGCGCTGGGCGAGGCGATGGTCGAGCTGTCGGCCAGCGCCGACCCCGCGCTGTGGCACCTCGGCTTTGCCGGCGACACGCTGAACACCGCGTGGTACCTGCGCCGCCTGCTGCCCGCGGATCAGGCGGTGGGCTATCTGACCCGCGTGGGCACGGGCGGGTTCTCGACCCGGCTGCGGGACTTCATCGCCGCGGCGGGGATCGTGCCCGACCACATCGGAACCGATCCGGCGCGCGAGGTCGGGCTTTACGCCATCGACCTCAACGACGGCGAGCGCAGCTTCACCTATTGGCGCAGCGCCTCGGCCGCGCGCGGGCTGGCCGACGACGCCGGCGCGCTGGACCGGGCGTTCGCCGAGGCCGCCACGCTCTACCTCTCGGGCATCACCGTGGCGATCCTGCCGCCCGAAGGCCGCGACCGGCTGGCGGTGGCGCTGGCCCGCGCGTCCGAGGGCGGCGCGCGGGTCGTCTTCGACCCCAACATGCGGCCCCGGCTGTGGGAGGATGCGGCGACGATGCGCGCCCAGATCACCCGCTTCGCCGGGCTTTCGGACCTGATCCTGCCCAGCTTCGACGACGAGGCCGCGCAGTTCGGGGACGAGGGGCCCCCGGCCACCATCGCCCGCTACCTCGACGCGGGCGCGGGCACGGTGGTGGTCAAGGCCGGCGGCGGGCCGGTGCATTACGGCGGCGCCGCGGGCGCGGGGGTGGTGGCGGACCTGCCGCGCGCCACGCCGGTCGACAGCACCGCCGCGGGCGACAGCTTCAACGCGGGCTACCTCGCCGCGGCGCTGCAGGGTCAGCCGCCCGAGGCCGCCATCCGCGCCGGCCACGCCCTCGCCCTCAGGGTCATCGCCCACCGCGGCGCGCTGGTGCCGCTCTAGCGCGGGGTGCCCGCCCGCCGCGCGCGGCTGATGCCCAGTTGCCGCTCGCGCCAGATGATCGCCACGCCCGCCGCGATGATCACCGCCGCGCCCAGCAGCATCCGGGCCGAGGCGCCCTCGCCGAACACGAACCAGCCGATCGCCAGCGCCATCAGCATCGAGGCATAGTCGAAGGGCGCCACCAGCGAGGCATCCGCATAGCGATAGGCCGAGGTCAGCATGATCTGCGCCGCCCCGCCCATAATCCCGCAACTGACCAGCAGCGCCGCGGTCCGCGCGTCCGGCACCACCCAGCCGAACGGCAGGGTGACGAGCGACAGCACCGTGGCCGTCACCGAGAACCAGAACACCACCGCTGCCGTCCGCTCGGTCGCCACCATCTTCGAGATGAAGATCTGCGCCAGCGCCCCGAACGCCGCCCCGGTCAGGGTCAGCATCGCGCCGAGCGACTCGGCCATCGTCACCGACCCGGCGCCGACCGACAGCCGCGGCGACAGGACGATCAGCACGCCCACAAGCCCGATCGCCACCATCGACAGCCGGAAGCCGCGCACCGGCTCGGCCAGAAACATCCCGGCAAAGATCACCGTCAGCAGCGGCATGGCGTATCCCAGCGCCGTCGCCTCGGGGAAGGGCAGGAGCCCGAGGCCCGCGAAGCTCGTCCCCATCGCGATCGAGCCGACGATGCCGCGATAGGCGTGCGCCATCGGGTCGCGGGTCTTGAGGCCAGTCGCCAGCTCGCCCCGCCACGCCAGCCAGGCGAGGATCACCGGAATGGCGAAGAGCGAACGGAAGAACACCTGCTCGCCTGCGGGCACGGTCGCGGCGGTGGCCTTGAGCACCGCGCCCATGACGGTGAAGATCATCACGCTGCCCAGCTTGAGCGCGATGCCCGTGAGCGGGCTCACGACAGCCGCCCCACGGCCCAGCGGGCGGCGTCGGCCACGGCCGGGTCGGCGTCCTCGCACAACCCCTGCGCCACGGGCCGCAGCGCCGGGATGCCGCTGTTGCCGATGGCATAGAGCGCGTTCCGCACCAGCCGGTTGCGGCCGATCCGCTTGACCGGCGTGCCCGCGAACCGCGCCCGGAACCCGGTGTCGTCCAGCCCCGCCAGCTCGGCCAGCGCCGGCGCCCGGTGCGGCCCGTGATAGCGCAGGTCCGCCGCCGCGACCGCAAACTTGTTCCACGGGCAGACGGCCAGGCAGTCGTCGCAGCCGAACACCCGATTGCCCATCCGCCCCCGCAGCTCAGGGTCCACCGGCCCGCGATGCTCGATGGTCAGATACGAGATGCAGCGCCGCGCATCGAGCTGGAACGGCGCCGGAAACGCCCCCGTCGGGCAGATGTCGAGACACGCCCGGCACGACCCGCAATGCTCGCCCTCGGGCGCATTGGGGGGCAGCTCGAGCGTGGTGAAGATCGCGCCGAGGAAGAACCAGTTGCCGAGATCCCGGCTCAGCAGGTTGGTGTGCTTGCCCTGCCAGCCGAGCCCCGCAGCCTGCGCGAGCGGCTTCTCCATCACCGGGGCAGTGTCCACGAACACCTTGATCTCGCCCCCGAAGCGCTCGATCATCCAGCGCCCCAGCCGCTTCAGGCGCGGCTTGACGATGTCGTGGTAATCCTTGCCCTGCGCATAGACGCTGATCGCGCCCTGGTCGCGCCGGCCGAGGTCGTCCAGCGGATCGTGGCCGGGCGCATAGCTCTCGGCCAGCATCACCACCGAACGCGCCGCGGGCCACAGCGCCGCCGGATCGCCGCGCCAGCCGGCGCGCTCCTCCATCCAGCCCATCTGCCCGTGCCGCCCGGCGTCCAGAAACGCCGCAAGCCGCCCCGCCGCCTGCGGGATCGCGTCGGGCGTGGTCACGCCCACCCCCGAAAACCCCTCGTCCCGCGCGCGGTCGAGGACCAGCTTCTTCCTTGCGAAAATATCCCGGGGGGAGTCCGCCGCAGGCGGGCGGGGGGCAGCGCCCCCCGGGCCCCCGCGCGAGGGCGGCTCAGAAGTCGAGCTGCGCATAATGCGGCGCCGGGGCCAGCCCGGACACCTGGTCGGCCAGCACGCTGCGGAACGCCGGGCGCGATTTCACCGTGGCATACCACTCCCGCAGCACCGACGAGCGGTCCCAGTCCACGTCCGAGATGTAGTCGAGGCACGACAGATGCGCCGCGGCGGTGAAATCGGCGAGGCTCAGCGTGTTCCCCGCCAGCCATTTCCGCTGCTCGAGCAGCGAGCCGAGATAGTCGATGTGGTCCTTGACCGCCCGCAGCCCCGACTTGACCAGCCGCGAGTCGGGGTAGCCCGCCTTCATCACCTTCTTCCACACCCGCTCGGACAGGATCGGGCGCGTCACCTCGTCGTTGAACTTGTCGTCGAACCACGCGCAGAGGCGGCGCACCTCGTGCCGCTCGATCGGCGTGGTGGGCATCAGCGGGGGCGAGGGGATCGTCTCGTCCAGATACTCGCAGATCGCCTGGCTCTCGGCGAGCAGCCGGCCGTCGATCCGCAGCACCGGGATCTTGCCGGCCGGGTTGCGGCGCAGGATCTCGGAGCCCGGCTCCCACCAGCGTTCCTCGACCAGCTCGACCTCGACGCGCTTCTCGCCCAGCACCAGCCGCACCTTGCGGCAATAGGGCGAAAGCGCGGTGTGATAGAGCCGCGGGGTCGAGGGGGTCGTCATCGAACGGGCCTTTCGGGGCAGTCTGGAACGGGCGGGTGAGGTCGGTCGGTGATACGCGGCCCGCCCGCCCGGCACAACCGCCAGAGGGGGCGGGGTTCAGCCGCCTTACCGCTCGAAACAGGCGGCGCGGCCGTCGCGGCGGATCGTCTCGGCCCCGTCGGCGATGGCGCGGGCGCGGCTCGATCCGGGGCGCGCGGTGCGGGACTTCGGCGCCGGCAGCACCGCGGCCAGCGCCGCCGCCTGCGCCGGGCTCAGCCGGTCGGGCGTGGTGCGGAAGTGGTGCGCCGCGGCGGCGTGGACGCCGAACACGCCCGGCCCGAACTCGGCCACATTGAGATAGACCTCGAGGATGCGCCGCTTGGTCCACACCGCCTCGATCATCGGGGTGTAGAGCGTCTCGAGCGCCTTCCTGACCCAGCTTCGCCCCTGCCACAGAAACACGTTCTTGGCCGTCTGCTGGCTGAGGGTCGAGGCGCCGCGCGTCTCGCCCCGGGCGATGACACGCCGGATCTCGGTCATGTCGAAACCCCAGTGCTGGCAGAAATTGGCGTCCTCGGCCGCGACGACGGCGCGCAGCATCACGGGGGCGATGTCGTCGGCCGGGGTCCAGCGGCGGTCGAGGCTTGTGCCTTCGGTCAGGATCGTCAGCGTTGTCGGCGGGTTCACCACCCAGCCGTAGAGCAGCACGAGCCCCAGCATCGTGAGCCCCACCCGCCCCGCCAGCCGCCCGGCGTAGCGCACGGCCCAAGCCAGCGGGCTGCGCCGCGGGCGGCCGTCGGCATCGTCCAGCGAGGGGGAGGCGGGCGCCCGGAACATCGGCGCCCTCGTCTCACGCGGCGGGCCGCGCGGTCAAGAAAGCCCGCGCGGCGCGCGGCCTGCGCCCGACCGGGCGTGGCATCGCTGCCGCGCTGACTTGTCCGGAACGTCAGAGCTTTTCAGGCGGAACCGGGTGATGGCCCGCGCTTGCCATGCCGACGTCGGGCATCGGCCCGGCCTCGGCCGCCACCGTCGCCGCGCCGCCGACCGGCGCGCCACTCGCAGCCCCGGCCCCGTGCGCCGCCGCGTTCGCCGCCGGCCAGCCTGCCGCGCCGAGCGTGTGCCGCAGCCGCTCTTCGTCGGCGTTGCTCATCGAGGTCTGGATGACCCGCGCCCGGCTGCCGTATTTCTCGAGCCGCGGCAGCAGCTTGTCGAGGTTGAAGTCCTGCGCGAGGATGAACACCGCGCCGCTGCCCAGCGGCACCGTCTTGCCGATCTGGCGGATGAAGTCGTCCGGAATGCCATAGTCGGTGGCCGACCCGGCCAGCGCCCCGGCCCCCGCCCCGATCGCCGCCCCGGCCAGCGGGTTGAGGAACAAAAGCCCGATCAGCCCGCCCCAGAACCCGCCGCCGAGCGCCCCGGCCGAGGTCAGGTTCAGCGCCTGGTGCAGCTGGTACTCGCCCTCGGTCGGGCGGGTCACCACGACCGCATCCTCGAGCTTGAGCAGGTATTCCTTCTGCGCCTTGGCAAGCTCGTCGCGCAGGGCAAAGGCGTCCGCCTCGGAATCGAAGCCGATGACGATGAGTTGGGACATGGTGTTCTCCATCTGGTTGACCGGGTGAACCGGGCGGGAAACGCCCGCCCCGCCGCTGCGGTTCAACCGACGCCGCGTCGGCCGGGGTGGGCCCACGGGGCGGCCGGGCGGCAAGCCAGCGCTTGCGCGACCCCTGCGCCGCGGGCAGACCGGGGCGGAGCGAGCAAAGGAGGCCCCGGGAATGACGATCTATGTCGATGCCGACGCCTGCCCGGTGAAGGCCGAGGCCGAGCGGACCGCGACCCGCCACCGGCACAGGCTTGTGATCGTGTCGAACGGCGGCATCCGCCCCTCGGCCAACCCCCTCGTCGAGACGGTGATCGTCCCCGAGGGACCGGACGAGGCTGACAAGTGGATCGCCGCCCGCGCCGGTCCGGGCGACATCGTGATCACCGGCGACATCCCGCTCGCCGCCCGCTGCATCGAAGGGGGCGCGCAGGTGCTCAAGCACGACGGGCAGCGGCTGGATGCGGCGAACATCGGCCCGATCCTCGCCGCGCGCGACCTGATGGCCGACCTGCGCGCGGCCGATCCGTTCCTGCAGGGGCGGGCGCGCGCCTTCGCCAAGGCCGACCGCTCGCGCTTCCTCGAGGCGCTGGACCTCGCCCTGCGCCGCGCCGGGCCGGGCTGAGCCGGGGCGAGGGGAGGGCCGGAGGCCGGACAATGAAAAACCCCGAGGAGTGACCCTCGGGGTTTGTTCATGCGGTTGGTGCCCAGGAGAAGACTCGAACTTCCACGCCTTGCGGCACACGGACCTGAACCGTGCGCGTCTACCAATTCCGCCACCTGGGCAGGTCGCGTGAGGGGGGGATTTAGAGGCGGTCGCGGGGGGTGTCAACGGGCTTTTCGGGGACCGGCTGCGAAAATCTCGACGGGCCGGTGAGGGGGCGCGGGCAGGGTCGCCAGCGCCGCGCGGAAACGCTTGCGGCCCGTGCGTCCGACGCGCCCGTTCCGCTTGCTGCGCCGTTGAGGGTTCGCTATCACCCGAAACGGACGGGGAAACCGCCCCGCTCGAGAGTTGGCCCGGAGGGCGCGCATGGCACGGCTGGTCACGATCTATGGGGGTTCTGGCTTCGTTGGGCGCCAGATCGCGCGGCAGATGGCGGCCGCGGGATGGCGCGTTCGGGTCGCCGTACGGCGTCCGAACCAGGCCGGGGTGGTGCGCACCTATGGCGCCGTGGGCCAGGTCGAGCCGGTGCCCTGCAACGTCCGCGACGATTTGTCGGTGACCGCGGCGATGATGGACGCGGATGCGGTGATCAACTGCGTCGGCATCCTCGTGCGCGAGGGGCGCAACAATTTCGACGCCATCCACGACGAGGCCGCGGGACGCATCGCCCGCATCTCGGCCGAGCGTGGCGTCACGCATTTCGTCCAGCTGTCCGCGATCGGCGCGGACCCGGCGTCGGACAGCCGCTACGCCGCCTCGAAGGGGCGGGGCGAGGCCGCGGTGCTGGCGCACCGGCCCGACGCGGTGATCCTGCGGCCCTCGGTGATCTTCGGGCCGGACGACAAGTTCTTCAACAAGATCGGCGGGATGATGCGGCTGGGCCCGATCCTGCCGCTGCCCGGCGCCGCGACCGAGCTGCAGCCGGTCTATGTCGAGGACGTGGCCCGCGCCGCGATGATGGGGGCCGAGGGCACCGCTGCGCCCGGCATCTATGAACTCGGCGGCCCGGACGTGATGACCATGCGCGAGATCGCCCGCATGGTCGCGGTCGTCACCGACCGCCGCCGCGCCATCGTGGGCGTGCCGTCGTTCCTCGCCGTCCTGATGGGCTGGGGCTTCGACGCGGTCCAGTGGGCCAGCGGCGGGCTGGTCACCAACCGCGTGCTGACCCGCGACCAGGTGCGGCAGATGCGCCGCCCGAACCGCGTCGGCACCGGCGTCATGGGCTTCGCCGAGCTGGGGATCGAGCCGTCCTCGGCGGCGGCGGTGGTGCCCGAGTATCTGTGGCGCTTCCGCCCCTCGGGGCAGTACGAGTCGATCAAGGCCTCGGCCCGGAACCTGCGCGAAAGCTGAGCCGGCAAAGGGAAATACGTGAGCTATCTCAACGACGTGATCCTCGGGGTGATCGAGGGGATCACCGAGTTCCTGCCGATTTCCAGCACCGGGCACCTGCTTCTGGCCCAGCACTGGCTGGGGGCGCGGTCGGACACCTACAACATCGTCATTCAGGCCGGCGCGATCCTCGCGGTGACGCTGATCTACTGGCGGCGGCTGGCCGATCTGGCGACAGGCTGGCGTGATCCGGGCAGCCGCGACTACCTCGCCAAGCTGCTGACCGCCTTCGTGATCACGGCGGTGCTGGGGGTGGTGGTCAAGAAGGCCGGGTTCCAGCTGCCTGAGACGGTGACCCCCATCGCCTGGGCGCTGGTGATCGGCGGGGTCTGGATGATCCTGGCCGAGCGCTTTGCCGCGCGTCTGCCCGACAGCGCCGCGATCACCTGGCGGGTGGCGGTGGCGGTCGGGGTGGCGCAGGTCGTGGCCGGGGTGTTTCCGGGCACCTCGCGCTCGGCGGCGACGATCTTTGCGGCGATGCTGCTCGGCACCTCGAACCGCGCGGCGGCGACCGAGTTCGCCTTTCTGGTCGGCATCCCGACGATGTATGCGGCGAGCGCCTATGAGCTGCTGGACCGGCTCCGCGGGGGAGGCGCTGCGGCACCCGAGGACTGGACGGCGCTCGGGATCGCCTTCGTCGTCTCGACCGTGACCGCGTTCGTCTCGGTCAAGTGGCTGCTGGGCTACATCCAGACCAACCGCTTCACGATCTTTGCGGTGTACCGGATCATCTTCGGCGGGTTGCTGTTGGCGCTCGGCTGGTATGGGGTCGTTTCATAGGCCAACGGGACCAATGGGTTGGCGGGCATTAGGTTTCATATAGGTCCTAATATTCCCGCCGCCCTACGGCACGACGAAACAGCTCATCGGGAAAACTCCATAATACGTCAACAGAGCTGACTTTTTATCCCCTCATCCCTGCTTTACAGGGGGCTTCGGATGATTCGAGGGGGCGCAGCCGATGGCCACGCAAACGATGCTCAAGTTCGTCACCGTGCCGCGGCAGATGCCCGACAAGCGCACGGCTGCCGAGCGCGCCGAAGACTTTCACGAGATCTACCGCGAGTTCGCCGACGCCAAGGCGAAAGAGCAGGCGAGCCGGTGCAGCCAATGCGGGGTTCCCTACTGCCAGAGCCACTGCCCGCTTCATAACAACATTCCCGACTGGTTGCGCCTGACCGCCGAGGGGCGCACGCAGGAAGCCTATCTGCGCGCGCAGGAGACCAACACCTTCCCCGAGATCTGCGGCCGCATCTGCCCGCAGGACCGGCTGTGCGAGGGCAACTGCGTCATCGAGCAGTCCGGCCACGGCACCGTCACCATCGGCGCGATCGAGAAATACATCACTGACACCGCCTGGGACGAGGGCTGGGTCCAGCCGATCCGCCCCGCGGCCGAGCGGGCCGAGAGCGTCGGCATCATCGGCGCGGGGCCGGGCGGGCTCGCGGCCGCCGACCGGCTTCGGCGGATGGGGTTCCAGGTCACCGTCTACGACCGCCACGACCGCGCCGGCGGGCTGCTGATCTACGGCATCCCCGGCTTCAAGCTGGAAAAGCCGGTGGTCGAGCGCCGCAACCGCCTGCTGGAAGAGGGGGGCGTCGAGTTCGTGCTGGGCGCCGACGTGGGCCAGACGATCAGCTTCGACGCGATCCGCGGCAAGCATGACGCGGTGCTGATCGCGACCGGCGTCTATCAGACCCGTGATCTCGACATCGACAACGCGCCCGAGCGCGGGGTGGTGCGGGCGCTGGACTATCTGACCGCCTCGAACCGCGTGGACCTGGGCGACGAGGTGCCGGATTTCGAGGATGGAGAGCTGAACGCCGCGGGCAAGCGCGTGGTGGTGATCGGCGGCGGCGACACGGCGATGGACTGCGTGCGCACGGCGATCCGGCAGGGGGCTGTCAGCGTCAAGTGCCTCTACCGCCGTGACCGGGCCAACATGCCGGGCAGCCAGCGCGAGGTGCAGAACGCCGAGGAAGAGGGGGTGGAGTTCGTCTGGCTCTCGGCCCCGAACGCCTTTGCCGGCCACGCGCCGGGCGTCGCCCGCAAGGCCGACGAGGGCGCGGTGGCGAACGCCGGCGGCGATCTGTCGGGCGACGGAGTGGGCGACAACCCGACCCTCGCCCCCGCGCATGTCCCGGTCGAAACCCCGAGCCGCGTCAACGGCTTGCGGGTGACGCGGATGCGGCTCGGCGCGCCCGACGTGTCGGGCCGGCAGTCGCCCGAGCCGATCGAGGGCGCCGATTACGACGAGCCCGCCGACCTGGTCATCAAGGCGCTGGGGTTCGAGCCCGAGGACATCCCGCGGCTCTGGGGGGTCGAGGGGCTCGAGGTGACGCGCTGGGGCACGATCAAGGCCGACTTCCGCACCCACCGCACCAGCCTGCCCGGCGTCTGGGCCGTGGGCGACATCGTGCGGGGCGCGAGCCTCGTCGTCTGGGCGATCCGCGACGGGCGCGAGGCCGCCGACGCCATCGCCGCCGAGCTGGCCGGGGCCAGCCGGATGGCCGCCGAGTGAGGCATCTGAAACCCATGCAGCGTTCGTGCAAGGTTCATGCGATGTTCATGCACAGTTCATGCGAACGACCGGCCGAACGCACCGCCGCCGCGCTGCGGCGGATGGGTCAGGCGGGCTGCCTGATCCTCGGCCTGCCGGGGCTTGCCGCGGCCGGGGTGTTCACCCCGCCGCAGGGCTGCACGCTGACGATGACCGTCCAGCAGCGGTCCTGCACCGTGGCGCAGCACTACACCTGCGCGGCCGACGCGCCGGGTGACCAGTGGGTGACCTATTTCACCCGCGAGGGCGAGGTCTACCGCTCGCGCATCGACGCCGAGACGCGGTGGATGGAATCGACCGACCTCTTGGCCGGCGTCTCCGAGGCGCTGGACAGCGAGGCCGACCCGGCGAGCCTGACCGCGCTCATCGACACCGGGCGCGACGACTATGACTTCTGGACCGTCACCGACCGCGGCGAGCGGGTGCGGTTCGTGGGCCACGACGTGCTGGACGGCACGGCCGTCATCGACGGCGTGACGCTGGCCACGACGCGGTTCGAGCTGCGGCTGTTCGCGGAATCGGGCGACCTGATCTCGACCCGGACCGGGGGGCAGTTCGTGGACCGCGAGAACCGCCGCTTCTACGGCGGGGCCGAGACGACCGTGGACTGGCAGGGCGAACGCGGCGAGAGCAACGATTCCCCCGTCCGCTTCATCCGCCCCGGCCAGCCCGGCTTCGGCTCGGTCGAGCCGCAATATGACTGCGATGCGCAGATGGTGCGCGCCGCCCCGGAACACTCCCCCACGGGCGCGGCCCGCGGGACCGTCAGCAAGGAACCCCAGGCATGACCCAGCGTGACCAGATCGACGTCCCGGCCAGCGAATGGGTCGCGGCCGAGGAAACCCGCCGCGCCTGGATGGACGCCCACAGCCTGTACCGGGCCGAGGACGAGCATTCGTCCTGCGGGGTGGGGCTGGTCGTCTCGATCGAGGGCAAGCCCTCGCGCAAGGTGGTCGAGCACGGGATCGAGGCGCTGAAGGCTGTCTGGCACCGCGGCGCGGTCGATGCGGACGGCAAGACCGGCGACGGGGCGGGCATCCACGTCCAGATCCCGGTGCCGTTCTTCTATGACCAGGTGCGCCGGACCGGGCACGAGCCCGACATGGACAAGCTGATCGCCGTGGGACAGGTGTTCCTGCCGCGCACCGACTTTGCCGCGCAGGAACGCTGCCGCACCATCGTCGAGACCGAAGTGCTGCGGATGGGGCACTATATCTACGGCTGGCGGCACGTCCCGGTGAACACCGCCGTGCTGGGCGACAAGGCCAACGCCACCCGCCCCGAGATCGAGCAGATCCTGATCCGCTGCGAGAAGGACATCGACGACGAGGCGTTCGAGCGCGAGCTCTACATCATCCGCCGCCGGATCGAGCGCGCCGCCATCGCCGCGCAGATCGCCGGGATGTATCTCTGCACGCTGTCGTGCCGGTCGATCATCTACAAGGGGATGATGCTGGCCGAGCAGGTGGCCGAGTTCTACCCCGACCTCAAGGATGCGCGCTTCGAAAGCGCCTTCGCCATCTATCACCAGCGCTATTCCACCAACACCTTTCCGCAGTGGTGGCTCGCCCAGCCGTTCCGCATGCTCGCCCACAACGGCGAGATCAACACGCTCAAGGGCAACCTCAACTGGCTGAAGAGCCACGAGATCCGCATGGCCTCGGCGACCTTCGGCGACATGGCCGAGGACATCAAGCCGATCGTGCCGGGCGGGTCGTCGGATTCGGCCGCGCTCGACGCGGTGTTCGAGGTGATGGTGCGCTCGGGCCGCTCGGCGCCGATGGTCAAGACGATCATGGTGCCTGAGGCGTGGTCGAAGGCCACGACCGACATGCCGAAGCCCTGGGCGGACATGTACGCCTATTGCAACTCGATCATGGAGCCGTGGGACGGTCCCGCGGCGCTCGCCATGACCGACGGGCGCTGGGTCTGCGGCGGGCTGGACCGCAACGGGCTGCGGCCGATGCGCTATGTCGTGACCGGCGACGGGCTGCTGATCGCGGGGTCCGAGGTCGGCATGGTGCCGGTGGCCGAATCGACGGTGCGCGAAAAGGGCGCGCTGGGGCCGGGGCAGATGATCGCCGTCGACATGCGCGAGGGGCGGCTCTACCACGACCGCGAGATGAAGGACCGCCTGGCCGCCAGCCAGCCCTTCGAGGACTGGGTTGAGAAGGTCGTCGCCCCCGGCAAGATGCTGGAGAACCTGCCCGAGCCGGTGATGTTCACCGGCGCGGCGCTGCGCCGCCGGCAGATCGCGGCGGGCTTCACCGTCGAAGAGATCGAGAACGTCCTCGCGCCGATGGCCGAGGACGGGAAGGAAGCGCTGGCCTCGATGGGCGACGACACGCCGCCCGCGGTGCTCTCGGCCCAGTATCGGCCGCTGAGCCATTTCTTCCGGCAGAACTTCAGCCAGGTGACCAACCCGCCCATCGACAGCTTGCGCGAGACGCGGGTGATGAGCCTCAAGACGCGGTTCGGCAACCTCAAGAACGTGCTCGACGAAAGCTCGAAGCACACCGACATCACGCTGCTCGAGACGCCGTTCCTCGCCACCGGCGAGCTGGCCGAGGTCGAGCGGATGTTCGGTGACGCGGTGACGCGGATCGACTGCACCTTCGCGGACGGCGCGGGCCCCGAGGCGATGGGCGAGGCGCTGGCCCGCATCCGCGCCGAGGCCGAGGATGCCGTGCGCTCGGGCGCCGGCCAGCTTGTGCTGACCGACGAGCATCAGGACGAGGGGCGGATCGGGCTGCCGATGATCCTTGCCACCAGCGCGGTGCACAGCTGGCTGACGCGCAAGGGGCTGCGGACCTTCTGCTCGCTCAACGTGCGCTCGGCCGAGTGCATCGACCCGCATTACTTCGCGGTGCTGATCGGCTGCGGGGCGACCACGGTGAACCCGTATCTGGCCCAGGACACCATCGCCGACCGGATCGAGCGCGGTCTGCTGTCCGGCAATCTGGTCGAGGCGATGCGGCGCTACCGCGACGCCATCGACCAGGGGCTGCTGAAGATCATGGCCAAGATGGGGATCTCGGTCCTGTCGTCCTATCGCGGCGGTCTGAACTTCGAGGCGGTAGGGCTGAGCCGGGCGATGGTCGCCGAGTATTTCCCGGGGATGCAGAGCCGCATCTCGGGGATCGGCCTGCACGGGTTGCAGGCGAAGCTGGAAGAGATCCACCACAAGGGCTGGCACACCGACGCCGCCGAGCTGCTGCCGGTGGGCGGGTTCTACAAGGCCCGCCGCTCGGGCGAGAAGCACGCGTGGGAAGCCTCGACCATGCGGCTGCTGCAGCTCGCCTGCGAAAAGGCGAGCTACGAGGTGTGGAAACAGTTCTCGGCCGCGATGCGGGCGAACCCGCCGATCCACATCCGCGACCTGCTGGACATCAAGCCGCTGGGCAAGCCCGTGCCGATCGAAGAGGTGGAAAGCATCACCGCGATCCGCAAGCGCTTCGTGACGCCGGGGATGTCGCTGGGGGCGCTGTCGCCCGAGGCGCACATGACGCTGAACATCGCCATGAACCGGATCGGGGCGAAGTCCGATTCGGGCGAGGGCGGCGAGGACCCGGCGCACAGCCACCCGCTGCCCAACGGCGACAACCCGTGCGCGAAGATCAAGCAGGTCGCCTCGGGCCGGTTCGGGGTGACGGCGGAATATCTGAACGCCTGCGAGGAGCTGGAGATCAAGGTCGCCCAAGGAGCGAAACCCGGCGAGGGCGGGCAGCTGCCGGGGATGAAGGTCACGAGCCTGATCGCGCGGCTGCGGCACTCGACGCCGGGCGTGACGCTGATCAGCCCGCCGCCGCACCACGACATCTACTCGATCGAGGACCTCGCGCAGCTGATCTATGACCTCAAGCAGATCAACCCGCGCGCCAAGATCACGGTGAAGCTGGTGGCCGGCTCGGGCGTCGGCACCATCGCGGCCGGGGTGGCCAAGGCCAAGGCGGACATCATCCTGATCTCGGGCCACAACGGCGGCACCGGCGCCTCGCCCGCGACGTCGATCAAGTTCGCGGGCCTCCCGTGGGAGATGGGGCTGACCGAGGCCCATCAGGTGCTGGCGATGAACCGCCTGCGCGACCGGGTGACGCTGCGCACCGACGGCGGCCTGCGGACCGGCCGCGACATCGTCATGGCGGCGATGATGGGGGCCGAGGAATACGGCATCGGCACCGCGGCGCTGATCGCCATGGGTTGCATCATGGTGCGCCAGTGCCAGTCGAACACCTGCCCAGTGGGCGTCTGCACGCAGGACGAGCGCCTGCGCGCGATGTTCACCGGCTCGGCCGACAAGGTGGTGAACCTCATCACCTTCTACGCGCAGGAGGTGCGCGAGATCCTCGCCTCGATCGGCGCGCGGTCGCTGGACGAGGTGATCGGGCGGGCGGACCTGCTGACGCAGGTGAGCCGCGGGTCGGCGTTCCTGGACGATCTGGACCTCAACCCGCTGCTGATCACCGTCGATGGGTCGGACAAGATCGTCTATGACCGCTCGAAGCCCCGGAACGCGGTGCTCGACACGCTCGATGCCGAGATCGCCCGCGATGCGGCGCGGTTCTTCGAGGACGGCGAGAAGATGCAGCTGTCCTATGCGGTGCGGAACACGCATCGGACCATCGGCACGCGCACCTCGTCGCTGATCGTGCAGAAGTTCGGGATGCGGAACAGCCTGCAACCCGATCACCTGACGATCCGGCTGACCGGCTCGGCCGGGCAGTCGCTGGGCGCGTTCGCTGCGCCGGGGCTGAAGATCGAGGTGTCGGGCGACGCCAACGACTATGTGGGCAAGGGGCTGTCGGGCGGCGTGATCGTCGTCAAGCCGCCGATGGACAGCCCGCTGGTCGCGGCCGACAACACGATCATCGGCAACACGGTCCTCTACGGCGCGACGGCGGGGCATCTGTTCGCCGCCGGCCGCGCGGGCGAGCGCTTCGCGGTCCGCAACTCGGGCGCGACCGTGGTGATCGAGGGCTGCGGCACCAACGGCTGCGAATACATGACTGGCGGGGTCGCGGTGATCCTCGGGCGGATCGGGGCCAACTTCGGCGCCGGGATGACCGGGGGGATGGCGTATCTCTATGATCCCGAGGGCGTGGCGCTCGACTATGTGAACGCCGAGACGCTGGTCTCCTGCCCGGTCACGACGCCGCACTGGGAATCGCAGCTCAAGGGCCTGATCGAGCGGCACGCGGCCGAGACCGGCTCGCGCCGGGCGGCCGACATCCTGGCCGACTGGGACCGCGAGCGGGCGCATTTCGTCCAGCTCTGCCCGCGCGAGATGCTGCCGCATCTCAAGCACCCGCTGGCCGAGACGGGCGACCTCGCGGCGGTGCCGGCCGAGTGAGGCGGCGCGTCGCCCCGGTGACGGGGCGGCGGCGTGGCCGGGCCGATGGGTCTCGGGGCCAGAGTCAAGTCGGGCGGGCCGGTCGGGGGTGACCCCGGACGGCCCCGGTCCCCCCCGGTCCCCCGTTGCCCGGCCCGAGGCGCTGGGCTAGCGTTCCGCCGATCCGAGGGGGCGTCAGATGCTGGTGATGGTCAGGCCGCGCACGATCTGGGCGATCCTCGGGATCGCCCTTCTCGTCTGGCTGGTCAGCCGGGTCAGCGGCGTGCTGACCCCCTTCGTGCTGGGCACCGCCATCGCCTATTTCCTCGACCCCGTGGCCGACCGGCTCGAGCGGCTGGGCTTCGGCCGGCGCTGGGCGGTGGGGGTGATCGCGCTGACCATCTTCGCGGCGTTGGCGGCGGCCGCGCTGTGGCTCTTGCCCGCGCTGCTCATCCAGCTGCGCCAGGCGGTCGAGGCGCTGCCGCACACGGTTCGGATGGGCTTCGATCTGCTGAACGAGCGCTTCCCCGAGCTGATGGAGGACGGCAGCTTCCTCAGGATCATCATCACCGACGCGTTCGAGCGGCTGCGCCAGACAGCGCTGGGGATGCTGGGCGGGACGCTGTCCACTGTCATCAGCGCGGTGGGGACGATCTTCGTCTTCATCGCGACGCCGGCGGTGGCGATCTATCTGCTCTATGACTGGGACCGGCTGGTGGCCGGGGTCAACCGCCGCCTGCCGCCCGAGCGGGCGCCGACCATCCGCCGCATTGCCCGCGACATCGACGACGTGCTGACCGGCTTCGTGCGCGGGCAGATGATCGTGGGGGCGCTGCTGGCCACGTTCTATTCCACGGTGCTTATGGCGATGGGGCTGAACTACGGGCTTCTGATCGGCATCACCTCGGGGGTGCTGAACTTCATCCCCTATCTCGGCTCGTTCTCGGGGTTCCTGCTGGCCACCGGGGTGGCGGTGGTGCAGTTCTGGGGCGACTGGTGGCGGGTCGCCGGGGTCGCGGTGGTGTTCGTCCTCGGCCAGCTGATCGAGGGCAACATCGTCACCCCCCGGATCGTCGGCGACAGCGTCAAGCTGCACCCGGTGGGGCTGCTGCTGGCGCTCGCGGTGGGCGGCGCGCTCTTCGGCTTTGCCGGGCTGCTGCTCGCGGTGCCGCTGGCGGCGGCGCTGGGGGTGGTGGTGCGCTACTTCGACGCCGAGTACCGCGCCGCGATCCGCCGCCGCCGCACCCCCGCCACCCCGCCGCCGCCGCGGGTGGACTGAGGCGCGCCTGACAAAGGTTGGCCTGCGGAACGGGGCCGGGGCAGGGGCGTTGGCCCGGCGCAACCGACCCACCGCGAAAGGATCGCCGCCATGTCCTCTGACGACGCAAAGCCCGTCCTGCCGCCGCATCGCTCGGGCGCGATCCGCGACCCGCGGCTGCCGCTCAACCCCTATTCCGACGACCAGCAGCCCTGGCCGGGGCTGGTCGAGAAGATGGACCCGCTGCCCGACCACGGCGAGACGAGCTACAAGGGTCACGGCCGCCTGACCGGCAAGCGGGCGCTGCTCACCGGCGCCGACAGCGGCATCGGCCGGGCCGCGGCGATCGCCTTTGCGCGCGAGGGCGCGGACGTGGCGATCAGCTATCACCCCGACGAGGAGTCCGACGCGCAATCCGTCATCGCCCTGATCGAGGCCGAGGGGCGCAAGGCACTGGCCCTGCCTGCTGACCTCCGCGACGAAACCGCCGCCCGCAAGGTGGTCGACGACGCGGTAAAGGGGCTCGGCGGGCTCGAGGTGCTGGTCCTGAACGCCGGCCGCCAGCAGGCGGAGGAGTCGATCGCCGACATCACCTCGGACGCGTTCGACGCCACGATCAAGACCAACATCTACGCGCCGTTCTGGATGACCCAGCAGGTGCTGCCGTCGCTGAAGCGCGGGGCCTCGATCATCATCACCTCGTCGGTGCAGGCGTTCTCGCCCTCGGCGCATCTCTTCGACTATGCCCAGACCAAGGCCGCCAACCGGGCCTTTGCGCAGGCGCTGGCCAAGCAGCTCGCCCCCAAGGGCATCCGCGTGAACGCCGTGGCGCCGGGGCCGTTCTGGACCGCGCTGCAGGTCTCGGGCGGGCAGTTCAAGGAGAAGCTGCCCGAGTTCGGCGCCGACAGCCCGCTGGGCCGCCCCGGCCAGCCGGTCGAGATCGCGCCGATCTACGTGCTGCTCGCCTCGGACGAGGCCAGCTACATCACCGGCGAGTGCTACGCCGCCACCGGCGGCAGCGGCACCGGGGGCTGAGGGGGCGCGTCGCAGGGTGGCTTGGCCGGAAGGACGCGTCCCCGCGTCCTTCCGCCCCCGATACCCCGGCCCGGCGGCGCCCTGCCCATGCCGGGGCCCCGGCGGCGCGCCCGAGTTGACGCGGGGCTTGCGCGGGGGCAAACGCGGGGCTTGAGCGCTGCGAGGGACGCCCCCATGACCATCCATCTCTATCACCGCGACCTGCCGGACGGGCTCGACCTCGGGCCGGTGGTGGCCATCGACACCGAGACGATGGGCCTCGACCCGCGGCGCGACCGGCTGTGCCTCGTGCAGATGAGCGGCGGCGACGGGGACGCGCATCTGGTGCAGATCGCGCAAGGGCAGACCGAGGCGCCGAACCTGACCCGGATGCTGGCCGATCCGGCGGTGCTCAAGCTCTTTCACTTCGCCCGCTTCGACATCGCGGCGCTCGAGCGTGCGTTCGGCGTCTCGACCGCGCCGGTGTGGTGCACCAAGGTCGCGTCCAAGCTGGTGCGGACCTTCACCGACCGGCACGGGCTGAAATACCTGCTCAATGACCTCGTGGGCGTCGATGTCAGCAAGCAGCAGCAGACGAGCGACTGGGGCGCCGAGGTGCTGACGCAGGCGCAGCTCGACTATGCCGCGTCGGACGTGCTGCACCTGCACCCGCTCAAGGCCGCGCTCGAGGCGCGGCTGGCGCGCGAGGGGCGCAGCGAGCTGGCGCAGGCCTGTTTCGACTTCCTTCCCACCCGGGCGCGGCTGGACCTGCTGGGCTGGGGGGATGAACGCGACATCTTCCATCACTAGATCAGGCCGATGGAAACGCATCTCGATACCGCCCGCCGGGTGATCCGCACCGAGGCCGCCGGGCTCGCCGCCCTCGAGGCGGCGCTGACCGGCCCGCTGGCCGCGCCCTTCGACGCGGCGCTGCGGCTGATCCTCGATGCCACCGGCCGGGTGGTCGTCTCGGGCATGGGCAAGTCGGGCCACGTCGGGCGCAAGATCGCGGCGACGCTCGCCTCGACCGGGACGCCGGCGCAGTTCGTCCACCCCGCCGAGGCGAGCCACGGCGACCTGGGGATGGTGACGCGCGGCGACGTGGTGCTGGTGCTGTCGAACTCGGGCGAGACGCCCGAGATCGCCGACATCGTGGCCCACACCCGCCGCTTCCAGATCCCGCTGATCGGGGTCGCCGGGCGCGACGGCTCGACCCTGCTGCGCCAGTCGGACGTGGCGCTGCTGCTGCCCGCGGCCGAGGAGGCCTGCGGCACCGGCATCGTGCCCACCACCTCGACCACCATGACGCTGGCGCTGGGCGACGCGCTCGCCGTGGCGCTGATGGCGCACCGCAAGTTCACGCCCGAGCATTTCCGCAACTTCCACCCCGGCGGCAAGCTGGGGGCGCGGCTGGCGCGGGTGGGCGACCTGATGCACGACGACATGCCGCTGGTCCCCGAAGCGGCGCCGATGGCCGAGGCGCTGCTGACGATCAGCGCCCGCGGCTTCGGCGTCACCGGGGTGACCGGCCCGGACGGGCGGCTGACGGGGATCATCACCGACGGCGACCTGCGGCGGCACATGGACGGGCTGCTGACCCATTCCGCGGCCGAGGTGATGACCCGCGCGCCGCGCACCATCGCCCCCGGCGCGCTGGCCGAGGCGGCGCTGGCCGAGATGCAGGCGCGCAAGATCACCTGCCTCTTCGCGGTCGAGGAGGACGGCCGCCCGGCCGGCATCCTGCACATCCACGACTGCCTGCGCGCCGGGATGGTCTGAGATGCCCGGCGCGCTGGGCCGCCGCACCCGGATCGTCCGCTGGCTGCGGGTGATCCTGCCGCTGGTGGCGCTGGCGATCCTGTCGGTGCTGTTCCTGCTCGGCCGCTCGCCCGACCCCGAGGCGCGCATCCCCTATGCCGAGGGCCGGATCGAGGATCTCGCGCGCAGTCCCGGCATCACCGCGCCGGAGTATTCGACCGTCACCCCTGACGGGGCGACGGTCACGGTGACGGCCGCGCGCGCCGACCCCTCGGGCTCGGACGGGCGGGCGCAGCAGGTGGCGCTGGACTGGCGGGCGCGGGACGGGGTCGAGGCGCGGGTGACCGCCGCCGAGGCCGCGCAGGACGGACAGGCGATCACGCTGTCGGGCGACGTGGACATGGCGCTGTCCTCGGGCTGGCGGCTGACCGCGCCGCGGATCGCCGCCGACACCGGCACCAGCCGGGTGGTGGCCGACGAGGGCGTGGCCGTGACCGCGCCCTTCGGCGATCTGACCGCGGGCGGGATGGTCTATGCCGCCGACCCGCAGGGCCGACAGGTTCTTGAATTGAACCGGGGCGTGCGTCTGCTATACCGCCCCTGACCCCGCCTGCGCGCGCCCGTGCGAGCGTCCCGCCCGCGCAGGCCGCCGCACCCCGGGGCTTCGGGAGACACGAATGTTGCCAGTCCTGCCCCGCCGCGCCCTCGTTTCCCGTCGTGCCTCGCTGCTCGGCGTCGTGCTGGCCGCCACCCTCGGCGCGCTGCCCGCAGCCGCCCAGACGGTGGCCTTCGGCGGCATCAAGGCCGACACCTCGGCCCCCGTCGAGGTCACGGCCGACAGCCTGCGCGTGGACCAGTCCACCGGGCAGGCCACCTTTGCCGGCAACGTGCTGATCGGGCAGGGCGAGATGCGGCTGTCGGCCGAGACGGTCACGGTGACCTATGCGGCGGGCGGGCAGCAGAAGATCCAGTCGCTGAACGCCAAGGGCAAGGTCACGCTCGTCAACGGCCCCGACGCCGCCGAGGCCGCCGAGGCGGTCTATGACGTCCCCTCGGGCAACATCGTGCTGACCGGCAACGCCATCGTGACCCAGGGCCAGAGCGTGCTCGCCGGCGACCGGATCGAGGTCAACCTGACCGACGGCACCGCGAATGTCGCGGGCCGCGTCCGCTCGGTCCTGCAACCCGGCGGCAACTGATGCAGGGTGCGACGCTGGCGCCGCGGGACGCGCAGTCGGGCGCGCGGATGACCCCCCGCACCGAGGCATCGCCCCGCGACGGGCGGCAGGACGGGCTCGACGTCGAGGGGCTGCGCAAGTCCTATCGCAACAAGCCGGTGATCCGCGACGTGTCGCTGCGGCTGGCGCGGGGCGAGGTGGTGGCGCTGCTGGGGCCGAACGGCTCGGGCAAGACGACCTGCTTCTACTGCATCGCCGGGCTGGTGATGCCCGACGCGGGACGGGTGCTGATCGACGGGCGCGACGCCTCGGCGCTGCCGATGTTCCGGCGCGCGCAACTCGGGATCGGCTACCTGCCGCAGGAGATGTCGATCTTTCGCGGCCTGACGGTCGAGCAGAACATCCTCGCCGTGCTCGAGGTGGCGATGCCGGACCGGCACCGCCGCCGCGACCGGCTCGAGGAGCTGCTCGGGGATTTCTCGATCGGGCATCTGCGGCAGGCGCCCGCGCTGGCGCTCTCGGGCGGTGAGCGGCGGCGGGTCGAGATCGCCCGCTGCCTCGCCGCGGACCCCGCCTTCCTGCTGCTGGACGAGCCCTTCGCCGGGGTCGACCCGATCGCCGTGGGCGAGATCCGGGGGCTGGTGCACGACCTCAAGACCCGCGGGATCGGGGTGCTGATCACCGATCACAACGTCCGCGAGACGCTGGGGATCGTGGACCGGGCCTATATCCTGCACGACGGCGCGGTGCTGATGTCGGGCACCACCTCCGAAATTGTGGCCGACCCGCGGGTGCGCGAGGTCTATCTGGGCGAAGGCTTCTCGATGGGCTGACGCGGGGGAACGCGGGCGCCGTTGCGCACGCGCCGTGACGCCCCGGCGGGCGGAGGCCCGATCAGAGCCCCAGCAGCTTGCGCGTGGCGTCGGCGCGCTGCCCGTCCGGGATCGCACCGGCCTCGGCCTTCTCCTTCAGCAGCGTCAGGAACGCGCGGCTTTCCTCGTCCGTCAGCGTGACGTCGCGCAGCGGCAGGGCCGACATCATCGCGGTCACGGTCTGCGCGGTGAAGCCGTGGCCGAGCCCGTCGGTCACGTCGGTAACGCAGGCGGTCAGGCCCGCGGCGTCGGTCACCGCCTCGCACTGGCGGCGCACCGCCGCGGTCACCCGGTCGTGCAGCAGCCGCGCCTCGGTGCGGTCGGGGCCGTCGGCCTCATCGAGCTGGTCGGCGCGGCTGCCGATGGCACGGTAGCAGGCGGCGTCGAAGGGCGTATCCTTCATCGCCGCATCGGCATCGCGGGCGAGGTTGGCGTAGAGTGTCGTCACCGCCTGGTCGGGCACGAGCCCGTCCTTTGCGAGGCCGAGCACCTTGTCGATCTGCGCCTGCTGGGCGTCGATGACGCCGAGGGCGGGGCAGGTCGCGGCGGTGGGCCCGGTGGTCGGCGTTGCGGCGGCGGCGTCGGCGGCAGCCTCTGGAGCGGTCGCGTCGGCCGTGGCGGGCGGGGTGCCGTCCGTGGCCGGTTCGGTCGAAGTGGCCGGGGCCGTCGCGTCGGCCGCGGGCGCCTCGGTCGCAGGCGTGTCGGTCGTCGCGGCGGATGCCTCGGGTCCAGGGGTTGCGGCCGCACCGGAGACCGCGTTTCCGCCCTGGGCCGGGGCCGGGAGGGTCACGGCGGGCGGCGCGGTCTCACCCGCGGCAGCCCCCGGCATGGCGGTCTGCGCGCCGGCGAGGACGGGCAGCAGCAGGCCCGACAGCAGCAAAGGCAGCGCCAGCCGGGCGGGCTGGCGGGGCGTGAGCTGGCGGCGGTTCGGCGCGAAGGGGATCATCCGAGAAACTCCTGTCGTGGCGGGCGGGGGCGGCGCATCCCCGCGGCGTGGCAGCTTGGCGCGCGCCCCAAAGGGGGCCGGCGCCGGGACGGGCGGACCCCGTCGCATCAGGGGAAAAACCGCCCGCCGCGCGGCGGGGTTCCGACCCGCCTCCGCGCCGGCGGTTTCCTGCCGGGCGTTGACTTGATCCCGGGGCTGTCCCCAAATGAAGGAAGGGGGCGGGTATTTCCCCGCGCCTCCGACGGCCGGCCGCCGCCGGTCGCCATTCGGGAACCCGAAAGGAAAAACTCATGCGTTATCAGATCAGTGGCAAACAGATCGACGTGGGCGAAGCGCTCATGACCCACGTCAAGGCCGAGCTGGAGGAGGTGTTCGAGAAATACCAGCAGCGGCCCACCGACGCCACGGTCATCTTTTCGCGTGACGCCCACAACCTCGCCTGCGACGGGGTCGTGCATCTCTCGACCGGGTTGACGGTGCAGGCCCGCGCCGCCGACCCCGACAACATCTACGCGGCCTTCGAGAAGTGCCGCGAGAAGATGGACAAGCAGCTGCGCCGCTACAAGCGCCGGCTCAAGGACCACCACAAGGACCGGACCGAGCCGGTCGTCTTCGCCGCCGCCCCGAGCTACGTCCTCTCCGCCGACGAGGACGCCTGGGAGGATCAGGCCGAGGACGGGCTGCAGCCGCTGATCGTGGCCGAGACCGAGCTCAGGGTGCCCACCCTCTCGGTCGGCGACGCGGTCATGCAGATGGAGCTGGCGGGCGCGCCGATGCTGGTCTTCCGCAACGAGAAGCACGGCGGGGTGAACGTGGTCCACCGCCGCGACGACGGCAACGTGGGCTGGATCGACCCCCGCAACCTCGCCTGACGGCGCGTAAGGGGGCGCGGCGGGGGCGGCATCGTCCCCCGCCGCGCCGCCCGCGGCGCAGGGGCGGCTGGCGCAGCAGGGCGCTGCGATGCTAGACCGCCGCGGATGACGGTCCGGCGGATGGGCCGGACGACACGAGGCAGGCGTTGACCGATGCGGATCGCTGACATTCTTTCCACCGCGGCGGTCCGGTCGCAGGCGCAGGCGACCTCGAAGAAGCGGCTGTTCCACGACCTCGCCGACATGGCCGCGCAGGCCTACGGGGTGAGCGCGCCGCAGACGCTCGACGCGCTGCAGGAACGCGAGAGCCTGGGGGCGACCGGCGTCGGGCAGGGCGTGGCGCTGCCGCACGCGCGGATCGCCGGGCTCGAGCGGGTGGCGGGGCTGTTCCTGCGGCTGGAAAAGCCGCTCGACTTCGACGCGGTGGACCGCCAGCCCGTCGATCTGGTGTTTGCGCTGCTCGCCCCCGAAAGCCCGGGGGTCGAGCATCTCAAGGCGCTGGCGCTGGTCAGCCGCACGCTGCGCGACCCGGAACTGCGCGCCAAGCTACGCGCCAACGACGACCCCGTGGCCCTGCACGCGGTGCTGGCCGCAGGGCTCGACACCGCCGCGGGCTGAGGCTCAGCGCGCCCCCGCCACGTCGAGGATCGCCCCCGAGACATAGCTCGCCGCGTCCGAGATCAGCCAGGTGATCGCGGCCGCGACCTCCTCGGCCTGACCGGCGCGGCCGAAGGGCAGGCGGGCGCCGACCTGGGCCACGCGGTCGGGCTCGCCCCCGTCGGCGTGGATCTCGGTGTCGATGATGCCGGGGCGGACGCCGTTGACGCGGATGCGGCGCGGGGCGAGCTCCTGCGAAAGCCCGATGGTCAGCGTGTCCACCCCGCCCTTGGTCGCAGCGTAGTCGACGTATTTCCCGGCCGAGCCGAGCCGTGCCGCCACCGACGAGACGAAGACGATCGTGCCGCCCTCGGGCAGCCGCCGCGCCGCCTCGCGCGCCTGGTAGAGCGCGCCGGTCAGGTTCACCTGCACCATGCGGGCGATCCGGTCGGGGTCCATCTCGGCCAGCGGCATCACCGGGAAGACGATGCCGGCGTTGACCACCACCGCGTCGAGCCCGCCCATCGCGGCCGTGGCCTGGTCGAAGAGCCGCGCGACCTCGCCCGCGTCGGCCACGTCGGCGGCGAACGCCGCGCCGGTGCCGCCCGCGGCCCGGACCGCGTCCAGCGTCGCCTCGGCCGCCGCGGCGTTGCCGCGGTAGCCGAGCGCGACCGGCCAGCCGCGGGCGGCGCAGTCAAGCGCCGTGGCCCGGCCGATGCCACGGGTGCCGCCGGTGATCAGGGTGCGCATGGGGTATAGCCCTCGAATGTGATGTTGCCGGCGACGCGACGCGCCGCCTGTTCCTGCTCGGCCGAGCGGACGGTCCAGCAGAGCACCGGCACCCCGCGCGCCGACAGCGCGGTCACGGCCGGGTTCGCAAGGTCCGTGCGGTCGTGCGAGACGAAACACGCGCCCGCCCGGTCGAAATCCTCGAGCCGCGCCAGCGCCGCCCGCCGTCCAGCCGGCACGCCCGGCCAGTCGTCGGCGGGAAAGGCGCAGCTCGTCAGCCCGACGGCCACGCCGGGGGCGGCGCGGTGGACCATCTCGGCGGCGTGGGGGTTGAAGGACATGACCGCCAGCGGCCCCGCATAGTCCGCCGCCAGCGCCGCCACGGCCAGCGGCAGCTCGCCCATGTCGGGGCCGAGATCGCCGGACTGGTCCTTGATCTCGATCAGCACCGGCACCCGGCCCGCGACCAGCGCCAGCACCGCCTCGAGCGTCGGGATGCCCTCGGCCGTGCCCAGAAGCCGCCGCCCCGCCGCCTCGGCGACCGAGAGTGCCGCGACCACGCCGCCGTCGCCGGTCAGCCGGGTCAGGTCGTAGTCGTGAAACACCAGCGGCGTGCCGTCCTCGGCGGGCTGGACGTCGAGCTCGATCCCCCAGCCGCCAGCGATGGCGGCGCGAAAGGCGGCCAGCGAATTCTCGGGCACGCCCGGCCCGTGCAGCCCGCGATGGGCGAGCGGGCGGGTGAGGAAGTCGGGGTGCAGCATCAGGCCAGCTCGAAGATCGCCTCGATCTCGACGGCGACCCCGCGCGGCAGCGCCGCGGCCGAGACGGCGGCGCGGGCGTGGCGGCCGCGGTCGCCGAAGACCTCGACCATCAGGTCCGAGCAGCCGTTGATGACCTCGGGCTGGTCGGTGAACTCAGGCGTCGAGGCGACGAAGCCGGTCAGCTTCACCACCCGCGCGATCCGGTCGAGCGATCCCGCCGCCGCCCGCGCCTGCGCCAGCAGCGCCAGCCCGCAGGCCCGCGCGGCCGCCGCGCCCGCGGCCACGTCCATGTCCGCGCCCAGCCGTCCGCGGATCAGCCCGTCCGGGCCCGCGGAGATCTGCCCCGAAACGAACAGCAGATTGCCCGACTGGACATGGGGCACATAGTTCGCCGCCGGCGCGGGCGCGTCGGGCAGGGTCAGGCCGAGTTCGGTCAGGCGGGCGTCGATGGACATCGCGGGCTCCTCCGGTTGGGGTTGGCGCGAGCCTAGCAAGCCGCCGCCCGGGATGCCATTGCCGCGCGCCCCCCCTCGGGCCCCCCTCGGGCTGGACCCAAATATCCCCGCCGGAGGCTCCCCACGCTGCCACAAGCGCCACCGGCCGGGTCAGGCGACCAGCGCCTCGGCCCTGCGCAGGTCCACGCTGACGAGCTGGCTCACCCCCTGTTCCACCATCGTCACCCCGAACAGCCGGTCCATCCGGCTCATGGTGACGGCGTGGTGGGTGATGATCAGAAAGCGGGTGTCGGTGCGCCGGGTCATCTCGTCCAGCAGGTCGCAGAACCGGCCCACGTTGGCGTCGTCGAGCGGTGCGTCCACCTCGTCCAGCACGCAGATCGGGGCGGGGGCGGCAAGGAACACCGCGAAGATCAGCGCCAGCGCGGTCAGCGTCTGCTCGCCCCCCGACAGCAGGCTGAGGGTGGACAGCTTCTTGCCCGGCGGCTGAGCGAGGATCTCGAGCCCGGCCTCGAGCGGGTCGTCGGATTCGACCAGCACCAGCCGCGCCTCGCCGCCGCCGAAGAGATGGGTGAAGAGCGTGGCAAAGTTGGCGTTCACCGTGTCGAAGGCCGCCAGCAGCCGCGCCCGGCCCTCGCGGTTCAGCCCGCCGATGGCGGCGCGCAGCTTGTGGATAGCGGCGGTCAGGTCGTCCTTTTCCGCCGCCAGCGCCGCGCGCTCGGCCTCGAGCGCGCGCTTGTCCTCGTCGGCGCGCAGGTTGACGGGGCCGAGCCCGTCGCGGGCGGCGCGCAGCCGGGCGATCTCGGCCTCGAGCGCCGCGGCGGGGGGCAGGGCGGCGGTGTCGCCCAAAGCCTCGGCCAGCGCCTCAGGCGTGTCGCCGGTGTCCTCGGTGATCCGCGCGGTGGCCTGGGCGGCGGTCTCGCGTGCGGCCTCGACGCGGGCTTCGGCCACGGCGCGGGTCTCGCGCGCGTCCGAGGCGGCGCGCTCGGCGTCGCGCTCGGCGGTGGTGGCGGCGATCAGCGCGGCGTCGGCGTCGGCAAGCGCCGAACGGGCGCGGGAGACGCGGGCGGTGGCCAGCGCCACGCGCTCGGCCAGCTCGGCGCGGCGCGCGGTCAGACGGGCGGGCTGGGCCTCGGCCTCGGCCAGCTCGGCGGCCGAGGCGGTGCGGCGGGCGGCCAGTTCGGCGGCGCGGGTGCCGGCCTGCTCGAGCCGCAGGCGCCAATCCGAGTCCTCCTTGGCGATCTCCTGCAGGCGCTTCACTCGGGCCGCGCCCTCGCGCTTCAGCTCGTCCTGCGCGCCCCGGCGCGACAGGGTGGCGATGCGGGCGGCCTCGACCCCGGTGCGGGCGTGCTCGACCGCGGCGGCCGCCGCGGCGCGGTCGGGCAGGGCGGTCAGCGCGCGGGTGGCCTCGGCCAGCCGCTGGGCGGCGTCGGCGGCGTCGGCGCGGTGGCGCGCCAGCTCGGCCCGCGCGCCCTCGGCCCGGCCGAGGCCGAGCGAGAGGTCGGATTCGGCGCGGGTGGCGGCGCGGGCGGCCTCGGCCAGCGCCCGCTCGGCGGCGCGGGCGGCATCGCGGGCGGCGGTCTCGGCCGCGGCGGCGCTGCGGGCCGCGGTGCGGGCGTCCTCGTGCGCGGCGATGGCGGTGGTGGCGCGGGCGCGGGCGGCCTCGGCCTGCGCGCTGAGCGCCGAGAGGCGGTTCACCTGCTCGAGATGCAGCGCCGCGGCCGAGGCGGCCTCGCCCGCCGGCAGCGCCAGCCCGTCCCAGCGGATCAGGTCGCCGGCCGGCGTCACCAGCCGGTCGCCCGGCGCCAGCGCCGGTTGCAGCGCGGCGGCGGTGGCGGCGTCGGGGGCGAGGAAGATGCGGGTGAGCCGCCGGGCCAGCGCCGGCGGGGCGGTGACGTGCGGGGCCAAGGGCTGGGTGCCGGGCGGGGCGTCGGGGGGCGCGTCCGGGGGCAGGGCACGCCAGCCGGCGCCGCTGTCGGCCACCGGCAGGCGCAGATCGTCGCCAAGCGCGGCGCCGAGCGCCCGCTCATAGCCCGGCGCGACGGCGATCTGGTCGATGAGCGCCGCGCCGCCGCCGCGCCCGCGTTCGACCAGCCGGGCGAGGGCCGCGCGTTCGGCCTCGAGCGCGCCGGCCTCGCCCTCGGCGCTGGCGCGGACCGTGCGGGCGGTGGCCTCGGTCGCCTCGGCGGTGGCGCGGGCCGCCTCGGCCTCGGTCAGCCGCGCCTCGGCGGCGGCGGCGGCGGCGGTCGCCCCCTCCTGCGCGCGGCGGGCGGTGTCGAGCGCGGACTCGGCTGCGGCACAGGTCGCCTCGGCGCTGGCGAGGGTCGTCGCGGCCCCCTCCTCGGCGCGGGCGGCGCGGTCGCGCATGGCGGTCAGGTCGGCGGCCAGCCGCTCGGCCGACTGGTGGCGGGCGGCGAGCCGCGCCGATTCGTCGGTCAGCGCGCCGAGCCGGGCCTCAACCTCGGCCAGCGCCGCCGCCGCCTCGGCCGCCGCCGCCGCGGCCGCGGCCAGCCGGTCGTCGTGGCCGGCGTGGGCGCGGTCGAGTTCGGCCTTTTCCCACCCGAGTCGCGCCACCACCTCGCCCGCGTCGCGGTTCAGCGCCGCCTCGCGGTCGATGTCGCGGTCGAGCTGGGCGATGCGGGCGGTCAGCGTCTCGATGGCCGTGCGGGCGCGGGTCTCGGCCTCGTCCAGCGCCTCGGCCTCGGCGCTGGCGCGGGCGGCGATGGCGGCGGCGACCGAGTCCTCCTCGCGCAGCGGCGGCAGCGCGGCCTCGGCGCGCGTGCGGGCGTCGGCGGCGGCGCGGGCGGCGGCCTCGGCGGCCGAGGCCGCGCTGCGGGCGGCAGCCAACGCGGCGGCGGCGGCGGCGTGCGCGGCGGCGGCCTCGGACCAGCGCCGCCACAGCGCCGCGCCCTCGGCCGTGCGCAGGCTGGCGCCGATCTCGCGGTAGCGCGCGGCGGTGCGCGCCTGCCGGGCGAGCGCCGCCGCCTGGGTGGCGAGCTGGTCCAGCGTGTCGTCCACCCGGGAAAGGTTCTGCGCCGCCCCGTTCAGCTTCAGCTCGGCCTCGTGGCGGCGCTGGTAGAGCCCGCCGATGCCCGCCGCTTCCTCGAGGATCCGCCGCCGCGCGGTGGGGCGGGCGTTGATCAGCTCGGAAATCTGCCCCTGCCGCACCAGCGCCGGCGAGTGCGACCCGGTCGAGGCGTCCGCGAACAGCATCTGCACGTCGCGCGCCCGCACCTCGCGGCCGTTGATGCGGTAGGCGGACCCTGCCTCGCGGGTGATGCGGCGCGAGATGTCCAGCCCGTCGCTGTCGTTGAACCCGGCGGGGGCGAGGCGCTGGCGGTTGTCGATGCTCAGCGCCACCTCGGCCTGGCCGCGGGCCGGGCGGCGGGTGGTGCCGGCGAAGATCACGTCCTCCATCCCCGTGCCGCGCATGGCGGTGGGGCGGTTCTCGCCCATGACCCAGCGCAGCGCCTCGAGCAGGTTGGACTTGCCGCAGCCGTTCGGCCCGACGATGCCGGTCAGCCCCTCGCGGATGACCAGCTCGGTCGGGTCCACGAAGCTCTTGAAGCCGGTGAGGCGCAGGCGGTCGAAGCGCATCGGGGGTCCTGGGCGCGGGGCGGGATTCGTCCCGGCCAGTGTCGGGCGGGCGGGCCGGTGAGTCAACGGTGGGCGCAAGATGTAGGGGTTGGTGGGGATGTTATCCACAACCCGTCGCGGCTTTCCGGCAGGCGAAACGCCCTCGCGGCGCGGCTTTTCTTTCCGCATCAAGGGGCAGATGCTGGCGCGCATGGTTCCCGCGCTTGCCATCGTTCTCGGGTTCCAGCTTGTGGGCGAGGTGATCTCGCGCGGGCTGGGGCTGCCGCTGCCCGGCCCGGTGGTCGGGCTGGTCGGGCTGGTCGTCGCGTTCCGGCTGGTCCCGGGGCTCGCCGAGCGTCTGCGGGCGGTGATCACCGGGCTTCTGGGCCACCTGTCGCTGTTCTTCGTCCCCGCCGGGGTGGGCGTAATCGCCCATCTGCCGATCCTGCGCGAGCAGGGGCTGGCGCTCGGGGCGGCGATCGTCGGCTCGACGCTGCTGGCGCTGGCGGCGGGGGCCAGGGCCTTCGTCCTCGTCGCGCGGCTGACCGGAGAGACCGATGACGGCTGATCCGGCGCTGATCTGGGTCTATCTGACGCGCGAGCCGCTGCTGTGGCTGACCGCGACGCTGGCCGCCTATGCGGTGGGCGACGCCTGTTTCCGCCGCGCCGGGCGGGCGAGCTGGGCCAACCCGGTGCTGATCGCGGTGATCCTGCTGGGGGCGCTGCTGACGCTGACCGGCACCGACTACGGCACCTATTTCGAGGGTGCGCAGTTCGTGCATTTCATGCTCGGGCCGGCGACCGTGGCGCTGGCGCTGCCGATGTATGACAACCTGCCGCGGATGCGCCGCGCGGTGCTGCCGATTGCGGCGGGGCTGCTGGCGGGGTCGGGGGTGGCGGTCGTCTCGGCGCTGGTGATCGCGCACGCGCTCGGGACGACGCCGGACGTGCTCGCCTCGCTCGCGCCCAAGTCCACGACCGCGCCGGTCGCCATCGGCATCGCCGAGCGGCTGGGCGGGCAGCCGACGCTGGCCGCGGTGCTGGTGCTGTGCACCGGCATCTTCGGGGCGATGGTGGTGACGCCGTTCCTGAACCTGATCGGGGTGCGGGACTGGCGGGCGCGGGGGCTGGCCGTGGGCACCGCCGCGCACGGGATCGGCACGGCGCGGGCGTTTCAGGTCAACGCGACGGCGGGGGCATTCGCCGGGATCGGCATGGGGTTGAACGCGGTGCTGACCGCGATCCTCGCGCCGCTGGTGCTGCATCTCTTCCAGTGAGCCGCCGCCCGGTCGGGGGGCACGGGTCCGGGGCCAGCCTGCGGCCAAAATTAAAAGGACCGCCCGGACGGGCGGCCCTTGGCAACTGTCAGGTCTGACGGAGGGCTCAGGCGGCCTCGGCCTCTTCGGCCTCGGCGGCCATGCGACGCTCGCTTTCCTCGCGCGACAGTGCGACCGAGGTGCGCACGCCCTTGCTGACGAACTCGACGAGGCCCTTGACCACCCGCTCGTTGGGGTCGATCCCGGCGCAGCTCAGCACCTCGCGCCCGTCGCGCGAGCGGGCCCAGCGGGCGATCTGCTCGGCGCCGTTGCCGTATTTCTTGTCATCCGCGATCGCGTCGTCGAGCGCCGCGAGCACCACGGCCGCGAACAGCTTGCGGGCGCGCTGGCCCTGTTCAAAATTGAATGCCGAACCGTCAACGAAATCACGCATGAAGTCTTCCCGTCCTGAGCCGCAGCGAAACCGCGGCCGGGTCGCCGGACCCTTGTCTTTGCCCTGAATGGGTGTCGCAGAGCTTTAGCGCTCACAGGCACCGATTCGTTATCCCCTTGGCCGCAAGTCCGCCATGCAGCACCTGCAAGCCCGTCCAATTCCCATGAAATGCCACGAATCAGT
Source organism: Paracoccus sanguinis (assembly GCF_012689545.1). Classification (NCBI taxonomy): domain Bacteria; kingdom Pseudomonadati; phylum Pseudomonadota; class Alphaproteobacteria; order Rhodobacterales; family Paracoccaceae; genus Paracoccus; species Paracoccus sanguinis. Next base: position 2,032,388 of record NZ_CP051542.1, read on the forward strand.
CAGTTCCATGACGCCGCTGCAAACCGGCATTGCGGTTGACAACTCGGCAACTGGCATTTGGTTGCTGCGTCGCGGCGCTTCAACCCCCGAGCCGGGGGGTCGTCGGCAGGACTCAGCCGAAGAGATCGAGTTGCGCCGCGCCGCCCGCCGTCTCGTCAGGCCCCACTGGTCCCAGCGCTGACAGGGTGATTCCCAAAAGCCGCACCCCGCGCGGATCGGGCAGCACCTGCGGCAGAAGCGCCGTGGCGTGGGACAGAAGCTCGGCCTCGGCCGAGACGGGGCGGGGCAGGCTGTGGGCGCGGGTGACGATGCGGAAGTCGGTGTATTTCGCCTTGAGCGTCACCGTCCGCCCGCTCATCCCCCGCGCCGCCGCGTGGCCCCAGACCTTGGCGGCCAGCGGCGCGAGCGCCGCGGCGGCGGCCTGAAGGTCGAAGATGTCGGCCGAAAAGGTGTTCTCGGCCCCGATCGACTTGCGCACGCGGTCCGGGCGCACCGGGCGGTGGTCGATGCCGCGGGCGATGTCGAAGTAATACGGACCGGCCTTGCCGAAGGTCGCGGCGAGGAACTCGCGGCTCTGGCGGAACAGGTCGTCGCCGGTGCGGATGCCGTGGCGTTCCATCCGCGCGGCGGTGGCGGGGCCGACGCCGTGGAAGCGGGCGACGGGCAGGGTGCGGACATAGGCCGGGCCGGCCTCGGGAGGGATCACGAACAGCCCGTCGGGCTTGCGCTGGTCCGAGGCGAGCTTGGCCAGGAACTTGTTGTAGCTGACCCCGGCCGAGGCGGTCAGCCCGGTCTCGGCGCGGATGAGCGCCCGGATCTCGCGGGCGATGGCGGTGGCGGTGCGGCCGTCGAGGTGGTCGGTGACGTCGAGATAGGCCTCGTCGAGCGAGAGCGGCTCGATCAGCGGGGTGAAGCGGGCGAAGATGTCGCGGATCTGGGCCGAGACGGCCTTGTAGACCTCGAACCGCGGCTTGACGAAGACGAGGTCGGGGCAGAGCCGGGCGGCGCGGACCGAGGGCATGGCCGAGCGCACGCCGTAGGGCCGCGCCTCATAGCTCGCCGCCGCCACCACGCCGCGCAGGGACGAGCCGCCCACCGCCACCGGGCGGGCGCGCAGCGCCGGGTCGTCGCGCTGCTCAACCGAGGCGTAGAAGGCGTCCATGTCGATGTGGAGGATGCGGCGGACCGGGGCCGGGTCGCCCGGCGTGGCGGTCGCACCCGAGGGGTCGGCTCGCCGGTCCCCCGCGGGACAGTCGGACCCGCCCGAGGGGGGCGGGGTGTCCGTGGGGTCAGGGGGTGGCATCGTCGGGGGTGAGGCGGGCGGTCCCGGCGGTGAGCGTGCTGCCCGCCGGGGCGCGGTCGAAGCGCAGGTGGGCCAGCGCGTGGGTGCCCGCGACGGTGCCGAGCGTACCGGCCTCGCGCCCGTCCTCGGTCAAGATCGGGGTGCCGGGGGCGGCCTCGCCCTCGATCCGCACGCGGGCGAGGCCCTTTCGCAGCTCGGTCTTGTGCTTCATCCGCGCCGTGACCTCCTGCCCGACATAGCAGCCCTTGCGGAAATCGACGCCCTGCAGACGCTCGAACCCCGCCTCGAGCGGGTAGTTCTCGTTCGGGACCAACTCGACCAGCGACTCGGGGACGAGATGGGCGACGCGCAGGGCGTCCCAGTCGGTCGCATCCTCGTCGCCGGGGGCGTCGGCATAGAGCCGCCAGCCGAGCGCGGGGTGGCGTGGGTCGGCGATGGCGCCCTCGGGTGCCGGGCCGGTGCCGCGGGTGACGGTGAGCGGGGTCGTGGCGATCTCGACCTGGCTGCGCAGCTTGTACATCGAGAGCCGCCGCAGCAGGTCGTCGGCCAGCCGCGCATCCACGTCGATCAGCAGCGACGCGCCGTCCGGGACGATGAAGAAATCCGCCAGATACTTGCCCTGCGGGGTCAGCAGCGCCGCCCACACCGGCGCGCGACGCACGTCGTTGGTGACGAGGCCCTGCAGGAAATGCTCGCGATCCGGGCCGGTCACGCGCAGGATGGTTCGCATTCAGTCGCCCCCGAATTGCAGCCGCACCAGCGCCGCATAGGCGCCGTTCGCCGCCATAAGCTGGTCATGCGTGCCCTGTTCGACAACCCGCCCGGCGTCGAGCACCACGATCTTGTCGGCCGCCCGGATGGTCGAGAGCCGGTGCGCGATCACCAGCGTCGTGCGCCCCGCCGACAGCTGGTCGAGCGCCTGCTGCACCAGCCGCTCGGACGCGGCATCGAGGGCGCTTGTCGCCTCGTCCAGCAGCAGCACCGGGGCGTCGCGCAGGAGCGCCCGGGCGATGGCGATGCGCTGGCGCTGGCCACCCGACAGGGCCGAGCCGCGCGGCCCGGCGGGGGTGTCGAGCCCGAGCGGCAGGTCGTCGGCGAAATCCGCGACATGGGCGGCGGTGACGGCGGCGCGCAGCCGCGCCGCGGGGACGTCGTGGCCGAGCACGATGTTCTCGCGCAGCGTCTCGTCAAAGAGCGCCGCGTCCTGGCTGACGGTCGAGAACTGGTCGCGCAGCGTGCTGAGGTCGAACTCGGCCACCGGCACGCCGCCCAGTGTGACGCTGCCCGCCGAGGGGTCGACCATCCGGGTGAGCAGGTTGAACACGGTGGACTTGCCCGCCCCCGACGGCCCGACCAGCGCCGTGGTCTGCCCGGCCTCGGCGGTGAAGCTGAGGCCGCGCAGCACCGGATGGCCGGAATAGGCGAGCTGCACGTCCGCAAGCCGGATGGTGGTGTCCTCGGGCGGGGCCGTGCGGGGGCCCGAGAAGATCGTGGGCCGGGTGTCGAAGATCGCGTAGATCCGCTCGAGCGAGGTCGCCGCCGTCTGCCAGCCGCCCGCCAGCCCGCCCAGCCGCCGCAGGGGCTGGAAGGCGAGCGAGAGCGCGGTGAAGAACGACATGAACTCGCCCACCGTGCGCTCGCCGCTCGTGACCTGCGCGCCGCCAAGGGCGAGGACGCCGACGAAGCCGAGGCCCGTCACCACGTCGATCAGCGCCGGGATGGTGGCGCTGACGGCGCTCATCTTGGTTTCCGAGCGCTGGATGTCGGCCACGATGCCGGCGAAGCGCTCGGTCTGATAACGCTCCATCCGGTTCAGCCGCACCGCGCCGATGCCGTGCAGCACCTCGTCGAGGCGCGTGGCGCGGGCCGAGGCCGCGACCCGGTTGGCGCGCATCTTGCGGCGGATGTAGCGCTGCACCCAGGCCGTGGGCAGGATCAGCAGCGGCGCGCCGACCAGCGCCGCCAGCGTCCACCACGGGTCGGTCGCCACCGCCACCGCGAACAGCGCGATCAGCGAGACGGCGTCGCGCCCCGCGCCGGTGATGAAGGTGGTCCAGATCGAGCGGATGGCGAGCGTGTCGCCCTGGATGCGCTCGATCAGCGCGCCGGGCGGGTTCGACTGGAAGAAGCTGCCGTCGAGGGTGAGGATGTGGCTGAGCAGGTCGGTCTGCATCCGGCTGGCCACGCCCTGCTGGACCGAAGTCAGGATGGCGCGGGTCGAGACATAGGTGATGGCGCGGATCAGGAAGAGAGCGAAGATGATCCCGCCGACCCACCAGATCGCCGCCGTCTCGCGCCCCACGAACACCCGGTCGAACAGCGGCTTGAGCATCCAGCTGAGCACCGCGAGCGTCGAGCCCTCAATGACCATCAGCAGCGTGGCCAGCGTCATGCGCGGCCAGTAGGGGCGCAGGTAGTCCCGCCACAGCCGGCCGAACAGGCCGGGCGTCCGCGGCGGGCGCGGCGGGCGGGTCGGCCCCGGGGGGACGCCGGTGGCGGGGGTGGCTGGCATCCGGGCTCCTGCAACTCGTCCGGGGATAGCGCGCGGGGCGCGGGCGCGGCAAGGGTGGGGTGGCCGTGCGGGGTGAGGGCGGTAGGGCCGGGCGGCCGTGGAGGACGGGGTGCCGGACGGGGGGACGCGTGCCCGAGACGCCCGGCGCCGCGCGACCCGACCCACCCGCCGGTTGACGGCCCGTCGCCTGCGCGCCACATCGCCGCCATGACCGACCGCTTTCCCATGGGCGCCCGCATCGGGGTGCAGACGACCGAGCCGGTCGGGCTGCTCGACTATCTCGCCCCCGAGGGCGGCGTCAGCGTGGGCGAACTGGTGGTGGTGCCGCTGGGGCCGCGGCGGGTGATGGGCGTGGTCCGCGGGCCGGGGGCGGGCGATTTCGACGCCGCGCGCCTGCGGCCCGTCCAGCGCCGCATCGACGCGGCGCCGCTGGGGGCGGGGATGCTCGAGTTCCTCGACCGCGCCGCCGACTATACGCTGACCCCCCCGCCGGTGATGCTGCGGATGGCGCTGCGGGCGCCCGATCTCGACCGCCCGCCGGCCGAGCGGCGGGTGATCCACCGGGCCGGGCCGCCGCCCGTGCGGATGACCGACGCGCGCGCCGCCGTGCTGCGGGTGCTCGACGATCACGGGGGCGCAGGGTTCGCGCCGGCCGAGCTGGCGCAGCTTGCGGGCGTGGGGACGACGGTGGTGCGCGGCCTCGTCGCCGCGGGCACGCTGGTCGAGACGGCGGCCCCGGTGGACCTACCCTATCCGCGGCTCGACCCCGGGCTGCCGGGCAAGGCGCTCGACCCCGCGCAGACGGCGGCGGCCGAGGCGCTGCGCGCGGGCGTGCGCGGCGGGGCCTACGGCGCGACGCTGCTCAGGGGCGTGACCGGCTCGGGCAAGACCGAGGTCTATCTCGAGGCGGTGGCCGAGACGCTGCGCGCCGGGCGGCAGGCGCTGGTGCTGCTGCCGGAAATCGCGCTCTCGGCCGAGTTCCTCGACCGGGTCGAGGCGCGCTTCGGCGCGCGCCCGGGCGAGTGGCACTCGGGCATCACTCGCACCGAGCGCCGCCGGCTCTGGCACATGGCCGGGCGCGGCGAGGTCGGGCTGGTGGTGGGCGCCCGCTCGGCGCTGTTCCTGCCCTTCCGCGACCTCGGGCTGATCGTCGTCGATGAGGAACACGACAGCTCCTACAAGCAGGACGAGACGGTCTATTACAACGCCCGCGACATGGCGGTGCTGCGGGCCAGCATCGAGCAGGCGCAGGTGGTGCTGGCCTCGGCCACGCCTTCGGTCGAAAGCTGGGTCAACGCGGCCTCGGGGAAATACGCCCGGCTGGACCTGCGCGCGCGGTATGGCGAGGCGGAGCTGCCGCAGATGGCGGCGATCGACCTGCGCGCCGAAGAGATGCCTTCGGGCAGCTGGATCTCGCCCACGCTGGCCGCCGCGGTGGACCAGCGGATCGGGCGGGGCGAGCAGGCGCTGATGTTCCTCAACCGCCGCGGCTATGCGCCGATCACCACCTGCCGGGCCTGCGGCCACCAGGTCGGCTGCGACGACTGCGACGCGCGGATGGTCGAGCACCGCTTCCAGAAGCGCCTCATCTGCCACCAGTGCGGGGCGACGAAGCCGGTGCCCACCGCCTGCCCGGCCTGCGGGGTCGAGGGGCGGATGGCCGCCGTCGGCCCCGGCGTCGAGCGGCTGGCCGAGGAGGTCGCGGCGCGCTTTCCCGGCGCCCGGGCCGAGGTGCTGTCCTCGGACCTCTTCACCTCGGCCCGCGCGGTGAAGGAGAGCATCGCCCGGATCAGCGGCGGCGGCGCCGACATCATCATCGGCACCCAGATCGTCGCCAAGGGCCACAACTTCCCGCTGCTGACGCTGGTGGGCGTGATCGACGCCGACCTCGGGCTGCAGGGCGCGGACCTGCGGGCGGCGGAGCGTTCGTTCCAGCTCATGCGGCAGGTGGCGGGGCGGGCGGGGCGCTTCGGCGGCGGCGGCGAGCGGCCGGGGCTGGCCTTGCTGCAGACCCACCAGCCCGAGCATCCGGTGATCCGCGCCATCCTGTCGGGCGAGGACGAGGCCTTCTGGGACGCCGAGGCCGCCGCCCGTCGCGCCGCCCAGATGCCGCCCTTCAGCCGGCTGGCCGGGATCATCCTGTCCCACCCCGACCAGCCGGTGGTCGAGGCCTATGCCGCCGAACTCGCCCGCCGCGCCGCGCCGCTGCGCGAGATCGGGGCCGAGCTCTTCGGCCCGGCGCCCGCGCCCATCGCCCGGGTCCGGGCGCGCTACCGTGTACGGATGCTGATCCGCGCGCCCCGGCAGGCGCCGATCCAGGCCGCCATCGCCGGGTGGCTGGCGGCGGCGCCGAAGGCACCTTCGAACCTGCGGCTGGCGGTGGACATCGATCCGCAGAGCTTTCTCTGAAACCGCCGGACGCGGTGGGGCATTGGCTTGCCGAGACAGGCGAGGAGCGCCCCATGACCCCCAGATGGCCCGAGCGGCTGTGGATCGTCCGCCACGGCGAAAGCGCCGGCAACGTCGCCCGCGACCTCGCCTATCAGCAGGGGCTGGCGCGGATCGACCTGACCGGGCGCGACGTGGACGTGCCGCTGTCGGCGCTGGGCGAGCAGCAGGCCCGGGCCCTCGGCCACTGGTTCGCCGAGGGGCGCGAGGAGGGGCGGCCGAACGTCGTCCTGTCGTCGCCCTACCAGCGCGCGCAGGCGACCGCGCGGCTGTTCCGCGAGGCGGGCGGGTGCCCCGCCGATACCCGCATCCACCTTGACGAGCGGCTGCGGGAGAAGGAGTTCGGGATCCTCGACGGACTGACCGGCAAGGGCATCCGCGCCGAGTATCCCCGCCAGGCCGAGCTGCGCGCCAGCCTCGGCAAGTTCTACCACCGCCCGCCGGGGGGCGAGAGCTGGTGCGACGTGATCTTCCGGCTGCGGGCGCTGATGGACACGGTGGGCCTGCACCACGGCGGCTGCCGGGTGATGATCGTGGCCCATCAGGTCGTCGTCCTGTGCCTGCGCTACATCATCGAGGGGCTGACCGAGGATGAGATCCTCGCCATCGACCGCGAGAACGACGTCGCCAACTGCTCGATCACCGAATACCGCTGGCTGGCGGGCGCCGAGGGCAGCGACGGCGGGATGGAGCTGGTGCGCTACAACGTCACCGCGCCGATGGAGGCCGAAGACACGCCGGTCACGCGCGAGCCCGACCCGATCGTGGGATCACGGGGATGACCGCGGCGGTGCTCGATTCGGCGTGGCTGCGGCGGCACCCCCTGCCGGTTCATCCCGAGGGCACCGACAAGAACTCGCGCGGGCGGGTGATGCTGGTCGGCGGGTCGCTGACGGTGCCGGGCGGACTGGTGCTGACCGCGACCGCGGCCTTCCGGGCCGGTGCCGGCAAGGTGCAGATCGCGCTGCCGGAACCGCTGGCGATCCCGACCGGCATGGCGATGCCGGAAAGCGGGATGTTCCCGCTGCCGGTGTCGGACGCGGGCGAGATCGCCGGGCTGGGCGGTCTGGCCGAGCGGGCGGTCGCCTGCGGCTGCCTGGCCATCGGGCCGGCGATGGGCGGGACCGAGGCCGCCGAGGCGGTGCTGGACGGGCTGCTGCCGAAGGCCGAGGGGCCGGTGATCCTCGACGCCGCCGCGGTTGCCGCGGCGCGGGACCGCCACGACATGGTGGCGGCGCTGCCGGGCGGGGCGATCCTGACCCCGCACGCGGGCGAGATGGCGCAGCTGACCGGGCTCGACTGCGACGAGATCGAGGCGCGGCGCGAGGCGGTGGCGGTCGAGTATGCCGGGCGGCTGGATGCGGTGCTGCTGGTCAAGGGATCGACGACGCTGATCGCCAGCCCCGGCGGCGAGCTCGCCATCTATGGCGGCGGCGGCGTGGGGCTCGCGACAGGCGGCTCGGGCGACGTGCTGACGGGGATCATCGCCGGGCTGACCGCCCGCGGCCTGCCCGCGTGGGAGGCCGCCTGCTGGGGCGTCTGGCTGCATGGCGAGGCCGGGCGCCGGCTGGCCGAGCGGATGGGGCCGATGGGGTTCCTGGCGCGCGAGCTGCCGGGCGAGATCCCGGCGCTGATGCGCGGGGTGTGATCGGGCGGTCGGGCGGCGGCGGGGTCCGGGGAATCCGGGCTAGAGCCCGGCGTCGGCCAGCACCCGCTCGAGCACCGGGGCGAGGCGGTCGGCCCAGAGCTGCTGGCCCGCCGCGTCGCGGATCAGGTCGTTCCGCACCTCGATCAGCACGTTTGGCCGCCCCTGCGCCAGCGCGTGCCGGTCGATGGAATCGCCGTCGAGGTGGCCGCTGTAGGGCTGGTTGTCGCCAGTCACCCACCCCTGCGCCCGGCAGGCCCGCACCATCGCCGGGCCCAGACGCTCGTCGCGGTGGGAATAGAGGATGCCGACCGCCCAGGGCCGCGGTGGCCGGCCGGCGAGCTGGGGGGTGAAGCTGTGGACCGCGCAGATCGCCCGCGCCGGGTGCGCCGCGGCCAGCCCCGCCAGCGTGTCGTGGTAGGGTCGGTAGAGCCGGGCCAGCCGACGGTTGCGCTCGGCCGCGTCCGCGCCGCGGTTGGCGGGGATCACCGTGCCGTCATAGAGGCGCATGAGCAGCGTCGGGTCGTCCTCGCCGCGGTTCGGGTCGATGACGAGGCGCGAGAAGTCCGACCACACCACCGGCGCGTCGAGCCTTTGCCCGAGCGCCCGCGCCACCCCCAGCGCGCCCACGTCCCAGGCGATGTGGCGGGCCATGTCCTCGGCCGCGATCCCCAGGTCGCCGCCGTTCACCCAGTCGGGCACCCGGTTGGTCGCGTGGTCGCAGGTGACGAGCCAGCGCGACGGGCGGTCCGCGCCTTCGACGTGGACGGGGGGATAGGGGTCGGGGTCGGTCGGCGCGAGAGTGGGCATGGCGACGGGATATAGCCGCCGCGCCGGTTGATCGCAAAGCCGGTTCCGGGTTAACGATAGCGCAAACATTTTGCCGGTGGACGGCGAAAACGATGAGGGCAGGATGAGACGGCACCGGAACGTGAAGATTGTGGCGACGCTTGGCCCGTCCTCCTCGGACATCGAGGTGATTCGGGCGCTGTTCGCCGCCGGGGCCGATGTCTTCCGCCTCAACATGAGCCATGGGACGCACGCCGAGCAGAAGGCGCGCTACGACGTGATCCGCGCCGTCGAGGCCGAGACGGGGCGCCCGATCGGGGTGCTCGCCGACCTGCAGGGGCCGAAGCTGCGGGTGGGCGTGTTCGCTGCCGGGGCGCATGAGCTTGAAGAGGGGGACAGCTTCCGCTTCGACCTCGACCCGACCGAGGGCGACGGGCGCCGGGTGCAATTGCCGCACCCCGAGATCTTCGCCGCGCTGCAACCCGGCGCGCGGCTGCTGGTGAACGACGGCAAGATCCGGCTGCGGGTGCAGGACTGCGGCCCCGATTTCGCCGACTGCGTGGTGACGGTCGGGGGCACGATCTCGAACCGCAAGGGGGTCAACGTGCCGGACGTGGTGCTGCCGCTGGCGGCGCTGTCCGAGAAGGACCGCGCCGATCTCGAGTTCGCGTGCGAACTGGGGGCGGACTGGCTGGCGCTGTCGTTCGTGCAGCGGCCCGAGGACGTGATCGAGGCGCGGGCGCTTGCCCGCGGCCGGGCGGCGATCCTGTCCAAGATCGAGAAGCCGGCGGCGGTCGATTGCTTCGCCGAGATCCTCAAGGTCTCGGACGGGATCATGGTCGCGCGCGGCGACCTGGGGGTGGAGCTGCCGGTCCACTCGGTCCCGCCGATCCAGAAGCGGCTGGTGCGGACCTGCCGGCAGGCGGCCAAGCCGGTGATCGTGGCCACCCAGATGCTCGAGTCGATGATCGAAAGCCCGATGCCGACGCGGGCCGAGGTCTCGGACGTGGCGACGGCGATCTATGAGGGCGCCGACGCGGTGATGCTGTCGGCCGAAAGCGCCGCCGGGCGCTATCCGGTCGAGGCGGTCTCGACGATGGACAACGTCGCGCGCTCGGTCGAGGACGACCCGACCTATCGCACCGTCATCGACAGCTCGCGCTCGACCGCGAACCGCGAGACGGTGGCCGACGCCATCGCGGTCGCCGCGCGCGAGATCGCCGAGACGACCGACATTGCGGCGATCTGCGCCTATACCCAGTCCTCGACCACGGTGCGGCTGGCCGCGCGCGAGCGGCCGCGGGTGCCGATCATCGCCATGTCGTCCGAGCTGCCGGTGCTCAGGCGGATGTGCCTGATCTGGGGGGCGCATTGCGTGCTGACGCCGGTGCTCGAGCGGTTCAAGCAGGCGGTGGTGAACGCCGTGGGCGCGGCGCGCAGCTTCGGCTTCGCCGATGCCACGCAGCGGATCATCGTCATGGCGGGTGTTCCGTTCAACACTGCGGGATCGACCAACATTCTGCGGGTTTCCTCGTGCGACGAGCTGTTGATTTCCCGCACCGACCCGGACTAAAGCGCGGGCGAAGAAAAGCAGCGCGGTGGCCTGAATGTCCGATATCCTGATCCTCACCGGCACCGCGCTGATGGCGGTTTCGCTTGTCCTTGCCCTTGCCGCGCTGGCGCGGACCGAGCCGCCGCGCGGCGCGGCCATCGCCTTCGTCTTCGGGGTGGCGGCGCTGTTTGCCGGGGCGTGGATCGACCCGACCCCGTTTCGGGTGCAGGACCTCGGCCTTGCCTGGCAGCGGCTGCTGGGCGGGCAGATCCGGCTCTGACCCCGCGCCGGGGCTGAGCGCCCCGAGGCCTGCGGCGACCCGTTTGCGGGTGGCCGTTTGGGGTTGCCATCGCCCCCCTGCCTCTGTATCAGGCGCGCTTCGACACCTCCCGTGCGGCCGGCCGATTGGCATTGCCGAGTCGCACGTTCACTCTGACAAGGAGACGAAAATGCCGAAGATGAAGACCAAATCGGCCGCCAAGAAGCGGTTCTCGATGACGGCCTCGGGCAAGGTCAAGGCCGGCCCCGCGGGCAAGCGCCACGGGATGATCAAGCGCTCGACGAAATTCATCCGCGAAGCGACGGGGACGATGATCCTGTCCGACGCGGACGCGAAGATCGTCAAGAAATACATGCCCTACGACCGCTGATCGAGGTAATAACAGATGTCCCGAGTCAAATCCGGCAAGGTCACCCACGCCCGCCACAAGAAGGTCCTTGACGCCGCTAAGGGCTATTACGGCAACCGCTCGCGCAACTTCCGCACCGCGACGCAGGCCGTCGACAAGGCCAACCAGTACGCCACCCGCGACCGCAAGGTCCGCAAGCGCAACTTCCGCGCCCTGTGGATCCAGCGCATCAACGCCGGCGTCCGCGCCATCGACGCCGAGTTCACCTATTCTCGCTTCATCGCCGCGCTGGCGAAGGCGGGGATCGAGGTGGACCGCAAGGTGCTGGCCGATCTGGCCGTCCACGAGCCCGAGGCGTTCGAGGCGATCGTCGCCCAGGCCAAAGCCGCGGCCTGAGCCGCAACGATCACCGAGATGATGAAAGGCCCGCCGGATCGGCGGACCTTTTGCTTTGTCGGGTTTGGGCCTCGCAGGACCGGGCGTCGCCGGGGTGTCGCCGCCCGGGGAAATCTGGCGCTCAGCGCCAGATCGTCTCGTCCACGCCGCGGCCGGCGAGGTCGGGGTGGGCGGCGATGTGGAACCGCGGCTCGCGCCCCATCCGGCGCTGGGCGGTGTAGTCGCGGGTCAGCTTCACCACCACGCCCGACAGCGCCACGATGGCCACGAGGTTGATCGTCGCCATCAGCCCCATCGAGGCATCGGCAAAGTTGAACACGGTGCCCACCGCCTGCAACGCGCCCCAGATCACCATGCCGAGCACCGCGACCCGCAGCACCAGGATCCCGAGGTCGCCGCCGCCGAGGAACACCACCGCGTTCTCGGCATAGGCATAGTTGCCGATGATCGAGGTGAAGGCGAAGAACAGGATCGCCACCGCGACGAAATAGAGCCCCCACTGGCCGAAGTGCTCGCCCAACGCGGCCTGCGTCAGGGCGACGCCGGTCAACTCGGCCGAGGGGATGGCGCCCGAGAGCAGGATCATCACCGCCGTCGCCGTGCAGACGAGGATGGTGTCGATGAAGACGCCCAGCGCCTGCACGAAGCCCTGCGCCGAGGGGTGGTGCGGGTCCGGCCGCGCCACCGCGGCGATGTTCGGGGCCGAGCCCATGCCGGCCTCGTTCGAGAAGAGCCCGCGCTTGACGCCGTTCAGCATCGCGGCGGCCAGGCTGCCGGCGACGCCGCCGACCACCGGCTCGAGCCCCAGCGCCTGCTTGACGATATGGGCGAGCACGCCCGGGACCAGCGGCAGGTGGGTGGCGAAGACCCAGATCGCGGCCAGCAGATAGGCGCCGGCCATGAACGGCACGATCAGCTCGGCCGCCCGCGCGATCTGCGGGATGCCGCCGAAGATGATCGCCGCCGTCACCGCGGCGAGCGCCACCCCGGTGACCCAGCGCGGCACGCCGAAGGTCACCCATGCCTCGGCGATCGAGTTCGCCTGCACCGCCTCGAACACCAGCCCGAAGGACAGGATCAGCGCGACCGAGAAGAGCGCCGCGAGCCAGCGCAGCCTGAGCCCGCGGGCGATGTAGAAGGCCGGGCCGCCGCGATACATCCCGTGCGGGCCGTGGACCTTGTAAAGCTGCGCTAGCGTCGATTCCGCATAGGCCGTGGCCATGCCGACAAGCGCCACCATCCACATCCAGAAGATCGCGCCCGGCCCGCCCAGCGTGATCGCCACCGCGACCCCGGCGATGTTTCCCGTGCCGACGCGGCTGGCGAGGCTGACCGACAGCGCCTGGAAGGGCGAGATGCCGTCCGGGTCGCGGTTGGTGCGGCCGAGGAGGCAGCGGAACATCTCGGGGAAGTGCACGAACTGGATAAAGCGCAGGCGGAGGGTGAAATACACGCCGACCGCGAGCAGACAGTAGATGAGGACGTAACCCCAGAAGATGTCGTTCATGAAATTGATGGCGGAGTCGATCATCGGGGTCCTCACGGCATGATGACCAACCTGTGACATGGCGCCGGGGGATGCAACGGGGCCCGGGGCGAAAGGGGCTTTGCCCCTCGCCGCGCGGGGCGCGGCTCACCCCAGGATATTTCTGCAGGAAGAAGCGGGGTGATGGAGGGGCCGCGGCGGCCGAACCGCGGCGGCCTCCGTTGCGTTCGGGGACCATGACCGGCGCTTCCCGCTCCACGACCGACCGCTATCCGGCGCGCGTGCCCTTGGCGCGCCGACCGCTCGGCATCCTCGGGTCGGCGATGACCGCGCGCCGCAATGTGCTCGAGCTGATCCCCGAGTTGGCGGTCCGGCAGCCGATGGTCTCGGGCACGCTCGGCATCCGCTGGCACATGGTGATGGACCCCGACGCGCTGCGCCGGGTGCTCAAGGACCGGGTCGAGGACTATCCCAAGTCCACCGTGACGCGGCTGATCCTCGAGCCCGCCATCGGTGACAGCCTGTTCATCGCCGAGGGCGCCCAGTGGCGCTGGCAGCGGCTGGCTGCCGCCCCCGCCTTTGCCGCCCGCCATGTCGAGGCGCTGGGGCCGGTGATGACCGCCGCGGCCGAGGCCTCGGCGGCGCGCATCGCCGCGGCCTCCCAGCCCTTCGACGCCTTTGCCGAGATGGTCGCCGCCACCTTCGACGTCATCAGCGACGTGACCTTTTCCGGCGACGAGGGCTTCGACCGCGACGCCGTGCACCACGCCATCGAGCGCTACATCGCCTCGACCGCGCGGGTCTCTCTGCTGGATGTGATGGGCGCGGCGCCCTGGGTGCCGCGGCCGGGGCGGCTGTTTGCCGGCGGCGCGCTGCGGCGGACCAAGAAGCTCGCCGACCGGGCGATTGCCGAGCGCGCCCGGCGCGGGCCGCGGCTGCCGCCGGACCTGCTCGACCTGCTGCGCGCGGGGGTGGACCCCGAGACGGGACGGCGGATGAACCCGTCCGAGCTGCGCGACAACCTGCTGACCTTCATCGTCGCCGGGCACGAGACGACCGCCCTGACGCTGGCCTGGGCGCTCTATCTCTGCGCCTTCGACCCGGAGGTGCAGGACCGCGCGGCGGCCGAAGTGTCCGGGCTGGACCGGGTGACGGCCGCCGACCTGCCGCGGCTACCCTATGTCCAGCAGATCGTGCAGGAATCCCTGCGCCTCTATCCGCCGGCGGCGTTCCTGTCGCGCACCGCGCGGGTGGCCGACACGCTGGGCGGGCGCGAGGTGCGGCCGGGCGACACGGTGATGCTGCCGATCTATGCGCTGCACCGCCACCGGCTGCTCTGGGACGACCCCGACGCCTTCGACCCCGACCGCTTCGCGCCGGGGGTCGAGCGTGACCGCTTCGCCTTCCTGCCCTTCGGCGGCGGCCCGCGCATCTGCATCGGCGCCAATTTCGCGCTGCAGGAGGCGGCGATCATCCTCGCCACGCTGTTCGCGCGGTTCCGGTTCGACCTCGTCCCCGGCCTTGCGCCGGTGCCGCGGATGATCCTCACCCTGCGCCCGCACGGCGGGGTCTGGCTGCGCGCCACGCCGCGCTGACGGTTGCGGCCGACCCGGTGCAGCGCCTATCTGCTGAAGGACGGCGGCGATGGGGGCAGGGCACGACATGATGAACAAGGTCTGGCAGGAACGCCCGCTGATCGCCGTGCTGGTCGCGCTGCTGCTGGAACGGTCGCCCCTCGGCGCGATGATGCCGGGCGGGGCGGGGATGGTGCTCAGCTTCATCATCCTCTTCGGCGCCATGATCTGGGGCGCCGCCGGGGTCGTCCGCCACGCCGAGGCGGTGGCCGAGCGCCTGGGCGAGCCCTTCGGCACGCTGATCCTGACCCTCGCCGTAGTCTCGATCGAGGTGGCGCTGATCGCCTCGGTCATGCTGTCGGGAGAGGGCTCGCCGACGCTGGCGCGCGACACGATGTTCGCGGTGCTGATGATCGTGCTCAACGGCCTCGTCGGCCTGTCGCTGTTGCTCGGGGCGCTGCGGTTCGGCGAGCAGAACTACAATTTCGCCGGCGCGGGGTCGTTCCTGATCGTGATCGTGCCCTTCGCGGTGCTCTCGCTGGTGCTGCCGGCCTACACCACCTCGACCTTCGCCCCGAGCTTTTCCGAGTTCCAGTCGCTGTTCTTCCTGATCGTGACGCTGGCGCTCTACGGCGTGTTCCTGTCGATCCAGACCGTCCGCCACCGTGGCTTCTTCGTCGAGCCGGAAGAGCCGGACATCGGCGACGAGCGCCATGCCGAGTACCCCACCCTCGTCCATGTCGGGCTGCTGCTGGCGACGCTGATCCCCATCGTGCTGCTGTCGAAGCCGCTGGCGAAGCTCGTCGATCACGGCATCGGCGCGGTCGGCCTGCCCTCGGCGCTGGGCGGCGTGGTGATCGCGACCATCGTGCTGGCCGCCGAGGGGTTGAGCGCGGTCCGCGCGGCGCTGCGGAACCGCCTGCAGCGCGCGGTGAACCTGCTCTTGGGTGCGGCGCTCTCGACCATCGGCATGACGGTGCCGGCGGTGCTCGCCATCGGGGTCTTCACCGGGCAGGCGGTGGTGCTGGGCCTGCCGCCCGCGCAGCAGGTGGTGCTGGCGCTCTCGCTGCTGGCCGCGATCCAGACCTTCGGCGCGCGCCGCACCAACGTCCTGCACGGCGCGGTGCATCTGGTCATCTTCGCCGCCTATATCGCGCTGATCTTTGCCCCCTGAGCCGGTGCGGCCCCGGCTTTCCCGGCCCGCGCCACCGTGCTAGACCGCGCCCGCATTCACGGAGACCGCCATGACCCTCGATCCCGACGCCCTGCGCGCAAGCTGGCTTTCCCGCGTGGCCGAGGCCCCGGACGCCCCGGCGCTCGAGGAGGTGCGGCTCGCCGCGCTGGGCAAGAAGGGCGAGGTCGCGCTGATGATGCGCGAGCTGGGCCGGATGACCCCGGAGGAGCGGCAGACCCGCGGCGCCGCGCTGAACCGCGTCAAGGACGAGATCGACGCCGCACTGCGCGCCCGCAAGACGGCGCTCGAGGATGCGGCGCTGGACGCGCGGCTGGCGGGTGAGTGGCTGGACGTGACCCTGCCCGGCCGCCCCCGGCCCGCGGGGACGATCCACCCCGTCAGCCAGGTGATGGACGAGGTGACCGCGATCTTCGCCGACATGGGCTTTGCCGTGGCCGAGGGGCCGCAGGTGGAAAGCGACTGGTTCAACTTCGACGCGCTGAACATCCCGCCCGAGCATCCCGCCCGGCAGGAGCACGACACCTTCTTCATGGCCCGCGCCGAGGGCGACACCCGCCCGCCGCACGTGCTGCGGACGCATACCTCGCCGGTGCAGATCCGGGCGATGCAGGCCCAGGGCGCGCCGATCCGGGTGATTGCGCCGGGCCGCGTCTACCGCATGGACATGGACCAGACCCACACGCCGATGTTCCATCAGGTCGAGGGGCTGGCGATCGGCCGCGACATCTCGATGGCGAACCTGAAATGGACGCTGGAAGAGTTCTGCCGCGCGTTCTTCGAGGTGCCCTCGGTCGAGCTGCGCTTCCGCGCCTCGCATTTCCCCTTCACCGAGCCCTCCGCCGAGGTCGACATCCGCTGCGACTGGTCCGGCGGGGTGCTGAAGATCGGCGAGGGGGACTCGTGGCTCGAGATCCTCGGGTCGGGGATGGTGCATCCCAAGGTGCTGGCCGCGGCGGGCGTGGACCCTGCGGAATGGCAGGGGTTTGCGTTCGGCATGGGGATCGACCGGATCGCGATGCTGAAATACGGGATTCCCGACCTGCGGGCGTTCTTCGAGAGCGACTTGCGGTGGCTGCGGCATTATGGGTTTGCGGCTGGGGATGTGCCGTCGGTGAGCGGGGGGTTGAGTAGGTGACGGCAGATGATGTCATCCAGAGCCTTGCGCTGATTGCTATATTATTTTCGCTAGCTGTCACTGGAAATCTGTCTGGCTACTGCGGGATATCTGCGGTATTGCTGCAATGGGTTTATATGGAAATCTTGAAACGGGACAGCGATAGACGGATATATTTATTGCCAGAGCGGCTTCAATCATACGCGCATCTTAAAGGAAATGTGACTAGGGCCGTCGCTGGCGCGTTGAGTCCTGGTGCTCACGAAGTTCTTTTGGGTACTTTAAAAAAAGTTGAAACAAAAGCTGCCGCGTTGTTAGTGGTTCTCTCGCTGACACTTACTTTGACAGCAACCATCGCAGCGTTGCCGAGTTCGGTTAATTTAGTGACAAAGGTTATCTTGTATACCGTAATTTGCCTTCACTTCATGCCGATAATGGCTGTCTTTCGGTGCTTCGAGCAGGCTGACAGTATGGACATCGAGGGCGGGCAGAGCCTCGAACTTTAATTGCAAGCCAAGTTGCTGGGGCAACTGGCGACGAAAGAGTTGAGGTTCAGATTTGCTTATGAGTCAACTACGGTTATCCTGCTTCTAGGTGGCGGTGGGCTATTAACTTGGATCGCAAATCGGTAACGGTAGAAAACTCATGAAACTCACCCTCTCCTGGCTCCGTGACCACCTCGACACCACGGCCTCCGTCGCCGAGATCGCCGACGCCCTGACCGACCTCGGGCTCGAGGTCGAGGACATCCACGATCCCGCCGCCCGGCTCGCGCCCTTCACCCTCGCCAGGGTGATCCACGCCGAACAGCACCCCGACGCCGACCGGCTGCGGGTCTGCCGGGTGATGACCGACGAAGGCGAAAAGCAGATCGTCTGCGGCGCGCCGAATGCGCGGGCGGGGATCACCGTCGTGCTCGCCAAGCCCGGCGACTACGTGCCCGGCATCGACACCACGCTGGGCGTCGGCAAGATCCGCGGCGTCGAGAGCCACGGGATGATGGCCTCGGAACGCGAGCTGGAACTCAGCGACGAACACGACGGCATCATCGAGCTGCCCTCGGGCGAGGTCGGGGACCGCTTCACCGACTGGCTGGCCGCCAACGCGCCCGACAGGATCGACCCGGTGATCGAGATCAAGATCACCCCCAACCGTCCCGACGCGCTGGGCATCCGCGGTGTCGCCCGCGACCTCGCGGCGCGCGGGCTGGGGACGCTCAAGCCGCTGGCGGTGACGCCGGTCGAGGGCCGCTTCGACAGCGCCCCGCGGGTCCGCATCGCCGCGGACGTCGCCGAGCGGGCGCCGCATTTCACCGGCCGGCTGATCCGCGGCGTGACCAACGGCCCCTCGCCCGCCTGGCTGCAGCAGCGGCTGCGCGCCATCGGGCTGCGGCCGATTTCGGCGCTGGTGGACATCACCAACCTCTTTACCTTCGACCTCAACCGCCCGCTGCACGTCTTCGACGCGGGCAAGGTCGCGGGCGATCTGGTGGTGCGCGGCGCGGCCGAGGGCGAGAGCCTGCTCGCGCTCGACGGCAAAACCTACGCGCTGCGGGCGGGCGATCTGGTCATCGCCGACGACCACGGCCCCGAAAGCCTCGCCGGGATCATGGGCGGCGAGGCCTCGGGCGTGACCGAGGCGACCACGGACGTGTTCCTCGAAAGCGCCTACTGGCAGCCGATCGGGATCGCGGCGACCGGGCGGGCGCTGCGCATCAACTCGGACGCCCGCTACCGCTTCGAGCGCGGGGTGGACCCGGCCTTCACCCGCGACGGGCTGGAGCTGGCGACGCAACTGATCCTCGACCTCTGCGGCGGCGAGCCGGGCCACGTGGTCGAGGCCGGCGCCGCCCCCGACACCGCCCGCGCCTACCGGCTGGACCCGGCGCGGACGCAGCGGCTGGTGGGGATGGACATCCCCGAGGACGAGCAGCGCAGGACGCTGGAATCGCTCGGCTTCGTGCTCGACGGCGACATGGCATCGGTGCCCTCGTGGCGCCCGGACGTGCAGGGCGAGGCCGACCTGGTCGAAGAGATCGCCCGCATCGCCTCGCTGAGCCGGCTCGAGGGCCAGCCGCTGGCGCGTCCGCGTGCCGGCGTGCCGCAGCCGGTGCTGACGCCGCTCCAGCGCCGGGAAGGGGCGGCGCGGCGGACCGCGGCGGCGCTCGGCTACAACGAGTGCGTGACCTACAGCTTCATCGACGAGGGCGCCGCGCGGCTGTTCGGCGGCGGCGCGGCGGCGGTGCGGATCGAGAACCCGATCAGCTCGGAAATGACGCATCTGCGCCCCGACCTGCTGCCCGGTCTGCTGGCCGCCGCGGCGCGCAATCAGGCGCGCGGGTTCATGGACCTTGCGCTCTTCGAGATCGGCCCGGTGTTCTCGGGCGGCGAGCCGGGCGAGCAGGCGGTGCAGCTCTCCGGCCTTCTGGTCGGGGCGAGCGCCCCGCGCGATCCCTTCGGCAGCCGCCGCCTGGTCGATGCCTTCGATGCCAAGGCCGACGCCGAGGCGATCCTGGCCGCCGTCGGCGCCCCGGCGCGGGCGCAGATCGACCGCAAGCTCGACGGCTGGTGGCACCCCGGCCGCGCGGGCAACATCCAGCTTGGCCCCAACCGGCTGGCGACCTTCGGCGAGCTGCATCCGCGGGTCCTGCGCCAGTTCGACCTCAAGGGACCGGCGGTCGCGTTCACCGTGCAGCTCGCGAACGTGCCGCTGCCGAAGACCCGCACCCCCACCCGCCCGGCCCTCGGGACGAGCGACCTGCAGCCGGTGGACCGCGACTTCGCCTTCGTGGTGGACGAGCGGGTCGAGGCGGCGGCGATCGTCAATGCGGCGCAGGGGGCCGACAAGGCGCTGATCGCCCGGGTCGCGGTCTTCGACGAGTTCCGCGGCGAGCGCGCCGAGGCGCAGATGGGGCCGGGGAAGAAATCGGTGGCGATCACCGCCCGGCTGCAACCGCGGGACCGGACGCTGACCGAGGCCGACCTCGAGGCCGTCTCGGCCCGCATCGTCGAGAAGGTCGCCAAGGCCACCGGCGGCACCCTGCGCGGGTGACGACCCCCGCGCGCTCCTTAGTGCCGCGCGAGGGTTGAGCGGCGCTGTCGTCAAGTGAAAGGCCGGGGCCTCGACGGGCCCCGGCCGCTTAGTATCAGGCCACGCGCCGGACCGCGCCCTTGGCCGGGACGTCCACCGCGGTGTGGAAGCGGTCCATCATCCGCCCCAGCTCTTCGACCTGCGACGAGAGCGCCGCGGCCGCGGCCGCGTATTGCTCGGACATCGAGAGGTTGGCCTGGTTCACGCTGTCGAGCTGGGCGAGCGCCGACGAGACCTCACGCACCCCGGTCGACTGCTCGGAGGTCGCGTGGGCGATGCCGGTGATGTTCTCGACCACCCCGCCGACCGCGGTCTGGATCTGGTTCAGCGACACGCCCGCGTCGCGCGCCAGCCGCACCCCGGCCTTCACCTCGGTCTCGCTCTTGCCGATCAGGTCGGCGATGTTCTGCGAGGCCTTGGCCGACTGCTGCGCGAGGTTGCGGACCTCGTTGGCGACGACGGCAAAGCCGCGCCCGACCTCACCCGCGCGCGCCGCCTCGACCGCCGCGTTGATCGACAGCAGGTTGGTCTGGAAGGCGAAGCCCTCGATGACGCGGGTGAACTCGCCCATCTGCTTGGTGTGCTCGTCGATCCGCTCGATCGCGGCGATGGCGTCGGACACCACGGCCGCCCCCTTGAGCACCACCGCCAGCGCCTCGCGGGCGGCGGCGTCGGCCTGCTGCGCGGACTGGCTGGTCATGGTGATGTTGCCCGAGATCTCCTCGACCGCCGCCGCCGTCTGCTCGAGCGAGGCGGCCTGGGTCTCACCGCGGCGCGCCAGATCGCCGGCGCCGCGGGCGATCTGCACCGCCTCGTCGTTCATCACCCCGGCCCGGTTGCGCACCTCGGAGATCATGTCCTCGAGTTCGGTCGTGGTCTCGTTGAACATATCGGCGACCGGCCGGAAGGTGCTGCCCGCCGCGACGCTGACCCGGTGGGTCAGGTTGCCCTCCTTCACATGGCCCATCCCGGCGATGAGCTCGTTCATGAAGATCTTCCGCTCGGTCACGTCGAGGGCCATCTTGATGACCGAGGCGACCTTGCCGTTGGTGTCCATCACCGCGACATAGCTGCCGAGGATCCAGATGTCGGTGCCGTCGCTGCGCACCCGCCGGAACTCGCCGCTGCGCGACCCGCCGCTGGCCAGCTTGTCCCAGAAGTCGCGGTATTCGGGCCGGTTGGCGTCGGCCGGCGGCATGAACATCCGGTGGTGGCGGCCCTTGATGTCGCTGAGCCGATAGCCGAGCGCGGCGAGGAAGTTCTCGTTCGCGTCGAGGATGTCGCCAGTGGGGGTGAACTCGATCACCGCCTGGGTGCGGCTGAGGGCCTGGAACTTGGCGGTCGAGAGATCGGCCTCGCGCTTGGCGGCGGTGATGTCGGTGCCGAAGGCCGCGACGTGCGTGACGATGCCGCGCTCGTCCCTGATCGGCGTGCAGACTGCCGCGATCCAGAAGGGTTCGCCGGACTTGGTGATGCGGCGGTACTCTCCCTTCTGCGGGATGCCGGCGCGGATCTGGGACCAGAAATCGGCCTGCATGGCGCTCTGCATGTCGCGGGGGTCGATCATCCGGGACAGCGGCTGGCCGATCAGCTCGGCTCGCTCATAGCCCGAAAGCCGCAGGTAGTTGTCATTGACCGCCGTGATGATGCCCTCGGCGGTGAAGCAGATCACCGACTGCACCGCTTCGATGGCCGTCATGGCCTGGGTGAGGTCGGGGTGGGTGAAGGCCTGGGTGGACATGGGAACCTCAAACGAATCGCGCTGCCTTGAAGGCTAGGCGCTAACCCTTGAGATTCGGTTAGCAGAGGTAATCCTCTGATTCGGCTTTCAATTCCGGCCGTGCGTCAGGTCCGTCCACGCCTGATGCTGCGACAGATAGACCTTGCCGCTCAACTCGCGCAGCAGCCGGGTGCGCGCCAGCCGGTCCATCACCGGCCCCTTGATCTCGGAGAGATGCAGCCGCACCCCCCGCTCGGACAGCTGCCGGTTCACCTCCTCCAGCGTCTCGAGCGCCGAGAAGTCGATGGCGTTCACGGCCGAGCAGATCAGCACCACGTCGGTCACCTCGGGCCGGCGGTCGAGGCGGTGCAGGATCATCTCTTCGAGGAAGCGGGCGTTGACGAAATAGAGGCTCTCGTCGATCCGCAGGCTAAGGATGTGCGGCTGGGTGGCGACGGCGTGGCGGTCGATGTTGCGGAAATGCTCGGTCCCCGGCATCAGCCCGACCTCGGCCACGTGCGGGCGCGAGGTCTTGTAGAGGTGCAGGAGGATCGAGAGCACCACCCCCGAGGCCACCCCCGTCTCGACCCCCAACAGCAGCGTCAGCACGATGGTCGCGGCCACGGCGACGAAGTCGCTGCGGGCATAGCGCCACGTCTTGCGCAGGATCGAAAGGTCCACGAGGCTCAGCACCGCGACGATGATCGTCGCGGCCAGCGTCGCGCGCGGCAGGTCGTGGACGAGCGGCGTCAGCAGCAGCGCCGACAGCGCCAGCGCCGCCGCCGTCATCGCCCCCGCCGCCTGCGTCCGGGCCCCCGCGTCGGCGTTGACCACCGAGCGGGCAAAACCGCCGGTGACCGGATAGCCGCCGCTGAACGCCGCGCCGATGTTGGCGGCGCCCAGCGCGATCAGCTCGCGGTTCGGGGCGATGCGCTGGCGGCGGCGGGCGGCGAGGGTCTCGGCCACCGAGATCGATTCGACGAAGCCGATGATCGAGATCAGCACCGCCGGCAGGAACAGCGCACGGATCAGCTCGGGCGTCAGCGGCGGGGTCGTCAGCGGCGGCAGGCCACGCGGCACGTCGCCCACCACCGCGACCCCGCGCGCGTCCAGCCCGAAGAGCGTCACGGCAAGCGTCGAGACGACGACCGCTGCCACCGGCCCCGCCTTGGTGGCCATGTCGGCCAGCCGCGGCCGCACCCCGCGGGCGATCAGCGTCCGCTTCATGGACCGCCGCACCCAGACCAGGAAACCGACCGCCGTGAGCCCGATGACCGCCGTCCACGGGTTCGCGGCACCTAGTCCGCGCACCAGCGCGGCGAGCATCTCGGGCAGGGTGTGGCCGCCTGACGGCACGCCGAGCAGGTCCTTGAGCTGGCTCACCGCGATCAGGATCCCCGAGGCGGTGATGAACCCCGAGATCACCGGATGGCTGAGGAAGTTGGCCAGCATCCCGAGCCGCAGGACCCCGAGCGCCAGCAGGATCACCCCCGAGAGCAGCGCGAGCGTCAGCGCCGCCGCAGCATAGTCGGCCGGCCCCTGCGCCGCCACCCCGCCCACCGCCGACGCCGTCATGAGCGAGATCACCGCGACCGGCCCGACCGCGAGCACCCGCGAGCTGCCGAGCAACGCGTAAAGCAGGATTGGCACGATCGAGGCATAGATCCCCGCCTGCGGTGGCAGCCCGGCCAGGATCGCGTAGGCCAGCGACTGCGGGATCAGCATCAGCGTGACGATCAGCGCCGCCAGCGCGTCATCGGCCAGCGTCGCGCGGTCGTAGCTGCGCATCCAGTCGGGTGCGGCGGGCAGTCGGCGATCGGGCATCACATCTCCGATTCTTTATATGACTGCGGTTATAGACGCCCCGTGCGGGGGCGGGAACTGTGTCATCCACCCGCGCGGTTCCCGATCCATCAAATGCAGGGCATTCAACCTTTGGGCGATCGGCGGGACTGTGCTAAGGCCATGGGATGACGCCGCCTCCCCCACGATCAGGCGGCATTTTCCCAGGACGAGTTCCACCATGCAGCATCTTTCGCCCGAGCAGTTTGCCCGGCTTCTCCAAACCAGCCTTTTTTCGGACGGAGTCACCCGGGTTGTCCGGCCGGGCGGCGACGGAGCGATCTCGGTCAACATCGTCGACCTGACCGCGCAAGAGCAGGGGCTGGCGCGCAATGCGCTGGCCGAGATCGCGCGGATGACCGGCCTGCGGTTCGTCGAGACGACGGGGCGCGCCTCGATCACCTATCTCAACGACGGGGACAGGGCGCACACCCAGTCGTCGGCCAGCGGCTCGACGATCTCCTCTTCCACGATCCGCATCGCGTCAGAGCGGGTGGGGGCGGGCGACGGCTACGGCAGCTTCGCGTTTCGCACCTACATACACGAGACGCTGCACGCGCTCGGGCTGGGGCACCCGCAGGATTACGGGCGGGTGCGCGATTTCTCGCAATCCGCCATCGCCAACGACAGCTGGCAGATGAGCATCCTGTCCTATTTCGACCAGGACGAGAACACCGCGATCGACGCGACCAAGGCGTATAACCTCACCCCGATGCTCGCCGATTACCTCGCGCTGTCGGCGATGTACGGGGTGACGACGATGCATATGGGCGCCACGACCTATGGGGTCGGGTCGACTGCGGGCGGGTCACTGGACCAGCTGGCATCGCTCGGCGCGCGTGCGGCGTTCCTGCTGGTCGACGATGGCGGGATCGACCACGTCAATTTCTCGAACACCAGCGCCGCGCAGAGGATCGACCTCGGCCCGGGCGCCTTCTCGAACGTGCTGGGCGCCGTCGGCAACATGCACATCGCGCCGGGCACGGTGGTCGAGAATGCGACCGGAGGCGGCGGGGCCGACGTGATGTGGGGCAATCACGTCGGGAACCGGCTCGCGGGCGGTGACGGCAACGACCTGCTCGAAGGGCGGGCGGGGGCCGACGCGCTGGACGGGCAGGGCGGCGACGACCGGTTGTCCGGCGGTGACGGCGACGACCGGATGAGCGGCGGGCCGGGCAACGATCAGCTGCGCGGCGGGGCAGGGAATGACCGGCTGACCGACGTGTCGGGCACCAACCTGCTGGACGGCGAGGGCGGCAACGACGCCATCACCGGGGGCAGCGGCGCCGACACGGCGATCGGCGGGGCGGGGTCGGACACGCTCGTCGGCGCGGGCGGCAACGACAACCTGTCCGGCGGCGACGGGGGCGACCGGCTGTTCGGCGGCGAGGGCGGCGACGTGATGCGGGGAGGCGTCGGGCATGACATCCTGATCGGCGGGGCGGGCGACGACCGGCTGTATGGCGACGCCGGCAACGACGATCTGGCGGCCGAAGGCGGGCGCGATCTGCTCGACGGCGGGGCCGGCGACGACCTGCTGCGCGGCGGGATCGGCGCGGATCGCTTCGTCTTTGCGTCCGGCCACGACCGGGTCCGGAACTTCGACCGGTCGGCCGACGTGATCGACCTCAGCGGGTTCGCCGGGCTCGATCGCTGGGCCGATGTTTCGGCCCGGCTGACGCAATCGGGGAACCACACGCTGTTCCAGATGAACGGGCATTCGCTGGTCATCGAGTGGACGCGCGCCAATACGCTCGACCATACCGATTTCGTCTGGTGACGAGGGGCGGGGCAGGGGGCGCGCTGGCCTCTGCCCCGCCTCGATTTCCGGGAAACCCTGCGAGGGCAGGAAAAATTCCGTCCTGCCCCTGACGACCCGGACAAATCGTCGCAAGAATTCTCGCGCCGATCATAGTTTCGTTTGCGTCACGTCGCGAAACTTGCATATGATTCCCCTAGCCAGCGCCTAGGGGAGGAGCCGCATGCTACGATTTGTCACAGGAAACGTCTGCCGAATCGGCTCTGGTCCGGCCGGCGATCCGGTGTCGCGCGTGGGGTCTGCGCTTACCCTCGCGGTGGCCGGGATGCTCGCCGCAGGCCCGTCCCTCGCGGCCGAGGCGCCCGCCCCCTCGTCGGTCCAGTACGACCACGGCTCGGTGGCGCAGTCGCTGACCGGGACACCCGGCAACGTCGAGTCGGGCTACAAGATCATGTCGACGAACTCGCTGGGCAACTGTGTGGCCTGCCACGAGATCCCCTCGATGCCCGAGGTCGATTTCCAGGGCAACATCGGCCCCTCGCTCGGCGGCGCGGCCGAGCGCTATGACGAGGCGCATCTGCGCGGCATCGTCATGGACGCCAAGCAGACCTTCCCGGACTCGATGATGCCCTCGTTCTACAAGACCGAAGGCTATGTCCGCCCCGGCGCCGCCTACACCGGCAAGGCGCCCGAGGGGCCGCTGCCGCCGATCCTCGACGCCCAGCAGATCGAGGATGTGGTGGCCTATCTGATGACGCTCAAGTGATCGCCAGGCGCAGGCCGGCCGTGCACGCCGCCCCCGCGCCCGACCTGAAGGAGACTGACGCATGGAATTGAATCGACGCAAGGCGCTGATCCTCGGCGCCGCCGGCTTCGGCCTCGCCGGGGCCGGACAGGCCCTCGCCCAGGCCGCCGCCCCCGCGCCCGCCGCCGACGCGGCCGCCGCCGCCCCGGCCGAGCCGGCCGCGGTCAAGACCGTCGATGAATGGATCGCCGAGTTCACCGGCGGGAAGGAGCCGGGGACCGAGGGCATCCGCCTGACCGCCCCCGAGATCGCCGAGAACGGCAACACCGTCCCCGTCTCGGTCGAGGCCGAGGGCGCGACCGAGATCCTGATGCTCGCCACCGGCAACCCGACGCCGGGCGTCATGGTGGCCAGCTTCGGCCCCGCCGCCGGCAAGCACGCCCTCGCCACCCGCATCCGGCTGGCCAAGACCCAGGACGTGGTGGCCATCGCCAAGCTGGCCGACGGCAACTTCGCCCAGGCCAAGTCGAACGTGAAGGTCACGATCGGCGGCTGCGGCGGCTGACCGCCCGCCCCGATCCAGGAATTACAGGAGAAGAACATGGCCAAGGACGTCAGACCGCGGGTGCGCGTGCCCAAGACCGCGAAGCCCGGCGAGGTCATCAACCTCAAGACCCTCATCAGCCACCCGATGGAATCCGGGCAGCGCAAGGATGCCGACGGCAAGCTGATACCGCGCGAGATCATCAACCGCTTCGTGGTGGATTTCGCCGGCGAGAACGTCATCGACGTGAAGATGGAGCCGGCGATCTCGACCAACCCGTATTTCGAATTCGACGTGAAGGTCGAGAAATCGGGCGAGTTCACCTTCACCTGGCACGACGACGACGGCTCGGTCTACGAGGAGAAGCAGTCGATCGAGGTCGCCTGACCTGCGCGGGCCGCGGCCACCCGCGGCCCCGCCCACAAAGCCAAGCGCCGGACACCGGCAGCAGCCAGACCATCGACGGGGGGAACGTCATGACCAGGAAATTCGCCGCTGCCGCGCTCGCCGCGATGATTCTCTCGACGGCGGCGGCGCAGGCCGACCCGATCGAGGACAAGGAGCTGTCGATCAACGGCGGCGAGGTCGTGCTGCCGCTCAGGGCGCCGGCGCCCGAGTTTCTCAAGGACACCTTCCCCGAGGTGATCTCGGGCCACGCCTACCGCGACCCCGACACGCGGGCGATGCAGTCCGACGACTTCTCGAATCCCGGCATGGTGTTCGTGGACAGCGGCCTTGCGGCCTGGGACGCGGTCGAGGGCACCGAGGGCAAATCCTGCGCCAGCTGCCACAACGGCATCGACTCGATGAAGGGCGTGCGCGCCGCGATGCCGAAGATGAACGAAAAGGGCGACGACCTGTGGTCGCTCGAGAACTTCGTCAACAACTGCCGCACCACCCGCATGGGCGCCGACGAGTGGAAGTGGAACAGCCAGGAAATGAAGAACATGACCGCGGCGATCTCGATGCAGTCGCGCGGGATGCCGGTGGCGGTCAAGACCGACGGCCCGGCCCAGAGCTACTGGGAGAAGGGCAAAGAGATCTACTACACCCGCTACGGTCAGCTCGAGCTTGCCTGCGCCAACTGCCATGAGCAGCACGCCGGCGACATGATCCGCGCCGACCACCTGTCGCAGGGCCAGATCAACGGCTTCCCGACTTACCGGCTCAAGGACGCCGGCATGGTCTCGATCCACCAGCGCTTCGTCGGCTGCGTGCGCGACACGCGGGCCGAGACCTTTGCCGCCGGCTCGCCCGAGTTCCGGGCGCTCGAACTCTATGTCGCCTCGCGCGGCGCAGGCCTGCCGGTCGAGGGCGTGTCGGTCCGTCACTGACGGACGCAGCCCATTTCGGACGCGCGCGGCGGGGTGGCCCTGCACCCCGCTGCCATCAACCCCACGGTCGCACGCCTCCCGCGCGCGGCCATGACGGAGCATGACCCATGATCACCAAGCGAGAGTTCCTGCAGGCCGCGCTCGCCACCTCGGCGCTCTGGGGCCTCAGCGGCCACGGCAACTGGGGCCGGCTCGCCGCCCAGCAGGCGCTGACGCAGGACAAGCTGCTGGAGTTCGAGGATTTCGGCAACCTGACCCTGATCCACGTCACCGACATCCACGCCCAGCTCAAGCCCATCTGGTTCCGCGAGCCCGAGGTGAACATCGGCGTGGGCGAGGCCGCCGGCCGGCCGCCGCACGTCACCGGCAAGGCGTTTCTCGAGATGTTCGGCATCGCCCCGGGCTCGCCCGACGCCTATGCGCTGACGCACGAGGATTTCGCCGCGCTGGCCCGGACCTACGGCCGGATGGGCGGCATGGACCGGGTCGCCACGGTGGTCAAGGCGATCCGCGCCGCGCGGCCGGACTCGATCCTGCTTGACGGCGGCGACACCTGGCACGGGTCGATGACCTCGCTCAGGACCAAAGGCCAGGACATGGTCAATGTCATGAACGCGCTCGGCGTCGAGGGGATGACGAGCCACTGGGAGTGGACCTTCGGCCAGGACCGGGTGAAGGAGATCGTGGACGCGCTGCCCTTCCCGTTCCTCGGCGCCAACATCTTCGATGTGGAATGGGACGAGCCCGCCTTCGACCCCTACACGATCATCGAGAAGGCCGGCGTCCGGGTCGGCGTGATCGGCCAGGCCTTCCCCTACATGCCGATCGCCAACCCCAAGTGGATGTTCCCCGACTACAGCTTCGGCATCCGCGAAGAGCGGATGCAGGCCGTCGTGGACGAGCTGCGCGGGACCGAAAAGGTCGATCTGGTCGTGTGCCTGTCGCACAACGGCTTCGACGTCGATCACAAGATGGCCGGCCGCGTGAAGGGTATCGACGTGATCCTGACCGGCCACACCCACGACGCCGTGCCCGAGCCGGTGCTGGTGGGCGAGACGATCCTGATCGCCTCGGGGTCGAACGGCAAGTTCGTGAGCCGCGTCGATCTGGACGTGCGCGACGGGCGGATGATGGGCTTCCGCCACAAGCTGATCCCGATCTTCTCGGACGTCATCACCCCCGACGCCGACATGGCGAGCCTGATCGAGACCGAGCGCGCGCCCTTCAAGGCCGAACTGGAAGAGGTGGTGGGCAAGACCGAAAGCCTGCTCTACCGCCGCGGCAACTTCAACGGCACGTGGGACGACCTGATCTGCGACGCCATCCGGTCCGAGCGTGACGCCCAGATCGCGCTGTCGCCCGGCGTGCGCTGGGGACCGTCGCTGATCCCCGGCGACGACATCACCCGCGAGGACATCCACAACGCCTGCTCGATGACCTACGGCCAGGTCTATCGCAACGAGATGTCGGGCGAGATGCTCAAGACCGTGCTCGAGGACGTGGCCGACAACATCTTCAACCCCGACCCCTACTACCAGCAGGGCGGCGACATGGTGCGGGTGGGGGGCCTCAGCTACGCCATCGACATCGCCAAGCCGATGGGTGAGCGGATCTCGGCCCTGACCCTGACCGACACGGGCGAGGCGATCGACCCCGCCAGGAGCTACACGGTCGGCGGCTGGGCCAGCGTCAACGAAGGCACCGAGGGTCCGCAGATCTGGGACGTGATCGAGGCCCATATCCGCAAGACCGGCACCGTGCGGGTGGACCCGCGCACCACCGTCACCGTGACAGGAGGGTGATCCGAATGACCCACGACACAACCGCGACCTCTGCCTCCCGGCGGCGCTTCCTGACCACCACCCTCGCTTCGGGCGCGGGGCTGGCCGCGACCTCGTTCGTCCCCGCCGCAGCGCGGGCGCAAGGCGGGCCCGACCCCCTCATCACCGAGGTGCAGCCCTGGGCCTCGGGGTTCGGCGACGGGGTGGACGCGCACCCCTACGGGATGCCGATCCATTTCGAGGATGACGTCATCCGCCGCACCGTCTCGTGGCTGACGGCCGACGTGATCTCGTCGATCAACTTCACCCCGATCCACGCGCTCGACGGCACCATCACCCCGGCCGGCTGCGCCTTCGAGCGTCACCACTCGGGCGCCATCGAGCTGTCGAAGCCCGACTACCGGCTGATGATCAACGGCCTGGTCGAGCGCCCGCTGGTCTTCACCTACGACGACCTCGAGCGCTTCCCGCGCCAGAACGTCACCTGCTTCCTCGAATGTGCCGCCAACAGCGGGATGGAGTGGGGCGGCGCGCAGCTCAACGGCGCGCAATACACCCACGGCATGATCCACAACATGGAGTACACGGGCGTGCCGCTGCGCCTGCTGCTCGAAGAGGCGGGGGTGAAGCCCGAGGCCAAGTGGGTGCTGGCCGAGGGCGCGGATGCGTCCTCGAACGCCCGCAGTTTCCCGCTGGAAAAGATGCTCGACGACGTGCTGGTGGCCTTCAAGGCCAATGGCGAGGCGCTGCGCAAGGAACATGGCTATCCCGTCCGGCTCGTCGTGCCGGGGTGGGAGGGGAACATGTGGATCAAGTGGCTGCGCCGGATCGAGCTTGGCGACCAGCCGTGGGAAAGCCGCGAGGAGACGTCGAAATACACCGACACCCTGGCCGACGGCACCTCGCGGAAATGGACCTGGGTGATGGACGCCAAGTCCGTCGTGACCTCGCCCAGCCCGCAGGCGCCGATCACCCACGGCAAGGGGCCGCTGGTCATCACCGGCCTCGCCTGGTCGGGCCGCGGTGCGATCACGCGGGTGGACGTGACGCTCGACGGTGGCAAGAGCTGGCGCGAGGCGCGGCTGGTGCCGAACGCCAACCCGCTGTCGCTGCACCGCTTCTACCTCGACCACGAGTGGGACGGGTCCGAGATGCTGATCCAGTCGCGCTGCATTGACGCGACCGGCTACGTCCAGCCGACCAAGGACGCGCTGCGCGAGATCCGCGGGCTGCGCTCGGTCTATCACAACAACGGCATCCAGACCTGGCACGTCGCCGCGGATGGGAAGGTGGAAAATGTCGAGATTTCCTGAGGTTCTTCTGGGCGCCGCGCTCGCTGCCGGGCTGATCGCCCCGGCCTTCGCCCAGACCCCCGCCGCCGCCCCCGCGCCGAGCGAGGTGGCCCCGGCAGCCGCGGCCCCGCCGAGCGACGCGGCCCCTGCCGCTGCTCCTGCTGACGCGGCCCCCGCCGCCCCGGCAGCCGCGGCCGCACCGAGTGAGGCGGGTCCGGCGGCCGCTGCCCCTGCCGCCGCAGCACCTGATGCCGCAACCCCGGCCGCTGCGGCCCCCGCCGCCACCCCCGCTGCCGCGCCGGGCGAGGCGCCGCGCATCGGCCGCCTCGCCCTGCCCGAGGAGATCGCGGCGTGGTCGGTCGCGGTGCGTCCCGACGGTCAGGGCCTGCCCGAGGGGCAGGGCTCGGCCGCCGATGGCGAGATGATCTTCTCGGACCACTGCGCCTCGTGCCACGGCGAGTTCGCGGAGGGCGTGGACAACTGGCCGGCGCTCGCCGGGGGCGAGGGCACGCTGACCCACGACCGCCCGGTCAAGACCGTGGGCTCGTACTGGCCGCATCTCTCGACGGTCTGGGACTACGTTCACCGCTCGATGCCGTTCGGCTCGGCGCAGACGCTCGAAGCGGACCAGACCTATGCGATCGTCGCCTACATCCTCTACTCGAACGGCATCGTGGATCAGGATTTCGTCCTCAATCGCGACAACTTCGACAGCGTGGTGATGCCGAACGTCGACGGCTTCGTCGTCGACGACCGCGAGACGACCGAGCTGCCGAAGTTCACCGGCCAGCCCTGCATGGAGGACTGCAAGGACAGCGTCGAGATCACCAAACGTGCGGCGAACCTCGACGTGACGCCGGGCGGGTCGGAGGACGCCGACAACCCCGACGCCCCCAAGATGGACTGACCCCGACCGAGAAAGGCCTGACCGATGCGCATCACCCGCCGACTGCTTCTGACCGGCGCCGCCCTGGCGTTGGGCACGACCGCCCTGCCGCTGCGCCGCGCCTGGGCGGTGACCACGGCCGAGTTCGGGGGGATGCGCATCGACAGCCTGTCGGACGGCTGGCTTGAGCTGCCGGCCGACATGACGCTGTCGGTGCTGCCCGAGGCCGAGCGCGCGGCGCTGGGCGCGCAGTTCGGGCTGACACCCGGCGGCGTGGTGCAGAGCCCGCTCAACGTGACGCTGCTCAGGCACGACGGGCGGGTGGTGCTGTTCGACGTGGGCTCGGGGCCGGATTTCATGCCGACCGCGGGCAAGCTGGCTGAGGCGCTGTCGGCGCTGGACCTGACGCCCGACGACGTGACCGACGTGGTCTTCACCCACGCCCACCCCGATCACCTGTGGGGGGTGCTCGACGACTTCGACGAGCCGCTGTTCCCCGCCGCGCGGATGCAGATGGGCGCGCAGGAGCACCGCTTCTGGACCGACCCGGCCACCCCCGCAGCCCTGCCCGAAGCCCAGCAGAGCTTCGCCGCGGGCGCCGCGCGCCGGCTCGAGGCGCTGGGCGAGGCCGTCACCACCTTCGAGGCCGGTGCCGAAGTGCTGCCCGGCGTCGTCGCGGTGGCGACCCCCGGCCACACGCCGGGCCACACGTCGTTCGCCGTCGGCACCCCGGCCGAGGGGGTGTTTGTCACCGGCGACTTCATCACCATGCCGCTGAGCTTCGCCCGCCCCGAGATCGGCGCGGCGACCGACCACGAGCCGGCGCAGGCCGCCGAGACGCGCAAGGCGACGCTCGCGCGGCTGGCCGACGAGGGCTGGCGCATCCTCGGCTATCACCTGCCCGACGGCGGCCTCGGCCAGGTCGAGCGCGACGGCGACGCCTACCGCTTCGTCCCCGGCTGAGGCCGGTCCCCTACGGGCGCGCGGGGCGGCGCACCCCCTCGCGCGGCTGGTCGATCAGCAGGTCGGTCAGCGCCCCGCCGATGAACATCGCCGGCAGCGCCACCCAGGCGGTGAGCGCAAAGATCGAGCTGCCGCTGATCCCGTTGCCGATCGAGCAGCCGCCCGCCAGCATCCCGCCGAACCCCATCATCACCGCCCCCAGCATGGCGCGGCGCGTCTGCCCGGCGTTCTCGAAGGTCTGGAAGTGCAGCTCGCCCGCGATGGCGGCGGCCACGAACGAGCCGATGAAGACCCCGGGGATCAGCCCGATGTCGAAGCCCCAGCCCTCGAACGGGGCCAGCATCGCCATCAGCGTGTTGGCCGAGGGGCCGGTGAAGGTCACCGAACTGACCGACACCGGGTCGAACGCCACCTGCGCCAGGCTGTAGGTCATGAAATACCCCAGCGCCACGACGACCCCCACACCCGCGCCGAAGATCAGCGGCCGCGGCCCGATCCGGTTCCGCCGCGCGATGTAGAGCGCCAGCAGCGCCACCCCGAGCCCCAGCGCCAGCCCCGATCCGCGCGGCAGCCCCAGCGCGGTGAGCAGGTTCACGTTGCGCCCGTCCGGCGTCACCCACCACGCGGCCATCTCGCCCCGCGCGCCGGCCAGCCAGCCGTGCAGCGCCATCTGCGCCGTCACCGCGAACAAGAGCCCCGAGAGGATCGAGCGCAGGTTCCCCGTCGCCGCCAGCACCAGCAGCCGGCCGGGGCAGCCCCGCGACAGCACCATGCCGGCGCCGAAGATCAGCCCGCCCAGCACCGCCCCGCTGATCGAGCCGGTGACGGCCAGCATCCGCGCCTCGTTGGGCGCGAAGAGCCCGCTCAGCGCCGCCGCCTGCACCCAGACCGCCGCCGACGAGAACGACAAGAGCCACACCGCCATCCGCGGCCCCATCTGCCGGCGGGCGAACTCGACCGTCGCGGCGCGCAGGCAAAAGGCCGACCGCTGGGCGGCGGCGCCGAACAGCACCCCGGTGACAAGCCCGATCAGCGCCGCCGTCAGGCCGTCGCCGAAGCGCTCGGACAGGGCCGCGATCATCGGCAGGTGGTCCATCGGCTGTCCTCTCCCTCCCGCGTCCTCCGCCCCGACCCTGTGGCGGGCGTCCCACGCTGCGCAAGAAAAATCTCGATCCCGTGCCGGCGAACTGGAACCAAATCGCGCGGCCGCCTACGCTCGGGGTCATGGTCGCAGCGGCCAAGGTGCCCGAGCATTTTTCGGCACGCGCTGCGGCCTGATGTCGCTTGTGGTTTCACGG
This sequence comes from Paracoccus sanguinis, assembly GCF_012689545.1. Classification (NCBI taxonomy): domain Bacteria; kingdom Pseudomonadati; phylum Pseudomonadota; class Alphaproteobacteria; order Rhodobacterales; family Paracoccaceae; genus Paracoccus; species Paracoccus sanguinis. The sequence goes on from NZ_CP051542.1 coordinate 2,066,285, forward strand.
TCCGGCCGGATGTTTGCGCGGCCCCTTGTTTCGATCGAATTGCTTTTTCAGGCGTGAGCGCGATGACGACATTCTGGCCCGAGCCCGCCGACCGCTTCGACCGCGTGGCCATCGCCGAGGGCGCGCCCGGCGACGTCTCGGCCGAGGGCGCGCTGCGCCGCAGCCGCGAGCGTTACGGCGCGCTGTTGCGGGCGGGGGCGCTGGTCATGTGGCGGTCCGACCCCGCCGGCCGGGTCCTCGCCGCCGCGGGCTGGCACGAGCTGACCGGCTGCCCCGACGAATCCGCGCTCGACCGCGGCTTTCTGGACCGCGTCCACCCCGAGGACCGCGGCCTGCTGGACTTCCGCGGCCGCGAGCCGACCGACGGGCTCGAGACCGACTGCCGCGTCCATGACCGCGAGGGCCGCTGGCGCTGGGTCCGCGCCCGCGGCGTGCTGCTGCCCGCGGCCGACGGGTTCGAGGCCGAATGGGTCGGCACGCTCGAGGACATCCACGACCAGCGGCGCGCGCTCGACCGGGCGCGCTACCTCGCCGAACACGACGCGCTGACCGGCCTCGGCAACCGCCGCACGCTTGCCGCAAACCTCGTGCGGCTGCGCGACAAGCAGGCGAGCGCCACGGTGGTGATGCTGGACGTGGACCGCTTCAAGGCGGTGAACGACCTTTACGGCCACCAGCAGGGCGACCGCTTCCTCGTGCGGCTGGCCCAGATGCTGGGCGCCGCCGCCCCTGCGCATTCCGTCTGCGCCCGGATGGGCGGTGACGAGTTCTGCGTCGTGGTCGCCGACCGCGCCGAGGCGCGCGCCGTCTGCGCGGCGCTCGAGGCGGCGGCGTCGGCCGGGGTGGGGGTGGGCGAGCTGGTCATCCCGCTGACCGTCAGCGCCGGCCTCGCCGACGCCGACTGGGACGAGCCGGACCCGGTGTCGCGGGTGCTGCACAAGGCCGACCTCGCGCTGCGCCGGGCCAAGGCCGCGGGCCTGCCGCTGGTGGTCCACGATCCGCAGATGCAGGCCGAATCCGACCTGCGCGACCGGCTGCTCAGCGCCATGGGCGCGGCCTGCCGCAACGACGAGTTCTTCCTCGAATACCAGCCCATCGTCGATGTCGACAGCGGCCGCGCCGTCTCGCACGAGGCGCTGATCCGCTGGCAGCACCCCCAGTTCGGCCGCATCGAGCCGTCGCTCTTTGTCCGGCTGGCCGAAGAGAACGGCATGATCACCGAGCTGGGGCGCTGGGTGCTGACCCGCGCCTGCGCCGAGATGGCGCGGCTCGACCCGTCGGTGCGGGTGAACCTCAACGTCTCGGCCCGCCAACTCGCCGTGCCGGGCTTCGCCGACGAGGCCTTGGCCATTGCCCGCGCCCACGGCGTCGCCCCGCAGCGGCTGACGCTCGAGCTGACGGAAAGCGTGAACATGGCCGAGCTCGCCGGCAGCGACGCCTTTGCCGGTCTGCGCCGGCACGGGTTCGGCACGGTGCTGGACGATTTCGGCACGGAATACGCGGTGCTCTCGCACATCGGGTCGGGCCACTTCGACGGCATCAAGCTGTCGCGCGGCTTCATCGAGACCTGCGGCGACGCGCGCCCGCGTATCGTGCTGCGCCACGTGGTGAACCTGTGCCGCGACCTCGGCATGGCGGTGGTGGCCGAGGGGATCGAGACCGAGGCGGAACGCGAGTGCCTGCGCAGCCTCGGCGTGCGGCTGATGCAGGGCTATCACTTCGACCGCCCGCGCCGCGTGGACGAGCTGCCCGGGGCGCTGCGCATCCCCGCCTGACGGGCGCCGCAACGAAGAACGGCGCCGCCCGGGGGGCAGCGCCGTCCTGTCACGTCGCGGGGACGGTCAGAGGCTCTCGTCGATCCACGACTTGAGCGCCGCCTTGGGCGCCGCGCCCATGCGGTTCGAGACGACCTTGCCGTCCTTGAACATGAAGAGCGCCGGGATGCCGCGGACGCCCAGCGTCGCGGGCGTGTCCGGGTTCTCGTCCACGTTCACCTTCACGATCTTGATCTTGCCGGCATATTCCTCGGAGAGTTCTTCCAGTGAGGGGCCGATCTGGCGGCAGGGGCCGCACCATTCGGCCCAGAAGTCCACCATCACGGGGACGTCGGACTGACGGACGACGCTGTCGAAATCGGCGTCGGAGGCTTTCATCGTGGCCATCGGGGTCTCCTTCATGGCGCGGGTTCGGTTGTTCCAGAGCTATGAAGCCAGCCCCCCGGGGTCAAGGCGCGGCGTCGGGGGCCAGCTCGGCGAGCGCCCGTGCCCAAGCTGCGTCCAGCGTCGCGTCGGGCAGCGGCATCAGGGTCCGGGTCCGGGTCCACAGGATCGCCGTCTCCACCCGCCGGCCGGGCCAGATCGCCCGCAGCGCGTGGCGATAGGCGGCCATCTGACGCAGGTAGCCTTCGGGCGTCGCAGCGGCGTCAGTGGGCACCGCGGCGTTCGACTTGTAGTCGATGGCGGTGATCCCCTCGGGCGCGACGATCAGCCGGTCGATGGCGCCCGAAAGCCGCAGCCCGCCTGTCAGCGGTGCCGACAGCGCCACCTCGCGCAGCACCGTGGCGCCGGGTGGCGGGGCGAAGAGCCCGGCCAGCGCCTCGGCGCCGCGGATCTCGGCCAGCTCGGCCAGCAGCGCGTCGAGCTCGGGCGCGGTCGGCAGCCCGTCCTCGGTCCCGGCCAGCAGCGTCCTCGCACGGTCGGGCCAGTCGGCGGGGTCGAGGTCGGGCAGGTGCTCGAGCAGCAGGTGCAGCCGCGTCCCCGCCAGCAGCGCCGCGGCCCGGTCGCCCGGCCCCACGGCCCCCGCGGCGATCTTGTCGCCGCCGAGGCTCGTCGCCGCGACCGGGCGCGGCGGGCGGGCCACGGCCGGGGCCTCGCGCCGCAGGCAGTCGGGCAGGGGCGGGGGCGGGGGCGCATCGCCCCTGCCGGCCGCCGCCGCGGCCACCGGCCAGTCGCCGAAGGCCAGCCGCCGGGTGGTGCCGCCGTGCCCGTCGTCCAGCGTCTGGGCGTCGAGGCCGGGCTGGCGCGCGCGGTCGAACCCGTCCGAGACCATCGCATACCAGCTTTCGGTCCCCACCCCCGTCTCGCCCGCAGCAGCCACGATCAGCCAGCTTTCCGCGCGCGTCAGCGCGACATACAGGAGCCGCCGCCGCTCTTCCTCGGACCGGCGCGCGTCGCGGTCGATCCACCCGCGCACGTCCTCGGTCTGCATGGGTTTCGCCGCCCGCCAATGCGCGGGCGGGCCGCTGTCGGGCAGGATCGTCGGCGGGGTCTGGCCGGGGCCGCCGCGCCTGGCGGTCTCGGGCAGGATCACCACCGGGCTTTCCAACCCCTTGGCCCCGTGCACCGTCATCACCCGGATCACCCCCTCGCCCTCGGACGCGCTGTCGGGCTGGCGGCGCAGCTCGGCCTCGTCATCGGCAAGCCACGCAAGGAACCCGGTCAGCGAGGGCGCCTCGGTCGTCTCGTAGGTCAGGGCCTGCGCCATCAGCGCGTCGATCCCGTCCTCGGCCTCGGGGCCGAGCCGGCCGATCAGCCGCGCCCGCCCGCGGTGCCGGATCAGCAGCCGCGAGATCAGGTCATGGGGGCGCATGAAGTCGGCGTGGCGCTGCAGATCCTCGAGGATCGCCATCGCCTCGCGGTGCGGCGAGGCCCTGAGCGCCGCGATCAGCAGCCCCTTGCGCGGCGCGGCGAGGCGGTAGAGCGCGTCCTCGCTGAGCCCGAAGAGCGGCGAGCGCAGCGCCGCGGCCAGCGACAGATCGTCCTCGGGCAGCGCGAGGACCGAGAGCACCGCCCGGATGTCGCGCACCGCCAGCTCGGCCCCGAGCCGCAGCCGGTCGGCCCCGGCCACCGGCAGCTCGGCCTTCTTCAGCGCCCGGATCAGGTGGTGGAACAGCCCCTTGCGGCGCTGCACGAGGATCAGGATGTCGCCCGGCCTGATCGGCCGCGGCTCGTCCTTGCCGCGCGGCAGGATGGGCGTGCCGATCATCGCCTTGGTGGCCGCCGCCACCCGCTCGGCCAGCACGGTGGCCGCGGCATTGGGCGCCGGCTGGTCCACCGGCTCGTGCCACGGACCCGGCTCGGGCTTCTGCGGCTCGGGCACCGGCGCCCACAGGTCCACCCGCCCCGGCATCCGGTCGCGGAAGGCGATGTGGTGCGGCGGCAGCTCGCCCAGCCCCTCGCCGGCCGGCCCCTCGAACACCGCATCGGTCAGCGCGAGGATCGCCGGGGACGAGCGGAACGAGTGCAGCAGCGCCGCGTCCTGCATCGGCTGGCCGGCGGCGTCGAAGGCGGCCTTGAACTGGCGGCGGCGGTCCTCGAACACCGCGATGTCGGCGCCCTGGAACGAGAAGATCGACTGCTTCGGGTCGCCCACCACGAACAGCGTGCGGGGCCGGTCGTGGGCGCCCTCGCCGGCGGTGAACTCGGTCGTCAGCCGCTCGATCACCCGCCATTGCGCGGGCGAGGTGTCCTGCGCCTCGTCCACCAGGATGTGGTCGATCCCGCCGTCCAGCCGGAACAGCACCCACTGCGCCATCGCCGCATCCTCGAGGAGGCGCGCGGTGCGCAGGATCAGGTCGTCGAAGTCGAGCCACCCCCCGGCCCGCCGCGCCGCCGCATAGCGGGCGCAGAAGGCGTGGCCGAAGCGCTGCAAAGCCAGCGTGCGGGTGGCGTGGGCAAGCGCCAGCCGCCGGGGCCGGGTCGCCTCGACCCGCGACATCAGCTCTTCGATCTGGTCCACGAACGGCGCGCAGGGGCCGCTGCGCAGCGCCTTGGTCGGCCAGCCGCCGAGCTTGGCGGAAAACGGCGCCTTGGCGCCCTCGCCGTTGAGCAGCACCCGCTCCAGCACCTCGAGCGCGCCGAGGTCGGGCTGCGTCCAGTCGGCGCCGCGCAGGTGGGCGGCGGATTTCTGGTCGTTCGCGCTGCTCGCCTCGAGCAGCGGGATCAGCGCCGGGATCAGCGTCGCCTCGCCCCCGTCGAGGCAGTCGGCGAGCAGCGCGGCCTCGTCGAACCCCGGCGGCAGGCCGCAGCCGGCCCACAGCGTGTCGGCGCAGGGCGCGGCGTCATGGTCGCGCAGCGTGGCGAGGAACCCGTCCAGCCGGTCCTCGGTCAGCAGCGACATCAGGTCCGCCATCTCGGGCGCGCCCTCGCGGGCCATCGCCTCGATCACCTCGGCGCGCAGGTTGGCCGCGGTGCGCTCGTCCAGCTCGGCGAAGCCGTGCGGCACCCCGGCCTCGAGCGGAAAGCGCCGCAGGACGCCGGCGCAGAAGCTGTGGATGGTCTGGACCTTGAGGCCCCCCGGCGCCTCGATCGCCTGCGCAAACAGCCGCCGCGCGGCGGCGAGGTCGGCCGCGGGGCCCACCCCCATTGCCGCAAGCTGCGCGGTGAGGGTGGCGTCGTCCAGCATTGCCCACTCGCCCAGCCGGCCGAGCAGGCGGTTCTGCATCTCGGTCGCGGCGGCCTTGGTGTAGGTCAGGCACAGGATGCGCTCGGGCGGGGTGCCGTCCAGCAGCAGCCGCGCCACCCGGTCAGTCAGCACGCTGGTCTTGCCCGAGCCGGCGTTGGCGGTCAGCCACGTGGACCGCTCGGGGTCCGCGGCCCGGTGCTGGTTGCGGGTGGCGTCGTCGGGGGCTTTGGGGGGTTCGGAAGGGGTTTCCGAATCCGGCGTGCCGCCCTGATCCGGCGTCGGGCCGCCATCCTCGCGCTTGCCCTTGTCCGGTTCGGTCGGATCCTCCGGGGGTGTCGGATCAGTCACGGCCCACCTCGATCACCGTTGCGGGGTCGGCGTCGGACCACTCGCCATAGCGGCTCAGGTGGTCGTAATCCGAGCCATCGGTCGTCCGCTCCATCGCCCGCCGGGCCGCGAAGCCGTGCGCGCCCGACAGATAGGCGCCGATCAGCGTCACGAAATCGTCCCACGTCCCGGTCAGGTCGTCGCCCCAGCCGAGCGAGGTCGTCTCGCCCTTGCCGCCCAGCCGGATGTAGCGCAGGTCCGCCACCTCGAGCGGCTCGCCCCCGATCGCCCCGCGCTCGGCCATCGCCGCCTCGAGCGGCAGTTGCTTGTCGAACGCCTTGACCTGTCTCGCGGTCGGCGGCGTGCCGGACTTGTAGTCGTAGATCACCACCCGCCCGTCGTTCAGCCGGTCGATGCGGTCGGGGCGGGCGGTCAGCGTGAAGCCGGTCCCCGCGAGCGGCAGCCGGTGCCCGGTCTCGACCACCATCGGCGCGCCTTCGGCCAGCCGCTCGGCCTCGGCCCGCGCCAGCGCCGGGGCGATCCCGGCGATGCGGGCGCGCCAGAACATCCGCACCGCGGGCCAGGGCACCTGGGCCGCCAGCACCTCGTCGGCCGCGGCGAGCAGCCGCGCGGCCAGGAACTCGGGGCTGTCGCCCGCGGCCGGGGCCGGGGTCAGGAAGCGGCGGATGATGTCGTGCAGCACGTTGCCGCGCTCGGCCGCGTCGGGCAGCGGCCTGAGCGGGTCGAGCGCGCGCAGCCGCAGCACCCGGGCCGCGTAGATCGCATACGGGTCGCGGATCAGCCGCGAGACGGCGGTGACCGAGAGTTCGCTCAGCGCCGGGGCGGGCGGGCGCGGCGCGGGGCGGGGGGCGGCGGGGGCCTGATCCGCAGGCCCGGGCGCCGCCAGCGCCGCGGCGTGGGCCAGCCACACGTCGCCCCGCGCCCGCATCGCCTTGAGCGCCGCCTTGCCGTCCTGCGCGGGCAGCCCGGCCACGAGGTTCACAAGCCGGTTCAGCCAGCGGGCCGGGATCGTCTCGGCCTCGTCGCTGCGCCGGGCGCGGGTCAGCATCACCTCGGGCCCCGCCACCGCGATCTGGAAATCATGCGCCGACAGACCGATCCGCCGCTCGGGCAGCGGCAGCCCCGCCTGCCGCCGCATCGGCCGGCTGAGCCACGGATCGGGGTCGAGCGCCTGCGGCCAGCCGCCCTCGTTCAGCCCGCCGAGAATCACCAGCCCGCCCGGCTGGGCGCCGACCTCGGTCCGGGCCTCGCGCGGGCCGCGGATGCGGACCAGCGGGTGCGAGTCGGCGTCGGCGCGCACCGCCTGCGCCTGCAGCTCCTGCACCAGCAGCTCGGCAAAGTCGCGGGCCGAGCTTTCGGGGCCGCGCGGGGCGTGGGCGGCGATGTGGTCGAGGACGGCGCGCGCCTTGTCGCCCGCCCGCTCGGCATAGAGCGCCGAGGCCTCCGCCTCGCCCCCGGCGCCTGCGGCCCACAGCTCGGCCAGCCGGCGGTGGCGGGCGGCGCGATCGGCCAGCGGCAGCGGGCCGGGGTCGGCGATCAGCGGCAGGGTCGCGTCGATCAGCGCCGCGACCCCCTCGGCCCAGGCCGCGCGCCCGGGGGCGGGGCGGCCCCGGCGCGAGGCCGCGCCGAACCGGCGCAGCGCCGCGGCGTCGGGGAAGGGGGGGCCGTTGCGGCGCAGGAACAGCTCGAGTTCCCGGGTGTGCAGCAGATGCGCCCGCCGCGCCCGCCGCCGCGCGGTGGCGCTGTCGCCCTGTCCGGTCGCGGTCAGCGGATGCTTGAGCAGCACCAGCAGCGGCGCGATCTCGAAGGGCGCGAGCGGCAGTTCGGCGATGTGGCGCAGGAACAGCCCCGCCGCGGTCAGCGGCAGCGGCGCCCCGGCGCTGTCGTCGGGGCGGATGCCCCAGCGGTCCAGTTGCGCCGTCACCCGCCGGGTCAGGTTGCGGTCGGCGGCGATCAGCGTGACCGGGCGGGCGTCCTCGATCGTGGCGCGGATCAGCGCGGCGATGGCCGCGGCCTCGGCGGCGGGCTGGTCGGCCTCGATCAGCCCCAGCCCTTCGGTCGCCGCCAGCAGCGGCCCGAGCGAGGGCCCCTCGGCGATCCAGCGGTCGGTCACCGGCGCCGGGCGCAGCGCAAGGCTGACGAGGCGGTTGCGGGCCGGGGCCGGCGGCGCGGCATCGGTCCAGGGCTGCGGCGGCCCCAGCGCCTCGATCAGCGCGGCCAGCCGGGCCTGCGGGTGGTCCTCGTCCCCCGCGGCGAGGCGGGCCAGAAGCTCGGGCGGCGTGTGGGCGTCGTGGCCGGGCAGGATCACCGCGCCCTCGGGCAGATGCGCCACCGCCTCCATGAACAGCCGCGTGGCCCCGTGCGAGCCGGTCGAGCCCGCGACGATCACCGGCCCCGCGGGCAGGTTCCGGCCCGCGGCCCAGTCGTCGGCGAGCGTCCGCGCGGCCCGGTACTGCAGCGCCTCGCGGTCGGGGGCGTCGTCGCCGAGATGGAACCCCGCGGCGATCCGCAGGAAGGCCAGCGCCCGCTGCCAATGCGCCGCATGGGCGCCCGCGTCGATCGTCTCGAGCGCCTCGGGCCCCAGCCCCTCGGCCTGCATCTCGGCCATCAGCCCGGCGAGCGAGCGGGTCAGCGCCGGCACCGACTGGCCCCAGTCCTGCGCCGCCGTGCCGCCCGCGGCCAGCGCCGCCGCGACCAGCCGCGACAGCTCGAGCCGGCGGGCGAGCGGCGCCTCGGGCGAAGGCAACCCGGCGCCGGTCCCGAGTTCCGCGATCAGCCGCAGCCGCGGCAGAAGGGCCGCCCCGCCACGGTGGAACGCCGCCTCGATGGCGCGCAGCGTCTGGCCCGAGTTGCAGTGGATCGTGACCGAGGCCATCGCCTCGGGCGGGCGGTCCGCCATGCGCTCGCGCAGGCCGCGCACGACCTCGCCCGCGAAGTCCACGCCGGGGGGCAGGGCGTAGAGGCCGCGCATCAGGTCCGCCCCTCACGCATCGCCTCGGCCAGCATCCCCTCGGCCAGCGGGATGCAGTCCGGCCGCCCGACGTCGCACCAGTCGCCGGGGTGAATGAGGCCGTAAGCGCCGCCCGCCGCGATCATCGCGTCCCAGATCAGGTTGAGCGAGAACACCTCGGCCGCCACCCCCGCCAGCCGGTCGGTGGCGATGACCTGCGCCCCGCCGTAGACGAGCGGCCCGCCGCGGCGGAGGCGGCCCCGCGCGTCGAGCGAGAAGTCGCCCGGGCCGACCCGCCCGCGGGTGCGCGCGGCGGGGACGAGCATCAGCAGCGCCTCCATCCGGTCCCAGTCCCAGCCGGCGCGCAGCGCGGACAGCGGGTTCGGCCCGCGCCAGATCACGTCGGGGTTCATGGTCAGCACCGGCCCCGGCCCGAGCCGCGGCAGCGCGTGGCGCAGCCCGCCGCCGGTCTCGCGCAGAAGGTCGGCCTCGTCCGAGATGACGACGCCCGGACGCCCGGCGAGGTGGCGGGCGATCTGCTCGCCGAGGTGATGGGTGTTGACCACCACCCGCGCCACCCCCGCCGCGGTGGCGAGGTCCAGCGCGTGGTCGAGCAGCGGTCGCCCGGCGACCGGGATCAGCGGCTTCGGCGTGTGGTCGGTCAGCGGCGCCATCCGCGTGCCCTTGCCGGCGGCGAACAGCATCAACGTGGTCGGCGCCTCGGCCGCGCGCCCGGTGCGGGCACGCAGCGCGACGATGACCTCGGGCGTGGGCGCGGGCACGCCGGCCACCGCCTCGGCCAGCGGCGCCAGCGCCGGGTGGGCGAGGTCGCGCGCCACCGCCGCCCAGACCCGCGGCATCAGGTCGAGGTAGCGCGGCTTGCCGTCGCGCAGCGCCAGCCGGGCGAAGATCCCCATGATCCGCAGCCCTCGCGCCGCACCCATCAGCGCATAGGCGGCGCGGAAGCGGTCGGGGTCATGCCCGGTCGCGGCGAGGTAGCGGTCGATCTGCCGCGCCTCGGTCGCGGGCGGGATGTCCCGGCGCGCGTCCTGCAGGGCCGAGGCGAGCTCATAGGCCGGGTGCGTCGCCACCGCGTCCTGAAAGTCGAGCAGCCCCAGCGGCCCGTCGCCCAGCCAGACGAGGTTCTCGGCATGGAAATCCCGCAGCGAGACGACCGGCGGGGTGTCGGCGGCCAGCCGGTCCCACAGCGCGGCGATGGCGGCGCCCGCCTCGGCCCCTGCGCCGGGGGCGCCGGCGGCCGGGGCGTACCACTCGGCCAGAAGCCCGACCTGCCCGGCCAGCGCCGCGCCGTCCAGCGGGGCCACGAAGTCGGGCGGGGCGTGGCGGTGCAGGTCCACGATCAGGTCGGTGACGCGGTCATAGAGCGCCTCGGCCGCCCCGGGGTCGCGGTCGAGCACCCGGGCGAGCAGGTCGTCGCCCAGATCCTCGAGCAGCGCGAAGCCCTGTGCGGGGTCGGCGGCCAGCACCGCGGGGGCGGCAAAGCCCCGGTCGCGCAGCCAGTCGGTCATCTGAAGATAGCGCGGCAGCTGCCCGCCGGGGTCGTCCATCAGGACGGCGGTGCCCTCGGGCGCCGTCAGCCGCGCATAGCTGCGGGCCGAAGCGTCCCCGGCCAGCGGCGCCACCCGCGCCTCGGCCCAGCCGGCGGCGTGGACGATCCGCGCCGCCGCGGCAAGGCGCGCCACCCAACCCCAGCGCGCGGGATCGCCGCTCAGCGTGATGCGCCGCAGGTCGGGGTCGGTGGCGGACAGCGCGACCCGCAGCGCGCCGGCGGGCGGGGCGCCCATCCGCTCGGGCCACTCGATCAGCGTGATCGCCTCGGGCATCGCATCCTCGAGCCCCAGCTCGAACAGCTCGGCGGGATCAATGAGGCGGTAGAGGTCGGCGTGCCAGAGCTCGGTCCCGCCCGCGTCGAGGTAGGTCTGGACGAGAGTGAAGGTCGGGCTCGGCACATCCTCGGCCGCGTCGCCCTGTCGGGCGCGGATCAGGGCGCGGGCGAAATGGGTCTTGCCGGCCCCCACCGGCCCGTCGAGCAGCAGCGTGTCGCCCGGCGCCAGCCGCGGCGCGAGCATCCGCGCAAGGCCGGCGGTCAGGGCCGCGTCGGCGGCCTCGATCGTGGCGAGAGGGGCGGGAGGGCTGGTCATCGCCGCGACCCTAGCGGCACGGCGCGGCCGGTGGAAGGGCGGGACGGGAGGGGGCGGGGTGGTGGCTCGGGCGGGGGCGCCCGCCGCAGGATGGCGCGGCGGCCGCGGGTTGCCCGCCGACGCAGCGGGGACGGCTCCCCTTTGAGAACGAGCGCCGTGCTGGGCCAGGCTGACGGGCGTGAGCCCTCGCGCGTGAGGCCGTCCAAACCCCACCATTTCCACGGCGGGACGGCCCCTCACCGCCCCCCGAGCGCTGCCCCCAGCGCGGCGGCGGCGGCGGCGATGGTGGGACCGAGGGCCTCGATGCGGCGCGCGTCCAGCCGCAGCGACGGGCCGGCGAGCGTCAGCGCCGCGACCGGGTCGCCCAAGCCCGCGAAGACCGGCGCCGCGACCGCCGACTGGCCCGGCACCGACTCGTCTCGCTCGGACAGCCAACCGGCGTGGCGCAGGGTGGCGAGGTCGGCGGTGAGCGCGCCCTGATCGGTCAGGCTCTGCGGCGTCAGCGCCGGCAGGGGGCCGGCGCCCAGCAGCGCCTCGACCCGGGCGAGCGGCAGATGCGCGATCAGCGCCTTGCCCGCGGCGCTCGCGTGCAGGGGCAGGCGGGTGCCGGGGGCCAGCACCACCCGCAGCGTGGCGGGGCCGGCGGCCTCGGCCACGACCAGCGCCGCGTCGGCGTCGGGAACGGCGAGCGCGGCGGTCTCGCCGCTTTCGGCGGCCAGCCGGTCCAGCGCCGGGCGGGCGCGCTCGGCCAGCCCGCCGCGGCGCAGGAAGGCCGCGCCCAGCCGCACCGCGCCGGGACCGATCGACCAGCCCTGCGTCGCCGGGTCGGCCTCGACCAGCCGCCGCGCGGCCAGCGCGCCCAGCAGCCGGTGCGTGGTCGAGGGCGCGAGCCCGAGCTGGCGGGCGATGTCCGAGAGCGGCAGCCCGTCACGGGCCGCCAGCGCGTCGAGGATCGCCAGCGCCCGGTCCACCACGGCCGAGCCGCCCGCGGGCTCTTCGGCCGGCGTCTTGCGCGGGCGGCCGGTGCGGGCCGGCGGCTTGGCCGCAGGGGTCGAGGGGGTGTTGTCGGACGGCGGGGGCACGGGGCGGCGGGGGTCGGTCATGGCGCGGGCAGGCTGGCGCAATCCCGGGCAGGGTGCAATCCGCATGGTGGAAAGCCGCGCGATTTGGCTTGGCGCAGCCGATCCGCCAGCGCAGCCTCGGCCCGAGCGGCCGCAGAGCCGTGAACCGAGGGAGACCGATGACCGACCTGACCCATTCCCGTGGCACGCTCGACCCTGTCGAGGCCGTGCCGCCCGCCCCGCGGCTCTTTGCGCTGGGGCTTCAGCATGTGCTGGTGATGTATGCGGGCGCCATCGCCGTTCCGCTGATCGTCGGCCGGGCGCTGAAGCTCTCGCCCGAGGACGTGGCGTTCCTGATCTCGGCTGACCTGTTCGTCTGCGGCATCGCCTCGATCATCCAGTCGATGGGCGCGGGCGCGTGGCTCGGCGTGCGGCTGCCGGTGATGATGGGCGTGACCTTCGCCGCGGTCGGGCCGATGGTCGCCATCGCCAACGAGACCCCGGGCGAGATCGGGGCGCGGGCGCTCTTCGGCGCGGTGATCGGGGCGGGGATCGTGGCGGTGCTGCTGGCGCCCTTGGTCAGCCGGATGCTGCGGTTCTTCCCGCCGGTCGTCACCGGCACGGTGATCCTGACCATCGGGATCAGCCTGATGCCGATCGGGATCAACTGGATCTTCGGCCTGCAGCAGGGGCCGACGGCGCCGAAGCTGGTCGATCCGGCGATGCAGGCGTGGCTGGATGCGCAGGTTGCCGCGGGCGGCGTGCCGCTGGGGACGAAGATCGCCGCCAGCGTGCCGAACCCGCTTTACGCCGCGCCCCGCAACTTCCTGATCGCCGGGGTGGTGCTGGCCACGATCCTGCTGATCGCCCGCTTCGGGCGCGGCTTCCTGTCCAACATCGCGGTGCTGATCGGGATCGTGGTGGGCGGGCTCCTCGCCGCGTCGATGGGGATGATGCATTTCGAGAAGGTCGCGGCGGCCGCCTGGTTCGCGCCGATCCGGCCCTTCCACTTCGGGATGCCGACCTTCGACCCGGTGATGATCCTGACCATGACGCTGGTCATGATCGTGGTGATGATCGAATCGACGGGGATGTTCCTCGCGCTCGGCGACATGGTCGGGCACCGGATCAGCCAGCCGCGGCTGGCGGCGGGGCTGCGGGCGGACGGCGTCGGCACGATCCTCGGCGGGGTGTTCAACACCTTCCCCTACACCTCGTTCTCGCAAAACGTGGGGCTGGTGGGCGTGACCGGCGTGCGCTCGCGCTTCGTCTGCGTGGCGGGCGGGGCAATCATGATCGTGCTGGGGCTGATCCCCAAGATGGGCGCGCTGGTCGAGGCGCTGCCGACGGTCGTGCTGGGCGGGGCCGGGCTGGTGATGTTCGGGATGGTGGCCGCGACCGGCGTGCGCATCCTCAGCCGCGTCGATTTCACCGCCAACCGGCACAACCTGTTCATCGTCGCCATCGCCATCGGCATGGGGATGATCCCGATGATCGCCGGCGACTTCGACCAGTGGCTGCCGCGCGGGACCCGGGTGCTGACCCACTCGGGCATCCTGCTTGCCGCGGTGTCGGCCGTGGTGCTCAACTGGTTCTTCAACGGCGCGAAGCCGGTGGACGAGGATGAGCTGCGCCGCGCCGGCGCTGCCGCCGACAGCCACTGAACCGACCGGGGGGGCCGCCGTCAGGGCGGCCCCTCAGGCGACCCCCGCCAGCCGCAGCGCCATCCCGGCCGCCGCGCACAGGGCCAGCACCGGCACCACGCCCCAGCGCAGCCCGAAGACCAGCACCAGCGCCACCCCCGACAGCGCCGCGGCCCACGGGTCGAGCCGCCCGCCCGGCATGACGAAGTGCCAGCCGAACCAGAGCGCGAGGTTGAGGATCACCCCCACCACCGCCGCCGTGATGGCGCCGAGCGCCGCGGCGAGGCCGGGGTTGTGGCGCAGCCGCTCGATGTGCGGGGCGCCGAGGAAGATGAAGGCAAAGCAGGGCGCGAAGGTCACCCAGGTCGTCAGCAGCCCGCCCAGCACCCCGGCCCCGACGCTGCCCCCCGTCTCGCGCCAGGCGGCGAGGAAGCCCACGAACTGCGTCACCATGATGAGCGGCCCGGGCGTCGTTTCGGCGAGCCCCAGTCCGTCGAGCATCTCGCCCGGCGTGACCCAGCCGTAGCGGGCCGAGGCCTCTTGCGCGACCCAGGCGAGGACCGCGTAGGCGCCGCCGAAGGTCAGCACCGCGAGCTTGGCGAAGAACGCCGCGATCTCGGCCCAGACGCTGCCGGGCAGCGCCAGCCACAGCGCCGCGACCGGGACGAGCCACAGCACCAGCGCCACCAGCCCCGCGCGGGTCGCCCCCGCCCCGGCGGGCGGCGCGGCCTCGCCCAGCACGGTGCCGGCGTCGGCGATGGTCCCCGCGGCGCCGTGCCCGGGCCCCGCGAGCCCCGCGACGCCCATCCGGCTGCCCGCCCAGCCGGCCAGCGCCGCGCTGAGGATGATGAGCGGGAAGGGCGCCCCCAGCCCCGCGATGGCGGCGAAGGCCACGGCCGCGAGGACCAGCCGCGCGGGCGAGGTCAGCGCCTTGGTCCCGATCCGCACCACCGCCTGCACCACGATGGCCAGCACCGCGGCCTTGAGGCCGAAGAACAGCCCCGCGACGAGCCCGGTCCCCCCCCACAGCACATAGACGACCGACAGCGCCATGATCGAGACCGCGCCGGGCAGGATGAACAACCCCCCCGCCACCAGCGCGCCGCGCACCCCGTGCATCAGCCAGCCGACATAGGTCGCGAGCTGCATCGCCTCGGGGCCGGGCAGCATCATGCAGAAGTTCAGCGCGTGCAGGAACCGCCCGTCCCCGAGCCAGCGCCGCTCGTCCACGAGGATACGGTGCATGACCGCGATCTGCCCCGCCGGCCCGCCGAAGGAGAGCGCGGCGATGCGTGCCCACACCCGCGTGGCCTCGGCGAGGGTGGGGTGCGGCGGGGTGGGGGCTGGGGTCTGCGAGGGGGTCATGGCGGGTCCGGGCATCTGCGCTGAGGGGTGTGTACCGCGCGCATGACGCCCGCGCGACAGCCGCGTGCGCGGCGGTGGGGTGACGTTGGGGTCGGGGTATGCGGATGGGTGCGGGTGGAGCGCGGCTGCGGAGAGCCGATTGGAGAGGGCTGCGCCACGCCCATCTGAGAGGCAGTAAACGAGCCCACCCCTCCCGCCCACAGTTGCCCGTCTGGTTGGCAGGCAAAGGGTGAGGGGATGCGCCCGTGTCCGAAGGGGTTGGAGCCGCGGTCGCTATCCGATCCGCGACAGCCCGCAATCGGGCGGCTGCGTGGGAGCGCCCCCGGTGGGGGGCGGCTCCGCTCCTTGTGCTAGGGAATCTCGACGCGGGAGTCTCGACCGGCAACCGGGCCTCGGCAGAAGCCCGTTTCGCCATGATGGACCTGATGGGCTTTCATCGGAGGCTCGGCCGCACCTCGTCAGCCCCGCGGGGCCGAGACGCCGCCGATCCGCGCGCGGCGCTCACCGCCCGCTCGTCAGCCCCCGCGCCTCACCCGGCGCAGAGCGCCTGCCGTGCCTCGGCGTATTCCGCCGCCAGCCGGTCCACCAGCGCGCCCGCCGGCGTCACCTCGTGGATCGCGCCGATGCCCTGGCCCGAGCCCCAGATCTGGCTCCACGCCTTGGCCTTGGCCGCGCCCTTGCCGAAGTCCATCGCCGAGGCGTCGGCCGAGCCGAGCGCGTCGGGGTCCATCCCCGCGGCCCGGATCGAGGGCTTCAGGTAGTTGCCGTGAATCCCGGTGAAGAGCGAGGAATAGACGATGTCCTCGGCCCCCGAATCGACGATCATCTGCTTGTAGGCGGCGTCGGCGTTGGCCTCGGCCGTGGCGATGAAGGGGCTGCCGATATAGGCGAGGTCCGCCCCCATCGCCTGCGCCGCGAGGATCGCGCGGCCGGTGGCGATGGCGCCCGACAGCAGCAGCGGGCCGTCGAAGAAGGACCGGATCTCCTGGATCAGGGCGAAGGGCGACAGGCCGCCGGCGTGCCCGCCCGCGCCCGCCGCCACCGCGATCAGGCCGTCGGCGCCCTTCTCCAGCGCCTTGCGGGCAAAGGTGGGGGTGATGACGTCGTGCAGGGTGATCCCGCCGCAGTCATGGGCGGCGGCGTTCACCTCGGGTCGGGCGCCGAGCGAGGTGATCCAGATCGGCACCTTGTGGCGGTGGCAGATCTCGATGTCGCGCTCGAGCCGGGCGTTCGAGCGGTGGACGATCTGGTTGACCGCGAAGGGCGCCGCCGGGCGGTCGGGGTTGGCCTGGTTGTGGCGGTCGAGTTCCTCGGCGATCCGGGTCAGCCAGGCGTCGAGCAGCGGCGGCTCGCCGTCCTTCTCACGCGCGTTCAGGGCCGGGAAGCTGCCGACGATCCCGGCCTTGCACTGGGCGATGACGAGGTCCGGCCCCGAGACGATGAACATCGGCGAGGCGATGGCGGGGACGCGCAGGTTCGACAGGATCGGCGGCAGCATGGGGTTCCTCCACGAATGTGGCGCGATGTTGCGGGGGCCGCGCGGCGGTGCAAGCCCGCCGCTGCGTCACCCCTCGCGCCCCCGCTCAGTAGGGCAGGGGGTGGGCGCGGTGGAAGCGGTCGATGGCGGCCAGCGCGTCGTCGTCGAGCGTCACCCCCAGCCCGGCGATCAGGTGGTCGAGCTGCGCCGGGGTGGTCGCCCCGATGATCGGGATCGCCGGGAACGGCCGCTGGCGGACGAACGCCACCGCGGCGTGGATCGGGTCGAGCCCGAGCCCGCGGGCCATCTCGACCCAGGCGTCGGCGGCGGTGAGCCCGCGTTCGGTCATCCGCCCGCCGAGGTTGCCCGGCCCGCCCTCGCGCTTGTCGGTCGCGGCGCGCGAGCGCTCGGGGATCGTCCCGCCCGCGTATTTCCCGGTCAAAAGCCCGGCGGCGAGCGGCGAATAGGCCAGCAGCGTGACGTCCTCTTTCTGCCCGACCTCGGCCATGTCGGTGTCATACATCCGGTAGAGCGGCCCGTATTCGTTCTGCACCGACACCACCCGCGGCCCGCCGGTGCGCTGGGCGGCGCCCAGCCACGCCATCGTGCCCCAGGCGGATTCGTTCGACAGGCCGAAGGCCCGCACCTTGCCCGCCGCCACCAGCTTGGCGAGTTCGGTCAGGATGGCGTCCATGTGATCCTCGACCCGCGCCTTCGAGCTGCCGCGGGGATCGAAGGTCCAGTTCTGCCGGAAGGCATAGCCGCCGCGCTTGGGCCAGTGCAGCTGGTAGAGGTCGATGCGGTCGGTCCCCAGCCGCTTG
This sequence comes from Paracoccus sanguinis, assembly GCF_012689545.1. Classification (NCBI taxonomy): domain Bacteria; kingdom Pseudomonadati; phylum Pseudomonadota; class Alphaproteobacteria; order Rhodobacterales; family Paracoccaceae; genus Paracoccus; species Paracoccus sanguinis. The sequence goes on from NZ_CP051542.1 coordinate 2,083,515, forward strand.
AGCGAGCCGTCCACCGCGTCGGCGATGTTGTCCGGCTCGAACCCCTTGCCGCCGCGGGAATGGCCGCCGTTCGGGCCGCTGATCTTGCTGGCGATCTGCACCCGGTCGCGGGCGCCGGGGCGGGCCGAGAGCCAGGCGCCGATCACCTCTTCGGTCCGGCCGTAGAAGGCGGCCTGCGGGGGCACGGGATACATCTCGGCGGTATCGAAGAAGCTGATGCCGGCGTCGAGCGCGCGGTCCATCTGGGCAAAGGCGTCGTCCCGGCCCGTGTCGCGCCCGAATGTCATCGTCCCGAGGCAGACGTCGCTCACCTCGATCGTGCCCAGTTTCCGCCTGTCCATCCAAGACCCCCGTTTCGCTCAAGGTGGCGACCCTGCCAGCCGGCCGGGCCGGGTGCAAGCGCGCCTCAGCCGCCCGAGCCGGGAAAGCTCGCGTCGAACTGGCGGTCCTCGGTGTCCTCGGCGTGGACGGTGACGGGTGCGCCGTCGGGGGTGTAGCCCAAGCGGAACACGGGGTTTTCGGAGATCGAGATGCCGCCCTCCATCTCCATCAGCAGCGCGTCGCCCTGCCGCACAGTGACGCTGCGGACGAACTCGGCCGGGATGTCGAGCAGGGTGAGCTGGTCGCGTTGCAGCCCCGAGAAGTTGGGGTGCCGGATCATCAGCTGCCCCATGGCGCGGTCGCCGGCGGGCTCGGACGTCCAGCGCATCGCGCCGATGTCCTTGCGGGCGTCCTCGCCCGACCGGCCCGCGGGGGCCGCGCAGCCGCCCGAGGCCTTGACGAAGCGCCCGGCCATGACCTGCCGCCCGTCCGCGAGCGTGGCGATGGCGCGCACGTCGGAATAGGCGTTGACCCTCACCCGCACCTCGAGGTCGAGGGGCGCGGTCGCGGGGCCGAGGGTGAACTCGGCCGCGACCGGGGCCGGGTTCTCGTCGATGACCAGCGCAAGGCGGGTGATCGCCGGCGCCCCCGGCGGCTGGGTGATCCGAATCGGCACCAGCGCCGGATTGTCGGCGCGCATCGGCGCGTCGAGGTCGAGCACGGCGGGATCGACCGGCGGCTCGGTCTCGGTGCCGATCACCGCCAGCCGCATCTCGTCCCAGGCGGGCGAGGGTTGCAGCGGGTTGTCGGCGGCGAGCGTCGGCCCGGCGCTGAGCGCGGCCACGGCGATCCAGCGGGCGATCTGCGATAGGGGCATCGGCGTGCCTCGCGCTTCATGGCGGTGGCGGAAAGCGTGACAGCCCGCGGCGCTGAAATCCATGCACAAGCCCGCGCGGGGGCCGCTTTGCCCGACCAAAGTCTGAGGTTCGCCCGTGCCCTGTGCCTCTGCGGCCGCGACGGCGCAGAGTGGGGCGCCGGACCTTGGGGAAGGGGGGTGGCGATGTTCGTCCTGATGCTGACCGCCTGTCTGGCCGCGGACCCCGCGGCCTGCGCCCCGCGGCTCTTGCCGCAGGGCAGCGCCGCCGAGGCCGCGGCGTGCCAGCAGGGCGCCGAGGCAGTCGCGGCGGCGTGGCTGGCCGCGCATCCCGACCTGACCGGGCAGGGCTGGACCTGCGCGCCACTGGCCGAGGCGCCGGCGCTCGAGCTGACCGAACTCGCGCCCGGCGTCCTGGTCCACCGCGGCGCGGATGCCGAGCTGTCGCCCGAGAACCGCGGCCGGATCGCCAATCTGGGCGTGGTCATCGGCGACGCACGGGTGGCGGTCATCGACCCCGGCGGCTCGCGCGAGGAGGCCGAGGCGCTTTACGCCGCGATCCGCGCCCGGACCGACCTGCCGATCGGGCCGGTGATCCTGACCCACATGCACCCCGACCACATCACCGGGGCCGGGCTGATGGCCGAGGCGGGGGGCGAGGTGACCGGCGACGCCCGCCTGCCCGCCGCGCTCGCCGCGCGGGCCGAGACCTGGCGCGAGACGATCCCGGCGCAGATCGGGGCGCTCGCCTGGGCGGGGACCGATCTGGTGGCGCCGACGCGGCTGGTGGCGGGGGCGGAGACGCTGGACCTCGGCGGGACGACGCTGACCCTGACGCCGGTGGCGACGGCCCACACCGACAGCGACATGACGGTGCGCGACAGCCGCTCGGGTGTGCTCTTCACGGGCGATCTGGTGTTTCGCGGGCTGACCCCGGTGGTGGACGGCTCGCTGAAGGGCTGGCTGGGGTGGCTCGATGCGCCGCCGCCCGAGGCGGCGCTCGTGGTGCCGGGGCACGGGCCGGTGGCGCCGACGCTGGCCGAGGCGGCGGCGGCCGAGACGGCCTATCTGCGCGCCCTGCGCGACGCGGTGCGGGCGGCGCTGGATGCCGGGCAGGGGCTCTCCGAGGCGCTGCCGGCGATCGGTGCCGCGATGGCCCCGGAGGCGCCCGGCTGGGCGGGGTTCGAGGCGACGACCGCACGCAACGCCGCGGCGGCCTATGCCGAGATGGAATGGGACTGACCGCCGCTATGATCGGACGGGAGGGGGAGAGCGAATCATGGCCACACGCCTGCCGCCACCACGGCGCGACGCCGGGACGCCCGTCCCGCTGACCGACCCGCTGACCGTCTCGGTCACGGGCGAGCAGCCGGGTCGGGGCGGCGCGCGGCCGCGCGGCCCCGTCACCCCGCGCCCCCACGCCGACCGGGTGATCGAGCGCACCCGCGCCAACGACGACCTGACCCCGCTCACCGCGAGTTGGCGGCGCTCGGCGCTGCGCCATGGGCTCGACCCCTCGGCGCCGTTGCGGCCCGAGCGGCTGGATGCGGCGGGGATCGCCCGGCGGCGCGAGGCGATGGGCGGCTTCCTGTCGGTCGCCGCGCCGCGGGTCGAACAGCTCTACGGGCTGGTGCGCGCCTCGGGATGCTCGGTCGTGCTGACCGATGCGGCGGGGATCATCCTCGACCGCCGGGTCTCGGCCGGGGATGCGGCGGTGTTCGACGGCTGGGACCTCGCCTGCGGGGCCGACTGGTCCGAGGCCGCGCAGGGCACCAACGGGGTCGGCACCTGCCTGGCCGAAGGGCGGCAGGTCATCATCCACCGCGACGAGCATTTCCTGTCCCGCAACACCGCGATGAGCTGCATCGACGCGCCGATCCACGGCCCCGACGGGGCGGTGATCGCGGCGCTGGACGTGAGTTCCGCGCGCGCCGACCAGACCGAGCAGATCAATGCGCTGATCGCCGCGATGGTGGCCCAGACCGCGCGCGCCATCGAGACGGCGTGGTTCCGCGCCGCCTTTCCCGGCGCCCGCATCGTCATGGCGGGCGAGGGGACCGAGGCGCTGGTCGCCGTGGACCGCGACGAGCTGGCCATCGGTGCCACCCGTGACGCCCGCCGGGCGCTGGGCCTGCCGCGCAGCGGGGCGCTGACCCCGCGCCCGCTCGCCGACCTGATCGGGCGCGAGGACGACCTGACGGGGCTCGAGCGCGCCGAGCGGGCGGCGCTGGCGCGGGCGCTGGCCCGCTCAGGCGGCAACGTCACCGCGGCGGCGCGGGCGCTGGGGGTGGGGCGGGCGACGCTCTATCGCAAGATGGCCCGGCTGGGCCTGGGCGGCGCGGGGCGCGAGGCCCCCGGCGCAGCCGGTGCTAACGGCGCCCCCGGTGCCCCGGCGGCGTCTCACGGGTGAGACAGTCGGCCCCGGCGATCCGCGGCCGCCCTGTTGACCGGCGGGGCCGCGCTCTCGCACCATGACCTCCATAGGCCCGGTGGAGGACCGGGCCGAAGGGAGGACAAGAACCATGCCGAACGACCAGACGCACCCCTTCAAGGGGGTTGGCAACATGCCCTTTGCCAAGCGCTACGACAACTTCATCGGCGGCAAGTGGGTGGCGCCGCAGGCCGGGCGCTACTTCCAGAACTCGACCCCGATCACCGGGATGGACATGGGCGAGATCGCCCGCTCGGACGAGGGGGACGTGAACCTCGCGCTCGACGCGGCCCATGCCGCGGCCGACCAGTGGGGCCGGACCAGCGCGCAGGAACGCTCGACCATCCTGCTCAGGATCGCCGACCGGATGGAGCAGAACCTCGAGCTGCTCGCCACCGCCGAGACCTGGGACAACGGCAAGCCGATCCGCGAGACGATGGCCGCCGACGTGCCGCTGGCGATCGACCATTTCCGCTATTTCGCCGGGGTGCTGCGCGCGCAGGAGGGCTCGCTCAGCCAGATCGACGACAACACCGTGGCCTATCACTTCCACGAGCCGCTGGGCGTCGTGGGGCAGATCATCCCGTGGAACTTCCCGCTGCTGATGGCCTGCTGGAAGCTCGCCCCGGCGCTCGCGGCCGGGAACTGCGTCGTGCTGAAGCCGGCCGAGCAGACGCCCGCCTCGATCATGGTGTGGGCGGACCTGATCGGTGACCTGCTGCCGCCGGGCGTGCTGAACATCGTCAATGGCTTCGGGCTCGAGGCCGGCAAGCCGCTCGCCTCGTCGAAGCGGATCGCCAAGATCGCCTTCACCGGCGAGACCTCGACGGGTCGGCTGATCATGCAGTACGCGGCCGAGAACCTGATCCCGGTGACGCTCGAGCTGGGCGGCAAGTCGCCCAACGTGTTCTTCGCCGACGTCGCGCGCGAGGACGACGACTTCCTCGACAAGGCGCTGGAAGGCTTCACCATGTTCGCGCTGAACCAGGGCGAGATCTGCACCTGCCCCTCGCGCGTGCTGGTGCAGGAGTCGATCTACGAGAAGTTCATGGAGAAGGCCGTCGCCCGCACACAGGCGATCAAGCAGGGCGACCCGCGCGAGTCCGATACGATGATCGGCGCCCAGGCCAGCAAGGAACAGCACGACAAGATCAAGTCCTACCTCGACATCGGCCGGGGCGAGGGCGCCGAGGTGCTGACCGGCGGCGAGGCCGCGGACCTCGGGGGCGAGCTGTCGAGCGGCTATTACATCAAGCCGACGATCTTCAGGGGCAACAACAAGATGCGGATCTTCCAGGAGGAGATCTTCGGCCCCGTGGTTTCGGTCACGACCTTCAAGGACGAGGCCGAGGCGCTGTCGATCGCCAACGACACGCTCTACGGCCTCGGCGCGGGGGTGTGGAGCCGCGACATGAACACCTGCTACCGCATGGGCCGCGGGATCAAGGCGGGCCGGGTGTGGGTCAACAACTACCACGCCTATCCCGCGCACGCAGCCTTCGGCGGCTACAAGCAGTCGGGCATCGGGCGCGAGACGCACAAGATGATGCTCGACCACTACCAGCAGACCAAGAACATGCTGGTCAGCTACTCGCCGTCCAAGCTCGGGTTCTTCTGAGCCGCTGCGACCGGGGGCTTTGCGCCCCCGGACCCCCGCAGGATATTTGGGCAAGAAAGAAGGGGGGCGCCTGTCGCGGGCGCCCCCTTGGGTTCAGCGGTTCTCGGTGCCGAGGTTGCTGGTGCCGACGCGATGTTCGTCGGCCTTGCGGACGCGGGTGGTGCCGGCGTCGGGTTCATCGGCGCGCTTGTGTTCGTCCTCGGACCCGATCGCCTGCGCCATCGTCCCGCCGGCGCGGCCGCCGTGCGAGGGGGTGTCGTGGTCGTGCAGATAGGCGTCGGTGTCGCGGGTCAGTTCCGGCTGCTGGTCGGACTTCTGGTTCGGCTTCTGGTCGGGCTTCTGGTCGGGCTTCTGGTCGGCCATGTGCGTGTCCTTTCCTGTTGCCCGAGGAAAACCGGTCCGGCGCGGGCGAGGTTCCGCAACTCGCGCGACTGTCAAGACGTTCGGGGAAACGGCAGAGCACCGCGGGGAGGGATCGCCTTGGACGACAGCGGCACCATCGTCGATCCGCAGGATGCAGCCGAAAGCGTCGGGCTGCGCTACGTCTCGGACGGCGATCCTGGGATCACCCGGCGCAAGGCGGGCAAGGGGTTCAGCTACCGCGGCCTCGACGGCCGGCCGATCCGCGACAAGGCCGAGCTGGCGCGGATCAGGTCGCTGGCCATTCCGCCCGCCTATGCCGATGTCTGGATCTGCGCCGACCCCGAGGGGCACATCCAGGCCACCGGGCGCGATGCCAAGGGGCGCAAGCAATACCGCTATCACCCCCGCTTCCGCGAGGTCCGCGACAGCGCCAAGTATGACCGGATGCTGGCCTTTGCCCGCGTGCTGCCGGGGCTCAGGGCGCGGGTGGACGCCGACATGGCCCGCCGCGGGATGGGGCGCGAGAAGGTGCTGGCGACCGTCGTCCATCTGCTCGAGGCGACGATGATCCGGGTGGGCAACGCCGACTATGTGAAGCAGAACAAGTCGCACGGGCTGACCACGCTGCGCGACCGCCACGTCAAGGTCGAGGGGACCGAGGTGCGGTTCCGCTTCAAGGGCAAGTCGGGCAAGACCTGGGATCTCGGCCTGCGCGACCGGCGCGTGGCGCGGATCGTGCGGCAGAGCCAGGAGCTGCCGGGCCAGCACCTGTTCCAGTATCTCGACGACACGGGCGCGCAGCGCGAGGTGACCTCGGGCGACGTCAACGCCTACCTGCGCGAGATCACCGGCGAGGGGATCACCGCCAAGGACTTCCGCACCTGGACCGGGACGGTGCTCGCCGCGCTGGCGCTGGCCGAGTACGAGGCCGCCGACAGCGCCGCCGCCGCCAAGCGGAATGTCCGCGAGGCGATCGAGCAGGTGGCCGCCCGGCTGGGCAACACCCCCACCATCTGCCGCAAGTGCTATGTCCATCCGACAGTGATCGACAGCTACCTGGACGCCGACCTGAAGCTCGAGATCCGCGAGGAGATCGCGGAGGAGCTGGACGAGGGCGGGCTGCGCCCCGAGGAGGTGCGGGTGCTCGACTTCCTCGAAGCGCGGCTGGCGTCATGAGCGGGGTCACGGCGACCCCCGCGGCGCTGGCGCTGCTGGCCGAGATCGAGGCCGAGCACGGGCCGGTGATGTTCCACCTGTCCGGCGGGTGCTGCGACGGGACCGCGCCGATGGTCTATCCCGAGGGCGCGTTCCGGCTGGGCGCGCATGACGTGCAGTTGGGGACGGTCGGGGGCGCCGGGTTCTGGACCGGCGGGGCGCAGGCGGCGGCGTGGGCCGACGTGCCGCTGACGCTCGACGCGGTGCCCGGGCGCGGGGCGGGCTTCAGCCTCGACAACGCGCGCGACCGGCATTTCGTCCTCGTCGCGCCCACTTGCGCGGGCTGACCGGCTGGGCCACATCGGGACGGCACGAAAGGGGGCCACACATGGCGACGAAGGTGTTCATCGACGGCGAGGCCGGCACGACCGGCCTGCAGATCCGCGAGCGGCTTGCGGGGCGCGAGGATGTCGCGCTGGTGCAGGTCGATCCCGCGCGCCGCAAGGACGCCGACGCCCGCCGCGCGGCCCTGGCCGAGGCCGAGGTGGCGATTCTTTGCCTGCCCGACGCCGCCGCCCGCGATTCGGTGGCGCTGGCCGAGGGGCTGCCGGTGCGGTTCATCGACGCCTCGACGGCGCATCGGGTGGCCGACGGCTGGACCTACGGCTTCCCCGAGCTGGCGGCCGAGACCCGCGCCGCGATCCCCGGCGCGCGCTTCGTGGCCAACCCCGGCTGCTATGCGACCGGCGCCATCGCGATCCTCGCGCCGCTGGTCGCGGCCGGGCTGGTCGCGGCGGACGAGCCGCTGAGCCTCAACGCCGTCTCGGGCTACACCGGCGGCGGCAAGGAGATGATCGCCGAGATGGAGGCCGAGGGCGCGCCCGCCCATTTCGCCTATGCGCTGGGCCAGGGCCACAAGCACCTGCCCGAGATCATGGCCCGCACCGGGCTGACCCGTCGGCCGGTCTTCGCCCCGGCGGTGGGGCGCTACGCGCAGGGGATGATGGTGCAACTGCCGCTGCAACTCGGCGGCCGGCGGATCGCCGATCTGCGCACCGCGCTCGAGGCGCATTACGCGGGCAGCCGCTTCGTGCAGGTGGTGGACCCCGCGCCGCGGGTGGTGCCGACGGCGCTGAACGGGACGAACCAGCTCGAACTGTCGGTCCACGGCGACGACGCGAACGGCTGCGCGGTGGTGGTCGCGGTGCTCGACAACCTCGGCAAGGGGGCCTCGGGCGCGGCGGTGCAGAACCTCAACCTGATGATCGGCGCGGACGAGGCAGCGGGGCTCTGAGAAGCCGGGGATAGCGGGGTGGGCCCTAGGCCGCCCCGCCCCTCAGCCTGCCTTGATCTGCCGCGCCTCGCCGACCAGCATGATCGGAATGCCGTCGCGGATCGGGAAGGCGAGCCCGGCGGTGCGCGAGACCAGCTCCTGCCGGGCGGCGTCGTAGTCGAGCCGCCCGTGCGTCACCGGGCAGACCAGCGCTTCCAGCATATGGCGGTCGAAGGCGGGGCGGGGGGCCGCGTCGGGGTGGGTGTCGGTCAATGCAGCCTCTCCTCGTCGTCGCCGCCGTGCAGCGCGTATTCCATCAGCCCGTCGAGGATCGCCCGCCGCTCGGGCAGGGTCGCGGCCTCGAGCAGCGCTTGCTTTTCTTCGACCCCCAGCGGCAACAGCATCGACAGCGAGTTGACCAGCAGCTCGTCCCCCGCCTCTTCCGCCGCGTTCCAGTCGGTCGAGAGGTCGCGCGCGGCCATGTAGCGGCCCAGCCGCTCCATGAACGCCGGGCGGTCGAACTCGGGGTCGTCGGGCACCGCGCCGCGGCGGTCGGCGCCGTAGCCCGCCCAGTCCACCTTGCCGCGCATGTAGGGGGTGAAGCCGTCCAGCGCCTCGACCAGCCGGAAGCGCGAGACGGCGCGCAGCGAGATCATCATCCGCCCGTCGTCATCCTCGGAAAACATCGCCACCCGGCCGGCGGTGCCCACCGCGGCAAGGCCGTCGCCGATCGGCTGGATCATCCCGATCAGCCGGTCGCCCGAGCGCAGCACGTCCTCCATCATCTGCAGGTAGCGCGGCTCGAAGATGTGCAGCGGCAGGCGGGTGCGCGGCAGCAGCACCGCGCCGGGCAGCGGGAACAGCGGCAGCGTGTCGGGCAGGGGCGGGGTGCCGGGGGCCATCGTCGGGCGCCGCGGCTCAGGCGAAGATCAGCGAACTGAGCCGGCGGCGGCCCTTCTGCACCAGCGGATCGGTGGGCGGCAGCGCGTCGAAGATGGTCAGAAGCTGCGCCTTGGCGGCGCCGTCGTTCCAGTCGCGGTCGCGGCGGAACGACTCGAGCAGCTGGTCGATGGCCTCCTCGACGCGCCCGGCGGCGTGCAGCGCGGTGGCGAGGTCGAGGCGGGCCTGATGGTCGGCCGGATCGGCCGCCACGCGGGCCTCGAGATCGGCGAGGGGGCCGGCGTTGGCGGCCTGCCGGGCGAGCGCGAGCTGCGCGCGGGCGGCCTCGACCGGGGCGGTGCGGGCCACCGCGGCGGGCACGGCGGCCAGCGCCGCGTCGGCCGCGTCGGCGTCGCCGGCGGCCAGCCGGGCACGGACCAGCCCGCCCCAGGCCTGCGCGTTCTCGGGCTCTTCGCCGAGGATCGCGTCGAACGTCTCGGCCGCGTCGGCGGCGGCGCCCTCGGCCAGCATCGCCTCGGCCGCCTCGAGCGCGGCGCCCAGGCCCCCGTCGTCGCCGCCGAGCGCCACGAGCTTCTCGACGAACTTCTTGATCTCGCTCGCCGGCAGCGCGCCCTGGAAGGCGTCGACCGGCTGGCCCTGGAAGAAGGCGAAGACCGTGGGGATCGACTGCACGCGCAGCTGCGCGGCGATCATCTGGTTCTTGTCCACGTCCACCTTGGCCATCCGCACCCGGCCCTTGTGGCGCGCCACCTCGGCCTCGAGCGCGGGGCCGAGCGTTTTGCAGGGGCCGCACCACGGCGCCCAGAAATCGACGATCACCGGCACCTGCATCGAGGCGTCGATGACCTCGGCCATGAAATCGGCCTCGGACACGTCCTTGATGAAATCCGACGGCGCGGGGGCGGCCGGGGTGTCGCCGAAAAGCATGGGGAACCTCATTGCGCGAACTCGGCGGCAATATGGGGTCTCGGCGGCGAAAGGGAAAGACCGCCGCGGCGGGCGGCCACGGCCGGCCACGGCGCCCGAGGGGGCCGCAGGGGGGGCGCCCTGTCACGAAACCGTCGCGCGATTGCCATCCCCGCGTCATGCGGCGGGGGCATGACCGCCCCGCAACGCCAGTCCACGCCATTCGAACGGAGCCACCGATGCGCGACGACATGAACTATGAGGCGGATTACGCCGATCCCACCCAATCGCCGGACTTCGAGCCAGGTGACGAGGGGCTGTCGAACACCTCGGCCAACCCGACCTTCTACGACGTGGTGGAAACCGCCCGCGCCTCGCGCCGCAGCGTGCTGTTCGGCGGGCTCGCCGCGGCCGTCACCGGCGTCTTCGGCACCGGGCTGAGCACCCGCGGGGCGCTGGCCCAGACCACCACCGCGGGCGGCAACCCCGTCGCCGGCGCCACCGCCACCGCCACGCCGACCCCGGGCCTGCTGGGCTTCAAGGCCGTCTCGGTCGGGATGGGCGACACGGTCGTCGTCCCCGAGGGCTACACCGTCCGCACGCTGGGCGCCTGGGGCACCCCGATCCTCGGCGACATGCCGGCCTTCCGCCCCGGCGCCAACACCGGGGCCGAGCAGGCGATGCAGACCGGGATGCACCACGACGGGATGCACTTCTTCCCGATCGACGGCTCGTCCGATGACGGGCTGCTGGTCGTGAACCACGAATACATCGAGCCGCGCTTCCTGCACGCCGAGGCCTACAAGGGCCAGGCGCTCGACTCGGACGAGGTGGTCTATGACGGCGAGACCCGCCCCGACGACCACGTGCTGAAGGAAATGAACGCGCACGGCGTCTCGGTCTACCGCATCACCAAGGGCGCGGACGGCGCCTTTGCGCCGGTGGCCGACGCCCACAACCGCCGGATCACCGCGCTGACCGAGATCGACATCGCCGGCCCCGCCAAGGGCTCGAAGCTGCTGGTCACGAAATACGCCCCGAACGGCGACAAGACCCGCGGCACGATCAACAACTGCGCCTATGGCGTGACGCCGTGGAACACCTACATGGCCGCCGAAGAGAACTGGGCGGGCTACTTCACCAGCCACGACGCCGAGAACGGCGAGCCGAAGCTGCCGCGCGAGCTCAAGCGCTATGGCGTCGTCGCCGGCAAGAACGGCCGCTACGGGTGGGAGAAGGCCGCGGGCGGCGCGGACGAATACATCCGCTTCGACGCTTCGACCAAGGGCGCCTCGGCCGCCGAGGACTATCGCAACGAGCCGAACCAGTTCGGCTGGATGGTCGAGATCGACCCGTTCAAGCCCGACGCGAAGCCCGTCAAGCGCACCCACCTGGGCCGCTTCGGCCATGAGGGCGTGGTCTTCGCCCCGGCCGTCGAGGGCAAGCCGGTGGTCTGCTACTCGGGCGACGACTCGCGGTTCGAGTACATCTACAAGTTCGTGTCGAAGGCGCCGTTCCAGAAGGGCGTGACGGACGGCTCGATCCTCGACGAGGGCACGCTCTATGTCGCGCGCTTCAACCCCGACGGGTCGGGCGAGTGGCTGGCGCTGGCGCCGGGCGAGAACGGCCTGACGCCCGAGGCGGGTTTTGCCGATCTGGGCGAGATCCTCGTCAACACCCGCGCGGCGGCTGACCTCGCCGGCGCGACCAAGATGGACCGCCCCGAGTGGGGCGCGGTCGATCCGAACACCGGCGAGGTCTACTTCACCCTCACCAACAACACCAAGCGGACCGAGGCGAAGGTCGACCCGGTCAACCCGCGGGCCAAGAACCAGTTCGGCCAGATCGTCCGCTGGCGCTACCGCGATGCCGACCACGCGCAGACCGCCTTCACCTGGGACCTGTTCGTGATCGCCGGCGACGCGGACACCAGCCGGGTCTTCACCGGCGAGGCGCTGGGCGAGGACAACATCTTCGCCTGCCCGGACGGGCTGTGGTTCGACGCCGACTCGCGCCTGTGGATCCAGACCGACATCGGCGAGGACAACATGTACAAGGGCGACATGGAGCAGATGGGCAACAACCAGATGCTCTGCGCCGACCCGCGCTCGGGTGAGATCCGCCGCTTCCTTACCGGCCCGATCGGGCAGGAGGTGACGGGCGTCATCACCACCCCGGACCAGAAGACGATGTTCGTGGGCCTGCAGCACCCCGGCGCCACCACGTCGCCCGAGGACTATGCCGCCGGCAAGTTCAGCTCGAGCTACCCGGACGGGAACGGCGCGATCCCGCGCTCGGTCACGCTGGTCATCACCCGCGACGACGGCGGCGTGATCGGGGCCTGAGCCTGATCTGAAGCGCAACAGGGGCGGCGGGCCTGCGGGTCCGCCGTCTCCGTTTCGGGGACCGGGAGGCGGTACGTGCCAGCGGCGGCCTCGGCAGGTGCCGGTGCGGGCCGCCATCCCCCACCGTGAGGCCTCAACGTCGCACGATCCGCCCTATCGGACCCTCGCGAATCCTTGCCCGGAACCGGCAGGCCCGACCTGCGGTTTCCCTGCAAGGTAGCCAGAACGTGATCTTTCCGCTATAGGGTCAACCTCAATGACCTAACGAGAGGAGCCACCGCTTGACGGATGCAACCGTTCAGGACACCGGGCCGCGCACGCTGCCGTCGCTCGGATTGGCGATACTGCCGATCATCGTCACCTTGGGCCTGCTGGCCCTGCAACTCTTCTATTACAACGACTTCACCCCCCATATCCCGCTGATCCTCGGCCTCGCCTTCACCGGCCTGCTGGGCGTGCTGCGCGGGCAGCGCTGGATGGATATCCGCGAGGGGGTCTTTCACGTCATTCACGTCTCGATGCCGTCGCTGTCGGTCCTGATCGTCGTCGGGATGCTGATCGGGGTTTGGATCGCCTCGGGCACGGTGCCGACGCTGATCTATTACGGCCTGACGGTGCTGACGCCGCAGATCTTCCTCGCCGCGGCGATGGTGCTGTGCGCGGTCGTGTCGGTCTCGCTGGGGACGAGCTGGGGCACGGTCGGAACCATCGGCCTCGCGCTGATGGGGATCGGGGCGGGCTTCGGCATCCCGCCGGTCTGGACCGCGGGCGCGGTCGTCTCGGGCGCGTTCTTCGGGGACAAGGTGTCGCCGCTGTCGGACACCACCAACCTCGCCCCGGCGGTCACCGGCCAGAACGTCTTCGACCACATCAAGAACATGATGCCGACCACCGTGCCGGCGATGCTGATCGCGCTGACCATCTATATCGTCGCGGGATATGCGCTGATCGAGCCCGCCGACACCTCGTTCGCCAGCATCGAGCGCATCACCACCCGGCTTGACCAGGACTTCCAGCTCGGGCTGATCCCGCTGCTGCCGGCGCTCGCGGTGCTGATCCTGGCGCTGATGAAGAAGCCGCCGCTGCCGTCGCTCTTTGCCGGCGTGCTGCTCGGGGCGCTGGTGGCGATGTTCTACCAGGGCGCGGGGCTGCACGACGTCTTCAGCTACGCCAACGACGGGTTCCGCACCGAGACGGGCATCGCCGAGATCGACACGCTGCTGAACAAGGGCGGCATCCAGTCGATGATGTGGACCATCTCGCTGATGCTCATCGCGTTGGGCTTCGGGGGCGCGCTCGAGCGCACCGGCTGCCTCGAGGCGATCATCCAGGCGATCATCGCGCGGGTGAAGTCGTTCGCCGGGGTCCAGACCTCGGCCATCGGCACGGCCTTCGCCACCAACATGGTCGCGGGCGACCCATACATCTCGATCGCGCTGCCGGGGCGGATGTTCTCGCCGCTCTATCGCGGGATGGGGTATTCGACGCTGAACCTCAGCCGCGCGGTGGAAGAGGGCGGCACGATGATGTCGCCGCTGATCCCGTGGAACGCGGGCGGCGCCTTCGTGATCTCGGCCCTCGGGCTCGGGGTGATGGACGGGAACCTCGGCGACCTGATGTACATCCCGCTGTCCTTCGCCTGCTGGATCTCGCCGCTGATCGGCATCTTCTACGCCATCACCGGGTTCTTCTCGCCCCGCGCGTCCGACGCCGAGCGTGCGACGTGGGAGGAGACGGGCGAGACGGTGATGGACCTCGGCGATCACGCGCTGGCCGACAGCGATGCGGCCGATGCCGAGATCGAGCGGGTGACGCACGACCCCACGCGGCAGCACTGACCGCGCCCTCGTGGTGCCAACAAGGGGGGGCGTTCTGCGCCCCCCCTTTCGCGTTCCGGCTTAAGGAAAGGGTCGGCTCAGACGTCCAGATCGAACGCCGCGACCACCGGCACGTGGTCGCTCGGCTGCTCCCACCCCCGCACCGGGCGCAGCACCCGGCTCGCGTGGCCCGCGGCGGCGATGTCGGCCGAGGCCCAGATGTGGTCCAGCCGCCGGCCGCGGTCCGAGGCGTCCCAGTCGCGGTTGCGATAGCTCCACCACGAAAACAGTGGCCCCTCGGGGATGTCCTGCCGGGTGATGTCCACCCAATGCCCCGCGTCCTGCGCCGCAAGCAGGTGCTCGACCTCGACCGGGGTATGGCTCACGACCTTGAGCAGCGCCTTGTGGGACCAGACGTCATCCTCGCGCGGGGCGATGTTCAGGTCGCCGACGAGGATCGACCGCGACGGGCGGTCGGCGTGGAAGGCGTCGCGCATCTCGGTCAGGAAATCGAGCTTCTGCCCGAACTTGAGGTTCACCTCGCGGTCGGGAATGTCGCCCCCGGCCGGGACGTAGAGGTTGTGGATCGTCACCCCGTTCTCAAGCCGGGCCGCGACGTGGCGGGCGTGGCCGAGCCGCGCATAGTCGCGGTCGCCCGCATCCGAGATCGGCAGCCGCGACAGGATCGCCACGCCGTTGTAGCCGCGCTGCCCGCGCGCCACCATCCAGCGGTAGCCGGCATCGTGGAAGAGCTGCGCCGGGATCTTCTCGACCGGCGACTTGCATTCCTGCAGGCAGAGGATGTCGGGCGCTTCCTCGGACAGCAGCCGGGTGACGAGCCCCGCCCTGAGCCGGACCGAGTTGATGTTCCAGGTCGCGATGGTGAACATGGGGGGCGGGATAGCCCGCGGGCAGGGAAAGGGAAAGCCGATGAACCAGCTCGTCGACGGGAAATGGGTCTATGGCAGCGTGGGCGCCGCCGAGGGCGATGGCGCCTATCGCCGCCAGGACGCGGGGTTCCGCAACTGGATCACCCCCGACGGCCGCCCCGGCCCCACGGGCGAAGGCGGGTTCGCGGCCGAGGCCGGGCGCTATCACCTCTATGTCTCGTACGCCTGCCCCTGGGCGCACCGCACGCTGATCTTCCGCGCGCTCAAGGGGCTCGAGGGCCTCATCGGCCTGTCGGTCGTCCACCCGCTGATGGGCCGCGACGGGTGGAGCTTTGCGACCGATTTCCCCGGCGCGACGGGCGACCCGCTGCTGGGGTCGGCGCATGTCCGCGACATCTACCTGCGGGCGCGGCCGGACATGACCGGCAAGGCCACGGTGCCGATCCTGTGGGACAAGGCCCGCGGCACGATCGTCTCGAACGAATCGAGCGAGATCATCCGGATGTTCGACAGCGCCTTCGACGGGCTGACCGGCAGCATCCTGACCTTCTGCCCCGAGGCGCTTTCGGACCGCGTGGCCGAGGTCAACGCCCGGGTCTACGACAACTTCAACAACGGGGTGTACAAGGCCGGCTTCGCCTCGACGCAAGAGGCGTATGACGCCGCCGTCGGGCCGGTGTTCGAGACGATGGCCTGGGCCGACGAGGTGCTGTCGCGGCAGCGCTACCTCGCCGGGGACCAACTGACCGAGGCGGACTGGCGGATGTTCACCAGCGCGGTGCGGTTCGACAACGTCTATCACACGCATTTCCGCTGCAACCGGGCGTGGCTGCGGGATTATCCGAACCTGTGGCGGTGGACGCGCGAGCTGTACCAGATCCCCGGCGTGGCCGGGACGGTGCGGCACGATCACATCGTGAACCATTACTACCGCAGCCACCCGGACCTGAACAAATACGGCATCATCCCGATCAACCCGGTGATCGACTGGGACGCGCCGCATGGGCGCGACGCCATCGGCGGCGGGGCCGACGATGCTGTTTGACGGGTGGGACGAGCTGGGGCGCGTCCTCGTCATGGGCGTGCTCGGCTACGCCGGGCTGATCGTGATCCTGAGGGTCACCGGCAAGCGGACGCTGGCGAAGATGAACGCCTTTGACCTCGTCGTCACGGTCTCGCTCGGCTCGGTGCTCGCGGCGGCGGTGCTGGACGAGAACGTCTCGCTGGCCGAGGCCATCGCCGCCTTCGTCGTGCTGTGCGGGTTGCAGTTCGTGATCGCCTGGGCGGCGGTCCGGTCCGAGCGCGTGCGCGCCCTCGTCGCGTCCGAGCCGGCGTTGCTGGCGTGGGAGGGGCGGGTTCTGCCCGATGCGCTCAAGCGCGAGCGGGTGGCGGTCGAGGAGCTGCGCAGCGTGCTGCGGGCCGCCGGGCGGACCTCGCTCGAGGGCGTGCGGGCCGTCGTGCTCGAGACGGACGGGTCGTTCAGCGTCGTCGGCGCGGATGAGGGGGACAGTGCGCCGCTCGCAGGCCGCGCGGGGGACCGCTTCCTGGCGCTCGATGGCGTCGTCGCGCCCAAGGGCCTCGGCCCCGCGCACCTGCGCCAGCGGTAGGGCCGGGCGCCCGTTGACGGGGCGCC
The DNA here is from genome assembly GCF_012689545.1 of Paracoccus sanguinis. Classification (NCBI taxonomy): domain Bacteria; kingdom Pseudomonadati; phylum Pseudomonadota; class Alphaproteobacteria; order Rhodobacterales; family Paracoccaceae; genus Paracoccus; species Paracoccus sanguinis. The sequence goes on from NZ_CP051542.1 coordinate 2,100,041, forward strand.
CGCGCGAGAGTCAGGCCACCAGCCGGTAGCCGCCCGATTCCGTGACCAGCAGCCGGGCGTTGGAGGGCTCGGGCTCGATCTTCTGGCGCAGCCGGTAGATGTGGGTTTCCAGCGTATGCGTGGTCACCCCGGCGTTGTAGCCCCAGACCTCGTGCAAGAGCACGTCCCGCGCCACCACCCCGTCCTGCGCACGATACAGGAACTTGAGGATGTTGGTTTCCTTCTCGGTCAGCCGGATCTTGCGGTCCTTGGCGTCGATCAGCATCTTCATCGCCGGCTTGAAGGTATAGGGGCCAAGCTGGAAGATCGCGTCCTCGGACTGCTCATGCGTGCGCAGCTGCGCGCGCAGCCGGGCCAGCAGCACCGGGAACTTGAACGGCTTGGTGATGTAGTCGTTGGCGCCCGAATCGAGGCCCAGGATCGTGTCGGCGTCGGTGTCGTGGCCGGTCAGCATGACGATCGGGCACTTCACACCCTGCTTGCGCAGCCGCTTGCAGAGCTCGCGCCCGTCGGTGTCGGGCAGGCCCACGTCCAGCACGACCAGATCGAAGATCGCGCCCTTGGTCTTGTCCACCGCCTCGGCGCCCGAGGCGGCCTCGAACACGTCGAAATCCTCGGTTGCGACCAGCTGTTCGGCCAGCGCCTCGCGCAGGTCGTCCTCGTCGTCGACCAGCAGGATCTTCTTCAGACCAGCCATGGGGCCCTCCGTTTGATGAGCGTCTCGGGTGCAACATGGGGGCGGGCGGCGCGGGGTCCAGCGGGTTGCAATGTTTCTCACATCCTGTTGTCGCCGGGCGGGGTTATGTTACGGAATGTTTCATGATTTGCCCTGCGGCCAAGGCGCCATGAGCCTGATCCCCACCCTTGCCGAGACCATCAGCCGCGCCCGCGCCGATCTGCGGGTGGGCCTGCCGGTGGGGTTCGGCGGCTGGCTTGGCGCCTCGGTCGAGACGCTGTCGCCGGCGCGGCTGGCCGACCTGCGGGCGCTCGGGCCGGTGGTGCTGGCGGTGACCGGGCGGCGGGCCGAGACGCTGAAGGCGCGGGCCTATGACGGCGACCTCGCCCGGGTGCGGGTGCCGGCCGAGGCCGACGTGGCCTGGCTGCGCGCGGTGGCCGACCCGGCCGACGACCTGCGGATGCCGATGAAGGGGCCGCTGTTCACCGACCGGGACGGCGACACCACGCCGCACCGCGCCGCACTGGCGCTCGCCAAGTCGGCCGAGCTGCTGCCGGCGATGGTGATGGTCGAGGACGCCGCGCCCGAGGGCCTGACCCGGCTGCCGCCCGGCCCGACGCTGGCGCAGCTCGCGGCCGAGACGGTGCTGGCGCCGGTCGCCTCGGCCCGGCTGCCGCTGGCGGCGGCCGAGCGGTCGCGGCTGCACGTGCTGCGCCCCGACGACGGCGGGATCGAGCATTACGCGGTCGAGATCGGCGCCCCGCGTCGCGACCTGCCGGTGCTCGCGCGGCTGCACTCGGCCTGCTTCACCGGCGACGTGCTGGGCAGCCTCAAATGCGACTGCGGCCCGCAGCTGCACGCCGCGCTGACCACGATGGGCGGCGCAGGCGAGGGGGTGCTGCTCTATCTCAACCAGGAGGGGCGGGGCATCGGGCTGGCCAACAAGATGCGCGCGTATGACCTGCAATCGCAGGGGTTCGACACGGTCGAGGCGAACCACCGGCTCGGGTTCGAGGATGACGAGCGCGACTTCCGCCTTGGCGCCGCGATGCTGCGGCGGCTGGGGTTCTCGGCCGTGCGGCTGATGACCAACAACCCGCGCAAGGTCGAGATGATGCAGAGCCACGGGATCGAGGTGGTCGAGCGCGTGCCGCTGGTCGTCGGCCGTAACCGCTGGAACGACGCCTATCTGGCGGTCAAGCGCGACAAGTCGGGGCATCTGCTGTGATGCGGCTGACGCCCGTGGGGCTGTGGGCCTTCGGCCGGGTGCTGCCCTATTCGGTCGGGCGCGGCGGGGTCACCACCGTCAAGCGCGAGGGCGACGGCGCGACGCCCGCGGGCACGCACCGGATCGTGGGGCTGCTCTACCGCCCGGACCGCATGGCCGCGCCCGCGCCCTGGGCCGAGCCGATCGGGCCGGGCGACTTGTGGTGCGACGACCCCGCGCATCCCGACTACAACCACGCCGTCCGCGCGCCCTGCGCGGCCAGCCACGAGGTGCTGCGGCGGGCCGATCCGCTCTATGACCTGATCCTCGTCACCGACTGGAACTGGCCCGAGGCGCGGCCCGGCGCGGGGTCGGCGATCTTCCTGCACCAGTGGCGGCGGCCGGGGTATCCGACCGCGGGCTGCATCGCGATGGGGCGCGCCGACTTGCGCTGGCTCGCGGAACGCGCGGGGCCGGGGACGCGGCTGGAGGTGCCGCCCGCGCTGGCCGGGCGGGTGGCGCGGATTTGGGGGGCAGGAGCCTCCGGCGGGGATATTTAGGTCCAGCCCGAGGGCGAGGCCGGGGGGCTGACAGTTGTGCAACGGGGTCGGGGCGGGTGCGGTGACGTCGCTGCGCGGGCGTCTGGCCCTTGCCCACTGGGCCCATGAGGTGCAACAGGGCCGGGCGAAACGTGGGGATTGATGCGATGAAGATTGCGGTTGCCGGTCTTGGGTATGTGGGGCTGTCGCTCGCCGTGCTGCTGGCGCGGGCGAACCGGGTCGTGGCGCTGGACGTGAACCCGGCCCGCGTGGATGCCGTCAACGCCCGCCGCTCGCCCATCGAGGATGCCGAGATCAGCGCCTTCTTCGCCCGCGAGACGCTGGACCTGACCGCGACGCTCGACCCGGCGGAGGCGCTCAGGGACGCGGACTACGTCATCGTCGCCACGCCGACCAACTATGACGCCCGCACCAACCGCTTCGACACCGCGAGCGTCGAGCAGGTCATCGCGCTTTCGCGTCGCTTCGCGCCTGGGGCGACGGTCGTGGTCAAGTCCACCGTCCCGGTCGGCTTCACCGCGCGGATGCGGGCCGAGCATGGCAGCGACGCGATCCTGTTCTCGCCCGAGTTCCTGCGCGAGGGGCGCGCGCTCTGGGACAACCTGCACCCCTCGCGCATCATCGTCGGCGACACCACGCCCGCGGCGCACGGCTTCGCCGACCTGCTGACCGCAGGCGCCGAGACCTGCGGGCCGGTGATGTTCACCGGCTCGACCGAGGCCGAGGCGATCAAGCTCTTTGCCAACACCTACCTCGCCATGCGGGTGGCGTTCTTCAACGAGTTGGACAGCTATGCGCTGACCAAGGGCCTCGAGGCGCGCCAGATCGTCGAGGGCGTGTGCCTCGATCCGCGCATCGGGTCGCACTACAACAACCCGAGCTTCGGCTATGGCGGCTACTGCCTGCCCAAGGACACCCGGCAGCTGCTGGCGAACTACGAGACGGTGCCGCAGAACCTGATCGCGGCGGTGGTCGAATCGAACCGCACCCGCAAGGACGTGATCGCGGACCTGATCATCGCCCGCCGCCCGGCCTGCGTCGGCGTGCACCGGCTGGTGATGAAGGCGGGGTCGGACAATTTCCGCGACAGCTCGATCCAGGGGATCATGAAGCGGGTCAAGGCCAAGGGCATCCCCTGCATCGTCTATGAGCCGGCGCTGGACGAGCCGCATTTCTTCAACTCGCCGGTGGTCAACGACCTTTCGGACTTCAAGTCCCGCGCCGACCTGATCATCGCCAACCGGATGTCGGCCGACCTCGAGGATGTCGCGGACAAGGTCTTCACCCGCGATCTCTTCGGCGGGGATTGAGGGGGGCGCTGACACGCGATTGACACGCCCGCGCCACGCGCCTGTCACCTTGGCTTGGCACCCGGGGGCCTCAACCCCTTCACTGACCGGGAGCCTCCGCCCATGTCCTCTCTCATCCTGCCGCGCCTGACCCGGCGCGGGCTGTTGGCCACCGGGACCGCCGCTGCGGGCGTCCTCGCCCTGCCGGCGATCCTGCGCGCGGGCACCGCGCCCGTCTTTAGTCATGGCGTCCAGTCGGGCGACGCCCACGCCGCGGGCGGCATGGTCTGGACCCGCGTGGACCGCCCGTCGCGGGTGCTGCTCGAGGTCTCGACCACCGAAAGCTTCGCCGACGCGCGCCGGGTGGCGGTGCTGAACGCGCTGCCGGCGAGCGACCTGACGGTGAAATGCGCCGTAGACGGCGTGGCCCCGGACCAGCAGGTGTTCTACCGCTTCACCGCCGCCGACCTCAGCGACCTCAACGCCGTGAGCCAGCCGATCACCGGCCGGTTCCGCACCGCGCCCACCGAAAAGCGCAACATCCGCTTCGGCTGGTCGGGCGACACCGCGGGGCAGGGCTGGGGGATCGGCCCCGAGGGGATGAAGACCTATGCCACGATGGGCCAGCACGAGCTGGATTTCTTCATCCACTCGGGCGACACGATCTATGCCGACGGCCCGATGAAGCCCGAGCAGGAGCACGCGAACGGCGTCTGGAAGAACACCGTCCTGATCCCCGAGGTCGAGAAGGTGGCCGAGACGCTCGACGAGTTCCGCGGCCGCTACAAGTACAACCAGATGGACGAGCACGTGCAGGCGTTCTGCGCCAGCGTGCCGTTCCTCTACCAGTGGGACGACCACGAGGTGACCAACAACTGGTCGCCGGGCAAGGACCTGTCGGCCGACGACCGCTACACCGAGAAGTCGATCCCGCTGCTGGCGGCGCGGGCGGGGCAGGCGTTCCACGAGATGACACCGATCAGCTATACCCCGGCCGAGCCGGGGCGGGTCTACCGCAAGATCGCCTATGGCCCGCTGCTCGACATCTTCATGCTGGACCTGCGGTCCTACCGCGACGCCAACGACGCCGGGATGCAGACCGAGGCCGGCGACGGCACCACCCTTCTGGGGGCGGCGCAGATCGAATGGCTCAAGGGCGCGCTCAAGGCCTCGACCGCGACGTGGAAGGTGATCGCCTCGGATATGCCGATCGGGATCATCGTCTGGGACAACGCCAAGGAAAAGCGCGGCGTCGAGGCGGTGGCGAACGGCGACCACGGGGGGCCGAAGGGCCGCGAGCTCGAGATCGCCGACCTGCTGCGCTTCATCCGCGACCAGAAGGTGACGAACACCGTCTGGCTGACCGCCGACGTGCACTATACCGCGGCGCATGAATACAGCCCCGAGCGCGCCGAGTTCCAGGAGTTCGCCCCGTTCTGGGAGTTCGTGTCCGGCCCGCTGCACGCCGGCAGCTTCGGCCCGGGCGAGATGGACCGCACCTTCGGCCCCGAGGTGAAGTTCGTGAAGGCGCCCGGCGCCGAGCGGCCGAACCTGCCGCCGAGCGAGGGGATGCAGTTCTTCGGCCTCGTGGACATCGATGGGGCCACCGAGCAGATGAAGGTGCGGCTGATGGACGTGGGCAACACCGAGCTGTGGTCCACGGTGCTGGACCCGGTGCGGGCCTGAGGCCGCTAAGGGGAGGGGCTCTGCCCCTCGCCGCGCGGGGCGCGCGGCTCACCCCGGGATATTTCCGCAAGGGAGAATGAGAAAAGGGGCGCCCGGTCGGGGCGCCCCTCGTCGTTCAAGATGTGGGCCGGATCAGGGCTTCGGGCGCAGCGCGGGCTCGCGGTCCCATGCCCGGTCGGCCAGCTTGGCGACCACGCCCTTGGCGTCGGCGTGGTCGAGCGTGAACGCATCCTCGCCCCCGTTCGCCTTGGCGAGGATCTTGCGCCCGCCGGGGCAGAGGCCGAGCGCCTTCAGATGGCTCCACGCCATGCCGGCGAACTCGAGCGCGGCGGGGTCGTCGATCAGCTTGTCGAAGCCTTCCTTGCCGGTGGTGATCACCACCGCGTCGAAGACGAGCGACGGGGTGCCGGCCAGCTGGCCGTCGGCTTCCTGCACCGAGCCGTCCGAGAGCTTGGCGCCGCCGACCTTCTGGCAGACGACCATCACCGTGGCGCCCGCGGCCTCGGCCTCGGCCTTCAGCGACTTGACCACCGCCGCATCGGCGCCGTCGCCGACGAGGATGCCGAGCTTGCGGCCCTTGGGGGCCGGCACGCCCTGCTTGAGGATCGACAGCTTGTCCGACGGCGGCAGGTCCACGGCGGGCCGGCCGGTCGGCGCGGCGGCCGGCAGGTCGACGCCGAGCCCGCGGGCCACTGTCGCGGCCAGATCCTCGTCCACGTTCCGCAGCTGGGCCAGCACCGCCTCACGCACGTGGGGCAGGGTCACCTTGGAGAGTTCGAAGGTGATCGCCGCGCCGACGTGGTTCTGCTCGGGCTGGGACAGCGAGCGCAGGAACATCCGCGGCTGGCTGTAGTGGTCCGCGAAGGTCTCGGCCCGGATCCGCAGCTTGCCCTCGGACGGGTCGTTGCCGAGGTCGGTCGCGGTCTGCACGGTGCGGAAGCCGCCCCGCGCGTCGGCCCGCGGCCCGCCGACTTCGCCCGCCTTGTCGAGCGAGTTCGGCTCGTAGTTGGCGCGGCCCTTGGGCAGCTGCATCTGCATCATCCCGTCGCGCTGGAAGTTGTGCATCGGGCAGCGCGGCGCGTTGATCGGCAGCTGGTGGAAGTTCGCCGTCCCGAGCCGCGATTTCTGCGTGTCGAGATATGAGAACAGCCGGCCCTGCAGCAGCGGGTCGTCCGAGAAGTCGATCCCCGGCGGCACGTTGGACGGGCAGAAGGCGACCTGCTCGTTCTCGGCGAAGTGGTTGTCGGGGTTGCGATTCAGCGTCATCGTGCCGATGAGCTGGACCGGGCACTCCTCCTCGGGGACGAGCTTGGTCGGGTCGAGCACGTCATAGGGCTGGCGGGCCGCCCACTCCGGGTCGATGACCTGGATGCCGAAGTCCCACTCGGGATAGCCGCCCGCCTCGATCGCCTCATAGAGGTCGCGGCGGTGGAAGTCGTTGTCGGCGCCCTGCAGCTTGGCCGATTCGTCCCAGATCAGCGACTGCACGCCCAACCGCGGCTTCCAGTGGAAGCGCACGAAGGTCGATTTGCCCTCGGCGTTGACCATGCGGAAGGTGTGGATGCCGAAGCCTTCCATGAACCGAAGGCTGCGCGGGATGGCGCGGTCGGACATGGCCCACATGACGTTGTGCAGCGTCTCGGGCATCAGCGAGACGAAATCCCAGAAGGTGTCGTGCGCCGACGCCGCCTGCGGATAACCGCGGTCGGCCTCCATCTTCACCGAGTGGACGAGGTCGGGGAACTTCATCGCGTCCTGGATGAAGAACACCGGGGTGTTGTTGCCGACGAGGTCCCAGTTGCCCTCTTCGGTGTAGAACTTGACGGCGAAGCCGCGGATGTCGCGCGGCGTGTCCACCGAACCGGCCCCGCCGGCGACGGTCGAGAAGCGGGCGAAGACGTCGCAGCGGTTGCCGGCCTTCTGGAAGAGCGCGGCGCGGGTCAGCTCGGGGATGGCCTTGGTCACCTCGAACGTGCCGTGCGCGGCCGAGCCGCGGGCGTGGACGATCCGCTCCGGGATGCGCTCGTGGTCGAAGTGGAAGATCTTTTCACGCAGCACGAAGTCCTCGAGCAACGTCGGCCCCCGCGACCCCATCCGCAGGCTGTTCTGGTTGTCCGAGACCGGGATGCCCTGGTTGGTGGTCAGCCGGGTGGCGCGGACCGAGGTCAGCTGCTGCGGTTCACCGCCGTTGCCGGTCTCGGCGGAATACTGCGCCGTCACCGGGGTCGAGTTGGTGTCCTCGTGGACCGGGACTTGAGCCGGGTTCGAGGCGGGGGTCGGGGTATCGGCTGCGGTTTTCGGGGGGCGGGCGTCGTCGTGGCTGGCCATGCGCGTGCATCCTCGTTGGCGTGAATCCTCGGGTCTCCGGCGCGCGCCGCGCACCGGGCCTTCAACCCTCAACGCGGCGCGGGCCGTTCCGTTTCACCCGCCTCATCGCCGGGGGAGGAGATATTTGTTTGCTCAGAGGGGGATGCCGCGCCGTCCCCGTCCCCGTCCCCGTCGGGCGCCTCGTCCTCGGCCGCCGCCTCGACCCCGGCCGCACGCGAGGCGAGGCGGCGCAGCACGGGACGAAACTGCTCGGCCGGGGCGGTGGCGAGGGTGACGGCGGTCGCGTCGGGCGCCGCGGCCAGCGCCTCGGCCACGATCCGGGCGCCGAGCCCGTAGCCCACCCAGCGCCGAAGCTCGCCCTGCCCGAAGAACCAGGCGCCGTGGTCATAGCCCGGCCGCGACCACTCGGCGATCGCCCGCTTCGCGAGGCCCTCCGCCACCGGCGTCTGGTCCCACGGGTCGGGCGGGCCGCCCAGCACCTCGCGCACGAACTGCCCGGCCAGCCCCTCGCTCACCAGCGCCTCGCCGAGCGTGCGGCCGTAGCCCGGGCCGTCCCAGCGGATCAGGTGGTGGAATTCGTGGACGAGCGTGCGGATCAGCCGCTCGGGCGTGCAGAGGTCGGGGATGAGCGCGATCTCGATCACCCCCGGCGCGGGCGCGAGGCCGCCGACGCCCCAGCCCGGGATGCAGCGATCCGGGTCCACCCGCACGGTCACGTCGAAGTCCGGCAGCGCGGCGTGGGCCTGCGTCAGCCGCACCGCCTCGGCGACCGTGGCCCTGAGGCCGGGCAGCACCGCAGTCAGCCCGTGGCGCGCGTTGAGGGGGTGAAGCTGGTAGTAGGTCATGCCGCCTTATCGGCGAGGGGCGCGAGGTTGCCAACGGGTGGGCGGCAGGCGGCGGCCCGGGCGGGCGGCGATCCGCCCGGAGGGGGCGCCGCGACGTGTGGCCCGGATCGGCCCCCCAATGCGTCGCCGCCTCCGGGCCGCGCGCCCCGCGTCGAACGGAACACGACCCCTCAACTTTGACGGACCGCACCGGTTGACCAGTGGAACGGCCCTGCCACATCCTGCGGGCGGTTCATGCGGCGGAGGGGGCGATGAGGTTCGCGTTGATCTGTGCGGCGTGTCTCGGCGTGGCCGGCCCGCTGCACGCCTACACCGCCGACGAACTGGTGGAAGAGTTCGACGCCCGCCAGCTCACCCGGCAGGAAAAGCGGACGCTGCAGGCCGCGATGGCGTTCACCGGCACCTACACCGGGCTGCTCGACGGGGCCTGGGGCAGCGCGAGCCAACTGGCGCTCGAGGCGACTTTGGCGCCGTTCGGCGTCACGACGCCGATCCCCGTCTGGGCGACGCTGGTCTACGCCGCTTCAGCCTCCGAGCAGATGGAGCGCGACGGGTGGGAGATGCGCTACATGCCCTCGCTCGACATGACGATCATGGTCCCGGCCGCCCGGCTGCGGGACGGCGCGCCCTCTGACAACTTCATCAACTTCAACCACTCGGCCAGCTCGCTCGGCTATTCCCTGACCTTCGGCGACGTGGCGCAGGCGCAGCGGCTGCACGACTATACGCTGCGCGAGGCGGGGCCGGACGAGCCTTACGTGCTGCGCCGCGACAACGTCGCCATCACCGCGGTCACCACCCGGTCCGGGCTGCATCTCTACACCCGCTCGGACGCGCGCGACGGCGGATGGGCGACCTTCATGCTGTCGGCCGAGGGACCCGACGAGGGCATCCTGCGCGCGGTTTCGGCCAGCATCGCCAAGGGCCGCTCGGATCCGCTCGCCTTTCCGCCCGAGGGTGAGATCGGCACGGGCTTCGTCAGCCTTGCTGCCGTCCTTGCCGCCGACCCCGACAAGCGGCAGGCCCAGAGCCGGATCGAGGACGACGTGCGCAAGGCGATGACGCAGCCACCCGCCCAGCCGCCCGCCCTGCCGGCGCCCGACGCGTCGCAGGGGGCCGGCCCCGTCACCGCCGACGCAGGGGCCGCCGCGGGCAGCCCCGCGCCGGCCCCGGGGCCCGACCCAACGCCGGCGCAGGCGGGCGCCGCCGCGCCGGACGCCGCACCCGCGGCCGTCCGGACCTCGGGCTCGGGCACCGGCTTCGTCGTCTCGCCGGACGGCCACGTCCTGACCAACGCCCATGTCGCGGGTGACTGCGCCCGGCTCGCGGTCGAGGGCAAGCCGGCCACGCTGCTGGCCGCCGACCGCGACCTCGATCTCGCGCTGGTCCGCACCGATGCCCCGGTCGAGACGGTGGCGAGCTTTGCCCCCAATCCTGCGCCGCTCAACTCGGACGTGCTGGTGCTGGGCTACCCGCTTGCCGGCATCCTGAGCGGCCTGAACGTCACCCGTGGCTCGGTCACCTCGCAGCGGGGCCTGGGCGGCGACACCCGGGTGATGCAGATCTCGGCCCCCGTGCAGCCCGGCAATTCGGGCGGGCCGGTGGTCAACGGGCTGGGGCAGGTGGTGGGGGTGGTGGTCTCGAAGCTCGACGCCATCGTGACGGCGAGCGAGACGGGCGACATCCCCCAGAACGTCAACTTCGCGATCCGGGGCGAGATCGCCAAGCTGTTTCTGTCCGAGCAGGGGGTCACCCCCCGCACCGGCGCCGCGGGCGAACCGCCCCCGCCCGAGGAACTGGCCCGGCAGGGGGCGGCCTACACGCGGTTCATCACGTGCGAGAACTGACGCCTCACACCTCGGGCACCAGCACCTCGCGCTTGCCGACGTGGTTGGCGGGGCTGACGACGCCCTGCTCTTCCATCTGCTCGACGAGGCGCGCGGCCTTGTTGTAGCCGATCGCCAGCTTGCGCTGGATGTAGCTGGTCGAGCACTTGCGGTCCTTGGCCACGATCGCCACCGCCTGGTCGTAGAGCACGTCGTCCGAGCCGTCGGTGGCGAGGATCGCGTCGATCTCGGCCTCGCGCTCTTCCTCGCCGCCCTCGACCACGCTGGTCATGTACTGCGGCGGGCCGAAGGACTTGAGGTGGTTCACGACCTCCTCGACCTCTTCGTCCGAGACGAACGGCCCGTGGACGCGGGTGATGCGCGAGCCGCCGGCCATGTAGAGCATGTCACCCATGCCCAGAAGCTGCTCGGCCCCCTGCTCGCCCAGGATCGTGCGGCTGTCGATCTTCGAGGTGACCTGGAAGCTGATCCGGGTCGGGAAGTTCGCCTTGATCGTGCCGGTGATGACGTCGACCGAGGGGCGCTGGGTGGCCATCACGATGTGGATGCCCGAGGCCCGCGCCATCTGGGCGAGGCGCTGGATGCAGGCCTCGATTTCCTTGCCGGCGACCATCATCAGGTCGGCCATCTCGTCCACGATGACGACGATGTAGGGGAACTTCTCGGGCTGGAACTCCTCGGTCTCGAAGACCGGCTCGCCGGTGTCCTCGTCGAAGCCGGTCTGCATGGTGCGGCGGAACATCTCGCCCCTGGCGAGCGCCTCGGCGACGCGGCCGTTATAGCCCTCGATGTTGCGCACGCCCATCTTGGACATCTTGCGGTAGCGCTCTTCCATTTCCGAGACGACCCATTTCAGCGCCACCACGGCCTTCTTGGGGTCGGTCACGACGGGGGAAAGCAGATGCGGGATGCCGTCATAGACCGACAGTTCCAGCATCTTGGGGTCGATCATGATGAGCCGGCATTCCTCGGGCGTCAGCTTGTAGAGCAGCGACAGGATCATCGTGTTGATCGCCACCGACTTGCCCGAGCCGGTGGTCCCGGCGATCAGCAGATGCGGCATCTTGGCGAGGTTCGCCACCACCGGCTCGCCGCCGATGTCCTTGCCCAGCGCCAGCGGCAGCGGCATCGAGGTGTCGCCGAAGGCGCGGGCCGACAGGATCTCGCGCAGCACCACCTTTTCGCGGCGCTGGTTGGGCAGCTCGATTCCGATCACGGTGCGGCCGGGCACCGTCGAGACGCGGGCCGACAGCGCCGACATGCTGCGCGCGATGTCGTCCGACAGGCCGATGACGCGGCTGGCCTTCAGCCCCGGCGCGGGTTCCAGCTCGTAGAGCGTCACCACCGGGCCGGGGTGGACGGCGGTGATCTGGCCCTTGACGCCGTAGTCGTCCAGCACCGCTTCCAGCATCCGGGCGTTCTCGGCCAGCGCCTCCTGGCTCAGCGTGTGCCGCTCGACGGTGCCGGGGGCGGCCAGCAGCGCGAGCGGCGGCTTTTCATAGCCGTTGGCGGCGCTGTCGAAGGCGAGGCTCGGCTGCGCCTCGGCCACCGCCTGCCGCGAGGGGTTGGGCTTGCGCATCGGCGGCATGACGACGCGGCTAGTGTCGGTCGGGGCGGCGGGCGGCACCGACTGGGCGCGGCCAGTCAGCCGCGCGGTCACCGCCGAAAGGACCGAGCGGGAGGGGGCGTCGCCGTGTCCCTCGTCCTGCGCCAGGTCATGGCCGCCGTCGCGGGCGGCGTCGGCCTCGGCCCGGTGGCGGATGGCGTCGCTGATCCGGGCGCTGACCTCGGCGGCGTCGGGGCCGTCGCTGTCGTCGTAGTCGGGGGCGGTCTCGACCAGTTCCGAGGGCGGGATCTCTTCCGGCGCGCTGCTGCGGCGCAGGCGGCCGAGCAAGCCGGCGGGCAGGCCCGGCTTGCCCTCAGGGGCGGCGGGCACGTCGGCCGTCACGGCCTCGGCGTCCGCGCCCGCGGCGTTTTTCCGGCGGCGTTCCTCGGCCCGGCGGCGCAGCTCGCGCGCGCCGGCCACCGAGGCCGAGGCCCCGCGGCCGACCGCCGTCATCCCGAGGTCATAGGCGGTGGCGAGCCCGGTGGCGAGGAACCGGCCGATCCCCATCATCTCGCGCCGGTCGAAGCCGAGCACGAAGGCCGTCACCGCCACCCCCGCGATCGCGGTCAGCAGCGCCATCACCTTCAGCGCCACGGCGGGCGCCATCGGCATCAGCCCGATCAGCCCGCCCATCACCATGTCGCCCAGGTGCCCGCCCAGGCCATGCGCCTGCGTCCAGTCGCCGGGCGGCACCATCGCGGTCGCGTGGACCGAGGCCAGCACCACCGCGAAGGGGGTGAAGAGGCCGCGCATCAGCCGGTCCTCGCCCCGGTGCAGCATCAGCCGCAGCCCCCAGCCGAGCGCCACCAGCGGCAGCACCCACGCCCCGAAGCCCACGATCATCACCAGCGCCGAGGCGACATAGGCCCCGAACCGGCCCAGCAGGTTCTGCGCCACCTGGTCGGTCGCGGTGCCGATGCCGGGGTCGTTCTGCGACCACGAGATCAGGATCATGCCCAGCACCACCGCCAGCACCACGAGCCCCGCGCCGACGACTTCCTTGCCGCGCCGTTCCAGCGCCGCCTGGGTGGTCTGGTCGAACAGCGGATCGCGGTGCTTTGCCTGCCAGCTGGCCATGATCTCACCCCCTTTCGTAAAGCGTGTCGCGGATGCGGGTCAGCGCATCCTCGGTCTCGGCCGCCGGCCCGACGAGCGCCACGCGGATGTAGCCCGCGCCGGGGTTCCCGGCGTCGGTCTCGCGCGAGAGATAGGCGCCGGGCAGCACCTGCACCCCGGCGTCGGCCCAGAGGCGGCGGGCGGCGGCCTCGCCATCCTCGACCGGCAGCCACAGGAAGAACCCGCCCTCGGGGGGCAGGTAGCCCGGCACGTTGCCGAGGATGCGGTCGGCGATGGCGTATTTCTGCTGGTAGAGCGCGCGGTTGGCGGTGACGTGATCCTCGTCCGCCCAGGCGGTCTCGCTGACCCGCTGGTGGGGCAGGGGGATCGGCGCGCCGGCGTAGCTGCGCAGCACCCGGAACCGCGCGATGGCCTCGGCCGCGCCCGCGGCAAAGCCCGAGCGCAGCCCGGGCAGGTTCGAGCGCTTGCTGAGCGAGTTGAACATCATCACCCGATGGGCCAGCCCCATCGCCTCGGCCACGGCGAGCGCGCCGGGCGGGGGGGTGTCGCGCCAGATCTCGGAGTAGCACTCGTCGGCGAAGATCAGGAAATCATGCCGCTCGGCCAGTTCGATCAGCCGCTCGAGGTAATCGCGCCCCGCGACCGCGCCCTGCGGGTTGGCGGGCGAGCAGAAATAGCAGATCGCGGCGGCGTCGAGCGTGGCTGCGTCGAGCGCGGCGAAGTCGGGCAGGTGGCCGGTCTCGGCGGTGGCGTTGACGAAGACCGCGCGGGCGCCGACCGCGGCGGCGGCGACGGCATAGACCTGATAGAACGGGTTGGGGATCAGAATCGCGGGGGTCTCGCCGCCCTTCGTCTCGGGGCAGAGGGCGAGGGCTGCGTTGAACAGCCCCTCGCGGGTGCCGTTGAGTGCGGTGATCCGCTCGGGCCCCACCTCGATGCCGTGGCGGCGGCGAATCCAGCCCGAGATCGCGGCGAGCAGTTCCGGCGTGCCGTCGTTCGGGGGGTATTTGCCCAACTCGGCCACCGTCTCGGCCAGCCGCGGGGCGACGAAGTCGGGGATGCCGTGGCGCGGCTCTCCGATGGTCATGACGATGGGGTCGGCGGCGGGGGTCAGCCCGGCCAACAGCTTCCGCAGGCGCGGAAAGGCGTAATCCGGCAGGTTCGCAAACCGCTCGGGTGAATTCATCGCTGCCTCACAGTCACGGGATCGTGCCGCCCCGTTGGGCTGCAGAGTATCGGGATTGCCGGGGTGCGTCCAGTTAAAGGCGAATCAGGCCAGGAGGGGGCTTTGCCCCCGTCGCCTGCGGCGACTCCCCCAGGATATTTGGGTCAAAGAGAATGCGGTCAGGGGGCGAGCGCGGCCTCGAGCGCGGCGGCGGTCCTGAGCAGGCGGCGGTCGTCGCCCGCGCGCCCCATCGCCATCAGCCCGCAGGCCGGCCGCCCGGTGGGCAGGGTGATGGCCGGCAGGCCCATCAGGTTGCCGATCCGCGTGTTCCTGAGCGCAAGCAGGTTCTCGGACGCGAAGAACGCCGCGTCGGATTCGAGCCGGGCGATCTCGGGCGGCAGGATCGGGGCGGTGGGCAGGATCACCGCGTCGAAGCCGGCGGTGGCCTGCGCCCAGTCGCGGCGCAGGCGGTCGAGCGTCTCCCACGCGGCGACGTAGTCGGCGGCGGTGACGGCCTTGCCGCCGCGGAAGCGTTCAAGGATCGGCGGGAACATCAGCTCGGGCGCCGCCTCGATCTGGTCGCGCCAGAGCCCGTAGGCCTCGGGGGCGAAGAGCGTGGGCGACAGCGCCATCGCCTCGGCCACGCAGGGGGGCGCGGCGTGGGTGATCTGCACCCCGGCGCGGGCGAGGGTGGCGCAGGCCTCCGCGAACGCGGCGACGGGCGCGTCGCGGGCGTCGTCGAATGGCACGCCGTCCAGCACCATGAGCCGCAGCCCCGCGGCACCCGCCTCGCGCAGGTCGGGGGCGCTGTCGCCGGTGATCAGGGCGTAGAGCGCGGCGCAATCCTCGACGGTGCGGGCCAGCGGCCCGGCCACGTCGAAGCGCCGGCAGAGCGGCACGATCCCGGTCATGTCCACCGCGCCGGGGGTCGGCTTGAACCCGACCAGGCCGTTCCAGGCTGCGGGCAGGCGGATCGAGCCGCCGGTGTCGGTGCCGATCGCCGCCGCCGCCAGCCCCATCGCCACCGAGACCGCCGCACCCCCCGACGAGCCGCCGGCCACGAGCTGCGGGTCAAAGGCGTTCGGGACCGTCGCCACCGGCGGGTTCAGCCCGAGGCCCGAGAACGCTAGTTCCGTCATGTGGGTCTTGCCGAGGCACAGCGCCCCCTGCGCCGAGGCGGTGGCCAGCACCGCCGCATCGCTGTCCGGCACCCGCCCCTCGAGCAGCAGCGAGCCCGCCTCGGTGGCGACGCCGGCGCTATCCACGTTGTCCTTCCAGCTCAGCGCCACGCCGTCCAGCAGCCCGCGCCGCAGTTCCGCCCGCGCCCGGTCGTGGGCGGCGATGGCGCCGGCCCGCGCGCGTTCGGGCGTCAGCCGGGCATAGATGCGGCGCGCGAGCGGCGCACGGGCGATGGCGTCGAGATAGCCTTCGACCAGGTCGAGCGGGCTGACCAGCCCCGCCATGATCGCCCGCCCCTGTTCCGTGGCGCTCGCCTTGAGCCAATCCATCCCCGCCCCCGTCCTGCCGCACGCCCTGAGACGCGCGGACGGTAGAGCCCCGCGCCGGGCGGGGCAATGGGGCGCCGCAGCCACAGACCCCTCTCCTCGGGCTGGACCCAAATATCCCCGCCGGAGGCATCCGGCCGTGCCAACCGCGCGCCCTCGGGGTCTAAGGCGGCCACCCTGCCGCATGGACCGCGCCGCACGGGCCGGATAGGGTGCCGCCATGACGGTGGACCACGATATTCTGATCGTCGGCGGCGGGCTGAACGGCCCGGCGCTGGCGCTGGCGCTGGCGGGGGCCGGGCTCTCGGTCGCGGTGATCGACGCGCGGCCCGCGCAGGCGCGGGCGGCCGACGACTTCGACGGGCGCGCCTATGCGCTGGCGCTCGCCTCGCGACGGCTTCTGACCGCGCTCGGCCTGTGGGGCGGGCTCGCGGCGAAGTCGCAGCCGATCCTCAAGGTCGAGGCCGCGCAGGGCGAGGCGGGCGAGGGGGCGGGTCCGTTCCACCTCGTCTTCGATTCCGCCGAGATCGAAGAGGGGCCGGTCGGGCACATGCTCGAGGACCGCTTCCTCTACGCCGCGCTGATGGAGGCGATGGCGGGCCGCGTGACCCATGTGCCGGGCCGGCAGGTGACGGGGCAGGAGGTCCGGCCCGGCCATGTCGCGGTGACGCTGGACGATGGGACGGTGCTGACCGGGCGGCTGCTCGTCGGCGCCGACGGGCGCGGCTCGGGCGTGGCGGCGCGGGCCGGGATCACCCGGCGCGGCTGGGGCTACGGCCAGACCGCGCTGGTCTGCGCGGTGGACCACGACCGCCCCCACAATGGCACGGCGTGGCAGTTCTTCATGCCCGAGGGGCCGCTGGCGATCCTGCCGCTGCCCGGCAACCGCAGCTCGATCGTCTGGTCGGCGCCCGAGGCGCAGGCGGCGGCCATCGCGGCACTGGACGACGCCCGCTTCCTCGACGTGCTGCGGCCCCGATTCGGGGACTTCCTCGGTGAGATCCGCCTTGCCGGGCCGCGCTTCTCGTATCCGCTCAGCCTCAGCCTCGCGGATCACTATGTCGCGGCGCGGGTGGCGCTGGTGGGCGATGCGGCGCACGGCGTCCATCCCATCGCCGGGCAGGGGCTGAACCTCGGCCTGCGCGACGTGGCGGCGCTGGCCGAGGTCGTCGTCGAGGCCGCCCGCCGCGGCGAGGACATCGGCGCCCCCGACGTCCTCGACCGCTACCAGCGCTGGCGGCGGTTCGACGCGACCGCGCTGGGGCTCGGGATGGATACGGTCAACCGGCTGTTTTCCAACGCCAACCCGGTGCTGCGGGCAGCGCGGGGCCTGGGCATGGGGGCGGTCACCGCGATTCCGCCGCTGCGACGCGCCTTCATGCGGCAGGCGGCGGGGCTGACGCTCGATCCGATGCCGCGGCTGCTCGCCGGTCAACCGCTCTAGGCCGGCGGCCGACGCCCCCTGTCGGGCGCGGCAGCGGCGCAAGCCCCCGGAACCCTCACTTGCACGCGAGCGTTCGGGGCCGCCTCCGTCCCTTATTCGTGACGTGCAACCCTTTGGAAAGGCGGTATGATCCCATCATGAACCTTCGCTCTCTCGCACTTGCGCCCGCCTTCGCCCTCGCCTTCGCCCTGCCGGCGGCGGCCGACAAGATCCCCCTCAACGAGGTCAGCCGCTACCTCAACAGCCTCAAGACCGTGGTCGCCGACTTCAGCCAGGTGAACGCCGACGGCTCGGTGACGCCGGGCAAGGTCTACATCCAGCGCCCCGGCCGGGTGCGGTTCGAGTACAAGGGCGACAACACGCTCGTCCTCGCCTCGGGCGGGCAGGTCGCGGTCTTCGACAAGAAGTCGAACACCGGCGCCCAGCAGTATCCGCTGTCCAAGACGCCGCTCTCGATCATCCTCGCCGACAACGTGAACCTCGGCCGCTCGGGGATGGTGACGGCGCACAGCGAGAAGAAGAACACCACCATCGTGCGGGCGCAGGACCCGGCGCATCCCGAATACGGCAACATCCAGATGGTGTTCACCGCCAACCCGACCGAGCTGCGCCAGTGGATCGTCACCGACGACAAGGGCAAGCGGACGACGGTGATCCTGGGTCAGATGCAGAAGGGCGTGGCGATCCAGCCCTCGAAGTTCTCGATCAACAACGAGGCCGCGCGGCGCAAGTGACGCCGCCCGCCACCCGCGACGACCCTCAGGCCCGGCCGCAGGATTGCAGCTGGGCCTGATACATGACGGCCCGGCTCTGCACCTTGCCCGCGACGCCGAGCAGCCACGGCTTGGACAGATGGCTGCCCGAGGCATAGCCCGAGCGCCCCTCGTGGTAGGCCAGGTACTGCGCCCCCGCGTCTGCGGTCGAGATCCCCAGCCGCCGCGCCGTCCCGTTCATGTACCACCCCATGAAGTCGGTCGCGTCGCGGATGTCGTCGCGCCGCGCCCGGCGCTTGCCGGTTTCCTTCAGATACTCCTCCCACGTGCCGTCAAGGGCCTGGGAATAGCCGAAGGCCGAGCTCTGCCGCCCGATCGGGATGATCCCAAGGGCGTATTGATGCGGCGTCCGCGCGTCGCCGATGAACTTGGATTCCTGGTGGATCGCCGCCATCTGCACCGCCACCGGCACCCCCCAGCGCGACTGCGTGTCGCGCATGGCGCGCAGGTAGGCGGGCCGTTCCGCCACGATGGCGCAGGCGTTGTCGAGGTCGCGCGGCGCCTTGAAACTGCCCCCGCCGCCGCCGCACGAGGCGACCAGCATGACGATCGCCAGCTTGAGATAGGTGTTCATGTGCCTGTCTGCCCGGTTCGGTCTTTGCCGTTTTGCCGCGATCCTAAGCGCAATCCCGCGGCGAGGAAATCGCCAATTATGACGCGGTGCGCCCCCGCCGGCCTCGGGCTGGACCCAAATATCCCCGCCGGAGGCATCCCGCCGCGCCACCCCGCGATGCGAGGGGGGCCTTGTGCCGGGCTTGGCCATGATTAAGGTTCTCCGCCGAGCCAGTTCATCATTCGTTTGGGGGAGTTCTCAACCATGGCAGACAACGACATCGTGATCCTGTCCGGCGCCCGCACCGCCATCGGCGGCTTTGGCGGCAGCCTGGCGAATATCCCGCCGATCGAGCTGGCCACCACCGCCGCCAAGGCGGCGATCGAGCGCTCGGGCGTCGCGGCCGACAAGATCGGCACCGTGATGTTCGGCCACGTGATCAACACCGAGCCCAAGGACCAGTACCTGTCGCGCGTGGCGATGCTGAACGCGGGCGTGCCCGAGACGGCGGTGGCGATGAACGTCAACCGGCTGTGCGGGTCGGGCGCGCAGGCCATCGTGTCGGCCGCGCAGGCGCTGCAGTCCGGGGACGCCGACTTCGCGCTCGCCGGCGGGGCCGAGAGCATGAGCCGCGGCGGCTACCTGATCCCCGGCCTGCGGGCGGGGACCAAGATGGGCGACCAGCAGATCATGGACATGATGACCGGCGCGCTGACCGACCCGATGGGCACCGGCCACATGGGCGTCACCGCTGAGAACGTCGCGGCCGAAAACCAGATCAGCCGCGAGGCGCAGGACGAGTTCGCGCTGGAAAGCCAGAAGCGCGCGGCCGCCGCCATCGAAGAGGGCCGGTTCAAGGACCAGATCGCCCCGGTCGAGATCAAGACCCGCAAGGGCACCGTGGTCTTCGACAAGGACGAGCACCCGAAATCGACCTCGGCCGAGGCGCTGGCGGGGCTGAAGCCGGCGTTCAAGAAGGACGGCGGCTCGGTCACCGCGGGCAACGCCAGCGGCATCAACGACGGCGCCGCAGCCATCGTGCTGGCGACCGAGAAGGCCGCGCGCGAGGCCGGGCTCGAGCCCAAGTTCCGCCTCGTCGGCTGGGCCCATGCCGGCGTGCGCCCCGACATCATGGGCGTCGGCCCGATCCCCGCGGTCAAGAAGCTGATGGAAAAGACCGGCCTCAAGATCGAGGATTTCGACGTCATCGAATCGAACGAGGCCTTCGCCGCGCAGGCGCTGGCGGTGAACAAGGGCCTCGGGCTCGACCCCGCCAAGGTGAACCCGAACGGCGGCGCCATCGCGCTGGGCCACCCGGTCGGCGCCACCGGCGCCATCCTGACGGTCAAGGCGATGTACGAGCTTGAGCGCACCAACACCGACAAGGCGCTGGTGACCATGTGCATCGGCGGCGGTCAGGGTATCGCGCTGGCCATCGAGCGGATCTGATCCCCGCCGTCGGCAGGTCTTTCAGCCAGACAGACGCCCCGGCCGCCGAAAGGTGGCCGGGGCTTTCGCTTACCGGCGCAGGCTGTCGAGGCAGGCCCCCGACACCGGCACGGTGGCCAGCGCGCGGCGGCCGAGGTCGCCCTCGCCGGGGGGCAGGGGGCTCGGGGCCGCGGCGCAGGCCGGGGCCGCCTCGGGCGGGCCGACCCAGAGTGCCGGGCCGGGTTCGGCCTTCAGCGGATAGATCATGTCGTAGTGGCTGGGGGTGGGCCCGTCCGCGCCGGGCACGGCGCGGACCGCGATGCCTGTTCCCTTGGCGCGCCAGGTCAGCTCGGCCAGCAGCGCCCGGTCGGCGCTGAGGACGAGCGGCGCCCCCGCCGCGCGGGCCAGCACCCGGTCAGACAGCGCCGTGTTGCCGACGTAGCGGGCGAGCACCGGGTCGCCGTCCCGGCGAAACTCCTGCGCCAGCGTGCCGATCACCGGCAGGCCGGTCGCCACGATCCCGTTCAGCGCCAGCGCCGCGACCGTGAGCCGCGGGCGGGGCGCGAGCCACGCCGCCGCCAGCACCGCGCCCGCGACATAGGCACCCACGGCCCAGTTGGCGTTCGCCTCTGACTGGATCGCCTGCGCGGTGACGATGGCGAGCGGCGCCGCCGCGATCGGCACCAGCCCGCGCAGCCCCGCGGGCCAGCGCCCGACCAGCGCGGCCAGCATCGCCGCATAGGTCAGGGGACCGGCGACGGCAAACTGCTCGGCCCAGAACACGCCCGCGTGGCGCAGGTTCAGCGCCCCTTGCCAGTCGGCGTTCTCGGCGGTGTGGCGCACGGTGGCGAGGTCGTGGCCGAGGTTCCAGGCGATGTTCGGCGCAAACAGCCCCAGCGCCACGCCCGCGACCACGGCGACCTCCGGCCACGGGCGGCGCCAGCGCGGGTCGATCCAGGCGCCGAGCGCCAGCCCCGGCAGAGGGAACAGCATGGCGTATTTCGACCACATCCCCATCGCCAACGCCGCCCCGGCCAGCACCGCGCCCCGGCGGCCGGGGAGCGCCACCCAGGCCAGCAGGAACAGCGCCAGCGCCAGCAGCTGCGGGCTGTCGGTCGAGATCAGGATGCTGCCCACCGACACCGCCGGCAGCGTCGCATAGACCGCCCCCGCCAGCGCCCCCACCGCCGGCCCGGCGAGCCTGCGCCCCAGCGCCATGACCGCCAGCGCCGCCGCGCCATGCACCAGCGGCCAGGGCAGCCGCGCCACCCAGGGCGCGTCGGAGCCCACCGCCTCGTTCGCGGCGCGGATCAGCCAGCCGACCAGCGGCGGCTTGGACCAGGCCCCGGCGGCCATCTCCTGCCCCCAGAGCCAGTATTGCGCCTCGTCCACGTACAGCTCGAGGTCGGACGCCGGCAGCCACGCCAGCCGCCACGCCGTCAGCCCGAGGATCAGCAGGAGGGCCGCCGCCTCACTCGACCGGAAGGCGGCGGGCGGCATGGATGAGCCAGAGGTTGCGGACATAGATCACCGTCCCGAGCGCCTGGCCGAAGATGAACACCGGGTCGCGGCGGTGGATGGCATAGGCGAGCAGCGTCAGCCCGCCCGCCAGCGAGAAATACCAGAACGCCACCGGCACGACCGAGCGGCGGGCGCGTTCCGACGCGATCCACTGGATCAGGAAGCGCATCATGAACATCGACTGCGCGAGAAAGCCGAAGATCACCCACAGCAGCTCGGCCTGTGTCGTGACCTTGAAGAAATGCATGAGCGAGAGGGTCATGGCGTCTCCTCGGGGCGGCGCTCGGTGGCGCGGACGGTCTTGCGGCGGCGCAGCAGCCACGCCACCCCGGCGAGGTCCGAGATGCCGACCAGCCCGCGCTGGAGGTTGGAATAGTTCGACCGCCCCGCCCCGCGGGCGCGGTGGGCGACGTCGACATGGGCGATCTGCCAGCCGTCGCGGGCGAACAGCGCCGGCAGGTAGCGGTGCTGGTGGTCGAAGAACGGCAGCGCCAGATAGGCCTCGCGCCGGAACGCCTTGAGCCCGCAGCCGGTGTCGCGGGTCTCGTCGGCCAGCACCCGGGCGCGCAGCCGGTTCGCGGCCTTGGACGCGAGCCGCTTCGAGGCCGTGTCCTGCCGCCCGACCCGCTGCCCCGCGACCAGCGCCAGCGTCTCGGGGCCGTCGATGAGCGGCGCGAGCAGCCGCGGCAGCTCGGCCGGCGGGTTCTGCCCGTCGCCGTCGAGCGTGGCGATGATCCCGGCGCGCGCGGAAAGGACACCGTTGTGCACCGCCGCCGACTGCCCGCCCGAGCGCGGGTGGCCGAGCAGCCGCAGCCACGGCCGGTCCGCAGCCATGCCGAGCACCCGCTCAGCGGTCTCGTCGGTCGAGCCGTCGTCCACGACGATGACCTCGAACGGGGAAAGTGGGGTGAGGGCCGCCTCGATCTCGTCGATCAGCGGGCCGATGTTGCCTGCCTCGTTACGGCAGGGAATGACGACGGAGACCCGCGGCGGGGCGGCCGACGCGGGCGGCGGGGAGAGTGGGGCGGTCATGGCTGGTCCTCTAGACCTGCCAGATGACGGGAAGCTGACAGGCGCGGCAAGGCCCGAGCGGAACGGGGGGCGGTGAGGGCGGCACGGGGGCCACGCGCGGCGGGAACGGGGTCGGCTGGCAGCCGGCCAACTGATGGCCGGCGACGGCATCGCGCCGAGCCCCGGAAACTCGAACGGGCCGCCCCCTGGGAACGGCCCGCGAGATCAAAGGAGATGGTCCGGTTAGGGATGGAAATCATCCGGTCCCAGGCAGGGTGCATCGACCCTTGGGGCTGCCCTCAGGCGATGGCCCCCCTGACTGTCCCGACTCCGTTCTCCAACATCACTCTCGACACTGGACCACCTCCTTTCAATGGGTTGATAGTAAGGCGGAGGGTGCCATAGCGCCGAAGCAAGTCAATCAGTTTTCGACCGGCCGGGACAAGATTTTGCGGACGAGCCCGTTGTAGGGCACAAGCGCCAGCACGGCGAGCGCCATCTTGACCCCCCAGTCGGCCGCCGCCAGCGACTGCCACAGCGGCAGCGCCGGGCCGTGGCCCAGCAGCGGCACCAGCTCGTTCGCCCAACCGGTGTTGGCGTCGGCGGGCAGGGCGGCAGCGAAGGCGATCGAGAAGAACAGCGCCGTGTCGATGGCCGACCCGACGAGCGAGGACAGGAACGGCGCCTGCCACCAGCTGCGGAAGCGCAGCCGGTCGAACACCGCCACGTCAACGAGCTGCGCGACGAGGAACGCCGTCCCCGAGCCGATGGCGATCCGAAGCGTGGTCTTGTCGAACCCCGCCGCGACCAGCGAACTCGCCACGCCGACGGCGAACCCGGCCAGCACGACCCGGCGGGCGTCGCGCACGCCGTGGATGCGGTTGGTCAGGTCGGTGACGAGAAAGGCGATGGGATAGGTCAGCGCCCCCCAGGTCAGCCAGTCGCCCAGCATGAACTGCACGAGGATGTTCGAGGCCAGCACGGTGGCCGCCATCGCCAGAATGGCGGGCATGAGACGCGGCATGGGATTTATCCGTTTTACAAGGTAGCGGAAGAACTCGGCCCCGCACGGCGGGACGGGCCGCGCTTAGCGGCGCGGGCCGGGTGCGTCAAGCCGCGGCCGGCCGCCCTGTGTGGCGCGGGGCTAGTCCGCGGGGGCCGCGAAGGACAGCGGCGGGGCCGGGGCGGTCGCCGTCGCGGGGGTGTCCGCGGCGGGGGCGCCGGGACGCTCGCGGACCCGGAACTCGACCAGCTGGGTCTGCTGCACGAACAGGAAGTTGTCGTCCGAGATCATGGTCACGCGAATGCCCTGGCCGTCGGCCCAGACCGCGATCCCCTCGAGATTGTCATATTGCAGCGGGATCGATTCGAGCAGCAGCTCGGGCGGGCCCAGCCGGTCCTCGGACAGCGCGAAGCGCCGGACGCGGCTGGAAAACCCCAGCACGCCGCGGAAGTCGCGTTCGAGGACGTAGAGCTTGCCGTCCGGGCCGACGTCGGCCCCGACCGGCGCCCAGCGAGGGTCGCGGGGCAGGCGGTAGGGCGTGGACCACGCGCCGTTGCGGAAGCGCCAGACGGGGAAGCTCGACCCGTCGCCCTGATCCTCCTCGCGCCAGTCTTCGGGCATGGTCAGCAGGTCGCCCGAGGGCGTCACGGCCAGCGCCTCGAGCCCGGCGTTGCGCTTGAGGGCGCGGAAGGCGGGGGCGCGGGGGACGACCACCGCCGGCTGGTCGGGGTCGTCGAAGCGGGCGATGCGGTCCAGCCCCTCGAAGCTGACGAAGATGCGGCCCTCGGCGTCGATGGCCAGCCCCTCGGCGTCGCCCAGATAGCCGGGCTTGAGCTTGCGGCCGCGGCTGTCCTGCAGCCGGGCGCTGCCGGCGGTGGTCAGCCGGACGATGCGGCCCTGGCCGTCACGGTCGATGCTGCCCCAACGCAGCGTGCCGCGGTCCGAGAGCGCCCAGTAGCGGCTGCCGTCGTCGCTGAGCTCGAGGCCCGAGAAGCCGCCGAAATCCTCGTCACCGTTGCGCCAGACGAAGGCGCCCAGCGGTTCGACGATGGGGGATTCGGCGGCGGGCGCGGCCGCCGCGGCGATCCCGGCACCGGCGGGCGGCAGCGCCGGCCCGCCCGCCAGCCACGCCAGTCCCGCCGCCGCCGCGATCAGCGTGCGACGAGGGCGCGGCATCCGGGCGGCATCTCGCTCAGCCTGAAACTGCGCGGATGGCGGTATTCGGGGTCAGGCGGCGGGGCGGGCGGCGGGTTGATGCGGTTGGCGATCCACTGCTGCGCCTCGGCGCAGCCGTCCCCGGGCGGCGGCGGGTCCTGGTCCTGGCAGCCGGCGTTGGTGCAGGCGAGCCGGACGTGGAAATGGTAGTCGTGGTTGTTGATGGGCCTGATCTTGCGCAGATAGGCGCGGTTGCCGCGCTCGGCCTGGCACATGGCGACCTTGGCGACCGGATCGACGAAGATCCGGGCCACCCGCCGGTCAGAGGCTGCGGCGCGCAGCAGCGCATGATGGCTCGCCGACCACAGCGGGCTCGGCCTGATCCCGCCCTTGGCCACCACCGACTGCGACGAGATCGACTCGCGCTCGGCCGGCGACAGCCGCAGCGAGCGCGGCGGCAGCATCCAGATGTCGGCGTCGAGCCCGATCTGGTGGCTCGCGTGGCCCGAAACCATCGGCCCGCCCAGCGGCTGGCTCATGTCGCCGATGTAGAGGCCGGCCCAGCCGAAGCGGGTGGCCTGCCGCGACAGGTCCATCAGGAACTGCACGAGCTGCGGGTTGCCCCAGTTGCGGTTGCGCGACAGGCGCATGGCCTGCCACGTCGGGCCGGTCTCGGGCAGCTGGATGTTCCCCGAGGCGCAGCCGCGCGAATAGCCGCCGATGGCCGCGGGCGCCCCGCCGTTCGAGGTGCGGAAGGCCCCGAACACGTCCTTGGCGAGCGGGTCGGCGGCGGCCGCCGGGCTGGCCGGCAGGGTGGCCAGCGCCAGCAGCGCGGCGGCGGCGAGATGTCTGATCTTGCCCATCACGGACCGGGATCTCCCTCTGGTTCGACCCAGACTAGCAGGACGAGCGCCAGAAGGAACATCACGATCAGCGGCGATATGCCGATCCGCTGGCTGCCGGTCGCGGTGGTGACCGTGGCGATGAGGAACGGCGCGAGGAACGAGGTGGCCTTGCCCGACAGCGCGTAGAGCCCGAAGGCCTCGGTGGCGCGGTCGGGGGTGGTGTGGCGCACCATCATGGTGCGGCTCGCGGCCTGCATCATCCCGCCGGCGCCGCCGATCGCCACGCCGCAGGCAAAGAACACCGCGTCGGGCAGGCGCGAGTCGGCGGCGAGGGCAAGGCCCATGAACTGCGCGCGGCTCATGCCGACGACGATCGTGCAGACGGCGATGAGGGCGAGGATGCAGCCGATGATGACCGGCTTCGGCCCCCAGCGCCGGTCGGCCCGCCCGCCGATCCACGAGATCACCGCCGCCGACACCGCGCTGACCACGCCGAAGATCCCCGACCAGATCACCGGCCAGCCGAGCACCGTCCCGGCATAGACCCCGCCGAAGCCGTAGAGCGCGTTCAGCGCATCGCGCGAGAACATCGAGGACAGCAGCCACGCCGCCAGCGACCGGCGCTGCCGCAGGCTGGCGATCAGCCGCCCGAGGTCGCGCATCGCCACGCCCAGCCGCAGCGGCCGGCCCGCGCCGGCGGGCTCGCGCACCCAGAGGAAGAACGGGACCATGAACACCGCATACCAGATCGCGGTGAACGGCCCGACGAAGCGCGTGCCCTCGCGCAGCGCGGGGTCGAGCCCCAGCGCCGGCGGCTGGCCGATCAGCGTCAGCCCGGTCGTGGCGCTTTCGGCAAACAGCGCCAGCATCACGATCAGCGAGACCACGCCCCCCGCATAGCCGAAGGCGAAGCCCGAGCCCGAGACGCGCCCCATGTCCTCGCGGCTGGTCAGCGTCGGCATCAGGGCGTTGGTGAAGATGGTCGTGAACTCCATCCCGATCAGGCCAATGCCGAAGAACATCAGCGCCGGGACCAGCATCCCGCCATCTGGGGCGAGCACCCACAGCCCGGCCGCGCCCACGACGTAGAAGCCGGAGAAGAGCCAGATCCACGGCATCCGCCGCCCGGTGGTGTCGGCTACCGCGCCGAGGATCGGGGCCAGCACCGCGATCACCACCCCGGCGAGCGACAGCGCCCAGCCCCACATCGCCTGCGCCTGCGCGCCGGCGGCGGCCGGGTCCACCCCCTCGGCGACCAGCCGGTGCTGGGCGACCTCGGCGAAGTAGATCGAGAAGATGAAGGTCAGAAGCAGCGTCGCATAGGGCTGGCTCGCCCAGTCGAAGAACCACCATCCCCAGATGCGCTTGCGGTTCATGGCGGCTCCCTGCTGGCCAGTCGGGCGCATCAAGACCGAAACCCGCCGGGCTGGCAAGCGCTGCCCGGCGCGGGCGCTGGCGGCCCGGCGGGACATGGGTATTTGGGCCAGAAAGAAGACTGGCGCCGGCTTCTTTCTGGCTCAAATACCCGTCGCAGCGGCAGGGTCAGGCGCGGCGCGGCTCAGGCGGGCAGGTCGTCGGTGCGGCGCTCGAGTGTCTCGGGCAGGACCGGGGGCCAGGGGCGCTGGGCGTCGGCGGCGATCCAGGCGTGGACCCAGTCGGGCAGGGCCGGGCTTTCGCCATGATAGCCGAGCGCGGCCATGAACTCGGCGGGCGTCACGATGCCCTTGCGGCCGCTGCCGACGATGGCCACGCGCAACAGCATGTGGTTGGCGCACTCGCCCTCGATCCACATCGACTGGTCCATGTAGAGGAACCGCCCGTCCCAGCCCAGCGTGCGGCTGACCTGGGTGAAGCGGTGGAACAGCTTGATCCGCTTGCGATAGCGGACGCTGTTGCCGGCGACGGTGAAGCCCCAGCCGTTCTCGCGCATCGCCTGGACGATCCCCAGCCGGATCGCCATCGGGATGCGCCCGAGGTCATAGAGCGTCAGCGTGCGGCCGTTGTTCAGCTCCCACCACGGGTCGAGGTCCCAGGGCCAGACCCGGTGGGTCGAGACATGGGCGCCCATCGGCGGCAGGCGGGGGGCACGGCGGGCGGCCATGACTTCGCGGGCGAAACGGATCAGCGGATACATGGCGGCTCCCTGGGCGGCACCCCTCGGTTGACCCTGCGGCTAGCGGCGGGGGCAGGGGGCGTCAACCCGGACGCCGCGGCAGGGCGCGGGCGGGGTTGTCGCAGGTGGGGGTGCTGGCACGGGCACGGGCGCGGTGGACGCGGACGCGGCACGGGCGCGGGCGCGGTCACGGGCGCGGGCACAGGCGCCGCGCGGGTTGCGTGCGGGGGCGGCATGGCCTAGCTGATGGGCCACGCCCGCCCCAAGCTGACCCGCCCCACCGATGAGGCCCCCGCGATGACCACGCTGTTCCAGGCGCTGATGCTGATCCTCGACGTGATGTGGTTCATCATGATCGCCCACATCATCATGTCGTGGCTGATCAACTTCCAGGTTCTGAACCTGCGCCAGCCGCTCGTCGCGCAGGTCTGGGACGGGCTGAACCGGCTGCTCGAGCCGATCTACCGCCCGATCCGCAGCGTCATCCCCGACCTCGGCGGGCTCGACCTCGCGCCACTGGTGGTGTTCATCGGCATCATCATCCTGCAACGGGCGCTGGTGAACAACGCCGGGTTCTTCCTCGGCTACTGATGCCCGCCGACCTGCTGCGCGAGGTCTGGGGCTTCGACGGATTCCGCCCCGGCCAGCAGGAGATCGTCGAGGCGGTGGCCGCGGGCCGCGACGTCTTGGCGATCATGCCGACGGGCGGCGGCAAGTCGCTCTGCTACCAACTCCCGGCGCTGATGCGCGAGGGGGTGACCGTGGTCATCTCGCCCCTCATCGCGCTGATGCGCGACCAGGTGCGCAGCCTGCGCGAGGCGGGGGTGGCGGCCGGCGCGCTGACCTCGGGCAACACCGAGGCCGAGACGGACGCCGTCTTCGCCGGGTTGCGTGAGGGGGCGCTGAAGATCCTCTACATGGCGCCCGAGCGGCTCGCCTCGGGGGCGACGGTGCCGATGCTGCGCCGCGCAGGTGTCACCGCCATCGCCGTGGACGAGGCGCATTGCGTCAGCCAGTGGGGGCATGACTTCCGCCCCGACTACCTGCGCGTGGGCGAGCTGCGGCAGGCGCTGGGCGTGCCGCTGGCGGCGTTCACCGCCACCGCCGACGCCGAGACCCGGGACGAGATCGTCGCCCGCCTGTTCGGGGGCGCCGCGCCGCAGGTGTTCCTGCGCGGCTTCGACCGGCCGAACATCCACCTCGCCTTCCAGCCCAAGGACGGGCCGCGCCGGCAGATCATGGACTTCGCCGCCGCCCGCCGCGGGCAGTCGGGCATCGTCTACTGTGCCACCCGCGCCAAGACCGA
Organism: Paracoccus sanguinis; assembly: GCF_012689545.1. NCBI lineage: Bacteria > Pseudomonadati > Pseudomonadota > Alphaproteobacteria > Rhodobacterales > Paracoccaceae > Paracoccus > Paracoccus sanguinis. The sequence continues at coordinate 2,128,984 of NZ_CP051542.1, forward strand.
GACGCTCGAGGCGGCGCTGAACGCCGCCGGCATCCCCGCGCTCGCCTATCACGGCGGGATGGAGGCCGAGGCCCGCCGCGCCGCCGAGACGCGGTTCCAGCGCGAGGACGGGCTGGTCGTCGCGGCCACGGTCGCCTTTGGCATGGGGATCGACAAGCCCGACATCCGCTGGGTCGCCCACGCCGACCTGCCCAAGTCGATCGAGGCCTATTACCAGGAGATCGGCCGCGCCGGCCGCGACGGCGCCCCGGCCGAGACGCTGACGCTCTACGGCCCCGAGGACATCCGCCTGCGCCGCAGCCAGATCGACGAGGGGCTGGCCCCCGCCGACCGGAAAGAGGCCGACCACGCGCGGCTGAACGCACTGCTCGGGCTGGCCGAGGCGAGCCGCTGCCGGCGGCAGGTTCTGCTGGGATATTTCGGCGAGGACGCGGCGCCGTGCGGCAACTGCGACATCTGCGACAGCCCGCCCGAGGTCTGGGACGCCACCCAGCCGGTGCGGATGGCCCTTTCGGCGGTGCTGCGCACGGGTGAGAGCTTCGGCCAGGGCCACATCATCGACGTGCTGACCGGGACCGCCACCGACAAGGTCACGGCGCGCGGCCACGACCATCTGCCGACCTTCGGCGTCGGGCGCGAGATCGCCAAGCCCCAGTGGCAGGCGATCCTGCGCCAGATGCTCGGCCGCGACCTGATCCGCCCCGACCCCGAGCGGCACGGCGGATTGCGGATCACCGCCGCCGCCCACCCGGTCCTGCGCGGCGAGGAAACCGTGACCCTGCGCCGCGACCTCGTGACCCGCGCCCGGCAGAACCCCGAGGTGCGCGCCCAGGTCAGCGAAGAGGACGCGCCGCTGCTCTCGGCGCTCAAGGCCAAGCGGCGGGCGCTGGCCGAGGCGCAGCGGGTGCCGGCCTATGTGATCTTCCCCGACCGCACGCTGATCGAGATGGCCGAGCGGCGCCCCGCGACGCTGGACGAGATGGCGCGCGTCGGCGGGGTCGGGGCGAAGAAGCTGGAAAGCTACGGCGCGGCCTTCCTCGAGGTCATCGCGGGCGAGGCGCCCGAGCCGATGCACCCGGCGCGCCGGGCGCTGGCCGGGCGCGGGGCGGGGGCGCTCTACGACCGGCTCGAGGCGGCGGCGCGGGATCTTTCGCGGGGCGTGGACGGGACGGAAAAGCCCCTCTCGCTCAGCGCGGGCGTGCTGCGGCGGATTGCGCTCGACCGGCCCGCGGACCTCGGACGCTATCTCGACGCGGCGCGGATGGACCGCTTCGGCGCGGCCTTCGCGGCCGAGATCGCGGCCGAGAACGGGACGGGCGACTAGCCCTCGGGCGCGGTCCCGCCCAGCATCGCGGTCAGCTCGCCCGCCGCCTGCGCCACCCGTGCCCCCAGCGCCTCGAGCCGGTCGGGCGTCAGCCGTCCGGCCGCGCCCGAGATCGAGATCGCGCAGGCGGCCTCGCCCTGCGGGGACCAGACCACGGCGGCAAGGCAGCGCATCCCCATGTTGAACTCTTCATCGTCCAGCGCCCAGCCGCGGGCGCGGGTGCGGGCGATGTCCTCCATCGCCGCCTCGGGCGAGCGCAGGCTTTTCGAGGTGAGGGGCGGCAGCCCGGCGCGCGAGGCGAGCGCCAGCACGTCCTCATCCCGCCAGGTGGCGAGGATCGCCTTGCCCATCGCCGAGGAAAACACCGGCACCCGGCGGCCGGGGGGCGAGAGGGCGCGGCGGATCTCTCGGCTCTCCACCTGGCTCACGGTGACGAGCTGGTCGTCGTCGAGGATGCCGAGGTTCGCCGTCTCGCGCGTGGCGTCGCGCAGGCGGCGCAAGAGCGGCAGGGCCGGGGCGACGAAGCTGAGGCGGCGGCCATAGGCCATGCCGGTGGAAAAGGCGTCGCGGCCGACGTGCCAGGCCGAGCCCGTCGGCTCGAACTGCGCGAAGCCCTGCTGTTCCAGCGTGGTCAGCAGCCGGTGCGCGGTCGAGACGGGCAGCCCCGCCGCCCGCGCGAGGTCCGAGAGCCGGGCGCCCCCCTCGCCCTGCGCCATCAGCCGCATCAGCGACAGCGCCCGCACCACCGACTGCACCCCGTCCTTCTCGGCCATGATCCCCCTCGCTCGCTTTGCCGGATCATGGAAAAAAATCCGCGCCCTGTCACGATGCCGCGTGGCCCGGATTATGACGGCGCGAACCGATCGGAGGACCAGATGACCGAGTATGTCGCACGCGCCGGATTGCAGGTGGCCGCCCCGCTGGCCGCGCTGGTCGAGGATGAGGTCCTGACCGGCGGCGTCACGCCCGCGGCGTTCTGGGACGGCTATGCCGCGATCCTGCGCGACCTCGGGCCCGAGAACCGGGCGCTGCTGGCCCGGCGCGAGGCGTTGCAGGGCCAGATCGACGACTGGCACCGCACCCGGCGCGGCCAGCCGCACGACGCGGCCGCCTATGAGGCGTTCCTGCGCGAGATCGGCTATCTGGTCCCGCCGCCCGCGCCCTTCACCGTGGGCACCGCGAACGTCGACCCGGAACTGGCGCAGGTCGCCGGGCCGCAGCTCGTGGTGCCGGTGTCGAACGCGCGCTTTGCGCTGAATGCGGCCAACGCGCGCTGGGGGTCGCTCTATGATGCGCTCTACGGCACCGACGCGATTCCGGGGCAGGCGGCGCCGGGCGGCTATGACGCCGCGCGCGGGGCGCAGGTGATCGCCTGGGCACGCGGCCATCTCGACGCGGTGGCGCCGCTTGACGGGGCGTCCTGGGCGGACGTGACCGCGCTGGCGCCCGCGGATGGCGTGCTGCGCGTTACCGCTGGCGGGCGCGAGACGGGGCTGGCCGATCCCGCGCAATTCGCCGGCACCGCGGGCGAGGATGTGCTGCTGCGGGTGAACGGCCTGCTGCTGCGGATCAGGGTGGACCGCGCATCGCCCATCGGCCGGGACGACCCGGCGGGGATCGCCGACGTGGTGCTGGAAAGCGCGCTGACCGCCATCCAGGATTGCGAGGACAGCGTCGCCGCCGTCGATCCCGAGGACAAGGTGGCCGTCTATCGCAACTGGCTGGGGCTGATGACGGGGACGCTCGAGGAGAGCTTCACCAAGAACGGCCGCGAGATGACCCGGCGGCTGAACCCCGACGTGACCTACACCGACCCCGCCGGGCGCGAGGTCACCCACCCCGGCCGCGCCGTCCTGCTGGTGCGCAACGTGGGCCACCTGATGACCACCGACGCGGTGCTCCTCGACGGGCAGGAAACGCCCGAGGGGATCATGGACGCGATGGTGACGGTCGCCGCCGCGATGCACGACCTGGGCGAGGGCGGCGGGCGCAATTCGCGCACCGGATCGGTCTATGTGGTCAAGCCAAAGATGCACGGGCCGGACGAGGTGGGCTTCGCCGACCGCCTCTATGCCCGGGTCGAGGATGTGCTGGGCCTGCCCCGCAACACCGTCAAGCTGGGGGTGATGGACGAGGAACGCCGGACCTCGGCCAATCTCGCGGCCTGTATGGCGGCGGTGAAGGACCGGGTGGTGTTCATCAACACCGGCTTCCTCGACCGTACCGGCGACGAGATCCACACCAGCATGGAGGCCGGGCCGGTCGTCCCGAAGGAGCAGATGAAGGACGCCGCGTGGCTTTCGGCCTATGAGGCGGGGAACGTCGACACCGGGCTTGCGGTCGGGCTGGCGGGCACGGGCCAGATCGGCAAGGGGATGTGGGCGCGGCCCGACGACATGGCGGCGATGCTCGAGGCCAAGGGCGCCCATCCCAAGGCGGGCGCGAACACGGCCTGGGTGCCCTCGCCCACCGCGGCGACGCTGCACGCGACGCATTATCACCGGACCTCGGTGCCGGCGGTGCAGGCGCAACTGCGGGACCGCGAACCGGCGAGCCTCTCGGCGCTGCTGACCCCGCCGCTGCTGGCCGGGCGCAACCTCTCCGAGGCCGAGATCGCGCATGAGATCGACAACTCGTGCCAGTCGATCCTTGGGTATGTGGTGCGCTGGGTCGATCAGGGCGTCGGCTGTTCCAAGGTGCCCGACATCAACGACGTGGCGCTGATGGAGGATCGGGCGACGCTGCGGATCTCGTCGCAGCATCTGGCGAACTGGCTGAAGCACGGGATCATCACCGAGGCGCAGGTCGAGGACGCGATGGCCCGGATGGCGGTCAAGGTGGACGCCCAGAACGCGGGCGATCCGGCCTATCGGCCGATGGCGCCGGCGCTGGACGGCCCGGCCTTCAACGCCGCGCGCGATCTGGTGCTGCAAGGGGCCGCGCAGCCCTCGGGCTACACCGAGCCGCTGCTGCACGCCGCCCGCCGCGCCGCGAAGGCGGGGTAACGGCCCCCCCCGCGCTACTCGCGCGTGGCGCGGGTGGCCGGCGGGGTTTTGAGCCAGAAAGACAACCGAGGGTGGGCTTCTTTCTGGCCCAAATACCCCCTTTTAACCGCCGCGCCGCCGCGCCGGCCTCAGAGCAGCCACTCAATCGGCAGCCTCCCCAACAGCCACAGCGTCCCGCGCTGGATCGCGTTGGTGCCGGGCTCGGTCCGGTGGATCGTCTCGGCATCCTCCACCGCCGGCTCGTGCCACACGATCCGCCCGTTCGCGTCGCGGCGGGGGCCGTAGGAGAGCCACGGCAGCACCTCGTCCATTCCGCGGCTCACCTCGGCCGCCAGCCGCGGGCTTTCGATCAGCACCCCCATCTCGGTGTTGAGCATGACCGAGCGCGGGTCGAAGTTGAACGAGCCGATGAACACCCGCTCGTCGTCGATGGATACGGTCTTGGAATGCAGGCTGGCGCGGGTCGAGATGCCGCGGACCCGCGGCTCGCGCGGGGCGGCGGGGGTGGCGCGCAGCTCGTAGAGCTCGATCCCCCCGTCGAGCAGCGCGGGGCGGTATTTGACATAGGCCGAGTGGACCACGATCACGTCCGTCGCCTCTTGCGAGTTGGTCAGGATGCGGACCCGCCGCCCCTCTCCCGCCAGCCGGATCAGCCGCTCGGTGAACCAGCGGCCGGGGACGAAATAGGCCGAGACGATGTCCACGGTGCGGTCCGGCTCGGCGATCAGCCGCATGAGGCGCGCGAACATCAGGTCGCGGTTGCGCACCCGCCCCAGCCCCTTGGCCGGGTCGTCGCCGATGAGCTGCACCGGCACCCATTCGAGCGGCAGCGACCCGTCGATCATCTGCGTGACCAGCGACCGCGTGACCACCGCCTGCCGATAGGCGGCGGCCGATTCGTCGGCGAGCGCCGCGTCGAGGGCTGCGGCGGTGGGCGCCTCGGGGGGCGGGGCGGGCAGGATCATCTCGGCCGGATAGGAGGAGTGGCTCGCCCAGTAGCGGTCGAACTCTTCGCCCGCGTCGGCGGCCACCCGGCCGACCGCGATCACGTCGGTGTCGAGATAATGCGGCCCGGCGCCATAGGCGAAGTAGATGTCGCCGATGTTGCGGCCGCCGAGGATGGTCACCGCCCCGTCCGCAATCAGCGCCTTGTTGTGCATCCGGCGGTTAAGCCGCACGAAGTCGAAGGCGTAGCCGAGCGCCTTGGGCCGCCGCAGGATGAACGGGTTGAAGAGCCGCACCTCGACCGTCGGCAGCGCGTTCAGCGCCGCGAGGTCGGGGTCAAGGCCGCTGATGCCGTTGTCGTCAAGCAGCAGCCGCACCCGCACGCCGCGCGCCGCGGCCTTCCAGATCTCCTCCAGCAGGATCAGCCCGGTCAGGTCACGCTGCCAGATGTAGTATTGCAGGTCGAGCGTCTCTTCCGCACCCCGGATCAGCGCGATCCGGGCGCCGAAGGCATCCACGCCATCGTTCAGCGCCACGACGCCGCTCGCGTGGTCACGCCCCTCCGCTTGGGCCAGCGTGGCGCGCCCCATCGTGGTGCGGTCCGACACCGGGATCGCCGCCGAGGTGCTGCGCCCGGCCAGCGACGGCGGCCGATAGATCAGGCGCAGCAGCAGAAGCGCGGCCGGGATCAGCAGCAGGACGGCCAGCAGCAGCGTCATCGCGGTCCCCGGTCAGCGGCGCCACGCCCGTCGGGCGGCGGCCTCCGCGTGCGCTCAGCCAAGCGCCTTGGCGATCTCGGCGCCCGAGGCGCTGGTCAGGGTCTTCGCGACCTCGCGCACCAGCTTCTGCTCGAGCGTCTTGTGGTAGTGGCGGCGCATCTGGCCCAGCGTCGAGGGGTCCGCGACGACGGCCAGCGCCTCGACCTTGTTCTGCAGCACCATGGCGTTCAGCCGCTCGGTGAGCTGCTTGGCGAAGGTCGCCTCGTCCTCTTCGCGCGGGGTGGTCTCGGGGGGGCGGTTCCCCTGGCTCTCGTCCTGCAGGTGCTTGGGGGTGATGCGGTCCTGCTCGGTCAGCTCGACGCCCTGCTTGGCGGTGTTGCGGAACAGCACGGCCTGATGGCCATCGGCGACAACGACGAGGGTGTTGTGGGGAAGCATGGGCGTGGCCTTTCAGACGGATGACGTCACCGCAACGCCGGCTCTGCCCACGGGTTCCTGTCCGCTGGGGCGGAGGCCGCGGCACCCCGGGGGGGCCGCGGCGCGCCCGCCTTAGGTCAGGCTGCCGCAGAAGCCACGGATGCGGGCGATCGCCTCGGTCAGCTGCGCATCGGCGGCGGCGTAGCTGATGCGGAAATGCGGGCTGAGCCCGAAGGCCGCGCCGAACACCACGGCGACGCCGGTGGCGTGCAGCAGTTCCATCGCGAAGCGTTCGTCGTCGGTGATCTCGGCGCCCGTCGGGGTGCGCCGGCCGATCAGCCCGGCGATCGAGGGATAGACGTAGAACGCCCCCTCGGGCGTCGGGCAGTCGATCCCGGCGCACTGGTTCAGCCCCGACACCACGAGGTCGCGGCGGCGCTGGAACACCGCCCGGCTTTCGGCGATGTAGTCCTGCGGCCCGGTCAGCGCGGCCAGCGCCGCATACTGGCTGACCGAGCAGGGGTTCGAGGTCGACTGCGACTGGATCGTGCCCATCGCCCGGATCAGCTCGGCCGGGCCGCCGGCATAGCCGATCCGCCAGCCGGTCATCGCATAGGCCTTGCTGACCCCGTTCACCGTCAGCGTCCGCGCCTTGAGCCGCGGCTCGACCTGAGCCGGGGTGACGAAGCGGAAGTCGTCGAAGACGAGGTGTTCGTAGATGTCGTCGACCAGCACCCAGACATGGGGGTGGCGCATCAGCACGTCGGTCAGCGCGCGCAGATGCGCCTCGGCATAGCCCGCCCCGGTCGGGTTCGAGGGCGAGTTGAGGATCACCCACTTGGTCCGCGGCGTGATCGCCGCCTCAAGTTGGGCGGCGGTGATGCGGTAGCCCGCATCGAGCCCTGCGGTGATGATGACCGGCGTGCCGCCGGCGAGTTCCACCATGTCGGGGTAGCTGACCCAGTAGGGCGCCGGGACGATCACCTCGTCGCCCGGGTTCAGCGTCGCCATCAGCGCGTTGTACAGCACCTGCTTGCCGCCGGTGCCGACGGTGATTTCGGCCGGCGCATAGTCCAGCCCGTTGTCGCGGGCGAACTTGTCGGCGATGGCGCGCTTGAGCTCGGGGATGCCGTCCACGGCGGTATAGCGGGTGCGGCCGGCGTCGATGGCGGCCTTGGTGGCCTCGCGGATATGGGCGGGGGTGTCGAAGTCCGGCTCTCCGGCGGACAGGCTGATGATGTCGCGCCCTTCGGCCGCCAGCTCGCGGGCGAGGTTGGTCATGGCGATGGTGGGCGACGGTTTGACGCGGGCCAGCGTCCGGGACAGAAAGCTCATCTTCACGCCTTTCGGGAGGGGACGGCCCCGTGATAGGCGCGCCCCCGGGGCGCCGCAAGGACGCGGCCGCCCCGGCAAGCCAGGGGGACCGGCGATGGACGATCACGAGGCGCGGCTGCGGCGGCTCAGGATGCGCAGCTGGCGGCGCGGCACACGCGAGATGGACCTGATCCTCGGGCCCTTCGCGGATGCGCGGCTTCAGGGGATGGACGCGGCGACGCTCGACCGGCTCGAGGCGCTGCTCGAGGAAAACGACCAGGACCTCTACCCCTGGGTCACGGCGCGGATGCGGGGCGAGGCGGCGGGGCCGGCGGCGCTCGGCCCGCTGCTGGACGAGATCGCGGCCCACGCGGCGGGGCGGCTGCGGGAAATTCGCGGCGCTTAACCGAATCTTGGAAGTTTTGGTCCAGCTTCGGCCCAGAGGACGCTGGAGCGGATGCCAAGATGACCCGATTTGCCACGCTGCGACAGACCGACACCGCCGCGCCGTTCGCCGCGCTCGGCCCCCGCCTTGCCGCGCCCGAGGCGGCGGCCCCCGACCGGCTCGGCGTCTATCTCGAGACGCTGCAGATCCTCGACCGGCTGCATCGGCTGATGCTCGACCTGGTCAAGGACGAGTTCGAGCGGCTGGGCCAGACCGACCTGACCCCGGTGCAGGCGCTGCTCATCTATAACCTGGGCGATGCCGAGGTCTCGGCGGGCGAGCTGCGCTCGCGCGGGATGTATCAGGGGTCGAACGTCAGCTATAACCTCAAGAAGCTTGTGCAGATGGGCTATGTCCACCACCAGCGCAGCGACATGGACCGCCGCTCGGTCCGGGTGCGGCTGACCCCGCAGGGCGAGGCGGTGCGGGGCATGATCTACCGGATGTTCGCCCGCCACGCGGCGGGGCTGGCCGCCTCGGGGGTGCTGGACGACCCGCCGCTCGAGCAGGTGAACCCGCAGTTGCGCCGGGTTGAGCGGTTCTGGTCCGAGCAGATCCGGTACATCTACTGAGCGGGGTTTACCCGTCCAGCGCGCGGAGCCGGTCGAGCACCGGCCCGGTCAGGCGGAAATGCCCGGTCCGGGGGTAGCGGTCGAGCGCATCCTCCTCGCGCGTGCCGCGACCGATGTTGTGGATCACCAGCGGATGCCCGTCGGGGCCGGTGCGGTCGCTGACGATCATCACGTGCGGCAGGTTGCCGGGCAGCAGGACGGTCACGATGTCGCCGGGCTGTGGCGCGTCCGCGACGCGGGCGCCGAGGTGATCGAAGAGGGCGATCAGGTTCGGCACCCGGCGGTGGTCGATGTTGCGGTCGGGGCGGCGCAGACCCCAGTTCTGCGGGTAGTCGGCGAAGCGCGCCGTCATGTCCCGGTGCACGGCCCGTTGCAGGTCCAGCGCCGCGGCGTCCCGCAGGGCGCGGATCAGCACGTCGGTGCAGACCCCCCGGTCGCGCGCCACGTCGCCGCCCGGAAACGCCAGCGCAACGTAGGCGGGATCGTAGCGGGTGGTCACGCCGATCTGGCTGCGCGCGGCGCCGATCAGGGCGGCGGCGCGGGTTTCGGCCGCCGGCGCGAGACCCGGGCGGGGCAGGGGGTCGGCCAGCGCCACCGCGGCACCCAGCGCCGCGGCGGCCAGGATCAGGCGCGCGATCACCAGTGGCCGGTGTTGCCCATGCTCGCCCACGGCTCTTGCGGGGGCAGGCGCTCGCCGGCCTGCAGCAGCTCGACCGAGATGTTGTCGGGGCTGCGCACGAACGCCATGTGCCCGTCGCGCGGCGGCCGGTTGATGGTCACGCCGTTGTCCATCAGGTGCTGGCACATCGCGTAGATGTCCTCGACCTCATAGGCGAGGTGCCCGAAGTGGCGGCTGTCCGAGGGCAGCCCCTCGTCGCCGTCCCAGTTGTAGGTCAGCTCGACGGGGGCCGCCTCGTCGCCCTCGGCGGCCATGAACACCAGCGAGAACCGCCCCTGCTCGTTGTCGATCCGCCGGATCTCGCGCAGGCCCAGCAGCGCGAAGAACCGCCGCGTGGCATCCAGGTCGCGGACCCGGACCATGGTGTGCAGATACTTGACCTTCATGCCCGTCCTCTCGGCTGACGCCCCGCGGGGCCCTCGCCCCATGCTGCCACGCCCGCCGCCCGCAGGCCAGACCACCGCGCGCCCCTCGGCCCGCGCCGGCACCCGACGCAATCGCTTGTGGCACCCCGCCCGTTGCCCCACAATGTGTGGGAGTTTTCCAGCCCGAGTCGTCCGATGCCCCTGACCCCCGAACAGCAAGCCGAGATCGACGAGGCCCGCGCCACCCCGCGCCCCACCCTGCGCGCCGTGAGCGAGGGGATGGAGGCGCGGCTGCACCACGCCATCCCGGTGCTCGACCACGGGCTGATCCGGGTCATCGACTACATGGGCGACGACGCGGCCATCGTGCAGGCGGCCCGCGTCAGCTATGGCCGCGGCACCAAGGCGGTCTCGAACGACGAGGGGCTGATCCGCTACCTGATGCGGCACTGGCACTCGACCCCGTTCGAGATGTGCGAGGTCAAGCTGCACGTCAAACTGCCGGTCTTCGTCGCCCGCCAGTGGATCCGCCACCGCACCGCCAACGTGAACGAATACTCGGCCCGCTACTCGATCCTCGACCGCGAGTTCTACATCCCCGCCCCCGAACAGCTCGCCGCGCAGTCCACGGTGAACAACCAGGGCCGCGGCGCCGCACTTGAAGGTGAGGAGGCGCAGCGCGTGCTCGACATCCTGCGCGCCGATTCGACCCGCGCCTATGACCATTACGAGGCGATGATGGCCCCCACGCAGGCCGACGGCACCCCGCAGCAGGGGCTGGCGCGGGAACTCGCGCGGATGAACCTGCCGGCCAACGTCTACACCCAGTGGTACTGGAAGACCGACCTGCACAACCTGTTCCACTTCCTGCGCCTGCGCGCCGACCCGCACGCGCAATACGAGATCCGCGTCTACGCCGAGGCCATGTGCCAGATCGTCCGCGACTGGGTCCCGCTCGCCTACGCGGCGTTCGAGGACTACCGCCTGGGCGGCGCGGTGCTCTCGGCGAAGGGGGTGGAGGTGTTGAAGCGGCGCCTGGCGGGGGAGGCGGTGACGCAGGAGAGCTCTGGTATGAGCAAGGGCGAGTGGCGGGAGTTTGAGGGGGTGTGGGGTGTATACTAGGGCGTGTTGACAAAAGGGATTCACCGGGCGCGGTGATCGTGATTCAAGCTGGTATCTGCAATGGAGACCAGCGTGGCACGAAACCTGATGTCGAACGACGAGTGGGCGTTCTTTGAACGCTTCATCCTGGCTGTCCGTTCTCCGAACGGCCGCAAGCCCACGAACCATCGGCTTGTTCTGGATGGGATTTTCTGGATCGCCCGAACGGGGTCGCCCTGGCGCGACCTGCCGGAAGAGTTCGGCAAATGGTCGTCTGTCTATCGGCAGTTCCGGCGCTGGACGTTGGCGGGGCTGTGGGAACAGATCCTGGAGGCGCTGAACGAGAGCCGGATCGTGCCGGATGCGCTGCAGATGATCGACAGCACCGTGGTTCGCGCTCATCATCAGGCAGCGGGCGCAAAAGGGGGACTCCGCGCCAAGGTTTCGGCCGCTCGCGAGGTGGCTTCACGACCAAGATCCATCTGCGGGTCAATGCGGCAGGCCTGCCCATGAGAACCGAGATCACGGCCGGGCAGACATCGGACTACCTCGGCTTCGATCTGGTCATGGCTGACAACCTGCCCGAGCCAAGCGTTCTGCTCGCAGACCGCGGCTACGACTCCGACAACATCCGCAAGACCATGGAGGTGCGCGACGTGGTGCCGGTCATCCCCATGCGCAAAACCCGGAAGCTACGGGTCGCCGTTGACCGCAGGCTCTACCGCCTGCGCAATCTCGTTGAGCGGTGCTTCAACAAGCTCAAGAATGCCCGTCGCGTCGCCACCCGCTACGACAAGACCGCCGAAAGCTTCCTGGGCTTCATCGACATCACGTCGATCCGCCTCTGGCTCCGCCATTTGTCAACATGACCTAAGTCTCTATTTATAAGCCACTCCTGGCGGTACTCTGAGCGTTACTGCGCCATGGTGAATTTGCTCAATAATCGTGGGTACTTCTCTTGGAAGAATTGCTCTGTGCCGGAAACAAAGGCGTTCGCTTTCCCTACTGACGCGCAGTTAGCCGAGCAGTTGCGGAGACAAATACGACCCGCTCAGTGCGTCATCATTATAGGCGGGATGTGGACCGCCTATAGTGACTGGATTCAGTTCGAATTGGACTTCGCGTATGAGATCGGCAAGCCGATTTTGGGTGTTCGTCCGAGGTCAGCGCGGGTGATGCCGCGCGCTGTCTCTGAAAAATCGGACCTTGTAGTTAACTGGAATTCCGACAGCATAGTTGCCGGCATTCGGCAGATTAGTGGCTAGAGCTTATTGTGATCGCATGAAGTACCCAGCGTTGTACTATTCGGCAAGCGATGGATCTGCAAAATCGCAAGGAAGATTTTTTGCAGCGCTTCGATCGGAGTATATTCTTCTGGTGATAGTGGCCGCACTCAGCGCGGGGTGGCGGCACCTATTGTTGGGGAAAGTTTTTATTTTGCTTATTTTAATGGTGCTGGCAGGAATCTTAGTTCTTAAGATGATCGGAAAGGCTGAACAGGACTGGTATCGATATCGGGCGCTGGCAGAATCAATAAAGACGTCGGCATGGAGGTTCTCGATGGCCGCGGAGCCGTTTGATGACCGAGCCGAGATGGACGCGGTTCGGGACTTACAAGCTTACCTCGGGAGAATACTAGAAATAAATCGCGCATCGTCCTCCATGCTCTCCGCTAATGTGGATGAGGAGCAGGTTACAAATGAGATGATGAAGCTGCGACGTTCAGATTGCGCTACGCGTCTTAGTCACTATCGGAGTAATCGAATTTCGGAACAGCGCGCTTGGTACCGGAGAAAAGCCAAATATAATAAGCGCGCATATTTCTTCTACGTCTCCGCCACGGTGATCGTGTACATTGCCGCATCCATCAGTCTTTTCTCAAATGAGCTGGGAATTTCGCCGATCGCCGCGCTTTCATTCGATCCCGGGCTGGTTGCGGCGACCTCATTGATTGGCTGGATGCAAATCAGGCGGCACGCCGAATTAGCAGTTTCCTATGGGTTGACGGCCCATGAAATCGGTATAATCGACAGTGCTGCAGAATTTATCACCTGCGATAGCGAGCTGAGTAAGTTCGTCAATGAGGCGGAGCTGGCGTTTTCGCGGGAGCATACGCAATGGGTAGCCCGGCGAGAATTGATTGGAATAGATCCAAAATTGAGTTAGTGGCGGAGGCAAATCTTGGCTTTCGGAGCACGTAAGTGAGGTTTTAATTCGCCTTTGCAGCACAGCCTCGCTTGCTTCGCAGACCGGCCTCATGTGCGAGCCTCCACCCCCTCCACCCACGCCCTGACCACCGCCACCGCCTCCGGCTCGTCCAGCCACGGGATATGCCCCCGCCCCGGCACCTTCCCGTAGATCATGTCCGGCCGGCGGCGGCGCATCTCGGCCACCGCATCCTCGCCCAGAAGGTCCGACCCCGCGCCGTGGATCAGCGCCAGCGGCAGCCCCTCCATCGCGTCGAAGAGGGGCCAGGCGGTCGCCGTGGGGTCCTTCATCGCCGCAAGGAAGCTTTCGCGCAGGGCCGGGTCATAGGTCAGCGCCACCCCGTCGTCGGTCTGGCGATAGAGCCGCGCGGCCTCCTCGGCCCAGCGGCCCTTGGGCACCGGGCCAAAGCCCTTCAGCGTCTCCGGCAGCCGTGCGACCACATCGGCCAGCGTGCGGGCGTTGGGGCGGCGGCCGACATAAGCCGTGATCGCCTCGAGCCCCTCGACCCTGAGCTGCGGGCCGACGTCGTTCAGGCACACGCCGAGCAGCCGGTCCTTCGCCACCGCCGCGAGATACATCGCGATCAGCCCGCCGCGCGAGGTGCCGAACACCGCCGCCTGCGCGATCCCGAGGTGGTCGAGCAGCGCGAGCGCGTCCGCGCCCTCCTGCGGGACGGTGTAGGTCGCGGCGCCGGTCCAGTCGGACTGGCCGCGGCCGCGGTAGTCCATGCGGATCATCCGGCAATCGGCGAGCGCCGGCGCCAGATAGTCGAAATCGTCCATGCTGCGGGTCAGCCCGGCGAGGCACAGGACCGGCAGCCCCTCGCCCTCGTCCCGATAGGCGAGCCGCGCCCCGTCCTTCGCCGTCATGAACTCGACACCCATCGCCCCGCCCCTCTGTCTGGTCCCGATACCCCGCGGGGGTCCGGGGGCGCGAAGCCCCCCGGTCGCGGCCCGCGGCCCGCGCGGCAACTCTCGGCAATCCGCGCCGCGGCCGCAAGCGCCGCCCGAAGGGGCCGGCAAAGCATTTGTTGCAGTTCCGCCGCGCGTCCAACGAGCTGACCCGAACCGCAGACTCAGGGGAGGGAGGAACCCATGTCGTTCATCAACCGCAGGCTCATCGCCGCCTGCGTGGTCGCCGCCGCCGTGCTGGGCGCGTCGCTGCCGGCGACCGCGCAAGAGCTGGGCGACCTGACCATCACCGCGCCGGCGGGCGCGGGCGGCGGCTGGGATTCGCTGGCCCGCAACCTGCAAGAGACGATGATGAAGACCGGCACCGCGAAGAACGTGCAGGTCGTGAACGTCCCCGGCGCCGGCGGCACGGTCGGGCTGGCGCAGTTCAGCCAGTCCGCCAAGGGCGCGGCCGACCAGCTGCTCGTCGGCGGGCTGGTGATGGTGGGGGCCATCATCACCAACAAGTCGCCGGTGAACCTGACCAACGTGACGCCGATCGCGCGGCTGACCTCGGACCCCATGGTGGTCGTGGTGCCGAAGGACAGCCCGATCCAGTCGCTCGCCGACCTGACCGCCAAGATCAAGTCGGACGTCGGCGGCACCGTCTGGGCCGGTGGCTCGGCGGGCGGGGCGGACCACATCCTCGCCGGGCTGATCACCCAGGCGGCGGGCGGCGACCCGGCCAAGGTCAACTACGTCGCCTATTCGGGCGGCGGCGAGGCGCTGGCCGCGCTGCTCGGCGGGCAGGTCACGGCGGGGATCTCGGGCTACGGCGAGTTCCAGGGCCAGATCGAGTCGGGCGACCTCAGGGCGCTCGCCATCTCGTACCCCGAACCGGTCGAGGGGATCGCGGCCCAGCCGCTCAAGGCGCAGGGCGTCGATGTCGAGATGGAGAACTGGCGCGGCGTCTTCGCCGGCCCCGACCTCGCCGATGCCGACCGGCAGGCGCTCTCGGCGGCGGTGGAAAAGACCGTCAAGTCGCCCGAGTGGGCCGAGGTGCTCAAGGCTCGCGGATGGACCGACGCCTATCAGGGGCCGGACGAGTTCAAGGCCTTCGTCGAGGCCGAGAACACCCGCATCACCGAGGTGCTCAAGGCCATCGGCCTCGCCCAATAGGGCGGCGCGAGAGCACGGCGCGGGCGGGGCTGACCCGCCTGCCGCCACGGCAGGTCGCGTAGGGTCGACGCGCGGCGGGGAAAGGATCGCGGAATGGGACTTCGCCAGCAGACCGGGCTGCACCGTCCGACGGCGCTGATCGGGGTCGGGCTGATCGCGCTGGCCACGCTGACGTGGTTCGACGCGCGCGGGATGACGATGGCGGCGAACTACGGGGTCGGCGCCGATGCGGCGTCCTATTTCGTCGCGCTGGTGCTGCTCGTCCTCGGCGCCGGGCACCTGCTCGCGGCGATGCGTCCGGGGATCGAGGCGGAGGAGGCCGACTGGGGCGCCGTCGCCTGGATCCTGCTCGCGCTCACCGGGCTGATCGGCTCGATCTGGGCCGGGCTCGGCTTCATCCTCGGCTCGACGCTGCTCTTTGCGCTGACCGCGCGGGCCTTTGGCCGGCGGGCGCTGATCGCCGACCTGCTGATCGGCGCGGTGCTCGCCACGCTGATCTTCCTGCTCTTCAACAAGCTACTGCGGCTGGCGCTGCCGGCCGGGCCGCTCGAACGGCTGTTCTGAGAAAGGGACGCCATGGACGCGCTGATCCAGCTGATGAACGGGTTCGCATCGGCCATCGCGCCGATGAACCTCGCCTTTGCGGCCATCGGCGTGCTGCTGGGAACCGCGGTCGGCGTCCTGCCCGGGATCGGGCCGGCGCTGACGGTCGCGCTCTTGTTGCCGGTGACGTTCAAGCTCGACCCCGGCGGTTCGCTGATCATGTTCGCGGGGATCTATTACGGCGGGATGTACGGCGGCTCGACCACCGCCATCCTGCTTAACACCCCGGGCGAGGCTGCCTCGGTCGTCACCGCGCTCGAGGGGAACCAGATGGCCCGGCGGGGGCGGGGCGGGCCGGCGCTGGCGACCGCGGCCATCGGGTCGTTCGTGGCGGCGCTGATCGCCACGCTGGGGCTGGCGTTCCTCGCCCCGATCCTCGTCAAGGTCGCGGTCAAGTTCGGGCCGTGGGACTATTTCGGGCTGATGCTGATCGCCTTCGTCACCGTCTCGGCGACCTTCGGCAACTCGCCGCTGCGGGGGCTGACGAGCCTCGCCATCGGGCTGTGGCTGGGGCTGATCGGGATCGACCAGCTGACCGGGCAGACCCGGCTCGCCTTCGGGGTGCCGAACCTCTTCGACGGGATCGAGGTCACCACCCTGGCGGTCGGCCTGTTCGCCATCGGCGAGGCGCTGTTCGTCGCCTCGCGCCACGCCCGCGCGCCCGAGCGCCCGATCCCGATCAAGGGGTCGATCTGGATGACGCGGGCCGACTGGGCGCGTTCGTGGCGGCCGTGGCTGCGCGGCGCGGCCTTCGGCTTCCCCATCGGGGCGCTGCCGGCGGGGGGGGCCGAGATCCCGACATTCCTCAGCTACACCACCGAGCGCAAGCTCTCGAAGCACCCCGAAGAGTTCGGCCACGGCGCGATCGAGGGCGTCGCCGGGCCCGAGGCCGCCAACAACGCCAGCGCCGCCGGCTCGCTCGTGCCGCTGCTGACGCTGGGGCTGCCGACCTCGGCCACGGCGGCGGTGATGCTGGCGGGGTTCCAGCAGTACAACATCCAGCCCGGGCCGCTGCTCTTTGCCACCCACGCGCAACTGGTCTGGACGCTGATCGCCTCGCTCTTCATCGCCAACGTGATGCTGCTGGTCCTGAACTTGCCGCTGGTCGGGCTGTGGGTGCAGCTGCTCAAGATCCCGATGCCGTGGCTCTATGCCGGGATCGCGGTGTTCGCCACGATGGGGACGATCGCCGCGAACCCGTCGGTGGTCGAGCTGCTGCTGCTCGGCGCGTTCGGGGTGCTGGGGTTCCTGATGCGGCGCTACGACTATCCGGTGGCGCCGGTGATCGTCGGCCTGATCCTCGGGCCGATGGCCGACAGCCAGTTCCGCCGCGCGCTGCAGATGAGCCAGGGCGACCCGATGGTGTTCTTCCAGCACCCCGGTTCGGTGGTGATGATCGCGCTGGCGACGATCGCGCTGGTCGCGCCGTTCCTGTTCCGGGGGCTGGCGCTGTTCCGGGCCGACGAGGACTGAGCCCCGGTCCGGCGCCTCTCAGTGTGCCATCAGCACCGGCAGCGGCGCGCGGGCGAGGATGTCCTTCGTCGTCCCGCCCAGCAGGTCCTCGCTGAACTTGCTGTGCTCATAGGCGCCCATGATCAGCAGCCCGGCCCCGAGGTCGTCGCAGGCCTGCAGGATCGTCGCGCCGATCCCGCCCGCACCGGCGGGGCGCAGGGCAAGCTCCGCCTCGATCCCGTGCAGCGACAGCAGCCGCAGCGCGTCCTGCCCGAACTCGGGCGGCAGGTCGGGGCCGATGCCGAGGATGGTCACCCGCTCCTTGGTGCCGAGGATGTGCATGGCGTCGCCCATGGCGCGGGCCGAGGCGCGCTTGCCGTCCCAGGCGACGACGGCGGTTTCGCGGATGGCGGGCTCGGCGTAGCCCGGCGGGACGATCAGCACCGGCCGCCCCGAGCGCAGCGCGACCACGTCGGGGCGCACGGCGAAGTCGGCGGCGGGCTCGCCCTCGATCGGGGCGCCCATCACCACGATGTCATGCCCGCGGGCGGCCTGCGCCAGCCCGCCGCCGCGGGCGTCGAGGACGGCGAACTCGGCCCGCTCCGCCACCCCGGCCGCCGCCACGGCGGCGTCGAAGCCGGCGCGCCGTTCGGCGACATAGGCGGCCTCGGCCTCGTCGAGCACCCGGTCGATCTCGCGCGTCATGAAGGCGCCGGCGCGCCGGCGCAGCGGGTTCGGCGCCTGCCAGACGGCTGCGGTCAGCCGGGCGTCGTACTTGGCCACCATCAGCAGCGCCATGTGCAGCGCCGCCGCGCCCCCGCCGTTGCCGGTGTAGCTGGTCAGGATGCTTCGGATCGCCATGATGTGCCCCCCCGTCCGGCGCGCCGGTTCACCCGACTATCGGGCGGTTCCGGCTGCCGCGCAATCGGCAGGGCGGGTCAGATGTTCTCGGGCTGCGGCATCCCGAGGACGTGGTAGCCGCCGTCCACCGTCACCACCTCGCCCGTCGTGCAGGCGCCCCAGTCCGAGGCGAGCCACACCGCCGTCCCGCCGATCGCCTCGAGCGTGGCGTTGGCGCGCAAGGGCGCGTTCGCCTCGGTATGGCGATAGGTCTTGCGGGCCCCGCCGATGGCCGCCCCGGCGAGCGTCTTCATCGGCCCGGGCGAGATTGCGTTGACGCGGATGCCGTCGGGGCCGAGGTCGTTGGCGAGGTAGCGCACGGTCGATTCCAGCGCCGCCTTGGCCACACCCATCACGTTGTAGAACGGCGTCACCCGGTTCGACCCGCCATAGGTCAGGGTCAGGATGGTGCTGCCCGGCCCCATCAGCGGCAGCGCCCGGCGTGCGACCTCGATCAGCGAATAGCACGAGATGTCGAGCGACTGCTTGAAGTTGGCGCGGCTGGTGTTGACGAAGCGCCCGGTCAGCTCGTCCTTGTTCGAGAACGCGATGGCGTGGACGAGGATGTCGATCCGCCCCCAGCGCTCGGCCAGCGTGGCAAAGGCCGCGTCAAGCGAGGCGTCGTCGGTCACGTCCACGTCGACCAGCAGCTCCGACCCGACGCTGGCCGCGAGCGGCTCGACCCGCTTGCCGAACGCCTCGCCCTGATAGGTGAAGGCGAGCTCTGCCCCTTCGGCGGCCAGCGCCCGCGCGATCCCCCAGGCGATCGAGCGGTCGTTGGCGACCCCCATCACCAGCGCCCGCTTGCCGCTCAGCAAATCCGTCATGCCTGTCAGTCCTGCAGTTTCGAAAGGACCAGCGTGGCGTTGGTGCCGCCAAAGCCGAAGCTGTTCGAGAGGACCGAGTCGAAGGCGACCCCGTCGATGCGCTCGAGCGCGATCTCGTCCGCGTGGATCTCGGGGTCGAGCTGGGTGATGTTGGCGCTGGCGGCGATGAAGCCGCCCTCCATCATCAGCAGCGAATAGATCGCCTCGTGCACCCCGGTGGCGCCGAGGCTGTGGCCGGTCAGCGACTTGGTGGACGAGGTCTTGGGCACGTTCCCCTCACCGAACACCCGGCGCAGGGCCTTGATCTCGGTGACGTCGCCGGCGGGGGTCGAGGTGCCGTGGGCGTTCACATAGGTGATCCGCCGCCCCTCGGGCAGGGTGGCCAGCGCCGTGCGCATCGACCGCTCGCCGCCCTCGCCCGAGGGCGCGACCATGTCGTAGCCGTCCGAGGTCGCGCCGTAGCCGGTGACCTCGGCATAGATCTTGGCGCCGCGGGCGCGGGCGTGCTCGAGTTCCTCGAGCACCACGACGCCGCCGCCCCCGGCGATCACGAACCCGTCGCGGGTCGCGTCGAAGGGGCGCGAGGCGGTCGCGGGCGTGTCGTTGTACTTCGACGACATCGCCCCCATCGCGTCGAAGAGGCACGAGAGCGTCCAGTCCAGTTCCTCGCCGCCACCGGCGAAGACGATGTCCTGCTTGCCCATCTGGATCTGCTCGACGCCGTTGCCGATGCAATGCGCGCTGGTCGAGCAGGCCGAGGTGATCGAGTAGTTCACGCCCTTGATGGCGAACGGCGTGGCAAGGCAGGCCGAGTTCGTGCTGCTCATGCAGCGGGTGACCATGAACGGCCCCATGCGCTTCGGCGCGCCCTTCTCGATGACGATCTGGTGGGCCTGGAAGAAGTTCGAGGTGGACGGCCCGCCCGAGCCCATGATCAGCCCGGTGCGCGGGTTCGAGACGTCGCCCGGCTCGAGCCCGCTGTCCTTGATCGCCTGTTCCATGGCGATGAAGTTATAGGCCGCGCCCGGCCCCATGAAGCGCAGGTCGCGCTTGTCGATGTGATCCTCGAGCACGATCTGCGGCTTGCCGTGGATCTGGCTGCGGAACCCGTGCTCGGTGTATTCGGGGGCCGCCACGATGCCCGAGCGGCCGTCCTTCAGCGACTGCGCGACCTCGGCGGCCGAGTTCCCGATGGGCGAGACGATCCCCAGCCCGGTGATGACGACGCGGCGCATGGGCACCCCTTCCTTGTGCGGGGTCAGCTCTCGGAGAGAGCGACCTTCATGTCCTTGACCTGATAGATGACCTCGCCATCGGCCTCGACGATGCCGTCGGCGACGCCCATCGTGAGCCGGCGGGTCTGCACGGCCTTGGTGAAATCGACCTTGTAGGTCAGCATCTTGCGGTCCGGGCGGACCATCCCGGTCAGCTTGACCTCGCCCACCCCCAGCGCATAGCCGCGCCCCGGCCAGCCGCGCCAGCCGAGGTTGAAGCCGGTCAGCTGCCACAGGCCGTCGAGCCCGAGGCACCCCGGCATGATCGGGTTGCCGGGGAAGTGGCATTCGAAGAACCACAGGTCGGGGGTGATGTCGAACTCGGCCACGACATGACCCTTGCCGTGCAGCCCGCCGTCCTCGGAAATGTCGGTGATGCGGTCCATCATCAGCATCGGCGGTTCGGGCAGCTGCGCGTTGCCCGGCCCGAACAGTTCGCCCCGGGCGCAGGCCAGGAGGGCGTCCTTGTCGAAGCTGGTCCGTTCCATCGCCATCTTGGTCCCCCACCGCGTCCGTTGGCCTCGCCAAGCCCGGCCAGGGCGGGAAAGGCTGGCTCTCGCTCTAGCATCCCGGTGCCAAATGCCGCAAGGGCACGAGGTCCGGCCCACCCCGCGCGGCCGGGACGCGGGCGGGCGCGCCGGGCCCGCCGACCCGCGCCAAGGCATCGCATTGCCACGGCCGGCAGTTTCCGAAATGAACCGGACAACGGCACGGTGATGAGGAATCAGGCAGATGGCACGGATCGACGAGAAACTCGAAACCATCCTCGAGACGGTGAAGCAGCGCAACGCGGGCGAGCCCGAGTTCCACCAGGCGGTCATCGAGGTGATGGAGAGCCTGGGCCGCGTCGTCGCCAAGCACCCGCAGTTCCTCGAGGAAGGGCTGATCGAGCGCATCTGCGAGCCCGAGCGGCAGATCATCTTCCGGGTGCCGTGGGTGGACGACCAGAACCGGGTGCGGATCAACCGCGGCTTCCGGGTCCAGTTCAACTCGGCGCTCGGCCCCTACAAGGGCGGTATCCGCTTCCACCCCTCGGTCAACGTGGGGATCATCAAGTTCCTGGGCTTCGAGCAGACCTTCAAGAACGCGCTGACCACGATGCCGATCGGCGGCGGCAAGGGCGGGTCGGACTTCGACCCCAAGGGCCGCTCGGACGGCGAGGTGATGCGCTTCTGCCAGTCGTTCATGACCGAGCTCTACCGCCACTTGGGCGAATACACCGACGTGCCGGCGGGCGACATCGGCGTGGGCGGGCGCGAGATCGGCTATATGTTCGGCCAGTACAAGCGCCTGACCAACCGCTATGAGGCCGGCGTGCTGACCGGCAAGGGCCTGAGCTACGGCGGCAGCCGCGCCCGGCCCGAGGCCACGGGCTACGGCACGGTGTTCTTCGTCCGCTCGATGCTCGAGGCGCAGGGCGAGGGGCTCGAGGGGCGCACCGCGGTCGTTTCGGGCTCGGGCAATGTCGCCACCTTCGCCATCGAGAAGCTGCAGGAGTTCGGCGCCAAGGTCGTCGCCTGTTCGGATTCGGGCGGCTACGTGGTGGACGAGGGCGGGCTCGACCTCGATCTGGTGCGCGAGATCAAGGAAAAGCGCCGCGGCCGGATCTCCGAGTATCACCGCATCAAGGGCACCGGGACGTATTTCGTCGAGGCCGGCAAGGGCGCCATCTGGGACGTGCCGTGCCAGATCGCGCTGCCCTGCGCGACGCAGAACGAGCTGAACGGCAAGCAGGCCGCCACGCTGATCAAGAACGGCGTCAAGGTCGTGGCCGAGGGCGCCAACATGCCCTGCACGCCCGAGGCGATCTCGGCGCTGCAGCGGGCGGGCATCCTCTATGCCCCCGGCAAGGCCGCGAACGCAGGCGGCGTCGCCACCTCGGCGCTCGAGATGCAGCAGAACGCCTCGCGCGACAGCTGGACGTTCGAGCAGACGGTGGACCGGCTCGAGGACATCATGACCAACATCCACGATGTCTGCGCCGAGACTGCCGAGGAATACGGCGCGCCGGGCGACTATGTGCTGGGCGCCAACATCGCGGGCTTCGTCAAGGTGGCCGAGGCGATGCGGGCGCTGGGCGTCATCTGAGCATCAGCCGGGTCGGTCTCTCCCACCGGCCCGGCAGCACCCCGACGGGGGCGTGGCCCGCAGGCCACCCGCCGCGCCTTTCCGCCGCAGTCGCCCGGAACCCGGGCCCCGGGCCGGGCGTAGCTGTTGGGCCAGCCCTCGCGGCCGGCGAACAGCAACGGAAAGGACCCCGGACCATGCGCCTCGATCGGCTTGGCCTGCTCTCCGCCCCCGCCATCCTGCTGATGACGACGATGCTCGCCTCGGCGCAGGTCGCGCCGGCGCCTGCCGCTACCCCCGCGGCCGCCCCCGCTGAGATCGACCTGACCTCGTGGGCGGTGGGCGACATCGACGCGCTGCCCGACGACGACTACGGGCAGATGGTCCGCTACGGCTTCAAGCTGGCGACCGAGACCCCGGCCGTGATCGGCCCCGAGGTCGCCGACCCCGCCATGCGCTACTCGGGCAACAACCTCGCCTGCACGAGCTGCCACCAGGAGAACGCGACCAAGCCCTATGCCATGCCGTGGACCGGCGTGACGGCGGTGTTCCCGCAGTACCGCGCCCGCGAGAACGCGCTGCAGACGGTCGAGGACCGCGTGAACGGCTGCATGGAGCGGTCGATGGCCGGCAAGGCGCTGCCGCTCGACAGCGCCGAGATGCGGGGCTTCGCGGCCTACATCCACTTCCTGTCCCGCGGCATCCCGGTCGGCGCCACGCTGAAGGGCGCCGGGGTCGAGCGGGTGGCCGCGCCGAACCGCGCCGCCGACCCGGCCGCGGGCAAGACCGTCTTTGCCGAGCATTGCGTCGTCTGCCACGCCGAGGACGGCACCGGCCAGCGGATGGGCGAGGCAGGGGATGCCCAGGGCTATGTCTTCCCGCCGGTCGCAGGCACGGACAGCTACAACGACGGGGCCGGGATGTACCGGGTGCTGACGGCGTATCGCTTCATCCTGAACAACATGCCGCAGGGCGCCGACCACACCGCGCGGCAGCTGACCGAAGATCAGGCCTACGACGTCGCGGCCTATCTCTCGTCGATGGACCGCGGCCACAAGGAGGGGATGGACAAGGACTTCCCCGACCTGCTGCGCAAGTCGCCCGATATGCCGTTCCCGCCCTTCGCGGGCGATTTCCCGGCCGAACAACACAAGTTCGGCCCGTTCAAGCCCATCGCCGACTATCTCGCCGCCGAGATCAAGGCGCGCGATGCCAAGGGTGGCGGCGCGGCGACCGAGTAAGGGGCTGACGCCGGGCCGGGCCTAGAACCACTGGCCCGGCTCCATCAGCCCCAGCTCCATCAGCTGCTGCGAGTTCCAGCGGAACGGGTGCGAGCCCCGCCAGGCGAAGCTCGTGATCTCGTCGCGCGAGCCGGGGTTGCGGGCCAGCGCCTTGGCGACCCGGAACGAGGCGACCGCCGCGGTCAGGTTGTTGTGCCACGGGCAGGCGAAGGTGTTCATCTCTTCGACCGACAGCCGGTGGTCGGGCAGAAGCCGCAGCCCCGGCTCGGTCCTGAACAGCGCGATCCGGTCGATGCGGCGGCGGTCGGCGGGCAGATGTTCCTCGAAGCGCCAGCGCAGGCCACCGAAGAAGTCCAGCTGCCGCTCTTTCCAGCCGCCCTGCCGGTCGGGGCGGCCGAGCGCGTAGTAGCCCGAGCGGTCGAACATCGCCTCGGCCATGCTGACCGCGTCCGGGCTGCGGCTCAGGTCGGGGGCGTAGAGATCAACCACATAGGTCAGCATCGCCCGCCGCCGTTCCTCGGCGTGGAAGGTCAGCATCTCGCCGATGGTGCGGGTCTCGCAGAAGGGAAAGAACAGGAACTCGGCGTTGTAGCCGTAATAGATCCACGTCCCCGCCGGGGCGCGCTCGATCACGGCGTTGACGCCCCGCACATGGGCGCCGGGCCGGCGCGCGTCGAAGCGCAGGTTGACGATCCGGCCCTTGTCGTCGGGCGGCAACTGCCCCGCCGCCAGCGGCTCGGGCGACAGCGCGAGGATCTTGCGGAACCCGAGCCGCAGGTGGTGGGCGAGGGTGGCGGCGACCTCGGCCTCGTCCTCGATCAGCAGGATGGCGATGGGGCCGCGGGCGAGGTGCGCGCCCGGCGCGGACAGGAACGCCTCGAGCGGCGGGTGGCTGCGCGGCGCCGCGGGCACTGAGGCGGCCTGCGCCCCGGGGGGCCGCGCCGGATCGCTCACCGCAGGACCGCCCGGACCTGCTCGAGCGCGCCGCCCAGCATCGACGGGCTGCGCGCGGCCGAGCGCACGACCGTGGACAGCGAGGTCTTCTGCGCCGCGTCCAGATTGCTCGTCTCGATCAGCCCCAGCACGGCGTCGAGGTCGAAGCCCTCGACGGTCAGCAGCCGGTCGATCTCGGCCGCCGAGCGGGCGCCGCTGGCGGCCTCGCGCCCGGCCTGGGCGGCATCGCGGGCGGCCTCGCCCGCGGCGGTAGCGGCGGTGGCCGCCGTCGCGCCGTCGCCCGAGGCGGCGCCGGCCGCGGCATGGGCGGCGGCATCGGCCGCGCTGTCGGCGGCGCGGATCGCGGCTTCGGCGGCGGCCTGCGCCTCGGCTGCGGCGTCCGAGGCGGGTGCCGGGGCCGCGCCGTCCACCGTGCGGGTCGCCTCGGCGGCCGCATCGGCGGCGAGGGCGGCGGCATCCGCGGCGGCGTCGGCCGCATCGCCCGCCGCGTCGGCGGCCGCCGCGGGGGCCGGCTCGGCCGGCTCGGCCGGCTCGGCCGGCTCGGCCGGGGCGGCCGGGGCGGGCGCGGCAGAGGGGGCCGTGGTCGGCGCCGGGGTCACGGGCGCGGGGGCGGGCGCCGGGGTCACGGGCGCGGTGCCGGGCATCAGCGTCTCGCGCGACTGCCACAGCCACACGCCGCCCAAGAGCAGCACGATCACCAGAATCACGGTCCCCAGACGCGCCATCTCACCCTCATTCGTCAGGCCGGTCCGCGGCCCCCGGCGGGCGCGGCTAGCGGCTGGCCGCTTCTCGCACAGCCGGCGCGCCGCGAAAAGCCGCCCCACGACCCCCGCGGCGCCCATGATCGCTGTTGAAACCCGGCCTGCGGTTGATTATCTCCGCCCCAGGATTTCCAACGATCGAAGGACTACGCCCATAGCTCGCCGCCCGCACAACGCACCGCCCACCCGCGACACCGGCCCCCGCACCAACGACCGCATCCGCGTCCCCGAGATCCGCCTGATCGGCGCCGATGGCGAGAATGTGGGCGTGGTGACGCCCGCCCGCGGGATCGCCATGGCCGAGGAAGCCGGGCTCGACCTCGTCGAGATCTCGCCCAACGCCGTGCCGCCGGTCTGCAAGATCATGGACCTGGGCAAGTTCAAGTACGAACAGCAGAAGCGTGAGGCCGAGGCCCGCAAGAAGCAGAAGATCATCGAGATCAAGGAGATCAAGTTCCGTCCCGGGACCGATACCCATGATTACGACGTCAAGATGCGTTCGGTGATGAAGTTTCTGGAAGAGGGCGACAAGGTCAAGATCACGCTCCGCTTCCGCGGCCGCGAGATGGCCCACCAGCAGCTCGGGATCGAGCTTCTGAACCGCGTCCGCGACGACGTGGGCGAGGCGGGCAAGGTCGAATCGATGCCGAAGCTCGAGGGCCGGCAGATGGTGATGATGATCGCACCGCGCTGAGCCGCGGATCGCGCGAAACGTTGAGCGGCCTGCCCTTCGGGCGGGCCGTTTCTCTGTCGGGGGGACGACATGGACCGGGTCGGCTGCATCGTGATCGGCGCGGGCGTCGGGGGCCTTGCCATCGCCCGGGCGCTGGCGCTGCGCGGGGTCGAGGTCGCGCTGCTCGAGGCCGAGGACGCGATCGGCACCCACACCAGCTCGCGCAACTCCGAGGTCATCCACGCCGGGATCTACTACCCCGAGGGCAGCCTCAAGGCGCGGCTCTGCGTCGCGGGGCGGGCGGCGCTCTACGACTACGCCGCCGCGCGCGGCATCCCCCACGACCGCTGCGGCAAGCTGATCGTGGCGACCGACGCCACGCAGGCCGAGGTGCTCGCGGCGATCCGCGCGCGGGCGGCAGCCAATGGCGTCGCGCTGACGCCGCTCACCGCCGCCGAGGCGCAGGGGATGGAGCCGGCGCTCGCCTGCACCGGCGCGCTGCTCTCGCCCGAGACGGGGATCGTGGACAGCCACGCGCTGATGACGGCGCTGCGGCATGACGCAGAGGCGGCGGGCGCGCTGCTGGCGCTGGGCACGCGGGTCACGCGGGTCGAGACGGGGCCGGCGGGCTTCGTCGTCCACACCGACACCGCCGACGGGCCCTTTGCGCTGGCCGCCGACCGGGTGGTGAACGCCGCCGGGCTCTGGGCCTCGGACGTCGCCGCCCGCATCGACGGGCTGACGGACGTGCCCGAGACGCGCTTCGCCCGCGGCAGCTATTACGCCGTGCCCGGCCGCGCGGCGTTCCGGCGGCTGATCTACCCGGTGCCCGAGCCGGGCGGGCTGGGGGTGCACCTGACGCTCGATCTCGGCGGGGCGATGCGCTTCGGCCCGGACGTCGAGTGGATCGACACCGTGGATTACCGCGTGAACCCCACCCGCCGCGCGCACTTCGAGGCCGAGATCCGCCGCTACTGGCCGGGCCTGCCCGCGGGCGCACTTGCGCCGACCTATTGCGGCATCCGCCCCAAGCTGTCCGGCGAGGGCGAGCCTGCCGCCGATTTCCGCATCGACGGCCCCGCCGCGCACGGGATCGCGGGGCTCGTCACCCTCTACGGGATCGAAAGCCCCGGCCTCACCGCCTCGATCGCCATCGGCGACCACGTGGCGGGGCTGCTCGACTAGAGGGCGGCGAGTTCGTCCGTCGCCCGCACCAGCTCGGCCGCGATCCGCGGCTCGGTCAGCGCATGGCCCGAGGCCGGGACCAGCCGCAGCTCGGCCGCGTCCCACCCGCAGGCAAGCTCCCACGCGCTCTGCGGGGGGCAGACCATGTCATAGCGCCCCTGCACGATCACCGCGGGCAGATGCGCGATGCGGTGGCGGTCGCGCAGCAACTGGCCCTCATCGAGGAAGCAGCGGTTGGCGAAGTAGTGGCACTCGAGCCGGGCGAAGGCGCGGGCGTAGGCCGGGGGCGGCACGCCGGGGCAGGGGTTGTCCATCGCGGCGAGCGCATTCTCCCACGCGGTCCAGCCGAGGGCGGCGCGGGTCTCGACCTCGCGGTCGCCCGAGAAGAGGCGCCGGTGGTAGGCGGCGATCATGTCGCCCCGCTCGGCGGCCGGGATCGGGGCGGCGAAGCGCGCCCAGAGTTCGGGCCAGAACCGTCCGGCCCCGCCCTGGTAAAACCAGTCGAGCTCGGACTGCCGGCCGAGGAACACCCCGCGCAGCACCAGCCCCCGCACCGCTGCGGGCCGCGCCTGGGCGTAGGCGAGCGCCAGCGTGGCGCCCCAGCTGCCGCCGAACAGCACCGCCGGTCCCAGCCCCAGCGCCGCCACGATGGCGTCGATGTCGCCCAAGAGATGCGCGGTGGTGTTGGCGGCGACCTCGGCCTGCGGGGTGGAAAGGCCGCAGCCGCGCTGGTCGAAGAGCACGACCCGCCAGCGCGCGGGGTCGAAGAAGCGGCGCATGACCGGGCTGCAGCCGCCCCCCGGCCCGCCGTGCAGCACGATCACCGGGATGCCCGCGGGGTTGCCGCATTGCTCGACATAGATCACGTGGCCGTCGCCGCGATCCAGCCGCCGCCGGTCGAACGGCTCGATCGGCGGATACAGCCGGCCGTGCGGCGATGCCGCAGTGTTTTGCGCTGCCAAGCGGTCCATGTCCCAGCTATACACCGCCCGGCGCCCCGTCGCCACGCCCCACGGCCACCAAGGAGACCGCCATGACCACATCCGCGCCCCAGTCCAGCATCGACGCGGCCGAGGTCGCCAAGTTCGAGGCGATGGCCGCCGAGTGGTGGGATCCGAAGGGCAAGTTCAAGCCGCTGCACATGCTGAACCCGGTGCGGCTCGACTATATCGCCGGCCAGATCGCGGCCGAGTTCGCCCGCGACCCCCGCAGCCTGCGCCCGTTCGAGGGGCTTCGGCTGCTTGACATCGGTTGCGGCGGCGGGCTGGTGTCCGAGCCGATGGCGCGGCTGGGGGCCACCGTCACCGGCGCCGACGCGGCCGAGGGCAACATCCGCATCGCGCGGCTGCACGCCGAGCAGTCGGGGCTCAAGATCGACTACCGCGCCACGACCGCCGAGGCGCTGCTCGAGGCGGGCGAGCGTTTCGACGTGGTCCTGGCGCTCGAGATCGTCGAGCACGTCGCCGATCCGCAGGCCTTCGTCACCACCTGCGCGCGGCTTCTGCGGCCCGGCGGGCTGCTCGTCGCCTCGACGCTGAACCGCACGCCGCAGAGTTTCGCTGCCGCGATCGTCGGCGCCGAGTGGGTGATGCGCTGGCTGCCGCGCGGCACCCACGACTGGCGGCGGTTCATCCGGCCGGCCGACCTCGCCGGGATGTTCGCGGCCGCCGGGGTGCAGGTCGTGGACCGCGCGGGCATGGTGTTCAACCCGGTGACCTTCGGCTGGTCGCTCTCGCCGCGCGATCTGTCGGTGAACTACCTCATGGCCGGCGTGCGCGACTGACGCGCCGCGTCGCCGGCGGCTCTTTCAGGCTTGAAGACCCGTCAGGCCGCGCCTCACGCCTCGTCCTCGAGCCGTTCGCGCAGCCGCCGCAGCACCGGCAGCGCGGCGCGGACCTCGGCCGGGCCGATGTCGCGCACGACCTCGGCCAGCCGCGGCAGGAACGCGGCCAGCGCCGCGTCCCGCGCCGCCCGCCCGGCGGGGCTGATCGAGACGAGCTTGCGGCGCGCGTCGTCCCAGTCGGGGCGGATATGGACGTGACCGGCCCATTCCAGCCGCGCCAGCGTGTTGGTCATGGCGCTGCGCTGGACGTGGAACGCCTCGGCCAGCTCGGCGGGGCTGCGCTCGCAGCCGAGATGGGCGAGCAGGTTCAGGACCGAGAAATGCGACAGCTGCATCCCGCCCGGCAGGCTGCGGGTCACCAGCCGGTTGGCGAGCTGCTCGCCGATCATCAGCTCGGCGAAGAGGCTCGCGGCCAGCGCATTGGCGGCGTCGTCGCTCATGGCCCCCAGATCACCGGATCGTGCCGCCACGCCGGCACCCGGCGGCGGGCATCGTCCACCCGCGCGAGGTCGAGGTCGACCAGCGTCACCCCCGGTGCGGTGCCGCCGTCGGCCAGCACCTCGCCCCAGGGCGCCACCGCGAGCGAATGGCCGTGGCTGCGCCGTGGGGGGCGGTCGGGGGAATGGGGCGCGGGGTGGGTGCCGCATTGCGCGGGGGCGAGCACGAAGCAGCCGGTCTCGATGGCGCGGGCGCGCAGCAGCACCTCCCAATGGGCGGCGCCGGTGGTGTCGTTGAAGGCGGCGGGCACGGTCAGGATCTGCGCCCCGGCGCGGGCCAGCCGCCGGTAGAGATGCGGGAAGCGCAGGTCATAGCAGACCGTCATCCCGATCCCGACGGTCGCGCCGCCGACGATGGGGCCGGGCGCCAGCACCGCCCGGTCGCCGGGCCGGAAGGCGGCGCTTTCGCAGTAGCTTTCGGTCGCCGAGACGGTGACGTCGAACATGTGGATCTTGTCGTAGCGCGCGGCGATGCGGCCGTCCGGGGCGATCAGCAGGCTGCGGTTGGCGAAGCGCGGCTCGTCGGGCTCCTCGCTCAGAAGCGACAACGAGCCGACCAGCAGCCACACCCCCAGCCGCCCGGCCTCGGCCGACAGGGCGGCGAGCGTCGGGTCGTCGGCCTCGTGGTGCAAGAGCCGCGCCTGCCTTGCCCGGTCGGGGGTCAGCAGGTTCGTCACCTCGGGCGTCAGCACGAGCTGCGCCCCGCCCGAGGCGGCCTGACGGATGAAATCCAGCGTCGCGGGCAGGTTCGCGGCCGGGTCGTCCCCGACCGAGAGCTGCACCAGCCCGGCGCGCAGGTGCCTCACAGCCCCAGCATCGGGTCGAGCTTGCCCTGCCGGTCGAGCGCGTGCAGGTCGTCCGACCCGCCGACATGGACCCCGTCGATGAAGATCTGCGGCACCGTGCGGCGCCCACCGGCGCGCTGGGTCATCTCGGCCCGCAGGTCGGGGGTGCGGCCCACGTCGATCAGCTCATACGAGACGCCCTTCCGGCCCAGAAGGCCGCGGGCCATGTGGCAGTAGGGGCAGGACTGGGTGGCGTAGATTTCGACGCGGGCGGTCATGGCGGTCTCCGGAAGATGTCTGGGGTGAAAGATGGCGGCGGAACCGCGCGACTTCCACCCCGTAAGGCGCCCGCCGCGCTGGCCCGCGCCGGGACCGGCCTAGCCGCGCAGGTCCACCGTGCCCTCGCCGGGGCGGCCGTTGACCTCGGCCACCTCGGCCACGACCTCGATCAGCGTGAGGCCCGGGGTGTCGATCCCCTGCTCGAACCAGCGGTCGAGGTCCTTGGTCCAGTGCGCCTCGAACAGCGCCCGGTCGTCGCGGTGCAGCCGCGCCTGGCCGCGGACCGAGATCCACGTGTCCTTCGACTGGAAGTCCAGGGTCACGTTCGGGTCGGCCTCGAGCTCGCGGACCTTGCGGGTGTCGCCGTTCGAGAAGAACCAGTTGTCCCCGTCCCAGTCGACCTGGGCGTTGTTCGACATGGCCCGGCTCGAGATCGCACCACCCTCGCCGTGGGTGGCCATGAAGCACAGATCCATGTCGCGCATGGCCTTGGCCACGTCCTCGCGGGTCAGCCGGTCGGCCATCGGTACGTCTCCCCTGTTTCTGGCCGGTTTGGTCCGGCGCACAGCGGAACGCGCGTCCCCCCCGACCGTTCCGAGGGCCATCCGGCGGCCGTCACCCAACCGTTGCAGTTCCTTGCCAGCCTGCTGCCCGCCCCCTATATCGCGCCTTTCCCCCGCGCGCCCCGCCAACCCCCGCGCCACGCCCCTTCCCCAGCCGTCCGAGGCCCCGCACATGACCGAGCCGCAGACCCCGTTCTACCTGATCGACCGCGCCCGCCTCGCGGCGAACATGGAGAAGATGGTGCGGCTGCGCGAACGTTCGGGCGCGAAGACGCTGCTGGCGCTCAAGTGCTTCGCCACCTGGGGGGTGTTCGACCAGATGGCGCAGTCGATGGATGGCACCACCTCGTCCTCGCTCTACGAGCTGCGGCTTGGGCGCGAGAAGTTCGGGGGCGAGACGCACGCCTATTCCGTCGCATGGGCCGATCACGAGATCGACGAGGCGGTGGGCTATGCCGACAAGATCATCTTCAACAGCCTCGGCCAGCTCGACCGGTTCCACGACCGCACCCAGGGCATCGCCTGCGGGCTGCGGCTGAACCCGCGGTTCTCGACCTCGGGCTTCGACCTCGCCGACCCGGCGCGGCCGTTCTCGCGTCTGGGCGAATGGGACATGGCGCGGCTCGAGGCGGCCTTGGGCCGCATCTCGGGCGTGATGATCCACTACAACTGCGAGAACCGCGACTTCGACCTGTTCGCGGGCCAACTGGACCGGATCGAGGCCGAGTTCGGCAGCTTCCTCGAGAAGCTCGACTGGGTCAGCCTCGGCGGCGGTATCCACTTCACCGGCGAGGGCTATCCGCTGGATGCGCTGGCCGACCGGCTCAAGGCGTTCGCCGAGCGCTTCGGGGTGCAGGTCTATCTGGAACCGGGCGAGGCCAGCATCACCGGCACCACGACGCTTGAGGTGTCGGTGCTCGACATCCTCGACAACGGCAAGCAGGTCGCGGTCGTGGACAGCAGCATCGAGGCGCATATGCTCGACCTGCTGATCTACCGCGAGAACGCCAAGTTGCCGCAGGCGGGCGACCACCCCTACCAGATTGCCGGCAAGTCCTGCCTCGCGGGCGACATCTTCGGCGAGGCGCGCTTTGCCCAGCCGCTCAAGGTGGGCGACCGGATCAGCGTCGAGGACGCCGCCGGTTACACGATGGTCAAGAAGAACTGGTTCAACGGCGTGGCCATGCCCGCGATCTGCATCCGCGAGCGCGACGGAACGATCACCACCGTCCGGCGCTTCGGCTATGACGACTATCGGGACTCGCTGTCCTGAGGCCTTGATTCGAAAGGAGACTGCTGCGGTGGAGAAACCCAACGTCCTCATCATCGGCGCCGGCGGCGTGGCTCAGGTCACCGCCCACAAGGTCGCGCAGCACGCGGCCGAGTTCGGCGCGATCCACATGGCGAACCGGACGCAGGCCAAGGCCGACGCCATCGTGGACAGCATCCGGGACAAGGGCACCGCGGCCGGCCTGACGATCACCACCCATGCGCTCGACGCCATGGACACGGACAAGGTCGCGGCGCTGATCCGCGAGACCGGGGCGAAGATCGTGATCAACGTCGGCACGGCCTTCATCAACAAGACCGTCCTCAAGGGCTGCATCGCGGCGGGCGCGGCCTATATCGACACCGCCATCCATGAGGACCCCGACAAGATCTGCGAGACGCCGCCGTGGTACGGCAACCACGAATGGCCGATGCGCGGCGACGTCGAGGCCGCCGGGATCACCGCGATCCTCGGCGCGGGGTTCGACCCCGGCGTGGTCAACGCCTATGCGCGGCTGGCCGAGGACGAGTATTTCGACGAGATCACCTCGATCGACATCGTCGACATCAACGCCGGCAACCACGGCCGCTGGTTCGCCACCAACTTCGACCCCGAGATCAACTTCCGCGAGTTCACCGGCACTGTCTATTCCTGGCAGGGCGGCGCGTGGCGCGAGAACGAGATGTTCGAGATCGGGCGCGAGTGGGACTTGCCGGTGGTCGGCAAGCAGACCGCCTATCTCGCCGGGCATGACGAGGTGCACAGCCTCTCGGCCCGCTATCCGCAGTCGGACGTGCGGTTCTGGATGGGCTTCGGGGCGCATTACATCAACGTCTTCACGGTGCTGAAGAACCTCGGCCTGCTGAGCGAGCAGCCGGTCAAGACCGCCGAGGGGCTCGAGGTGGTGCCGCTCAAGGTGGTCAAGGCGGTTCTGCCCGACCCCGCGAGCCTTGCCGCCGACTACACCGGCAAGACCTGCATCGGCGACCTGGTCAAGGGCACCCGCGACGGGGTCGAGGGCGAGGTCTTCATCTACAACGTCGCCGACCACAAGGACGCCTATAATGAGGTCGGCAGCCAGGGCATCAGCTACACCGCCGGCGTGCCCCCGGTCGCCGCTGCGATCCTGATCGCCTGCGGCGTCTGGGACGTGAAGCGGATGGTGAACGTCGAGGATCTGCCGGCCCGCCCGTTCCTCGAGCTTCTGGGCGAGATGGGCCTGCCCACGCGGGTCATCGACGCCAAGGGCGACCGTCCGATCTGATCCGGGTGGGCGGCGGCTGCCGCCTCTCCGTCAGACCCCTTGAAGGCCCCGCCCCCCGGCGGGGCCTTCTGCCGTTCGGGCCAATGCGAAACGGGCAGGGCCGCACACGACTCTTTGTTGCCTTGACGGGTCGTGCGTCAGGGAACCAATTATGCCACCGGCTGTTGCCAGTCGCTTGTGCCGCGGGTCCGTGCGGCGCGGGCGGTTGGGGCGTGACGGACTTCCTCGACGACGAGGGGCATGGGGACAGGGAATGAACAAATACGGCGGCGACAACAGGCAGATGTTCCCAAGCGCATACGGCAGCGGCGACAAGCCGAAGCCGCTGGTGCCGCGCTGGGCGATCATCGGCATCTTCATCATCCTCGCCTTCCAGATGCTGGCGACGGCGCGGGCCTTCCTCATGCCGGTGGCGCTGGGGGTGCTGCTCTTCTTCGTCTTCGTGCCGATCCGGCGCTGGATGGACCGCCGCGGGGTGCCGCCGGGGGCGACCGCGGGCCTGATCGTGCTGGGGATCGTCGCCTCGATCGGGGTGCTCGGGTTCTTCGTCTCCGGCCCCGCCGGGCAGCTCATCGATGATGCGCCCTCGATCAGCCGCCAGCTCAAGCAGAAATACACCGACTTCCGCGAGAACTTCCGCGGCATCGAGCGCGCGGCCGAGGGCCTGGGCGACATCGCCGGCGGCGGTGCGCCGACCGCGACGGTGACCAGCGTCGAGGCTGACCCGAACGGGGGCGCGGTGGCTACGACCACCACCACCGCCACGACCGAGGTGCCCGCGACGATGCCGATGCCCGGCTCGCCCGCCGCCCAGCCGGGCGCGGCGCCGGTCGCGCCCGACACCGCGCCAGTGGGCCGGACGGTGGGTCAGCCGCCCGCCACGACCCTGCCCGCCGGGCTCGAGCCGCAGACGACCACCGAGGCCGGCTCGGTCACCGCCTCGTCCACCGTCACCCAGCCCGGCGCGGGCGATGCCCCTGCCGCCACCAACCAGCTGCGGGTCGAGGTCGCGGCGCCCTCGCAGACGACCTCGCTCACCTCGACGCTGGTCAGCATGGGTCCGGCCATCGTCAGCCAGCTGTTCTTCACGCTGATCTTCCTGTTCTTCCTGCTGGCGTCGGGCGACCTGCTCTACCTGCGGATCGTGCAGAGCTTCGACACCATCAAGGAAAAGCGCGCCGCTTATAACGCGCTGCGCGAGATCGAATCGAGCCTCGGCAACTACCTCGGCGCGATCACCATCATCAACGTCGGGCTGGGGGTCGTCTCGGGCCTCGCCATGTGGGCGTGGGGGATGCCCTCGCCGCTCTTGTGGGGGATCGCCGCCGCGGTGCTGAACTACATCCCCTACATCGGCGCGGCGCTCGGCTATATCGGTGCCTTCGTCGTGGCGCTGGTGGTGTTCGACGACATCTGGACGGCGCTGCTGATCGGCGGCACCTACTTCGGCCTCACCGCGATCGAGGGCCAGTTCGTCACGCCCTACTTCGTCTCGCGCCGGTTGCAGCTCAACACCGTCGTGGTGTTCCTGACCGTGGCACTCTGGGCCTGGCTCTGGTCGGTGCTCGGCATGGTCGTCGCGGTGCCGATGCTCGTGGTGATGCGGGTGCTCGCCGACCACATCCCGGGGCTCGAGAAGTTCGGCAACTTCCTCGCCGGCGACGACCTGCCGCCGCTGAGCGAAGAGGAAAAGGCCGCCGAGCGTGCTGCCGAGGCCGAGGCCAAGGCCAAGGCCGACGCGGCGCTGGCCGAGGTCGCGGCGTCCAAGGCGGAAGCCGCCAACGGCGCCGGCGACACCGCCGCCCCGCCGCCCGCCGGGACCACACCGCCCCGGCCCGCGTGATGCGCTGACCGGGGGGCGTGACGCCTCCCGGTCCCCACCCCTTGGGGGGCGCCGCTGCGGCCCCTTGCACAGACGGGGTCGGGGCGCTATATCACCCTCACAGCGGCGCAGGCGTCCACACCCTGCCCACCGGGAGTTTGCACGGGCCGCCCAGACGGCCCGTTTTTCATTTTCAGGATCGGACATGACCGACCTCATCGCCAAGACCGCCATCGACCGGCGCCTCGCCGAGATCATCCAGCCGGTGATCGAGGGCATGGGCTTCGAGCTGGTGCGCCTGCGCCTGCAGGGCGGCAAGACCGCCACGCTGCAGATCATGGCCGACCGGCCCGAGGGCGGGATCAACGTCGATGACTGCGCCGAGATCTCGACCGCCGTCAGCGCCACGCTGGACGTGGAAGACCCGCTCGAGGACGCCTATCACCTCGAGGTGTCGTCGCCCGGCATCGACCGGCCGCTGACCCGGCTCAAGGACTTCGCCACGTTCGAGGGTTATGACGCCCGGCTCGAGACGAACCAGCCCATCGACGGGCGCAAGCGCTTCAAGGGCGTGCTCGCGGGCGTGGACGGGGACGAGGTGCTGCTCAACATCGTCGAGCATGGCGAGACGGTGACGGTCGGGCTGAACTTCGACCTGCTGGCGGACGCCAAGCTGCTGCTGACCGACGAGCTGATCGCCCTGATGCTGAAAGAGCGGAAAGAGGCCGGCACCCTGCCGCCCGGCGCCGAGGCCGGGGCGGGGATCGGCGACGGCCGCGGGGCCGGGGCCGATGCGGACGCCGACGACACCGACGGATTTGACGAAATCGTAACCTACACCGGCGATCCCGACGACGC
The DNA here is from genome assembly GCF_012689545.1 of Paracoccus sanguinis. NCBI lineage: Bacteria > Pseudomonadati > Pseudomonadota > Alphaproteobacteria > Rhodobacterales > Paracoccaceae > Paracoccus > Paracoccus sanguinis. The sequence goes on from NZ_CP051542.1 coordinate 2,165,265, forward strand.
GGATGCCGACGACGACACCGACAAGGAGTGAGTGATGGCGATCACCTCTGCCAACCAGCTTGAGCTCTTGCAGACCGCCGAGGCGGTCGCGCGCGAGAAGATGATCGACCCCGATCTGGTGATCGAGGCGATGGAGGACAGCCTCGCCCGCGCCGCCAAGTCGCGCTACGGGGCCGAGATGGACATCCGGGTGGTCATCGACCGCAAGACCGGCAACGCGACCTTCACCCGCGTCCGCACCGTGGTCCCCGAGGAAGAGCTGGAAAACTATCAGGCCCAGTTCACCGCCGAGCAGGCCCGCCCCTATTTCGAGGCGCAGAAGAACCCCGGCAACTTCTGGACCCGCGAGGACGCGCGGCTGACCGAGTTCGACGGCGGCCCGCAGCCCGGCGACGTCTTCCAGGAAACCGTGCCCCCGGTCGAACTGGGCCGGATCGCCGCCCAGTCGGCCAAGCAGGTGATCCTGCAGAAGGTCCGCGAAGCCGAGCGCGACCGCCAGTACGAAGAGTTCAAGGACCGCACCGGGACGATCATCAACGGCATCGTCAAGCGCGAGGAATACGGCAACATCATCGTGGACGTGGGCCGCGGCGAGGCGATCCTGCGCCGCAACGAGAAGATCGGCCGCGAGAGCTATCGCCTGAACGACCGCATCCGCGCCTATGTCAAGGACGTGCGCCGCGAGGCCCGCGGCCCGCAGATCTTCCTGTCGCGCACCGACCCGCAGTTCATGGCCGAGCTGTTCAAGATGGAAGTGCCGGAGATCTATGACGGCGTTATCGAGATCAAGGCCGTGGCCCGCGACCCGGGCAGCCGCGCCAAGATCGCGGTGATCTCGTACGACAACTCGATCGACCCCGTGGGCGCCTGCGTGGGGATGCGCGGCAGCCGCGTGCAGGCCGTCGTGGGCGAGCTGCAGGGCGAGAAGATCGACATCATCCCGTGGTCCGAGGATCAGGCGACGTTCCTCGTGAACGCGCTGCAGCCGGCCGAGGTCGCCAAGGTGGTGATCGACGAGGACGCGACCCGGATCGAGGTCGTGGTCCCCGAAGAACAGCTGTCGCTCGCCATCGGGCGGCGCGGCCAGAACGTGCGGCTGGCGAGCCAGCTGACCGGCATGGACATCGACATCCTCACCGAAGAGGAAGAATCGAAGCGCCGTCAGGCCGAGTTCAACGCCCGCACCCAGCTCTTCATGGACACGCTGGACCTGGACGAGTTCTTCGCCCAGCTGCTGGTCGCCGAGGGCTTCACCAACCTCGAAGAGGTCGCCTATGTCGATCTCGACGAGCTGCTGTCGATCGACGGCGTGGACGAGGGCACGGCGGAAGAGCTGCAGGCCCGCGCCCGCGACCACATCGAGGCCGCGGCCCGCAAGGCGCTTGAGAACGCGCGCGAGCTGGGCGCCGAGGACAGCCTGATCGAGTTCGACGGGCTGACCGCGCAGATGGTCGAGGCGCTGGCCAAGGACGGCGTCAAGACGCTTGAGGATTTCGCCACCTGTGCCGACTGGGAACTGGCCGGCGGCTGGACCACCAACAACGGCCAGCGGGTCAAGGACGACGGCATCCTCGAGCCGTTCGGGATCAGCCTCGAGCAGGCGCAGGACATGGTGATGACCGCCCGCGTGATGCTGGGCTGGGTCGATCCCGACGAGCTTCACCCCGCGGCCGAGGCCGAGGGCGACACCGAGGAGGCCGGGGTGTAACGCCCCGGACCGCCCTTGACGCGCGGGGGTCGTGCAAAGGACAGAGAGGCGGCGTCGGAACGGCGCTGCCTCGTCACGGGCGAGGTGCAGCCCAAGTCGGGGCTGATCCGGTTCGTCGCCGGGCCGGACGGCATGGTGGTGCCGGACCTGTCCGAGAAGCTGCCCGGTCGCGGCTTCTGGGTCACCGCCGATCGGGCGGTGCTGGAAAAAGCCGTCGCCAAGGGGGTTTTCTCACGCGGGGCCAAGGCCCATGTGAAGGCGGACGACGACCTCGTGGACGGGATCGAGGCCGGGCTCGCCCGGCGGGTCGTGGACCTCGTGTCGCTGGCCCGCAAGGCCGGCGACGCGGTGGCGGGATTCGAGAAGGTCAAGGGCTGGCTGGCCGACGGCAAGGCCAAGGTGCTTTTGCAGGCCAGCGACGGGTCGGACCGTGGCAAGGGCAAGTTGTGGACGCCGCCCGGCGGCCGCTGGTTCGGATGCCTCACGGCATCGGAAATCGGTTTGGCTTTCGGGCGCGATCATGTCATACACAGCGCGCTCGCGCCGGGGGGCCTGACCGACAAGGTAATCAGGGACGCCAGCAGACTGAATGGTCTGCGCGGGCAAGGCGGCAGTTCGACTGCCCAGAAGGATGCGGAAGCGGATGAGCGATAGAGACGGAAAGAAACCCCTGGGTCTGGGCGGCGGCGCGGGTCGGCCGGGGCAGGTGAAGCAGAGCTTCAGCCACGGGCGCACGCACAACGTGGTGGTCGAGACCAAGCGCAAGCGCGTCGTGGTGCCCAAGCCCGGCGCCGCCGGCGCGGCGGCCGGGGCACCGGCGCCGCGTCCGAACTCGCCTGCCGCCGTCGCCTCCGACCCCTCGAAGCGTCCGGCCGGGATCTCCGAAGCCGAGATGGAGCGCCGCCTCAAGGCCCTCGCCGCCGCCAAGGCGCGCGAGGCCGACGAGAAGGCCGCCCGTGAGGCCGACGAGAAGGCCCGCGAGGAAGAGCGCGAGCGCCGTCGCGCCGAGATCGAGGCCAAGGAGCGCGAGGAGCGCGAGCGCGAAGAGGCGCTGAAGGCCAAGGCCGAAGAGGACGCCCGCAAGCTGCGCGAGGCGGAACTGCGCGCGCAGAAGAAGGCCGAGGTCACCGCGAAGCCTGCCGAGCGCAGCACCGCCCCCGACCGCGCCGCCGCCGAGGCTGCTGCCGCCCGCGCCGACAAGGGGGCGCCGATGCGCCGCCCGACCGAGCGTGAGCGCGCCGAGGCCGACCGCGACCGCAACAAGGGCAAGGGTGGCGACACCCGCCGCGAGGGCAAGCTGTCGCTGACCCAGGCGCTCTCGGGCGAGGGTGGTCGCCAGCGCAGCCTCGCGCAGATGAAGCGCAAGCAGGAAAAGGCCCGCGCCAAGGCGATGGGCCAGTCGATGCGTGCCGAAAAGCAGGTCCGCGACGTGCAGCTGCCCGAGACGATCCTGGTCAGCGAACTGGCGAACCGCATGGCGGAACGCTCGGCCGACGTGGTCAAGGCGCTCATGAAGATGGGCATGATGGTCACGGCGAACCAGCCGCTCGACGCCGACACCGCCGAGCTGGTGATCGAGGAGTTCGGCCACCGCGCCGTCCGCGTCACCGATGCCGACGTGGAACAGGCCATCGACACCGTCGAGGACAAGGAAGAGGATCTGGTCTCGCGCCCGCCGATCATCACGATCATGGGCCACGTGGACCACGGCAAGACCTCGCTGCTGGACAAGATCCGCCACGCCAACGTCGTCTCGGGCGAGGCCGGCGGGATCACCCAGCACATCGGCGCCTATCAGGTGACGACCGACAGCGGGGCGGTGCTGACCTTCCTCGACACCCCCGGCCACGCCGCGTTCACCTCGATGCGGGCGCGGGGCGCCAACGTCACGGACATCGTGGTGCTGGTGGTGGCGGCCGACGATGCGGTGATGCCGCAGACGGTCGAGGCCATCAACCACGCCAAGGCCGCGCAAGTGCCGATGATCGTGGCGATCAACAAGATCGACAAGCCGACCGCCAACCCGCAGAAGGTCCGCACCGACCTCTTGCAGCACGAGGTCGTCGTCGAGGCGATGTCGGGCGAGGTGCAGGACGTCGAGGTTTCGGCCCACACCGGGCAGGGGCTCGACGAACTGCTCGAGGCGATCGCGCTGCAGGCCGAGATCCTCGAACTCAAGGCCAACCCCGGCCGCGCCGCGCAGGGCGCCGTGATCGAGGCCAAGCTGGACGTCGGCCGCGGGCCGGTGGCCACGGTGCTCGTCCAGCACGGTACGCTGAAGCAGGGCGACATCTTCGTTGTCGGCGAGCAGTGGGGCAAGGTCCGCGCGCTGATCGACGACAAGGGTGAGCGGGTGGCCGAGGCCGGCCCGTCGGTCCCGGTCGAGGTGCTGGGTCTCAACGGCACGCCCGAAGCGGGCGACGTACTGAACGTGGTCGAGACCGAAGCGCAGGCGCGCGAGATCGCCGACTACCGGATCCAGGCCGCCAAGGACAAGCGCGCCGCCGCGGGTGCCGCGACCACGCTGCAGGAGCTGATGGCCAAGGCCAAGGCCGACGAGTCGGTCGCCGAGCTGCCGGTGGTGGTCAAGGCCGACGTGCAGGGCTCGGCCGAGGCGATCGTGCAGGCGCTCGAGAAGGTCGGCAATGACGAGGTCCGCGTGCGCGTGCTGCACTCGGGCGTGGGGGCGATCACCGAGTCCGACATCGGCCTGGCCGAAGCGTCGGGCGCCCCGGTGATCGGCTTCAACGTCCGCGCCAACGCGCCGGCCCGGAACTCGGCCAGCCAGAAGGGTGTCGAGATCCGCTACTACTCGATCATCTACGACCTCGTGGATGACATCAAAGCGGCCGCGTCGGGCCTGCTGTCGGCCGAGGTGCGCGAGAACTTCATCGGCTACGCGGAAATCCGCGAGGTGTTCCGCGTCACCGGCGTCGGCAACGTCGCGGGCTGCCTCGTCACCGAGGGCGTGGCGCGCCGTTCGGCGGGCGTGCGCCTGCTGCGCGACAACGTGGTCATCCACGAAGGCACGCTCAAGACGCTCAAGCGCTTCAAGGACGAGGTCAAGGAAGTGCAGTCGGGCCAGGAATGCGGCATGGCGTTCGAGAACTACGACGACATCCGCAAGGGCGACGTCATCGAGATCTTCGAGCGCGAGGAGGTCGAGCGGAAGCTCTGACCCCCGGCCGCGATGGCAGAAAAAAGGCGGCGCGTCCCGGTTCGGGGGCGCGCCGCCTGCATTTAAGGGGCCGGGGCATCGCGCCCGCAGCCCGTGCCTGCGTCAGCTCAGCCGGTGACGGCCTTGCCCACGTAGGTCTCGGTGCCCACCCGCACGGCGATCCGGCCATTGCCGAGATCGCGTTCGAACATCCCCTGCACGGATATGCAGCTGCCCACGGTGATGGTGCGGATCATGGATCATTCCTCCCCAGGAATCTGCGGCCTCGGCCGCTTCACAACCCCACGTTACGCAAGCAGGGTTAATGAAAGGTAACCGGGCGGCGCAGGATGGAGCTCTTGGTCCGCCGGTGACACCGATTTGTCACAGTCGACGGCGCCTAAACCGCTCTTTTGCATAAAAACTCGGCAGACTGCCCGGGGGGGACGGCGACCCGATGAGGCCGTCACAGCCACTCGCGCAGAACGGGAATCAGCGGCAGGTCGGCGGGCGGCATCGGGTAGCGGGCCAGATCGCCCGCCCGCACCCAGGCGAGCTGCTGCCCCTCGCGCGGGTGCGGCACGCCCTGCCAGCGCCGACAGGCGAAGAGCGGCATGAGCAGGTGGAAGTCGGGATAGCTGTGGCTGGCGAAGGTGAGGGGGGCGAGGCACGAGTGCCACGTCTCAATCCCCAGCTCTTCGTGCAACTCGCGGATGAGCGCCGCCTCGGGCGTTTCGCCGGGGTCCACCTTGCCGCCCGGAAATTCCCACAGGCCCGCAAGCGACTTGCCCTCGGGCCGCTGGGCCAGAAGCACCCGGCCCTCGGGGTCGATCAGCGCCACGGCCGACACCAGCAGCAGTTTCATCGGCTTCTTTCTGATTCAAATACCCGGCCGAACGCCGGCGACGGGCGCGGCGTCTAGGTCGCCGCGCCGCGTTCCGTCAGGATCGGTAATCGGCGTTGATGTCGATGTAGCGGTGCGTCAGGTCGCAGGTCCAGACCGTTCGCGCCCCGCGCCCCAGCCCCAGATCGACGCCGATCACGAGGCTGTCGCCCTTCATATAGGCGCTCGCCGCCGCCTCGTCATAGGTCGGCGCCCGCCAGCCGTTCTCGGCCAGCACCATGTCGCCGAAGCGGATCGACAGGCGGTCGCGGTCGGCTGCAGCGCCCGACTTGCCGACCGCGGCCACGACCCGGCCCCAGTTGGCGTCCTCGCCGGCGATGGCGGTCTTGACCAGCGGGCTGTTGGCGATCGCCATCGCCACCTTGTGCGCGTCCGCGACCGAGGCCGCCCCGGTCACCTGCACCTCGACGAACTTCGTCGCCCCCTCGCCGTCGCGCACCACCTGCTGCGCGAGGTCGAGCATCACGCCCCTGAGCGCCGCCACGAACTCCCGCGCCACCTTCGAGCGCAGGTCGCCGATCGGCGCCGCCGGCGAACGCCCGGTCGCGGCCAGGATCAGCGCGTCCGAGGTCGAGGTGTCGCTGTCCACGGTGATGGCGTTGAACGTCTCGTCCATCTGCCCCGACAGCATCCGCTGCAACAGCGGCGGCGCGATGGCCGCGTCGGTGAAGAGATAGACCAGCATCGTCGCCATGTCGGGGGCGATCATCCCCGAGCCCTTGGCGATCCCGGCAATGCGGATCGGCCCGCCGTCGCCGGCGATCTCGGCCGAGGCGCCCTTGGGGAAGGTGTCGGTGGTCATGATCGCGCGGGCCGCGTCGGCAATGCCGTCGGGCCTGAGGCTCGCGGCCAGCGCCTCGGTCACGTCGACGATCCGCTGCGCCGGCAGCGGCTCTCCGATCACGCCGGTCGAGGACGAGAACACCCGCCGCGCCGGCACGCCGAGCGCCTTGGCGACCGCGCCGGTCACCCGGTCCACGCTGCGTTTGCCCTCGGCCCCGGTGAAGGCGTTGGCGTTGCCCGAGTTGACGATGATCGCCGCCCCGCCGGCGCTGTTCTGCGCGCCCTTGAGCTTGTCCTGGCAGTCGAGGACGCAGGCCGCCCGCGTGGACGACCGGGTGAACGCCCCGGCGATGGCGGTGCCGGGCGCCAGCCGGACCAGCATCACGTCGGTGCGGCCCTGGTACTTGATCCCGGCCGAGGCGGCCGCGAACTCGACCCCCTCGATCACCGGCAGGTCGGGGAAGCGGGCAGGGGCGAGCGGCGAGACGAGCGTCTCTTTCGCCTTCGCCGGGGTGGGGGCCGCGGCGGCCGCCTTGCGCGCCGCCTTCTCGGCCTTGTCCGCCTTCCCGGCCTTTTCGGCTTTCTTGCCGTCCGCCTTCTTGCCGGCCTTCGCCGTCTTGTCCGACTTGGCCATCGTCACTCGTCCAGCAGATCGGTCTTGTTCAGCAGCCCGGCGTCGAGCCCCGGCACCTTCTCGATCTTGGCGGCGGTCACCTGCTTCTGGATCTCGGCCTCGACCTTCTGGCGGCGCACCTGCATGGCGAGCTGGTCGCGGATCGCGTCGAACTCGGGTGCGGCCTGGGTGCGGGTGTCGTTCAGCTTGATGACGTGCCAGCCGAACTGCGACTGGACCGGGGCCGAGACCTCGCCCTTCTTCAGCGCCACCACGGCGTCGGCGAAGGGCTTGACCATCATGTCGGGCGTGAACCAGCCGAGGTCGCCCTTGTTGGCGCCGCTGTTGTCGGTCGACTTCTCTTCCGCCAGCTTGCCGAAATCGGCCCCCTTGGCGAGCTCATCGGCGATGGCCTTGGCCTCCTCCTCGGTCTTCACGAGGATGTGCGAGGCGCTGTATTCCTCTTTCGGGGTCTTGTCGGCGCCGAAGGCCGCGTCATAGGCGGCGCGCAGCTCGGCCTCGGTCGGCTCGGCCCCGGCGATCCGCTCGAGCGCCGCGCCCGAGAGATAGGCCCGGCGGTCCAGCTCGATGATGGCGGTGTCGCGGGGGGTCAGCGACTGGGCCGCGACCTGCGCCACGGCCGTCTGGCTGATCATCTGGTCCAGCATCATGTCCCAGAGCGCGGTGTCGGGGACGTCGGCCGCGCCGTGCTGCATCCCCTCTTTCATCGCGATCATCTGACCCAGCGTGATCGCCTCTCCGTTCACGGTGGCGACGACGGTGGTCGCGGTCGGGGTGCCGGTGGCGGGGGCGGCGGTCGTCACGGTGGGGGCGGCGGCTTCGGCCGGGGCGGGCGAGGTGGCCGGGGCGGGCGGCGCGGCTGCGGCCGGGGCGGCATCGGCGGCCGGGGCTGCCTCGGCGGCGGGGGCGGCCGGGGTTTCGGCCAGGGCGGTCCCGGCCAGCAGCAGCGCGGCAGCCAGCGCAGTCGTCGATTTCAGCATGACGGAAGGTTTCCTCGGGTGGGGGCCGGCCGCGGCCGGGCAGGGGCGAGCGTTGACAGTCCGGCAGGTCGGGCCTACATCCGGCGCAACCGAAATAGGCGCGCCCGCCGCCGATTTTCCGGCCCGTTGATAGGGCAAGGCCGTCGGTCGGGGCAAGTGGGCAGCGGGCCCTCTGCGCTCAATCAGACAGGACGTTATGCTCGGCATCGGTAATCTGGCAAAGTCGATCTTTGGCACTCCCAACGATCGCAAGGTGAAATCCGTCCGCCCGCTGGTCGCCCAGATCAACGCGCTCGAGCCGCGATTCCAGCAGATGTCGGACGCCGACCTGATCGGCAAGACCCGCGAGCTGCAGGGCCGCGCCCAGTCCGGCGAGCCCCTCGACAAGCTTCTGCCCGAGGCCTTCGCCAACTGCCGCGAGGGCGCGCGCCGGGCGCTCGGCCTGCGGGCCTTCGACACCCAGCTGATGGGCGGGATTTTCCTCCACCAGGGCAACATCGCCGAGATGAAGACCGGTGAGGGCAAGACGCTGGTCGCCACCTTCCCGGCCTATCTGAACGCGCTGGCCGGCAAGGGCGTCCACGTCGTCACGGTCAACGACTACCTCGCCAAGCGCGACGCCGAGTGGATGGGCAAGGTCTTCGCCCAGCTCGGCATGACCACCGGGGTCGTCTATCCCTTCCAGGGAGACCAGGAAAAGCGCGACGCCTACCTGGCCGACGTGACCTATGCCACGAACAACGAACTTGGCTTCGACTACCTGCGCGACAACATGAAGGGCTCGATCGAAGAGATGACCCAGCGCGGGCATTTCTTCGCCATCGTGGACGAGGTCGACTCGATCCTCATCGACGAGGCGCGCACGCCGCTGATCATTTCGGGGCCGAGCCAGGACCGCAGCGAGCTCTACAAGCTGCTGGACGTGATCGTGCCCGAGCTGACCGAGGCGCATTACAAGCTGGACGAAAAGACCCGCAACGCCACCTTCACCGAGGACGGCAACGAGTTCATGGAAAAGCGCCTGCAGGCGGCGGGCATCCTGCCGGCCGACCAGACGCTCTATGACCCCGAATCGACCACCATCGTCCACCACGCCAACCAGGCGCTGCGGGCGCACAAGCTGTTCAAGCGCGACCAGAACTATGTCGTGAAGGACGGCGAGGTGGTGCTGATCGACGAGTTCACCGGCCGGATGATGGCCGGCCGCCGCCTGTCGGACGGCCTGCACCAGGCGATCGAGGCCAAGGAGGGCGTCGAGATCCAGCCCGAGAACGTGACGCTCGCCAGCGTGACGTTCCAGAACTACTTCCGCCTCTACGCCAAGCTGTCGGGCATGACGGGCACCGCGGCCACCGAGGCCGAGGAGTTCATGGAAATCTACAAGCTCGGCGTCGTCGAGGTGCCGACCAACCGCCCGATCCAGCGCCAGGACGAGCACGACCGCGTCTATCGCACCGCGGCCGAGAAATACGCCGCCGTCATCGAGGCGATCCGCGAGGCGCATGGCCGCGGCCAGCCGCTGCTGGTCGGCACGACCAGTATCGAGAAATCGGAAATGCTGTCCGGGATGCTGAAGGCCGAGGGCATCCCCCACAACGTCCTGAACGCCCGCCAGCACGAGCAGGAGGCATATATCGTCGCCGAGGCGGGCAAGCCCGGCGCGGTCACCATCGCCACCAACATGGCCGGGCGCGGCACCGACATCCAGCTGGGCGGCAACGTCGAGATGAAGGTGATGCAGGCGCTGGCCGCGAACCCCGAGGCCAACCCCGACGAGTTGCGCGCCCGGATCGAGGCCGAGCATGCGGCCGACAAGCAGGCCGTTCTGAACGCGGGCGGGCTGTTCGTCCTGGCCACCGAGCGGCATGAAAGCCGCCGCATCGACAACCAGCTGCGCGGCCGGTCGGGCCGCCAGGGCGACCCCGGACGGTCGCTGTTCTTCCTGTCGCTGGAAGACGACCTGATGCGGATCTTCGGGTCGGAACGGCTGGACAAGGTGCTGTCCACTTTGGGGATGAAAGAGGGCGAGGCGATCGTCCACCCCTGGGTGAACAAGTCGCTGGAACGCGCCCAGGCCAAGGTCGAGGGGCGCAACTTCGACATCCGCAAGCAGCTCTTGAAGTTCGACGACGTGATGAACGACCAGCGCAAGGCGATCTTCTCGCAGCGCCGCGAGATCATGGAATCGGACGACGCCGGCGACATCGCGATGGACATGCGCCATCAGGTGATCGACGACCTGATCGACCAGTTCATGCCGGAAAAGGCCTATGCCGAGCAGTGGGACACCGACGGGCTCAAGGCCGCGGTGATCGAGCGGCTGAACATGGACTTGCCGGTGGCCGAATGGGCCGCCGAGGACGGGGTGGACCGCAACGTCGTGGCCGAGCGCATCCGCAAGGCGACCGATGCCTACATGGCCCAGAAGGCCGAGCAGTTTGGCCCCGAGCAGATGGCGCAGATCGAGAAGCAGGTGATCCTGCAGCAGATCGACGGCAAGTGGCGCGAGCATCTGGTGACGCTCGAGCATCTGCGCTCGGTCGTGGGCTTCCGCGGCTATGCCCAGCGCGACCCGCTGTCGGAGTACAAGACCGAGAGCTTCCAGCTGTTCGAGGGGCTTCTGGACGGGCTGCGCGGCGAGGTGACGCAGAACCTCGCCCGCATCCGACCGCTGACCGACGCCGAGCGCGCCGAGATGATGCGCCAGTACCAGGCGCAGATGGCCGCGCAGTCGGCGTCGATGCACCCCGAGCACGAAGAGGCTGAGGGCGGCGAGCCGTCGGCCCACGTCCCCGGCTTCGACGAGAACGACCCGACGACGTGGGGCGACCCGGCCCGCAACGACCCGTGCCCCTGCGGCTCGGGCGAGCGGTTCAAGAATTGTCACGGGCGGCTGGTCTGAGCGGGGTGCGGAGAGGGTAGGCGGCGCGCCGCCTGCTGCTCGGCCGAGGTGCGACGTGGGGGCTGCGGGGCGAGGCTTGCCCGCATCCGGCGTCCGACCGACGCGCTCACCGGGATGATGCGCCGGGATCCCCCGCAGTTCGCCCCTTAATCGGCAGCGACACGCTCCGAGGACGAAGGGGCCGGGGCGGCGCGCCCTCGGTTTACGCGCCGGGCCGTCGCGGGCGCGCCCCGCACCGGCCGATCCGGCCCGCCACGGCGCTCGACCCAGCGGCTCGGGCGCGCGGCTCAAGTCCTGTCACGGGCGGGTGGTCTGATCGAGGCGTCGGCCTCACCGCTCGCGCGGCGAGGTGGCGCAGACCCTCGCTCACATCCGACGCCTCACCGACGCCTATCGGCGCGAGACGACGCGCCAGGTTGACGCGAAGGTCGGCCCGCATCAGTTGGTGAAGGAGCCCAAGAACGGGGGGGCGGGGGCGGCTCAAGTCCTTGGTCCCGCACCGGGCCGTGACGAAAGCCGTTACACCACACGGGGCGACCTGGCCCACAAAGCTCCCTGCCCCTCCTGTTCGGATAAGCAGTTCAACATCTGCCCGGCCGGCTGCGCTGCGGCAGAGGGGTGGGTTTGGGCGGGCCGCGCGGAGTGACGCAGACCATCGCCCGCCTCCAGCCGGTGACTTACGCTAGCGGGCAGAGAGGAGGTGTCCATCTTCGGCGCAGCCTGCGGGACCGTTGCCCACGATGCACCCCGAGGACGAAGCGGCGAGCGGCGGCCCGCCCTCGGCCCCCTTGCGCCGGGCTTTGACGGGAACTGCCTCACCACATCGGGCGATGCGGCCCAACGGACCCTGCCCTCCGGTTCAGACACGCGGTTCACATCCACCACGCGCGGCCGTCCTGACGGCAGAGAGGTCGTCTGGGCGGCTGCGAGGCGAGGCGAAGCAGGCCCGCGCCAGCATCCCGACGCCGGCCGAAGCCGAGCAGGCCGAGAGGGGGCGTCCATTTCCGGCTTAGCCTGCGGGACCGTTGGCCACGCTGAACCTCGAGGACGAGGCGGCCAGGGGCGGCCCGACATCGGCCTCCCCGCGCCGGGCTTCGACGGCGCCTGCCCCCGCATCGGGCGATGCGGCCCAACGGACCCTGCCCGCGGTTCAGGCAAAAGGTTCAAACCCGCCCCGCGCGGCCGTCCTGACGGCACAGGGGTCGGCCTTGGCGGCTGCGAGGCGAGGTGAAGCAGACCCTCGTTAGCATCCCGCCGCTGGCCGAAGCCGAGCGGGCCTAGAGGAGGCGTCCATCTCAGGCGCAGCCTGCGGGACCGTCGGTCATGATGAACTCAGAGGACGAAGCGGGCAGGGGCAGCGACCCGACTGGCGACCTTCCCGGCTTCAAAGCGCACGACCCGGCACCGTTGGCCGACCCGGCCGGCAACGGTCGCTGCGCGTGCGGCTCGGACAAGCGCTTCATGACCTGCCACGGCGGAAGGTGACCGCCGACGCACGCGCTCACTGTCTCAGGCCGATCCGCGCCACCCCAACCCGCCCCGCGCGTCCGACGCCCTGTCCGGTCCCACCTGCGCGTTTCGGCTCGCAGCCATCTCCCCTGCCTGCTTACCCCAAGACCCTTCCGCCCCACCCGCGGCCGAGCTATGCGAGGGCACATGAGCACCACCCTTCCGCGCGTTGCCATCCTGCTCGCGACTTACGACGGCGCCCGGTACCTCGGCGCGCAGCTCGAGAGCCTCGCGGCGCAGCGCCATGCCGACTGGCGGCTGGTCGTCTCGGACGACGGCTCGCGGGATGCCACGCGCGAGGTGGTCGCGCGGTTCGCCGAAGCCCACCCGACCCGCGACATCCGCCTGATCGAAGGGCCGCGGCAGGGGGCAACGGCGAACTTCCTGTCGCTGATCGAGGCGGTCGACCCCGGCGAGGCGCTCGCCTTCTGCGATCAGGACGATGTCTGGCGGCCCGACCGCCTCTCGCGCGGCATGGCGGCGCTGGCGGCGCATCCCCCTGGCGCACCGCTGCTGCACGTCACCCGCACCACGATCTGCGACGAGAACCTGCGCCCGCTCGCGCCCGCGCCGCTCTACCGCCGCCCGCCGTCGTTCCGGAACGCGCTGGTGCAGGCCTGCACTCCTGGCAACACGATGCTCGTGAACCCGGCCGCCGCGGCGCTCATGCGCGCCGGGGCGCGGGCGGCGGCAGAGGCGAAGGTCGTCTCGCATGATTGGTGGAGCTACCAGCTCATCTCGGGCGCCGGTGGGACGGTGATCCGCGATCCGGCGCAGACGGTCCTCTACCGCCAGCATCCGGGCAACGTGATGGGTCGCAACGACACGCTGGCCGCGCGTCTGGCGCGGCTGCGCGGGCTCGGCGGAGGCGCCTATGGCGGCTGGATCGCTGCCAACGCGAAGGCGCTGCAGGCAAGCGCCACCCTGCTGACCCCCGAGGCCCGCTCGGTCCTCGACCGCTTCGCAGCAGCGCTGGCGATGCCCGGTCCACAGGCGGCCGCGACGTTCCTGCGTCTCGGCCTCTACCGCCAGACCCGCACCGGAACCGCCGCCCTCCTCGCCGCCGCCGCAACCGGGCGGTTGCGGCAGGGCGGGTAGGGGAGGGCGAGTAGGAGCGGCGCCCAAGGGGACTAGTTAGTTACCAACGGCCTGAGCCTGAGGCACGGGCTACAAACGGCCCGCGCTTGAGGCGTGCAACATTCTGCTGAACCAGAAGGCCGGCTTTTCCGCCGCCCCCTAACCCCGCGCCCCCTACCGCTCCTGCCGGGCAATGTCCCCGATGAGAATATCGGTGATCTCGGGCACGACACCCTGTGCAGTACCGAGCAGGCTCTGGCGCAGGACGCGCAGCTGCGGCTCGGCCGTGAAGTTGCCGTCGAACCCGCCGGTGTTGGCGTGGATCAGCATTTGCCGCAGCAGCGCGTCGCGCAGCTTCAGCTCGTGGGCGTAGACCGTTTCGGTCGCGCCCCCCGGCATCTCGACCGAGAGCGAGAGCACCATGGTGCTGTCGAGCCGCCCGTCATGCAGCACCGGCACGAAGAACTGCTGCGGAAACTTGAACCAGGCCGGCCCACTGCCGCTGCCGGCGCCCCCATGCCCCCCTGCGTCGGCGCCGTGGCTGCCCGCGGTGGCGGGCGCCGCCGCGGCCTCATGTCCGCCTGAGGGGGCCGCCGTCGCTCCGTGCCCGCCCGCCGCCGGCGCAGGTGCCGCGGCGTGCTCGCCTGCCTCGGCAGCGGCCGTCGCCGCGTGGCCTCCCGCCCCATCCGCCGGCGCTTCGGCCGCCACGGCGGCCCCCTCAGCGCCGGGGTCGGCGGCCGCTTCGCCTCGGCCGTGCAGGAGATCCCCCCCGGCGGCGCCGCCGAGGAATGCGAAGAGGATCAGCAGGATCGGCAACAGCTTGCGGATCATCGCATCCCCTCAGTACGGCAGCACGATGTCGGCCAGCTGCTGGCCGTAGCGCGGCTGTTGGACGTCGCTGATCTGGCCGTGGCCGCCGTAGCTGATGCGGGCGCCGGCGATGCGGTCATAGGCGACCTCGTTCTCGCGGCTGATGTCCGAGGGGCGGACGAAGCCGCTGACCGTCAGCTCGCGCACCTCGTAGTTCACCCGCACCTCCTGGCTGCCCTGGATGTGCAGCACGCCGTTCGGCAGGCGCTCGATCACCGTGGCCGCGACCCTGAGCGTCAGCTTGTCGCGCCGCGAGATGCTGCCGGTGCCCTTGAAGGTCGACGAGCCCTTGGCCGAGGCGAGCGTGTCCAGGCTCGCGCCCTCGGGCAGGATCTCGTTGATGCGCTGCGGGATGCCGATCATCTGCGGGATGCCGACGCTGTCGGCGGCGGCGCGCGAGCGACCCGAGCTGTTCTGAATCTCGGCCTTGTCGTCGATCTCGATCACCACGGTCAGGATGTCGCCGCGGGCCGTGGCGCGACGGTCGCCCACCAGCGACATCTGCTGGCCCGCCCAGAGCGAGGCGGCGCTGTCGGGGCGGACCGGCCCGGGCGGCAGCGGCAGCACCGGCTCGGCCATCGCCTGGAACTCGGGCGTGGCGTGGGTGTCGGTCAGGGCCGGCGTGCGGCCGACGTCGGCGACGCGGCCGCAGGCGGTGGCCGAGAGCAACGCGCAGAGGCCGAGGCCGGTCAGGATGAGGGGGGATTTCATGCGCGCGTGTCCTTCAGCGCTGGGCGACGGTGACAGAGCCGTCGGCGTTGACGCGGGCCATCAGCATGGCGCGCGAGGAGATGTTCATGACCCGGATCACGTCCCCTTCGCCGCCCGCACCGAGCGCGCGGCCCTCGGTCTCGATCCTGAGCGCGGCGCTTTCGTAGGCGAGCGTGACGAGCTGGTTGCGGGCGACGAGGGTGGGCGCGGTCAGCTGCCCCGCGGTGATCGGCCGGCCCTCGTAGACGGCGACGCGCAGCTGCTTGCCGATCGCGTCGGGCGGGGTCAGCCCGACGCGCGCCGTCACGGCGACCGAGAGATCCTCGGGGGCCAGTACGGTCCCGGCGGGCAGGGTGCGCGCCGCGGTGATCTCGTCCGCCGCGACCGACAGCGGCAGCAGCGCGAGCAGAAGGATGAGCCAGCCCATCAGCGCAGCTGCACGGTGGCGCCGAGCATCTGGTCGGCGGCGGTGATGACCTTCGAGTTCAGCTCGTAGCCGCGCTGGGCCTTGATCAGTTCCGAGATCTCGCGCACCGGATCGACGGCACTTTCCTCGAGATAGCCCTGCCGCAGCGTCCCGAGCCCCTGTTCGCCCGGCGTGGCGATCATCGGCGCGCCCGAGGCCGGGGTCTCGAGGAAGAGGTTCGAGCCCGTCGCCTCGAGCCCCTTTTCGTTCACGAAGCCTGCGAGGGTGATCTGGCCGAGGTTCTGCGGCTCGGTCTGGTCGGCGAAATAGGCGTTGACCTCGCCCGTGGCGCTGATCGAGACGCTGCGCGCCTCGGGCGGGATGGTGATGCCGGGGGCGACGGGGTAGCCGTCCGAGGTCACGATCTGGCCGTCCGCGGACCGCTTGAGCCCGCCGTCACGGGTGTAGCCCGAGGCGCCCGAGGGCAGCGTCACCTCGAGATAGCCGAACCCGTCGATGGCGAGGTCGAGATCGCCGCCCGTGGCGCTGAGCGAGCCCTGGGCGAGCGTGATCGTCACCGCCGTGGGGCGCACGCCGAGGCCCATTTGCACCCCGGCCGGGACCATGGTGCCGTCGGCGGCCGAGATGGTGCCCGGGCGCGTGACCTGCTGATAGGCGAGGTCGGCGAACTCGGCCCGGCGGGCGTTGTAGCCGGTCGTGGACATGTTGGCGAGGTTCTGGGAAATCACCTCGACCCTCGTCTGCTGGGCCGCCATGCCGGTGGCCGCGATCTGGAGTGCTCTCATGGGCAGGTCGCCTTCTAGCGGGTGGTGGCGGCGATGGCCGCGCGGATGCGCTGGTCCTCGCCCTCAAGGAAGGACTGGCCGAGTTCGTAGGCGCGCTGGACCTCGATCATCCGGGCGATCTCGAGCACCGGGTTGACGTTCGAGTCCTCGAGGAACCCCTGCCGCACCACGGCATCGGGCATCGGCTCGGCGCCCTCGGCCGAGAACAGCGTGCCGCCCTCATGCGTAAGCTTCGCGCGGTCGGGCTGGTCGAAGACGCCGATGCGACCGACCGGCTGGCCGTCCGCGGACAGCGTGCCATCCGGCCCCACGCCGAGGCTGCGCGTCCCGGGCGGCACCGCGATCGGCGCCCCGCCCTCGTCGAGCACACGGTAGCCGTCGGCGTTGGTGATCTCGCCCTCGGGCGAGAGCAGGAAGGCGCCGGCGCGGGTTAGGCGGTTGCCTTGCGGGGTCTCGACCATGAAGAACCCGCCCTGCTCGAGCGCGAGGTCAAGCGAGCCGCCGGTCATCGTCAGGCTGCCGGGCGTGAGGTCCACCTCGCGGCCCCGCGCGTTGGCCATCGACAGCGTCTCGCGCCCGGCCCCGCGGTTTGCCAGGGGGGACATGTATTCCGAGAACACCACCCCCTCGCGCCGGAAGCCGGTGGTCGAACTGTTGGCCATGTTGTTGGCCACGGTGCGCATCTCGCGCATCAGGCCGGACTGGCGGGTGAGGGCGGCGTAGATGGCGTTGTCCATCTCAACCCCCCGCGACCAGCGGCAGCACCCGGTCCGAGAAGAACCCGGAAAGCGTCTGGGTCATGAAGCTCATCGTGACCCAGAACACCACGAGCATCAGCCCGACCTTGGGCACGAAGGTCAGCGTCATCTCCTGCACCGAGGTCAGGGCCTGGAAGAGGCCGATGGCCACGCCCGTCACCAGCGCCACGATCAGCAGCGGCGCCGACATGGTGACGGCGACCCAGAGCGCCTGCCGGGTCAGGTCGAAGATCAGGTTCTCGTCCATCAGACCGGCATCCGCAGGATTTCCTGGTAGGCCTCGACGACGCGGTCGCGGATCGCGACGGCGGTCTCCATCGCCATCTGCGCCTCGGCGATGGACTGGACGAGCGCCTGGGTGTCGCTGGTGCCGCCCATCGCGCCGATGGCGGCGCGGTCGGCGCCCTCGATGACGCGGGCGAACTCGGCGGCGGCGCTGCCGATCCCGGCGGCGGGGCCGGCGGTGGCAGGCGCGGGGGCGGCGGCGGTGCGCGCCTCGGCATAGGCCGAGGCGGCGCGGCTGCCCGACTGGATCGCGGCGGTGGCGAGCGAGAACATGGCGGCTCCTTTCAGCGGCGGATCAGGTCGAGCAGCGAGGCCGACATCGCCCGCGACTGCTCGAACATCTTGAGATTGGCTTCGTAGCTGCGGCTCGCCTCGCGGGCGTCGGCGACCTCGACCACGAGATCGACGTTCGAGCCGAGGTAATAGCCGTCCGGTCCGGCCATCGGGTTGCCGGGGTCATAGACCTCGGGCAGGGCGCGGGTGTCGTGCAGCGTCCGGCTGGCCGCGACGGCGCCGGTGGCGCGGCCGAAGTCGCGCTCGGGCTCGAACCGGACCAGCTTGCGGCGATAGCCGGGCGTGTCGGCGTTGGCGATGTTCTCGGAGATGTGGCGCAGCCGCACCCCCTGGGCGCGCAGGGCCGAGGCCGAGATCGCGGTGGCGGACAGATCGGTCATCCCCGCCCCCTCAGCCGCGGCGTCCGGCGGCGGTGCGCAGGAGCGTCATTCCCGACTGCACCACCGCGAGCGACAGGTCGAACTGCCGCTTGGCTTCGGCCGCGCGCATCATCTCATCCTCGAGCGAGACGGTGTTGCCGTCGGGCGAGGCCTCGCCGCCCGCGTCGATCCGCGCCGCCCGGACCCCGCTGCCGCCGCTGCCCCAGTCGCCCGCGCCGACATGGCCGGGGCGGGTTGTGCGCAAGCCGACGCTGAGCGCGCCGGGCGGTTCGGGCGCGAAGGCCGCGAGGTCCGCCGCGCGGTAGCCGGGGGTGTCGGCGTTGGCGACGTTGGTGGCGACCACCCGCTGGCGGGCGGCCGCATGGGCGCCGAGTTCGCGCGCCATGCGCATCGTGTCGATTTGTCCGAACAAGGGATTCTCCTCGTGCCTGGCGATAAACCCGGTCTTAACCCCGAGAGGTTTATAAACCGTTTCGCGGCGCAGATTTTCTGACCGCCCACGGCGAAGCGGAGCGAACAGAGTCATGCTGGACAGGATCGAATCGGCCGCCGCACGCATCCGCGGCCTGCGGCTCGGGCGTCACTTCGGCCGCGTCTCGGCGATTCGCGCAGGCGTGGTCGAGGTGGACGGGCTGAGCCATTCGGCCTCGGTCGGCGACCGCGTCGGCTTCCTGCACGGGGCGTTGTTCGGCGAGATCATCGGGCTCACGCAGGATCATGCGCTGGTGCTGCCCGAGGGGGCGGCCGACGGGCTGTCGATCGGCGCGGTGGTCGAGCTCTTGTTCCGGCCGGTGCTGGCGCCCTGCGACGGCTGGATCGGGCGCATCATCGACCCGCTCGGCCGGCCGCTCGACGGGCGGCCGCTGCCAGCGGGCCACGCCGACCGGCGCTATCGCGCCCCGCCGCCCCCGGCGGCCTCGCGGCGGCGGCTGGGCGGGCGGCTCGACACCGGGCTCGCGGTCTTCGACACGCTGCTGCCGATCGTCCGGGGCCAGCGGATCGGCCTTTTTGCGGGCTCGGGGGTGGGCAAGTCCACGCTGCTGTCGCTGCTCGCCCGCGGCGTCACCGCGGATGTCGTGGTGATCGCCATGGTGGGCGAGCGGGGCCGCGAGCTGCGCGAGTTCGTCGAGCAGACGCTCGGCCCCGAGGGGATGGCGCGGGCGGTGGTCGTCGCCGCGACCTCGGACCAGTCGCCGCTGATGCGGCGGCGCTGCGCCTGGGCGGCGATGGCCGTGGCCGAGCATTTCCGCGACGCCGGCCGGCACGTGCTGTTCCTGGCCGATTCGATCACCCGCTTCGCCGAGGCGCACCGCGAGATCGCGCTCGCCTCGGGCGAGGCGCCGAGCCACCGCGGCTTTCCGCCCTCGACCGCGCAGATGATCATGGCGCTGGCCGAACGCTCGGGGCCGGGGCCGGACGGGCCGGGGCACGAGGCGTCGGGCGACATCACCGCAATCTTCTCGGTCCTCGTGGCCGGGTCGGACATGGAGGAGCCGGTCGCCGACATCCTGCGCGGCGTGCTCGACGGGCACGTCGTCCTCGACCGGGCCATTGCCGAGCGGGGGCGGTTTCCGGCGGTGGACGTGCTGCGCTCGGTTTCGCGCTCGCTGCCCCATGCGGCGAGCGAGGCCGAGAACGCGCTGATCGCGCGCGCCCGGGCGGCGATGGGCCTCTATGCCGAGTCCGAACTGATGATCAAGGCGGGGCTCTATGCCCCCGGCACCGACCCGCGGCTGGACGAGGCGGTGCGGCTCTGGCCCGCGCTCGACGCGCTGGCGGCGCAGAAGGCGGCGAATGCGGGCGAGAGTTTTCGGTTGTTGCGTGAGGCGCTGGCCGCGCGCGGGGGTGGGCCGGGGCGGTAAGGCGCGGAAGGCGGGGGATTGGGGCCGGAGGGTGCGGGTTCCGAGGGGCAAGCCGTGCGACCGCACGGGAAGTCGGCAAGCCGAGCCCCGGAAGTTCGTTGATCGGCGTTGCGCCTGCCTTGGCGCGGACGTCCGACGGACAGACCGCCAAGCGGACATCAACTCACAATTGTTAACCGCCTGAACCGGAAAGCACTGCCGGGGGTTCTCGTGCCGACTGCCAACGAAATCGGGCCGCTGCCTCGGCCCGTGTCAGCCCAGGGCGAGCCGCATGACCTCTTCCACACCGCGCGACCCGTCGCTTCTTGGCCATGAAGGCTCTCAATTCAACGGCTTGGCGCTCGACCGCGACCGGCAGACCGACACCATCGAGGTCGTCGAAGAAACCGCCCGCATCGGCATTCAGCGCCGCGAGACGGGTGGCGTCCGCGTCCGCCTGATGACCGAGGCGGTCGAAGAGATCCTGCAGGCGCAACTCGGCTCGCAGCGCGTTGAGGTCTCGCGCCACCCCATCGAGCGCGAAGTCGACGCGATCCCCGCCCCCCGCGAAGAGGGCGACCTGCTCATCATTCCCGTGGTTGAGGAACGCGCGGTGGTGCGCACCGTCCTCGTCCTCACCGAAGAGATCCATGTTCGCCGGGTTCACGCGACCGAGACGGTCGACGTTCCGGTGAGCCTGCGACGCCAGCGCGCGGTGGTCGAGCCGCTGGAGCCTGGCCCGGCCGACCCGGGCGACCCCGACCCCGGACAGCCTCCGTCCGGCTTCGACGGGCGCGACGGCTGACCGACCGAACGTCGCCCAGACCCACCGCACCCGCCCCGACCCCCTGAAACAAGGACCAATCACAATGGCCATCGAAAACACCGGCTCCACCCGCTCGCTTTCGGCGATGTTCGACACCCGTGCCGAGGCCGATCGCGCCGTGTCGCGGCTCGAAGCCGCCGGCATCGCTGATGTCGTCCTGACGGGCGGCGAGAACGAAGGCTACGGCAGCGTCCAGCGCGACGCGGCCGTCGACACCCGCACCCACGACAAGGGCTTCTTCGAATCGATCGGCGACTTCTTCTTCCCTGAGGAAGACCGCTACGCCTATGCCGAGGGCCTGAACCGCGGCGGTTACCTCGTGACCGTCTCGAACCTCGCGGCCGGGCAGTACGACACCGCGCTCGACATCCTCGATGACGAGGGTGCGGTCGACTTGGACGCCCGCGAGGCCGAATGGCGCGAAGAGGGTTGGACCGGCTATGACCCCGTCCTCGGCACCGCGACCACCGGCTACGCCGAGGGCCGGGTCGAGACCGAGCGTCACGCCACCCGCGCCCCGCTCGAGGGGGACCTCGACGCCGACGGCAAGATCGACGTGGTGGAAGAGCGGCTGATGGTCTCGAAGCGCGAGGCCGAGGGCGGCCGCGTCCGCGTTCGGTCCTACGTCCGCGAAACCCCGGTCGAGCAGGACGTCGAGCTGCGCAGCGAGCGTGTCAGCATCGAGCGTCGCCCGGTGGACCGCCCGGCCGACGGGGCGACCTTCGAGGACCGCACCATCGAGGCGCGCGAGTATGTCGAGGCGCCCGTGGTCCAGAAAGAGGCTCGCGTCGTCGAGGAGATCCACCTCAACAAGGACGTCGAGAGCCACGTCGAGACCGTGCGCGACAGCGTCCGCAAGACCGAGGTCGAGATCGAGGACGAGCGCGCCCCGGGCCTGGCCACCGACCGCGACCTCGATCGCCGCTGAGGCAAACGCAAGATGTGAGGCGGGGGGCGGCGGCGGCGCTGCCCCCCGTTCGCCGTCCGGGTCCGGTGTAACTTTGTTAGCCGCCGGGCGCTGCGCATTGCATCATGTTGGTCCGCCTGACATTTATTCGTCCGCTGCGTCCCTGAAAGACCATCATGGCACTGACTGAATATTTCGTCCGCTATCTCCAGCGCCGCGATTCCCTGAGCGCTGCGGACCTCGAGAAGCTGCGGTCGATTCCCACCGAGACGCGCAGCTTTGCCCCCGGCGAGACGATGGTGTCCGCGGGCAGCGACATCGACCGCAGCTGCCTGATGCTGCGCGGGATGGCGGGCCGCCTGCACATCCTGCGCGGGAACTCGACGCAGACCGTCATCACGGCGCTGCACGTGCCGGGCGACTTCGTGGACCTGCACGCCTTCGTCCTGAGCGGGATCGAACACAGCGTCATCGCCGTGGGCCCGGCCGAGGCTGAGTTCATCGACCACGCGGTGCTGACCGAGATCACCGAGAACTACCCGCATCTGACCCGGCTGCTGTGGATGTCCACGGCGATCGACGCGGCGATCCACCGGCAGTGGCTGGTGGCGGCGAACGCGCTGCGGTCGAGCGCGCATCTCGCCCATCTGATCTGCGAGATTTACACGCGGCTCGCCGCCGTGGGTGCGGCCCGCGACCACCGGCTGACGCTGCCGCTGCTGCAGCGCGAGCTGGCGAACATCCTCGGCTACTCGTCGATCCACATCAACCGCGCGGTCCGCGACCTGCGCGACCGCGGGCTGGTGCGCTGGGCGGGAACCGACATCCAGATCCTCGACTGGCTGGGGCTGGCGCGGCTGGCGCGGTTCGACCCCGAGTATCTCGACCTCGAGCGCCGCCGCCGCTGAGCCCTACTGGCAGAGCCGGAACCCGCCGCGGCGCGCCTTGACGTCGAGGTGCAGGTGATCCTCGTGCGCGGCATTGCTGCCCGGCCCGAGCACGGTGGTGAAATACAGGCAGGCCGCCCCCTGCACCGCATTCTGGAACGCCACGGCAAGGTCGCCCCGGTCACCGGGCGGCGTGATCGGCATCGGCGGCGCGGTATCGAAGCGGAATCCCGCGATGTCGATCGCGTTCCCGGTGGCGTGCTCGGAGAGGTTCTGCGGCGTGCCGTTCCCGACCACGCCCCGGCACTGGTAGGTGGTCCCGAGCGAGAGGCCCGTCACCCGAGGCGCACCCGGCAGGCGGCCGGCGGCGGGGACCACGACCTCCGCCATCCAGTGGGCCAGCGCCCGCGCGGTCTCGCAGCGCATCGGCGCGGGCTGGTCCAGCGTCACGCCGGGCAGGATCGCGGTGACCTCGACCGGCCGGGCGATGCCGCAGTCGCGCTGCGCGGGGTCCGAGAGGGCGGGGATTTCGCGGTACTCGACCCCCAGGCGGCGCAGTTCGAGCCGGCAGGCGGCGTGGGCAAAGTCGGTTTCGCGCAGGGTTTCGGGGATTGGGGGGCCTGCGGGGACGACCGGCTCGGGGGGGATCAAGGAGCCGGAGGAAGCAGGCGGGACGGTTGCCTCTGCGGCCGTGGGTTCTGCGCCGGCTTTGGCCGCCGGGGCCGCAGGGGGCGGCATCTCCTCGGGCGGGATGAGGCGGCCCTGCGCGGCGGGGCGGGGCGGCTCGGCCGGGCGCCGTGGCGGGGGGGCAGTGTCCGCCTCCCCTGCGTCGGCCTGCGCCGGGCGGGACTTCGGGGCCGGGGCGGGGGCTTTGGCATCGTCGGCCTGCGCCACGACCGGGGCGACGCCCATCACCACGCTCGCCGCCCCGCCCAGTGCGGCGAGCCCCGCGAGCGCCGCCGCGGCGGTCAGGCGGCGCATCAGTTCGTGGCGGCGGGCGCCGCAGCGCCGGGGGTGGGCAGCACATAGGGCTGCGCGCCGGGCGTGGCGCCAGTCGCCTGGTCGAGCGCCTGCCCCAGAGGATCGGACCCCGCGCCAACCGTCGCGGCGGGCACCGCCGCCGGAGTGGTGCCGGGGACCGGCGTAGCGGTGGTCCCCGTGGCCGGGGCGGCCGCGCCGGAGGCCGTCGCCCCACCCGCCGCACCCGCAACCGCCGCCGACCGCGGCACCGGACGACCGGACACCGTCACCCCCGGGGCGGCTGCGCCCTCAGCCGCGTTAGCCTCGGGGATCACCGGCGGGTCGACCGGCTTCGTCACATCCGCAATCGCCACCCCGGGCGCGAGGAAATCGACGATCGTCACCCCCGGCTGCACCATCTTGGCCAGCTCGCGCGCATCCCAATTCGTCAGCCGCACGCAGCCGTAGCTTTCGTTCACGAACAGCTGCGAGGGCGTCGGCGTGCCGTGGATGCCGTAGGTCGGCTGCGACAGGTCGATCCAGACGTTCCCCACCGGCCCGTTTGGCCCCGGCGGGATGGTCAGCACCTTGTCGTTCTTGCCCTGCTTGAAGTTGACGTTGGGGTTGTAGGTATAGGTCGGGTCCAGCGCGACCGCCTCGACCAGGTGGCTGCCATGGGGCGAGGGGGTGTCGGACGACCCGACCGTGGCCGGGTAGTCGGCCAGCATCTTGCCCGCGCCGTCATAGGCCGCGACCCGCCTGGTCGCCTTGTCCACCACGATCCGCGCCACCTTTCCAGTGATCGGCTTGGCCGGGACGGTGATGGCGATCGTCTCGCCCGGCGCGATCTTCTTGCCGGGGTTCAGCTGGATCAGGAACTTTTCGTCCATGTGGAAGCGCTCGGCCAGCTTCTCGGCGACCGAGGTATAGCCGAGCGTCTCCATCTGCGCCTTTTCGGCGTAGTCGGTGGGGATCTTGTCAACGAGGCCCTTCGCGTCCTCCTCGGTGACGGTATAGGTCGAGGTCAGCGGCTCGCCCGCAAAGCGCTCGAGCAGCGCCCAGACATTGGGGTCGAGGTGGCCGTCCTGCGGCAGGCCGTGCATCCGCTCGAAGGCCATGATGGCGCTTTCGCTCATCCCGCCGCGGAACCCGTCCACCACCCCGGGCGAGACGCCCGAGCGGTCGAGCAGCACCTGCAGCTTGGCGGTCAGCGCCGACTGGCCGGGCGGCAGCTCGCCGGTCCCCGAGAAGGTCGCGGCCTCAATGTCGGCGGGCGTCATCGCCACCCGCTTGTCCTGTGCCGCGGCGGGCGACGCCAGCGCCACGAGCGGTGCGAGCGCCAGCGCCAGCGCCAGCGGGTGCGCCCGCAGCCGGACCGCGCCCCCGTGGCCGCGACCGAGGGCAGAGGGGCGGGCGGCGGCGGGACGAGGGGTACGGGACATCGGGGCAGGCTCCAGTTCAGGCAAGGATCGGGTCAGCGAGATGCGGTTGAGGCGAAGTTCGGGTCGGGCGACGGTCGAAGGGGCGTTGAAGGGCAATCCGATGGCATCCGCCGCGGTTCCTGCCAAGCCCCCGCCGCACAACAAAGTTTGACCAGCGGCAATTCCGGCCCTCACCGGCGCCCCCAGGGCGGCCTCGCGCGCGTGACCTTGCGTGACCCGCGGCCCTTCCGCCGCAAGGCCGCTTGCACCCCGCGCCGCCACCCCGCAGATGGACCCCATAGCGACGACGCCGCACGAACAGCTTCGGGGGAGGCACCGATGGAAAACTGCCAGATCATCGACCGCGACACCTATCTGGTGGTCGTCAACGACAACCCGACGCGCCGCAACGCGCTGAGCGCCGGGCTGTACGCCGGGCTGCGCGCGGCGCTGGCCCAGGCGGCGGCCGAGCCGCGGATCGGCGCGGTGGTGCTGACCGGGGCCGAAGGGTTCTTCTGCGCCGGCGGCGACCTGAACCTGCTGATGACCGCGCAGACCATGTCCGAGGACGAGCGCCGCGCCCGGATCGAGGATCTGGCCGACCTGATCCGCGCCATCCTCGACTGCCCGCGCCCGGTGATCGCCGCGGTCGAGGGCGGCGCCGCCGGGGCGGGCTTCTCGCTCGCGCTGGCCTGCGACCTGATCATCGCGGCCGAGGATGCGCGCTTCTCGGCGTCCTACGTCAACGCGGGGCTGGTGCCGGACGGGGGGCTGACGGGCAGCCTGCTCGGCGCCGTTCCCCCGGCGCTCGCGGCCGAGCTGTGCCTCGGCGGCCAGCCCGTCGCCGCCACGCGGCTGCACCAGATCGGGGCGATCAACGCGGTGGTGCCCGCCGGTGGCGCGCTCGCCGCGGCCGAGGCTGCCGCGGCGCAGCTGGCCCGCGGGCCAGCCGACTCGCAGGCGTCGATCAAGCGGCTGATCGCAGGCGGGCGTCGGCAGCTGCTCGACCGCCAGCTCGAGGCCGAGGTCGCGCCGATGGCGACCGCGCTCGCCTCGGCCGAGGCGGCCGAGGGGATCGCGGCCTTCCTCGGCAAGCGCGCCCCCGACTTCGCCGCCCTGCGCCGCCGCGGCTGACCACCCGAGGTGGCCCGCCCCGCGCTCAGCGGATGCGGGTCGCCATGACTTCGCCCGGCTGCATGGCGTGGCGGGACAGGCTGACCGGGGCGCCGGCCGTCCAGAGGCAGGTCTCATATTGCAGCACGGCGGCCTCGGGCGGGCAGCCGAGCATCTCGGCGGCGTCGATCGCCCCGGCGAGATGGGCCGAGATCCGCTGCTCGATCCGGGTCACCGGCGCATTGCCCGACACCCAGTCGTTCGCCGTCGTCTCCTCCCCCAGTGCGGGCAGCAATTCGGGCAGCGCCCGGCTGTCGTGCCAGCGCCGCTCGGCGCAGATCAGCCGCTCGTCCGAGTAGAAGAGGGTGCAGGTCTCGACCAGCGCGGCGGGGTCGCTGCAGAACATCCGCTCGCACACGTCCGGGGGCGCGGCCCGCCCCGAGACGCCGAGGAACTGGAAGCGGAAGCGGCGGCCCTCGGCCTCGACCATGTCGCGCATCCGCGGCACGCGCTGGCAGGCGCCGGGATGGATGAGGTCGGGCGCGACCCGGGTGCCGATCCGCCGCCGCCGGTCCAGCACCCCGCGGTCGGCCAGCGCGGCGAGCGCCCGGTTCACCGTTGCGCGGGCGCAGCCGAACTCGGACGCGAGCTCGATTTCGGTCGGGATCAGCTCGCCGGGCGGATAGATGCCCTCGGCGATGCGGCTCATGATCACGCCGCGGACCTGCAGCCAGCTGGTCCGTTCGCGCTGCGACCGGCGCAGGCGCGGACGGGCATCGGTGCTGTCGCCGGCGGACGCCGTCATGGTCTTGACCCTCGCTGGATGCCGGGTTTGTGCCACCCCGACCGCCGTGCTGGCAATGCGGAATATGCAGCGCCATGTTCCCCGGCGGCGCCCCGCCGCCCGGCCGGACGCCCCATCCGCACGCCAGAGGCGGTGCGCCCGGCACCCCGGCCCCTTGCACTTTCGCCGCCGCCGTGACGGTCTGGCCGGACCAGCGGCACCCGGACCTGCGAGGGGGCGACGAGCATGATTCCCAGCGCCACGACGACACCCACGGCGGCGGTCCGCACCGGCCCGGTCTGGCCGGTGCTGATCGCCATCAGCGCCTGCCACATGATCAACGACGTGCTGCAGTCGCTGTTGTCCGCGATCTATCCGCTGCTCAGGGACGAGTTCACGCTGAGCTACGCCCAGATCGGCTGGATGACCTTCGCCTTTCAAGTCACGGCCTCGCTCTTGCAGCCGGTGGTCGGCATCGTCACCGACCGCCACCCGATGCCCAAGTCGCTGGCGCTGGGGATGCTGTCGAGCTTCGCCGGCGTCCTCACGCTGGCGCAGGCCGACAGCTATCCGATGCTTCTGGCCGGGGCGATGCTGATCGGCCTCGGCTCGTCGATCTTCCACCCCGAGAGCAGCCGGGTGGCGCGCACCGCCTCGGGCGGGCGGTTCGGCACCGCACAGTCGCTGTTCCAGCTGGGCGGGAACGGCGGGCAGGCGCTGGGGCCGCTGCTGGCGGCGTTCCTCGTCGTGCCGTTCGGGCGGCCGGTGCTGGGCTGGCTCGCGCTGATCGCGCTGGGCGGCGTCGCGGTGCTGTGGCGCGTCGGCGCCTGGGCCGAGGGGCGGCGCAAGGCCGGCGCGCTGCGCGTCCCGCCGGCGCCGAACCTGCCCCGGCGCCGGATCCTCATGGCCATCGGGGTGCTGGCGCTGCTGTCGATGACCAAGGCGTTCTATATGGCAAGCCTGACGAGCTATTACACCTTCTTCCTGATCGACAAGTTCGGGGTCTCGAACCAGACCTCGCAGATCATGCTGTTCCTGCTGCTCTTCGGCTCGGCCGCCGGGGTGATGCTGGGCGGGATCGTGGGCGACCGGGTGGGGACGCTCAAGGTGATCTGGTTCTCGATCCTCGGCGTGCTGCCCTTCACCCTGCTGCTGCCGCATGTAGGCCTCGCCGCGACCGGCGCGCTGACGGTGCTGATCGGGCTCATCATCGCCTCGGCCGCGCCCGCCATCGTCGTCTATGCGCAAGAGCTGGTGCCGGGCCGCACCGGGCTGATCGCGGGGCTGTTCTTCGGCTTTGCCTTCGGCATGGGCGGGATCGCGGCGGCGGTGCTGGGGCAGGTGGCCGACGCGCACGGCATCCGCTTCGTGTTCCTCATCTGCTCGTTCCTGCCGCTTCTGGGGCTCTTGACCGCCTTCCTGCCGCGGCCGCGCGACATGGTGCCCGCAGGCTGACCCGACCCCGCCGCCCCGGCGTTGCCGCCTGCCGGAAAGCGCGGGCGGGGCGGCTGGACATCGCCCGCCCGGCGCGTGACCCTGCCGGTCGTTCGACGCGAAAGGACCGACGATGCGCTACAGCCGCGACCTGCGAGGCTACGGAGAGACTCCGCCCGACCCGCGCTGGCCGGGGGGCGCGCGGATCGCCGTGCAGATCGTCGTGAACTACGAAGAGGGCGGCGAGAACTCGATCGAGCACGGCGATGCCGCATCCGAGGCGTTCCTTTCGGAGATCATCGGCGCCCAGCCCTGGCCCGGCCAGCGGCACTGGAACATGGAATCGATCTACGACTACGGCGCCCGGGCCGGGTTCTGGCGGCTCTACCGGATGCTCAGGGACGTGCCGGTGACCGTCTACGGCGTCGCCACCGCGCTCGAGCGCTCGCCCGAGCAGGTCGCCGCGATGCAGGCGGCGGGGTGGGAGATCGCCACCCACGGGCTCAAGTGGATCGACTACCGCAACATCGACCGGGAGACCGAGGCCGCCCACATTGCCGAGGCAATCCGCCTGCACACCGCCGTGACGGGATCGCGGCCGCTGGGCTTCTACCAGGGCCGGACCTCGATGAACACGGTGGCGCTGGGGTGCGAGGAGGGGGGCTTTGCCTATCTCGCCGACAGCATCGCCGACGACCTGCCCTATTGGCACGTGCACGAGGGGCGGCCGCAGCTGATGGTGCCCTATACCATGGACGCCAACGACATGCGGTTCTCGTCCGGGCAGGGGTTCGGGACGGGGACGGATTTCTTCGACTACCTGCGCGACAGCTTCGACGTGCTCTATGCCGAGGGCGCGGCGGGGGCGCCGAAGATGATGTCGGTCGGGCTGCATTGCCGCCTCGCCGGGCGGCCGGGGCGCGCGGCGGCGCTGCAGCGGTTCCTCGACCACGCCCGCGGGCATGAGGGGGTGTGGTTCGCCACCCGGCTCGACATCGCGCGGCACTGGGCGGCCGAGCACCCGTTCCGCGATGTGGAACGCCCCTCGGCGATGGACCGCGCGGCCTTCGTCGCCCGCTTCGGCGGGGTCTACGAGCACTCGCCCTGGGTGGCCGAGCGGGTCTGGGACGCCGAGATGGGGGCGGTCCACGACAGCGCCGCGGGGCTTGCGGCGCGCATGGCGCAGATGTTCCGGCAGGGGACCGACGCCGAGCGCCTCGCGGTGCTGAACGCCCACCCCGACCTCGCCGGCAAGCTGGCCGCGGCCAAGCGGCTGACCGCCGAGTCGACCGCCGAGCAGGCGAGCGCCGGGCTCGACGCGCTGACCGACGCCGAGCGGGCCGAGTTCACCCGGCTGAACGAGGCCTACACCGCCCGCCACGGCTTCCCGTTCATCATCGCCGTGCGCGACCACGACAAGGCGGGAATCATGGCGGCGATGGCGCGGCGGGTCGCCAACGACAGCGCCACCGAGCGCGCCGAGGCCGAGCGTCAGGTGACCCGCATCGCGGCGCTGCGGCTCGAGGCGGCGCTGGGGGAGGGGGGCGCTGCCCCCCGCCGCTGACGCGGCCCCCCCGGGATATTTGGGCAAAAGAGAATGGGTCCCGGGGCCGCAGCCATTCCCGGGGGCAACCGTCCGGCAGGGTGAGCCGGGGCAGGCGGGCCCTTCGACCAACGAGACAGAGTGAGGCGCAGATGATCGACGACACCACCCCGACCGGCAACATCGCCCCGATCCCCGGCGAGGACGCGGCGCCGCACCCCCCCGCGCCGCCCGCCACGCGCGGACCGCAATACGCCGGCCCGGTCGCCGGGCTGCCGCCGCAGACCGGGCTGACCACCGACACCGCCGTCTTCACCGAGGCCTACGCCGTCATCCCCCGCAGCGTCATGCGCGACATCGTGACGAGCTTCCTGCCCGGCTGGACCGGGATGCGGATGTGGATCATCGCCCGGCCGCTCTCGGGCTTCGCCGAGACGTTCAGCCAGTACATCGTCGAACTCGCCGAGGGCGGCGGCTGCGACGCGCCCGAGGACGACCCCGAGATCCAGTCGGCGCTGTTCGTCACCGGCGGCGAGATGGACGTGACCATCGACGGCACCACCCACCGGCTGACGCCCGGGGGCTTCGCCTATGTCCCGCCGGGGGTGGCGTGGGCGGTCCGCAACGCCTCGCCCGGGAACTGCGGCTTCCACTGGATCCGCAAGCGCTGGCAGCCCGCCGCGGGGGTCGAGCGCCCCGACCCCATCGTCACCAACGAATCCGAGGTTGCCCCCAGCCCGATGCCGGACACCGAGGGCGCCTGGGCCACCACCCGCTTCGTCGACCCGGCCGATCTGCGCCACGACATGCACGTCACGCTGGTGACCTTCCAGCCCGGCGGCTCGATCCCGTTCGCCGAGACGCACGTGATGGAGCACGGGCTCTTCGTCCTCGAGGGCAAGGCGGTCTATCGGCTCAACCGCGACTGGGTCGAGGTGGGGCCGGGGGACTTCATGTGGCTGCGCGCCTTCTGCCCGCAGGCCTGCTATGCCGGCGGGCCGGGGCGGTTCCGCTATCTGCTCTACAAGGACGTGAACCGGCACGCGCCGCTGTGGTTCGGCACCCACGGCTCGGGGCGGTAGGCGGCGCGTCAGGCGCCGCTCACCCGCCACACCGCGTTGCCCACGTCGTCGGCCACCAGCAGCGACCGCCCGTCGGGACCCACCGCCACGCCGACCGGGCGGCCCCAGGCCTCGCGTTCGTCGGGCGACAGGAACCCGTCGAGGATGTCGCGCGGCGGGCCGGCGGGGCGGCCGCCCGCGAAGGGGACGTGGATCACCCGGTAGCCTGACAGCTTGGCGCGGTTCCACGACCCGTGCTGGCCGATCACCATGCCGGCGCCGTAGCCCGGCAGCACCCCCTCGGGCAGCCAGCAGAGCCCGAGCGAGGCGGTGTGCCCGCCGAGCGCATAGTCGGGGGTGATCGCGCGGGCGACGGCCTCGGGGTTCGGGGGCACGCGGTCGTCCACGACCCGGTCCCAGTAGCACCACGGCCAGCCATAGAACCCGCCCTCGCGCACCGAGGTCAGATAGTCGGGCGGGGTCTCGTCGCCCAGCCCGTCGCGCTCGTTCACCACGGTCCAGAGCGCGCCGGTCTCGGGCTCGAACGCGAGGCCCACGGCGTTCCGCAGCCCCGTCGCGTATTCGCGAGCCGCGCCGGTGGTCAGGTCCAGCTCCCAGATCGAGGCGCGGCCCTCTTCGGCCTCCAGTCCCTCGTCGGCGATGTTGGTGAGCGAGCCGACCCCGGCGTAGAGCCGCCGCCCGTCCGGGGAGGCGAGCAGGCTGCGCGTCCAGTGGCCGCCGGGCTTGAAGCGGGCCAGCCGCTCGCCCGGCCCGTCGAGGCGCGTGGCGCCCTCGCGGTAGTCGAAGACCACCACCCCGTCGGTGTTGCCGACGTAGAAGCGCCCGTCCACCAGAGCCATGCCGAAGGGCTGGTTCAGCCCGTCGCGGAAGACGTGGCGGTGCTCGGCCCGCCCGTCGCCGTCCGCGTCGCGCCAGAGCGAGATCCGGTTGGCGCTGGGGCCGAGCGCGCTCGCCCGGCGCATGGTGGCGTGCTTGGCGCGGTCGAAGAGCGACTCGGGCTCGCCTGCCTGCTCGCGCGATTCGGCCACCAGCACGTCGCCGTTCGGCAGCACCTCGAGCCAGCGCGGATGCTCGAGCCCCTCGGCGAAGGCGTTGACCGCCAGCCCCGCGGCGGCGCGCGGGGTGCGGCCGCCGGACCAGCCCACCGCGGTCGGCATCTTGAGCGTCATCACCCGCTGCGGACGCGCCTCGGGGATCGCGGGGCGGGTGCCCACCGCCTGCTCGGCCGGGGTCGCGCCGCGGCGCAGCGCCACCATGACGCCGCCCACCATCTCTGCCGCCTTGCCGATCCAGTCCGCCATGCCGTCCCCCCTTGCGTTTCGTCCCACAACGCGCGCCACGGGGCGGGCCGTTCCGCCCGCAGTGCGCGCCTTCCACCCTGCGGCGGGGTGTGGGAAAGTGGCGAGCCCTCCCGCCCCGGCCTGTCCGCGGCAACCCACCGTCCAAGGCCCTGCCGATGCCCGTCTCTCCCGCACCCCGCCCGCGCCGCCAGCGCCCCACCCTGCGGCACGAGCGCGCCTGCTTCGCCGAGGGTGCCACGCTGGTCTGCGGCGTGGACGAGGCCGGGCGCGGGCCGCTCGCCGGGCCGGTCACGGCGGCGGCAGTGATCCTGCCGGCGCGCGGCATCCCGCGGGGGCTCGACGATTCCAAGAAGCTCGAGGCCCCTGAGCGCGCGCGCCTCGCCGCGCGGATCGAGGCCTGCGCCATCTGGGCCGTCGCCCACGCGAGCGTCGAGGAGATCGCCGCGCTCAACATCTATCACGCCAGCCATCTGGCGATGTGCCGGGCGGTAGCGGCGCTGGCGCAGGCGCCTTGCGTGGTGCTGGTGGACGGCAACCGCATCCCGCGCGACCTCGGCCGCCCTGCCCGGGCCATCGTGGGCGGCGACGCGCTGAGCCTGTCGATCGCCGCGGCCTCGATCCTCGCCAAGGTGGCGCGCGACCGGATCATGGTGGATTTGGCGCAACAGCACCCCGGCTATGGGTGGGAGCGGAACATGGGCTACCCCACGGCCGAGCACCGGACCGCGCTGCGCGACCTTGGCCCCACCCCATTCCATAGGCGCGGCTTTCCCGCAGTTCACAAGATATTGTGTCCAGAACTATCGCTAACAGACTGATTCAAAATACTATTTGACGCCGAATCACCTCTGACTCATCTTGGGGGCAAGAAACGGGCGGCCCATGCAGCCGACCCGGACCAGAGAGCAGAGATGACCCGCACCACCACACACCCGCGCGTTTCGCGCGCCGCCCCCGGCGTGCCGGACGACAGCCCCGCCACGCTGCCGCTGAACCAGATCCTCGCCGGAGACTGCATCGAGGTGATGAACGCCCTGCCCGCGGGCTCGGTGGACCTGATCTTCGCCGACCCGCCCTATAACCTGCAGCTGCGGGGCGAGCTGCACCGGCCCGACAACAGCCGCGTGGACGCGGTGGACGACCACTGGGACCAGTTCGGCAGCTTCGCCCACTACGACCGCTTCACCCGCGACTGGCTGGCGGCGGCGCGCCGGCTCTTGAAGCCGGACGGGGCGATCTGGGTGATCGGCAGCTATCACAACATCTTCCGCGTCGGCGCCGAGCTGCAGAACCAGGGGTTCTGGCTTCTGAACGACGTGGTGTGGCGCAAGTCGAACCCGATGCCGAACTTCCGCGGCAAGCGGCTGACCAACGCGCACGAGACGCTGATCTGGGCCTCGAAGTCCGAGGGGGCGAAATACACCTTCAACTACGAGGCGCTGAAGTCGCTCAACGAGGGCATCCAGATGCGCTCGGACTGGACGCTGCCGATCTGCACCGGGGGTGAGCGGCTGAAGGGTGAGGATGGCGCCAAGGCCCACCCGACGCAGAAGCCCGAAAGCCTGCTGCACCGGGTGCTGGTCGGGACCACCAACCCCGGCGACGTGGTGCTCGACCCGTTCTTCGGCACCGGGACCACCGGGGCGGTGGCCAAGATGCTGGGCCGCGACTGGATCGGGATCGAGCGCGAGGAGGCCTATCGCGAGGTCGCCACGCGCCGCCTCTCGCGCGTGCGCCGGCTGGATGCCTCGGCGCTGGCCACGACGACCGCCAAGCGGGCCGAGCCGCGGGTGCCCTTCGGCCAAGTGGTCGAGCGGGCGATGCTGCGCCCGGGCGAGGAGCTGGTGTCGATCAACGGCCGCCACACGGCGCGGGTGCGGGCCGACGGCTCGCTGATCGGGCGCGACGTGCGCGGCTCGATCCACCAGGTCGGCGCCGCGCTTGAGGGCGCACCGTCATGCAATGGCTGGACATATTGGCATTTTCGCCGCGACGGACAGATGATACCGATCGACATCCTGCGCCAGCAGATTCGGTCGGAGCTGGCCGCTGACGGCTGACGCAGGGTTCGCCGGTGTCTCGGGCGACCGGGGTTTCCCCCCGCGCGCCGCGGGACGAACTTGCCCCGCCAGGGTGACCTGGCGGGGTTTTTTTCTGCCCTACAGCGCCCCCCGCGGCATCGGCAACGCGCCCTGCGCGTAGGGTTTCCAGTCCGCGATGTCGGGATAGAACTGCCGCCGCCAGGCCCGCACCCGCGGGTTCATCCGCCGCCGCCACCACGGCGGGACCATCGCCACGAAGGTCATCGCCGGGTAGCCGTAGGGCAGCTGCGGCGCCTCGTCGGGGGTGTAGGTCTGCAAGAGCGGAAAGCGCCGGTCGGGCTTGTAATGGTGGTCCGAGTGGCGCTGGAGGTTGATGAGCAGCCAGTTCGACGCCGTGTGCGCCGCGTTCCAGCTATGGCGCGGGAGCACCGGCTCGTACCGCCCCTCGCCCATGTGGCGGCGGGTGAGGCCGTAGTGCTCGACGTAGTTGGTCAGCTCGAGTTGCCAGACCGCGACGAAGGCCTGCCAGAGGAAGAGGGCCAGCCCCTCCCATCCGCCGAGCACGGCGGCCAGCGCCAGCATCGCGCCCTGCAGGGCGGCGTAGCGCCAGAAAGGGTTGCGCCGGTCCCACCAGGGCCGCCCGGCGCGGGCCAGCAGCCGCCGCTCGGCGCGCCAGGCCGAGCGCGGGCAGTCGCTGAGCACGCGGGCGAAGAAGCGATAGAACCCCTCGTTGTAGCGCGCCGAGACGGCGTCGCGCGGGGTGGCGACCCAAGCGTGATGGACGAGCAGATGCTCGCTGCGGAAATGGGAATAGAGCGTCATGGCGAGCAGCAGGTCGCCCAACGCCCGCTCCCACGCGGGTTTCTGGTGCAGAAGCTCGTGGGCGTAGACCATGCCGATCGTGCCGGTCATCACGCCGAGGCCGAAGAACAGGCCCAGCTTCTCGCCGGTGCCGAGATGGGCGCCGTGGGTGGCGACCCAGATCGCGGTGAACAGCACCGCCGCCTGCACCGGCGGCCAGATCACCGTGATCGCGCGGTGCCAGACGAGCCGCGCGGTCGGGGTCTCGGGGTCCGGGTTCTCGGTGTTGAGCCCCAGAAGCGCATCGAGCCCGGTAACGAGATACCACGCGTAGGCCGGGATCAGCGCCCACCACCACCCGCCCCGCGCCATCGCCAGCCCGGCGAGCGGCACCAGCGCCAGCGACATCCAGAACGGCAGGGCGGAGCGGAGCGGGCTCATGCCAAGGGTTCTAGCGCGCCGCCGCCGCCGGCGGAACGGGGGACCGCGGCGGGGTGGGGGGATTTGGGCCGGAAAGACGCCGGATTGGGGCGGCTGCCCGTCGCACGGCGCGTGTTCAGAGCGCGGCGGCCGGTGCGGGCGCCCGTAGCGTGGGCGCGTGCGAGCCGCAGGCAGACCCCCTTGCAGCAATGCGCATCCGCGCTTACGCCGATCCGCGTGCGGGCGTGGCGGAATGGTAGACGCATGGGACTTAAACTCCCTGGGCCCAACGGCCGTGCGGGTTCAAGTCCCGCCGCCCGCACCATCGGCTTCCCGACCCAGATCAGCGCCCGCGGATGATCGACTGCGGGTTGCGCTCGATCGCGCGGGCGGTCGAGCCGACCGAGGCCGCCGCCCGCGCCACCTCGCGCAGCGCGCGGGTGAACTCGGCCTGCAGCGCGCCGTTGCCGCCGAAGCTCGACACCACCTGATCGGTCCGCGCGGCAAGCTGTTGCAGCCGCGCCGACAGCGGCGCGATGCCGTCCGCCGCCCGCCCGACCCGCGCCGCCGCTTCGCTGACCGCGGTCAGCGACTGGTTCAGCCGCTGCGCCGTGCCGCCCTCGTGCAGGTCCTTGAGCACCGCCGAGGCCGCCGCCAGCGTGTCCGACAGGTTCCGCGGCAGCGCCGCCGCGTCGTCCGAACCGATCATCGCCCGCAGGTCCGCAAGGATCCCCTGCGCCTCGGCCGAGAGCGCCGCGAAATCCACCGCCGCGACCGATTTGGCGGCGCTCCCCACCTCGCCGGCCGCCGACTCGATCCCGGTCAGCGCGCCGTCGATCTTGCCGTCCAGCCCCCGCGCGGCCTCGGTCACCTGCGCGGCGGCGGTCGAGACGCCGGTCAGCGCCTCGTTGAGCCGCCCGGCCGTCCCGCCCTCGCGCAGCTCCGTCAGCATCGCCGAGGCCTGGTCGAGCGTGCCGCCCAGCTTGCCCGGCAGCGCCGCCGCGGCGTCCGAGCCGATCAGCGCCCGCGCGTCGGCCAGCACCCCCTTGGCCTCGGTCGAGAGCGCGGCGAAATCCGTCGCCGCGACCGCCTCGGCGGCCTTGCCGACGCCGCTCGCGGCCGAATCGACGCTCGCCAGCGCGCCGTCGATCCGCGCCCCCAGCCCGTCGAACTGGGTCGAGAAATCCTTGAGCGTCGCGCCCACCCCGGCGATGCCCGACACCGCCTCGGAGATGTCGCCGATCGCCTGGTCCAGCTTGCCCGACGCCTGGTCCACGTTGCGCAGCACCGCATCGGCGTGGGCGAGGTTCTCGTCGCTCAAGAGCCGCGAGAGCTGGGCGGCCGAGTTGCGCAGCTCGTCCACCAGCTCGGGCGCGGCCTCGGTGATCGAATCGAGCGTCGAGCGCCCGGCGCGGATCTGCGGCAGCCCCTCCTCGGGCTCTTCGAGCAGGGGCGCGGTGCCGGTGCCGGCCGAGACCGAGACCGTGGACAGGCCGGTGATGCCCTGCGGGACCATCACCGCCTCGCTGTCGGTGCGGATCGGGGTGTCGGCGCGCAGCCTGAGCTGCACCCGCACCCGCCCGTCGGGGTCAAGCCGGATGTCGGTGACCTGGCCCACCGGCACGCCCGAGAACTGCACCTGCGTGCCGGCCGAGATGCCGCCGATCTCGGGGAAGACCACGACGTAATCGTCAAAGGCGTTCTGCCCGTCGCGGCCCATGAACCACATCAGGAACGCCAGCAGCCCCAGGAACCCGGCGATGGTGAAGCTGCCGATCAGCAGGTAGTTGGCTTTCGTTTCCATCGTCAGTCCCGTCCTGCCTGCGATCCCGCCGCGCCGTCTGCGGCCTCTGTCCGGTCCGCGCTGCCCGCGGCATCCGCCTCGGCCGCGCGCGCCCGCGGGCCGTGGAAATATTCGCGCACCCAGGGGTGATCGACACGCCCCATCTCGGCCATCGTGCCGGTGGCGAGCACCCGCTTCTCGGCCAGCACCGCGATCCGGTCGGCGCAGGCGTGCAGCGTGTCGAGGTCGTGGGTGACCAGAAACACCGTCAGCCCCAGCGCGTCGCGCAGGCCGACGATCAGCCGGTCGAACTCGGACGCGCCGATCGGGTCGAGGCCGGCCGTCGGCTCGTCCAGAAACAGGATCTGCGGGTCGAGCGCCAGCGCCCGGGCGAGCCCCGCCCGCTTCCGCATCCCGCCCGACAGCTGCGAGGGGTACTTGCCCCCCGCTGAGAACGGCAGCCCGGCCATGGCGATCTTGAGATCAGCGATGCCCTGCCGCGCCTCGGGCGAAAGCGGGTGGCCGCGCATCGGCACCTCGACGTTCTCGCGCACGGTCAGGGTCGAGAACAGCGCCCCGTCCTGGAACATCACCCCCCAGATCCCCTCGAGCGCCGCGCGTTCGGGCCCGGTCGCGCGGTGCACGTCGATGCCCGCCACCTCGACCGTGCCCGCGGCCGGGGTCAGCAGCCCGACGATGGTCCGAAGCAGCACCGACTTGCCGGTGCCCGAGCCGCCGACGATGCCGAGGATCTCGCCCCGCCGCACGTCGAGGTCGAGCCCGTCGTGGATGGTGTTGGTCCCGAAGCGCGTCACCAGCCCGCGGACCTTGATGATCGGCGCGTCTACCATCCGACCCTCGCAAAGAAGATCGAGAACAGCGCATCGGCGAGGATCACCGCAAAGATCGCCGACACCACGGATTGCGAGGTGCGCCGGCCGAGCGATTCGGTGTCGCCGCCGACCTGCATCCCGGCGTGGCAGGCGATCACCCCGATCAGCAGCCCGAAGATCGGCGCCTTGGCCAGCCCGGTCGCGGCGTGGTTCACGCCGGTGTTGGCCGCGACGCGCTGGACGAACATCATCGGCGTGATGTCGAGCGTCAGCCACGCCATGACCGCCCCGCCCGCCAGCCCCGCGATGTCCGCGATCAGCGCAAGGATCGGCATCATCAGCACGAGCGCCAGCACCCGCGGCACGATCAGCGCATCGTCGGGGTTGATGTCGAGCACCCGCATGGCGTCGACCTCCTCGCGCATCTTCATCGCGCCGATGGCGGCGGTGATGGCGGCGCCCGATCGGCCGGCGACGACGATGGCGGTCAGCAGCACCGCAAGCTCGCGCAGCACCGAGATGGCGACCAGATCGACAGTGAAGATCTCGGCCCCGAAGCTGCGCAGCTGCCAGGCGCCCTGATAGGCGATGACGACACCGATCAGGAACGAGATGGTGACGACGATGGGCACCGCAGCCAGCCCGACCTGCTGCGAATGGTGGACGAGCGCCGTCACCCGCAGGCTGCCCGGATGGGTCAGGCCGTACGCGAGGCGGGCGAGGAAGCGCCCGAGATATTCCGCCAGCGCGCCGAGATACCCCGCCGCTGCCGCGACCGCGCGGCCCACCGCCTCGACCGGCTGCCGCCAGCCGCCCGCGGCCTTCGGCGCAGGCGGGTCGGGGGTGGGCCAGGCGGCGATCACCGCGTCGAGCAGCGGCTGGCGCGCCGCCGGCAGCGCCTCGAGCGTCACGCCCCGCAACTGCGCGTCATGCAGGAACCAAGCCCCGGCGGTGTCCAGCCGGGTGAGCCCGCCAAGGTCGAGCGTCGCCACCCCCTCCATCGCGTCGGCGCCCGGCAGGTGACGCAGGTCGAGCGGCCCGGCCAGCGCCAGACGGTCGCCCGCGCGGCGCATCTCCAGCGCCTCCGGTCCCCGATCCCGCTCTGCGCCCACGCCCGGCCCCGCCTCGATACCCATCCCGCCGACCTGTGCATGGCCCGCGCCCCGGTGCAACGGCGTCGTCGCGTAGCCCCGGCCCGGCTGCGCCCGCCGCCGGA
Source organism: Paracoccus sanguinis (assembly GCF_012689545.1). NCBI lineage: Bacteria > Pseudomonadati > Pseudomonadota > Alphaproteobacteria > Rhodobacterales > Paracoccaceae > Paracoccus > Paracoccus sanguinis. Next base: position 2,204,623 of record NZ_CP051542.1, read on the forward strand.
CCCCCGGGCGGGCAGGCCGCCCCCTCTCCCTTGACGGAAATATCCCCGCCGGAGGCTCCGGCGCGTCCCACCCCGCGCCGCGGGCGGGACTACGCGCCCCCGCGCGCCCCCAGCACCCGGTCGAGCGCCGCATCGAGCGGGGCCGGGTCATCCAGCCGCAGCCGCACCGGCAGGGTCAGCACCTTGGGCCGGAACCGCGCCGGCAGCCGCGCCGCGTCCTTCTCGGTCGTCACGAGCTGCGCGCCGATGAGCCGCGCCTCGGCCTCGAGCCGGGTGAGAAGCTGGGGCGAGAACGGCTGGTGGTCGGCCAGCGGCTCGGCCCGCACCACCTCGGCGCCGAGGCCGCGGAGGGTGGCGAAGAACTTCTCCGGCCGCCCGATCCCGGCAAAGGCGAGCGCCCGCAGCCCCTGCCAGTCCATTCCCGTCGGCAGCGGCGCCAGCGCCCCGGTCAGCCGCGGCACCGGCAGGGTGCCGTGGCGCGCGCCGAACGCCGCCTGCGCGGGCGGCGCGCCGATCGACAGCACCAGGTCGGCGCGGGCCAGCCCCGCCGCCACCGGCTCGCGCAGCGGCCCGGCCGGCAGGCACAGCCCGTTGCCCCAGCCGCGGGCCGCATCCACCACCACCAGCGCGAGGTCATGGGCCAGCGCCGGGTCCTGGAACCCGTCGTCGAGCAGGATCGCCTGCGCCCCCGCCGCCACCGCCGCCCGCGCCCCCGCCACGCGGTCGCGCGCCACCCAGACGGGGGCGAAGGCCGACAGCAGCAGCGGCTCGTCGCCGACTTGGGCGGCGGTGTGGCGGCGTTCCTCGACCCGCAGCGGGCCGGTCTCGGTCCCGCCGTGGCCGCGGCTGACGACATGGACGGCCAGGCCGCGCGCCGCCAGCCGCTCGATCAGCGCGATCACCGTGGGCGTCTTGCCGGTGCCGCCCGCGTCGAGGTTCCCGACGCAGATCACCGGCACCCCGACCCGCGCCCGCCCGCCCCGCGCCGCGGTCCCGCGCGCGAGCCGCCGCGCGGTCCCCGCGGCGTAAAGCGCGCCCAGCGGCGACAGCAGCCGCGCCAGCACCCCCGGCGGGCGGTCCCAGAAACCGGGTGCCCGCAGCGTCATGGCAGCAGCCCCGGCGCGGTGTCGGGCAGGTCCGAGAGCACCGCCTCGGCGATGCGGCGCGAGACCTCGGCCCCCGCGGTCGCCTGTTGCCAGGCGGCCAGCGCCAGCCGCGCGGCGAGGTCGGCGGCGCCCAGCTCCTCGATCGCGGTGCCGAGCTGGACGGCGTTGCGGACCACCCGCGCGCCGCCGGCGTCGTCGAGCGCCCGCCACAGCTCCGCATGGGTGGCCAGATGCGGGCCGTGCAGGATCGCGGCGCCCAGTCCCGCCGGCTCGTGCGGGTGGCGCGGCGTCGCCTCGCCCGCGATCAGCGTGCCGCCCATGAAGGCCACGGGGGCGAGGCGATACCACAGCCCCAGCTCGGCGCTGTCCTCGGCCACCAGCACGTTCACCTCGGCATCGGGCTCCTCGTCCTGGTCGCGGCGGGCGACGGTCAGCCCGGCGGCCTCGGCGGCGGCGGCGATGGGGGCGGCATCCTCGGGGCGGACCGGCGCGGCGATCAGCAGCGCCCGGTGGTGCGAGGAGAGCACGGCGCGCTGCGCGGCCATGACCGCGGGGGCCTCGACCGCCGGAAGGGCGGCGGCCAGCCAGACGTGGCGGTTGGCGAGCATCGGGCGAAGTGCTGCATATTCCCGCAGGTTGCAGCGCAGGGGCGTCGCGACCGGGGCGGCGAGGCCCACGGTCTCGATCCGCGGCGGGGCGATCCCGGCGCGCATCGCGGCATCCTCGGCCGCGCGGTCGGGGACCAGCACCCGCGCGAGGCGGACGAGCGGCCCGCGGCGCAGCCCGCGCCAGGCGGTGCGGGCGGCGGCGGCGGCGATCTGGTGGCGGTCGGCGATCAGCGTGACGGGCACGCCCGCGTCGTCGCAGGCCGCGATCAGCGCCGCCGGGATGGTCCCGTCGGCGAGCACCAGCGCGGCGGGAAGGGTCCGTTCGATCAGCGCGCGGGCCGGGCCTGCGTCGGTGGGCAGCGGCGCGAGGACCGGCGCGCCCCGGCCCTCGCCCCCGGCGCCCGGCGGGCCGACCTGCGCCAGCCGCACCCCGCGCCGCCGCCGGCGCAGCGCCTGCGCCAGCCCTGGCGCCTCACCCACCATCAGGATCAGCGGCCCGTCGCCCTTGGGCAGCTGCGCGTGCCGGTCGGGCTGGCCCCCCCGCGCCCCCCTGAGCGAGAGCCACTGCGCGAGGTCGCCGAACGCCGCCATCGCCGCCGTCTCAGCCCGCGGGCGGCGGGGCGGCCGCGTCCTCGGGGTCGTGCAGCCGGTGCAGGTGGGCGATGAAGTAGCGCGTCTGCGCCTGGTCCACGGTGGCCTGCGCCTCCGCCTTCCAGGCGTCATAGGCGGCGGCGTAGTTCGGGTAGATGCCGACGACATGGATCGCCGACGGGTCGCGGAACTCGGTCGAGTGCGAGGCGGTCAGCTCTCCGCCATAGACGAGGTGCAGGCGCTGGGTCATCGGGTCACCTTTTCTGGAAGCCGTGGCGAGGGGCGGGATACATCCGCCGCGCGCCGAGACCAAGGGGCGAGCGCGGCGGCCGGATCGCTCAAATGCAAGATGTTCCGCGTTTGATCGGAAAGGGCGAATGTGCCATCCATGGGGCACGGCCAGGACGGCCCGGCGCATTCCGGTTTCGCGTGTGGTGCATGGAGCACGCGAGAAAGAGGGGTTCCGGTCCGTGGGGAGCCGGAACCCCTCGCTTTGTGCTTGGAGCGGGGGCAGGGGGCGGAGCTTATCCGGGCTGCTTGGCCGCTGGTGTCCGCCGTGGCGGAGGATTGCGTGGCTAGCTGTCCCGGCGCGAGTGTGGTTGCTGCTAGAAGACGCCCGTCATGCCGCTGAATTAGAATAGTCCCGTCGTGACGCTGACGCAGAGTAGGTCCGTTTTGTTGCCGACGTAGAGTTTGCCGGTCGTCCCGCTGACGCGGAGCAGGCCTGTCATGACGCTAACGTGGACCACTCCCGTCATGCCGCTAACTTTGAGTAGGCCCGTCCTATTGTTGACGTAGGTTGGCCCCTCGTGCCGCTGACGCGTAGGCCTGTCATGCCGCTGACGTGGACTAGGCCCGTCACACCGCTGACGGTGAGGAGGCCCGTCATGCCGCTGACATGGAATAGACCCGTTGCGTCGCTGGAGGCGAGTCAGCCCCTTCAAGTTCAGCCCCTCGCAGAGCCGCACGGTCGCACGAGGGACTGAGGAACACTCAGTTCGACGCCGGAGCCGGGGTCGAAGCACCCGGGGCCGGAGCGGTCGTCGTGGCCGGCGCCGCAGCCGCAGGCGCCGCCGCCGCAGGCGCCGCCGCCGCAGGGGCCGCCGCCGGCGCCGCAGCCGCAGCCGCAGGCGCCGCCGCCAGCTTCTCGTCAATCTTCGCCTTCAGCTCTTCCCAAGGGCCGTTCTGCACCTTCTCACCGCCGATGATGAAGGTCGGCGTGCCCTCGATCTTGTCGGCCACGGCGTTCTGCTGGTAGGTCGCCACAAGGCTCTCGACCTTGGTCTGATCGGCCCAGCAGGCGTCGATCTGCTCGCCCGTCATGCCCGCCTTGGCCCCGATCTTCTTGAGGTTCGCGGTCATCTCGTCGCCGGTCTTGGCCGACAGCCAGTCCTTCTGCTCGTCCATCAGCATCGCGCCGATCGGGTAGTATTTCTCGTCCCCGCCGCAGCGGGCGAGGATGCCGGCCCACAGGCCCACCTCGTCGAAATACACGTCGCGCTGGGCGAAGCGGACCTTGCCGGTGTCGATGTATTCGGCCTTGAGCTTGGGGAACACGTCGCGGTGGAAAGCCGCGCAATGGCTGCAGGTGAAGCTCGCATATTCATAGATCGTGACCGGCGCGGTCTCGGACCCGAGGTAGAGGTCGGGCAGGATCGCCGGGGCGGCCGGCGCCGCCGGGGCGGCGGCCGGGGCAGGGGTCGCGGCCGGGGCCGCCGCGGGGGCAGCCTGCTGGGCCACGGCCGGCAGGGCCAGCCCCGCGACGGTGGCGAGCGCGGCGGCAGAGGCGAGGCGGCGGAGGGTGGTCGTCATGGAATGGCCTTTCGGTCAGGAGAAACGGTGATCTTTGGCCCGCGCCTTGCGCCCGGCGCGATTCAGCGCCAGCGCCTGCATGGCCTGCGCCAGCGCGGGATCGTCGAAGCGCCCGGCCACGCGCACCGCCGCGGCGGTCGCCTCGGGCGAGGGGGCGGGTTCGGGTGGGGCGGGATGAAACGCCGCCTGCGCCTCGGCGAAACCCTGCGCGGCGGTCTGGGTCACGGTGATCCGGGCGATGGCGTTGAAGCCGTAGACCGCGTTCACCCGGTCGCGGATCTGCGGCAGCTGCATCTGCACCAGCGGCGCCTGCGGCCCGTCGGTCAGCAGGGTGAGGGTGGCCCCGAAGGCGCGGCCGTGGCTGACCTTGACTGGCCGGGTGGCGGCGGCGAGCGCGGGGCCGACGATCTCGGGCCAGTGGGTCAGAAGCCGCGCGACCGCGAAGCCGCGCGCCTCGGCGCCCTGCCGCAGCTGCGGCGCGACGAGGCTCGCCGCCGGCTCGAATCCGCGCATCCGCCGCCGGGGCGGGGCATCGGGATCACTCGAGGGGCGGCGCTTGGCCATGGGGGCTCGCGGTTGGGTCGTGCCGGTCCAATCTGGACCCGGACGCCGCGGGATGCCAGACCACGGCGGATGACGGGGGACGCAAACTTGCGTGACGACGGGACGGGCGGCGCCATCGCGGCGGCGCTGCTGGACTGGTACGACCGCCACGCCCGCGACCTGCCGTGGCGGGCGCCGCCGGGGACGCCCGCGATGGACCCCTATCGCGTCTGGCTGTCCGAGGTGATGCTGCAGCAGACCACGGTGGCCGCGGTGCGCGGCTATTTCGAGCGCTTCACCGCGTGCTGGCCCACAGTCCAGGCACTCGCCGCCGCCGACGAGGCCGAGGTCATGGCCGCCTGGGCGGGCCTCGGCTACTACGCCCGCGCCCGCAACCTGATCGCCTGCGCCCGCGCGGTGGCCGCGGCGGGCGGATTTCCGACGACGCGCGAGGGGCTGGCCGGCCTCCCCGGCGTCGGCCCCTACACCTCGGCCGCCATCGCCGCGATCGCCTTTGACCGGCCCGAGACGGTGGTGGACGGCAACGTCGAGCGCGTCGTCGCCCGCCTCTTCGCCGTCCAGACCCCGCTGCCGGCCGCGAAACGCGAGCTGACGGCGCTGGCCGCGACCCTGACGCCAACGCAGCGGCCGGGCGATTTCGCCCAGGCGATGATGGACCTCGGCGCCACGATCTGCACCCCGCGCAGCCCCGCCTGCGGCATCTGCCCGCTGATCCACGCCTGCGCCGCCCGCGCCGCCGGAATCGCGGCCGAGCTGCCCCGCCGCGCCCCCAAGACCGCCCGCCCGCGGCGCGAAGGCGTGGCGTGGGTGGCGCTTTCGCCCGAGGCGGTGCTGCTCGAACGGCGGCCCCAGCGCGGGCTGCTGGGCGGGACTCTGGCCTTCCCCTCGAGCGGCTGGGACGGCTCGGATCACCCGCCGCCCCTCGCGGCGGACTGGGACGAGCGGGGCGAGGTGCGCCACGTCTTCACCCATTTCGAGCTGCGGCTGCGGGTGCTGACCGCGCCGCTCTCCGGCAATCCGACGCGGGGCGAGCTCGTGCCGCGGGCCGGGTTCGACCCCGGGGCGCTGCCGGGGCTGATGCGCAAGGTGTGGGCGCTGGCGGGCTAGCGCAGCGCCTCGCGGGCGAACCACAGCGAGCCGAGGCCCGAGGCGGTGATGACCGCCAGCCCCGCCAGAGCCAGCGGGTCGGGCAGGGCGCCGAACGCCAGCCAACCCATCACGGCGGCCGAGATAAGTTGCAGATAGACCATCGGCGCGACCACGCTCGCCGGCACCTGCCGGCTGATCCGCACGATCAGATAGTTGCCCGCCGCCGACCCCAGCGCGCTCACCACAATTAGCGCGAGCCGCCCCGGCGTCGGCTGCCCGAGCAGGCTGCCCGCGTGCCACAGCCCCGTCGGGGCCAGCACCACCGAGCCCCAGAACAGCTGCGAGAACAGCATCGCCCCCGGACGGTAGCGCCCCGCGAAGCGGCGCGTCAGCACGAGGTACAGGCCGTACATCCCGCCCGCGAACAGGGCGAAAACGATCCCGAAGCGGAAGTTGAGCCCCGGCTGCACCACCATCAGCACGCCCACGAACCCCAACCCCATGAGTGCACCGCGCGCGAGGTCGGAGCGCTCGCCCAGCATCAGCAGCGACAGGACATAGGCGATCACCGGGCCGATGAAGAAGGCGCCGTAGACGTCGGCGATCGGCTCGGTCCGCAGCGCGGTCAGGATCGAGGCGATCCCCGCCGCGATCACCGCGCCCCGCAGCGCCAGCCCGGGGTGCATCGCCAGCCGCAGGTTGGCGCCCAGCGGGCCCAGCACTGGCGCCAGCAGCAGCAGCGCCAGCAGGAACCGCGCCCAGGCGATGAGGAACGGGTGGACGCCGAGCCCGCCCAAAGCCTTGCCCGCGGTGTCGCCGGCCACGACCAGCGTGACCGCAAGGAACATCGCCGCCGCGACCGCGACGAGCCGCGGCCCTCCGACGGTCACCGGCGCGGGAGGGATCGTGCCGCTCAGGCCCCGAGGCACCAGCGCATCACCGCCTTCTGCGCGTGCAGCCGGTTCTCGGCCTCGTCCCAGATGACGCTCGCCGGGCCGTCCATCACCTCGGACGTCACCTCGTCCTCGCGGTGCGCGGGCAGGCAGTGCATGAACAGCGCGTCGGGCTTGGCCCGCGCCATCAGCCCCGCGTTGACCTGATAGCCGCGCAGCTGGTTGTGGCGCCGCTCCTTGGCGGACTGGGGGTCGTGCATCGACACCCAGGTATCGGTCACCACGAGGTCCGCGCCCTCGACCGCGCGGGCCGGGTCGCGCTCGATCTCGGCCCTGACCCCCTGGGCGCGGGCGAAGTCGAGCCACTCCGCCTCGGGGTCGAGCGGCGGCGGCCCGGTGAAGGTGAAGTCGAAGCCGAACTGCCCCGCCGCCTGGATCATCGAGGCGCAGACGTTGTTGCCATCGCCCGACCACACCACCTTGCGCCCGGCGATCGGGCCGCGATGCTCCTCGAAGGTCATCACGTCGGCCATGATCTGGCAGGGGTGGGTGCGGTTCGTGAGCCCGTTGATCACCGGCACGTCGGCGTATTCGGCCATCTCGTGCAGCGTCGCCTCCTCGAACGTGCGGATCATGATCATGTCGACGTAGCGCGACAGCACCCGGGCGGTGTCGGCGATCGTCTCGCCGTGGCCGAGCTGCATCTCCTGCCCAGAGAGCACCATGGTCTGCCCGCCCATCTGCCGCACGCCCAGGTCGAAGCTGACGCGGGTGCGGGTCGAGGGCTTCTCGAAGATCAGCGCCACCATGCGGTTCTTGAGCGGCTGCTCGGCGTCGGGCGTGCCCTTGGGGGCGCCGTTGCGGGCGTCCTTCATGGCGCGGGCGCTGTCGATGATGGCCCGCAGGTCGGACTTGGGGGTGGTGTGGATGTCGAGGAAACTGGTCATGTCATGGTCCTGAAACGGCGAGAACGAGGGGCGGCGAAGCGGCGGCCTCTCGTCGGTGGGCGCGCTCGGCCCGCTCGGACCCCGCGCCCGGCCGGGCGGGCAGGACACAGGTCCGGCCAGCGGCGGGGCAAGCGTGGGTCAAGGGCGGCAACGGCGGCGACATGATCGCGGCACTTCATCGTCCCGCGCGGGCAGGGTCAACCCCCCGGCCGGGCCAACGAGCGTGGAAAGCCTGCCCGAAGCGGGGGAACCGGCCCCGGCCCCGCCCGTTCGATCCCCGACAACTTCACGACCGGATGACGGAGGCACGGGTGGCGCACGAGATTTTTGACAAGGCGGTGGATGCGGGGCAGCGGCTGCGCGACGACTGCGATGCGGCGGGCAGCGTGCTCGACGATCCCCGCGCGGCGGTCTCGCCCGAAGCAGCGCTGGCGCGGCTGACCGAGGGCAATGCCCGCTACGTCGCCGGCGCCTCGCGCGGGGCCGACCACGCCGCCGGCCGGGTCGAGCGCGCCAAGGGACAGGCGCCCTTCGCCGCGCTGGTCAGCTGCGCCGACAGCCGGGTGGCGCCGGAGTTGGCCTTCGACGAGCCGCCCGGGGCGCTGTTCGTCTGCCGGCTGGCGGGAAACCTCGTCAACGCCGATGTGCTGGCCAGCCTCGAATATGCGGTGACGTTTCTCGGCACCTCGCTGATCGTGGTGCTCGGCCATTCGGGCTGCGGCGCGGTCGATGCCGCGATCAAGGTGGCCGAGACCGCCGAGGTGCTGCCCGGCAATCTCGACCAGATGGCGGTCTCGATCCTGCCCGCCGTCACCCGCGCGCAGCGCGCCGGTCATGGCGACGCCACGGCGCTGCTCGACGCGGTGATCGCCGAGAACGCGCGGCTCTCGGCGCAACGGATCACCTCGCGCTCGGCCACGCTGGCCGAGGCGGTCGAGGCCGGGCGACTCGCGGTCCGGGCGGCGGTCTATGAGATCGCGTCGGGCGAGGTCCGGTTCATCGACTAGACCGGAGCGTTAGCTTCTGGCCTGAATACCCGGCCGCGGCCGCCCTCAGCCGCCGCGGGTCGGCCGGTCGAACACCTTGCGGCCCATCAGCGAGCCCACCAGATCGACCATCATCCGCGCCGTCCGCCCGCGCTCGTCCAGGAACGGGTTCAGCTCGACCAGGTCCAGCGAGGTCATCAGCCCGCTCTCGTGGATCAGCTCGCAGACCAGATGCGCCTCGCGGAACGTGGCGCCGCCGGGCACCGTGGTCCCGACCGCCGGCGCCACCGAGGGATCGAGGAAATCGACGTCAAGGCTGACGTGCAGCATCCCGTTGGCCGCCGCCACCCGGTCCAGAAAGGCGCGCATCGGCACCGCAAAGCCGTATTCGTCCAGCACCCGCATGTCGTTCACCACGATGTCGGTCTGCGCGAGCGCCGTGTGCTCGGCCGGATCGACCGAGCGGATGCCGAAGAGGCAGATGTTGGCCTCGGGCACCGGCGCCGGGAAGGGTGGGAAGGCGTCGAACCCCGGCCGTCCGGCGAGATAGCCCAGCGGCGTCCCGTGCAGGTTGCCGCTCTCGGTCGTCTCGACGCTGTGGATGTCGGAATGGGCGTCGAGCCACAGCACGAAGAGCGGCCGCCCGGCGGCCGCGGCATGGGCGGCGACCCCCGCCACCGTCCCCAGCGACAGCGAATGGTCGCCGCCGAGGAAGATCGGCAGCCCCCCCGCCATCGCCGCCTCGGCCCATTGCGCCAGAACGCGGGTCCAGGCGAGCGTCTCGGGCAGGTGATGGACGGCGGGGTTGGCGGTCGTCTCGCGGCCCACGTCGCTCAGCGTGACATCGCCCTGATCCTCGACCGTGTGCCCCAGCGCCTCGAGCGTCGCCGCGAGCCCCGCGACGCGATAGGCGGCCGGTCCCATGAGACAGCCGGGGCGGGTCTGGCCGCTGTCCACCGGGGCGCCGATGAGGATGCAGTGGGTGTTGGGGCGGCTCATGGGGCCTCGCTGGGGGATGGGTTGACCGGGGCGAGGCTAGCGCGCCCGCGCCGGGCTGGCCAGCCGGGCGCGCGCGGGGGCTGCTTGCGGCGGCAGCCGCGAAGCCGGTATGCTGTCGGCCCCCGTCACCCGAACGCGGAGCGGGCTGTCAGTCTGTGAAGGATCAGCTCTCATGGCCGTCAAGGCGAAGTGCATCGTGACCAACAGCGAGGAAGGTCGCGGCGCCTATGCGATCCGCGTCGACAACGACGAATCGCTCTACATCCCCCAACGCATTGCCGAAGCTCTGGAAATCGAAGAATTCGACGAGCTCGAGGCGATCCTTGTGCGCAACGACCGCGACGAGCCGCCGTGGCGCGCCATCCGCGTCCGCCCCGCGGCCGAGGCCGACCGGGCAACGCCGGAGGCAGGCCCGCCCGAGGCGTGAGGCAGGCCGCACGAGGGGGAATCGGCCGTCGTCTGACTGCCGGTTCCGCGCCTAGTCCCCGACCGTGTCGGGCACACCCATGATATATTCGTGATAGCTGATCGCGTCGTCGATCCTGTCGAAGACGCTGATCTGCCCCCGGTCGAGCACCGCCCCCATCGTGCAGAGGCGCCGGACCATCGGCATCGAGTGGCTGACCACCACGGCCGAGGCGTTCTGCACCCGGTCCATGAACACCCGCTGGGATTTCTCGCGGAAGTCCGAGTCGCCGACGCTCGTGACCTCGTCCACCAGATAAGTGTCGAAGTCGATGCCCATGCTGCAGCCCATCGCCAGACGCGAGCGCATCCCCGAGGAGTAGCTGCCGAACGGCAGGTGGTAGCTCGGCCCGAGCCCGGCGAAGTCGTCGACGTAGTCCACCAGCTCGTCGGTATCGACGCCGTAGATGCGGGCGACAAAGCGCACGTTCTGTGCCCCGGTCAGGTCGGTATGGAAGCTGCCGGCGAACCCCACCGGCCACGAGATCGTCCCGTCCGAGACGATGCGCCCCGAGGTCGGCATCGCGGTCCCCGCGATCATCCTGAGCAGGGTCGACTTCCCCGCCCCGTTCCGGCCCAGAAGCGCCACCGACGCGCCGGTCGGAAACACCGCGTTCAGCCGGTCGGCGACGAGGTTCCGGCGGCCGTCGGTGTAATAGATCTTGGTCAGGTTCTCGAGCCGGATCACCGCGCGCCCCCGGGTCAGGACCGCCTCAGCGGCGGTCCCTGACGCTGTAATAGACGAGGATCATGATCGACCACAGCACCAGCGCCAGCGCCGCCCCCATGCCCATCAGCCACGGCCGGTTCGGCTCGACCGAGCGTTCGGCCGCGGTGGGCGAGATGTGGGCGGCAAGGTAGCGCGTCTGCCGCTGGGCCGAGGCGAGCGCCGCCTCATGCGCGACCCGCGCGGTCTGGTGGGCGCCCTCGGCGAACTCGAGGTCCACCTTGAGCCGCTCGTAGTCGGCCATGAGCTGCGCGTAATTCTGTCCCTCGGCCGACTCGTCGCCGCCGAACTTGGACCGCTCCGCCTCGATCTGCCCCTCGAGCGAGGCGATGCGCCGCTCGGCCTGGATCAGCCGCTGGTCGCCGGCGCGGGCGTTCTGCTTGAGTGTGTCATAGGCGACGCGCGCCTCGGCCAACTGGCCCTGCAGCGCGGTCATCACCGACATCTGCGCGCCGAGGTCGATGGTCGGATCGACGATGCGGGTGCGGACGCGGAAGGCGGTCATCGCCTGGCGCGCCTCGGTCAGGACGCCGCGGGCCTTTTCCAGCTCGACTTCGGACTGCTTGGTAGCATCGATCCGCGCCTGATCCGAGAGCGCGTTCACGACCTTCTCGCTCTCGACGAAGATCTCGTCGGCCAGCGCCTTGGCGTCCTCGGGCGAGAAGGCGGCGGTACGGACGGTGATGATGCCCGAGTTGTCGTCGTAGTAGAGCTTGACCTGGCGGTGCCAGTAATCGGTCAGGTCCTCGATCGTGCCCGAGGGGTCGAAGGCGAACAGGAAATCCTGCGGCCACGGGCGCGAGAACATCCCGCGGATGTCCAGCGCCTTGTCGGCGCGGCTCACGAGGTCGGGCGAGCGGATGAACTCGTAGAGGATGTCGGTGTCGGACGCGGTGCTCGACGCCTTGGCGCCGAAGATGCCGCCGAACATGTCCATCGGCGAGCCGCCCTCTTCGCGGCGGACCGAGAAGCCGACGGTCGAGGTGTACTGGTCCACCGCCCGGGTCCAGAGGTACCAGCCCCAGAGCGCGCTGGGGATGATCACGAACATGATGAAGCTGACGACCAGCATCCAGTGCCGCCGGCGCGGGGCGGCTGCGGCCGCCGGGGGGCGCATGGCGGCCGCCGGCGGGGCGCCCGGCGGCAGCGCGGGCGGCGGGGCCGCTGGGCGAGGGGCCGGCGGCGACGCGGCCGGCCGAGCGACGGCAGGCGGCTGGGCCGCAGGCTGCGCCGCGGGCGCGAGGCCCTGAGCGCGCGCTGCGGCGGCGGCTGTGGCGGCGTCGGCCGGGGTCAGCTTGCCCGGTGTGGGCTGCGGTGCGGGCTGAGGTGCCGGGCGCGGCGCCGCTTGAGCGCCAGCCGCGGCAGCGCCCGGCGCGGGGCCGGGCGAGGCTGGCTTGGGCGCCGCAGGCTGAGCGGCGGCAGGCTTGGCCGCGGCCTCGGGCTGTGCGGCCGCAGGCTTGGGCGCCGCCGCCGGCTGAGCGGCGGCAGGCTGGGCCGGGGTGGGCTGCGGCGCGGCAGGCGTTGCCGGCGCAGGCTGGGCCGGCCCGGTCGGGCGCGGGGCGGCCGCCGAGAACACCGTCTCGCCGCGACCGGGCGAGGGCGTCTCGGCGGGCGTCGCGGGGGCAGATGTCGAGGGGGCAGGCGCCGCCGGCGCCGCGGCACCAGGATTGCCTGATGCGGCGGGTTGGGCCGGGGCCGCGGGGCCGCCCGCTTGCGGCGGAACGGCCGCGCGGGCTTGTGACGAGTCGTTGGCCATCCGGGCTTTCGCTGGTTCCAATTTCGGCGCAGTTGTTACATAGCCCTGCGTCACAAGACCAGCCTTGCCGGTAGGATGACACACCAGCCCACCCTTCCCGCGGCGCGCCCGGCGGTTCCGCCGCCCGCGGCGGCCGTCGCGGCCCCGTCCGCCCGCCCCGACACCGCCGCGAATCGCCCCGTCGGGCGCGCGCGTCCTGCGGGCAACGGGCTGTTCCGCATGGCGCGCACCGTCGTCGCGCTGATGCTGCGTGAGATTTCAACGACCTACGGGCGCTCGCCCGGCGGCTATGTCTGGGCGCTGGCCGACCCGATCCTCGGGATCACCCTGCTCACGATCGTGTTCCAGGGCGCCATGGGCCACACGCGGCCGCTGATCGGGACGAACTTCCCGCTGTTCTACGCCAGCGGCTACCTCGTCTTTCAGATGTATCACGACATCGCGAACAAGGTGGCGACCAGCCTGCGCTTTTCGCGCCCGCTGCTGGCCTATCCGGCCGTCACCTTCGTCGATGCGCTGCTCGCCCGCCTGATCCTGAACGTCGCGACTCACCTCGTGGTGGTCGTCGTGGTGATCGGCGGCATCGCGCTGATCTACGACCTGCCGCTGGTGATGGACGTGGGCACGGTGTTGCACGCGCTGGGGCTGACGGCGCTGTTCGCCGCGGGCCTCGGGACGCTCAACTGCTTCCTGATGATGCGCTTCCCGGTGTGGGAGCGCGCCTGGTCGATCCTCAGCCGGCCGCTCTTCCTGATGTCGGGGGTGTTCTACACCTACGAACTCATGCCCAACATCGTGCGCGACGTGCTGTGGTGGAACCCGGTGCTGCACCTGATCGGGCTGATGCGGCGGGGGATCTACGTGGTCTACCCGGCCGACTACGTCAGCGAACGCTACGTCGTCACCGTCTCGCTGATCCTGCTGGCCAGCGGGCTGCTGCTGATCTGGAGGCGCTACCGCGACCTGCTCGAGATGGTCTGAGGCGCGGTCAGTCGCGCCCCAGCCCGTCGATGATGGCGCGCAGCGTGGCGATGCCGCGGCCCTTCTCGGACGAGGTCACCACCAGCTCGGGATAGGCGGCCGGGTGCTTCTGCAGCTCGGCCTCGATCTGGGCGAGGGTCTGGGTCAGCGTGCCGCTGCCGATCTTGTCGGCCTTGGTAACGACGACCTGGAACGGCACCGCCGAGCGGTCGAGTAGGGTCATGATCTCGTGATCGACAGGCTTCACCCCGTGGCGCGCGTCGATCAGCGCGAAGGCCCGGCGCAGGTTCGGGCGCCCGGCGAGATACGCCTTGAGCAGCGCCTGCCACTTGGCCACCACCGGCAGCGGCGCCTGGGCGTAGCCGTAGCCCGGCAGGTCGACGAGGTAGCTGTGCTCGCCAAGCGCGAAGAAGTTGATCTCTTGCGTCCGGCCCGGGGTATTGGAGGCCCGCGCGATCCCCTTGCGCCCGGTCAGCGCGTTGATGAGGCTCGACTTTCCGACGTTCGAGCGGCCCGCGAAGCAGACCTCGGGGCGGTCGGCCGGGGGCAGGCCATCCATCGCCACGACGCCCTTGACGAACTCGACCGGGCCCGCAAACAGCAGCCGGCCGGCCTCGGCGGCGGCCTCGGACGGCTCGGGGGCAGGGGGGAACGCGACCTTCACAGGACCTCCACCGGATCGCCGGGGCGGATGGTGCCGCCCTGTCGCACCTCGGCATAGATGCCGAAGTCGCTGTGATCGAACAGCCGTTCCAGATCGGCCGGCATGTCGCCGTCCAGATGGCCCGTGTCGGTGTCGGCGCTGGTGGCGGCGCAGCGGCCGATGCGCTCGGTCAGCTTCAGCTCGACCTCGCCGATGCGGATGCGGTTGAGCCGCAGGTCACGCTCGGCATAGGGCGCCCAGCCGTCGATCCACAGGTTGCCGCGCCAGCGGTCGCGCCCGAGCGGGCGGCCGAGCTGCCCCTCGAGCGCGGCGAGCGAGCTGAGCGACAGGATCGACACCCACGGCTGCTTGACGTCGGTCAGCGCCTGCGTGCTGCGCTCCTCGGTTGCGTCCGGTTCGACCTCGACCAGACGGGCGGGCGGGGCCTTGCCGCTGTCGGCCCAGAGCGGCGCGACCCAGACGGCCAGCGCCTCGGGCTCGGCCATCGGATCGAAGCGCAGGTCGGGCAGGTCCGGGTGGGTCAGGTACAGCGCCGCGCCGTCCCAGCCGCCCTTCACCGCCTGCAACGGCGCCGCCGCCGCGCCGCGGACGAAGGCCGACTTGGGCAACCACTTCCGCAGCCTGCCGCCGTCGAGATGGTGCAGCGCCGCCTGATGCAGCACCGCGAAGCGGCGGTCGCCGGGCAGGGCCGCGCGCGGGGTCAGGGCGGCCTCGGCCAGCGTCTCGCCCCCGATCGACTTGACCGGGAAGCGGTGGATGCTGGCCAGCCGCGCGGTCATTTCCGCTTGAGCCGCAGGCTGTCGCGCACGTTGCCGAACAGCTGCGGCGGGTGCCCGTGCATCGACATGATGGTGTACTGCTGGACGATGGTGATCAGGTTGTTGGTGATCCAGTAGAGCACCAGACCCGAGGCGAAGCCGCCGAGCATGAACATGAACACCCACGGCATCCAGGCGAAGATCATCTTCTGCGCCGGGTCGGTGGGGGCGGGGTTCAGCTTCTGCTGCAGCCACATGGTGATGCCGAGCACGATCGCCAAGAGCGGCAGGCTGATCGAGTGCAGCATCGTGCCCTGCGCCGGCGGCATGAACGGCAACAGGCCGAACAGGTTCAGCAGCGACGAGGGGTCGGGCGCCGACAGGTCACGGATCCAGCCCACCCACGGCGCATGCCGCAGTTCCAGCGTGACGAAGATCACCTTGTAGAGCGAGAAGAAGATTGGGATCTGCAGCAGCATCGGCAGGCAGCCGGCGGCCGGGTTGACCTTCTGGCTCTTGTAAAGCGCCATCACCTCTTGCTGGTACTTCATCTTGTCGTCGCCGGTGCGGGCCTTGATCGCCTCCATTTCCGGCTGCAGTTCGCGCATCCGGGCCATCGAGACATAGGATTTCCGCGCCAGCGGGAACACCAGCAGCTTCAGCACGAAGGTCAGGGCAATGATCGACCAGCCCATGTTGCCGATCATCCCGTTCAGCCAGTGCAGGACGCGGAAGATCGGCTTGGTCAGGAAATAGAACCAGCCCCAGTCGATCGAATCGACGAAGCGGTCGATGTTCTTGGTCTGCTGGTAGTGGTTGATGGTTTCCCATTCCTTGGCGCCGGCGAACAGGTAGCTGGCCGAGGACAGGACGGTGCCGGGCGCCACGGTCTGTACCGGCAGGCGGGTCTCGGTCTGGAAGATGTCGGCGCCGGGGGCGTATTTCACCACCGAGGTGAAGGCCTGGCCGGGGGCCGGGATCAGCGTGGTCATCCAGTACTTGTCGGTGAAGCCGATCCAGCCGTTGTTCGTGACCTGCGCGACCTGGGCCGGGCCCTCGCCCGCGACCGGGTCGAACTTGACCATGTCCTTGTACTTCACCTCGACCAGCTTGCCGTCGCTCATGCCGACGGCGCCCTCGTGCAGGACGAAGAAGTTCTGGGTGTCGGGTTTGCCGTGCCGGGCGAGGATCCCGTAGGGAGCGGCGGCGAAGGGGGTGGCGGCGGTGTTCTCGACCGTCTGGGTGACGGTGAACAGGAACTTGTCGTCCAGCTCGAACACGCGGCGGAAGATCTGGCCCGCGCCGTTGTCCCAGACCAGCGTCACCGGCTGGCCGGGGGCGAGCGTGGCGCCGCTTTCGACGGCCCAGGTGGTGGCCGGGCTCGGCACCAGCGCCGGGTCGACGCCGGGGCCGGGCATCCAGCCGTAGACGGCGTAATAGGGCTTCTGCACCACGACCGTCGGGTCTGCGCCGGGGGCGGCGGGCGTGCCCTCGGTCACGACGCGGGGCTGGGCGGTGGGCGAGAGCAGCCGCACGAAGGGCGAGGCGGGGTCCAGCGTCTCGCGGTAGCCGGTCAGCAGCAGGTCGTCGATCCGCCCGCCGGCGAGCGAGATCGAGCCCTTGAGCGCGGGCGATTCGATGGCGACGCGAGGGGCGGTCAGCACCGGGTCGTCGGCCGAGCCGATCAGCGTCGGGCTGGGGGCGGTCGTCGCGGCCGGGGCGCCGGGCGGCACCGCGGCGTGGGTCGCGTCGGGGGTTCCGGGGGCGGTGGCGGTCGTGGTCGCGGCGGGCGGGGCCTCGGGCACCGGCGGGGCGAAGAAGGCATACCATCCGAGCATCACCAGGGCCGACAGCACCATGGCGAGGATCAGGTTGCGGTTGTTGTCGTCCATCCGACGGGACCCCGGTTCGTTCTGGCAAATACGCGGTGCTTTGACCGGACCCCCCTGCAAAGGTCAAGCGGATTGCGTGGAGGGGGGCGCCGGACCGGGGCGCTGCCCCGGACCCCGGGATATTTGGGTCCAGCCCGAGGCGGGTGCGATCCGAGCTGGTGACCGGCGGCCGAGCACGGGCCGCGGGCCGCGGCCGCTGGGGCAGGAGCAGCGTGCGGTGTGTGGGAAGGGGTGGGCGTGCCGGCCACGGGCGCCGCGGACCGGCTGCAGGGGTGGGTGCTGCGTCAGGGGCCGGTGGTGGTTTGCTTGTGGCAAGGCACGGCGGACGCGCCGGCCCTGCGGTGCGCCCGGATCGGGGTGGCCCCCGAGGTCATCAGGCCCGAGGGGCGGCGCGGCGGGCCAGCGACCGGGTGGCTGGGCTGCCGCTCAACTGAAGGGGTCCGACGCGGCCAGCGGGCAACTGGGCTCAGATCGGCGTGACCACCCGCGTGTCATAAAGCCTCGCCACATCCTCCGACCGGCACAGCTCGGTCGCGGGCGTCATGCAGGCGGCGGAGGCGCAGGCGGCCGCCAGCCCCAGCGCCTCGGGCGCCGCCATCCCGCGCGCCACCGCGAGCGTGTAGCCCGCCACGAAGCTGTCGCCGGCCCCGACCTTGCTCACGATCTCGACCCGGTGCGCCTCGGCGTGCCAGCGCCCCTCGGGCCCGGCGAGGATATTGCCGTCCGCGCCCCGCGCCACGATCACCGTCCGCGCCGCCCCCGAGGCGGCGAGCGCCGCGGCGAAATCGGCGGTCTCGGCGCGGGTGGCAAGCGGGCGGCCCGCCAGCCCCTCGGCCTCGGGCCCGTCCATCCTGAGGACCGCGACCGGCCCGCCGGTCCCCGCCGCCACCGCCGCCAGCGCAGCCCCCGAGGTGTCCACGAACAGCCGCACGGCGCCCACCCCGGTCCCGTCGCCCTGCCGCGCCAGCCGCGCGCCCAGCCTCGCCGCGAATTCGGCCGGCACGCCGGGCGGGTTCGACCCCGACAGCACCACGATCCCGCCGGGCGAGGCCGCCGCCGCGATGCTGTCGAGCGCCAGCCCGACCTCGGGCGCGCCCCAGTCCGGGCCGGGCAGCACGAAGCGGAACTGCGCCCCGCTGCCGCGATCGGTCACTGACAGCGACTGCCGCGTCTCGCCCGGCGCGTCGAGGCGCAGCATCGCCAGCCCCTCGGCCCGCATCAGGTCGCAGAGCCGCGCCCCCGTGCCGCCCCCCAGCGCCACCAGCGCCGTCGAGCGCCCGCCCATCCGGGCGATGGCGCGGCTGACGTTGATCCCCCCGCCGCCCGGATCGACCTGCGGCGCCTCGCAGCGCAGCTTCAGCTCGGGCACCACCGCCTCGGCCGAGGTGGCCACGTCCAGCGCCGGGTTCAGCGTCACCGTCAGGATCGGCGCCTGCCCCCCGGCGCCCGCGGGGATCATTCCCACCATCGGTCGATCCGGGCGATGTCGTCGTCCGACCAGCCGAAGTGATGCGCGAACTCGTGCACCACCACGTGACCCACCAGCGCCCCCAGCGTCACGTCGCCCCGGTCGGCCCACTCATCGAGGATCGCCCGGCGGTAGAGATACACGGTGTCCGGAAAATGCTGCGGCTCGGAGGGGGATTTCTCGGTCAGCGGCACCCCGTCGTAAAGCCCGGTCAGCTCGAGCGGGTCGTCGATCTCGAGCTCGTCGAGCACCTCTTCGCCCGCGAACTCCTCGACCCGCAGGATCACGTCCTGGGCGTGGCCGGCAAACTCGACCGGCAACCCGGCCAGCACCTCGCGGGCCAGCGATTCGATCTCGGCCGTGGTCGGCGCGGCGCGGTCGGTCCAGTCGGTCATCTCACTCTCCAAACCCTTGCCGGGGCCGATATGGACATAAATCGCGCGCTGTGAAAGAGCGGGCAGATCAAGGAGACGCCGATGACCACCACCCGTTTCGCGCCCTCGCCGACCGGCCATATCCACGTCGGCAACCTGCGGACCGCGCTGATGAACTGGCTGATCGCGCGCAAGGCGGGCGGCACCTTCATCCTGCGGCTCGATGACACCGACCGCGAGCGGTCGAAGCAGGAATACGCCGACGGCATCCAGCGCGACCTGGAATGGCTGGGGCTGACCTGGGACCGGATCGAGCGGCAGTCCGACCGGCTGGACCGCTATGCCGAGGCGGCCGAGGGGCTGCGCGCGGCCGGGCGCCTCTACGAGGTGTTCGAGACCCCGACCGAGCTGGACCTCAAGCGCAAGAAGCTGCTGAACATGGGCCGCCCGCCGGTCTATGACCGCGCCGGGCTGGGCCTGACCGAGGCGCAGAAGGAGGCGCTGAGGGCCGAGGGGCGCGAGGGCTACTGGCGCTTCCGCCTCGACCAGCAGCGGATAGAGTGGCCCGACGGGATCATCGGCGACGTGTCGATCGACGCGGCCTCGGTCAGCGACCCGGTGCTGATCCGCGCCGACGGGCAGGTGCTCTATACCTTCGCCTCGTCCGTCGATGACGTGGACATGGGCGTGACCGACATCGTGCGCGGCGCCGACCACGTCACCAACACCGCGACGCAGATCCAGATCATCGAGGCGCTCGGCGGCACCCCGCCGCGATTCGCCCACCACAGCCTCCTGACCGGCCCGCAGGGCGAGGAGCTGTCCAAGCGCCTCGGCACGCTGAGCCTGCGCGACCTGCGCGAGCGCGGCGTGGCGCCGGAGGCGTTGCTGAGCCTGATGGCGCGCCTCGGCTCGAACCAGCCGGTCGAGCTGCGGCTGTCGCTGGACGAGCTGGCCGAGGGCTTCGACCTCGCGCAGTTCGGGGCGAGCCCGACCAAGTTCGACGCCGAGGACCTGTGGCCGCTGACCCGCGAGCGCAACCAGAACCTGCCGCTGTCCGCGGTGGCCGACCGCCTGGCGGCGCTGGGCGTGCCGGACGAATTGGCCCCAGCGGTGTGGGAGGTGGCGCGTCACAACATCACCCGGCTCGACGAGGTTGAGGGCTGGTGGACGCTGATGCGCGACGGCGCCGATCCGGTGATCGACCCCGAGGATGCGGAGTTCGTGGCCCAAGCGCTCGCCCTGCTGCCGCCGCGGCCTTGGACGGCGGCGACCTGGGGCGAATGGACCGGGGCGGTCAAGGCCGCAACGGGTCGCAAGGGGAAGGGCCTGTTCATGCCGCTGCGCAAGGCGCTGACGGGCATGGACCACGGCCCCGAGATGGCCGCGCTGATGCCGCTGCTGCAGGTCGTACGCGCGGGCTGACGCGCCGCGGGCGCGGGCCGGGGGCTTGGTGACGTCGCAGCGGCCCGGTTGACGCGATCCGCCCAATCGCCGTAGCGGGGGCGGCAGACGCGCCCGCGCGCGGGCACAGCCGGGAGAGGGCCGATGGAGTTCGACCGCCGCATCAGGATCGCCCCGTCGATCCTCAGCGCCGATTTTGCCGATTTTGGCCGCGAGATCGCGGCCATCGAGGCGCACGGGGCCGACTGGGTCCACGTCGATGTGATGGACGGGCATTTCGTCCCTAACCTCACCTTCGGGCCGCCCGCGGTGCGGGCGTTTCGCAAGCACGTCACGACCTTCATGGACGTGCACCTGATGATCGCCCCGGTCGATCCCTACATCGAGGCCTATGCCGAGGCCGGCGCCGAGATGATTGTGGCCCACGTCGAGGCCGGGCCGCACATCCACCGTACCCTGCAGGCGATCCGCGCCACCGGGGCCAAGGCAGGGGTCGCGCTCAACCCCGGCACGTCGCCCGAGGCGGTGGGCTATGCTCTTGACCTCTGCGACATGGTGCTGGTGATGAGCGTCAACCCGGGGTTCGGGGGGCAGAAGTTCATCCCCTCGTCGGTCGAGAAGATCGCCCGCCTGCGCGAGATGATCGGCGAACGGCCGATCCACATCCAGGTGGACGGCGGGATCGACCCGGTGACGGCGCCGCTGGTGGCGGCGGCGGGGGCGGATGTGCTGGTCGCGGGGTCGGCGGTGTTCAAGGGCGGCTCGGTCGCAACGCCCGAGGTCTACGGCCGCGCCATCCGCGCCATCCGCGAGGCGGCCGAGGCGGCGGTGCGCTAGTCGCGCTGAAACGGTGGTGCCTGGCGCGCCGAGGCGGTGATGCCGGGCGCGCCGAGACGGTGGTGCCGGGCGCGCCGAGGCGGTGATGCCGGGCGCGCCGAGGCGGTGATGCCGGGCGCGCCGAGGCGGTGATGCCGGGCGCGCCTGGGAAGCGGTGAACTCGTCGCGCCAAGACGGTTGTGCCAAGCGCATCGAGGAAGCAGCCCGTCAGTTGCGGTTCGCTGGTCGTGCTGAACGTTGGTGCCGGGCGCGCTGAGGGAGCGGTGCGCTTGTCGCAGCGAGACGGCGGTGCAAAAGTGCCGACGCCGAACGGCCCTGCGCTAGTCGTGCCGAACCACAGTGCGAGGCGCGTCGAGTCAACTGCCCGCTGGTCTCGCTAAGGCGGCGGTGCGGACCTCGCGCCGCAACGTTGGCGCTAGACCTCCCGAGGCAGCGTCCAGCTAGTTGCGCCGGGGCGGCGGGGCGCGGGTCGTGCCGAACGGTGGTGCCGGGCGCGTCGAGTGAGCGGTGCGCGCGTCGCACCCGGACGGTGCTGCCAAGCGCGTCGAGGCAGCGCCCCGCTAGTCGCGCCGAGGCGGCGGTACGCCTGTTGCGCCGCGACCGTGGCGCCAGACGGCGAGCGGCAGCGCTAAACGCACCGCCACCTCGCTCCTACCCCCGCGCGGTCGCGGCCTGCGGGGTGCGCCACGGCGGCGAGATGGTCGGTGCGCCGAAGTAGAACCCCTGCAGGCAGTCGATCCCGAGGTTGATGAGGAAGGCCGCGTCGTCGGCGGTCTCGACCTGTTCGGCGACGGTGAACATGTCGAAATGCCGGGCGATGGACATCAGCGCCTCGGTCAGCACCTGATTGTCGCGCTGGGCCGAGATCTGGCGGATGAACTGGCCGTCGATCTTGATCAGGTCAAAGGCGAACTCGCGCAGGTAGCGGAACGAGGTGTAGCCGGCGCCGAAATCGTCCAGCGCAAAGCTGATGCCGCGGGACTGCAGGTCCTGCATGAACGGCCGCACCTCGTCGGCGAGCCCCATGGCCGAGCTTTCGGTGATCTCGAGGATCAGCCGCTCGGCAACGCTGTGATCCTGCGCCAGCCCCTGCTCGAGCGTACGCATCCAGTCCGGATAACCCACGGAACGTGCTGACATGTTCACCGAAAGCCGCAGCGCCGGCTGTTCGGCCAGTGACCGCAGGCCGATCGAGAGCGACAGGCAGTCGATGCGGCGGCCCAGCTCGCTCAGCTCGGCCAGCGGCATGAAATCGCGCAGCGGGACGAAGCGCCCGGTCTCGTCGATGATGCGGATCAGCCCCTCGTAGAAGGCCGGGCGGGTCGGCCGGTCCGAGGGCACGATGGGCTGGAAGGCCAGCACCGCATCGCCGCGTTCGACCGCGCCGCGGACCGTGGACATCGTCAGGCGCGACTGCCGGTCGGCGGCGAAATCCAGCGGAGAGGAGGTGCCGTCCAGCACGATCTGATCAGGGTCGGGGGTCATGTCAGCCTCTTGGAATCGCCTTGGTCGTCAATAGACACAGGATGCGCTAACAGACCGTGAACTTCGCCCGCCTTTTCGCCGGAGGGTTAACGCGGTGACACCCGAACGCTGCCCCTGGTGCGGGACCGATCCGCTGTACCAGGCCTATCACGACGACGAGTGGGGGGTGCCC
This sequence comes from Paracoccus sanguinis, assembly GCF_012689545.1. Taxonomy (NCBI): domain Bacteria; kingdom Pseudomonadati; phylum Pseudomonadota; class Alphaproteobacteria; order Rhodobacterales; family Paracoccaceae; genus Paracoccus; species Paracoccus sanguinis. The sequence goes on from NZ_CP051542.1 coordinate 2,227,201, forward strand.
GAGACCGACCCGCAGGCGCTGTGGGAGAAGCTGGTGCTGGACGGATTCCAGGCCGGGCTGAGCTGGATCACCATCTTGAAAAAGCGCGACAATTTCCGCGCGGCCTTCGACGGCTTCGACCCCGCTCGGGTGGCCCGCTGGGGCGAGGCCGAGGTGGCGCGGGCGCTGGCCGATCCGGGCATCGTGCGCCACCGCGGCAAGATCGAGGCGACCGTCGCGGGGGCGCGAAAATACCTCGAATTGGAGGAAAGATCCGGCGGATTCGCGGGGTTTCTGTGGGGATTCGTGGACGGGAAGCCGATCCGGAATGCCTGGCGCGGCCCGGCCGAGGTGCCGACCGAGACGGCGGAATCGCGGGCGATGGCAAGGGCGCTGAAGGCCGAGGGGTTCCGGTTCTGCGGGCCGGTCATCTCGTATGCGTTCATGCAGGCGACGGGGATGGTCAACGACCACCTCGTGACCTGCCACCGGCATCAACCCGTGGCCGCGCTTGGGAAAACCGCCATGCACAGGTGATGCAGCGTTCCTGCACCGTTCATGCACAGTTCATGCGAACGCCATGCAGCCGGCGCAGGGCTCGGCCCCGCTCCCCCCAAACCCCGGACCTGAGCCCGCGGCTACTCGGCCAGCATCGCGTCGATCAGCGCCAGCGCGGCGGGCGAGGACCAGTCGGCGTCGCCGGTCATCCGCGCCACCTCGCGCCCCTCGGCGTCGATCAGCACCGTGACCGGCATCGCCAGCACCCCCATGCTGCGCGCCAGCGCCATCTGCGGGTCGGTCAGCGTCGGCAGCGCGCTCACCCCGGCCTCGGCGAAGAAGCGGGTGATCGCGGCCTCGGTGTTGCGGCCCGAGGCGACGGTCAGCACCGCGAAGCGGTCGCCGCCGCGGGCCTTCTGCAGCGCGTCGAGGGCCGGCATCTCCTCGCGGCAGGGGGCGCACCAGGTGGCCCAGAAGTTGAGCAGCACCACCTTGCCCTTCCAGTCGGCGAGCGTGTGCGTCCCGCCGGTCAGATCGGTGAAGGTGGTCTCGGGCGCCGGCGCCGGGGTCGATTCGACCAGCTTCGGCAGGCCCGCGTCGCGGGCGGCCTGCCAGTCCACCGCCCCTCCGGCGGCGGCGTTTGCAGCCAAAAGCAGCGACGTATAAAGGGCGAGTGACCGCAGCATGAGCTTTCCCCCGACAGACAGGACCGCGTGATGACCGACCCCCAGACCCCCGACCGTGACGCGGAACGCTCCGCCAACACCATGTGGGGCGGGCGCTTCGCCGCCGGGCCGGACGCGATCATGGAGGCGATCAACGCCTCGATCGGGTACGACCGGCGGATGAGCGCCCAGGACATCCGGGGCAGCCGGGCCCACGCGGCGATGCTGGCCGCGCAGGGCATCATCAGCCCTAGCGATGCCGAGGCGATCCGGGAAGGGCTGCTCACCGTCTTGTCAGAGATTGAGGGCGGGGACTTCGTCTTTTCCACCGCGCTCGAGGACATCCACATGAACGTCGAGGCGCGGCTGAAGGCGCTGATCGGCGAGCCGGCGGGCCGGCTGCACACGGCGCGCAGCCGCAACGACCAAGTGGCGACGGATTTCCGGCTGTGGGTGCGCGACCAGTGCGACGCGGCGGTGGGCGGCCTGCAGGCGCTGATCCGTGCGCTGGTGGCGCAGGCCGAGGCGGGGGCGGACTGGGTGATGCCGGGCTTCACCCATCTGCAGACCGCGCAGCCGGTGACCTGGGGCCATCACATGATGGCCTATGTCGAGATGCTGGGCCGCGACATCGGCCGCTTCACCGACGCGCGGGCGCGGATGAACGAGTGCCCGCTGGGCGCGGCGGCGCTGGCGGGGACGGGGTTCCCGATCGACCGCCACGCGACGGCGCAGGCGCTGGGGTTCGACCGGCCGAGCGCCAACAGCCTCGACGCGGTGAGCGACCGCGACTTCGCGCTCGAGTTCCTGAGTGCGGCGGCGATCTGTGCCACCCATCTGAGCCGGCTGGCCGAAGAGCTGGTGATCTGGTCCTCGGCCCAGTTCCGCTTCGTCGCCATGTCCGACCGCTGGTCCACCGGGTCGAGCATCATGCCGCAGAAGCGCAACCCGGACGCGGCCGAGCTGATCCGGGCCAAGATCGGCCGCATCCTCGGCGCGGCGGTCGCGCTGTTCACGGTGATGAAGGGCCTGCCGCTCGCCTATTCCAAGGACATGCAGGAGGACAAGGAACAGGTCTTCGACGCCGCCGACACGCTGATGCTGGCGCTGGCCGCGACGACCGGGATGATGTCCGACCTGACGGTGAACCGCGACCGGCTGGAGGCGGCGGCCTCGAGCGGGTTTTCCACCGCCACCGACCTTGCCGACTGGCTGGTGCGCGAGGCGGGGCTGCCGTTCCGCGACGCCCATCACGCGACGGGGGCGCTGGTCGCCGCGGCCGAGAAGCGGGGGGTGGACCTGCCCGAGCTGACGCTGGTCGAGATGCAGGCGGTCAATTCTGCGATAACGCAGCAGGTGTATGAGGTTTTGGGCGTTCACAACTCGGTCGCCTCGCGGCAATCATATGGCGGAACCGCGCCGGATCAGGTGCGGGCGCAGATCGCCCGCTGGAAGGGCGTGATGGAGGGGTGGGAATGATTCGCGCATGGCTCGGGCTGGCGGCGCTGGCCGCACTGGCGGGGTGCGGGGTGGACGGGGCGCCGGTGGCGCCGGCGGCCCCCACCGCGACGCAGGTGACGGTGCAGCCGGGCGTTCGCGTGACCGGCGACGCCTATGTGGGGATGCGCTACAACTGATCCCGGCACCGCGGCGAACCGCGGGCAGGGCAGGCCGGGCCATGACCCGGCCGGACGAGAGCCCGGCGAGGCAGGGCGAACAGGCAGGGCGAACAGGCAGGACAAGGGGACAGGAATTGAGCAGCTTGAACGCATGGGGCGGCCGGGGCACCGGCATCGGCATGGGACTGGTCGCGGTGCTGGCGCTGGCCGCCTGCGGCGGCGAGACCCGGCGCACGACCGTGGACGGGCCCGAGACGGCGGTGATGATCCAGAAGGGCACCTACGTCTACAACCCGAACCGCCCGCACCCGCCGGTGTCGCTGTCGCGCTCGGACCTCGAGGGGATTGCGATCCGCTGAGTGGTTGAGGCGGGCGCCGGCGTCGGGGCGGTGGTGGGGTCTTGCGCATTGGCGTTGTGGGTTGGTGCGTGCGGAGCACGCACCCTACGGCGAGGGCGGGATTGGTGCGTGCGGAGCACGCACCGTACGCCGAGGGGGACGTGGGGTTGGTGCGTGCGGAGCACGCACCCTACGCCGGGAGGCGTCGCGTAGGGTGCGTGTTTACACGCACCATTGACGGACGGTCGGGCGACCGTGGGAAGGGGCGAAGGTCGTAGGGTGCGTGTTCACACGCACCGTTGCGGGACGGTCGTGCAACCGGACGCACCCTCCCGGCGCCGGCCCTTCGCTGGACCCCCGCACCAACGCGCGCGGCCTTCAACGCCCCCGCGGGGCGCGCTATACCGGATGCTCGCGGTGCTGGCGTCCCTCGGGGCGCGCGGGGCCGCGGTCGGGCACGGGCGATCAGGGGCGGCATGGATCACTTCACCTACCGGGACGGGGCGCTGGACGCCGAAGAGGTGCCGCTGGCGCGGATCGCGGCCGAGGTCGGCACCCCGGTCTATGTCTATTCCGCCGCCACGCTGACCCGGCATTTCAACCTCTTCCGCGAGGCGCTGGCCTGGACGCCACATCTCGTCTGTTATGCCGTCAAGGCGAACTCGAACCTCGCGGTGCTGCGGCTGCTGGGCGGCCTCGGCGCGGGCATGGACGTGGTCTCGGGCGGCGAATATGCGCGCGCCGTGGCGGCGGGCGTGCCGGGCGAGCGGATCGTGTTCTCGGGCGTCGGCAAGACCCGCGACGAGATGGCCCGCGCCATCGCCGGCGGCATCCGCCAGTTCAACGTCGAGAGCGAGCCCGAGCTTGCGGTGCTGTCCGAGGTGGCCGCCGCCATGGGCGCCGAGGTGCCGATCGCGGTGCGGGTGAACCCCGACGTGGACGCCAGGACCCACGCCAAGATCGCCACCGGCAAGTCTGAGAACAAGTTCGGCATCCCGATCGCCCGGGCGCGCGAGGTCTATGCCCAGGCCGCCCGCCTGCCGGGGCTGCGCGTGGTGGGCATCGACATGCACATCGGCAGCCAGCTCACCGACCTCGCGCCCTACCGGCAGGCCTATGGCAAGATGGCCGACCTCTGCCGCGTGCTGCGGGCGGACGGGCACGCGATCTCGCGCCTCGACATGGGGGGGGGCCTCGGCATCCCCTACCGGCGCGGCAACGAGGCGCCGCCGCTGCCGCTGGAATACGGGCAGGTGATCCGCGAGACGGTGGGCGATCTGGGCTGCGAGATCGAGATCGAGCCGGGGCGCAACATCGTCGGCAACGCGGGCGTGCTGCTGGCCTCGGTGATCTTTCTCAAGCGCGGCGAGGGGCGGGATTTCCTGATCCTCGACGCGGCGATGAACGACCTGATCCGGCCGGCGATGTATGACGCGCACCACGACATCGTGCCGGTGGTCGAGCGGGCGCCGGGCAGCGCGGTGGCGCCGGTCGACGTCGTCGGGCCGGTCTGCGAGAGCGGCGACACCTTCGCCCGCGGGGTCGAGCTGCCGGGGCTGGAGGCCGGAGAGCTGGTCGCGTTCCGCTCGGCCGGGGCCTACGGGGCGGTGATGGCGTCCGAGTACAACTCGCGCCCGCTGGTGCCCGAGGTGCTGGTCTCGGGCGACCGCTATGCGGTGATCCGGGCGCGGCCGACGATCGAGGAGATGCTGGGCCGCGACCGCATCCCGGACTGGCTGTGAGCGCCCTCCCGCCCGAGGCCGGGCGGGACGCGCCGCCGGCGGGCGGCGGGACGGGCGTTGAGCCGGCGCTGCCGCGGGCGGCGCGGCGGGCGGTGGCGCTGACCCGCGCGGGCCTCTGGTGGGAGGCGCTGGCGGCGAGCTTCTGGGCGCCCGCGGCGCTGGCGGCCGGGCTGGTCGCGGCGCTGGCGCTGGGGGTCGTGGCGGGGCTCGATGCGGCGGGCGTGCCGGGCTGGGCGCTGGCGGCGCTGGGCGGGTTCTGGGCGCTGATCTTCGCGGCGACGGCGCTGGCCGGGTGGCTGCGGTTCCGCGCCCCGCGCCGCGCCGAGGCGCTGGCGCGGGTGGACCGGCGGCTGGCCGGGCGGCCGCTCAGCGCGCTGGGCGACCGCATGGCGCTGGGCGGCCCCGAGGCCGCGGCGCTGTGGGAGGCGCATCTCGACCGCGCCTGGGCCGCCGCCGCCGCGGCGCGCCCGGTCGTCCCCGACGCGGGGCTGGTGCGGCGCGATCCCTACGGGCTGCGGCTGATGGCGCTGACCGCGCTGGTCATGGCGCTGGTCTTCGGCGGCCTTGCCCCGGCGGGGCAGGGGCTCTCGGCGATGGCCTCGGGCTGGCGGCCGCTGCGGGACGCGCCCGATCCGGGCGCCTCCGCCGGGCCGGCGTGGGAGGGCTGGGCCGAGCCGCCGGCCTATACGCGGCGGCCGACGATCTATCTCAACGCGCTCGAGGCGGACGGGCTGGTGGTGCCCGAGGGCACGGTGCTGAGCTTCCGCCTCTATGGCGACGGGCTCGCCGTGGCGCAGGACGTGGGTGAGCCGCTGGCCGAGCCGGCGGGCGCGGCGGGCGCGCCCGAGGCGGTGCGGCTTGAGCGCGTCACCGCGCGGCGCGACGGGACGGTGAGCGTCGGCGACCGGCGCTTCGCCCTGACGGTGACGCCGGATGCGGCGCCCGAGGTGAGCCTCGCGGCGCTCGCCACACGGCGCGCGGACGGGCGGCTCGCGCAGGGGTTCAGCGCCCGCGACGACAACGGCGTGGCGGCCGGCACGGCGCGGATCGCGCTCGACCTTCAGGCGGTGGACCGGCGCTTCGGCCTGACGCCCGACCCCGAGCCGCGCGAGGCGCTGAGCCTGCCGCTGCCGCTGCCCGCGGCGGGGGCGCGGCGGCAGGTGCAGGGGACGCTCGGCGCCGATCTGGCGCGGCACCCATGGGCCAACCTGCCGGTGCGGATCACGCTCGAGGTGCAGGACGGGATCGGCCAGACCGGGGCCACCCCGCCGGTGGCGATGGTGCTGCCGGGGCGGCGGTTCTTCGACCCGCTGGCCGCGGGGCTGGCCGAGGTGCGCCGCGACCTGATGTGGTCGCGCGACAACGCCGCCCGCAGCGCCCGGCTGATCCGGGCGATGGTCTGGCGCCCCGACCGCGCGGTGCCCGACGACGCCGCCCGCGCCATCGTCGCCGCGGTGCAGGCGCTCGAGGCCGGGCCGCTGACGCCCGAGGCCCGCGACGCGGTGGCCGAGGGGCTGTGGACAGCCGCGGTGGCGATCGAGGACGGGGGGCTGTCGGACGCGCTGGCGCGGATGCGGCAGGCGCAGGAGCGGCTGTCCCAGGCCATCCGCCAGGGCGCCAGCCCCGACGAGATCGCCCGGCTGATGGACGAGCTGAAGGCCGCGACCGACGCCTATACCGAGATGCTCGCGCAGCAGGGCGAGGACCCGGCGGCGCGCTTCGACCGCTCGGAACGCCCGGTGCAGGAGATCACCGGCGACCAGATCCAGCAGATGATGGACGAGATCCAGCGGCTGATGAACGAGGGGCGGATGTCCGAGGCGGCCGAGCTGCTCGAGCAGTTCAACCGGATGATGGAGAACCTCGAGATGCGCGAGGGCGGCGCGGGCGGCGAGGGCGCGCCGGGCAGCCGGGCGCAGCGGCGGCTCTCCGAAACGCTGCGCGAGCAGCAGGATCTGGCCGACGAGGCGCTGCGCGAGGCGCAACGCGATCCGTTCGGGCTGGGGCGACAGGGGATGGACCCCGAAAGCGGCGCCGCGCCGGGCGAGGGGGAGGCCGGGGCCGGGCCCGAGGGCGCGCAGCCGGGCGAGCCGGGCGCGGGTGCGGGCGAAGGGGAGGGGGAGGCCGAGGGCGGCAGCCTCGCCGACCGCCAGCGCGGCCTGCGCGAGGAGCTGGGGCGGCAGCGCGGGCTGATGCCGGGCCGCGGCACCCCCGAGGGCGAGGCCGCGGGGCGCGAGATCGACCGCGCCGGCCGGGCGATGGAGGACGCCGAACAGGCCCTGCGCGACGGCGACCCGGCCGGCGCGATGGACCGCCAGGCCGAGGCGATCGAGGCGCTGCGCGAGGGGATGCGGGCGCTCGGCGACCTCGCCGCGCGGCAGGGGGGCGAGCGCGGCCAGCCGGGCGACCAGGGCACCGGCGAGGACGGGCAGGCCGGCATGACGGGCCGCGCGCAGGGCGAGGGCGAGGGCCGCGCGGACCGCCCCGGCCGCGATCCGCTGGGCCGCGACCGCAGCGGCCAGGGCGGCAACATCGCCTCGGGCGAGGCGCTGGCCGAGGGCGAGCGGCAGGCGGGCCGGGCGCGCGAGCTGCAGGATGAGATCCGCCGCCGCGCCGGCGAGCCGGCCCGGCCGCGGGCCGAGCGGGATTATCTGGGGCGGTTGCTCGGGGCGGAGTGAGGGGGGCCGAGGGGCGAAAATCCTTGCAACGAAAGGCCGAATGCGGTAGTTAAATAACCAGCAGCAGACAGCGGGGCTTTCGGAAGATCGCTGCTGCATACGCACCCTCCGGGGTCGGTATATCACGGTAAGGCGGACCCGCATGACGACAGGCCCCCTTCGGGGGGCCTTTTTCGTTGTCCGAGACGGGCGGTGCAGGGTCAGCGCTGAGCGGGAACGCGACAATTCTTGAAATGCGCTGTCTTGATCAGGCTGCGGATTTTTTCGCGTCGCGGATGTTTTTGAAAGTTCAGCGGCTGCTGATAACAAGACCTGATCGACATCTCGACATCGAGATCGTCGATGGCGCTGGGATAGAGATAATAGAACAAGACCCAGTGGACGCCGTTCAGCAGCGCGGCCTGGGGTGCGGGCAATACGGCGAGATGGTTGACCTGATTTCGGTCGCGGCTTGGCCAACTGTACGCGTTCGCGGCGACGATCTGTCGGATATCGTTCGCCAACGTCAATGACCGATGAAATCGCTGGCCGCAGAGAGACCGGGGTGCCCCGTTTTCGTCCAGGAAATCATGTGCGGCCCCAACAGGTGCGGTCGAGAAGACGTGAGAACTGAAGGTCACCCGCACGGCAAGATCGCGACCTCCTGCGGCTTGACCAGCTAGGGTCAGGCGGAACGGCGCCAGATGTGCGAGGTCGTAGGCTGTGCCATGCACGGTCAGAGCAGCAGGAAGACCGACCTTCATCCTCGACCCGACTGCCTGATGCCCCGCCCGTTGCGCCTTGCCTCAGAGCGCCCCGCGCACCCGGGCCACCAGTGCGTCGGCTTGGGTGTCGAGCCAGATGCGGCCCTCGTCGACCTGCGCCCGCCAGCTCATCAGCGTGGTTCCGAGCGCCCCCTGATCCGCCATCCGGGGCGCCAGCGCGTAGAGCGTCACCGCCACCAGCGCCACCATCACCGCGAGGTGATAGCCCGCGTCGTGCCGCCGCCGGGCGCGGGCCGCGCGGGTGACGGCGGGGGGCGGGCGCCGGGTGGCCCGGGGGGCCGGGTTGGGCAGCGGAGCGGACGTGTGGGCGGCGGTGGAGGCGGGTGCCTCGGTGGTGTGCGGGGGCGGGTCCGAGGGGGCGGTCCCGCGCGAGTCCGGGCTGCGGGGGTCAGGGCTGAGGGTCAGGTCGCCGTCGGTGGCGTCGGCGGCGGGCGGCACATCTAGAGGCGATGCGGCGGGTGGCGCAGAGGGGCGCGCGGCCGGCGTCAGTGCAGCGGGCAGCGTGGACGGCGCAGCAGAGACCGGCGCGGGTTCGATCCCCTCAGGCACAGCGCCCGCACCCGCCGGATCGGCGTCGCGCGACGGCCCGACCACCAGACCTTCCGCCGGCGTCTCCGGCGCGTCGCCCGGCAGGGTCGTGTCGGGGGTCGCGTGGCGGGCGAGAGCCGCGGCGGTGCGGGCGGTGGCGCGTTCGGCCTCGCGCTCGGCGGCGCGGGCCTCGAGCTCGCGGGCGGCCTCGCCGCGCAGGATCTCGATCACCGATTCGTCCAGCGGCCGGCTGAGCGCGGGGCGGGCGGCGGGGTCGAACCCGGCCGGATAGGCGCGCCAGACGTGCTCGCAGGCGGAGCACTCGACGTCGCGGCCGCGGGCGGGGATCGCCTCGGCGTCGATCTCGTACTGCGCGCCGCAGCGCGGGCAGACCAGCCGCATGGAAGCCCTCCGTTCCTGTACCCGGCCCGGTCGCGGCCCGGTGCCGTGCGGCACCGTGTTTCCATCGCCGCCCGGACGTTCTATCACGCTCCCGTCTATCAAGACCCCGTCCGACCGCCAAGCGCGCCCGCAGGGCACCCGAGGGGCGGGACCGGGGGCGGGGGCAAGGAGGGTTGACGTGATCGAGATGCGGGATGTGGCCTTCGCCTACCCACGGGGTGGCGCGCTCTTCAAGGGCCTCACCCTCAGCCTGCCGCGCGGCTCGTTCCACTTCCTCACCGGGCCGTCGGGGGCGGGCAAGACGACCTTCCTGCGGCTCTGCATCGCCGACCTGCTGCCCTCGGCCGGGCAGATGACGCTGTTCGGCGAGGATGCCGCGACGCTCGGCCGCGATGCCATCGCCGGGGTGCGGCGGCGGATCGGGGTGGTGCACCAGGATACCCAGTTCCTCGACCACCTGCCGGTGGCCGAGAACATCGCCCTGCCGATGATGGTCGCGGGCCAGCCCATCGACATGCAGGCGATCCGCGACCTCCTCGCCTGGGTGCAGATGACCGGGCAGGCGCGCGCCATGCCGCCGTCGCTGTCGGGGGGCGAGCGGCAGCGGGCGGCGCTGGCGCGCGCAGTAATCCTGTCGCCGGACGTGATCCTGGCCGACGAGCCGACCGGAAACCTCGACTGGGAGATGTCCTTGCGCCTGCTGCAGTTGCTGGTCGAGCTGAACCGCTCGGGCAAGACGGTGCTGATCGCCACCCACGACCTGAACCTGATCCGCGCGGCCAAGCAGATGGTGTCGGCGCGGGTGCTCAGGATCGCGGGCGGGCGGTTGCAGACCGCGGGGGCCGAGCTGTGAGCGGGCCGGGGGACAGCCGTGGCGACAGCCGCGCGAAGCTGCGCGACGCGGGTGCGCGGATGCGCGACCTCGCGCGGCGCGGCGGCACGGCGGCGCGGGCCGACCTCAAGGCGCTGGACATGGCGACGCTGTGGCGGGGGCTGATCGGGCGGCAGGCGGGGCTGGCTGACCGGATCGTGCCGCCGACCGGCATGAACGCCCGGCTGACGGTGTTCGCGGCGGGGGTGATGGCGTTCCTCGCGGTGTTCGCGCTGGCGCTGGCGCTGGCGACGGGGCGGCTGGCCGACCGCTGGGCCGAGGGGCTGGCGCAGACCGTGACGGTGCGCGTCTCGGCCCCGCCCGAGGCGATCGAGGCCGAGACCGCGGCGGTGATGGCCGCGCTCGAGACCACGCCGGGCGTGGCCGAGCGCCGGCTCTTGCCGCCCGACGAGGTCGAGGCGCTGCTCGAGCCGTGGTTCGGCCCCGACGTGCCGGTGGACGCGCTCCCGGTGCCGCGGCTGATCGAGGTCCATACCGACGACGATTTCGACGCCGCCGCCCTGCGCCTGAGGCTCGAGGGCGAGGCGCCGGGCGCGGTGCTGGACGACCACACCCAGTGGCGGCGGCCGCTGGTCGCGGCGGCCTCGCGGCTCAGGACGCTCGGCTGGCTGTCGCTGGCGCTGATCGGGGCCGCGGGGGCGGCGATCGTGACGCTCGCGGCGCAGGCGTCGCTGGCGGCGAACGGGCAGGTGATCCGGGTGATGCGGCTGATCGGGGCGCGTGACCTGACCATCGCGCAGGCCTTCGTGCGCCGGCTCACCCGCCGGGTGGCGCTGGGGTCGGCGGGCGGCACGCTGATCGGGATGCTCGCGGTCTGGGCGCTGCCCGACATGAACGCGGCGGGCGGGTTCCTGACCGGGCTCGGCTTCACCGGCTGGGGCTGGCTCGCGCCGCTGCTGATCCCCGTGGTGGGGGTGCTGGTGGGCTTCGTCGCCACCCGCGCCGCGGCGCTGCGGATGCTGCGGGCGGTGCGCTGATGGCCCGGCGGGTCGAGACCCCCGGCTGGGCGCTGGACCACGGCCCGGCGGCCGATCCGGCCGCCTATCGCCCCGGCCCGCTGCCGGCGCTGTGGCGGGTGCGAACGACCGTCTATTACCTCTGGATCGCCGGGGTCACGCTGGTCATGGGGCTGTGGTGGCTGCCCAAGGTGATGCGCGACCCGCGCAACGCCCATGTCCTGCCGGTGGTCTGGACCGGGCGGCTGCTGGCCGCGGCGCGCACCATCCTCGGCGTCTCGGTCGAACTGCGCGGCACGCCGCCCACCACCGACGCGATCATCGCCGCGAAGCACCAGAGCTTCCTCGACATCCTCGCCATCTCGCACGCCGTGCCGCAATGCGGCTTCATCATGAAGCGCGAGGTGATGCGGGTGCCGGTGATGGGCTATTACGCCCGCCGCGCCGGCTGCATCCCCATCGACCGCGCCCGCGGCGTCGAGGCGATGCGCCAGATCACCGGCGAGATCGCCGAGCGCATGGCCGGGCCCGAGGGGCTGGGCCAGCTCATCATCTATCCCGAGGGCACCCGGACCCGGCCGGGCGAGCGGCGGCGCTACAAGCACGGGGTGGGGACGGTCCAGGCGGCGACCGGGCTGAACGTGCACCCGGTGGCGGTGAACTGCGGGATGTTCTGGCCGCGCGAGGGGCTGCGCATCCGCCCCGGCCGGTCGGTGATCGAGTTCCTGCCGCCGGTCCCGCCCGAGGCCGACCCGCCCGAGACCGTGGCCCGGCTCGAGGCGCTGATCGAGGGCCGCTCGGACGCGCTGATGGCGATGGCCGGGCTGGCGCTGCCGGCCGCGGAGGCGCCCCGGGCCTAGGGCGCGGGCAGCACCTCCACGCGGTGTTCCGGCATCACCGGGACCAGCAGGCTGTCTCCGCTGCGGGCGAGATCGGCCGGGCCTTGCATCGCCGGGGCGGCGACCGGCTCAGCCGCGCCGGTTGCGGGATCGACCCGCAGGATGCGGCCGGGCGTCGGGGTCCCCATCGCCACCCAGTCGCTGACGATCAGCGCCCCGTCCGCGGCCAGCGCCACGCCGTCGAACCGCCCGTGGAGGTCGCCCACCGGCGCCGTGGCGCCGCTGGTCAGGTCGATGCGGGTGATGCCGCCGCCTTCCAGCTGCGCGCCGGTGGCCACGACATAGGCGCGGTCGCCGTCGGCCACGACGCCGTTCGCGCCGCCGATCCCGCTGGCGATCACCTCGAACCGGCCGGTCCCGGGGTCGAGCGAGAGCACGCGCCCGGCCTCGAAATCCGTGACCAGCAGACGTTCGCCGGCCGGGGCGAGGTCGTTGAGCGACCGCGCGCCCGCGGGGCGGTATTCGGCCAGCTGGCGGCCGGTCGTGGGATCGAAGGCCACGATGCGGTCGATGTCGGCGACGTAGAGCCGCCCGCCCAGCAGCGCCAGACCCTTGGGCGAATCGAGCGGGGTGTCGGGCTGCGGGATGGCGGGGCCGTCCAGCACCTCGCCCTGCGGGCCGATCCGGGCGATGAAGCCGTCCCCGTCCCGGGTCGAGGTGTCGAGAGCCTGCCCGAGGTTCGAGACAAAGCCCTGCTCGCCCGCCATCACGACGCTTTCGGGATGGGCGAGGGCGGGGGCGTCGGCCACGGCGGGGCCTGCGGCCACGAGCGCGGCCACGAGCACGGGCACGAGCGCGGGCACGGGCGCGGCGGCGGCGAGGGTGAAGCGCATCGGATGTCCTTTCCTGATGATCCGGCTCTGGGTCCGGGTCTAGCGGGGCGGGCGAAGGCGCGTGGTCCCGGCCCGCGCGACTCTGGTCCCGAAACGCTCGATCGGGTGATGCGCGCGGGCGCGCGGGGTGGCACTCTCGGCCGCATAACGATCGCCGATCCCCAGCTCACGCTCATCAACCGCCTGCGGGCTATGGTCCCGCCGCCCGCGGCCGGACCCGTGCCCGGCACCGGCAAGGTCGGCGCCGGGCCGGGTCTCTTCACCTATTGCGCGCTCAGCCGCGAGCGGATCGCGGATGTCCTTGTCGAGCAGCCCGCGGTCGGGATCGTGCTCGAGGGCCGCAAGGAGCTGTGGCTCGGCGCGGACGAGGCGGCGGTCTGCCGGCCCGGCGACGCCTTCATCGTGCCCGCCGACACGCCGCTCACCGCCGTCAACATCCCCGATCCGCAGCGCGGCTGGTATCGGGCGCTCATCATCGAGCTGGGGGCCGCGGCGCTGCCCGTGTCGGCGCGCCGCGCCGGACCCGGCCTGGCGCTGACGATGACCGGCGCGCTCGAGGCGGCGCTGTGGCACGCCGCGCAGGCGATCGCCGACGCGCCCTCGCGCCCGGCGGTCCGGCAGGCGCGGCTGGACGAGCTGGCCGCGCTGGTGCTCGACGACCCGGTCGGGGGGTGGCTGCTGCGGGCGCGGGCGGGCCAGCGGCTGGCCCGGCTGCTGGCGGCCGATCCGGCGCGGGACTGGACCGTCGATCAGGCGGCCGCGGCGCTGGGCCTTGGCAACGCCACCCTGCGGCGCCGGCTGGCCGCCGAAAAGACCTCGTTCCGGGCGCTTCTGCGCAGCGCCCGGCTGGAGCGCGCGCATCGCGTCCTGTCCGAGACCGGCCGGTCCGGCGCTGCCGCCGCCGCCGCGGGGCTGCGCTCGCGCGGGCATTTCGCGCGCGCCTATCGGGCACGGTTCGGCCACAACCCGGCGCAGTCCGGGCCGGGTCTGGACAACCCGCCCCACCACCCCTAGCTCTGGCCCGATCCAGACAAGGAGCCTCCATGCCCCCGATCATCGAGGTGGACCGCCTCTCCAAGCGGTACGGCAGCGGCACGGTGGCGCTGGACGAGGTGTCGCTGGCGATCGAGCCGGGCGAGATCCTCGCGCTGCTGGGGCCGAACGGGGCCGGGAAGACGACGCTGATCTCGATCATCTGCGGGCTGGTGGTGCCGACCGGGGGGACCGTCCGGGTCGGCGGCCACGACATCCGCACCGACTGGCGCGCGGCGCGCCGGCTGATCGGGCTGGTCCCGCAGGAGATCGCGCTCGAGCCCTTCGAGACGGTGATCGACAGCGTCCGCTTCACCCGCGGGCTCTATGGCGAGGGGCCGGACGAGGCCTATCTGGAACAGCTCCTGCGCAGCCTCGCGCTGTGGGAGAAGCGGGGCGCGAAGACGCGCGAGCTCTCGGGCGGGATGAAGCGGCGTGTGCTGATCGCCAAGGCGCTGTCGCACCGGCCGCGGGTGCTGTTTCTCGACGAACCCACCGCCGGGGTGGACGTGCATCTGCGCCGCGAGATGTGGCAGGTGGTGCGCGACCTGCGCGCGCAGGGCGTGACCATCATCCTGACCACGCACTACCTCGAAGAGGCCGAGGACATGGCCGACCGCATCGGGGTGATCGACAAGGGCCGGCTGCTGCTCGTGCGCCCCAAGGCCGAGCTGATGGGCGAGTTCGGGCGGAAGCGCCTGACGGTCGAGGTGGACCGGCCGCTCGCGGCGCTGCCCGAGGGGCTGCCGCCCGGGATCGCGGCCGGGCTGACGCTGGCGCCGGGCGGGCTGCGGCTGGACTATGACTATGACGCGCGGGCGGCGCGGACCGGGATCGGGGCGCTGCTCGCGGCGCTGAACGAGCGCGGGATCGCGGTGCGGGACGTGGCGACGACGCAATCCTCTCTGGAAGAGGTGTTCATGGCGCTGCTCGAGCATGGCGGCGCCGCGGGGGGTGCCGCGGGGCGCCTCGGGGCAGGGGCGACGGACGAGGGTCCGGCCCCGGCGGCCCCGCCGGTGACCGAGGCGCTGGGCGAGGCTGCGGGCGCAGAGGCCGGGGATGCGGCCGTGGCGCGGGATGCAGGGCGGGGCACGGCATGAACTGGCAATCGGTCCGGGCGATGTATCGGCACGAGATGGCGCGGTTCTTCCGCACCATCTGGCAGTCGCTGGCCTCGCCGGTGCTTTCGACGGTGCTGTATTTCATCGTGTTCGGCGCGGCCATCGGCGGGCGCATCCAGGCGGTCGAGGGGATCGCCTATGGCGCCTTCATCGTGCCGGGGCTGATGATGCTGACGGTGCTGCAGCAGTCGGTCTCGAACGCGAGCTTCGGCATCTATTTCCCCAAGTTCTCGGGGACGATCTACGAATATCTGGTGGCGCCCACCGGCTGGGCCGAGGTGGCGCTGGGCTTCGTCGGGGCGGCGGCGACCAAGGCCGTGCTGATCGCGCTGATCATCCTGGTCACCAGCTTCGCCTTTGTCGGCGTCCACATCGCCCATCCCGTGTGGATGCTGGTGTTTCTGGTGCTGACCGCGCTCGCGTTCTCGCTGCTGGGCTTCATCATCGGGCTGTGGGCCAAGAACTTCGAGCAGTTGCAGCTGGTGCCGATGATGGTGATCACGCCGCTCGTGTTCCTCGGGGGGGCGTTCTACTCGGCCTCGATGCTGCCGGCGCCGTGGGACCGGATCGCCACCTTCAACCCGGTGCTGCACCTCATCTCGGGGTTCCGCTGGTCGTTCTTCGGCATGGCCGATGTGCCGGTCGGGCTGTCGCTCGCGGCGGTGGTGGTGATGATCGCGGTGCTGCTGGTGGCGGTGCGTTGGATATTTCTCACCGGCTGGCGGCTGCGGGAGTGAAGCGGTCGGCGGGCTGAGCGGGTCGCCGGCACGACCGTCGTGCGGGCGCCCCATCGCGGCAAAGTTGTAACGACCCGAGCCGCTTCGCGCAAAAAGTTAACCACGTCCGCACCATCTTAACCCTTCGTTAACCAATCCCCGGCTACTCGATTCGCAACGCCGCGCGACAAGCGGCGGCTGGGGACAGGGGCGAGGGCAGGTGGCGACGGCAACACTCCATGATTTCTTCGAGTTGTCCGGGCCGCCCGCCCCCGCGGCCGAATACAGCTACGCCGGAAGCCCGAACCCGGCCCCGCTGAGCTTCGGCCCGATCCTCGAGCCGGTGACGGTCGAGACGGCGAGTGCGGGCACCGTCCTCGTGGGCGACAAGGTGATGCTCGACGGGACCGCCTGGACGATCAGCCGGATGCACGAGATCACGGCGACGGTCGCCACGGTGATGCCGGACGGCTCGACCATGTATCTCTACAGCTCGCATCAGGTGCTGACGGTCAGCGACGGGACGACCCGCCGCTATCTCGCCATCGAATACGATCAGTTCGCCAAGGAGAACGAGAAATATTACCCCGGCGGGACGATCGAACGCCTGTCGATCGGCACGATGGACCAGAGCACCTACCTCACCATCGCGTATTTCTCGGGCGACAACGAGAACCGGCTGAAGGTCGCGCCGGCGATGTGCTTCGCCACCGGCACGCTGATCGAGACGGCGGACGGCCCGCGCCCGGTCGAGGCGCTGCGGGTGGGCGAGCGTGTGGTGACCCGCGACCACGGGTTCCAGCCGCTGCGCTGGCTGGGCGGGCGGCGGCTGTCGGGGGCCGAGCTCGCGCAGGCGCCGCGGCTGGCGCCGATCCGCATCGCTGCGGGGGCACTGGGGACGGGACAGCCGGCGCGCGACCTGACGCTTTCGCCCCAGCACCGGGTGCTGGTCCGCTCACCCATCGCCGGGCGGATGGCGGGGCAGGCCGAGGTGCTGGTGGCGGCGGTCCATCTGGTGGGCCTGCCGGGGGTCGAGCGGATCGCGGCGCCGGGGGGCGTCGGCTACTGGCACCTGATGTTCGACGCCCACGAGATCGTCTTCGCCAACGGCGCCGAGGCCGAGTCGCTCTATCTCGGGCCGATGGCCCGGCAGGCGCTGCCACCCGAGGCGCTGGCCGAGATCGTGGCGATCTTTCCGGGGCTGCTGGAGGAGGGCGCGGCGACCCCCGCGCCCGCGCGCCCGATGCTGCGCGGCGCGCAGAGCCGCAGGCTGGTCGAGCGTCAGGTGAAGAACCGCAAGCCGCTGGTGGCGGCGCTTCCGTTGGCGCCGGTGGCCGCGGGAGAGGTCGAGTGGCTGCCCGAGTTACTGCCTGCCTAGCGCGGGCAGAGCCGGGTCATGGGGTCGAGCGCCACATACTCGCGCGCGGTGATCGACTGGATGCTGAGCGAGTGGCGCCATTCGTTGAACCAGCGGGCGCGGATGCCGTTGCGGTAGGTCGTGGCCATGAGCTGGTCGACGATCGGCGGGATCACCTGGGTGTTGGGCAGCCGCGGGGCGTGGAACCCCACCGTCGCATCCGGCGCGAGGCAGGCGTTCGGCAGGGTCACGAGCATCGTGCAGGCCGAGTTGCAGAGCCCCCGGATCTCGACCGGGCGGCCCGAGGCGGCGAGCTGCTGGCGATGGGCCATCATCTGCACGACGTTGCCGCCGCGGTTGTCGCGGATGACGATCGGGCCCTGCGGCGCCGCAGGGGCGGCGGGCGCGGCCGCGGCCGGGCGCGCGCCGGGCCGGGTGACCGCGGGCAGGGTGACGCTCGGCAGGGTCACGGTCGGCAGGCGCACCCCCGCCGTCGGGGCGGCGGGTTGTCCGGTCTGGGCGGCAGGTTGTCCGGGGGCCGCGCCGCTCACCCCGGCGGGGGCGGCACAACCGGCGAGGACGGCGAACAGCGTCAGGACCGCGAGTGCGGCAGGGCGGAGGCGTTGGGTCATGGCGCGATCATGCCCCGCCGCGAGGCCGAGGAAAAGCCGCGGCGCTGCGTCGCGGGGCATCGGCGAGGGGATTCGGGGGTGAGGCGAGCCGGGCGGTCGCTTGGGGACGGTTGGTCCGAGCCGGAGGTCTGGCCGGGCAGAGCTTGGCGGAAGCGGTAGAACCGGTTGGCTCGGCCCGGCAGGGGGCAAGTCCGAGCAGGTGTGAGGTCTGTCAGCTGGTGAACCGGGGCAGGCGGTGAGCCCCCGCAGGTGGGGAGCCGCCGCAGGTGGTTAGGCTGGGCAGGTGGCGGGTCGGAGCGAGGGTGCGAAGCGGAGTCGGCGATGAACCGGAGTCGGCGGTGCGGCGAAGCAAATAGGGAGCCAGAGCACGTGCGGGTCGGAACAGCCACCGACTTCGGGAGGTGAAGGAGCGAGTTCGGTGGCGCCACGTGACAATGTTGGAACGGTCCGACATGGGGAGGTGGGTAGGCTGACGTTTAGGGAGAGGGACCGGCGTCGCTTGGTGACGAGCCGCGGTGACTTGCGGCGGGCGCCGAGGCGAAGCACATGGTGAGGCGTGGCAACCCAAGGGAGGCGGCAAGAAAGCGCGCCCCCCTCCGTCACGCACCTTCCGCCGCCACGGCCGCCTCGATCGCGGCCACGTCGATCTTGCGCATCGTCATCATCGCCTCGAACGCCCGCCGGGCCGGCGCGCCGCCCTGCGCGAGGGCGTCGGTCAGCACCCGCGGGGTGATCTGCCACGAGACGCCCCAGCGGTCCTTGCACCAGCCGCAGGCGCTCCCGGTCCCGCCGTTGCCGACGATGGCCTGCCACAGCCGGTCCGTCTCGGCCTGGTCGTCGGTGGCGATCTGGAACGAGAACGCCTCGGTCTGGGGAAACGTCGGGCCGCCGTTCAGCCCGAGGCAGGGGATGCCGCAGACGGTGAAGGTGACCGTCAGCACGTCGCCCTCGTGCCCGCCGGGGAAGTCCGCGGGGGCGCGGTGGACGGCGGTCACGGCGCTGTCGGGGAAGGTCGCGGCGTAGAAGCGGGCGGCGGCCTCGGCGTCGCCGTCGTACCAGAGGCAGATGGTGTTCTTGGGGGCGGCCATGGTCGATGTCCTCTCGGCTGGGGTGCGAGGAAGCGGGCCAAGCACGCCGGTCACAAGGCGAGAGGCCCGACAGGCGCGGAACGTCGCGCGCAACTTTGCGTTCCGCCCGCGGCGCGCTATAGGCGGGCCATGAGCCTCAATCCGCCGAACCTGCGTCCCGACCTCGCCCCCGCCCCGCGGCTGGGCGACGACTCACGCCCGCACGGGCCGGACCGCGAGAGCCTGGGCCGCGGCGGGCAGCCGACCATCGGCATGGTCAGCCTCGGCTGCCCCAAGGCGCTGGTCGACAGCGAGCGCATCCTGACCCGCCTGCGGGCCGAGGGCTACGCGATCAGCCCCGCCTATCAGGGCGCCGATGCGGTGATCGTGAACACCTGCGGGTTCCTCGACAGCGCCAAGGCCGAAAGCCTCGAGGCGATCGGCGAGGCGCTGGCCGAGAACGGAAGGGTGATCGTCACCGGCTGCCTGGGCGCCGAGCCGGACTACATCACCGGCGCGCATCCCAAAGTGCTCGCCGTGACCGGGCCGCACCAGTATGAGCAGGTGCTGGACGCGGTCCACGCCGCGGTGCCGCCGGCGCCCGATCCGTTCATCGACCTGCTGCCCGCGTCCGAGGTGCGGCTGACGCCCCGCCATTACGCCTATCTGAAGATTTCCGAGGGCTGCAATCACGCCTGCAAGTTCTGCATCATCCCGGACCTGCGCGGCAGGCTGGTCAGCCGCCCGGCCCATGCGGTCGTGCGCGAGGCCGAGCGGCTGGTCGCCTCGGGCGTGCGCGAGTTGCTGGTCATCTCGCAGGACACCAGCGCCTACGGGGTGGACCTGCGCCACGCCGAGGAGCGCGGGCACCGCGCGCACATCACCGACCTCGCCCGCGACCTCGGCGGGCTCGGGGCGTGGGTGCGGCTGCACTACGTCTATCCCTATCCCCACGTCCGCCAGCTCGTCCCGCTGATGGAGGCGACGGCCGCCACGGGGACCGGGGTGCTGCCCTATCTCGACATTCCCTTCCAGCACGCCCACCCGGACGTGCTGCGCCGCATGGCCCGCCCCGCGGCCAGCGCCCGGACGCTGGACGAGATCGCCGCCTGGCGCGCCGCGGTGCCGGGGATCACCCTGCGCTCGACCTTCATCGTGGGGTATCCGGGCGAGACCGAGGCCGAGTTCCAGTATCTGCTCGACTGGCTGGACGAGGCGCAACTCGACCGGGTGGGGTGCTTCCAGTACGAGAACGTGCGCGGCGCGC
Organism: Paracoccus sanguinis; assembly: GCF_012689545.1. Lineage (NCBI taxonomy): Bacteria > Pseudomonadati > Pseudomonadota > Alphaproteobacteria > Rhodobacterales > Paracoccaceae > Paracoccus > Paracoccus sanguinis. The sequence goes on from NZ_CP051542.1 coordinate 2,247,186, forward strand.
GGGCCAATGCGCTGCCCGACCACGTGCCGGACGCGGTCAAGCAGGACCGCTGGGACCGCTTCATGGCCAAGGCCCAGGCGATCAGCGCGGCGAAGCTGGCGGCCAAGGTCGGCACGCGGCAGCGGGTGATCGTGGACGCGGTGGACGAGGGCGGGGCCAACTGCCGGACCATGGCCGACGCGCCCGAGATCGACGGCAACCTGTTCATCGACGAGGGCTTCGCGGCGCTCTCGCCCGGCGACATGGTCGAGGTGACGGTGGACGAGGCGTCGGACTACGATTTGTGGGGCACGCTGTGATCGAGCCCGACATCCCCTATGGGGATGCGATGCTGCGGGTCCGGGCGGACCCCAAGGGCGGCATCAATGCGCCGGGCGTCGGGGGCGCGCCATGACGCTGCCGAAGTGGGACCGCGAGGGGGGGCCGAAGAAGCCCTCGATCGTCGGGATCGGGGCGCAGAAGGCGGGGACCACCTGGCTCAGCCAGATGCTGTCCCAGCACCCACAGGTGTGGCTGCCGCCCTTCAAGGAGGCGCAGTTCTTCAACCACCGCTTCGTGCCCGAGCACCGCCAGTGGCTGCCCTGGCATTTCCGCCGCGCCCGCCAGAACCTCGAAAAGCGCTACGCCGCGAAGGGCGAGGCGCTGCCGCCCGAGATGGCCGAGTGGCTCGACCGGATCACCCGCGGCGAGATGTTCACCAACCACTGGTACAAGCAGGTCTTCGCCCCCGCGCCCGCCGGCACCCAGCCCTGCGACATCACGCCCGAGTATTCGACTCTGCCCGACGAGGGCGTGGCCTTCGTCGAGACGTTCCTGCCGCAGGCGAAGTTCATCTATATCATCCGCCACCCGGTGGACCGGGCGATCAGCCAGCTCAAGATGAACCTCACCCGCAAGGGGCGCGCGCCCAAGGGGGTCGCGGGCTGGATGGCCGAGATCGACGACCCGGTGCTCTACGACCGCGGCGATTACGCGACCTACGTGCCGCGCTGGACCGCGCGCTTCGGCCCCGAGCGGCTGCTGATCCTGCCCTTCGGCGCCATAGCCGCGGACCCCGCGGGGGTGATGGCGCGGGTCGAGGCGCATTGCGGGCTCTCCCCCCACAGCTATCGCAACCTCTCGGCCAAGGTCTTTGCGGCCAACGCGGCGCTCTCGTGCCCCGGCGAGGTCCGGGCCGAGATCCGCCGCCGGGTCGAGCCGCAGTTCGCCTTCATCGAGGCGACCTTCGGGCCCGAGTTCGCCCGCCACATCCGCTAGACGGCGTGGGGGGCTGGCGGGTCAACCTGCATTATCCGTGGTGGGCGCGCACCCGCCCTGAGCGCGACGACCCGCGGCGCGGGATGCTCGGCGCGCTCGAGGCGGCGCTGGTGGACCGGAAGGACATCCGCCCGACCGGCTCGGCGGCGGCAGTCCGGCCGGGGGCCTTCGCGCCCGAGCGGGTGTGGACGCTGAACTTTCACGGCACCGGGCGCGGGCCGCGGAACCTGCACTACAAGGAAGCCTATCTGCCCGGCTTCTACACCTTCGACCCGGCCGGCTACTCCGGCTGGTCGGCCAATGCCGGGCTGCGCTTCGACCCGGCGGCGATCTCGGCGGATGAGGCGGGGCGGTATTTCGACGGCCTCGCGCAGCGGTTCCTGATCCCGCGGGTCAGCAAATACCCCCAGCCCGCGCCGCAGGCCGAGATCCCCGCGGGCTGCATCTTCGTCGCCCTGCAGGTGCCGCGCGACAAGGTGCTGACGCTGGCCGACCTCGACACCCACGCCATGCTCGCGGGGTGCCTCGCCCGTGCCCCGCGCGAGCCGGTGGTGATCAAGCTGCACCCGCGCTCGCGCGACCCGCAGTTCGAGGCGCAGGTGCGGGCGCTGCATGACCCCGCGGGCCACGTCCATGTGCTCGATGAGCCGATCGACGCGCTGATCGCGGCGGCGCGGGTGACGGTCTGCATCAACTCGGGCGTGGGGATCGAGGCGCAGCTGCGCGGCGGCGCGGTCATCACCTGCGGGGCCTCGGACTACGGCGCGCTGACGCGGCGGGCGCGGAACGCGGAGGACCTCGCCACGGCGCTCGACACCGCCGCGCCGCCCGACCCGGACCTGATGCGCCGCCATGCGACGTGGCTTTTCCGCGACGTGTTCGTGGACGACACGGCGCCGGGCTGGACCGACAAGGTGCTCGACCGCCTCGCCGCCACCTGAGCGGTGGACAGGGGCGGCCGCGGCGGCTCTACTTTCCGGCGAGGAGAGAGGGAGAGGAGCCCCGCATGACACGACCCACGCAACGACAGGCCCTGCGCGCCGCGGCACTCATCGGCTGGGTGGCGCTCGCCGGCCCCGCCGCCGCGCTCGACGCGCTGGTGGAGAAACAGTCCTTCACCCTGACCAACTTCGCCACCCAAGGCGGCGCGGTCATCCCCGAGATGACGCTGGGGTACGAGACCTACGGCACGCTGAACGCGGCGAAGGACAACGCCATCCTCATCACCCATTTCTTCTCGGGCAACTCGCACGCGGCGGGGAAATATGCGGCCGACGATGCGGCGCCGGGCTATTGGGACGCGATCATCGGGCCGGGCAAGCCCATCGACACCGACAAGTATTTCGTCGTCTCGGCCGACACGCCGGTGAACCTCGGGGCGAAGAACCCGAAGGTCATCACCACCGGCCCCGCGACGGTGAACCCGGCGACCGGCAAGCCGTGGGGGATGGACTTCCCGATCCTGACCATCGGCGATTTCGTCGAGACGCAGAAGGGGCTGATGGACCAGCTCGGGATCGGCAAGTGGCACGCGGTCATGGGCGCCTCGATGGGGGGATTGCAGGCCTATGACTGGGCGGCGCGGCATCCCGACAAGCTGACCCGGGTGATCCCGGTGATCTCGTCGGGGTGGGCCGACGCCGACCTGATCGCCTGGCTCGACGTCTGGGGCGCGCCAGTGCGGCTCGACCCCAACTGGAACGGCGGGGATTACTACGAGGGCACGCCGCCCGACGCGGGGCTGGCCGCGGCGATGAAGATCATCACCCTGCAGGCGAGCTCGCCCGACTGGACCAACCCGACCTTCGGGCGGCAATGGGCGGCCGAGGGGGCGGACCCGGCGGCGTCGTTCGACAACGAGTTCAAGGTCGTCCAGACGCTGCGCGACGGGGGCGCCGCGCGGGCCGCGACCTCGGACGCGAACCACCTGCTCTATCTCATCAAGGCCAACCAGCTCTTCGTCGCCGGCGCCACCGGGGCCGCGGCGGCAGGGGCTGCGGGGGGCACGAGCCTCTACGAGGGGCTCAAGGCCATCGACGTGCCGGTGATGCTGGTCCACACCGACGAGGATCTGGTGTTCCCCGGCGACGCGGTGCGCGAGACGGCGGCGATCATCAAGTCCGACGGAACGCCCGTCGAGGTGGTCGAGATCAACGGCACCCGCGGGCATCTGGACGGGGTGGTCAACATCGGCCAGGCCGGCGAGGCGATCCGCGGCTTCCTCGACCGTTGAAAATGCGGGGGCGCGCGATCGCCCCCGCCCACCGCGCTCGCCGCCGGCCGCTTCAACGCACGCCGCCTTCAACTCACGCCGCCGATGGCCTAGATAACCGCCAACCTTACAGGAGCGGATCATGGCCTCGTATCAGTATGTCTATCACATGGACGGCGTGTCCAAGACCTATCCCGGCGGCAAGAAGACGTTCGAGAACATCCGCCTGAACTTCCTGCCCGGGGTCAAGATCGGCGTCGTCGGCGTCAACGGCGCGGGGAAATCCACCCTGCTGCGGATCATGGCCGGGCTCGACAAGGACTTCTCGGGCGAGGCCTGGGCCGCCAAGGGCGCGACCGTCGGCTATCTGCCGCAGGAACCGCAGCTCGACCCGCAGCTCAACGTCCGCGGCAACGTGATGGAGGGGGTGAAGGCCAAGCAGGCCAAGCTCGACCGCTACAACGAACTCGCCATGAACTACTCGGACGAGACCGCCGACGAGATGGCGAAGCTGCAGGACGAGATCGACGCCGAGAACCTGTGGGATCTCGACAGCCAGGTCGATGTGGCGATGGAGGCGCTGCGCTGCCCGCCCGACGACGCCGACGTGGAAACACTTTCCGGGGGTGAGCGGCGCCGGGTGGCGCTGTGCAAGCTGCTGCTGGAACAACCGGACATGCTGCTGCTGGACGAGCCGACCAACCACCTCGACGCCGAGACGATCGCCTGGCTGCAGAAGCACCTGATCGAATATCCGGGCACGATCCTGATCGTGACCCACGACCGCTATTTCCTCGACGACATTACCGGCTGGATTCTCGAACTGGATCGCGGCCGGGGCATCCCCTACGAGGGGAACTATTCGGCGTGGCTGGAGCAGAAGGCCAAGCGGCTGGAACAGGAAGCCCGCGAGGACAAGGCGAGGCAGAAGTCGCTGGAACGCGAGCTGGACTGGATCCGCGCCGGCGCCAAGGCGCGGCAGGCCAAGCAGAAGGCGCGGATCAACGCCTATAACGAGATGGCGGCCAAGTCCGAGCGCGAGAAGATCGCCAACGCCCAGATCATCGTCCCGAACGGCCCGCGGCTGGGCGGCAAGGTGATCGAGGTCTCCGGCCTGACCAAGGCCTTCGGCGACAAGCTGCTGATCGAGGGGTTGGACTTCAGCCTGCCGCCGGGCGGGATCGTCGGCGTGATCGGCCCGAACGGGGCGGGCAAGTCCACGCTGTTCAAGATGCTGACCGGGGCCGAAAAGCCCGACGCGGGCGAGATCACCTTCGGCGACACGGTGCAGCTTTCGTTCGTGGACCAGTCCCGCGACGCGCTCGACGCCAACAAGACGGTGTGGGAGGAGATTTCGGGCGGCGCCGAGCAGATCGACCTCGGCGACGCGCAGATGAACTCGCGCGCCTATGCCTCGGCGTTCAACTTCAAGGGCGGCGACCAGCAGAAGAAGGTCGGGCTGCTCTCGGGCGGTGAGCGCAACCGCGTGCACATGGCCAAGCTGCTGAAATCGGGCGGCAACGTGCTGCTGCTCGACGAGCCGACCAACGACCTGGACGTGGAAACCCTGCAGGCGCTGGAGGCGGCGTTGGAAGATTTCGCCGGCTGCGCGGTCATCATCTCGCACGACCGCTTCTTCCTCGACCGGCTCTGCACCCACATCCTCGCCTTCGAGGGCGATGCCCATGTCGAGTGGTTCGAGGGCAACTTCGAGGCCTATGAGGAAGACAAGGTCCGCCGCCTCGGCCCCGATTCGATCGAGCCAAAGCGGGTGAAGTACAAGAAGTTCACCCGGTAAGGCGATGGACCGCTGGCTGAACGGCAACTGGGGCCAGCGCCTGCGCGAGCTGTTGCGGCGGATGTGGGTCAGGGTCACGCTGTTCAGCCTGTCGGGCGTGGCGCTCGCGGCGCTGGCGTGGTGGGTCGGGCCGTACCTGCCCTATGTGCCCGAGATCGAGCTCGCCTCGGGCTCGGTCGATGCGCTGCTCAACATCGTCGCCTCGTCGATGCTGACGGTGACGACCTTCTCGATGTCGATCATCGTCGGCGCCTACGGGTCGGCCACCACCAGCGCCACGCCGCGCTCGAACACGCTGCTGGCGGCGGACCCCGCGGCGCAGAACGCGGTGTCGATCTTCATCGGCTCGTTCCTGTTCTCGATCGTCGGGATCATCGGGCTGTCGGCGGGGCTTTACGCCGATCAGGCGCGGGTGCTGCTGTTCGTCGCGGCGCTGATCGACATCCTGCTGATCGCCTGGGCGCTGCTGCGCTGGGTGGACCACCTCAACAGCTTCGGGCGGGTCAGCGACATCATCGCCCGGATCGAGGCGGTGGCCGACGAGGCGGCGGCGCTCTATCGCGACAGCCCGACGCTGGGGGCGATGCCGGTCGAGCTGCGCGGCGGGATCACCGGGCCGGCGCTGGTCGGCAAGCGGGCGGGCTATGTGCGCTTCATCGACATGGCCGGGCTGAACGGCCTGGCCGAAAAGCACGGGATCGAGGTCGAGATCCTGCGGATGCCGGGCAAATACGTGCACCGGGACGAGCCGCTGCTGCGCGTCTCGCAGCCCGTGCCGCTCGAGGTCGGGGCCAGCCTCTGCGACGAGTTCGAGATCGGCGACACCCGCAGCTTCGATCAGGACCTGCGCTACGGGATGATCGTGCTGAGCGAGGTGGCCAGCAAGGCGCTGTCGGCGGCGGTGAACGACCCCGGCACCGCGGTGGACGTGCTGCGCGCCGGCAGCCGGGTGCTCGAGACGCTGCACGCCCCGCGGGACGGCGGCCCTGAGCCCGGCCAGCGCCCCGGTGCGCGGCAGGTGGTCGAGCACACGCGGCTGCGCGCGCCGGGGATGGACGTAGCCGAGCTTTACCGCGAGTTCTACGGCCCGATCCTGCGCGACGGGGCCGGGACGGCCGAGGTTATCCAGACGCTGATCGACGGGCTCGAGATGCTGGCCCGCTGCGGCGAGGCGGCCCCCGCCCGGCGGCTTCTGAACGACGCGCGGATGCGGTCGGATGCAGAGCTGACGCAGGGGTGGGAGCGGAAGATGGTCGGCTGACCGGGGACGGCGCGGGGCCCGGACGGGGCCACCGCGCCGCCCTTCGTGGCGTCAGTTGGCGGGCTTTGCGCCGTCCTCGGCCGGAGCTTCCTTGGTGTCGGCCGCTTCCTCGGCCGTGCCGTCCACCACCGGGTTCTCACTCTTGGTGTCCGGCGCCTCCGCCGGCGTCACCGTGACCGCGCCGCTCTCGGAGGGTGCGGGCGTGCCCGGATCGGCCGCGTCCACCGCCGCCGCGGCGCCCGGCTCGGCCTTGTCCTCGGGCGAGACCTCCTGCGCGGCGATCGGATCGACCGGCGCCGGGTTCTCACCGCCCCGCACCGTCAGCCCCAGCAGCCGCCAGGCAAGCATCCCGCCGCGATAGTAGCTGATCCGGTCGGCGGGATAGCCCGCGTCGATCATCGCCCGGATCGCGGTCGGCGACTGGCCGCACCAGATGCCGTTGCAGAACAGGATCGCCTTCTTCGCCTCGGCGCAGTCGAACTTGCCGTCGAAATCGGGCTCGCAGCCGAGCTCGCTCAGCCGCTCGACGGCCTGGGTGTAGGGGATGTTGATGGCGCCGGGGATGGTGCCGCCGGTGAACCAGTCGGGCGTGCGGCCATCGACGAGGATCGTGTCGCCCGCCTTCATCGCCTCGATCAGCTCAAGCTCGCCCACGGTGGTCACGCCGGGGGCGGGGCTCATCGGCTGGATGCAGAAGGGCGGGCAGTCCATGCTGGTCAGCGCCCAGTCCCCCTCGAGGCGGGCGCCGGGGGTCTGGTCGCGGCGGATGGTGAACTCTCCATCGGGGGTCTTGAACACCGCCTCGGCCATGTCGCGGGTGATGCCGACGCGGGGGGCGCCCTGCGGGGACGCCGGGGCGGCCTCGGGGGTCGCGGTCGGGGTCGCGGCGGGCGCTTCGGCCGGGGCGGCGGGGGCCGGCGTGGCCTGCGCCAGCGCCATCGGTGCGGTGGCGGCGGTCAGCAGCAGGACGGCGGCCGAGCGGATCAGGGTCGTGGTCATGCGGGTCTCCTCCCTCTTTCGTACGGGGGGTCAGCGCGCGACCGCGCGGTGGGGTTCCCTTTTCGGCCCCCGCGCGGCCCGCCGCGCCGGGCGGGCGGGTGATGGAGCCATCGTGACTTTCCCCCCGGCGCCGATGCCCGTAAGCCCAGGGGGAACCGCCCGCGTCAGGGCCCCGGTCGGACCTCGGGTCCGTGGCCGAGCCGCCCTGACCGCCCGTGACCGCGCCGGCCCCGCCAGGGGGCGCCGCGCAGAAGCGGACCTGCACCCGGCAGGCCCCGCGATGAAAGGAACCGCCATGCCGACCCGCCGCCAGACCCTCGCCCTGACCCTGCCGCTCGCCGCCGGTGTGGCGCTGACGACCCGCGGGGCGGTTGCCCAGACCGCCACCGCGGCCCGGCCCAACCCGATGCCCGCGGCGCTGCGCACCGCGCTCGAGCGCGACCCGACGGCGCCGGTGCTAGGCAACCCCAAGGGCGACATCACCCTGTCCGAGTTCTTCGACTACAACTGCCCGTACTGCAAAACCGTCATGCCGATGATGCAGCGGCTGATCGCGGCGGACCCCGGCCTGCGGGTGGTGTTCCGCGAATGGCCGGTGTTCGGCGAGGACTCCGAGTTCGCAGCCCGCGCGGCGCTCGCGGCGCTGCCGCAGGGGAAATACTGGCAGATGCACGCGGGGCTGATGGGCATCAAGGGGCGCGCGACCGAAGCCTCGGTGATGCGAGTGGTGCGCCGGGTCGGGCTGGATGAGGGCAAGCTCAGGGCCGAGATGCAGTCGGACCGGGTCAGCCGGCACATCAACGCCTCGTTCGAGCTCGCCGACCACATGGGCCTCGTCGGGACGCCGACGCTGATCGCGGGGGACGAGGCGGTGTTCGGGCACCAGAGCCTCGATGATCTCAAGGCGCTGGTGGCGCGCGGCCGCAAGACGCTGGGGGTCTAGAGCGGCAGGGTCACGAAGGCCGGGCCGGCGGGGGTGGCGACGAACGCGCCCCCGACGCCGAAGCTGTCGCGCAGGTGGGGGGCGGTCAGCACCTCGGGCGGGGCGCCGTCGGCCACCAGCCGGCCGCGGTCCATCAGCACCAGCCGGTCGCAGAACCGCGCCGCGAGGCCGAGCTCGTGGACCGAGGCGATCACCGTGCGGCCCTGCCGCGCGAGGTCGCGGAAGAGCGCCATCACCGCGAGCTGATGCGCCGGGTCGAGGCCTGCCACCGGCTCGTCGGCCAGGATCAGCGGCGTGCGCTGGGCCAGAAGCCGGGCGATGAGCACCCGCGCCAGCTCACCGCCCGAGAGTTCCGTGGCCCGGCGGTCGCGCAGGTGGGTGGCGTCGAGCGCGGCGAGCGCCTCGGCCACCGCCGGGGAATCGGCGCGCCGGTCGGGGTCGGCGCGACGGCCCAGCCGCACCAGCGCCGCGACCGGGATCGGCCAGGCGACCTCGCGCGTCTGCGGCAGCCACGCGGCGCGTCGGGCGCGCCGGGCGCGGGGCAGGGCGGCGAGGTCGCTCGTCCCCTCGGCCGCGATCAGCCCCAGCGCGGCGCGCATCAGCGTGGACTTGCCCGCGCCGTTCGGGCCGATGAGGCCCACGAACTGCCCCGGCGGGACCGCCAGCGACACCCGGTCCACCACCGGGCAGCCGTCCCGGCGGACGGTGAGGGCGCTGAGCGTCAGGCTCATTTTCCGGCCTCGGTGCGGCGGATGAGGTGCAGGAACACCGGCGCGCCGACCAGCGCCATCATCACCCCGAGCTTCAGGTCCTGGTCGGGCAGGATCACCCGCACCGCCACGTCGGCGGCGAGCACCAGCGCCGCGCCCCCCAGCGCCGCCGCCGGCAGCAGCCGCGAGGGCAGCCCGCCGCTGAGCCCGCGCAAGAGATGCGGCACCACCAGCCCGACAAAGCCGATCGCGCCTGCCACTGCCGTCGCCGCCCCGACCGCGGCGGCGGTGCCCAGCACCACCGCCAGCCGCAGCCGGGCCAGGTCCACGCCCAGCGAGGCCGCGGCCTCCTCGCCCAGGGTCAGCGCGTCGAGCCCGCGCCCGGTCAGCGCCAGCGCCCCCCAGCCGAGCGCCATAACCGGCGCTGCCGCGGCGACATGGGCCCAGCTGCGGTCGGCGAGCGAGCCCATCGTCCAGAACATGATGTCATAGGCCGCAAACGGGTTCGGCGAGAGGTTCAGCACCAGCGCCGTCAGCGCCCCGGCCAGCGCCGAGACGGCGATCCCGCCGAGGATCAGCGCAAAGCTGCCGCCGCCGCGTCCGGCCAGCATCAGGATCAGCGCGACGCCCCCCAGCGCCCCGCCGAGCGCGGCGAGCGGCACCGTCATTCCCAGCGCCGAGGCACCGAGCTGGATGGCGATCACCGCCCCCAGCGCCGCCGAGGCCGAGACGCCGATCAGCCCCGGCTCGGCCAGCGGGTTCCGCAGATACCCCTGCAACGCCGCCCCCGACAGGCCGAGGCTGATGCCGACCATGATCCCCAGCACCGCCCGCGGCGCCCGGATCTCGCGCATGACGAGGCCCAGCGGCCCCTCGCCCGAGACGAGCGCGGCGAGGCTCTCGCCCGGCGGCGTCCCCGCCGGCCCGACCAGCAGCGAGGCGAGCGCCAGCACCGCGACCAGAAGCGCCAGCGCGCCGAGCAGCAGGGCGGGGCGCGGGGTCACGGCTGCCCTGCGGGCAGGGCCGCGCGCGCCTCGGCGAGGGTGGCCAGCGCGTCGAGCACCTGCGGGATGCCGCAGGCCCAGTCGGCGTCGGGGATCTCGATCCGGCGGGCGCGCAGGTGGGTGAGCGCCGGGTGGGTCAGCGTCTCCTCGGCGCGCGAGGCGCCGGGGAAGCGGCGGCCGGTCACGATCAGCGCCGGGTCGGCCAGCACCAGCGTCTCGAGCGGGACGGTGCCCGACCCGGCCATCCCCAACCGCTCGGAGAGAAGCGCGAAGCCCGCGGTCTTGAGCACGTCGCCGGCGAGGCTCTCGGCCCCGGCCGAATAGCCGTTCGGCCCCCAGGTCGCGGCCAGCGGCGCGCCCTCGCCCGCGGGGTGGGCCAGCCGGGCGAGGCGGGCGTCGAACTGCGCCAGCATCGCTTCGGCCGCCGGCGCCCGCCCGAGCGCCTGCCCGATGGTGCGGATCGCCGCCCGCGTCTCGGCCAGCGAGGTCGGCGGGGCGAGGGTCACGACGGGCACGCCCAGCCGCGCCAGCATCGCCACCGGCGGGCCGTCATAGGTCCCCGCGAGCACGAGGTCGGGGCGCATCAGATAGACCTCTTCGGCGCGGCCGCGGTTCGGCGGATAGGCCGCGGCCTCGGCGACCATCGCCGACATCTGCGGATCGCGGGCGAGGTGGCTGACCGAGACGAGCTGCCCCGGCGCGGCCAGCAGCATGGCGAGCTGGTCGGTGCAGAGGTTCATCGACACCACCCGCGCGGGCGGGGTGGCGGGGGGCGGGAGGGCCGCCGGGGCCGCCCCGGCCAGCGCCGGGACGAGCAGCGCGGCGAGCAACGCGAGAGGCCGCGGTGCCCGCAGGGGACGCCGGGCCAGCCGCGGACGGCCCGCGGGCACCCGGCGCCTCGCCGCGCGCGGCGCGGCAAGGTCGGGTGCGGGCGCGGGCCGGGGGTCGGTCAAAACCGCTGCTCGATGCCGATCCAGGCGGCGCGGCCGGGGGCGGTGTAGCCCCACGCCTCCTGATACTCGGCGTCGAAGAGGTTGTTGATCCGCCCGGTCAGCCGCGCGCTGTCGGTCAGGTCAAAGCTCGCCGCCATGTTCACCACGGTGAAATCGGGCATCCGCGCGTTGGCGTAGGTGCCCCAGTACTGTTCGCTCGTCATGTCGGCGACGTGGCGCAGGTCCGCCGACACCCAGCCGCGCCCGCCGAAGGTCTTGAGCGTCGCGGTCAGCCCCAGCTCATGCCGGGGGCGACGGGTGGCGGGGCTGTCGTCGGGGTTGCGGGCGTCGAGATAGGTATAGGCGCCGCGCAGCGACAGCGCGTCCGTGACCTCGTACTGGGCGGCGACCTCGACCCCCTCGCGGCGGCTGGTGCCGTCGATGTTGAAGTAGTTCGAGCCGTCGGGCAGCGGCACGCGAGAATAGTCGATGGCGTTCTCAAGCCGGTCGCGGAACCAGGTCACGTCGATCAGGCCGCGCCCGTCGGGCAGGCGGTATTCCAGCCCGAGGTCCACGCTCCGGTTCGTCTCGGGCACGAGATCGGGGTTGCCGACCGTGCCGTAGCCGCCGAGCAGCTGGTAATACTGCGGGTTGACCACCCCGGTCCCGGCCGAGGCGTGCAGCCGGTAGGGCGTGCCCGCGATCTGCCACGACAGGCCGGCCGCCCAGGTCGTCTGGTCGGCCACGGTCGAGTTGTCGTCGCGGCGCAGGCCGAGCTGCACATCCAGCCCGTTGTCGAAGGCGCCGCGATACTCGAGCGCCACCGAATCGGTGTCGAGGTTCCAGTCGGACCCGCCCGAGGCGCGGTCCTTGATGTGGTCATAGGCCAGCGCCACCGTCTGGCGCGCGTCCGCCACCGCGGCGTCGAGACCGTAGGTCGCGCGGTATTTCAGCGCCTCGCGCCGCCCTTCGCTGTCCACCGGGAAATCGTCGTGGCTGTCGACCTCGGTGCGCGTCTCCTGCCACGAGAGCCGGTGGGTCAGCCGCCCGTCGAGCGTCGCAAGCTCACCCCAGACGGTGTTGATCCGCTCGCGCCGGTCGGCCCAGTAGTCGGCGTCGCGCAGGTAGTCCCTGGCCGAGGTCGCGGCAAAGTTGGTGGCGTCGTACCAATAGCGCTCCTCGGCGTGGCGGGTGGCGAACCCCAGCTTCAGGTCGTCGGTCGCCTGCCAGTCGCCCGAGAATGCCAGCGTCGCCCGGCGCAGCCCGTCGCGGTCGCCGGGATCGCCCTTCGAGACGTCGGAGCTGCGGTCCTCGCGGTAGCCGGCGTCCACCTGCATCCGCAGCCGGTCGGTGACGGTGGCGTAGCTCAGCGCGCCGGCGGCGCCGTTGCCGCCCTCGATCATCGCCCGCCCGCCGGTGCGGTCGGCCTTGCGGGTGATGATGTTGACCACGCCCGAGGCGGCGGCCGAGCCGTAATAGACCGACTGCGGGCCGCGCAGCACCTCGATGCGCTCGACATCGGTAAGGTCGAGGCCGCTGAACGTATAGGGCTGGTCGCCGCCCGCGGCGTTCACGCCGTCGATCAGCACCAGCGTGTGGTTCGGATTGCCGCCGCGGATGCGGATGCTGCCGGCCGAGACGCCGGTCGCGGTGATCGAGACGCCGGGCAGGCCGCGCAGCGCGTCCTGCACCGTGGCGGTACCGCGCTGCTCAAGCTCTTCGGCGGTGATGACGGTGGCGGCGCGGCCGTAGGCGTCGGCCTCGACCGGCGAGAAGCCGCCCGAGATCACCACCGGGTCGAGGGTGACGGCGGTGACCCCGGCGGGGGTGGGCTCGCTAGCGACCTGGGCGTGCCCTGCGGCGGGCAGCGCGAGCGCTACGATCAGCGGCAGCGCAGTGGCGGCGAGCAGGCAGGGGGCAGAAGGGACGTGAGGCATCTGGCTGTTCCCGTGGACGGGGCGGGCGGTCGGCCCGCGGTTGGTGGTGGTCCGGGAATCGGTGCGACCCCGCAGACAGCAAAGATCACCGCTGCGGCAGGCCGCTTTGCCCGCACGCCCCGCGCCGGCAAAAGGGTGGTGACCGAGCAGGTCTCCTGGCTTGCGGAACATCGCGGCGGCCGGCCTTCCCGGGGGTGCGGTCCCCAGTGGCGTGTCGGCGCCGCCATCCGCGCACAGTTGCGGGGGCAGCCACGGCTGCGGGCAGGTGCCCGTCCCCCGTGTTCCCTTTCAATCCGGCGAGGCCGGAACTCGGTCGCGGCCTGCTATCGCGCCGGGGCCGGTGGCGTCAATGCAGAGCACCGCCCCGGCGGCGAATGACGCGGCGGGCGGTGCGAGGGGGACACGGGGGGTGGTGAGCCGGAGGCGGTGCGAGGCCGCCGAGGTCACCTGAGCGCGCGGCGAGCGGCCGGCAGGGCAGGCGGGCGGCTCAGGCGCCGCCCCCCAAGGCTCAAGCCCATTCCCAGGCGACGGTGAACTCGCCCAGCTTCTTGCGGATCGCTGCCTCGTCGGCGCCGGGGGCGCGGGCGATGCGGGCGGTCAGGCCGCGCTTGCGGTCGTCCACGACCTCGGCGACCGAGCCGCCCAGATCGGCGAGCGTCGCGTCCAGCACCCGGGCGATGGCGCGGCGGCGCAGCTCGGGCTTGAAGACCTTGCCGACCGCGGTCAGCGGCAGCTCGGGCACGATGTCGATGTGCTTGGGCACCGCCGCGCGCTCGTGGATATGGGCGCGGGCGTGGGCGGCCAGATCCTCTTCGGTGGCGGTCGCGCCCTCGCGCAGCAGGACATAGACGCAGGGCAGCTCGCCCGCGAAGCTGTCGGGCTGGCCGATGGCGGCGGCGCCCACCACGTCGGGGTGCGACATCAGCCCGTCCTCGATCTCGGCCGGGTCGATGTTGTGCCCGCCGCGGATGATCAGGTCCTTGGCGCGGCCGGTGATCCACAGATAGCCGTCCGAATCGAGCCGCCCGAGGTCGCCCGTCCGCAGGAACCGCCCCTCGGCGAAGAGGTCGCGGTTCTTGTCGGTCTCGGTGTAGGTCGAGCCCTCGATGACGCCGGGGTTGGCCACGCAGATCTCGCCGATCTCGTCGGTGCCGCAGTCCTCATAGCCCGCCTGCGTGCTGCGCAGGATGCGGACATGGGTGTAGGGCAGGGGGATCCCGACCGAGCCGACCTTCTTCAGCCCGTCGACCGGGTTGCAGGACACGAGGCAGGTCGCCTCGGTCAGCCCGTAGCCCTCGGCGATCTCGACCCCGGTCGCGGCCTTGAAGCGGTTGTAAAGCTCGACCGGCAGCGCCGCCGAGCCGGAGATGGCGGTCCTGAGCGACGAGACGTCCGCGTCCACCTTGCGCTGCATCAGCGCCGCGATGGCGGTCGGCACGGTGATGAGGAAGGTCGCGTGCCAGCGCTCGATCAGCTTCCAGAAATTGTCGAAGACGCCGTCGCCGCGATAGCCCGCGGGGGTCGGCATCACCATGTGCGCGCCCGAATGGATGCAGGACATGAGGATCGGATAGGCCGCGAAGACGTGGAACATCGGCAGCGGGCACATCAGCACGTCGGTTTCGTCGAACAGCAGCTCGCCGCCGAGGAAGCCGTTGTAGATCATCCCCGAATAGCGGTGCTGCGCGACCTTCGGCATCCCCGTGGTGCCGCCGGTGTGGAAATAGGCGGCGACGCGGTCCTTGGCCGGATCCTCGAAGGTCAGGCGGTCGTGCGGCTGGGCCGAGACCGCGGCCTCGAAGTCCATCACGCGGGCCTTGTGGGTCGCCTTGACCCGCGGACGGATCAGCGGGACGAGCAGTTTCTTGACCCCGGTGAGATAGCGGGCGAGGTCGATCTCAAGCACCGTCTCGACGTTCGGGGCGAGCGCCAGCGCCGCCGCGGCCTTCTGCGCCACGTCGGTCTTGGGCATGGCCTTAAGGGTGACGAGCACCTTGGCGTTCGTCTCGCGCAGGATGCCGGCGATGTGCTCGGGCTCGAGCAGGGGGTTGATCGGGTTGACCACCCCCGCGGTGGCCCCGGCGATCAGGACGATGGGGGTCTCGAGGCTGTTCGGCAGCAGATAGGCGACCGTGTCGGTCGGCCCGACGCCGAGCTTGCGGAAGAGGTTGGCGGTCTCGGTGACGCGCTCGTGCACCTCGGTCCAGTTGAGCGTGCGCGCGGCGGCCCGGGGGTCGGAGAGAAGCTGGAAGGACAGCGCCGGACGGGTGGGAAAGCGGTCCCGCGTCGCGGTCAGGAACCGGTACATCGTCTTCGGCAGGTCGCGGTCGGCATAGGCCGATTCGGCTTCGATGCGGTCCCGATCGGCCATGGTTGCAAAGCGCGACATCCGGCTCCTCCCTCCTCACTATCCCCCAACATCCGCGCAGCATGAGACAAATTGCGGCAGCGGGGCAAGTTCTTGTCTCTTTCGTACGCCCGGAACGCGGCGTCAGGCGGCAACCGTTCAAATCCCGCGCAATCAGCGGTTGCATCGGTGCAGGTGCGTGCCGTGAATTCGCGCCGAAGCCCGCGGGTCGGGCAGGGCAGAGCAAGGCGCAGATGATGACAGACGGGACGGGGTCGGGAACGGGTTTTGCGGGCGCACGGTCGGGGCTGATGGGCGCGCTCGCGGCGTTGGCGCTGCTCGGCGTCTCGGCTGCGCCGGCGGCGGCGCAGGGGGTGAAGGTCAGGCTGGACCTCACGACGGTGCAGGCCACCCGCCCGGGTGCCGCGCGCTGCGCCACCACGACCCCGAGCGACAATGCCATCGCCGCAAAGGCGACCTCCGCCCAGCGGAAGGGTTACGGGCTCGCGCCGGTCAAGGCCGACGCGCGGCTGGCGGCGGCGGCGGCGGCGCACGCCTGCGACATGGCGCGGCGCGGGCTGATGGCGCATCAGGGCAGCACCACCCGCGGCCCGTCGCAGCGGGTCAAGGCGCTGGGCTACCGCCCGCAGATCACCGCCGAGAACATCGCCGCGGGCCCCTTCGCCGGAAACCAGGTGCTCTCGATCTGGGCGCAGTCCCCGGGCCACCGGGCCAACATCCTGCTGCCGCAGGTGCGCGAGATGGGCATCGGCCACGCCGTCGCCGCGGACGGCAAGACGGTCTTCTGGGCCGCAGTCTACGCCGCCCCGCGGTAGTCCGTTCTCTCCTGGTCGAAATATCCTCGGGGGGAATCGCCCGGAGGGCGATGGGGGGCAGACAGCCCCCCTTTTCGCATCGCATTCGCCGCACCGGCAGTCGTGTGCAGGCCCGTCCAGAAGGGACGCGTGATGCGATGGAATCTCAGAGGAGTGGTGCCGCAGAATGGCATTGAATGCCGCTATATATAGCTATCACACCCTATCACCCGCGTGACAACCAGCAGTAAACTCTAGCGCTTTCGATTTCATAAGCTCTCACACTCTATCGACAGAGATCATCTAGTACCATATCTAGAGGTGGACAGAGAGGTGGATCGGCTAGCGCAGCCGAGAGGGTGGTTACGATGCGTGCAACGAACCGGCTGAGCGCGAGAGGAGCAGCCTCATTGGGTGCGGGCAAGTACTGCGACGGTGCGGGGTTGTGGTTGCACAAGCGGGAAGATGGCGGGGCCCAGTGGGTGCTGCGGCTGACGGTTCAGGGGCGCCGTCGTGAGATGGGGTTGGGACCTTATCCTGCGGTCACACTGGCTGAGGCGCGGCGGATGGCAGCAGACGCCCGCTCTCTTGCCATAACCGGCCAGGACCCGATCCGTGAACGTGAGCGGAAGCGTCGCGAAGCTGCCCGGAACCTGCATCTCCTGAAGGATATCGCCGCTGACGCCTTCGAAGCGCGGAAAGCCGAGCTGAAGGGTGATGGGAAGGCAGGACGCTGGTTCAGTCCGCTTGAGCTCCATATCCTGCCCAAGCTCGGGCGCATTCCGGTGTCCGATCTGACGCAGACCGATATTCGCGATACGCTCCGGCCGATCTGGCACGAAAAGGCAGCTACCGCGCAGAAGGCACTTAACCGGCTGTTCATCTGCTTGCAGCATGCAGCCGCGCTCGGCTTGGATGTTGACTTGCAGGCGACCGAAAAAGCCCGAGCATTGCTGGGCAAGTCCCGCCACAAGCCCGAGAACACACCTGCCCTATCGTGGCGGGAGGTGCCGGACTTCTATGCAAGCCTGTCGGAGGGGACAGTGACCCACTTGGCGTTGCGGCTCCTGATACTGACGGGGGTACGCTCTCACCCGCTGCGGTTTCTGCATCTGGATCAGATTGAGGGTGACGTCTGGACCATCCCTGGCGAGCGAATGAAGGGGCGCCGGGATGCAACGTCCGACTTCCGCGTACCGCTTTCTCCTGAGGCCGTGAAGGTCATCGATGCCGCACGGCGCCACGCCCGCGACAGGCTCCTGTTTCCCAACGTCCGCAAGGGTGTAATTTCGGATGCGACCATGTCGCGGCTGATGGAGCGGCGCGGGATGGATGCGCGTCCACATGGTTTTCGCTCCAGCTTGCGCGACTGGCTGGCCGAGGTGGCCGAGGCTCCCCACGAGGTGGCCGAAGCCTGCCTTGCCCATGTCACGGGCAGCGCGGTCTCGCGCGCCTACCGACGAACCGACTTTCTCGAGCAGCGGCGTGCCCTGATGGATGCATGGGCGAAGCACGTGACGAGCTTATGTGAACTTGAAAACCGATGATCGTGAACCAGCGGCGCTGCATGGAGGCCCGTCCGCATGGCGTTCGTGTAGTTTGCGCGACTGGCTAGCCGACACGACAGACACGCCGCATGAGGTCGCTGAAACCATACTGGCCGATGTCGCAGGCATTATGTCGGTGTAAGTCTGTCGCCGCACGGGCTTTCTGGACCAGCATTGGGCGTTGCTGGCGCGCTGGGCGGATCATGTCACCGGGCAACCCGGGCAGGTGGTAAAGGTGGTGCAGAGATGCTGAGTGACTGGTGACCTGCCACTGAACTTTCATCCAACGGCGACCTGAGCCCGGTTTTTGTTTACGCCTGTTGGCGCGGGTTGAGCAATCGCCCGGCGCGCGGAGCTTTCATCTCGCGCAGCGGGGCGGGCGATTGCGGGGTTCAGGTTCGCGGCAAACCCTACAGGGGTCTGGTAGCCCAAGGCCGAGTGGGGCCTTTCGGTGTTGTAATCCGTGACCCAGGCAGCGATCAGGTCACGGGCATGGGCGATGTTGCGGAACAGGGCCTCGTTCAGAAGCTCGTCCCGCATCCTGCCGTTGAAGCTTTCGACGAACCCGTTCTGCATCGGCTTGCCCGGCGCAATGTAATGCCATTCGACCTTGTGCTCGGCGCACCACTTCAGGATCGCGTTCGATGTCAGCTCTGTCCCGTTATCGCTGACAATCATTCCAGGCCTGCCGCGGCGTTCGATCAGCGCCGTCAGTTCCCGAGCCACGCGGCGGCCCGAAATCGAGGTGTCCGGGATCGCCGCCAGACATTCGCGGGTGACGTCGTCAACCACGTTCAGCACCCGGAAGCGCCGCCCGCAGGCGAACTGGTCATGGACGAAGTCCAGCGACCACCGTGCATTGGCTCGTGTCTCGATCAGGATCGGTGCCCTCGTTCCGAGGGCCTTGCGGCGCGCTTTGCGTTTACGCACGGTTAAGCCCTCTTCTCGGTAAAGCCGATAGATGCGGTTGATCCCGGATGGCTCTCCCTCGCGCCTGAGCAGCACGAACAGCCGCCGGTAGCCGAACCTGCGCCGCTCGTTGGCCAGATCCCGCAACCGCCCGCGCAGCGCCGTGTCCGGCGCTCGCTGGGACTGGTAGCGCACCATCGTCCGGTCCGCCCCGGCAATCTGGCACGCCCGCCGCTCCGACAGCCCGAGATGGGCCTTCAGGTGCGCGACAGCCTCGCGCTTCACGGCGGGCGTTACCACTTTTTTGACAGCAGTTCTTTCATCGCAGCCATGTCGAGCATCTGGTCAGCCAGCAAGCGCTTCAGCCTGGCGTTCTCGTCCTCGAGTGCCTTCAGCCGCTTCGCCTCCGACACCGTCATCCCGCCATACTTCGCCTTCCAAGCGTAAAATGTGCCTTCCGACATGCCGTGCTTGCGGCACAGATCTGCGCACTTCGCGCCGGCATCATGCTCCTGAAGGATACCGATAATCTGTTCCTCGGTCCGTCGTGCCTTCTTCATCTTCGTCCGTCCTCTCGTTGGGCCGGACTCTAGTCACAGATGGAGGAAAAAGCCCGTGGCAGGTCACTTCGAGCGTGGCAGCAAGAAGAAGGCCGAGGTCGACGAAGATACGGTGCGGTCGCTGCATGCCAAGATCGGAGAGCTGGCCGTTGCCAACGATTTTTTGTCACGAAAGCTCAAGCCCTGGACCGGCAAGTGAGGCGCGGGATGATCGAACGCCATCACCCCCAGCTGTCGGTCGGGGCGCAATGCCGCCTGCTGTCGATCTCGCGGTCGTCGTTCTACTACGCGCCGCGGGGCGAGAGCGTGGTGAACCTCGCGCTGATGCGGCTGATCGACCGGCGGTTCCTGGAAACCCCGTTCTATGGTGTTCGGCAGATGACCTGGCACCTGCAGAACGAGGGCCATCCTGTGAACCAGAAGCGCATCCGGCGGCTGATGCGGCTCATGTGCCTGATGCCGATCTACCAGAAGCCCAACACCAGCAAGCCCGCGAAGGGGCACAAGACCTATCCCTACCTGCTGGGCGGGCTGCGGGTCGATCGGCCCAACCAGGTCTGGTGCGCCGACATCACCTACCTGCCGATGCGACGAGGCTTCCTCTACCTGGTGGCCATCATGGACTGGTTCACCCGCAAGGTGCTGGCCTGGCGCATCTCGAACACACTTGAGGCGGACTTCTGCGTCGAGGCACTGAACGAGGCGGTCCACTGCTTCGGCCCGCCCGAGATCATGAACACCGACCAGGGCTCGCAGTTCACGTCCTTCGCCTGGACGGACCGGCTGAAGCGGATCGGCACGCGGATATCGATGGACGGGAAAGGGCGCTGCCTCGACAACATCTTCATCGAACGCTTCTGGCGGTCGCTGAAGTATGAATGCGTCTACCTGCATGCATGGGAAACCGGCTCGCAGGCCAAGGCCGGCGTTGGCCGATGGATCACCTTCTACAATCACCAGCGGCCCCATGCAGCCCATGGCGGACAGCCGCCCGCCGTGGTCTACTTCAACCAGATCGAAACCGACCAGCAGGGGCAGAGAGTAGCTTAAATCATTCCCTAAACTGTCCAACCGATGGGGAGTAGCTCAAAGATAACCGCTAAAGGAGGTGTTGGGATATCGTCAGAAGCAAACCGGAAGCTTTGGAACAGGCATAATCCCCGAAAATAGTTGGGACATACCCCGCCACTGTCCCAACCGTGAACCGCTAGCTCTCGTCTCATCGCAAGCAATGCATAGGCAGAGCAATGACCATCACCGACCCTCTTCTGAAAGACTGTAAGCGTCCGTCCTGGCCGCCCTGCCGCGGGGTGAGAGGGGCGGATAGTGTCCACCATCGATAGTGGACACTATGGTGATGTCGTGGCGCGTCGGACGAAGCGGCTCTGGACGGACGAGGAGAAGCGGTCGATCTGCTTCCAGACGGCTGCGCCGGGTGTTTCCGTGGCCCAGGTTGCCCGGCGCTACGCGGTAAACGCGAACCTGATCTTCAAGTGGCTGCGCGATCCCCGTTATGCGCCGGACCCCGCCTCGGCTCCGCCCCTGCCAGAACAGGCGCGCTTTCTGCCGGTAGAGATTGTCGCGGAGCCCAGGTCTGCCCCGGCAGGACCTGCCGCCGACAGTTGCATCGAGATCGAGCTCGCGGGCGGGCATCGGATGCGCATCAGTGGCAACTACGATCCTGGGGCGCTCGCGCGGCTGATCCGGGGGCTCACGGTATGATCCCGGTTCCGGCGAACACGCGGGTCTGGTTGGCCGCCGGGGTGACGGACATGCGCAAGGGCTTTGCAGCCTTGGCGGCGCAGGCCGAGGCTGTGCTGAAGCAGAACCCATTCGGCGGGCATCTTTTTGTCTTCCGGGGCCGCCGGGGTGATCTGGTCAAGGTCATCTGGTGGGACGGCCAAGGGGCCTGCATGTTCATGAAGCGGCTGGAGAAGGGCCGCTTCGTCTGGCCCTCGGCCAAGGAGGGCAAGGTGGCTTTGTCGCCTGCGCAACTGTCGATGCTGCTGGAGGGCATCGACTGGCGGGCCCCGGAACGGACGTGGCGGCCTCTGGCGGCGGGATAGTCCACAGGACCTGTAATCAATGATTCCCACAAGGAATCCCGTGGGATAAACTTCCCGCATGCTCGATCAGACCCTGGCCCTGCCGGAAGACCCAGAGGAGCTGCGCAGCTTCACCGCGCGGCTCTTGGCCGAGGTGAAGGCCCAGGCGATCCTGATCGAGAAGCTGCGGCACCAGTTGGCAGGGCACCGCGCCCACCGGTTCGGGGCATCGTCGGAGACGGCAGAACAGCTTCAACTGGCGCTGGAGAGCAGCGAGATCGCTGCTGCCGCGATGACCGCCCGGATGCGACTGCCGGACATCGAGGAGAAGGACAAACCCAAGCGCCGCCCGATCCCGGATCATATCCCACGGATGGAGGTCGAACTCGGCCCCGGTGCCGAGGCTTGCGCCGATTGCGGAGGCCGTCTGCGCCGGATCGGGGAGGATGTCACCGAGGAGTTGGAGTATGTTCCCAGCCGGTTTATCGTGAACCGGATCGTCCGGCCGCGCCTGACCTGCACCTGCTGCGAACGGTTCGTCCAGGCCCCGCTGCCCTCTCGCCCCATCGAGCGTGGCCGCCCGGGGCCGGGTCTGCTGGCCCATGTGCTGGTCAGCAAGTATGCAGATCACTTGCCGCTCTATCGCCAGAGCCAGATCTTCGATCGTGAGGGGCTCGATCTGGATCGCTCGACGCTGGCCGACTGGGTCGGCAAATCCACTGCCTTGCTTGAACCCCTCGCTGACGCCATCGGTCGCCATGTCCTGTCGGCCGAGGCGATCTTCGCCGACGACACGCCGGTCAGCATGCTCGCCCCGGGCACCGGCAAGACCCGCACCGCCCGGCTCTGGACTTATGCCCGTGACGAACGCCCTTGGGGCGGCTCCGCGCCGCCCGCTGCCTGGTATCGCTTCTCGGGCGACCGCAAAGGCCAGCACCCCAAGGATCACCTCGCCCGCTATCGCGGCTGGATGCACGCCGACGGCTATGCCGGGTTTGAAGACCTCTACCGCTCAGGCGCCATCCGCGAGGTCGCCTGCATGGCCCATGTCCGGCGCAAGTTCGTCGACATCCACCGATCCCAGGGCTCTCCGATAGCCCAAGAGGCCATAACTCGGATCGCCCGGCTCTATGCCGTGGAGAAGGAGGCCCGTGGCGCTCCGCCTGATCGCCGTGCCGAACTGCGACAGGCCCATGCCGCCCCCGTCTTCGACGAGCTGGAGGCGTGGCTGGCGATGCAACTCACCACGATCTCAGGCAAATCCCCGCTAGCCGCCGCCATCCGCTACGCCCTGACCCGCATGCAGCGTCTGCGCCCCTACCTCGACCACGGCATTCTCGAACTCGACAACAACGCCGCCGAACGCGGCATGCGCGCCGTTGCCCTCTGCCGCAAGAACTACCTCTTCGTCGGCTCGGAAGCAGGCGGAAAGGCCGCCGCCATCGCCTACACCCTCATCGGGACAGCCAAGCTCAACGCCGTCGATCCACTCGCCTGGCTCGCTGATACCCTGGCCCGCATCCCCGACTACAAGATCACAAAGGTCGACGATCTGCTCCCATGGCGATGGAACGGGTAGCGGTCAGGCCGGACGCTTACGCAGCAATCGTCGATCACCGCCAGAATGCGGAACTTGCGCGCGGCGCCAAAGCTGTCGGCCAAAAAGTCGAGCGACCAGCGGGCGTTGGGATGCGCCGCCTCCGGCATCGGCGTGCGTGACCCGCGGGCCCGCTTGCGCCCGCGCCGTCGCTTCACCGACAGTCCCTCCTCTCGGTAGAGCCGATAGAGTGGTCTTGCCCCCGTTTCGCGGGACACTCAGGCCGTTGCGGTTTGAACTTTGATGAACTCGCGAGGCGAGCGCATCTTCAGCCCTGAGTGCGGGTGGTTTTCGTTGTAATCCTCGATCCAGGCGCCGATCAATCCGAGGGCGGTCCTGGCATCCGGCAGCGGCGTGACCTGGACGTAGTCGCGTTTCAGCGTCTTCACGAAAGCCTCCGAGATGCCGTTGCTCTGCGGGCTTCGCACCGGGGTGAAGCAGGGCTTCAGGCCCAGCTGGCGGGCGAAGACCTGCGTGTCCTTGGCGATGTAGGGCGAGCCGTTGTCGGACAGCATCTCGATGACCGCAGGCGCACGGTATGTGCCGAACCGGCGCTCGACGGCCTCGAGCATCAGGTCCCGGATGTCCGAGCCGCTGACCCCGGCGTTGACCACAGCCCGCCAGGCGATGATTTCCCGATCATGGGCATCGATGATGAAGGCGCCGCGGACGATGTCGCCGTTCCAGCAGGTGAACTCAAACCCGTCGCTGCACCAGCGCAGGTTCGAGCGCATCACGATGATCTTGCCGTCGTGCACATGCTCGGGGCGTTCGGAATATTCCCGCGCCAGCAGCAGGTTGTGGGCCTTCATGATCCGGTAAACCCGTTTGTGGTTCACGGGCGCCAGGCTTTCCGCCCGCAGTTGGCGGTTCAGAAGCGCCGTGATCCTGCGATAGCCGTATGTGGGACGCGCTGACACGAGCGCCATGATCAACGGCACCACCGCCGCGTCTTGCGCCTTGTGATAGCGCCGACGCGGCTTCGCCCTGCCTTGCAGGCGGTCGATCAGGTTGGAACGGGCCACCCCCAGGGTCTCGGCGACGACCTTCACCGGAAACCGTCCCTGAGAGGCGACCGCGCGAGCAAGGTCGGTTTTTTTGAGCGTGCCTTGTCCAGGGCCTCGCGCAGGATCTCGGCCTCCAGCGTCTTGCGGCCGAGCTGGCGCTCGAGTTCGCGGATCCGGTCTTCCATCTGCCGGACGGTCCGGTTGCTGGTCACATCGTCATCTTCCGACACGGCCACGGCTCCCCCATCCAGCATCAGGCGGCGCCAACGATAGAGCAAGTTCGGGGCAACGCCATTGCGGCGGGCGACTACCGAAATGCTGGCCCTCTTGTCCAGCGTCTCCTCGACAATGCGCAGCTTCTCGGCCGCGCTCCAGCGACGACGGCGGCCGCCGTCGGTGATGATCTCGATCTCAGACATGATCACATGCTCAGGCATATGCCTAAGCCTCCATGATTATGCCCAGGTGTCCGGTCGAAAAGGGGGCCAGTTCATAGAGCTTCTTGTGGTTCATGATCATTCCCTTGCGCTCGAGCAGAATGCCGATCCGGCGATAACCGAACCGGCGCCGCTTCCCGGCGATCTCCTTCATCTCCTCGCGGATCTCTGGGCAGTCCGGCGGGCGTGTGCGCCGGACCGTTTTGGGATCGACACCGACAAGCTGGCAGGCCCGACGCTGCGAGATCTCGTGATCCCGCATTGCCTTGAGCGCTGCCTCTCGCCGCTTGGTCAGCGTCGTCAGTTCTTTCCCAGAAGATCCTTCAGGACGACATTGTCGAGCATCGTGTCGGCCAGCAGGCGCTTCAGCTTGGCGTTCTCATCTTCCAGCGCCTTCAGCCTGGCGGCTTCGGAGACTTCCATGCCGCCATACTTGGCTTTTAGCTTGTAGAACGTCGCCGGGCTGAGACCATGCCTGCGGCACACCTCAGCTGTCGGCATGCCAGCCTCCTGCTCCTTCAGCATCCCGATGATCTGCGCCTCGGTGAAACGGCTTCTCCTCATTCGTCTGCTCCTTCGCGGTTGAGCAGACTCTACATCAGACTGAGGGATCTCGCGGGGGGCAGGTCAGCAAGAAAACCTCCGTTTTCTTTACCTCCCTTTTGCCAGCAGGAACGACTCCTCGTCGTTGGCGTTCCTGTGCCATGGGACGATCAGTCACCAGGACGAGAGTTGTGTCGGTCTGGCAGAAGCTTGCGAGTGCAATCGCAATTCTGGCGGTCGCGATGTTCGTGGCGCATGGTGCAGCTGCCAAAGGCGCACTTCCCCACGCCCACGATCATTCCGTTGCTCACGCTGAGACATCGCTCGTCGCAGGTCATACTCCTGGCGAGCCGGGTGGGAACCATGAGCATTCATCGGCGGTCGGCCACAAGCATGGCACTGCCAAGGATGGTACTGCTCCCTGCTGCGGAGAGGCGTGTCTGCTGGCGCTGATGCCGGACGTGGATACTCATCTGAACGAGCCTTGGGGCGTATGGTCGAATTCCCGGTTCGTTGTCTCCTCATTGGCGGGGCACGACCCTGAAGGGCTGCGTCGTCCTCCACGGCTCACCTATCGGATCTGATCGCGTTCCATCGGAAGTGAAGCGCCAAGCCTGATTGAAGAAATGGGCGCTTCACTTCCAAGCCTCAGACGGGCGGATTGCGGTCAATGAGCGCGAGGCTTTCACCTTGCGTCCTCGATGGCGGTGAGACTGGCGCCGCGCTCGCCGCTTCCTGTTTCCGGCGCTTTCGCAACGGAGAAGCCACATGCACCAGATGTCCACTGAAATGCAGAGCTGCATCGACGAATGCCAGCGCTGCCACAGCGTCTGCCTCAGCATGGCCATGAACCATTGCCTGGAGGCAGGCGGCCAGCATGTCGAGCCGAAGCATTTCCGGCTCATGATAGCCTGCGCCGAGATCTGCCAGACCTCGGCAAACTTCATGCTGATGGGCAGCGATCTTCACAAGCGCACCTGCGGGGTCTGCGCTGAAGTCTGCGAGGAGTGCGCCCAGAGCTGCGAGCAGGTCGGCGACATGCAGGAATGCGTCGATGCCTGCCGCCGGTGCGCCGAAAGCTGCCGGAAAATGGCCGCCTGACTGCACTAGAAACCAGTTACATCAAAGGAGAACCTTCATGCGTAAGTTCGAGCTAGCCGCCATCTTCGCCGTCCTTCTCGCCGCGCCCGCGGCTCTCGCCCAGGAAAGCGGGACCGGGGGGCAGGCGGGCCACATGGCGGGACAGGGAGGCTCCATGACGGACCTGTCGATCCTGCCCCAAGGCTGCCAGGACGCGATCCAGCAGTCCGGAATGCCAGGAATGATGCAGGGCATGGACATGTCCGGCATGATGGGCGGCATGGAAGGAATGGATGAGGCCCAGCAGGCCTCCATGCAGGCCATGATGGAGATGAACGGCCCGATGATGGCCACCCACACCATCAAGGACCCCGACCTTGCCTTCCACTGCGGGATGATCGCGCATCATGCCGGCGCCATCGCCATGGCCGAGGTCGAGTTGAAGTATGGCGACGACGAGGAGTCGAAAGCGATGGCTCAGAAGATCATCGACGCCCAAGGCCCGGAAATCGAGGAGATGACCGCCTGGGTCGAGAAGAACGCGGGCCAGCAGTAAGGACTCGGGCCGCCGGAGCTTGAAGCTGCGGCGGCCACAACGACAGCAAGGAGTGCCTGGCGCGTCTACAGGAGGTGAACCCATGTCGGTTGTCTCGCGGCGGCCATGCCTGTTCCGACAGGTCGCGCAGGCAAAACCCGAAGCGGGGAGCGTTCATCATGACGATTGATGCAACGGCTTCCGCTTCATGATTTCTTCTTGACCTTCCAGCGACAGGAAGGTGCAGGACAATCGCGGGCGATTCTCGGGTAGATTCCAGACGAGGTAAATGATGGCCAGCAAGAGCAAAGACCAACACCCAGCCTCCCTCCACATGGAGAGCAGCTCTCGCGACGGCGACCATCAGCATCACCATCACGAGCATGTTCATTCCAGCCACCACGGGTCAGAGCACTCGCACGCCCCAGCGACGGCTCCGAGTGACGGCGCGCATCAGGTCAAGGACCCGGTCTGCGGCATGATGGTCGATCCCCATGCGACGCAGCACAAGGCGGAGCACGCCGGCCGGCCCTATTACTTCTGCTCAGACGGTTGCCGCACGAAATTCCTGGCAGAGCCGGACCGCTATCTCGATCCAGCCGCATCGGCGGCAAAGGCCTCCCCCGTGCCCGAGGGAACGATCTACACCTGTCCCATGCACCCCGAGATCCGACAGGTCGGGCCGGGGTTGTGCCCGATCTGCGGCATGGCGCTTGAGCCGGTGCTGGTCAGCCTGGAAGCTGAGCCCAATCTCGAACTGATCGACATGCGCCGTCGCTTCTGGATCGGGCTGGTGCTGACGATCCCCGTGTTCCTGCTGGAAATGGGAGGGCACCTGCTCGGCCTCGATCACCTCGTCAGCCAACGCAGCTCGAACTGGATCCAGTTGATCCTCGCGACTCCGGTGGTCCTGTGGGCCGGGTGGCCCTTCTTCCAGCGCGGCTGGCAGTCGCTGGTCACGCGCAACCTGAACATGTTCACCCTGATTGCCATGGGCACGGGGGCGGCGTGGATCTACAGCGTCGTTGCGACACTCGTGCCCGGCATCTTCCCGGACGCCTTTCGCCAGCATGACGGCTCGGTCGCAGTCTATTTTGAGGCTGCCGCGGTCATCACCGTGCTCGTGCTGCTGGGGCAGGTGCTGGAACTGCGCGCCCGCGAGAGCACAAGCGGCGCCATCCGCGCGCTACTCGACCTGGCCCCCAAGACCGCCCGGCGCATCCACGAGGATGGGAGCGAGGAAGAGGTCCAGCTGGATGCGGTCCGTGTCGGCGACCGGCTTCGCGTGCGGCCGGGCGAGAAGGTGCCGGTCGATGGCGAGGTGCTCGAAGGCCGCAGTGCCGTGGACGAGTCGATGGTGACGGGCGAGTCCATGCCGGTGACGAAGGAGGTCGGCTCCAAGGCAATCGGCGGGACCATGAACCAATCCGGCGCCCTGGTGATCGAGGCCCGCCGGGTCGGCCGCGACACCATGCTGTCGCAGATCGTCCAGCTTGTCGCAGAAGCACAGCGCAGCCGTGCCCCGATCCAGCGGCTTGCCGACCAAGTGTCGGGCTGGTTCGTGCCGGCGGTGATCGGGGTTGCCCTTCTCGCCTTCATTGCCTGGTCGATCTGGGGCCCCGAGCCGCAGTTCTCCTTTGGCCTCGTTGCCGCCGTATCCGTCCTTATCATCGCCTGTCCCTGTGCGCTGGGGCTGGCCACGCCGATGTCGATCATGGTCGGCGTCGGACGCGGCGCGCAGGCGGGCGTGCTGATCAAGAACGCAGAAGCCTTGGAGCACATGGAAAAGGTGGACACGATCATCGTGGACAAGACCGGAACGCTGACCGAGGGGCGGCCCGCCGTCACCGCCATCGTTCCGGCACCTGGTTGGGCCGAGGCCGACGTCCTGCGTCTTGCCGCCAGCGTGGAACGGGCGAGCGAGCATCCGCTCGCGCTCGCCATCGTACGGGCAGCAGAGGAGCGAGAGATCCCGCTCGCGCCTGTTGCCGACTTCGACTCGCCGACCGGCAAGGGGGCGCTCGGGGTGGTGGAAGGCAAGCGCATTCCGCTGGGAAACGCGAAGTTCCTGACCGAACAGGGGGTCGATGTCGCGCCGCTGGCTGAGCAGGCCGACAAGCTGCGCGAGGACGGGGCGACGGCAATCTTCATGGGCGTCGATGGGCAGGTCGCCGCGATCTTCGCCATCGCGGACCCGGTCAAGGCCACGACGCCCGAGGCGCTGGCCGCGCTGAAGGCGCAGGGCATCCGCGTGGTCATGTTGACCGGGGACAACTGGACGACGGCAAGGGCCGTGGCCCGCCAACTCGGCATCGACGAGGTCGAGGCGGAGGTCCTGCCGGATCAGAAAAGCGAGGTCGTGCAGCGGCACAAGGCGGCAGGGGAAGTCGTGGCGATGGCGGGAGACGGCGTGAACGATGCGCCGGCGTTAGCTGCCGCCGATGTCGGCATCGCCATGGGCACCGGCACCGACGTGGCGATGGAGAGCGCGGGGGTCACGCTGCTGAAGGGCGATCTCACCGGCATCGTGCGGGCGCGGCGGCTGTCGCAGGCGGTGATGCGCAACATCCGCCAGAACCTGTTCTTCGCTTTCATCTACAACGCGCTCGGCATCCCGGTCGCGGCCGGCGTGCTGTATCCGTTCTTCGGCATCCTGCTGTCGCCGATCATCGCGGCCGCCGCCATGGCGCTGTCCTCGGTCAGCGTGATCGCGAACGCGTCGCGGCTGCGGGGGGTGAAGCTGTGATGACCGGAAGGCGGCCAGAGTCGATCGTCAGCGCCTTCGACGGGCGGCATCATGTCGCAACCTGCCTTGGCCGGTTTCAGGTGTCGTCGTCCCGCAGGACGTGGTGTGATAATGGCACTGTCAGAAAATGGCCGCTTCCCTGCTTCCCGAGCAGGCAGGAAGCCTGAGACGGTCCAGAGGAAGAGAACGAACGGTCTGATGAGCAGGGGTGTGGCAAAGGGCATGGGGCTTCGCGGCTGCTGGAGGCAATGGCTGGCAACCGTATGGCTGATCGTGTCTTTCGCCGCCCTGGCTTTGCAGGCCGGAGCCCACACCCTCCCGGCAGCACACACGGTCCATGCCGAGCGAGCTGTCGCCGCTAGCCTGGACCAGGGTTGCGATCATTCTCATGCGGCGTCCGGCTGTGCCCGGGCGACTTCCGGGGATCAGGACGGTTCCGGCGGGAGCGGGCCGGGTTCCCAGGACGACTGCTGCGCCCAGTTCTGCACGATCACCGCCCTTCTGCCAGAGAGCCCGCGGGCCGATCCGCCTTCCGGCGGGGAGACCCGCCTCGGCATTCTGGTGGGTCGCTTGGGGCGGACTCCCGAGGGAATCCTGCGGCCACCACGTTCATCAGTCGCTGCGTGAAGGCGTTGCGGATCCGAGAGGTCCGCGCCTTCCGGCCACTTCGGCCGACAGGCCGATAACGCCACTCGGACATCAACGATCACTAGGGGGCTGCGCGTGCGCTGTGTGATGCCGCGTTTTCCCGGACATGGATGAACAGCAATGAAACGAACTGCAATCGCCCTTTCCCTCGGCCTCGCGGCAGGGCTACCGGCTGTTGCCCTGGCGCAGGCCGGGCATGACACCCACCACCCTGCACAGACGCAAGAACAGGCCGCTGCGCCTGCCGCCCCGACGATGCCGATGCCGGGTATGCCAGACCAGATGCGGACCATGATGCAGGCCGTGCCTGCCGAGTGCATGAGCGCCATGCAGCAGATGATGCAGGGCGGGATGATGCACGGTGCGGTCGATGCATCGAAAGCTGCCGGAATGGCGCCAGCCGACGGAAACGTTCCCGACTTCACCCGCGCCTATGTGGACGCCATGGACGCAATGCACGGGCCGATGATGGACGGCGTCATGGCCGATGACCCCGACACGGCCTTCGTGCGGGGCATGATCCGGCATCATCAGGGCGCGATCGACATGGCCCGGATCGTGCAGCAACACGGGGATGATCCGCAGACCAAGGCATGGGCCGAGCAGATCATCGCCGCGCAGGAGCGCGAGATCGCCGAGATGGAAGCCTGGCTAAAGGAGAAAGGTAGCCCTGAGGCTATCGACTTCGGCCAGACCGGCGGCACCGTCTGGTCCGCCGACGAAGGCGGCAGCTCGATCAGCGCCATCGGCCTCGGCACCGGGACCGTGACCACGACGCCGATCCCGGTGGCGCCCCATAACGTCGATCTGACGCCGGACGGGCGCTTCCTGCTGGCGGTCGGCACTCCGGCTTCCGGTGATCATGGCTCGGAAGGGCATGGCCACGACGGGGACGCCGCGGGACTTCTGGTAATGCTCGAACCACAGGACCTCTCGAAGCCTGCTGTCACGGTCGAGGTCGGTGCCCACCCGGCCCACGTCGTTGCCGATACGCGGGGTCGCGCCTATGCGTCCCTCTCGGGCGCGGACGAGGTCGCGGTGGTCGATCTCGCGAACGCATCGGTGGTCGAGCGCATCGAGACCGGAGCTTACCCGCACGGGCTGCGGCTCAGCCCAGACGGGACCGAGCTCTACGTCGCCAATGTCGAGGACGGGTCGATCTCGGTCATCGACACGGCCAACCTCACCGAGGCGGCACGCATCCCGGTGGGCACGGCGCCGGTTCAGGTCGGCTTCACCCCTGATGGCAGCCGGATCTATGTCTCGCTGCGCGACGAGAACCGCGTGGCGGTGATCGACACCGCCACGCGCGAGGTCACAGGCAGGATCGAGGTCGGTCCCAATCCGATCCAGATGATCGCAACCCCCGACGGCAGGCAGGTCTATGTTGCCAACCAGGGGACCGAGGCCGCGCCGAACGACACCGTGTCGGTGATCGACACGGCGACCGGCAAGGTTGCTAAGACGCTGAAAACCGCTCCTGGCGCGCATGGTGTGTCGGTTTCGGCGGACGGCGCCTTCGTGTTCGTGACCAACATCGCGGACGACAGCGTCTCGGTCATCGACGTTGCGCGCCAGGAGGTCGTCGGATCGGTGCCGGTGGGCGACCGCCCGAACGGCATCGTCTATGGGCCGTCGAACTGACCGGATCGCAGAAGGTGGCGCCGAATTTCCCGGCGCCAGTCCGATCAAGGCCACCTCACCAAACTTAGCCTCTCCAGCGCCGCTCGCGCGGCACTTCCTCCGCGCGAGCCAATCAGAGGAAAGACTTCATGCGAACTGTTCTTCTTGCGGCGATTGCCGCGGTCGCCACAGGCGGTGCCTGGTGGCTCTGGGGCCAATCCGATGCCGCAAGGCCGGCTGAAGAGGGTCAGGCTCTTGTTGCTGTGACCATGCCGGCCACGTTGTCACCCGAAGCCAAAGCCGGTCAGCAGGCCTTCGCCGCCAACTGCGCATCCTGCCACGGCACCGATGCCGAGGGGCGGGCGGGGATTGCACCACCGCTCATCCACAAGATCTACGAACCGAGCCACCACGGCGACATGGCTTTCGTCCTGGCAGCACGCAACGGGGTGCGTGCCCATCACTGGCCATTCGGAAACATGGCCCCGGTTCCGGGACTCACGGACCCGGAGCTGGCCGGGATCATCCGCTTCGTGCGCGAGGTTCAGGTTGCGAACGGCATTCGCTAGATCGCTTCTCTTGGGCATCCTGACCGTGATCGGGGGCGGGTCCCGGCTGCGGCTTTACCGTGTCTCTGGTCAGCGTGCACGTAGCACCCTTCAGGGCAAGGGAGGACTGGAATGAACATCGCCGCAGCCGCGCGAGCGTCGGGTCTTACCTCCAAGACGATCCGATACTATGAGGACATCGGTCTTGTGGCCCCGCAGCGCGGGCCGAACGGCTATCGCCATTTCAGCCCTGCTGATGTCCACCGGCTGCGCTTCCTGAGCCGTGCGCGACGGCTCGACTTTTCGCTGCAGGACTGCCGCGACCTCCTGATGCTGAACGAAGACACGAGCCGCAGCAGTGCCGACGTGCGCGAGATCGCCGCGCGTCATCTCGCCCAAGTCGACGAAAGGTTGGCTGATCTGATGCAACTGCGTACGGCCCTGCAGCAGCTTGTTCAGAGCTGTGCGGGCGATGGGCATCCGGATTGCTCGATACTTGATGCCTTGGCAGGAGATTGCACTTTGCGGGACCGGGGCTAGCTGCCATTCCGTTCGGCCTGGATCGCGCGTATCCGATCGGGCCAAGTTGACTTGATGAACCCGAGGATGGCGGCAATGTCGCCGTCCGTCAGGATTTCGCCAAAAGCCGGCATGCCCGACGTCATGGGCACACCCATGTCATCCAGAACCGCCTGGCCGCCCCGCCGGATGTAGTCGGTCAGCATGGCATCATCGTGGTGCCAGGTGTGGCCGGATGCGTCATGCGGCGGTGCAGGGAGAACGCCACTTTCGTCAGCGACCTGCCAGTCGGGTTGACCTTCAAGCTGAGCGCCGTGGCACGTCGCGCAATGTTCGGCATAAAGCTTGGCCCCGCGCGGGATGTGGGCTGAGATGCTGTAGCTCCATCCTGCCCAGAGAGCGATGCAAACGAAGCCCACGGCAAGCAGCGATGCAGTTGGAAGGAAAAGGACAGACGAACGGCTTCCAGTCATGCCCGCCAGATTATGGACATTCACGCGAAGGTCAACTTCAGGAGGTTGTTGGCGCGCCTTGACCTTCCCGCGCTGGAAGCTCCCATCTGCTCAGGCATGAGAAGAACCAAGGAAGGTGTCATGCGTTTTCATCTCCCCAACATGAGTTGCGGCGGCTGCGCCCGCAGCGTCACGCGCGCGATCCAGTCGGTCGATGCAGATGCCCGTATCGTCATTGATCAGAGCCGTCGCGAGGTCGAGCTGACCAGTGGTCTGCCGCGTGACCGCTTTGCGTCCGCCCTTGCTGCGGCAGGCTTCCCTGATGCGCCGGCAGCCGACTGAGAGCTCGCATTCGCTATTTCAACCCGCGGGGGTCCCGCCCCCGCCGGGCAACGGTCAAGGCAAACTGAGGCACTAATGGCTTGAGGTTGCTCGACCATAATCTCGTCAACCCCGTCCTATGCGCCTGCAAGAGGCGGAGCTTGCTTTGCAGCGCCGGGGCAGAGCGGCAACTTAGTCAAGCGAACCCCAATGTTGCTGCTGCCAGAACAAGGTAGCGGCCAATCTTCGCGACGCTGACGAGGAGCAGAAACACCCAGAAAGACGTAAGCGTCCGTCCTGGCCGCCCTGCCGCGGGGTGAGAGGGGCGGATAGTGTCCACCATCGATAGTGGACACTATGGTGATGTCGTGGCGCGTCGGACGAAGCGGCTCTGGACGGACGAGGAGAAGCGGTCGATCTGCTTCCAGACGGCTGCGCCGGGTGTTTCCGTGGCCCAGGTTGCCCGGCGCTACGCGGTAAACGCGAACCTGATCTTCAAGTGGCTGCGCGATCCCCGTTATGCGCCGGACCCCGCCTCGGCTCCGCCCCTGCCAGAACAGGCGCGCTTTCTGCCGGTAGAGATTGTCGCGGAGCCCAGGTCTGCCCCGGCAGGACCTGCCGCCGACAGTTGCATCGAGATCGAGCTCGCGGGCGGGCATCGGATGCGCATCAGTGGCAACTACGATCCTGGGGCGCTCGCGCGGCTGATCCGGGGGCTCACGGTATGATCCCGGTTCCGGCGAACACGCGGGTCTGGTTGGCCGCCGGGGTGACGGACATGCGCAAGGGCTTTGCAGCCTTGGCGGCGCAGGCCGAGGCTGTGCTGAAGCAGAACCCATTCGGCGGGCATCTTTTTGTCTTCCGGGGCCGCCGGGGTGATCTGGTCAAGGTCATCTGGTGGGACGGCCAAGGGGCCTGCATGTTCATGAAGCGGCTGGAGAAGGGCCGCTTCGTCTGGCCCTCGGCCAAGGAGGGGAAGGTGGCACTGACGCCTGCGCAGTTGTCGATGCTGCTGGAGGGGATTGACTGGCGGGCCCCGGAACGGACGTGGCGGCCTCTGGCGGCGGGATAGTCCACAGGACCTGTAATCAATGATTCCCACAAGGAATCCCGTGGGATAAACTTCCCGCATGCTCGATCAGACCCTGGCCCTGCCGGAAGACCCAGAGGAGCTGCGCAGCTTCACCGCGCGGCTCTTGGCCGAGGTGAAGGCCCAGGCGATCCTGATCGAGAAGCTGCGGCACCAGTTGGCAGGGCACCGCGCCCACCGGTTCGGGGCATCGTCGGAGACGGCAGAACAGCTTCAACTGGCGCTGGAGAGCAGCGAGATCGCTGCTGCCGCGATGACCGCCCGGATGCGACTGCCGGACATCGAGGAGAAGGACAAACCCAAGCGCCGCCCGATCCCGGATCATATCCCACGGATGGAGGTCGAACTCGGCCCCGGTGCCGAGGCTTGCGCCGATTGCGGAGGCCGTCTGCGCCGGATCGGGGAGGATGTCACCGAGGAGTTGGAGTATGTTCCCAGCCGGTTTATCGTGAACCGGATCGTCCGGCCGCGCCTGACCTGCACCTGCTGCGAACGGTTCGTCCAGGCCCCGCTGCCCTCTCGCCCCATCGAGCGTGGCCGCCCGGGGCCGGGTCTGCTGGCCCATGTGCTGGTCAGCAAGTATGCAGATCACTTGCCGCTCTATCGCCAGAGCCAGATCTTCGATCGTGAGGGGCTCGATCTGGATCGCTCGACGCTGGCCGACTGGGTCGGCAAATCCACTGCCTTGCTTGAACCCCTCGCTGACGCCATCGGTCGCCATGTCCTGTCGGCCGAGGCGATCTTCGCCGACGACACGCCGGTCAGCATGCTCGCCCCGGGCACCGGCAAGACCCGCACCGCCCGGCTCTGGACTTATGCCCGTGACGAACGCCCTTGGGGCGGCTCCGCGCCGCCCGCTGCCTGGTATCGCTTCTCGGGCGACCGCAAAGGCCAGCACCCCAAGGATCACCTCGCCCGCTATCGCGGCTGGATGCACGCCGACGGCTATGCCGGGTTTGAAGACCTCTACCGCTCAGGCGCCATCCGCGAGGTCGCCTGCATGGCCCATGTCCGGCGCAAGTTCGTCGACATCCACCGATCCCAGGGCTCTCCGATAGCCCAAGAGGCCATAACTCGGATCGCCCGGCTCTATGCCGTGGAGAAGGAGGCCCGTGGCGCTCCGCCTGATCGCCGTGCCGAACTGCGACAGGCCCATGCCGCCCCCGTCTTCGACGAGCTGGAGGCGTGGCTGGCGATGCAACTCACCACGATCTCAGGCAAATCCCCGCTAGCCGCCGCCATCCGCTACGCCCTGACCCGCATGCAGCGTCTGCGCCCCTACCTCGACCACGGCATTCTCGAACTCGACAACAACGCCGCCGAACGCGGCATGCGCGCCGTTGCCCTCGGCCGCAAGAACTACCTCTTCGTCGGCTCGGAAGCAGGCGGAAAAGCCGCCGCCATCGCCTACACCCTCATCGGGACAGCCAAGCTCAACGCCGTCGATCCACTCGCCTGGCTCGCTGATACCCTGGCCCGCATCCCCGACTACAAGATCACAAAGGTCGACGATCTGCTCCCATGGCGATGGAACGGGTAGCGGTCAGGCCGGACGCTTACAGAAAGACTCGCGCAGCACTCCTGCAACGACAGTCAACGGGTCGCCGATGATCGGCGCCCAGGCCAGCAGCAGCGACCATGTGCCGTAGTGGCGATACCAGCCCTCCGCTCGTGCCAGGGCGGCCGGCCTCACCGGTAACCAGCGTCGGGTGCGCAGCCGTTCGAATGCTCGCCCGAGAAACCAGTTGACCACGGAGCCCAGCACATTGCCGAGGCTGGCAACAGTCAGCACCAGCCCTAGCGGGTGCTCGGTCAGCAGAAGGCCGACAACCAGGATCTCGGATTGCGCAGGAAGCAGAGTCGCTGCCGTGAAGGCCGCCAGAAACAGGCCGCCATAAACGGCAAGATCAATCATGATGACCGGTCAGGCACGCCGGCCCAGCTACTGCCGACGCGGGCTGTCGATGGAGAGGCTGAGCTCCATCGGCATCCCGTCGAAGCTGCACAACTCCCGCGATGACTGAAGCCTCCCCTCAATGTCAAAGGGGCCTCGTCGTGACGCTCCGCCACGCCCTCCACCTTGGAAGCGGCAATGAACAGGATTACCGTCTGCAGATCGACAAGGCGGCAGATGAGCCAGTGAACCGCCCCGGGTTTACCGGAGAGTTTGTGGTTCAATGATTAGGCTGCTTTTTCGCCAGCGTTCAAGCTTGCGTAGAATGCCTCTTCTGCTTCGTTCGGAGTGACGTAACCAATGGCGCTGTGCGGGCGCGTCTTGTTATACCAGTCCACCCATTTCAGTGTTCCCCATTCGACCTGACCAACAGACTTCCAAGGTCCGAGGAACTTGATGACCTCGGTCTTGAACAGGCCAATGATGCTTTTGGCAACAGCCTTGTCATAGGAATCGCCGTCGCTGCCGACTGAGGTGTTGATGCCGGCCTCAGCCAGCCGCTGGGCGTATCGGATCGACAGATACTGGCTGCCTCTATCGCTATGATGGATCAACTTGACCGTCTCGGACGGCGCCCACTGGCAGATGGGTTGGTTCAGGGCGTCGAGCACGAAGCTGGTTGTCATCGAAGTCGAGACGCGCCCGCCGACGATCTTCCGGCGCAGACGTCGATGACGAAGGCAACATACACCATCCCTTGCCAGCTTGAGAGATAGGTGAAGTCGCTGACCCACAACCGGTTCGGCATGTCTGCCAAGAAGGCCCGGTTCACCTTGTCGTCCGGGCAAGGCTGAGCCGCATCAGGGTTGGTCGTGATGACCTTCTTGCCCCGGACAATACCTTGCACTCCCATCGCCGTCATCAGCCGTTCCACCGTGCAGCGGGCGATGTCGGGCCCCTCGCGACGCAGTTGATGCCACACCTTTCGCGCGCCGTATCGCCCCCCGGCTTTCATCGAAGGCCGGCTTGATCACAGTCATGTCAAGCCGATCCTGCCTGGCCCGATCCGAAGGCCGGTCCGGATCGCGCTCGACGGCCTTGAAGGCATGATACGTCGATGGTGCGATCCCCAGAACCCTGCAGATCGGCCCGACACCAAACATGCCCCGCTGGTCGTCAATGAACGCGATCATCGCCTGAACGGGCGGTCGAGCTCCGCCGCAGCGAAATATGCACTCGCCTTCTTCAGGATCTCGTTGGCGGCTCGAAGTTCACGGACCTCCCGCTCCAGTTCCCTGATCCGGTCCTTCTCGGCGCTGGTCAGTCCGGCGCGCTGCCCGCTGTCGCGTTCGGCCTGCTGACACCACACGCGCAGACTGTCTGGAGAACAGCAAAGCTTTGGCGCAATCGCCCAGTAGGCCGCCGTATCGCTGGCATAATCGCCGCGGTTCTCTCGGAAAAGCCGAACGCCGCGTTCGCGAAGTTCGGCCGGATAGGCGGGGGTGAATTTCTGCTTCGTCATAGGGCTCATCCTTCGAGTGTTTTACTCTCCGGTAAACCCGGGGCGGTTCAGTCCGACCCGCTTCGTAACGAGCATTCGCCCCTGTCAAGCCGAGCAAGCGTTCCGCCGATAATCTTGTTCAGTCGATCTGCGATCAGGAAGTCGTGAAACATATCGGACTAGGTAGGTTCCGATGGATGCGAATCCCCGCTCCGGACAACCGCGCAACCATCTCCCCAATGAGGCGTACGGGCCGCTGGCCGTCAGGACGTCGTCGCTAGACAGGTCTTCAAACAACCGCCGAGAGGTGGACTGAAGGGTGGGCCAAACTGAAGCCGGTCCGCCTAAGTCGTTGATACTAATAACGAAGGATAAGAAAACTGGTGCCGCAGAAGGGACTCGAACCCCCGACCCCATCATTACGAATGACGTGCTCTACCAGCTGAGCTACTGCGGCGTGCCGCGCGGGTTAGCACCTTCCCGCGCGGGGGAAAAGGGGGTCAGCGCGAATCCGTCGCCTCGGCGAGCGGCGGCTCGACGTCCGGGCGCACGGGCGGGTTGCCGCTGTCATCCGCGACCGGCGCCGGCGCGGCCGCGCGAGACGCCACGGGAGACTTGCCGGCATCGGCCGCCGTAACCCGGTTGCCACTCGCGGCCGGCGGGGGGGTGATCTCCACGGCCGGCGGCGGCGAAACCTCGGTCACCGTGACCACGGTCGCGGCCTCGCCCGTCCGGCGCGCGGCGGGGTCAAGGCGCAGCGGCTCGGGATCGGTGACGGTCGAGGAGGGCGCATAGTCCGACTCGCGCGGGACCATCCCCGGCGCGACGCTCGGCACCTCGGTCCGCGTCGCGCGCCGCTTGGCTGGCGCCGGGCTGGTCACCGGCTGCGCCGCCGGCGCGGCGGGGCGCGGTCCGGGCAGGTGGCGGGGCGCGTCGGTGCCCTCGGCATACGCGTCGGCCTCGGTGAAGCTCTGGTCCACGTGCGCCTCGGACCCGGCCGGGCGGCCGACGATCAGCGGCAGCATCTCGACGCCGTTGCTCGCGCCCGCCATACGCGCCGCCACCGGCGGCTCGCGCCAGCTCAGCGTGTCGAACCCGTGGCAGCTGTCGCAGACCGGCGCCCAGTCGGCCATCACGTTGTGGCAGTTATCGCAGACCCACTGCGGCCCGCGGCTCGCGTTCATCGCCCGCGCCAGCCAGCCGCGCACGACGCTGTCGTCGGAGCCCTCGCCCCGCTCGACCGCCGCGCGGATCGCCAGCGAGCGGGTCGTCGGCTGCGTCTC
This sequence comes from Paracoccus sanguinis, assembly GCF_012689545.1. NCBI lineage: Bacteria > Pseudomonadati > Pseudomonadota > Alphaproteobacteria > Rhodobacterales > Paracoccaceae > Paracoccus > Paracoccus sanguinis. The sequence continues at coordinate 2,286,286 of NZ_CP051542.1, forward strand.
GGCCAGATTGCCGAGCGCCCGGCGGGCGGCGGGGAAATCCTCGGCCGCGAGCGCCAGTTCGGCGCGCAGCATCCGCGTCTCGGGGTGGTCGGGCTTGTGGCGCAGCAGGTCGTCAAACCGCCGCAGACGCTGGGCCGGGGTCTCGTCCGGCACGATCTCGGCGTAGACCGCAGCGAGCGCCGGGTGCGGCTGCGCCTCCCATGCCTTCTGCAGCAGGCGGCTCGCGTTGCGGGTGTCCTTCTGCGCGAGGTAGCTGCGCGCGGCCAGCACCGCCGCCGGCACGAGGTCGGGCGAGGCGCGGTTGGCGCTGATCGCCGCCTCGCGGGCGCTGATCGAGTTGCCGAGCGCCAGCACCTCGGACGCCTCCTGCAGCGCCAGCACCGCGTCGCGGCGCAGGTGGACGTCCTGCGGCAGGGTGCCCTGCTTGCGCTTGTCGCGCAGCGTCTGGCGGGCGCCCTTCCAGTCGTGCTCGCGGGTCTGCAGCGTCAGCAGGGTGTTCTGCAGGTCCGTGTGCGCAGGCTTGAGCGCATAGGCCTTCTCCGCCAGCCGCAGGGCGGTGTCGGTCTCGCCCATGGCCAGCTTCTGCTGCATGAGCCCGCGGATGCCGACGAAGCGGGTCCGGGCGTCGGCCAGCATCTCGCGGTAGACCTCTTCGGCCCGGCGGGCATCACCCGCGGTCTCGGCGGCCTGTGCGGCGAGCAGGTTGGTCAGGTGCGGCTGGTCGAGGTATTTCGCGGCCTTCGACGCCTGGTCCTGCGCCAGCCGCCCTTCGCCCGAGGCGACGGCGAGCATCCCCTCGGCCAGCGCCTGATACCCCTTCCGCTCGCGCGAGCGGTCGAAATAGCGGTCGATAGCGGTGCGGTCGCCGGCGAGGAAGCGGATGAACGCGAGCGCCAGCCGCAGCAGCTGGACGATCACCCAGCTGGCGAGGATGAACAGGATCGCGGCCACCGCGGCCTGCACCGGGCCGAAGGTGTATTCGACGCCGTTGAATTGCAGCACCAGCGGGTGCCCGGTCTGCGCAAGGTGCATCGCCCCCAGCGCCGCCGCGAGGACGACGCCGAAGAAGAACGTGACCTTCAGAAGCGTGAGCAGCATCGGGCGGACCTCAATTCGACGGGGTTGCGGCAGGGGAGGGGGTAGCGACCGGCGGCGGCACGTCGGCCGGCGGCGCGACCGCAGAGGGCGCCGCGGCCTCGACCGCCGCCGGGCGGCCGACCGAGGCGGCGTCCACCGGTGCGGTGGCAGCGGCAGGGGCAGATTCGGAAGGCGCCGTCTGGACCGGTTCCGCTACTGGGATGGTATGGTTCGACACGGCCGCCGGGGGAGCAGGTGCCGGCTCGGCCACCGGCGCGGCCGGGGTCGGCGCGGTTGCGGAAGGAGCCGCAGCCTCCGCCGCCGGGGGGGCGGTCAGCGCGCCGATCGCCGCGGTAGCGTCGGCATAGGCGCGGGCGCGGGCGATCCACGGCTCCATCGCCGGGCGGGCCGGGGCGGGCAGCGCCTCGAGTTCCTTGAGCGCCGCGACGATGTCGCCGCGATCCACCGCTGCGCCGGCGCGCGAGAGCACCGCGTCGGCGTCCGACCCCTCGTGCGGTGTCACCGAGCGCGCCCCGGTCTGGGCGCGCAGGAAGTTGCCGATTGCGCTGCCTCGGCCAGAGGCCGCATCGCTGCGCAACTCGGCGCGCAGCGCGGCACGGGCGGCGGGCGGGAACTCGGCGGCGAGCGCCTCGAGCGTCGGCACCTCGGCGGTCAGCGCGGGGGGCGGGGTCACCCCGGCCTCCTGCAGCTGGGCCAGCGCGGCCTCGCGCGGGGCGCCGGTCTGGATCGCGGTGCCGAGCGCGCTCGCCGCGGCAGCGGTGCGGGCGCGGCGGGCGGCCTCGTCGGCGGCGGCGCGCAGGTCGGCGGCGCGGGCCTCGGCCTCGGCCAGCCGCGCCTCGGCTTCGTCGGCGGCCTGGTTGATGCGCGCCGTCGCGGCCTCGGCGTCAGCGGCGAGCCGTTCGAGCCGGTCGGCGGTCGCCTGGTCCACGGTCGGGCGGGCAGCCAGCGCCTGCACCTCCTGCCGCAGGGGCTCCAGATCCACCGAAGGCCGTGCGGCGAGTTCCTCGACCTGCTGGCGCAGCGGTGCGAGATCGACGGGCTCGCGCGCGGACAGCGTCTCGACCTGCTGGCGTAGGGCGTCGAGGTCGCCGGGCTGGGCGGATGCCAGCTCGCCCAGCCGCGTGTCAAGCGCGGCGAGCTGCTGGGCCTGCGCGGCCAGCGTGGACTGGATCGCGCCGTCGGGCTGGGGCGTGGCGGGGGCCTCGGCGATCAGCTTGGCGGCGGCGTCCGCGCCGGCCTGCCGCGCCTCGGTCAGCAGCGCCTCGCGGTCCGGGACGAGGCTGGCACCGGCGGCGCGGCTCGCGGCCTCGGCGGCGCTTGTGGCGGCCTGCTGGGCGGCCTCGGCGGCGCGGGTCTCGATGGCCGCGGCGCGGCTGTCGATCTCGGCGCGGGCGGCGGCGGCGGCCTGTTCGGCGAGCGCCGCGGTGTCGATCTCGGGTGCCGCGGCGGGCGCAGGCGCGGGCTGCCACGCGGCGGGCAGGCGCGGGATCGCCCACCACGCGGCCCCGGCGCCGAGTCCCGCGGCGACGACGCCGCCAAGGAACAGCGGGGCGAAGCCGCCGCGCCGGGGGGCGGGCGCCGGCTTGGTCGGGGCGGGGGTGTGGGCCGGCGTTTGGGCCGCGCCGCGCGACTCGCCGGTGGGCGGGACCGAGGAGCGGGTGGTGCCCTCGGTGCTGGCGCGCGGGGGAATGGCGGCGTCGGGCTTGGGAGCGTCGGGCGCCGGGCGGTCAGCCGGGGTTTTCAGCGTGGACTCGGCGGGTTTGCCAGGCGTGGCGTCGCGGGTGATCGTCGGGCTTTCGGCGCGCACTGAGGTCGGCGACGCTTCCGCCCCTCCCTTCAGCGGCTTGTCTGCCACGCCCGCAGCCCCGACCCCCATCTTGCCCACGGGCGCCTCAGCGTCGGCGCGACCCGAGGCCGCCGCGTCGCGCGGGGCCATGCCCGCGACGCCGCCGCTGCCGACCAGCGACGACTCGACCGACGGGGCCGGCTCGCCCGATTTCGCCATGCCCGGCCCGGCCCGCTCGACCGGCGGCGCCTCGCGCAGGTCCACCACGCTGCCCGGCGCGGCGGCCTTGGCGCCGGCGGCGGGCTGGCCGGCGGGCGTCTTGCCGGGTTTCGCGGTATCCTTGCGGTCGGTCATGGCGCGGCGATCCCTTGCGGCGGACGGGCGGGGCGTCGTCCCCGGCGTCGTGATTTGGCGGTTCGGCCCGCGCACGAACCGCGCGGGTGGCGTCACAGTAGAGAGCAGCGCCGTGCGGCTCAACCCGCGCCGGACGGCTCTGTTCCGCGGGCGAGGTCGCGGATGACGCAGCGGATGCCGGGCGCGTCGGGCGAGGGCGCCACGGCGCGACGCAGCGTCGCGGGGGCGGGGCCTGTCCACGCCCGATCCCAGGCCGCGTCGGCGGCGGCGCTGATCGGGGCGAGCCACAGCGGCGCGGCCGGCCCGACGGCGGCCACGGCGGCTGCCGCCAGCGCCGCCGCGCGGGGCGAGAAGAGCGGCAGGATCACCGGCGCCGGACGCTTGAGCAGGGCGGCGGCCTCCTCCGACAAGGGCAGCGCCTGCTGGTCGTAGACGACGATCCCCGGCACCGGCAGCTCGGCCGCGACCCGCACCCCGCGCAGGTGCACCCAGCCGGGACCGAGCCCGGTGAGCAGCGGCATCATCCCCGCCGCGTCCCCCGGCCCTTGCGTCACGGCAAAGCCCGCCGAACGGGCCAGCTCGGCCGTGCGCGGGCCGACGCAGATCGCCGGGCGCCCGCGGCCCGGCCCGGCGTGGGGGACGGCGTTCTCGGAGGTCAGGACCAGCCCCTCGGCCGCCGCGACCGCGGCGCTGTCGTGGGGGACGGGGACGATCCGCATCAGCGGGGCGATCACCGTGGCAAGGCCGAGGCCGGCGATCTGGTCCGCGAAGCGCCGCGCCGCGGGGGCGGGGCGGGTGATGAGGACGACGGGGGGCAAGGGCGGCTGCATGGCGTTTCCCGGGGACCGGTGCTAGGCGGGGATAGGCCGTCCCAACCCGTGATTTCAACCATGACGCTGACCGTGCTGGGGATCGAGAGCAGTTGCGACGACACCGCCGCCGCCGTGGTGCGGCTGGAGGGCGCCGCAACCGGGGGCGGGGGTGACGCGCCGCGCATCCTGTCCTCGGTCGTGGCGGGGCAAGAGACGCTGCACGCGGCCTTTGGCGGCGTCGTGCCTGAGATCGCCGCGCGCGCCCACGCCGAGCGGCTCGATGTTGCCGTCGAGCAGGCGCTGGCCAAGGCGGGGGTGGGCCTTGGCGATCTCGACGCCATCGCTGTCACCGCCGGGCCGGGGCTGATCGGCGGGGTGATGGCGGGGGTGATGCTGGCCAAGGGACTGTCCGCCGGGACCGGGCTGCCGCTGGTGGGGGTCAACCACCTCGCCGGGCACGCGCTGACCCCGCGGCTGACCGACGGGATCGGGTTTCCCTACCTCATGCTGCTCGTCTCGGGCGGGCATTGCCAGTTCCTGCGGGTCGAGGGGCCCGAGGACTTCACCCGCCTTGGCGGCACCATCGACGATGCGCCGGGCGAGGCCTTCGACAAGGTGGCCAAGCTCCTCGGCCTGCCCCAGCCCGGCGGACCGGCGGTCGAGGCCGAGGCCGCCGCGGGCGATCCCCGCGCCATCCCGCTGCCCCGCCCGCTGCTCGACCGGCCGGGCTGCGACATGAGCTTTTCCGGCCTCAAGACCGCCGTGCTGCGCGCCCGGGACGAGGCGGTGGCCCGCGACGGCGGGCTGCGCGCCGGGGTGCGGGCCGACATCTGCGCGGGGTTCCAGGCCGCGGTGGCCGAGGTGCTGGCGGAAAAGACCCGCCGGGCGCTCGCCACCTCGCCGGTGCCGGTCCTCGCCGTGGCCGGGGGCGTTGCCGCGAACCGCACCATCCGCGCCGCGCTCGAGGCGGTGGCGGACAGCGCCGGGGTGCGCTTCCTCGCCCCGCCGCTGGTGCTCTGCACCGACAACGCCGCGATGATCGCCTGGGCGGGGATCGAACGCTTCCGCCTCGGCCACCGCGACGGGATGGAGCTTTCCGCGCGCCCGCGCTGGCCGCTCGACGGCCGCGCCGCGCCGATGCTGGGCGCGGGCAAGCGGGGGGCCAAGGCATGAGCGTCGCGGTCCTCGGCGCCGGCGCCTTCGGCACCGCGCTCGCCGTCGCGCTGGCGGCCAAGGGGCCGGTGGTGCTGTGGGGGCGGCGGATCGGCTGGACGGGCGAGAACCCGCTGTTGCCCGGCGTGACCCTGCCCGATGCCGTCACCGTAACCGAACGGCTCGCGCAGGCGCGGGCCGAGGTGCTGCTGGTCGTCATTCCCGCGCAGGCGCTCGGCGGGTTTCTTCAAACCCATGCATCGGCGCTGGAGGGGCGGGCGCTTGTCGCTTGCGCCAAGGGCATCGACCTCGCCACCGGGCGCTCGCCGGCCGGGATGCTGGCCGCGGCCTGCCCCGCGGCGACGGTCGCGGTGCTGACCGGGCCGAGCTTCGCCGCCGACATCGCCCGCGGCCTGCCGACCGCGCTGACGCTCGCCTGCGCCGATGCCGCGGCGGGGCACGCGCTGCAGCACCAACTCTCGACCCCGGCGCTGCGGCTTTACCGCACCACCGACGTGGTGGGCGCGGAGCTGGGCGGGGCGCTCAAGAACGTCATCGCGATCGCCGCGGGCGCGGCCATCGGCGCGGGGCTGGGGGACAGCGCGCGGGCCGCGATCGTCACCCGCGGCTTCGCCGAGATGGCGCGCTTTGCCGCCGCGCAAGGTGCCGAGCCCGAGACGCTCGCCGGGCTTTCGGGCTTGGGCGACCTGATCCTGACCGCGACCTCGGCGCAGTCGCGCAACTTCCGCTATGGCCAGGCGCTGGGGCAGGGGGCCGCCTTCGACGCGGCCGTGACGGTCGAGGGCGCCGCCACCGCCCGCGCCGTCACCCGGCTGGCCGCGGCACAGGGGATCGAGATGCCGATCTCGGCGCTGGTCGCCGGGCTTGCCGGGGGCCGGATCGACGTTAAACAGGCGATGGAGCTGCTGCTCGCCCGCCCGCTCAAGGAGGAATGATGCCGCTTTTCGCCGTGATCTGCCGGGACAAGCCCCGCCATCTCTCGACCCGGCTCGAGACGCGCTCGGCGCATCTGGACTGGCTCAACGCCGCCGACATGGTCCGCATGGCCGGGCCCCTGGTCGAGGACGGCGAGATGCGCGGCTCGCTGGTCGTGGTCGAGGCCGACGACGCCGAGCGGGTGCGCGCCTGGACCGCGGGCGACCCCTATGCCGCGGCCGGGCTGTTCCAGTCGGTCGAGGTGATCGAGTGGCGCAAGGTGATCTGATGGCGCACTGGCTGTTCAAGTCGGAACCCGACGCCTTCTCGTGGGACGACCTCGTGGCCCGCGGCCGCGACGGCGAAGAGTGGAACGGGGTGCGCAGCGTGCAGGCCCGCAACGTGATGCGCGAGATGAAGGTCGGCGACCGCGGGTTCTTCTACCACTCGAACATCGGGAAAGAGGTGGTGGGCATCGTCGAGGTGATCGCCGAAAGCCACCCCGATTCGACCGCCGACGACCCCAAGTGGGACTGCGTGGACCTGCGCGCGGTCGAGGCGCTGGCCCGGCCCGTGACCTTGGCCCAGATCAAGGCGGACCCGCAGTTCGCCGATATGGTGCTGGTGCGCAATTCGCGCCTGTCGGTGCAGCCGGTGACCGACGCGGAGTGGGAGGCGGTGCTGGCCCTGGCCGAAGCGCCTGAAGAGGCGGCCGCCGATGCGCCCGCCGACGCGCCCGCCGACCGCCCGGCCAAAGCCAAGCCCGCCAGACGCGCGGCCAAACGGAGGGACTGACCCGATGGAGCTGATGATCGTGATCGCCGCGGCGATCCTCGCCTGGGTCGTGGGGGCGATCTGGTACCGCCTGACCGACCGGGTCTATGCCCACGCCTCGGCCCTGCAGGTCCAGAACATCGGCCACCCCAAGGCGCGCTCGGTGGTGCCCTATCTTCTGGCCGGGGTGGCGCTGGTGGCGGTGGCGGCGATGCTGCGGGTGCTGTTCGTGCGCGCCGGCATCGACGGGGTGCTGGCCGGGATGGGCTGGGGCTTCGGCATCGGCGCGGCCATCGTCGCGCCGTGGTTCGTGATCGAGAACACCTATTCGCCGCGGCCGATGATCATGACGCTGGTGGACATGGGCTATGCCATCACCGCCTGCGCGGTGATCGGCGCGGTGATGGGCGGCATCTGACCCCGCCGGCCGGCGCCCCCCGAGAGACGGACCGGCCCGCCCCCGTGCCGCCTTGCCGCAGGCGGGGCCGGGGGGCTGCGCTTGCCCCGGCCGGGCCGAGTGCCTAAACCCGCCCGGTCCGCCGCGCGGCCCCGCCGCGCCCCCTCGCCGCCCGACGTCCCAGCCTGAGAGGTCCGCCCATGGCCCGCAGCCCCAAGCCGATCGCCGATCGGCCCGCGACGAAACGCATCGGCGCGCTGGCGGCGCTGTGGCCGTTCGTCCGGCCCTACCGGCTGCTGCTGGCCGGCGCGCTGCTCGCGCTGATGGTGACGGCGGGGGTGAGCCTCGTCCTGCCGGTCGCGGTGCGCCGGATCGTGGACGGATTCGACGAGGGCGCGCGGCTGCTCGACCAGTATTTCCTCGCCGCCATCGGCATCGCCGCGCTGCTCGCCGTGGGCACGGCACTGCGCTATGCGCTGGTGACCCGGCTCGGCGAGCGGGTCGTGGCCGACATCCGCCGCGCGGTCTTCGACCGGGTGATCGGCCTCTCGCCCGCCTTCTTCGAGCGGGTGATGACGGGTGAGATCATCAGCCGCATCACCACCGACACGACGCTGATCCTGTCGGTGATCGGCTCGTCGGTGAGCCTCGCGCTGCGGCAGGCGATGGTGGCGGTCGGTGGTCTGGTGATGCTGCTGCTGACCTCGGCCAAGCTGACCGGGCTCTTGATGCTGGTCGTGCCGGTGGTGCTGGTGCCGATCATTGTGCTCGGCCGCCGGCTGCGCGGCCTCTCGCGCGAGAACCAGGACTGGATCGCGGCCTCGTCGGGCAGCGCGTCCGAGACGCTGCTCGCCGCGCAGACGGTGCAGGCCTTCACCGCCGAGGACGCGACGCGGGCGGGGTTTGCCGACGTGACCGAGCGCTCGTTCGCCTCTGCCGCGCGGCGGATCCGGGTGCGGGCGGCGATGACGGCGCTGGTGATCTTCCTGATCTTCGCGGGCGTCACCGGCGTCCTGTGGATCGGCGCCCGCGACGTGCGGCTGGGCGCCATGACGGTGGGCGAGCTGGTGCAGTTCGTCATCTACGCCGTGATGGTCGCGGGCTCGGTCGGCGCGCTGTCCGAAATCTGGGGCGAGCTGCAGCGCGCCGCCGGCGCCACCGAGCGGCTGGGCGAGCTGCTGGCGACGCAGGACGCGCTGACGGACCCCGCCCGCCCGGTGGCGCTGCCGCGCCCGGTGCGCGGGCAGATCGAGCTCGAGGGCGTCAGCTTCCACTATCCGACCCGGCCCGATGTCTCGGCGCTCGAGGACGTGTCGCTCTCGATCCGGCCGGGCGAGACGGTGGCGCTGGTCGGCCCCTCGGGGGCGGGCAAGACCACCGTGGTGCAGCTCATCCTGCGGTTCTGGGACCCCGAGACGGGCCGCGTCACGCTGGACGGGATCGACCTGCGCGACATGGCCCGGGCCGATTTCCGCCGCGCCATCGCGCTCGTGCCGCAGGACCCGGTGATCTTCGCCACCACCGCGCGCGAGAACATCCGCTTCGGCTGCCCCGAGGCCTCGGACGCCGAGGTCGAGGCCGCCGCCCGCGCCGCCAACGCCCACGACTTCCTGACTGCGCTGCCGGACGGCTACGAGGCGCAGGTGGGCGAGCGCGGGGTGATGCTGTCGGGCGGGCAGAAGCAGCGCATCGCCATCGCCCGCGCGATCCTGCGCGACGCGCCGATCCTGCTGCTGGACGAGGCGACGAGCGCGCTCGACGCCCAGTCCGAGCGGCTGGTGCAGGACGCGGTGGACGCGCTGGCCCGCGACCGGACGACGATCATCGTCGCGCACCGGCTGGCGACGGTGAAGAAGGCCGACCGGATCGTGGTCATGGACAAGGGCCGCATCGTCCAGCAGGGCACGCATGACGAGCTGGTGGCGCAGGGCGGCCTCTACGCCCGGCTCGCCCGGCTGCAGTTCACCGACGGGGCTGCCTGAGCGCCGCCCTCAGCTGCGTCCGTCTGGCCCGAAGACCCGGCGGCGCGGCCTCAGAGGTCGGGGAAGAACACCCCGCCCGGCGAGAGGGTGAAGATCTCGCACCCGTCCGCGGTCACGCCCACGGAATGCTCGAACTGCGCCGACAGCGACTTGTCGCGCGTGACCGCGGTCCAGTCGTCGGCGAGGATGCGCGTCTCGGCCCGGCCGAGGTTGATCATCGGCTCGATGGTGAAGAACATCCCTTCCTCCAGCATCGGGCCCTTCCCGGGCCGGCCGAAGTGCAGCACGTTCGGCGGCGCGTGGAACACCCGGCCCAGCCCGTGGCCGCAGAAGTCGCGCACCACCGACATCCGCTGGCTCTCGGCATAGGTCTGGATCGCCGCGCCGATGTCGCCGAAGGTGGCGCCGGGGCGCACCGCCTCGATCCCCTTCATCAGGCAGTCGTGGGTCACCCGGATCAGCCGCGCCGCGCGCTCGGACACCTGCCCGGCGACGTACATGCGCGAGCTGTCCCCGTACCAGCCTTCCTTGATCACCGTCACGTCGATGTTGAGGATGTCGCCCTCGAGCAGCGCATCGCTGTCGCGCCGCTTCTCGAGATCGCGCGAGATCGTTTCGTCGCGGCCCTTGGGGATCGGCTGGCCGGGGATGCCGTGGCAGACGACGTGGTTCACGCTGATGCAGCTTGCGTGCTGGTAGCCGCGATAGCCGACGGTGGCGCTGGTCAGCCCCAGCTCGGCCACCCGGGCGTTAATGAAGTCGTCCAGCTCGGCCGTGGTCACGCCGGGGGCCACGCGCGGGCCCACCTCGTCCAGGATCAGCGCGGCGGCGGCGCCGGCGGCGCGCATCCCGGCGAAATCCTCGGGGGCATGGATGCGGATGCCTTCGCGGGTGAGGCGCGGGTCGTTCATCGGGCTGATCCTTTCGCTTGAGGTGCCAGATAGACCCCGGCGGGGCCTTGTTCCAGCCCTCAGGCCGGGCATTATGCGCCCGCACCGGGCCGCGCCCGGCCAGACACCCGGGGGACGCCTGATGCAATCCGACAATCCGACCGCCGCGATCCTGCTGATCGGGGACGAGATCCTGTCCGGCCGCACCCGCGACCTGAACGCCCACCACCTCGCCGGCATCCTGAACGGCATCGGCATCGACCTGCGCGAGATCCGCGTCGTGCCCGACGATCATGCCGCGATCGTGGCGGCGCTTCGGGCGCTTGACCGCCACCTCGGCGGGGACTGGGACATGGTGTTCACCTCGGGCGGCATCGGCCCGACCCACGACGACATCACCGCCGACGCCGTGGCCGACGCCTATGGCGTGGGGATCGAGGTCAACGCCGACGCCCGCCGCATGATGGAGGAGCGCTGGACCCGGCTGGGGATGGAGATCACGCCCGCCCGCCTCAGGATGGCCCGCATCCCGGTCGGCGCCACGCTGATCGAGAACGCCGAGTCCGCCGCGCCGGGCTTCTCGATCGGCGGCGCGCACGTCATGGCCGGGGTGCCCTCGGTGTTCCGCAGGATGATCGAGGCGCTGGTCCCGCGGCTCAACCCCGGCCGCCCGCCGGTCAGCCGCACCGTCCGGGTCGAGCGCCCCGAGTCCGACGTGGCCGAGGGGCTGCGCGAGGTCGCGGCCGCGTTCCCCGACCTGTCGCTCGGCAGCTATCCCTTCCGCGAAGAGGGGCGCTTCGGCACCAACCTCGTGATCCGCGGGCTCGACGAGGCCCGCGTCGAGGCCGCGCTCGCGGCGCTCGGCACCCGGCTCGGGCTGTGATCTCACCGGCATTCGACGCCGCCTGGCAGGCGACCTGGCCCGCGGCCGACTATGCGGACCACGGCGGGCTGCGGGTCGGCCGGGGCCTCGGCGGCGGTGGCCGGGTCAGCGCCGCCCGGGTGGTGGGCGACTGGGATGAGGCCGACATCACGGCGGCAGAGGCGACCCATGCCGGCTGGGGCCAGCCCGCGCTCTTCGCGGTCGAGGACGGCGACGGCGCGCTCGCCGCCGCGCTCGCGGCGCGTGGGTATCGCGCCGCCAACCCCACGCTGATCCTGTCGGCGCCGCTCGGCCCACTGACCGACCGGGCGATCCCGCCGGTGACGGCGCTCGAATCCTGGCCGCCGCTGGCGATCCAGCGCGACGTGTGGCGCCAGCTCGGGGTCGGGGAGGCGCGGCAGGCGGTGATGGCGCGGGTCGCGGGGCGGCACACGGCGATCCTCGGCCGGGTCGAGGACCGCGCCGCAGGGGCCGCCTTTGCCGCGGTGCACGGCGGCATCGGGACGCTGCACGCGCTGGCGGTGCTGCCGCGCTGGCGGGGCAAGGGTCTGGGCGCGTGGATGGTCCGCCGCGCGGCCGATTTCGCCGCCCGGCACGCCGCCGCCGAACTGGCGCTCGCGGTGACTGAGGCGAACGCCGCGGCGCGCGCGCTCTATGCCGGGCTCGGCTTCGCGCCGGTCGGCCGCTACGCCTACTGGCAGCGCGACGGCTGAGCCGTCACTCGGTCGCCAACCGCCGGAACTCGCGCTTGAGCAGGTCGACCTCGGCCCTGAGCAGGTCGATCTCGGCCCGCAGATCGGCGTCGAGCGCCTCGCCCGCGAGCAGCGGCAGGTGCCCGAGCCGCATCGCGCCGGGCCGCGGCGCGTCCACGCCCGCACCATCGTCGGCGATCAGCGTATAGGTCTGCACCCCCTCGGACAGCGTCTCGACGGGCAGGGCGGCGCGGATGTTCCAGCCGCCCTCGGCGCCGGGCGTGACCTCGGCCTGACCCACGGTGCGGCCGTTCAGCGTCAGCGCCACCCGCGCGGGGGCGGGGCCATCGGGCAGCCGCCCCTCCCACACCCCGGACTTGAGGCCGAGCGAGACGAACGGACGGGTCATGTCGGGCCCCCTTGGGTCAGCCATCGGGCGTTACACATCGGCGCGCAGATGCCGCGACAGGAACAGGTCGCGGATGCGCACGGCGTTCATCTGCGGCGCCTCGAAGATCAGGTCGAGCCACAGCTTCTCGAGCCGCTTCTCGTTCATCTCGACGTAGTGCAGGTCGAACTCGATCTCGCGCGCGACCGGCTCGGGGCCGGGGGCGATGTCGCCCAGATGGCGCAGCAGCGTGTCGGTGTTCGGCCCGTGGCCGATGTTCAGCCGGGCATAGATGCTCATCGGGCGCTCGACGGTCAGCGTCACGTCGAGCCGGATGATATGGGCGCGGGTCAGCCCGTCGCGGGCGGCGTCGGGCAGGGTCACCGAGACCGACAGGTAGCTGCCCGAGAACCCCAGCGTCTCGAGCAGCAGGCCGAAGGGCGCGAGATCGGCGGCGCCGCGGTTCGGCATCTGCCGCAGGATCAGCGCGCCGGCCGGGCAGTCGTGCCAGACCGCCGCCTGCTCGCCCAGCCACGTCCCCGAGGCGGGGGCGGCGATGCCCGAGGGCGCAATCCGGGTCGACAGGAACGGCGGCCGCCAGCGCCAGTCGGTGCCGCGCGGCAGGTCGGCCAGATCGACCGGCCGCTGGACGCTGTCGAGCCGGCTCTGCGCGCTGGCGATGAAGCGGTCGGCGCTGCGCCTGAGGCCGCGGGCGTCGTCCTGCAACTCGCGCAGCCGGCGCAGGGTCATGCCGCCGGTGGCCTCGGCCAACCGATGCCACTCGCCCATCGCGCGCAGGCGCAGCCTGTTCCTGACCCAGCGGCGCGGTTGGATGGCCATCGTTGCGGCGCCCCCGTCGGACCGGCGGTGCCGGTCACTGGTCCATGTAGACGTGGGTCTCGGCCTTGGCGCCGGGGTGGGTGACGGCGCCGAGCCGCGCCACGCCGACGAGCTGGGCGTATTTCCACAGCGCGCCCGAGGCATAGTCGGTCTTGCGCGGACCCGCCCAGGCGGCCTTGCGGGCAGCGAGTTCCTCGTCGGTCAGGTCAACCGAGATGGTGCCCTCGATGGCGTTCAGCGTGATGATGTCGCCGTCGCGGACCAGCGCAATCGGCCCGCCATGCGCGGCCTCGGGGCCGACGTGGCCGACGCAGAATCCGCGGGTGGCGCCCGAGAACCGGCCATCGGTGATCAGCGCCACCTTCTTGCCCATCCCCTGGCCCGAGAGCGCCGCGGTGGTCGCCAGCATCTCGCGCATCCCCGGCCCGCCCGCGGGGCCTTCGTTGCGGATGACGATGACCTCGCCTTCCTTGTAGGTGCGGGCCTGCACGGCCGCGAACGCCTCTTCCTCGCACTCGAAGACGCGGGCGGGGCCGGTGAAGACCTGCTCGGCCTCGCTCATCCCCGCGACCTTCACGATGGCGCCCTCGGGCGCGAGGTTGCCCTTCAGCCCGACGACGCCGCCGGTTTTGGTGATCGGCGTCTCGACGGGGTGGATGACCTTGCCGTCCGGCTCGCCGCGGATCTCGTCCAGCTCCTCGCCCAGCGTCCGGCCCGAGGCGGTCAGGCAGTCGAGGTGCAGAAGCCCGGCCTTGGCCAGTTCCTTCATCACCACCGGGATGCCGCCGACCTCGAACAGGTCCTTGGCGACGTATTCGCCGCCCGGCCGCAGGTTCACGAAATAGGGGGTGTCCTTGAAGATGTCGCACACGTCGAAGAGGTCGAAGTCGATCCCCGCCTCATGCGCCAGCGCCGGCAGGTGCAGACCGCCGTTGGTCGACCCGCCCGTGCAGGCCACGACGCGGGCCGCGTTCTCGAGGCTCTTGCGGGTCACGATGTCGCGGGCCCGGATGTTCTTCTCGATCAGGTTCATCACCGCGAAGCCCGAGGCGTCGCAGAACTGGTCGCGGCTCTCGTAGGGCGCGGGCGCGCCGGACGAGTTGATCAGCGCCAGCCCGATCGCTTCGGAGACGCAGGCCATGGTGTTGGCGGTGTACTGCGCCCCGCAGGCGCCCGAGGACGGGCAGGCCACGCGCTCCATGATGTCGAGTTCGGCGTCCGAGATCAGGCCCGCGGCGTGCTTGCCCGCGGCCTCGAACATGTCCTGCACGGTGATGTCGCGGCCCTGGTAGCGGCCGGGCAGGATCGACCCGCCGTAGATGAAGACCGACGGCACGTTCAGCCGCACCATCGCCATCATCATCCCGGGCAGCGACTTGTCGCAGCCGGCAAGCCCCACGAGCGCGTCGTAGCAGTGCCCGCGCATGGTCAGTTCCACCGTGTCGGCGATGGCGTCGCGCGAGGCAAGCGAGGACCGCATCCCCTCGTGCCCCATGGCGATTCCGTCGGTCACGGTGATGGTGGTGAACTCGCGCGGCGTGCCGCCGCCGCGCTTGACGCCCATCTTCACAACCTGCGCCTGACGGTTCAGCGCGATGTTGCAGGGCGCCGCTTCGTTCCAGCAGGTCGCCACGCCGACCAGCGGCTGGTGGATTTCCTCTTCGGTCACGCCCATCGCGTAAAGATAGCTGCGATGCGCGGCACGCGCCGGCCCCTCGGTCACGTGACGGCTGGGCAGTTTCGACTTGTCGAAGCGCGTGTTCTTCATGGCGTCCCCCTTGGCTGGGGTCCGGAATAGTGCCGGGCCGGGCGGGGGGCAAGGGCGCGGGAGGGGCAGCGCGGAGCGGAGTGCCCGCCCGCGCGCCTAAAGCGCCAGTGCCGCGTTCAGCTTGGCCGCGCAGATCAGGTCGTTCTCGGTCAGCCCCCCGGCCTCGTGGGTGGTGAAGGTGACCTCGCAATAGCCCCAGCCGAAGGCGATGTCGGGGTGGTGGCCCTGGCTGTTGCCCAGCCACGCGGCGAGGCTCGCCATCTCGACGGCCTTGGCGAAGCCCTTGAAGGCGAAGCGGCGGTGGATCGCGCGGGCGTCGTCCGAGAGCGTCCAGCCCTCGAGCCCCGCAAGCGCCGTCCGGGCGGCCACCGCATCCATCGGCGCCACGCCCCCCTGGCAGGGCACGCAGTCGCGGGCGGCGAGATCGCAGGTCGGGTCGGTCATGCCACCTCCTCCTTCGGGGGGTATGCGGGCGGGTGCAGCCCCAGCGCGCGGGCCTGCCGCACGTCGGCCAGCAGGTCGCGGTCGGCGGCGGCGAAGAGATCGTCCAGCCGGTCGATCACGAAGTAAAGCGGCTGGTGGATGTCGATGCGGTAGGGCGTCCGCAGGATGTCGATCACGTCGAAGGACCGGTGCTGGGGCGCGTCCGAGATCGACCACGGCAGTTCCGTCACCGACGACGCCAGCCCCGAGCCGAGCGCCTTGAGCCGCCCGTCCTGGCGCGTCAGCCCGAACTCGATCGAGAACCAGTAAAGCCGGATCAGCCAGGCGAAGTCCGGCTTCTCGGCCCGCGTCCCGGCCTGCCCGATCGCCTGCGAGAAGGCCGCGAAGGCCGGGTCGGTCAGCAGCGGGGTGTGGCCGAAGATCTCGTGGAAGATGTCGGGTTCCTCGATGTAGTCGAAGTGCTTGCGCTTGCGGATGAAGCTGGCGGCCGGAAAGGTCCGGTCGGCCAGCATCCCGAAGAAGCGCCCGAAGCCGATGAGCGCCGGCACCGGCTCGACCCGCCAGCCGGTCAGCTCGCGCAGCCTCTCGCTGACCTCGGGGCATTGCGGCACCCGCGCCGTGGGCAGGTCGAGCTTGGCCAGCCCGTCGAGGTAGGGCCGCGCCATGTCGCGGCGCACCGCGGGCATCTGGCGGGCGATGAGATCGGCCCAGACCGCGTCCTCCTCGGGCGTGTAGGCGATGAATCCGTCCGCGTCGGGCTGTTTGGCCTCGTATTCGGTCGATTTCGGCATGATGTGTCCTCCCGTGGTCCAGTTTACCCGAGGGCGGCAGAAAATCTTGCCGCAGGCGGGGGTCTGGGGCAGGGTCGGGAAACACCATGCCCGATCCGGGCCGCTGCGGGGTATCCCATGCCTGACCTCGATGACACCGACCGGCGGTTGCTGCGGCTTCTCCAGCGCGACGCCACGCTTTCGACGCAGGAGCTGGCCGAGCGCGCCGGGCTCTCGGCCTCGCCCGCGTGGCGGCGGGTGCGGCGGATGACCGAGGACGGCGTGATCGCCGCGCAGGTGGTGCTGGTGCCGCCCCGGGCGCTGGGGCTTTCGGCGCTGGCCTATGTGCAGGTCTCGCTGCTCGACCACCGCGAGGAGACGATCGCCGCCTTCGACCGCTTCGTGCAGGCCGAGGATCAGGTGGTGGAATGCGCGACCATCACCGGGGCCTCGGACTATCTGCTCAAGATCGTGGCCGAGGATGCCGAGGGGCTCGAGCGGTTCCTGATGCGGCGGCTGCTGGCGACCGGGATCATCCGGGCGACGGTGACGAACTTCGTCCTGCGGCAGACGAAATACACCACCGCCCTGCCCGTGTGATCACAAGAGCGGCGTCGCCAGCGCCAGGGCGTTGTTGCGCACCCGCCGCCACATCGGCCAGGCGGCGATCTCCTCGGCCGTCAGTGGCACGGCGCGGGCGAGGTAGCTGGCCTGCCGCGCGTCCAGCTCGGCCGTCAGCACCGGGTCCACCACGGTCAAGTTCATCTCGTAGTTCAGCTCGAAGCTGCGGCGGTCGAGGTTGGCCGAGCCGATCATCGCCAGCTGCCCGTCCACGGTCATGATCTTGGCGTGCAGCAGCCCTGGCACGAACTGCCACAGCCGCACCCCGGCCTCGGCCAGCCCGCCGAAGAACCCCTCGCTGGTCGCGCCGACGAAGAGCGAATCGTTGCGCCGGGGCAGGATCATCGTGACCTCGACCCCGCGCAGCGCCGCGGCCCGCAGCGCCGCGTCCACCGCCTGGTCGGGGACGTAGTAGGGGTTCGAGATGGTGATGCTGCGCCGGGCGCTCAGGATCAGCGTCATCATCGCGTCCGACAGCCCCGCGACGTGCCGGTCGGGGCCGGTGGGCAGCACCTGGGCGATCTGGTCCGGGCCGCCGGGGGGCAGCACATGGGTCAGCATCGCGCCGAGGTCGGCGCCGGTCGCGGTCATCCAGTCCTGCAGGAACACCGCCTGCATCTGCCGCACCACCGGGCCGCGGATGCGGGCGAGGATGTCGACCCACGGCGCGAACCGCGGCTTCACCGCAAAGGCCATGTCGGCGCAGTTGCGGCTGCCGGTGAAGCCGAGCGTGTGGTCGATCACCACGATCTTGCGGTGGTTGCGCAGGTCCACGCGGCTGAGCATCGCGCGGACCAGCGACAGCCGCACCGGGTCGGCGCGGCGGCAGTCGACGCCCGCGGCGCGCATCTCCCCCCACGTGGTCGAGCGGGTGAGCGCGCGCGAGCCGAGCCCGTCCACCATCACCCGCACCGCCACGCCCCGGCGCGCGGCGCGGCAGGCGGCGGCGGCGACCTTGCGGCCGGACACGTCGTCCAGCCAGATGTAGAAGAGCATGTGGACGTGGTCGGCGGCCGCGTCGATCGCCTCGACCACCGCGTCGATGGCCGAATCGTCCTCGGGCAGCAGATGGATATCGTTGCCCGACACCGGCTCGAACCCGCCCGCGGCGCGGTTCATGTCCAGCACCGCGCGGGCCGAGTCGGGGGGCGCCTCGACCGCCTGCGGGCTCGGGGTCCAGAGGCCGGTCAGGCGCTCGCGGATGTCCTCGCGCCGCTGCCGGTCGCGGCCGTTCATGCGGATCTCGCCGAAGAGCAGGTAGCCCGCGATGCCGATCAGCGGCAGCGCCTCGACCACGAGGATCCAGGCGAGGCGGACCGGCGGCTCCATCTGCGGGCGCGTCAGCACCCGCAGGCTGACCGCCACCGCGGCCAGGATATGCGCCCAGAGGATGATCTGTCCCCACATGGCCGCCATAGGGCCGCCCCCGCGCGCCGATTGCAATCGCGGACGGTGCGGCCTATCTCACGCCCCTGACGCAGGGCGCTGTCCGGCCGCGGTTCCGGCCGGGGCGCGCAAGGCCGCCCGAAGGCCGACCCGAGGCCGACCGCAAGGGAACAGCGATGAACTGGATCACCAATTATGTCCGCCCGCGCATCAACAGCCTATTCTCGCGCCGCGAGGTGCCCGAGAACCTGTGGACCAAGTGCCCGGAATGCGGGACGATGCTGTTTCACCGGGAACTCGCCGACAACCTGAACGTCTGCACCTCGTGCGACCATCACCTGGCGATCACGCCGCGGGCGCGGTTCACCGCGCTCTTCGACGGCGGCGCCTTCGTCGAGGTCAAGGTGCCCGAGCCGCTGGCCGACCCGCTGGGCTTCAAGGACCAGAAGAAATACCCCGAGCGCCTCAAGGCCGCGCAGAAGCAGACCGGCGAGCGCGAGGCGATGCTGGTCGCCGAGGGCGAGGTCGGGCGCACCGCCATCGTCGCGGCGGCGCAGGACTTCAGCTTCATGGGCGGGTCGATGGGGATGTATGTCGGCAATGCCATCCTCGCCGCGGCCGAGCGCGCGGTGGCGCTCAAGCGGCCGCTGGTGCTGTTCTCGGCCGCCGGCGGCGCGCGGATGCAGGAGGGCATCCTGTCGCTGATGCAGATGCCCCGCACCACCGTCGCGGTGCAGATGCTGAAAGAGGCGCGGCTGCCCTATGTCGTCGTCCTGACCCATCCCACCACCGGCGGGGTGACGGCCAGCTACGCCATGCTGGGTGACGTCCAGATCGCCGAGCCGAACGCGCTGATCTGCTTTGCCGGGCCGCGGGTGATCGAGCAGACCATCCGCGAGAAGCTGCCCGAGGGGTTCCAGCGCGCCGAGTATCTGCTCGAGCACGGGATGCTGGACCGGGTGACGCACCGCAAGCACCTGCGGGCCGAGCTGGTGACGATCCTGCGGATGCTGACCCGGCAATCGGCGCCGATCGTGGCCGACCTGCCGGCGCCCGGCGCCATCCCGGTGGCACTGCCCGACGCGCCGGCGGAGCCCTCGGCCGCGTTCCAGCCCGCCGACGCCGCCCCGGTGGCGGCCGAGGCGCCCGGCCCGGTCCCGGCCGCCGCGCGAAAGAACGCCAAGGCGTGAGCGACGCGACGGACGCCATCCTCGCCCGGCTGACGGCGCTGCATCCCAAGGTCATCGACCTGTCGCTCGACCGGCTGACGGCGCTGCTCGCGGACCTCGGGAACCCGCAGGACGCGATCCCGCCGGTGATCCACATCGCCGGGACCAACGGCAAGGGCTCGACGCAGGCCTATCTGCGCGCGGGGCTCGAGGCGGCGGGGCTGCGCGTCCACGCCTATACCTCGCCGCATCTGGCGTATTTCAACGAGCGCATCCGGCTGGCCGGCGACCTGATCGGCGACGCGGCGCTGGCCGCAGTGCTGGCCGAGGTCGAGGCGGTGAACGCCGGCCGCCCCATCACCTTCTTCGAGATCACCACCGCGGCGGCGTTCCTCGCCTTCGCCCGGACGCCGGCCGACGTGACGCTGCTCGAGGTGGGCCTCGGCGGGCGTCTGGACGCGACGAACGTGGTCGGCGCGCCGCGGCTGACGGTCATCACCCCCGTCTCGATCGACCACACCCAGTATCTGGGCGAGACGCTGGCCGAGATTGCCGGCGAAAAGGCCGGCATCCTCAAGCGCGGCGTGCCCTGTGTCGTGGCCCGCCAGCAGGACGAGGCGCTGGCAGTGATCGAGGCGCGCGCTGCGCGGCTCGGCTGTCCGCTGGCGGTCGCAGGGCAGCACTGGACCGCCGCGCGCGAAGGCGACGCGCTGGTCTATCAGGATGAGCGCGGGCTCTTGGACCTGCCGCTGCCGGCCCTGCCGGGGCCGTTCCAGATCGACAACGCCGGCACCGCCATCGCCGCCCTGCGCGAACTGGGCTACGGGCAGGCCGAGGCGGCGGCGGCGATGACGCGGGTCGAATGGCCCGCCCGGATGCAGCGCCTGACCCGCGGCCCGCTGGTCGAGGCCGCGCAGGCGGGCGGCTGCGAGCTGTGGCTCGACGGCGGCCACAACCCGGCGGGCGGGGCGGCGGTGGCCGCGACGCTGGCGGCGATGCCACCGCGGCCCACGCATCTGATCTGCGGGATGCTGAACACCAAGGACGTGGCGGGCTACATGGCGCCGCTGGCCGCCGTGGCCGAAAGCCTGACCGCGGTGGCCATTCCGGGCGAGGCCAACACGCTGCCGGCCGAGACGACCGCCGCCGCCGCCCGCGCCGCCGGGCTGCCGGCCGGTACCGCCACAGATGCGGGCGCGGCGGTGAGCGCGCTCGCCGCCGCCCATCCCGGCGCGCGGCTGCTGATCTGCGGCTCGCTGTACCTCGCCGGACGGGTGCTGCGCGAGAACGGCTGATCGGTCCGTTGCGGCGCGGATTTCCGTGTTATATCGGGCGCCTGCATACCCCCGTCAGCCATTTCGAAAAGCGATTCGCGTGACCCTCGCCCGCCCCTATCTCGACCAGCTCTTCGAGGTGATCGACGACGGCTATTGCCTGTGCGAGATGCTGCGCGGGCCGGACGGCGCGCCGCTCGACTATCGCTTCCTCGAGACCAATCCGCTGTTCGAGACGATGACCGGGCTGGTCGGCGCCGAGGGCCGCACCGCGCGCGAGATGGTCCCCGGGCTCGAGCAGGAGTGGTTCGAGCGCTACGATCAGGTCGCCCGCGGCACCTCGATCCGCTTCCAGAGCCGGTCCGAGGTGATGGGCCGCGACTTCGACGTCTTCGCCACGCCGGTGAAGCCCGACGGCTGCTTCGCCCTGGTCTTCCGCGACGTCACCGAGCGGCTGAGGATCGAGCGCGAGCGCGAGGAGGCGCGGCAGAAGGCCGAGAACCTGCTCGCCGAGCTGAACCACCGGGTGATGAACACGCTCGCCATGATCACCTCGATCGTGCGGATGGAGGCGCGGCGGCTGGACGAGCCCGCCGGCCAGCGGGCGCTGGCGGGGATCGTGACGCGGCTGGCGGCGGTGACGGCGCTCTACCGGGCGCTCAACCGCGCCGCGGACGTGTCCGAGGTCGCCGCCGAGCGCTACCTGCCCGAGGTCGTCAACTCGGTCGCCCATTCGGTCGCGGACGCGACGCAGATCGAGGTGCGCTGCGACATCGCCGCCGAGTGCCTGCCCACCGCGCGCGCCGCGCCGCTGGGGCTGCTGCTCAACGAGGTGATGACCAACGCGCTGAAATACGCCTTTCCGGCCGGGCGCCGCGGCACCATCCGCGTGGTGCTGCGGCGGCTCGACCCCGAGCGGGTCGAGCTGTCGGTCACCGACGACGGCATCGGCACCGCCGCCACCCATGATCCCGCGCGCGAGCCGGGGATCGGCACCGGGCTGATCGAGGCCTTCGTCCAGCAGATCGACGGCCGGCTGGGCGTCGAGAGCTCGGATCGCGGGACGCGGGTGGCGATCGTCTTTCCGCTGCGCGAACGCGAGCGCGAGCCCTCGGGCGACGACGCCTGAGCGGGGCAGGGGCCTTGCCGCGGCTCAGTCCGTGGCGCGGTTCCGGCCCCAGGCGGCGTCGCGCATCTCGCGCAGGCGCGAGGCCGTGCGCTCGAACTCGAAGCTGCCGGTGCCCTCGATATACAGCCGTTCGGGCTCGTCGGCGGCGCTGGCGATCAGCCGCACTCGCGCCTCGTAAAGCGCGTCGACCAGCGTGACGAAGCGCTTGGCGGCGTCGTAGTTCTGCGAGCCGAGCCGGGGGATGGCGTCGAGGATCAGCACCTCGAACCGCTCGGCCAGGGCAAGGTAGTCGGCCGGGCCGAGCGCTTTGCCGCAGAGATCCCAGAACCCCGCCCGCGCGACCTTGCCCGCGGCGGCCGGGATCGGCACCGCGCGCCCGCCCACGGGCAGGTCATAGGGCACGGGCGCGGCGCCGTCGGTCAGCGCGTCCCATGCCGCGTCCAGCGCCTCACGCGCGACGCTGTCGGCGGGCGAGAACCAGACCTGCCCGCCCTGCGTCCGGTCCTGCCGGTGGTCGGTGTCGCTGTCGAGCCGCACCACCTGCATCCGCTCGCGGATGAGCGCGATGAAGGGCAGGAACAGCGCCCGGTTCAGCCCGTGCTTGTAGAGGTCCTCGGGCACGCGGTTCGAGGTCGTGACGACCACCACGCCGCGGTCGAACAGCACCTGGAACAGCCGCCCGACGATCATCGCATCGGCGATGTCGGTGATCTGCATCTCGTCGAAGCAGAAGAGCCGCGTCTTGTCGGCGATGGCGTCCGCCACGGGGCGCACCGCATCGGCGTCGCCCCGGGCGCGGGCGGCGTTGAGGCCGGCGTGCACCTCTTGCATGAATGCGTGGAAATGCACCCGGCGCTTGGCCTCGGTGGGGGCGGTCTCCATCACCAGGTCCATCAGCATGGACTTGCCGCGCCCGACGCCGCCCCAGAGATAGAGCCCGCGCGGCGCCGGCCCCTGCGGCGGGGCCGAGGCGGCCGCCCCGAACAGCCGGCCGAGCAGCCCGCCTGGCTTGCCCGGCGCCGGCTGGCGGGCGAGCGCCGCCACCAGCCGGTCCAGCACCGGCAGGACGGCGCGCTGCGCGGGGTCGCCGCTGAGCGCGCCGGCGGCGACGCGGGCCTCGTAGGCGGCGGTGACGGGGTGGGACACGGGATCGGCCATGCGTCGGAGGTGCCAAATCCGCGCCCGCGGGGCAAGGGGCGGCGCGGGACGGATGGCGCCGCAGGCGGGGGCTTCGCGCCCCCGCACCCCCGCGGGATATTTTTGCAAGGAAGAATGGGGAGTTCGTGCGGGAGCCCCGGCGGCGTTCAGCGGATGTTAACCGGCGCCGTGGCAGGGTCCGGGCATGGCCCCGACTCACCCCCTTGCGCGCCCTTCGGCCCCGTCAGTCCGCCGCCCGGCGGGCGAGGCGGTCGAGCACGGCCTGCTTCTCGGCCTCGCTCATCCGCGACCAGCGGCCGATCTCGTCCAGCGTCCGCCCGCAGCCGAGGCACAGGCGGCGGTCGCGGTCCAG
This sequence comes from Paracoccus sanguinis, assembly GCF_012689545.1. Classification (NCBI taxonomy): domain Bacteria; kingdom Pseudomonadati; phylum Pseudomonadota; class Alphaproteobacteria; order Rhodobacterales; family Paracoccaceae; genus Paracoccus; species Paracoccus sanguinis. The sequence goes on from NZ_CP051542.1 coordinate 2,309,341, forward strand.
CGTGCAGATGTTGCGGCAGGGGCTCGCGACGGTCATCCGAGATACCGCAGCCGGTCGAGCGCGCCTTGCAGGATATACCCCGCCGCCACCTGGTCGATCACCTCGGCACGGCGCCTGCGCGAGGTGTCGCCCTCGATCAGCGCGCGCTCGGCCGCGACGGTGGACAGCCGCTCGTCCCAGAAGCCGATCGGCAGCGGCGTCAGCCGCTCGAGGTTGCGGGCGAAGGCGCGGGTGGACTGGGCGCGCGGCCCCTCGCTGCCGTCCATGTTCAGCGGCAGACCCAGCACCAGCCCGGCCAGGCCGCGCTCGGCCGCCAGCGCCAGCACGGCAGCGGCATCCTCGGTGAACTTCACCCGCCGGATCACCGTCAGCGGCGAGGCGACCTGCCGCAGCCCGTCCGACACCGCCACGCCGATGGTCTTCGTCCCGAGGTCGAGCCCGGCGAGCGCCCCGGCCCGCGGCAGCGCCGCGGCAAAGGCGGTCATGTCGGGGCAGATCATTTCAGCCCGACGCTGTCGGCCGCGGCGGTGACGGTGGCGAGGGCCTCGGGCTGGGCCGCGAAGCGGGTCTTGGCCTCGGCCAGGATCTCGCGCGCGTGGTCGGTGTTGCCGAGCCGCACGAGCGAGGTGATCAGGCGGCTCCACTCCTCGGGCGTGCCGCCCTCTTCCGAGAGCCGCGTCTCGAGCCGCTGGACCATGCCGGCGATCATCTGCTGCTGTTCTTCGGGCGTCATGTCGCCCGCCGCGGCCACGGCGGCGGCGTCGGGTCCGGGCATCATCGGCGCCCCCGCCGGCGCGTCGCCCGGCATCCGGTAGTCGGGATGCCCGGCAAGCCACGCCAGGTCGGGCATGAGCTGGCGGATCGGCGCCATCCACGGCCCGTCCTCGCGCCCGCTTTCGAGCAGGTCGCGCCAGATCGGGAAGGCGAGGTCGGGCCGGTCCACCTGCGCCAGCATCAGCCCGCGCAGATAGAGCGCCTGCCCGTTCTGCGGGTCGCGCTTCAGCGCCTCGTCGAGGGCCGTTTCCGCCTCGCGCGAGACGGCGCCGCCGGCGGCCTCGATCATCAGCCCGGCGAGGCGGGCGTAGTCGAGCGCGTCGGCGTCGCTGCCCTTGGCCTTGATGAGCCCCGCCTGCGCCTCGCGCGCGGCGGTGAAATTGCCCAGCCGCGCCTCGTGCTCGGCCAGCAGGGCAAGGCCCTGCGGGTCGCCCGGGCGGCTGGCCACGGCGGTGCGCAGCTGCTCGACCAGCTTGACGTAGTCGGCATCGGCCTGGGTCGGCGGCGTCGGGGTGGCGGGGCGGGCCGCGGCGGCGGCGGTTTCGGCCTCCGCCTGCGTCGGGCGGGCGGCGATGCGCGCGTCGGCGGCCGCGATCCGGGCCTTGAGCGGCAGGTCGGGCATCGTCGGGCTGCCGAACGTCCAGTAGACCGCGCCGCTGGCCGCGATCAGCGCGACCAGCACCAGCGCTGCCGCCAGCGGCCGCGGGGCGACCCCCCGGGGCGCGGTCTGGCGCGCCAGCGCCCGGTCGGCCTCGAGCACCTTGCGCCCGATCTCGACCCGCAGGCGCTCGGCGTCGGCCTCGGACAGCACCTTGCGGGCCACGTCGCGGTCCACCTCGCGGAGCTGGTCGCGGTAGACGCGGAGGTCATAGGCGGCCGGCGGCTCGACCGTGGTGGCGCCGCGGCCCAGGAAGGGGCGCAGCATCGCCACCGCCACCAGCACCACCATCGCCGCCGCCATCACCCAGAACATCGCCGCCTCATCCCTTTGGTCGCAAGGGTGATAGGCGGTTTCGCCGCCAACCGAAAGCGCAGCCATGCCGCAGGGGCGCGCGGCTCACGCCGACGTGCGGGGGCGATGGGCGCGCCCTGGCGGCAGGGCGCAGGGGCCCGGGGCGGGCGCCCCAGTGCCCTGCCGCGCGCGCGGGCTGCGTGGCGAGCCCACCAGCGGTCGCCCGCAGGCGCTGTCCGCGCCCCCGGGCGCCCCGCGAGGCAGCGCGCTCGGGCATAGGTTCAGCCGGCCCTCGCCGCGCACCCCCTATGGCGATCCGGGCGTACCACCGCCTCACGCACGAGGGCCTGACGCCGTGGGCGACAGCGTGCCCGGACCCGCCCCCACGGTTCCGAGCCGGCGCAGCCTCCGCCGGCGGACGCCGTGCCTCCCCCCCCCGCGACGCCGCTCCTCTCGGGCTGGACACAAATATCCCCGCCGGAGGCATCCCACAGTGCCACCCGCGATGCCTTGGGGCAGCGCGCCGCGCGCAAACGCTGCCGGCCCGACGAGCACCGCAGCCCACGGCCGCCGCCGGGCGCCAAGCTCACACGGCCGAGGCCACCAGCGCCTCGGCGCGCAGTCTCCCAAACTCCGCTAAGCCAGACGCCCGGCGCCGCCCGCCCCGCTTCACGCCACCGGCGCGACCAGCACCACCGGCACGCCGGCCCGGGCGCTCACCGCCTGCGCGACCGAGCCGAGCACCCGGTCGATGGCGCGTTCGCGGCGCTCGCCCATGACGATGGCCGAGGCGCCCAGCCGCTCCGCCGCGGCGAGGATCTGTTCGTCGGCGTCGCCATAGGCCACGTGCGTCTCGACCGGGCCGCCGACGACGCCCTGGGCCCAGGCGTCGGCGCGGTTGGCGGCCTCCTGCATCAGGCTCTGGCGCAGTTCGGCATGGGCGGGGCCGTGGGCGGCGTGGCGCATCCCCTCGACCACGAGGATCAGGGCCAGACCCGCGCCGCGGGCGGCGGCCTCGGCCTGGGCTGCGGCGAGGATATGGGCCTGCGCCTCGATGTCCGAGGGGTCGAGCGCGACGAGGACGGGGGCGGTCATGGCGAATCCTTTCTGAGCCTCGGGGCTGAGCGGACCACAGATGGCGGCCGCCCCGCAAGCTGATGCCCCCTGCGCGGCGCGGGCGCAATGTCGCAACCGTTCCATTGCCCCGTCGCAAAGCGCCTTGCCGCGCGGCACCCCCGGCGCCAGTCTGAGGGCGAAGTCCCGATTTGCAGCACAGGCTTTGCCGATGGCCGACGCCCGCCCCCAGCTTTCGCCCGCCGCCCCCGCACGCTCGGGGCGCTATTCGGTCTTTGCCATCGCCCGGCAGGCGATGGGGCTGCACCAGGGGTGGGGCCGGGCCTGGGCCTCGCCCGCGCCGCGCAAGCGCTACAAGGTGGTGATCGTCGGCGCTGGCGGGCACGGGCTCGCCACCGCCTATTACCTCGGCAAGAACCACGGCATCACCGATGTCGCGGTGATCGAGAAGGGCTGGCTCGGCGGCGGCAACACCGGCCGCAACACCACGATCATCCGCTCGAACTACCTGCAGGACCCGTCGGCGGCGATCTATGACAAGGCGCTGAAGCTCTACGAGACGCTGAGCCAGGACCTGAACTACAACGTCATGTTCAGCCCGCGCGGGCTGATCATGCTGGCGCAGACCGAACACGAGGTGCGCGGCTACCGCCGGACGGTGAACGCCAACCACCTGCAGGGCGTGGCGACGCGCTGGATCGACCCGGCCGAGCTCAAGCGGCTGGTGCCGATCATCGAGATCGGCGGCCCGCGCTATCCGGTCTTGGGCGGGCTCTACCAGGAGCGTGGCGGCACCGCGCGCCACGACGCGGTCGCCTGGGGCTATGCCCGGGCCTGCAGCGACATGGGGATGCACATCATCCAGAACTGCGCCGTGACCGGGGTGGACACCGCCGGCGGCCGGGTCCGCGCGGTCGAGACGGCCAAGGGGCGGATCGAGTGCGACAGCCTCGCCATGGTGGTCGCGGGCCATTCCTCGGTGCTGGCCGGCATGGCCGGGTTCCGCCTGCCGATCGAATCGATCGCGCTGCAGGCGCTGGTCAGCGAACCGATCAAGCCCTGCCTCGACGTGGTGGTGATGGCCAACACGGTGCACGGCTATCTGTCGCAGTCCGACAAGGGCGAGATGGTGATCGGCGGCGGCACGGACGGGTTCGTGAACTACACCCAGCGCGGCTCGTGGCACCATGTCGAGGAGACGGTGCGGGCGCTGATCGAGACCTTCCCGATGCTCTCGCGCCTCAAGATGCTGCGGCAGTGGGGCGGGATCGTTGACATGACCGGCGACCGCTCGCCGATCCTGTCGCGCACCCCGGTCGAGGGGATCTACGTCAACTGCGGCTGGGGCACCGGCGGGTTCAAGGCGATCCCCGGCTCGGGCTGGGCGATGGCCGAGCTGGTGGCGAAGGGGACGCCGGGGCCGCTCACCGCGCCTTTCGGGCTGGAACGCTTCGCCGAGGGACGGTTCATCGACGAGAGCGTGGCGGCGGGGGTGGCGCATTGATGCCGCTTGCAAAATCCACGGACTGGCGGCATCCGGCTGGCATATTCACCAGCACGGAGGGCCTGACATGGCCACCAACAACGAATCGAACTCGGGCCTGTGGTTCCTCATCGGCGCCGTCATCGTCGCGGTCGCGGCGATCGTGTGGTACCTCAACGCCGGCGGCGCGCCGGCCGGCGGCACCAACGTCACCGTCGAGGCCCCCGCGGCCACCGCGCCTGCGGCCCCGGCTGCCCCGGCTGCCCCGGCTGGCGGCACTGCCGAGACCACCAGCTCGACCACCACGACCACCACGACCGCTCCGGCGACCAACTGAGCCTGCCCCGGCCCTCGCGCTGCGGCGCGGGGGCCGGACGCCGCGCCCTTGGGCCTGCGCCTGCGGTTGGCCGCGGCTGACCGAAGTCAAGGCCGCCGCCCTGGTCGCGCGGCACTCTCGTGACGGGCGCCCCGCTTCGGGCCGCCACGCGTCCAGCCTCGAGGTAGCGTCATGGCCGATCCCCGCTCCACCCCTCCCGCCCCGCGCCGCGGTGCCGCCGTCTGGCCGCTGGTCATCGGCGCGGCCGTCGTCATCCTGGCCGCGGTCTGGTTCTTCACGTCGGGTGCCGACATCGAGCCGCCCCCGCCGACGCCGTCCAGCCCCGCCGCCACCGGCGCGCCGGGCGAGCCCTCCGGCGTCACCGGCTCTGGCCCGCAGCCCGGCGCCCCGGTCGGCGCCCAGGCGCCTGCCGGCTCGGCCACGGTGCCCGTCCGGCCCTGATGCCGGCGCCGCCCGCGCCGCGCAGCGGCTCGCGTCGGCCCGCGCCGCGCGGGGGCTGACCGCACCGGCCCACGCCGGGCTGATCCCGCCCGCCCCTTTCCGTCCGTCCCGTTCCCCCTGCGCGCCCGCCGGCGCGTGGGGTGCTTGCCGTGGAAGCGTCCGATGCTGACCCTGACCTGCCCCTATTGCGGCGTCGCCGCCGAAGAGACCGAGCTCGCCCCCGGCGGCGAGGCTCATCTGACGCGGCACGGCCCTGGCTCGACCGACGCCGAGTTCGAGGGCTACCTCTTCGCCCGCCAGAACCCCCGCGGCGTGCTGTTCGAGCGCTGGCGCCACGCCTACGGCTGCGGCAAGTGGTTCCTCGCCGCCCGCGACAGCGTCACCTTGCAGGTGTTCGGCACCTACCCGGCGCAGTCGAAGGCCCCGCCGGACGACCTCGTGGCCGCGATCCGCGCCGCCCGCCCCGGCTGGACCCCGCCCGACCGGGTCGAGGCGGCGCCGGCCGGCCGGGTCGGCGACGACTACGCCGCGAACCCCACGCCCGCCCGGGACGCCCTGCCATGACCCGCGATCCCCAGGCCGAGGACCGGCTGCGGGCCGAGCTGGCCGGCGCAGGCTTGACCGGCGCGGATGGGCTGAGCGAGCGGCCGATGTTCGGCGGGCTCTGCCTCATGCGGCACGGCCACATGCTCGCCGGGGTGCGCGAAGGGCGGCTGATGCTGCGTGTCGGTCCCGCGGCCGAGGCGGACGCCCTGACCCTTCCCGCCGTGACGCCGATGATCCACGGCGGGCGGCGGATGCGCGGCTATGTGTTCCTCGACACCGCGGCCGCGTCCGACGACACCCGCGCCACGCTGCTGGCGATGGCGCTGTCCCATGTCGGCACGCTGCCGCCCAAGGGCGCCGCCGCCGCCCGACCCACCCGATCCCAGCAGACCCGATCCAGCCGGACCCAAGCGCCATGACCCGCCGCCATCCCCCCTTCCGCCTGCCGCAGGGCGGCCGCCTGATCGACCGCAGCGCGCCGCGCCCGTTCCGTTTCGAGGGCCGCGAGCGCGCGGGCTTTGCCGGCGACACGCTCGCCTCGGCGCTGCTCGGCAGCGGCCAGCTGATCATGGGGCGCAGCTTCAAGTATCACCGCCCGCGCGGCCCGCTCGCCTCGGGCGCGGAAGAGCCGAACGCGCTCTTCGGCCTCGGCACCGGCCCGCGGTTCGAGCCGAACCAGCGCGCCACCACCACCCCGCTCGAGGCGGGGATGGTGGCGGTCAGCCAGAACGCCTGGCCGAGCCTTGACCGCGACATCGGCGCGATCAACGACCGGCTGTGGCGGTTCTTCCCGGCCGGGTTCTACTACAAGACCTTCATCCACCCGCGGGCGGCGTGGAAGCGGCTGTTCGAGCCGGTGATCCGCCGCGCCGCCGGCCTCGGGCGGGCGCCCGAGCATCCCGACCCCGACCGCTACGAACAGGCCTATGCCCATGCCGAGGTCGTCGTGGTGGGCGGCGGCATCGCCGGGCTGGCCGCCGCGCAGCGCGTCGCGGCGGGCGGCGGGCGGGTCATCGTGCTGGAACAGTCGCCGCACTGGGGCGGGCGCACGCCGGTCGATCACCCCGACGGGCAGGCCCGCGTCGAGGCGGCGCTGGCCGCGCTGCGGGCGATGCCGAACGTCACCCTGCGCCGCAACACCATGGCCACGGGGCTTTACGATCACGGCTATCTGCTCGCCCGCGAGGCGCTGGCCGACCACGCACCCGACAGCGGCCTGCCGCGCCAGCGGCTGTGGCGCATCCGCGCCGGGCGGGTCATCACCGCCACCGGGGCGCTGGAACGGCCGCTGAGCTTTGCCGGCAATGACGTGCCGGGGGTGATGCTGGCCAGCGCGGTGCGCGACTACATCACCGACTACGCGGTGGCGCCGGGGCGGCGGATCGCGGTCGTCACCAACAACGACGACGCCTATCGCACCGCGCTCGCGGCGCTCGACGCCGGGCTCGAGGTGCCGGTGGTGCTCGACGCGCGGGCGCAGGCCCAGGGCGCGCTGCCGCAGGCCGTCCGCGCCCGCGGGGTGCGGGTCGAGACGGGGGCGGCGGTGGCCAAGGTGCTCGGCCGGATGGGCGTCGATGGGCTGCGCTGGTGCGCGCAGGACGGCGTGGGCGACCCGCTCGGCACCGTCGATTGCGACGTGATCGCCATGTCCGGCGGCTGGTCGCCTGTGGTCCATCTGTGGAGCCACTGCGGCGGCAAGCTGGTCTGGGACGAGGCCCGCGCGATGTTCGCCCCCGACCCCGCGCAGCCGCCCACGGGCGCCGACGGGCGCGGCAACGTGCTGGCCGCCGGCGCGGCGGCGGGCGACCTGCGGCTGGCCGAGCTGACCGGGGCGCCGGACGAGGCGCCGATCCTGCCGGTCTGGGTCATGCCCGCCCGCGTCCCAGCCAAGGCGCGCTTCAAAATGTGGCTCGATTTCCAGAACGACGTGAAGGTGTCGGACGTCGAACTCGCCGGGCGCGAGGGCTATGCGAGCGTCGAGCACGCCAAACGCTACACCACGCTGGGGATGGCGACGGACCAGGGGAAGGTCAGCAACATCAACGGCCTCGCCGTGCTGTCGGACACGCTGGGCCAGCCCATCGCGGCGACCGGCACGACGACCTTCCGTCCGCCCTACACGCCGCTCACCCTCGGCACCATCGCCGCCGAGGCGCGCGGCGCGGCCTTCCAGCCGCTGCGCAAGACGCCGATGCACGGCTGGCACGAGGCGCACGGCGCGGATTTCGAGCCGGTCGGCCTCTGGCGCCGCCCCTATTGCTACCCCCGCGCGGGCGAGACCCGCGAAACCGCCGTCGCGCGCGAGATCGGCGCGGTGCGGGGCGGGGTCGGCACGCTCGACGCCTCGACGCTGGGCAAGATCCTCGTCAAGGGGCCGGATGCCGGGCGCTTCCTCGACATGATCTACACCGGCATGATGTCGTCCCTGCCGGTCGGCAAATGCCGCTACGGGCTGATCTGTTCGGAAAACGGCTTCCTGATCGACGACGGCGTGGCCGCGCGGCTCTCCGAGGACGCCTGGCTCTGCCACACCACCACCGGCGGGGCCGAGCGCATCCACGCGCATATGGAGGACTGGCTGCAGTGCGAGTGGTGGGACTGGCAGGTGCACACCGCCAACCTCGCCGAGCAGTCGGCCCAGATCGCCGTGGTCGGCCCCAAGGCCCGCGCGGTGCTGGAGGCGCTGGGCGGCATGGACGTGTCCGAGGCGGCGCTGCCCTTCATGGGCTGGGCCGAGGGCACGCTGGCCGGACATCCGGTCCGCATCTACCGGATCAGCTTCTCGGGCGAATTGTCCTTCGAGATCGCCACCCCCGCCGACCGCGGCCTGGCCCTGTGGGAGGCGATCCACGCCGCCGGCGCGCCCTACGGGATCACGCCCTACGGCACCGAGGCGATGCACGTCATGCGGGCCGAAAAGGGCTTCATCATGATCGGGGACGAGACCGACGGCACGGTGATCCCGCAGGACCTGAACCTCGGCTGGGCGATCTCGAAGAAGAAGCCCGACTTCATCGGCAAGCGCGCGCAGGAGCGGTCGTTCATGGCCTCGCCCGAGCGCTGGAAGCTGGTCGGGCTGGAAAGCCTCGACGGGCGGGTGCTGCCGGACGGCGCCTATGCGGTGGCCGACGGCGTGAACGCCAACGGCCAGCGCAACACGCAAGGGCGGGTGACGTCGAGCTACGCCTCGCCGACGCTGGGCCGGCCGATCGCGATGGGGCTGGTGCAGCGCGGGCCTGAGCGGATGGGCGAGGTGCTGGCCTTCGAGGTGCCGGGCGCGACCTACCGGGCGCGGATCGTCGATCCGGTGTTCTACGACAAGGAAGGGACGCGGGCGAATGGCTGAGAGGGGCAGAGATACGGGCAGCGACGTCACGGGCACGGGGCAGCCGGGCACGGGGCCGCTGGCGGCGATCACCGAGATCCGCGGGCTGGGGATGATCCTGATCCGCGCCGACCTGACCCGGGCGGGCGATGCGCTGGCCGAGGCGGCGGGGCTCGCGGTGCCCGCCACCACGCGCTTCACCACCGACGGGGCGCGCTGGCTCGGCTGGATGGCGCCGGATGAGCTGCTGCTTATCCTGCCCGCGACCGAGACGGCCGCGACCCTCGCCGCGCTGCGCGACGCGCTCTCGACCGAAGCCGCGCTGGTCGAGGATGTCAGCGCCATGCGCTGCGTCTTTGACCTGTCCGGCCCCCGGGCCGCCGAGGTGCTGACGAAGCTGACCCCCGCCGACCTGTCCGCGCTGCCCGCGGACGGGGTGCGCCGCACCCGCGCGGCCCAGGTCGCCTGCGCCCTTTGGCGGCACGGCGACGGCTGGCGGGTCATCGCCTTCCGGTCGATCCGTGACTACCTCGCCGAGGTGCTTGCGCGCGCCGCCGCCCCCGGCACCGGCCTCGCGCCCCGCTGAGCGCGTCTGGCTGGCGGAATACCCCGGGGGTCTCGCGCCACCAACCGCGCAACGAAAAGGGCCCGCATCGCTGCGGGCCCTCTCGCATTCAACCGCCGCAGATCACATCCGCGAGGCGACGTTTTCCCAGTTCACCAGATTGGCGAGGAAGTTCTCGAGGTACTTCGGCCGCGCGTTGCGGAAGTCGATGTAGTAGGAATGTTCCCACACGTCACAGCCGAGCAGCGCGGTCTGGCCCTTGGCGAGCGGGTTCACGCCGTTCTCGGTCTTGGTGATCTCGAGCCCGCCATCGGCCTTCTTGACCAGCCACGCCCAGCCCGAGCCGAACTGGCCGACGCCGGCCTCGGTGAACTTCTTCTTGAAGTCGTCGACCGAGCCGAAGCTGTCCTTGATCGCGGCTTCCAGCTCGGACGGCATCGCCGGAACCTTCGGCGCCATCATTTCCCAGAACTGGGTGTGGTTCCAATGCTGGCTGGCGTTGTTGAAGATGCCGTTCTGGGCAACCGCACCCTCCTGATAGGTGCCCTTGACGATCTCTTCGAGCGTCTTGCCCTCCCACTCGGTGCCGGCGATCAGCTCGTTGAGCTTGTCCACATAGGCCTTGTGGTGCTTGTCGTGGTGATACTCGAGCGTCTCCTTGGACATCCCGCCGGCGGCCAGCGCGTCGTGGGCATAGGGGAGGTCGGGCAGGGTGAAGGCCATATTGCGTTCCTTTCCAAGGATTTCGGTGGTCTCGGCGTCGGCGCGCACAAGGTGGCGCCGGGCTTGCGTGGGCAACGCGGCGGGCGTGGGGCGGGTTCCCGCGCAGCCGTTGGCAATCCGCCCCGCGCGCGTATAGAAGAGCGGGAAACGAGGGACCGGCGGGACGACATGGCCAACCAGAACGACAGCTTCATCGACGAGGTGACCGAGGATCTGCGCCGCGACCGCCTGTTCCTGGCACTGCGGCGCTATGGCTGGATCGCCGTCCTCGCCATCCTGGTGCTGGTCGGGGCCGCCGCCTGGCGCGAGTGGTCCAACGCCCGCGCCGCCCGCACTGCTCAGGCCTTCGGTGACGCGCTGCTCGCGGCCGAGGCGACCCAGGGCGACGCCGCCGCCCGCGCCGCGGCCGTCGCCGCCGTTCCCGCCCCGCAGCCGAGCCAGGCGGCGCTGCGCGACCTGATGGCCGCGAACCTGCTGGCCGAGGCCGGGCAGCTCGCCGAGGCGACCCAGCGCTACGACGCCGCCGCCACCGCCGCAGGCAACGCCGGCGACAAGGTGATGGCCGACCTCGCCGCGCTGCGCTCGGTCCTCGCCCAAGGTCCGGCGATGGAGGCCTCGGCCCGCGACACCGTGCTGGGCAAGCTCTCGACCCCCGGCGCCCCGTTCGAGCTGATCGCGCTCGAGCTCAAGGCGCTGGCACTGGTCAGCGCCGGGCGCGACCAGGACGCGGTGACGCTGGTGCGCCAGATCCAGCAGCGCGACGGGCTGGGGCAGGGCCAGCGCCGGCGGCTGGCCGAGCTGCTCATCACCCTCGGCGTCGATCCCGAACCCGAGCCTGCCACCCAGACCGCCCCCGATCCGACCCGCGCCGCCGAGGTCGTGACCCCGGGCGCCCCCGCCAACTGACCCCCTCAGCCCGTCCCACGCCGGAGCGCCCGATGTCCAGACGACCGATCGCGAAGCTGCCCCTGATCGCCCTGACCGCGGCCGTGACCGCGCTCGGGGCCTGCGCCGAGCGTGAGGTGGTGCTGACCGGCACGCGGCTCGACCCGCGGGCGGTCGTCTCGCCCGAAGGTCCGGCGGTGGTCGAGGGGGGCGCGGTCACCACCACCGCGCTGCGCCTGCCCGCCCCGCGCTCGGTCGAATGGACCACGCGCGGCGCGAACCCCGCGCATCTGATCCCGCACGCGACCCTTGGCGCGGGCACCACGCGGGTGTTCTCGGCGCCGATCGGCCAGCCCGCGGGCAAGCGCCACCGGATCACCGCCGACCCGGTGGTGGCGGGCGGCCGCATCTTCACGATGGACAGCCGCGCGCGGGTGACCGCCACGGCGCTGTCGGGCGGCACCGCCTGGACCGCGGACGTGACGCCCCCGGGCGAGAACCCCGACAGCGCCTCGGGCGGCGGCATCGCCTATGAGGGCGGGCGGGTCTATCTCACCACCGGCTTCGGCGAACTCGTCGCGCTCGACGCGGCCTCGGGCGCGGTGATCTGGCGCCAGCGGGTCGAGGCGCCGGTCGGCGGTGCCCCCACGGTGCAGAACGGCACCGTCTATGTCGTCGCCCGCAACGCCACCGGCTGGGCGGTCCGTGCCGCCGACGGCAAGGTGCTGTGGACCGTCTCGGGGATCGCCGGGCCGTCCGGGGTGACCGGCGTCTCGGCCCCGGCGGTCGACGGCGATCTGGTCGTCTTCCCCTTCGCCTCGGGCCAGCTTCTGGCCGTGGACACCGCCACCGGCCTCGAGAGGTGGAGCGGGCACGTCGCCGGCACCCGCCGCGGCCGCGCCATCGCCTTCATCCGCGACCTGACCGGCGACCCGGTGATCGCCGGGAACGTCGTGCTCGCCGGGTCGTCCTCGGGCCGCATCAACGCCTTCGACCGCACCACCGGCGCCGAGCTGTGGAGCGAGAAGGACGGCGCCAACAGCCCTGTCCTGCTGGCCGGCGGTTCGGTCTTCGCGGTCAACGACCAGGCCCAGCTCGTCCGCCTCGACGCCGCGACCGGCGGGCGCATCTACGCGACCAAGCTGCCGCTCTACACCACGCTCAGGGTCCGCAAGCAGGACGACATCGTGGCCCACTACGGCCCGGTGCTGGCGGGCGGGCGGCTGTTCGTCGCCTCGTCGGACGGGGTGCTCAGGGTCTTCGACCCCGCCTCGGGGGCCGAGGTCGGGCAGGCGGCGATCCCCGGCGGGGCCGCGACCGCGCCGGTCGTCTCGGGCGGAACGCTCTACGTCGCGGGCCGCGACGGCAACCTGCACGCCTACCGATGAGCTTCACCCTCGCCATCGTTGGGCGCCCGAACGTGGGCAAGTCCACGCTGTTCAACCGCCTCGTCGGCAAGCGGCTGGCGCTGGTCGATGACCAGCCCGGCGTCACCCGCGACCTGCGCGAGGGCGACGCGCGGCTGGGCGACCTGCGCTTCGTGGTGATCGATTCGGCCGGTCTCGAGATGGTCGAGGACGACAGCCTGCAGGGCCGGATGCGCCGCCTGACCGAGCGGGCGGTGGACGAGGCCGACATCTGCCTGTTCGTGATCGACGCCCGAGCCGGCGTCACCGCCGCCGACGAATATTTCGCCGATATCCTGCGCCGTCGCGCGAAGCACGTGCTGCTCGCCGCCAACAAGGCCGAGGGCCGCGCGGGCGAATCCGGTGCCGCCGAGGGCTGGAGCCTTGGCCTGGGCGAGCCGATCCGCATCTCGGCCGAGCACGGCGAGGGGCTCGAGGACCTCTACCGGGCGCTGCAACCGCTGGCCGACCAGGTCGAGGCCGAGCGTCCGGCCCCGATCGCGCCCGTGACCGATGTGACGCTCACCGAAGCGCAGGCGGAATCTGGCGAGGGCGCCGAGGACTGGCACCCGTCCGAGGCGCGCCCGCTGCAGATCGCGGTGATCGGCCGCCCCAATGCGGGCAAGTCGACGCTGATCAACAAGATCATCGGCGAGGACCGGCTGCTGACCGGCCCCGAGGCAGGCATCACCCGCGATTCGATCTCGGTCCGGGCCGACTTCATGGGCACCCCGGTGCGGATCTTCGACACCGCCGGGATGCGGAAGAAGGCGCGCATCTCGGACAAGGTGGAAAAGCTTTCCGTGGCTGACGGGCTGCGCGCGGTGCGCTTCGCCGAGGTCGTGGTGGTGCTGCTGGACGTGGCGATCCCCTTCGAGCAGCAGGACCTGCGGATCGCGGATTTCGCCGAGACCGAGGGCCGCGCGGTGGTCGTGGCGGCCAACAAGTGGGACCTCGAGGAGGACAAGCCGCACAAGCTCAACGAGCTGCGCGAGGCGTTCGAGCGGCTTCTGCCGCAGCTCAAGGGCGCGCCGCTGGTGACCGTCTCGGCTCGGACCGGCAAGGGGCTCGACCGGCTGCACAACGCGGTGGTCAAGGCGCATGAGGTCTGGAACCGGCGCGTGGGCACGGCGCGGCTGAACCAGTGGCTGACCGCGATGACCGAGGCGCACCCGCCGCCCGCGCCCGGCGGGCGCCGCATCCGGCTGCGCTACATGACGCAGGTGAAGGCCCGGCCGCCGGGCTTCGTGGTGATGGCGACGCACACCGACCAGATCCCGGAAAGCTACCGGCGCTATCTCGTGAACGGGCTGCGGCAGGATTTCGACCTGCCCGGCACGCCGATCCGGCTGACCTTCCGCGACCAGGGCGAGAAGAACCCCTACAAGGACAAGTCGAACAAGCGCCCGACCGGCGCGCTCGCCAAGCACAAGGACCGCCAGCGTCCGAAGTCCGGCTGACGCGCTGTCCTCGGGCTGGACTTGAATATCCCGCCGAACGCCCTCGGCCCTTGGCCGAGTGCTGGGGGGGGCGCGAAGCCCCCGGTCCGGTGGACCCGCTCATTCGGCGCCCGACGCCCTCTCGCGCCCTAGAGACCCGCCTCGGCCGCCACCTGCGCCGCCGACTTGCGCCCCCGCTCGGTCGCGGATTTAAGCTGCCCGCAGGCCGCCATGATGTCCTCGCCCCGCGGGGTGCGGATCGGCGAGGCGTAGCCGGCCTTGTAGATGATGTCGGCGAAGGCCTCGATCCGGTCCCACGACGAGCGGCGATAGGGCGCGCCGGGCCATTCGTTGAACGGGATCAGGTTGATCTTCGCCGGGATGCCGCGGATCAGCCGGATCAGGCGGCGGGCGTCGTCGTCGCTGTCGTTGACCCCGTCGAGCATCACATATTCAAACGTGATCCGCTCGCTGTTCGAGAGCCGCGGATAGTCGCGCAGCGCGCCCAGCAGCTCGTCGATGTTCCAGCGCTTGTTGATCGGCACCAGCCGGTCGCGCACCGCGTCGGTGGTGGCGTGGAAGCTGACGGCGAGCTGGCAGCCGATCTCTTCGGCCGTGCGCGCGATCTCGGGCACCACGCCCGAGGTCGAGAGCGTGATCCGCCGGCGCGACAGGCTCAGCCCCTCGCCGTCCATCACCACCCGCATCGCGTCGCGCACGTTGTCGAAGTTGTAGAGCGGCTCGCCCATGCCCATCAGCACGAGGTTCGACACCAGCCGCGTCTCGTCCTTCGGCGCGCCGGGCTCGGGCCACTCGCCCAGATCGTCGCGGGCGACCATGAGCTGGCCCACGATCTCACCCGCGGTCAGGTTGCGCACCAGCTTCTGCGTGCCGGTGTGGCAGAAGGAACAGGTAAGCGTGCAGCCCACCTGCGAGCTCACGCACAGCGTCCCGCGCCCTTCCTCGGGGATGTAGACCGTCTCGACCTCGTGCCCGCCGGCGATCCGCAGCAGGTACTTGCGCGTGCCGTCGTCCGACACCTGCCGGGTCACGACCTCGGGCAGTGCGATCTCGAACCGCTCGGCGAGGAAGGCGCGGTAGTCCTTGGCGAGGTTGGTCATCTGCGCAAAGTCGCGCACCCCCCAGTGATAGACCCACTGCCAGATCTGGCCCACGCGCATCCGCGCCTGCCGCTCGGGCGTGCCGGCCTCGATCAGCGCCTCGCGCAGCTGCTCGCGCGTCAGCCCGACCAGGTTCACGCGGCCGCCCTCGGGCAGCTTGCGCGGGATCGTCAGCACGTCCTGGGTGATCGGCGCGGCGGAAAGGGTGGGGGCGGGGGTCATCGGCGGGTCCGTATCGGCAAGGGCGGGTCAAAACATCGGGGCCGCCCCGAGATGGGGCGGCCCCGAGCGTAGCACAACCACCGGTCAGGCGGCAGCGGCGATTACTTGCAGGTGTCGCGCGCCTTGTTGGTCATCGCGGTGATGCCGGCAAGCGAGAAGGTGTCGGTCGTCCGGGTGCCCCGCGACGAGCGGCCCTTGACCACCGCCTCGGACCCCGCGCGGAGCGCCGAGATCAGCTTGGCATCCTCGTCCGGCGAGCCGGTCCAGGCGTTCTCGCCGTCGGTGAACAGCTTGAACTTGTTCGAGCCGATCTCGACGTCGACGGTCGAATCCGGGGCGAAGGGATAGCCGCCCTGGAACGACACCTCGCCGTTCTGGCCGGGACGATAGGCGACGTACAGGCGGATGTCGCTGCGGGTCACCTCGCGCGGCTTGCCCTCGGCGTCGGTGTTGACGGTGGACTTTGGCGGCGAGACGGCCCAGCACTCCTTGGGCTGATCGCCGCCGAACGCGGTCCAGGCGCCCTCGCTGCCCAGCACCTTGGGTTCGGCCGCCAGCGCCGGCGACACCAGCGCCGTCGCAAAGGCGGCGACAAGTCCGATGCGGGTAAGGGATGTCGTCATGCTCGTGGCCTCCTGCTGTCCCGGTCTCGGGGCCGGGTTATCACGGGTCGGATGGTCTTGCGACCGGATATGGCGTCAATTAACCGGAAAGCCGCCGGCGGCAAAACCCCCCCGGTTGGAAATCGCGCATTTGTCAAAGGGGGCGGAGCGATGGGTCCGGTCGATCTGGTGGAAATCTGGCGCGGCGGGATGCCCGAGAGCGTCCACCGCGGTCACGTCGTCGTCTGGGACCGCGGCGGACTGGTCGAAAGCTGGGGCGACCCGGCGGCGGTGATCTTTCCGCGCTCGTCGTGCAAGATGATCCAGGCGCTGCCGCTGATCGAGAGCGGCGCGACCGACGCGGCGGGGCTTGGGCCCGAGCAGCTGGCGCTCGCCTGCGCCAGCCACCAGGGTGCGGCGATCCACACCAGCCGGGTGGGCGCGTGGCTGGGCGGGCTGGGCCTGGCCGAGCGCGACCTGCGCTGCGGCGCGCACATGCCCAACGACCCGGCCGAGAACCGCCGCCTGACCTGCGCCGACGAGGCGCCGTGCCAGCTTCACAACAACTGCTCGGGCAAGCACGCGGGCTTCCTGACCTGGACCCGGCACGCCAAGGCGGGGCCCGAGTATCACGAGCCCGACCACCCGCTGCAGCAGGCGGTGCGCGCGGCGTTTGAGGAGGTGACGGGCGAGCCCTCGCCCGGCTACGGCATCGACGGCTGCTCGGCGCCGAACTTCGCCACCTCGGTCGCGGGGCTGGCCCGCGCGATGGCGACGTTTGCCGATCCCGGCGCGGATGCGCGGGGCCGGGCGATGGCGCGCCTGACCGCGGCGATGACCGCCCACCCCGAGCTGGTGGCGGGCGAGGGGCGGGCCTGCACGCTGCTCATGCGGGCGATGGGCGGCCGGGTCGCGGTCAAGACCGGCGCCGAGGCAGTGTTTGTGGCCATCGCGCCCGAGCGGGGCATGGGCATCGCGCTCAAGATCGCCGACGGCGCCACCCGCGCGTCCGAGGCCGCGATCACCGCGCTGCTGGTGCGCCACGGGCTGCTCGACGCCGGCCATCCGGTGGCGGGCAAGCTGCTCGGCGACCCGCTGACCAACTGGCGCGGGCTCGAGGTGGCAGAGCGGCGGCTGGCCGAAGGGTTCGCGGGGCCGCTGAACTGACGCCTAGAGCATCTGCCACAAAAGCCGCAGGGCCAGCGCCGTCGAGGTGACGACCAGCAGCGGCTTGATCACCCGCGCGCCCACGCGCAGCGCCAGCCGGGCGCCGATCAGCGCGCCCAGCATCTGCCCCGCGCCCATCGCCAGCCCGACGATCCAGAGCGGGTGCCCGGTGAGCGCAAAGGCCGTCAGCCCGCCGATGTTCGAGGCGAAGTTCAACAGCTTCGTGTGCGCCGTAGCCTTGAGGATGCCGTAGCCCGCGAGCGTCACGAACCCCATCATGTAGAAGGCGCCCGCGCCGGGCCCGATCAGCCCGTCGTAGAACCCCACCGCCGGCACCACCGTCAGCCCGAAGACCGCGGGCGTCAGCCGCGCGGCACGGTCGAGATCGCCAAGGCCGGGCTTCAGCGCGAAGAACAGCGCGATGCCGATCAGCACCACCGGCAGCACCACCCGCAGCGCCTGCGTCGGCAGCGCCGAGACGAGCAGCGCGCCCGCCACCCCGGCGGCAAAGGCCAGCGCCGCCGCCGGCAGTTGCGCCCGCAGGTCGACGAGGCCCGAGCGCGCATAGCTGACCGCCGCGGTCGCCGCCCCGAAGCTGCCCTGCACCTTGTTGGTGGCCAGCGCCTGCTCGGGCGACAGCCCGGCCAGCATCAGCACCGGCACGGTGATCAGCCCGCCGCCCCCGGCGATGGAATCCACGAAACCGGCGCCGACCGCCGCCGCGACCAGCGCGATGAGCAGTTCGGGGTCGAGCATCCGGGGCTCAGTTCAGCCCGTGCTGCAGCGGATAGCGGCCGTCCGAGAATTCGCCGAAGCGGGCGGTCAACTCGGGGTGCTCGAGCGGCTCGCCCGAGGGATCGGGGACGAGGTTCTGCTCGGACACGTAAGCGACATAATAGGTCGCCTCGGTCTCGGCGTAGAGGTGGTAATAGGGCTGGTCCTTGGTCGGCCGGCAGTCCTCGGGAATGGACTGGTACCATTCCTCGGTGTTCGAGAATTGCGGGTCCACGTCGAACACGACCCCCCGGAACGGGTGTTCGCGGTGCCGGACGACCTGGCCGATGTTGTATTTTGCGGTCCGCATTACTGCTCCCCGCCCTTGTGTGGTGCCCCTTCTTGTAACGCCATGCCCCGCGCGAGTAAATCGCCCTGCCGCATTGTCGGGCAGCCAGATGTCTCAAATCCGTCATTCTGTGACCGGCGCGTGAGGTCGCCGTGACCGGCCACGACCGCCCCGCGACTCAGCCGCCGGCCTGCCAGGCCCGCACCGCCTCGAGCGGCCAGAGCAGCATCAGCACGTTGAGGATCAGCCCGTCGCGGATCAGCGCGACCGTCACCGCCTCGGCGGTCAGGAACAGCGCCACGCTCGCCCACACCGGCAGCACCCGGGCGAGGGCAAAGCCCAGCCACATCGCGCCGATGTCGGCGAGAGAGTTCACCACCGCGTCGCCCTCGTACCCCAGCGCGATGGTGGCGGCGCGGTAGCGGTCGATGATCGCGGGTGAGTTCTCGGCCAGCTCCCACGCGGCCTCGATGAGCGTGGCGGCGGTCAGGCGGGCGCCAAGGGTCCAGCGCGGCGCGAGCCGCGCGAGGACGGCGTAGAAGATCAACCCGTGCAGCACATGGCTGGGCGTGTACCAGTCGATCAGGTGCTGCGAGTTGCCCGAGTCGTCGGTGGCGCCGTGCCAGAGCTCGACCCAGCCGCAGGTGCAGATCAGCGGCCGCCCCATCAGGGTCAGCGTCAGCGCCGTCCCGGCGAGGATCACCGCCAGCGCCAGCGCCGTCCGGCGCGGCGTCATTCCCGGTCCGTGGCGCCGGGGGTGAGACGGCGCGGCCCGGCGTCGTCCAGCACCCACACGCCATCCGCGTCGATGCGGATCGCGGTCAGCGCCCCGCCATAGGCGGCGCCCGTGTCGATGTTGACGCGGTTGCCGTAATGGGTCGCGCGGCGGACGGGGGTGTGGCCGTGCACCACCAGCACCCCGTGATCGCGCGGGTCGTCGTGGAACGGGCGGCGCAGCCAGGTCAGGTCGTCCTCGGTCTGCTCGCGCAGATCGATGCCGGGGCGGATGCCGGCATGGACGAAGAGCGCAAGCGGCGTCAGGTGCCAGCCGGGCAGGGCGTCGAGCCAGCGCGCGTGCGCCACGGGCACCTTGCGCAGCGCCTCGGCGTGGACGGTGTCGAGGTCGCGGCGCTCGGCCTCGGGGATGCCATAGGAGGCCAACGTCTCGGCCGCGCCGGTGTCGCGGGCGAGCCAGGGTTCGCGCAGGCTCGCGCACGGGTCGATCCAGCGCGGGTCGCGCAGGAACTGCGGCAGCTGGCGGTCGTGGTTGCCCTTGACCACCACCCAGTCCCGGCCCGCGGCCTGTCCGGCCATGAGGAACTCGACCACGCCGCGCGAGTCGGGGCCGCGGTCGAGCAGGTCGCCGACGTGGACCACCTGCGCCCCCGCCCCGCCGTCGTCGCGGATCCGGGCATGGGCCGCCTCAAGCAGGCCGAGGTGGCCGTGCACATCACCGATCGCATAGACGCGCATGGGCTTGCCTCCCCGTGGCCCATCCCCGGCCGAGGGGCCGGCCGGGGGGCTGCGCGTCCGGTCCTTACAGCTCGAAGCGCAGCGGGCGCACCATCTCGAACTTGCCGGTGGCCAGCAAGGCCTCGCGCACGTCCTCGCGCAGCGGCGCGTCGAGATAGGTGATGGCGATGGCGTCCCCGCCGCCGGCCACCCGGCCGAGGGTGAAGTTCGCCATGTTCACCCCCATCTCGCCCAGCGTCGTGCCGAGCGTCCCGATCACGCCGGGCACGTCGCGGTTGCGGGTGTACATCATGTGCTCGCCGATCTCGGCATCGACGTTGATCCCGCGGATCTGGATGAAGCGCGGCTTGCCGTCCGAGAAGACCGTCCCGGCGATGGCACGCTCGCGGTCCGACACCATCGTGACCTTGATGTAGCCGTCATAGACGCCCGACTTGTCCTGCGTCGTGGTGGCGATCTGGATGCCGCGCTCGCGCGCGACGACCGGGGCCGACACCATGTTGGCGTCGGGGTTCACCGCCCGCATGACCCCCGCGATCACCGCGGCGTTGAGCGCGTTGAGGTTCATCCCCGCCGCGACCCCGTCATAGAGGATGTTGATCGCCTTGATCGGCTCGTCCGTCATCTGCCCGACAAAGGTGCCCAAGTGCCCGGCGAGCTTGATCCACGGGCCCATGACGGCGGCTTCCTCGGCCGTGACGCTGGGCATGTTGAGCGCGTTGGCGACCGCCCCGGTCAGCAGGTAATCGGCCATCTGCTCGGCCACCTGCAGGGCCACGTTCTCCTGCGCCTCGGTGGTCGAGGCGCCGAGGTGCGGCGTCACCACGACGTTCGGCAGGTTGAAGAGCGGGCTGTCGGTCGCGGGCTCGGTGGCAAAGACGTCGAGCGCGGCGCCGGCGACATGGCCGGACTTGAGCAGCTCGGACAGCGCCGCCTCGTCGATCAGCCCGCCGCGGGCGGCGTTGACGATGCGCACGCCCTTCTTGGTCTTCGCGAGGTTCTCGGCCGACAGGATGTTGCGGGTCTTGTCGGTCAAGGGCACGTGCAGGGTGATGAAGTCGGCCTTGGCCAGCAGCTCGTCCAGCTCGACCTTGGTGGCGCCGATCTCGCGGGCGCGCTCGTCCGACAGGAAGGGGTCATAGGCCAGCACCTTCATGTGCAGCCCGCGGGCGCGGTCGATCACGATCCCGCCGATGTTGCCCGCGCCGATCACGCCGAGCGTCTTGTTGAAGAGCTCGACCCCCATGAAGCGGTTCTTCTCCCACTTCCCGGCATGGGTCGAGACCGACGCCTCAGGCAGCTGGCGCGCGACGGCGAACATCAGCGCGATGGCGTGCTCGGCGGTGGTGACGCTGTTGCCGAACGGCGTGTTCATCACGATCACGCCCTTCTTCGAGGCTGCGGGGATGTCGACGTTGTCGACGCCGATCCCGGCCCGGCCGATCACCTTGAGGCGGGTGGCCTTCTCCAGCAGCTTCTCGGTGACCTTGGTGGCCGAGCGGATGGCGAGGCCGTCGTAGTTGCCGATGATCTCGGCCAGCTTCTCCTTGTCCTTGCCGAGGTCGGGCATGTAGTCGACCTCGACCCCGCGATCGCGGAAGATCTGGACGGCGGTTTCGCTCAGCGCGTCGGAAACCAGAACCTTGGGTGCCATGTCATGTGCTCCTGTGAGGGGCCGGGCGCCTGGCGCTCTCAACCCCGTCTTTCTTGTTGAAATATCCCGGGGGTGCGGGGGCAGCGCCCCCGCATCGGCCGCATCAGCCCTGCGCGGCGATCTCGGCCTGATAGGCCCATTCGATCCACGGCATCAGCGCCGCCACGTCGGCCTGCTCGACCGTCGCGCCGCACCAGATCCGCAGGCCCGCCGGCGCGTCGCGGTAGGCGCCGATGTCATAGGCGACGCCTTCCTTCTCAAGCCGCTTGGCGACGGCCTTGGCGAAGGCCTCGCCGTCCTTGATCCGGTCGTCGGTAAAGCGCAGGCAGACCGAGGTGGTCGAGGCCGTGGCCTTGTCCTCGGCGAGGTTGGCGATCCAGTCGCGGGCGTCGCAGAAGTCCCAGACCGTCCGGGCGTTGGCATCCGACCGCGCGATCAGGCCCTTGAGCCCGCCCACGGACTTCGCCCAGTTCAGCGCGACGATGTAATCCTCGACACACAGCATCGAGGGGGTGTTGATCGTCTCGCCCTTGAAGATGCCCTCGATCAGCTTGCCGCCCTTGGTCATGCGGAAGATCTTCGGCATCGGCCAGGCGGGGGTGTGGGTTTCCAGCCGCTCGACCGCGCGGGGGCCGAGGATCAGCACGCCATGCGCGCCCTCGCCGCCCAGCACCTTCTGCCACGAGAAGGTCACCACATCGAGCTTGTCCCAGGGCAGGTCCATCGCAAAGGCCGCGCTGGTCGCGTCGCAGATGGTCAGGCCCTTGCGGTCCGCGGGGATCGCGTCGCCGTTCGGCACCCGCACGCCCGAGGTCGTGCCGTTCCAGGTGAAGACCACGTCCTTGTCGAAATCGACGGTCGCCAGGTCCACGATCCGGCCGTAGTCAGCCTTCTTCACCGTCGCATCCAGCTTGAGCTGCTTGACCGCGTCGGTCACCCAGCCTTCGCCGAAGCTTTCCCAGGCCAGCATCTCGACCGGGCGGGCGCCCAGCAGCGACCACATCGCCATCTCGACCGCGCCGGTGTCGGACCCTGGAACGATGCCGATGCGGTAGTCGGCGGGCACGCCCAGCACCTCGCGCGTCAGGTCGATCGCCTGCGCGAGCTTGGCCTTGCCGACCGCAGCCCGGTGCGAGCGGCCGAGCGGCGCGTCGGCGAGCATGTCGAGCGAGAATTGGGGGATCTTGGCGCAGGGGCCAGAGGAGAAACGCGGATCAGCCGGCCGCGTTGCCGGGGTCGTCGTGTCGAGCATGGTTAGCCTTCCAGCTAAAAAGCCCCTCGGTGGGGAGGGGTGTCCCGCCTGCGGCTCTACGCCTGTCGGCTGAGTCGCGCAAGGGGTCGCCGGGGGCGCGTGTGCCTTGCGCCGAAGGGGGGCTGTGCGCCCCCCCATGAACGCACGCGTTCATTCCCCCCGCAGGATATTTGCGCAGGGAAGAATGGCAGGGGCGCGGGCTCAGGCGCCGTAGGGAATCCACACCGTCTTGCGCTGCGTCGCCGCGTCGAGCATCCGCCGCACCCCGGGTGCGTCGGGGGTGGGGGTGCCCACGACCACCGGCTTGAGGTTGCCGGCGGCGGCGGTCTCGGCGACCTTGCGCAGCCGCGAGTCGGCAAGCCAGAGCGCGTCGACCTCGTCATGCGAAGCCAGCGCCGGGGCGAGTTCGGCGGGATCGCCGGTGAGCAGGTTCAGCGCCCCGCCCGGCACGTCCGAGGTGGCGAGGATCTGCGCCAGATCGCCCGCCGCCCGCGCATGCCGCGGCGCCGGGATCGCCACCACGCGGTTGCCCGCCGCCATGAGCGCCCCGGCTGCCGCGACCAGCCCCGAGAGCGGTGCGGCCTCCCCGCAGACCAGCCCCACCGTGCCCCACGGCTCGCGCATCGCCAGCGCCACCATGCGGTCCTGCGCCACCTGCGCGACCTCGCCGCCGATCTTGTCGGCGAGCCCCGCGGCGAGGATCAGCGCGTCGATCGACGCCGATACCTCGGCCGCCGCGGCTTCGGCCGACAGCCCGGCGCGGGTCAGGCTGTCGGCCAGCCCCGCCCGGCGCTGGTCCATGTTCTCGGCCCAGAAATACAGCACCTGCGCCCGCCCGTGCCCGGTCATCCGCGCCCAGGCCCCGGCCTTGACCGCCGCCTCGACGGCGTTGCGCACATCCTTGCGGTTGGCCCGCGCGGCCAGCGTCACCAGCCGCCCCTGGCCGTCCGTCACCGCGTAGCTGCCGCCGCCGTCGGGGCGCACCTGCTTGCCGCCGACATAGAGCTTGAGCGTCCGGTCGATCCCCTCGTCCGCCGCCGGCGTGCCCGCGGTCGGGGTGGCGAAATCCACCGCGGGGGCCTCGACCGGCGCCCCCGCCGTGGGCGCCGCGTCGCCGGCCGGGCGCAGATACCCCGCCAGCCCCGCGCGCCCGCCTTCGCGGCCGAAACCGCTTTCCTTCATCCCGCCGAAGGGGGCGGCGGCGTCGAGCAGGTTGGTGCCGTTCACCCACACCACCCCGGCCCGGATGCGCGCCGCGAGGTCCAGCGCGGTCGTGAGGCTCTCGGACCAGATCGAGGCGGCAAGGCCATAGGCGGTGTTGTTGGCCAGCTCCACCGCCTCGTCCGGGGTGCGGAAGGTCATCGAGACGGCGATGGGGCCGAAGATCTCCTCGCGCGCCACGCGCGATGCGGCCTCGCTGCCGGTGAAGAACCCGGGCGCGCAGAAATGGCCGGTCTCGGGCAGGGGGGCGTCGGCGCGGTGCAGCGTGCCGCCCTGGGCCTGCCCCGAGGCCACCAGCCCGGCGATGCGGTCAAGCTGCTCGGCCGAGACGATGGCGCCGATGTCGGTCGACTTGTCCAGCGGATCGCCAACCCGCAGCCTTGCCAGCCGGTCGCGCAGCCTTGCGTGGAAGCGCTCGGCGATGCCCTCCTGCACCAGAAGCCGCGAGCCGGCGCAGCAGACCTGCCCGCCGTTGAACCAGATGCCGTCCACGACCCCCTCGACCGCAGCCTCGAGATCGGCATCGGCGCAGATCACGAAGGGCGACTTGCCGCCCAGTTCCAGCGTCAGCCCCTTGCCCGACCCCGCCGTGGCGCGGCGGATCGCCCGGCCGACCTCGGTCGAGCCGGTGAAGGCGACCTTGTCCACGCCCGCGTGGGCGACCAGCGCCGCGCCGGTCTCGCCCGCGCCGAAGACGATGTTGACCACCCCCGCGGGCACCCCCGCCTCGGTGCAGAGCTCGGCAAAGGCGAGCGCGGTCAGCGGCGTCTGCTCGGCCGGTTTCAGCACCACGGTGTTGCCCGCGGCCAGCGCCGGGGCGATCTTCCACGCCAGCATCAAGAGCGGGAAGTTCCACGGGATCACCTGCGCGCAGACCCCCCAGGGCGCGGCGCCGGGAAACTCGGCCTCGAGCGCCGCGGCCCAGCCGGCGTGGTGATAGAAGTGCCGCGCCGCCAGCGGCAGGTCGATGTCGCGGCTTTCCCGGATCGGCTTGCCGTTGTCCATCGTCTCGAGCACGGCGAGGAACCGCGCCCGCTGCTGCAGATGCCGCGCCAGCGCATAGAGCACCCGCGCCCGGCCCTGCGGCCCCAGCGCCTGCCAGCCGGGCAGCGCGTCGCGGGCGGCGGCCACGGCGGCGTCCACCGTCTCGGCCGAGGCCTGCGGCATCCGTGCCAGCACGGCCCGTGTGGCGGGGTTCTCGACCGCGATCAGGGGCGCGCCGGGGTCGGGGCGGAAGGCGCCGCCGATGAAATGCCCCGGCCAGTCGGTGCGCGCGTCAAGCCACGCCTGCGCCTCGTCCGCGGCCTCGGGGTTCGGTCCGTATTCCATCGTGGTGAGCAGTTCGGTGATGTTCATGGCGTCCCCCTCAGGCCGTCGCATGGTGGCTGAGCGCGGCGTAGCGGCCGGTCACGGCGTGTTCGATCTGCCGCTCGATGTCGGCCAAAAGCGAGCTGGCGCCGATGCGGAACAGGTCGGGCTGCATGTGCCGCAGCCCCAGCTCTTCACGCATGAGCGACAGCCACACGGTCGCCTCTTTCGCCGTCCTGAGGCCGCCCGCGGGCTTGTAGCCGATCAGCGTGCCGGTGCGGTCCTGATAGTCGCGGATCGCGCGGATCATGGTCAGGGCCACGGGCAGCGTCGCGTTGACGGCCTCTTTCCCGGTCGAGGTCTTGATGAAGTCCGCCCCCGCCTGCATCGCCACCATCGAGGCGGCATAGACATTGGTGAGCGTGCCAAGCTCGCCCGTGGCGAGGATCGCCTTCATATGCGCCGCCCCGCAGGCCGCGCGCATGGCGGCGATCTCGTCGTGCAGGCGGTCCCACTGGCCGGTCAGCGCGTATTCGCGTGTGATGACGATGTCGATCTCGGCCGCGCCCTCGGCCACGGCCCACTCGATCTCGGCCAGCCGCAGCTTGAGCGGCATGAGGCCGGCCGGGAAACCGGTGGCGACCGAGGCGACGGGGATGCCCGACCCCTCGAGCGCCGCGACGGCGTGCGGGACCATCGTCGGATAGACGCAGACCGCCCCGGTGGTCAGCCCGAGGTCGCCGATCCCCAGCGCCTCGACCAGGTCGGGGCGTAGCGGCGCGCGGGCCTTGGCGCAGAGCCGGCGGACCCGGCCCGCCGTGTCGTCGCCCGCCAGCGTGGTCAGGTCGATGCAGCGGATGGCGTGGACGAGCCAGGCCGCCTGATGCGCCTTCTTCACCCCGCGGCGGGTGCCGATCTGGGCGGCGCGCCGCTCGGCCGCGGGGCGGTTGACGCGGACGGCGTCGAACCAGCTTTCGTCCAGCGCCATGCCGGGGTTGCGAGAGGGGCTGTCGGTCATGGTCTGGCCTCGTGCTCGGCCTCGAACCGCGCGAAGTCCGCGGCGCTGGCATAGGATTTCTGGGCGCCCCGCCGGGTGATGCTGTCGGCGGCATAGCGTGCGGCGCGGGTCAGCGCGGCCTCGGGCGCCGCGCCTTGGGCAAGGAACGCGGCGAAGCTGCCGATGAAGGCGTCGCCCGCGCCCGTGGTATCGACCGGCGCGACGGCGACCGGCGGGATCACCTGCACCGCCTCGGCCGTGACCAGCCGCGCCCCGCGGCCGCCGAGCGTGACGATGACCTGCCGCACCCCGCGGGCAATCAGCGCGCGGGCGGCGGCGGCGATCTGGTCCTCGGTCTCGACCGGCATCGCCGTCATCAGCGCCAGCTCCGTCTCGTTCGGCACGAGGTAGTCGAGCCCCTTGAGCCGCGCGAAGTCCAGCGGCATCGCCGGGGCGGGGTTCAGGATGCAGGTGATCCCGTGCCGCGCGGCGAAGTCCACGGCGTGATGGACCGTCTCGAGCGGCACCTCGAGCTGCAGCAGCATCAGCCCGCAGCCGGCGAGGTCGTCCGCCGCCGCGTCGATGTCGGCGGGCGAGAGCGCCGCGTTCGCGCCCTTGACGATGAGGATCGCGTTCTCGCCCGATGGCTCGACGAAGATCGGGGCCACGCCCGAGGGGGTGCCGGGGACCACCCGGCAATGGGTGGCGTCGATGCCGTTCTGCGCGAAATTGGCGAGCGTGGCGGTGCCGAACATGTCGTCGCCGACGCAGGTCACCATCGTGACCGGCGCGCCCAGCCGGGCGGCGGCCATGGCCTGGTTGGCGCCCTTGCCGCCGAACCCCATCTCGAAGCCAGGCGCCTCGACTGTCTCGCCCGGGACGGGCATCCGTGTGACATAGGTGACGAGGTCGTGGTTGTTCGACCCGATCACCGCGATGCGGCGGCCGGTCATGCCGACGCCGCCGCGCGGGGCCGCTGCGGGCCGGGGGCTGCGCCGGAAGTCATCGTCAGTCGCTCGTCTGCCACGCTGCCCCTCGCGCCGTCCGCCCCGCGCCACGTTACGGCGCGGGCCCCTTACGCTTCAACCCGCCGCGGTCCGGCCGGACCCCACGGCGCCCAGATGGGCCGCGAGGATCGCCGGATCGGCCGCCAGCGCGGCGCTCTCGCCCGTCAGCGCCACCTGCCCGCGGGCGAGGATCAGCGCCCGGTCGGTCAGCGCCAGCGCCTGCCGGGCGTGCTGTTCCACGATCACCATCGCCATGCCCTCGGCCCGCAGGCCGGCCAGCACCCCGGCCAGCCCCTGCACGACGACCGGCGCCAGCCCCTCGGTCGGCTCGTCGAGCAGCAGCACCGACGGGTTCAGCATCAGCGCCCGTCCGATGGCGAGCATCTGCTGCTCGCCCCCCGACAGCGCCCCCGCCGGCTGCGCCCGCCGCTCGGCCAGACGCGGGAACAGCGCCTCGACCCGGGCCTGCGTCCAGGGGCCGGGGCGGGCGCTGGCGGTCAGGTTCTCGGCCACGCTGAGCGAACGGAACACCCGCCGCCCCTGCGGCACCCAGCCCAGCCCCGCCGCCGCCCGCGCCTCGGGCGGCAGCGCCGTCAGGTCGCGTCCGCCGAGGGTGATGCGCCCGGCGAAGCGGGTGGTCAGGCCCATGAGAGTTTCGATCAGCGTCGTCTTGCCGGCGCCGTTGCGGCCCAGAACCGCGAGCCCCTCGCCCGGCCCGAGGGTCAGCGAGACCTCGCGCAGCACCTGCACCGCGCCGTAGCCGGCGCCCAGCCCCTCGACGGTGAGCAGGTCAGGCATCGGCGGCCTTGCCTAGATAGACGGCGCGGACGGCGGGATCGGCGGCGATGGCCGCGGGCGGGCCGTCGGCGATGATGCGGCCGGCGGCCATGACCGCGATCCGCTCGGCAAAGGCGAAGACCAGGTCCATGTCATGCTCGACCAGCAGCACCGAGACGCTGCGCGGCAGCGCCGCGAGGGTGGCGCGCAGCGCCTGCCGCTCGGCCTCGGCCAGCCCGGCGGCGGGTTCGTCGAGCAGCAGGACCGACGGGCCGCCGGCCAGCGCGATGGCAAGCTCGACCAGCCGCTGCTGGCCGTAGCCGAGCTGGCCCGCGGGGCGATGGGCGACCTCGGCCAGCGCGAACTGGCCGAGCACCGCCGCGGTCTCGGCGGCGCGCGCGGCGGCGTCCTGCCGCCCGCGCCGGGCGCGGATGGCGAGCGCGACCGACTCGGCCGGGGTGAGGGTGGGGAAGAGCTGCGCCACCTGGAAGCTGCGCGACAGCCCCGCCTGCGCCCGCGCCGCCGGGCCCGCCCGGGTCACGTCGCGCCCGCCCATCAGGATGCGCCCCCGCGCCGGCCGCAGCGCCCCCGAGAGCAGGTTGATGAGCGTCGTCTTGCCGGCCCCGTTCGGCCCGATCAGCGCCGCTCGCGCGCCGGGGGCAAGGCTGAGGCTCACCCCGTCCGCCGCCCGCACGCCGCCGAAGTCGAGCCCCAGCCCCTGCGTCTCGAGCGCCGCGGTCATGGCCGCGCCCCGCGCAGGGCCGCCGCGATCCGCTCGCGCCCGATCAGCACCGCGGCGATGAGCAGCAGCCCCATCCAGAACTGCCAGTAGGCCGGCGAAAGCGTCGCCAGCCCGTCCTGCGCCAGCCGGTAGACCAGCGCGCCCAGCAGCCCGCCATAGACCCAGCCGGTGCCGCCGAGCACGAGCACGATCAGCACCTCGGCCGAGCGGTGCAGCGCCACCGCGTCGAGCGAGACGAACATCGTCGTCTGCGCCATCAGCGCCCCCGCCACCCCGGCCATCGCCGCCGACAGCGCATAGACCGCGACGAGGTGGCGCCCGACCGGCACCCCCACCGCCGCCGCCCGCAGCGGGTTGTCGCGGATCGCCCTGAGCGCCAGCCCGAAGCCCGAGCCGGTGACGCGGGTGGCGACCAGCACCCCCGCCGCCAGCACCACCAGCGCATAGGCGTGGCCGGTGCGCCCGGCGAGGTCGAACTCGAACCGGCCCAGCAGCGGGGCGGTCAGGATGCCCTGCAACCCGTCCGCGCCGCCGGTCAGCCCGCCCGCGCGGTTCGCGGCCTCATGGACCAGCATCGCCACCGCCAGCGTGACCATCAGCCGCGAGAGGTCCGTGGCCCGCCGCACCAGCAGCGGCCCGGTGACCAGCCCCAGCAGCCCCGTCGCCCCCGCCGCGAGCGCGAGCCCGGTCAGCGGCTCGGCCGTCCAGCGGGTCGAGACGAGGCCCGCCGTGTAGGCGCCGACCCCGAAGAAGGCGCCGTGGCCGAGCGACAGGATTCCGGCGAACCCGAGGATGAGGTCGAGCGACAGCGCGAAGAGGGCGAGGATGGCGATCTCGGTCGCGATGAGGTGGTGGCCGGGCAGCGCAAGACTCGCCCCCGCGACGAGCCACAACGCGGCGCGGATCAGGCGCCCGGTGGTCATGCCCGGCCGGCGTGGGCCCGGCGTATGCGTGCCCGTCCCGCTCATGCCCGCCGCCCCGCAAGCCCCTGCGGGCGCAGCACCAGCGCGGCGATCATGACGAGGTAGATCGTCACCCCTCCCAGCGCCGGCAGGTAGTATTTGCCCGCCGTGTCCGCGACCCCGATCAGCAGCGCGGCCATCAGCGGCCCGGCCAGCCCCTCGGTCCCGCCCACCGCGACGACCATCAGGAACAGCGCCATGAGCCGCAGCGGATAGGACGGATCGACGCCCATCAGTTCAAGCCCCAGCGCCCCGCCGAGCCCCGCCAGCCCCGAGCCGACCGCGAAGGTCGCGGCGAGGATCGGCCCCGGGTCGATCCCCAGCCCCCGCGCGGCGCGGGGATCGTCCACCGCCGCCCGCAGCCTGTGCCCGAAGCGCGAGCGGACCAGCCCAAGGTGCAGCAGCGCCGCGAGGCCGAGGCAGACGACGATCACGAACAGCCGGTAGCGGCCGAGGCCGACCTCGCCCAGCATGATCCGGCCCTGCAGCCACTGGGGCAGGGCGATGAGCTGCGGCTGCGGCCCGACGAGCCAGCTCGCCGCGGCCATGGCGACGTAGACCAGCCCGATCGAGGCCAGCACCTGATCGAGATGCGGCCGCCGGTAGAGCGGGCGGAAGACGAGCCGCTCGGCCACCCCACCCGCCAGCGCCGCGACCGCGAAGGCGAGCGGCAGCGTGGCGAGGAACGGCACCCCCGCCCGCCCGACGAGCAGCGCGGTGACGTAGCCGCCGAGCATGGCAAAGGCCCCGTGCGCGAGGTTGACCACGTTCATCAGCCCCATCGTCACCGAGAGGCCCACGGCGAGGACGAAGAGCAGCATCCCGTAGGCGAGGCCGTCGAAGAGGATGGTGAGCATGGGCGCGTCGGTTGGGGCGGGGCGGACGCGGTGTCATGGCGCAAAGGTTGCGCGGGGGGAAGGGGGGGGGGAGGGGAGGGGGTGGGGGAGTTAGCGACGGTGGGGTTGGGGCGGGAGTGGGGAGGGAGACGAGTGCGGGGCGGATGCGGGCAGTGCGGGGAAGGGGGCGAGTGGTGCGCGGGCGCGGGGCGATGCGGTGCGGTGGGTCGTCAGCTTTCGAGGCGGGGGTCGCCGTGGAGGGTGTCGGCTCAAAGCCACCAATGGATGGGGGAGGCGGAAACGGGCGGGTGCGGAGCGCAGCGGGCGGCTGACGTCTCGCGGCGGAACTCATCTATTGGGAGAGTCGGAGGTCTTGGGGAGTGTCCGAGGGCATGATCGTGCCACCGGGTTCGCTGCCGGTCTTGGACTGAGCACATGACCGGTCGGCTCAGCCGGCGATGCTGTCGGGGAGACGCACGTGAGCGGATATCCCGCTCTAGGCGACCTGTGCCTGATCACCCGCCCTGATCACCTGATCATCGGATCGTCCGATTATCCGATGACGTTCCGCTCCCCTCACATCTCACGTCTCGCGCCCCTTCGTCCTGCTGCCCGAACCCGGTGTGTCATCCCAGCGACCAAAGCGCCTCGCGCTCCGGTGACGCATCGTCACACGTCATCCATCTGCCCGCCCAGCGCCCTCACCAGTGCCACGCAACCAGCCCAGGCCGACACCGCGTCCGGGAGAGTTCCCGACTCCTCACGGGTAATTTTCACCCGTCCCGCGGACCCGACTCGCGGGGCGCGTCGTTGGCCCAGCATGACTCGCACCGCGCTCGCCACTGCCGAGAGTTTTGCCGCCGGATCCTTCGCGATCTCGGCGCTGCTGACGGCGCTGCGGACCTCGACCCTGAGGGGAGAGCTGCATACCGAGCGGGCGGTGCTCGACCGGGCCGGGGTGGCGTTCCAGACGCTGGCCGATGTCGAGCCCGCCGTGCGCGCCAACCTGCTCGGGCCGGTGACGCAGCCCTCGAACCCGGTGCTCTGGGCGCTGCTCGCGGCGGTGATCCTCGCCGCGGTGCTGCACGCCGCGCGCCCCCGGCGGGGGCCTGAGCCGGCGCGGCTGCCGGCCATGCAGATCGGCGGCCTGCTGCTCGCCGCGGCCTGGCCGTGGGTGCTGAACCCCGCCCCGCTTGCGGGGCTCGCTCTTGCGGCGCTGTCCTGCGGGCTGCTGATCGCGGGGCTGATCGCCAACGGCCAGCCGACCCGCGACGGCTGGCGCGGGTGGGAGGAGGACGCGGCCGCGCCGTCTGCCCGGCCGCCGGGCGTGGGTGACCTGCCGATGGGGTTCATCGCAGGGTGGGTGCTGATGGCGGCGACCTCGGCGGTGGGGATGTATGTCCACCACCACTTCGGACTGGGGGTCGAGCGGTCGGTGCTGCTGGGCCTGCTACCCGCGGCGCTGCTGGGCGCTTGGGGGCAGCTCGCCATGAACCGGCCGGTCAGCTTCGCGCTGGCGCTGATCTGGGCGATGATCGGCTTTGCCGCCGCCACCGCAGGCGCCAGCATCGTCATCGCCACCGCCTGCGTGCTGGGCATCTCGGCGCTGGCCGTGGTGCTGGTCCGGGTCACGACCTGAGGCGGGGGGGCAGGACCGACGCCCCGCCCCCGCCGGTTCAGACCAGCCGTCCCTCGGGCGAGAGCCGCGTGGCGCCGCCGAGCCACGGGTGCAGCGCCGCGGGCAGCTCGACCGAGCCGTCCGCCTGCTGGCCGTTCTCGAGCACCGCGATGAGCGTCCGCCCGACGGCGAGGCCCGAGCCGTTCAGCGTGTGGACGAACTCGGGCTTGCCGCCGCCCTCGGGGCGGTAGCGGGCGTTCATCCGCCGGGCCTGGAAATCGCCGCAGTAGCTGACCGAGGAAATCTCGCGGAAGCGGTCCTGACCGGGCAGCCATGCCTCGATGTCATGGGTGATCCGCGCCCCAAACCCCATGTCGCCGGTGCAGAGGACGATGGTGCGGTAGGGGATGCCGAGGGCCTCGAGCACCGCCTCGGCGCACCCTGTCATCCGCGCGTGCTCGTCGAGGCCCGCGGCGGCGTCGGTGATCGACACCATCTCGACCTTCTCGAACTGGTGCTGGCGCAGCATCCCCGCGGTGTCGCGCCCGGCGCTGCCGGCTTCCGAGCGGAAGCACTGGGAATGGGCGACCATGCGGCGGGGCAGGGTGGCGGCCTCGACCAGCTCGCCGTTCACGGTGTTGGTCAGCGTCACCTCGGCGGTGGGGATCAGCCACCAGCCCTCGCGGGTCTGATAGCTGTCCTCGCCGAACTTCGGCAGTTGGCCGGTGCCCTCCATCATCTCGGGCAGGACCAGCACCGGGGTCCAGGTCTCGGTCAGCCCGTGGCGGTCGACGTGCAGGTCCAGCATGAACTGCGCGAGCGCCCGGTGGATGCGGGCAACGGCGCCCGACAGCACCACGAAGCGCGCGCCCGACAGCTTGGCGGCGGTGGCGAAATCCATGCCGCCGCGGACGCCCGCGATCTCGAAATGCTCAACGGGGGTGAAGTCGAAGTCGCGCGGCGTGCCCCAGCGGCGCAGCTCGACGTTGTCGCTCTCGTCGGCGCCCTCGGGGACCGAGGGCAGCGGCAGGTTGGGGATGGTCATCAAGAGGTCGCGCAGCTCGCGGTCCAGCGCCTCGGCGGCGGCGCGGCTGGCGGCGACCTCGGCCTTGGTCTCGGCGACCTCGGCGCGCAGACGCTCGAAGGCGGCCTCGTCGCCCTTGGCCTTGGCGGCCCCCACCTCCTTGCTGGCGCGGTTCTGGGCGGCCTGCGCGGTCTCGGCGGCGTTGATGCGGGCGCGGCGCTCGGCGTCGAGGGCGAGGATCTGCGGCGACACGGGCGCCAGCCCCCGGCGCGCCAGCGCGGCGTCGAAGCCGGTCGGGTCGTCGCGGATCACGCGGATGTCGTGCATGGGCTGGTCCTTTCGGCAAGGCAGGGGTGCGCCCCCATAGCCCAGCCGCCGGGGCAGCGGAAGGGTGGCGGCACCCGCGGTCAGGTGCGGCAGAACATCCCGTAGAGCAGTTCCACCACGCGGGCCGCGCGCGGATCGGCGATGCTGTAGAGCCGCGACTTGCCGTGCGCGCGGCACTGCACCAGCCCGTCCTCGCGCAGCCGGGCGAGCTGCTGGCTGACCGTCGCCTGGCGCTGGTCGAGCAGCGCCTCGAGCTCGCCCACGCTGCGCTCGCCCGCGGCGAGGTGGCAGAGGATCATCAGCCGCCCGTCGTGCGCGAGCGCCTTGAGCAGCGCGGTCGCCTCGCCCACGCGGCCGGTCAGGTCGCCCTTGTCGGCGTCGGGCGCGGCGCCGTTCGAGGCGGGGGCGCTCGGGTCGAGGCCGTTGGGGGCGGCCCCGTCGCGCAGATCGGGGTCCGCGACCGGCTCGGCCCCGTCACGGGGGGCGGGTCGCGCGGCGGTGCGGGGGCTGTTGGTCAGCGTCATGGCGCCCCCGTCGCGGCGGGGCGGGCCAGCAGCGCCTCGATCTCGGGCCAGAAGTGGCGGGCGCCGGGGTATCCCTCGATCCGGGCGACCTCGATGCGGTCCTGCAGGATCAGGAAAGTGGGCGTGATCGCCGGGGCGCGGGCGAGCGCCAGCCCGTCGGGCCACGGCCCGTCCAGCGGCACGAGCGCCAGCGGCAGACTGCGCCCGGTCGGGTGGGTGGCGTAGCCGGGCAGGATCTCGCGCTTCCACGCAGTGCAGTAGGGGCAGCCGGCGCGATCGACCATCACCAGCGCCCGGCCGTGGCGCGGCAGGTCGGGGGGCGCCGCGCGGGTCGCCGCGGAGGCCGCCCCGCCGAGCGCGGCGGCTGCGACCGAAAGGCCGAGCGTCCCGATGAAGTTGCGGCGCTGCACGAGGCGGTGTCCTTGCCGGATGATCCGCCAAATCTAGGGCCGGGGCGGTTTTCGCGCAAGGCGGCGGGGCAGGGGGCTGGCGCGGCGTCAGGATGCCCGCAGCCCGGTGGCCACGGGGCGCGCCGGTGCGGCCGTGCCGGGCGGCTCAGCGTCCCGCCAGTTGGCGCTCGATCCCGATCAGCGCCTGCTTCCGCCACAGCCCGCCGGCATAGCCGGTCAGCGTCCCGTCCGCGCCGATGACCCGGTGGCAAGGGATGACGATGGCGATCTGGTTGGCGCCGTTGGCCCGCGCCACCGCCCGCGCCGCGGTCGGGCGGCCGATCCGGGCGGCGAGCGCGCCATAGCTGACCGTCTCGCCCGGCGGGATGGTCTGCAGCGCGCGCCAGACCTCGCGCAGGAAGGGCGTGCCGTGCAGCTTCAGCGGCAGGTCGAAGGCCCCGCTCTCGGCGGCGAAATAGCGGCCGAGCTGCGCCTCGGCCGCGTCGGTCACGGGGGTCCGGCCCAGGCCGATCCGCCCGCCTGCGCCCGCGGACAGCCGGCGCAGTTCGGCGGCGAGGCCCTTGCGGTCGGTGAACTCGAGCAGGTGCAGGTGCTGCGGGTCGGTGACGGCGATCATCCCGCCGAGCGGCGTGTCGATCCACTCGGCGTGCAGCCCCGGCTCACCCCCCCGCATCGCCGCGGGCGGGTGGCCGAAGAGCCGGGCGAAGGCGTCGCGGAAGCCGCTGGCGCTGTCGAAGCCTGCGTCGAGCTGCGCCGCGATCACCGGGGCGCCGGCCGAGAGCCCACGCATCCCTTCGCGCAGCCGGGTCTGGCGGGCGAGTTCGAGGAAGGTCATCCCGGCGTGGCGGCGAAACGCGCGCCGCACCGTCGAGGGGTCGAGGCCCAACGCCGCCACGTCGGCTTCCGTCCAGCGCCGCCCCGGATCGGCGGCGAGCGCCGCGGTGAGTTGCTGCACGGCGGGATCGGCGGCGGTCTCGGGGCCGGTGGGGTGGCAGCGCCGGCAGGGGCGGAAGCCCGCGGCCATCGCGCCCGCGGGGCTGTCGAACCAGCGGCAGTTCTCGGGCCGCGGTTTACGCGCCGGGCAGGTCAGGCGGCAGAAGATGCCGGTGGTCGTGACGCCCACCCAGGCGCGGCCCTCATAGGCCGGGTCGCGGCGCAGCAGGGCCGCGTGCAGCGTGGCGGGATCGGGGAGGGGGAAGAGGCTGTCCATGCGCCTCACTCTAGCCGATTCGCGCGTCGGCGGGGCCGCGGATCGGGCGCGGCATCCGGCGCGGCGAGGGGATCGGCCGCCGGACCGGGGCGTTGCCCCGGACCCCAGGATATTTGGGCAAGAAAGAAGGGGGCGGCGTGGACGGGCGCGGTCACCCGAGCGTCGCCAGCATCTCGGCGGCGGCGGCCACCGGGTCGGTGCGGCCGGCGGCGACCTCGGCCCCCAGGCGGCGCAGGGTGGTGGCGGCGGGCTCCTCGGCCAGGCGGGCGAGGAGGCCGGCGCGGACCTCGGCCAGGAACCACCCCTCGGCCTGCTCGGCCCGGCGGGCGGCGAAGACGCCCTGGGCGCGCCGCCAGTCGGTCAGCGCCTGCATCTCGGCCCAGGCCGCCGTCAGCCCGTCGCCCGCCACCGCCGACACCGGCAGCGCCTTGGGAAAGCCCTCGGGGTCGCCCGCGCGCTTGCGCATCAGCCGCAGCGCGCCGGCATAGTCGGCCACGGTCCTGAGCGCCGTCGGGCGCAGCTCGCCGTCGGCCTTGTTGACGAGGATCAGGTCGGCGATCTCCATGATGCCGCGCTTGACGCCCTGCAGCTCGTCGCCGCCTGCGGGGGCGAGCAGCAGCACGAAGAGGTCGGACATCTCGGCCACCAGCGTCTCGGACTGGCCGACGCCCACCGTCTCGATCAGCACCACGTCATAGCCCGCCGCCTCGGCCAGCCGCACCGTCTCGCGCGTGCGGCGCGCGACGCCGCCGAGTTCGGCCCGGCTGGGCGAGGGGCGGATGAAGGCGGCGGGGTCGCGGCTCAACCGCTCCATCCGGGTCTTGTCGCCGAGGATCGAGCCGCCCGAGCGCGCCGACGAGGGGTCCACGGCCAGTACCGCCACCCGCAGCCCCTGGCCGGTGAGCATGAGGCCGAATGCCTCGATGAAGGTGGACTTGCCGACCCCGGGGGTGCCCGAGAGCCCGATTCGCAGCGCCTGCCGGTCAGGCAGCGCGGCGAGCAGCGCCACCGCCTCGGCCCGGTGGTCGGGACGGGTGCTCTCGACCAGGGTGATCGCCCGCGCCAGCGCCCGGCGGTCGCCCGCGGCCACCCGCCGGGCGAGCGCCGCGGCCGCGGTGTCGGGGGCGGTCTCGGGGGCGGACACGGGTGCGGACTTGGGGGCGGGTTGGGCGATCGTCTCGGCTGAGGTGTCGGGCATCGCGGGCCTTTGGCGCAGGAAGAGGCGGGGCAAGTGGTAGGGGGCGGGGGGCGGCTTGCCAAGGGTTTGCCGCCTCGGGCCGGGCGCCGGGATGCGGCCGGAACCGCGCGATTCGGGCTTGACGGGGGGGCGGCGCTTGCCTATTCCCCCGCAACGGATTTCCGGGCGCTGCGTCGCGGCGCCCTTTCATTTTCCGGCCCCCGCTTCGGCGTCCATGCCGCATCGGGGCCGGGTGCTGCAACGAAGGAAAACGATCATGTCGCGCGTTTGCGAACTGACCGGCAAGGGGCCGATGACTGGCAACAACGTCAGCCACGCCAACAACAAGACCCGCCGCCGCTTTCTGCCCAACCTGAACGACGTCACCCTGATGTCGGACAAACTGGGGCAAAGCTATTCGCTGCGGATCTCGGCCGCGGCGCTGCGCTCGGTCGATCACCGCGGCGGGCTCGACGCGTTCCTGGCGAAGGCCAAGGACGACGAGCTCTCGGCCCGCGCGCTGAAGATCAAGCGCGACCTCGCCAAGGCCTGATCCCGACGCCGGTGCGCCGGGGGCCGGCTGGCCCCGGCGCGAGGTGCTCGCGTGGCCCTGCCCCTGACCGGGGGCGGGGTTTTGCGCGTTTTCTGGTCCGGAAGTACGCCGGCCGGTCGGGGTCGTCCGCGGCGCTCTGCCGCGGCGGGCGGCGGCGCTCTTGGCGCAGGCCCGGCGGCGGGGTAGTCAAAGGGCGATGCCGATGCTGACCCGCCTTCTGCTGATCTGCGTTCTGGTCGTCACGAGCCTCGGGCTCGGGGCGGCGCGCGGGCAGTTGCGCCTGGGCGGAGAGGTCGTGCTGTGCGCCGGGGGCGCGGTGCTGGTGGTCCAGACTGGCCCGGACGGCGCCCCGGTGCGGCACAGCTCGGTCTGTCCCGACATGGCGCCGCTGTTCCTCGCGGGCTTCGCCGCGCCGCCCCCGGCCCTGCCGCAGCGCGTCGCGCGGGTCGAGCGCCCCGTCGCCGCGCCCGGCCCTGCGGTGGTCGCGCGGGCGATGCCGGGGCCGCAGGCGCGGGGCCCCCCGGCCGCGGCGCGCGCCTGACCGAACCCTCACCTCATTTTCGACTTCAAAGGTACCTCCGATGACCCGGACCTTCCTGACCGCCGCGGCGCTGGCCGCGATCCTGCCCTTCGCCGCGCTGACCTCGGCCGCCACCGCCCAGACGCCCGCAGCGGCCCCCGCCGCCCCGTCGGTGCTGACGATCACCGACGCCTATGCCCGCTCGACCAACCCCGACGTGGGCGCGGCGTTCATGACCATCGCCAACGCCGGCACCGCCGACTGCGAGCTGACCGGGCTGACCGCCGAGGGCTTCGACGCCCCCGAGCTGCACACCCACCTCGAGGAGGGCGGCGTGATGAAGATGGTCAAGGTCGACGCCATGACCATCCCGGCCGCCGGCACCCACGCGCTCGAGCGCGGCGGCGACCACATCATGCTGATGAAGCCCAAGGCGCCGGTGGCGCAGGGGCAGGTCGTGGCGATGACGCTCGACTTCGGCGCCTGCGGCAGGGTGCCGCTGAGCGTCACCATCGACAACAACGCCGGGCCGAAGGGGCCGGCGATGGGCATGGGCGGCATGGGCGGCATGGGCCAGATGCACCACGACCACATGATGCACGGCGGCATGGCCCCCAGCAACTGAGGCCGTCTCGGCCGAACCACGGGCGCGGGTCTGGCGACAGGCCCGCGTTTCGCGTTGCGCGGGTCAGTCCGCCTGGGGGGCGTCGGCGGCGAACAGGCCCGGCAGCGCGGCCTCGACGGCAGCGGCGGCGGCCTCGATCCCCGAGGGCGTCAGCGCGGCGACCGGGATCACCGCCCGCTCGTGGGCCTCGTGGCGGGCGCGCTGGCGGCCGTAGCGCGGGTCGTAGTGGTCGGCCATGAGCCCGGCCGCGAGCGCCTCGTAGGCGCCGGCCTGGGCGAGGCGCTGCCAGTCGGCGATCCGCTCGGCCGGTTGCAGCCGGGCGAGGCGGGCGATTGTCGCCTCGACCCGCCCCGGCTCGGCCACCGCGTCGGCATAGGCCTGCGCGGTATAGGCGGCGCGGGCGGCGAGCGGCGCCTCGATCCGCAGCCGCGGCGCGGCGCACAGCGCCTTCCACACCGCGCGGGGCAGGATCAGGTCGCCGATGCGCGAGCTTTCCGCCTCGACCACCACGGGCCGGGCGGGGTCCAGCGCCGACAGCGCCATCGCCAACCGGCTTTCGAACAGCTTCTGCGCGGGCTGCCCGCCGGGCATCGCCCCGAACAGGCTGCCGCGGTGGTTGGCCAGCCCCTCGAGGTCGATCACCTGCACCCCGCGGGCCGCGAGCCGGGCGAGGATCTCGGTCTTGGCCGAGCCGGTGTTGCCGTCGAGGACGGCGACCGGGGCGGGCGAGCCCGCCTCTTCGACCTGCGCGCTGACGAGGGCGCGCCACGCCTTCCACCCGCCGTCGAGCCGCGCCGTGCGCCAGCCGATCTGGTCGAGGATGGTGGCGAAGGCGCCGGACCGCTGGCCGCCGCGCCAGCAATAGACGAGCGGGCGCCACGCCCCGTCGCGGTCGGCCAGCGGGCCGGCGACATGGGCGGCGATGTTGGCCGCCGCCAGCGCGCCGCCGATCTTGCGGGCCTGGAAC
Source organism: Paracoccus sanguinis (assembly GCF_012689545.1). Taxonomy (NCBI): domain Bacteria; kingdom Pseudomonadati; phylum Pseudomonadota; class Alphaproteobacteria; order Rhodobacterales; family Paracoccaceae; genus Paracoccus; species Paracoccus sanguinis. Next base: position 2,348,650 of record NZ_CP051542.1, read on the forward strand.
GGCGCCACCTGCTTGTAGATCGTGCCGACCTCGGCCCGCTGGGCGTCGTCCAGCACCGGCAGGTTGATGGCGCCGGGCAGGTGATCCTCGGCGTATTCGCCGGGCGAGCGGGCGTCGATGATGGTGTCGAACGCCGCCGCGGCGAGATCCCCGAGCGCGGCAGGGCGGAACGTGCTCAGCGGCACGGGGTGTCACTCCGTGGGCGGATCAGTAGACGTAGACCGGGGTGCCGACGGGGACCTGGTCGAACAGCGCCATCACCGCCTCGTTGCGCATCCGGATGCAGCCGTTCGAGACCGAGCGCCCGATCGAACCCGGCTCGGTCGTGCCGTGGATGCGGATCGAGGTGTCGTTGCCGCCGGCCGTGTAGAGATAGAGCGCGCGCGCCCCGAGCGGGTTCTTCGGCCCGCCGGGCATCCCGTCCTTCCACTTGCCGTACTGCTCGGGCTTGCGCTCGATCATCGCGGGGGTGGGCTTCCACGACGGCCACTCGACCTTGCGGCCGATCAGCGCGCGGCCCTTCCACACCAGCTCGTCCTTGCCGACGGCGACGCCGTAGCGGATGGCCCGGCCGGGGGCGACGACGTGGTAGAGGTAGTAGTCGCCCGAGACGACGACGATCGATCCGACCTCGAACCCGTCGCGGATCGGCACCTCGGTCGGCTGCGGATCGTAGCCCTTGCCCTTGGCCGGCGGGGTCTTGGCAGAGGATTTCGCGGCGGGCGCGGCCGCGAGCAGGCCGGGGGCGGCCATCAGCGGCAGGGTCAGCATCAGCATCTGGCGGCGGTTCATGCCCCGTTCCTTCTCATGGCCGTTCCTGTCGGAAACGTTTGCCGTCCCGGCTAGCGCGACCGCCGCCCGGGATCAACCCACAGCCGCGTGACGGGGTCACGGCGGTTGCAAAGCGCGGCGCAGATGCCCATCTCGGCGGGGTCGAGGAGCCCGCCATGCCCTGCTGCACCCCCCGCACCGCCGATCTGCCCGCGCCTGCGCCCCGCGCACGTCCGCGCCGCGAAGCGCGGCGTCCGGCCGCGCTGTGCCGCGGGCGCGGCGACCGGGCCTGCCGGTGCCATGCCGCGGGCCGCCGCCGCGCGGCGCGTCCCTCGCGCCGGCCGCTGCGCGTCGTGCCGCCGGTGCTGCTCTTGGACCTCTCCCATCCGCCGCCCTGTCCGCAGGCGCCGCCCGTCCCCTCTGGACCCGCCCCCGCGACCGGACCAGAGAGGATGACATGGACGAACCCCGCACGACCCACACCAGAGAGATCGAGTTTCCCGTCGAGGGCCTGAGCTGCGCGGCCTGCGTCGGCCGGGCCGAGCGCGCCCTGATTGCCGTGCCGGGCGTGGCGGGGGCGAGTGTGAACCTTGCCACCCGCCGCGCCCGGGTGCGGCTGGATGACCCGGCCGCGGTCACCCCGGCGCTCGCCGCGCTCGAGCGCGCGGGCTATCCTGCGGCGCTGAGCACCACCCGGCTGAGCGTCGAGGGGATGACCTGCGCCAGTTGCACCGGCCGGGTCGAGCGGGCGCTGACCGCGCTGCCCGGCGTGACCGGGGCGGCGGCGAACCTCGCCACCCGCTCGGTCAGCGTCACCCACGCCCCCGGCGTCTCGCCCGAGGCGCTCGCCGGGGCGGTCACGCGGGCGGGCTATCCGGCGACGGCGCCCTCGGACGGCGCGCCCGCCGCGGCGGCCCCCGACGAGGCCGCCGCGCTGCGCCGCCGGTTGATCCTCGCCGCGGTCCTGACCCTGCCGGTGTTCGTGGCCGAGATGGGCGGGCACATGATCCCCGGCTTCCACCACTGGCTCATGCACCGCGTCGATGAACAGGTGCTGTGGCTCGGGCAGATGCTGCTGACGCTCGCCGTGCTGGTCGGGCCGGGGCGGGGGTTCTTCGCCCACGGCATCCCCGCGCTGCTGCGCGGCGCGCCCGAGATGAACAGCCTCGTGGCGCTCGGCGCCGGCGCGGCGTTCCTCTATTCCAGCGTGGTGACGCTGGCGCCCGGGCTGGTGCCGCCCGAGGCGCGGCACGTCTATTTCGAGGCCGCGGCGGTCATCGTCACGCTGATCCTGATGGGCCGCTGGCTCGAGGCCCGCGCCCGCGGGCAGGCGGGGCAGGCGATCCGGCGGCTGGTGGAGCTCGCCCCCGCCACCGCCACCGTGATGCGCGGCGGGGTCGAGGTCGAGCTGCCGGTGGCCGAGCTGGTGCCGGGCGACCTCGTGCGGCTCAAGCCCGGCGCGCGCGTGGCGGCGGACGGCGAGATCACCGAGGGCGAGGGCGCCATCGACGAGGCGATGCTGACCGGCGAGCCCGTGCCCGCGGTCAAGCGGCCCGGCGACCCGGTGACCGGCGGCACGGTCAACGGCCCCGCGGCGCTGACCTATCGCGTGACGGCGACCGGCGCCGACACGGCGCTCGCCCGGATCGTGCGGCTGGTCGAGGACGCGCAGGCCACCAAGCTGCCGGTGCAGGCGATGGTGGACCGGGTGACGCGGGTGTTCGTGCCGGTGGTGATGGCGCTCGCCGCGCTGGCCTTTGGCCTGTGGCTGGTCTTCGGCCACGGCCTCGCCCCGGCGCTGGTCGCCGGGGTGGCGGTGCTGATCATCGCCTGCCCCTGCGCGATGGGGCTCGCGGTGCCGGTCTCGATCATGGTCGGGACCGGGCGCGGGGCCGAGCTGGGCATCCTCTTCCGCCGCGGCGACGCGCTGCAGCGGCTGGCCGAGGCCCGCGTGGTGGGGTTCGACAAGACCGGCACGCTGACCGAGGGGCGCCCGGCGCTGGTGGCGCTCGAGACCGAGGGCATGGACGAGGCCGAGGCGCTGCGTCTGGCGGCCGCGGCCGAGGCGTTGAGCGAGCACCCCCTCGCCGCCGCCGTGCTGGCCGCGGCGCGGGACCGGGGGCTGGCGCTGCCGCAGGCCACAGGCGTCCGGGCGGCGGTGGGGCAGGGGCTCTCGGCCTCGGTCGAGGGGCGCGCGGTGCTGATCGGCAACGCCGGCGCCCTGGCCGGCTTAGGCGTGGCGCTGGCCCCGCGGCTCGCCGCGCGGGCCGAGGCGCTGGCGGCCGAGGCCGCGACGCCGGTGCACCTGGCGGTGGACGGCGCCCATGTCGCGGTGCTCGGCATGGCCGACCCGGTCCGCGCCAGCTCGGCCGAGGCCGTCGCGGCGCTGCACCGGCTGGGGCTCAAGGTGGCGATGATCTCGGGCGACGTGCCGGCGGCGGCCGAGGCGGTCGGGCGGCGGCTCGGGATCGACGACGTGACCGGGGGCGTGCTGCCCGAGGGCAAGCTCGAGGCGATCCGGGCGATGGGCCGGGGCAGCGTCTTCGTCGGCGACGGGATCAACGACGCCCCGGCGCTGGCCGCGGCCGAGACCGGCATCGCGCTCGGCTCGGGCACCGATGTGGCGATCGAGGCGGCCGAGGTTGTGCTCGCCTCGGGCGATCCGGCGGGCGTCGCGCGGGCGATCCGGCTGAGCCGCGCGGTGATGCGCAACATCCGCCAGAACCTGTTCTGGGCCTTTGCCTACAACGCCGCGCTGATCCCGGTGGCGATGGGGGCGCTGGTGCCCTTCGGGGGGCCGCAGCTCTCGCCGGTGCTCGCCGCAGGCGCCATGGCGATGTCGTCGGTCTTCGTGGTGACGAACGCGCTGCGGCTCAGGCGGTTTGCCTAAGCCTGCGGGCCGATCAGGCTGTCGACCCACGCGGGGACGGTGGTCCCCGCCGGCCCCGCGATGGTGCGCTCGAACCGGCCCGGCGCGGTGGGGTCGAGGTTCAGCTCGACCGTCTCGGCCCCCATGGCGGCGGCCAGATCGACGAAGCCCGCGGCCGGATAGACCTGGCCCGAGGTGCCGATGGCGGCGAACAGGTCGGCCTCGGCCAGCGCGGCCTCGATCCGGTCCATGTGATAGGGCATCTCGCCGAACCAGACGATGTCGGGCCGGGCGGCGGGGGCGCCACAGGCCGGGCAGCGGGTGCCGCGCGGCATCGTCTCGGGCGCGGGCCAGCGGTGCCCGCAGGCGGCGCAGAGCGCGCTGTCGAGCCGGCCGTGCATGTGGATCACGTCCCGCGCCCCGGCCCGGTCGAGCAGCGCATCGACGTTCTGGGTGATGAGCGTGACGCCGGCCGCATGGCTCAGCCGGGCCAGCGCATGATGGGCGGGGTTCGGCGCCACCGCGGCGGCTGCGGCCCGGCGCAGGTCGTAGAACCGCAGCACGAGGTCGGGGTCGCGGGCAAAGGCCTCGGGCGTGGCCACGTCCTCGACCCGGTGCTGTTCCCACAGCCCGCCCGCGTCGCGGAAGGTGGCGATGCCGCTTTCGGCCGAAAGCCCGGCGCCGGTCAGCACCACGATGCGGTCAGGGCGGCGGGCCATCGGCGCGGTCTTTCAGCGGCGAGCGTCAGGGACGATCACAGGGCAGGGGCGTCAGCGCGCGCAATAGGCCTCGGCCGCGGCGGCGAAGTTCTTGTAGCGGTCCCAGAACTGGTTGTCCGAGGCGCTCTTCGACATCCGCACGTCCTGCGCCTGCTGGGCGTCGCGGAAGAAGCCCGCGGCGCGGCGCTGGTCGGCGCGCGACAGCGTCATGTCCGCGACCTGCTGGATGCAGCCGCAGAGCGCCGGGTTGCGGGCGCCGCGTTCGGACCGCACGCAGGCGTTGTCCACCGGACCCGCGACGGCGAAGGGCGCGGTCATCAGGATCGCGGCCACGGCCACGGCAGGCTTCAGCACCGATGATTTCAGCATGGCGTCAGGCTCCTGTCCCCGGGAAAGCTGCCTTGGCGGCAGTCGTTGGTCATGGGCTTCCGATACCAAATCCGGGGCGTTGCGACAATCGTCCCGATGTCGCAGGACACAAGCGGTAGGGTCTCCGCCGCCCGCCCACCAGATATTGTGGCATCCCGCGCGTTCCCGCTCGCCTCACGCGCGAATCACCCGGGCGTGAGGCCGGCTTGCGCCGCGGCCGGGGGCGGTCTAGGCGCGGGACCATGCTGACCATCGGCCTCGATGCGGACGACACGCTGTGGGAGAACGAGGCGTTCTTCCATCTGACCCAGGACGATTTCGTCGCCCTGCTGTCGGACCATGCCGACCCCGCCACCATCCGCGCGCGGCTCTACGACACCGAGATCCGCAACCTCGAGATCTACGGCTACGGGATCAAGGGCTTCACGCTGTCGATGATCCAGACCGCGCTGGAACTGACCGGGGGCGAATTGCCCGGCCCGGTCACGGCCCGGCTCCTGGCGCTGGGGCAGGAGATGCTGCGCCACCCGGTCCGCCTGCTCGCGGGCGTCGAGGAGGCGCTGGCGGGGCTCGCCGGACACCGGCTCATCCTGATCACCAAGGGCGACGTGCTGGATCAGGAGCGCAAGCTCGCCACCTCGGGGCTGGCCGAGGCCTTCGACAAGGTCGAGATCGTCCAGCACAAGACGCCCGCGGCCTACCTGTCCGTGCTGCGCCGGGCCGGGATCGCGGCCGAGGGGTTCCTGATGGCGGGAAACTCGATGCGCTCGGACGTGCTGCCGGTGATCGAGATCGGCGGCCACGGGGTGCTGATCCCCGCGGCGCTCGGGTGGGCGCACGAGGATGCCGCGGACCCCGATCACCCGCGCTTCCACCGGCTGGACCGGATCGCCGCGCTGCCCGCGCTGATCGCGCGGATCGAGGCGGGCGGCTGACGGCGAGCGGGGCGGTCAGTCCAGCGGAACGGGGGTGTAGCCCTCGGCCGAGATCACCTCGGCGGCGCGGGCGGTGCCCAGTTCCTCGACCGTGACGATCTTGCTGGCGAGATCGGCGGTGGCGCGGCCGCCGGCCGCGGCGACGGCCTTTTCGATGGCGGCGGAGCAATGGCCGCAGGTCATGTCCTCGACGTGGAACCTCATCGCGCATCCTTTCCCGGCTTGACGCTGCGGGACGACTCTAGCATCGCCCGGACCATGACCGCCAGCACCCGCCCCACCCCCACGGCACCCGACCTCGGCAACCTGCGCGCCGCCGGCTGGATGACCGGCGCGATGGCGATGTTCGCGGTCGAGGATGCCGCGATCAAGGTGCTGGGCGTGCGGCTGGGCGCGGGGCAGATCGTGGCGGCGCTGGGGGTGGCTGGCCTTGCGGTGTTCTGGGCGCTGCTGGCGCGCGACGGCGGCCGGCTCTGGACCCGCGACCTGCTGCGTCCGGCGGTGGTGCTGCGCAACGCGGGCGAGCTGCTCGGCACGCTCTGCTTCGTCTCGGCGCTGGCGCTGAGCGACCTCGCCTCGGCCTCGGCGATCCTGCAGGCGCTGCCGCTGGCGCTGGTGATGGGCGGGGCGCTGTTTCTGGGCGAGCGGGTGGGCTGGCGGCGCTGGGCGGCGATCCTCGCGGGGTTCGCGGGGGTGCTGATGATCGTGCGGCCGGGCACGGCGGCGTTCCAGCCCGCCTCTCTGCTGGCGCTGGTGGCGGTGGCGGGGCTGGCGCTGCGCGACCTCTCGACCCGGCGGATGCCGCGGCACGTGCCGTCGCACCAGCTCTCGGCCTCGGCCTATGCGGCGCTGATCCCCGGCGGGCTGGCGCTGGCGGCGGCCGAGGGGCGCGCGATGCTGGTCCCCGACCGCGCCGAGGCGCTGGCCCTTGTCGTCGCGGTGCTGGTCGGCACGCTCGGCTACGCGATGATGGTGCGCGCGACGCGGGTGGGCGAGGCCTCGGCCGTGGCGCCGTTCCGCTATACCCGGCTGGTCTTCACCCTCGTCCTCGCCGTGGCGTTCTTCGGCGAACGCCCCGATGCCGCGACCCTCGCCGGGGCGGCGGTGATCGTCGGCGCGGGCAGCTTTGCCATGTGGCGCGAGTGCCGCCGCGCCCGCGCCGCGGGGCCGCCGCCGGGGACGCGCGTCTGACCCCTTCCCGCGTGGCCGTGGCCCCTGTATAGCCCGGCCATGACCGAGCTTTCCCTCATCCGCAATTTCTCGATCGTGGCCCATATCGACCACGGCAAATCCACGCTGGCCGATCGTCTGATCCAGATGACCGGCACCGTCGCCGAGCGCGACATGAAGGAGCAGCTGCTCGACAGCATGGACATCGAGCGGGAACGCGGCATCACCATCAAGGCCAACACGGTGCGGATCTCGTATCCCGCCAAGGACGGCCAGACCTACACGCTGAACCTGATCGACACCCCCGGCCACGTCGACTTCGCCTATGAGGTCAGCCGCTCGATGCGCGCGGTCGAGGGCTCGCTCTTGGTCGTGGACGCCTCACAGGGCGTCGAGGCGCAGACGCTCGCCAATGTCTATCAGGCGATCGACGCGGGGCACGAGATCGTGCCGGTGTTGAACAAGATCGACCTGCCCGCGGCCGAGCCCGAGCGGGTCAAGGAGAACATCGAGGACGTGATCGGCATCGACGCCTCGGACGCGGTGATGATCTCGGCCAAGACGGGCCTTGGCATCCCCGACGTGTTGGAAGCCATCGTGACCCGGCTGCCCGCGCCCAAGGGCGAGCGCGACGCGCCCCTCAAGGCGATGCTGGTCGACAGCTGGTATGACGCCTATCTGGGCGTCGTCGTCATGATCCGGGTCATGGACGGGGTGATCCGCAAGGGCGACCGGGTGAAGATGATGCAGACCGGCGCGGTCTACGGCATCGACAAGCTGGCCGTGCTGACGCCGGCGATGAAGGACATCCCCGAACTCGGCCCCGGCGAGATCGGCGTCTTCACCGCCTCGATCAAGCAGGTCCGCGACACCCGCGTGGGCGACACCATCACCCATGAGCGCAAGGGCACCGACACCCCGCTGCCCGGCTTCAAGCCCGCCCAGCCGGTGGTGTTCTGCGGCCTCTTCCCGGTCGACGCCAACGACTTCGACGCCCTGCGCGACGCGATCGAGAAGCTGGCGCTGAACGACGCGTCCTTCAGCTACGAGATGGAGACCTCGGCCGCGCTCGGCTTCGGCTTCCGCTGCGGGTTCCTGGGCCTCCTGCATCTCGAGGTGGTGCGCGACCGGCTCGAGCGGGAGTACGACCTCGACCTGATCACCACGGCGCCCTCGGTCGTGTTCAAGCTCTACATGCGCGACGGCGAGGTGCGCGACCTGCACAACCCCGCCGACATGCCCGACCTGACGCTGGTCGACCATATCGAGGAGCCGCGGATCAAGGCCACGATCATGGTCCCGGACGAGTATCTGGGCGACGTGCTGAAGCTCTGCCAGGACCGCCGCGGCATCCAGCTGGACCTGACCTACGCCGGCAGCCGGGCGATGGTGGTCTATGACCTGCCGCTGGCCGAGGTGGTGTTCGACTTCTACGACCGGCTGAAATCGGTGACCAAGGGCTATGCGTCCTTCGACTACCAGATCTCGGAATACCGCGAGGATCACCTGGTCAAGATGTCGATCCTGGTGAACGACGAGCCGGTGGACGCGCTGTCGATCATGGTCCACCGCGACCGCGCCGAGGCGCGCGGCCGGGTGATGGTGGAAAAGCTCAAGGAGCTGATCCCGCGCCACATGTTCAAGATCCCGATCCAGGCCGCGATCGGCGGCCGGGTGATCGCACGCGAGACTCTGGCGGCGTTGCGCAAGGACGTGACGGCGAAGTGCTATGGCGGGGATGCGACGCGGAAGAAGAAGCTGCTCGAGAAGCAGAAGGCGGGGAAGAAGAAGATGCGCCAGTTCGGGAAGGTGGAGATCCCGCAGTCGGCGTTTATCTCGGCGTTGAAGATGGATGGGTGAGGGGATGGTTATCTCCCCGGCTAAGCTTTTCTTAATCTGCCATAAACGGGTTAATTAAATGGCCACAACTTTTCGGCGGCTGCCAGCAAATGTGATTCAGCAATTAAGCGTTTTAGAAGGAAGCGCGGTTGAAGTTCGAGCGCTCGTCACGGTTTCTCCAGGCGAGTTGGGCGAATTTTCTGGCGCAGGGTTAAATTCAAACAACTTGTCTGTTGGGGATTCTTGGACGTTTCTTCCCTCTAGCGAGGCTGGCAGTTACTCTAGAAAAAATCGCGAAGGGTGGGAGGTAATCCGAAAAGATCTTCCAAAATACAATAAGACATTCTGTCACGATATTCAGAACTTTGGCGATGGATCGACTTATGGTTGGTCGACGGTTTGCGTCGATCGCATGGTTTACCACCGAGACCAGTATACTCCGCCCATGCACGAAATCAAAGTCGTGGTTGATGAGTTGCTACCTGATGGTAGCTTTGGGGTTTTGTTTGTAATTCAGAACAATTTCGATCGCGACAGCGAAAGCTTTTCTGAGGATTTATTGTTTGCCATTAATCTAATGCGGGAAAATGCAGGTACTGCGTCGGTGGTTGCGCCAGAAGAACCTAGAGCATATTTCACTGATCGGGTAGATTGGGAGCTGTTTCCGCCCGGGAGTGTTGATCAGGTCTTGGCATCCCTGAAGCGCGGTCGACGGTTAAGTCCTGATGCTGAGATTACTGCTAAGGAACGGTTGAAGCTATTTGAGAAGTTTTCACCTGTGAGCTATCTCAGAGGGTTAGGCGGGGCTGACTCTTATATTGGGGCTCGGTACGCGGACGACTTGATCGTCTTTGAAAATACTCGCTACGGTAATGCTCTATACATGCTCTACGAAGATTGGGAGCAGTACTCTCAAGTGCCGCGATCGAAACTTTTAACTATGGCGGGCGATAGATTTGATAGGATCGTCCATCGGGCTGGATGGGAGAACGTCTTCGAGAAATTAATTAGGAAGCGCTTTAAAGAGCGAGGTATTTCGCTCAGAAGGAGGTAGGGAGCTGACCCGCGGTTAGTGCTCCAAATATTACCGACGTAAACAGTCTACTATGCTAATTCCGGCGGGAGAAGCTTGAGCAACCGTAGAATTGGAGAGTGCTCGCACGCACCAATTCACGCCCAACCCCGAAGGTGCGTGTGAACACGCACCCCACCCACCTCGGCCCGCCGTTCTCGCGGTTGGCCGAAGAACACCCGTAGGGTGCGTGCTCGCACGCACCATTTCCCCGACCGCTGCAAAGGTGCGTGTGAACACGCACCCTACCGCCCCCACCTCGCCCCGCCGTTCTCGCGGTGGACCGAAGAACACCCGTAGGGTGCGTGCTCGCACGCACCAATTCCCCGAACGCCGCAAAGGTGCGTGTGAACACGCACCCTACCACGCCCACCTCGGCCCGCCGATCTCGCGGTGGACGGAAGAATACGGCCAGTCCTCGGGGCGCATGACCAGGCCATGCTTCACCGGATTGAACCAGCAATAGCGCAGATGCGCCGTGAGGTCGGTTTCGTCGCGGATATGATGCTCCCAATACCGGCGCTGCCAGAGTCCGCGCTCGCCGCGCGCGATGTGGCTCTGCCGCCGCGCCCCCATCGGCAAGCCCCGCGAGAACCGCGCTTTGATCAGTCGCCAGCGCAGCGCATAGTCCCCGTCCGGCACGCGCCAGATGCAGTGCATGTGGTCGGGCAGGACCACCCACGCCTCGATCCCGAACGGCCGCTCCGCCCGCGTGACCCGCACCGCCGCGCGCAGGCGCTCGATCTCGGCCACCAGCACATCGCTGCGGCGGTCGGCCAGCGCGACGGTAAAGAACACCGGCGCTTCGGACCGGGGCGGGCGGCGGTAATTCGACATGGCCCGAGCATGCCCGGGGACGGGTTAAGGATGCGTTGACGCGTCCTGCCCGCCCCACTTGACCCCCTCCACCCCGCGGGCCACTCTCGCCGCCAACCCGATCCCCGGAGACCCCCATGACCCCCGACGCCGCCCGGAAAACCCTCACCGCCCGCCGTGACGAGCTGCTCGCCTCGCTGACCGAGATCGAGGATCAGCTCGACGATCCGGTGCCGAAAGACTGGGAGGATGCGGCCTCCGAGCGGCAGGGGGACGAGGTGCTGACTGCCCTCGGCCACGCGGAGGAGGCCGAGCTGCGGCGCATCGACGCGGCGCTCGCGCGGATCGAGGCCGGCGAATACGGCGCATGCGTCCAGTGCGGCAAGGACATCGCCGACAAGCGGCTCGAACTGCTGCCCGACACGCCGTTCTGCGCCAACTGCGCGCCCTGAGCGGCGCCGCCGCGCTCAGCCGCCGCGCACGGCGTCGGGATGCTCGGCCAGGAACGCCTTGAGCGTCGCGTAGAGATCGCGCGCGTGGGGCAGGTTGTCGGCGTGCAGCGCCGCGCGGATGTCGTCCGAGATCATCTGCTCGACCCGGTGGCCGCCGCCGCGGTGCGTCATCAGCCATTCGGACAGCCGGGCCGCGTCCACCTGGCCCAGATGCTCGTGCTCGGCCACGGCCGCGATCTCGTCTCGGCTGAGGCTGGTCATGTCCAGGATGTCCTCCGGGTTGATCATCGCCGCGCCCTCCCCCTCGCTGATGCCCTGCGATGTGACGGTAGCATGACAGCCGCGGCCGCCCAAAGGAAAAGCCGCGGGGCGGCGGGGGCGCCTCTTGCCGGGGCGGGCCGGGTCTGGTCAGCTCTGATCTGGATCAAGGCGCTGACCGCCAGGCCGCGCTAACCGGGCCGGGCCAACACGAAAGGACCCTCGATGCCGCGTCTCTTCATGCTTCTTCTGTCGATCTCGGTCGGCACGCTGGCCGGGATCGGGGTCATCGCGGCGCTGGTCATGGGGTATTACACCTGGCAGGCGATCCTGCTGGCCGCCGCCATCGGCGCGGTGATCGCGGTGCCGGTGACCTGGGTGGTGGCCAAGCGCATCCAGGCGACCGACCCGGCCGACAGCCTCGACTGAGGCGGCCGCCTCAGCCGAGGAACGCCGCCACCCGCGCGGTGACCTCGGCCGGCTTTTCGGCGTGCAGCCAGTGGCCGGTGTCGGCCACGACCTCGATCGTGGCGCGGGGAAAGAGGGCGCGGAACGCCGCCTCGCCCGCGTGATCGACATAGTCGCTGTCGCCGCCGGCCAGCACCAGCGTCTCGCCGTCGAAATGCGGGCCGTCGTGGTCGGGAAATCCGGTCAGCGACGCCATCTGGTCGCGCAGCGCGCCGAGGTTCATCCGCCAGCGCGGCGGATCGGACTTGAGGTCGAGCGACTGCAGCAGGAACGCCCGCACGCCGTGATCCTCGATCCGCGCCGAGAGCGCCGCGTCCGCCTGGCTGCGGGTGCGGGCGGACGAGAAATCGGTCTCCTCCATCGCGTCGATCAGCTTGCTCTGGGTGTGGCCGTATTCCACCGGCGCGATGTCGAGGACGACGAGCCGGCGCACCAGCTCGGGCCGGGTCAGCGCCAGCCACATCGCGGCCTTGCCGCCCATCGAATGCCCGACGACATCCGCCTTGCCCCCCTCGGCCTCGATCACCGCGGCGAGGTCAGCGGCCAGCGCATCGTAGGAGTGGTCGTCGTCCCAGAACGAGTCGCCGTGGTTGCGCATGTCGACCGAGACGACGCGCCGCGTCTCGGCGAGCTGGCGGGCAATGACGCCCAGGTTGCGGCCCTGCCCGAACAGCCCGTGCGCGATCAGGACGGGCGGGATGCCGGGGGTGTCAGGCCCGGTGATGGTGGTGGAGAGCGTCATCGATCAACCTTTGCGCGTCTGGCCAGCGCCGATCATTACCCCTAATCTCGGCGCGTTCCAGTGCCAGCAGCGCCGTGGGGGAAACGATGGCCGAACCGGATGTGCAGGCGCTGGCCGACGAGGTCGCGCAGCTCATGGCGCAGCGCTTCGGCGGGGCGAGGCGGGGCACCCGGCCCGATCTCGCCACCATGCTGCGCCGGCGTGGCGGCGCGCTGCCGCGGCGCAAGCGCAAGGCGGCGCAGCGGCTGGCGGCGCTGCAGCAGAAGGCGGTTGTGCCGCGGGTGGCGCGGCAGATCGACACCACGCCCGCCGTGCGCGACCACGCCGAGCTGGTGAAATACCTGCGCCCGCTGGGCGCCGGGAGGCGCTGGACGAACAGTGCCACGAACATCGCCGCGGCGGTGATGTTCGGGCTGATGATCCTTGCCGCCGTGGTGCTGTGGGTGCTGGTCTGGCGCGGGCATCTGGGATGAGACGCTGCGGCGCGCCGCGCGTCCCCTCGCGCCGGGTCGGGGGCGCCCCCATCTCGGTCCGATGAGCCACGACCTGCCGCACATCCCCGCGCCCGACACATCGTCACCCGCCGATCCCGTGGGCGACCCGATCGAGGCGCTGGCCGCGGCGGGCGGGGTGCTGGCCGTCATCACCGGGGTCGAGGGTCCGCATTACCGCAACCCCGGCGCGGTCATGGGCTTCCCGGCGCTCGGGGACGGAGGCCTTGGCGCGGTGGGGCAGCTCAGCTCGGGCTGCATCGAGGCCGATCTTGCGCTGCACGCCGCCGAGGTCTGGCGCGACGGGGCAGGGCGGCAGCTCCGCTACGGGCTCGGCTCGCCCTTCGTGGACCTGCGGCTGCCCTGCGGCGGGGGGCTGGACGTGGCGCTGATCGCGGTGCGCGACCCCGCGCCGCTCAGGGCGGCGCTGGACCTGCGGGCGGCGCGGCGGACGGCGTGGCTGGACCTCGACCTCGGCAACGGCGGCAGGATCTCCGTGGGCGAGACCCGGCCCGCGCCCGCCCCCGGCCGCTTCGCGCTGGCCGTCCGCCCGCCGCCCGCCTTCGCGGTGCTGGGGGTGGGGGTCGAGGCGCTGACCTTCGCGGCGCTCGCCCACGCCGCGGGTTATCCCGTCACGCTGTCCTCCCCCGACGCGGCGACCCGGACGGCGGCGCGGCGCGCGGGCACGCCGCTCGCCCCGCCCGGACCGCTCGTCGCGGACGCGCGCACAGCGGTCACGCTGTTCTTCCACGATCACGAGGTCGAGCCCGCGCTGCTGGCCGAGGCGCTGCGCAGCGAGGCCTTCTACATCGGCGCGCAGGGCAGCCTGCGGACCCACCAGCGACGGCTCGCGGCGCTGGCCGAGCTGGGCCTGACCCCGACCGAGACGGCGCGGCTGCGCGGGCCGATCGGGCTGATCCCCTCGGCCCGTGACCCGCGGGTGCTGGCGGTGTCGGTGCTGGCCGAGGTGCTGGGCGAGGCGCTGTCGGCGGCCCCCGCATGACCGCGGCCGGGGCCTGCGACGCGGGTCTGCTGCTGGCCGCGGGGCACTCGCGCCGCTGGGGTAAGGGTGACAAGCTCCTGGCCGACTGGCGGGGGGCGCCGCTGGTGGCCCATGCGGCGGCGGCGCTGGCGGCGGTGCCGCTGGCGCATCGGCTGGCCGTGGTGCGCTCGGCCGAGGTCGCGGCGGTGATCGCCGCGCGGATGCCCGGCTGCCGGATCGTGACCGTGACGGGCGCCGAGATGTCCGACAGCCTGCGCGCGGGCGTGGCAGCCGCCGCGGCGCTGGGGGTCACGCGGCTGCTTGTGACCCTCGGGGACATGCCCGAGGTCACGCCCGCCACCCTGCACCGCATCCTGTCGGCGGCCGGGGACGGGGCTGCGGCCGCGGCCCACGGCCCCGAGGCGCGGCCGGGACCGCCCGCCTGCCTGCCCGCGGGCCTCTTTCCCGCCGTCGCGGGCCTGTCGGGCGATCAGGGCGCGGGCGGGCTGCTGGCGCGCGCCGGCGCCCGGCGCGTCGCCGTCCCGGCGGCCGAGCTGGCCGACGTGGACGTGCCGACCCCCTGAGACCTACCCACACCCTGAGCGCCGCTGCGGCACGTCGCCCGTGACGCTGGGACATCGCCGCGCTTCATCTTTATTACCGGAACCGCACCCGGCCCCGCCGGTTCGGTGAGGTATCGCCCCAACCAGCCGAGGTGCCAGCCATGGACGTGACCCTGACCATCAATGGAGAGGCGCGGCGGCTGACGCTCGACGACCCGCGGGTGACCCTCCTCGACGCGCTGCGCCAGCATCTCGACCTGACCGGCACCAAGAAGGGCTGCGACCACGGCCAGTGCGGCGCCTGCACGGTCATGCTCAACGGCCGCCGGATCAACTCGTGCCTCACGCTCGCGGTCATGCACGACGGCGACGAGATCACCACGATCGAGGGGATCGGCCAGCCCGGCGCGCTGGCGCCGATGCAGCAGGCCTTCATCCGGCGCGACGGGTTCCAGTGCGGCTACTGCACCCCCGGCCAGATCGTCTCGGCCACTGCCATGCTCGAGGAGCTGCGCGAGGGCTGGCCGAGCGCCGTCTCGGACGACCTTGGCGCGCCGTCGCTCTCGGACGAGGAGATCCGTGAGCGGATGTCGGGCAACCTCTGCCGCTGCTCGTGCTATCCCAACATCGTGGACGCGATCCGCGACACCGCGGAGGCATCCGCATGAGGCCGTTCTCCTATCAGCGCGCCACCGCCCCGGCCGAGGCGCTGGCCGCGCAGGGCCGCTTCATCGCCGGGGGCACCAACCTGCTGGACCTGATGAAGCTGCAGATCGAGACGCCAAAGGCGCTGGTCGACATCAACCACATCGGGCTGGACGAGATCGCGGCGGACGGCGAGGGGCTGCGGGTCGGCGCGCTGGTGCGCAACGCGGCGCTGGCGGCGGATGATCGGGTGCGGGCGGACTGGCCGCTCTTGTCGCGGGCCATTCTCGCGGGGGCGAGCGGGCAGATCCGCAACCGCGCCACCACCGGCGGCAACCTGTTGCAGCGCACCCGCTGCCCGTATTTCTACGACCTCGACACCCCCTGCAACAAGCGCGAGCCGGGCACCGGCTGCGCCGCCCGCGGCGGGTTCAACCGCAACCTCGCCATCCTCGGCGCCTCGCCCGCCTGCATCGCCACCTATCCCGGCGACATGGCCGTGGCGCTCGCCGCGCTCGAGGCGGTGGTCGAGATCGACGGGCCGCAGGGCCCCCGCACCCTGCCGCTGGCCGAGTTCCACCGGCTGCCCGGCGACACGCCCGAACGCGACACCAACCTCGCCCCGGGCGAGCTGATCACCGCGGTGACCCTGCCCGCGCCGACCGGCGGGGCGCAGCTTTACCGCAAGGTCCGCGACCGCCGCTCGTACGCCTTCGCGCTGGTCTCGGTCGCCGTGGATGTCGTCACCGACGCCGGGCGCATCACCCGGGCGCGCGTCGCGCTGGGCGGGGTCGCGGCTCGCCCGTGGCGCCTGCCCGAGGCCGAGGCGCTGCTCGAGGGCGAGGCGCCGTCCGAGGCGCTCTTCGGCCGCTTCGCCGACCGGCTGCTCGCCGGCGCCGAGGGGCAGGGCGAGAACGACTTCAAGATTCCCCTGGCGCGACGCACCCTTGTCGCCGTGCTGACCGAGGCCACCAGCGGAGCGCGCGCAGCATGAGCGACCCCATCGAACTGCCCCGCAATCACCTGCGGATGAACAGCAAGGACGAGGACAATTTCTTCGACCACACCCCGCAGGGCGTGCTGACCACGCCCGCCGACCGCCCCGAGGGGCCGCTCAAGGTCACGGGCACCGCGACCTATGCCGACGAGGATCATCCGCCCGGCACCGCGCATGGCTGGTTCGTCCGCGCCCCCATCGCCAAGGGCTGGGTGACGGGCCTCAACACCGCCGAGCTGCGGGCCATGCCGGGCGTCCTCGCGGTGATCCGCGACGACCGGATGATCCGCTATCCGGCGCAGGGCGGGCAGGGCTCGTCGCCCGCGCAGGGCCCGTCCGAGATCGCCTTCGTCGGCCAGCCCATCGCGCTGGTCGTGGCCGAGACGCTGGAACAGGCGCGCGACGCGGCCTTCGCCGCCCGGCCGGTGCTGCTCGACCAGTCCGACCGCGCGACGCTCAAGGTCGGGCCCAGGGACTACAGCTCGCCCTTCTTCAAGCAGTCGGTGCAGGGCGACCTCGCCGCAGCGATGCAGGAGGCGGCGTTCACCGTCGACGACCACTACCTCACCCCCTCGATGAGCCATGCGGCGATGGAGCCGCACGCCGCCACCGCCTGGTGGGACGGCGACAAGCTGACGGTGCGCGGCAGCTATCAGATGCTGCGCTCGAACGCGGCGGAACTGGCCGACGCGGTGGGGGTCAGCGCCGACAAGGTGCGGATCCTGTCGCCCTATGTGGGCGGCGGGTTCGGCGGCAAGCTGGGCATCGGGCACGAGGCCGTGGGCGCCGCCATCGCGGCGCAGAAGCTCGGCCGCCCGGTCGCCATCGCGCTGCATCGCCGCAACGTGTTCGAGGCGACGCACCGCCGGTCCGAAAGCCGCCAGCGCATCCGGCTGGCCGCGGGCCCTGACGGGCGGCTGACCGGCATCGGCCACGACGCCTGGGTGACGACCATGGCCGGGGCCAGCTTCTCGGAGCCGGTGACGCAGGCCACCCCCTTCACCTATGCCGGCGAGAACCGCCGCATCGGCCACCACATCGCCTCGGTCAACATCACGCCCCCCGGCTCGATGCGCGCCCCGGGCGAGGCGATCGGCGTGCCAATGGTCGAGATCGCCATGGACGAGCTGGCCGAAAAGGCCGGCCTCTGCCCGGTCGAGCTGCGGCTGCGCAACATCCCCGACAAGGACCCGTCGTCGGGGCGGCCGTTCAGCTCGAACCGGCTGGCCGACTGCCTGCGGCGCGGGGCCGAGACCTTCGGCTGGGCCGACCGGCCCGAGCCGGGTACCCGGCGCGAGGGCGAGTGGCTGATCGGCATGGGCATGGCCTCGGCCGTGCGGGTGAACCTGCTGGTGAACTCGACGGCGGCGGTGGTGCTGCTGCCCGACGGCACCGCGCGGGTCGAGACGGACATGACCGACATCGGCACCGGCAGCTACGCCATCCTGACCCAGATCGCCGCCGAGGCGCTGGGCCTGCCGCTCGACCGCGTGACGACGGTGCTGGGCGACAGCGCGCTGCCGCCCTCGGCAGGCTCGGGCGGGTCGTTCGGTGCGGCCTCGGCCGGCAGCTCGGTCCTGCTGGCCGCGCAGGCGGTCCGGGCGCAGATCGCCGAGCGGATGGGGTGCGAGCCCGACGAGCTGACGCTCAAGGACGGGCAGGCCATCGCCCTCAACCGCAGCCGGGCGCTCGCCGACATCCTCGCCGGCGACACGCTGCGGGCCGAGGGCGAGATCGACCCCGGCGCCACGCTGCTGACCACGCGGCAGGCAAGCTGGGGGGCGCAGTTCGCCGAGGTCGCGGTCAGCCGCGTCACCGGCGAGGTACGGCTGCGGCGGCTGTCGGGGGTGTTCGCCACCGGCCGCATCCTGAACGAGAAGACCGCGCGCTCGCAGTGCATCGGCGGGATGATCTTCGGCATCGGCTCGGCGCTGCACGAGGAATCCGCCCGCGATCCGCGGGACGGGCATTTCGTGAACCGCGACCTGGCCGAGTACCACATCCCGGCCAACCTCGACGTACCGCATATCGACGTCGAGTTCCTCGACGACCGCGACCCTTATGCCAACCCGATGGGCGCCAAGGGGATCGGCGAGCTGGCGTGCTGCGGCACCGCCGGGGCGATCGTCAACGCCATCACCAACGCCACCGGCAAGCGCTTCCGCGAGTTCCCGGTGACGCTGGACAAGGTGCTGGCCGAGCTCGACTGAGGCCCCCCCGGCCGACATGGAAAAGCCGGCCGTGAGGCCGGCTTTTTTCGTGGCGCAGGGATGGGGGATCAGCCCGCCATCGCCTCGACCCGCACCGGGGTGCCCTTGTAAGCCGGGGTCTTCGACATCTCGTCGTGCAGCGCCAGCGGCACCAGCGGGTTCGTCTCGGGATAATAGGCCCCGACGCAGCGGTCGGGCATGTCATAGGCGGTGACCGTCAGCCCCTCGACCACGCGGGCGTGGCCGTCGTCGTCGGCGGCGCAGACCAGCCGCGCCTTCTGCCCCTCGGCCAGCCCGGCGCGGGCGATTTCCTCGGGGTTCATCAGGACGATCATCCGGTCACCCGACAGGCCGCGCAGCCGGTCCTCGAGCCCGTAGACGGTGGTGTTGAACTGGTCGTTCGAGCGCAGGGTGATCAGCGTATACTCGTCGTCGGCCAGATCGCGTCCCAGCCCGGAAAGCTGCGGCGGCACGGTGAACTGCGCCTTGCCGCTGTCGGTCTTCCACACCCGCTCGCGCGCCTTGTTGCCCTTGTAGAAGCCGCCGGGCGCGTGCATCCGCGTCTCGTAATCGCGGAACATCTCGGGCCACGTCTCTTCGATCAGGGCCCGGATGCGGGCATAGTCCGCGATCCAGTCGTCCCAGCGCACCTTGGGATTGGGCGCCAGCGTCGCCTTGGCGATCCCCGCCACGATCGACGGCTCGGACAGGATCGACGGCGCCGCGGGGGTGATCGTTCCGAGCGAGGCGTGGATGTGCGAAAGCGAATCCTCGACCGAGACATACTGCGGGCCCGAGGTCTGTTCGTCCTCTTCCGCCCGCACGATGCAGGGCAGCAGATAGGTGGCGCGGCCGGGCACGAGATGGGTGCGGTTCAGCTTGGTGGCGATGTTCACCACGAGGTCGAGCCCGCCCCACGCCGCCTCGACCCGGGCGATGTCGGGCATGGCGCGCACGAGGTTGCCGCCCAGCGACAGCACCGCCCGCACCGAGCCGTCGATGACCCCTTCGGCCACCTCGACGGTGGTGCGGCCGGTCTCGCGCGGGGGGTCGAAGTCGAACATTTGGGCGAGCTTGTCGAGCGGCACGAGCTCGGGCCGCTCGGCGATCCCGACGGTGCGCTGGCCCTGCACGTTGGAATGGCCGCGCACGGGCGAAATGCCCGCCCCCGGCCGGCCGATGTTGCCGCGCATCAGCAGCAGGTTGACGAGCGCCCCCAGCGTCTTGCCGCCGTGGACGTGCTGGGTCAGCCCCATGCCATAGACCGCGATGGTGGCCGGGGCGCGGGCGTAGAGCGTGCCCAGGTCCTCGATGACCGCGCGCGGAAGCCCGGTGTGCGCCTCGATCTCGGCCCAGTCGGCGGCGCGGGCGTGGACCGCGACATCCTCGAACCCGGTGGTGTGCTCGGCGATGAAGTCGCGGTCGATGATCCCGCCCTCGGCCTCGTCGAGGTCGAGCACCCGCTTCACCATCCCGGTCAGCAGCGCCATGTCGCCGCCCGGCCGGATCTGCAGGTAATGGTCGGCGATCTCGGTCACGCCGCCCAGCATCTGCGTCAGCCGCTGCGGGTTGCGGAACCGCAGCAGCCCCGTCTCGCGCAGCGGGTTCAGCACGATGATCCGGCAGCCGCGCTCTTTCGCCTTCTGCAGGTTGTGCAGGAACCGCGGGCTGTTCGACCCGGTGTTCTGGCCCAAAAACAGCATCAGGTCGCAATGCTCGAAATCCTCGAGCGTGCACGTGCCGACGGGCGAGCCGATGAACTCGGCCAGCGCCACGCTGGTCGTCTCGTGGCACATGTTCGAGCTGTCGGGCAGGTTGTTGTGCCCGTAAAGCCGGGCGAAGAGCTGCCACAGATAGGACGTCTCGAGGCTGGCGCGCCCCGAGGCGTAGAACACCGTGTCCTTGGGATTCATGGGCTTCAGCGCGGCGCCGATCTCGGCGAAGGCGGTGGCCCAGTCGATCTCGACGTAGCGGTCGGTGGCCGCGTCATAGCGCATCGGGTGGGTCAGGCGGCCGGCGCGCTCAAGCTCGAGGTCGGTCCAGCCGCGCAGCTCGCTCACCGTGTGCCCGGCCATGAAGTCCGGGCCGCAGCGGGCCTTGACCAGATCCCAGATCGTGGCCTTGGCCCCGTTCTCGCAGAACTCGACGATATGGGGGTTCGCGGGCTTGGCCCAGGCGCAGGACGTGCACATGTGCCCGTCGTTCTTGTTCTGGCGGCGCAGCGTGGCCAGCATGTCGAGGGTCAGCCCTTCGGCGCCCGCGACATGGCCCATCCCTTCGAGCGAGCCCCAGCCGCCGGCGGTTCCGTCGAAATGGGCGGTGTCGTCGCGCTGGTCGGCGGGGGTGTCAGCCATGGCTCATGTCTCCGATTGCGGTGTCGGTCGGTTCGTGGATGGGGCAGCGGTTGGCGCGCTCGCGGAACCCGGTCGAGAAGAGATAGGCGTCCCGCCGGGCGCGATTGATCGCGCCCAAGGGCTGGTGCGCGGCCAGCCCGGTCCAGACCGAGAACCGCAGCCGGTCGTCGGCCGCCCGCGCCGCGGCCGCGTCGAACGAGGGCTGCGCCTCGACCCGCAGCCGGGCCACGGGCAGAAGCGGGCTCTCGTCCTCGGGCCATTCGACGCGCGGATCCTCGACCGGCATCGTCTCGGGGTCGCGCATGAGCTGGGCGCACAACTCCCACGTCATGGCGCCGGCGCGGGTGTCGCGGTCCATCGCCGCGCGGATCGCGTCGGGGTGGCCGATGGTGGCGATCTCCTCGCCGCTGTGGCGGGTCAGCGTGTCCGACACCGGCACCAGTGCGTATTTCGCCACGTAGTCCCCGTGCCGGAAGGGCACGGTCGAGAAGTAGCGCTCGCCCAGCGGATGGACGTTCAGCGCCCCGCCGAAGCTCTTGAGCGCCCGGCTTTCGAGCCCCACGGCCTCGATCCCCCGCTCGACCGTCCGCAGCGTGAGCGAGAGCGCCTTCTTCGCCCACTCCAGCCGGTCGGTGGTCAGCGCGAGCAGCTTGAGCGAGCGGGCGAAGTCGGCCGGGTCGGGCGAGGCGAACACCGGCGCGTTGACCATCAGGAAATCCTGCGCGTCGCCCTCGGCCCCGGGCAGGCGCGGCCCCTCGACCCCCAGCACCTTGAGCGCGATGCCGCGGGGCAGCGAGATGCTGTCGTCCAGGACGTCGCCGGGGTTGGTCGAGACGCGCAGGATCGCCGGGTGGTCGCCGGGCGTGGCGAACATCCCCTGCGCCAGTTCGGGCGGCAGGTCGGGCAGGACTGACAGCGTGCCGGTGAGATAGGCGTGGGCCTTGGCGTGCACCGCGCGCAGGCCGCGACCCTCGTCGCGCAGCGTGGTGGCAAGGATCGTGGCCAGCCCTTCCTCGACCGCGGTCAGCCCTTCGGCCTCGTCATCGCGCAGGGTTTCGAGGTCGGGCGAGTAGCGCAGGGCCGGTTTCATGGCGGCAGTCCTTTTCGGGGGGAGGCTTCAGGGGGTCTGCGGCGAACCGCCTGCGCCGGGACGGGGTTCCGCACGACCGTGCGTCCCTTGCCCCCGAGGGTTGCAGTTTTTTGGCAAGCGTGTCCACTCTATCCGGGCGACGTGCGGGTTGCGCGCGGCGCGGGGCACCGGCACGATCAAGCGCTGGTCAGGCCCCTGATCCGCCTCACGGGCCGCCATCCCGCCGGGCTCATGCCCCCGCCGGGCCGCAGCCCCTTCGACAGCAAGAGGATGCCCCGATGAGCAAGACCCTCCGCACCGCGCTCGCCACCGCGCTGACCGCCACGCTGGCCGTGAGCGCCGCCCTGCCGGCCGCGGCGCGCGACATCGTCGTGTCCTCGAAGATCGACACCGAGGGCGGGCTGCTGGGCAACGTCATCCTGCTGGCGCTCGAGAATGCCGGGCTGCCAGTGCAGAACCGGCTGCAACTCGGCGGCACGCCCATCGTGCGCGACGCGCTGCTGTCGGCGCAGATCGACATCTACCCGGAATACACCGGCAACGCCGCCTTCTTCCACAATGAGGGCGAGAGCCCGGTCTGGAAGGACGCGGCCAAGGCCTATGCCCGGGCGGCCGAGCTGGACAAGCCGAAGGAGCTGATCTGGCTCGACGCCGCGCCCGCCAACAACACCTGGGCGATCGCCGTGCGCCGCGACGTGGCCGAGGCCAACCACCTTGGCACCATGTCCGAGTTCGGCGCCTGGGTCGCGGGCGGGGGCGAGGTCAAGCTGGCCGGCTCGACCGAGTTCGTGACCTCGCCCGCCGCGCTGCCGGCGTTCCAGACGACCTATGGCTTCAGCCTTACCCCGCAGCAGCTGGTGCAACTGTCGGGCGGCGACACCGCGGCCACCATCGCCGCCGCGGCGCGCCAAACTTCGGGCGTCAACGCCGCGATGGTCTATGGCACCGACGGCGGGATCGAGCCCGCGGGCCTCGTGGTGATGGAGGACGACAAGGGCGTGCAGCCGGTCTATCAGCCCGCCCCCGTGGTGCGCGCCGCGGTGCTGGCGGAATATCCGGCGATTGCCGAGGTGCTGAACCCGATCTTCGCGGGCTTCGACCTTGCCACGCTGCAACAGCTCAACGCCCGAATCCAGGTGAACGGAGAGCCGGCCGATGCCGTCGCCCGCGACTATCTGCAGGGCAAGGGCCTGATCAAGTGAACCGCGGCGCGCCGGCCGCCCCGCGCCGGGGCCTGACCGGGTGACGACGATTGCCGCCGAGGGCGCGCGCGGGGCAGCCCGCGCGTTGAGCCTGCCGGGCACGGTCGCCGCGGTGATCGGCCTCGTCGGGCTGGCGCTGCCCTTCGCGCAGTTCCGCCCCAACCGGATCGCCGCCGGAGAGGCGGTGGGCCTTGCCGGCGCGCTCGGTCCGGCCGGCGCCCTCGCGCTCGCGGGCTTCGCCGTCGTCCTGCTCGCCGCCGTGAGCCGGCGCCTGCCCGGGGGGTGGCGCGCGGGCTTGGGCGGGGGCGGCGTGATCCTGGCGGCGCTGGCGCTGGGCCGGGTCGCCGCCACGCTGACCGCCGAGGCGGGGGCGCTGTCGCGCGTCGGGCCCGGCGCGGGGTTCTGGATGCTGCTGCTGGCGCTCGGGCTCATCATGGCGGACGGGGTTCACCGGCTGGGGCCGGGGCCGCGCGGGCGCTGGGCGCTGCTGATCCTCGCCGTGGTGGCGGTGGGGGTGCTGGTCGGGTCGGGCGCACTCGACCAGGTGTCGGTGATGCGCGAATACGCCGTCCGCGCCGCGCAGTTCCAGCGCGAGGCGCTGCGCCACCTTCTGCTCGCCTTCGCCTCGCTGGGGGCGGCGCTGGTGGTGGGGCTGCCGCTCGGCATCCTGGCCCACGCGGTGCCGCGGCTCAGGGCCGGGGTGCTGGGCGCGCTCGACGTGGTGCAGACGATCCCGTCGCTGGCGCTCTTCGGGCTGATGATCCCGCTGTTCGGCTGGGTCGCGGCCAACGTCCCCGGCGCGGCCGCGGCGGGCATCGCCGGGATCGGCGTCTTTCCGGCGCTCGTCGCGCTGTTTCTCTATTCGCTGCTGCCGGTGGTGGCGAACATGGTCGTGGGCCTCGACGGCGTGGCCCCGGGGGTACGCGAGGCCGCCGCCGGTCTCGGGATGACCCGCGCGCAGGCGCTGTGGCAGGTGCATCTGCCGCTGACCCTGCCGGTGGTGCTGGCGGCGGTGCGGATCGTGCTGGTGCAGAACATCGGCCTTGCGGTGATCGCCGGGCTGATCGGCGGCGGCGGGTTCGGCACCTTCGTCTTTCAGGGGCTGAACCAGACGGCGATGGACCTGATCCTGCTCGGAGCGCTGCCGACCATCGCGCTGGCGCTGGTGGCCGGGATCGCGCTCGACATCGCGGTGGCGCAGCTTGACCCCGCGCGGGCCGGGGCCGGTACCGGGGACGGGGCAGGGAGCGGATCGGAGCGCGGATGATCGAGATCGAGCACCTGACCCGCCGCTACGGCCCGCGCACGGTCGTCGACGACGTGTCGATGACCGTGGAACGGGGCCGCATCTGCGCCCTCGTCGGCACCTCCGGCTCGGGCAAGACCACGCTTCTGCGGATGATCAACCGGCTGGTCGAGCCGACCGCCGGCCGGGTCCGCATCGCAGGCGAGGATACCGCGACCATCCCCGGGCCGCTGCTGCGGCGGCGGATCGGCTATGCGATCCAGGGCCACGGGCTCTTCCCGCACCGCACCGTGGCGCAGAACATCGCCACCGTGCCGCGCCTGCTCGGCTGGGATGCGGCGCGGACCCGCGCGCGCGTGGACGAGCTGCTCGAGATGTTCCAGATGCCGCCGACCGAGTTCCGCGACCGCCTGCCGCACGCGCTGTCGGGCGGGCAGCAGCAGCGCGTGGGGGTGGCGCGGGCGCTGGCCGCGCGGCCCGAGGTGCTGCTGATGGACGAACCCTTCGGCGCGCTCGACCCGGTGATCCGGGCCAAGGCGCGCGACGACCTGCGGCGGGTGCAGCGCGAGCTGGGGACGACGCTGGTGATCGTCACCCACGACATGGCCGAGGCGGTCGAGCTGGGCGACCGCATCGCCGTGATGGATGAGGGGCGGCTGCTGCAATACGCCACCCCGCACGAGGTCGTGACCGCCCCCGCCACCGGCTTCGTCCGCGAGCTTCTGGGCGCGGGCGAGCGGCCGTTCCACCTGCTCTCGCTGGATCAGGTCGCCGGGATCGTCGAGCCGGGGACCGCCGACGGCCCGCCGCTCGCGCCCGGCACGAGCCTGCGGGACGCGCTGTCGGCCTGTCTGTGGACCGGCCGTGCCGCCCTGCCGGTGGTGGGCGGCGGGGTCGTGACGCTTGACGCCCTGCGCCGGGCGGCGGCAGGGGGCGAGGTGAGGGGCGACGGAGAGGCGGCCAGCAGTCCGGCGCCGGCGGGGGAGGCGCCCGGCGCCGCGGGCGGGGCCGGCGCCCCTGACCAGCGCGCGCCGCGATGACCCGTCGGTTGGTCCTCGCAGTGCTCGCGCTGCTGCTGGCGGGGTTTCTCGCCGCGCCGCAGGTCTTCGCGCCGCTGCTCGCGCCGCTTGCCGCCAACAACGCGCCGGCGATCTATACCCAAAGCAGCCTGCTGGGGCTGACGCTCTCGCATCTGGGGCTGGTCGCGGCGGCGGTCAGCGCCTCGGTCGCCGTGGCGCTGGGGCTGGCGATCCTCGTCACCCGTCCGGCGGGCGCGGAGCTTCTGCCGCTGGCCCGCACCATCGCCGCGGTGGGGCAGACCTTTCCCCCCGTCGCGGTGCTGGCGCTGGCAGTGCCGGCCTTCGGCTTCGGCAGCGGGCCGACGCTGCTGGCGCTGTTCCTCTATGGCCTGCTGCCGATCTTCGAGAATGCCATCGCCGGGCTGACCGGCCTGCCCGCCCCGGTCCGCGAAAGCGCCCGCGGTGCGGGGATGACGCCGGCGCAGATGCTGTGGCAGGTCGAGCTGCCGCTGGCGCTGCCGACCATCCTTGCGGGGGTGCGGGTCTCGGCGATCATCGCGCTCTCGACCGCGACCATCGGCTCGACGGTGGCGGCGCGGACGCTGGGCGAGGTCATCATAGCGGGGCTCCTGTCCTCGAACACCGCCTATGTGGTGCAGGGGGGCGTGGTGGTCGGCGTCCTCGCCGTGCTGATCAGCAACCTCTTCCGCGAGATCGAACTGCGGCTCGTCCCCGCCGCGACCGACTAGGCGGCCGCGCCGGGGTCCAACAGACGACGCCGCTCAGGCGGGGCCGGCCTGCCAGCGCGCGAGGGCCGCGGCGAGGCCGGGGTCGAGCGTGCGTGCGCCGCCCGCGGGGTCGTGGCCCATCAGCCCGTTGGGGCACAGCCGGTCGTCGTCCCAGCCCGGATGGTTGGCGACGGGGTAGAGGCACAGTCCCTCGACCCGCGCGCCGCGGCGGCGGGCGCGCGCCGTCTCGGCCATGACGTAGTCCAGCCATGCGCCGCGGCGATGCCCCTCGGTCCCCGTCTCGGCGATCACCAGCGGCCGGTCATAGCGCGCCGCGACCTCGACCAGCAGGTCCGAGAGCGGGCGATAGATCGGGTCGTCCACGTCGATCGGCAGGCCGCCGTGGATCCACTGGTTGTTGAAGTAGTAGTTGACCCCGACCAGATCGAGCCACTCCTCGCCGCCGCCGATCTGCGGCCAGATGCGGCCCGAGATCAGGTCGAAGGCCTGGAACTGCGCGTCGTGCCAGCCGTGCGCCTCCCACAGGGGGCGGCCGGTCCAGCCGGCGTGGTGGATGGCGATCAGCGGTTCGGCCATCAGGAACCGCGCCCGCGGGTCGATGGCGCGCAGCTCGGCCGCCGCGGCCAGCCACGCGCGGGCGAGCTGCACCTTGAGCTCGAACCCCCGCCCGGCGGCGAAGGGGTTGAGGTAGCGCGCGTCCCCCCCGGCCCACGAGAAGAAGCTGACCTCGTTCACCGGGCACCAGAAGGGCACGGCGTCGGTCAGGCCGCGGACGTGCTGGCCGACCGCGCGGGCGAAGGCGGCGAAGCGGGTGACGAAGGCGGGCGACCAGATGTCGAGATCGTCGGGCCAGCCGTAGTGCAGCAGGTCCCAGACGATCTGGCTGCCGCTGTCGCGGGCCGCCTCGACCATCGGGGTGAGGCTCGCAAAGTCGTAGCGGCCCGGCGCCGTCTCGATCAGGTGCCAGCGCGCCGCGTCGCGGCAGGCGCGGATGCCCAGCCCCTCGAGCTGCGCATAGTCCTGCGCGGCGTGGGTGTCGTGGCCGGTCGCGGCGAGCACGTCGAGCCGCCGCCCGTCGCGGCGGCGGTGGGTCGAGCTTTCCCAGCCGCCCAGCACGAAGCTGTCGAACGTCGCGGGCGGCGGGGCAGGGGGCTGCTCGGCCAGAACCTCGGTGAAGAGCCGCTCCCACTGCGGAACCACGACCTCGGCGGAATAGCTGGCGACGACATGGGCCCTGAGCCCCGCGCCCAGACGCGCGCGCAGGGCCGCGTCGCCCGCCAGCCGGCGGATCGCGGCGGCGACGGCGGCGGGGTCCTCGTGGGGGACGAAGAGGCCGGTCTGCCCGTCGGTGATCTGCTGCAGCGCGCCGTTGTCGGGGGTGGCGATGACGGGCAGGCCTGCGGCCCCCGCCTCGGCGATGACGTGGGGCATCCCCTCGCCGCGCGAGAGCCAGCAGAAGACGTCCATCGCGGCCAGCAGTTCGGGCACGTCCTTGCGGTCGCCGGTGAAGATGATCCGGTCGCCCAGCGGCGCGGCCAGCCGGCGCAGCTCGTCGGCATATTCGGGCATGAAGGCGTCCGGGCCGCCCACGACCACGAACCGCGCCTGCGGCAGGTCGGACAGGCTGAGGGCCGCGGCGATGAAATCCTCGACCCGCTTCTTGCGGTCGAGCCGGCCGACCCAGCCTATGAGCAGCTCGCCCTCGGCCACCCCCAGCGCGGCGCGCATCGGGGCGCGGGCGGCGGGGTCGAACTCGGCCAGGTCCACCATCGAGGGGATTTCCAGCGCGTGCTGCGGCCGGTCCGCCATCCGCCCCGCCGCTGCCGCGCGGATGCTGTCGCAGACGCCGACATAGCGGGCGGTGTGGTGCTTCGGCCCGGCCAGCGCCTCGCTGACCAGCCCGCCGTGCTCGATCAGCGGCGGGCGCAGCGCCAGCCGGTCGAGCGCGGGATAAATGTCGGCCACGTTCTGCGAGGATACGACGATGTCCGCCCCGGCGATCTTGCGGCGCAGATAGTCGATCGTGTCCTCGAAGCTGAGGCCGTAGGCGGTGGTGTCCACGTGGACGCCGAGCGCGCGGAGCTGCTCGTGGCTCAGGTCGGGCATCCCCTCCTTGCGGAAGCAGGGGATCACGTCGATGCGGTAGCGCGTGCGGTCGAGCGTGCGGGCGAGCAGCCGCACCTCGGTCTCTTCGCCGCCCACGACCAGCCAGGCGAAGACCCACAGGATGCGGATCTTGCCGGCGTCGGGGTGCGGCTCGGGGATGCGGCCGTCGGCCAGCGCCGCCGCCGCCGCGCGGTCGTCCAGCTCGCGCTGGCTGGGTGCGCCGGCCCCGTGGTGGGCCGGCTGGGTGTCGGCCGAGGCGGGGGCCGGGGTCAGTTGGGCCGCCTCGGCCTCGGTCAGGGGACGATGCTCATTCATGGGCGAACACGACCTGCAGGAACTCGGGCCGGTCCGCGACGAGGTGGCGCAGGAAGCCCGGGGCGTCGTCATAGGGGACGACATGGGTGACCATGTGCCGGCGGATCGCGTCGCCCTCGGCCTGAAGCAGGCGGATGGTTTCCTGCGCGAGCCGGCGCTGGTCCCAGGCGTGGGCCACCGCGCGGGGCATCCGGTTG
Source organism: Paracoccus sanguinis (assembly GCF_012689545.1). Classification (NCBI taxonomy): domain Bacteria; kingdom Pseudomonadati; phylum Pseudomonadota; class Alphaproteobacteria; order Rhodobacterales; family Paracoccaceae; genus Paracoccus; species Paracoccus sanguinis. Next base: position 2,377,296 of record NZ_CP051542.1, read on the forward strand.
ATCTGCGCGCAGCGCAGGTTCAGCCCGTTGTGGTGGAACTCTTCGCCCAGCCGCAGGCCGTCCATGCCGCCCTGATAGAAGGCGAGGTCGATCACCGTCCCCTGCGGGCGCAGCGCCTGCAGGCAGCGGTTGAGGCTGTCCGAGCGTGCACGGGTCTGGAACACGAACTCGGCCCCCCGGCCCCCGACCTTGTGGCCCCAGGACTTGGCGTGGTGCACGGCCTGGTCCTCGTCCATCGCCTCGAACCCCATGGCGCGGGCGATGTCCTGCCGGAAGGGCGAGGGGTCGACGACGACGATCTCGGACGCGGCCCCCATGCGGGCGAAGAGCGCGCAGAAGAGCCCGACCGTGCCGCCGCCCCAGACGAGCACGCGCCGCCCCTCGACGCCCGCGCCGAGGAACGGGACCGCGGCGCCGAACTGGTCGGCATCGGCGTGCAGGATGCCGTTGGCCGCGATCGGCCCCATCTGCGCGACGAAGATGCCGAGAAGGGGGTCCATCCCCTCGGGCAGCTTCAGCAGCAGGTCATGGGCGGGGTGCGCGGTGTGGCCGGTCTTGTGGCCGAAGGTCGTGCCCACCACGTCGCCCACCCGGAACCCCGGCGCGCGGGCGTCGATGACGCGGGCGCTCTCCATGTAGCCGAGGAAGTTGACCGGGAAATGCGCCGACGCCTCGCCCGGGAAGAACCGGCCCAGCCCCTCGTCCCAGCGGGAATGAAGGTAGGGGTTCGTGCCCTTCATGAAGGTCAGCTCGGTTCCCGCCGAGAGGCCGGTGAACATCAGGTCCAGCCGCACCTGACCGTCGCCGGCCGGGCCCTCGTCATAGGCAAAGAAATACGGCTCAAGCGCGCGCTCGAACCCGAGCGAGCGGATGCGCCGGTGCTGGTGGGGCAATGTCGGGGCCTTACGCAGAGGCTTGACGAAAGATGGGCTGCGGGTCAGCCCGCAGCCCCTCCATCTTCACAAGAGCCCCGGTTTCGGCGGACCGGCTGATCGCCAGCGCCACGCGATGGGTTTCCAGCGCCTCGGCATAGGGGCAGCGGATGCGGTTGTCGCGGCCCATCACGGCCTCGACGAAATCGCGGTCCTCACGCCAGACGGGGTCGCCGTCGGCGTGCCGGACCGGGCGGCCGCGGCCGGTGTCGATCATGATGTCGTGGTCGGTGATCTCCATCGCCAGCGCGTCCGAGAAGACGTGCAGCCCGACGCGGTGATTCCAGCGCAGCAGGCAGGTCGAGGCGAGGTTGGCCACCGCGCCCGAGGCAAAGCGCAGCGTCGCCGCCGTCGCGGTCGGGACCGTCAAGCCGGGGAAGTCGCCGCGCTCGCGCTGCGCGTTGAGGCCGTAGACCTCGGTCACGTCGCCGGCGAGGAAGCGGGCGGCGTCGATGATGTGGGTGGCCTGCTCGACCACCTGCCCGCCGGACTTGTCGGCGCGCCACCACCATTCCGGGGGCGGCGTCTGGTCGATCCAGAAGCCCTGCATCAGATGGGCGGGGTTCTGCGCCAGATGTGCGCGCGCCTCGTCCATCGTGTCGAGATAGCGCCAGTGATAGCCGACGGCGGTGATCAGCCCCGCGCGCTCGACCTCGGCCGCGATCTCCTCGGCGAGTTCGAGGTCCAGCGACAGCGGCTTTTCGACGAAGAACGGCAGGCCCCTGGCGATGCAGGCGCGCTCGGCGTCGCCGTGGGCGAAGGGCGGGATGCAGATGTAAACGGCGTCGAGTTCGGCCTCGGCCAGCATTGCCTTGTGGTCGGGATAGGTGGTGGCGCCCATGCGGCGCGCGGCCTCGTCGGCGCGGCCCTGGTCGGGGTCGGTCACGGCCACGACCGAAACGTCCGGCATCGTCTCGAGAACGCCGAAATGGCGGTGGGCGATGCCGCCCGCGCCGATGAAGCCCAGTCGTATCCGGTCCATAAGTCCCTCGTGCCTGCGACGCGCCGCGGCGCGCCAGATGGTGATGGTGTCGGCCGCCATGCGGTCGGCGGTGAAATGACGGTTGAGCCGCGCGCGCTGCGCCTGCGCGACGGCGGCGCGGGCGGGGGCGTCGGCCAGTGCGGCGGCCAGCGCCGCGGCGAGCGCGCGGCTGTCGCCGGGCGGGGTGAGCCAGGGGTGGTCCGGTCCCAGCGCCTCGGTCGTGCCGCCGATGCGGGTGGCGACGACCGGCAGCCCGGCCGCCATCGCCTCGAGCACGACGAGCGGCAGCCCCTCGAAGGCCGAGGGCAGGACCAGCAGCGTGGCCTGCGCCATGCGCGCCGGCACGTCCTCGCACCGGCCGTGAAACCGCACCGCGGGGCCGAGCCCCAGCCGGTCGGCGAGGCGCTTGAGGCGGGGGCCGAGCGGTCCGTCGCCCACCATGTCGAGCGTCGCGTCCACCCCCGCGCGGCGCAGTCGGGCCAGCGCGAGCAGCAGGGTGGTGGGGCGCTTCTGCGCGGTCAGCCGGCCGACGCAGAGGAGGCGCGGGGCGAAGCCCTCCGGCGGGTCCTCGGGCTGAGCCGCAGGCTGCGGCGGAGCCTCGACCGCGATGCCGTTCGGGATCGCCGCGACGGGCAGGGCGGGGCCGCTCATCCCGGACAGCGCCCGGCGCCAGCCCGCGGCTGCGGCGCGCGAGACGGCGATCACGGCATCGACGCGGCGCACCGCCTCGGCATAGTCGGCGATCTGGCCCACGTCGGTCAGCAGCCACGGAAGATGCTCGGTGCGCACCACCGCCGCCCCGGCCTCGGCGGCGGCGTGGGTCAGGCCATGGCCTTCCCACCCGATGCCGGCGTGGACGTGGACCAGCCGGGCCCCGGCCATGGCCGCGGGCCAGCCGTCCTCGGCCACGACCTGCGCGGCGAGACCCTGCGCCCGCGCCTCGTCGGCCAGCCTTTGGCCCGCCGCATGGTCGGGAAAGGCCAGCGCCACGCCGACCCCCCGCGCCCTTGCGGCGGCGGCGAGCAGCAGCATATGCCGCCCCACGCCCGAAGGCTCGGGGCTGTCGGTGGCGAGCAGCACCTCGACCTCAGGCTGGGCCGGCATCGTTCAGCCCCCGGCCGCCGCCTGGGCATGGGGCACCGCGGCGGCCAGCCGGGGCGCGAGGCGGCGATGGATCGCCAGCGCCTGACCGACCACCTGGTCCATGTTGTAATAGCGGTAGCTGCCCAGCCGCCCGGCGAAGATCACCCCCGGCTCGGCATCGGCCAGCGCCTCATACCGCTTGAACAGCGCCTGGTTCTCGGGCCGCGGGATCGGGTAGTAGGGATCGCCCGTGTCCGAGGGGATCTCGTAAGTGATCGAGGTCTTCGGATGCACCTGCCCGGTCAGGTGCTTGTACTCGGTGATCCGCGTCCACGGCACGTCCTCGGCCGGGTAGTTCACCACCCCCACCTCCTGAAAGCGGCGGCGGTCGTGGGTCTCGTGGCGGAAGCTCAGGCTGCGATAGGGCAGGTGCCCGAAGCGGTGGCCGAAGAAGGCGTCGATCGGCCCGGTATAGACCGTCAGCGGCCCCCGGTCGGCGGCGGGCAGCTCATGGAAATCCTGCCCGAGTGCGAGGTCGATGCGGGGGTGGTCGAGCATCCGCTCGAACATCCGCGTGTAGCCGTCGCGCGGCATGGCCTGGAAGCTGTCGGTGAAATAGCGGTCGTCGTCCGAGGTCCGCGTCGGCACCCGCGCCGTCACCGAGCGGTCGAGCTGGCTCGGGTCCAGCCCCCATTGCTTGCGGGTGTAGCCCTGAAAGAACGTCTCGTAGAGCGCCGTGCCCACCGCGCTCACCACCACGTCGCGCGAAGTGCGGATGTCGGCCACCGGCTCGGCCAGCGCGGCGAGGAAGGCCTTGGCGTCGGCATCCGTCCTGAGCCCCGCGCCGTAAAGCGCGTTCAGCGTGGTGCGGTTGATCGGCATCGGCACCCGCGCGTCGCCCACCTGCGCCAGCACCCGGTGCTCATACGGGTGCCACGCGGTGAAGCGCGAGAGATAGGCCACCACCTCGTCGCTGTTGGTGTGGAAGATATGCGGCCCGTAGCGGTGGACGAGGATGCCCGCCGCGTCGCGGTGGTCATAGGCGTTGCCGGCGATGTGGTCGCGCTTGTCGACGACCAGCACCCGCTGCCCCGAGGCCTCGGCCAGCCGCTCGGCCAGCACCGCCCCGGCAAAGCCCGCGCCGCAGATCGTCACGTCGTACTTGCGCGCGCCGCGGCGCAGGCCGGGGGCGGGAAAGCGGTCTGCGGGCGGGCACGGCGCGGCCCGGCGGCGCACCGCGCGGTCGAGATGCGCGGCCATGCCGGCGAAGGTCGTGTCCCAGCTGAGCGAGGCGAGCGCCGCGTCGGCCTGATCGCGCCAGCCGGTCTCACCCCCCTGCGCCTGCGCCATCGCCGCGTCGCAGGCGGCGAGGAAGTTTGGCCCCGGCCCGGCGATATGGACCGCGTCGAGCGTGCCGTAGTGACGCTCAACATCCCGGACCGGGGTCGAGACGACCGGCCGCCCGGCGGCGAGATACTCGGGCGTCTTGGTGGGCGAGATGAAGCGCGTGGCCTCGTTCAGCGCAAAGGGCATCAGCGCCACGTCCCAGCCGGACAGATAGGCGGGCAGCTCGTCATAGGACTTCTGCCCCAGCCAGTGCAGGTTCGGCGCCTTCGGCAGGTCCTCGGGCGCGATCTTGGCGACCGGGCCGACCATCACGATCTGCCACGCCGGACGCGCCGCGGCGAGGCCCGCGATCAGCCCGAGGTCGAGCCGCTCGTCGATGACGCCATAATAGCCGAGCCGCGGGCGCGGTAGGCGGGCCTGGTCGGCAGGCTCGGCCAGCGGCCCGCGGGCGCGGGCGAAATGGGCGGTGTCCACCGACGAGGGGAAGGCGTGGATGTTGTCGTGGCGGGTGCGCTTCGCCTCCCAGATCGACCAGCCGCCGGTGAAGACGACATCGGCCGCGGCCAAGAGCGCGGTCTCGCGCGCGACCAGCTCGGGCGGGGCAAAGCGGAAGGCCGACAGCTCGTCCATGCAGTCATAGACGACCGCCGCGGCCTCGACATGGGCGGCGACGGGCCACAGCATCGGGGTGTAGAACCACAGCACCGGCCGGCGGATGCCGGTCAGCCCGAGCATCTGGTCGAGCAGCCGCGACAGCGCCTTTTCCTGCTCGGCGGGCGTCCAGCGGTCGGGGACGCGGGGGCGGATCGACTGGACGATGGTGCCCTCGAAGGCGTGGAACTCGAGATAGGGCAGGTGGTGGCTGGTGGGGATCGCCTCTTCCCAGAACAGCACCCGGCGATGGGCGGCGAAGCGGCCGATCAGGTGCTGCGGGCGCTGGTGGACGAAATCCCAGCGCAGGTGGGAAAAGCAGATGATCGGCGGCTCGCCCCCGTCCCGTGCCGGGTCAGAGGCCAGCGCCACGGGCCGCGCGGTGTCGAGCGTCTCGCGCTCCTCGAGGGGGCGGGCGTCGTTCATGCGGCATCCTTTCCTTCCCGCGCGCGGCGGATGGCCTCGATCTCGGCGCCGAGCCGGGCGATCGAGGCAGGCCAGCCCCAGCGGTCGAGCGCGACGGGGCGCGGGTCATAATGGTCGGCGGTGTCGATCAGCCGGCGCAGCGCGGCGGCAAAGGCGGGACCTTCCGCGGCGGCGAGGCCGGTCTCGGGCGCGATGTACTGCAGCCCGCAGCTGAGGTCCGCGTTGGCCAGCACCGGCAGCCCGGCGAGCATGTATTCGGTCAGGATCGCGGGCGCCCCGTCGTCGCGGCCGCAGACCACGCCGACGCGGGCGCGGTTGATCTGGCGGTTGACCTCGTCATGCGGCATCGGCCCGACGATCTCGACGTCGAGCCCGCGCCGGGCGGCGTCGGCGCGCAGCTCGTCGGTCAGGTGGCCGTAGCCCACGACCAGCAGCGCCGTGGTGCCGGGGTTGGCCGCGAGCGCGTCGAACAGGACATGGTGGCGCTTGTAGGGCTGGGTGCAGGCCACATAGACCACGTCGCGGTCCTTGGGCGCGCCGGTCGGATGGAACGTCTCGCCCGAGGCGAACTCGGGCCCGATCGGCAGCACCAAGGTGCGGGCGCCGGGGACGCGGGCGCGGATCGCCTCGGACTGCCATTCGGCGCCGGTCAGGAACAGGTCGAAGCGGGCGGCGACGTCATCGGGGATGCGCAGCGCCGGCGCGTCGATCGAGTTGTAGATCCGCACCGCCCCCGCGCAGGCGTCGAGCAGCGCGGCCTCCACGCCCAGGCCCCAGACGCAAAGAATGTCGGGCGCCCCCGCGGCGGCCAGATGCGCCCGCGCGTCGGCCGAGCCGTAGGGCGCGGGGTGGCCGTCGGCGCGGAACACCCGCCGGGTCAGGCGCGGGCGGTCGGGATCGGGGGTCCCGGTCAGCCGCCCCGCGGCGCTGTCGGCGCGGTCGTCGTGGGCGGTCCAGCTCCAGATCTCGGCCTGGTCGACGAGGCCGGCGGCCACCGCGGCCAGGGGCAGGCGCTCGAGGTACCCGCCGGTCACGCGCGGCGGCCTGCGGTCGTCAGCGATGAGGGGAGAGGCGGCGGACCAGCCACGGCCGATCTCGGCCGAGGGCGCGCCGGGGTGCGGATCGTCGCAGAAATCCGAGATGCAGACGATCCTGTTCGGGCCTTCCCCCATCTCGCACACGATCCCGCAAACCAGATTTCTTGTAACTGTCGGCATAGGATAATGCCGGAAGCGCCACAAGCCCCGAGCGCCCGGGCAGGGCGGAGGTTCGCCGAAGCTCGGGGCCGGGCATCGGGCGGCGATGCGGCGCCGCGCGACTCGACCGGACGTGAGGGGAACAGTGACGGGTCTGGGTGGAAAAGCAAGCGTTCTCTCGCGGGCGCGGCATCCGGCCCGCCCCGCGCGAGCAGTGTCAGCGCAGGGCGTAGGCGGCCACGAACCCTTCGGCCACGTGGGTCGCGTGCGCCGCGGCGTCGAGCGGGTTGCACCCCGCCCCGCCCAGCTCGCGCTGGTGCAGCGCGGCCAGCAGGATCGGCGAGATGATGTCCATCGCCGCCATCCGCGTGTCCACCGGCCGCATCTCGCCGGCCGCGACGTGGACATCCAGCCGTTCGGCCAGCGCGGCGACGAAGGGGTCGAGCATGGTGCCGAGGAAGCTCGGCCCCAGCACCGAGGCGCTGAGCGCCTCGATCAGCCCCATCGCCAGCATCCGGGCGATGGCCGGATCGTGCAGCGCGGCGGCCGCGCGCCCGGCGGCGGCGTGGACCGAGGCCTCGAACGGTCCCTCGGGCATCCGGGTCGCGGCAAGCTGGTCCTCGGTCCCGACGGCGATGTGATGCAGCACCGCCCGCACCACGTCCTCGCGCCGGCCGAAATAGTGGCTCAGCGTCGAGACGCTGCAATTCGCCGCCGCCGCCAGTTCGCGCATGGTGGGCCACCCCGTCTCACGGTTGCACAGCCGCAGCGTCAGACGCTCGAGCAGCTCGGCCCGGCGCTTGTCATAGCTGGCGTTGCGGCTGCCGCGCGGTCTCATGGGGCAGAGGCAGGCGCGGTGGCGCGGAAGCGGGCAATGGGCATGGAGAGCGGGCGAGGTTGGGGGTGCGGTGCCTTCCTGTAAATATTTGTTTGGTCGGTGCCAAATGACAATCCTGGGGGGTGGCCGAAAGGCGGGATTCGCGGTGCGAACGCCTCGGCCAAACCGTCCGTGCGGCAACGCCGGGGAAGCGTTGCGGCAGACCATCCTTCCACCTTGATCCCGGCTGCCGCGAGCCGGCAGGCACCCGGTCGTGTCCCGCCCCGGCTCACGCCGCGTCGGGCAGCCCCTCCAGCACCGCCTCCAGCGCCGCCATGAAGGCATCGGTGTCGGCGTCGGAAAAGACCAGCGGCGGACGGATCTTCAGCACGTCGCCCGCGGCCCCGCTCGTCGAGATGAGCACCCGGTGCTCACGCATCGCGTTGACGATCCGCGCGGCGCGGGGGCCTGCGCCCTCGCCGGGCGCCGCGCGGACCTCGACCCCGATGAACAGCCCCGCGCCCCGCACGGCCCCGAGGCTGTCGTTGCGCGCGGCAAGGGCCCGGAGCCTTGCCCGGAACGCCGCACCGACACGGGCGGCGTTGGCCTGCAACCCCTCTTCTTCCAGCACGTCGAGGACCGCTGCAGCCACGCTCGCGGCCACCGCGTTGCCGCCGAAGGTGTTGAAATAGCGGGTGTCGTTGCCGAACGCGGCGGCGAGATCGTGGCCCAGCGCCAGCCCCGCGACCGGGTAGCCGTTGCCCATGCCCTTCCCCATCGAGACCATGTCCGGCACCACCCCGTGGCGCTGGAACCCCCAGAATGCCGTCCCGGTGCGGCCAAAGCCCGCCTGCACCTCGTCGGCCACGAAGAGCCCGCCGGCCGCCCGCACGGCCTGTGCCGCCGCGGCGAGCAGGTTCGGGGCGGTCTCCTCGGCATCGCCCTCGCCGTCGATCACCCCGTCGGTGCTGAAGATGCTGTCCACGATCAGCATCGCCACCCCCAGCCCCGCCGCCTCGAGCGAGGCGATGGCCGCGTCCACCCCGCGCGCGAACTCGGCCCCGGCATCCGGTCGCCGCGGATCGGGCGCCGGCACCAGACGCACCCGCGGCGAGATCGCCGCGTGGCCCCCCAGCGCGGGCGAGAAGCCGGCAACCGCCTCGGTCACGCCGTGATAGGCGTTCTCGGTGACGATGATGCCCTCGGCCCCGGTTGCGGCGCGGGCGATTCGCACGGCGAGGTCGTTGGCCTCGGACCCCGTGCAGGTGAACATCAGATGCGCGAGCGGCTCGGGCAGGGTGGCCAGCAACCGCTCGGCATAGTCGAGCGGCGCCTCGTGCAGATAGCGGGTGTGGGTGGCCAGCACCGCCGCCTGTCCGGCCAGCGCGGCGACGACATGGGGGTGGCAATGCCCCACGCCCGCGACGTTGTTGTAGGCGTCGAGATAGGCCCGCCCCGCGGCATCGTAGAGCCGCGTCCCCTCGCCGCGAACGAGATGCAGCGGGCGGTCGTAGAACAGCCGGTAGGCCGGGCCGAGCAGCCGGTCGCGGCGCTCGATCAGCCGCGCGGTCCCGGGGTCGAGCGGCGCGGCGCCGGCGACGAAGGCGTTGAGCATCCCCGCCTGCCGCTTCACGGCGCGACCTCGGCGCAGCGCGCGCGCAGCGCGCGGGCAAGCGGCGCCGCGCCCACCGCCTCGAGCCGGTCGAGGCCGGCGCGCTGCGTGGGGACGTTGCGCAGGATATAGGCGGCGTTGCCGGGGTGGCGCGCGGCGCGCCACGAGGCGATGACGATCGTGGCCAGCATCCGCAGCGGGATGAGGTCAGGCATGAGCGCGATCTCGTCGTCGGTCAGCGGACAGGCGGAATGGAAGCCGGCGATGAAGTCGCCCACCCCGGCGATCGGATCGTCGCCCGCGACGTACGAGGCCCCGATCGCGGCATCGGCGGCCAGTGCCGTGTGCACCATGTCGCCGAAGTCGATCACTCCTGCCACCCGGTCGGGGGCGCCGGGCGCGACGATGACGTTGTGCGGGTTCGGGTCGCCATGCACGGCCTGGCGGCGCAGCCGGTCAAGGCGGGGCGACGTCTCGGCGTCGAACCGGTCGAGCCGGTCCAGCACCCGCCGCCGCAGCGCCGGGTTGGTGACGGCGTCGGCGCAGTCCCGCAGCCGGCCTGCGCGGCGGATGTCCCAGAGCAGCGCGTGCTCGGCCGAGGGGTGGCGGAAATCGGCGAGGGCGCGGTCGATCCGGCCCAGCATCCGTCCGGCCTCACGGCGCAGCGCCGGCGTCGGCGGCGCGCCGTCCATCGGCTGGCCGTCGATCCAGCTGAGCACCCGCGTGACAAGCGGAGTGCCGTCCGAAAGGCGCGTCACGACCTCGGCCGCACCGTCCCGGTCGGGGATCACGCGCGGCACCGGCAGGGCGGGGTCGCGGGCGGCGATGTGGCGCAGCGCCTCGGTCTGCAGGTTAGTGACGCCGGTCGGCTCGACCGGGTTCGAGAACTTGAGCACGAACTGGCGCCCGCCGGGATCGGTCAGGCGGAAGTTGCGGTCCCGCTCGCTCGAGAGCAGCCGCGCCGTGGCGTCGATCCCCCAGCGGTCGCGGGCGATCCGGGTGGCGGTCTCGGCGTCGATTGCCGGGGGCGGCGTGTCGAGCAGCGCGTCGTCCGCCGGGGCAGGGGCGGGGGGTGCAGCGGGGTGGTTCGGGGGAACGGGCGCCGCGCGCGCCGCGACACGGACCGCCAATTTGCTACCGTCCAATCGGTCGTCCGACGCGGTGCACCCGCCGAGCTGCTCGGTGCCCTCCGACCCGTCGGGTTCGGCCAGTGTCACGCTCTGCAACAGCACCTCGCCGCCGGCCAGGATGTCGGCGCAGATCGCCCCCCGCGCCCCCGCGCCGTCGCCCGCACGGATCGCATCGAGGACCGCGTAGTGATGGTCGATCATCACCCGCCCGCCCGCGCGGTAGCCCGAGGCGATCAGCGGCCCCATCTGCAGCCACAGGTTTTCCAGCAGGCCGCCCAGTACCGGCATCCCCGCGATCCCCGGCAGCGACAGGTGGAAGCGCTGGTTCGTCCCGAGCGCCTGCAGGTGGTCGCCCGCGGCCAGCGCCGCCTCGTTCTCACGCAGGATCGCTTCAAGCCGTTCCGCGTCCGCATCTGTCGCCGCCAGCGCCGCGCGCTCGGCGGCCAGCCCCTCGAGCTCGAGTCTAATGGCGCGGATCTCGAGATAGCGGGCGCGGGCGAGCACCGGCACGCGGATGTCCCGCGGGCTCTGGAACTGCAGCCCGCCGTGATTGACCAGCCGCCAGACCGCGTCCCGGACCGGCGTGACGCTGACCCCCATGCTGGCGGCCAGATCGCGGATCTTGAGCCGCGTCCCCGGCGCGAGCGCCCCGGACATGAGTTGCCGGGCGAGCCGGTCGTGGATCTCGGCCGCCAGTCCCGGTTTCAGCGGCGCGGCCCGCGGCATGGGTCAGGCGGTCCCGGCGGGCGCGCCGTCCCGGAACCCGCGGACGAAGCCCTCGAGACAGGCGCCGATCACCGAAACCTGATAGCCGCCCTCCTGCACCACGAGCGTCGGCAGTTCCGCCGCGACGATGATCCGGCCCGCGGCGCCGAAGGCCGGGGTCGAGACCTGGACGAGGCTCAGCGGGTCCTTGGCATGGGTGTCGTAGCCGAGCGCCACGACCAGCGCCTCGGCGCCGAAGTCGCGCACCGCGGCGACGCCGCGGGTGACGGCGGCCAGAAAGGCCTCGTCGCCGCTGTGAGGGGGCAGCGGCAGGTTGAGGTTGAAGCCCTCGCCCGCGCCGTACCCGGTCTCGTGCGGGCGACCGGTGAAGAACGGGTTGTAGAAGTCGGGATCGACGTGGACCGAGACGGTCAGGACGTCGTCGCGGCGGTAGAAGATCTCTTGCGTGCCGTCCCCGTGGTGGGCGTCGATGTCGAGGACCGCGACCTTGCCGAACCGGCCGCGCAGGCGCTGCGCGGCGATGGCGGCGTTGTTGAGGTAGCAGAAGCCGCTGGCCCGGTCGGCGCGGCAGTGGTGCCCCGAGGGGCGGCAGAGCGCATAGGCGAGCCGCTCGCCCCCGATTACCGCATCCGCCCCTGCCGCCGCCGCATGGGTCGAACGCAGCGCCGACGTCCAGGTGTGCGGCCCCATCGGCACCGCGAGGTCGCCCATGTAATAGCCGGTCTGGGCAATCAGCAGGTCGGTCGGGCAGGGGGGGCGCGCCTCGCGCGCCGGGTCGCCGTTCCAGTAGGGAAAGCAGTTCGGCCAGACCTCGGGGCCGTGGTCGGGCAGCTCGATCCAGCGCGCGTAGGCGCTTTCGAGATAGTCGAGGTAGTGGGCGGGGTGGATCGTCGCGGCAGCCGAGCGGCCGAGGTCGGCCGGCGCCTCGGGCGTGACGCCCAGTCGGTCGAGCGCGGCGAGCAGCTCGGCCGTGCGGGCCGGGACATCGGTGGCCGAGGCGATCCGCCCGGTGCGCATGAACTGCTGCGGCGAATGCAGCGCCTGGTCGGGGTGGTAGAAGGCGCGCATCGGCATCTCCCTGTCGCGTCGGCGGACGGTCGCGCGGCGCGTTAGCAGAAGTATGATGCATCTTGCGGGGGTGTCAACGAATGCACCGCCGACGCGGCGGGCCGGGGTCAGGCCGGCGGGCAGGTCGAGGCCCTCACCACCAGCTCGGGGTTCAACACGGTTTCGGCGGCGACCTGCTGTCCGGCGATCCGCGCCATCAGCACCCGCGCCGCCATCCGGCCCAGGTCGCGCTTGGGCTGGCGGACCGTCGTCAGCGGGGTCGGCAGATGCGCCACCCACTCGATGTCGTCGAAGCCGATCACCGAGACCGCGCCCGGCACCGATACCCCGGCCCGCGCCAGCGCGCCCATGAAGCCCGCCGCCATCTCGTCACTGAAGGCTATGACGCCAGTCGGGCGCGCGCCCGGCGGCTCGGCCAGCCAGCGGGCTGCGGCCGCGGCGCCCGAGGCGAGCGAGAAATCCCCCGGATAGCCCGGCGGCAGCCGCCCCAGCACGGCAGCGATGCCGTCGCAGCGGGCCTTGTGCAGCACGTTGTCGGGCGGCCCCCCGATCCAGCCGATCCGCGTATGGCCCAGTCCCAGCAGGTGCCGGACGGCGAGGCCGGTGCCCGCGGCGTTGTCCAGCACCACCCGCGGCAGGTCCGACCGCTCGATCCATTCGCAGGCCATCACCACCGGCGGCGCGCCGGGCAGCGCCGCAAGGTCGCGGGCCGTCACCTGCCCGTCCATCAGCACGATCCCGTCGGCGCGCGAGGGATCGAGAAAGCGGTCGAGCGCCCTGTGCCGCCCGCCCTCGTCCATCGTGTCCCCGATGAGCAGGTCGTAGCCGCCGAGTGCAAGCTGCTGGCCCAGGCCCGAGACGATCTTGGCGAAGAACGGGTTGCCGAGGTTGGGGACCAGCGCCACGACCGCCCCGGTCCGCTGCTTGCGCAGGTTCCGCGCGGCGTGGTTCACCCGGTAGCCGGTGGCGCGCACCGCCTGCTCCACCGCGTCGCGGGTGGCGGCCGAGACCATGCCCGGCCGCGACAAGACCCGGCTGACCGTCGCGACCGAGACCCCCGCCCGCAGCGCCACATCCGCCAGTCGCGCCGGCGCCCCGCCCGGACCGAGGTCGGGGCGCAGCAGCCCCGGCGCATCCGGCGCGGGGGCGGGGGCATCGGGGGGCGGCGTCTCAGCGGTCATGAGGGCGACGCTAGCCCCCTCTCGCGCCACCATGCAACCGTGCCGGGTGTTGAGCGAAAACCTCAGCCAATCCTCGCTTGCAATCGTTTGCATGGCGTGGCTTCCTGATAGGGGGGAGGGAGTTGGAGATGCGCACCATCAGGGGCCCCGCCCTGTTTCTCGCCCAGTTCGCGGGGGACACGGCGCCCTTCAACGACTGGGACGGCATCACCGCTTGGGCGGCCTCGCTGGGGTACGTCGGCGTGCAGGTGCCGAGCTGGGATGCCCGGCTGATCGACCTCGACCTGGCCGCCACGTCGCAGGATTACCGCGACCAGTTCCTGGGCGTTGCCCGCGCCAATGGCGTCGAGGTGACCGAGCTTTCCACCCACCTGCAGGGCCAGCTCGTGGCCGTACATCCCGCCTATGACGCAGGCTTCGACGGGTTCGCGCCGGCGTCGGTTCACGGCAACCCCGGCGCGCGCCGGGAATGGGCCGAGGATCAGGTCGCCAAGGCGATCCGGGCCAGCAGCGCCATGGGGCTGGGGGCGATGGCGACGTTCTCGGGCGCGCTCGCCTGGCCTTACCTCTACCCCTGGCCGCAGCGGGCGCCGGGACTCGTGGACACCGCCTTCGGCGAACTGGCGGCGCGCTGGCGGCCGCTGCTCGACCTCGCCGACGCGCAGGGGGTCGACGTGTGCTACGAGATCCACCCCGGCGAGGATCTGCACGACGGGATCACGTTCGAGATGTTCCTCGACCGCGTGGATCAGCATCCGCGCGCCAACATGCTGTACGATCCCTCGCACTACCTGCTGCAGCAGCTCGACTATCTCGACAACATCGACATCTACCACGACCGCATCCGGATGTTTCACGTCAAGGACGCCGAGTTTCGCCCGACCGGCCGGCAGGGCGTCTATGGCGGGTTCCAGCCGTGGCTGAACCGGGCCGGGCGGTTCCGCAGCCCGGGCGACGGGCAGGTGGATTTCGGGGCGATCTTCTCGAAGCTGGCGCAGTACGACTTCGACGGCTGGGCCGTGGTCGAGTGGGAATGTGCGCTCAAGCACCCCGAGGATGGCGCGCGCGAGGGGGCAGCGTTCGTGCGCCGCCACATCATCCGCACCACCCCGCACGCCTTCGACGACTTTGCCGCGCAGGACGTCGACGCGGCCGCGAACCGTCGCGCGCTGGGGCTGGATCGATGACGGTGCCGATCCCGCTGGGCATGGTGGGCGGCGGCGAGGGCGCCTTCATCGGTGCGGTGCACAGGATCGCGGCGCGGATGGACGGCGCGTTCCGGCTCGTCGCCGGGGCGCTGTCGTCGGACGCGGCGCGGGCCGAGGCTTCGGCGCGGGCGCTGGGGCTCGAGCGGTCCTACGCCGACTTCCGGCAGATGGCGCAGGCCGAGGCGGCGCGCCCGGACGGCATCCGGGCGGTGTCCATCGTGACCCCGAACCACCTGCACGCGGCGGCCGCGGTTGCGTTCCTCGAGGCGGGCATCCACGTCATCTGCGACAAGCCGCTGGCCGCCACGGCGGCACAGGCGGCCGAGATTGCCGCCGCCGCCCGGCAGAGCACGGCGCGGTTCTTCCTGACCCACAACTACGCCGCCCTGCCGATGGTGCGCGAGGCGCGCGCCATCGTGGCCGAGGGCGGCATCGGGACGCTGCGGCTGGTCCACGTCGAGTATCTGCAGGGCTGGCTCGCCGACGAGGTGCACTCGAAACAGGCCGACTGGCGCACCGATCCGGGGCAGGCCGGGGCCGGGGCGATCGGCGACATCGGCACCCACGCCTGGCAACTCGCGGCCTTCGTCACCGGCACAGCGCCCGACGCGGTCTCGGCCGAGCTGTCGAGCATGGTGCCGGGCCGGCGCGTGGACGACGACGTGCGGGCGCTGCTGCGCTATGCCTCGGGCGCGCGGGGGATGCTGTGGGCGAGCCAGGTGGCGGTCGGGCGCGAGAACGGCCTTGCGCTGCGGCTGTTCGGAACCGAGGGCGCGCTCGACTGGGCGCAAGAGGCGCCCGAGCGGCTGGTCCACACGCCGAAGGGCGGCCCGCCGCGCATCCTGACGCGGGCGCAGGACCGCTCGGGCTCGTTCCGCACCCCGCCCGGCCACCCCGAGGGCTACCTCGAGGGGTTCGCCAATCTCTACGCCGACATCGCCGCGGTGATCCGGGGCGACGCCGCGCCGCTCGCCCGGCTGCCGGGGCTGGCGGACGGGCTGTCGGGCATGGCCTTCATCGCCGCCGCGCGCGACTCGTCGGCGCGGGACGGGGCGTGGGTCGAGGTGGCGCCGTGACGGCGGTGCTGTCCCTTCACGGGGTCAGCAAAAGCTTCGGCCCGGTCGAGGTCCTGCACGGCGTGGACCTGGCGCTGAATGCGGGCGAGGTGCACGCGCTGATCGGCGAGAACGGCGCGGGCAAGTCCACCATCATGAAGATCATGGGCGGCTATCTCGCGCCGAGTGCGGGGCAGGTGCTACTCGACGGTCGACCGGTTCGCTTCCGCAGCGGCCCCGAGGCCGAGGCGGCGGGCATCGTGGTGATCCACCAGGAGTTCAACCTCGCCCCCGACCTGTCGGTGGCGGCCAACATCTTCCTCGGGCGCGAGATCACCCGCGGGCTGCGTCTCGACCACGCCGCCATGCGCGCGGCGGCGGCCGAACTGCTCGGCCGGCTCGACACCGCGATCCGCCCCGACGCGCGCATCCGCGACCTGTCGGTGCCCGACCGGCAGATGGTCGAGATCGCCAAGGCCCTGTCGCGCAAGGCCCGCGTGCTGATCATGGACGAGCCGTCGGCGGCGTTGACCCACCGCGAGGTGGACGCGCTCTATACCCAGGTGGACCGCCTCAGGGCCGAGGGCGTGGCGCTGATGTTCTGCTCGCACCGGCTGGAGGAGGTGACGCGCCTCGCCGACCGCATCACCGTGCTGCGCGATGGCACGGTGGTCCGGCAGGCCCTGCGCGGAGAACTGACCGAGGACGGCATGGCCACCGCCATGGTCGGGCGCGCGCTGACCGACGTGTTCGCGGCCCGCGACACCGCGACCGCCGAAGAGCTGTTGCGGGTCGAGGGGCTGACGGTCGGCGGCTCCACCCCCGTCACCGGCGCCGACCTGGTGCTTCACCGCGGCGAAGTGCTGGGTATCGCCGGTCTGGTTGGCGCGGGCCGGACCGAACTGGCCGAGGCGATCGCCGGGCTGCGTCCGGCAAGGGGGCGGATCAGCGTCCGCGGCCGGCCCGTGACCATCCGCTCGCCCCGCGATGCAGCGGCCCACGGCATCGCCTATCTGACCGAGGACCGGAAAGAGGCCGGGCTGCTGCTCGACAAGCCGCTGACCGAGAACCTGACGCTGGCGGCGCTCGACCGGCTCGGGTTCCGCATCGACCGCCTGCGCGAGGCGGCGCTGATGGCGCAGGCGACGCGGGATTTCGACATCCGCGCGGCCTCGCCCGCGATGCGGGCCGGGGCGCTGTCGGGCGGCAACCAGCAGAAGCTGCTCTTGGCCAAGACCATGCTCACCGACCCCGAGATCATCCTGATCGACGAGCCGACGCGCGGCATCGACGTGGGCACCAAGCAGCAGATCTACCGCTTCGTGCGGGGGCTGGCGCGGTCCGGCAAGGGCGTCGTCGTCATCTCGTCGGAACTGCCCGAGGTCATCGGCCTCTCGGACCGGGTGGTGGTCATGCGCCAGGGCCGCGTCGCCGGCGAGGTCGCGGGCGCCGCGGTCACCGAGGAAAACATCGTTCGCCTTGCCATGGGCGTCGGCGCCGAAAGAGAGCCTGCATGAAACCGCTGAACCTGCACCTTCTCGGGCCGCTGATCGCGCTGGTGGCGCTGTTCATCCTGGGCGCGCTGCTCAACCCCGCGTTCCTCGCGCCCGCGAACCTCTCGAACGTGCTGGCGCGCTCGGCCTTCATCGGGCTGATCGCGGTCGGCATGACCTTCGTGATCACCCAGGGCGGCCTCGACCTGTCGGTCGGCTCGATGGCCGCGTTCCTCGCCGGCGTCACCATCATGGCGATGAACGCGCTGGTGCCGGTAATCGGCGCGCACTGGGGCACGGTGGTGCTGGGAATGGCGGTCGCGCTGGCCGGCGGCGTCGTGGCGGGGGCGGTCAACGGCACGCTCATCACCCGCGCCCGGATCGAGGCATTCATCGTGACGCTCGGCACGATGGGCATCTTTCGCAGCCTCGTGACCTGGCTCGCCGACGGCGGCACGCTGAGCCTCGATTCCGCGCTGCGGGCGATCTATCGCCCGGTCTATTTCGGCGGGATCGGCTGGATCACCTGGCCGATCATCGTCTTCGCCATCGTCGCGGTGCTGGGCGAATGGACCATGCGCCACACCCGCTTCGGCCGCCACGTCGAGGCGATCGGCTCGAACGACCGGGTGGCGCGCTATTCGGGCGTCGATGTCGAGCGGGTGCGGCTCATGACCTATGTGCTGCTCGGCGCACTGGTCGGGCTGGCCACCATCCTCTACGTCCCGCGCCTCGGGTCGGCCTCGGGCTCGACCGGTGTGCTGTGGGAGCTTGAGGCGATCGCCGCGGTCATCATCGGCGGCACCGCGCTCAAGGGCGGCACCGGGCGGGTCTGGGGCACCGTCGTGGGTGTCCTGATCCTGTCGATGATCGACAACATCCTGAACCTGGCGGACCTGGTCAGCCCCTATCTCAACGGGGCCATCCAGGGCGTCATCATCGTGCTTGCTGTCGTGCTGCAGCGAGAGAAACGGGCCGCCGAGTAGCGGCCGGACAAAGGGGGAGGACATCATGGAACGTCGCAATCTGCTCAAGCTGCCGCTGGCCGCGGCGGCGCTGTCGCTGGGGGCCGGGACCGCGCTGGCCCAGGCCGGCGACAAGAAGATCATCGGGGTCTCGATCCCCTCGGCCACGCACGGCTTCATGGGCGGGCTGAACTGGCACGCGCAGGACACCATCAAGCGGCTGGGCACGGTCTATCCGAACCTCGAATTCGTGCTGGCGACCGCCGGGGACGCGGCCAAGCAGGTCTCGGACATCGAGGACATGCTGGCCACCCGCAACATCGACGGGCTTGTCGTGCTGCCGTTCGAATCCGAGCCGCTGACCGACCCGGTCAAGCAGGTGAAGGCGGCGGGCAAGTTCGTGACCGTCGTGGACCGCGGCCTGAGCGAGGAAGGGATCGAAGATCTCTACGTCGCGGGCGACAACACCGCCTTTGGCCGGGTCGCGGGCGAATATTTCCGCGACAACCTCAAGGCCGGCGGCAAGATCGTGGTGCTGCGCGGCATCCCCACGACGCTCGACAACGAGCGGGTGGAGGCGTTCCAGAAGGCGCTCGAGGGGTCCGACAAGGAAATCCTCGACATGCAGCACGGCAACTGGAACCGCGACGACGCCTTCAAGGTGATGCAGGACTATCTGGCGAAATACCCGCAGATCGACGCGGTCTGGGCGGCCGACGACGACATGGCGGTGGGCGTGCTCGAGGCGATCGCCCAGGCCGGCCGCGACAAGGAGATGGTGGTGGTCGGCGGCGCCGGGATGAAGGACATGGTCAAGCGGATCATGGAGAAGGACCCGCAGCTGCCGGTGAACGTCACCTATCCCCCGGCGCTGATCTCGTCGGCGATCGAGATGACGGCGCTGCGGTTCGTGTCGAACGCGCCGATGGCGGGGCGCTACATCATCGGCAGCCAGCTCATCACGCCCGAGAACGCGGCGCAGTTCTATTTCCCCGACAGCCCGTTCTGAGCCGTGGCGGGGGCGTCGCGGTCCGCCCGGCGCCCCCGTGTCCGACAGTGCCGTCCGGCTCGGCCCGGTGGCGCAGGATGCATCATGAACGCCGAAACAACTTGCGATCGGGCGGGGGCCGGGTAACGTCCGAAGGGCAGGGGGCCGCGGGACCGACCCGGCCTTCACCGGACAACCGGGGGGAGCGATGGCGGCAGTTGCAGAACTGGTGCTGAGGGGCGGAACGGTGTGGCGCGGCAAGGGCGCGCCGCCCGCCACGGCGCTCGCCAGCTTCGCCGGGCGGGTTCTGGCGACGGGCACCGACGCCGAGATTGCCCCGCTGATCGGCCCCTCGACCCGCGTCGTCGAGCTGGACGGGCGCTTCGCGATGCCGGGGCTGAACGACGATCACCTGCACCTCATCTCGACCGGGCTGGCGCTTGCCGACGTGGATGCCAGCCCGCAGGCCGCGCCGACGCTCGATGCGCTGCTCGAGGCGATCCGGGCCCGGGCGGCGGTGACGCCGAAGGGCGCGTGGATCCTCGCGCGCGGCTACGAGCAGCAGAAGCTCGACGTCGGTCGTCACCCGCATCGCACCGAACTCGACGCCGTCGCGCCCGACCACCCGGTGATGCTGACCCGCGCGTGCGGCCATGTCTCGGTCGCCAACAGCCGCGCGCTGGCGCTGGGCGGCGTCACCGCCGGGACCCAGGCTCCCGCCGGCGGGCTGATCGGCACCGCCAACGGCACGCTGACCGGGCTTCTGGCCGAGAACGCCCAGAACCTCGTCGGCGATCACGTTCCGGTCCCGTCCGAGGAGACGCTCGTCGCCGCCATCGAGGCGGCGGGCCGGCAGCTTCTGTCGCAGGGCATCACCAGCTGCATGGACGCCGCGGTCGGCATGGTGGCGGGCATGGCCGAGATCCGCGCCTATCAGCGGGCGCTGCGCGAGGGGCGGCTGCCGGTCCGGGTGTCGCTGACGCTTCTGGGCGATCCCGGCAGCTCCATCGTGGCCGACTGCCACGCGGCGGGGCTGGTGACCGGCACGGGCTGCGACCGGCTGCGGGTCGGGGCGGTGAAGATCTTCCTCGACGGCAGCCTCGGGGGGCGGACGGCGTGGATGGAGACGCCCTACAAGGACGAGCCCGAGAACTTCGGCGTGCGGATGCTCGAGGACGCGCAGCTCGAGGCACTGGTGCGCGACTATCATGCGATGGGCTACCAGATGGCCTGCCACGCCATCGGCACGGGCGCCATCGGCCAGCTTGTCACCGCCTACGAGGCGGCGCTGGCGGCCCACCCCGACCCGGACCGGCGGCACCGGGTCGAGCACTGCGGCTTCCCCTCGCGGGGCCAGCTGGCGCGGATGCGGGCTGCGGGGATCGAGCCCTCGCCGCAGCAGGTGTTCATCCACGACTTCGGCGACAGCTACCTCGCGGTGCGCGACGACCGCGCCGAGGTCGAGGCGGGCTATCCGCTCGGCACCTGGCTCGGGATGGGGTTCCGGCCAGGCACCGGCAGCGACTCGCCCGTGTGCCGCACCGACCCGCTGCCGAACCTGCACCAGATGCTGACCCGCCGGACCTGCGCCGGCACACTGATGGACGCGCGCGAGGCCGTCGATGCCGAGACGGCCCTGCAGGTCTTCACCGAGAACGGCGCCTTCCTGTCGCGCGACGAGGCCGCGAAGGGGCGGCTCGATCCCGGGATGCTGGCCGACATTGCGATCTTCTCGCGTGACCTGACCCGGGCCACGCCCGAGGAGATCCTGACCGACACCGTCTGCGAGTTGACCATTCTCGGCGGGCAGGTGGCCTACGACCGCAGCGCCGGGTGAACGGCGCGCATGAACCGTTGAAACAGGGAGTGATGACCATGTTGACGATCAGGACGACGCCGATCCGCACCGCACTGGCCACGCTGCTTCTGGCCGGGACCGCGCTCTGCGCCCCGGCCTGGGCGCAGGACGTGCAGCGGGGCGGCACGCTGAACTTCACCGCGCCTTACGGGACCAGCGTCGGCACGCTGGACATCACCGCCTCGGCCGAGGTGCAGACCGAGATCGTGGCCCACGCGATGCACCGCAGCCTGTACAAATGGAACCCCGAGACCGGCAAGCCCGAGCCGGATCTCTTCACCGATCACAAGGTGTCGGACGACGGGCTGACCCACACCTACACGCTGCGCTCGGACGCGGTGTTCCACAACGACAAGCCGCTGACGGCCGATGACGTGGTGTTCAGCTACAACCGCATCGCGGCCCCCGCGAATGCCTCGCCCAGTGCGGATTTCATCTCACGCATCAAGGGCTTCGCCGAGGTCCAGTCGGGTGCTGCCAAGGAGCTGGCGGGGCTCAGGAAGATCGACGACCACACCGTCGAGATCACCATGATCGCGCCCGCCGATCCGGGCTTCGACCTGATGCAGAACTACGTCCCGATCTATCCCTCGAACGTGGACGGCGCGAGCCAGGCGACGCAGCCCGTGGGTCTCGGCCCGTTCCGCTTCGTCGAGCACGTCCCCGGCTCTCGGGTCAGCTTCGAGCGCTTCGACAAGTTCTTCGGCGGCGACGGCAAGCCCTATCTCGACCGGCTCAACATCATGATCATGGGCGAGGCCGCGGCCCGCGACGTGGCCTTCCGCAACAAGGAGATCGACGTCTCGGTGCTGGGCAGCCAGCAGTATCAGGACTACCAGGCCGACCCCGAGCTGTCGAAGGGGCTGCTCGAGGTGGCCGAGCTCTTCACCCGGGTGATCGGGATGGACACCTCGAAACCGCCCTTCGACGACAAGCGGGTGCGCCAGGCCGTCAACATGGCCATAGACCGCAACCTCATCATCGAGCGGCTGGTCAAGGGCAAGGCGTTCCCGGCGGTCGGGTTCTTCCCCACCACCTCGCCCGCCTTCGACCCCGCGAGAGAGGGCTACAAGTTCGACCCCGAGGCCGCCAAGGCGCTGCTGGCCGAGGCGGGGCACGCGGACGGGATCGACCTGCCGGTGATCGCCAACGCCAACGAAAGCTGGGGCTCGCCCATCGTCGAGGCGGTGATCCCGATGCTCGCCCGCGCGGGCATCCGCGCCACCGTCGAGCCGGTCGAGAACGCCGTGCTCGAGGACCGCATCACCGGGGGCAACTTCACCGGCTTCATCTGGTCGCTGTCGTCGGGGCCGGACCCGCTCAACATCCTGCGCTGCTTCTATTCCAAGACCACGGTCAGCGCCTGCAACTACACCCGCTTCTCGAACCCCGAGGTGGACCGCCTCTATGAGGCCGCCCAGCAGGAGCGGGACGAGACCAAGCGCAACGACCTGATCCGCCAGGCCGGCGACATCATCCAGGACGAGGCGCCCTACTGGTTCTTCAACTACAACAAGGCGGTGATGGCCTATCAGCCGTGGGTCCACGGGCTGAAAGGCAACCCGCAGGAGCTGGCCATCCAGGACTACGACAGCATCTGGATCGACGAGAGCGCGCCCTCCGACCGCCGGCCGAAGTGAGGCCCCGCCCTCGGCCCCCGCGGTGGGGCCGGGGCATCCCCTGACACCGAGGAGGGCCGCCACTTGGCACGCTATGCGCTGCGCCGGATACTGCAGATGATCCCGACCATCCTCGCGGTGGCGCTCCTGGTGTTCATCATCTTCAGCGTGGTGCCGGGCAACTTCGCCACCTCGATGACCGGCGGCGGGCGCCGCGCGCTCTCGCCCGAGCTCGTGGCGCAGATCAACGCGCAGTTCGGGCTCGACAAGCCGTTGCCGGTGCGGTTCTGGGACTATCTCGTGCGGCTGGCGCAGTTCGACCTGGGCGTCTCGTTCCGCACCCGCGAGCCGGTGATCGACCTGATCGCCGCCCGCATCGGCCCCTCGATCGAGCTTGCCGCGGCGGCCATGGGGCTGGCGGCGGTGGTGGGCATCCCGCTCGGGTTTCTCGCCGCGATGCGGCCGGGCAGCCTGCTGGACAGCCTGACCATGATCGGCGCCGTCTCGGGCCTGTCGCTGCCGCAGTTCTGGCTGGGGCTGCTGCTCATGTATGTGTTCGCGCTGAACCTCGGCTGGTTGCCGAGCTTCGGCTATGGCGACGGGGCGCCGCGCTACCTGATCCTGCCCGCGGTGGCGCTGGGTGTGGCGCCCATGGCGCTGCTCGCGCGCACGACGCGGGCGGGCGTGCTCGAGGTGATGGCGTCGGACCATATCCGTACGGCGCTGGCCAAGGGCGCCTCGCCCGTCCAGCTCATCCGCTGGCACGTGGTGCGCAACGCCATGGTGCTGGTGGTGACGACGATGGGGCTTCAGATCGGCTCGCTGCTGGGGCAGGCGCTGGTGATCGAAAAGCTGTTCTCGTGGCCGGGGATCGGCTCGCTTCTGGTGGACAGCGTGGCGATCCGCGACATCCCCGTGGTGCAGGGCACGATCCTCGTCATCGTGCTGTGGTTTCTCGTCATCAACGTGCTGGTCGATCTGGTCTATGCCGCGATCGACCCGCGCATCAGCCTGCGCTGAAAGGGGGAAGCGATGCGTTTCCGCCCGCGCTTCAACCTGACGCTCGGCCTTGTCGTGGTCACGGTGATGCTGCTGTTTGCCGTGGTCGGCCCGTGGCTCACCCCGCACGACCCGATCCTCGACGCAGACCTGATGAACTCGGAGATGCCGCCCTCGTGGGAGCACTGGTTCGGCACCGACAGCCAGGGCCGCGACGTGTTCGCGCGGGTGGCGGCAGGGGCGCGGGTGTCGCTGACGGTGGGGATCGTCGCGCAGGCGATCAACTCGGTGATCGGCATCGTGCTGGGTGTGACCGCCGGCTACTGGGGCGGCTGGTGGGACGATTTTGTCAACGGGCTGACCAACATGATGCTGGCGATCCCGTCGCTGGTCTTTGCGCTGGCGATCATGGCGGTGCTCGGGCCGGGGCTGACCAGCCTGCTCATCGCCCTCGGCCTCACGAACTGGAGCTGGTCGTGCCGCATCGCCCGCAGCAGCGCGCTGTCGCTGAAGTCGCAGGGCTATGTGCAGGCCGCGCGCACGCTCGGCTATGGCGACGGGCGGATCATGCTGACCCAGCTTGTCCCGAACATGGTCGGGCCGGTGCTGGTCATGGCCTCGCTGGGGATCGGCGAGGCGGTGCTGGCCGAGGCGGCGCTGTCCTTCCTCGGCCTCGGCATCCGCCCGCCGCAGCCGAGCTGGGGGAATATGCTGACCGACGCGCGCGAGGCGATCCGCAGCGCGCCCTGGGTCACGATCTTCCCGGGTCTCGCGGTGTTCCTGACGGTGCTCGGGTTCAACCTGCTGGGTGACGGGGTGCGCGACTGGCTCGACCCGCGGATGCAGGTGCGGGCATGAGCGCGCCGATCCTCGACATCCGCGGCCTGACCGTCGGCATCCGCCGCCCCGGCGAGGCCCCACTCGAGATCGTGCGCGACCTCAGCTTCGACATAATGCCGGGCGAGGTGTTCGGCCTCGTGGGCGAATCGGGCAGCGGCAAGTCGGCCTCGGCCCTGGCGCTGATGGGGCTGAACCGCCGCCCGCTTGAGACGCTCGGGGGACGCGCGCTTTATGACGGGCGCGACCTTCTGGCGCTGTCCCGTCGCAGCCTGCGCAAGCTGCGCGGCAACCGCATCTCGATGATCTTTCAGGAGCCGATGACGGCGCTGAACCCGCTCGCCCGCGTCGGCCGCCAGATCGCCGAGATGTTCGTGCTGCACGAGGGGATGAGCTGGTCCGAGGCCCGGCCGCGGGCGGTGGCGGCCCTCGCCTCGGTGCAGGTGCCGAACCCCGAGGAGCGGGCGCGCGCCTATCCGCACCAGCTGTCGGGCGGGATGCGGCAGCGGGTGATGATCGCCATGGCGATGGCGTGCCGCCCCGACCTCTTGATCGCGGACGAGCCGACCACCGCGCTTGACGTGACCGTGCAGGCCGAGGTGCTGCGGCTGATCCGCGAACTCTGCGAGCGGCAGGGGACAGCGGTGCTGCTGATCAGCCACGATCTGGGCGTGATCGCCGAGATGTGCCAGCGGGTCGGCGTGATGTGCGGGGGCCGGCTGCTGGAACTGCGCGAGACGCGGGCGCTCTTCAACGATCCGCGCCACCCCTACACGCGGGGGCTTCTGGCTGCTCTGCCGCAGCTTGGCAGCCGGGCTGCCGAGGGGCGGCATCGGCTCGCCGACCTCGACCGGACGGTGGACCGCACCGCGCCGGCGTTCGCGGCCACGTATCTCGACCCGCGCGGGGTGCCGGCATGACCGCGGCGCGCCCCGCCCCCGCCCCCGCGCAAGCCGCGCCGATCCTGTCGGTGCGGGACCTGCACGTCCGCTTTCCGGTGTCGGGCGGCCTCTTCGCCCCCCGCCGCGTCGTCCACGCGGTCAGCGGCGTCGACCTGTCGATTGGACCCGGCCAGTGCCTGAGCCTCGTGGGCGAAAGCGGCTGCGGCAAGTCCACCACCGCGCTCGCCATCATGGGGCTGCAAGAGCCGTCGGCCGGCGCGATCACCGTCGAGGGCCGCCCGGTCCACGGCCCCGGCGCGCCCTCGCGGCGCGAGCGGGCCCGGCTGGCGCAGATCGTGTTCCAGGACCCCTTCGCCACGCTCAACCCGCGCGAGACGGTGCGCCGGGCGCTGACCCAGCCGCTGGCGCTGCACGGCATCGGCGACCGGGCCGAACGGCAGGCGCGGGTGGCCGAGGCGCTGCGGCAGGTCGGGCTCGAACCCGGCCATGCGGACCGCTATCCGCACGAGTTCTCGGGCGGCCAGCGCCAGCGCATCGGCATCGCCCGGGCGCTGATCCTCGGGCCGCGGTTTCTGGTGCTGGACGAGCCGGTCAGCGCGCTCGACGTCTCGATCCGGGCGCAGATCATCAACCTGCTGATGGACCTGCAGGCCGACCTGGGCCTGAGCTACCTGATGATCTCGCACGATCTAGGCGTGGTCGAGCACGTCTCGGATCGGGTGGCGGTGATGTTTGCCGGCCAGATCGTCGAGGAGGGGGACTGGCGCGCCGTGTTCACCGAGCCCGCGCACCCCTACACGCGGCGGCTGATCGAGACGATCCCCAACCCGGCGCGGCTGACCGGCGGCGCCGTCACCCGCCTGCCGCCGCCGCCCGAGCCACCGCAGGGCACCCGCTTCTGGCCGCCCATCGACCGCCGCCCCGACATCGGCCGCCCTCCCTCGCCGAGCGAGCTGGTCCCGATCGCCCCCGACCACCGCGTCCGCGTGCAGCCGGTCTAGCCTACCCCATCCGCACCGAGGCGGTCGCCGTCCGCGCCCGCAGGCGGCGCGAGAGGGCCTCGACCGTGCCGCTCATCAGCCCGGTCGCCACGAGGATCACCATCGCCCGGTCCATCCGCAGCTCGCTGATCGCGTCATCGAGGTAGAAGCCGAGCGTGGCGATCCCCAGCACCCCCATGATCGCCGTCTCGCGCAGGATGATCTCCCACCGGTAGAGCAGCAGGGCGAGGAACGGGCCGAAGAGGCGCGGCAGATACTCCCACGCCCAGAGCGTCGCCCCGCGCGGCGCGTCGGGCCGCAGCGGGCGGCCGACGGCCTGCCGGGCGAGCAGGTGGCCGATGATCGCCCCGTTGTGCAGCCCGAGCGCGAGGATCGCGGGCAGCATCGACGGGCCGAAGGCCTGCATCAGCAGATAGGCGAGCATGTATTCCGGGAACGACCGCAGCACCACCAGCACCAGATGCCCGACGAGCGCGCCCACCCGTCCGGTGACGCGCGGCGCGGGCAGCGCCATGCCGGCGAGCGCGACCAGCCCCGCCACGACAAGCGCGATCTGCCCCACCAGGATCGTGTTGGCGAGCCCGGGCAGGACCATCGTGCGCATGATCATCCCGAGCCACGGCACGAGCCCGGCCCAGTCGCCCTGCCGGATCGGGGCCGGCACGATGTCGTCGGTCAGGAACCGCAGCAGCGCGCCCTCGCCCATCGGGGGGTGTGCGACCTGCGCCAGCACCACCAGCGCGGCCGCAAGCCACAGCGGCGCCAGCCGCGGCCGCATCCACACCCGGACGCTGGCGATCAGCGCCACATACAGGATCATGATGGCGCTTGCCGCGCCATAGTCGCCCTGCCGGAACACCGTATCGAGCTGGAAGCCCAGCGTCGGCAGCCCGACGAAGCCCAGCACGGCCGAGGACCGCAGCCCGCACTCGACGCGGTAGAGCGCGTAGCCCGCCATGTCGCGGGCCACCAGCGGCGCCCGCGCCCAGACGAAGCGGCTCAGCGCGTCGGTGCCGGGGCCAAGCACCCGGGCCGGGCGCGGGTCGGCCTCGTCCAGCATCTCGGACAGCACCTTGGCGAAGATCCCGGCGTAGGGCAGGGCCAGCGCCAGCACCCCGGCGGCCGGGCTGATGCCCAGCATCTGGATCAGGATCAGCGCCCAGAAGAGCTCGTGCACCGAGCGCAGCGCGATGGCGAGGGTGCGGACCGCGCGGCGGTGGTAGAAGGGCGCCATGACCAGCCCGGCCAGCCCCCCCAGCGCCACGCCCGCGACGGCGAAGGCGACGGTCAGCGCGAGGGCGCGGCCGATCGCCTCGATGCCGGTGAAATCGGGCCGCAGGAACCCCAGCGCCATGCGTCCCAGCGTGTCCCACGGGTCGTGGCCCGCCAGCGTCAGGTCGGCCATCGGCAGGCACAGCGCCGCCAGCACCACGAAGCCGAGCGCGAGGTGCAGACGCGAGAGCGTCCGGTCAGGGCGCATAGAGCGCCTGCACTCGGGCGTCGTCGACGGCCTCGACGGGGCGGTCGAAGAGGATGCGCCCCTGCCGCAGCCCGACCAGCCGTGTGGCCCAGCGGCGGGCGAGGCCCACGTCATGCAGCGCCACGATGGCGGTGGGGAAGCGGTCGCGCAGCAGGTCGGCCAGCGCCCCGGCCTGCCGCGGATCGACGGCCGACAGCGGCTCGTCCGCCACCAGCACGTCGCCGCCGCGGTAGAGCGCGCGGGCCAGCGCCGTGCGCTGCCGCTGCCCGCCCGAGAGGCGTCCGACGGGCCGGTCGATCTCGGGCGCCAGCCCGACCTCGGTCAGGATCGCGGCGACCGCGTCGCGCTCGGCCCGGCGCGGGTGGACGAAGGTGGCGAGGTTGCGCAGCGCGCCGTGGTCGTCGAGCCGCCCCATGAGCGCGTTCCGCAGCACCGAAAGCTGCGGCACCAGCCCGTGGTCCTGCGGCACCAGCGCCACCCGCTTCCCCTGCGCGACCAGCGCCGCCCAGACCGCATCGAGCAGCGTCGATTTCCCCGCCCCGCTGCGCCCGAGCAGCGCCACCCGCTCACCCGGCGCAAGGTCGAGCGTGACCTCGCGCAGCACCGGCGCGCCGCCATAGCCGAGATCGGCCGCCGCGATCAGCGGCGGGGCGGCGCGCAGGGCGGCGTGGCCCGGGGCGGTGGTGGCGGCCATCGCCTGGGTCACTCGATCAGGTCGAGCTGCCGGGCGATGGTCTCGATCGGGGCATAGTCGGCGTTCGCGGCGGGGATGAAGCCCTCACGCGGGAAGCTGGCCAGCAGATCGGGATCGGTCATGCCCACCAGCGCGGCCTGGACCTTGTCGGCGAAGCCCGCGCCCCAGCGGGCGTCCACGTCGCCGCGGATCGTCCAGTTGTAGTCGGGGTAGGAGGGCGTGCGCCAGATGATCCGGGTGGTGGCGATCTCGGGCGCGTTCTCGGCCACCGCCTTGTCATAGACGGCGAAGTTCAGCGCCCCCACCTGCCACGCGCCCGAGGCGACCTGCCGCAGCGTCTGGCTGTGGTCGCCCGAAAAGCCGACGCGGCTGAAGAAGGCCTCGGGGGCTTCGCCGGTCGCCTCGCGGATGTGGTACTCGGGCATCAGCCGGCCCGAGGTCGAGGTCTTGGCGCCGAAGGTGAAGCTCATCCCCCGCGCGGCCTGTGGGAAGGCGTCGCCCTCGGTCAGGCCCGTCGATTCGTGGGCGATGAAATAGGTGACGAAGGCGCGGTCCTCGGTGCCCTGCGCGATGGCGCGGGCGCCCGGCACGGCAAGGCGCGCCTGCACGCCGGACAGTCCGCCGAACCACGCGAGCTGCACCTGATCGTTGCGGAAGGCGGTGACGGCGGCGGGGTAGGATTTCACCGGGACGAAGCGGACCGGCACCCCGAGCTCGGCCTCGAGATATTCCGCGACCTTGGTGAAGCGGGTGACGAGCGCGGTCTCGTCCTCGTCGGGGATGGCCGAGAAATAGAGCGTGTCGGTGGCAGCGGCGGGCAGCAGCCCGGCCAGCAGGACGAAGACGGCGGCCGTGAGGCGGCGCAGGAGGTTCATGGACATGACCCTTGGCGTGAGGATGGACCGAAGATGCAAGGCCGACGACAGGTCCGGGACACCGTGGCGTCCCCCCGCGTGCCGAGGGCACACGAGCGCCCCGAAGGGCCATCTGAGGGAGCGCGCACGGCGCATCGGCTCGTCAGCCCGTCCGGTTTAGCATCCGCGCCGGGGAACGCAATCGGCGACGCGGGGGCATGGGGCGGGCGCGGAGGGTCAGGGGGGGCAGGGGTTCAGGATGTAACTATTAGTTTGCCGGCCAGCGTGACCCCCAGCTTGGGCCTCGCCATGCCCTGACGCGATGCTGCTCCACGCCCCGCGGCGTGGCGCCTGTGGGGTGGCAAGGGGCACCGAGCGGTGCGCCACATGGGGCGTGGTGGGCGATAGTGGGGGCAGCACCGACAGCAGAATCGACGCGCCGCGAAACGGCTGCCGTCACGTCGGACTGCAGGTCATCCAGAAAGGAGGGAAATGTGCCCGCTGCGGCGGGGCCGCCGACGCCTCAACCGCGACGACTCAACGTCGGGGGGGCTGATGGTAGCGGAGGAGGGATTTGAACCCCCGACACAAGGATTATGATTCCTCTGCTCTAACCAGCTGAGCTACTCCGCCCCAACGTGCCCGTTCGGGTGCCGGGGATTTAGGCGAGGGTGCGCGGGCCGTCAAGCGCAAATCGCGGGGGTGAAAAGCGCTTTGACGGGGCGGCGGGCAAGGCGGTCGGAACGAAGCGTCTCGGCCCCGGCGCAGCGCCCCTGGCTGCCGTATGGCCGGAGTATTTCGGCCAGAAGAAGCCTTCTCTCTGGTCCAAAGACCCCGCGACGCGCGGTCACCCGTGCGGCGTCAAGAGAGTCAGGCCGGCAGCGGGTCGCAGGCCTCGATCCGCACCCCGTCGAAGCCGGCCGCGGCCCGTGCCAGCCCCTCAGCCCCGAGCAGGCAGCCCGCGGTCGAGAGCGCGTCGGCCAGCGCCGCCGAGGGCGCCGAGACCGAGACCAGCGACAGGGGCTGGTCAGAGGGCAGGCCGCTCCGCGGATCGATGATATGGCCGAGCCGCCCCTCGGGGTCGAAGACCGTCGCGCGCGGGGCCGAGCTGGCCACCGCGCGCCCCGTCAGCGGCAGGGCGCGGCCGTTGCTGAGCTGCACCGGCCACGGCCCGCCCTCGGGCGCCGCGCCGCGGGCGGTGATCTCGCCCATCTCGCACAGCACGTCGGTCAGCCCCAGTGCCCCGAGCCGCGCCGCCACCCGGTCGGTGATGAACCCCTGCGCGATGCCGTTGAGCGTCAGGGCCATGCCGGGGCGGGCCAGCGCCACGCGGGCGGGGGTGACCTCCACCCCCTCCCACCCGGTCAGGGCGAGCGCCGCGCGGCGCTCGGCGTCGGTGACGGCGCGCCCCGCGGCGGCGGCGGTCGCGTGGGCCGCCCAGAGCGGCTGCACGGTCGGATCGAAGGCGCCGCCCGTCGCCCCGTGGACCACCCCGGCCAGCGTCAGCAGCTCGACCATCTCGGTCGAGGGCGCCGACAGCACCCCCTCGCGGTTGAGCCGCGCAAGTTCGGAATCCGTCCGGTAAAGGCTGAAGATGCGCTCGAGCCGCGCCAACTCGTCCAGCGCCGCCGCCACCAGCCGGACGGCGTCGGGATGGGCGAGGATCAGCCGCGCCTCGGCGCCCAGCGCGATGCCGCGCCAGTCGGTGACCGGCGCCCCGCCTTGCCCGGCCGCCCCCTGCGCGACCGCACCCCCCGCACCCAGCGCGTGCACCGCGGCGGGGGCGAGCGCGCCCAGCGCGGCGATGGTGATGAAGCGGCGGCGGCTGAGGGTCATGGCTGTTTCTCCTGCTCGGCCGACAGCGCCTTGAGGCGCGCGGCGAAATCGCTGTCGTCCTGGGTGTCGCTGGTGCCGGCGGGGCCGTCGGGGGCCAGCACCACCTCGGCCGGGATCGCGTCGAGCCGCGCCACGCTTCCGCCGTGGCGGCCGGCAAAGTCGCGCGCGGCGGCCTCGGTCCCGAAGGGGATCAGCTCGGGCGTGCCCATGCCCCCCGCCTGGTCCGAGCCCGTGACGTAGAAGGCCGCCTCTGCATCGATCCAGTTCATCGCGCCCGGCGCCTCCCACGGGGCGGCGGCCATGTCGCTGACGTAGATCGCGGTGATCTCGCCCTCCTGCTCGGGCAGCAGGCGGAAGGCGGCGGCGTCGCGGACCTGGCTGAAGAACAGCGGATGGGTCATGCCCTTGAGATGCACCTGTGCCTTGGGGCCGGGATGCTCGAGCAGGTTCATCTGGCAGAAATGCCCCACCGCCTCGGCGGTCATCGGGACCGGATCGGGGCGGGCCACGGCCTCCTCGCGGCAGGCGGCCAGCGCGAGGATCAGCGCGAGGGTGCGCGCGGCCCTCACGGCGTCACCCGGCGGAAGGCGGCGGTGGCGAGGCCCAGCGTCACCAGCGGCCAGAGCACCAGCGAGGCCAGCGCCTGCCACAGCGGGATGGTCGCCGCCGCCCCGCCGAGGCCCGCGGCGGCGGCGGTCGCCTCGCTGGCGCCGAGGTTGTAGAGGCGGAAGGCGTCGGCGGGGTTGGCCAGAAGCAGCGCCGGCAGCGCCCGCCCCAGCGCCTCGCCGCCCTGCGACACGATGAGGCCCAGAAGCGCGAGGTCGTAGAGCACCACCGCGACCAGCCAGATCCCGATCGCCATCCCCGCCGCGCCGGACGGCCGGCGCGAGAGTGCCGAGGCGAGGTAGCCCGCGCCGAGGAACGAGGCCCCGAGCAGCACCGAGGTCCAGCCGAGCCGGATCAGCGCCGGCACCCCCCGCGCGGCGCCGGCGTCGCCCAGCCGCGCGGCCGCCGCGGCGAGCCCGTAGCCTACGGCAATCGCCAGCGTCAGGATCGCCAGATGGGCGAGGAACTTGCCCGCCAGCACCTGCGCGCGGGTGACCGGATAGGTCAGCAAGAGCGGCAGGGTGCCGCGCTCGACCTCGCCCGCCACGGCGTCGAAGGACATGAGCAGCGCGACCAGCGGCACGAGATAGACGGCGAGGCTGGTGAGGGACGCCACCACCACCGACAGCCGGTCGGCGCCGAGCGCGCCCGAGGGCGCCGAGCCCGCGGCCGCCAGCGCCAGCGAGAACAGGCCCATGAGCGCCACGGCGATCAGCACCCAGCGGTTGCGGGCGGCGATGCGCAGCTCGGCGCGGGCGAGGGCGAGGATGCGGGTCATGCGGCGACCTCCTGCGCGGGCAGATCGCGGCGGCTGATGCGGGCGTAGATGTCCTCGAGGCTCGGCGGCTGGATGTCCACGTCGGCAAGCCACGCCTGCGCCGCGCCCACCCGGGCCAGCGCGGCGAGCTTGCCGGCCCGCGGCACCGCCAGCCGCAGCGCGCCGGGGCTGCGCTCGGCCTCGGGGAAGGCCTGGGCCAGCGCGTCCTCGTGCCCCGGCGCGGGGGTGAGCAGGAAGACCACCGGCAGGTCGGCCTCGGCCCGCAGCGCCTCCATCGCGCCCAGCGCCACCAGCCGCCCATGCGCGAGGATCGCCATGCGGTCGGTGCGCGCCTCGACCTCGGTCAGCGCGTGGGACGAGAGCAGTACGGCCGTGCCGCCCGCCGCCAGCTCGTCGAGCAGGGCGTAGAACTCGCGCCGCGAGACGGGGTCGAGGCCCGAGGTCGGCTCGTCCAGCACCAGCAGCCGCGGCTTGCCGATCAGCGCCTGGGCCAGCCCCACGCGCTGCCGCATCCCCTTGGAATAGGTGCCGATCCGGCGGTCGGCGGCGTCGGCCAGCCCCACCCGGGCGAGCAGGTCGCCCGCCAGCCGCGCCGGCTCGCGCCGCAGCGCCAGATAGGCGCGGATCTG
This sequence comes from Paracoccus sanguinis, assembly GCF_012689545.1. NCBI lineage: Bacteria > Pseudomonadati > Pseudomonadota > Alphaproteobacteria > Rhodobacterales > Paracoccaceae > Paracoccus > Paracoccus sanguinis. The sequence continues at coordinate 2,410,249 of NZ_CP051542.1, forward strand.
CTCGCGCCCGGTCAGCGCCGGGTGGAAGGCCACGTTCTCGGGCAGGTAGGCCGTTCCCTCGCGGGCCGCGGCGCTGCCCGGCGCGGCGCCCAGCACCCGCACCTCGCCCGAGGTCGCGGGGATCAGCCCCAGCACGATCTTCATCAGCGTGGACTTGCCCGCGCCGTTGTGGCCCAGAAGCGCCACCCGCTCGCCGGGGGCGACTTGAAGCGTCACGTCATTGAGGGCGGTCACCGCGCCGAAGCGCCTAGTGAGCCGTGAGAGGGTCAAGCTGCTCATCATCTTGTCCTTGGGCCGCGCGGGCGGCCTTGGCCGCGGCGGCGGCGGTCTCGATCTCGGGCGAAAGCGCGATTGCGGGCGGCGCCATCAGGGGGAAGCTGTCCACCACCCCGCCGGGCAGGGTCGCGGGAAAGCTCGACTGGCTGTAGCGCACGAGCTGCACCACCGGCGAGCCGGTCAGCAGCGCCGCAGCCGGCTGGGACCACAGCACGTGGTCCATCAGGTCGTTGGGCCGGAACCGGCTGTCGGCGATCCCGTCGCCGTTCAGGTCGAAGTTCGCATGGTCCGACCAGTAGTTGCCGCGACCCTCGAGGCTCCACTCCACATCCCGGGTGCCGACGTATTTCACCTGCGTCCGGTTGCCCAGGAAGCCGTTGCCGGTGATGGCGTTCTTCTCGGACCCGGCGGTGAAATGGATGCCGATGTCGCAGCCCTCGAAGCGGTTGCCGGCGATGATGTTGCGGTGCGAGTTGTAGACGAAGACGCCCTTTTCCGCCCCGCGGATCAGGTTGCCGGTCACGTCCGAGTTGTTGGTGTAGTTGAACATCAGCCCCTGCGCGCGGTCGTTCAGGCTGACGTTGCCCTGCACCTTGAGCCGCTCGGAATACATCAGCGCATAGCCGAGGTGGTTGCCCAGCGACACGTTGCCCGACACCACGCTGTCATGGGCATACATGTAGTGGACCGCAAAGCGCAGGTTGGTGAAGCGGTTGTTGGTGAAGGTCAGCTTGCGGCCGATGGTCACGAGAATGCCGTCGCGGCCCCAGTCGATCACGTTGCCGTCCGCGACCAGGCCCGGAGAGGTCCAGACATAGATCCCGTTGCCGCGGTCGTTGATGCGCCGGTCGCGGCGGCCCTCGATATGGTTGCCGCGGACCTGTACGTCGATGCCGCCATGCACGTCCACGCCATGCAGATTGCCGACCAGCCGGTTGTCCGCAACCACCGCGCGGTCGCCGCCCTTCTTGATCTGCACGCCGCTGTCGATGGTCTGGTGGTCCGAGCCCGAGCCGGTGATCAGCAGCCCGCGCACCACCGCGTCCGGCCCGGTGATGGTGATGACCGAGCCGGTGCCATTGCCCACCAGCTCGGCCCCGCTCCCCGAGGCGTCGCCGCCGCCGTCCAGCGTCAACGGCTTGTCGAGGATCACCGGGCCGTCATGGCGGCCCGGCGACAGTTTCAGCACGTCCCCCGGCGCCGCCGCGGCGATGGCCGCGGCCAGTGCGCCCGGCCCGGGCGCCACCGCCCGCTCTGCCGCGGCGGCAAGGCCGGGCAGCATGCAGGCGGCCAGCGCCAGTGCAAGGGGGACGCGGCGGATCATCAGGCGGTCTTCGGCTCGACCAGCATCCGGCCGCGCATCTCCATGTGCAGGGCGTGGCAGAACCACTGGCAATAGTACCAGTAGACCCCCGGCATCGCCGCCGTGAAGGTGACCGACGCGGTGGCCTGCGGCGCGATCTCCATCGCCACGCCGTGGTTGCCCAAGGTGAAGCCGTGGGTCAGGTCGTCCAGATCGTCGAGGTTGGTGACGATGACCGTCACCTCGTCGCCTTCCTTGACGGTGAACTTCTCGAGGCTGAAGTTCGGCGCCTGGCTGGACATGTAGACCCGCACCTTCTTGGGGTCGTCCTTGTCGCGGATCACCTGGTCGGTCCATTCGTCGAGGTTGATGCCGTCCGCCTCGGCCTGCTTGCGGGTGTCGGCCCAGAACGGGTCGTTGCGGTCCCACACCGACTTGATGTTCGACATGATGTCGGCGCGGACGGCGATGGCGTCATGGGGCTCGGCAAAGTTCGGGCCGTCATGGACCAGCTTCATCTCGTCGCCCGAGATGTCGATCAGCTGGTCGTTTTCCGGCTTCAGCGGGCCGACGTTGATGAAGCGGTCCTTGGAGAACTTGGACAGACAGACCATCCAGCGGCCGTCCGCGTCCAGCGTCTCGCCCATCGAGGTCTTCAGGTGGCCCGGCTGGTAGTGCACGTCCAGCTTCTGCCGGATCGGGTCCACCTGTTCGCCGTTGTGGGCCTTGATGGCGTCCTCGATGTTCCACTTGACCACCTGGCTGTCGAGGAACAGCGTCGTGAAGGCGTTGCCCTTGCCGTCAAAGGCGGTGTGCAGCGGACCAAGCCCGACCTCGGGCTGGGCGACGATGACCGACGCGGGCTCGGCCTTGTCCTCGAACACGTCGGCCAGTTTCGTCACGTCGATCACGCTGACCGTGGGCGACAGCTTGCCGCCGATGCACAGGTGCTTCTTGTCGGGCGCCATGTTGCAGCCATGCGGGTTCGACGGGATCGGGATGTAGCGGGTCAGCTTCTTGGCCGCGTTTTCCTTGCGTCCGTCCAGAACCTTGACGCCCTGCACCTCTTCATAGTCGCCGGCGGCGATGGCGGCCTCGATGGCCTCAAGGTTGAAGACCACGACGTGGTCCAGCTCGCTCTCCATCATCTCGGCCGAGTTCACGCCCATTTCCGAGTTGTACGAGGTCGAGAAGGCGTACTTGCCCTCATAGTCGGCGTCGCAGTTGTCGAGGTTGCCCGACACGATCACCTGCCAGGCCACCGTCATCGTTTCGGTGTCCACGGCGCTGAAGAAGTTGATGTATTTCGACGGATCGTCCAGCACCGAGCCGTCGTTGACCATCGGCGCCTCGTCCTCGCCGTTGCAGAAGAGGTATTTGGACGAGGGGACCTTCTGCGGACGCATCCCGTGGATCCCCTTGGCGTTCGGGATTTCAAGGATCTTGTCGCACTTCATCACGTCGCAGCGGACCCGCGCCACGCGGGTGTTCGCCTTGTCGTTCATGAACAGGTATTTGCCGTCGTAGGTGCCGTCCGTATAGCTCATGTGGACGTGGTGCAGGTCGCCGTTGTCGTGGACCTTCTTGCCCTGCGCGGCCAGGTAGGCGCGGGTCTTGTCGGTCATCGTCTCGGTCAGCACCTTGAGCGATTCGTTGGTCTGCCCCCAGCCGGTGGCCGAGCAGCGGTTGAACACCGGGATCCGCATCAGCTCGCGCATCGAGGGGATGCCGAGGATGCGCACCTCGCCGGTCTGCCCGGACGACCAGAACCCGTAATAGCTGTCCAGCTCGCCCGGATGCAGGATCCACGGCGTCGCGCCCTCGGCCGGGGCCTGCGCCGCGGCCGGGGTCGCCGAGGCGGTGGCCAGCGCCGCGGCGCCCGCGCCGCCCATCAGTCCCAGCCGCGCCGCGCCGGCCCCGCCGAGGGCCGCCAGCCCCCCCACGCCGGCCGTGGCGCCCAGAAGGCCGCGGCGGCTGATGCCGTTGGTCTCGCTCATGTCAGTTCCCCTTTTGCCTTGATGTTGGGATGGTTCAGGATCCGGTCCAGCGATGCCGCGCTGGCCGAAGCGGTTTCCCGGCGTTTCAGCGTGCGCTGGACGACCGGGCATTTCTCTTTCGAGTGGTAGAGCACCTGGCAATGCATGCAGTTCAGGCACTCGTTCGGGTTGATCTGCCCGGTCGGATGGATGGCCTGGACCATGCATTCGACCCCGCAGGTCTGGCAGGGGTTGCCGCATTCCCGATAGCGTTTCAGCCAGTCGAACATGCGGATCCGCGCCGGGATCGCCAGCCCCGCCCCCAGCGGGCAGAGATAGCGGCAGTAGAAGCGTTCGACGAACAGCCCCATGACCAGCAGCCAAGCGGCGTAAAGGACGAAGGGCCACTCGCGCACGAACTTGAGGATGATCGCGGTCTTGAACGGCTCGACCTCGGCCAGATGTTCGGCGCGGTCGAGGCTCATCAGCGAGACCGCGAAGAGACCGAGGAAGATCATGTACTTGACCGGCCACAGCCGCTCGTGCAGCCCCCACGGCAGGCGCCATTGCGGCACACCCAGGCGGCGGGCTGCGTGGTTCGTCAGCTCCTGCAGCGCGCCGAAGGGGCAGAGCCAGCCACAATAGGCGCCGCGGCCCCAGAAGATCAACGCGGCGGCGACGGCGAACCACAGGATGAAGGTCAGCGGATCGAGCAGGAACGCCTGCCAAGAGAAGCCGGTGGTCAGCGAGTTGAACAGCGCGAGGATGTTCACCACCGAAAGCTGCGCGTTCATCATCCAGCCGAGCCAGACCAGCGTGACGGTCAGGAAGGCGTAGCGGAACACCGCCACCGCGCGTGCCGAGCGCGACAGGTAGTCCTGGAAGAAGAAGGCGAGCGTCAGCACCCCCAGCATCACCAGCAGCGCGGCGATCTGCGGGGTCTTCGCCTCCCAGATGCGCTTCCAGAGCTGGGCCTGGGCGTCGGCCTCGGCATTCGCCGCCTGGGCCATGACCTCGGCCGGCGGCGCGGCGGCGAGCGGCGTGGTGGCCTGGCCCTGCGCTGCGGGCGCGGGGGCGGGGTCGGGTGCCGTCGGGGCAGGGGCAGGGGCCGCGGCGGCGGGCTGCGGGGCCGCGCGCAGATAGGCGGCGGGCAGCTGGTAATCCATCTCGAAGGTGGTGAAGGCCTTGTCGATGGCCGCCACCTGCCGGAACACCAGCAGCTGCAACCGGAACGGCTTGGCCGGGTCGAAGCCCGCGTCGGCGGGGATCTTGAACAGGTCCATCTCGGTGAACTTCGGCGCGCCCTCGGCGGCCAGCGCGTTCATCCGCCGGTGCTGGCGGTCGCGGAAGCGCACCGAGCTGTCGCCCTGCATGAGCTGGATGCGGTCGAAGATGCCGCCGCGGACATAGCCCGAGCCCTTGAAGGAATAGAGCCCGTTGCCGAGCACCATGATCGCGTGCTCGCCGGGCTTGAGCCACTCGGCGAGGTTCTTGGCCCCCTGTTCGCCCAGAAGCGCGCGGGCGATCGAGGGCTCGCTGACCAGCGCAAGCCGCAGGTCGATGAAGGTCGTCTCGGGCGGCTCGGTCAGGGGGCGCTCGCGGGCGCGCGGGTCGGCGTGGTTGGCGAAGGTCTGGTTGACCGTCGCCACGTCGATGGCCAGCCGGCGCACGGTGCCGTCCCCCTCGAGCGTCGCCCAGTCGGTAGCGGCCTTCGCGTCGGGGTTCAGCTCCATCACCGGGCCCGCCGCGGCGGCGGTCTGCGCGGGCGCGGTGCCCAGACCGCCCAGCCCCAGCGCACGGGCGACGTGCAGGCCCGAGCGGACGATCGAATCGTCGATCACCATGACCGTGACGGTCGCGCCCGAGATGATGTTGAGCTTGTGGGCCGAGCCCCCGGCCTGCGCCTCGGCCCGCAGGTCGAGGCCGACGTAGCCCGCCGCCATCTCCTGGATATTCTCGTTCGGGATGCCGATCAGGACGATGGGCTCGGAATGCTTCACCAGACGCACACCCAGCACCTTGGCGTCCGCGTCCACCGCCACGGCGGTGTGGATCGGCTTGCCGGAATAGCCGGTTGTGCCGACGAAGTCCGAGGTGATGTAGACCCAGCCGAGCTGATCCGCGCCGCGCATCACCGGCGCCACCGCCAGGTCGGGGCGGATCGGCCCGAAGCCGTCGGCGCCCGGCACGATGTCGCCGGGGGCGAGGTCGGGCAGAAGCTGCACCAGATGCGAGGCGGCGGTGTTAACCGCCGCGGCCACCGGGGCCGGCGCGCCCGGGGTCGTCTGGGCGCGGCCCGGCTGCGGCATCAGCAGGACCAGCGCGAGGCAGAGAAGCGAAAGGGTACGGACAAGACGCATCATTCAGATCACCCTCGGGGGGCCTCGCGCGGGGAAGGGTTGTGCTTCGCGGCCCGGCACGGGCTGGGCGCGCGTCAGGGACCGGCCAAGCCGGACGAACTCCGCGCCGCGTTCGGGCGCGGGCGGGGGGAAGTGACCCGCCACCGGTTGCGGCTGCGGCAGGCAGTCGGGGCAATGCCGGCAGGCGGGGGCGCGGGCGGGCTCGGGCTGTCCGTCCGGCCCGATCACCACCGTGACCGCGCCAGCCTCGGCGCACAGCACGACCGCGACGCCCTCGCCGCGCATCGGCTGGGCGAGCGTCGCCACGGGGGCGAGGCTCAGCGCGCAGACGGCAAGAAATGTCAGGATGGCCCGGAACATGGCCCGGGTGATACGCCCCGCACCCGTCGCTGCCATGACATCAGTCAAGCGCCCCGGCGCGACGCCGCGCTGCACCCCGCGCTTGCCTTGCGGCGCGTCACGGGGCAGGGAAACGACAGGGGCCCGGCTGCGTTCGGGCCATGACGGGAAAGAGGACAACGGATGGCCGACGACCCCTATGCCGCGCTGGGCGTTTCGCGGACGGCGACCGAGGCCGAGCTGAAGAAGGCCTATCGCAAGATCGCCAAGTCCGACCACCCGGACCTGAACGACGACCCGGCGGCGCAGGAGCGCTTCAAGGCCGCCTCGGCCGCCTATGACCTGCTCAAGGACCCCGAGCAGCGCGCCCGCTTCGACCGGGGCGAGATCGACGCGCAGGGTCAGGAGCGGCCGCAGCGCCGCTACTACCGCGACTTCGCCGAGGCGCAGGGCAACCCGTATCGCGAGCAGGCGCATTACGGCGATTTCTCGGACGTGTTCGCCGACCTCTTCGGCGATGGCGTCGGTGGCGCGCGGGCCGGGCGCCGGGGCGGCGGGGGCGCGCGCAGCTTCGACATGCGCGGGCAGGACCACCGCTATACGCTCGAAGTCGATTTCCTGACCGCCGCGCGCGGCGGCACGACGCGGATCACGCTGCCCGACGGCAACATGCTGGACGTGGCGATCCCGGCCGGGACGCGCGACGGCCAGACCATCCGGCTGCGCGGCAAGGGCGGCGCAGGGATGGGCGGCGGCGCCGCCGGCGACGCGCTGCTGCAGGTCACGGTGGCCGACCACCCGGACTGGCGGCGCGACGGCGACGACGTGATCACCATCCTGCCGATCTCGCTCGACGAGGCGGTGCTGGGCGCCAAGGTCGAGGCAGAGACGCTCGACGGGCCGGTGAAGCTGACGGTGCCCGCGGGCGCCTCGTCCGGGCGCAAGCTCAGGCTGCGCGGCCGCGGGTTGAAGGGCGAGGGCGGCAAGCGCGGCGACCAGTATGTCGAGCTGCGGATCATGCTGCCGCCGGTGATCGACGACGAGCTCGAGAGCTTCATCCGGCGCTGGCACGAGGCCCATCCCTACGACCCGCGCGCCGACAAGGGGAGGGGACGATGAGCCGCTCGATGTCGCGCGAGGAACTGCTCGCGCTGATTCCCGAACTCTCCGCCGACCGCCTCGCGGCGCTGACCGAGGCCGGCGTGGTGCGCCCGCTCAAGGCCGACGCCGAGCCGCGCTTTGCCGACATCGACGCGGCGCGGCTGCGGCTGGCGCTCGACCTCGACGAGGCGTTCGAGCTGCATGACGAGGCGCTGCGGCTGGTGCTGTCGCTGATCGACCAGCTGAACGGGATGCGCGGCGACATGCGCGCGGTGCTGGGGGCGCTCGCCGAAGAGCCACCCGAGACCCGGGCCCGCCTGCGCGAGGTGATCGCCCGCGTGGTCGTGATCGAACGCTGAGCGCCGCAGGATGAGCGTCACGCTGCGCGACGGCGGCCCCGACCCGGCGATGGCCGAGGCCGAGGGCGGATGCCACTGCGGCGCGGTGCGGTTCCGGGTGCGGCTCGCCGACGGGCTTCGGACGGCGCGGCGCTGTACCTGCTCCTTCTGCCGGATGAAGGGGACGGTCGCGGTCACCGTCGCCGACGGCGGCTTCACGCTCATCTCGGGCGAGAGCCTGCGCGACTACCGCTTCAACACCGGCACTGCGCAGCACTGGTTCTGCGGGATCTGCGGCATCCCGACCCACCACGCGCGCCGCTCGGTCCCCGGTCAGTTGGCGGTGAACGCGGCCTGCCTCGACGGGGTGTCGCCCTTCGATTTCCTCGACCTGCCGGTGATGGACGGCGAGGCGCACCCGGCCGACAGCGGCGTGTCGCGCGAGGCCGGGCGGCTGCGCTACAGCCCGGCGTAAATCGCCGCGAGCCGCGCCGCCTCGACCTCGAGCCCGAACGGCGGGTTCAGCACCACCATCCCGGACCCGACCATCCCGTGCCCCGGCCGCGCCGGCGGAAACCGCACCTCGGAGCGCAGCGCCTCCGGGTGGGCGGCGGCCAGCGCCTGGGCCATCGGCCGGTGGCGGGCGTCGCTCAGGATCGGATACCAGAGCGCGATCACGCCGACGTTCCACTTGCCCGCCATGCGCCCGATCCAGCCCGGCAGCCGGTCATAGTCGGCCTTGACCTCATAGCTCGGGTCGATGAGCAGCAGCCCCCGCCGCGGGGTCGGCGGCAGCAGCGCGTTGGCCATGGCGAACCCGTCCTCGTGGCGCAGGTCGGCGAACCCCGCCACCGCCTGAAGCGCCGCGAACTCGGCCGGGTGCAGCTCGGCCAAATGCGCGCGGTCGCCCGGCCGCAGCAGCGCCCCGGCCACCAGCGGCGAGCCGGGATAGGCGTCCGGCCCGTGCGCCGCCCGGACCGCTTCGAGCGCCGTGCGCAGCGGGTGGCCCTCGGGCAACCAGCCCTGGGCCAGCGCGCGGGTGATCCCGGCCGCAGCCTCGCCCGTGCGCCGCGCCTCGGGGGCGCCGAGGTCATAGAGGCCGCGGCCGGCGTGGGTCTCGAGGTAGCTCAGCGGTTTCGGCTTCTCGACCATCCGCGCCAGCGCCACGGCCAGCAGCGCGTGCTTGTGCACGTCGGCCAGGTTTCCGGCGTGATAGGCGTGCTGATAGGACAACATGGGATCGGGGGTAATCCGCACGGCCGTCGAAGGAAAGGGTCGGAAATGAAAAGCGGCGGCGCCCAGGGAGGAGGAGGGGCGCCGCCGCACAACGCTGGCCCGGGGAGGAGGAGGGCCGCGTATCCGGTGCGATGGAACCGGGGAGGAGGTCGGTCGCCATCGCCACGTCCGGCCCGGGGAGGAGGAAGGGCCGTCGTATCTCGTTCCCGCGCTGACCCGGCGGGAAGGGAAGCGGCGACCCCGGGGAGGAGGAGAGGGGTCGCCGCCGACAACGCGAACCCAGGGAGGAGGAGGGGTCCGGCTGCATTCGGAACATCTGCCGGGGAGGAGGTCGGCTCGTGTTCCTTGCAGACAATCTGGCCCGTATGCTGCGAACGCACAATGGCCATTTGGTGCTAACAGGTATGCGGTTAGTGCATGGCTGCGAACGGAGCCGGCGAATAAACGCTCATATTTGGCCCAAAAACCGCGCCTAAAGGTTAACAAACTGGATTTGTCATCCAAATATCATGTGTTTGACGCAACGTCCGGGGCCGCGCGGGGCATCAAATGCTGCGCAGCGGCATCGGGCGGGGGTGGCGCCCGCTCTCAAGCCGCCTCGGCGCTCGGCACTGGTCGTCGAATCGGTGCCCGCCTATATCGGGTCTGACAAGCGACAGAGGAAACCGGACATGGCGACGCGCGACGAGGTGATGCGGGAACTGGCGCAGGTGCCGATTCCCGGCGGCCGGACCCTGGCCGAGGCCGACATGATCCGGGCGCTGACGATCTCGGACGACGAGGTCCGCTTCGTGATCGAGGCGCCCGACGCCGAGTTCGCCCGCGCCCTCGACCCCGCCCGCGCCGAGGCCGAGCGACGGCTGACCGCGCTCGGGGTGCCGCGGGTGAGCATCGTCACCACTGCCCCGGCCGGGGCGCGGCCGCAGGTCGCGGCGCGCTCGGGTCCGGCGGGGGCAGCGGGGGCAGGCGCCCCGCCCAGCCTGACCATCGGCCGCCACCCGACCCCGCAGGCCGGGCCGCAGGCGATCCCCGGCGTCGCCCGGATCGTCGCCATCGGCTCGGGCAAGGGCGGGGTCGGCAAGTCCACGCTGACCACCAACCTCGCCGTGGCGCTGGCCCGCGCCGGGCGGCGGGTCGGCGTGCTCGACGCCGACATCTACGGACCCAGCCAGCCGCGGATGCTCGGTGTCTCGGAACGGCCGCGCAGCGAGGGGGACCGGATCATTCCCGTCCGCGCCCACGGCGTCACCATGATGTCGCTGGGGCTGATGATGAAGGACGGCGAGGCGGTCGTCTGGCGCGGCCCGATGCTGATGGGCGCGCTGCAGCAGATGCTGAACCAGGTCGAGTGGGGCGATCTCGACGTGCTGCTGGTGGACCTGCCGCCGGGGACGGGCGACGTGCAGCTGAGCCTGTGCCAGAAGGCGCCGGTGACGGGCGCGATCATCGTCTCGACTCCGCAGGACGTGGCGCTGATCGACGCCCGGCGGGCCATCGACATGTTCGCCAAGCTCAAGACCCCGGTGCTGGGGCTCGTCGAGAACATGAGCGCCTATGTCTGCCCCAACTGCGGGCATGAGGCGCATCTGTTCGGCCACGGCGGCGTCGCGGCCGAGGCGCAGGCCCGCGGGCTGCCGTTCCTTGGCGAGATCCCACTCGACCTGTCGGTGCGGCTGGGCGGCGATTCGGGCCAGCCCGCGGCGCTGGCGGCCGGGCCGGTGGCCGACGCCTATGCGCGGCTGGCCGATCGGCTGGTGCAGGGCGGGATGGCCTGAGGCCGGGAAAACACGGGAAAGACCGCTGGGAAAGCCTGGGACGGCGCGGCCACCGCGCCGCCCGGACAGCGAATCGCGGCCGCGTGAGGGGCCGTGATCCGCGCGTGGCCTTGGTCGCGAGTTGGCGGGCAGGGCGCCGCGGGCGGGCCGATTTCTGTCGGTCTGGGAAAACCTGCCACTATTCTGCCACACCAAAACCGCCACAACATCTAGTTGAATGCTGCCCTTGCGGCTTCAATATCTGTCGCATCCAACCCCCGACCACCCCGATGTTCCCGGCCCGTTCCGGCTGACGCGCGCGTGATCGCCCGCGACGGGGGCGAACAAAACCGTTGCTTCCCATGCTTTCCCATGCCATCCCTCTGCCTACGGACGACGGGCTGACAAGGGGCAGCAAGACCCCAGCCAAGGCAGGCTTCATACAGGCACCCCGCCATCCGTGAACCGACCTGGCCGCGCGCGAGCAGCACCTCCCCCAGGTGGCGCGAAAAAGCCGGGCGATCCCCGAAACTTCGGGGCCCAGAGATGGGACGAGGGCGGCGGATCGGGCAGTGGCAGCGGCCCGATCCGCCCTTTCTCAATCTGGGGCAGGGACAGTGGAAGGACGCGGGCCGTGGCACGCAGGTTCAGAGGCTCGGAGGAGGTCAAGGTCGACGCCAAGGGGCGCATCTCGATCCCCGCCCGGTTTCGCCGCGTCTTCGAATCCGCCGACCCCGATTTCGAGGCCCGCAAGCGCGCCCAGCTCATCGTCGTCTATGGCTTCACCGACTGGACCAGCCTGCGGCTGTACACCGTCGAGGCGATCGACGAGATCGACGCCGCGATCAGCCGCATGGCCCGCGGCTCGGCCGAGCGCAGCTTTCTCGAGACCCTGATGAACGGCCTCTCGGAAGAGGCCGAGATCGACGCCGACGGCCGCCTCGTCCTGCCGCAGCGGCTGCGCGAGAAGATCGGGCTCGACGACCGCTGCTTCTTCCTCGCCCAGGGCGACTATCTGAAACTCTCGACGCCCGAGACCCACGAGGCCGACCTCGCCGCCATCGCCGCGGCGATGCCCGCGCTCGAACCCGGCGCCGATCCCCTGTCGCTGCTGCCCCCGCCCCCGGGCGCCGAGGCGGCCGTCTGATGGCGGGGCCGGCCGAGGGGCCGCACGTCCCGGTGCTGCTGCGCCCGTTGCTGGCCGCGGTCGCGCCCGTGTCGGGCGTCTGGGTGGACGGCACCTTCGGCGCCGGCGGCTATGCGCGCGGCCTTCTTGACGCGGGCGCGGCGCAGGTGATCGGTATCGACCGCGATCCGGCGGTGTTCGACATGGCGCGGGCCTGGGCTGGCGACTATGGCGACCGGCTGCGGCTGGTGCAGGGGACGTTCTCGGACCTCGACGCCCTCGCCGGCGGGCCGGTGGACGGGGTGGTGCTGGACCTCGGCGTGAGCTCGATGCAGCTCGACCAGCCCGAGCGCGGGTTCTCGTTCCTGCGCGACGGGCCGCTCGACATGCGGATGGCGCAGGACGGCGACAGCGCGGCCGACCTGCTCAATACCGCCGACGAGGCGCTGATCGCCGACGTCCTCTATCATTACGGGGAAGAGCGCGCCGCCCGCCGCATCGCCCGCGCCATCGTTGCCGCGCGGCCGCTGTCCACCACCGGGCAACTGGCCGAGGTGGTACAGTCCTGCCTGCCGCGCCCCAAGCCCGGCCAGAGCCACCCCGCTACCCGCAGCTTCCAGGCGATCCGCATCTGGGTGAACGACGAGTTCGGCCAGCTCGTCGCCGGCCTCGCGGCCGCCGAGCGTGCCCTGGCCCCCGGCGGGCGGCTGGCGGTGGTCAGCTTCCACTCGCTCGAGGACCGGATCGTCAAGCGCTTCATGCAGTCCCGCGCCAACGCCGCCGGCGGTGGCAGCCGCTACGCGCCCGAGGTGGTCCACGGCGCCGCCGCCTTTACCCTGCCGTTCCGCCGCGCCATCGGCGCCGACGAGGCCGAGCTGGCCGAGAACCCCCGCGCCCGCTCGGCCTTCCTGCGCGTGGCCGTGCGCACCGACGCCCCCGCGGGCCGCGCCGATCCGGCCGCGCTGGGGCTGCCGACCCTGCCGGGGGCGGGCTGATGCGGGCGCTGGTCTATCTGATGACGGTGCTGGCGGTGATGGGGCTGGCGTTCTGGGCCTACCGCGAGAATTACCGCACCCAGGCTCAGATCGACGAGATGCAGGCGGTCCAGAACGAGATCGCCCGGCTGCGCGACGACCTGGGGGTGCTCAGGGCCGAGTGGGCCTATCTGAACCGCCCCGACCGGCTGCGGGCGCTGGTGGACATGAACTTCGACCGGCTGCGGCTCGGCCCGGTGCAGGCGACGCAGTTCGGCAATGCCCGCAACGTGGACTATCCCGACCCGAACGCCGTGGCGGCGGGCGCAGCCGACGCGGCGGCGGGCGAGGATCTGCTCGATCCGGTGCCCTCGCAGAACCGCGGCGCCCCGCCGCCCCGCCCGCGCCGCCCGGCGGTGGACGGGGCCGCAGCCGCGCCGACCACGGACGCCGCGCCCGAGGCCGCCGAACCCGAATCCCCCGAACCCGAGCCGATGGACGAGGCCGAGCCGCCGGCCGACGCCGCCGTGACCACCGCCGACGACCCTTCCGCCACCGACCCTGCCGCCGACCCCGCCGAGACCGAGGAGTGACGCCGATGATCCGCACCCCCCTTCGCCCGCTCGCCCGCATCCTCTCGGCCCGCCAGAAGGGCCAGGACCCAGACGAGATCGAGGCCGAGCTGCGCGCCCGTCGCCACGCCGAGATCCAGGACCGCGCGCGGCGCCGGGCCGAGGGGCGGCTGCGCTGGATGGTGCTGGGCTTCGTGCTCGCCTTCGGCACCGTGGGGGTCAAGATGGGCACCCTCGCCTCGAGCCAGCCGGTCGAGCCGCGCGCCCAGACCTCGGGCGCGCAGATCATGTCGCAGCGCGCCGACATCGTGGACCGCCGCGGCCGGGTGCTGGCCACGAACCTTTCGACCCACGCGCTCTATGCCCACCCGCGCGACCTCGTGGACCCCGAGACGGCGGCGGCGAAGCTGGCGAAGATCTTCCCCGACCTCGACGCCAAGCGGCTCAGGGCCGACCTGACGGGTGAGCGCAAGTTCGTCTGGATCAAGAAGAAGATCAGCCCCGAGCAGATGCAGGCCGTCCACGACATCGGTGAGCCGGGGCTGGTCTTCGGCCCGCGCGAGATGCGGCTTTACCCCAACGGGCGGCTCGCGAGCCACATCCTCGGCGGCTCGCAATTCGGCAACGAGGGCGTGAGTTCGGCCGAGGTGCTGGGCATGGCGGGGGTAGAAAAGGCCTTCGACGGCTGGCTGCGCGACCCCGCGAACGGCGGCGCGCCGCTGCAGCTTTCGATCGACCTGACCGCGCAGGCGGCGATGGAGGAGGTGCTGGCCAACGGCATGAAGGTCATGTCCGCCAAGGGCGCGACCGGCATCCTGATGGAGGTGAAGTCGGGCGAGATCATCGCCATGGCGAGCCTGCCCGACTTCGACCCCAACGACCGGCCGCGGCCGCTGCTCAAGGGCGATCCCTCGGACAGCCCGCTCTTCAACCGGGCGGTGCAGGGGCAGTACGAACTCGGCTCGACCTTCAAGATCTTCCCGGTGGCGCAGGCGATCGACGAAAAGCTCGTCAACGCCAACACGATGATCAATGCCAACTCGCCGATGAAGATCGGCAAATACCTGATCCACGACTTCCACAACTACGGCGGCCAGCTGTCGGTGCGCGACATCATCGCCAAGTCCTCGAACGTGGGGACGGTGCGGGTGGCGCAGATGCTGGGGGCCGAGCGCCAGCAGCGGTTCCTCAAGAACCTCGGGTTCTTCGAGCCGACCCCGGTCGAGATGACCGAGGCGCCGACCGGCAAGCCGCTGGTGCCGCGGCGCTGGCCGGCGGTGACGGCGGCGACGGTCGCCTTTGGCCACGGGCTCGCGGCGAGCCCGCTGCACCTCGCCTCGGCCTATGCGACGCTCGCCAACGACGGGCGCCGGGTGCGGCCCACGCTGGTCCATCGCAAGCAGCCGGTGCAAGGTGAGCAGGTGCTGTCGCCGCAGGCGGCGGCGGCGTCGCGCGACCTGCTGCGCGGGGTCGTGACCCGCGGGACGGCCAAGGCCGCCGAGGTCACCGGCTATTCGGTGGGCGGCAAGACCGGCACCGCCGACAAGCCCAAGCCCGGCGGCGGGTATTTCAAGAGCCGCGTCGTCTCGACCTTCGCGGCGATCTATCCGACCGACAAGCCCGAGTACGTGCTGGTCGTCTCGCTCGACGAACCCTCGGTCTCGGCGGCGGGCGGGGGCGAGCTGCGCACCGCCGGCGCCACCGCCGCCCCGGTCGCGGCGGCGCTGATCCAGCGGCTGACGCCGATGCTGGGGCTGAAGCCCGAGGGCGCGGCGCTGCCCGAGATTGGACCTCGCGCCAGCGATGCCGTAAGGGTCTCGTCGAGATAACCTCAAGGGGCTGCGGGTGCAGAGCGAGAAGAAACTGACGGGGCTGGGGCTGCGAGCGGCGGACGGGCGCGACCCCGCGATCACGGGGATTTCGGTCGATTCGCGCCAGGTCCGCGACGGGCACCTGTTCGCCGCGCTGCCCGGATCGGCCACCCACGGGGGCGAGTTCATCCCCTTCGCCCTGCGCCAGGGCGCGGCGGCGGTCCTGACCGATCGCGAGGGCGCGGCGCTGGCCGCCGAGGCGCTGGCGGGATCGGACGCAGCACTGGTCGTGGCCGAGGATGCCCGCGCCGCGCTGGCCGGTGCGGCGGCGCTGTGGTTCGCCGCCCAGCCCGAGACGGTGGTCGCCGTCACCGGCACCTCGGGCAAGACCTCGGTCACCAACTTCACCCGGCAGATCTGGCAGGCGCTGGGCCACAAGGCGATCAGCCTTGGCACGATGGGGGTCGAGGGCGACTATTCCGCCCGCCTCGCCCACACCACGCCCGAGCCGGTGACGCTGCACCGGGTGCTGGCCGAGGCCGCGGCCGCCGGCGTCACCCATGCGGCGATGGAGGCCTCGTCCCACGGGCTCGACCAGCGCCGGCTGGACGGGGTGCGGGTCGCGGCGGGGGCGTTCACCAACTTCAGCCAGGACCACCTCGACTATCACAAGGATTTCGACAGCTATTTCGCCGCCAAGGCGCTGCTGTTCAGCCACATCCTCGAACCCGGGGCGGCGGCGGTGATCTGCACCGACGAGCCGCGCGGGCGCGAGGCCGAGGCCATCGCCCGCGCCCGCGGGCTGCGCGTCACCACCTATGGCCGCGGCGAGGACTGCGACCTGCGCATCCTCGGCCAGCGCTACGACGCCACCGGGCAGGAGCTGCGGTTCTCGCTGGCGGGGCAGGTCCACATGGTCCGGCTTGAGCTGATCGGCGGGTTCCAGGCCGAGAACGTGCTCTGCGCGGCGGGCCTGTGCCTCGCCACCGGGGCGGACCCGGCGCAGGTGCTGGCGGCGCTGCCGGGGCTGACCACGGTGCGGGGGCGGATGCAGCTCGCCGCGCAGCGCGACAACGGGGCGGCGGTGTTCGTGGACTACGCCCACAAGCCCGGCGCGGTGATCGCGGCGCTGCAATCGCTGCGCCCGCACGTCATGGGCCGCATCGTCGCGGTGATCGGCGCCGGCGGCGACCGCGACCGCGGCAAGCGCCCGCTGATGGGCGAGGCCGCGCGGCAGTTCGCGGACGTGGTCTACGTCACCGACGACAACCCCCGGACCGAGGACCCGGCCGCGATCCGCGCCGAGGTCATGGCCGGCGCGGGCCCCGAGGCGACCGAGGTCGGCGACCGGGCCGAGGCGATCCTGCGCGCCGTGGACGGGCTCGAGCCCGGCGACGCCGCGCTGATCTGCGGCAAGGGCCACGAGACCGGGCAGATCGTCGGCAGCGACGTGTTCCCCTTCGACGACGCCGAGCAGGCCTCGGTCGCCGTCGCGGCGCTGGATGGCAAGCTGTGAGCCTCTGGACCGCAGCCGAGGCCGCCGCCGCCACCGGCGGCCGCGCGACGACCGACTGGGTCGCCGAGGGTCTCTCGATCGACACCCGCACGATCCGCCCGGGCGATCTGTTCGTGGCCCTGAAGGACGCCCGCGACGGGCATGACTTCGTGGCCCAGGCGCTCGAGAAGGGCGCGGCCGCCGCGCTCGTCAGCCGCATCCCCGAAGGGGTGGCCGCGGACGCGCCGCTGCTGGTCGTGGCGGACGTCGTGCCGGCGCTCGAGGCGCTGGGCCGGGCGGCGCGGGCGCGGACGCAGGGACGGGTGCTCGCCATCACCGGCTCGGTCGGCAAGACCTCGACCAAGGACATGGCCGCCGCGGCGCTCGCCCCGCAGGGCCGCGTCCACGCCGCCGAGGCGAGCCTCAACAACCACTGGGGCGTGCCGCTGACGCTGGCGCGGATGCCGGCCGACACCGATTTCGCCATTCTCGAACTGGGGATGAACCACCCCGGCGAGATCGCGCCCCTCGCCCGCATGGCCCGCCCGCATGTCGCCATGATCACCACCGTCGCCCCGGCGCATATGGAGGCGTTCGGCAGCCTCGACGGGATCGCCGTCGAAAAGGCGTCCATCTTCGAGGGGCTCGAGCCCGCGGGTCACGCGATCCTGCCCGAGCACCTGGGCGTGACCCCGATCCTGCGCGACGCCGCCGACCGGGCGGGCGCCATCGTCGTGGGCTTCGGCCGCGACGGCATGGCCAAGCCGCTCAGCGCCACCGCCGCGGACGGCGCGACGCAGGTGCGGGCGCGGGTGCTGGGCGAGACGCTCGACTTCACCCTCGCCACCGCGGGCGCGCATTTCGTGATGAACGCAGTCGGCGTTCTTGCCGCCGTCACCGCGCTCGGCGCCGATCCGCGCCGCGCGGCCGAGGGGCTGGCCGACTGGCGCCCCTACAAGGGCCGCGGCGGGGTCGAGCGGATCGGCGAAATCACGCTGATCGATGACAGCTATAACGCCAACCCGGCGAGCCTCGCCGCCGGTCTTGCCACCCTCGCGGGGATGCCGCCGGGCCGCCGGGTGGCGATCCTCGGTGACATGCTTGAAATGGGCGCCGACGAGCTGGCGCTGCATGCCGCCATCGCGGATTACCCGCAATTGCAAGAGGTTGCGCTGGTCCACGCCTGCGGCCCGCGGATGCGCGCGCTGATGGATGCGCTGCCCGACGACCGGCGCGGGCTCTGGTCCGAGGATGCCGCCGGGCTGATCGCCCGCGTGGACGAGCTGACCCGGCCGGGCGACGTGGTGTTCGTCAAGGGCTCCAAGGGGTCGCGGGTGGCAAGCGTGGTTGACGCGCTGCGCAAATCCCGGCAGAGCGCGCCCCCGGACCGCCCGGGCGACGGCGCGCCCGACGCCCCGCCGCCCGACCCGGCCGCGATCCCGACCCGACGCTGAACTGACCCGCCCGACCTGACCGAAGGAATCCCGATGCTCTACTGGCTTGCCACCCTGTCCCCGGACGGCGCCGGAGGGGTGTTCAACCTGTTCCGCTACATCACCTTCCGGGCCGGGGCGGCGTTCTTCACCGCGCTCATCTTCGGGTTCATCTTCGGCCGGCCGCTGATCGACTTTCTGCGCGTCAAGCAGAAGAAGGGCCAGCCGCTGCGCGAGATCGGGCCGGACCACTTCGCCAAGGCGGGGACGCCGACGATGGGCGGCATCCTGATCCTGTCGGCGCTGTTCGTCTCGACCCTGCTCTGGGCGCGGCTCGACAACGGCTACATCTGGATCGTGCTGCTGGTGACCGCAGCCTTCGCCGCCATCGGCTTTGCCGACGACTACGCCAAGGTGACCAAGCAGCACCACGCCGGGGTCTCGGGCCGGGTGCGGATGGGGATCGGGCTGGCGGTGGGCGCGCTCGCCGGCCTCGCGGCAGCGGCGCTGCACCCCGAGGCGCTCTCGGGTCAACTGGCGCTGCCGTTCTTCAAGAACGCGCTGATCAACCTCGGCATCTTCTTCGTCCCCTTCGCCATGCTGGTCATCGTCGGGGCCGCGAATGCCGTCAACCTCACCGACGGGCTGGACGGGCTGGCCATCGGCCCGGTGATGATCGCCGCCGCGACCTTCGGCATCATCTCGTATCTCGTCGGCAACGCCGTCTTCGCCAACTACCTCGGCGTCCACTTCGTCCCCGGCACCGGCGAGATCGCCGTCTTCGTCGCGGCGCTGATCGGCGGCGGGCTTGGCTTCCTGTGGTACAACGCCCCGCCCGCGGCGGTGTTCATGGGCGACACCGGCAGCCTCGCGCTCGGCGGCGCGCTGGGGGCCATCGCGGTCTGCATCAAGCACGAGATCGTGCTGGCCATCGTCGGCGGCCTGTTCGTGGTCGAGGCGCTGTCGGTCATCATCCAGGTGCTCTACTTCAAGCGCACCGGGCGCCGGGTGTTCCTGATGGCGCCGATCCACCATCACTTCGAGAAAAAGGGCTGGGCCGAGCCGCAGATCGTGATCCGCTTCTGGATCATCGCGGTGATCCTTGCTCTGATCGGTCTGGCCACGCTCAAACTCAGATGACCCAGGACCAGACGCTGATCTTCGCCATTCTCGCCGGGACGATCGGCCTGTTCCTGTGGGGAAGGCTGCGTCACGACCTGGTGGCGCTGATCGCGCTGGTGGCGGTGGTGCTGGCCGGGCTCGTCCCGGGGCGCGAGGCCTTTGCCGGGTTCAGCCAGCCCGCGGTGATCACCGTGGCCTGCGTGCTGATCCTCAGCCGGGCGCTGCAGACCACCGGGGCGGTGGACGTGCTGGCACGGCGGGTGCTGCCGCAGCAGGGGGGCGTGACCGTCTCGCTGCTGGCGCTGCTGTCGCTGGGCGCGCTGCTCTCGGCCTTCATGAACAACGTGGGCGCGATGGCGCTGCTGATGCCGGTCGCGGTGCGGCTGGCGCACCGCCACGACCGGGCGCCGGGGCAGGTGCTCATGCCGCTGGCGTTTGCCACGATGCTCGGCGGGATGACGACGCTGATCGGCACGCCGCCGAACCTCATCGTCTCGGGCCTGCGGGCCGAGGCGGGGCTCGGCCCCTACCGGATGTTCGACTTTGCCCCCGTGGGCGTCGCCGTGGCCGTGACCGGGGTGGTGGCGCTCGCGCTCTTCATCTGGCGGCTGGTGCCGGCGCGCCCCGCCGCGGGCGACGCCTTCGCCGTCGGCAGCTACCTGACCGAGCTGCGCGTCTCGGAAGGCTCTGCCGCCGCCCGCATGACCCTGCACGAGGCGGAAACCGAGTTCGCCAAGGAGGGCGCGCAGATCACCGGCCTCGTCCGCGGCGAGGTGCACCTGACCGCGCCGCGCGGATCGCGCAACATCCACGCCGGCGACATCCTGATCGTCGAGGGCGATGTCACCGCGCTGGGCGACGTGCTCGCCCGCCTCGGCCTCGCCCTCGAGCCGCGCGACGCCGCGGCGCGCGAGGCGGCCGAGGCAGCCGAGGCCGCCGAGGCGGCCGGCGACGAGGCCACCGAGGCCGCGGTCGAGGAAACCGCCCGGCCCGTCGCGGCGCTGGCGGCGCCGGCCTCGGACATC
Source organism: Paracoccus sanguinis (assembly GCF_012689545.1). Taxonomy (NCBI): domain Bacteria; kingdom Pseudomonadati; phylum Pseudomonadota; class Alphaproteobacteria; order Rhodobacterales; family Paracoccaceae; genus Paracoccus; species Paracoccus sanguinis. Next base: position 2,430,490 of record NZ_CP051542.1, read on the forward strand.
CAGATCCGCGAGTTCGTGGTGCTGCCCGGCTCGGACATCGTGGGCCGTTCGGCCATGGGGCTGGCGCTGCGCACGCGGCTGGGGGTGAACCTGCTCGCCCTCGGCCGCGAGGGGCGCCGCCAGACCTCGCGCCTGCGCGACACGCCGCTCGCCTCGGGCGACCTGCTGCTGGTCCAGGGACCGACCGAGGCGCTCACGCATTTCGGGGCCGAGCACGGCATCGTCCCGCTGGCCGAGCGCGGGCTGACGCTGCCCGACCGGCGGCGGGCGCTGGCGGCGGCCGGGTTCATGGCGCTGGGCGTGGGGCTCGCGGGGTTCGGGGTGCTGCCGACGGCGGTGGCGTTCCTGATCGCGGTGCTGGGGGTCATCATCACCGGGGCGCTGCCGCTGCGGATGATGTACGATTCGATCGACTGGCCGGTGATCGTGCTGCTCGGGGCGCTGATGCCGGTCGCCGCGGCGCTCGAGGCCACGGGCGGGGCCGAGCTGATCGCCCGCACCCTCGTCGGCAGCCTCGCCGACGGACGCCCGCTGCTGGCGCTGGGGCTGGTGCTGGTGGTCACGATGGTGCTGTCGGACGTGATGAACAACGCCGCCACCGCAGCGGTGATGACGCCCATCGCGCTCGGCATCGCCGACGTGCTGGGCGCGAACCCCGACAGCTTCCTCATGGCCGTCGCCATCGGCGCCTCCTGCGCCTTCCTCACGCCCATCGGGCACCAGAACAACACCCTGATCCTCGGTCCCGGCGGCTTCCGCTTCGGCGACTACTGGAAACCGGGGCTGGTGATCGAGGTGGTGGTGGCGGCCGTCTCCCTCCTCCTCCTGCCGATCGTGTGGCCGCTATGATCCCTGTGCTTGGTGTCGAGAACCAGACCATCGCCGTGCTGGGGCTCGGCCGCTCGGGCCGCGCCACCGCCGCGGCGCTCGCCGCCGGGGGCGCGCGCGTCGTCGCCTGGGACGACAGCGCCGAGACCCGCGCGAGTGCCGAGGCCGAGGGGCTGGCGCTCGTCGACCTGACCCGCGACGCGGGCTGGACCGAGGGGCGGATCGACGCGCTCATCACCTCGCCCGGGATCCCGCATCTCTACCCCGCGCCGCACCCGGCCATCGCCCAGGCGCTGGCCCGCGGGGTGCCGGTGGACAATGACATCGGCCTGTTCTTCCGCAGCTTCGCCGCGGACGGGTGGGAGGCGTTCGACACCCCCCCGCGGGTGATCTGCGTCACCGGCTCAAACGGCAAGTCGACCACGACGGCGCTGATCCACCACATCCTCGACCGCGCCGGCCGGCCGACCCAGATGGGCGGCAACATCGGCACCGGGGTGCTGTCGCTCGACCCGCCGGTGGATGGCGAGGTCGTCGTGCTCGAGCTGTCGTCCTATCAGACCGACCTCGCGCGGGCGCTGACCCCGGACGTGGCGGTGTTCACCAATCTCTCGCCCGACCACATGGACCGCCACGGCGGCATGGGCGGGTATTTCGCCGCCAAGCGGCGGCTCTTTGCCGAGGGCGGGCCGGACCGCTGCGTGATCGGCGTGGACGAGCCCGAGGGGCGCTATCTGGCAGGCCAGATGGGGCAGGGGCCGCAGGACGACCGGGTGATCCGCGTCTCGGTCGAGGGCAAGCTCGAGGGCTTCGGCTGGGCGGTGACAGCCCGCAAGGGGTTCCTGTCCGAGTGGCGCAAGGGCCGGCAGGTGGCCTCGATCGACCTGCGGGCCGTGACCGGGCTGCCGGGCGCCCACAACCACCAGAACGCCTGCGCGGCCTATGCCGCCTGCCGCGCCGTGGGCCTCGCCCCGCGCGAGATCGAGGCGGCGTTCCACGACTTCGCAGGCCTTCCGCACCGCAGCCAGACGGTGGCGACGCTGGGCGGGGTGCGCTGGGTCAACGATTCCAAGGCGACCAACGTCGACAGCGCCGAAAAGGCGCTGCTGGCGTTCGAGAACATCCGCTGGATCGTCGGCGGGCTGGGGAAAGAGGGCGGCATCGCCAGCCTCGCGCCGCTGTTCGGACGGGTGCGCAAGGCCTATCTCATCGGCCATTCGGCGCGCGACTTCGCGCTGCAGCTCGGCGCGACCCCGCACGAGGTCGTCGAGACGATGGAGGCCGCCGTCGCCCGCGCCCACGCCGAGGCCGAGCCGGGCGACACGGTGCTGCTCGCCCCCGCCTCGGCGAGCTTCGACCAGTACCCGAATTTCGAGAAACGCGGCGAGCATTTCACTGCGCTGGTGAACGCGCTGCCGCGCTGAGGGGCCGCGTCGCAGGGGGGCTGTCTGCCCCCGGGCGCGTGCGCGACTCCCCCCGAGGATAATCTGAACCGCCTGAGTCCGCCGTCCTCGGGGTTGGCCTCGGGCTGGATGAAAATATCCCGGGGGTCCGGGGGCTGGCCCCCGGTCCGGCGCCGATCGTCCCCGCGCGCCAATCGGCTGTAGCGCGGACGGGCCAACCGCGCTATCCTGCCTCGCAGACCCGGGGGCACATCCGGGCGAGGGCAGAGGCAGTGACGGCGGTAGTCCCATGACCGAGATGGTCTTTGGCGCCACACCCGCGCGGGTGGGCGATCCGATTCTTCCCCGCTGGTGGCGCACGGTGGACCGATGGTCGCTCGGCTTCGTGCTGGCGCTGTTCGGGGTCGGGCTCTTGCTCGGCCTCGCCGCGTCGGTGCCGCTGGCCGAGCGTAACGGGCTGCCGCAGTTCTACTATGTCACAAGGCAGGCGGTCTTCGGCGGCATCGGCATCGCGGTGATGCTGGTGATCTCGATGATGTCGCCGGTGCAGGTCCGCCGCTTCGGGGTAGTGCTGTTCGCGGGCGCGTTCCTGACCGTTGTCGCGCTGCCCTTCATCGGCACCGACTTCGGCAAGGGGGCGACGCGCTGGCTCAGCCTCGGCTTCGCCTCGGTCCAGCCGTCCGAGTTCCTCAAGCCCGGCTTCATCGCCCTCTGCGCGTGGTTCATGGCCTCGGCGCAGACGGTGGGCGGGCCGCCGGGGCGGCTCTATTCCTTCTTCGTCCTCGCCACCGTGGTGCTGCTGCTCGCGCTGCAGCCCGACTTCGGCCAGGCCTCGCTGATCCTCTTCGCCTGGCTGGTGATGTATTTCGTCTCGGGCGCGCCGGTCACGCTGATCGCGGGGATCATCGCGCTGGCCGCCGGCGCAGGCTCGTTCGCCTATGCCAACAGCGAGCATTTCGCCCGCCGCATCAACGGCTTCCTGTCGGCCGAGGTCGATCCGCGGACCCAGATCGGCTACGCCACCAACGCCATCCAGGAGGGCGGGTTCTTCGGCGTCGGCGTCGGCGAGGGCTCGGTCAAGTGGTCGCTGCCCGACGCCCACACTGACTTCATCATCGCGGTGGCGGCCGAGGAATACGGCTTCGTCATGGTGATGCTCATCATCGCGCTCTACTGCGCGATCGTGGTCCGCTCGCTCTGGAGGCTGCTGGCCGAGCGCGACCCGTTCGCGCGCATCGCCGGCACCGGGCTCGCCTGCGCCTTCGGCGTGCAGGCGCTGATCAACATGGGGGTGGCGGTGCGGCTCTTGCCGGCCAAGGGCATGACGCTGCCCTTCGTCAGCTACGGCGGCTCGTCGGTGATCGCCTCGGGGATCACGCTGGGGATGCTGCTGGCGCTGACCCGCAGGCGGCCGCAGAACCTGATCGCCGACGTGCTGGGGCGCGCCGGGCGATGAGCGAGGCGGCAGACGGCAGGGGCAGGCTGGCGCTGATCGCGGCCGGCGGCACCGGCGGGCACATGTTCCCGGCCCAGGCACTGGCCGAGCGGCTGCTCGAGGCGGGCTGGCGCGTGGTCCTGTCCACCGACGACCGCGGCGCGCGCTACGCGGGCGGGTTTCCGGCGGCGGTCGAGCGGCGGATCGTCCGTTCGGCCACCACGGCGCGGGGCGGGGCACTCGGCAAGCTCACCGCGCCGGCGGTGGTGGGGCAGGGGGTGGGTGCGGCCCTCCTCCAGATGCGGCGCGACCGGCCGGCGGTGGTGGTGGGGTTCGGCGGCTACCCGACCATCCCGGCGCTGAGCGCGGCGGTGGCGCTGGGCATCCCGCGCATGATCCATGAACAGAACGGGGTGATGGGGCGCGTGAACCGGCTGTTTGCCTCCCGCGTCCAGCGCGTCGCCTGCGGCACCTGGCCCACCGACCTGCCCGGGGGCGTCACCGGCATCCACACCGGCAACCCGGTCCGCCGCGCGGTGCTGGACCGCGCCGGGACGGCCTATCGCCCCCCGAATGGCGCGGGGGCGCTGAACCTCGTCGTCATCGGCGGCAGCCAGGGGGCGCGGGTGCTCTCGGCCACCGTGCCCGCGGCCGTTGCCGGCCTGCCCGAGGCCCTGCGCGCCCGCCTGCGGGTCAGCCACCAGGCCCGGGCCGAGGATGCCGAGGCGGTCGTCGCCGCCTACGCCGCCGCGGGAATCGCGGCCGAGGTGCAGCCGTTCTTCACCGACGTCCCCGAACGGCTTGCCGCCGCGCAGGCGGTGGTCAGCCGCGCGGGCGCCTCGTCCATCGCCGACATCACGGTGATCGGCCGGCCGGCGATCCTGATCCCCTATGCCGCCGCGACCGGCGACCACCAGACCGCCAATGCGCGGGCTCTTGCCGAAACCGGCGCCGCGATCCTTCTGCCCGAATCCGTGCTGGACGCGGACAGCCTGACGCGCGATCTGCGCGAGATCCTGTCGGACCCGGCGCGCGCCGCGCAGATGGCCGACACCGCCCTTTCGCTGGGCCGGCCCGACGCCGCCGCCCGACTGCATGACCTCGTGGAGGACCTTGCCGCATGAATGCTGCCACCAAACTGCCGGGCGAACTCGGCCCCATCCATTTCGTCGGCATCGGCGGCATCGGCATGTCCGGCATCGCCGAGGTGCTGATGACGCTGGGCTATGCCGTGCAGGGGTCGGACGCGAAGCGGTCGAAGATCACCGACCGGCTGGAAAAGCTCGGCGCCACCGTGTTCGAGGGCCAGCGGGCCGAGAACCTGGGCGAGGCCGGGGTAGTCGTCATCTCGACCGCCATCAAGAAGGGCAACCCCGAGCTGGAAGAGGCGCGCCGCCGCGGCCTGCCGGTCGTCCGCCGGGCCGAGATGCTGGCCGAGCTGATGCGGCTCAAGTCCAACATCGCCATCGCCGGCACCCACGGCAAGACGACCACCACGACGATGGTGGCGACGCTGCTCGACGCGGGCGGCTTCGACCCCACGGTCATCAACGGCGGGGTGATCCACGCCTACGGCTCGAACGCGCGGGCCGGCGCCGGCGAGTGGATGGTGGTCGAGGCCGACGAAAGCGACGGCAGCTTCAACCGCCTGCCCGCGACGATCGCCATCGTCACCAACATCGACCCCGAGCACATGGAGCACTGGGGCAGCTTCGACGCGCTGCGCAAGGGCTTCACCGACTTCGTGTCGAACATCCCCTTCTACGGGCTCGCGGTCTGCTGCACCGACCACCCCGAGGTGCAGAGCCTCGTCGGCCGTGTCACCGACCGGCGCGTGGTGACCTTCGGCTTCAACGCCCAGGCCGACGTGCGGGCCCTGAACCTGCGCTACGAGAACGGCGTCGCGCATTTCGACGTGGCGCTGCAGGGCGAGGCGGTGCTGAACGACGGCGAGGTGCCGGTGATCGAGGGCTGCACCCTGCCGATGCCGGGCGATCACAACGTCTCGAACGCGCTCTCGGCGGTGGCGGTGGCGCGGCACCTCGGGATGAAGCGGGCCGAGATCCGCGAGGCGCTCGCCAAGTTCGGCGGCGTCGGGCGGCGCTTCACCAAGGTGGGCGAGGTTGGCGGCGTCACCATCATCGACGACTACGGCCACCACCCGGTCGAGATCGCGGCCGTGCTCAAGGCCGCCCGGCAGGCGACGCAGGGCCGGGTGATCGCGGTCCACCAGCCGCACCGCTATTCGCGGCTCTCGAATCTCTTCGACGACTTCTGCACCTGCTTCAACGAGGCCGACGTGGTCGCCATCGCCGAGGTCTATTCGGCGGGCGAGGACCCGATCCCGGGCGCGAGCCGCGACGATCTGGTGGCCGGGCTGATCGCCCACGGCCACCGCCACGCCCGCGCCGTGATGGACGAGGACGACCTCGCCCGGCTGGTGCGCGAGCAGGCGCGGCCCGGCGACATGGTCGTGTGCCTCGGCGCCGGGACCATCTCGGCCTGGGCGAACGCGCTGCCCGAGCGGCTCACGGCGCGGGCCGCCTGAGCGGGGCGGGGCGGTGTTCTCCGACTACGCGCTCGCCGCGGCACTCGCGGGGACGCTGCCGGGGCTGGCGGCGTGGCTCGCCGCCCGGCGCTGGGGCCTCGCCGGGGTGCTGGGCGCGCTCGCGCTCTGCGCCGTGGTGGCGCTGGTCGGCTGGCCGCTGACGCGCGAGGTCCGCAGCGGCGACGCCCAGACCCGGCAGGCGGCGCTGATCTTCCTCGTCGCGGTGCCGGGCGTCGTGTCGCTGATCCTCGGCGCCGTCGCCGGGTTCTGGACCGCCCACCGCCGCCGGATCGGCTGAGGCGCCAGCTTTCCCCAAACCCTTTCTTTCTTGACCAAATATCCTCGGGGGGAGGGCGCCCGCACGGGCGCCCCGGGGGGCAGACAGCCCCCCGTGCCGACCCCGCCCGCCCGCGAGGCGCTTGTCACCGCGCGCCGCCTCGCCTACCCCCGGACCGAGAGCCAGTCCCCGCGAGGTCCCCCACCATGACCCTCCTCCCCACCCCGCGCGGCACGCTGACCGCCGACCGCCCGCTCGCCGACCTGACCTGGCTGCGCGTCGGTGGCCCGGCCGACTGGCTGTTCCAGCCTGCCGACCGCGACGACCTCGCCGCATTCCTCGCCGCGCTGCCCGCCGAGGTGCCGGTCTTACCGATGGGCGTCGGCTCGAACCTCATCGTCCGCGACGGCGGCATCCGCGGCGTGGTGATCCGCCTCGGCCGCGGCTTCAACGACGTCACCATCGAGGGCGACCGCGTGATCGCCGGCGCCGCCGCCCTCGACGCCCATGTGGCGCGCCGCGCGGCCGAGGCGGGGCGCGACCTGACCTTCCTCAGGACCATCCCCGGCAGCATCGGCGGGGCGATCCGCATGAACGCGGGCTGCTATGGCAGCTACATCGCCGACCACCTGATCGAGGCCGAGGTCGTGGCCCGCGACGGTGCGGTGCTGACCCTCACCCCCGACGAGCTGCAGTTCGACTATCGCCACAGCCACCTGCCCGAGGGCTGGGTGCTGACCCGCGCCAGCTTCCGCGCGGAAGCAGGCGACCCCGCGGCGCTGGTCGCGCGGATGCAGGACCAGCTGGCCCGTCGCGACGCGACCCAGCCCACGCGCGACCGCAGCGCCGGCTCGACCTTCCGCAACCCGGCCGGGTTCAGCTCGACGGGGCGGGCCGATGACGTCCACGACCTCAAGGCGTGGAAGCTGATCGAAGAGGCGGGGCTGCGCGGCCACCGACTCGGCGGCGCGCAGATGAGCGAGAAGCACCCCAATTTCCTGATCAACACCGGCGACGCCTCGGCGGCGGAGCTTGAGGCGCTGGGCGAACTGGTGCGGGCGCGGGTCCGCGCGATGGCCGGGCTCGACCTCACGTGGGAGGTGATCCGCGTGGGCGAGCCGGCCGACTCGGACGCGCCTGCCGCCTGAGGCGCCGCGCGCTGGCGGGGCGGGGGGCGCAGGCTCGTGAGAGCGTCACCGACGACCCCCGGCCCTGAAGCCAACGCAAGCCCCACCCCGCCCCGCAGTCCCCGGGCGAGGGGCGACAATCTGCCTCTCACCCGCGCGTTGCGACGGAAAGACCCTTTTCCCGCGCACGGGCTTGTGAGTATCATGCCGGGCAAGGCCGACACCTCCGCGAAGGGGGCGCGGTCGGGGCAACGTCCCCGGAAAACCAGTCCCGGACAACCGGGCGAAAGGCAGATGTGGCGGGCAGGTCGAGCAGGACAGCCCACACCGTAGCGGTCCTGATGGGCGGCCCCTCGGCAGAGCACGAGGTGTCGCTGTCCACGGGGCGCGAATGCGCCAAGGCGCTGCGGGTGGCGGGATTTGAGGTGGTCGAGGTCACGCTCGGCCGCGGCGATGCGGCTGGCGCGTCGGTCGCCGGAACGGGTGACCGGGGCGGGGCCGAACTGGCCCGGCGGCTCGCCGAGCAGCGCCCGGACGTCGTCTTCAACGCGCTCCACGGCCGCTATGGCGAGGATGGCTGCGTGCAGGGGCTGCTCGAGTGGCTTGGGCTGCCCTACACCCATTCCGGCGTGCTCGCCTCGGCCCTGGCGATGGACAAGACCCGCGCCAAGCACGCCTTCCGCGAGGCCGGGCTGCCGATCGTGGCCAGCGTCATCGCCGACCGCGAGGACGTGCGTGCGGGCCACGTCATGCCGCCCCCCTACGTGGTCAAGCCGAACGATGAGGGCTCGTCGGTCGGCGTCTATATCGTCCACGAGGGCGACCCGGCCCCTGCGCTCTCAGACGCCATGCCCGCGCGGGTGATGGTCGAGGCCTATGCCCCGGGGCGCGAGCTGACCGCCACGGTCATGGGCGACCGGGCGCTGGCGGTGACCGAGATCGTCACCGACGGCTGGTACGACTACGACGCGAAATACGCCGAGGGCGGCTCGCGCCACGTCATCCCGGCGGCGATCCCGGCCGAGATCACCGCGGCCTGCCTCGACTACGCGCTGCGCGCGCACCGGGCGCTTGGCTGCCGCGGGCTGTCGCGCACCGACTTCCGCTGGGACGAATCGCGCGGCGTGGACGGGCTGGTGCTGCTCGAGACGAACACCCAGCCGGGGATGACGCCGACCTCGCTCGCCCCCGAGCAGGCCGCCCATGCGGGCATCGCCTTCCCCGATCTGTGCCGCTGGATGGTGGAGGACGCGCTGTGCAGGGACTGACCCGCCCCGGACCGATGGGCGAGGCCGCGGCCCGCCCGGCCCCCGCCCGGCGCGCCGGCGCCCGCCCCCAGCCCGCCCGCGCCCCGCGGCGTGAGCCGGGGCCGTCGCGGCTGGCCTATCGTCTCAACCGGATGTGGCTCACGCCGCTCTACCGCCGGCTGCTGCGGGTGGGGCTGCCGGCCTTCCTGATCTGCATGATCGGCGGGCTCTACCTCGCCGACGACACCCGCCGGGCGAATCTCTCGGGCGGGCTCACCGCGATGGTCGAGAAGATCCAGTCGCGCGAGGCCTTCATGGTCCACCGGATGGAGATCGAGGGCGCCTCGCCCGCGGTCGACAAGGGGCTGCGCGCCATGCTGCCGGTGACGCTGCCGGCGTCCAGCTTCGACATCGACCTGCCGAAGCTCAGGATGCAGATCCAGATGCTCGACGCGGTCGAGCACGTCGATCTGCGCATCCAGCCGGGCGGCATCCTGTCGGCGGTGGTGACCGAGCGGACGCCCGTGGTCCTCTGGCGCCACGCGCGCGGGATCGAGCTTCTGGACAAGACCGGGCACCGCGTCGCCTCGGTCACCTCGCGCGACCTGCGCCGTGACCTGCCGGTGATCGCGGGCGAGGGGGCCGGGGCGCGCGCGCCCGAGGCCCTGGCGCTGATCGACGCCGCCGGGCCGATCCTGCCGCGGCTGCGCGGGCTCGAGCGGATGGGCGAGCGGCGCTGGGACGTCGTGCTCGACCGCGGGCAGCGGATCATGCTGCCGACCGAGAACCCGCTGCCCGCGCTCGAGGCGGCGCTGGCGATGGAGAAGGCCGACGGGCTTCTGTCCCGCGACGTGGTGGCGGTCGACCTGCGCGACCCGGCCCGCCCGGTGCTGCGGATGGGGCTGACGGCGCAGAACACCGTTCGCCGCGCGCTGGGGATGAACCCGCTCGGCCCCGACGGGGTCGAGATCGAGCCCGAGGAGGGCGCCCGCGTCGGCGCCGCGGCCCCGGCCGGGACCGGCAAGGGCAAGGCGGCGACGGCGGCCAAGGGGCCGGCGAAGGGCAAGGCCACCACCAAGGCCAAGGCCTCGGGCGGCAAGACCGGCAAGGCGGCCGCCGCGCCGGCGCCGAAGGGGCGCGGCTGAGGACAGGCGGCGGCCCCGGTACAAGGGGCCTCGCCGAGAGAGAGAACCGAGGGGCAGGGAGGAACAGGGATGCGCGATCTTTACGAAGCCCAGCGGGCGATGCGGCAGATGCGGCGGCAGGCGATGGCGCGCGGCGTGCTGGCCGTGCTCGACATCGGCACCTCGAAGATCACCTGCATCATCCTGCAGTTCGACGGCCCCGGCCAGTTCCGCGAGACCGACGGCGTCGGCCCGATGGCCGGGCAGTCCTCGTTCCGCGTCATCGGCCAGTTCACCACCCAGTCGCGCGGCGTCCGCTACGGCGAGATCGAGACGATGGCCGAGACCGAGCGCTGCGTCCGCCACGCCGTCTCTGCCGCGCAGAAACAGGCGGGCGTGCGGGTCGATCACGTCATCGCCACGCTGTCGGGCGGGCGCCCCTCGTCCTACGGGCTGGCGGGCGAGATCGCGCTCAAGTCCGGCAAGGTGACCGAGCCCGACGTGGGCGCCGCCATCGCCGCCTGCGACGCCCCCGATTTCGGCCGCAACCGCGAGGTGCTGCACGCCCAGCCGGTGAACTTCGCGGTGGACGCGCGCTCGGGCCTGTCGGACCCGCGCGACATCGTCGGCAACCGGCTGGCGGTGGACATGCACGTGCTGACGCTGGATGGCTCGACAGCCTCGAACCTCGTCCACTGCATCCGCCGCTGCGACCTCGAGCTCGCGGGCGTGGGCTCGGCCGCCTATGCCGCCGGCCGCGCGGCGCTGGTCGAGGACGAGCAGGAACTCGGCGCCGCCTGCATCGACATGGGCGGCGGCGTCACCGGCGTGTCGCTGTTTCTCAAGAAGCACATGATCTTTGCCGACGCGGTGCGGATGGGCGGCGATCTGGTGACCCGCGACATCAGCCAGGGGCTGCGGGTGCCGATGGCGACGGCGGAATGGCTGAAGACCCGGCACGGCGGGCTCGAGGCCACGGGCCGCGACGACCGCGAGATGATCGACGTGACCAACGTGCCGGGGGCGGGCATGGCCGAGGACTGGAACGGCGAGCGCCGGTCCGTCAGCCGCGCCGACCTGATCGGGATAATGCGCCCGCGGGTCGAAGAGATCCTCGACGAGGTCCGGGGCGTGCTGGATGCCGCGGGATTCGACCAGATGCCCTCGCGGCAGGTGGTGCTGACCGGGGGCGCGAGCCAGATCCCCGGGCTCGACACGCTGGCCGCGCGTATCCTCGGGCAGAACGTCCGGGTGGGGCGGCCGCTGCGCATCCACGGGCTGGCGCAGCAGCACACCGCGCCCTGCCACGCGGCGACGGTCGGCCTCGCGCTGCACGCGGCCAACCCGCAGGACGAGTGGTGGGACTTCGAGATGCCGGTGGAACGGGGCGGGGTGACGGGCCTCAAGCGGGCCTATCGCTGGTTCCGCAACAACTGGTGACCGCAACCGGTGACCGCGGGGCCGCCCCGAACCACCACGGTTAGGGGTTTCGGCAACATACCGCTGATCGGCCCCGTCGGGCACGGCATATTTTGTGGATATCTGCGGATTTCCCCATGACGCTTGGCGCGAATCTGGCTAGGCTGCACGGGGATACAGGGGATTCGACCGGGCGCCCAACGACCCGGCAACCAGAAACGGAAGGGCAGGCGGCGATGAATCTGAACCTGATGATGACCGACGACCAGGAGCTGCGTCCGCGCATCACCGTCTTCGGTGTCGGCGGCGCGGGCGGCAACGCGGTCAACAACATGATCGAGAAGCGGCTCGACGGGGTCGAGTTCGTGGTGGCCAACACCGACGCGCAGGCGCTGGCGCAAAGCCGCGCCGAAAGCCGCGTCCAGCTTGGGCCCAAGGTGACCGAGGGGCTGGGCGCGGGCGCCAAGCCCTTGATCGGCGCCAAGGCCGCCGAAGAGACCATCGAGGATATCGTCGATCACCTGATGGGCGCGCACATGTGCTTCATCACCGCCGGCATGGGCGGCGGCACCGGCACCGGCGCCGCCCCGATCATCGCCCAGGCCGCGCGCGAGATGGGCATCCTGACCGTCGGCGTCGTGACCAAGCCCTTCCAGTTCGAGGGCTCGAAGCGGATGCGGCAGGCCGACGAGGGCGTCGAGGCGCTGCAGAAGGTCGTCGACACCCTGATCATCATCCCGAACCAGAACCTGTTCCGGATCGCCAACGAAAAGACCACCTTCACCGAGGCCTTCGCCATGGCCGACGACGTCCTCTACCAGGGCGTCAAGGGCGTGACCGACCTGATGGTGCGGCCGGGCCTGATCAACCTCGACTTCGCCGACGTGCGCGCGGTGATGGACGAGATGGGCAAGGCGATGATGGGCACCGGCGAGGCGACCGGCGACAACCGCGCCGTCGAGGCGGCGGAAAAGGCCATCGCGAACCCGCTGCTGGACGAGATCAGCCTCAACGGTGCCAAGGGCGTGCTCATCAACATCACCGGCGGCCACGACCTCACGCTGTTCGAGATGGACGAGGCGGCCGAGAAGATCCGCGAGAAGGTCGACCCCGAGGCCAACATCATCGTCGGCTCGACGCTCGACCCCGAGCTCGAGGGCACGGTGCGGGTGTCGGTCGTGGCGACCGGCATCGACCTCGCCGCGGCGGCCGCCGCCGAGCCGCCGGCCCCGCGCCGCGGCCTGCGCGAGCCGCTGACCCAGCACCCGGCGGTGGCGCAGAAGCCCGCCGCCAGCGCCGACGAGGATGACGCGGTGCCCGCGCGCCGCACCCCGGTCATCGAGGCGCCGGTTGCCCGTGCCCCGCTGGACGAGGCGCTGCCCGAGCCGGCCTATCGCCCCGCCGAGCCGCGCCCCGAACCGCGTTACGACGCGCTGCGCGAGGAAGAGCGCGCCGAGAGCCGCGCCGAGACCCGGCCCGAGCCGCGCATCGACCCGCGCAGCTACGACCGCCGCCTGAGCGACGACCCGAGCGGCTACACCGCGCCGGTGCGCCCGCAAGGCGGCCGCGGCCAGCCCTCGGCCGAAGCCGCCGCCCGGATCGAGCGCATCCGCGCCCGCGCCGACGAGTCGCCGCGCCGCCCTGCCGCGCCGCCGCCCGCCCCCGAGGCGCCGCGCGGCCCGGCCCGCATGGCCGGCCTCGGCCGGATGATGGAGCGGTTGGCCGGCCACCACGGCGAGCAGGAGCGTCCGCGCCCCGAGACCATCGCCGAGCGCGTCAGCGACCGGATGGCCCGTGCGCGTCAGGCCGAAACCGACTTCGACGACCTCGCCGCGCCCGACTCGGCCAAGGAGAACGTCGAGATCCCGGCCTTCCTGCGCCGTCAGGCGAACTGACGACCGCCTCGCGCCCCGATCACGTCGGGGCGACCGGACCAGCCTTTCGGGGGCCGCTGCGGCGGCCCCTTTCTCATGTATTCCAAAGACTTGCGTCTCACGGGCCGCGCCACGCCCGCCGCCGGCCGGGCGATGTTACAGACGGTCATAATTCGTTAATTGAGCCAGGGTCAGGGCCGACCTACCTCGGTTGCATCGGGGACCATCCCCGCAAGAAACGTAGAACAGACGGACCCGAAACCATGCAGGCCACCCTCGCCACCCCAGCCCGATTTGCGGGCGTCGGCCTTCACACCGGCGCGCCCGTGCGGATGACCATGCATCCCGCGCCGGCCGGGCATGGCGTGGTGTTCCGCCGCACCGACCTTCGCGGCGCGCTGGTTCCGGCGCGCTGGGACGCGGTCGTGCCTTCGCAGCTCTGCACCCTGCTGGCGGGCGAGAACGGCGCCACCGTCTCGACCGTCGAGCACGTCATGGCGGCGCTGGCCGGGACCGGCATCCACAACGTGCTGATCGACATCGACGGCCCCGAGGCGCCGATCCTCGACGGTTCGGCCGCGCCCTTCGTGGCCGGGATCGTGGCGGCGGGCCTCGTCCAGTCGGACGCGCCGCTGCGCGCCATCCGGGTGCTGAAGCCGGTCGAGGTCCATGACGGCGCGGGCTTCGCCCGGCTGTCGCCCGCCGATCATCTGCAGATGGAGTTCGCGATCGACTTCGCCGATGCGGCCATCGGGCGTCAGGAAAAGACGCTCGACCTCGCCAACGGGGCGTTCCAGCGCGAGCTGATGGACAGCCGCACCTTCTGCCGGCAGTCGGACGTCGAGTCGATGAAGGCCCGTGGCCTCGCGCTCGGCGGCACCTACTTCAACGCCGTGGTGGTGGACGGCGACCGGGTGCTCTCGCCCGGTGGGATGCGCCACCGCGACGAGCCGGTCCGTCACAAGATGCTGGACGCGGTGGGCGATCTCGCGCTCGCCGGGGCCCCGCTGCTCGCGCGTTATACCGGCAATCGGGCCGGGCACGCGATGACCAACCGGCTGCTCAGGACGCTGTTCGCCACGCCCGACGCGTGGGAGTGGGTGACCTGCAGCACCGACTGCGTGCAGCGCCTGCCCGGCGCGGGCGTGGTGCGGCCGCGCGTCGCCCCGGCCAAGCGCGACGCCGCGCGCGCGGTGATGGTGGCCTGAACCTCGGCCAGCGGGTGCGGCAAGCGCCCGCTGCCCAGCGACGCCAACGCGCCGATCACCCCACCGATAACGCCTCTGGCACCGCCATCTTGCCCTTTTGCGCGCCCCGATGTTGTGTGCTAGGACGGCGAAGCCGCGCGGCCGGGCGGAGTCGCCTCGGCTGCCCGACAGACGGTACGAGCCCGCAGACGACCACCGCAGACGACGGACGGACAGGACGCAGATGACAGTCAGGAACTTGCGGCGCGTTGTCATGTCGGCGGTGGTGGTGGCGACGCTCGCGGCCTGCGGCGGCGGCGATCCGGGCGCCAACAAGCAGCCGCTGGACAATTTCACCGCCGAGCAGATCTACAAGCGCGGCGAGTACGAGCTGGAGAACGGCAAGCGCCCCAAGGACGCGGTGCATTACTTCGCCGAGGTCGAGCGGCTCTACCCCTATTCCGACTGGGCCAAGCGCGCGCTCATCATGCAGGCCTTCGCCTATCACAAGGCACGCCAGTATGACGAAGCCCGCGGCGCGGCGCAGCGGTTCATCGACAACTACCCCGGCGACGAGGATGCGGCCTACGCCAAGTATCTGCTCGCGCTCAGCTATTACGACCAGATCGACGAGGTCGGCCGCGACCAGGGCCTGACCTTCCAGGCGCTGCAGGCGCTGCGCGAGGTGATCGAGCAGTATCCCGACAGCGAATACGCCCGCTCGGCGGTGCTCAAGTTCGACCTGTCCTTCGACCATCTCGCCGGCAAGGAGATGGAGATCGGCCGCTACTACCTCAAGCGCGGCCACTATACCGCCGCGATCAACCGCTTCCGCGTCGTGGTCGAGGATTACCAGACCACCACCCACACGCCCGAGGCGCTGATGCGGCTGGTCGAATCCTACCTCGCGCTCGGCCTGACCAACGAGGCGCAGACGGCGGGGGCCATCCTCGGCCACAACTTCCAGTCCTCGCCCTATTACCAGGACGCCTATGCCCAGCTGCGCGGCCGTGGCCTGACCGCGACGCCGCAGGGCAATTCGTGGCTGACCAAGGTTTACCGCCAGGTGATCCAGGGCAAGTGGCTCTGACGCCCGGGAGGGCCGGCGATGCTGCGAAGCCTCGACATCCGCGACATGCTGCTGATCGACCGGCTGGCGCTCGACTTCGCGCCGGGGCTGAACGTGCTCACCGGCGAGACGGGGGCGGGCAAGTCGATCCTGCTCGACTGCCTGGGCTTCGTGCTGGGCTGGCGGGGCCGGGCGGAACTGGTGCGGCAGGGGGCGTCGCAGGGCGAGGTGACGGCGGTCTTTGACCTGCCGGCCGCGCATCCGGCCCGCGCGCTGCTGGTCGAGGCGGGGATCGAGGCGGGGGATGAGCTGATCCTGCGCCGGGTCAACGCCGCCGACGGGCGCAAGTCCGGCTGGGTCAACGACCGGCGGGTGTCGGGCGAGGTGCTGCGCAATCTTTCGGACGTGCTGGTCGAGCTGCACGGGCAGCACGACGACCGCGGGCTTCTGAACCCGCGCGGCCACCGCCAGCTTCTCGACGCCTTCGCCGGGATCGACCTTGCGCCCCTGCGCGCGGCCTGGGGCGCGCGGCGGCAGGCCCGCGCGGCGCTCGACGCGGCCGAGGAACAGCTCGAGGCCGCCCGGCGCGAAGAGGATTTCCTGCGCCACGCGGTGGCCGAGCTGGAAAAGCTCGACCCGCAGCCGGGCGAGGAGGCGACGCTCGACGTGGCCCGCCGGCAGATGCAGGCGGCCGAACGCATCCGCGGCGACGTGGCCCGCGCGCTCGCGCTGCTCGCGGGCGGCGGCGGTGAGCCGGGGGCCGAGGGCGCGATGGTCGAGGCGGTGCGCTGGCTCGAGGGTGCGTCCGGCAAGACCGGCGCCGAGGAGGGCACGCCCGACCCGCTCGAGGCGCCGCTGGCGGCGCTCGGCCGGGCGCTGATCGAGCTGGGCGAGGCGACCGGCGGGATCGAGGCCGCGCTCGAGGCGATGGAGTTCGACCCCGGCACGCTCGAGGCGACGGAAGAGCGGCTGTTCGCGGTGCGGGCGCTCGCGCGCAAGCACGACGTGCTGCCCGACAACCTGGCCACGCTGGCGGGCGAGCTGTCGGCGCGGCTGGCTGCGCTCGACGCGGGCGAGGCGCGGATGGGTGAGCTGACCCGGGCGCTGGCCGCGGCGGGGGCGGCCTATGAGGCGGCGGCGGCCGAGGTGTCGGCGGCGCGGGCCGAGGCGGCGGGGCGGCTCGATGCCGCGATGGCGGCCGAGCTGGCGCCGCTGAAGATGGAGCGGGCGGTGTTCGAGACCCGGCTGTCGCCCGGCGAACCCGGCCCCGAGGGGCAGGACACGGTGGCCTTCACCGTCGCCACCAACCCCGGCGCGCCGGCGGGACCGCTCGACCGCATTGCTTCGGGCGGCGAGCTATCGCGGTTCCTCTTGGCGCTCAAGGTGGTGCTGGCGCAGGGCGCCGACCCGCTGGTGATGATCTTCGACGAGATCGACCGCGGCGTGGGCGGGGCCACGGCGGATGCCGTGGGCCGGCGGCTCGCGCGGCTGGCCGAAGGGGCGCAGGTGCTGGTCGTCACCCACTCGCCGCAGGTGGCGGCGCGGGGCGAGCGCCATTTCCGGGTGGCGAAGTCGGTCGAGGATGGCGCCACGACCTCGCGCGTCGAGCCGCTGTCGGCCGGCGCGCGGGTCGAGGAGCTGGCGCGGATGCTCGCGGGCGAAGAGGTCACCCCGGCCGCCCGCGCCGCGGCCGAGGCGCTGCTGGCCTGAGCCGCCTCAGCGGCGGCGGCAGGTGTTGATGCCCAGAAGCGTGTAGAGCCCGCACCAGCCGAGCAGGCCGGTCGCCAGCGGGATGATCCCGAGCAGGAACAGCCAGCGCATCGGCGCCGCGGGATAGACGAAGTAGAGCGCGATGAGAATCAGCCCGACGATGATGCGGACGATGCGCTCGGTGGTGCCGATGTTGGCCATGGGGGCCTCCTGTCATATTCTGTGAGCGGAATATAACAGGAGGCGGACGGTCTGTCATCGGCCCCGGGCCCATCTGCGGCGCGCAGATCGTCGCAGGTGGGGCCGGGGTCGCGGCGGGTCAGTCGAGGATCGCCTCGACCACCCGCAGGATTGACAGGATGCGGCCGGTCTCGCTGTCGACGCGCATCAAGCGGCCGTTCACGATCGCATAGCGCTGCCCGGACGGAGCATCGCGCACGCCGTAGAGGCCCGGGCGCGTCACCACGTGCACCCGGCGCAGGTCGATGATGTCGCCGACCTTGCCGGCCTGTCCGGGGGGCAGGCAGGCCGGGTCCTTCTTCGCCAGCCCCGGCGGGCAGGCGCGGGCGGTCACGCCGCGGGCGGGCTGGGCGCGGTTCGGGGCGGCGCGCTCGGCCTTGTCGGCGCGCGTGACGTGGCCCTTGCCGTTGCCCTGACCGGCGTGGGCGGGCTTGTCGGCCAGCGCCGCCAGCGGCAGGGCGAGCGCGACGCAGCCCGCGGCGAGAGTGGAGACAAGGCGCATGGGTTCACCTGATCCTGTTGCGTGTCGGGAGAAAACGCCCGCCGGCGTGCCGCGGTTTCCCGCAAGCCCGCCCTTGGCCCGTTCCGCGGGCCGCCGCGCGGCTCAGGCCGCGCCCCGCCCGCGGGCCGCAAGCCGCGGCAGCATGGCCGAGAAATCCCGGCCGCGGCCGTCCTCGGCCTCGACGAACTGACCATAGAGCGAGGTGGCCAGCGCCCCCATCGGCGTGTCGGCGTCGGCGCTGTCGGCGGCCTGCTGGCTCAGCCGCAGGTCCTTGAGCATCAGCTCGGCCGCGAAGCCCGGCTTGTAGCCGTTGTCGGCCGGCGAAGCCGGACCCACGCCGGGCGCCGGGCAATAGGCGTTCATCGACCAGGAATAGCCCGACGAGGTGGACACCACGTCGAACATCTTCTGCCGGTCGAGCCCCAGCTTGTCGGCCAGCGCAAACGCCTCGCAGGTGGCGATCATCGTCACGCCGAGGATCATGTTGTTGCAGATCTTGGCCGCCTGGCCGGCGCCCGAGTCGCCGCAATGCACGGCCTTCTGCCCCATGATGTCGAAGAGCGGGCGCACCGTCTCGAACGCCGCGGGCGTGCCGCCGACCATGAAGGTCAGCGTCCCCGCCGCGGCCCCGCCGATCCCGCCCGAGACCGGCGCGTCGAGCGCGCCCTTGCCCGCCGCCGCGGCCTGATCGGCGACCGCGCGGGCGCTGTCCACGTCCACCGTCGAGCAGTCGCAGAGGACCGCACCCGGCGCCATCGCCGGGATCACCTCGGCCGCGACGGCGCGCAGGATCTGGCCGTTCGGCAGCATGGTGATGACCACCTCGGCGCCGGCCGCGGCCTCGGCCGCGGTGGCAGCGGCGGTCACGCCCTCGGGCATCGGCGCGGCAAGGTCGAAGCCCTGCACCGCGTGGCCCGCGGCGGCGAGGTTCTTCGCCATCGGCCCGCCCATGTTGCCCAGTCCGATGAAACCGATCCGCATCCTCAGTCCTCCCACGTCAGTTCGGCCTCGCCGAGGTTTGCCAGCATCGCGTCCACCTTGGCCGCGTCCGCGGCCGCCCCCCAGGCGGGGTTGCGGTCCTTGTCGATGATCTGGGCGCGCACGCCCTCGATGAAATCGCCCTCGGCGGTGGCGCGATGGGTGAAGCGGTATTCGCGGCTGAGCGAATCCTGCATCCGCTGGTCGCCCCGCGCCGCCTTGACCATCGCCAGCGTCGCCGCCATCGACAGCGGCGAATTGCGCCGGATGGTCTTGAGCGAGGCCTCGTCCCCCGCTTGCTCGAGCGCCGCGGCGATCTCGGCCACGCTGCGGCCGCGGAACGCCGCGAGGTCGCGCTCGGCCAGCGCCGAGGGGGCGGGCAGGGGCTGCCCGGCCAGCGTTGCGGCGTCGCCGGTCTCGGCCAGACGGTCCTTGGCGGCGTCCCACTCCGCCTCGGGCAGGTAGAGGTCGGCAAAGCCCGCGTGGATCGCGTCGGCCGCGCCCATCCGTGCGCCCGTCAGCCCGAGGTATTCGCCGACCCGCCCCGGCGCGCGGGCCAGAAGCCACGTCCCGCCGACGTCGGGGATCATCCCGATTCCCGCCTCGGGCATCGCCACCTGCGTGGTGTCGCCCACGACGCGGTGGCTGGCGTGCCCGCCGAGGCCCACGCCGCCGCCCATCACGAAGCCCTGCATGAAGGCGACGATCGGCTTGGGATAATCGCGGATCGCGGCGTTCATCTGGTATTCGTCGGCGAAGAAGCGCTGGCCCACCGTGTGATCGCCGGCCTTCGCGGCGTGATAGATCGCGGCAATGTCGCCGCCGGCGCAGAACGCCTTGTCCCCCTCGGCGTCGAGGATCACCAGCTTCACGGCCTCGTCGTCGCGCCAGGCGTCGAGCGCGGCGCGCACCGCGTTCGCCATCTCGTGGCTCAGCGCGTTCAGCGCCTGCGGTCGGGTCAGGGTGATGCGCCCCGCGGCGCGGTCCTTACGGATCTTGAGATCGTCCATCAGCCCCTCTCGGCCAGCATCGCGCGGCCCACGATCAGGCGCATGATCTCGTTGGTGCCCTCGAGGATCTGGTGCACCCGCAGGTCGCGGACGATCTTCTCGATCCCGTAGTCGGCGAGATAGCCATAGCCGCCGTGGAGTTGCAGGCACTGGTTGGCGACCTCGAACGCGCGATCGGTGACGTAGAGCTTGGCCATGGCGCAGAACTTGGTGGCGTCCGGGGCCTTGTTGTCCAGCTTCCACGCCGCCTGGCGCAGGAAGGTGCGGGCCGATTGCAGCGCGACCTCCATCTCGGCCAGCCGGAACTGCAGCGCCTGGAACTGGTCGATGGTTTTTCCGAAGGCCTTGCGCTCGCCCATGTAGCGGATCGTCTGGTCCAGCGCCGCCTGCGCGCCGCCGAGCGCGCCCGCCGCGATGTTCAGCCGCCCTCCGTCGAGCCCGGCCATCGCGTAGGCGAAGCCGCGCGCTTCCTCGCCCAGCAGGTTCCCGGCCGGGATCACGCAGTCGTCGAACTGC
Source organism: Paracoccus sanguinis (assembly GCF_012689545.1). Taxonomy (NCBI): domain Bacteria; kingdom Pseudomonadati; phylum Pseudomonadota; class Alphaproteobacteria; order Rhodobacterales; family Paracoccaceae; genus Paracoccus; species Paracoccus sanguinis. The sequence continues at coordinate 2,450,984 of NZ_CP051542.1, forward strand.
ACCTGGCTGGTCGGCTGCGCGAGCCAGCCCATCTTGTGCTCGAGCGCCCCGAACGAGAGCCCGGGCGTCCCATCCTCGACCACCACGGTCGAGATGCCCTTGGGCCCGTCCTCGCCGGTCCGCACCATGGTCACGTAGACGTCCGAATAGCTGCCGCCCGAGATGAAGGCCTTGGTGCCGTTGAGCCGGTAGCCGTCGTTCGTCCGCTCGGCCCGCGTCCGCAGCGCCGCGGCGTCCGACCCCGAGCCCGGCTCGGTCAGGCAGTAGGAGAAGATCTTCTCCATGCTGCAGAGGTCCGGCAGCCACTTCGCCTTGTCCTCGGGCTTGCCGAACTTGTCGATCATGCCGCCGCACATGTTGTGGATCGACAGGAACGAGCCGACCGCCGGGCAGGCCATCGCCAGCGCCTCGAACACCAGCGTCGCGTCGAGCCGGGTCAGCCCCGAGCCGCCATACTCTTCCGAGACGTAGAGCCCGCCGAACCCGAGCGCCGCCACCTTGGGCCAGAGGTCCTTGGGGATGGTGCCCTGGCGTTCCCATTCGCGGGCATGGGGCGCGATCTCGGCCTGGCCGAAGTCCCGCGCCATGTCGAAGATCGCCTGCTGCTCTTCGGACAATGCGAAATCCATCCGTTCCCCCTTGCTCGCGGCTGACCGTTTTCCGGCGCTAGTGCCGCAGTGTTGCACAACTATTTCACGCCACGGCGCCGATTGGCCAGCACCGCCAGCCGGCATTGGACACAAGCCCGCCCGCGCGGCAGGATTTCCCCACCGAAAACAAACGCAAACGGGACCGATCATGCAGATCACCGGCGCCTCTCCGGCGCTCTACAACGAAGATCTCGCGCCGGCGCAGGACCGCCGCTGGGGCGCCTTTTCGATCTTCAACGTCTGGACCTCGGACGTCCATTCGCTGTGGGGTTACTACCTCGCGGCCAGCCTGTTCCTGCTCTGCGGCAACTTCCTGAACTTCGTGCTGGCGATCGGGGCGGGGTCGCTGGTGATCTACTGGCTGATGACGCTGGTCGGCGTCGCGGGCGTGAGGACCGGCGTGCCGTTCCCGGTGCTGGCGCGCTCGTCCTTCGGCACCTTCGGCGCCAACATCCCGGCGCTCATCCGGGGCGTGGTGGCGTGTTTCTGGTACGGCGCGCAGACGGCGGCGGCGTCGGGCGCGCTCGTTGCGCTGCTCATCCGCTCGCCCGGGATGCTCGAGTTCCACCAGACCCACCACATGCTGGGTCACTCCACGCTCGAGGTGATCTGCTACGTGCTGGTCTGGGCGGCACAGCTTCTCATCATCCAGCGCGGGATGGAGACAGTGCGCCGCTTCCAGGACTGGGCCGGGCCGGCCGTCTGGCTGATGATGCTGATCCTGGCGGTCTATCTGGTCGTCAAGTCGGGCCGGTTCAGCTTCGGCTCGGAGATCCCGCAGGATGTGCTGGTCGAGGCGACGCGGGACGCGGGCATCAGCACCCCGCCGGGCAGCCTGCCCACGCTGATGGCGGTGGCGGCCACGTGGATCACCTATTTCGCGGCCCTCTATCTCAACTTCTGCGACTTCTCGCGCTACGCCACGTCCGAGCGCGCGCTGCGGATCGGCAATATCTGGGGCCTGCCGGTGAACCTGCTGGCCTTCTGCCTCGTGGCGGGTGTGACGACGACCGCGGCCTTCCACGTCTATGGCGAGGTGCTGATGCACCCCGACCAGATCAGCGCCAAGTTCGACAGCTGGTTCCTCGCGCTGCTCGCGGCGCTCACCTTCGTCGTGGCGACGCTGGGGATCAACGTGGTGGCGAACTTTGTCTCGGCGGCCTTCGACTTTTCCAATGCGGCGCCGCGGGTGGTTGATTTCCGCCGCGGCGGGCTGATCGCCGCGGTCATCGCGCTGATCCTCTACCCGTGGGCGCCGTGGGATACGGGGGCTGCGCATTTCGTCAACTTCATCGGCTCGACGATGGGGCCGATCTTCGGGATCATGATGGTCGACTACTACCTGATCCGCCGGATGCAGCTGAACGTGCCCGACCTCTACCGCGAAGACGGAGAGTTCCGCTTCAACGGGGGCTTTCACGGCAAGGCCTTCGTGGCGCTGTTCGTGGGCATGGTGTTCTCGTCCATCCTGCCGACCTTCACCAGCATCCTGCCGGACTGGTGGGGAATCTACGGCTGGTTCTTCGGCGTGCTGTTCGGCGGCGGCACCTACTTCGCGCTGCGCCAGGCCGACCGCATCTGAGAGAGCAGACGGGGCGGCGCGATCCGCCCCGTTCTTCCTTGCACAAATATCCTCCGGGGGTGCGGGGGTGGAAAACCCCCGCTTCGGCGGTGCCGTCAGTCCATCGCCTTGAAGTTGAACGCGGCCCCTTCCTTGATCCCCGAGGGCCAGCGGCTCGTGACCGTCTTGGTGCGGGTGTAGAAGCGGAAGGCGTCGGGCCCGTGCTGGTTCAGGTCGCCGAAGCCCGACTTCTTCCAGCCGCCGAAGGTGAAATACGCCAGCGGCACCGGGATCGGCACGTTGATCCCGACCATGCCGATGTTGCAGCGGCTGGCAAAGTCGCGGGCGGTGTCGCCGTCGCGGGTGAAGATCGCGGTGCCGTTGCCGTATTCGTGGTCCATCGCCAGCTTCAGCGCCTCCTCGTAGCTCTCGGCGCGGACGGTCGAGAGCACGGGGCCGAAGATCTCTGTCTTGTAGATCTCCATGTCGGGGGTGACGTTGTCGAAGAGCGAGGGGCCGACGAAAAACCCGTTCTCGTAGCCCTGCAGGCTGAAGTTGCGCCCGTCCACGACCAGATCGGCGCCCTGGTCCACGCCCGATTGCACCAGCCGCTCGATGTTCTTCTTGGCGGCCGCGGTCACGACCGGGCCGTAGTCCACGTCGTCGCCGGCGGTGTAGGGGCCGACCTTCAGCTTCTCGACCCGCGGCACCAGCTTCTCGATCAGCTTGTCGGCGGTCTCCTTCCCGACCGGGACGGCGACCGAGATCGCCATGCAGCGCTCGCCCGCGGCGCCGTAGCCTGCGCCGACCAGCGCGTCGGCGGCCTGGTCCAGATCGGCGTCGGGCATGATGATCATGTGGTTCTTGGCGCCGCCGAAGCACTGGGCGCGTTTGCCGGTCGCGGCCGCGCGCTCATAGATGTACTGCGCGATCGGGGTCGAGCCGACGAAGCCCACCGCCTGGATCACCTCGCTGTCGAGGATCGCGTCCACCGCCTCCTTGTCGCCATGCACGACCTGCAGCACGCCGTCGGGCAGCCCGGCCTCCTTGAACAGCGCGGCAATCATGTTCGGCACCGACGGGTCACGCTCGGACGGCTTGAGGATCACCGCGTTGCCCGAGGCGAGCGCGGGGCCCAGCTTCCACAGCGGGATCATGGCGGGGAAGTTGAAGGGGGTGATGGCCGCCACCACGCCCAGCGGCTGGCGCATGGAATACATGTCGATGCCGGGGCCGGCGCCGTCGATGAACTCACCCTTCAGAAGCTGCGGCGCGCCGATGGCGTATTCGATCACCTCGAGCCCGCGCTGGATGTCGCCCTTGGCGTCGGGGAAGGTCTTGCCGTGCTCGGACGACAGCACCTCGGCCATCTTGTCCATGTCGCGGTTCATCAGGTCGACCATCTTCATCATCACCCGCGCGCGGCGCTGCGGGTTGGTCGCGCCCCAGGCGACCTGCGCCTTGGCGGCGGCGGCGATGGCCGCGTCCATCTCGGCCTTCGAGGCGAGGTCCACCTTGCCCTGCACCTCGCCGGTGGCGGGGTTGTAGACATCGGCGGTGCGGCCGGACGTCCCTGCGGTTTCCTTGCCGTCGAGCCAGTGGTGAATCGCGCGCATGAGCCTTCCTCCGTTGCCGATGCTGTCCGTGGTTGGGGGCAGGATAGTCTTGCGGTAATGCCCGCGTAAAGCGACGATGAGGCCAAACCGCTTTGCGAAATCGCAAAGGGTGCGCGAGGGGGCGACGATGGATTGGGATGACCTGCGCGTATTCCTGGCCGTGGCGCGGGCCGAGTCGCTCTCGGCGGCGGGGCGGCGGCTGGGGATGGATGCCTCGACCGTGGGGCGGCGGGTGGCGCGGCTGGAAACCGCGCTGGGCCGGGTGCTCTTCGCCAAGACGCCGCAGGGCTACGCGGTCACCGCCGAAGGCGCGGCGCTCGTCGCCCACGCCGAGGCGGCCGAGGCCGCCGCCGCCGCGGCCGCCGAATCGCCGGGGCAGGGGCAGCTTGCCGGGCAGCTCAGGATCGGGGCGCCGGACGGGTGCGCCAACTACCTGCTGCCGCAGATCGCGGCACGGCTCTGTGCCGACCATCCGGGGCTGGAAATCCAGATCGTCGCCCTGCCGCGGGTGTTCAACCTCAGCCGGCGCGAGGCCGACATGGCGATCGCCGTCAGCCCCCCCGACCGCGGCCGCGCGGCGATCCAGAAGATCACCGACTATCAGCTGCACTTGGCCGGCCACGCGGATTACCTGACCGCCCATCCCCCCATCGCCAGCCGCGCCGACCTGCGCGGGCACCGGATGATCGGCTATATCCAGGACATGATCTTCGACCGCGAACTCGACTATCTGGCCGAAACGGGGTCGGCGCACGCCACGCTCAGCTCGAACTCGGTCAGCGTACAGATGCAGGCGATCCGGGCCGGGGCGGGGCTGGGGATCGTGCACGACTTCGCCATCCCCTTCGCGCCCGGCGTGCGCCGCGTGCTGGCCCGCGACATCGCCCTGACCCGCGCCTTCTGGCTGCTGCGCCCGGCCGACGACCGCCGCTCGGACCGGCTGAATCGGCTGGCCGAGGCGGTCACCCAGGCGCTGCGCCGCGAGGTCGCGCGGCTCGAGGCGCTGGTCGCGGCCACCGAGGCCGCGCGCCAAGACTCACGGGGGGCTTGACGCTCGGGCGCGGCGCGGCAACGCTGAGGTCACGGGGTGGTGAGCGGCCGCGCGGGCCGGGGATGCCGCTGCCGGGGGGATGCCGATGCCAGGGGGACGCCGATGATCGTCAAGCAGATTCTCGCCATGAAGACGGGGCCGGAGAGCATCGTCACGGTGCGCCCGGACATGAGCGTGGCCGACGCCGCCCGGCTGTTGTCGGAAAAGCGGATCGGCGCGGTGGTCGTTTCCGAGGACGGCCAGCGCCCGGCGGGGATCCTGTCCGAGCGTGACATCGTGCGCGAGCTGGGCCGGTCGGGCGCCGACGTGCTGCAGCGCAAGGTCGCGGACCTGATGACCAGCAAGGTCAGCACCTGCGTCTGCGGCGAGGATGCGCTGACGGTGCTGCAGCGGATGACCGACGGCCGGTTCCGCCACCTGCCGGTGGTGGATGAGGCGGGGCATATGCTCGGCGTCGTCTCGATCGGGGACGCCGTCTCGGCCCGGCTCAAGGAGCTCGCGGCCGAGAAAGAGGCGCTGACCGGGATGATCATGGGGAACTGACCGGGCGCCAGGGCCACGCGGGGCGGCACGTCGCGCGGCCATGCCGCGGCGCGGCGCTTGCATCCGCGCCGGATTTCCGCTTGCGTCTGACGAACCCGTGATCGCCCCCCTTGGGGGGCCGCCCCAGCCCCTGCGCCCGAAGGATCAACAGATGCGGATCGGTCTCTACCCCGGAACCTTCGACCCGGTCACGCTGGGCCACATCGACATCATCCAGCGCGCCGCGCCGCTGGTGGACCGGCTGGTGATCGGGGTGGCGATCAACCGCGACAAGGGGCCGCTGTTCTCGCTAGAGGAGCGGGTTGAGATGGTCGAGGCCGAGTGCACCGACATCGCCCGCCGCAGCGGGGTCGAGATCGTCGTCCATCCCTTCGACAACCTGCTGATCGACTGCGCCCGCGACGTCGGCGCCAGTGTCATCGTCCGCGGCCTGCGCGCGGTCGCGGACTTCGAGTACGAGTTCCAGATGGTCGGCATGAACCGCGCCCTCGATTCGAGCGTCGAGACGGTGTTCCTGATGGCCGACGCCCGGCGGCAGGCCATCGCCTCGAAGCTGGTCAAGGAAATCGCCCGGCTGGGCGGCGACGTGAGCAAGTTCGTCACCCCCCCGGTCAACAGCGCGCTCAGGGCGCGATTTGCCGCAGCCTGAGGGGCGCCCGGCCTGCCCCGGTTGATCCACCCCGCTTGATCCGGCCTGTCCCGCTGCCCTAGCCTTGTGGCCGAGGGGGACCACGGGAGGAGAGACCGGATGACCCAAAGCGCCACGCCAGCCGACACGCCACCCCGGCCGGGGGGACCGATCCCGGACCCGACCCGGCCGCCGATGCCCAACCCGGCGCCCGACCGCGGGCCCGCCGAGCCGCTGGGCGCCGCGAGTCGCCGCACGGCCACCCCGGCGGCGGCGTGGGGGGGCGAGGTCCGCTCGCCCTCGGGGCGCATCGCGCCCGACGGCACGGTGGCGCCGGTCCTCGGCGACGACCGCGGCCAGCCCGACACCATCCCCGCCCCCGCCATCATCGACATGTCCGCGATCGGCGAGTCGCTGCGCGCCGGCTGGACCGATTTCCTGCGCGCGCCGGGGTTTGGGCTCTTCTTCTCGGCCTTCTACGTCGCGGGCGGGCTGATGCTCGCCGCCGTCGCCGCCGCCGCGGGGCAGGAGTGGTGGCTGATCCCCTTCGTCGTGGGCTTTCCGCTGATCGCGCCCTTCGCCGCGGTCGGGCTGTACGAGGTCAGCCGGCGGATCGAGGCCGGGCTCCCGCTCGACTGGCGCAGCGTGCTGGGGGTGGTGTTCGCGCAGAAGGACCGGCAGGTGCCGTCGATGGCGATGGTCATCCTGCTCATGTTCATGTTCTGGGTGTTCGTGGCCCACACGACCTTCGCGCTGTTCATGGGGCTGCAGGCGCTGACCAACATCACCACCTCGCCCGAGATCCTGTTCCAGGGCCGCGGGCTCGTGATGCTGGGGGTCGGGACCGTGGTGGGTGCGGGCTTCGCCGCGGTGCTCTTTGCGATGACCGCCGCGGGCCTGCCGCTGATCCTCGACCGCGAGGTGGACTTCATCTCGGCGATCATCGCCAGCTTTCAGGCGGTGCTCGGCAATCCGGGCGTGATGCTCGCCTGGGCGGTGGTGATCGCGGTGATCCTGTTCCTGGGGATCGCGCCGCTGTTCCTCGGGCTGTTCGTGGCGCTGCCGGTGCTGGGCCATGCGAGCTGGCACATGTACCGCCGGCTGTTTCCCGACGACTGAGCGGCGCCGGCGACAGCCCAAGAAAAAAGGCGCGCCCAGGGGGCGCGCCTGTTCGTGTCGGCCGGGCCTCGCCTCAGCCGTCGAGGTCGTCCTCGTCGCGGCTCATCGCGGCCGCGGGGGGCGCGAGCTTCGGCGTGATGCCGTTGCCCAGCGGGTCTTCCTGACGCTGGACCGAGCCCTCGAAATGGGCGCCCGATTCGATGGCGATGGTCTTGTGGACGATGTCGCCCTCGACCCGCGCGGTGGCCGACAGGCGCACCTTGAGGCCGCGGACGCGGCCGACGACGCGGCCGTTCACGATCACCTCTTCGGCGACGATCTCGCCGTGGATGGTGGCGCTTTCGCCGACCGTCAGCTGGTGGGCGCGGATGTCGCCGTCCACCGTGCCCTCGATCTGCACATCGCCCTGGGTGGTGATGTTGCCCTTGACCGTCAGGTCGGACGACAGGACCGACGGTCCGGTGCGGGTCCGCATCCCCTGCTGGGGCGCGTGGTCGTAGCTGTCCATGATCGGGGCCCGTGTCGGTTCAGGATCGGGAGAGTGGGTGCGCGGTCCGGGTTCGGTGACTCGGGTCTTAGAAAACATTCTGTGCGGCCTTGATGAAGCTCATGGGGTTCACGGCCTTCCCGTCCACACGCACCTCGTAGTGCAGATGCGGACCGGTCGAGCGGCCGGTGTTGCCCATATCACCGATCAGGCTGTTGCGCGAGACCTGTTGCCCGGCCTTGACGCGGATTTTCGACAGATGGCCATAGCGGGTCTCGGTCCCGACGGCGTGCTTGATCTTGATGACGTTGCCATAACCGCGCTGCCAGCCGGCAAAGATCACCACGCCGTCGCCGGTCGCATAGATCGGGGTGCCGACCGGGCCGGCGAGGTCGATGCCCTCATGCGCGCGGCCCCAGCGCTTGCCGAAGGGCGAGGTGAAGCGGAACGCCGACTTCACCGGCATGGCCAGCGGCAGCTTGCTGACCGCGATGCGGTAGTTGTTCACCTTGCCGAGCGATATCACCACCTCGTTCGCCCGCGCCTCGGATTCCGAGATCGCGGCGTTACCGCGCGACGAATAGCCCATCGGGGTCAGCGGGCCGCCGGTCCCCTCGTAGCCCTGGCGCACGGTTTCCAGCAGCTTGTCGGTGTTCACGCCGACCTTGGCGAACATGTCGTCCAGCGGCTTGACCGACAGCTCGACCGCTTCCTCGAGCTGGGCGAAGATTTCCTCGTTGCGGCGCATGATCTCGTCGCGCTCGACGGTCAGGGCCTGGGCGGTGCGGGTCGCCTCGTCGGCGCGCTTGGTAGCGGCGGCGCGGTCGCTGGCCGCGGTCTCGAGCTCGCCCGACAGGATGTCGAGGGCGACCTTCATCTCGTCGGCGCGCTCGGCCCGCGGGGCGGCGGCGTCGGCGGCCGAGGTCGCGTCGGCGAGCTGGCGCAGCGCCTCCTGCGCGTCGGCGCGGGCGTCGTGCAGCGACGCCTGCATCGCGCCGATGCCGCTTTCCAGTTCGCGCCGCTTCTCTTCCGAGGCGAGCAGCTGCGACTGCATCTGCGAGACCTGCGAAAGCGCAGCGGTGAAGCGGGTCTGAGCGGCGGCGGCCTCGGCAGCGCGGGCGTCGCGCTCGGCGGAAAGCTCGGTCATCTGGCGCTCGAACAGCGCCATGTCGGGTTGCGCGGCAGCCTGGGCGCCTGGACCCATGCGGTCGAAGGCGAGGATCGAGGTGCTGACCGCAGCCCAGCCGACAACCGCCACGAACCCGGCCCGGCGGGCGATCCGCACGCCCCGGCCCGAACGGGCGGCAGCGGGATCGGCAGCGGTGGTCGCGGCAGGCATCGAGGGGGTGGAGCGCAACATCAGGTCATCCCATCTGTGGAAAGTCGAGGCTGGCCTCGTCAGATGCGGTTGAGTTAACGGGGCCGTGACATTCGCGCAACGCATCACGGCGCGGCGTGCCGGCGATCGGCGGAGTCTCGCCCAAGGGCGGGAACCTTTCCGCCGCTCGCGCATTACGCGCGCCGGCTCAGGACGGATTGTGCGGCGACAGGCCGCAGCGCAGGTGATCCGTCGGGCAATCCGTCAGGGGATCGCGTAGGGCAGGGGGCCGCTGCGGTCGCCGGGAATCACCAGCTCGCGGTCGATGGGCGGCACCGAGCGCTGGTGGCAGTCCGGCCGCGGGCAGATGCGGCAGCTGATCCCGATCCGCTCGTAGCCGGCCGGGTTGGCCAGGTCGAGGTCGTCGGCATAGACGAGATCGCGGGCGTGGGTGATCTCGCACCCCAGGCAGATGGCGAAGCGCCGGACCGGGGCCCGGAAGCTGCCGCCCGGCTTCTGCACGTCGCGCGACAGGCAGAGGTAGCGCACCCCGTCCGGGGTCTGGGCGAGCTGGCGCAGGAACTGGCCCGGCGTCTCGAACGCGCGGTGCACGTTCCAGAGCGGGCAGGCCCCGCCGAAGCGGGCGAACTGCAAGAGCGTCGCCGAGTGGCGCTTGGTGATCGTCCCGGCCTGATCGACGCGGACGAAGAAGAACGGCACCCCCCGGTCACCCGAGCGTTGCAGGGTCGAGAGCCGGTGCGCCACCTGCTCGAGCGAGGCGCCGTAGAGATGGGCGAGCCGCTCGAGGTCGTGGCGCTCGGCCCGGGCGCTGGCGAGGAACTGACGATAGGGCATCAGCGCCGCCCCGGCGAAGTAGTTGGCCAGGCCCAGCCGGGCGATGTCGCGGGCCGCCGGGCTGCGGAACCGGCCGAGGTCGAGCGTCGCGTCCAGAAGGTCGCCCCGGGTCTCGCGGGCGATCAGGTTCAGAAGCTGGAACACCTGCGTGGATGGCTCGGCGGCGGCGTTGAGGGTGATGACGTCGCCCTCGCGCCGGAAGACCGATCCGGGCGGCAGCTCGGCCTCGTGGATCGAGAAGCCGCGCTGGGTCAGCGCCGCCACCGCGCGGGCCATCGGCGGGGCGCGGGTGCCGTCGGGGCAGGCGAAGCGCTCGGCCGCGCGGTCCACCGCGTCGATGTAGTTGTCGCAGTAGTGGAAGAAGTCGCGCACCTCCTCCCACGGTGAGGAGAGCGAGCTGGGCCCGGTCGCGCCGATCGCCTCGTCCAGCGCGGCGAGCCGGTCCTGCCCCTCGCGGTGGGCGCGGTAGAGGTCGAGGAAGGCGCGCACCAGCCCCGGCGTGTTCGACGCCGCCAGCCGCAGGTCGGTCAGGTTCGGCGGCGCATCGAACAGCGGGTCGGCCAGCGCCTCGGCCATGTCCACCACCATCCGGTCGGCATCACCCGCGGCCAGCGCGCCGACATCGACCTGGAACTCGGACGCGAGCCGCAGCAGCACCCCGGCCGAGACGGGCCGGTGGTTGTTCTCCATCTGGCTGAGATAGGGGAGGGAGACGCCGAGCCGGTCGGCGAAGACGCGCTGGGTCAGACCGTGCCGGTTGCGGGTCTCGCGCAGCGAGGCGCCGGCATAGATCTTGTGGCTGGCCATAAATCGACCCCTCGCTGACATACGCTTTGCAGTGCGCCGTTAGCATTTGCAAAGTTGCGCGAGCAATCCCGCGTGGCGCAGGGCTGCCCTGCGCGGGGCGCGTGGCGCGGGCGGTGTCAGACCGGCCGGCGCAGCCGCCGGACGACGATGATCGCGCCGAGCGAGGCCGCCGCCGACAGCGCCATGATGCAGAGCAGCGGCGTGGCGCCCGCGCCGGGGACGAGGAACCGCCCCGCCAGCGCCGCGAGGCCCGCGCCGCCCGCGACAGCCATCGCCCCGCCCAGCCCGCTCGCCGTTCCGGCGAGTTCGGGCCGCACCCCCATCATCCCCGCCGTCGCGCTGGGCAGGACCATGCCGTTGCCCAGCCCCATCAGCGCGATGGCGCCGAAGAACACCGCCGGCACCAGCGCGCCGGCCATCGTCACCGCCAGCGCCGCGCCCAGCGCCAGCGCCGTGACCCAGGCGCCGAGCAGGATCATCCGGTCGATCCCCACCCGCGCGGCAAAGCGCCCTGAGATGAAATTGCCCAGCAGATAGCCGATCGAGGGCGCCGCGAACCAATAGCCGACCTCGGCCGGGCGCAGGTGGAAGACCGTCTCGCCCACGAAGGGCGCGCCGCCCAGATAGGCGAAGAACGCGCCCGAGGCGAAGGTCGCGGCCAGCGCATAGCCCCAGAACACGCCCGAACGGGCCAGCTGCGGATAGCCCCGCATCTGCGCCCGCATCGACAGCCCGCCGCGCGCCGTCTCGCCCAGGTCCACCCAGGCGAGCGCCAGTGCCGCCGCCCCGGCCGCCAGCAGCATGGCGAAGTTGGCACGCCAGCCGAAGGCCTCGTCCAAAAGCCCGCCGAGGATCGGCGCCATCATCGGGATGACCGACATCCCCATGGTGACATAGCCGATCCGGCTGGCGGCCGCGTCGCCCTCGACCATGTCGCGGACGATGGCGCGCGAGAGGACCATCCCGGTCCCGACCGCGGCCTGCAGGGTGCGGAAGGCCAAAAACCACCCCGCCGAGGGCGCCAGCAGCGTCCCCGCCGTCGCCACGAGGAAGGTGGTAAGCCCCACCAGCATCACCGGCCGCCGTCCGTAGCGGTCCGACAGCGGCCCGGCGATCATCTGCACCAGCGCCGAGCCGGCCAGATAGACCGTCACCGACAGCTGCATCACCGCGTAATCGACGCCGAAATCCCGCGCCATGCCCGGCAGCGAGGGCAGGAACACGTTCATGCTGAGCGCCCCCAGCCCCGACAGCAGCACCAGCGTCAGGATGTGCGTCGGGGTGCGGCGGGGCCGCGCGGCCTCAGCCCCAGTCATGGAACACGAACCACGCGCCGGCGCAGATCAGCCCGAATCCGACCGCGTGCTGCCAGCCCAGCCGCTCGCCGAGGTAGAGCCACGAGAAGCCGGCGAAGACCGTCAGGCTGATGACCTCCTGAATCGTCTTGAGCTGGGCGGCGGAGAAAGTCCCGTGGCCGATGCGGTTGGCGGGCACCTGCAGCACATACTCGAAGAAGGCGATGCCCCAGCTGGCGACGATCACCAGCGCGAGGGGCGCGGTCTTGAACTTCAGATGCCCGTACCACGCCACCGTCATGAAGACGTTCGAGGCGATCAGCAGGCCGATGGTCAGGGCGGGGACGGGCAGGCTCAGCCCCATTGCTGGATCTGGTGCCGGGCAAGGTTGCCGAAGCGGGTGAACCGCCCCTCGAAGCTCAGCTCGACCGTGCCGATCGGTCCGTGGCGCTGCTTGCCGATGATGACCTCGGCCTTGCCGTGCACCTGCTCCATCACCTGCTGCCAGGCGGCCATCTTGTCGAGCTCGTGGTCGGCGGGCTTCTCGCGTTCCTTGTAGTATTCCTCGCGGAACACGAACATCACGATGTCGGCGTCCTGCTCGATCGAGCCGGACTCGCGCAGGTCCGAGAGCTGCGGGCGCTTGTCCTCGCGATTCTCGACCTGCCGCGAAAGCTGCGACAGGGCGATGACCGGGATGTTCAGCTCTTTCGCGACGGCCTTGAGGCCCTGGGTGATCTCGGAGACCTCGTTCACCCGGCTGTCCTTGGCCGAGGCGGCGCGCAACAGTTGCAGGTAGTCCACGATCAGCACGTCGAGCCCGAGCGTCCGCTTGAGCTTGCGGGCCCGCGCGGCGAGCTGGTTGATCGGCAGCGCCGGGGTGTCGTCGATGTAGAGCGGGCAGTTCTGCAACGCGTGGGCGGCATCGACGAAGCGGCGGAACTCCTCTTCGCTCATGTCGCCGCGGCGGATCTGTTCGCTGGGCACCTCGGCCGCTTCCGAGAGGATGCGCGCGGCCAGCTGCTCGGCCGACATCTCGAGCGAGAAGAACCCGACGACGCCGCCGTCCACGGTCCCGCGGGTGCCGTCCGGCAACTCGCCCATCCGGTGCGCCTTGGCGACGTTGAAGGCGATGTTGGTCGCGAGCGACGTCTTTCCCATCGACGGCCGCCCGGCGAGGATGATGAGGTCGGACTTGTTCAGCCCGCCCATCTTCTTGTCGAGATCGTCGAGCCCGGTCGAGACGCCCGACAGCCCGCCGTCGCGCTGATAGGCGGCGTTCGCGGCCTGCACCGCGCCGGTCACGGCCTGCAGGAAGGACTGGAAGCCGCGCTCGGCCACCCCCTGCTCACCCAGCTTGTAGAGCGTCTGTTCGGCAGTCTTGATCTGCTCTTCGGCGTCGTCGTCGATGGCCACGGTTGCCGCGCGGGCCGAGATGTCGTGGCCGAGCGCGATCAGCTCGCGCCTGAGCGCGAATTCGCGGATCATCCGGGCGTATTCGCGCGCGCCATAGGACGACACCGCCGAGCCGGCGAGGCGGGCGAGATAGGCCGGCCCGCCCAGTTCCTTCAGCCCGGCGTCATGTTCCATGAACGCCTTGAGCGTCACCGGGCTGGCCAGCGCGTTGCGGGTGATCCGCTCGGCGCAGAGGTCGAAGATGCGCCGGTGCACGGGGTCGTAGAAATGCTCGCCCCGCACCAGCCGCGTGACCTGGTCGAACACGTCGTTGTTGGTCAGCAGCGTGCCCAGCAGCTGCTGCTCGGCCTCGATGGAAAACGGCACCGCCGGGGCCTCGTCGGCCGTCTCGGCAGGGCGGCGCGGATCGAGCGCGCGCAGTTCGGACATCGTGGGAATCCTCGGGACGGTCGGCTTGGGATGCAGGCGGTGGGGTGGGGGCGGTTATGTCACGAAACCATCGCCCGGTCCACGATCGGCCCACGGGGCGGGATCAATTAGCCGGGGGCGATTGGGGGGATAAGCTGTGGACAAGTGTTCGGCGGCGGTGGCGGAGGCGGGTTTGGCGTGCCCGCGCGCCCCTGACGCGCGCGCGGGAGTTTCGGCGGGCAGCGTGGTCAGGGCTGCCCGGCGCCTACGGATGCGCGGCCTGCCAGCCCCGCGGGTCGCTCAGGAAGGCCTCGACCTCGGCCAGCGTGCCGGCGTCGAAGCTGCCCTGCGCGCGCGCCTCGGCCAGCACGTCCCACCAGGTGCAGAGGTGGTGCAGCGTGACCCCGTGCGCGCCCAGTCGCTCGGTCGTCTCGGGGAAGATGCCGTAGTAGAACACCACCGCGGTGTGGGCGCAGCTGGCCCCCGTCTCGCGGATCGCATCGACGAACGACAGCTTCGATCCGCCGTCGGTGGTCAGGTCCTCGACCAGCAGCACCCGCTGGCCCTCGGACATGGCGCCCTCGATCCGGGCGTTGCGGCCGTAGCCCTTGGGCTTCTTGCGCACATAGGTCATCGGCAGGCCCAGCCGCTCGGCCATGAAGGCGGCGAAGGGGATGCCCGCGGTCTCACCACCGGCGACGTTGTCGAAGGCCTCGAACCCCGCGTTGCGGCAGACCGTGGCGGCGAGGAAATCCATCAGCGTCCCGCGGATGCGCGGATACGAGATCAGCTTGCGGCAGTCGATGTAGGTCGGCCCCTTCAGCCCTGAGGCATAGGTGTAGGGGTCGACGGCGTTGAAATGCACCGCCTTGATCTCAAGCAGCATCCGCGCGGTCAGCCGGGCGATCTCGTCGGCGGGGGGGAAGGGCAGGGTCATCAGTCGTCCAGGTGCCAGTGGATCGGGAAGCCGGGGTCGAAGACGGTCACCGTCTCGTCGCCCGCGGTGATGGAGGCCGGGAACCGCACCGCCTCGCCCCGGGTGAGGGTCACGCGGTCGGGGTTCGGGTCCATCCGGTAGAAGGCCGGACCGTTGAGCGAGGTGAACGCCTCGAGCCGGTCGAGCGCGCCGGCAGCCTCGAACACCTCGGCGAGGATCGGCAGCCAGTTCGGCGCGGTGAAGCAGCCGGCGCAGCCGCAGGCGCTTTCCTTGGCGCGGTCGGGGTGCGGGGCGCTGTCGGTGCCGGCGAAGAACCGCCCCTCGCCCGAGGTCGCGGCCTCGAGCAGCGCCAGCCGGTGCGCCTCGCGCTTGGCGACGGGCAGGCAGTAGTAATGCGGACGGATGCCGCCGGCGAGGATGTGGTTGCGGTTGATCACCAGGTGATGGGTGGTGATCGTCCCGCCGATGTCCGCGCCGCCCGCGCGGACGTAGTCGATGCCGTCGCGGGTGGTGATGTGTTCCATCACCACGCGCAGGCCGGGGGTGCGGCGGCGGATCGGCTCGAGCACCCGGTCGAGGAACACCGCCTCGCGGTCGAAGATGTCGACGGCCGGGTCGGTGACCTCGCCATGCACGCACAGGGGAATGCCGGCGCCGGCCATCGCCTCGAGCACGCCGCGCACCCGGTCGAAGTCGCGCACCCCGCTGGCCGAGTTGGTGGTCGCCCCGGCGGGGTAAAGCTTGACCGCGGCGATCAGCCCGGCGGCATGGGCAGCGAGGACGTCGGCCGGATCGGTCGTCTCGGTCAGGTAGAGCGTCATCAGCGGACGCAACGTCGCGCCGGGCGGCAGGGCGGCCAGAATCCGCTGCCGATAGGCCGCGGCCTCGGCCCCGGTGACCACCGGCGGGACGAGATTCGGCATGATGATCGCCCGGCCCAGTCGCGCCGAATGCGGCGCAACCGCAGCCAGCATTGGCCCGTCGCGCAGATGAAGGTGCCAGTCGTCCGGGCGGGTGATCGTCAACGATGTGTTCATGGGACGGGTCTATAACGAAGCCGGCGGCGTTATCCAGCGCCCGGGGGGTCGTCGGGCCGGTTCACCTGTCCGAAAGTTGGTCTTGGAATCGGGAACGGAAGGGTGCACCGTGTCTTTCTGCGGTGCAGCATTCGCCGAAAGGAATGTTTGAATGAAGACGCTGATGGTCGATCCGGTCATGTCGATGAGGCTGTGGTCGGATTTCTGCCGGATGGGGTTCGAGGCCCAGTACGTCATGGCCGTGCGCATGGCCGGGCTGTGCGGGATGATGCCCCAGCGCCGGGGCGAGAACTTCCGCATGGTTGCCGAAAAGGGCGACGCGGCGCGTGAGTCGGTGGGCGCCGCGCTGCGGTCCGCCGCCACGGGCGCGCGCGCGGACGAGATCCTCGCCGCGGCGCTCAAGCCCTATGGCCGGCGCACGCGCGCCAACGCCCGGCGGCTCAGCCGGCGCTGAGGCAGACCCGCCGCGGGTGCCTTGGGGTGAGGTCGGCTGCCTCCGGCGGGGATATTTTTGGCAGGGAAGAATGAGCGGGCGCCGGGATAGGGTGTCTTGGCCGGGCACTTCGGTGGGCTTGCGATTGAGCAGCTTTCCATCAGCGACTGCGGGACGCTGACTTGATTGACCGGCTTCGCTTACGCTGCCGTTACGCGGCTTGATTCATAACGGCGGGACGCTGCCTCGGCTGCGTCATGGGTGAGCAGCGCCTCGCGTAGAGGCTGGAAACCGGTCGGAGTCGACTTTCGCCACGCGCTTCCGGTGCTGCACGCTGATCCACTGCTGGAAGGACACGCCACCAAGTCAAGGCGTTTCGCAACCGACTCCGTCGCAGGCTGCAACACCAAAGTTTCCGAAAGCTGGACCAACGAAAAGGGGCGGCCCGTCAGGACCGCCCCTCTGATTTTCAGCTTACCAGCCGCCTCAGATCAGCTTGCCCATCGCCACGGCGGTGTCGCTCATCCGGTTCGAGAAGCCCCATTCGTTGTCGTACCAGGTCAGGATGCGGACCATCCGGCCCTCCATCACCTTCGTCTGGTCCATGTGGAACACCGACGAATGCGGGTCGTGGTTGAAGTCCGAGCTGACCAGCTTCTCCTCGGTATAGCCGAGGATGCCCTTCATCGGGCCGTCGGCGGCGGCCTTGATCGCCGCGTTGATCTCGTCCACCGAGGTGTCGCGGGCGGCCTCGAACACGAGGTCCACGACCGAGACGTTCGGCGTCGGCACCCGGATCGCCACCCCGTCGAGCTTGCCCTTGAGTTCCGGCAGCACCAGGCCCACGGCCTTGGCCGCGCCGGTCGAGGTCGGGATCATCGACAGCGCCGCGGCGCGGGCGCGGTACAGGTCCTTGTGCATCGTGTCGAGCGTCGGCTGGTCGCCGGTGTAGCTGTGGATCGTGGTCATGAAGCCACGGGTGATCCCCACGGTGTCGTTCAGCACCTTGGCCACCGGCGACAGGCAGTTCGTGGTGCAGCTCGCGTTCGACACGACGATGTCGTCCGAGGTCAGCGTGTCATGGTTGACGCCGTAGACGATGGTCTTGTCGGCGTTGTCGCCCGGCGCCGAGATCAGCACCCGTTTCGAGCCGTTCTCGAGGTGCGCCTGGCTCTTTTCCTTGCTGGTGAAGATGCCGGTGCACTCCATCACCACGTCCACGTCCGACCACGGCAGGTCGGCGGGGTTGCGCTCGGCCGAGACCTTGATCGGGCCGCGGCCCACGTCGATGGTGTCGCCCTTGACGGTCACGGTCGCGGGGAAGCGGCCGTGCACCGAGTCGTAGCGCAGCAGATGGGCGTTCGTCTCGACCGGGCCGAGGTCGTTGATCGCCACCACCTCAATGTCGGTGCGCCCCGATTCGATGATCGCCCGCAGCACGTTGCGCCCGATCCGGCCGAACCCGTTGATCGCTACCTTCACAGCCATGACTCGCTCCTACCTGTGCAATGCCCGCGGCTGTCCTGCCGAAAGCGCGGGGAAAATGCAATGCGCGGTAAGGCGGCGATTGCGTGTGCTCCACCCGGACGGGGCGGGCGACGGACGGGCAGTCCGGTGGGTGCGTCATTGGGCAGATCGCCCCGGGGCGGCAGTGCGGCGGATGTGGGGCTGGACCCGCTGAGGCGCCAGAGCAATTGCGGGCAGATCACCCGGACCCGAGGCGGCAGGACAGGCGACGTGGAGCTGGACCGCCGAGGCACGAGAGCCAATGCGGGCAGATCACCCGGGGGTTCGGGATGGGGGGAGGACATGAAACTGGACCCCGCACGACCTGAGACCCACCGTGCGGCGAGCCCTTTAACAGCGCGCCTTCAACAGGAAGTACGCCGGCGGCGTCGCGTTGAGCCGTAGTCGTAGCGCGGGCCGCTCGCCCGCCGCGCCGTTCGCAGTCGCGCGGAAGGTTGCCGCGGCCTGTGCTACGCCCGAGCCCGCCAGCGCCCCTCGGCCGCAATCAACGCCAGAAGCTGACCCATTCGATGAACTGGGCGACGAGCCGGCCGAGCATCACCGGAAGACCAAGGTGCAGCACCGTCGCGTCGAGGACGAACACCCCGACGATCAGGGCCGCGAGCACGATCGCGATGCTGTTGGTCATGGCGGCGTTCCTCGCGGGCTGCGGTTGGCTCATTACCCATTCCCGCCGTCACCCCGCAAGTCGCGGCTGCGGTCGGGGGCAGACGTGACGCGGCTCATCGGCGCTTCCGTCGAGCTGGCCGGCACTTGTCGCTGAAATCCCCGATCCACCCTTCGGAACGTCCTCCAGCGCAAAACCCACTCCTCAACGCACGCCCCCTCCGTCACCCCCCCGCCGTGCGGATCGTCACCCCCTCCTCCTCGGTCTCGACGATCAGGAACAGCTCGCCCGCCTGTTCCATCCGGCGGATCGCGGCGACGACCTCGGTCATCGCCTCCTCGGCGTCGCGGGCGCTGACCTTGCCGGCGGCCTCGATCTCCTCGCGCATCGACTCGGCCAGGCGCGAGCTGAGGCCGGCGAGCAGGAACTCGACCGTCGCCGCGTCGTCGCCAGTGGCGCCGGCCATCGCCTTGGTGACGGTCGCAGCCTCGACCTCGCGCAGGATGCGGGGGATGTCGCGGGGGTCGATGCGGCGGGGGATGTTGGCCCAGGTGAAGATCGCCTTGCGGACCCGGCCGGCGAACTCGGCGTCGTCGTCGTCGAGGCCCGCCAGCACGGTGTCGCGGGTAACCGCCGGGGACAGGTTGAGGATCGCCCCCACCGTCTCGACCGGCTGGGTCTCGATCGCCGGTTGCGGCAGCGCTTCGATGGCGCGCATCAGCGCCAGCCCGATCCGGCGCAGCGCGGGCGCCTCGATCCCGCCGGTCAGCGACATCGCATAGGCGACCTGGCGCGCGTGGGCGGGGTCGAGCAGCCCGAACACCTCGGAGGCGCGGGCGACCGGCAGGCGCGAGAACATCACCGCCGCGACCTCGACCGCCTCGGTGCGGGCGAGGATGGCGAGCTGCGGGGCGGGCAGGGCGGCCACCCGTTCCCACGGATCGGCGGTGCCGTTCAGCGCCGCGAACCGGCGCAGGCGGTTGGCGGTGTCGGCCGACAGATGCCCGCCGAGAAAGTCGAGCGTGCCGTCGATCGAGCCGGGGAAGCTGACCCCGACCTCTTCCAGCCGGTCGCAGAACTCGGTCAGCACCGCGTGGCAGGTGTCCCGGTCCACGAGGTCCATGCCGGCCATTTCCTGCGCCAGCAGCGCCTGCAACTCGGGCGGCAGCTGCGACAGGTCCATGTCGGCGCCGTCGGCCAGCATCATGCGCACCACGACAGCCGCCTTTTGCCGGGGCGTCAGCCCCGGCGCCGTCAGATACATTGCAGTCCCCATGCCACGCCGCCCGATTCCCTCTCGGCCGACCATGGCAGGCCCGGCTTAACAGCCGGTGAACGCCGCTCCGCTTTCGCCGAAAACCCGGCGGAAGATCGTGTCGACGTGCCTGGTGTGATAGCCGAGGTCGAACTTCTCCTCGATCTCGGCGGGCGAGAGCGCCGCCGTCACCTCGGGGTCGGCCAGCAGCTCCTCGCGGAAATCGGCGCCTTTTTCCCACACCTTCATGGCGTTGCGCTGGACCAGCCGATAGGCGTCCTCGCGCGATACACCGGCCTGGGTCAGCGCCAGCAGCACCCGCTGGCTCATCACCAGGCCTTTGAACTTGTTGAGGTTCTTCAGCATGTTCTCGGGGTAGATCACCAGCTTGTCGATCACCCCGGCCAGCCGGTTGAGCGCGAAGTCCAGCGTGATCGTCGCATCGGGCGCGATCCCGCGCTCGACCGAGGAATGGCTGATGTCGCGCTCGTGCCAGAGCGCCACGTTCTCCATCGCCGGGACCACGGCCATGCGCACGAGCCGCGCGAGCCCGGTCAGGTTCTCGGTCAGCACCGGGTTGCGCTTGTGGGGCATCGCCGACGAGCCCTTCTGCCCGGGCGAGAAATACTCCTCGGCCTCAAGCACCTCGGTGCGCTGCATGTGGCGGATTTCGATGGCGATGTTCTCGATCGAGCTGGCGATGACGCCGAGCGTGGCGAAGAACATCGCGTGGCGGTCGCGGGGGATGACCTGGGTCGAGATCGGCTCGGGCGTCAGGCCCATCTGCGCGCAGACGTGCTCTTCCACCGCCGGGTCGATGTTGGCGAAGGTGCCGACCGCGCCCGAGATGGCGCCGGTGGCGACCTCGGCGCGCGCGCGTTCCAGCCGCTCGCGGCCGCGCGACATCTCGGCGTAGAACCGTGCGAAGGTCAGGCCCATGGTCGTCGGCTCTGCGTGGATGCCGTGGCTGCGGCCGATCCTGAGCGTGTCCTTGTGCTCGAACGCCCGGCGCTTGAGCGCGGCGAGCACCTTGTCCATGTCGGCCAGCAGGATGTCGGCGGCGCGGACGAGTTGCACGTTCAGCGTGGTGTCGAGCACGTCCGAGCTGGTCATGCCCTGATGGACGAAGCGCGCCTCTTCGGCGCCGATGTGCTCGGCCAGATGGGTCAGGAAGGCGATCACGTCGTGCTTGGTCACCGCCTCGATCTCGTCGATGCGGGCGACGTCGAACTCGACGTCCTTCGCCCGCCACACGGCTTCGGCGTTGGCGCGCGGGATGACGCCCAGCTCGGCCTGGGCGTCCGAGGCGTGGGCCTCGATCTCGAACCAGATGCGGAAGCGGGTCTCGGGGGACCAGATCGCGGTCATCTCGGGGCGGGCATAGCGGGGGATCATGGCGGGCCTCGTCTTGGGGATGGGGGCCGTTTAGGCAAAGCCCCCGCGCGGGGCAACGGTCTGGGGCAGGGCGCGCCGCGGTTTGCGCCTGCCGGAAGGGCGGCGGGGACGCATTGCGCCGGCCCGCGCTTCGGCGCTGACTGGCGCCATGAGCACGATCCTGCAGAATCGCCTGAGCTTCGCGCCCTGGACCGACGCCCGCACCCGACGCCTGCCGGGGACGATCCCCGTGTCCGAGGACGACTGGCTGGTCGTCGATGACGCCTACGCCGCCCAGATGGCCGAGCGGGTGCGGCTGATCGAGACCCGGCCCGAGGCGGTCCACGCGCTGTCTGACGAAGCCCGGCCCGCGGCCGACGAGCTGCTGCGCTGGGTGCTGCGGCTGCTGCCCGGCCGGGGGCACGCGGTCGGCGCGACCATCCGCCGCCCCGACGGGGTCGAGGTTACGCCCGACACGAACCAGCCGCTGCTGACGCTGGGGCGGCTCTGCGCCGAGGATTTCTGCCTGATGCTGCCCGGCCCGGCGGGCGAGCATATCCTCGGCGGCGCGATCCTGTGCTTTCCGGCCGGCTGGACGCTGGCCGAAAAGTTCGGGCGGCCGATGATGGGGATTCATCGCCCCGTGGCGATCTATACCGAGGACGTGGGGCGCCGGGTCCAGCGGTTGCTCGACGGGGTGCGGCCGGGGATCGGGCTCTTGCGCGGGACGGCGCACCACTCGAACGCGCCGCTGCACAATCCGCGGACCGAGGCGCAGGGGCGGGCGACCGACGCGGCGCTGCCCTTCATCCGGGTCGAGCGGCAATGCCTGTTTCGCCTGCCCGAGACGGGGGCGGTGGTGTTCTCGATCCACACCGCGGTGATCCGCGAGGAGAGCCTGACGCCCGACCAGGCCGCCGCGCTGGCCGAGTTCCCGATCCGCCACGCCGCATAAGCCGGCCCGCCCGCGTCCTGCGGCCTGACGCCGCGCCATGAAAAAGGGCGCCCCGCGGGGCGCCCTGTCCGGTCCGGTCAGCCGCTGCTCAGCAGCTGTAGTACATCGCGTATTCGATCGGGTGCGGGGTGTGCTCGAAGGCATAGACCTCTTCCCACTTCAGCCGGATATAGCTTTCCAGCTGGTCGCGGGTGAACACGTCGCCGGCGAGCAGGAAGTCCATGTCCTTCTCGAGCTCGTCGAGCGCCTCGCGCAGCGACCCGCAGACGGTCGGGATCTCGTCCAGTTCCTCCGGCGGCAGGTCATAGAGGTCCTTGTCCGAGGCCGGGCCGGGGTCGATCTTGTTCCGGATCCCGTCCAGACCCGCCATCAGCAGCGCCGCGAAGCACAGGTAGGGGTTGGCCGAGGGATCGGGGAAGCGGGCCTCGACGCGCTTGGCCTTGGGCGATTCGGTCCACGGAATACGGACGCAGCCCGAGCGGTTGCGCGCCGAATAGGCCCGCAGCACCGGCGCCTCGAAGCCCGGGATCAGCCGCTTGTAGCTGTTGGTCGACGGGTTCGTGAGCGCGTTCAGCGCCTTGGCGTGCTTGAGGATGCCGCCGATGAAATACAGCGCCTCCTGGCTGAGGTCGGCGTATTTGTCGCCGGCGAACAGCGGCTTGCCGTCCTTCCAGATCGACATGTTGACGTGCATCCCCGAGCCGTTGTCGCCCTTCATCGGCTTCGGCATGAAGGTCACGGTCTTGCCGTAGGCGTGCGCCACGTTGTGGATCACGTACTTGTACTTCTGGATGTTGTCGGCCTGCTCGACCAGCCCGCCGAAGATCATCCCCAGCTCGTGCTGGCAGGTGGCGACCTCGTGGTGGTGCTTGTCGACCTTGATGCCCATCCGCTTCATCGTGGACAGCATCTCGCCGCGCATATCCTGCGCCTCGTCGATCGGGTTGACCGGGAAATACCCGCCCTTGTGACCGGCGCGGTGGGCCTGGTTGCCCATCTCGTACTCGGTGTCGGTGTTCCAGGCCGCCGCATCGGCGTCGATCTGGTAGCTGACCTTTTGTGGCGTCACGGCGTAGCGGACGTCGTCGAAGATGAAGAACTCGGCCTCGGGCCCGCAGTAGAACGCATCACCCACGCCCGAGGCCTTGAGATACGCCTCGGCCTTGACGGCGGTGCCGCGGGGGTCGCGGTCATAGGCCTCGCCGGTGTCGGGCTCGACCACGTTGCAGTGCACGCAGAGCGTCTTTTCGGCGTAGAAGGGATCCAGATAGGCCGACGCCGGATCGGGCATCAGCTTCATGTCGGACTGGTCGATCGACTTCCACCCGGCGATGGACGAGCCGTCGAACATGAAGCCTTCCTCGAAGAAGTCCTCGTCGATCAGGTCCACGTCCAGCGTGACGTGCTGCAGCTTGCCCTTGGGGTCGGTGAAGCGGACGTCGACATAGGCGACCTCCTCGGACTGGATGAGGTCAAGGACCTCGGCGACCGTCTTGGCCATGATGTCTCCTGGCGTTTCGTGAGTGTCGTGGTGAGGGCGAGGCGGAGGGAAGGGGCGGCTCAGACCGCGTCTTCGCCCGTCTCGCCGGTGCGGATGCGGATCGCCTGCTCGATGGGCGAGACGAAGATCTTGCCGTCGCCGATCTTGTCGGTGCGGGCGGCGCCGATGATGGCCTCGATCGCGGCGTCGACGAGGTCGTCGGCGAGCACCATCTCGATCTTCACCTTGGGCAGGAAGTCGACGACGTATTCGGCCCCGCGGTAAAGCTCGGTGTGGCCCTTCTGGCGGCCGAAGCCCTTGATCTCGGTGACGGTCATGCCCTGCACCCCGGCGTCCTGCAGCGCCTCCTTCACGTCGTCCAGCTTGAACGGCTTGATGATCGCTTCGACCTTTTTCATCGCGGGCGTCCTTGGTGAGGGTTGCGTTGGGGATGAGGTGGCGGGTTTGATCGGCGCGGGCAATGCGGCGGCCGGACAGTTCCGGCACCGCTGACGCCAATCGGCACGGAGCGCCGCGTGAACGGGCAGGGTGCACAAGATTTGAGCAGTCGCGGGATCGGCGGGACCGAAGTCTTGACCACCGCCGAGATGCGCGCGCTCGAATCCGCGGCGATGGCCAGCGGCGCGGTGACCGGGCTTGAGTTGATGGAGCGGGCTGGGGCTGCGGTGGCTGGGCATATCCGTCTGCGCTGGCCCAAGGCGGGCCGCGTCACGGTACTGTGCGGCCCAGGCAACAATGGCGGCGACGGGTATGTGGTGGCGCGGCTTCTGGCGCAGACGGGCTGGCGGGTGCGGGTGCTGGGGATGGACAACACCCCCGGACCCGATGCGGCCGAGATGAAGCGGCGGTGGGCCGAGATGGGCGAGATCGCGCCGCTGAGCTGCCGCGTTTTTCGCGCCGGGCCCAACTGTGACGTCTATGTGGATGCGATGTTCGGGACGGGGCTGACCCGCGCGCCCCAAGGCGAGATAGCGGAATTGCTGGCTTACATGGGCGGATCGGGCGGGGACGGGCATTCTTTCCGCGAACGGGTGGTCGCAGTCGATTGCCCCTCGGGCCTGTGCCTCGACAGCGGTGCCTTCCTCGGCGCACCGCGTCAGCCCGGCGGGTTCGAACCGCATGCGCGGATGACGGTGGCCTTCGACAGCCCCAAGCCCGGCCACCTGCTGGAACGGGGGCCCGAGGTCTGCGGCGAACTGGTGGTGGCGGATATCGGGCTGCGCCAGTGGCGAGAGCGATATGAGAATGGCCGGGCAGCGCGCCCCCCCCGCACCGTCGCCGTCTGGCCTGCCCTTGATGTCGCGGACGAGCGGGCGACCCGGTGGCGCTTCTCTGCGGCCCGGCTCGCGAAACATGCCGGCCACAAGTTCACCCACGGCCACGCCCTGATCGTCGCCGGAGGCTTCGGCCACGGCGGCGCCGCCCGCCTGACCGCGCGCGCCGCCCTGCGCACGGGCGTCGGGCTGGTCACGCTCGCGCCGCCGAAATCCGCGCTGATCGAGCATTCCGGCCCGCCCGACGCCCTGATGCGGCGGGGCGTCGACGACGCAGAGGGGCTCGCCGCGTTGCTCGCGGACAGCCGCATCACGGCGGTGGCACTCGGCCCCGGCTGCGGCGTGCACCGGGCCGGCACCATGCTCGACCCGCTGCTTGCTGCCAGACGCCCCTGCGTGCTGGACGCCGATGCCCTAACGGCGCTGGCGGCCCGAGGGCTCGAGGGACTTCATGAGGGATGCGTCCTGACCCCACACGGGGGCGAGTTCGCGCGCCTGTTCCCCGACCTGGCCGAGCGGCTGGCCGCACCGCGCCCGCCCCGGACGATGACCGTTGCCGACGACGAGCGGCGCGGTGCAGAGGGCCCGCCGGTCGACGCCACGGCCGCCGAGCGGCAGGCCTTGGGCGATGATCACCGCGCCCTCGCAGACCAGCGCGGCCCGCTCTACTCGAAGCTCGACGCCGCCCGCGAGGCCGCGGCGCGCTGCGGTGCCGTGGTCCTGCTGAAAGGCCCCGACACCGTCATCGCCGCCCCGGACGGGCAGGCGCGCATCCATTCGGCCTACGACGTCCCCTGGCTCGCCACCGCCGGGGCGGGCGACGTGCTGGCGGGCATCATCACCGGGCTGGTGGCCCGCGGCCTGCCGCCGTTCCATGCCGCGGGGCCGGCCGCCTTCCTCCACGCACAGGCCGCCCGCCGCTTCGGCCCCGGCCTCATTGCCGACGACCTGCCCGACCAACTGCCGGAGGTCTTCCGCGACCTCGGCCTCTGACCCGGCCGTTCCAGCTTCTTTCCTGCCCAAGTATCCCGGGGGTCCGGGGGCAGCGTCCCCGGTCGGCCGACTTCACCCGGCGGCGCAAGAATCCCCTCGCACCCCTGCCGCACCCCTGCTAGAACGCCCCGGATTTCCGGGGTGCTGCCAGTGCCCCGGTCGGACATTGCGGGTGTGGCGGAACTGGCAGACGCACCAGACTTAGGTTCTGGCGCCGCAAGGCGTGGGGGTTCAAGTCCCTTCACCCGCACCACGAGGTAACAAAGGACGCACCATGCAGGTCACCGAAACCCTGAACCAAGGTCTCAAGCGCGGCTACCGCTTCACCCTTCCCGCGGCCGATCTGGCCGCCGAGGTGGACCGGCAGTTGGCCGAGGCCCAGCCCCAGATCGAGATGAAGGGGTTCCGCAAGGGCAAGGTGCCGATGGCGCTGCTGAAGAAGACCTATGGCCCCCGCGTCATGGGCGACGCGATGCAGAAGTCGATCGACGACGCGCTGCGCGCCCACATGGAAGAGACCAAGGCCCGCCCGGCGATGCAGCCGCAGGTCGAGATGGAGAACGGCGCCGGCTGGTCCGAAGGCGATGACGTCGTCGTCAACGTCTCCTACGAGCTGCTGCCCGAGATCCCCGAGGCCGACCTCTCGTCGGTCGAGCTCGAGCGGCTGACCGTCACCCCCGACGAATCCGCCGTGACCGAGGCGCTCGAGAACCTGGCGAAGAACGCCCAGTCCTTTGACGACCGCGCCGAGGGCGAGGCCGCCCAGTCGGGCGACCAGGTCACCATCGACTTCAAGGGCATGGTCGACGGCGAGGCGTTCGAGGGTGGCACCGCCGAGGGCTATCCGCTGGTGCTCGGCTCGAACTCGTTCATCCCGGGCTTCGAGGACCAGCTCGTCGGCGCCAAGGCCGGTGACGACGTCAAGGTGAACGTCAAGTTCCCCGACGACTACGGCCACCCGACGCTGAAGGGCAAGGACGCGGTGTTCGAGACCAAGGTCCACGCCGTCAAGTCGCCCAAGGCGGCCGAGATCGACGACGAGATGGCCAAGAAGTTCGGCGCCGACAGCCTCGACGACCTCAAGACCCAGATCACCGAGCGCCTCGGCGCCGAGTACCAGGGCGCGAGCCGGGCGCTGATGAAGCGCGCGCTGCTCGACCGGCTGGACGAGCTGGTGAGCTTCGACCTGCCGGAAAGCCTCGTCGAGGCCGAGGCGGCGCAGATCGCCCACCAGCTCTGGCACGAAGAGCACCCCGAGGAGCACGGCCACAACCACGGCTCGATCGAGCCCACCGACGAGCACAAGAAGCTGGCCGAGCGCCGGGTGCGCCTCGGTCTGCTGCTCGCCGACGTGGGCCAGAAGGCCGAGATCGGCGTGACCGACCAGGAGATGACCCAGGCCGTCATGCGCCAGGCCCGCAACTTCCCCGGGCAGGAGCGGCAGTTCTTCGAGTTCATCCAGCAGAACGAGGCCGCCCAGCAGCAGCTGCGCGCCCCGATCTTCGAGGACAAGGTCGTGGATCACATCATCTCGGGCGCCAAGGTGACCGAGAAGAGCGTGACCAAGGAAGAGCTGGAAAAGGCGCTCGAGTCGCTCGACGAGGCGTGAGCCTGGCTCGGGGATCGCGGGGCTCTGCCCCGCACCCCGGGATATTCGGGCAGGAAAGAAGAAGGCCGCCTCGCATCGACGAGGCGGCCTTTTGCGTCAGGGCGGCGAGCGATCAGGTGTC
Organism: Paracoccus sanguinis; assembly: GCF_012689545.1. Lineage (NCBI taxonomy): Bacteria > Pseudomonadati > Pseudomonadota > Alphaproteobacteria > Rhodobacterales > Paracoccaceae > Paracoccus > Paracoccus sanguinis. The sequence continues at coordinate 2,478,361 of NZ_CP051542.1, forward strand.
GGCCTTGGCCTTGTCCTGCTGGACCTTGGCCTGATCCTTGGCCGCCTTGTCCTCGGCCGGGTCGATCAGCCCGTTCTCGATCTTGAGCTGCCGCTCGACTTCCGAGTTCAGCTCGGCCCCGGTCATCACCACGATGGCGGCGATCCACAGCCACATCATCATGGCGATGGCGGCGCCCAGCGAGCCGTAGGTCTCGTTGTAGTTGGCGAAGTTCGAGGCGTACCACGAGAACAGCACCGAGGCGACGATCAGCCCCAGCGTGGCGAAGACCGCGCCGGGCGAGATCCACTGCCACTCCGGATCCTCCTTGCTCGGCCCGAAGCGGTAGATCACCGCGAGGCCGAACATGAGAAGCACCGCCATGAGCGGCCAGCGCAGGAAGGACAGGATCGACTCGGCGGCCGAGCCGGCGAAGATCACGTTGAGGACCGCGGGCAGGATGGCGATGGCCGCGAGCATCAGCATGATCCCGACTATGGCCCCGAGCGTCAGCCCCAGCGAGACGAGGTTGAGGCGGATGAAGCCGCGCGTCTCGGTCTCGAACCAGGCGACGTTCAGCGCGTCGATCAGCGCCTTCATCCCGCCGTTCGCGGACCACAGCGCGGCGAGGATCGAGACGATCCCCGCGATCGAGAGCGCCGTGTTCGGCGCCGAGGCGATGGCCGTGACCTGCCCGGCGATCAGCTCGATGGCGCTGGGCGGCAGGACGCGGTCGAGGAGCGACAGGTTGTCGGCGATGGTCGCCGGGTCGGCGATCCGGCCGTAGATCGACACCAGCGCGGTGATCGCGGGGAAGAGGGCCAGAAGTGCGAAAAAGGTGACGCCGCCCGAAACCGAGGTCACGCGGTCCTTGCTGAACTCGGTGGCCGTGCGCTTGAGGACCGCGATCCAGCTCTCGCGGCTCAGCTCCCACGGGGAATCGGGGCCGGGCAGGCGTCCGGGGGCGGGGGCGTCCCCCGACGCGGCACCCGACTGGCCGCTCTTGCGGGTGCCGGCCTTGGCGGCCGCGCCGCCGGGCTCGGGCGGCAAGCCCTTGCGTTCCCGCCACCCGTCGGGCAGCGGGCCGAAGAGGGCCGCGTAGACATCCGGTTCGGACGCGGGGGTGGTACCCGGCAGCGGGGCGCGGGGCGCCTGAGGCACGGCACGGGAAGGGGTCGGTCGCGTCATACGGGTCTCGCGGGCTGAAACGAGGGCCGCGCCAGTGCGGCGCGGCCGGGGAGGGAGGAACGTCAGGCGGCGGTCAGAGCCGGTGCATCCGCGGCGCGTCGCCCTGTGCTGCGGCCGGAGTGGACGGCCGCGCGTCGTTCGGGTCGCGCAGGTCCACCACGTCGCGCCGCGGGGTGGCGCGGAACGGGTCGCTCGGCCGGCTGGCACGCGGGGCCTCCGGGCGGCCCGCGCCTGCGGTGCCGAGGAAGCCGCGGATCTGGTCGGCGGTGCCGTGGAACTCGCGCACGACGCCCTCGGCCTGGTTGGCGACCGAGCGGAAGGCCGCCATCGCCATCGTCACCGCGCCCACGATACCGTTGATGTTGCGGGTCAGGGTTTGGGCGGTGTGCTCGATCTCGCCGAGCAGGTTGCGCTGCGGTGCCTGCGCGGGGCGGGGGGGACGGCGGCCCGGTTCGGGCGCGCGCGAGGGGCGCTCGGAGCGCTTCGCCTCGTCGCGCATCCGCTGACGACGGGCGTCGTCCGCGGCGGCCTGGCTGCGGGCCCGGGCGCGCATCGCCTCGCGCTCACGCTCGGGCATGGCGGCGAAGGCGGGGGCCGAGCTGCGGCCGCGGCTGCTGTCGTAGACCTGCTTGCGGGCGCGCTCGGCAGCACGCTCGGCGGCGCGGTCGGCATCGCGGTCCACCTCGTCGTTGCCCGACACGATGTCGGCGACCTTCCGCACGGCCAGCACCGCGCCGGCGGTGACTGCGGCCGCGGCAACGGCCGCGCCGCCATAGACCAGCACGCGCGAGGTCAGCGAGGGCTCGGGCCAGGCGCGGTCGCCCTCGGGCGAGACGTCGCCATGCGGCAGCACCCGCTGCGCGGCATAGGGCGAGGGGGCGTAGCTTTCCTGCCGCCGGTCCACCCGCCGGCCAAGGCCGCGGTCCTCGGGGATGAAGCTGTTCTGGGGCATCTGCCCGGCGCCGGGGTGCTTGGCCATCGGTTCTTCCTTGCTGGGGGCCGCGCGAGGCGCGCGCGGCGGGCGGCGTTGTTTTGCCTGTCCAACACGGCCGAGCCGCGGATCGTTCCAGCCCGTGCCCCGCAATCCCCCATGCCGTAACGAAAAAGACCGCGCCGGGGCGCGGTCTTTCGCATCAGGTATCGCCGGTCCCCACGCGGGGGCGGCGAGGCCGGATCAGGCCTGGTCGGCGCGCGGCGCCTCGTCCTCGTCGCGGCCGGCAGCGCCCAGATCGTCGAACAGCTCGGCGATCTCGAACTCGGCGGCGGCGTCCTCTTCGGCGGCGCGATCCTGGATCGACTTGCCGGACGCCTGCAGCTCGGCCTCTTCGGGCGAGCGGGCGACGTTGACGGTCACCTCGGCATCGACCTCGGGGTGCAGGTGCACGCGGACGGTGTGCAGGCCCAGATCCTTGATCGGACCGGTCAGCACGACCTGGCGACGCTCGACCCGGAAGCCTTCGGCGGCGGCGGCATCAGCCACGTCGCGCGGGGTCACCGAGCCATACAGCGCGCCGGCGTCGGACGCCGAGCGGATGATGACGAAGGACTTGCCGTCCAGCGATTCGGCGATCTGCTGCGCCTCGGCGCGGGTCTCGTCGTTGCGCTGGGCGAGGTCGGCCTTCTTCGCCTCGAAGGCGGCGATGTTGGCCTCGGACGCACGCATCGCCTTGCCCTGCGGCAGAAGGAAGTTGCGGGCGAAGCCCTCCTTGACCTTCACCACCTCGCCCATCTGGCCGAGCTTGGCCACGCGTTCCAGAAGAATGACTTGCATGGGTCAGATCCTCACTTCACGGCATAGGGAAGCAGGGCGAGGAAGCGGGCGCGCTTGATGGCGCGGGCCAGCTCACGCTGCTTCTTGGCCGAGACGGCGGTGATGCGCGAGGGCACGATCTTGCCGCGTTCGCTGATGTAGCGCTGCAGCAGACGGGTGTCCTTGTAGTCGATGGCCGGCGCGTTCTCGCCCGAGAAGGGGCAGACTTTCCGGCGGCGGAAAAACGGTTTGGTCGCCATTGTGGTCGCTCCTCAAGCCTCAGTTGCGGTCGTCGCGGGGCGCGCGCTCGGTGCGCTCGCCACCCCGGTCGCCACGGTCGCCGCGATCACCCCGGTCGCCGCGATCCCCGCGGTCGCCCCGGTCCCCGCGATCTCCCCGGTCGTCCCGGCGCGGGCCGCGGTCGTCGCGGCGGTCGCGGCCTTCGCGCTCGTCACGGCGCTGCATCTGCACCGACGGGCCGTCCTTGTGCTCGTCCACGCGGACGGTCAGGACGCGCATCACGTCGTCATGCAGGCGGGCCAGACGCTCCATCTCCTGCACCGCGGCCGAGGGGGCGTCGGTGCGCAGGAAGGCGTAGTGGCCCTTGCGGTTCTTGTTGATCTTGTAGGCGAGGGTGCGGACACCCCAGTATTCGCTGTCCTTGACCGTCCCGCCGTTGTCGGCGAGCACCGTCGAGAAATGTTCGACCAGCCCTTCGGCCTGCGCGTTCGACAGGTCCTGGCGGGCGATCAGCACATGCTCGTAAAGCGGCATGGCAATCCCTTTTCGTCTCGGGCGCGCTTCATAGGCGGGTGATGCCTTCCGCGCCCCGCCACGAGAGGCTGCGCCGGTTTCGCAAATTGCGGAAGGATGGGGCCTTATACAGAGGCGCCGCGCGGATGCAACCGCCGTCGTGGCGCGCCCGAGGCGCCGCAGGGAAGGGACCGGCCCGGGGGGGAACCCGATCGGCTGCCGGGGGTTCGGGCCGAAGACGCCCCGCCCGGTGCGCGACGCGCCGGCCCCATTCCCGCGCCCCTGTGGCCCGATTTGCTTGAGGAGACCGGCCCATGACCGCCCTTCACGCCCTTTCCCCCGCCGCCAACGCCCTGCGGTCCACCGCGCTGGCCGCCCTGCTCGGCTGCACCCTCTCGGGCGCCGCCCTCGCTCAGGCCGCCCCGGCCGCGCCCGCGGCCCCCGCCACGACCGAGGCGCCCGCCGCGAACACGCCCGCCGCGCCCGCCCCGGCGGCGGCCGCCGATGCGTCGGCCATCCCCGCGAGCATCAGCGGCACCTATGCGTTCGACCCCGAGCACAGCCAGATCGTGTTCTCCTACAACCACCTCGGGCTCTCCACGAGTCGCGGAGTGATCAACGGCGTCACCGGGACCGTGACGCTGGACGAGGCCGATCCGACCAAATCCAGGGTCGAGGCGAGCTTTCCGCTGAGCGCCATCCGCACCGTCGCCCCGGCGCTCGACGCCCATCTGCTGTCGGACGACTTCTTCAAGGGCCAGACGCCCGACACCCGCGTCACCTTCGTCTCGACCGAGGTCGTGCGCGGCGATGACGACGAGGCCAAGGTCACCGGCGACCTGACGCTGAACGGCGTCACCCGCCCGGTCACGCTCGAGGTCGAGATCACCGAGGCCGGCGCCCACCCGATGACCGGCAAGCCCGTCGCCGGGTTCGACATCGAGGGCAAGATCAACCGTTCGGAGTTCGGCCTCGGCGCCTTCGTGCCGGCCGTGTCGGACGAGATCTCCTTCGACATCGCCGTCGAAGCCGGCAAGGGCTGAACCCCTACCCCTCCACAGACGAAAAAGGGGCTGCCCCAGCGGGCAGCCCCTTCTTTTCATACCGTCGCGATGGCCGTCAGTTGCTCGCCGGGGCCGCCGCGTCGGCGCCCTGCGGCGCGACCGCGCCGGTCTGGGCCGGCAGGTCGATCGGCTCGGGGTGCGGCGTCTCGACCGCACGCACGGGCAGCGTCGGGTGGACGATCTGCGGCTGCTCGCCGGTCAGCGTCCCGAGGAAGGCCACGATGTCCTTCGCCTGATCCTCGGCCAGCTCGGTCCCGAGCTGGGCGTTCGACATGACCTTCACCGCCTCTTCGAGGTTCCAGACCTTGCCCGAGTGGAAGTAGGGCGCGGTGATCGCCACGTTCCGCAAGGGGGCCGCGCGGAACACATACTCGTCGTCCTGCGTGTTGGTGACCTTGAACCGGCCCATGTCGCCCTCGGGGCGGATGCTGGCGTCGGGTGCCTCGACCAGGCCGAAGGGATAGTAGCCCTCGCCGCCGAAGTTCACGCCCGCGTGGCAGGTCGAGCAGCCGGTGTCGATGAACGCCTTGAGGCCGCGCTTCTCCTGCTCGGTCATGGCGCCGTCGGTGCCCTGCAGCCACTGGTCGAACGGGCTGTTGGGGGTGAGCAGCGTCGCCTCGAACGCCTCGATGGCGTGGGCGAAGTTGTCGAAGGTGACGGGGTCGTCCTCACCCGGGAACGACGCCTTGAAGGCGTCCGCATAGCCCGGCATCGACTTCAGGGTCGAGATCAGGTGCTCGGGCGTGTTGTTCATCTCGACGCCCGCCTGCACCGGACCCTTGGCCTGCGCGGCCAGATCCTCGGCCCGGCCGTCCCAGAACTGGGCGACGTTGAAGACCGAGTTAAGCATCGTTGGGGCGTTGCGCGGCCCCTGCTGCCAGCCGTGGCCGATCGAGGTTTCCAGCCCGTCCACCCCGCCCATGCCGATGTTGTGGCAGGACTGGCACGAGAACACGCCCGAGCGCGACATCCGCGGATCGAAGAACAGCATCGCGCCGAGGTCGATCTTGGCCCGGGTCATCGCGGCGCCGTGCGGGAGTTCCGCCGCTCGCGGGATCGGCTTGAAGAGCTCGCTCGCCGCCGTCCGCAGCTCGGCATCGGGCGAGGCGGCGAGTGCCGCGGCCATCGCCTCGGACTGCGGGTCGGCGGCGGGCGCGACCTTGGTCCCGGCGACGTCCGCGGGCGCGGCTGCCGTCGCGGGCGTCTCGGCGGTCGCCGCGGCGGCCGGGTCCGTGGCGGGCGCCGCACCCGTGTCCTGGGCCTGCGCCGCCGCCGCCTGGTCGGCCTGCGCGGCGGCCGGGTCGGCGGTCTGCGCCATCGCCGCGGGGCCGATCACGAGCAGGGCGCTGGTGAGATAAAGCAGGGTGCGCGGGGTCATCTGACTCTCCCTTGGCTGGTCCGGTGTCTGCGCCGATTATCGCAGGAAATCCTGACACCACTCTGACACGGATCAACTTCGGCGGGAAAATCGTCCGTCCCGTGCCCGCGGGCCCGCCCGCCCCTCGCTTGCCCGCCGCCCGCCGGACCGCTAAGCCCCGCCCATGCTGCCGCAGGACCGCCTTGACCAGATCACCCGCCGCTTCGAGTTTCTCGAGGCGCGGCTGAACGCCGGCCCGCCGGCCGACGAGATCGCCGCGATCAGCCGCGAATATGCCGAGCTGACGCCGGTCGTCGCCGGCATCGCCGAATGGCGCGGGGCGCAGGCGGCGCTGACCGAGGCGCAGGCGATGCTGGCCGACCCCGAACTGCGCGAGCTGGCCGAGGACGAGATCGCCCGCCTGCGCGCCCGCCTGCCCGAGCTGGAGCAGGCGCTGCGGCTGGCGCTTCTGCCGCGCGACGCGGCCGATGCCCGCCCCGCCATCCTCGAGATCCGCCCCGGCACGGGGGGCGAGGAGGCCGCGCTCTTCGCTGCCGACCTGCTCAGGATGTACCAGCGCCACGGCGAGGCGCAGGGGTGGGAGTTTCAGATCCTCGAGCTCAGCCAGTCCGAACTCGGCGGCGTGCGCGAGGCGGTCGCGCGGATCGCGGGCGAGGGGGTGTTCGCGCGGCTCAAGTACGAATCCGGCGTCCACCGGGTCCAGCGCGTGCCGGAAACCGAATCGGGCGGCCGCATCCACACCTCGGCCGCCACCGTCGCGGTGCTGCCCGAGGCCGCCGAGGTCGACATCGACATCCCCGCCGCCGACATCCGCATCGACACGATGCGCGCCAGCGGCGCCGGCGGCCAGCACGTCAACACCACCGATTCCGCGGTGCGGATCACCCACCTGCCGACCGGGATCGTGGTCACCTCGTCCGAGAAGTCGCAGCACCAGAACCGCGCCAACGCGATGGCGGTGCTGCGCGCCCGGCTTTATGACGCCGAGCGCAGCCGTGCCGACGCCGAGCGCGCCGCCGACCGCCGCAGCCAGGTCGGGACCGGCGACAGGTCCGAGCGCATCCGCACCTACAACTTCCCGCAAGGGCGGCTGACCGACCACCGGATCAACCTGACGCTCTACGCGCTCGACCGGGTGATGGCGGGCGATCTGGCCGAGATCATCGACGCCCTGACCGCCCACGATCAGGCCGCCCGGCTGGCCGCGGCCGAGGACGGGGCAGGGGGATGAGCGCCCCCGCCAGCCCGCCCAGCGGTCGTGCCGCGATGGCCGAGGCGGTGCGCCGGCTCGAGGCGGCGGGCGTCCCCGGCGCCCCCGGCGACGCGCTGGCCCTCATCGCCCACGCCTACGGCAACGTGCCGCGCCATGCGCTTCATGCCGAGCTGGCCCGCCCGCTGCCCCCCGAGGTCGCGGCCCGCTTCGAGGCCGCGATCGCCGCCCGCGCCGCCCGCCAGCCCGTCGCCCAGATCACCGGCCAGCGGCCCTTCTGGCGCCACAGCTTCACCGTCACCCCCGACACGCTCGACCCGCGCCCCGAGACCGAGACGCTGGTCGCCGCGGCGCTCACCTTGCCGTGGCGCACCGTGCTCGACCTCGGGACCGGGACCGGGGCGATCCTGCTGTCGCTGCTGGCGGAACGGCCGGGGACGCGCGGGCTGGGCGTGGACCTCTCGCCCGCGGCGCTCGCGGTGGCGCGGGGCAACGCCGAGCGGCTGGGGATCGCGGCCGAGTTCGCCGTCTCGGACTGGCTCGCCGCCGTCACCGGGCGCTTCGAGCTGATCGTCTCGAACCCGCCCTATATCGCGGCCGCCGAGATGGAGGGCCTCTCCCCCGAGGTGCGCGACCACGAGCCGCGCATGGCGCTCACCGACGAGGGCGACGGCCTTTCCGCCTATCGCGCCATCGCGGCAGGGGCCGGGGCGCATCTCGCCCCCGGCGGCTGGCTCGCGGTCGAGATCGGCCCGACCCAGGGGGCTGCGGTCGCGGCGCTCTTCACCGCGGCGGGGCTGACCGAGGTCACGGTGCGCCCCGACCTCGACGGGCGTGACCGGGTGGTGCTGGGGCGCCTCGCCCCGCCCGCGGGGAATTGATCGCGCCGCCGCGCGATTCCCGCTTGCCATGACGCGGGCGGCGTGGTTTAGCGGCCCGGTGACGAGGGCATGACGCCCCGCACGGGTCATCCCGCACACGTTCCGTTGCCGGAGATTTCCGCGAAGCGCCGGGCAGGTGGTCCCGGCCGATCCGCAGGATCAGACCCCAACCGCATCCAGGCGCTGCCCGCGCCGGACCAGTCAAAATTGGCACGATGAGATCTTCCAAGTCCCGTTCGCGCAACAAGTCCCGCAACCAGCGCTCGCTGGGCAATGTCGTGAACCGCGTGTTCGACAGCTCCGGCCCCGAGGGCAAGGTGCGCGGCACCCCCCAGCAGATCATCGAGAAATACCTCGCGCTGGCCCGTGACGCACAGCTGTCCGGCGACCGCGTCGCCGAGCAGAGCTTCTTCCAGCACGCCGAGCACTACACGCGGATGCTGGGCGAGGCGCAGCGCGAGCAGGCCGAGCGCCAGGCCCAGTTCGGCGGCGGCCAGCAGGGCGGCCCGTCCGGCGAGGACCGCGACGAGCGCACCAACGGCAACGAGTGGCGGGGCGAGAGCCGGCAGGACAACCGCGACAACCGCGACAACCGGCAGGACAACCGCGACAACCGGCAGGACAACCGCGCCGACAACCGCGACAACCGTCAGGACAACCGGCGCGACGACAACCGCCGCGACGACCGTCAGGACAACCGCCGCGACGAGTCCCGCCGTGACGAGAACCGCCGTGACGAGCCGCGCCGCGAGGATCGCCGCGACGACAACCGCCGCGAGCGCGCCCCGCGCGAGCCGGAGACCGACACCGCACCGGGGTTCGGGGCCGAGGGCGATGACGGGCTGCCCGACTTCCTTCGCGCCGGCCGCGCCGGGATCCCCGAGGCGGTGAGCGTCGATGACGCCGCCGGTCCGGTCGAAACCCCCGAGCAGCGGGCGGCGACCGACACCGCGCCCCCCGCCGACCTCCCGGCGCCGGCTACTGCCGACGCCCCGCTGGCTGCCGACGAGGCTGCCGACGCGGCCCCCGCGGCCGAGGCGCCCGCCGACGCCCCGCGCCCGCGCCGCCGCACGACCACCGCGGCCCCGCGCCGCACCACGGCCCGCAAGCGCGGCGAGGCGGCCAGCGAAACCCCGGCCCCCGCCGAGGAGTAAGGAGCCAAGCGTGACAGGGGCGGGCGGGGCCTTGGGCCCTCAGCCCGCCCGCGCCGCCGCGAGCGCCCGCGCCAGGGCGCAGAACCGCGCGAGGTCGATCTCTTCGGCCCGCGCGGTCGGCGCGATCCCCGCCTGTTCGAGCAGCGCCTCGATGTCGGGATGCAGCCCCCGCAGCGCCGCGCGCAGCATCTTGCGGCGCTGGTTGAAGGCCGCAAAGCTCACCTCGGACAGGACCCGCGCGTCGGCCGGATAGCGCGGCGCGGACAGGGCCGTGAGCTGCACCACCGACGATTCGACCTTGGGCGCCGGCACGAAGGCCTGCGGCGGCAGGCTCAGCACGATCCGCACGTCGCAGCGCCACTGCGCCAACAGCGCCAGCCGGCCATAGTCCTTGCTGCCCGGTTTTGCGACGATGCGCTGCGCGACCTCCTTCTGGAACATCAGCGTCAGCGACTGCCAGAACGGCGGCCACTCGGGCGGGGTCAGCCAGCCGACCAGCAGCTCGGTCCCGATGTTATAGGGCAGGTTCGCGGCGATGCGGATCGGCGGGGTCAGATGCGCCAGCGGATCGACCTCCAGCGCGTCGCCATGGATGATCGTCAGCCGGCCCGGATAGGCGGCGGCGATCTCCTCGAGCGCGGGGATCGCGCGGGCGTCCTTCTCGATGGCGAGCACGTGGCGCGCGCCCTCTGCCAAGAGCCCGCGGGTCAGCCCGCCCGGCCCCGGCCCGACCTCGAGCACGTCGCACTGGGTCAGGTCGCCCGCCGCCCGCGCGATCCGCGCCGTCAGGTTGAGGTCGAGCAGAAAGTTCTGCCCGAGCTGCTTCTTCGCCCGCAGGTCGTGGCGCGCGATCACCTCACGTAAGGGGGGCAAGCCGTCGATCGCGCTCATGCCGGACGGCCCCGCAGCCCCGTTCTTCCTTGCACAAATATCCCACGGGGGTCCGGGGGTGTGAAACCCCCGGTCCGGCGCCTGACACACGCCCGGCGGCTCACCGGCGCGCCTCGGCCATGTCCCACGCCATCCGCAGCGCGGCGATGGTCGAGGCCGGGTCCGCGAGCCCCCGCCCGGCGATGTCGAAGGCGGTGCCGTGATCGGGCGATGTCCGCACGAACGGCAGCCCCAGCGTGACATTGACCCCGCCGGCGAAATCGAGCGTCTTGATCGGGATCAGCCCCTGGTCGTGATAGGCCGTCACCGCCGCGTCATAGCGCGCCCGCGCCGGGGCGTGGAACATCGTGTCGGCGGGGTGTGGGCCCGACACGGCGAGGCCCTCGGCCCGCAGCCGCGCGCAGAGCGGGGCGATCCAGTCGCGCTCCTCGCAGCCCATCGCGCCGCCTTCGCCGGCGTGCGGGTTCAGCCCCGCCACCGCGATCCGCGGCTCGGGGATGCCGAAATCCCGGATCAACCCCGCGCGGGTGATCCGGATCGTCCGCTCGAGCAGCGCGGGCGTCAGCGCCGCCGGCACCTCCCCCAGCGCGATGTGGATCGTCGCCGGCACCACCCGGCAGGGCGGCTCGACGGTGGTCGACGCGAGCATCATCACCACCTCGGCCCCGCCCGCGAGATGGGCGAGGAACTCGGTGTGGCCCGGAAAGGCGAAGCCCGCCCCGGTCTTGAGCGCGGCCTTGGAGATCGGCAGCGTCACCACGCCCGCCGCCCGGCCCGCCATCGCCAGCGCGACGGCGCGGGCGATCACGTCGATCACCCCTTGCGCGTTGGCGGGGTCGGGCGTGCCCGGCGTCGCGGGCGCGGAAAAATCGTGGCGGAGCACCGGCAGGGTGCCGGGGGGCACCGGGTCGGCCGGGTCCGCGACCTCGGCGAAGTCGGTGCCGGCAGGCAGGTGCCGCGGGTCGCCCATCCAGACGAGGGGCACCCCGGCCGCCAGCGCCCGCGGGGCCAGCTCGGGGCCAATCCCGGCGGGCTCGCCACAGGTCAGGATCAGCGGCGCCGCGCGCCCCGTGTCGCCGGACGTCACGGCTTGCGGATCACGGCGTCGGCGCGCAGCTCGGCCAGATAGGCGTCGGCGGCGGCGTTGATCTTGCGGTTGAAGATCGCCTCGCGCACCTGCGCCCGGCTTTGCAGCGGCGGATCGGCGCTGGCGAGCCCCGCCGCGGCGGCGGCGTCGGTCGCGGCGTTGGCGGCGTTGGGCGCCTCGGCCGCGGCGGGCGTCGCGGCGCGGTCGGTGTTGGCCGCAGCCTCGGCGCTGCCGCCCGCGGCGGTGGCCCCGGCGGCACCAGGCTGGCCCGCAGCCCCCGGCACCGGGTCCGGCCGGCGCGCCGGCTGCGGCAGGCCGGGCAGGCTCTCGAACGCCGTCACGGGCTCATCGGCCAGCGTCGGGGTGCGCCGGCACAGCATCACCACCCGCGCGCCGGCGCCATAGTCGATGACCGTCCCCTCGTTGGGGTCGAGCGAGGCGAGGCGCTGGGCGATGTCCAGCGGCACCGCCGACAGCGGCATGGTCTGCTGCGAGATCACGTCGCCGGCATAGCGGTTCGCCTCGACAAAGACCTTGCCGCAGCTGTCGGCGCGGGCCAGCACCTGCGCCCCGTCCGCCGCCGAGGGCACGGCGAGCGTCACATATTCCACCGTCTGGTCGGTCGCGCCCGCGCGCAGCCGCCCGCGGGTGTCGCGCAGGTAGAACAGCACCACCGCCCCCGGCACGGTCAGCGGCTGGCTGATCGAGTTCGGGCGCATCCCCTCGATGATCTGCCGCAGCCCCGGCGCAAGGTCGGCGAGCGGCGTCCACTCAAGCCGCCCGCCGCGGGGCGCGGTCGGCACCGCGGAATAGCGCCGCGCGGCGGCGGCAAAGGCGCCCTCGGTGGTGATCGTCTCGGAGAGCTGGCGCCCGCGGGCCAGCACCGCGGCCTCCTGCCCCGGGGGGGCGGGCATGACCAGCTCGGACAGCAGCACGGCGGTGGTGATCGGGGTCTCGATGTCGCGCTTCATCGCCTGCTCGACCTCGCGGTCGGTCACCTGCACCCGCGGCACGACCCGCTGGCGCACCACCTCGCGCCAGGCGACGCCGGCCTTGACGAAGTCGCGGTAGGCCTGCCGGTCCACCCCGTCGCGGGCCAGCGCCTCGGTGAACTGGCCCACGTCCATGTTGGCGCGGCCGGCGAAATCGGCGAGCCCCTGCTCGAGCCCCTGGTCGCTGACCGCGATCCCGATCTGGCGCGCGGCTTCGAGCTTGAGGCGGTCCTCGATCAGCGCCTTGAGCGCGCTCTCGCGGTCCGCGCCGGGCGCGCGCAGCACCTGCATGAAGCGGATGCGCTGGTCGAGCTCGTACTGCGTGACCGCGGCGTTGTTGACATAGACGACCGGCGCGAAGGGTCCGGCCTCGGCGCCCCGCGGCAGCATCAGGGCGCAGCCTAGGCCGAGCGTGGCGGTGACCACCGCCGCCCCCAGCGCGGTGCTGCCGAGGAAACCGGCCGTCAGGGTCGCGTGAAAGATCCGCCGCATCGTCGTCCTCATCTGCGTCATGCGCGCCACGCTACCTTACGCAGGCGCGCCGCGCCACCGTTCCCGGCAGATCGTCCGGCCGCCGGCCGAAGCCGCCCAGCCGCACCGAAAGCCCGAGATCGGTGTCCGGGCGCAGACTGTCCGATGCGGTGAAGCGGCGCGAGACGGAAAGATCGACGCTCACGCATTCGTTGCGGTAGGTCAGCCCCAGGTCGGCGCGCTGCGCCCGGTCGGCGGCAAAGTCATAGCGGGTCTCGGCGCTGGCCCACCAGCCGGGGGCGAGCTGCCAGCCGGTCGTGGCCGACAGTTCCGAGACGTCCGCCGAAAGCCCCTCGATGGTCTGCGAATCGATCCACAGGTAGCCCGCCGAAAGCTGAAAGCCGGGGCGCAGCCAGCCCAGCCGCAACTCGTTGCGGTTGATGTCGAAATCGTCGTCGAAGAGCGCCCGGTTGGCGATGGCGAGCCCGCCCGCGTCGCTGTAGGTCGCGGCCAGCAGCCAGTCCGAGCGCTTGCCCGCCAGCACCGCGCCGCCGCGGGCGAAGGCGGGGTCCGGGCGGTCGCGCAGCACCCGCCCGGCCGTCACCCCGAGCGACCAGCCGGTGGGATCGATCCGGGTCCAGCGCAGGCCGAGGTTGGCGCGCAGCCCGCCCTCGACCGAATCGCGGCCGGGCAGGCGGTCGAGCATGTAGAGGTTGCCCTCGTCGAACTCGATCAGCCGCGAATCCTCGTTCGGCACCACGTCCTCGTCCTCGAGCCGGGGCGACCAGGCGATCTGGGCCACCGGCTCGAGCAGGTGGGTGGCGGCGCCCTGGCGGGCGACCAGCGGCCAGCGCAGCTCGACCGCGGCCGCGGGGATGGCGCGGGCGGCGGTGCGGTCGAAGCGGTCGTCGTCGCCGATCCGATAGACGTCCGCGTCCAGCCGCGTCTGCGCCGCCGCCACCACGCCCCCCGGCAGCAGCCAGTTGCGCTGCCAGTCGAGCCGCGCCGAGCCGCGGGCGATGTCGCGGCCAAGGATGTTGTCGTCCGAGCTGCGCCGGTGGGCATGGACCGAGAACTGCAACCCCGCCTCGCCGCCGAAGGCCGCGTAGCGCCGTTCCCACAGCGCGTCCGCGACGAGGCTGGGCGAGGTCGAGGCGCGCTCGCCCTCGCGCAGGGTCTGGTAGTGCCCGACCCGGCCGGTCACCATCCGGTCGCGGGCGATGCGGTCGAGCGTCACCCCGCTCCACAGCCGGTCGGCGTCGCTCACCCCGTAGTCGAGCAGGTAGCCGCGGTCCGAGGCCGTCTGCACCTGCACCCCCAGCCGGTAGCCGCGCGGCAGCGCGAAGCGGGCCGCGCCGAACAGATAGCCGCGGGTGCCGTCCTCGATGTCGTCGCGGCTGATCGCGCCGGTCCACTCGGTCGCGCCGTTGGTGAAGGCCTGGCGGTAGCGCAGCCCCAGCGTGGTGGTGCGGCTGGCCGAGACATAGGGCGTCACGGTCAAATCGGCGCTGTCGCCGAGGGTAATGAAGTAGGGCAGCATCACCCCGAATCCGAGCCCCGAGGTGGTGCGGAACCGCGGCTGCAGGAAGCCGGTCATCCGCTCGACGGTCGGATCGGGGGCGGACATCGCGGGCAGCGTGCCGACCGGCAGGCCGAAGGCGCGGAACTGCGGCCGCTCGAAGTGCAGCATCCGGGTTTCGGCATCGTGGGTGATGCGGCGGGCGCGGATCTCCCACAGGGGCGTCGGGTCCGAGGCGCAGACCTGGCAGGACGAGGCGACGACGTGGGTCAGCGTCGTCATCCGGCCGTTGCCGGTGCGCTGCACCTCGGCGGCGGCGAGCTGCAGCTCGCGCGCCAGCACCAGCCGCGCGCCGCGCAGAAGCCCGTCGCGCAGCCCCTCGTCCAGCTGCGCCGAATCCGCGACCAGCACCGCCTCGTCCGGGGTGCCGGCGTTGCCCGGCTCGGTCAGGTGGATCGGCCCCTCGATGGTCATCGTGCCGGCGCGGCCGTCATAGATCACCCGCTCGGCCACCAGCCGCGCGCCCTCGAACCACACCACCACCCCACCCGAGGCGGTGAGGATGCGGTCGCCCGACAGCTCGACGTGATCGGCGAGCAGCGTGGCCGCGCCGTCCGGCTCGGGCGAAATCCCCCCGGCGGGGTCGCGGGCGGGCGGGCGGGACGGCGTCAACACGACCCGGGGCACGTCGGTCGTGGTGGTCCCGTCGGCGCGGGTCTCGGCCGTGCCCGCGCCGGGGGCGAGCGCCGGGCGGGCGCGCTGGCCGTCGGTGAAGCCCGCCCAGGGTTTCCACCAGGGCTGCCCGGCGGCGGGCTGGGCGGCCGCGGGTTGGGTGGCGGCCGCCTGCGCCGCGGCCGGGGCGGGCGGCAGGGCCAGCGGCAGCGCCAGCGCGACGAGGGCGGCGCTGACTGCCAAAGGGCTTGAGGGTGCGCTGCGATGGGTCATCCGTCCTCGAGCCTCAGCAGCGCGGCCAGCGCCAGAAGCGCCGCGATCAGCGGCGGGGCGAAGGCGGCGAACACCGGGGGGGCGTTGCCGGCCTCGCCCAGAACCTGCGCGAGATTGCGCAGGAAGAACAGCCCGACGCCCGCGGCAAAGGCGCCGAGCACCAAGACTCCGGCGCGGCGCCCGCGCATCGGCCGCATGGTGAAGACGGCGGCCAGCATCACCATCGCCGCCATCAGGAACGGCCGCGCCAGCTCGGTCGTGAACCAGACCCGGTGGCGCAGGGCGGAAAAGCCCGCCCGCTCGAGCCCGGCGATGAAGGCCGGCAGCTGCCAGACCGGCACCGAGTCGGGTGCGCCGAAGCCGTCGCGGATGCGCGCCGCGGTCAGGTCGGTGGGCAGCGTCAGCCCCGGCAGCACCTGCGCCCCGGCCTCGGGGTTGGCCGCCCCGAGCGGCCATTCCTTGACCCCGGCCAGCACCCACGCCCCCTGCGACAGCCGCGCCGACTGGGCGGCGATGCGGCGGACCGGCCCGGTCTCGGCGTCGAAGACGAGGAAGGTCGCGTCATAAAGCGTCGTGGCGTCCGGGCTCGCGCGCCCGGCGCGGATGACGATCTGGCCCCCGCGCTCACCCGCGCCCGCGGTCCGCGCCGGCACCCCCTGACGAAGCCACACCGCCCCCTTGCCCAGCGACACGGTCTGGGTGGCCGCCCCCGCAACCCGGGCCGCGGCCTGGTCATAGCGCTTGGTCGTGCCCGCCACGATCGGGTTCAGCACCGCGACGAGCAGCGCGCCGAGCAGCAGCGCCGTCACCACCGGCGCGGCGACGATCCTGAGGCCCGAGCGTCCGGCGGCGCGGATCGCCACCAGCTCGGAACTGCGCGAGAGGCCGAGAAACAGCGCGATGGCCGCCAGCAGGGTGATGAGCGGCAGGATCGCATAGACGCTCGCCACGATGTTCAGCCCGGCCAGCCCCGCGACCCGGCGGAGCCCGGCGCCGGCGGGGCTGAAGCGGCGGATCTCCTCGATCAGGTCGATGAGGAACAGGATGGCCACGAAGGCACCGGCCACGACGAGGAACTGGCGCAGGAATCGGCGGGCGAGGTAGCGCTGCAGGATCATGGCGCGGCCCCCGGCTGGGCGAGGGGCGGCGGGGCCGGGGGCAGGGCGGGCGCCTTGATGCGCCTCGGGCGCCCCGCGCTCCACAACGCGCCGGCGGCGACCAGCGCCCCGGCGAGCGGCGCGAGGTAGAGCAGCGGCCAGTTGCCCGGCGCCTCGGCGGTGCGGCTGGCGGCCGCCGTCGCCAGCGCCTGCACGGCCAGCAGCGCCAGCACCGCCCAGAGCACCTGCCGCCAGACCCCGAAGCGCGAATACCCGCCGATCAGCAGCATCGAGAACCCCAGCATCGCCGCCACCGGCGCCATCAGCGGCTGGGCCAGCCGCTCGTGCCCCTCGGCGCGGGCGCGGGGGGCGGTGGCGCCCGTCGCCTCGAGCAGGGCGGCGTCGGGCATGAGCAGCCGCAGGGTGGAATAGGTCCGCAGGTCGCGGGCCTTGCGGGCATCGGCGGCGAAGAAGCTGCCGACGTCATAGGTCAGGTCGGCAAACCGCGTGGCCGAAAGCCGCGGCGCGCCCCCGTCCGCCTGCCGGAGCGTCTGGACCATGCCCCGCGACATCACCAGCCGCGGCCCGGCGTCGGTGCGGACCACCAGCGCCTCTTCGGCGGTATAGATCGAGTGCTGGGACGGATCGCTCGCATCCTCGAGAAACAGGTCGATCAGCCGCCCGTCCTCGGCGATGTCGCCGATGAAGAGCGTGACCCCATCGGCCGGATACTGGAAGGCCCCGGGCTTGAGGAACCGCGCCGAGACGTTCTCGGCCACCTCGGCCTGCCGCTCGGCCAGCCGCGCCCGTGCCAGCGGCACCAGCGCGTGCGCGAGCACGGCGACCATCAGCCCAACGAGCAGGCCGAACACCAGCACCGGCCGCGCCAGCCGCCAGGGCGAGAGCCCCGCCGCCTGCATCGCCGTCAGCTCGGATTCCGAGGCGAGCCGGTTGGTCCCGTAGGCCGTCGCCGCGAACGCCGCGACCGGCAGCACCAACGCGATCGCGAGCGGCAGGGTGAGGGCGGTGAACTCGAGCACCACCAGCGCGGTCTGGCCGTCCTGGATCAGCTGCTCGAAAAGCTGCACGGCCCGGTTGATCCAGTAGACCGACACCAGCACCAGCGCGAAGAACCCGAACTGCGTCAGGTATTGCGTGAGGATATAGCGGTCGATCCGGGGCATCCGGGCTCCGTGGGGGGAAAGGGCTCGGTTGGGTGATACAGCCGCGTGCCGGGCCGGGAAAGCCGTTGGTGCAGGATGGGCGGATGGCGGCCGGGGGGGCGGGCACCCGCCGGCTCTGGCCAACCGCCCGGCGCGGGGCTAGGCTCGCCCGCGCTCCCCAATCGAAGGCCTGTCCGTGATGACCCATCCCGTCGAAATCCGCTTCATGCCGGCCGCCGGGGCCGATCTCTCCACCCGCGGCGGACGGGTCGTCCTGCTCGTGGACGAGCGCGGCCAGCCGCCCAAGGGCCTCGCCCCGGCGCTGCGGCGCGGGATCGCCCGGGCGCTCGGGTCGAAGGCCTGGTCCGAGGTCAAGCCGGGCGCGGCGATGGACCTTGCCTTCCCGGCCGGGATGGAGGCCGACGCGGTGCAGCTCGTGCACCTGCCGCGCAAGGCCGACGCGGCGACGGCCCGCAAGGCGGGCGCCGCGATCGGCGCGCGGATGGGCAAGGGCGAGGTCACGGTGGTCGCCACGGGTCTCGCCTCCGGGCAAGACCGGATCGCCGACCTCGCGCTCGGGATCGCGCTCAGGGGCTATGATTTCTCGGTCTACAAGTCGCGCCCGGCGCGTGAGGACGACTCCGCGACCGACGCGCCGAAACCCGGCGGCAAGGCCGGGCGCAAGGGCGCGGCCGCGGCCGACGCCCCGGCCGAGATCCCGCAGTCGGTGACCCACGGCGCCGCGGAGGACGCGCGCCTGGCCGACGGTGGCGCCGATGCGCCCGCGCCTGCAGCCCCCGCCGACCCGGCCCCGGCGCCCGAGCCGGACAAGGCCCGCGTCACCCTGCTCTGCGACGACCCCGAGGCCGCGGCCCGCGCCGCCGCCGATGGCGCGGCGCTGGCCGAAGGGGTGTTCTTCACCCGCGATCTCGTCAACGAACCGGCCAACGTGCTGACCACCAGCGACTTCGCCGACCGCCTGCTCGCCATGCGCGAACTCGGGCTCGAGGTCGAGGTGCTCGACGAGGACCAGCTCGCCGAACTCGGGATGCGGGCGCTGCTCGGGGTGGGGCAGGGGTCCGAAAGCCCCTCGAAGGTCGTGGTGATGCGCTGGCAGGGCGGCGGCGAGGCCGCGCCGCTGGCGCTGGTCGGCAAGGGCGTCGTCTTCGACACCGGCGGCATCTCGATCAAGCCCGCGCAGGGGATGGAGGAAATGACGATGGACATGGGCGGCGCGGGCGTCGTCGCGGGGGTGATGCGCACCCTCGCGCTGCGCCGGGCCAAGGCCAATGTCGTCGGCCTCGTCGGGCTGGTCGAGAACATGCCCGACGGCCGCGCCCAGCGGCCGGGCGACATCGTGCGCTCGATGAAGGGTGACACGATCGAGGTCATCAACACCGACGCCGAGGGCCGGCTCGTGCTCGCCGACGTGCTCTGGTACGCGCAGGAGCGGTTCGCCCCCGCGGCGGTCGTGAACCTCGCCACCCTGACCGGCGCGGTCATCATCGCGCTGGGGCACGAGAACGCCGGGCTCTTTTCCAACGACGACGGGCTGGCCGCGGACCTGCTGGCCGCCGCCGGGGCCGAGGGCGAGGGGCTGTGGCGGCTGCCGCTGTCGCCGGCCTATGACGAGCTGATCAAGTCGCGGCTGGCCGACATCAAGAACACCGGCGGCCGCCCGGCGGGGTCGATCACCGCGGCGCAGTTCCTGCAGCGGTTCATCCGCAAGGGGATGCCGTGGGCGCATCTCGACATCGCCGGGGTGGCGCTGCCGCCGGGCGAGACTCCGCTGGCGCCCAAGGGCGCGACGGGGTGGGGGGTGATGACGCTCGACCGGCTGGTGCGGGACCGCTTCGAGGCGAAGTGACCGGGTGGGCAGCGCGCTCTTCTATCACCTGACCCGCTCGGCCGCCGAGCAGCTTCTGCCGGTGCTGATCGGCAAGTCGCGGGCGGCGGGCTGGCGGGTCGAGCTGCGCGGCACCGACGCGGGCCGCATGGCGCGGCTGGACGAGGCGCTGTGGCAGGGCGAGGGGTTCCTGCCGCACGGGCTCGCCGGCGGGCCGCACGACGCGCTGCAGCCGGTGCTGCTGACGGTGGCGGGCGGGGCGTCCGCGGGGGCGGCCTGCCTGATCGCGCTCGACGGGGCGGCGGTCGAGGCGGCGGAGTGCGGCCCGGCCGAACGGGTGTGCATCGTCTTCGACGGCAACGATCCGGCCGCGCTTGAGCAGGCGCGGGGCCAGTGGCGGGCCCTGACCGGGGCCGGGGTCGCGGCGGAATACTGGTCCGAGGAGGACGGCCGCTGGGCGCGCAAGCGCTGAGGCTCGGGCGGGGCGTTTGTGCTGGCGGGCCGGGCAGGGGACGGAGCGGCGGTGAACCCATCGGTGACTTGCAGGAGAGGGTGGACCGCGTCTGATCGCTGTGTGATATGTTATACTATCACGAAACGACCGACGCCATGCCGCCGCCCCGATCCAACCTCGGCCAGACCCCGTTCCGCGGCCGCCACCGCGCTGCCGATGCGATGCGCCACTATGATGCGCTGCCCGCGGCGCTGCGGCGCTGGCTTGCGGAGGCGGTGCTGCCGTGGTCGCCCGCCTCGTGCCTGCGCATCTGGCGCAAGGCCAAGGCGCGGGGCGAGGCGGAGGCGGTGATCCTTTCGCGGCTCGACGCCTGCGAACGCCGGATGCTCATTCAGATCCCCGCCGATCCCGCCGTGAGCCGGTCCCACGGCCAGCTCGGGGTCCAACCCCGCCGGCCTGCGCCGCGAGCGGCCACGCCCGCTCAGCGCTCGAGCACCAGCCTGTCGCCCTCGAACCCGACGCGAGCGAAGCGCCGCAGATAGTCCATGCCCATCAGCGAGCGGTCGATCTCGCCGCCGATCACCATCGCGGTCACGCCGTGATCCTCGATCTCGCCGATCCGCACGCTCTCAAGCCGCACCGTCGCCGTGGGCACGATGCCGTTCGCCGTCTGCGCCTGCCCCGCAAAGGCCAGCCGGTCGGCGTCGATCCCGGCGCGCCCCGCGTCGCGCAGGCTCAGCGCCAGGGACGAGGCGCCGGTGTCCACGACGAAGCGCACCGGGGCGCCGTTGATCTCGGCGGTCAGGTGGAAATGCCCGTCGCTGCCGAGCGGCACCTCGATCCGCCCGCCGTCCAGCACCTCCTGCCGCGGCATCACGTCGCGGCTTATGTCGTCCCAGAGCCCGGCGGCGGCGATCAGGCCGACGAAGATCAGCCCCCAGGCAAGGATCCCGCGCGAGGTGCTGCCCGCATCGCGGCGGAACTCGACGAACAGGAAACCGCCGACCGCGACGAGCAGCAGCGCGAGATAGGCGAAGCGGGCGAGGTCGGGGCTCATCGGGCAACTCGCGGCAGGACACGGGGCGGAAAGGGGCGGGACGGGGCGCGGCGCGCCGTGCAGCCAATCTGGGGTCTGCGCCCCGGTTTTGCCAGCGTTCCGCGCCGCTTGCCGGGGGCGGACCCCCGGCAAGCGGCCCCCTCCGCTCACCCAGCGTTGAGGCCTGCGGGGCGATTCAGACCTTTCGGACGCCGTCCCGTCCGCTTATATCCGCAAGAGCGGCCGCGCGCGCCGCAGCGGGCCCACGCCCGACTAAACCGGAGAGAGACGATGCACGCACCTTCCCCCATGGCGCTTCTGCTGATCGCCATCGTCGTCCTGGTCCTGTTCGGCCGGGGCAAGGTTTCCTCGCTGATGGGCGAGGTCGGCAAGGGCATCACCGCCTTCAAACGCGGGGTCCGTGACGGCGCCGACGAGGTCGAGCGCACCGTGGACACCGCCACCGACCGCGCCGCGATCCGCGCCGACCGCAGCGCCGACGATCTCGAGGCCGCCGCCGCCAAGGCCCGCGCCGAAGCCGACCGCATCCAGGCCGAAGCCGATGCCGCCCGCGCCCGCCGCGCCGCCGAGCTGCGCGACGTGACGCCGCGCGACGCCGACCGCCTGTAACTGCACGCAAAAGCGGGTCGGCCGCGCCGACCGGGGCTGGGTTCGCATCATGTTGGACGTTGGCTGGACCGAACTGCTGCTGATCGGCGTCGTGGCGCTGATCGTGATCGGTCCCAAGGACCTGCCGGTGATGTTCCACTCGCTCGGGCGCATCACGGCCCGCGCCCGTGGCATGGCGCGCGAGTTCTCGTCGGCGATGGAGGACGCGGCCAAGGCCTCGGGCATCCACGAGGCGACGCGCGAGATATCCGACCTCAAGAAGATGGCCTCGCCGCGCGGTCTGGGTCTGGACGCGCTGACCCGCGCCGCGGACAAGTTCGAGAAATGGGACCCGCTCGAGCCGGTGCGCGACGCCACCTCGGCGGTACCTGACCCGGCCGCGCCCCCCCCTGCGGCTCCGGCTGCGACGACTTCGACCTCGGCTGCCTCGGCATCTGCCGCGACTTCGGCCAGCCCGGCGACGTCCGCGACCCCCTCCGCGTCCTCCGCAACGGGCTCCCCGCGCCCGGCCAGCGCCGCGCCCGGCAGCACCGTCTCGGGCCTCGGCCTCGGCCTGCCCGATCCCGCACCCGATGCCCCTCCGGCGCCGTCGGCCGTGGCGACCGCCTCGGCCGCCTCGGGCGCCCCCGAACCCGCACACCAGCCCGGCGCGCGCCGGCTTCACGCCGTGCGCCGCAGCGACCGGAGCTGACCTTTGGCCCAACGCCCCGACGAGATCGACGACAGCTCGGCCCCGCTGATCGAGCATCTGGCCGAACTGCGCACCCGCCTGATCTGGTCGGTCCTGGCCTTCGTCGTGGCCGCGATCCTGTGCTATTTCATCTGGCAGCCGGTCTTCAACTTCCTGACCCAGCCGATCTGCGGCGCGCTGGCCAAGCGCGGGCAGGAGTGCGGGCTGATCATGCTCAAGGTGCAGGAAGGCTTCTTCCTCGCCATGCAGATCGCCATGTTCGGCGGCTTCATCCTCGCCTTCCCGGTGATCGCCTACCAGCTGTGGCGCTTCATCGCGCCGGGGCTCTATCGGTCCGAGAAGCAGGCGTTCCTGCCGTTCCTGATCGCCTCGCCGATCATGTTCGTGCTGGGCGCGTCGTTTGCGTATTTCATCATCCTGCCCTGGGCCTTCGACTTCTTCCTCGGGTTCCAGAGCGGACCGCTGCGCCTGCCCGACGACCCCAAGGTGCCGGTGCCGGCCGATCCCAAGATGGCCGGGATCGTGTTCCAGGGCTCGATCAGCGAATACCTGTCGCTGACCACCAAGTTCATCCTCGCCTTCGGTCTGTCGTTCCAGCTGCCCGTGGCGCTGACGCTGATGGGCAAGGCGGGGCTGGTCTCTGCGGCCGGTCTGGGCGCGATGCGTCGCTATGCGGTGGTGACGATCCTCGTCCTTGCCGCGATGGTGACGCCGCCCGACGTGGTCAGCCAGATCGTGCTCTTCACGGTGATCTACGGGCTTTACGAGGTCGCCATCCAGCTCGTGAAGCGGATCGAGACGAGGCGCGAGGCCGAGCTGCGCGCCGAAGGGTTGTGGGTCGAGGATGACGACTGATCCCGCGCTCGAGCGGATTGCCGACGCGCTCGACCGGCTCGCCCCGCCGCCCGCCCCGCCGCCGAGCTTCGCCGAGGCCGACGCCTATGTCTGGCACACCGCCCCCGACCGGCTCGAGCCGGTCGCGCGGGTGAACCGGGTGCCGCTCGACCAGCTCGTGGCGATCGACCGGGCCCGCGACACGCTGCTCGCCAACACCTTGCAGTTCGCCCGCGGCCACGCCGCCAACAACGCGCTGCTGTGGGGCGCGCGCGGGATGGGAAAATCGAGCCTCGTCAAGGCGGTGCACGCCGAAGCCGTGGCGCAGGGCCTGCCGCTGGTGCTGGTCGAGATCGCCCGCGATGATCTCGATTCGGTCGGCCGGCTGCTCGGGATGCTGGGCGCGTCCGACCGCCGCTTCCTGCTCTTCGCCGACGATCTGTCGTTCTCGCACGACGACGCGCAGTACAAGTCGCTCAAGGCGGTGCTGGACGGGGGCCTCGCCGGGCGCCCGCCGAACGTGGTCCTCTATGCGACCTCGAACCGCCGCCACCTGATGCCCCGCGACATGATCGACAACGAGCGCGCGAGCGCCATCCACCCCGGCGAGGCGGTGGAGGAGAAGGTGTCGCTCTCGGATCGCTTCGGGCTGTGGCTCGGATTCCATCCCTGCGGGCAGGACGAGTTCCTGGCGATGATCGACGGCTATTGCGCCGCCTACGGGCTGGCCGTGGACCCCGAGGTGCTGCGCGCCGAGGCCATCGAGTGGCAGGCGACGCGCGGCGCCCGCTCGGGCCGGGTGGCATGGCAGTTCTTCACCGATCTCGCCGGGCGGCACGGGCTGGCGATCTAACCTCTGCCCTCGGGGCTGGGCCGCGGTAACCGCTTGGCAAGGTTTCCCTGTCAGTCTGACCCCGGAACCTCAGCGATTCGGGCAGGGCATGGCAGCGGCAGGGCAGAGTTTGACGGCGGGACAGCCCCCCGGCGGATCGGTGCTGCGGCGCGCCCTCGCCGCGCGCCGGGCCGTGCGGGGCAAGGGGGCGAGCGCTCCCGAGGCCGACCCGCCCCGGATCGTCGCGGGGCCGCGCCCGCCGGACCGCGCCGTGGCCGCCGCCATCGCCCGCGCCGCTGACCGCATCCACGGGCTGGCGGTGTTCTTCGACAAGGTGACGACCGGCCATGCCGAGTTGGCCGAGATCCCCGAGTTGCTGCCCGAGCAGCCGCTGATCTCGGTGGTCGAGGGGCCGGGCGACCGGCTCGGCGCGGTGGCCATGGACAGCGGGCTGCTGACCTCGTTGATCGAGATGCAGGCGCTGGGGCGCGTCTCGGCCCGCCGCGCCGTCGCCCGCCGCCCGACCCGCACCGACGGGGCGATCTGCGCCGATTTCGTCAGCGCCTGTCTTGCCGAGCTCGAGGCCGAACTGGCCGGCCAGCCGGGGTTCGATGGCGTCGCGGGGTTCCGCTACGCCCGTTTCCTCGACGACCCCCGCCCCCTCGCGCTGATGCTGGAGGAGACGTCGTATCGGCTCGTCTCGGTCACCCTGCGCGCCGGCGAGGCGGGCGAGCGCGACGGGACGCTGCTGCTCATCCTGCCCCACGCCCCGCCGCGCGCCACTGCGCCCGCGCCCACCGCGGACGCTCCGACGGCGAGCGCGCCGCCGGCCCCCGCCCGCGGCCCCCTGGCCGAGGCCGTGCGGCAGGCCCCGATCGAGCTGACCGGCGTGCTCTGCCGCCGCCAGATCACGCTTGGCGAGCTGCGCGCCCTCGGCCCCGGCGACCGCATCGCGCTGCCGCCGGGGGTGCTCGAACAGGCGACCCTCGAGACCGCCGCAGGTCAGGTGGTCTTCCGCGGCCGCCTCGGCGCCCTCGGCGGCCACCACGCGCTGCGCCTGCGCCACGGCGACGTGCGGCCGGGTGCGGGGGCGGGTGCTGCGGGGGCGGAGGGGCACGGCGGAAGCGAGGCGTCCCGGGCGGGCATCGGCCTGTCGGGCGGCCCGGCGGCTGCCTTCGGGGCGGAGAGCGGGGGCGGTGTGGGATGGTCCGCAGAGGGCGCAGGCGCTGGCGATGCCGACGACTGGGTTGCCGATGCTGGGGGCGTTTTCAGCGTGATGCTTGGGCAATCGGCGGAAGCGGGGTGGGCCGGACAAGGCGGTGTTCCTGACGGCGCAGACGGCGTTCTCCCCGTGCTCGCGGCTGAGTTGCCGATCCCGGACCTCGACGCGCCCGATCCGTTTCGTCCCGTCGTGGGCGCTTCGGACGGCCTGAGTTGGAGCGCTCAGGACAAGACGCGCGACAGGGACACGACCGACGGAACGTGGCCAAGCGCCGCGCCGCCGTCGGTGTCGATTGGTTGAGGGTATTGCGAGGCAGGGGCGGGGCGCCGTGCCTTACCTGGTCCAGCTCGGGTCGGGTGACGGCGCCCATCTGACCAAGAACCGTGCGTGTCGTTGGTGTCCACGACTTCATCGCGCCACAGCTGGCAGAGACGGTGAGTGAGCGCGGCAAAATACCCCGACCGACGGCACGCCAAATCTGCCCGCGGCGATCGCGGGCTGGATCCGCCGGCGCCACGGCTTAGACCAGGGCTCCGAGCGGATTCGTGCGCTGAACGGGACCCGAGAGGAAGTGGGTAGGTGAGGCCAACGAGATTTCTGCATTAGGCGGTGGTGTGGTCTGACTTACATCACTTTGACGCGCTCTACGCGGTGCTCCAGCAACGGCTGGTCGCGGCGCTAGCCGTTGCGGGCTCTGCTGGACTGCCGGATGCCGCCAGGTTTCTGGTCGAGACCGCGGTCATGTCGCTGGTGGCGGCGGCGCCGTTCGGCACGCTGCTGGTGCCGGGGAGCGCGCGGGACATCTCGCGCGCCATCCTGAACAGGGTGTCGCTTGGCGTGCTGTTCGCTCGCTCTCGAAGGGCTTGGCCCGATGCATGGGCTCCACCGCTTTCGCCGTGGTGGAGGCCGCCAGTTGCGGCTGTGTCCGCCAGCTTCGGCATTATCGATGCCCTGTTTTCGCCCATGGCAGGGGCATACCTATCAACGGCCTGCTTCAGAGCCCCACACCGTCACCCCGCTATCGCCCACGTCCACCGCCTATCCCTCACGCCTATCCCAGACTGTCCCGCGACCCGGGTTCCCGGCCGGCCAGCTCTTTCTGGCTCAACACGGGCGATCCAACGTCGGTGGAGCGCACCGATCCCGGTGAGCATCTACCGCTAGGCAAACCCTGACCCCGACAACCAGAAGCGTGGCTCAGTCGAGCAGGGCAACTCGGCTGCCGGGCATGCGCACCAGCCGACCGTCCAGCTCGAGTTCGAGTAGCAGGGGGGCCAGCCGGGCCGCGGGGACGGACAGCAAGCGGATGAGGCTGTCCTCGTCGGTCGGCGATGGGCCGAGGAGGTTGATGAGGCGCTCCTTCAGCGTGGTTTCAGAGTCCTCGCCAATCTCGCGGGGCCCGCCGCCGAGAGCGGAGGGGTGGGGGGTCTTGAACGGCGGCGGGGTGCTCATCCATTGCGACTGGGGCCTACTCGCCCTCGCGCCCGTTGCTGACGCATCTCGATCGACGGCGCTCGGCTCTCCGTACGCGGCCGCCGAGGCTTGAGTGCTTGGTTCGCCCGCGTGATCATGTCCTTTCGCGCTTCGCGCAGTAGGTTGCGATATAGCCGATCGCGGCGCCGCTTTGGCCGACTCGGCGGGTTGGCCTGACGGACGGGCCGAGCGGGACCGGCCCGCCGACGCGCCGCCCTCGCGGGACTGTCCCGCCCCAGCGCCGCCCTCACGGGACCGTCCCCCCTCACCACAGCCCTCGCCGGCCGCATCCTCCCCACCCGCACCACCGCCAACCCCGCCCCGCCCCGCCCCCGCCTCAAAACCCACCGCGGCCAGCACATCCTCCGCGCTGCGCACCAGCGTCGCGCCGTCGCGGATCAGGGCGTTGCAGCCGCCGGCGCGAGCGTCGAGGGGGTGGCCGGGGACGGCCATCACCTCGCGCCCCTGCTCGGCCGCGCAGCGCGCGGTGATGAGGGTGCCGGAGCGGTGCGCGGCCTCGACCACCACCACGCCGGCGCAGAGGCCCGAGACGATCCGGTTCCGGGTCGGGAAATGCCGCGCCACCGGCTCGAGCCCCGGCGGCTGCTCAGAGATCAGGCAGCCGGTGGCCCGGATGCGCTCGGCCAGGGCGCGGTTCTCGGCCGGGTAGATGCGGTCGATGCCGCCGGCCAGCACGGCGATGGTGCCGGCGGCGCAGCTCGCCTCGTGCGCGGCGGTGTCGACGCCGCGCGCCAGGCCGGCGGTGACGCCGATCCCGGCCTCGGAGAGCGCCAGCGCCAGCCCGCGCGCCATCCGCAGCCCCAGCGACGAGGCGTTGCGCGCCCCCACCACCGCGATCAGCGGGCGGGCGAGCGCGCTGACCTCGCCCTGCACCCAGAGCGCGGGAGGGGCGTCGGGAATCTCGCGCAAAAGCGGGGGGTAGCGGGGGTCAGCGAGGGTGATCAGCTCGGCCCCGAGGCGGCGGCCGGCGGTGATCTCGGCAGCGGCGACGCCCTCTGGGCAGGGGGCGTAGCCCTCAATCCCCGCGGCGGCGGCGATGTCGGGCAGCGCGGCAAGCGCGGCGGCCGCGCTGCCGTGGTCGGCGATCAGCCGGTGAAAGGTTGCCGGTCCGACCCGGCGCGAGCGGATGAGGCGAAGCACGGAGAGATCGTCTTCCCTCGTGGTGGGTGGGGTGTGGGGGGGAGCGAAGGAAACCGATCGCACAACCATCCCGAGCCTCGCCTCATCCTGCGAGGACTCATCGCACGGAAGGGTTAACGGATGGTTAGCGGCACACGGCCCGGCGCGAAAAATCCGCCCGCGCGCCGCGTCAGGCCGCCGAGCCGCCCACGGTCAGCCCGCCGATCAGCAGCGTCGGCTGGCCCACGCCGACCGGCACCCACTGGCCCTGCTTGCCGCAGTTGCCGACCCCGGGGTCGAGCGCCAGGTCGTTGCCGATCGCGCGGACGTGCTTGAGCGCGGTGGCCCCGTCGCCGATCAGCGTGGCGCCGCGAATCGGTTCCTGCACCTCGCCGCCGCGGACGCGGTAGGCCTCGGTGCAGGAGAACACGAACTTGCCGTTGGTGATGTCCACCTGCCCGCCGCCGAAGCCCACCGCATAGATGCCGTCCGTGAGGTCCGACACGATCGCCGCCGGGTCATCGGTCCCCGGCTCCATCATGGTGTTGGTCATCCGCGGCATCGGCGCATGGGCGTGGCTTTCGCGCCGGCCGTTGCCGGTGGGCGCGACCCCCATCAGCCGGGCGTTCTGCCGGTCCTGCAGGTAGCCGACGAGGATTCCGTCCTCGATCAGCACGTTGCGCTGCGGGGGCGTCCCCTCGTCGTCGACGGTGATCGAGCCGCGGCGGTCGGGCAGGGTGCCGTCGTCGACCACGGTCACGCCGGGCGCCGCCACCCGCTGGCCCATCAGCCCGGCAAAGGCCGAGGCGCCCTTGCGGTTGAAGTCGCCCTCGAGCCCGTGGCCCACCGCCTCGTGCAGCAGGATCCCCGGCCAGCCCGGCCCCAGCACCACGTCCATCACCCCGGCCGGGGCGGGGACCGAGCGCAGGTTGACCTCGGCAATCCGCAGCGCCTCGCGCACGAGCCCCTGCCAGTGCGCGGGCGCAAGCAGCAGGCCGAGCGCGTGCCGCCCGCCGCCGCCGGCGGTGCCGGTCTCGCGCCGGGTGTTCGATTCGAGGATCACCGAGACGTTCAGCCGCGCCATCGGCCGGATGTCGGTCACGATCCCGCCCTCGGGGCGCAGGATCGCCACCTCTTGCAGCGAGGACGCCATCGAGGCCGACACCTGCACCACCCGCGGGTCGAGGTCGCGGGCAAAGGCGTCGATCTCGCGCAGCAGCGCCACACGGTCGGCGAAGGCGATTCCCTCGACCGGGTCGATCCCGGCATAGAGCGCGGGGCCGGGGCCGGCGGGCGCCGAGCTCAGCACATGGCCGCCCGCACCCACGGCCAGGCGCGCGGTCGCCGCGGCATCCTGCAGCGCGGCCAGCGAAATCTCGGTGGAATGGGCGAAGCCCGTGACCTCGCCCCGCACGGCGCGCAGGCCGAACCCCTGGCTCGCGTCGTAGCCCGCGTTGCGCAGCCGCCCGTCGTCGTAGACCAGCGCCTCGCCGCGGACGCGTTCGAGGAACAGTTCGCCGTCGTCGGCCCCCGCCACCGCCTCGCGCAGGATGGCGAGTGCGCGGTCGGGATCGAGCAGGTCATGGAAGGGGGCGAAGGGCGCGGTCATCGGGCGACGGAGGTAAGGGTTTTCTCGTTCCGAGTCGATAGCTAGGCTTGCCGGGTGCAAGCAGATATGGTTGTGACAGGACTGCCGATGCGCTGCGACCAGAGGCCGCAGACGCGGCGGGGGACGCGGCCGCGCGGGCGGCGAGGGACAGTGAACGGGAAACGAAGAATGGCAAACTGGGCAACGGGCCGGATCACGGCGGCGCTGACGGCCGCGGGTGCAGTCGCGGCGCAACTCGCGATGGCCGGCACGGCGGCGGCGCAGGACGTGCTGGGGGACCTGCCGGTGATCGGCAAGCCGCTCGCGGGCGGGATGAACTTCCAGCCGGCGTCGAGCCCGCTTGCGCACGACCAGCAGTGGCTGGACCACTTCGTGCTGATGATCATCACCGTGATCACGATCTTCGTCTGCGCCCTGCTCGTCTGGTGCATCGTCCGGTTCAACCGCCGCGCCAACCCGGTGCCCGCGCGTTTCACCCACAACACCCCGGTCGAGGTGCTGTGGACGCTCGTCCCGGTGCTGATCCTGCTGACCATCGGCATCTTCTCGCTGCCCGCGCTGTTCCGCTCGCAAGAGATGCCGGCCAACCCCGATCTCGTCATCAAGGCGATCGGGCACCAGTGGTACTGGTCCTATGAATATCCCAACGACGCCATCGCCTTCGACGCGCTGATGCTGGCGCGCGAGGAGCTCGCCGACCACGGCTACGCCGAGGACGAATACCTGCTCGCCACCGACAACGCCGTGGTGGTGCCGGTCGGCAAGACCGTGCTGATGCAGGTGACGGCGACCGACGTGATCCACTCGTGGACGGTCCCCGCCTTCGCGGTCAAGCAGGACGCCGTGCCGGGCCGGATCGCCCAGCTGTGGTTCTCGGCCGACAAGGAAGGCATCTACTTCGGCCAGTGCTCGGAGCTCTGCGGGATCAACCACGCCTACATGCCGATCGTGGTGAAGGCCGTCAGCCAGGAGAAGTATGACGCCTGGATGGCCGAGGCCAAGACCACCATGGCCGCCGACGCCGGCGCCGCGCTGCCCCCGCAGCCGGTCCGCGTGGCGCAGGTCGACTGAGCCGGTGACCGACGTTCGGGCATACGAGGGCGCCGCGGCGCCCGCCACGGCCGCCTCCGGCGCGCCCGAGGCCAAGTTCGGCGACTATGTCGCTCTGCTCAAGCCACGGGTCATGTCGCTGGTGGTGTTCACCGCCTTCGTGGGGCTGTTCGTGGCCCCCGTCCACGTCGATCCGTTCATCGGCTTCTGCGCGGTGCTGTTCATCGCGCTGGGCGGCGGGGCGTCGGGCGCGCTCAACATGTGGTATGACGCCGACATCGACGCGGTGATGCACCGCACCCGCAAGCGGCCGATCCCGGCCGGGCGGGTCGGGCGCGACGAGGCGCTGGGCGTCGGGCTGTTCCTGTCGGGCCTCGCCGTGGTGATGCTCGGGCTGGCCGCCAACTGGTTTGCCGCGGCGTTCCTGGCCTTCACCATCTTCTTCTATGCCGTCGTCTACACGATGTGGCTCAAGCGCTCGACGCCGCAGAACATCGTCATCGGCGGTGCCGCGGGGGCGTTCCCGCCGATGATCGGCTGGGCCTGCGCGACCGGCGGCATCGGGATCGAATCGCTGCTGATGTTCGCGCTGGTGTTCTTCTGGACCCCGCCGCATTTCTGGGCGCTCGCGCTGTTCATGAAGGAAGATTATCACGCCGCGGGCGTGCCGATGCTGACCGTGACCCACGGCCGGCAGGCGACGCGGCGCCACATCTTCGGCTATACGCTGGTGCTGGCCGGCTTCGCGCTGGCGCTGGGGCTGACCTCGATCGGCGGGCCGATCTACCTTGCCACCGCGCTGGTGCTGAACGCGCTCTTCATCCGCGGCGGCTGGATCATCCTGCGCCGCAGCGAAGAGGAGGCGACCGCGGACCACTATCGCGCCGAGAAGTCGTTCTTCCGGCTGTCGCTCATCTACCTCTTCGCGCATTTCGCGGCGCTGGCCGTGCAGGCGATCGTGGGGACATGGTGATGGCGCTGCATCCCGAACACGAGCTGCACCGCCGCCGCAGCGGCCGGAACGTCGGGCTTGCCCTCGTGCTGGTGGCGTTCGTGGCGCTGGTGTTCGGGCTGTCGATCGCCAAGATCAAGCAGGGCGACCTGATGCAGGCCTTCGACCACCGCCCGCGCGCCACCGCGCTGCCGGCCGAGCCGGGGTTCACCGGCGGCGGCCCGGCCGCCAACCCCGTGGCCGCGCCGGGCACCCCGGCCGCCGCGCTGCCGAACGCCCGCGTCCCCGCCGCCCCCGCCGCAACGCCCGAGGTGAAGCCGTGACCGCGCCCGAATCCCCCCGCAAGCCTGACAACGCCCGGCTGGTCCGCCGGCTGGTGGCGGTCGTCGTGGTGATGGGCGCGCTGTCCTGGGCGGCGGTGCCGTTCTATTCCTGGTTCTGCCAGGTGACGGGTTTCGCCGGCACCACCCAGGTCGCCACCAAGGGCGCCGACCGGGTGCTGGACGACATGGTGACCGTCCGCTTCGACGCCAACGTGATGCCGAACCTCGGCTGGACCTTCCGGCCCATGCAGACCGAGATGAAGGTCCGCATCGGCGAGACCTCGATGGCCTTCTACGAGGCCGTGAACACCTCGGACGAGACCGTCACCGGCACGGCGAGCTACAACGTCAGCCCCGACGCCGCCGGCTATTTCTTCGAAAAGATCGCCTGCTTCTGCTTCACCGAGCAGACGCTGGCGCCCGGCGAGCGGATCGAGATGCCGCTGACCTTCTTCGTCAGCCCCGACATGGTCGACGACCGCGACGCCGGCCGCATCCGCGACATCACGCTCAGCTACACCTTCTTCCGCTCGGACGCGCAGAAATCGGCCAGGGCCGACGTCGCCGCGCCTCCGGCCACCGCCCAGAACTGAACCACCCAGAACTGACCTGCCCAGAACTGAACCGCCTTCGCCTGAACCACGCCTGATCTGAACGACACCCCGGGGAGAGCCGACGACATGGCCCACGCCAAGAACCACGACTACCACATCCTGCCGCCCTCGGTCTGGCCGTTCTTCGGCGCCATCGGTGCCTTCGTCATGCTGTCGGGGGCGGTGTTCTGGATGAAGGGCATGAGCCACCTGGGCCTGCCCGCCTGGACGCAGTTCGCCATCGGCCTGCTCATGGTGCTCTACACCATGTACGGCTGGTGGGCGGACGTGGCGCACGAGGGCAACACCGGCGACCACACCCCGGTCGTCCAGATCGGCCTGCGCTACGGCGTGATCCTGTTCATCATCTCGGAGGTGATGTTCTTCGCCGCCTGGTTCTGGGCGTTCTTCAAGAACGCGCTCTACCCGATGGGCGAGATGAGCCCGATCAAGGACGGCGTCTGGCCGCCCGAGGGCGTCGTGACCTTCGACCCCTGGCACCTGCCGCTGATCAACACCCTGATCCTGCTGCTCTCGGGCGTCGCCGTGACCTGGGCGCACCACGCCCTCGTG
Organism: Paracoccus sanguinis; assembly: GCF_012689545.1. Classification (NCBI taxonomy): domain Bacteria; kingdom Pseudomonadati; phylum Pseudomonadota; class Alphaproteobacteria; order Rhodobacterales; family Paracoccaceae; genus Paracoccus; species Paracoccus sanguinis. The sequence continues at coordinate 2,511,141 of NZ_CP051542.1, forward strand.
CACGAGAACGACCGCAAGACCGCGCTGCGCGGCACCGTCGTCGCGGTGATCCTGGGGATCTGCTTCACCCTGCTGCAGGCCTATGAATACAGCCACGCGCAGTTCGACCTCGCCGGCAACGTCTATGGCGGCGTGTTCTTCATGGCGACCGGCTTCCACGGGTTCCACGTCATCATCGGGACGATCTTCCTGGCCGTCTGCGCGATCCGCTTCGCCCGCGGCGAGATGGACTCGGAAAACCACATCGGGTTCGAGGCCGCTGCCTGGTACTGGCACTTCGTCGACGTGGTCTGGCTGTTCCTGTTCGCCTCGATCTACGTCTGGGGCCGCTGAGCCCGCATCCGCAAGACCCCACGGCGCGCGGGCCCAGCCCCCGCGCGCCGTTGCCTTTGCCGCCACCCGGACCCTGAGCCCATGCGCCGCTGGCTGCTGCCCCTGATCCTCGGTCTGATCGTGACCGGCGTGCTCGCCAGCCTCGGGGTCTGGCAGATGCAGCGCATGGCCTGGAAGAACGACCAGCTCGCCACCATCCAGCGGGGGATCGAGCAGACGCCGGTGCCGCTGCCGGCCGCCGTGGACCCGTCGATGAAATACCGCCCCGTCTATGTGGACGGCACCACCACGGGCGAGGAAATCCTCGTGCTGTCGGGCACCCGCGACCTCGGCGGCGGCTACAACGTCGTCTCGGCGTTCCAGACCGCGGACGGCCGGCGGATCATGGTGGACCGCGGCTTCATCCCGCAGGACGACCGCAAAAAGCCCCGCCCGCCGGTGGCGCTGACGGTGGCCGGCAACCTGCACTGGCCCGACGAGAAGGGCTCGGCCACGCCCGAGCCGGACCTCAAGGCCGGGATCTGGTTCGCGCGCGAGGTGCCGCGCATGGCCGCGCATCTGGGGACCGAGCCGGTGCTGATCGTGGCCGCCGCCGTGCGCGGCGACGCGCAGGGGGTGATGCCCATGCCGCTCGACATCACCGAGATTCCGAACAACCACCTGAGCTACGCGATCCAGTGGTTTTCCTTTGCCGCGATCTGTCTCGGGATGACAATCGCGCTGGTCTGGCGTATCCGGCGCCCGATAACCCGAGGGGACTGATGCGCTATATCTCCACCCGCGGGCAGGCCCCCGCCTTGCCCTTTGCCGAGACCATGCTGACCGGGCTCGCCCGCGACGGCGGCCTCTATGTCCCCGAGACGGTGCCCACGATGGACGCCGCCGCCATCGCCGCGCTCGAGGGGGTGAGCTACGAGGAGGCCGCCTTCCGCATCGTCCAGCCCTTCGTTGCGGAAAGCTTTTCCGAAACCGAACTGCGCGAGGCGATCCGCCGCGCCTATCAGGGCTTCGGCCATGCCGCCCGCGCGCCCTTGGTGCAACTCGCCCCCGGCCATCACCTGCTCGAGCTGTTCCACGGGCCGACGCTGGCCTTCAAGGACTTCGCCATGCAGCTGATCGGGCAGCTGTTCCAGATCGCGCTGGCGCGCGAGGGGCGGCGGATCACCATCGTCGGCGCGACCTCGGGCGACACCGGCTCGGCCGCGATCGAGGCGTTCCGCGGCCTGCCCAACGTGGACGTGTTCATCCTCTACCCGCACGGCCGCGTCAGCGCAGTGCAGCGGCGGCAGATGACCACGCCCGACGATGCCAACGTCCATGCGCTGGCCATCGACGGCACCTTCGACGACGCGCAGGCGCGGCTGAAGGACCTGTTCAACGACCACGACTTCCGCGACGGCGTGGGGCTCGCCGGCGTCAACTCGATCAACTGGGCGCGGGTGCTGGCGCAGGTCGTCTATTACTTCACCGCCGCGGTCAGCCTCGGCGCGCCGCACCGCAAGGTCAGCTTCACCGTGCCGACCGGCAACTTCGGCGACATCTACGCGGGCTCGATCGCCCGCGCGATGGGCCTGCCGGTCGAGCGGCTGGTGGTGGCCACGAACCAGAACGACATCCTGAACCGCGCGCTCACCTCGGGCGACTATCGCGTCGGCCGGGTCGAGCCGTCTATCTCGCCCTCGATGGACATCCAGGTCAGTTCCAACTTCGAGCGCGCGCTCTTCGGCGCCTATGACGGCGACGGGGCGGCGGTGGCGCAGCTCATGGCCGAGCTGTCCGGGCAGGGCGGCTTCGCCATCAGCCAGGGCGCGCGCGAGCATCTGGCCGAGATCTACGACTCGGGCCGGGTGTCCGAGCCCGAGACGCTCGCCACCATCGCCCGCGTCCGGGCCGAGACGGGCGAGATCGTCTGCCCCCACACCGCCGTAGGCATCAAGGTCGCCGACGATCACCGCGTGGACGGCACGCCCATGATCACGCTCGCCACCGCTCACCCGGCCAAGTTCCCCGACGCGGTCGAGCAGGCGATCGGCCTCAGGCCCCCGCTGCCGCCGCACATGGCGCGGCTGATGGACCTGCCCGAGCGGGTCACCCGGGTTGAAAACGACAACGCCGCACTTAAGTCGCTGATCCTTGAACGGAGAACGGCTTGAGCGACATTCGCATCACCACCCTGACCAACGGTCTTCGCATCGCCACCCGCCGGATGGAGGGGCTGCACTCGGCCTCGGTCGGCGTCTGGGTCACCGCCGGCGGGCGCGACGAGCGCGCCGAGCAGAACGGCATCGCCCATTTCCTCGAGCACATGGCCTTCAAGGGCACCGCCCGGCGGACGGCCCTGCAGATTGCCGAGGCGATCGAGGACGTGGGCGGCTACATCAACGCCTATACCTCGCGCGACACCACCGCCTATTACGCCCGCGTGCTGGCCGGCGACGTGCCGCTGGCTCTCGACGTGCTGGGCGACATCGTGCTGAACCCGGCCTTCGACGGGCGCGAGATCGAGGTCGAGCGCGGGGTGATCCTGCAAGAGATCGGCCAGAGCCTCGACACGCCCGACGACGTGATCTTCGACTGGCTGCAAGAGGCCGCCTATCCCGGGCAGGCGATGGGCCGCACCATCCTCGGCCCGGCCGAGCGGGTCTCGGGCTTCTCGCGCGACGACCTCGCGGGGTTCGTGCGCGAGCATTACGGCCCCGGCCAGATGATCGTGGCCGCCGCGGGCGCGGTCGATCACGACACGCTGGCCCGTCAGGCCGAGGAGATCTTCGGCCACCTCGCCCCCGTCACCGATCCGGGGCGCGAGCCGGCCCGCTGGCAGGGCACCGAGGCGCGGCGCGTCAAGCGGCTTGAGCAGGCGCATTTCGCGCTGGCGTTCGAGGGGCCGGGCTACCTCGCCCCCGACTTCTACGCGGCGCAGATCTGGACCTCGGCGCTGGGGGGCGGCATGTCCTCGCGCCTGTTCCAGCGCATCCGCGAGGAACGCGGGCTCTGCTACACGATCTTCGCCCAGTCCGGGTTCCACGACGACACCGGCATGGTGACCGTCTACGCCGGCACCTCGGGCGAGCAGTTGGCCGACCTCGCGCATCTGACCATCGACGAGATCCGCCGCTCGGCCGACGAGATGACCGAGGCCGAGGTCGCGCGCGCCAAGGCCCAGCTCAAGGCCGGGCTGCTGATGGGGCTGGAAAGCCCCTCGGGGCAGGCCGAGCGCATCGCCCGGGCGCTGGCGATCTGGGGCCGGGTGCCGGATGCCGAAGAGGTGGCGCAGCGCATCGATGCGGTGACCGCCGCCGAGGTCCGCAACCACGCGGCCGGGCTCATCGCCGCCGCCCGCCCGGCGCTGGCGCTCTATGGCCCCGTGCGCCGCGGCCCCTCGCGCGAGGCGCTGGCCGAGCGGCTCGCCGCCTGATGTTCCTGCGCCGCAGCCCCGCGCCGCGGCTCGAGACCGAACGGCTGGTGCTGCGCCTGCCCGCGCACGGCGATTTCCCGGCGTGGTCGCGGCTGCGGGCCGAAAGCCGCAGCTTCCTCACCCCGTGGGAGCCGGCGTGGCACGAGGGGCACCTGTCGCGCCGCGCCTTCGTCAACCGCGTCTACTGGGCCGCGCGCGCCAGCCGCGGCGGCACCGCGCTGCCGCTGTTCCTCGTCCGCCACGACGGCGCGCTGGTCGGCGCCGTCACGCTCGACAACATCCGCCGCGGCCCGGCGCAGATGGGGACGCTCGGTTACTGGGTCGGGGCCCCCTTCGCGCGCCAGGGCTACATGCGCGAGGCGCTGGCGGCGGTGGTGGGCCACGCCTTCGGCACGCTGGACCTGAGCCGGATCGAGGCCGCCTGCCTGCCCGAGAACGCCGCGAGCCGCGGGCTGCTCGAACACTCGGGCTTCAAGTATGAGGGCGTGGCGCAGTCCTATCTGCAGATCAACGGGCGCTGGCGGAATCACGTCCTCTACGCCAACCTGCGCGGCGACCGGCGCGGTAGGACCGAGGTCCGTTAGGGGCCGAGCGCGCTGCCCCGGACGATGGCCGGGAGATTTGGGCAGGGAAGACATGACGCGAGAGCCCGCCGACGACCGCCTGGCCGCGACCCTGCCCCCGGGGGTGCTGCGCCCGGTCGAGGACCGCTATCTCGACGACCCGCGCGGGCGCTATCTCGGCCGCGGCGGGCTGGTCGCCGCGCCCCGCTCGGTCGAGGAGGTCGCGGCCGTGGTCCGCGCCTGCGCCGCCGCCCGCGTCGGCATCGTGCCGCGCGGCGGCGGGACCGGGCTCGTCGGCGGCTCGGTCATGCCGGACGGACCCGCGCCCCTGATCCTGTCGCTCGAACGCATGGCCGCCGTCCGCGCCGTCTGGCCGGCCGAGGATGTGCTGGTGGCCGAGGCCGGCCTGACCCTCGCCGCGGTGCAGGAGGCCGCGCGCGCCGCCGGGCGGATGTTCCCGCTGGCGCTGGCGAGCCAGGGGACGGCGCAGCTGGGCGGCGTGCTGGCCGCCAACGCCGGCGGCACGGCCGTCTTGCGCTGGGGCAATGCCCGCGCGCTGTGTCTGGGGATCGAGGCGGTGCTGCCGGACGGGTCGATCCTGCACGACCTCAAGCGGCTGAGGAAGGACAACACCGGCTACGCCCTGCGCGACCTGCTGATCGGCGCCGAGGGCACGCTGGGGATCATCACCGCCGCGAGCCTGCGGCTGGCGCCGGTGCCCGCCGGCGTCGCGACCGCCATGCTTGCCGTCCCCGGCCCGGAGGAGGCGCTGCAGCTGCTGGCGCTGGCGCAGGCGCGGCTCAGCGGCTGCGTCACCGCGTTCGAGCTGATCGCGGGGCAGGGGCTCGCCTTCCTCGCCGAGGTGCTGCCCGCCATCCGCCAGCCGCTGCCCGGCGCGCCGTGGTCGGTGCTGCTGGAACTGTCGCTGCCGCAGGGCCTCGACCCGGATGCGGCGCTCGAGGGGCTGCTCGCGGACGCGATGGAGGCCGGGCTCGTCACCGACGGCGCGCTGGCCCAGACCGGCGCGCAGGCGGCCGAGTTCTGGTCCCTGCGCGAGCATCTGCCCGAGGCCAACCGGCGGATCGGCGCGATCTCGTCGCACGACATCAGCCTGCCGCTGTCCGAGATCCCGCGGTTCCTCGACGATGCCGGCGCCATGCTGGCCGCGATGGGCGAAATGCGGATCAACGCTTTCGGCCATCTCGGCGACGGCAACCTGCATTACAACGTCTTTCCCGCCCCCGGCCGCCGGCGCGAGGACTACGACGCGCTGCGCCCCCGCATTCAGGAGGCCGTCCACGCGATGGTCGTCGCGCGCGAGGGCTCGTTCTCGGCCGAGCACGGGGTCGGCCGCCTCAAGACCGCCGATCTGGCGCGCTGGGGCGATCCGGCCCGGCTGGCGGCGATGCGGGCGATCAAGGCGGCGCTCGACCCGCTGGGGATCATGAACCCCGGCGCGGTGCTGGGTTGAACCGGGGCGCAGGGGCCGGTATCCGGGCCGCGACAGGACGACCTGTTGCCCGCACCGGGCCGCGATTGCCGGGACGACCCGCCTGACAGACGGAGCGCCTGCCGTGCCCAGCCTCGATTCCCCCGCCACCGCACCCGCGCCCGTCATGCGCACCACCCCCGACCGCATCCGCCATGCGGTGCTGTTCGAGATCGTGGGGCTGGTGTTCCTGATCGGCGGCGGCTGGCTGATCACCGGGTTCGACCTCGGCGCGCTCGGCGTGGTGGGGGTCGTCTCGTCGGTCGTGGCGACGATCTGGAACTATCTCTACAACCTCGGCTTCGACCATGCGCTGAGGCGCCTGCGCGGCAGCGTGGTCAAGACGCACCCGATCCGCGCGCTGCACGCGGTGCTGTTCGAGGCGGGGCTCTTGGTGATCCTGCTGCCCTTCGTGGCCTGGGTGCTCGGCATCAGCCTGTGGCACGCCTTCCTCTTCGACCTCGGGGTGGCGGGGTTCTATGTGGTCTACGGCTACCTGTTCAACTGGGCCTACGACCGCATCTTCCCGCTGCCCGGGATGCCGGGCCACGCCGCCGCGGGCTAGTGGCCGTCGAACTCGGTCAGGGCGTGGACCTCGACCCCCGCCGCCTCGACCACCGCGCGGCCGCCGAGCTCGGGCAGGTCGATGACGAAGGCCGCGCCCACCACCTCGGCCCCGAGCCTGCGGCAGAGGTCGATCGCCGCCTGTGCCGTGCCGCCGGTGGCCAGCAGGTCGTCGACGATCAGCACCCGCTCGCCGGGTTTCAGCGCGTCGTCGTGGATCTCCATCACCGCCTCGCCGTATTCGAGCTGATAGGCCTGGCTGATGACCGTGCCGGGCAGCTTGCCCTTCTTGCGGATCGGCACGAAGCCGGTGGTGAGCTGATGCGCCACCGCGCCGCCGAGGATGAAGCCCCGCGCCTCGAGCCCCACGACCTTGTCGATCGGCACCCCCGCATAGGGCGAGAGCAGCTGGTCCACCGCCATGCGGAACCCGCGCGCGTCGGCGAACAGCGTGGTCACGTCGCGGAACACGATCCCCTCGACCGGGAAATCGACGATGCTGCGGATGTAGTCCTTGACGGTCTTTTGCGGGCGCAGAGAGGTCATGCGGGGCGGTCCATCGAGAAGGTGTCGGTGACCACGCAATAATCGTTGTGGCCCAGCCGCGCGAGCCACCCTGTCGCCGGACGGAAGATCCCGTTCCTCAGGCAATCGGGGCGGATGTGGACCCCGGTCACCACCCCCAGCACGACGTGGTTGGCCTCGCCGGCCTGGCGGATGATCCGCGTCGCGCGGCACTCGATCGAGGCCGCCGCCTCGGCCACCCGCGCGCAGTCGATCGTCTCGCACGGCAGCGCCGTGACCCCGGCGAGGTCGAACTCGCTGACCCCCGCCGGCTGCGCCGAGGTCGAGGCGTTCATCGCCTGCGCCAGCGCCCCATCGGCGATGTTGATGCAGAAGACCCGCGATTCCGCGACCTGCGCCACGGTGTCCTTGGTCCCCGGCCGGTCGGGCTTCGCCCCGGTCGAGGCGAACATCACCTGCGGCGGCACATAGGCGGTGGCGTTGAAGAAGGAATAGGGCGCGAGGTTGTCGCCCAGCCGCCCGCGGGTCGAAATCCAGCCGATCGGGCGCGGGGCGACGATGGCGTTCCACGGGTTGTGGGGCAGGCCGTGGCCGGCCTCGGGGCGGTAGAACATCGGCAGGGCCTCCTCGGTTCGGGTGGTGGGGCGGGGTCGGCGGCAGGGCGGTGCGTGGGGGCAGGGGGCCGTGCACCGGCCGCCCGCGTCCAGCCCGGCCCTTGGGTCAGCCCGGCCGGCGGCATCCTGCCCGGCCCGCCCCCGCGCCGCAAGCCGGAGTGCGTTGGAGCCGGCGGCCCCGCTGTCGCAACCCGCCCCGGGCCGCCGACCCTACCGCCCCAACCCGCCGCGCGCCCCGGATCGCGGGGCGCCGCAACCCGTCAAGCGCCGCACTCCGCCGCGCGCCGCAAACCGCCGCGCTGCAACCCGCCGCGCTGCAACCCGCCATGCGTCGCACCCCGCCCCTGCGCCCAACCCCAAGAGAACGCCAACCCACACCGCCTGCCACCCCGAGCGCTCCAGCCGACAGCGCCGCACCGCGCGCCCCAACCCCGCCGCACCCCCCCTCACCCCGCACACGCAGTTTTGCCGTTCAAAGCCGCGGCTGCGGATGCTAACCCGCGGCGGTGCGGCGCCTGCCGTCCCCTCCTCCCTGCCGAGGGCCGTTGCCGATGTATGAACTCTGCCCCGAAACCGATGCCGACGCGCCCGAGGTCGAGGCGCTGCTCGACCTGTGTTTCGCGCCGGGGCGCACGGCGCTCTCCTCCTATCGCCTGCGCGACGGGGTGCCGCCGGTGCCCGAACTCTGCCTGACCCTGCGCAGCGACGACACGCTGGTGGCGGCGATCCGCTATTGGCCGGTGCGGGTCGGCGGGCGCTCGGTCCTGCTGCTCGGCCCGGTGGCGGTGCACCCGACGGCGCAGGGCGAGGGGCTGGGCGGGCTTCTGATGCGCGAGAGCCTCGCCCGCGCCCGCGCGATGGGCTGGGGGCGGGTGATGCTCGTCGGCGACGCGCCCTATTACCAGCGCTTCGGCTTTGCCAAGCTCACCGGGGTCGAGATGCCGCCGCCCACCAACCCCGACCGGGTGCTGGGTCTGGAACTTCGCCCCGGCGCCTGGGTTGGGGTCGCGGGCGCGGTGACGCGCGAAACCCGGCCCGACGTGCTGGCCGGGCTGGCCGAGATCGAGGACACACCCGAGATGCGTTCGTCCTGCGTCGAGGTCGAGGCCCCCGAGGCCTCCCACGCCACCCCGGCGGGGGCCGCGCGCTCTGCCCGCTCAGCCTGACCGCCACCGCCCGACCCGACCGCCCGAGGAGAGAGACACAATGCCCGCAAGCTCCGTATCCCGCCGCCAGGCCGTCCTGCCGCCGATCGACGACCCGTCGGTCCACGTCCAGATCGACAAGCTGGCGCGGCGCTACGTCGATGCCGGCGGGATGGGCATGGACATCCTCGCCCGCATCGGCGGCAGCGCCCAGGGGCTGATCGAGCGCCTGCCGGGCTTCGTGCGCGGGCGGCTGGACGACATCGCGCTGGGGGCGCTGAACGGCGCCTTCGGGGCGGCCAGCCGGTCGCGCAACTACGTCCGTGACCGCGGCGACTGGTTCAACCGCCTCGCCTCGACCGTCTCGGGTGCGGCGGGCGGGGTCGCAGGGCTGCCGGGGGCGATGGTCGAGCTGCCGGTGACGGTGACGATGTTGCTGCGCGCCATCCTCGACATCGCCGAAGAGCACGGCTTCGACACCGCCAGCGAAGAGGTCCGGTCCGAGGCGCTGCGCGTCTTTGCCGCCGCGGGGCCGATGTCGGACGACGACGGCACCGACCTCGGGCTGCTCGCCGCGCGGCTGTCGGTCACCGGCCAGACCGTGCAGACGCTGATCGCCCGCATCGCGCCGCGCTTTGCCGCGGTGCTGGGCCAGAAGCTTGCGGCACAGGCGACCCCGGTCTTCGGGGCGCTCGCCGGGGCGTCCATCAACTATACCTTCACGCGGTATTATCAGGAGATCGCGCGGGTTCATTTCGGCGTGCTGCGGCTGGCGCGCGAGACCGGCCTGCCGCGTGAGGCGCTGACCGAGGCGCTGCGGCTGCGGATCGAGCAGTTGCAGGACGCCGACATCGTCCGGCACGCCCGCCGGGCCTCGGGGCGCTGACGGGGGAAGCAGAGGGGGCGCTGCCCCCCGCGCCGTTGGCGCGTCCCCCGGGATATTTGGGCAAGAAAGAACTCAGTCCGCCTCGGCCTCGGCCTCGAGCGACAGCGGCGCCGTTTCGGCGGCGAGGTCGTCCACCGACAGCCCCGTCTGCGGCCGTGCGAGCCGCGCCCGCGTCACCCAGAACAGCCGCTCCTGCGCGCGGGTGATCGCCACATAGGCGAGGCGCTTCCACAGCGGCAGCCCGGCCTCGGTCCGGTTGGACCAAGCGGCGGCCGAGATGTCGGGGGCGAAGACCTGCACATCGGGCCACTGCGAGCCCTGCGCCTTGTGGATCGTCACCGCCGCCCCGTGCAGGAACGCCGCGCCCATCCGGGCGGCGAAGGGGATGAAGGGTTCCTCGACGTCCGGCGTCTCGATCTTGACGATGCTGGCCGCCGACAGCCGCGGTTCGGGCGCGCCGATCACGTGCAGCCGCGAGAAGCCGGGCTTGCGGCCGGGCCCGAGATAGACCACCTGCGCGCCCTTGATGAGGCCCCGCGCCTCGAGGTCGATGCGCTTCTTGCGGTGCTTCAGCGGCAGCTCGATCCCGTCGCAGATCAAGGGCTCGCCGGGCAGAAGCGCGTCCCCGGGCGCCCCGTGGGCGGCGCGGAAGGCCGAGATCAGCCGTACCCGCGTGGCGTTGCGCCAGACCAGCACCGGGCTGCGCGCCATCAGGTCGCTTTCCACCCGCTCGGCCCAGATCACCCTCGGGTCGCCGGCGGCGGCCTCGCGCACCAGCCGCTCGAAGGCGGGAAAATCCACCTCGGGGTCGCCGAGCGCATGGGCGAGGTCGAGGATCGGGCTGTCGTCGGCCTGCCGGTGGACGCGGTGCAGGATCAGCTTCTGCGCCGTGGCGAGGCGGTCGAAGACCATCTCGCCCGACTGCCCCACCGGGGCGAGCTGAGCGGGGTCGCCGAACAGCACCAGCACCGGAAAGATCTCGCGCAAATCGTCGAACTGGCGCTCGTCGAGCATCGAGGATTCGTCGATCAGCCCGATGTCGAGCGCATCCGCGCGCCGCTTCCACCCCTGGATGAAGTCCGACCCCCGCAGCCCCGCCGCCGCCAGCGCCCCGGGGATCGAGCCGTGCTGCTGGTAGAACGCGAGCGCCCGGTCGAGCGCCGGCTCGCTCAGCCCCTCGATCACCGGGCGCTCGCCGGTCCCCGCCAGCCAGTCGGCGAGGCGTTCGTATTGCGGGTCGTAGACGGGGGTATAGAGGATGCGGTGGATGGTGGTCGCGGGCACACCGCGGGTGCGCAGCACGAAGGCCGCCTTGTTGGTCGGGGCCAGCACCGCAACGGTCCGCGCGTCCTTGCGCCGGCGCCCCTCATAGTCGCCGCTGACGACCTGCACGCCCGCCGCCGCCAGCGCCCGCGTCAGCTCGGCCAGCAGCAGCGTCTTGCCCGAGCCGGCTTTGCCCAGCACCGCCATCACCCGGCCCTTGCCTTCGGACGCGGGCCTGACCTCTTCCGCCACGAGGTCCACGCCCGCCGCGGCCAGCGTCTCGGCCAGCGCGTCCCAGGCGTCCGCCTGATCGGGTGAGAGGGTGGGCGCAACCGGCAGCGTGGCGGCCGGGGCGAGGTCCGGGTCGGGGGGCGGGGTCATATCCCCTTCTAGCCCGCCCGGCCGCCGCGGCAACCCGGCTAGGGCGGCGAGAGGGGAACGGCGGGGGCAGGGGGGCGTTGGGCCTCGAACCCGGAACAGGAGACCGCCATGAAGATCGCCCAAGCCCTCGCAGTGTCGCTGCTGACCCTGACGCCCGCGTTTGCGCAGGACGCCGGCACCGTGGCGAAGACCGAGATCGACCCCGAGGCCTATGTCGGCACGTGGTACGAGATCGCCCGCACCCCGGCGAAGTTCCAGGAGATGTGCAGCGGCGGCGTGACCGCCACCTATGCGCTGGCGGGCGAGAAGGTGACGGTGACGAACCGCTGCGACGGCCCCGGCGGCGCGGTGGCGACGATCGAGGGCACCGCGACGGTGGTGGGCGGCAACTTCAACACCCTCGACGTGCAGTTCCCGGTCGGGGACACGAGCCAGGGCGTGAACTACACCGTCGCCGCGGCCAGCGACGTGGTGGACGGGAAGTACCAGTGGGCGGCGGTCCGCTCGCCCGAGGAGAACATCGGCTGGATCCTGTCCCGCACCCCCGAGCTCGACGCCGCGACCCGCGCCGAGGCGGTCAAGGCGTTGGAGACGGCAGGCGTGGATGTGAGCCAGCTCAAGGACACCGCGCAGCCGCCGCCGGAGAGCTATAAAGTGGGGGAGTGAGCAGGTCGGCGGTTGAACCCGTGGTGTGGCCCGAGGTGATGGGCTGGCCCGGAGGCGGGCCGAAGCGTGCGCCTCAGTGATTCGCGCGGGTTAACGGGGCTAGTGTTGCCCGGCGGTTGCCGCAGATTGCCGGCATGAGTTGTGCCCGCCCGTCCCGGCGTGCTCGCCGTCTGTCGGGTCGTACTGCTTGGTCCTGTGCAGCCCGCAGGAAGCCTCTGCCACGGCGTCACCTGTGTTGGGCCTACGCACGACGCGGCGAGGCTCATGTGGGGGCAAAGGACGACCGTTTCCCTGCGCCAGCGCTCTGGAGCCGCCAGGGGCTGGGGGCGCCTTGGCTAGCGGCGGGTGGGAGGCCCGGCGCCCGCCCGGTTCATGCGGCTGTAGCCCGGCCTGCGTCCCTGCCTCGCCGGTAGACTGGCGGCGCGCCGGCGCCCCGCCGGAGTCATCGCCCTCATCACGCCGTGCACGCCGTGCCCGGGGGGCGAACAGCGCCGCCCCGTCCAGTAGTTCACGCCTAGTCAGCGCCATCGGCTTGCCGCCGGCGAGCTCCCCCTAGCTTGCAGCTCCGTGCCGCCCGCGAGGCGGTGCGGCGGGAGGGAGGCTGGCGCCGCGCCACACCTGCCGGGGATCGGCCCGCCCGCGAGGCTCACCGCTGCCGCCCGGCGCCCGTCCTGCGCGCAGGCACGCGCCGCGCAGCGCGCGCAGCCGGCTGCGCCCGCCGGGGACGCCATCCGCTTGCCGCGCAGGGCCCTCCTGACCGGCGCGCCACCCCGGCCCGGCCCCAGGCCAAAGAAAAAGGCCGGCAAACTGCCGGCCTCTCCCCATTTCACCGCAAAACCAGCCGCTCAGCCCTTCGTCGGCCCGGCCTCAAGCACGTCCTCGACGGTCCGCAGCCCCGTCACCGGCGCCTGCACCAGCACTGCCATGTTGCCGGGCTTGTGCTGGTTGCGCAGCATCTTGGTGTGCGCGTCGGGGATCTCGGCCCAGGGGAAGACCTCGCTCATGCAGGGGTCGATCCGGCGCTCGAGCATCAGCTTGTTGGCCGCGCTCGCCTGCTTGAGATGGGCGAAGTGCGAGCCCTGCAGGCGCTTCTGGTGCATCCACATGTAGCGCACGTCGAAGGTGCAGTTGAAGCCGGTGGTGCCGGCGCAGATCACCACCATGCCGCCCTTCTTGCAGACGAAGGTCGAGACCGGGAAGGTCGCCTCGCCCGGGTGCTCGAACACGATGTCGACGTTGTTGCCCTTGCCGGTGATGTCCCAGATCGCCTTGCCGAACTTGCGAACCTCGTTGAACCACTGCTTGTACTCTTCGCTGCCGACCTTGGGCAGCGCGCCCCAGCAGTTGAAGTCCTTGCGGTTGATGACGCCCTTGGCGCCGAGGCCCATGACGAACTCGCGCTTGTCCTCTTCCGAGATCACGCCGATGGCGTTGGCGCCGGCCGCGTTGATCAGCTGGATCGCGAACGACCCGAGCCCGCCCGAGGCGCCCCACACCAGCACGTTCATGCCCGGCTTCAGCTCATGCGGCTCGTGACCGAAGAGCATCCGGTAGGCGGTGGCGAGCGTCAGCGTGTAGCAGGCGCTCTCCTCCCACGTCAGATGGCGCGGGCGCGGCATGAGCTGCTGGGCCTGCACCCGGGTGAACTGCGCGAACGAGCCGTCCGGCGTCTCGTAGCCCCAGATCCGCTGGGTCGGCGAATACATCGGGTCGCCGCCGTTGCATTCCTCGTCGTCGCCGTCGTCCTGGTTGCAGTGGATGACGACCTCATCCCCCACCTTCCAGTTGCGGACCTTGTCGCCCACCGCCCAGATCACCCCCGAGGCGTCCGAGCCGGCGATGTGATAGGGCTGCTTGTGGCCGTCGAAGGGGCTGATCGGCTGGCCGAGACCGGCCCAGATGCCGTTGTAGTTGACGCCCGCCGCCATCACGAGAACCAGCACCTCGTGGCTGTCGATCGCGGGCGTGTCCACGACCTCGACCTGGAAGGACTTGTCGGGCTCGCCGTGACGCTCGCGACGGATGGCCCAGGCGTACATCTGCTTCGGAACATGGCCGAGCGGCGGCATCTCGCCGATCTCGTAGAGATCCTTTTGCGGCGCATCATAGGGCGCGATCGGGCTGGGGGCGTCCAGGGCCATGGGCATCTCCTCATGTCGTGCCGCAGTGCAGAATCGCCGCGGTCTTGGCGCCCAGCGGTATTCGCCGCCGCGCAACATTGCAATAGGACCGCCGTAGGGTCACGCAACAATATGTCCGATCCGCCGTTCCGTCACCGCGCCGATTCGCCGGCCCATGCCTCTCTAGCCCAGCGCAGGTTAAGGTCAGGTTGACGCCGCTGCGTTTCGCCGCGCTGCGGCGAATTGACGGCGCAGCAATCTGACCGTTATCTGGCCCCAACCGAAAGAATCTTGCGAAGGGCGCCCGTCATGGCCACCAAGGACAAACCCTGGCTGTTCCGCACCTATGCCGGCCACTCGACGGCGGAAAAGTCGAACGCCCTCTACCGCACGAACCTCGCCAAGGGGCAGACGGGCCTTTCGGTCGCCTTCGACCTGCCGACCCAGACCGGCTATGACAGCGACCACGTGCTGGCCCGCGGCGAGGTCGGCAAGGTCGGCGTGCCGATCTGCCACCTCGGCGACATGCGGGCGCTGTTCGACGCCATCCCGCTCGAGCACATGAACACCTCGATGACGATCAACGCCACTGCGCCGTGGCTGCTCGCGCTCTACATCGCGGTGGCCGAAGAGCAGGGGGCCGAGATCGCGGCGCTGCAGGGCACGGTGCAGAACGATCTGGTCAAGGAATACCTGTCGCGCGGCACCTATATCTGCCCGCCGAAGCCGAGCCTGGCCATGATCACCGACGTCGCGGCCTACACCCAGGCTCATCTGCCGAAATGGAACCCGATGAACGTGTGTTCCTATCACCTGCAGGAGGCCGGCGCGACGCCCGAGCAGGAGCTGGCCTACGCGCTCGCCACCGGCATTGCGGTGCTCGACGACCTCAAGGGCAAGGTCGCGCCCGAGGACTTCCCGGCGATGGTCGGGCGGATCAGCTTCTTCGTGAACGCCGGCATCCGCTTCGTCACCGAACTCTGCAAGATGCGCGCCTTCACCGAGCTCTGGGACGAGATCACCCGCGACCGCTACGGCATCGAGGACGAGAAATACCGCCGCTTCCGCTACGGGGTGCAGGTCAACAGCCTCGGCCTGACCGAGCAGCAGCCGGAAAACAACGTCTACCGCATCCTGATCGAGATGCTGGCGGTGACGCTCAGCAAGAACGCCCGCGCCCGCGCCGTGCAGTTGCCGGCGTGGAACGAGGCGCTGGGCCTGCCGCGGCCCTGGGACCAGCAGTGGTCGCTCAGGATGCAGCAGATCATGGCCTATGAGACCGACCTGCTGGAGTTCGGCGACCTCTTCGACGGCAATCCCGCGGTGGCCGAGAAGGTCGAGGCGCTCAAAGACGGCGCCCGGGCCGAGCTGAAGCTTCTGGACGAGATGGGCGGCGCGATCGCGGCCATCGACTACATGAAGGCGCGGCTGGTCGAATCGAACGCCGCCCGGCTGAACCGGGTCGAGGCGGGTGAGACGGTCGTCGTCGGCGTCAACCGCTGGCAGCAGGGCGAGCCCTCGCCGCTGACCGCGGGCGACGGCGGGATCATGGTCGTCGATCCGGCGGTCGAGGCCGACCAGATCGCCCGGCTGAACGACTGGCGCGCCTCCCGCGACACCGCCGCGGTCGAGGCGGCGCTGGCGCAGCTGCGCGCCGACGCCGCGGCCGGGCGCAACGTGATGCCGGCCTCGATCGCCGCGGCCCGCGCCGGCGCCACCACCGGCGAATGGGCGGGGGTGATGCGGCAGGTGCACGGCGAATACCGCGGGCCGACGGGCGTCTCGCCCTCGCCCAGCAACCGCACCGAAGGGCTTGAGCCGATCCGCGAGGCCGTCGATGCGGTCAGTGCTCGCCTGGGGCGGCGGCTCAAGTTCGTGGTCGGCAAGCCGGGTCTCGACGGGCACTCGAACGGCGCCGAGCAGATCGCCTTCCGCGCGCGCGACTGCGGCATCGACATCACCTATGACGGCATCCGCCTGACCCCGGCCGAGATCGTCGCCGCCGCGCAGGAGCAGGAGGCTCATGTCGTCGGCCTCTCGATCCTTTCGGGCAGCCACCTGCCGCTGGTCGAGGACGTGCTGGCGCGGATGCGCGCCGCGGGGCTGGGGCATATCCCGGTGACCGTCGGCGGGATCATCCCCGACGAAGACGCCACGCGCCTGACCGCGATGGGCGTGGCGCGCGTCTATACGCCAAAGGATTTCGAGCTGAACCGGATCATGATGGATCTGGTGGCGCTGGTGGACCGGCCCGACAAGGCCTCCTGACGTGATGCGAAAAGGCCGCCCCGAGGATGGGGCGGCCCGCTTGCATATCGCGTGTGCCTGCGGTCACATCTTAGGAACCAGAACCCCGTCGATGACGTGCACCACCCCGTTGCCCGCCGCCAGGTCGGCAGCGGTCACGGTGGCGTTGGTGGTCGAATCCATCCCGCCGACCTTCACCTTTTGGCCGTCCATGGTCAGTTGCAGCTTGCAGCCGCCCACCGTCTCGACCTCGGCCTTACCGGAGCCGTCGGTGATCAGCTTTGCCACGTCGGCTGCCATCGCCTTGCTGGCCACCACATGGCAGCCCAGCAGCTTGGTCAGCTTGTCCTTGCCTTCCGGCTTCATCAGGTCGTCGACCTGACCGGCCGGCAGGGCCTCGAACGCGGCGTTGGTCGGGGCAAAGACGGTGAACGGGCCGTCACCCTTCAGGGTGTCGACCAGCCCGGCCGTGGTCGCGGCCTTGGCGAGCGTGGTGTGATCGGCCGAGGCCACGATCACGTCGACCACGGTTGCCGTCGTCGCGCCGGCCATGGTGTCGGTGGCGGCGTGGGCAGCGACCCCGCAGAACGCGAATGCCGAGGCCAACAAGGCGTGACGCATCATCATCAGACTTCCTCCATGTTGCTCTTCTTGGATTGCAACAACTGTCCGAAGATATGGTTCGATCACGAATTCGTGCGCGGCGTGCGGCCCAGCATGTAGAACTCTTCGTTCGGCGGGATCTCGGCCATGTTCACCAGCCGGTTCGACATCCCGAAGAACGCCGCGATCGCGCCGATGTCCCAGATCTCGTCGGCCGAGAACCCCGCCTCGGCCATGTCCAGATGGTCGTCCTCGGTGATCGAATCGGCGTCCATCGCCACCAGCTCGGCGAATTGCAGCATCGCCCAGTGCCGGTCCGACAGGTTCGCCTTGCGCCAGTTGATCGCCAGCTGGTCGGCGATCAGCGGATCCTTGGCGCGGATCCGCAGGATCGCCCCGTGCGCCACGACGCAGTACTGGCAGCGGTTCAGCCCGCTCGTGGCGACCACGATCATCTCGCGCTCGGCTTTGCTGAGCCCCTCGTCCTTCTCCATCAGCGCGTCGTGATAGGCGAAGAAGGCGCGGAACTCGGCCGGGCGATGGGCGAGGGCCAGGAAGATGTTGGGGACGAACCCCGACTTCTCCTGCACGGCGCGGATCATCTCCTGAATGTCGGGGGGCAGGGCGCGCAGGTTCGGGACGGTGAAGCGGCTGACGGGCGGGGCGGGGTTCAGGCCGGGGTTCTGGCTCATGGGGCGGTCTCCTTTGCGCGCTTGACTCTCGCCGCCCGGGATGGAATGTCCACCCGGATTCCCGGAAGGACGTCCTTCCGGTCCCCGCCGGTCGGGGATCGCCCCCCGTCAGCGCGGTTGCGCCCACGGGGGTCCTGTCGTTTTGCTGCGGAGGCCCGCGATGTTCGAGAACCTGTCCGACCGCCTTGGCGGGGTCTTCGACCGCCTGACCAAGCAGGGCGCGCTGACCGAGGATGACGTCACCGCCGCCATGCGCGAGGTGCGCCAGGCGCTGCTCGACGCCGACGTCTCGCTGCCCGTGGTGCGCAGCTTCGTGCGCGCCGTCACCGCCAAGGCCACCGGCTCGGCCGTCACCAAGTCGATCACCCCCGGCCAGCAGGTCGTCAAGATCGTCCACGACGAGCTGATCGCCATGCTCTCGGGCGAGAGCGAGGCCGACGCGCTCAGGATCGACAACCCCCCGGCGCCGATCCTGATGGTCGGCCTGCAGGGCTCGGGCAAGACCACCACCACCGCCAAGCTCGCCCGCCGCCTCAAGGAGCGCGAGAAGAAGCGCGTGCTGATGGCCTCCCTCGACACCAACCGCCCCGCCGCGATGGAGCAGCTGGCGATCCTCGGCACCCAGATCGGGGTCGACACCCTGCCCATCGTCAAGGGCGAGAGCGCGGTGCAGATCGCCCGGCGCGCGAAGCAGCAGGCGTCGCTCGGCGGCTATGACGTCTACATGCTCGACACCGCCGGCCGGCTGCACATCGACCAGGCGCTGATGGACGAGGTCCAGCAGGTCCGCGACGTGACCTCCCCGCGCGAGACGCTGCTGGTCGTCGACGGCCTGACCGGCCAGGACGCCGTCAACGTGGCGACCGAGTTCGACGCCAAGGTCGGCGTCTCGGGCGTGGTGCTGACCCGGATGGACGGGGACGGGCGGGGCGGTGCGGCGCTTTCCATGCGCGCGGTCACCGGCAAGCCGATCCGCTTCGTGGGTCTGGGCGAAAAGATGGACGCGCTCGAGGCGTTCGACGCCGAGCGCGTGGCCGGCCGCATCCTCGGCATGGGCGACATCGTGGCGCTGGTCGAAAAGGCCCAGGCGACGCTCGAGATCGAGCAGGCCGAGCGGATGATGAAGCGCTTCGCCAAGGGTCTGTTCAACATGAACGACCTGCGCGGGCAGCTTGAGCAGATGCAGAAGATGGGCGGGATGCAGTCGATCATGGGCATGATGCCCGGCATGGGCAAGATGGCCAAGCAGGCCGAGGCCGCCGGCATCGACGACACCATGATCCGCCGCCAGATCGCGCTGATCAACTCGATGACCAAGAAGGAACGCGCCAACCCCGACCTGCTGCAGGCGTCGCGGAAGAAGCGGATCGCCGCGGGCGCGGGGATGGACGTGGCCGAGCTGAACAAGCTGCTGAAGATGCAGCGCCAGATGGCTGACACGATGAAGAAGGTCAGCAAGATGGGCAAGGGCGCGATGCTGAAGCAGGCGATGCGCGCCATGTCCGGCAAGGGCGGCGGACTGCCGGATCTGGCCGATGTCGATCCGGCCAAGATGGCCGAGGCGACGAAGATGCTGCAGGACCAGAAGGGTCTGGGCGGCCAGCTCGGCGGGCTGAACCTGCCCGGCGGGCTTTCGGGGCTGTTCGGGAAGAAGTGATGCCGGTGCTGTCCGTCGAGATTCCGGTGATCGAGACCGAGCGGCTGGTCCTGCGCGAGCCGCGCATGGCCGACCTGCCGGCCTTCGGCGCCTTCGCGGCCTCGGACCGGGCGCGCTTCGTCGGCGGGGCGAACCCGGCGCCGTATGCGGCGTGGGACGGCTTGCGCGGGATGCTCGGCCACTGGCTGCTGCGCGGCTTCGGCTGGTGGACGGCCGAGGATCGCGCGACCGGCGCGACCGCCGGCCGGCTCGGCATCGGCCACCACATCGACTGGCCCGAGCCGGAACTCGGCTGGCACCTCTTCGACGGGTTCGAGGGCCGTGGGCTGGCGCATGAGGCCGCGCTCGCCGTCCGCCGCTGGTGGCGCGGGCAGGGGCACCCGGCGCCGATCTCGCTGATCGACCCCGGCAACACCCGCTCGATCCGCCTGGCCGAGCGGCTGGGCGCGGTGCCCGAGCGCGAGATCATCCTGCGCGGCGCCCCCTGCCTCGTCTGGCGCCACCCCGCGGAGGGCGCGGCATGACCGTCACCCTGACCGGCACCCCCGTGATCCATACCAAGCGCCTGATCCTGCGCGCGCCCGAGCCCTGGGACGCGGCGCCGTTCTGCGCCTTCCTCGGCTCGGACCGGGCCCGCTTCGTCGGCGGCACAACCGAGCCGGGGCGCGCGTGGCGGGCCTTCGGCACGCTCCTCGGGCACTGGGTGCTGCGCGGCTTCGGCCCCTTCACCATCGTCCGGGGCGACAGCCGCACCGGCGCCGAGCGCGCCATCGGCATGGCCGGCCCGTGGTTCCCCGACACCTGGCCCGAGCACGAGATCGGCTGGATGCTGTGGGACGACGCCCACGAGGGCCAGGGGCTCGCGGCCGAGGCCGCGGCGGCAGTCCGCGACCACGCCCGCACCCATCTCGGCTGGGCGACCGCGGTCAGCTACATCGACCTCGAGAACGCCCGCTCGATCGCGCTGTCCGAGCGGCTGGGCGCGGTCCGCGACCCGGACGCCGCGGTGCCCCCCGCCCACCCCGACGGCGGCGCGCTGGGGGTCTGGCGGCATCCGATGGGCGCAGTCGCGGCGGCGGCGTCCGCAGCGGACTCGTATGAACGGCATTCGCATGAACGGTGCACGAACGATGCATGAACCGCAGACGAACATCGCCCCCGATGCAGACGCCACCTCGGCCGATCCGGCGGTGCGGGCGGCGGCGATCCTCGCCGAGCACCGGGCCTCGATCGACCGGCTCGACGCGGTGCTCGTCTTCACCCTCGCCGAGCGGTTCAAGCACACCCAGGGCGTGGGCCGGCTCAAGGCCGAACACGCGCTGCCGCCCTCGGACCCGGCGCGCGAGGCGGCCCAGATCGAGCGGCTCGAACGGCTCGCGCGCGAGGCCGACCTCGACCCGGCCTTCGCGCGCAAGTTCCTGAACTTCGTGATCTCGGAAGTGATCCGGCATCACGAGCAACTGCAAAAATAACCAAGCCATACCAAGGAGATACCTCATGGCCATGAAGATCCGGCTCGCCCGCGGCGGGTCCAAGAAACGCCCCCACTACTCGATCGTCGCCTCGGACAGCCGGATGCCGCGCGACGGCCGCTTCCTCGAGAAGCTGGGCACCTACAACCCGCTGCTGCCCAAGGACAGCGAGGACCGCATCAAGATGGACATGGAGCGTGTGCAGCACTGGCTGTCGCGGGGCGCCCAGCCCACCGACCGCGTGGCCCGCTTCCTCGAAGCCGCTGGCGTGAAAGAGAAATCCGACCGCGCCAACCCCAAGAAGGGTGAGCCCGGCAAGGCCGCGCAAGAGCGCGCGAAGAAGCGCGCCGACCGCGAGGAAGCCGCCCGCGCCGCCGCGGAAGAGGCGAAGAACGCCCCCGCCGCCGCCGCCGAGGAAACCTCGGTCGAGGTTGCCGACGAGGCTGCCGCCGACGCCGCCAAGGCCGACGAGTGATCCGTCCGGCCCGCGCCGGGGGACCACCCCGGGGCGCGGGCCGCACAGCACCGGCGCGGGGCGCGCACAGGCCCGCCCCGCGCCGCTGCGGTCCAACCGGCCGCAACGACTTGCTTTTCCAGAGCTTTCCCTGAGCACGAGGGGCGTTCGCCATGACCGACAAGACCTGCGTGGGCGCCATCGCCGGGGCCTTCGGCGTCCGCGGCGAGGTGCGGCTCAAGAGCTTCTGCACGACCGCCGAGGACATCGCCACCTACGGGACGCTGACCACCGAGGACGGCACCCGGCGGTTTGCCGTGACCCTGACCCGGCCGGTCAACGGCGGGCTCGGGGCGCGGCTCTCGGGCGTCGAGACCAAGGAACAGGCCGATGCGCTGCGGGGCGTGACCCTCTGGGCCGACCGCGCAGCCCTGCCAGCGCTGGGCGACGATGAGTTCTACCACGCCGACCTGATCGGCCTCGAGGTCGTCGACACCGGCGGCGCGAGCCTTGGCCGGGTGCGGGCGATCCATGACCACGGCGCGGGCGACATCCTTGAGATTCATGGACAATCCGGCACGCTGCTGGTGCCCTTCACCCGCGCGGCGGTGCCGACGGTGGACCTGAGCGCCCGCCGCATCGTCGCCGACCCGCCCGAGAGCGACGAATGAGCGACCCGCTCGCCCCCCTCGCCACCCGCCTGCGGCTGCTCATGCTGGCGGGGTTCGTGGTGCTGGCGACGCCGTTCCTCGCCGGGCTGGGCGGGGCCGGGGGCTACAGCGTCGGCATCTTCGCGGCGATCTTTGCCGCCCGCTACATGCTGACCACCGACCCGGCGCGCTGGTCCCATCCGGCGATCCCGGCGCTCGGCGTGGCGGTCAACGCGGCGGTCGCGGGCGCGCTCTGGGGCCTCGGGATCTGGGTCTCCCGCGCGACCGGCTGGACCCCACGCTGGGGCGCGCTGCCGCCGGTGCTGCTGGCGCTGGCGGGGACGGGGCTCTCGGTGCAGCTCTGGTCCGCGCGCCGCGACGCGGCGGTGAACGGGATGCTGGACGACGCGGGTCGCCTGACCCGCGACGACGACGAGGGGCCGCGGCCATGACCGACGACGCGCCCGCCACCCCCCGCTCGCACGGCCGCGTGGCCATCCGCGCCAGCGTCCGCCCGCGCGACCTGATGGAGCCGCCCGAGGTCGCCGGCGCCTGGACGGCGCATGTCGTGACGCTGTTCCCCGAGGCGTTCCCCGGCGTCCTGGGCCTCTCGCTGACCGGCAAGGCGCTGTCCGAGGGGCTGTGGCGGCTCGAGACCGTCGCCCTGCGCGAGCACGGCATCGGCCGGCACCGCAACGTGGACGACACGCCCGCGGGGGGCGGCGCGGGCATGGTGATCCGCGCCGACGTGCTGGCCGCGGCGCTCGACCGGACCCCGCCGGGGCTGCCGGTGGTCTATCTCTCGCCGCGCGGGGCGCCGCTGACGCAGGCGCGGGCCCGGGCGCTGGCTGAAGGCCCGGGCGTCACGCTGATCTGCGGCCGCTTCGAGGGGGTGGACCAGCGCATCCTCGACGCCCGCGGCATCGAGGAGCTCAGCATCGGCGACTATGTCCTGACCGGCGGAGAGCTGGCCGCGCAGGTCTTGATCGATGCGACCGTCCGCCTTATACCGCGCGTGCTGGGGAATCAGGCGTCCCTGGCCGAGGAATCCTTTTCCTCCGGCCTGCTTGAACATCCGCAGTACACGAAGCCCGCCGAATGGGAAGGCCGCAGGATACCGGAGGTTCTGCTCTCCGGCCATCACGCGGCCATTTCGCAATGGCGGGCGGACGAGGCCGCAAGGCTGACCAAGGAACGTCGCCCCGATCTGTGGCGGGCCCATCTCGACGGTGGGGACTCGGCTAAGGACCGGCAGCTCTCGGGCGCATCACACCAATCGCGGGACCGCCGCGAGCAACGAAAGGACCAGGGCGATGAACCTGATCGCTGAAATCGAGGCCGAACAGATCGCGGCCCTCGGCAAGACCATCCCGGATTTCAAGGCCGGCGACACCGTGCGCGTCGGCTTCAAGGTGACCGAGGGCACCCGGAGCCGCGTCCAGAACTATGAGGGCGTGTGCATCAGCCGCAAGGGCGGCGAGACGCTGGGCGCCTCGTTCACCGTGCGCAAGATCTCGTTCGGTGAAGGCGTCGAGCGCGTCTTCCCGCTCTACTCGACCAACATCGAGTCGATCGAGGTCGTCCGCCGCGGCCGCGTGCGCCGCGCCAAGCTGTACTATCTGCGTGATCGCCGGGGCAAATCGGCCCGGATCGCCGAAGTGCAGAACTACAAGCCGAAGGCCCCCAAGGCCGACGCCAACCCGAACGCCTGAGGTGCCGCGATGAAAGCCGAAACCCATCCCGAATACCACATGATCACCGTCAAGATGACGGATGGCACCACCTATCAGACCCGCTCGACCTGGGGCAAAGAGGGCGACACCATGTCGCTCGACATCGACCCGACGTCGCACCCGGCCTGGACCGGCGGCTCGGCGAAGCTGATGGACACCGGGGGGCGCGTCTCGCGCTTCAAGAACAAATACGCGGGCCTGGGCTTCTGAGCCCTTCGCCCTCGCACCGACTGCGAACGCCGCCCCGAGGGGCGGCGTTCTGCGTTTCGGCCTCAGCCCTTCGGGCGGTCGAAGTAGTTCGCGGGGATCTTGAAATACGACCGCCCGTCGTCCTCGGCCGGGGGCAGGCGGCCGCCGCGCAGGTTCACCTGCAGCGCGTGCAGGATCTGGACCGGCAGCGACAGGGTCCGGTCGCGGGCCTCGCGCAGGGCGATGAACTCGGCCGCCTGCACCCCGTCCTTGACGTGCTGGTTGGTCAGCCGGTGCTCGGCCACCGTCGCCATGTAGCGCGGCGCGTCCCCGCCCTCGGGGTAGTCGTGGCCTATGAAGAGCCGCGTCTCGGCCGGCAGGTCGAGGATCGCCCGGATCGAGCGCCACAGCACCTCGGCGCTGCCGCCGGGGAAATCGGCGCGGCTGCTGCCCGAGGGGGGCATCATCAGCGTGTCGTGCACGAAGGCCGCGTCGCCCGCGACATAGGTGACCGAGGCGAGCGTGTGGCCGGGCGACAGCATCACCCGCACCGGGATCGACCCGACCATGAACTCGTCGCCGTCCTCGAACACCCGGTCCCACGGGCTCGCGTCCTGCGGCAGGCTGTCGTCGTTGTAGATCTCGCGCCACAGCGCCTGGATCTCGGTCACCTTGGCGCCGATGCCGCGCGGCACCCCGCCGAGCTGTTCGGAGAGATAGACGGCCGCCGACAGGTGATCCGCATGGGGGTGGGTGTCGAGCACCCAGTCGACCGTGATCCCCATCTCGCGGACATAGGCGAGGATGCGGTCGGCGTCCGCGGTCCAGGTCCGGGCGGCGCGGGGGCAGAAGTTCCAGACCGGATCGACGATCGCGCCGTGCATCGTCTCGGGATCGTGGAAGACGTACTGCAGACTGCCGGTCGGGCGGTCGAAGAACGGCTTGACGATGGGCGCGCGGGGGGCAGAGGGGGGCATGGGTGCCTCCTGTTCATATTCTTCGCGGGGAATATGTGTCGGGCCGCGAGGTTGGTCAACGGGCTCTTTGTCCACAACTGATTGCCAGCCGCGGCCTGACACCGCCGGACGGGGCGGTTAGCCTGCGGCCGAGAGGCATCAGGGGCGATTCGTGGCGCATATCATCGTCGTGGGCAACGAAAAGGGCGGATCGGGCAAGTCCACGACCTCGATGCACGTCGCCACCGCGCTGGCGCGGATGGGGCACCGGGTCGGCGCGCTCGACCTCGACGTGCGGCAGCGCAGCTTCGGGCGGTATCTCGAGAACCGCGCCGCGTTCATGGCGCGCGAGGGGCTGGCGCTGCCGACGCCGGCGCTGGCCGAACTGCCCCGCGACAGCGCCGATCCCCTGTCCGACGTGCTGGGAGAGATGGACGCGCAGCAGGATTTCATCGTCATCGACTGCCCCGGCTCGCACACCAAGCTGAGCCAGATGGCCCACACGCTGGCCGACACGCTGGTGACGCCCCTGAACGACAGCTTCATCGACTTCGACCTGCTGGCGCGGATGTCGCCCGAGGGCGAGGTGCTGGGCCCCTCGATCTATGCCGAGATGGTGTGGTCGGCCCGGCAGTTGCGCGGCCAGGCCGGCGCGGGGCCGATCGACTGGATCGTGCTCAGGAACCGGCTCGGCACGACCGAGATGCACAACAAGCGGAAGGTCGGCGAGGCGCTGGACCGGCTGTCGCGGCGGATCGGGTTCCGGGTCGCGGCGGGATTTGCCGAGCGGGTGGTGTTCCGCGAGCTCTTCCCGCGCGGCCTGACGCTGCTGGACCTGCGCGACGTGGGCACGCAGGCGCTGTCGCTCTCGAACGTCGCGGCCCGGCAGGAGCTGCGCGACCTGCTGGGTGAGCTGCGGCTGCCGGGGGTGACGAGCATCCGGCTGTAACCGGGCCGCGCACGGGCTGGTGCATTGTTGTCGAGGCCAAGGAAAGCTATGTGAGAAGCCTGATCCGGCCCCGCCGCGGGGCCGGCAGGGCCGTCGTGACGGTCCGACCCCGGGGGCATGGGCCGTCCGGGCAGAAGACCGGGGATGCCGTCCGATGCGCCTGCCGCCGATCCTGACCGCGCTGATGGTGGCCGCCGCCGCGATGGCGGGGGCCGTTCCCGCGCGGGCCGCCGACGCCCCCGCCGCCCCGCAGGGGGCCGCCACCGCCCCCACGGTCACCGCCGCGGTGGCCGAGATGGCCGATGTCGAGGCGCGGGTGCCGCTCAGCGGGACGCTCGTCGCGCGGCAGATCGTGCAGGTCTATCCGCAGGTTTCGGGGTTCGAGATCGTGGCGCTCGGGGCGGAGGCCGGCGACCGGGTCGAGAAGGGGCAGGAACTCGCGCGGCTGGCCGATGCCACGCTGTCGGCGCAGCTCGCGCAGGCGCAGGCCGAGCTGCAGCGCGCCGTGGCGGGCGTCAGCCAGGCCCAAAGCCAGATCGCCAGCACCGAGGCCGCGCAGCGCCAGGCCGTGGCCGCGGGCGACCGCGCCCGGTCGCTGCGCCGCTCGGGCTCGGGCACGCAGGCGGCGCTCGACCAGGCCGAGGCCGCCGAGGCGGCGGCGCAGGCGGCGGCGGCCTCGGCCCGCGACGGGCTGGCGGTGGCCGAGGCGAGCCGCGCGCAGGCGCAGGCGGCGCTGGACCTCGCGCAGTTGAACCTCGACCGGACGCGGATCGTGGCCCCGGTGGACGGGCGGGTGACGGCGCGGGCCGCGCAGCTCGGCGGCATCGCTAGCCCGGCGGGCGAGCCGATGTTCACGCTGATCGCCGATGGCAGTGTCGAGTTCGAGGGCGAGGTGATCGAGGCCGCGCTGCCCGAGCTGAAGATCGGGCAGGAGACGCAGTTGAACGTGGCGGGCGTCGGCCCGGTCGGTGGCGAGGTGCGGCAGCTGCCTGCCGCCGTCGATCCGGTCACGCGCCTCGGCCTCGTCCGGGTGGCGCTGCCCGACGACGACCGGCTGCTGACCGGGCTCTTTGCCAGCGGCGACATCGTGACGCTGCGCCGCCGCTCACTGACCGTGCCCGCAACGGCGGTGCTGTCGGACGACCGCGGCGACCGGGTGCAGGTGGTCGCGGGCGGCGTGGTGGAATCCCGCCCCGTGAACGCCGGGCTCTTGTGGCAGGGGCGGCGCGAGGTGCTCGAGGGGCTCTCTGAGGGCGAGACGGTGATCGCGCGGGCCGGGGCGTTCTTCGCCACCGGCGACGCGGTGTCGCTGGTCGAGATGCCGGCCGAGGCTGCGCCTGCTGCGCCCGCGGCCCCAGCCCCCGCGCCGGCTGACCCCGTGGCCCCGGCACCGGCTGCGGCCGCACCCGCCGCCGCAGCGCAGGCCGTCACTCCGGCGGTCGCCGCGGGCACGCCCCCGGCCTCGGGCGAGGCGCGGCCATGAACCTCTCGACCTGGTCCATCCGCCATCCGGTTCCGCCAATCGCGATCTTCCTCGTCCTCATCATCGTCGGCATCTACAGCTTCCTGAACCTGCCGGTCACGGCGATGCCGAACATCGACCTGCCGATCATCTCGGTCAGCGTCGGCCAGCCCGGCGCCGCGCCGTCCGAGCTGACGAGCCAGGTCGTGAAGCCGATCGAGGACGCCATCGCCAACGTCACCGGCGTGCGGCACATGACCTCGACCGCCGGCGATTCGGCGGCCAGCGTGACCGTCGAGTTCACGCTCGAGACCGACAGCGACCGGGCGCTGAACGACATCAAGGACGCGGTGGCGAGCGTCCGCTCGGACCTGCCCGAGGGGATCACCGAGCCGCTGGTGCGGCGGCTCGACGTGACCGGGATGCCGATCCTGACCTATGCGGTCAGCGACCCGACCCGCTCGATCGAGGAGCTGTCGAAGTTCGTCGAGGACGTGATCGGCCGCCAGCTCTCGACCGTGGACGGGGTGGGGCAGGTCAGCCGCATCGGCGGCGCCGACCGGCAGATCGAGGTGGCGCTGGACCCCGACCGGCTGCTGGCTCTGGGCCTGACCGCCGCCGGCGTCAGCCAGGAGCTGCGGGCCAAGAACATCAACATGGGCGGCGGGCGCGGCGACCTTGCCGGGACGGAATACTCGATCCGCACGCTGGGCTCGGCCGACACGGTGGCGCAGCTTTCGGCGACCCCGATCTTGCTCGGCGCGGGCGGGCGGACGGTGCGGCTCGACCAGCTCGGCACGGTGATCGACGGGCCGAGCGAAGAGCGCAGCTTCGCGCTCTTGGACGGGCGGCCGGTCGTGGCCTTCGGGGTCTATCGCGCGACCGGCAAGTCCGACCTCGTGGCCGGTGACGGCGCCAAGGCACGGCTGGCCGAGATCGGCGCCCAGCATCCGAACCTGCGCATCACGCTCATCGACGACGCCACGACCTACACCTCGCAGTCCTATCACAACGCGATGGAGACGCTCTACGAGGGCGCGGCGCTCGCGGTGATCGTCGTCATGCTGTTCCTGCGCAACTGGCGCGCGACGCTGATCGCCGCGATCTCTCTGCCGCTGTCGGTCATCCCCACGTTCTTCGTCATGGACATGCTGGGGTTCACGCTCAACGGCATCAGCCTGCTGGGAATCACGCTGGTGACCGGCATCCTCGTCGACGATGCCATCGTCGAGATCGAGAACGTGGTCCGCCACATCCACATGGGCGTCGACCCCTATCAGGCCGCCGAGGATGCCGCGACCGAGATCGGCACCACGGTCATCGCCATCTCGATGTCGATCGTCGCGGTGTTCGCGCCGGTCAGCTTCATGGGCGGGATCGCCGGGCAGTATTTCAAGCAGTTCGGCCTGACGGTCGCGGTGGCGGTGCTGTTCTCGCTGCTGGTGGCGCGGATCATCACGCCGATGCTCGCCGCCTATTTCATGCGCGGCGCGGGCGGCGCGCATGAGCCCGAGGACGGTCGGGTGATGCGCGGGCTGATGGGCACGCTGCGCTGGACCATGCGGCACCGCTTCCTCACCCTGCTGATGGGCTTCGGGGTGTTCGCGGGCTCGATCTATTCGGCCACGCTGCTGCCGACCGAGTTCATCGCCGCGGGTGACGTTGGCCGCAGCCAGGTGCAGGTCGAGCTGCCGCCCGGCGCCACCATCGACGCGAACGAGGCGATCTCGCGCAGCCTCTCGGCGCGGGTGGCCGAGATCCCCGAGGTGCAGTCGGTCTTCGTCATGGGCGGCACCGGTTCGGTGACCAAGTCGCGGCTGATGATCAACTACGGCCGCAAGGAGGACCGCGACCGCAGCCAGTTCGAGATCGAGGCGCAGCTCAAGGACGAGCTGGCCGGCACCCCGGACGTGCGGCTGAACTTCCAGAACGAGCAGGGCGGCAACGACCTGACCATCAGCGTGCTGGGCGACACCGAGGACGGCGCGGCCGAGGCCGCCAACCTGCTGGTGGCCGAGATGCGCAAGATGGCGTCGCTGGAAAGCGTGACCTCGTCGGCGAACCTGCAGCGCCCGGAAATCCAGATCGCGCCCAAGACCCAGCTGGCCGCCCAGCTCGGCGTCTCGGCCAGCGCGATGGCGCAGACGCTGCTGGTGGCGACGCTGGGCGACAGCGAGGCGAACCTTGCCAAGTTCAACGCCGGCGACGAGCAGATCCCGATCCTCGTGCGGCTGAACGCCGAGGCGAGGAACGACCTGATGGAGCTGCGGAACCTGCGCGTGCCCTCGCAGGCGGGGCAGGTGCCGCTGGCGGCGGTGGCGGACGTCAGCTTCTCGGCCGGGGCGACGGAGATCTCGCGCTATGACCGCCGCTACCGGACGACGGTGGATGCGAACCTGGTGGACGGGGCGATCCTCGGGCCGGTGGCGGCCGAGGTGAAGGCGTTGCAGGGGAAGATTGCCCTGCCGCCGGGGACCGAGTTCCAGACCGCCGGCGACGCCGAGATCATGGGCGAGGTGTTCTCGGCCTTTGCGGCGGCGATGGGGTCGGGGATCCTGCTCGTCTATGTCGTGCTGGTGCTGCTCTTCCACAATTTCGTCACCCCGATCGCCATCCTGCTGTCGCTGCCGCTGGCCATCGGCGGGGCGATGTTCGCGCTGTACCTGACCGGCTATGCGATCGGGATGCCGGTGGTGATCGGCTTCCTGATGCTGATGGGGATCGTGACCAAGAACGCGATCATGCTGGTCGAGTTCGCGCTGGCCGCGATGGACGCGGGCGCGGCCAAGCGCGACGCGATCCTCGACGCGGTGCACAAGCGGGCGCGGCCGATCGTGATGACGACCATCGCCATGGCGGCGGGGATGGTGCCCTCGGCCATCTCGACCGCCGAGGGGTCCGAGTTCCGGGCCCCGATGGCGATTGCTGTGATCGGCGGGCTGCTGCTCTCGACGCTGCTGTCGCTGCTCTTCGTGCCGTCGCTGTTCTCGCTGCTGCACGGCGGGCAGGGGCGGCTCGGGCGCTTCGCGCAGCGGATGGTGGGGCTGAACCGGGCGCCGAAGGGCGAGGCGGCCGAGTAGGGGCTTCGCCCCTCGCGCCTGCGGCGCTCACCCCAGGATATTTGGGCAAGAAAGAAGGGCTGCCGGTGCGGGCAGCCCTTCGGGTTTGCGGTGGGGGGAGGTCAGGCCAGCATCCCGACCGGGTTCTCGAGATGGGTTACGATCGCCTCGAGCAGTTGCGCGCCGAGCGCGCCGTCGATGACGCGGTGATCGACCGAGAGGGTCATCGACATCATGGTGCGGATGACCACCTGCCCGTCCTCGACCACCGGGGTCGGGATGCCGGCGCCGACCGCGAGGATCGCGCCATGCGGCGGGTTGATGACCGCGTCGAAGTTCTCGATCCCGAACATCCCGAGGTTCGAGATGGCGAAGCTGCCGCCCTGATACTCGTGCGGGGCCAGCTTCTTGGTCTTGGCGCGGGCGGCGAGGTCCTTCATCTCGGTCGAAAGGGCCGAGAGCGTCTTCTTGTCGGCGTCCTTGAGGACCGGGGTGAAGAGCCCGCCCTCGACCGCGACGGCCACCGCCACGTCCGAGGGTTTCAGCTTGATGATCCGGTCGCCGGCCCAGACGGCGTTGGCGTCCGGCACCTGCTGGAGGGCCAGCGCGCAGGCCTTGATGATGAAGTCGTTGACCGACAGCTTCACCTTGCGCGCCTCGAGCTGGGTGTTGAGCGTGCCGCGGAACTCCATCAGCGCGTCGAGCTTGGCGGACCGCCGCAGGTAGAAATGCGGGATGGTCTGCTTGGCCTCGGACAGGCGCGCGGCGATGGTACGGCGCATCCCGTCGAGCGCGACCTCTTCGGTCTCGCGGCCCTCGAGCATCTTGGCGACGGTGGCGTAGGACATCCCCTGCGGGGCGGCCGCGGGGGCGGCCTGCGGGGCGGCGGCGGGTTTCGGGGCCTCGGTGGCCGCGGCGGGTTGGCTCGCGGCGGTCGGCTGGGCGGCCGGTTGGGCCGCGCCGGGCTTCGCCCCCTCGACGTCGGCCTTGACGATCCGGCCCTTGGGGCCCGAGCCGGTCAGCCCGGCAAGGTCGATCCCCTTTTCGGCCGCGATCCGGCGGGCGAGGGGCGAGGCGAAGATGCGCTCGCCCTTGCCGCGGGCCGGGGCCTCCGCGGGCTTCGCCGCGCCGGCGTCGCTTTTGGCGGGCTCGGATTTCGTCTCAGGCTTGGCCTCGGCCTTGGCCTCGTCCTTCGGCGCCTCCGCCTTGGCGGCCGCGGGCTTCGACGGTGCGGCCTCGGCGGCGCTGGCGTCCTCGCCTTCCTCCAGCAGCAGCGCGATGGGGGTGTTGACTTTCACCCCTTGCGTGCCCTCGGCCACCATCAGCTTGCCGATGGTGCCCTCGTCCACGGCCTCGAACTCCATCGTGGCCTTGTCGGTCTCGATCTCGGCAAGGATGTCGCCGGACTTGACCGTGTCGCCCTCTTTCACCAGCCATTTGGCGAGCGTGCCTTCCTCCATCGTCGGGGACAGCGCGGGCATCAGGATCTCGGTGGCCATGTCGCGCGCTCCTTACCGGTAGGTGACTTTGCGCACCGCCTCGACCACCTCGGCGGCGGTCACGAAGGCGAGGCGTTCGAGGTTCGCGGCGTAGGGCATCGGCACGTCCTTGCCGGTGCAGTTGATCACCGGCGCGTCGAGCCAGTCGAAGGCGTTCTCCATCAGCCAGGCCGACAGGTGGTTGCCGATCGAGCCGACCGGGAAGCCTTCCTCGACGGTCACGCAGCGGTTGGTCTTCTGCACCGACTTGAGGACCGTGGGGTAGTCGAGCGGGCGCAGCGTCCGCAGGTCGATCACCTCGGCCTCGATCCCGTCCTGGGCCAGCGTCTCGGCTGCCTCGAGCGCGTGGGCCATGCCGATGCCGAAGCTGACGATGGTCACGTCCGAGCCCTTGCGGGCGATGCGGGCCTTGCCGAAGGGGATGGTGAAGTCGTCCATCACCGGCACGTCGAAGCTGCGGCCGTAGAGGATCTCGTTCTCGAGGAAGATCACCGGGTTCGGGTCGCGGATCGCGGTCTTGAGCAGCCCCTTGGCGTCCGAGGCCGAATAGGGCTGGACGACCTTGAGTCCGGGGATGGCGGCGTACCAGGCGGCGAAGTCCTGGCTGTGCTGGGCCGCGACGCGGGCGGCGGCGCCGTTCGGGCCGCGGAACACCATCGGCGCGCCCATCTGGCCGCCGGACATGTAGAGCGTCTTGGCGGCCGAGTTGATGATGTGGTCGATCGCCTGCATGGCGAAGTTGAAGGTCATGAACTCGACGATCGGGCGCAGCCCGCCGAAGGCGGCGCCGACGCCGATGCCGGCGAAGCCCATCTCGCTGATCGGGGTGTCCACGATCCGGCGCGGGCCGAACCGTTCGAGCAGGCCCTGGCTGATCTTGTAGGCGCCCTGGTACTCGCCGACCTCCTCGCCCATGAGGAACACCGTCTCGTCGCGTTCCATCTCTTCGGCCATCGCCTCGCGCAGCGCCTCTCGCACGGTCATCTGGCGGACCTCGGTGCCCTCGGGCCAGTCGGGCTCGGCGTCGGGTTCGGGGGTGTCCACTGCCTCGACGGCGGATTTCGCGGCGGCGGGGGCGGTGTCGGGGGCCTCGCCCGCCTCGTCGCGGCTGTTCTCGCCCTCGCCCGCGCGGGCGGGCGGTTCGGCGTCGGGGGCCTTGGCGGCGGCCTTATCCGAGGAGCCGCCGGACGCCGCGGCGGTGCTGGCGTCCTCGCCCTCGTCCAGAAGCAGCGCGATGGGGGTATTGACCTTCACCCCTTGCGTCCCCTCGGCCACCATCAGCTTGCCGATGGTGCCCTCGTCCACGGCCTCGAACTCCATCGTGGCCTTGTCGGTCTCGATCTCGGCGAGGATGTCGCCGGATTTCACCGTGTCGCCCTCTTTCACCAGCCACTTGGCGAGCGTCCCCTCCTCCATGGTCGGGGACAGTGCGGGCATCAGGATCTCGGTTGCCATGTCTCTCCCCCTCACACGTCGGCGTCGGCGTAGATGTCGGTCCACAGCTCGGCCTCGGCCGGCTCGGGCGACTCCTTGGCGAATTCGGCCGAGTCGTTCACGATGTCCTTGATTTCCTTGTCGATCGCCTTGAGGTCGTCCTCGGTCGCGTGCTTGCCCTGCAAGAGCAGCTGGCGGACGTGCTCGATGGCGTCGCGCTCGTCGCGCATCTTCTGCACCTCTTCGCGGGTGCGGTATTTCGCCGGGTCCGACATCGAGTGGCCGCGGTAGCGGTAGGTCATCACCTCGAGGATATAGGGCCCCTTGCCGGCCCGGCAGTGCGCGACCGCCTTCTCGCCCGCCGCCTTGACGGCCAGCACGTCCATGCCGTCCACCTGCTCGCCGGGGATGCCGAACGCCTCGCCGCGGCCATAGAGCGTGGTGGACTTGGTGGACCGCTTCATGCTGGTCCCCATGGCGTACTGGTTGTTCTCGATCACGAAGACGACCGGCAGGTCCCACAGCTCGGCCATGTTGTAGGTCTCGTAGACCTGCCCCTGGTTCGAGGCGCCGTCGCCGAAATAGACGAAGGTGACGTTGTCGTTGCCCTTGTACTTGTCCGAGAAGGCAAGCCCCGCGCCCAGCGGCACCTGGGCGCCGACGATCCCGTGGCCGCCGTAGAAATGCTTCTCTTTCGAGAACATGTGCATCGAGCCGCCCTTGCCCTTCGAGTAGCCCCCCTCGCGGCCCGTCAGCTCGGCCATCACCCCCCGCGCGCTCATCCCGGCGGCGAGCATGTGGCCGTGGTCGCGGTACGAGGTGATGCGCTTGTCGCCCTCTTTCGCCGCCGCCTCGAGGCCGACGACCACCGCCTCCTGCCCGATGTAGAGGTGGCAGAAGCCGCCGATGTGGCCCATGCCGTAAAGCTGGCCGGCCTTCTCCTCGAACCGGCGGATCAGCAGCATCTCGCGGTAGTACTTGAGCAGATCGTCGCGCGAGACGTTGGCCGGGGCGTCGGTCCGCGCCTCGGCGGGGGCCTTGTCGCTGTCCGGGGCGGGGGTGTCAGCGGCGGGGGTCGGGTGCGGTTTTCGGGCCATGCGTTTCCTCCGGGGAACTGGAAAGGACCGTGCGGGCAAGGTGGTTCAACGTTGAACCATTCCTGACGCGGGCCCGTGGCAGGTGCAAGGTGTTTTGTGACGCGGGGTCAGGCGCGGGGTCCGCACGGGCCCGCGTCTGCCTAGCGGACGATCAGCTCGTCGGCCCGGACCAGCCCCAGCACGTCGCGGGCGCGCTCGTCCAGCAGGTCGAGGTCGAGGTAGTCGTCCGAGAGCCGGCGGGTCAGGTTGCGCATCTCGGCCACCTGCGCGGTCAGCCGGTCGCGTTCGGCCACGAGGTCGGCGGTCTCGGCTTCGAGCTGCACCCGGCGAAGGATGCCGGACGGCCCCTGCACCGCGGCGAAGGCGAAGTAGAGCCCGAGCAGCAGCGCGAGCAGGAAGAACACCACCGACCCGACCGGCAGCCCGGCACGCGCGGCAGGGCGCGCGGCGGAGGGGGTCAGGTTCTGCGTCGGACGGGCCATCGGGGCGCCTCGGGGTGGTTGCGCCGCGATCATGCCACGGGCGCGGGGGAATGGGAATCCGTCCCCAGCAGGTCCGACAGCACCAGCGCCATCACCCGGGCGCTGTCCATCATGTCGCCGACCCCGATCCACTCGTCGGGCTGGTGGGCGAGGTCGAGCACGCCCGGCCCGTAGGCGATGCAGTTCTTGAGCTTGCCGATCCGGTCGATGTGCTTCTGGTCGTAGGTGCCGGGACTGACGACATAGCCCGCCTCGATGCCCAGCACGCGCTCGATCGCCGCGGCGGTGGTGCGGACCACGGGCGCGTCCTTTTCGGTCATCGACGGGATCACCTCGAAGAGGTCGCGGATCTCGTAGGAGAAACTCGGCCGCTCGGCCCTGACCTTTTCGAGCAGGCGGCGCACCTCGGCCTTCACCTCGGTCAGTTGCTCTTCGATCAGGAAGCGGCGGTCGATGACGATGCGGCAGCGGTCGGGGACGCAGGGCGCGGGCAGGCCGGTGTAGCCGTCCTCGGGCTCGCGCGCGCCGCCGTGGATCGAGTTGATGTTCAGCGTCGAGGACCGCGCCCCCTCGGGGATCACCGGCATCGCCGTGTGCTTGCCGGCGAGAAGGGGGTAGAGCGTGCGCTCCATCTCGTCGATCACCGCGCCCATGTGGCGCACCGCGCAGTCGCCCAGGAACGGCATCGAGCCGTGGGCGATGCGGCCGCGGGTCTCGATCTCGGCCCACCAGACGCCGCGGTGGCCAAGGCAGATGCGGTCCTTGTGCAGCGGCTCGGGGATGATGACGTGCTGGACGTCGGCGAAATGCCCGTGCTCGGCCAGATAGGCGACGCCGCCGTAGCCGCCCGATTCCTCGTCCGCGGTGGCGCTGATCTGGATGCGCCCGGCGTGGTCGGGGTTGAGCGCCACGTAGGCCTCGGCGGCGATGATGCTGGCGGCGAGGCCGCCCTTCATGTCGCAGGCGCCGCGGCCGTAGATGCGGTCCTCGTCCTCCACGAACTCTGCGCCGAACGGGTCGCGGGTCCAGCCGTGGCCGACCTCGACCACGTCGTGGTGGCTGTTGAAATGGACCGTGTCGCCGGGCCGACCGGCGTCGTGGGTGCAGACCACGTTCCAGCGCGGATAGGCCTCGCTGTCGCCGGGCGAGCCGTGGGCGCGGATCAGCTCGCACCGCCAGCCCTGCGGTTCCATCCGCGCGGCAATCGCCTCGCAGATGTCGCGGTAGTGGCGCCCCGGCGGGTTCAGCGTGGGGATGCGGATGAGCTGTTGCGTCAGCGCGATCAGCGCGTCGCGGCGGGCGGCGATGGCGTGGTGCAGCGGGTCCATGCGCCGACCCTAGGCGCGGGGCGGGGCGCGCGCAATGACCGCGCCCGTCCCCGGAACCACCCTTGCCATGCGCGTGTTTTCCGCGCGTTACTTGCGCCGCCCCAGTGAACGGAGTCTTCCCGCATGGCCAGCCTCGACCAGCAGATCATCGACAGCCAGCGCGAGGTGGCTGCCACCCAATCGAAGATCACCGAGATCGGCACCACGCTGGATCGGATGGTGCGCACGGATACTGCGGTGAACGCCCCCTCGCTCGACATCGCCAATGCGACGCTGGCCGACGTGCACAAGCACACCGAGGCGATGAACGCCAACATCGCCGAACTGATCATGGGTCTGGACGACGTGACGGCGGGGTTTTCCAAGGATTTCGAGCAGATGCGCTCGAAGACCGGGTGGGAGAGCTTCGTCGGCATCTTCGCCCGCGGCAAGTCCGAGTCGATGCGGCAGGAGCGGCTGCGCCACGCCTCGATCGACGACAAGCTGCAGGACCTCATTTCCAAGTCCGACGTCATCACCCGGCTGCTGCAGGACCAGCTGGCGCTGCTCAAGGACCAGCAGGTGAAGGTCGAGGGCAACCTGACCCAGACGCTCGCCGACCGCGAGGCGGCGGTGGCGGAACTGGAAAGCCTGCGCGAGCGGATCAAGGCGATGGACCCCCGCCTGATCGAGCTCGAGAGCAAGGTGGCGAGCACCGTCGATCCGAGCGACCGGACCAAGCTGGAAACCGAGCTCGCGAACGCCAACAAGGACCACAACGAGCTGGTGCAGGCCGAGCAGGTGGCGCTGGCCCGCAGCCAGACGCTCGAACGCTACATCGAGTCGGGCAAGACCTGGGTGGACAGCCTGCAGAACCAGGCCGCGACCCAGATGGTGCTGATCAACAAGCTGCAGACCGACACCAAGCAGCGGGTGGTCCTCTATGACGCGCTGACCAAGTCGCTCAAGACCGCCCAGCAGCAGGACATCGCCCACCGCATCAACGAGATCGGCGTCAGGACGGATCAGGAGGCCGCGACCGCGATGGCCGGCATCGGGGCGGCGACGAACGAGAAGATGGCCGACATGCTCGAGGCCCACGGCGAGCATATGGTGTTCGCCCGCAAGGTGCTCGAGGAAAAGGCGAAGGCCGACGAACGCTTCGCCCGCCGCTTCGCCCAGATCGTCGAGAAGCACGACAAGAACCTGTATTCGGGCTCGTAAGTGAGCAATCCCGCCGCCGGCCTCTCTGCCGACCACCGCGAGATCGCGGACGACCTGATCGCGCGCGGCTATTTCCTGCAGCTGCGGCGGGTGGCGGCGGCGCTGCCCCCGGCGCTGGCCGAGATGGTGCGCGACCGGGTGTTCGGCCCGACCGACACGCAGGTGATCCAGGGCTACCTGCGGGCGCTGCTCGCTAGCGTCGATGCGCTGTCGATGAAGTATCTCGTCGCCTCGCGCGTCGAGGGGCCGCTGTCGCGCCGGCTGGTGATCGACATCCACGACTCGGGCTTCCCCATTTGGCAGGAGGTCGCCCAGACCGCCGCCGATGCCGCGCAGGCGGGCGAGCAACTGGCCCGCACCCCCACCGCCGAGGCGATCAAGGACGACATGATCCGCGAGATCGTCTCGGACCTGCGGCACCCGACCAAGCTGCAATATGCGCTCTCGCAGCGGATGTATTACGAGGCGCTGGCGGCGGGGGGCCTCTTCTGGCCGCAGATGCACCCGATGGCGCTGGGGCTGGGGCAAGAGGGGCACCGGCGGCGCTGGCTGATCCACTGGGGCGTCTATGACAGCCGCCAGAACTTGCCGGTCGTCTATCTGATGGACTGCGACGACACCGGCCGCCGGCCGCTGCCCGACGACGCCAAGCGCTGGCCCGAGGCGCAGGCGCATCTGCTGGCGCAGTCGGTCGGGGCATTGCAGCTTCTGACCATCGCGCAGGGGTTCGACGCGGATTTCGACACGCTGCACCCGTGGCGGCTGCGCCGGGTGACGCTGGGGCCGATCCACTCGCGCGAGTTCACCGTGCAGGAAGGGCCGATCAAGTCGGTGCTCGAGGATGCCCATGCCAGCGCCGGCGAGGACTGGGCGCTGGCGATGGCGGTCGAGGATCTGCAATCGGCCCGCGTCGAAATGCAGAACGCGGGGCTGTTCAGCGTCGTGGAAAAGCAGGTCTACAGGATCGACACGGCCGAGACGCATGGCATGGGGCTGGGGCTGACCGCGGCGCAGCGGCTGCTCGTCATTCCGCAACGGCCCTATCAGGCGCTGGCGCGGCTCGACCCGCCGGGCTTCCGGGGCATCCGCAAATACGTGCCGATGCCCGACGGGCGGGTGATGGGGGTGAACTGATGGAAACCCGCGACGAGATGGAGCTGCCCGAGGCACGCGTCCGCGCCCACTACCCGCAGGCGCTGGGGCTGCTGACCGGCTTCGACCACGCGCCGCGGCTGGGGACGGCCGCGCCGCTGGCCGAGGCCGAGCGCTCGCCCGGCATCTCGCGCACCTCGCGCTTCCGGTCCACGACGCCGGGGCTGGCGGGGCTGTCCACGCAGCGGCCCGGCGCGGTGCGGCTGGTCGAGCGGATCGAGCGGGCGGGCGGCGACGACCTGCCCTCGGCGCTGTCGGCGACGGTGCTGCGCGCCCTGCGCCGGGCGCTCGCCATTGCGCTCGCCGTGGGGGACGAGGTGTCGGCGCGCTCGGGCGCGGCCGAGTTGAAGCGCGCCAATCTGGAGAACCGCCTGCCCCCCGAGCAGGCCGGCGCCTTCAAGGAGATGCTGGCCGCCGAGTCGCTCGCGGTGCTGTCGGTGCTGGCGAACGCCACCGGCTTCCTGCTGGCCGAGCACGCGGGCGCCGAGACCCCCGACATCGGCGGGGTGGCCGAGATCCTGACCGACGCCCCCCACCTCGCCCTGCAAGGCGCGCTATGGGAGCTGGACCAGAAACTGACCGCCGCCCCCGACGACAAGGCGGTGGCCGCGATCACGCTCGCCTTCGCCGAGGCGCTTGCCGCCGCCGTCCGCGCCCGCGCCGAGACCGCGCCGCGCACCCAGGCCTTCACCGGCGCCCGCTGGCGGGTGGCGGCCGACGACCTGCCCATCGCGGGCTTCGCGCCGGCCACCCGGGCCCGCGGCAAGCCGGTGCAGATGGCCTTCAAGCGCCCCGAAGAGGTCGTCGGCAACGCCATCGCCAAGCACCAGGCGATGCGGCTCGCCCGGATGCTCGTCGCCTACGACTTCGAGCGGCGGCTCAATCCGTTCGTGGAACTCGGCGGGTTCATCTTCACCTTCCTCGGCGACGGGCGGCCGGGGACGGGCAAGACCACGCTGATCCAGATGATGGCGGGGCTCATCAACGACTACTGCACCGTCGCGGGCTACCCGTTCCGCTATGCGAACCTCGGCATTGACAACGTCGACAGCTATCAGGGCAAGTCGGGGCAGAACGCGCGGGCCTTCATCGACAGCGTGATCGACCCCGCGGTGATCGGCTTCGGCACCATCGATGACATCGACCAGGTGGCGGGGCGCCGCGGCGACCGCCAGTCCTCCTCCGGCCAGCAAGAGATCACGGCGGTGCTGATGGACGCCTTCGCCGGCGCGGGCACCGTGGTGCGCGGCAACGCGACCTTCGGGATGTTTTCCAACCACGCCGAGTCCATCGACGACGCCCTTCGCCAGCGCGCCGGTGCCCGCTTCCTGATCGACGGCCCGAAGACGCGCGAGGACTACATCGATATCTTCGCCCTGCTGCTGGGCAAGCGCCACGACATCCCCGTGGGCGAGCACGGACTGATGAAGGCGCAGGAAATCCGCACCGCGGTGCGCGAGGGCTATGCCGGCCACGACCGCCCGGCCGAGGCCTCGCTGGCGGCGATTTGGGACGAGGTGTCGGCCCGGCTCGGCCCGGTCGACACGCTGGCCGAGATCGGCACCTACCTGCACGCCATCGCCGAGGCCGAGCCGCGCTTCACCGGCCGCGCCGTCAAGAACATCACCGACGCGATCAAGACGCGCGCAATGGATTTCGAGATGCCGGACGAGTGGTTCACCTCGCCCGAGCCGTTCCTGCACCAGCCCTACGCGGTGAAGCTCGAGATGATCGCAGCGCTGCGCCAGCCGATCACCCCCGCGATGGTGGTGCAGGAAATCAACCGCTACGCCGACAGCGAATGGCGCTATGCCGAGACAGCGGATGAAAGCGCCATCGAGGAAACCGTGCGCGGGATGGAGCGGATGGCCGAGGCGAAGAGAAGGTATGAGGGGGGTGAGGGGTGAGTGCTAGGCTCGTGTTGAGTTCGGTTGACGAAATAATCGTCGCTCGAAAGACGCTGCACGGAGGCGGAAAGGGAGCGCCGATAAAGCTTGAGGATGGATCAAGAGAGGGAGCGTCGCTCAACAAGGCGTGTGTAGTATTGCTTTCTGCTGCTACGCAGGCATTCGTCGAAGATGTTTTCCTAGAATGTTCGAAGAAAGCTTTTGGACGCAACTTCAATGATAAGCAGCTCGCCTCCTATCGAGCGACCTGGAGTAAGTGGGGCAACCCTAGCCCGTCGAATATTCAATCTTTGTTCCTTAGGTTGGGATTGGATGACGTTTTTGACGGGTTGCAATGGCAGCGCCACCCAACCGCGGCAATGAAGCGGAAACTGGATGAAATAAACCAAGTCAGGAATTGCATCGCACATGGTGCCGCTCTTAAGATCGGAGGAAAGCCGTTTAACCTTTCACTTTCTAGAATATCTTCTTGGAGAGCTTCTCTTGAGCAGTTTGGAAAGAAGTTTCCTGCCCATGCGCTGAGCAAG
Source organism: Paracoccus sanguinis (assembly GCF_012689545.1). Taxonomy (NCBI): domain Bacteria; kingdom Pseudomonadati; phylum Pseudomonadota; class Alphaproteobacteria; order Rhodobacterales; family Paracoccaceae; genus Paracoccus; species Paracoccus sanguinis. The sequence continues at coordinate 2,551,857 of NZ_CP051542.1, forward strand.
TTTCCATGAACCTCCTCATCGAACGCGGCCTGATGTTCGGAAACCTGCTGCGGGTCGACTCCCCCGCCTGGGTCGCGCTCTATAACCGGGCGCTGGAGAAACTGACCGGCAAGACCACCGCGCTGACCGAGTTCCACATCGACCTCACCGGCCTCTCGCCCGAGATCGGGGACGAGATGGGCGATCTGGACTATCTCAACCCGAAGGGCGGCAACCGGCAGTTCATCCTGCTCACGACCGAGCAGAAGACCGCGCCGATGCTGTCGGCGGACCTCTCGGTCTATCGCGCGATCCTGCGCCGCTTCATCGCCGACAACGAAAGCCAGCTCTTCAGCCTCACCGCCCGCGACGCCGTGGTGGGCGAGATTGACGACGAGGTCTGGCAGGTCGCCGCGCCGGCCGATCTTCTCGACATCCGCAAGGTGCGGATCAGCGCCGACACCACCGGCAACCACGTCGCCGAGGCCGACCGCCTGACCGCGATGATCGAGCGGTTCCGAAGCCAGCCCGACGCCTGGTGGGACGACGTGCTGATCGCCGAGATGATCGAGCAGGCGAAGAAATCCGGCGATGTGACCCGCAACCCGGTGCGGCTCGCGCACACCAGCTTCGACGTGCCGGATTTCTGGACGCCGGCCTTCGGCGGCGTCTACGTGATCCGCTCGGGGCGCGAGCCGGGGGTGGTGTTCACCGATCCCGCGCAGCGGGTCGCGCTGCCGGGCGTCCGCAGCATGACGCTCGACGACCGCAACGAGATCGCCGCCTGGCTCGCCCGCGCGGGTCTTGCCGAGCCGATCGCCTCGGCACCTGGCGCCGACACGGCGGCGGTGCTGCGCCAGAAGATCGACTTCATCCTCGTCGATGCCGCGACGCGGGCGGGGATCGACCCTGGCGACGGCAGCCGGGCGGCGCTGCGGCGCGCGGCGGCGCGGCTCGACCCGGCCGAGATGCCGGCCGAACTGCGCGGCCTCTCGGCGATCCTGCGCTATGTCGAGGCGGGGGGCGACTGGCCGGTGATCGACTCGGGCAACGCCGCCTATTTCTACGCGCTGCGCGCCACCGCCGGGCCGTGGCGGGATGCGGTGAACCAGCTCCTCGCGGAACTGGCGCCCCATGACGTGCGGGCGCTCTTCATCCTCAACAAGCCGGTGTTCTACCGCCGCTACCAGTCGTGGGATGCCGCCAAGCAGCGCTATGTCGCCGATCAACTCGCCCGCGAATACCAGATCGACAAGGAGGGCACGCGCGAGGCCCTGTTCGGCCCCGAGCCGGGGATGGGTGAGCCGGGCGCGCCCGACCGCCGTGCCCCGGCGGTGCCCGCGGCCGGCCCGTGGGGCCGTGCGGCGGGCCCCGCGCGCGTGAACCTGACCGAGCGGGCCGCCGCGCCCGGGCCGTGGGGGCGGCACGCTGATGGCCATCATTAGGCTTGCCGCCATCCTCATCGCCATCGAGGCGCTGTTCTACGTGCTGATCTCGCTCTACCTGCGCTCGCTGCAGCGCGAGCGGCTGGAAGAGACGTGGGACGAGCGCCACCCCGACCGCGCCGGCGACAGCCCGGAACGCCGGGTCTTCGTGCGGCGTTCGATGGTGGGGTTCGAGCGGACGCTGCGTGCCCGCCTCGTCGCGCTGGTGTTCGTGTTGCCCACCGTGGCGTTGATGGTCATCATCTATTTCGTGAACTACCATCGGTAAGGAGCCCCTCTGGTGCGCAATCTTCAGGTCGCCCTCGGCGTCATCTTCGGGGTTCTGGTGTTCCTGTTCCTCGACTACGCGCTGCCCTCGCGCCACACGGTGCGGGTGACGAACGTCTACAACCAGATCACCGACCTGGGCTGGAACGGCATCTTCTACGCCTCGCCCGACACCGGCACGGTGCAGACGGCCGACGGGCGGCGCGACATCCGCTATATCGCCACGGTGCAGCCCAACGGGCGGCCCTATGTCTATCGCAACGAGGACACCGGCTGGATCTGGCCGCCGTATTTCAAATACGACAGCTCGAACCTGCACGCGATCGCCGCCGACAGCGTCTCGACCGCCGACGCGCCGCGGTGGATGAACGTCACCTCGTACGGGTGGCGGGTGTCATGGGCCACGATCTACCCGAACGCGATCTCGATGCGGCAGGTGGCGGGGCCGGGCGACCGGCCGCTCAACTGGCCGGCGCTGGTGATCCTGGGGGTGATGGGGGCGCTGCTGCTGCTGCTGTGGCGGATGTGGAACCAGTTCCACGAGCGCAGCATCGAGCCGCGGACCCGCCGCGCGGGCCGGGTGATCGAGCACATCGACGCCCGCGCCGATGCCGCGCAGGCCGAGGTGGTGGCGAACACCCGCAAGGCCGCGGGCCGGATGCGGAACTGGGTAGATAGCTGGCGCGGGCCGCGCGGCCGTTAAGCCGTTCCGACCGGGCGGGCCGGGTTCCCCACGACCGTCGCGCCCGGCGCCACGTCGCGGGTGACCACGGCCCCGGCGCCGAGGATCGCGCCGTCCGCCACCGTTACCCCCGGCAGGACCAGCACCCCGGCGCCGATCCACACGTCGTCGCCGATGCTTATCGGACGGCCGCTCTCTTCCCCCGTCGAGCGGCGCGCCGCGTCGCGGGGGTGGTCGGCGGTCAGAAGCTGCACCCCCGGCCCGACCTGCACCCGCGCGCCGAGCCGGATCTCGGCCACGTCGAGGAACACGCAGTTGTAGTTGACGAAGCAGCCGGGACCGAAGTGGATGTGCAGCCCATAATCGACCGCGAAGGGCGCGCGGATCACCGCCCCGTTCCATGTCCCGAGCAGCTCGGACAGGATCGCCGCATCGTCGGGGTCGCCCTCGACCCCGTTTCTCGCAGCGGTCAGGCGCTGGGCGCGCTGCCGCAGCGCGACGAGTTCGGGGTGGGCGGCGTCATAGGCCTCGCCGGCGAGCATCGCCCGACGGGCGGGGCCGGGCGGAGCAGGGGTCACATGAACCCCAGTTCCAGCCGGGCCTCGTCGGACATCATCTCCATCCCCCAGGGCGGCTGGAAGGTCATCTCGACATCCACCTGCCGCACGCCGGGTAGGGCGTTGACGGCATCCGCGACCCAGCCCGGCATCTCGCCCGCGACCGGACACCCCGGCGCGGTCAGCGTCATGATCACCCGTACCGCGTCGGTGTCGTCGATGGTGATCGTGTAGACCAGCCCGAGATCGAAGATGTTGACCGGTATTTCCGGGTCGTAGACGGACCGGCAGGCCTCGACCACGCTGTCGTAAAGCGGATGGTCGGTCGTCGAGGGCGCGATCAGCGGCGCGCCTTCGATCATCGGTTCGACCTGTTTCTGGGCCTGCTGGGTCATGCGGGACGGCTCCCCTCGAATAGCTGAGGGATTATATAGGGGACCCGCCGGGCCGGGGAAACCCCCGGCCGCTGCATGGCAGGCGCGGTCAGAACCGCAGGTCGAAGCGGTGGACAACGCCCAGCCGCAGCGAGGGCTGCGACTTTTCCTCGATGAAGGGCGCGTCGGCGGCATCGCCGACGAGCCGGGCGTATTCGGCCTCACCCACCAGCGCGAGGCTGTCGGTCAGCGCATAGCGCGCCTCAAGCTTGACGCCGGCGGCATAGATGCCGCCCTGGGGCGAATACTCGGCATAACCGCTGCGCTGCGCCTCGTCGGCGGTGACGCCGAACCAGGTGCGGGCAAACTGGTCGTTGCCGAACTTGGCCTCGATCCCCGGCCAGAGGGTCAGCCGCTCGCGCGGCGTCATCCGCAGCTTGGCCCCGACCGCCCCGGCAATCCCCTCGTGCCCGCCGAAGCCCTTGCGGACGACGACATAGGCGCTGGCCGGCCCTTGCGTATAGCGGAAGCGCAGCCCGGCCTCGACCGTGCCGTCGATGTCGTCAAGGCCGGCGAGCGCGTCCGAATCGTCCGCCTTGCGGCCGCCGCGCCAGTTGAGCGTCGGGCCGACCCGGAACCCGTCCGCGGTCCCCTCGTCCCCCGCCGTCTCGCCCGGCGCGGTCACGTCGAAGTTGCGGAAGATCACCCACGGTCCGGTGCTCATGTCCTTGGCGCCGAGCCAGTCCGGCTCGACCTCGGCGCCAAGGCCGATGTCGGCCGCGACGCCCCACCCCTCCTGCGCGAGGGCGGGCGAGGCCGCGAGCACGGCGAGAGCCGCGAGCGCGGCGAGATGGTTTGGCATGGGCTGTCCCTCGGTCAGGTTTTGGCGCGGAATCTGACGGCTGCCGGGCCGCCTGTCCAGCGATGGTGCGGGGTGGGGCGACGGCATCGGCTCATTCCAGCCGAGCCCGCCCGCCTCAGCCCCGCTCGGCCGCCTCGAGCCGTTCCAGCGCGTCCATCCACAGCGCCTCGGCGCGCGGCAGCGCCTCGGTCGCCTCGGCGTGCTTGCGGCCCCATTTCTCGGCCTCGGCCGGGTCGTCGTAAAGCGCGGGGTCGGCCATCTTCGCCGCGATCCGGTCGAGCATGTCGGTCAGCTTCTCGACCCGCTCTTCGCAGCGCCGCGCCTCGGCGCGCAGTTCCAGCACGGTGTCGCGGCTCGGCCGGCGCGAGGCGGGCTTCGCCGCCTCACGCGGGCGCTCGGGCTCGTCGGCGGTCAGCAGGCTGCGGCGATAGGTTTCCAGATCGTCGGCATAGGGTGTCACCGCCCCGCCCGAGACGAGCCACAGCCGGTCCGCCACCAGCTCCAGCAGGTGCATGTCGTGGCTGACCAGCACCACCGCGCCGGTATAGTCGTTCAGCGCCTCGGTCAGCGCCTCGCGGCTTTCGATGTCGAGGTGGTTGGTCGGCTCGTCGAGGATCAAGAGGTGCGGTGCGTCGATGGTGGCGAGCAGCAGCGACAGCCGCGCCTTCTGCCCGCCCGAAAGCGAGGCCACCCGCGTCTCGGCCTGCGCCTCCATCAGCCCGAAGCCCGCGAGCCGGGCGCGCAGCCGCGCCGGCGCCTCGTCGGGCCGCAGGCTGCGCACGTGGTCGAGCGGGGTTTCGTCCAGATGCAGCTCGTCCACCTGATGCTGGGCGAAATACCCGACCCGGAGCTTGCCGGATCGGACCAGCCGCCCCTCCATCGGCTCGAGCCGCCCGGCCAGCAGCTTGGCCAGCGTCGATTTGCCCTGCCCGTTGCGGCCGAGCAGCGCGATGCGGTCGTCCTGATCCAGCCGCAGGTTGAGGCGCTTCAGCACCGCGCGGTCGCCGTAGCCGACCGACACGCCGTCAAGCGACAGGATCGGCGGCGAGAGCTGGTCAGGCTGCGGAAAGGTGAAGCGGTGGAACTTCGCCTCTTCGGGCGAGGCGATCGGCTCCATCTTCGCCAGCGCCTTGAGGCGGGACTGCGCCTGCGCGGCCTTGGTTGCCTTGGCGCGGAAACGGTCCACGAAGCTTTGCAGATGGGCGCGCCGGGCCTCCTGCTTCTTGGCCTCGGCGGCCTGCAGGGCCCGGCGCTCGGCGCGGATGCGGGCGAAGCTGTCGTAGCCGCCGGAATAGAGTGTGAGCTTGCGATCCTCGAGATGCAGGATCGAGCCCACGGCGCGGTTCAGCAGCCCGCGGTCGTGGCTGATGACGATGACCGTGTGGGGATATTTCGCCAGATAGCCTTCCAGCCACAACGCCCCTTCGAGGTCGAGGTAGTTGGTCGGCTCGTCCAGCAGCAGCAGGTCGGGCTGTGCGAACAGCACCCCCGCCAGCGCCATCCGCATCCGCCAGCCGCCCGAGAAGTCGCCGGTCGGCCGGGCCTGATCCTCGGTCGAGAAGCCGAGGCCCTGCAGGATCGCCGCCGCCCGCCCCTCGGCCGACCAGGCGTCGATGTCGGCCAGCCGCGTCTGGATCTCGGCGATCCGGTGGGGGTCGGTGGCGGTCTCGGCCTCGGCCATCAGCGCGTGGCGTTCGGTGTCGGCGGCCAGCACCGTGTCCAGCACGGTGACGTCAGTGGCCGGGCTTTCCTGCGCCACCCCGCCGATCCGGGCGCGGGCGGGCAGGGTGATGGCGCCGCCGTCCAGCCCCAGCTCGCCCCGGATCAGCCGGAACAGCGTCGTCTTGCCGGCGCCGTTGGGGCCGACGAGGCCGACCTTGTGGCCGTCCGGGATGACCGCGCTCGCCTGCTCGAACAGCGGCCGGCCGGCGATGGAGTAGGAGATGTCTTCGATCCGCAGCATGGCTGCGCCTTGCCGCACGCGCAGGGCCGCGTCAACGGGCCCGGGGGGGGGGGCTCGGGGTCGGCGAACGCGACGCCCCTTGTAATCCCTGGCGAACGGGTCCATGTGGGTCGGGCAACGTTACCGACTATCTGCCTTCTGTCTCCGTTACCCGGCTGCAGGCTGCTTTTACGACCTGACTGCGCCGGGCCGCCGCATTCCGCGGGCGGCATCACGACAGGAGATCTCACGATGGCCAACGGCACCGTGAAATGGTTCAACCCCACCAAAGGCTTCGGCTTCATCCAGCCGCAGGACGGCAACCGCGACGTGTTCCTGCACGTCTCGGCGCTCGAGCGCGCGGGTCTTTCGGCCCCGGCCGACGGCCAGAAGGTCACCTATGACCTCGAGCGTGGCCGCGACGGCCGCGAATCGGCGATCAACCTCGCGTTCGTCTGAGCCTGAGCCGCTGCGAGCCTGAGGGCTCGGTGGAACGATCGACGGGCAGCCCTGCGGGGCTGCCCGTTTTCGTTTGAGGTCGGGCAGCCCGGGGGCTGCCCTGTCCCGTGTCGGATCACTCGATGCCCATGCAGTTGGCGTAATAGGTCACGGTCGCCGGCCAGTCCGAGAAGATGCCCTTGACGCCCACTTCCTGCGCCAGCGTGTCCACCATCTCGTAGATCGCGCCGTCGTCCGTCGCCACGCTCTTGACGCTGCCGTAGTACCAGCCGCCATTGCCGCGCCCGATGGGGCCCGAGCGCTCGAGCGACCAGGTGATGATGTCCATCCCCGCCGTCTTGATCGCCTTGGCATAGGCCGAGGGCACCATGTCGTGCCCTTCGCCCGGCGCGACCAGCGCGAAGAGCGGCGGGGCCAGCGTGCGGATGCCCTTGTCGGCCAGCGGCTGCGGCGCGTATTCGCCCCAGCTTTCGGGCTTTTCGGGGTCGAACCCGTCCACGCGGTCGGGATCGACCAGATAGACGGCGGTCTTGGCGAACTCGGGCTCGGCCTTCAGCCAGTGGTCCATGTGGACCATCTCGAAGGTCTGCAGGTGCACGTCCGCGGGCGGGATGCCGGCGGCCTTGTACTCGTCCACGATGGCCTGGGCGTAATCCTCGTTCGTCCAGCCGTCGAAGGGCATCTCGGCGATCGCCTCTTTAAGCTCGGGCGTGAACTTGGCGCCCAGGGCCTTGAAGAGCTGGATCGACTCGGCGTGGGTCATCAGGTGCGCGCCGTCCGAATAGAGGTCGGTGCGCCAGCCCGGGTTGCCCTTCATGTAGGCCTCGACCGTGGTGGCGGTCTTGTCGGCGCTGTCCATCTTGGGGGACAGGCTGCGGAACTCGTCCAGCGTCAGCTCGGCGGTGCGGCACTCGGCCTTGGCGTCGGTGCCCTCGGCCGCCGGGGCGAAGGGGGTCACGCATTTCGCCGCCAGCGGCGTGGCCAGGATGTTCGTCGTCGTGTGCAGGTCGTTCTGCGCGTGGCGGCAGACGAGCGTCTTGTCCTTGGTGAAGGTCACGTCGCATTCCAGCACGCCCGCCCCCATCGCCGCCGCGGCGAGGTTCGATTCCACCGTATGCTCGGGGAACATCATCGGCGCGCCGCGGTGGCCGATCGAGAAGGACGAGACTTTCGGCGCTTGTCCGCGGCAGGCGTTGAGCTTGTCCTTGAGCGCCCCCGCCGGCAGCCGGTCGATCAGATAGAACGGCCGCGGCCCGTAGGTCAACGCGTCCCGCTTGGCCGCCGCGAAGTCATACGCGGGGGTGGCGGTCGCGGCCGGGGTTTCGGTGGCCGCGGGCGCGGCCGGGGCCGGCGCCGTCTGGGCCAGGCCCGCGGCCGGGATCAACGCCGCCAGCGCGGCCGAGCGGAAGAGGGGAGAGATCATCGGAAGTCGCCTCGTCATGTTGAGATGCCCGAGGCACTAACGGTCCCGCATGACGGATCGACGTCATTGCTGTGACGGCTTCCTGACGGTCCGCCCCGCGCGGACCCGAAAGTTCGGGGCCGGGCGATGCACGCCTCGGCCCCGAACGGGGCAGGTCAGGCGATGTGGCCCTTGCGGTCCATCGCCAGCACGATCAGCGAGATGCCGTTCGAGATCAGCTCGATGGCGAGGAACAGGCCCAGCACCAGCGCCGCCGACTGCGGCCAGTTGCTGTAGATCATGAACGCGAGCAGCAGCGACAGCGCCCCCGACATGATCAGCAGAAACCGCACGCCCGGCGTGCGGAAGCTGAACCCCAGCGAGATCCGCACGATGCCCAGCACCACCAGCAGGATGGCGGTGGCCATGGTCAGCGACAGCGTCCCGGCCAGCGGGTCGCCGGCAAGGTTGACGCCCAGCAGCACCATGAGGATGCCCAGCAGGATGGCGGCGATGCGCCCGCCCCAGCCCTGATCGGCGAAGGCCGAGGCAATGGTCAGGATGCCCACGACGATGAACGCCCAGGCGGCCAGCAGCGTGGCGGTCAGCGTCGCCGCCAGCGGGTTGGCCAGGGCAAAGATGCCGCCGAGCAGCGAAATGATGCCCGCGGCCAGCCAAAGTCCCCAGTTTCTCATGAGGTCACTCCAGTTCCGGTTGTGAACGGTCGGTCCTTCGAGAGTAACGGCCCGTCACCGCTCTGGTTCAACCTGCACCGTAACGTCGCGGCGGCTTTCACCGCGCGGTTGTGGCGGCAAAGGCGCGCCCCGCGCGCGGCGGCGCGGCCCCTGCCGGCGGGGTTTCCATCCCCCGGCGCGCGTGATACCGCGCCGCGCAATCGCAACCCCGACATTTTTCCCGAGGACATCATGGCTGTCGAACGCACCCTCTCGATCATCAAGCCCGACGCGACGCGTCGCAACCTGACCGGCAAGATCAACCAGAAATTCGAGGATGCCGGCCTGCGCATCGTCGCGCAGAAGCGCATCCACCTGTCGCCCGCCCAGGCCGGCAAGTTCTACGAGGTCCACAAGGATCGCCCCTTCTACGGCGAGCTGGTCGAGTTCATGGCCTCGGAGCCGGTCGTGGTGCAGGTGCTCGAGGGTGAGAACGCGATCGCCAAGAACCGCGAAGTGATGGGCGCGACCAACCCGGCCAACGCCGACGCGGGCACCATCCGCAAGGAATACGCTCTCTCGGTCGGCGAGAACTCGGTCCACGGCTCGGACGCCGCCGAGACCGCGAAAGAGGAAATCGCCTTCTTCTTCTCGGGCCTCGAACTGGTCGGCTGATCCCGCCCAACCCGTAAGACGCTGCGGCCGCCCTTTCGCGAGGGCGGCCTTTTTCGTGGCCGAAATACCCGTGGGGGAAGGCCCGCAGGGACGGGGGCGACGCCCCCCTGCGACCTTGGCCGCCGCGCGCGGACGTTGCCTGCCGGGCGCGCAAAAGCTATGCCCGGGGCAAATCCAATGGAGCCACAGATGCGCGCATACGTCTTTCCGGGCCAGGGGGCCCAGACCATCGGCATGGGCCGCGAGCTGGCCGAGGCCTATCCCGCCGCCCGCGCGGTGTTTGACGAGGTGGACGAGGCGCTGGGCGAAAACCTCTCGGCGCTGGTGTGGGAGGGGAACATCGAGACCCTGACGCTGACCCGCAACGCCCAGCCGGCGCTGATGGCGACCTCGGTCGCGGCGATGCGGGTGCTCGAGGCCGAGGGATTTGCGATCACCGATGCCGCGTTTGTCGCGGGGCACTCGCTCGGCGAATACTCGGCGCTCTGCGCGGCCGGCGCGATCAGCCTCAGCGACACGGCGCGGCTCCTCCAGATCCGCGGCACGGCCATGCAGGAGGCGGTGCCGGTCGGGCAGGGGGCGATGGCCGCGATCCTCGGGCTCGACTTCGCCACCGTGGACGAGATCGCCCGCGAGGCGGCCGAGGACGAGGTCTGCCAGGCCGCGAACGACAACGATCCCGCGCAGGTGGTGATCTCGGGCCACAAGGCCGCGGTGGAACGCGCCGCCGCGCTGGCGAAGGAGCGCGGCGCCAAGCGGGCGTTGATGCTGCCGGTCTCGGCGCCTTTCCACTCGGCGCTGATGCAGCCGGCGGCGACGGTGATGGCCGATGCGCTGGCCGGCGTGGACATCCACGAACCCGCCGTGCCGCTGGTCGCCAACGTGCGGGCCGAGGCGGTGCTGCAGCCCGGCGCGATCCGGCAACTTCTGGTCGAGCAGGTGACGGGCGCCGTGCGCTGGCGCGAGTCGGTCGCGTTCATGGCCGAGCAGGGCGTGACCGAGTTCTGGGAAATCGGGGCCGGCAAGGCGCTGTCGGGGATGATCAAGCGCATCGTGCCGGGCGCGGTGACGCGCAACTTCGGCGCGCCGGCGGATCTGGCGGCCCTCAGGGGCTGAGGTCGGACCGGGGCTCTGCCCCGGACCCCGGGATATTTGAACAAGAAAGAAAGGGACCCGCGATGTTCGACCTGACCGGAAAATCGGCTCTGATCACCGGCGCCTCGGGCGGCATCGGCGGCGCCGTCGCGGCCGCGCTGCACAAGGCGGGGGCGCAGGTGACGCTCTCGGGCACCCGCGAGGCGCCGCTGCGCGAGCTGGCCGAGCGGCTGGGCGATCGCGCCCATGTCGTCACCGCCAATCTGGGCGACGCGGCCGAGGTCGAGGCGCTGCCGAAGAAGGCAGCCGAGGCGATGGGCGCGGTCGACATCCTGGTCAACAACGCCGGCATCACCCGCGACAACCTGTTCATGCGGATGTCGGACGCGGAATGGGCCGAGGTGCTGGACGTGAACCTCACCTCGTCCTTCCGGCTGGCGCGCGGCGTGCTGCGCGGGATGATGAAGGCGCGCTGGGGGCGGATCGTCTCGATCACCTCGGTCGTGGGCGCGACGGGCAACCCGGGGCAGGGCAACTATGCCGCGGCCAAGGCCGGGCTGGTGGGCATGTCGAAGTCGCTGGCCTATGAGGTCGCCAGCCGCGGGATCACCGTGAACTGCGTCGCCCCCGGCTTCATCGAGACGGCCATGACCGACAAGCTGAACGACGAGCAGAAGGCCCGCATCCTGACCCAGATTCCCGCCGGGCGGATGGGGTCGGCCGACGACATCGCGGCCGCCGTCGTCTATCTCGCCAGCCCCGCGGCGGGCTATGTCACCGGTGCCACGCTGCACGTGAATGGCGGCATGGCGATGCTCTGATCGGCCGTCCGGCCGCCCGCATCGCGCCGTCGTGAAACCAGTTGCAGAGGGGACGAGCGGTGCTATATCCCGAGGCCAAGGCCGCGCGGAACCGCCCGCGGCTGTCGCCGGTTCAGGGATCGGCAACATCCGGGCGGAGCGCCCGCAACTGAGGAACGAGACATGAGCGATATCGCTGATCGCGTGAAGAAGATCGTCGTCGAGCACCTGGGCGTCGAGGAAGAGAAGGTCACCGAGACCGCTTCCTTCATCGACGATCTGGGCGCCGACTCGCTCGACACGGTCGAGCTGGTCATGGCCTTCGAGGAAGAGTTCGGGATCGAGATCCCCGACGACGCCGCCGAGACCATCCAGACCTTCGGCGACGCGGTTAAGTTCATCCAGACCGCCACGGCCTGATCCTCGGCCTCGGCGATGCTTTCGACGGCGCCTCCCGCAAGGGGGGCGCCGTTCACTTTGGGGCGGGCTGGGGCGGCGGGCCGGCCCTGCATGGCCGCCATGCGCCCGGAACCCCGGCGCCGGGGGGCCGTTGATTAAGGGACAGTCCCAATTCAAGGAGGCATGACATGGCCGTCAATCTTCAGGGTCTCAAGGACAACGCCCGCAAGACCGCGATCACCGAACTGCAGAACTGCATGAACGATGCGGCGTCGCTGTCGATGGCGCTCAAGCAGGCGCACTGGAACGTCAAGGGTCCGAACTTCATCGCCATTCACGAGCTGTTCGACGCCGTGAAGGCGCGGCTCGATCCGCAGATCGACGCGATCGCCGAGCGCGTCCAGCAGCTCGACGGCGTGGCCGTCGGCACCGTGGAAGAGGTCGCCAAGGCGACCAAGCTCAAGCCCTATCCGACCGACCTCACCAAGTCGGCCGACCATATCCGCGAGATCTCGGCCCGGCTGCGCGAGTATGGCGCGCGGGTGCGCGAGGCGATCGACACCACCGACGAGGCGGGCGACGCCGACACCGCCGACATCCTGACGGCCGCCTCGCAGCAGGCCGACAAGGACCTGTGGTTCATCGAGAGCCACCTCGAATAACGCCGAGACTGCGTCATGCGCTCGCCACACGGCGCAGCAAAAGGGGGGCCGGTTCGCCGACCCCCCTTTCTCTTTTGTCCCAAATATCCCGGGGTCCGGGGCAGAGCCCCGGTCCGGCGGCGCCGCCCGCGCCTACTTCGGCATCTGGGCGGTGATCCCCTCGACGAAGAAGTTCATCTGCGACAGCTCCTCGTCCGTCGCCACCTTCCCCTCGGCCAGCCAGTCGCTGCCGTCCGCCTTCTTCAGCGGGCCGGTGAAGGGGTGGTATTCCTTCTTGCCGATCCTGTCGCGCAGGGCCTCGGCCTCGGCCTTGACCTCGGCGGGGACCGCATCGGTGATCTCGCCGATCTCGACCTCGCCCTCGCCGATGCCGGCCCAGGTGGCCGAGCTGGTCCAGGTCCCGTCCAGCACCTCGCCCACGCGCTTGACGTAGTAGGGCGCCCAGTTGTCGATGATGGCGCTGACCCGCGGCGTCGGCTTGAACGCCGCCATGTCGGACGCCTGGCCGAAGCCGATCCCGCCCGCCTCTTGCAGCTTGCCCATCGGCGCGGTCGAGTCGGTGTGCTGCAGGATCACGTCCACCCCCTCGGCGATCAGGGCCGATGCGGCGTCGGCCTCTTTCGCGGGGTCGAACCAGGTGTAGGCCCAGACCACCTTCATCTCGACCGCCGGGTTCACCTTGCGGGCGTGGATGAAGGACGAGTTGATGCCCTGCACCACCTCGGGGATCGGGAACGAGCCGATGTAGCCGATCTTGTTCGACTTGGTCATCCGACCCGCGATGGTGCCCATCACCGCGCGGCCTTCGTAGAAGCGCGCGTCATAGGTCGCCACGTTGTCGGCCCGCTTGTAGCCGGTCGCGTGCTCGAACTTCACGTCCGGGAACTTCTTGGCCACGTTGATGACCGCGTCCATGAACCCGAACGAGGTGGCGAAGATCAGCTTGTTGCCGGCAAGCGCGAGCTGGGTCAGCGCGCGCTCGGCGTCGGCGCCCTCGGGCACGCTTTCGATGAAGGTCGTCTCGACCCGGTCGCCGTATTCCTTCTCGATCGCCTGCCGGCCCTGGTCGTGCTGGAAGGACCAGCCGCCGTCGCCCACCGGGCCCACGTAGATGAAGCCGACCTTGAGCTTCTCGCCCTCGGGGATCGGGGTCGCGGCGGCGGCGCCGTGGGGCAGGGCGGGCAGCATGGCCACCACAGCCAGCGCGGCGGCCGAGGCCAGAAGTTGTCTGCGGGTCATCGTGATCTCCTCTGTCGGGTGCTTATCGCGTCGCGTGGAAGCTGCGGCCCAGCGATCCCGGGGCCGCGCCGCTGGCCGAGCGCGCGTATTTCTGCCGCGCCGATATGACCACGAGGACGAGGATCGTGGCAAGATAAGGCGCCATCGAGAGCAGCTGCACCGGCACCGCGACGCCCGCGGCCTGCAGGCGAAGCTGCATCACGGTCACGCCGCCGAAAAGCCAGGCACCGGCGAGAACGCCCCACGGGCTCCACCCCGCGAAGACGACGATGGCAAGCGCGATCCAGCCCGCGCCCGCGGTCATCCCCTCGGTCCATTGCAGCACCGTGGCGATCGAGACATAGGCCCCGCCGAGCCCCGCCAGCGCCCCGCCCAGGGCAATCGCCGCCACGCGCACCGCGCGGACCTTGTAGCCGAGCGCGTGGGCGGCGTCGTGGTTCTCGCCCACCGCGCGCAGGATCAGGCCGGGTCGGGTGCGGTTCAGCGCCAGCCAGATCAGCGGCACGAGGGCGAGCCCCGCCCAGATCACCCAGTTGATCCCCAGCGGGCCGCCCGGCATGGTGGGCGCCTTGACCCCCTCGTAGGGCTTGCCGAACATCGCCGTGAGGCCGAGGCCGAAGAGCGTCAGTGCCAGCCCCGTCGCCACCTGGTTGGTCAGCAGATACTGGGTCAGCACCGCGAAGATCATCGACAGCGCCGCCCCGGCCAGCGCCCCGCCCAGAAACCCCAGCGCGGGCGAGCCGGTGGCGTGCGCCAGCGCGAACCCGGCCAGCGCGCCGGTGATCATCATCCCCTCGACCCCGAGGTTGAGGACGCCCGCGCGCTCGACCACCGCCTCGCCCAGGGCGGCGAGCAGGATCGGGGTCGCCGCCGACATCAGCAGCAGCAATGTGGTCCAGTCGAGGATCATGCCCGTGCCTCCCCCGGTCGTCCCCAGCGGATGCGGAACCGGCCCAGCGTGTCGAAGGCCAGGAGGAAGAAGAGCAGCATCCCCTGGAACACCTGCACGGTCGCAGCGGGCAGCGACAGCATGAGCTGCGCGAGTTCGCCGCCGATGTAGGTCAGCGCGAGCAGCAGCCCGGCGAGCAGGATGCCCAAGGGGTGCAGCCGCCCGAGGAAGGCCACGATGATCGCGGTGAAGCCGTAGCCCGAGCCGAAGCTGTCGGTGATCTGCCCGCCCGGCCCGGCGGCCTCGAACAGCCCCGCCATCCCGGCGAGCGCGCCCGACAGCCCGAGGCAGAAGGCGACCAGCGCCTCGGGCCGCACGCCCGCGAAGCGGGCGGCGCGGGGGGCGAGGCCCGCGACGCGGATGTGAAAGCCGCGGATGTGGCGGGTCATCAGCACCCAGGTCACGACGACCGCCACCGCGGCCGCGATCACGCCCCAGTGGATGCCGGTCCCGGCGATCAGCTCGGGGTTGGCGGCGGGCGGGTATTGCTGAAGGTTGCGCGAGCCGGGCATCCCGAACCCTTCGGGGTTGCGCATCGGGCCGAAGGCCATCCACGCCGCCAGCCGCTGCGCGACATAGACCAGCATCAGCGACACGAGGATCTCGGAGGCGCCGAACCAGTTCCTGAGCACCGCCGGGATCATCCCCCAGGCCCAGCCGCCGGCCGCGCCGGCCATCACCATCGCCGGGAAGATCCAGGCCCCCTCGGCTGGATAGGCGGCCAGCGCCACGGCCGCCCCGCAGATGCCGCCGACGATGTACTGGCCCTCGGCGCCGATGTTCCAGATCCCGGCGCGAAAGCCGATGGCGAGGCCGCAGGCGATCAGGATCAGCGGCCCGGCCTTGACCAGCAGTTGCGGGCGCGAATAGGCGGCCGCCTGCCCGAAGAGCGGGTCCCAGAAGATCGTGCGGATCGCCGCCACCGGGTCGAAGCCCATCAGCGCGAAGAGCAGGCCGCCGGCGATCATCGTCGCCAGCACCGCCATGACCGGCGTGGCGATGCCCAGCCACCAGGGCGCGTTGGTCCGAGGCTCAAGCCGCAACATGGGCGACCTCCATCCCGTGCGCGCCGCCGAGCATCAGGCCCACCTGTTCCAGCGTCAGCCCCTCGGTCGGCACGGGGGCCGACAGCCGCCCCTCGTTCAGTGCCGCGAAGCGGTCGCTGAGTTCCAGCAGCTCGTCGAGGTCCTGGCTGATCACCACCACCGCCGCCCCGCGCGCGGCGAGGTCCAGGAGCGCCTGCCGGATCGCCGCGGCAGCCGAGGCGTCCACGCCCCAGGTCGGCTGGTTCACGATCAGCGCGCGCGGCTCCTGCATGATCTCGCGGCCGATGACGAATTTCTGCAGGTTGCCGCCCGACAGCGCCCCCGCGGCGGTGGAGGGGCCGGGGGTCCGCACGTCGAAGCCCGCGATGACGCGTTCGGCAAAGCGGCGCGCCGCGGCGTGGTCGATCATCCCGCCCTTCGCCAGCCCCTGCCGGGTCGCGGCGGTCAGGATGGCATTCTCGGTCAGGCTCATCTCGGGCACCGCCGCGTGGCCCAGCCGGTCCTCGGGCGCCGCCAGAAGCCCCGCGCGCCGGCGCGCCTCGGGGCCGAGCGCCGACACATCCGCGCCCGCCAGCGTCACCGTGCCGGGCCGGCCGGTCGTCTCGCCCGAGAGCGCGGCGATCAGCTCCTCCTGCCCGTTGCCGGCCACGCCGCCGATCCCGAGGATCTCGCCCGCGCGGACCGCGAACCCCACGTCGCGCAAGGGCGTGCCGTCGATGCCGGCCGCCGAGGTCAGCCCGGACACCGCCAGCATCTCGGCCCCCGCCTTGCGGCCCGAGCGGTCCACGACCCGCATCTCGGCCCCGACCATCATCGCCGCGAGGTCGCGGGCCGAGTGGGCGCGCGGATCGACGGTCCCCACGACGCGCCCGTTGCGCAGGATCGTGGCGCGGTCGCAATGGGTGCGGATTTCCTCGAGCTTGTGGGAGATATAGAGGATCGCGGTGCCCTGGTCGGCCAGCTGGCGCAGGGTGGCAAACAGGATCTCGGCCTCTTGCGGTGTCAGCACGCTGGTCGGCTCGTCCATGATGAGAAGCCGCGGCCCGCCCAAGAGGCAGCGCACGATCTCGACCCGCTGGCGTTCCCCGGCTGACAGCGAGGCGATGCGCCGGGCGGGGTTCAAGGGCAGGCCGTAGGCGGCGCTCACGTCCGCGATCCGGCGCGAGAGTTCCGATCGCGGCGGCGGCGCGTCCATGCCAAGCGCGACGTTCTCGGCCACGCTCAGCGCGTCGAACAGGCTGAAATGCTGGAACACCATCCCCACGCCCGCCGCCCGCGCCGCCCGCGGATCGGCCGGGGCATAGGGCTGGCCGCCCAGCGTCATGGTGCCTGCATCGGGGCGCACGAGACCGTAGATCATCTTGACCAGCGTGGACTTGCCCGCGCCGTTCTCGCCCAGAAGCGCGTGAATCTCGCCGGGGCGCGCGTCGAACGACACGGCGTCGTTGGCGCGCACGCCCGGATAGGTCTTGGTCAGGCCCTCGGCCCGGAAAAGCACGTCTGTCGTCACGAGAGCCCCGCCGTCGAACCCGCCCACGTTAGCCCGAAAACGCTGCGGCACAATCATCCTCGCGGTCCTGCCAAGCCTCTGCCGCGGCGTAAAGAGTTTACGTGGCGCGGGCGGGTCAGGTGCCGGCCCCCCGCCCCTTCTGCCCCGGGGGCCGGGGTGCTAGTCATCCCCCATGCCGACCGACACCCCCCGATTCATCCACCTGCGCTGCCACTCGGAACACTCGCTGCTCGAGGGGGCGATCCCGGTCAAGAAGCTGGCCGGGCTGGCCGCGAAGAAGGGGATGCCCGCCGTCGCGCTGACCGACACCAACGCGCTGTTCGCGGCGCTCGAGTTCTCGGTCAAGGCGATGGACGAGGGGGTGCAGCCGATCGTCGGCTGCCAGATGACGCTCGACGCCGGGCCCGCCTGCGGGCCGGTGGTGCTGCTGGCGCAGGACGCGGCGGGCTGGGCGAACCTGATGGCGCTGTCGACCTGCCTCTACGTCACGCCGCCCCGCGACTTTCCCCATGTAACGATGGCAGAGCTTGCGGCCCACGCGGGCGGGCTGATCTGCCTGACCGGCGGCGCGGGCGGTCCCCTGGGCCAGATGGTGGCGGCCGGCCATCGCGCGGATGCCGAGGCGCATCTGCGCGACCTGACCGCCGCCTTCGGCGACCGGCTTTACGTCGAGTTGCAGCGGCACATGATGGACAACGGCCAGATGATGCCGGCCGAGGTCGCCTCGGAGGCGGGGATGATCGAGTTGGCCTATGCGCTGGGTCTGCCGCTGGTCGCCACCAACGACGTGCATTTCCCCGATCCGGCGATGTTCGGCGCCCATGACGCGCTGATCTGCATCCGTGAGCGGGCGCTGGTTGATCAGGCCGCGCCCCGGCGGCGGCTGACCGCCAACCACGACTTCAAGTCCGAATCCGAGATGGCGGCGCTGTTCGCCGACCTGCCCGAGGCGCTGGAGAATACCGTCGAGATCGCCCGCCGCTGCGCCTTTGCGGTCGCCAAGCACAAGCCGATCCTGCCGCGCTTCGCCGAGGACGAGGTGGACGAGCTGCGCCGCCAGGCGCGCGAGGGGCTGGCCGCCCGGCTGGCGGTGATCGAGCATTCGGTCAGCGTGGCCGAGTATGAGGCGCGGCTCGACTTCGAGCTGGGGATCATCGAGCAGATGGGCTTCCCCGGCTATTTCCTGATCGTGGCCGACTTCATCAAATGGGCCAAGGCGCAGGGCATCCCCGTGGGGCCGGGCCGCGGCTCGGGGGCCGGGTCGCTGGTCGCGTATGCGCTGACCATCACCGACCTCGACCCGCTGCGCTATTCGCTGCTGTTCGAGCGGTTCCTGAACCCCGAGCGGGTGTCGATGCCGGACTTCGACATCGACTTCTGCATGGACCGCCGGGAAGAGGTGATCGACTACGTCTGCCAGAAATACGGCCGCGAGAAGGTGGGGCAGATCATCACCTTCGGCGCGCTTCTGTCCAAGGCGGCGGTGCACGACGTGGGCCGCGTCCTCGGCATGGGGTTCCCGCAGCGCGACAAGCTGTCGAAGATGATCCCGGTCGAGGGCGTCAAGCCCGTCTCGATCGCCAAGGCGCTGGCCGACGAGCCGCGCCTGCGCGAGGCCGCGGCAGCCGAGGAGAACGTCCGCCGGATGCTCGACTATGCGGGCCAGGTCGAGGGGCTGCTCAGGAACGCCTCGACCCACGCGGCCGGCGTGGTGATCGGGGACCGGCCGCTCGACCAGCTCGTGCCGCTCTACCGCGACCCCGGCTCGGACATGCCGGCGACGCAGTTCAACATGAAGTGGGTCGAGCAGGCGGGGCTGGTCAAGTTCGACTTCCTCGGCCTCAAGACGCTGACGGTGATCCAGAACGCCGTCGACCTGATCCGCGCGGGCGGCCGCCACCTGCACATCGCGGCGGACGGGCGCCGCCTCTACGACCCGCCCGAGGGGGCGGTGGACGAGATCAACCTGATCCCGCTGGACGACGAGGCGTCCTATCGCCTGTTCGCCAGCGCCCGCACGGTGGCGGTGTTCCAGGTGGAATCCTCGGGGATGATGGACGCGCTTCGGCGCATGAAGCCCACCTGCATCGAGGATATCGTGGCGCTGGTGGCGCTCTACCGTCCCGGTCCGATGGAGAACATCCCGACCTATTGCGACGTCAAGAACGGGGTCCGGCCGCTCGAATCGATCCATCCGACCATCGACCACATCCTGGCCGAGACTCAGGGCATCATCGTCTATCAGGAACAGGTGATGCAGATCGCGCAGGTCATGGCGGGCTATTCGCTCGGCGGCGCGGACCTCTTGCGCCGCGCGATGGGCAAGAAGATCGCCGAAGAGATGGCCAAGGAACGGCCGAAGTTCGTCGACGGCTGCGTGGCGCAGGGGGTGGACGCCAAGAAGGCCGGCGAGGTCTTCGACCTGCTCGAGAAGTTCGCCAA
The DNA here is from genome assembly GCF_012689545.1 of Paracoccus sanguinis. Taxonomy (NCBI): domain Bacteria; kingdom Pseudomonadati; phylum Pseudomonadota; class Alphaproteobacteria; order Rhodobacterales; family Paracoccaceae; genus Paracoccus; species Paracoccus sanguinis. The sequence continues at coordinate 2,571,317 of NZ_CP051542.1, forward strand.
CTACGGCTTCAACAAGTCGCACGCCGCCGCCTATGCGGTGGTCAGCTACCAGACCGCCTGGCTCAAGGCGAACCACCCGGTCGAGTTCATGGCCGCGGTGATGAACTGCGACATCCACCTGACCGACAAGCTCGCCGTCTATCGCCGCGAGGTGGACCGGATGGGGATCGAGATCGTGGCCCCCTCGGTCAACGTCTCGCAGCCGACCTTCTCGGTCAGTGAGGGGCGGATCGTCTATGCGCTCGGCGCGCTGAAGAACGTGGGGGTCGAGGCGATGCGCGTCCTCGTCACGGCGCGCGGCGACACGCCCTTCCGCGACCTGAACGATTTCGCCCGCCGCGTGCCGATGAAGCAGATCGGCAAGCGCGCGCTCGAGATGCTGGCCCGCGCCGGCGCCTTCGATGCGCTCGACGCGAACCGGGCGCGGGTGCTCGCCTCGCTCGACGGGCTGATGGCGTGGTCGGCGGCGGTGCAGGCGGCCGAGGTCTCGAACCAGTCCTCGCTGTTCGGCGGGGGCGAGGACCTGCCGCCGCCACGCCCGGCGCTCGCCAAGGTCTGGATGCCGGCCGAGAAGCTGGCCGAAGAGCGGCTGGCGGTCGGGTTCTACCTCTCGGGCCACCCGCTTGACGACTATCTGCCGGCGCTCAGGCGCAAGGGGGCGATGACGCTGGCCGAGGTGCAGGCGGCGTCGCTCGACGGGCCGCTGGCGGCCCAGATCGCCGGGACGGTGGCGGCGCGGGCCGAGAAGAAATCCGCCAAGGGCACGCGCTATGCCTTCGTCACGCTCTCGGACCCGACCGGGCTTTACGAGGCGACGGTGTTCTCGGACACGCTCGACGCCCACCGCGATCTGCTGGAGCCGGGGCAGAACGTGCTGCTGACGGTCAATGCCGAGCCCTCGGGCGATCAGGTTAAGATGCTGGCCCGCGGGGTGCAGCGTCTCGAGGATGCGGTGGCGGATGCGGGCTCGGGCAAGCTGGCCGTCGAGGTTGCGGACGCGCCCACCGCCGTCGCGGTGCTCGACCGGCTGCGCGCGGCCTCGGCCGAGATCGCCGTCTCGGCCAAGGGCCGCGGGCCGCTGCTGCTGCGGGTGCGCGAGGGGCACCGGGTCTACGACATCGCCGTGGGCGACGACGTGCCGGTGACGCCGCGGATGCGCCAGACGCTGCGCGCGGTCGAGGGCGTGATCGACGTCACCGAGGAATGAACCTTTCCCCGCCCGCGCGGTTGGGACAGGGATATCTTGCAGGAGGAACCCGATGCGCGCCCCCGCTTCCCTCGTTACTGCCGCCGCAGTCCTGACGCTCGCCGCCTGCGGGGCCCCGGCCCCCACCACGACCCAGCGCAGCGTGACCTCGTCGGCCATCGTCGATCCGGCGGCGCTCTATTGTCAGGGGACGGGCGGGACGGTCATCCACCGCACCTCGGGCGGCCGCCGCGCCGATCTGTGCCGGATGAGCGACGGCCGCACCGTCTCGGCCGCCGAGCTGCTCAACAGCCACAACGACCTGTGACGCCTCACCCCGCGGCGAGCGGGTTCGGCTGCGGCGGCCCGACCCGGCGCAGGCGGTTGGTGTCGTGGTGGTCGAACGCCTTGCCTTCGACCATCAGCGTGGTGTCCAGCCGATAGGACCAGCTGTCATCGTCGTGCAGCGTGATCGCGCAGCGGTAGCGGTCGGTGCGGAAGTTCTGGTCCAGAAACGGGTTCGACGCGATGCCGTTGGTCGTGGCCCCGCGCACCGCCTCGACCGTGAAGCTGCGGTCGTCTGCGCCGGCGTGCCCCTGCGCCAGCAGCGCCTGGCCCCGCGGGATGGTCACGCTTTGCAGCAGCAGCCCGGTCGCGGGCTCCCACAGCCAGTAGCCGATCTGGTCGTGGAAGGTGATCTTCTCGTCGGGCGTGTTGATGTGCATGTGATAGCGCAGCCCGTAGAAGAGCTGCGGGCCGTTCGTCTGGCCGTCGATCACCGCGAAGCTCGCGTGCTCGACATAGGGCTTCGTCTCGGGCCCGTCGGCCTTCGGGCTGGTGTCCACGCCCTTCGCCGCCTGCCACCGCCCCGCCAGACCGCGCAGCGGCCCAAGATGGGACAGCGTGTCGGCCGCGACGGGCGGCTCGTCGAAGATGCCGGGGTGAGGGGGCTGGGTCAGGGTCATGGCGGTCCTCGGCTGCGCTCGTCCGGCCAGCTTGCCGCCCCCGCGCCCGCCCGGCAAGGCAAAGGGGCGCCACGGCGGGCGCCCCTCGTTCCTGGCCGGGTGTGAGCGGCCGGGGGCGCGAGGCCCCCTCGGTCCCGCCGGATCAGTTCCGGGCGCGGTCCACCATCTTGCCCTTCGAGATCCACGGCATCATCTCGCGCAGCTTGGCGCCGACCTGCTCGATCTGGTGCTCGTCGTTGATCCGGCGGGTCGCCTTGAAGGACGGCTGGCCGACCGCGTTCTCCTGCATGAAGTCGCGCACGAACTTGCCGGTCTGGATGTCGCGCAGCACCTCTTTCATCCGCGCCTTCGTCTCGTCGTAGGGCAGGATGCGCGGGCCCGAGACATACTCGCCGTATTCGGCGGTGTTCGAGATCGAGTAGTTCATGTTGGCGATGCCGCCTTCGTAGATCAGGTCCACGATCAGCTTTACCTCGTGCAGGCACTCGAAATAGGCCATCTCGGGCTCATAGCCCGCCTCGACCAGCGTCTCGAAGCCCATGCGGATCAGCTCGACCAGACCGCCGCACAGCACCGCCTGTTCGCCGAACAGGTCGGTCTCGCATTCCTCGCGGAAGTTGGTCTCGATGATCCCCGAGCGGCCGCCGCCGATCGCCGAGCAGTAGCTCAGCGCGAGGTCCATCGCCTTGCCCGAGGCGTCGTTGTGGACCGCGACGAGGCACGGCACGCCGCCGCCCTTGACGTATTCGCCGCGCACCGTGTGGCCCGGGCCCTTCGGCGCCATCATGATGACGTCGACGCCCTTCTTCGGCTCGATCAGGCCGAAATGCACGTTCAGCCCGTGGGCAAAGGCGATGGCGGCACCCTCGCGCAGGTTGTCGTGGACGTATTTCCTGTAGGTCTCGGCCTGCAGCTCATCGGGCATGGTGAACATGATCAGGTCGGCCCATTTCGCCGCGTCGGCGATGTCCATGACCTGCAGGCCCTCGCCCTCGGCCTTGGCCTTCGAGGGCGAGCCCTCACGCAGCGCCACCACGACGTTCTTGGCGCCCGAATCGCGCAGGTTCAGCGCGTGGGCGTGGCCCTGCGAGCCATAGCCGAGGATCGCGATCTTCTTGTCCTTGATGAGGTTGACGTCGCAATCCCGGTCATAATACACGCGCATGGTCTTATCTCGCCCCTTCGGTTTCGGATGTGTCGGCAGAGCGCCTACACCGCGCAACTTTCGGTGTCCAGAACGCCCGGCCCGGCAATGGTTGCAAAATGCCGGGTTTCACGGCCCCCGCGCCGCGACCGCGCCGCCGTTGAGAGCCCGATCCGCCGATGACCCATCCCCATCTGCCGTCCCCCGACTGCGACCTTGCGGCGCTCATTGCCCGCCGGCTGCCGGGGCCGCGGGCCAAGGGCTGGCCGGGGCGCGAGCGGGACCTTTCCGCCCATCTCGACCGGCTGCGGCCCGAGTTTGGCGACCGCTCAGAGGCGGCGTATCTGCTGGCCCGCACCATCGTGATACTGCGCCGCGATCCGGGCGACGCCCATGCGGCCGCCCTGTTTGGGCGGCTGATGGCCGAACTCGGCGCCCCCCTCGCCGCCGATCTCAGCCTGCGCTGGCTGATCTCGGTCTGCGACACGGTGGCCGACCTGCCGGGCCGGGCGCTGGCCGAGTGTACGCTGGCCATGCTGGGGGCAGGGCTCGCCAACCTCGTCAAGCTGGCCGAGACGGAGCGCCGCATCTATCACCCGCCGCGCCCCTGGCCGCCGCGCCAGCGCTTTGCCACCGGGCATGAGATGTTCGACGGGCTCAAGGCGTTCTGGCCCGGGCGCGGCGACATGGTCGACAACCTGCTGGGCCGGATCGGCGACCTGCTGGACGACCCCGAGGCCGCGGCGCTGGCCGTCACCCCCTTCGTGGCCGAGATCGTCCAGCGCCTGACCTCGGACGACACGGTGATCGGCCGGCTGGCGATGCTGCGCGGCGACGCCCCCCTGCCGCAGGTCGAGGGCGCCCGGCGGCGCCAGCTCGATGCGCTGCTGCGCGACCTCTAGGCGACTGTCTGTCCCAACATCCGGCGACGGCCCCGGCGGGGACCGTCGTCGCCGGTTCAGCGCAGCCCCAGCCCCGCCCGCATCATGGTCCGCCGCACCGGGGCGAGCGCGTAAAGCCCCCCCAGCGCCGCCGCCCGCAGGTCGCGCAGCGGCCGCAGGCGCATCATGCTGGCCCGGTTCAGCGCGTCGATGCCGATCAGCCGCGCCAGCGCCTCGGGCCGCCGCGCGCGGGCATAGGCGTCGAGCGCCGCGGCATCGCCGGGGTCCGGCCCCATCAGGTCCAGCAGCGCGGTCAGGTCCGCGAGGCTCATGTTCAGCCCCTGCGCCCCGATCGGCGGGACGACATGGGCGGCCTCGGCGATCAGCGCGGTGCGGGGGCCGGTGTAGGCATCCGCGATCTGGCTGATGATCGGCCACTCGGTCAGCCCGGTGGCAAGCGTGAGCCGCCCCAGCACCCCCGCCGAGCGGTCGTTCAGCGCCGCCTCGAACGACGCGCGCGGTAGGGCGCGCAGCCGTGCGACCTCGGGGCCACGCTCCATCCAGACCACCGCCGACGAGGGGCGCCCGTCGCGGTCGGGCAGCGGGACCAGCGTGAAGGGGCCGCCCGAGCGGTGAATCTCGGTCGAGATATTGTCGTGCGGGCGCTCATGGGTGACGGCAAAGGCCAGCGCCTTCTGCCCGTAGCGCAGGGTGCTCACGCCGATCCCCAGCGCCTGCCGCACAGCCGAGTTGCGCCCGTCGGCGGCGACGACCAGCCGCGCCCGGACACGGGCGCCGTCCGACAGATCGACCAGCGCCGCATCCTCGCGCACGGCCAGCCCCGCGGTGCCGGTACCGGGACGGAAGCTGACGCCCGGCAGCTCGGCCAGCTGCGCGGTCATCTCGCGCCGGAGCAGCCAGTTGGGCAGGTTGTAGCCGAACGGCTCGCCCGAGATCTCGGACGCGTCGAACTCGCGCGTCAGCCGGGCGACGGGCTCGGCCCCGCCGGCATCGACGATCCGCATGACCTGCAGGGGGGCGGCGTGCGGGGCCAGACGGTCCCACAGCCCGATGCGCCTGAGCAGCGCGACCGAGGGTTGCAGGAAGGCGGTGGTGCGCAGGTCGGCACCGGCGGCGGATTCCTCGGTCACCGGCGGGGCGGGGTCGACGCAGACGACCGACAGCCCCTGCGCGCCGAAAGCCGCGGCCGCGGCCAGTCCCGCGACGCCGCCGCCCGAGACGAGCACGTCGACCGTGTCGGTGCTGCCGGCCGTCCCCGCGGGGGCGGTGGCCCCCGGCGCGGCCACGGTCAGTACCCTGTGGCGTAGGCGATCAGCACCACGAAGACGAGCACGGTGGCGACCAGCCCGACCATGGTCAGCGCCGGCAGGCCGAACAGCACCACCAGTACCGCCACCAGCACCGCCGCCAGCACCACGCCGATCAGCAGCCGGCCGGCGATCTGGCGCTCGCGCCTGGTCTGCATCGCCTCGTCGCCGCTGACGGCATGGGTCATCGCTTCGGCGGTGGTGGCCGAGGAGGTGTTGGGGTGCGCCATTATAAGCCTCGTGGTCGGGTCGTGTGATCGGATCAGCGCGACATTGCCACGCCGGGCAGGGCTGCGGCAAGCGCCGCGACGAAGTCGCCGAGTGCCGCGGTCCGCCAAAGCACATGGTCGCCGTGCCGGTGGTCGGCAGCCAGCGGGTCCGGTCCGTGCCGGCCGGGGCCGACCAGAACCGTACGCATTCCCAGCGAAAACGGCACTTCGAGGTTCCTCGGGTCATCCTCGAACATGGCCGCACGGGCGGGGTCGATGTCATGCGCCTCGAGCACCGCGGCAAATGCGCGCGGGTCGGGCTTGGGGTGATAGCCCACCTCGCCGATGCCGTAGATCGCGTCGAAGACGCCGAGCCCGCGATGGGCGAGGACGCGGCCGGCATAGGCCGCGTCGGCGTTGGTGTGGACGATCTTCTGCCCCGGCAGCGCCCGGATCGCCGCAGCAAGGTCCGGGTCCGGGGTCAGTGCGCCCATGTCGATGGCGTGCACCTCGTCGAGGTAGGCGACCGGGTCGATGCCGTGCTCGGCCATCAGCCCGGCGAGCGTCGTGCCGTGCTCGCGCCAGTAATGGGCCCTGAGCCGGTCGGCCTCGGCCGGCGCGACGCCCAGCAGGCGCTCGACATACGCCGTCATCCGCCGCTCGATCTGGTCGAAGAGCCGCGCCTCGGGTGGGTAGAGCGTGTTGTCGAGATCGAAGATCCAGACGTCGACGTGGGCGAAATCCGCAGCCAGCGCGGCGCGTGTGGCGGCCGCGCCGCCGTTCGCTCGGTGTTCGGCTGTCATCGCTCACCCCCTCCGCGCCGCGTCCTGGACGGCCGGCTAACGCAGCGCCGCCGCGCCGGCAAGGCACGGGACGCGGGCGGCGGTCACGACGACCGGCGCTCGAGCAGGATGAGGCCGGGCGCCGCGGGCACGGTCATGACGTCCGCATCCATGAAGCCCTGCGCGCCGTGGTGGCGGATGACATCGAGGGGCTGGCCGGGCGAGAGCGCGGCCGGAAACCACGCCGGCGCGTCGATCCGAAGCGCCTCGGTGGGACCGCCCCCGACCAGCGCGGCCACCGCATCTGCCGAGCCATAGTCGAGCACCGCCCGGAGCACATGATCCGACGGACCGGGGGGGAAGGCGTCGGGGTTGGCCGGTCCCAGCCGTTCCGCGGCCCACAGCACCGCGGGCGGCTGCCCCGCGATCGTCACCTGCCGGCGAAGGTCCGGTTCGGATGTGCTCGCCATCTGCTGCGCGCCGCGCGCCGCCGGGGTGGCCGGACCGACCGCCCCCAGGCCGCCGGCCCCTCCGCCCGTCGCCGTCGCCGCCCAAATGGCCGTGGCCGCCACGCTCATGAACCGGTTCATCGCCCTGCGTGTCCCTCGCTGGCCGAGGCCGGCGATCCGGGCTGACCGGTGGTCCAGCTCGTCGTGTATTTCGCCGCGCCGGTGTGGGTGCCATTGCCCGGTCGGGTCGGCCTTCGAGGACGCGGCGTCTTCGAGGCCCGGTTGGCGCCGGTGCCGGTGAGGAAAGGCAGGCAGGCGGGCACGGCGTTCGGGGCATCGGGGTTCTGCAGGCGCGGTGAGGTCCCGCGGGTCAGCGCCTCGACGGCGGGGGCGAGGCGGCGGCGGTTGTCGGCGATCAGCATCACAGGTTCCGGGGCAGGACGTCGACGGACCCACCTCGTCCGGTAAATGTTGACCTGATGTGACAGCCGTCATCGCGCGGCAGGTTGCCGCGCGACGCCACCGCCGGGATTGGCCATCGTTCGCCGCCTTGCATTTCGGCCTCGCCGCGCAGAACCTGCCCGCCCATGAAGGACGCCTATTCCCTGATCCTGTCGGCGATCGACAACGGCACCTATCGCCCCGGCGACCGGCTGGTCGAATCCGAGCTGGCCGAACGCTTCGGCGTCAGCCGCACGCCCGTGCGCGAGGCGCTGCAGCGGCTCGAGACTCAGTCGATGCTGACCCGCGACGGGCGCAGCCTGATCGTCGCGACGCTGGACCACAACCAGCTGGCCGAACTCTACACCGTGCGGACCGAGCTCGAGGCGCTGGCCGCCCGCCTCGCCGCCCGCCACGCGACGCGGGAAGAGGCGCGGGTGCTGGGCCAGATGGTGATCGAGGACCGCCGGATCATCGACGACCCGCAGGCGCTGAGCCGCGCCAACCGGCGCTTCCATCACCAGATCCACCTCGCCTCGCACAACCGCTATCTCGTCCAGCAGCTCGACATCGTGCACCGCACCATGGCGCTGATGGCGCGGACCTCGCTGGCCGCCGAGGGACGGGGCGAGAAGTCGCTGGCCGAGCACCAGACCATCGTCGATGCCATCGCCGCCGGCGACGCCGAGGCCGCCGAGGCGGCGCTGCGCACCCATATCTCGACCGCCTTCGAGACGCGGCTCAAGGAATCCGCCCGCGCCTGGGCCAACACCATCGAGCAGGACCGCCGGTGAGGCTGATCGCCGCCGACGCCGACCTGGCCGAGGGGGCGGCGCATCTGGCGGCGGTCTGCCCGGTCTGGGCGCGGGTGCTGCCCGACCTCGGGCCGCTGCCCTTGCGGCGCCGCGCGGACGGGTTCCCGGCGCTGCTCGATGCGGTCGTCTCGCAGCAGCTGTCGGTGGCCTCGGCGCGGGCGATCTCGGGGCGGCTCGCGGCGGCGGGGCTGGATCGGCCGGCGCCGATCCTCGCGGCGGGGGATGACGCGCTGCGGGCCTGCGGGCTCTCGGCGCAGAAGATCCGCTACCTGCGCGGGATCGCCGCCGCGGGGATCGACTATGCGGCGCTGGCCCGAGCCCCCGACGAGGCGGTGATCGAGACGCTGGTGGCGCTGCCCGGCATCGGGCGCTGGACGGCCGAGATCTACCTGATGTTCGCGCTCGGCCGGGCCGACGCCTTCGCGCCCGACGACCTCGCCCTGCAAGAGGCCGCGCGGCTGCTCTATGGCCTGCCCGAGCGCCCGCGGGGCCGGGCGCTCGCCGCGCTGGCCGAGCCGTGGCGGCCGTGGCGGTCGGTTGCGGCGCGGGGGCTCTGGGCCTATTACCGGCTCGCCAAGGGACGCGAGGGGACGACATGACGCGCACGCTGCAATCGGGACGCCGGGGCCCGGAGAAACCCTCGTCGGTCGTGGTGTTCCTGCACGGCTATGGCGCCGACGGTGCGGACCTGCTGGGGCTGGCCGAGCCGCTGGGCCGCTATCTGCCGCGCACCGCCTTCTACGCCCCCGACGCGCCCGAGCGCTCCGTCAACAATCCGATGGGCTACCAGTGGTTTCCGATCCCCTGGCTCGACGGGTCGAGCGAGGCCGACGCGAGGGCCTCGATGGCGAAGTCGGTGGCCGACATCGACGCCTTCCTCGACACGGTGCTGGCGGCCGAGGGGCTGACGCCGGACCGGATGGTGGTGGTCGGGTTCTCGCAGGGGACGATGATGGCCCTGCACGTCCTGCCGCGGCGCGCGACGCCGGTGGCAGGGATCGTCGGGTTCTCGGGCCGGCTGCTCGCGCCCGAGATGCTGGGCGAGGTGAGGGTCCGCCCGCCGGTCATGCTGATCCACGGCGACCAGGACCCGATGGTGCCCTATGCCGACCTCGGGCTGGCCGAGCGGGCGCTGAAGGGCGCCGGGTTCGACGTCGCCACCCACACCATGCCGGGCACCGGGCACGGCATCTCGCCCGACGGCTTGGGCGCGGCGCTCGGGTTCATCACCCGCGTGCTGGGCGAGGCCCCGCCGCGCTGACCCTGCGCGCGCCGTCTGCGGCGCGGTTCGCCGAAACCGAGCGTATCTCCACCAGAAAGATGCGGCAGGGGCGGCAGTTACCTGTCACGGGCCTGTCGCGCCACCGTCATGCGCCTGTCGCGTGGGCGGGGCATTGCTGCGTCAACACGGCCATATGCAGAGGCTTGCCAGCCGTCTGACGCAGGATATAGTCGGCGTCAGAAGTCCAAGGGGCAGGCGGTCGGAAAGGGGCGCGCGCGGATGCTGGACGATCGACGGTTGGATACGGATTTCCGCACCCAGTTCGTGCGCGACCCGGCCGCACTCAGGCGCAACCCGGCGCTGGTGCTCAACGCCGATCACCGTCCGCTCAGCTATTACCCGCTGTCGCTCTGGCCCTGGCAAGAGACGATCAAGGCGGTGTTCCTCGACCGCGTGGCGATCCTCGCCGAGTATGACGAGGTCGTGCGAAGCCAGCGCGAGGCGATACGCATCCCCTCGGTCGTGGTGCTCAAGGACTATGTGAAACCCAGGAAGCGCGTGGCCTTCACGCGCTTCAATCTTTTTCTGCGGGACGAGTTCTGCTGCCAGTACTGCGGCTCGCGCGGCGACCTGACCTTCGACCATGTGGTGCCGCGCTCGAAGGGCGGGCTCACGAGTTGGGAGAACGTGGTCGCTGCCTGCTCGCCCTGCAACCTGAAGAAGGCGAACAAGAGCCTGCGGTCGTCGGGCCTCAAGCTGCGGCGGGCGCCGCGCCGGCCCTCGTCGGAAGAGATGCACGCCGCCGGCCGGCGCTTTCCGCCGAACCACCTGCACGTGAGTTGGATGGATTACCTGTACTGGGACGCCGAGCTGGAGTGCTGAGGCGCTGCTGACGCCTTAGGCCTGCGGCGAATGCGGCGGGCCGCCGTCGAAGCCATGCCCGAGCCGCACCGCCAGATGCGCGACCAGCGCCGCCAGCGCCGCGCCGAGCGCCAGCACCGTGAGCGGCACCCCCACCATGAGCGCGGCTACGACCGACAGCGCGGCGGCCACGGTGACGGCCGCGACGAGGGCGAGGAAGTGGGGCAGGGGCATTCGGACCTCCGATTCCCTGTGAATATGGGGAAGCGGGCGGGGATTGAAAAGGCGCCCGCGGGGTTTCCCGCCGATTGGTGGCAGCCGCGGCGGGCTTGTGCGCATGAGGCGAGCCGTGGGACCGGCGGGATTGCCGATGTTCGCACAATGTTCTAATCTCGGGGGATGCTGCCGCCCCGCAACCCCGACGAGACGCTGAAGGCCCGCGGCGCCGCCCACCGCCCGGCGGGCCGGTTCGAGCCCTATCAGTCCGTGCCCGAGGACGACGGCTGGGACAGCCCGCCCGACGAGCGGCTGCTCAGGACCGAGATCACGACCGAGCGGCCGCGCCGGATCATCACCCGCAACCAGTCGCCCGACGTGCCCTTCGACCGCTCGGTGAACCCCTATCGGGGCTGCGAGCATGGCTGCATCTACTGCTTCGCGCGGCCCACCCACGCCTATCTCGGCCTCTCGCCGGGCCTCGATTTCGAAACCCGGATCACCGCCAAGCCCGAGGCGCCGGCGCGCCTGGCCGAGGAGATCGCCCGGCCCGGCTATGCGGTCGCCCCGCTCGCCTTCGGCACCAACACCGACCCCTATCAGCCGGTCGAGGCGCGGCTGGGAATCATGCGCGGCTGCCTCGAGGTGCTGGCGGCGTGGAACCACCCGGTCAGCATCGTGACCCGCGGCCGCACGATCCTGCGCGACCTCGACCTGATCGGGGCGATGGCGGAACGGGGGCAGGTCTTCGTGGGCGTGTCGCTGACGACGCTCGACGCCGGGCTGGCCCGGCAGATGGAGCCGCGGGCGCCGGCGCCGGCCACGCGGCTGGGGATGATCCGGGCGCTGGCCGGGGCGGGGGTGCGGGTGCGGGTGATGTGCGCGCCGATGATCCCGGGCCTGACCGACCACGAGATCGAGGCGCTGCTGGCCGCGGCGCGCGAGGCGGGGGCGGCGACGGCGAGCATGATCCCGATCCGCCTGCCGCTCGAGGTGGCGCCGCTGTTCCGCGACTGGCTGGACCGGCACCACCCCGGCAAGGCGGCCCATGTGATGTCCCGGATCCAGGCGATGCGCGGCGGGCGCGACAACGACCCGCGCTTCGGCAGCCGGATGCGCGGCGAGGGGGTCGAGGCGGAGCTGCTCCACCAGCGCTTCCGCCTTGCCCGCAAGCGGCTGGGGTATGACACCGACAGCCCGCCGCTCGACGCCGCGCGCTTCGGCCCGCCGCCGCGGGCGGGGGATCAGCTGGCGCTGTTCTAGGCCGGGCATGGCCGCGTCCGGGCGTGCGTCGGGCCGTAGCGGTTGCCCGCGACCCGAGGCGCCCGAGGCGCGCCGTTCCGCACCTTCCGGCCCGTTATCGTAGCCAGCCCCCAGAGGTGCCACACCGTGCGCCGACCTGCGCGGCCCGACGCCGCGCCGGGGTCAGCGCGGGGCGAGACCCCCCGCCTCGACGATGTAGCGCACCACCTGATCGACCCCTGTGCCGTGCCGCAGCGCCGCCATCACCACCGGCCTTGTGCCGCGTGCGGCGCGGGCGTCGGTTTCCAGCAGCCCTGCATCGACCCCCACATGGGGCGCGAGGTCGGTCTTGTTGACCACCAGCAGGTCCGAGCGCGCCAGCCCCGGCCCCTTCTTGCGCGGGATGTCCTGCCCGGCCGCCGTGTCGATCACATAGATCGTCAGGTCCGCCAGCTCCGGCGAGAAGGTCGCGGCGAGGTTGTCGCCGCCCGACTCGATCAGCACCAGCTCGAGGTCCGGGAAGGCCGTCGAGAGGTCCGCGACGGCGGCGAGGTTGATCGAGGCGTCCTCGCGGATCGCGGTGTGCGGGCAGCCGCCGGTCTCGACCCCGCGGATGCGCTCGGACGGCAGCACCTGGGCGCGCATCAGCGCCTCGGCGTCTTCGCGGGTGTAGATGTCGTTGGTGATCACCGCCATCGACAGCCGCGGGGCGAGGGCGCGGGCAAGCTCGATGGTGAGCGTCGTCTTGCCCGCGCCGACCGGGCCGCCGATGCCGACGCGCAGGGGACCGTGGGCGGGCGGATGATGGGCGTCGGAGAACTCGGTCATGAGCGGAAGATCCTCGTGGGCATGGTTTCGTGGCGCATCTGGGCGATCTCGGCGCCGAGCGCGCAGGTGCCGAGCGCAGCCTCGTCGGCGGCCGACGCGCGGGCCGCGGTGGCGCGGATCGCGGGGCCGAGCGCGGCGAGCAGGCGCTGCCCGTCGGTCTGCCCGAGCGGCAGGAAGCGCACCGCCGCCAGCGTCAGGTTGAGCGCCTGCCCGTGCAGGTAAAGCGCCAGCACCTCGGGCGCGGGCAGGCCCAGCGGCGCCAGCGCCCGCCCCACGGCGACGGGCAGCGCGGCCGGGGTGGGGGCGCCCAGTCCCAGCGCGGCGGCGGTGCGGGCAAAGGCCGCGCCCTGTTCCAGCGTCTCGGTCAGCCGCTCGGGCGAGAGGCAGAGCGCGCGGGCCAGCGCGTCGAGCCGCGCGGGGTCGGCGCCCGGCCGCAGCGCCAGCGCCATCAGCACCGCGTCGGACCAGAGCGCCCCGTGCGCCAGCACCGCCCCGATCCAGTCTTCGAGCGTTGCGGCGTCGGTGACGATCCCCGCGTCCATCGCCCATTCGAGGCCCTGCGCGTAGGCGAACCCCCCGGTGGGAAAGGCCGGCGAGAGAAGCTGCACCGCGACCAGCCGGGCCGCGGCGGCACCATCTGAGACGGCGTCGGCGAAGGCGTCGGCCGCGGCACCCTCAGTGGCTGTGGCCAAAGGTCCGGCCATGCCCGTAGGCGCCCCCCTCGGGGCGGAAGGGGGCGAGGGTACGCGTCACCCGCGCCCCAAGCTGCGCCAGCATCTGCTCCAGCACCGGGTCGGCGCGGATCACCAGGTGGTCGGCGTGGATCTCGCACGGGCAATGGCGGTTGCCGATGTGCCAGGCCAGCCGCGTCAGGTCGCCCTCGACCCGCAGCACCGGCTCGCGCGCCGGCACCACCTCGACGGCCGAGCCGTCCTCGAGCACGAAGGCCGCGCCCGCGTCGAGGCTGACGGTGCGCGGCAGATCGACCATGAACGCCGCCCCCCCCTCGGTCATCAGGCGGCGGCGGCGCAGGCAGCGGGCCTCGTAGTCCATGACGACCCGCCCGACGACGCGCCGGCCGGCGGTCTCGGCGGTGGTGGCGCAGGCGGTGCCGAGCGTGTCTCCATCGGCCATGAGCATGGGTCTCTCCTTCTCGGTCAGAACAGGAAATAGCGTTGCGCGAGCGGCAGTTCGGCCGCCGGCTCGCAGGTCAGCAGGACGCCGTCGGCGCGGACCTCGTAGGTCTCGGGGTCCACCTCGATCACCGGCGTCGCGTCGTTCAGGCGCATGTCGCGCTTGCCGATGCCGCGGGTGCCCTCGACCGCGACGGCAGCCTTGCCCAGCCCGTCGCAGGCCCCGGCCTCTAGCCCCTCGCGGCTGACGAAGCTGACAGCGGCGGCGCGGCGGGCCCGGCCGAGCGCCCCGAACATCGGCCGCATGGCCATCGGCTGCGGGGTCGGGATCGAGGCATTCGCATCGCCCATCTGTGCCGCGGCGATCTGGCCGCCGACCAGCACCATCTCGGGCTTGGCGCCGAAGAAGGCGGGGTGCCAGATCACCAGATCGGCGCGCTTGCCCGGCTCGACGCTGCCGGCGTGGGCGCTGATCCCGTGCGCAACCGCCGGGTTGATGGTGTATTTCGCCACGTAGCGGCGGGCGCGCAGGTTGTCGTTCTCGCCCGTCTCGCCGTCCAGGCGGCCGCGCTGCACGCGCATCTTGTGCGCCGTCTGCCAGGTCCGGGTCACGACCTCGCCCACCCGGCCCATCGCCTGGCTGTCCGACGAGATGATCGAGAAGGCGCCGAGGTCGTGCAGGATGTCCTCGGCGGCGATCGTCTCGCGCCGGATGCGGCTTTCGGCGAAGGCCACGTCCTCGGGGATGCGGCGGTCGAGGTGGTGGCAGACCATCAGCATGTCGAGGTGTTCCTCGATGGTGTTGACGGTGTAGGGCCGGGTCGGGTTGGTCGAGGACGGGATGACGTTCTGCGAGCCGACCACGCGGATGATGTCGGGGGCATGGCCGCCGCCTGCGCCCTCGGTGTGATAGGCGTGGATGGTGCGCCCGGCGATGGCGGCGAGGGTGTTCTCGACGAAGCCGCTTTCGTTCAGCGTGTCGGTGTGGATCATCACCTGCACGTCGTGACGCTCGGCCACGCCGAGGCAGCAGTCGATGGCGGCGGGGGTGGTGCCCCAGTCCTCGTGCAGCTTGAGCGCGCAGACCCCGGCGCGGACCATCTCGTCCAGCGCCGCGGGGCGGCTGGCGTTGCCCTTGCCGGCGAGGCCGATGTTCACCGGCAGGCTGTCGGCGGCCTCGAGCATCCGGCGGATGTGCCACGGCCCGGGCGTGCAGGTGGTGGCGAGCGTGCCGTGCGCGGGCCCCGTGCCGCCGCCGATCAGCGTGGTCACGCCCGAGGCCAGCGCCTCGTCGACCTGCTGGGGGCAGATGAAATGGATGTGGCAGTCGATGCCGCCGGCGGTGACGATGCGGCCTTCGGCGGCGATGACCTCGGTGCCGGGGCCGATGACGATGGTGACGCCCGGCTGGGTGTCGGGGTTGCCAGCCTTGCCGATGGCGGCGATGCGCCCGTCGCGCAGGCCGATGTCGGCCTTGGTGATGCCGGTCCAGTCGAGGATCAGCGCGTTGGTGATGACCGTGTCCACCGCGCCCTCGGCGCGCGTCGCCTGCGACTGGCCCATGCCGTCGCGGATGACCTTGCCGCCGCCGAACTTCACCTCTTCGCCGTAGAGGGTCAGGTCGCGCTCGACCTCGATCACCAGCGCGGTGTCGCCCAGCCGCACCCGGTCGCCGGTGGTCGGGCCGAACATCGCGGCATAGTCGCGGCGGGTGATCTCGACCGGCATCTAGAGCGCCCCCATGATCTGGCTGTTGAAGCCCCAGACCTGCCGCGCACCGCCGAACGGCACCAGCTGCACCGCGCGGCGCTGCCCCGGCTCGAACCGGATGGCGGTGCCGGCGGGGATGTCGAGCCGCATCCCCCGCGCCGCGGCGCGGTCGAAGTCGAGCCCGGGGTTCGTCTCGGCGAAGTGATAGTGGCTGCCGACCTGCACCGGGCGGTCGCCGGTGTTGGCGACCATCAGCGTCAGCGCCGGGCGGTCGGCGTTCAACGTCAGCGTGCCGGGCGCGGGGAGGATCTCGCCGGGGATCATCTCAGGCCACCGCCAGCACGACGCCGGCGAGCGCGGTCGCCCCGCCCACGATCCGGGTCGAGAGCCGCGGCAGCAGCCGCGCGGCGAGGATGCCCGCGAGGTGCAGCGCGGCCGTCGCCGCCGCGAACCCGGCGGCATAGGCGGCAAGGCCGGTGGCGGGCCCCTCGGCCCCGTGCGCCCAGCCGTGGGCGGCGCCGAAGACCGCGCTCATGGCGATGAGCGCGGCGCGCGGCAGCCGCACCGCAAGGGCGACCAGCGCGGCCAGGACGATGACCGAGGCGAGGATCACCGGCTCGACCGCCGGGAAGGGCAGCCCCGCCGCCCCCGCCGCCCCGCCCGCCAGCATCGCCGCGACGAACCCCGCGGGCAGCGCCCAGACCGCCCGCCCGCCGGTCTGCGCCGCCAGCGCACCCAGCGCGACCATGGCGAGCACGTGGTCCGCCCCGCCGAGCGGATGCGCGACGCCAGCGGCCAGCCCGCCGAGCGGGTGGCCGGGATGGGCGAGCGCGGCGCCGGGCAGGGTCAGCGCGGCGAGCGAGAGGACGGCGAGAGGGGGCAGGCGCATCGGCGGCTCCTAGCGGATCGGGTGGTGGACGGTGACGAGCTTGGTGCCGTCGGGGAATGTGGCCTCGACCTGGACGGTCTCGATCATCGCGGGGATGCCCTCCATGCATTCCTCGGCGCGGACGACCTGGGCGCCGGCCTCCATCAGCTCGGCCACGCTGCGGCCGTCGCGGGCGCCCTCGACGACGAAATCGGCAATGAGCGCGATGGCCTCGGGGTGGTTCAGCCGGACGCCGCGGGCAAGGCGGTTGCGCGCCACCATCGCCGCCATGGCGACGAGCAGCTTGTCCTTTTCGCGGGGGGTCAGGTTCATGCGGCCCTCTCGGGGGTGAATTGCCAGCAACGGGGCAGGGGTTCGGGGCGCAGCAGCGCCACGATCCGCGCGAGCTGGCGGCGCAGCGGCCAGGCGTCGGGGGCGTGGGCGCGCAGGATCAGCCGCCCGTCCCAGCCGGTCGCGGCGGCGGTGACGCCGGGTTCGGTCAGCGCCGCGCGGACGGGCGCGAGCGCGTCCTCGGCCCCCGGCGCGGCGAGGATCAGCGTGGCGAAGGCCCGTGCGCCGGCCAGCAGCGCCGGCTGGCCGCCCCGCGCCAGCGCGGCGCTGTCGAGCCGCAGCGGGTCGATGAGCAGCGGCGCGCCGCCGCGGCGGATCTCGCGCCGGTCGGTCAGCGAGAGGGTGGCGACCGTCTCGCCCATCGCCGCCCGGCCGAGGACGATGGTCTCGATCCCGAGGAAACGCGCGTCGCGGGCGAGGTCGACGCGCGTGTGCCGGTCGAGCGCCGCGCCGTCGAACAGGATCGTCTCTTGCGGCAGCCAGTCGAGGCGGGCGCCGGGACCGGCGCTGAGCGTCACCTCGACCGCGGCGCGGCCGCCCTCGGCGCGATAGGCGCGCTCGGCGGTCTGGGTGGTGGCGGTGGCGCGGCCGTCGGCGAGGTCGAGCGCAAAGGCGAGGCGGTCCCCCGCCGTCAGCCCGCCCGAGGTGTTGAGGAACACGACCTGCGGCGTCTCGGTCGCGGGCGGCAGGTGCAGCATCGCCTTGGCCGACCCGGACTGCGCGAGCGCCGCAATGCGCCCGCCCTCCAGCGCCACGCGCGCGCGCCCGTGGCTGCGCTGGTGGCGCACGGGACGGGGGGCGGTCGGCAGAGGGGTCAGGACCTGGGCATCGAGCATGGCCCGAGGCTGCGCGGCGGGGGCCGCCGTCGGAAGGGGCCGGGGCGGGCGCCGTTACGTCCCCGGTCGCCCGACGCGCAGTTTGCCCGAGGATTGGGCAGTGTGGGCGTGGGTTGGGCCGTGGCGGGATGGGGCCGAGGGGCCGGGCCCTGACCCGTGCGCGGAGTGCGGGCGTGAGGCCGCGCCCGTGCGCGGGTCAGGCGCGCCGTGCGCCGCTGGGGCCCGCCTCAGCGGCGGGCCGGGATCATCCCCATGATCTCGCGCGCCTCGGCCACGATCGGCGCCGCGATGGCGTCGGCGCGGGCGGCGCCGTCCTGCAGGATGCGGTCGATGGCGTCGGGGTCGGCCACCAGCTCGCTCATCCGCGCGGTGATGGGCGAGAGCGCGGCCACCGCCACATCGGCGAGCGCCGGCTTGAAGGCGCCGAAGCCTTGGCCCTCGAACCGGGCCAGCACCGCGTCCTGCGCCTCGCCCGACAGGGCGGCGTAGATGTTCACGAGGTTGCGGGCCTCGGGGCGGTCCTTCAGCCCCTCCATGCTGCCGGGCAGGGGGTCGGCGTCGGTGCGGGCCTTGCGGATCTTCTGGGCGATGGTGTCGGCGTCGTCGGTCAGGTTGATCCGGCTCGCATCCGAGGGGTCGGACTTGGACATCTTCTTGGTGCCGTCGCGCAGGGACATGACGCGGGTCGCGGCGCCCTCGATCACCGGCTCGGGCAGGGGGAAGAAGTCGGTGTCGTAGTCGTGGTTGAACTTGGCGGCGATGTCGCGGGTCAGCTCGACGTGCTGCTTCTGGTCCTCGCCCACCGGGACGTGGGTCGCCTGATAGGCGAGGATGTCGGCCGCCATCAGCGCCGGATAGGCGAAGAGGCCCAGCGACTGCGCCTCGGCGTTCTTGCCGGCCTTGTCCTTCCACTGGGTCATGCGGTTCATCCAGCCCATCCGCGCCACGCAGCTGAGCATCCAGCCGAGCTCGGCATGGGCCGGGACGTGGCTTTGCGCGAACAGGATCGACTGCGCCGGATCGACGCCCGCGGCGATGAAGCCCGCCGCCAGCTCGCGCGTCTGGCGGCGCAGCGCCTCGGGGTCCTGCCACACGGTGATGGCGTGCAGGTCGACGAGGCAGAACACCGTCTCGACCTTGCCCTGGCCCTCGGCGAAGCGCTTGAGCGCGCCGAGGTAGTTGCCGAGCGTCAGCCCCCCGGACGGCTGGATGCCGGAAAAGATGCGGGGAGAGTGAACGCGCGCCATCGGCCTGCCTGCTGGAAAAAGGATCGGCGCCGGATTACCCCTTGGTCCGAACGGGCGCAACTCCCTGCCCCCGGACGGGCGCGTGCTGCGCCACGCGAGAGGACGACAGATGCGAGCCGGATACGACGAAAGCCCCGTGAACCCCGTGCCCGCGGTCATCTGGCTGCTGGCGCTGCCGATCCTCGCCTCCGAGCTCTACTTCGGCCTCGGGCGGCTGGGGTTCCTGTCGGGCGGCACCGGCGCGGGGCAGGCGGCGCGGCAGATCATGGTCGAGCGGACGGCCTTCGCGCCCGAGTTCCTGATCCGCGCCTGGGACCGCCACAGCGTTGCCGGCGGGCAGCTGTCGCGGTTGCTGACCTATCCGTTCGTGCATTACTCGATGACCCACGCGCTCTTCGTGCTCGTGTTCCTGCTGGCGCTCGGCAACATGGTGGCGCGGGCGATGCGGCCCTGGGCGGTGGCGGTGGTCTTTGCCAGCGCTGCGGTCGGCGGGGCGGCGGTCTATGCCGCGATCGCGGCGGCGCTGCCGCAGATGCGATTCGATCCGCTGGTGGGCGGGTATCCGGCGGTCTACGGGCTGCTGGGCGCGTTCACCTTCCTGCTCTGGGCGCGGTTGGGCGAGGAGCACGCCAACCAGTTCCGCGCCTTCACGCTGATCGGCTTCCTGCTCGCGTTCCAGCTGATCTTCGGGGTGCTGTTCGGCGGCGCGGGGAAGAACTGGATCGCCGAGGTGGCGGGGTTCGTGATCGGGTTCCTGATGTCCTTCGTGCTGGTCCCGGGCGGCCTGGCGCGGCTGCGGGGGCGCATCCGCCACCGCTGAGCGGCCCCGCCGGACCGGGGGTTTTCCACCCCCGGACCCCCGGAGGATATTTGCGCAAGGAAGAACGACGCGCGGTCAGCGCTTGCGGCGCACCGCGGCCTTGAGGTCGGCGGGGCGGATTGCGCCGGTGGCGAAGCTCAGCGCGAAATAGAGCGCGGCGCCGCCGAAGACGAGGATGGCGAGGCCCAGCGGGTCGCCCTCTCCGTCGGTGGCGAGCCAGCGGCGCAGGACCCAGAGCCCCGCCGCCATCAGCAGCGACGAGATCAGGATGCGCGGCAGGCTGCGGATGAGCCGCGCGTCGGCCCGGGCGGCCGTGCCCATCCCGCGCGTCCCCCACCAGAGCTGCGCGACCATGAACCACGCGGCCATCGTCGTTCCGAGCGCCGCGGCGAGGAACCCGACCGTGCCCATCAGCCCGAACGCCACCGCCGCGTTGACCACCATCGACACCAGCGCGAAGCGAAAGGGCGTGCGGGTATCCTCGCGCGCGAAATAGAGCGGCTGCAGGATCTTCTGCATGACGAAGGCGGGCAGTCCGAGGGCGTAGACGATCAGCGCGCGGGCCGTCTGCTGGGTGTCGTTGGCGTCGAAGGCGCCGCGCTCGAACAGCGTCGCCACCATCGGCACGGCGATCACCGCGATGGCGCAGGCGGCGGGCAGAGTGAGGAACATCCCGAACTCGGTCGCCCGCGAATAGGCCGACTGTCCGCCCGCCTCGTCGCCCGCCCTGAGGCGGCGCGCCAGCTCGGGCAGCAGCACCACCGCGACCGCGGCCCCCACCACCCCGAGCGGCAGCTGGTAGAGCCGGTCCGAGTAGCTGAGCCAGCCGATCGCGCCCTCGAAGAACGAGCCGACCTGGCGGCCGACGAGCAGGTTCACCTGCACCACGCCGCCGGCGAAGATCGCGGGGAGCGCGATGGTCAGCAGCCGCTTCATGTCCGGCGTGAGCCGCGGCCGGCGCGGGATGAAGCGCCAGCCGGTGCGGCTCGCATCCCACCAGACCAGCGCGAGCTGCGCCACCCCGGTCAGCGGCGTCGCCCAGGCGAGCGTCAGCCCGAGATCCCAGCCGAGCGCGCGCCCGAGCAGCATCCCGGCGATGAAGAGGAGGTTAAGCAGCACCGGCGCCGCCGCCGCCGCGGTGAAGCGGCCGTTGGCGTTCAGCACCCCCGACACCATCGAGGCGAGCGAGATCAGCAGGATATAGGGGAATGTGATCCGCCCGTATTCGACCGCGAGGTCGAAGCGCTGGTCCCCCGCGAACCCCGCCGCCATCAGCCACACGAGCCCCGGCATGGCGATCATCGCCACGGCCGAGAACACCGCGACCACGAACGCCAGCCCCGAGAAGGCGTCCTGGGCAAAGCGCTGGGGATCGTCGCCCCCCTCGAGCTTCTTGGAGAACAGCGGCACGAAGGCGGTGTTGAAGGCGCCCTCGGCGAAGAAGCGCCGGAACATGTTGGGCAGCGACAGCGCGACGAGGAACGCCTCGGCCACCGGCCCGGTCCCGAGCCAGGCGGCCATCAGGATGTCGCGCACGAAGCCCGAGAGGCGCGAGAGGAACGTCCACAATCCGACCGAGACAAAGCCCCGCACCAAGCCGCCGCGCATTCTCGTCCCTTCCGGTCCTGCCCTTCGCGCGTCGCCCTAGCCCCGCGGACCCGCCCGCCGCAAGGGGGCCGCGCACGGCGCCACCAGCCCCAGCGCCGCGCGCCCCGCTTCTTTCTGGCGCAAATACCCATCGGCAGCCGTCACCGGGGACGATGGCTGCCGCCTTCTTACCCCGCCGCCCGCTCGGCGCCCTCGCGGATCGCCTGCCGCAGCTTGCGCTCCAGCGCGTCGCGACGGGACTGCTGGTGCATCTTCAGCCCGAACATGTCCTTGACGTAGAAGCTGTCCACCACCTGCGCCCCGTAGGTGGCGATCACGGCGCTCACGATCTGGATGTGGTTGGCGGCCAGCGTCCGGGTCAGGTCATAGAGCAGCCCCGGCCGGTCGCGGGTATCGACCTGGATGATCGTGTGGATCTCGGATCCTTCGTTGTCGAAGGTGACGTGGGTTGGAAAGCGGAACGCGCGCTCGCGCCGCTTGACCTTGTCGCGGTCGGCGAAGGCCTCGCGCGGGACGACCTCGCCCGCCAGCGTGCGCTCGATCATCCGGCGCAGTTGCGGCAGCCGGTCCGACGAATAGGGCCGCCCCTCGGCGTCCTGCACCCAGAAGACCGCGGTCGCATAGCCGTCGCGGGTCGTATAGGTGCGCGCGTCCACCACGTTCGCGCCCACCAGCGCCAGCGCCCCGGCGAGGCGCGAGAAGAGGCCGGGGTGGTCGGCCATGACGAACGCCGCCCGGGTCGCGTCGCGCCGCAGGTCGGGGTCAAGGTCCATGCGGATCTCTTCGGCCGAGATGCCCTTGAGCAGCCGCGCGAACACCTGCTGGCTGTCGGTCGGCAGGCCCTGCCAGTAGCTGTCGTAATGCCGCCCCGTCTCGGCCCGGATGTCGGCCGGCGCCCAGCCCTGCGCGGTCAAGAGATGCCTGAGCGAGCGCCGCGCCTCGTCCACCCGCTGCTCGCGGTTCACGTCCTCGAGCCCGTTCTCCAGTGCATCCGCGGTCAGCCGGTGCAGCTTGCGCAGCAGCTCGGCCTTCCAGTTGTTCCACGTCCCCGGACCCACCCCGCGGATGTCGCAGACCGTCAGCACCAAGAGCAGGTCGAGCCGGCGGCGCGAGCGCACCGCCTTGGCAAAGTCGCGCAGCGTGCGCGGGTCGGCGATGTCGCGCTTCTGCGCCACGTCGGACATGAGCAGGTGGTTTCGCACCAGCCATTCGACCAGCTCGGTCCGCTCGGCCGACAGCCCCAGCCGCTGGCAGATGCGGCGGGCAAGCTGGGCGCCGATGATCGAGTGATCCTCGGGGCGGCCCTTGCCGATGTCGTGCAGCAGCGTGGCGAGGTAGATCACCGTCCGGTCGATCGGGCCGCCCATGATCCGGCTGACGATGGGCAGGTCCTCGACCACCTCGCCGCGCTCGATCCGGGCCAGCTCGGCCACGCACTGGATCAGGTGCTCGTCCACGGTGAAGTGGTGGTAGACGTTGAACTGCATCATCGCGACGATGCGCTCGAACTCGGGGATATAGGCGCCGAGCACGCCCAGCTCGTTCATCCGCCTGAGCGCGCGTTCCGGGTTGCCGTGGCGCAGGAGCAGGTCAAGGAAGATGCGCGCCGCCTCGGGGTCGGTGCGCACGCTGTCGTCGAAGCGGCGCAGGTTGCGGGCCACCCGGCGCATGGCGTCGGGATGCAGCAGGATCTCGGTGCGCAACGCCTCCTCGAACAGGCGCAGGATGTTCAGCGGGTCGTCGAAGAAATGCTCGGGGTCGGCGACGGTCAGGCGGCCGGTCTCGACCTGGAAGCCCGGCCGGACGCGGCGGCGGCGGAACCGCTCGAGCAGGGGCGCGCGGTAGAGGTGGCGCTGCTCGAGCGCGGTCAGGAACACGCGGGTCAGCTCACCCACTCGTGTGGCGTGGCGGAAATACTCCTGCATGAAGATTTCCACGCCCCGCCGCCCGCCCGCATCGCGGTAGCCCATGCGCTCGGCCACCTCGAGCTGCATGTCGAAGCTGAGCTTGTCGGCGGCCCGACCGGCGGCGAGATGCAGCTGGCAGCGCACCGCCCAGAGGAAGTCCTCGGCCGCCCAGAAGGTCGTGTGCTCCTCGCGGGTAAAGAGGCCCAGATCGACCAGCTCGATGGCCCGGTCGACCTGGTGGATGTACTTGCCGATCCAGTAGAGTGTCTGGAGGTCGCGCAGGCCGCCCTTGCCCTCCTTGACGTTCGGCTCGAGCACGTAGCGCTGCCCGCCCTGGCGCTGGTGGCGGGCGCTGCGCTCGGCGAGCTTGGCCTGGATGAACTCGGGGACGGTGCGGCTGAAGAGCTCGGGCCAGAGCCGATCGCGCAGCTCCTGCGCGATCACCGCGTCGCCGCAGATCAGCCGGTGCTCGAGCAGGCTGGTGCGGATGGTCATGTCGCCCTCGGCCAGCCGCAGGCATTCGTCGACCGAGCGGGTGGCCTGGCCGACCTTCAGCTTGAGGTCCCAGAGCATGTAGAGCATCGACTCGACGACGCTCTCGATCCAGCCGGCGGGCTTCCACGGGTGGACGAACAGCAGGTCCACGTCCGAATGCGGCGCCATCTCGCCGCGGCCGTAGCCGCCGACGGCCATGACGGCGAGGCGCTCGGCCTCGGTCGGCGCGAGGTTGGGGTGCAGGTGCACGGTGGCCACGTGGTGGATCGCCTGCACGGTGGCGTCGGTCAGCGCGGCGATGGCGCGGACCGTCTCGCGTCCCTTGCGGGGGTGGGTGGCGAGGCCGGCGACGATGTCGGCCATCGCCTCGGCCCGGGCGGTGGTGAGCAGGGCCACGGTGCGGGCGCGGATGTCGCGGGCGTCGGTCGCGCCGACGAGCGCCGCGTCGATGGCCACCTGGGCGGTGGCCGGGTCGAAGAGCGGGTGCGCCCCGGGCAGGGCCGGGGCGCTCTGGATGGCGGTCACCGCGTCACGGCCGGGCGCGGCGCCCGGATCGGAGTGGGCCAAGTTCAGAATCCGAAGCCGCCGAAGCTGGACCGCGCGGGATCGATCACGACCAGCTTGCCGCCCTGCAGCGTGGCGACCGACAGCTGGCGCTGGTTCGACCCGTCGGGCCGCAGACGGAACGGCCCCTGGATGCCGGCGAAGCCCGCCCCCCGGGTCAGGCCCGCGGTGGTGACGGCATTCGCGCGCCCGGCACGGACGTTGGCCGCGATGGCCGAGACGCCGTCATACGCGAGAGTGGCGAAGTCGTGGGGGTTCTCGCCATAGGCGGCGCGGTAGCGGGCGTTGAACGCAGCCATGCGGCCGAGATCCGGGACCGCGAACCAGCCGTTCTGCAGCTGCGGCAGGCCGGCGCGGCTCGCCGGGACGTCCCAGCGGGTCAGGCCCATGAGCTGGATCGAGCGCGAGGACACGCCGGCGCTGGCGAGCGCCGCGGTGATCTCGGGCAGGGCCTCGGCGTGGTTGCCGGTCAGGAACAGCGCCTGGGCCTGGTTCTGGGCCGCCGCGCGGGCGATGGTCGGGGCGATGGCGTCCATCTCGGCCCGGCTGAGGCCGTGGCCGGTCTTGCCGACCATCGTGCCGCGGTTGCGGGCGATGGCACCCTCGATCGCGGCGCCGCCGAGCTGACCGGCGACGTCGTTCTCGTGCACGATCAGGAAGCGGCGCAGGCCCTGCTTGACGCCGTACGAGACGAGCCGGTCGGCGGTGTTGCCGAAGGTGTTGCCGAGCACGAAGAGGTTGCCGCCGGCGATGTCGGCATTGTTCGAGAAGGACAGCACGTTGACCCGGCCGCGGACGGCGTTGCCGACCGCGTTGGCCGATTCGCCGTGCAGCGGGCCGACGATGACCTTGGCGCCCTCGGCCACGGCCTTGTTGGCCATGGCGACGGCCTGGCCCGCGTCGTCGCCCGATTCGTAGACCCGCAGGTCGATCCGCGCGCCCTGCGCGTCGGCCACCGCCATCCGCGCGGCGTTGGCCATCGAGCGGGACATGTAGTCGTAGTTCGGATCGCCCGAGCCGCCGGGCACGAGCAGCGCCACCTGGACCGGCTGCGACGGATCGATCATCGGGCCGGTCTGCGCGCCGGTGGCGGTGGGTTCGGTGGGCGCGCAGGCGGCGAGCGCCGCCGCCGAGACGAGGGCCGCGACCCGCAGCAGGGGGCGGCGCCAGAGCGCAGCCGGGCGGGCCGTGAGAGTGGCGGACATGCGGGTGATTCCCTCTTTCTGGGGTGCCGGATGCCGGGCAGGGTAGTCTTGTTCCGTGCCGCGTGGCAACCTGACCGACCCGGCAGGTCAGGGGCGCACCGGCCGGTGTGCGCGCAGTCCGGGCGCGCGCCGGGGCGGTGCGACCCGGCACCGCGGACGGGGCATTCGCAGCGGAGGTTTAACATGGCGGGATCAGACGACGACGGCAGCGGCGGCGCCGTCCACGCAGCCCCCCAGCCGGTGCCGGCAGGCGTGCTGGCCGCACGGCTCGAGCCGGGGCTGCACCTCGTCGCGACCCCGATCGGAACGGCGCGCGACATCACCCTGCGGGCGCTGGACGTGCTCAACGCCGCCGATCTTCTGGCGGCCGAGGACACCCGCACGCTCCGCCACCTGCTCGCGATCCACGGCATCCCGCTCCGCGGCCGCCGCATCGTGGCCCACCACGATCACAATGCCGCCCGTTCGACCCCCGGGATCCTCGCCGCCATCGGCCGCGGCGAGGCGGTCGCCTATGCCTCGGACGCGGGAACACCACTGGTGGCCGACCCCGGCTTCACCTTGGCGCGCGAGGTCACCGCCGCCGGTGGCCGCGTCCACGCCGTGCCCGGCGCCTCGGCGCTGCTCGCGGCCTTGAGCGTCGCTGGTCAGCCCACCGACCGGTTCCTCTTCGCGGGCTTCGCCCCCTCGGCGCATGGCGCCCGCCGCCGGTGGCTCGCCGAGGTGGCCGGGGTCGGCACGACGGCGGTCATCTTCGAGAGCCCGAGGCGCGTTAAGGAAATGTTGGAAGAGTTGTGCGAACTTGACCCGAATCGCGCTATCTCGGTGTGCAGGGAGCTGACGAAGAAGTTCGAGGAAGTCCGGCAGGGCACGGTCGCCGAAGTCGCGGCAGGCATCCCCGTCGAGGGGCTTCGCGGTGAGGTCGTGGTGGTGCTGGGTCCCCGCCCGGCGGAACCGGCCGACGATGACGGTGTGCGGGCCGCCCTCGCCGGGCGGCTGGCGATGATGTCGGTGCGCGACGCCGCCGCCGCCGTGGCGGCCGAGACGGGCCGGGCGCGCAAGGATGTGTATCGCATGGCTCTGGCCATGCAGGAGGGTGAGTGATGCAGACCGCAATGCCCTGGGCCACCCAGACCCGCCCCGGAACCGCCCCCGCCGGGGTGCGCGCCGCCCGGGGACTGGCAGCACACGCCAGCGGCCATTCGGCCGAGGCTCTCGTGACCGATCACTATTTGGACCGCGGGGCCGAGGTTCTCGAGCGGTGCTGGCGCAGCCCGGCCGGTGAGGTGGACCTGATCGTCCGCGACGGCGAGGCCGTGGTTTTCGTCGAGGTGAAAAAGGCCGATACCCATGACGCGGCCGCCGCCCGGCTGTCGCGTCGGCAGATGGACCGCATCTGCACGGCAGCGCTCATATATGCCGACAAGCTTCCGGGTGGCGCGCTGACCGACATCCGCTTCGACGCCGCGCTGGTGGACGCGACCGGCCGGGTCGAGATCATCGAGAACGCGTTCGGCCTGAACTGACCGCGCCTTGCATCGCCGCGCCGGTCGCGCGACAACCGGCACCGATTGATGGTGAGCGGAGAGCCGGGATGAGCCTCAAGGTCGCGTTGCAGATGGACCCGATCGAGGCGGTCTCGATCGACGGGGATTCGACCTTTCGACTGGGACTCGAGGCGCAGGCCCGGGGCCACAGCCTGTTCCAGTACACGGCCGATCGGCTGATCTTCGACGAGGGGCGGCTGCTCGCGCACGGGCGCGACGTCACCTTGCGCCGCGAGGCGGGAAACCACGTCGACTTCGGTGAGTGGCAGACCGTCGACCTGTCCGGATTCGATGTCGTCTGGCTGCGGCAGGACCCGCCGTTCGACATGGCTTACGTCACCTCGACCCACCTGCTCGACCGCATCCATCCAGCCACGCTGGTCGTCAACGACCCGTTCTGGGTGCGGAATTCACCCGAGAAGCTGATGGTCCTCGATTTCCCCGACCTCACCCCGCCGACCATGATCGCCCGCGACGTGCAGGCCATCCGCGGCTTCCGGCAGCGTCACGGCGAGATCATCCTCAAGCCGCTCTATGGCAATGGCGGCGCGGGCGTCTTTCACCTTCCGCAGGCCGACGCCAATCTGTCGGCGCTGCTCGAGCTGTTCGGCGGCATGAACCGCGAGCCGGTGATCGTGCAGAAGTATCTGCCCGCCGTGGTCAAGGGCGACAAGCGCATCATCCTGGTGGACGGCGAACCCGTGGGGGCGATCAATCGCGTCCCGGCGCAGGGCGAGGCCCGGTCCAACATGCACGTGGGCGGCCGGCCCGAGAAGGTCGGCCTGACCGAGCGCGAGCGCGAGATCTGTGCCCGCATCGGGCCGGTCCTGCGCGAGAAGGGGCAGATCTTCGTCGGGATCGACGTGATCGACGGGTGGCTGACCGAGATCAACGTGACCTCGCCGACCGGAATTCAGGAACTCGAGCGGTTCGATGGGGTTAACGCCGCTGCGCTCATCTGGGAGGCGATCGAGCGTCGCCGGGCCGGGTGAGTTCGCTGGCGCTCACGGTCGCGTCGCTACGTCTGGCTGCACCCTCGAAAGGTTATCCGTCGTGAACGCGCCGGCGCAGAGCATTCCCCTTTGCCTGGTCGCTGTTAACTTTTTATCAACCGCTCGCCGCTAACGTCCCCTCGAGCCGAGGGAGCAGCGGATGGTCGCAATCGCCTACAGCGTCGCCTTTGACGGGATCGAGGCGCGGCTGGTCGAGGTTCAGGCGGCGGTGTCGCCCGGGCTGCCGTCGTTTACCGTCGTCGGCCTGCCCGATAAGGCGGTGAGCGAGGCGCGCGAGCGGGTGCGGGCGGCGTTCGCCGCGATGGCCATTGCCATGCCGTCGAAGCGGGTCACGGTGAACCTCTCGCCCGCCGATCTGCCGAAGGAGGGCTCGCATTTCGACCTGCCCATCGCGCTTGCCATTCTGGCCGCGCTCGATCTCGTGCCGGCCGACGAGCTGGCGACGGTGGTTTCGCTCGGCGAACTGGCGCTTGACGGGCGGCTCGTGCCGGTGGCGGGGGCGCTGCCGGCTGCCGTGGCGGCGGCGGATGAGCAGCGCACGCTGATCTGCCCGCCCGCCTGCGGGGCCGAGGCGGCGTGGGTCGGGGCGGTGCCCGTCGTGGCGCCACAGGGCCTCCGGCAGGTGGTCGACCACCTGACCGGCCGCGCCCCGGTGCCGCAGGCGCGGGCCGGCGACGTGCGGCCCCCCGCGCCGGGGCCCGACATGGCCGACGTCCGCGGGCAGGAGCGGGCCAAGCGCGCCATCGAGATCGCCGCGGCGGGGCGGCATCATCTGCTGATGGTCGGGCCGCCGGGGTCGGGCAAGTCGATGCTCGCCGCCCGCCTGCCGGGGCTGATGCCCGAGCTGACGCCGGCCGAGGCGCTCGAGACGTCGATGATCCAGTCGCTCGCGGGGATGCTGAGCGAGGGCGCAATCTCGCGCGCGGCGCCCTACCGCGACCCGCATCACACCGCCTCGATGGCGGCGATGGTCGGGGGCGGGCGGGGGGCGCGGCCGGGCGAAATCAGCCTCGCCCATAACGGCGTGCTGTTCATGGACGAACTGCCGGAGTTCCCTCGACAGGTGCTCGAGACGCTGCGCCAGCCGCTCGAGACCGGCGAGGTCGTGGTGGCGCGGGCCAATGCGCACGTGCGCTATCCGTGCCGCTTCCTGCTGGTGGCGGCGGCGAACCCATGCCGCTGCGGGCATCTCGCCGACGCGGCGCGCGCCTGTGCCCGCGCGCCGCAGTGCGGGGCGGATTATCTCGGCAAGCTGTCGGGGCCGCTGATGGACCGCTTCGACCTGAGAATCGAGGTGCCGCCTGTGGCGATCGGCGATCTCGAGCAGCCCGCGGCGGGCGAGGCCAGCGCCGGGATCGCCGCCCGGATCGCCGCGGCGCGGGCGGTGCAGGCCGACCGCTTTGCCGCGCACCCGACGCTGCGGGTGAACGCGGATGCCTCAGGCGGGGTGCTCGAGGAGATCGCGGCCCCCGATGCCGAGGGCCGCAGCCTGATCCTGCGCGCGGCCGAGCGGCTGGGGTTGAGCGCGCGCGGGTACCACCGGGTGCTGCGGACGGCCCGGACCATCGCCGACCTCGACGGCAGTGAGCGGGTGCGCGCCCCGCATCTGGCCGAGGCGATCAGCTATCGGCTGCCGTTTGCCGCGGCGGCGTGAAGGAGGGAGGAGCAACGAGGATCTGACGCAACATTTTTGCGCGTGCGGCGGATTTTGCGCTTGCACGTTGGCTCGGAGAGCCACCCCCTCGCTGGCCGCTGGCCGCTGGCCGCTGGCCGCTGGCCGCTGGCCGCTGGCCGCTGGCCGCTGGCCGCTGGCCGCTGGCCGCTGGCCGCTGGCCGCTGGCCGCTGGCCGCTGGCCGCTGGCCGCTGGCCGCTGGCCGCTGGCCGCTGGCCGCTGGCCGCTGGCCGCTGGCCGCTGGCCGCTGGCCGCTGGCCGCTGGCCGCTGGCCGCTGGCCGCTGGCCGCTGGCCGCTGGCCGCTAGGTTCCCGCGCCGCCCCGCCCATTCCTTGCCCCGCCGCCACGGGTCGCCTAGGACTGGCGTGACCGGCGCCCGTCGAGGCGCCGAAGGGCGCATGGTCGAGAGGCGGAGGCTGGGATGCAGGGGCGGCGGGTTCTGCTGATCGTCGGGGGCGGGATCGCGGCCTACAAGACGCCCGAGCTGATCCGGCTGCTCTCCGGGGAGGGCGTCAGGGTCACCACCGTCCTGACCGAGGGGGGCGCGCAGTTCGTCACCCCGCTGACCCTCGCCTCGCTGTCGGGCGAGGCGTGCCACACCGCGCTCTGGGACCTCACGCGCGAGGCCGAGATGGGGCATATCCAGCTGTCGCGCGCGGCCGATCTGGTCGTGGTCGCGCCGGCGACGGCGGACCTCATGGCGAAGATGGCGGCGGGGCTGGCGGGCGACCTCGCCTCGACCCTGCTCATGGCGACCGACAAGCCGGTGCTGATCGCGCCGGCGATGAACGTGCGGATGTGGGAGCATCCGGCCACGCGCCGCAACCTGGACACCCTGCGCGGCGACGGGATCCTGACGGTCGGGCCCGATGTCGGGGCGATGGCCTGCGGCGAGTGGGGCGAGGGGCGGATGGCCGAGCCTGCGGCGATCGTTGCGGCGATCCGCGAGGCCTTGGGTGGGGGCGCGGCTGGGCCCGGTTCGGGTGGCGGCTCGGGCGAAGCACCGGCCCGGGGGGCAGAGGCGCCGTTGCGGTTGACCGACGCCATCCTGCGGCTCACGCCGGATTCTGCCGTCCGCGCGGCCGCTGGCGCAGCCGGGCGTGGCGAGATGAAGGCGCCGCTCGCGGGGTGGGGCGAGGGGGCGCCGCTTGATGCGGGCGGGACTGATGCGGAGCCGAGCAACACGGCTGATGACTCGGGTCTTGCCGCAGGCGGCCCCGCGGCGACACGCGCCGCTCGCCCAGTGCAGGCCCAACCGGAATCCACCACACCGACCGACGCCGACCGCCTCACCCCCGGCGCCGCGCGTCCCACCGTGCCCGGCCCGCTCGACGGTCGCCACGTCATCGTCACCTCCGGCCCGACGCATGAGCCGATCGACCCGGTGCGCTACATCGCCAACCGCTCGTCGGGCGCGCAGGGCGCCGCGATCGCCGCGGCGCTGCGCGATCTGGGCGCGCGGGTCAGCTTCGTCACCGGCCCGGCCGAGGTGCCGCCGCCCGAGGGGGTCGAGGTGATCGCGGTCGAGACGGCACGCGAGATGCGCGACGCGGTGGAAGGCGCGCTGCCGGCCGATGCCGCGGTGATGGCCGCCGCGGTGGCCGACTGGCGGGTGGTGAACGCGGCCGACCGGAAACTGAAGAAGGACGGCTCGGGCCGGCCCCCGGCGCTCGAGATGGCGGAGAATCCGGACATCCTCGCGTGGATCAGCCGCTCGGACCAGCGCCCCGCGCTGGTGGTGGGGTTTGCCGCCGAGACCGACGATGTGGTGGCCAACGCCACCGCCAAGCGGGCGCGGAAGGGCTGCGACTGGATCGTCGCCAACGACGTCCGCCCCGTTACCGGGATCATGGGGGGGGCCGAGAACGCCGTGGTGCTCGTCACCGCGGACGGCGCCGAGCCGTGGCCGCGGCTGCCCAAGACCGAGGTCGCGCGCCGCCTCGCCGGGCGCATCGCCGCGGCGCTGGGCGAGGGGGCGGCCGCGCCGGACGAGGCGCCGTGAGCCGCGTCTATCTCGACTGGAACGCCACCGCGCCGCTGCGCCCCGAGGCGCGGGCGGCGATGGCCGAGGCGCTGGACGTGACCGGCAACCCCTCGAGCGTCCATGCCGAGGGGCGGGCGGCCAAGATGCTGCTCGAGCGGTCGCGCGAGACGCTGGCCGAGGCGCTGGGCGCGGCGCAGGCCGACATCGTGTTCACCTCGGGCGCGACCGAGGCGGCGGCGCTGGCGCTCGAGGGGCAGGGGCTGGCCTGCGCCGGGATCGAGCATGACGCGGTCCGCGCCTGGTGCGCCGAGACGCTGCCGGTCGAGCCGAGCGGGCGGGTGACGGCCGCGGACCCGGCGGGCGCCGCGCTGC
This sequence comes from Paracoccus sanguinis, assembly GCF_012689545.1. NCBI lineage: Bacteria > Pseudomonadati > Pseudomonadota > Alphaproteobacteria > Rhodobacterales > Paracoccaceae > Paracoccus > Paracoccus sanguinis. The sequence goes on from NZ_CP051542.1 coordinate 2,603,219, forward strand.
AGCTCGCCAACAGCGAGACCGGGGTGATCCAGGACCTGCCGCAGGGGCTGGCGGTGAGTGATCTGACCCAGGCGTTCGGCAAGATCCCCTTCGCCTTCGACTGGCTCGGCGTCGAGGCGGGGTTCGTCAGCGCCCACAAGCTGGGCGGCCCGCGTGGCGTGGGCGCGCTGATCCTGCGCGCGGGCGCCGACCGCCCGGCCCGGCTGCGCGGCGGCGGGCAAGAGAGCGGGCGCCGTGCGGGGACCGAAAACCTTGCCGGAATTGCGGGTTTCGCGGCCGCGGCGGTGTCGGCGCAGCGCGACCTCGCGGCGGGAATGGCGGAAAAACTGGCCGAAATGCGCGACCGGCTGGCGATGAGGCTGGAAGATCATGACGGAAACACTATGTTGCCGGGACGCGATTCCCCCCGGCTGCCGCAGACGCTGTCGATCCTGACGCCCGGCTGGCGCGGAGAGACGCAGGTGATGCAGATGGACCTCGCCGGTTTCGCCGTCTCGGCGGGGTCGGCCTGCTCGTCGGGCAAGGTCCGGTCCAGCGGGGTGTTGCGGGCGATGGGCGTGCCCGAGGCGGATGCCGGGTGCGCGCTCAGGGTGTCGTTCGGGGCGACGACGACGCCAGAGGAATTGGACCGCTTTGCCGCCGCGTGGCTTTCCGCCCGCGCCCGCTGGCAGAGCAAGCAGGGAAGGTGAGGCCGATGGCTGAAACCATGATGGCGGAGACGGGCCCGCAGGAACTGGACGTCCGCGAGGGCGTGGACCGCGAGACGGTCGAGACCGTGGCCAGCATGGGGTCCTATAAATACGGCTGGGACACCGACATCGAGATGGAATACGCCCCGAAGGGGCTGAACGAGGACATCGTCCGGCTGATCTCGCAGCGCAACGACGAGCCCGAGTGGATGACCGAGTGGCGGCTGGCCGCCTTCCGCCGCTGGCAGGGGATGGAGGAGCCGCGCTGGGCGATGCTCAACTATCCCGAGATCGACTATCAGGACCAGTATTACTACGCCCGCCCGAAGAGCATGGCGGTCAAGCCGAAGTCGCTGGACGAGGTCGACCCGAAGCTGCTCGCCACCTATGAAAAGCTGGGGATTCCGCTCAAGGAGCAGGCGATCCTCGCCGGGATCGAGGGCGCCGAGGGCGCCCCGGCCGAGGCGCGGCGGGTGGCGGTCGACGCGGTCTTCGACAGCGTCTCGGTGGGCACGACCTTCAAGGACGAGCTGGCCAAGGCGGGGGTGATCTTCTGCTCGATCTCCGAGGCGATCCGCAACCACCCCGAACTGGTGCGCAAGTACCTCGGCTCGGTCGTGCCGCAGTCCGACAACTTCTTCGCCACGCTGAACAGCGCGGTCTTTTCGGACGGCTCGTTCGTCTACATCCCGCCGGGCGTCCGCTGCCCGATGGAGCTGTCGACCTATTTCCGCATCAATGCCGAGAACACCGGCCAGTTCGAGCGCACCCTGATCATCGCCGACAAGGGCAGCCACGTCAGCTACCTCGAAGGCTGCACGGCGCCCAAGCGCGACACCGCCCAACTGCACGCCGCGGTGGTCGAGATCGTGGTGCTCGAGGATGCCGAGGTGAAGTACTCGACCGTCCAGAACTGGTTTCCGGGCGACGAAGAGGGCAAGGGCGGCATCTACAACTTCGTCACCAAGCGGGCCGACTGCCGCGAGGCGCGCGCCAAGGTCATGTGGACCCAGGTCGAGACCGGCAGCGCGATCACCTGGAAATACCCCTCGTGCATCCTGCGCGGCGAGGCGAGCCAGGGCGAGTTCTACTCGATCGCCATCGCCAACAATGCCCAGCAGGCCGACACCGGGACCAAGATGATCCATCTTGGCAAGAACACCCGCTCGCGCATTGTTTCCAAAGGGATTTCCGCGGGCCGCGCCCAGAACACCTATCGCGGGCTCGTGTCGATGCACCCGCGGGCAACGAACAGCCGCAACTATACCCAATGCGACAGCCTGCTGATCGGCGACCAGTGCGGGGCCCACACCGTGCCCTACATCGAGGTCAAGAACACCTCGAGCCGGGTCGAGCACGAGGCCACCACCTCGAAGGTCGATGACGACCAGCTCTTCTACTGCCGCGCCCGCGGCGTGGGCGAGGAAGAGGCGGTGGCGCTGGTAGTCAACGGCTTCTGCCGCGAGGTGCTGCAGGCGCTGCCGATGGAATTCGCCATGGAGGCCCAGAGCCTCGTGGCCATCTCACTGGAAGGAAGCGTCGGCTGAGCCGGCGCCCGAGGGGTCAGGAATGCTGAACATCACCAATCTCCACGCCGAGCTCGAGGACGGCTCGCGGCAGATCCTCAAGGGGGTCGACCTGACCGTCCCGGCGGGCGAGGTCCATGCGATCATGGGGCCGAACGGGTCGGGCAAGTCCACGCTCTCCTATGTGCTGTCGGGCCGAGACGGCTATGAGGTGACGCAGGGGTCGGCGACGCTCGAGGGCGCCGACCTGCTGGAGATGGAGCCCGAGGAGCGCGCCGCGGCGGGGCTGTTCCTGGCGTTCCAGTATCCGGTCGAGATCCCGGGCGTGGGCAACATGACCTTCCTGCGGACGGCGGTGAACGCGCAGCGCAAGGCGCGCGGCGAGGCCGAGCTGACCGCGGGCGAGTTCCTCAAGGTGGTGCGCGAGAAGGCCAAGGGCCTCGACATCGACGCCGAGATGCTGAAGCGCCCGGTCAACGTGGGCTTCTCGGGCGGCGAGAAGAAGCGCAACGAAATCTTGCAGATGGCGATGCTCGAGCCGCGGATGTGCATCCTGGACGAGACCGACTCGGGCCTCGACGTGGACGCGATGCGGCTGGTGGCGGAAGGCGTGAACGCGCTGCGCTCGCCCGAGCGGGCGTTCCTCGTCATCACCCACTACCAGCGGCTGCTGGATCATATCCGCCCGGACGTGGTGCACATCATGCACGACGGCCGGATCGTGAAGACCGGCGGGCCCGAGCTGGCGCTCGAGGTCGAGCAGAACGGCTATGCCGATATCCTGAGCGAGGCCGTCGATGGCTGACGCCGCGACCCTCACCCAGCAGACCCCGACTGTCGAGGGCGGCACGCCCGCTCCGCGCGACGCGCTGGCCGCGCGGCTCGACGGGCTGACCGCGGGGATCGCGCGCGACGGCACGCTGGCCCCTGCGCGGGCCGAGGGGGCTGCGCGACTTCGGGCCATGGGCCTACCGCGTCCGCGCGATGAATACTGGCGCTACACCGACCCCGCGCCGTTCAACGCCGAGGCGCCGCGGCCGGTGGCCGTGGACCCGGCGCTCGGCGATCCGCCGCTGTTTGCCGACATCGACCGGCTGCGGCTGGTGTTCGTTGACGGGGCCTTCGACGCCGCGGCCTCGGACCCGCTGGAGGCGGAAGGGATCGAGATCGCCCCGCTGAGCCGCGCAGACGCCGAGCCGGGCCACTGGGTCGGGGCGGCCTACGGCGTGCTCGAGGCCGCCGGGCAGGTGCCGGTGCGCCGCCCCTTCGCGGCGCTGAACACGGCCGCCGCCCGGGACGGGGCGGTGATCCGGGTGACCGGCTCGGTCGCGCGGCCGGTCCAGATCCTCTACCGCCGCAGCGACGACGCGGCCGACGTGCTCTGCCACCACGTCCTGCGGCTCGAGCCCGGGGCGGCGCTCACGCTGCTCGAGAACGGCATCGTGGGGGCCCGCGGCAACGTGGTGATCGAGGCCGACCTCGGCGCCGGCGCGCGCCTGAACCACGTCGCCGCGCATCGGGCCGGGCAGCCGCGCGTCTCGGTCTCGCATCTCTTCGCCCGGCTGGCCGAGGGCGCCGCGCTGAAGAGCTTTGCCTTGTCGGTGGACGGCGCGCATATGCGGCAGGAAAGCTGGATCGACATCGCGGGCGACGACGCGCTCGCCCATGTCGCAGCCGCGGTGCTGGGCGACGGCGACGGCTTCCACCAGGACGACACGGTGTTCGTCACTCACGGCGGCCTGCGCGGCGAAAGCCGGCAGGTCTTCAAGAAGGTGCTGAAGAACGGCGCCACGGGCGTGTTCCAGGGCAAGATCCTCGTCAAGCCGGGGGCGCAGAAGACCGACGGCTACCAGATCAGCCAGGCGCTGCTGCTGGACGAGGCGAGCCAGTTCCTCGCCAAGCCCGAGCTGGAAATCTACGCCGACGACGTGAAGTGCAGCCACGGTTCGACCACCGGGGCGCTGGACGAGACGGCGCTTTTCTACCTGCGCTCGCGCGGGGTGCCGCGTGAGCGGGCGATCGTGCTGCTGGTGCTGTCCTTCCTCGCCGACGCGCTGGACGAGGTCGAGGACGAGGCGCTGCGGACCCAGATCGGCGAGCGGCTCGAGGATTGGCTGACCGCGCGGGCCACGGCGCTGCCGGGACCGGGCGGGGCGGGGGCCTGAGCACGCCATGACACGCCGTCCGCCGCGCGGCATGGGCCTGATCCCGCGTATCCTCTCGACCTGGCGGGCGCCGGGCCGGGCGGTGCGGGGCATGGCCGCGATGCCTGAGCCGGCGATGCTGGCGCTGCTGTTCGGCACGATGGCGGTCTATTTCGTCGCCCAGTGGCCCGGCCATGCGCGGGCCGCCACGCTCGACCCCTCGGTGCCGCTGCAGGCCCGTCTGGGTGGGGCGCTGCTGGCGACGCTGTTCCTGATGCCGCTGATCGTGATGGCCGTGGGAACCCTGTCCGGCGCGCTGATCCGCGCGGCCGGGGGCCGGATCGAGGGGCGGCTTGCGCGCCTCGCGCTGATCTGGGCGCTGGCGGCGACCGCGCCGGTGATGCTTCTGGTCGGGCTGGTGGCCGGGTTGGTCGGGCCGGGGCCGGGCTTGACGCTGGTTCACGCCGTGGCCGGCGCGGCCTTCCTGCTGTTCTGGATCGCCGGGCTGCGCGCCCTGACCCTGCAAAGAGAGCCGGCATGATCCCGCTGATCAAACTGACCCTGCACAACCCGCTGATCGCCTGGCAACAGCTGCGGCGCCTGCCGCTGACGACCGGCGACGCCTGGTCGCTCGTGCTCGCCACCGCGGCGCTCTCGGCGGTGCTGAGCTGGCTTGGCGCGCAGCTCCTGCCCGGCTCGGCCGAGGGGGCCGGCGTGCTGGCGACGCTCGCCCGCAAGCCGATGGCGATGGCCGGCGTGCAGGTCGCCTCGGCGACGCTGGCCGCGTTCCTGCTGGCCGAGGTCGGGCGCATATTCGGCGGGACCGGCAAGTTCGGCGACGCCCTGCTCGCGATCGGCTGGGTCGAGGCGGTGCTGATCACGCTGCAGGCGCTGCAACTGGTGCTGACCGTGGTGCTGGCGCCGCTCGGCGCGCTCGTCGGCCTCGCCACGCTGCTGATCGCAGCCTATCTGATCGTCGCGATGACCATGGCGGTGCACGGCTTCCGCAACCCGTTCTTCGTAGTGCTGGGGATCTTCGGGACCGTGATGCTCACCAGCCTGCTGATGTCGATGCTCGCCGCGACGCTCGGCCTGATCCCGGGGGTGCCCACATGAGCCTCGACCTCGACGCCATCCGCGCCGATTTCCCGATCCTCTCGACGCAGGTGAACGGGCGGCCGCTAGTCTATCTCGACAACGGTGCGAGCGCGCAGAAGCCGCAGGTCGTCATCGACGCGATCAGCCGCGCCTATGCGGGCGAATACGCCAACGTCCACCGTGGGTTGCATCACCTCTCGAACCTCGCCACCGAGAATTACGAGCGGGTGCGCGGGATCATCGCCCGCTTCCTCGGCGCGCCGCACGAGGACGAGGTGATCTTCACCTCAGGCTCGACGGAGGCGATCAACCTCGTCAGCTACGCCTGGGCCGCGCCGCGGCTGCAGCCGGGGGACGAGATCCTGCTCTCGGTCCTCGAGCATCACGCCAACATCGTGCCGTGGCATTTCCTGCGCGAGCGGCAGGGCGTCGTGCTGCGCTGGGTCGAGCCCGAGCCGGACGGCAGCCTGCCCGCCGGAAAGGTGCTGGCCGCGGTCGGCCCGCGCACCCGGCTGATCGCCGTCACCCACATGTCGAACGTCACCGGCACCATCGTGGACGTGGGCGCGATCGCGCGGGGGACCGATGTGCCGGTGCTGGTCGACGGCAGCCAGGCGGCGGTGCACATGCCGGTCGACGTGGCGGCGCTCGGCTGCGACTTCTACTGCATCACCGGCCACAAGCTCTACGGCCCCTCGGGCTCGGGCGCGATCTGGATCCGCCGCGAGCGGCAGGCCGAGATGCGCCCCTTCCTCGGCGGCGGCGACATGATCCGCGAGGTCACGCGCGAGGCGGTCAGCTACGCCGACCCGCCGCTGCGCTTCGAGGCGGGGACGCCGGGGATCGTGAACCAGATCGGCCTCGGCGTCGCGCTCGAGTATCTCATGGAGATCGGGATGGCCCGGATCGCCGCGCACGAGGCCGAGATCGGCGCCTATGCGCGCGAGCGGCTCGGGGCGCTCAACTGGCTGTCAGTGCAGGGGAATGCGGCTGAGAAGGGCGCGATCTTCTCGATGACGATGGAGGGCGCGCACGCGCACGACATCGCCACGATCCTCGACAAACGCGGGATCGCCGTACGCGCGGGGACGCATTGCGCAATGCCGCTGATGCAGTTCTACGGCATCCCCGCCTCGGCGCGGGCGAGCTTTGCGCTCTACAACACCCGCGCCGAGGTCGACGCGCTGGTCGAGGGGCTGAGCTTCTGCCGCGAGCTTTTCGGCTGACGTCAACCTCGTCTTAAGCCTTCGGTGCTAGGCCTCTCGTCAAGGGCGTGACGCAGGGGGCAGCATGGCGCGGCTGATGATGTTGCTGTTGCTGGTGCTGGCGCCGTGGGCGGCGCGGGCGGCGGTCGATCCGGCCGACCAGCCGGCGGCGGTCTGCGAATGGGCGGCACTGGCCGCGGCCGCCGAGGTCGGGGTGCCCCCGGACATCCTCGCCACCCTGACCCTGACCGAGACCGGCCGCCGCCGCGCCGGCGTCGTCCGCCCCTGGGCGTGGAGCGTCAATGCCGAGGGCGCGGGCAGCTGGTTCGACGACCCGGCCGAGGCGCTGGCCTTCGCCCAGGACCGCATAGACCAAGGCCGCCTGAACCTCGACATCGGGTGTTTCCAGCTCAACTACCGCTGGCACGGCGAGAACTTCCGCTCGGTGGTCGAGATGTTCGACCCGCTCGAGAACGCCCGCTATGCCGCGCGCTTCGTGCGCGACCTCTACGCCGAGACGGGCGACTGGCGCCGCGCGGCCGGCGCGTTCCACTCGCGCACGGCGGTGAACGCGACGAAGTATCTCGCCCGGTTCGACGAGCTGCGGGCCGCGTTCCTGCAGCGCGGGTTCGACGGCATGGTGGGGACGGCCGAGACCTACAACCGCTTCGCCCTCGCCGGTCCCGTGGACCCCGGCAAGGTCGCCCGCGCCCGCGAGCGCCTGACACTGCTCGGCGCCCCGCTCGGCGCGCCGCGGACGGGGACACTGGGCTCGCTCGCGGTGGTCGCGGCCAGCCGCGGGGCGCTGATCGGGGCGTCTCGCGGCGCGCTGTTCGCCGCCCGGAACCGCGAGGCGCGGGGCCAGGAGGGGGCGCCGGTCCCGGGGCTGGTCGAGACGCCGGCAGGTGAGGGGGAGGGGGATGCGCTTTAGGGGTCGTTGGGTGCGGCCAACGACAGCGGGATTGTATGGGCGGTTAGCAAGCGATGCAAGTGGCTGGTAGTTGTTTAACCTTTTAATGAGGTCGTCACGGCGTTCATCGACGAGGATGCTACACGAGCGGACGTGAGAAACGGGAATGCTGGGTCAACTTTTTCTAAATCGAAGCACCCCAACCAATGCCAAGAAAAGACCCGTCGGCCATCAGACAACCTCGTCCGTTGGGTTGTTTAGTGCAGCAAATGGATCAAGATCGAGGCGCTTCAGTCAGGGCGGGTTCTGCTCCAGTCTCGAACACTCGGAAACTGTCCCGGCCTTGCGACCGGCGGCAGGCGATATCCAAGGACACCAGCGTTAGTTCATTGCTTGACGCGGTTGCTAAACACCAATCCCTCGCGTCCGGAGATTCCATCCTACGCAGGCGTCGCCTGCAACGCGACCAAGCAGATAATTGCTCGGCAGCCGGGGTAGGGCCAGCCCCGGATCCGCCATCGGCAGAGCGCGGCCTGCCATTTCCCGACCTCGCTTAAGGGGGCAGGGGACTTCCGACACTTTTAATCAGTGCAACGTGCTCTCGGTCCTGCCCTAACATCTTGGCCGGTTATCCGGGCAGGTTTCTCAAGCCGGCTCAATGCCGTCAGCTAGCGCGGGCAGCGCCGCGATCAGGCTCGCATGGGTAGACATCGCGCCTTTGTCGCAGCCCGACGGGTTTTGTCGGTACGCTTCGCCGTGATCGCAGAACGTGTCTGCTTAAAAGAAAACAATCCACATAGGATGGACTCTAGTGAGTCGCTTTGGCCGAACATGCTCGCCGATCAGCTGCAGACGCCGTTACTTTGTGCTGACCCCCGGTCGTATCCTTACGACCGCCGAGCTGACCTATCCCGGTTGGTGCGAGGCTTGAACCTTTGCTGAACTTACTCGCCCTTGAGTTGGAAACTGATTTTCACAATCATGCCCGTCGTCTCGAAGCTACGGTTAAAGCGTCCGCCCAGATCGCCCTCAATCAAAGCTTCAATCAATTGCGTTCCGAACCCGCCGTCTGCTGGCAGACTACGCGCGCGATCGGGCGTCGGAGTCGCGACCGACTGCCGCTCCGGCAGTTGCGGCGCACCTTGCGCGCCCGGTCGAGGTCGCCGGACGGCTCCGTGGCTTTCGCGGTCTTCCATTTCGGCCCGCTCGCGACCTCGCGACATACTTTTGCTCTCTACTCGAGAGCGTTCACCGTTCGCCGAGTCTGCGGCAGTAACTTCACCCGAGCCGTCAGCGCCGGCTGTCCCGCGAGCGATTGCATCACCCGTCCCAGTTGGCGCGTCGTTACCATAAGCGGTAGTCCCGGCGACTGGACGCTCTCGCCAAGTGATTTCAAGCCACCTCGCGCCCTCCACCATCTCCTCCGTCCAGAAGATGGAGAGACCGTCGCCCGCGTCGCCGCCTCTCTGACCCTGACGGCTGTACTTCATGGCGTTCGTGACCAGCTCATGCGCCACCAGCCCGACCGCCTGGGCCTCGCGCGCCCCCAGTGTCACAGCGGGGCCGTCGAGCGTCGCCTCGACGACGGCAGGGTCGAGCACCTGCGCCAGCTCGTCCCTGAGCAGCGTTCGGAGGTCAGCCCGGCCGGCGCCGTCGCGCCCCAGCGCGTCCTGCGCTTTGGCCATCGCCGCAAGGCGCCCGCCGAAGATGCGTTCGAAATCGGCGAGATCGCGGGCGCCGCGGGCGCTTTGCCGGGCGATCGCCTGGATCCGGGCGATGTGATTCTTGATCCGGTGCTGCATCTCGCGAAGCAGCAGCGCGCGGTCAGCCGCTTGCCGCTCGGCCAGCTCTGCGGTGCGCCGCGCTGCATCCAGCGCGCGCCGCAGGCTCAGCATGGCGACCCCCACCGCCCCCAAGAGCAGGATCGACAGGGCCCCGACGGTGATGCTGGCCGAGCGATCGCGGACGGTACGGAACTCGGCCGTGGGCGTCAGGGTGAACTGCCAGCGCCGGCCGGATACATCGATCTCACGGATCGCGGTCCGCGCGGCCAGCTGCCGCGGCACAGGCCCCGGGGTATCGTCGAAGAGCGCCGGCTCGGGCGCGCCAAGGTCGACGACGCGCAGCGTGAGCGGCAGGTTGGGCAGGCCGGCGAGCACGGCTCGGGTCAGGTCGCCCGCGCGGAAGGGGGCATAGACCACCGCCTCCGGTCGCGCCGAGGGCAGGCCGGCAAGCGTCTGCCGAGTCGGCAGGTAGATCAGGAACCCCGTCTGCTTGTCTGCGGTGATTTCCTGAACCAGCTGGACGGGGCCCGTCGCGCGCGCCTCGCCTTGCCGCAGCGCATCGGTGATCGCGGCGCGCCGAACCGGTTCGGAATACATGTCGAACCCGAGCGCCCGGCGGTTGCGATCATCCTGCGGCTCGAGCGCGGCGATGGGTGCGAGGACCGGTTGCTCCGAGGACGGGGGCGCGACGGCGACCTCCCGCCCGGCGCGCGCCGAGAGCTGCGCGCCGACGGCCGTACGGCTCGCGGCATCGACCAGTGGCGCGTAGCCGATCCCCTGGATGCCGGGCGAGTTCTCGGCCAGCCGCAGGTCGGCGACGTAGCTCGCGAACTCTTCGGCCTCGACGGCCCCATGCTCGGCCTCGAGATAGCTGCGTGTCGCCCGCAGCAGGGCGATATGCTGCGCCATCCGCTGCTGGAAGCTGCCGATGACCAGATCGGCGAGCCGGTCGAAGCGCGCGGCCGCCGCCCGGTCCTCGAGCCGGGACGTCGCGAAGGTCAGGGCCGCGCCCAGCAGCAGCGTCGCGGCCAGCGATGCGATCATGGGCCAGCGCGACGCCCGCGCGGTCGAAGGCGCGACAGGAGCATCGGGGGATGGGTGCGCCGAGCCAGCCGTCCCTGTTGCCGACAAGCTGTCCGCAGCCCTGGACAGGACCTGGGGCTCGGACGGGGTCATGCGGCGCTCGGGCGGGTCTGGACCATGCGCCCTCGTAAAGCGCCAATCGGGTCGGGTCCAGCGGTCGCGCGGCGCATCGCTCAGTAACGCGCGGCAAGAGCGGCAGCCCCGGCCGGGCGAGTCGGCGGCGTAGCGGCCCGGCCCGCATCCGGCCCGATCCCGCCGCTGTCGCTGAGGTGCCGCTCGACGCTGGCGGCAAGCTCGCTCAAAGAGAACGGCTTGGCCAGGAACAGCGCGTTGGGCACCGGGTCCTGTCCCTCGGTCAGGGGCACGTCGGTGTAGCCGGACATGAAGATCACCGGCGTGCCGGACCGCCTGATCAAGGCCTCGCGGACCCAGCTTGGCCCGTCCAGCCCAGGCATCACGACGTCGCTCACCAGAAGATCGACCGTCAGCGCCTCGTCGCGCAGGATCGTCAGGGCCGCCTCGCCGCTGTCGGCCTCGATGACGTCGAAGCCGCGCAGGTTCAGCGCCCGCCGCGCGAACGAGCGGACCGGCGCCTCATCCTCGACCAGCAGCACGACGCGCCGCCGCTCGGCCGCGCCGCCGGGCAGCGTCGCCGGCGCCGTCGCCTCGAGCGGCGGGGCCGGCGGCTTGCCGGCCTTGCGAGCGGGGAAGTAAAGCGAGAACACCGTGCCCTCACCCGGCGTGCTGCGGCAGAAGATATAGCCGCCGGTCTGCTTCACGATTCCGTAGGCCGTCGAGAGCCCGAGGCCGGTGCCCTCGCCGACGCGCTTGGTGGTGAAGAACGGCTCGAAGATCTTCTCGACCACCTCCGGTGGCATCCCGCAGCCCTGATCGGTCACGGTGATGCGCACGTAATCGCCGCGGGGCAGGTTGGCCCCCTCCATCGTGCGGCCCGTCCCGAGCCGCAGGTTCTCGGTGTGGATGGCGATCTCGCCGCCCGACGGCATCGCATCGCGGGAATTCACCACCAGGTTCATCAGCACCTGTTCAAGCTGCCGCGCGTCGCCCCGGATCGGACGCAGCGCGGGGTCGTGGGTGATCGTCAGCACGATCCGTTCGCCGACCAGGCGGTTGAGCAGGTGCGTCAGGTCCGACAGCGTGTCGCGCAGGTCGACAATCTCGGACTTCAGGGTCTGCTTGCGCGAGAACGCCAGCAGCTGGCGCACCAATGCCGCGGCGCGGTTGGCGTTCTGCGAAATCTGGTGGAGGTCGTCGTAGTCCGGGTCGGCGGTGTCGCGCCGAACCATCAGCAGGTCGCAATGGCCGCTGATCGCCGTCAGCAGATTGTTGAAATCATGCGCGATTCCGCCCGCAAGTTGGCCGATCGCCTGCATCTTCTGGCTCTGGACAAACTGGTCCTCGAGCGTGCGCAATGCGCTGGCGTCGGTCAGCACGGCGACGATGCGGTCCACCCCGGGGGCTGCCGCGAGCGTCACCTGCACGTCGCGCTCCTGCCCCTCGCAACGGGTGCGCATCACCTCGCCGCGCCCGAGGCTGCGGCCCTCGCGGACCTCGGCGATCCAGTCGGAGAGCGGTCGGCCCAGCCCGTCCAGGAGGTCGCCCATCGACGCCCCGGACGGCACCCGCCCCAGCAACGCCTCGGCGGCAGGGTTCACGGCCCTGACCTGTCCCATCGCGTCCATGTCGAGCATCGCCACCGGCATACCAGCCAAGTCTAGGGGCATGACCTGCGCGGCCTCGGAGCCGGGTTCAGGGGCGTCGTCGGCCGGCTCGGGCACAGCGATCCGCCAGACCTGCAGCCGCGATCCGGGAAGGCGTGCCGCCGTCACCCGCTGCCCGTCCGGCAGCGCGACCTCGGCCCCGCGCCCCTCGGCGGCCCGCGAGAGCAGCCGCGCTGCAACCGCCCCCGGATCGGCGCGCCCCCGCTGCAACAGCGCTGCGATCGGTTCGCCCAGGAGGTCGCGGGACCGCTCGGCCTGCGGCGACTGTCCGCGCACCAACCCGTCGGGATCGACGAGCCAGGCGCAGCCCGGCTCGGCCGCAAGCGCGCCGCGTGCCGCCCGTGCCTGCCGCGCGAGGGTCACCCCCTGCGACAGGCGCTGCACGGCGATCCAGCCGCCGAGCAGATACCACGCCACAACCACCGCGCCGACGATGACGAGCACCCGCGGCTCGACCACGTGCGGTGCCACCAGCAGCCACAGCGAGGCGACCGCGAGCGGCAGCATCAGCAGGGGAAGGATCGTGGCCGCGCGCGCGCTGGCAATCAGCTTCATGCCACCCTCGTCATCAGAATCGCTCTGACGATAGGGGCGGCAGGTTAAGCAGGCATTAATGAACTGAGTTCGGCGACGAAAAAACCGTCGCTGGCGTCGAGCGGGGTCAGGGTGCGCTGGCTCTTCAGTGCGAATCGTCGATTTCGCTGAAGGAAGGCATCGATCTGCCCCGAATTTTCGGCCGCGAAGAGCGAGCAGGTCATGTAGGCAAGCCGCCCGCCGGGCGCGATCCGCTCGGCCGCGGTGTCGAGAATCCCGGCCTGGACGGCGACCAACTGCTCCAGATCGGCCGTGGTCAGCCGCCATTTCGCATCCGGCGTCCGCCGCCAGGTGCCCGAGCCCGAGCAGGGCACGTCGGCCACGACCAGGTCGAACTGCCCCGACGGAAGCGCCGGCGCGATGTCGATCGCCGCCCCCGCCCGCGCGGCGCGTGCCGGCAGGTCGCGCATCCGGGCCGGCGTGGCGTCCCAGGCCGTGACCCTGGCGCCCTGGGCGGCGAGCGCGAGGGACTTTCCGCCTCCGCCGGCGCAGAGGTCGAGGACACGCACACTGGGCCCCACCTCGAGACCGGCGCAGGCCATCTGCGGCGAGAGGTCCTGCAACTCGACCAGCCCCTCACGATAGGCCGCTGAGCCCTGCACCATTCGGGCGCCGGCCGTCACCAGAAGCGCGGTGTCGCAGCGCGGGTCGGCGGATGTCTCGACCCCCGCGGCCATCAGGGCCTCGCGCGCGCTTTCGCGAGAGCCGCGCGCAAGGTTGACGCGCAGCCACACCGGCGCCCTCTCGCGCAGGGCGCTTGCCACCGCGGGAAAGTTGTTGCCGAGATCGGCCGCCAGCCGGTCCGCGATCCAGTCGGGAAGGTCGGTGGCCTCGGCGGGCAAGGGTGGGCGCCCTGCGTCGCGCTCTGCCGCGGTGAGGGGCGGCGGGGCGTGGGGGGCGGCGGCGAAGATGGTGTCCGGGTCGTGGCCCGCCTCGCGCAGCGCGCCGAGGATTAGTCCGCGGCCCGTATCAGCGCCGCCGAGCGCCGCGAGCGAGCGGCGACGGCGCAGCGCGTCGAAGACGAGGTCCCGCACCGCGGCCCGGTCACCCGATCCGGCATACCGGCTGGACCGCGCCCAGCGGATCAGCCGCGGCTCGGCGGGCGTCCCGGCGAGGATGTCGTCGAGAATCTCGATCGAAGCGCTGGCGCGGGCGGCGGGGGTCATGGGCGGCGTGGGGCAGGTAAACGCATCGGTCCTAATTGGGATGCCGAGCCACCCGCGGCAAGCCGAAACCCGGTCAATCGTTTCTTAACTTCTTTCGCCGAAGTTCTCGAATCAGCGGGACCAAAGGCGTTGCGTCGGCAGCGATACTGGGGCAAACAGGGAACGAGAGCAGGAAGTGAACAAACCGGGCGCGTTGTGCGCAACCGGGCATTGGATTAGAGGGTGGGCAAGAATGTCTGGGGCGAGCATCCTGAAGATGGACGACAAGCGTAGTGCGGACCGGCAGAAGGCGCTCGACAGCGCGCTGGCGCAGATCGAGCGGCAGTTCGGCAAGGGCTCGATCATGCGCCTCGGCGCCGACAACCCGGTGGCCGAGATCGAGGCGACCTCGACCGGCTCGCTCGGGCTCGACATCGCGCTGGGGATCGGGGGTTTGCCGAAGGGGCGGATCATCGAGATCTTCGGGCCGGAAAGCTCGGGCAAGACGACGCTGACGCTGCACGTGGTGGCGGAAGAGCAGAAGAAGGGCGGGGTCTGCGCCTTCGTGGATGCCGAGCACGCGCTCGATCCGCAGTATGCGCGCAAGTTGGGCGTGAACCTTGACGAGTTGCTGATCTCGCAGCCCGACACCGGCGAGCAGGCGCTCGAGATCGTCGATACACTGGTGCGCTCGGGAGCGGTCAGCCTCGTGGTGGTCGATTCGGTGGCGGCGCTGACGCCCAAGTCCGAGATCGAGGGCGACATGGGCGACATGCAGATGGGCAGCCAGGCCCGTCTGATGAGCCAGGCGATGCGCAAGCTGACCGCCTCGATCGGGCGGTCGAACTGCATGGTGATCTTCATCAACCAGATCCGCATGAAGATCGGGGTGATGTTCGGCAACCCCGAGACGACGACCGGCGGCAACGCACTCAAGTTCTACGCCTCGGTGCGTCTGGACATCCGGCGCACCGGCGCGATCAAGGACCGCGACGAGGTGGTGGGCAACGCCACCAAGGTGAAGGTCGTCAAGAACAAGGTGGCGCCGCCGTTCCGGCAGGTCGAGTTCGACATCATGTACGGCGAGGGGATTTCGAAGGTCGGCGAGCTGATCGACCTGGGGGTCAAGGCCGGCGTGGTCGAGAAATCCGGCGCTTGGTACTCCTATGGTGACGAGCGGATCGGGCAGGGTCGCGAGAACGCCAAGCAGTTCCTGCGCGACAACCCCGACGTGGCCTTCGCCATCGAGGACCGTATCCGGGCGAGCCACGGACTCGATTTCGGCGCCGGGCCCGAGGGGGACGACGAGGCGCTGACCGAGGAGTAGGGCGGTCAATGCCCCGCGCCGCCGGTGCGGCGTGGGGCTCGCGGCGTTTTGGCTAAGTGCCGACTGCCTAGACGACCCGATTGCGTTGGTGCCGGGACCTGAACACGGGTGTCAGTCTTACAATCAATTGGCGCGGGGGCGGGCCCGAGGCACCGCAGGCTGGCAAGCGTGGCATCGGGTGGATTAATCGGTCTGGCCGACGCCAGCATTTGGAACTCGCCGGGAAACCGAGGTTCCTCACTAAACCCCCTACCGCCAGCTCCCGCCCCTGACCACCGCCCACCCGTTCTGGACAGCGCGCGGGCGCGGGATTAGATGTGACCGCCTCATCCCGCCGCAGGAATCCGCTCATGGCCAGTCTGAACGACATCCGCTCGACCTATCTCGACTTCTTCGAACGGAACGGCCACCGCCGCGTGGACAGCTCGCCGCTGGTCCCGCGCAACGACCCGACGCTGATGTTCGCCAACTCGGGGATGGTGCAGTTCAAGAACCTGTTCACCGGCCTCGAACACCGCGATTACACTCGCGCCACCACGGCGCAGAAATGCGTCCGCGCCGGCGGAAAGCACAACGACCTCGACAACGTGGGCTACACGGCGCGGCACCACACCTTCTTCGAAATGCTGGGTAATTTCAGCTTCGGCGACTATTTCAAGGAAGAGGCCATCCCCTACGCGTGGGAGCTTCTGACCCGCGACTTCGGCATCCCGGGCGACAAGCTGCTGGTCACGGTCTACCACACCGACGACGAGGCCGCGACGATCTGGAAGAAGGTCGCGGGGCTCGGCGACGACCGCATCATCCGCATCCCCACCGACGACAACTTCTGGCGCATGGGCCCGACCGGCCCCTGCGGCCCCTGCACCGAGATCTTCTACGACCACGGTCCCTCGATCTGGGGCGGCCCGCCCGGCTCGGCCGAAGAGGACGGCGACCGCTTCATCGAGATCTGGAACCTCGTCTTCATGCAGTTCGAGCAGTTCGAGGACGGCTCGATGAAGCCGCTGCCGAACCCCTCGATCGACACCGGCATGGGGCTCGAGAGGATCGGCGCGCTGCTACAGGGCAAGCACGACAACTACGACACCGACCTGATGCGAACGCTGATCGAGGCCTCGGCCCACGCCACCAGCAGCGACCCGGACGGGCCCGGCAAGGTCCACCACCGGGTGATCGCCGACCACCTCCGCTCGACCAGCTTCCTGATCGCGGACGGGGTGATGCCGTCGAACGAGGGCCGCGGCTATGTGCTGCGCCGGATCATGCGCCGCGCCATGCGCCACGCGCATATGCTGGGCGCGCAGGACCCGGTGATGCACAAGCTCGTCCCGGCCTTGGTCCGGCAGATGGGCGCCGCCTACCCCGAGCTTGCCCGCGGCCAGGCGATGATCGAAGAGACGCTGAAGGGCGAAGAGACGCGCTTCCGCCAGACCCTCGACCGCGGCCTGCGGCTGCTGGGCGACGAGCTCGCGCGGCTGCCGGAAGGGGCGGATCTGCCCGGTGAGACGGCGTTCAAGCTCTACGACACCTACGGCTTCCCGCTCGACCTGACCCAGGACGCGCTGCGCGAGCAGGGCCGGGCGGTCGAGGTCGCAGGGTTCGACGCCGCGATGGCCGAGCAGAAGGCCAAGGCGCGCGCCGCCTGGTCCGGCTCGGGTGAGGCGAAGGACGCGGCGATCTGGTTCGAGCTCGTCGACCGTTTCGGGGCCACCGAGTTCCTCGGCTACGACACCGAAGAGGCCGAGGGCCAGATCCTCGCGCTGGTCGAGGGCGGGACCGAGACCGAGACGGCGGGTGAGGGCGCGCAGGTGGCCATCGTCGTCAACCAGTCGCCCTTCTACGCCGAGAGCGGTGGTCAGGTGGGCGACACCGGGCTGATCAAGACGGACACCGGCGCCGCCCGCGTGACCGACACCCGCAAGTCCGGCAGCCTCGTGATCCACCAGGCCGAGGTTACGCAGGGCCAGATCACCCGCGGGCAGGGCGCGGCGCTGTCGGTCGACCACGACCGGCGCGGCGCGATCCGGGCCAACCACTCGGCCACCCACCTGCTGAACGAGGCGCTGCGCGAGGCGCTGGGCGATCACGTCGCGCAGAAGGGCTCGCTCAACGCCGACGACCGGCTGCGCTTCGACTTTTCGCACGGGAAGGCGCTGACCCCTGACGAACTGGCCCGCATCGAGGCCGAGGTGAACGCGATCATTCGCCAGAACACCCCGGTCGAGACCCGGCTGATGGCGCCCGACGACGCCCGCGAGATGGGGGCGCAGGCGCTCTTCGGCGAGAAATACGGCGACGAGGTGCGCGTCGTCTCGATGGGCCGCCGCGAGGGGTCGGCCAAGGGGGCGAACCGCGACACCTACTCGATCGAGCTCTGCGGCGGCACCCACGTCTCGCGCACCGGGGACATCGGCGCCTTCGTGCTGCTGGGCGACAGCGCCTCGAGCGCCGGGGTCCGCCGGATCGAGGCGCTGACCGGGCAGGCGGCGCTCGCGCATCTGCGGGATGCCGAGCGGCAACTGTCGGACATCGCCGGCCTCCTCAAGGCACAGGCGGGCGACGTCGTGGCGCGGGTCAAGGCCATGGCCGACGACCGCAAAGCGATGCAGAACGAGATCGCCCAGCTCAAGCGGCAGCTCGCTATGGGCGGCGCGCAGGGCGAGGCGGCGCCGAAAGAGATCAACGGAATCAAGCTGATCGCCCGGCGGGTCGAGGGTGTTTCGGGCAAGGAGCTCGGCGCGCTGGCCGACCAGATGCGGGGCGGGCTGGGGACCGGCGCGGTGCTGGTGATGGCCGAGGACGCCGGCAAGGCGACCGTCGCCGCAACCGTGACGCCGGATCTCGCCGACCGGCTCAGCGCCGTCGAGATCGTCCAGACCGCCGTCGCGGCACTGGGCGGCAAGGGTGGCGGCGGGCGGCCCGACCGCGCCCAGGGCGGCGCGCCGTCGCTCGCCGAGGCCGACGCCGCCATCGCCGCCGTCGAAACCCTGATCGGAGAGCGCGCATGACCGAGACCCGAACCGCGTTGTGGATCGCCCACGTCAAGGTGACCGATCCCGAGGCCTACGGCCGCTATGCCAAAGCCGCGGGTCCGGCGATTGCCGCGCACGGCGGCGTGTTCCTCTCGCGCTCGGGCGCTTACGTGCAGCTCGAGGGGAACGACCGGGCCCGCAACGTGGTGGCCCGCTTTCCGAGCCTCGCGGCGGCCGAGGCCTGCTATCGCTCGCCGGAATATCAGGCGGCGCTGGACAATGCCCGCGGCGCGTCCGAGCGCGACCTTGTGATCGTCGAGGAAAACGGCGCCGGCTGAAACGTAGTGATTTCTTGAGATTTGCCTGTTACGTTGCGGGCAAATCACGAGAAACCGCGAGGGGACAGGCATGTGCCGCTGGGCGGCCTATCTGGGCGAGCCGATTTATCTGGAAGACATCGTGAGCCGGCCGGGCCATTCGCTGGTCCGCCAGAGCCACGGGGCCACGCGCTGCCACACCCCGGTCAACGCCGACGGCTTCGGCATCGCCTGGTACGGCGACCGGCCCGAACCTGGCCTCTACCGCGACGTCATGCCGGCGTGGTCGGACCCGAACCTCCGCAGCCTGACGGCGACGGTGCGCTCGCATCTCTTCATGGCCCATGTCCGCGCCTCGACCGGCACCGCGACCAGCCGCAACAACTGCCACCCCTTCACCGTCGGCCGGTGGAGCTTCATGCACAACGGCCAGTTCGGCGGCTACGACCTGTGGCGCCGGTCGGCCGAGGTGCTGATCCCCGACGATCTCTACGCGCACCGCAAGGGCGCGACCGACAGCGAGGCGCTGTTCCTCTGCGCCCTCGGCGAGGGGCTGGACAGCGATCCCTGCGGCGCTCTCGCCCGCGCCACCGCACGGTTCGAGGCACTGGCCCGCGCCCGGGGGACGGCGCCGCACGTGCGGCTGACCTGCGCGCTGTCGGACGGCGAACGGCTCTACGCGGTGCGCTATGCGTCCGACGACCAGGCGCCGACGCTGTTTCACCGCTGCTCCGAGACGCGCGGCGGGCGGGCCGTGGTGTCGGAACCGCTCGAGAGTGACGAGACCGGCTGGCTCGAGATCCCGCAGGGGTCGTTCTGTGTCTTCGAAGGCGAGCGCGTGACGGTCACGCCGTTCCGGATCGAGGCCGTTCGCTCCGCCGCCTGAGCCTTTCGCGTGCGGGGGCTTGCCGAGCCGCCGTGCCGGGCGGTAAGCCGGGGCGTCTCATATAGGAGCAATCGAATGTCTGCGACCGAGAAGATGGCCGAGCAGCGCGCCATGAACAAGGAGCTGAGCAAGCTCGTCCCCGAGACGCTCAAGGGGTTCATGGCGCTCGAGCATGGCGCGACGAAGAACGGCGTGCTGGGCGCGAAGGAGAAGGAGTTCATCGCCCTCGGCATCGCCATCGCGACCCGCTGCGAGCCCTGCATCGCGTTCCACGTGCAGGCGCTCATGAAGCACGGCGGCACCCGCGAGGAGCTGGGCGACATCTGCGCCATGGCGGTGACCATGGGCGGCGGGCCGTCGCTGATGTACAGCTCGAAGGCGCTCGCGATCTGGGACGAGCTGGCGGCCGCCGCCTAACCGATCCGGCCGCGGACCCCGCCGGTCTGGGCGCGGTCCAGCAGCAGGTGGTCGAGCATGACGCAGGCCGCCATGGCCTCGGCCACCGGCACCGCGCGGATTCCGACGCAGGGGTCGTGGCGGCCTTTCGTGATCACATCGACCTCCTCGCCGCGCGTGGTGATCGAGCGGCGGGGGGTGAGGATCGACGAGGTCGGCTTGACGGCGAGGCGCACGGTGATGTCCTGCCCGGTCGAGATGCCGCCGAGGATGCCGCCGGCGTGGTTCGACAGATACACCGGCCCGTCCGGGCCCATGCGGATTTCATCCGCGTTTTCAGTGCCCTTGAGGCCGGCCGCGGCCATGCCCTCGCCGATCTCGACGCCCTTCACGGCGTTGATCGACATCATCGCCGCGGCGAGGTCGGTGTCGAGCTTGGCATAGACCGGGGCGCCGAGCCCGACGGGCGCGCCCTGGATCAGAACCTCGACCATCGCGCCGACGCTGTCCTGATCCTTGCGGATGCCGGTCAGGTAGTCGGTCCATTCGGGGACCGCGGCGGCGTCGGGCAGGAAGAAGTCGTTACGCTCGATCTCGCCCAGGTCGAAGCGGCTGCGGTCGGCTATCTTTTCGCCCATCTGCACCATATAACCGGTGATGCGGAGGGGTTGCGCGAGCTGGGCGAGGACCGCGCGGGCCACGCCGCCGGCGGCGACGCGGGCGGCGGTCTCGCGCGCCGACGAGCGGCCGCCGCCGCGGTAGTCGCGGATTCCGTATTTCTGCCAATAGGTTATGTCGGCGTGACCGGGGCGGAATCGCTCGGCGATGTCGCCGTAGTCGCGCGAGCGCTGGTCGGTGTTTTCAATCATCAGCTGGATCGGTGTGCCGGTCGTCCTGCCCTCGAACACGCCGGAGAGGATGCGGACCTGGTCGGCCTCCTGCCGCTGGGTGGTGAGCTTCGAGCGGCCCGGCGCGCGGCGGTCGAGCCACGGCTGAATCATTGATTCCGAAAGGGAAATTCCGGGCGGGCAGCCGTCCACGGTGGCGCCGAGGGCGGGGCCGTGGCTCTCGCCCCAGGTGGTGACGACGAAGATGCGGCCGAAGCTGTTGACGCTCATGAGAACCCCGTTTTCAGGGGACATACGCAAGGCGAGGGGGAAGGGGAAGGCGGGGCGCGCATTTGGGACTCCGGTCCCGAAAGGGGGATGCACATCCCGTCTGCCGTTCGTGCAACGTTCATGCAGCGTTCATGCACAGTTCATGCGAACGCCACCGCCCGGGTGGTTAACGCCCGGTTAACCCGCGGGGGCGAGGATGGGCGCGTGAACCGGGGAGGGCGGGCGATGGCGCAGAGCAAGGCCGAGGCGGCGCGGCGGGTCAACTATCACTACATGGCCGACGTGATGCGGCGGCTTGAGTGGGACCTGCACCAGAAGATCCTGACCGAGGGGCGGGTGCCGGACGCCTGGCACGAGCTGGCGCGGGAGCGCGGCACGGGCAAGCGGGTGCGGGTGACGCTGATGATCGAGGAGGATGTGCTGCGGTTCTTCCGCAGCCTGGGCGAGGGCTACGGGCCGCGGATGAACCGGGTGCTGGCCGGGTTCATGCACGCGCGTCTGGCGGGCGTGCTGGAGGGGCGCGAGACGATGGACTATCTGCGCCGCCGCGACAGCGAGGGGCTGAACGGCCCGAAACCCGGCTGGGGCGACACGCAGAAGCCGATGGACGATATCGACCCGCAGATGGCGGAGTGGATGAGCGACGATCCGGGGGTGCCGATGGGGGAGGAGAAGGCGGGGAAGCGGGCGGATCGGATGGCTTGGTTACGGGTGAGGGAGTAAAGGAAACATCCTCTAGTGACGTACCGTCGATATTTCGTTGAACAACAGACACCTGACCAGTGCAGAGGCGGGAGAAAGGCGACATTCTCCTCCCGCCTCGTCCTAGAGTGTTCTAGCTTTCTAAGCCGCTTCTTCTCTTCGTACCTCCACCGCCGTCAGCACAGGCGTTCTTGCGAGAGCATCAGTGATCTCCTGATTGGTCCGCCGAACCGCTTCGTCAAGTTCGAAGCGAAAGCGCGCTTCCACATCCTCGAAACTATAGCGTCGGGTCTGAAGGGGTTCCTTCCTCCAGAGGCTGCTAAGCGTCTCCTGCATTCTGCGCCCTCCTTGGCTCATAGTTAGGACGAACGCGCGTAAGGTACCTCGCGTTCAGTTCGATAGGGAAGTAATGCTTCCTTTTCACCCAGACAAACCCTTCCGATCGGGAGATAATCGCAACGTCAACCGGGCCCCCTACGGTCTCAAGCCCAGCCGAGACCTTACGTTTCATTGACGTCAGTTCCACCAAGGCCTCCGCCATCTTGGCCAACTCCGGCTTTGGCATGAACTCTATCATGTCTTCGACCGACCGTCGCGACCTATCGACGATCGCAGTAAACGCCTGGTCTCGTAAATTCTTGATGAACGCCTCTTCAGCTTCCCGAGCACCCGCCCGAACCTCTTCAAGGGCAGTATCGTCAGTAGAGGCTATTCGGTCTAGCACGCGAGCGGCGATAGTTCCGACCGTCCGCCGAGCAAATTCCTCAATTTCATCTTGGGTACCGGTGTCCAGTCCATAAAGAAACCGTTCGACCATTTCTTTTTGTGCAAAAGGCTTGATAAAAGCTCGAGGTCCCGCTCGGTCAATATCGCATTCTTCAGTCCAGTTAAATTTCAGTCTTCCCGCTAACACCCCCTCCATCTCAAATGACAGTAACGTCGGAAAAATATCATCGCTTCCGAAGCCTGCAACAATTACACCGGTTCGACTCGGGGAGAGGTCACGCGACAAGAGAAGACGCTCGACTAACTGGACTGCCATCCCTTGTTGATCAGCGTCAACATGGCCCAACACATCACTTATGATCTCAGTTATTTCCGCCCGCTCCCACTCATCCAAATCTTTTGAGTTGCTGGACAAGAGGAAGTTTCCAGGCGGAAGACCTGCCACTTCATTATTAAGTTGGCGTAACACAGCTTCGGCGGCGTCTCTTCCAAGATAATCAATCTTTTTCCCGTTCTGAACGGCAGCAAAAACGCGTCTGCTAACCTCTTCTTCAATGTCTCTCCGTATCTTTTGAGCGGCAGGAAAAACTAAGTTATGAAGGAATGAGCGTTTTTCAGAAGAAGGAGCGGCTAAGCCTTTTTCGTTTAAGAATGACAGCAAGCTTTCGACGCACGCTTTGACGGTTTGATAACTGTCGTTTTGAGAGCGGAAAT
Source organism: Paracoccus sanguinis (assembly GCF_012689545.1). Classification (NCBI taxonomy): domain Bacteria; kingdom Pseudomonadati; phylum Pseudomonadota; class Alphaproteobacteria; order Rhodobacterales; family Paracoccaceae; genus Paracoccus; species Paracoccus sanguinis. The sequence continues at coordinate 2,626,300 of NZ_CP051542.1, forward strand.
CTTTTATAAGATCTTGCAGCGGTATGCCCGCAAAATGCATGCCATTGTAGATCATTATCCCAATGGGCTGCGTGCAGGAAAGTTCAAACAATTTGTCGGCGCTGTCAAAAACTTTATGGTTCGAGCTTCCAGAAGAGATCGTCACCGCGCTGTCCGTCGCTAATGCGACAGCGCTTTTGTTCAAGATGGCAATCTCTGCGGTCATTCCCACCCTCCCCGTCAATAACTAGATATTGTGGCGCGGATAGTACCCTCGCGCAAGGAAAATCACCCCTGCAACGTCCTGACCCCCACGTCCCCCTCCTCGCGTGAGCGGATCGCGGCCACCGCGGCGATCGCGCCTGCCGCGGTCGTGAAATACGGGATCTTGTCGTACAGCGCCACAGACCGGATGTCGCGCGAGTCGGCAATCGCCTGGGTGCCCTCGGTGGTGTTCAGCACCATCGCCACGTCGCCGTTCTTCAGCCGGTCGACGATGTTCGGGCGGCCCTCGTAGACCTTGTTCACGCGCTCGGCCGCAACCCCTTCCGCGGACAGGAAATCCGCCGTGCCGGCCGTCGCCACCAGCGAAAAGCCCATCGCGGCGAGGTCGCGCATCGCGGCGGCCATCTCGGGCGTCTTGTCGGTGTCGCGGACCGAGACGAAGACGCGGCCCCCCTCGGGCAGATGAGTGCCTGCGCCCATCTGCGCCTTGAGGAAGGCGCGCGGGAAGTTGCGGTCCCAGCCCATCACCTCGCCGGTCGAGCGCATCTCGGGGCCGAGCAGCGTGTCGACGCCGGGGAAGCGGGCGAAGGGCAGCACGACCTCCTTGACCGAGAACCACGGCGTGATCGGGTCGGCCAGCGTCAGCGGGTCGGCGTAGGGCAGCGGCGTGTCGGGGCCGACGCCCGCGGGGTAAGGGGCGCGGTGGGGGAAGGCCGACAGCGGCTCACCCGCCATCAGCCGGGCGGCTATCGAGGCGATGGCCGAATCGGTGGCCTTGGCGACAAAGGGCACGGTGCGCGAGGCGCGCGGGTTGACCTCGAGCACGTAGATCGCGCCGCCCTTGATCGCGAACTGCACGTTCATCAGCCCGACGACGTTGAGCGCGCGGGCCATCGCCTCGGTCTGGCGCTTCAGCTCGGCGATGGTGGCGGCGTCGAGCGTGTGCGGCGGCAGCGAGCAGGCGCTGTCGCCCGAATGGACGCCGGCTTCCTCGATATGTTCCATGATGCCGCAGACGTGGACGGTTTCGCCGTCCGAGAGGGCGTCGACGTCGACCTCGATCGCGCCCGAAAGGTAGCTGTCGAGCAGCACCGGGTTCTTGCCCGAGACCTGGACAGCGTGGGTGATGTAGCGGTCGAGGTGGTCCATGTCGCGCACGATCTCCATCGCGCGGCCGCCGAGGACGTAGCTCGGGCGGATCACGAGGGGGAAGCCGACGCGGGCGGCGATCTCGCGCGCCTCGTCGGGGGAGTGGGCGATGCCGTTGACGGGCTGCTTGAGGCCGAGGTCGTTGATGAGGCGCTGGAAGCGCTCGCGGTCCTCGGCGAGGTCGATGGCGTCGGGGGTGGTGCCGAGGATCGGGATGCCCTCGGCCTCGAGCGCGTTGGCGAGCTTGAGGGGGGTCTGGCCGCCGAACTGGACGATGACGCCGTGGAGGGTGCCGTTCTCCTGCTCGACGCGGAGGATCTCGAGCACGTGCTCGAGGGTCAGCGGCTCGAAATAGAGGCGGTCCGAGGTGTCGTAGTCGGTCGAGACGGTCTCGGGGTTGCAGTTGACCATGATCGTCTCATACCCCGCCGCGGTCAGGGCAAAGCAGGCGTGGCAGCAGCAATAGTCGAACTCGATCCCCTGGCCGATGCGGTTCGGGCCGCCGCCGAGGATGACGACCTTCTTGCGGTCCGAGGGGCGGGCCTCGCATTCCACGTCGCCCATCGCCGGGGCTTCGTAGGTGGAATACATATAGGGGGTCTGGGCCTCGAACTCGGCGGCGCAGGTGTCGATGCGCTTGAAAACCGGGGTCACGCCGGCGCCGCGGCGGGCGCGGCGGATCTGGGTTTCGTCCTGCCCCGCAAGATGGGCGAGGCGGGCGTCGGTGAAGCCCATCATCTTGAGGCGGCGCAGGCCGTCGGCGTCGGGCAGGCCCCGGTGGCGGACCTCGTGCTCGGCGTCCACGATCTCGCGGATGCGGGCGAGGAACCACGGGTCGAAGCGGGTGACGCGGGCGATCTCGTCGTCGGTGAGGTCGGCGCGCATCGCCTCGGCGATGACGCGGATGCGGTCGGGGGTGGCCTGGCTCAGGGCGCGGATGAAGGCGGGCTTGCCCTCTTCGGTGGCGCCGGGGATCGCGATCTCGTCGAGGCCGGTCAGCCCGTTCTCCATCGACGCGAGCGCCTTTTGCAGAGATTCGTGGAAGGTGCGGCCGATGGCCATGACCTCGCCCACCGACTTCATCGCGGTGGTCAGCTCGGGCTTCGAGCCGGGGAACTTCTCGAAGGCGAAGCGGGGGATCTTGGTGACGACGTAGTCGATGGACGGCTCGAAGCTGGCCGGCGTCACGCGGGTGATGTCGTTGTCGAGTTCGTCGAGCGTGTAGCCGACGGCGAGCTTGGCGGCGATCTTGGCGATCGGGAAGCCGGTGGCCTTGGAGGCGAGTGCCGACGAGCGGCTGACCCGCGGGTTCATCTCGATCACCACCATGCGGCCGTCGGCGGGGTTGACCGCCCACTGCACGTTCGAGCCGCCGGTCTCGACCCCAATCTCGCGCAGCACCGCGATCGAGCCGTTCCGCATCCGCTGATACTCGCGGTCGGTCAGGGTCAGGGCCGGAGCGACGGTGATAGAATCGCCGGTGTGGACGCCCATCGGGTCGACGTTCTCGATCGAGCAGACGATGATGGCGTTGTCGGCGCGGTCGCGCACGACCTCGAACTCGTATTCCTTCCAGCCGAGCAGGCTTTCGTCGACGAGCACCTGCGCGACGGGGCTCGCGTCGAGGCCCGAGCGGACGATGCGTTCGTAATCGTCGCGGTTGTAGGCGACCCCGCCGCCGGTGCCGCCGAGCGTGAAGGCGGGGCGGATGATCGCGGGCAGGCCGATCTCGTCCAGCGCCGTCATCGCCTCGGCCACGCCGGCAGCGATGTCGTATTTCCCGTCCGGGCGCTTGGGCGCGCTGACGATGGTGGCGCGGGGGTTTTCCAGCCCGATCCGGTCCATCGCCTCGCGGAAGAGCTTGCGGTCCTCGGCCATCTCGATGGCGGCCCGCTGGGCGCCGATCAGCTCGACATCATACTTGTGCAGCACCCCCGCATCGGCCAGCGCCAGCGCGGTGTTGAGCGCGGTCTGACCGCCCATGGTCGGCAGCAGCGCATCCGGCCGCTCGGCGGCGATGATCTTCTCGACGATCTCGGGGGTGATCGGCTCGATGTAGGTCGCGTCGGCCATCTCGGGGTCGGTCATGATGGTGGCCGGGTTCGAGTTGACGAGGATGACGCGGTATCCCTCTTCGCGCAGCGCCTTGCAGGCCTGGGCGCCGGAGTAGTCGAACTCGCAGGCCTGGCCGATGACGATGGGCCCTGCGCCGATGATCAGGATCGAGGAGATGTCTGTACGTTTCGGCATGGCGGCCCCTCGGATCGTCGGTGTGCAAATCGTCCGGGGTTATAGTCGGCGCGGGTTCGGGCGCAAGGGTGGGGTGGCAGGGGCGGGATGGACGGGGGATCTTTCCTGCGTTCGGGCGGCGCGTCCGGGCGAGGGGGGGGGCGGCGTGGTGTCGCGAGCGGGTTTTCGGTGGAGGAAGCGGGTGTTCGGTGGAGGAGGGCGGGTCGCGCCTGATCTCCGGGATGACGCGGACGACGGATTGGTCACGGTCACCATACACGGTTCACGGTGCAAACTGCGCGTTATGCATCAGCCCGGATCGCTCCCGCCTTGCGCCTTACCTACGCTAGCGACACGGCAGTCTAATTTTGTAGACAGGTTCCCCGCGCAGGCTTGGGTAGGCCGAGAGCGGCTGCAATCGACGGTGGCCTGTACTGGTCTTGCCCCCGTTTCGCGGGACACTCAGGCCGTTGCGGTTTGAACTTTGATGAACTCGCGAGGCGAGCGCATCTTCAGCCCTGAGTGCGGGTGGTTTTCGTTGTAATCCTCGATCCAGGCGCCGATCAATCCGAGGGCGGTCCTGGCATCCGGCAGCGGCGTGACCTGGACGTAGTCGCGTTTCAGCGTCTTCACGAAAGCCTCCGAGATGCCGTTGCTCTGCGCGCTTCGCACCGGGGTGAAGCAGGGCTTCAGGCCCAGCTGGCGGGCGAAGACCTGCGTGTCCTTGGCGATGTAGGGCGAGCCGTTGTCGGACAGCATCTCGATGACCGCAGGCGCACGGTATGTGCCGAACCGGCGCTCGACGGCCTCGAGCATCAGGTCCCGGATGTCCGAGCCGCTGACCCCGGCGTTGACCACAGCCCGCCAGGCGATGATTTCCCGATCATGGGCATCGATGATGAAGGCGCCGCGGACGATGTCGCCGTTCCAGCAGGTGAACTCAAACCCGTCGCTGCACCAGCGCAGGTTCGAGCGCATCACGATGATCTTGCCGTCGTGCACATGCTCGGGGCGTTCGGAATATTCCCGCGCCAGCAGCAGGTTGTGGGCCTTCATGATCCGGTAAACCCGTTTGTGGTTCACGGGCGCCAGGCTTTCCGCCCGCAGTTGGCGGTTCAGAAGCGCCGTGATCCTGCGATAGCCGTATGTGGGACGCGCTGACACGAGCGCCATGATCAACGGCACCACCGCCGCGTCTTGCGCCTTGTGATAGCGCCGACGCGGCTTCGCCCTGCCTTGCAGGCGGTCGATCAGGTTGGAACGGGCCACCCCCAGGGTCTCGGCGACGACCTTCACCGGAAACCGTCCCTGAGAGGCGACCGCGCGAGCAAGGTCGGTTTTTTTGAGCGTGCCTTGTCCAGGGCCTCGCGCAGGATCTCGGCCTCCAGCGTCTTGCGGCCGAGCTGGCGCTCGAGTTCGCGGATCCGGTCTTCCATCTGCCGGACGGTCCGGTTGCTGGTCACATCGTCATCTTCCGACACGGCCACGGCTCCCCCATCCAGCATCAGGCGGCGCCAACGATAGAGCAAGTTCGGGGCAACGCCATTGCGGCGGGCGACTACCGAAATGCTGGCCCTCTTGTCCAGCGTCTCCTCGACAATGCGCAGCTTCTCGGCCGCGCTCCAGCGACGACGGCGGCCGCCGTCGGTGATGATCTCGATCTCAGACATGATCACATGCTCAGGCATATGCCTAAGCCTCCATGATTATGCCCAGGTGTCCGGTCGAAAAGGGGGCCAGTTCATGTACGCATATCTTGTCCGGACACCCATCACCCATTGCGGGAGGATGGTGGCGCATTGATTGAAATCGGCCCACAGCCTTCGTGGGACGCCGACCCAAATAGGCTCATCCTGACTGTGCCAGCCGCACCCATTACTTGGCGAACTGCTGGACGATGGCAGAAAGAAATTGCTGGCTGGCCATCGACAGCAAAGGGGCGAGGCGTAAAGCCAGTCCGCTCGCAAGCGAGCAGTTGACCGGATGGACTGATGCTTGGCTAGCGCCAACAAGGGGCCTTGGATCGGAGCGATGCAGGCGCGGCGCTCGGCCGCTTCAAAAGCAGCCAACTCGCTCGCTGTCGGGGCGAGCGATGCTTCCATGCGTCGAGTAGCAGCGCGGCATACGTGGCTAATTAATGCACGCCCCGACCAGGAACCTGCCCAGCGATTCCATCGCACCGCAGTGATTCCGCCGCCGTCATGGTCTCGCCGCACCAGGATGACCGCCCAACAACCTCCACACTCTGTCGCCGCCCTGTGGAGATCGGACCCACATCTCCGCCGGGCACACGTCCACAGCTTCGTTGCGTTACGCCTTCTCCTGCAACGCACGCGCGCGTCACGTCGGATCCCGCAACGCCGTCACCTCGCTATCGAGCGCGCTTGCCCCGCCAGGCAGCGTCAACCGCAGGCCCTGCGAGGTCAGCTCGGCGCCCGTGACCCGCGCGTAGGCCCCGACCGGGGCGGTCTTCACGATGTCAGCCCCGCGCAGGCTGACCAACTTGAAGCTGTAGGGTCCGGGGGGCAGCCCTGTTCCATCCGCCGCGCGGCCAGACCAGGTGATCTCGCCCGGCTGGGCGGGAAGCGTCTCGCGCGCGGCCTCGCGTCCGTATCGGTCGAGCGCCACAAGTTGCACCGAAGTGGCGTTCTCTGCCGGGCGGATATCCAGCCGTAGCGGATCGCCGCCATGCCAGACGGGGGCCGTCGTGCGCACCTCCTTCCCGATCCAGCCCGCCACGCTGCCGAGCCCCTCCGCGCGCGCCGCCGTCATCTGCTCGAGCAGCTGGTTGGTGCGCGCCTGCTGTTCGACCCCTGAGAAGGTCGCCAGCTGGACGGCGAAGTCCGAGCCCTCCATCGGGTTGAGGGGGTCCTGATTCTTGATCTGCGTGGTCAGCATCTTGAGAAAGGTCTGGAAATCCCCGCCAGCGAACCCCGACCCCGTGACCCCGGCGTCCGGCGCCGGCTCGCCGCTGTCGGGCGCAGTGGCCGCTGTGCCTGTGGCTGGACTCGGTGCATTCGCGCTCATCAGACGCAGGGCGGGGGGGGCTTCACGCATGACGTCTCCGACTGCGTAGGGCTCAAACGTCGCGATGCCCGGGGCAGCGCGGGGGCTCTGGTCGAGGGCGGCCGCAAACTCAGACGCCGCGGGGTAGCCCGTCGCGGAGCCGGGAAGAGGCGGCCGCGCCGCGGTTGTGGCGGAGACGGTCGGCAGGCCTGAGAGCAGTTGGGTCATGCAGTGTCCGGCGTGTTGCGTGGATGGAGGGACGGCGGGCAGTTGGGTCCGGTGCCCGCGGAGGTTTCAGCTGTCGCTGATGAGCGTCCTCGATCTGATCATAATCGCAGGTCGAGGCGCCCGCTGCCCCGGGCACGCAGCGCCGGGGTGGTGTCGGCGCTCGCGGGCCCGGTTTGCGCTACTGCGTCCAGTGATACCGTTCGAGATCGGTCGTAGACGGGCGGTCGCTGCGACTGGTTATGGTCGCTCGACCCGCCCGAGGGCTGATTGCCGGAGCCCTGCCCGCCCGCGAGGTTCGATCCCGTCCGCCCGTCGTCGATGCCCGCCCGCGCGGGCGGGGGGAGGTGACGCTCTGCGGCGGTGCCATCGGGACCGCGGATGAAGTCGAGACGCGCGTCCGGCATCCCGTGATCGCGCAGGTCGCGCAGGAGTTGGTCGGTGTGGCCGCGGATCAGCTCGAGCGTTGCAGGGCGCTCGGCAACGATCCCCAGTGACGCATGGCGGTCCATCGCGAGGGTCACTGTCACACGGCCAAGTTCGATCGGGTCGAGGGTGATCTCGACGATTCCGTCGCGGGTCCGCACAATGGCATCCGCGATTTGGCGAAGCGGCTCGGCCGGCGGAACGCCTTTCGGCCCGGTGAGCTCGCCTGTGCCGGAGATAGCCGCAACCTTGGGCGACGTGGCTGGCAGCCCCTCTAGCGGCGCGGCAACGCCGCTCCGGTCTTGCACTAGAATCTCGCGTTCGCGCGGCCGCTCATCGCGATCGCTAGCGGCCGAGACCGAATGGTCGCCGTCCGAGGGTTGGGCAGGCGACTGGTTGGCGGCCTCTACTGAGTGCAGGCGCATGGGGCTAGGAACGTCATACAACTGTGACATAGCCGCTGGGGTCGCTACCCCCTCTGTCTTCGTCGCGTGCCGTGTTGGGGTGGGGAGCATGGCCAGTGGCGTGGAGGTGGCAGTCCAAGCTGCAGCTGGTGAGTTCAAGTGTGTCGGGGAGGCAGGCCGACGTGCGCGCGACTCCCCGGCGTGAACGGGTGGGTCGGCCAAGGGCGGCAGCGCCGCCTTTGCCAATGGGGCGATCCTGTCGGCCCCCGAAGATACATTGGGGGAGGGGGTGGCGGACCCTGGTGGATGGGGTGCCGAGACAGTCTGCACTCCCGGTTGCGACGACCGCTCGGACACCGGTGCCTGCTGCGCGGACACCGGGGCTGCGTCGCCCGACGACCGAGGTAGGGCTCGCTCAGTCGGTGGTTCTATGGGAGCCGCCTCCGCAAAGAGAGGCTTGAGTACCCGGGGGGAACATTGGGCGACCGGTCCGACAGCACTTTCCGATCGTACGCGGTGCGTCGGACCGATGTCGTGGGAGGCGACGACTGGAGTTATCAAATGCCTGGGACCCGGGCGTTCCGATTGTTCGGGTGAAATCTGGCCCTCCGCCGCATGCGGCTTCGTGACATCGCTTGGAGGCGATAATGCCTGTTTTCCGGGAGGCGTGGCTCTTCCGTGGGGCGGAAGAGCAGCGGCGGCAGACGAGATAGTGTCCGGTTGAGGAGGGGAATCCGCTCGGGCTACGCCGTGACGCGCAGAGGAAATGGCAATTTCGTCGTCGATGTCTTCGACGGGAATCGCGGAGGCTCCGGTCGCTGCCGAGAAAGTGTGTATTGTCTTGGCCTCCCTTTCTTTCATCTCGGACGTCCGGGCGAAACTTGCCGCCTCCGGAGTGGGGACGCCGTCCAACGGCGGACGAAGCACAGGCAGGGCTGGGCCTAGCGGACCAACTGCGGCCAGCGACGTGACACAATCCGCGTATACCGCGTCGGCCGGTGGGCTGACGCAATCGTCGACCTCTGCGTCGTTCTGAAACTCCGCAGGAAGACTACCCTCTCCAAGCACTCCGGATGGTTCTCCTGCATGTTCGTGCTCAGGTTCCCGCTCAGCCTGTTGATCGCCGGAACGCGGCGCGCCCGCGCTCGCTGCCAGGACGCCATCGAGGGCGGCAAGCACCGCCGAAAAGGCGTCTTCGGCTGCCTTCGGCGCAACGCGGAATGGGGGCGCTACGGCAGCAGAAGGCAGCGGCGTCATTAACGCAATCGGTGTCACGGCAACCACCCCGAGCGAATCGATGTCTCGATCATTATCGGCTCCGGGTTACCAAATATTTACCGCCCTCGGTTAGGACGGAAAAACATCCATTCTTAACGGAGCGTGCCCATGATCGAATTGCTGGTGAATAGTCCGACGGTGCGACCAGCGCCGACGAAGTTCTCTGACAGGCTTGAGGCGGCTTTCCTGTCCGAGATGCTCAAGATTGCAATGCCTGCCGAGCGCGACGGCGCCTTCTCAGGCGGAATCGGCGAATCGCAATTCGCGTCCTTCCTGACCGATCAATATGCCGATGCCATGGCGGCACGGCTGGAACTCGGGCTGGGCGCAAGGGGGGCACGCACGGATGGCTGACCGGGCAGGACTGATCGAGGCGGCCTGCACGGCCATGATAGTGGGTGAGCCGTCCGAGGCCGAGGCTCTGCTCACCAGATTTCATCGGTCGGTCGAGCGGCGACCGTTGGAGCCGGCCGAGCAGGGGGAGTGCACGCGCGCACTCGAGCGCCTGTCCCGGCTGGCCCAGGCAGCCTTGAGCGGCATCGACGCGGCGCGCGGCTGGCTTGAGGAGCTGGCGCAGGGTCACGGCGGGCTCGACGTCTATGATCGCGGGGGGCGCCAACGTGTCTCCACCTCACTCGTCGAAGCGAGCCAGAAGTTTTGATGAAAATCCGGTCTATTGCAGCTCTGGTTTCAATGGCGCGATTCAGTATTCGTTAGCTGTTGCCGGTTAAACCGGGAGCTGCATCAGACGATGCCGGGAAAACCCGCTGGTCAGAATGGCCGCATTTCGTGAAACCCGGGCGCCGGAACGTCGCCCGAATTGCAGGAGGACACAATGTCCAGCATTCTGACCAACAATGGCGCAATGGTTGCGCTGCAGACCCTCAAGGGCATCAACTCGGCCATGGCGAAGACCCAGGACGAGATCTCGACCGGCAAGTCGGTCGCGACGGCCAAGGACAACGCGGCCGTCTGGGCAATCTCGCAGGTCATGGAGGCCGATGTCAGCGGCTTCAAGGCCATCTCGTCGAGCCTGTCCATGGGGGGCGCCGCCGTCGGCACCGCCCGCGAGGGCGCCGAGCAGGTCACCGCCCTGCTCAAGAAGATGCGCGACACGATCATCACCGCGCAGACCTCGGCCGATCGCGGCAAGCTGCAGGACGACGTCACCAACCTGAAGAAGCAGATCGACGGCGTGGTGAAATCGTCGCAGGTCAACGGCATGAACCTGCTCGATGGGTCGACCGCCACGGTTGACTTCCTCTCGGCGATCGACCGCTCGGCCAGTGGCTCGACCTCGTCCAGCATCACCGTCGCGGGGTCGAACCTTTCGACCGGCGGCTATGTCAGCAAGGCAGCGCTGGCGGGGTCCGAGGGGGCGTCGGGCGCTGGCGATACCGCGGCGTTCTTCCTCAATGCGGGCGACACCGCGGGCAAGGCCATCACGATCGACGGTGCCGCGACGCTCGCCGCCGGTGACCGGATCTCGGTGACGATCGGTGACAAGGTCGCCAGCTATACGCTGACGACCGAGGATGCCGCCGCCTCCTCGCCCGCCGACATCGTCGCCGTCGGTCTGAAGTCGGCGATCGAGAAACTGGGGATCGCCGGGGTCGGCGTGGATTACGACCAGGCCGCCCCTGGTGAGCTGAACATCACCAACACGGGCACCACTGACCTGCGGGTGACGGCACAGTTCTCCAACGCGGGGGCCGGTGCCCTCGGTGGACTGGCGACGCTGTCGGTGAGCACCGAGGTCAACGCCCGGGCGGCGCTCGGCGCGATCGACGCGATGATCTCGACCGCGGCGACGTCCGCGGCCTCCTTTGGCTCGGTGGGCCGCAGGATCGAGATGCAGACCGAGTTCCTGTCGAAGCTCGGGGACTCGCTGAAGACCGGCATCGGTGCGCTGGTTGATGCCGACATGGAAGAAACCTCTGCCCGCCTGCAGGCGCTGCAGACCCAGCAGCAGCTGGGCATCCAGTCGCTGTCGATCGCCAACAAGGCGCCTCAGAACATCCTCGCGCTGTTCCGCGGCTGATGAAAGCGGCCGGGGCGGAATAGTCGCCCCGGCCTTCCCCCACGCAGCTTGAAGGGAGCGCCCCCTTGACCATGCAAGCCCCAGGCAACTTTGCCCGCGGCGCCGGTTTCAACACCGTACGTTCGCACCGAGACGTAGAATACGACGCCTTTTCGCGGGTTACGCGCGAACTTCAGCGCGCCAGCCGAGGCGAGATGTCCCTTGCCCGTGCCGCCGCCGCGAATGCCGACCTGTGGTCCACCCTCGCCGCGGATCTGGCGGACGACGGCAACGATCTGCCCGATGACCTGAAGGCGCGGCTCCTGTCGATCGCCATCTTTTCCATCCGCCAGTCGCACCGGGCCATTGCCGGCAACGCCGAGCCCGCCGCACTGATCGACATCAACCTGGCGATCATGAAGGGTCTGCGCGGAGAGGTTGCGGCATGAGCGGCCTCATTCTCAAGCTCGCTCCGGGTGAGCGGGTCCTGATCAACGGCGCCGTGATCGAGAACGGTGATCGGCGGGCACGGATCGCGATCCGTACCCCCAACGCCAACATCCTGCGCCTGAAGGAGGCGATTCACCCCGACGACGTTGCCACCCCGGTCGCGCGGGTCTGCTTCGCGGCGCAGATGATCCTGTCCGGGGACGCGGACCCCGAACCCGGCCGGCGCGACCTGATGCGGGGGATCGAACAACTCTCGCAAGTCTTCGACGACCGGGACAGCCGGGCCGCGCTCGACGGTGCGACGGCGGACGTGGCCGCCGGGAACGTCTACCAGGCGCTGCGCCGACTGCGTGGTCTTCTCGGCCGAGAGGCGCGGCTCTTCGCGCAGTTCTCATGAGCTATCAGCCGGTCGTCGGTGCAGCCGGCTACGCGGGGTGGAAGATCCTGTCCCGTACCGCGACGCTCCAGCGCGGGATCATCGGCCGCGACCCGGCGATCGCCCGCGACAACGAGCATTTCCGCACCCGGATGGCCAGCGTGACGTCCGCGGAGCAGCTGGTCGGCGACAGTCGGCTGTTGCGCACTGCGCTGAGCGCCTACGGCCTCGAGGCGGACGCGAGCAAGCGGTTCTTTATTCGCAAGGTGCTTGAATCGGATTTGGCCGATCCGCGGAGCCTGGCGAACCGGCTCGGCGACAAGCGATATCGGACGATGGCGGAGGCGTTTGGCTTCGGCGCCGGCGGCAAGCGGGCGACCGGGCTGGTTGCGACTGTCACCGAGCGCCACGTGGCGGCTGAGTTGGAGCGGCGGGTCGGCACTGCCGACGGCAATCTGCGGTTGGCGATGAACGCTCAGCGTGAGCTGCCGTTGCTTGCGGCGTCTGGTGCGACGGACCGCGGGAAGTGGTTCAGTATTCTGGGCTCGATGCCGCTGCGCAAGGTGTTCGAGGGCGCGCTGGGACTTGGCAAGGAATTCGGCAAGCTGCCGATCGATCGGCAGGCGGACGAGCTCGCCGAACGAACCCAGAGGGTGACCGGCAGTTCGTCGGTCAGCGCTTTCTCAGATTCGGCCAGCGTAGAGAAACTGCTGACGCGATTCCTGGTCCGCGCGGGTGCTGCGACGGGAACCCAGTCGTCTTACAACGCCGCGCTGGCTTTGCTCGGGTGAGGGCACGGGCGGTCTGATGTCGGCGTGGGACGTACACAGCTCAAGTGAAAGACAGCCCGATAGACGTGGGCAGAGCTACGCGCGGCACCGCTGAGCGTGTAGGCGCGAGACCGAGGCGACGTGTGAGTCGCCGTCGGGCAACGCTTGCCGGTCCGCGTCCGGGCCGATGTTTTCGCCAGTAACGGCTCGCCATCCGTTGGTCATAACCATCGGGCCCGCGAGGTCAGTGCCAGCCCCGTCGCTACCCCAGCGCCAGCCCAACCAGCACACCCAGCCCAAGCAATACGACTGCCCAGACCGCCTCGCCCGGGCGGGAGCGCTCGACAACCACCGCGGGGGGGTCGGGGCGAGACAGGCGGTCGATCTGCCGGTCCACGAGTTCCGGCAGCAGCGGGCCGTGCCGTCCCAGCGCCTGCAGCGCCCGCAGGCCGTCCCGGGCCGTCGCCCGAGGACCGAGGTTGTCGCGGATGTAGCGCTCGACCACCGGCCGGGCCGCCGCCCACATGTTGATCTGCGGATCGAGGCTTCGGGCGACGCCCTCGACCACCACCATCGTGCGTTGCAGCAGGATCAGCTCGGTGCGCGTCGCCATCCCGAACCGCTCGGTAACCTCGAAGAGATAGGCGAGCAGGTTCGCCATCGAGATGCGCGAGGCATCCGCGCCGAAGATCGGCTCGCCGACCGAGCGCAGCGCGCGCGCGAACTGGGCCATGTCGCGGTCGGGGGGGACGTAGCCGGCCTCGAAATGCACCCGCGCCACGCGGTGATAATCGCGCTGGATGAAGCCGTAGATGATCTCGGCATAGACGCGGCGGGTGTATTCGTCGATCTCGCCCATGATGCCGAAATCGAACGCCACGATGTCGCCGTTCGGCGCCACCCGCAGGTTCCCCTGGTGCATGTCGGCGTGAAAGAACCCGTCGCGCAGCGCGTGATTCAGGAACAGCTGGATCAGCCGTTCGGCCAGCGCATGGCGGACGTGGCCGGCGGCGGCGATGGCGTCGACCTCGGCCATCGGGATGCCGTCGGCCCAGTCGCTGGTCATCACCCGCCGCGCGCTCAGCGGCCAGTGCGGCAGCGGCACCGACAGGCCCGCGTCGCCGCGCGTGTTCTCGGCGAACTCCGAGGCCGAGGCGGCCTCGAGCCGCAGGTCCAGCTCACCCAGCACCACCGATTCGAAATGCGCCACCACGTCGCGGGGCCTCAGCCGGCGGCTGCCGGGCGACAGCCGCTCGATCATCCCCGCGGCCAGGTGGAAGGCGTCGATGTCGCGCCGGAAGGCGGCCTCGATCCCCGGGCGCAACACCTTGACCGCGACCCGCGCCCCGTCGTCGGCGCGCCGCGCCTCGTGGACCTGGGCGATCGAGGCCGCCGCGACCGGTTCGGAAAACGCGCTGAACAGCGTCTCGACCGGCGCGCCCAGCTCAGACTGGACCAGCGCGCGGGCCTCGGCGGTCGGGAAGGGCGGCAGCCGGTCCTGCAGCATCCTCAGTTGCTCGGCCATGCCGGTCCCGACGACGTCGGGGCGGGTCGACAGGATCTGCCCGAACTTGATGTAGGCCGGACCCAGCGCCGTGATCGCACGCGTGACCGGGGGCAGGGCCGGGTCGCCCGCATAGCCGAGCCAGGCGAAGGGCCAGCCCATGATGCGGGCCGCGGCCCGCACGCGCGGCGGCGCGCTCAGCGCGTCGAGCGCCGCGCCCATCGCGCCGGTGCGCTGGAAGGTGGCGCCGGTGCGGATCAACCGCCAGATGTTGTGGGGCCCGCGCATCAGCCTCGGCCCCGCGCCCGCAGGCGGCCCGCCCCGCAACCGCCTCGGGCTGGACGCAAATATCCTCCGGGGGTGCGGGGGTGGAAAACCCCCGCTCGGCCGTGGTCCGGGACGCCCCCGGCCGGCACGGCGCTCACAGCTTCCACCCCGAATGCAGCGCCGCGATCCCCATCGAGAGGTTGCGATAGGCGACCTGCCCGAACCCCGCGTCGCGGATCATCTCGGCAAAGCGCTCCTGATCCGGGAAGCGGCGGATCGACTCGACGAGATACTGGTAGGAATCGCGGTCGCTCGCCACCAGCTGCCCCAGCGGCGGGATCACGTTGAAGGAATAGCGGTCATAGGCCCATTGCAGCGCCGGCACCGGCAGCTGGCTGAACTCGAGCACCATCAGCCGCCCGCCGGGACGCAACACCCGGTAGGCCTCGGACAGCGCCGCCTCGATCCGGGTCACGTTGCGGATGCCGAAGCTGATCGTGTAGCGGTCGAAGCTCGCATCCGCGAAGGGCAGCGCCATCGCATCGCCCGTGACCCAGGCCAGCCGGTCGGCGAGGCGGCCCGCCTCGGCGCGCTTCCTCCCCTCGACCAGCATCGATTCGGTCATGTCGCAGACCGTCACCCGCGCCCCCGGCGCGCGGTCGAGAAAGCGGAACGCGATGTCGCCGGTCCCGCCCGCCACGTCCAGCAGCGCCTGCCCGTCGCGGGGCGCGAGCCAGTCCATCATCGCCTGCTTCCACAGCCGGTGGACGCCGACGCTCATCAGGTCGTTCATCACGTCGTATTTCGAGGCGACGCGCGAGAACACCCCGTGGACGAGCCCCGCCTTGTCGCCCTCGGGGACGTCGCGGAAGCCGAAATGGGTCTGCCGCGCGCGCGCGTCGTCCGCCCCGTCGCCGGAGGGAGGCGTCGCGGGCGCGGCGGATTGTGTCGGGCGGTCGTCGGTCATAGCTCTCGGTCCATGCGGCGGGGCGCGAAGGGCGCGGCCCTGCGGGTCGGGCGGCACCATGCAGCGGATGGGGGGGAAATGCCAGAACTGCCAGAGGTAGAAACCGTCCGGCGCGGCCTCGCGCCGCATCTGACCGGCCAGCGCATCGCGCGGGTCGAGCAGCGCCGCCCCGACCTGCGCTGGAAGATGCCCGAGGATCTGGTGCAGGTGCTGACCGGCGCGCGGGTGATCGATCTGCGCCGGCGCTCGAAGTACCTGCTGGCCGATCTCGACCGGGGGCCGAGCCTGCTCGTCCACCTCGGGATGTCGGGGCGGGTGCGGGTCGAGGGGGCGGCGCTTGGCAGCTTTCACCACGACCCGGCGATCCTGCCGCAGCACGACCACCTGGTCCTGACGACCGAAGCCGGGGTGACGGTCACGCTCAACGACGCCCGGCGGTTCGGCGCGGTGGACCTCGTCCGGCCGGGCGAGGCGCACCCGCTGCTGGCCAGTCTTGGGCCCGAACCGCTGTCCGATGACTTCACCCCCGCGGTGCTCGCGGCGGCATTCCGAGGCCGGCGGATGCCGGTCAAGGCGGCGCTGCTGGACCAGCGGATCGTCGCGGGCCTGGGCAACATCTATGTCTGCGAGGCGCTGTTCCGGGCCGGCATCCACCCGCTCAGGGCCGCAGGCCGGATCGGCCCGGCGCGGCTTGCCGCCCTGCACGCGGCCATCCGCGCGGTGCTGGTCGAGGCGATCGCCGCCGGCGGGTCGAGCCTGCGCGACCACCGGCAGGCGTCGGGTGAGCTGGGGTATTTCCAGCACAGCTTCCGCGTCTATGACCGCGAGGGGCAGCCGTGCGCGCGGCCGGGCTGCGCGGGCACGGTGCGGCGGATCGTCCAGTCCGGGCGCTCGACCTGGTACTGCCCCACCTGCCAGCACTGACCTCTGCCCCGGCCGCGCCGCCCACTTCCCCCCTTGCCCGGGCTTTGCTAGCACCGGCTCAAGCACAGCAAGGGGGGAACCCGCATGGCCTACCAGACCATCCTCGTCGAGATCGCCGACCGTGTCGCGCTGGTCCGGCTGAACCGTCCCGAGGCGCTCAACGCGCTCAACGCCCAGCTCATCGGTGAGCTGGCGGCGGCGCTGACGGCTGCGGACGCCGATCCGGCCGTGCGCTGCATCGTGCTGACCGGCAGCGAAAAGGCCTTTGCCGCCGGCGCCGACATCAAGGAGATGGCCGACAAGTCCTATGTGGACGTGCTGATGGGCGACCTCTTCGGGGGCGAGATCGACCAGATTAACCGGGTCCGCAAGCCGATCATCGCCGCCGTCTCGGGCTATGCGCTCGGCGGGGGATGCGAGCTGGCGATGATGTGCGACTTCATCATCGCGTCGGAGACCGCCAAGTTCGGCCAGCCCGAGATCAACCTCGGCGTCATCGCCGGGATCGGCGGCACCCAGCGCCTGACCCGCTTCGTCGGCAAGTCGAAGGCCATGGACATGAACCTGACCGGCCGTTTCATGGACGCGGCCGAGGCCGAGCGCTCGGGGCTGGTCAGCCGCGTCGTACCCGCCGACAAGCTGATGGACGAGGCGATGGGCGCGGCCCGCAAGATCGCCGCCAAGTCCGCGATCGCCACCCAGGTCGCCAAGGAGACGGTGAACCGCGCCTTCGAGACGACCCTGCGCGAGGGGCTTCTGTTCGAGCGCCGGGCCTTCCACGCGCTCTTCGCCACCGAGGACCAGGCCGAGGGGATGAGCGCCTTTGCCGAAAAGCGCGAGGCGCAGTTCCGCGACCGCTGAGGCGGGGGCTGGGCAGGGCGCCGGGCAGGGCAGGGGGCGATTCGGGCTTCCCTTGGCGGGGCGTCTCGTCTATAGGCGCCCCCTGACATGCGCGTGGGCCCGCTTAAGGCATGAACCATGACCGCCTGTCCCTTCGGGGACCGGGCGGCAGTTCGGGGTTTGCGCGATGACGACGAGATTTGACCGCAACAGACCCGAAAGCTGATCCTCATGGCCAACACGCCCCAGTCCAAGAAACGCGCCCGCCAGACCGAACGCCGCACCGCCGTGAACAAGGCGCGCCGCTCGCGCATCCGCACCTTCATCCGCAAGGTCGAGGAAGCGATCGCCGGCGGCGACGCGAAGGTCGCGGCCGAGGCGCTGACCGCGGCCCAGCCCGAGCTGATGCGCGGCGTGACCAAGGGCGTGATCCACAAGAACACGGCCTCGCGCAAGATCTCGCGCCTGACGTCGCGGGTGAAAGCCCTCTCGCAGGCCTGAGCCGGCGTCGCCGCGGCGCCCCTCGGGCCGCCCGGCATCGCCCGCCGCACAGGGGCGCGGACCGCATCCGGCGGCCGCGCCCTTTCGCATCCGCAGCATCGCCCGTTCGGGCAAGCTGCTGTATTTTATGTGTATTATGCCTACTGCGGCATAGTGGCAGATTCGCCCCACAAAGGTGCTGTCAAGTTCATAGTTCGGTTGCGGGGCCGTCGCGCTTGGCGCTAGCGTCTCGGAAGCGATTCACGTCGTGACAGGGAAGAACCGTCCGGGAGAGGCCAGCTGCCGCCGCCCCGCCCGGACGCAGCGCGCGGCCCGAAGCCTGCCCAACGCAGGGTTTCGCGGCGCCGCGGCTGTCCGCGCCGGCTGCCACCGGCCGCGGACGACCCGGGACAGATCGGTCGGGGCCCCCGGGCCTCTGTCGCCGCTTGATTGCGGCGGACGTCCGATCTGTTGCCGTTTCCTGTCATGGCGCTGTTGCACTGGCCCGCCGGCGTTCCCGGCGGGGATGGGGACACGAGGGACGGACGAATGGACAAGCTGTGGGCGGGGGCGCGGCCCGAACTCGAGGCGCAGGTCGGGGCCAACAACTACATGACCTGGCTGGCGCCGCTGAGCCTGCGGGCCATCGATTCCGGCGCGGCCGACATCGTCTGCCCGACCCGGTTCCTGTCGGACTGGGTGTCGCGCCACTATGCCCGCCCGATCGTCGAGGCACTGGTCCGGCAGGGAGCCCCGGTCGAGCGCGTGACCTTCACCGTCGCCGCCGCCCCCGCCCCGGCGCGCCGCGCCGCCCCGGCGGCCAGCGCCGCGCCCGCTGCTGCAACGGCCCCCGCCGCCGCGCCCGTCCGCGCCCGCGGCCCGCTGCGCGAGGACGAGATGTCGGCGCCGCTCGACACCCGTTTCACCTTCGACAATTTCGTCGTCGGCAAGCCCAACGAGCTCGCCCACGCCGCCGCCCGCCGGGTGGCCGAGGGCGGCCCCGTGACCTTCAACCCGCTGTTCCTCTATGGCGGCGTCGGCCTCGGCAAGACCCACCTCATGCACGCCATCGCCGCCGAGCGCCGGGTCCGCGACGAGGGCGCGCGCATCCTCTATCTCTCGGCCGAGCAGTTCATGTACCGCTTCGTCCAGGCGCTGCGCGAGCGCACCGTCATGGACTTCAAGGAGCTGTTCCGCACCGTCGACGTGCTGATGGTCGATGACGTCCAGTTCATCGCCGGCAAGGACTCGACGCAGGAAGAATTCTTCCACACGTTCAACGCGCTGGTCGATCAGGGCAAGCAGATCGTCATCTCGGCCGACCGCGCGCCGGGCGAGATCAAGGACCTTGAGGAGCGCATCAAGTCGCGCCTCTCCTGCGGGCTGATCGTCGATCTGCACCCCACCGACTACGAGCTGCGGCTCTCGATCCTGCAGTCCAAGACCGAGCAGTTCCGCCAGACCTACCCCGGCCTCGTGCTCGGGAACGGCGTGCTTGAGTTCCTCGCCCACCGCATCACCTCGAACGTCCGGGTGCTCGAGGGCGCGCTGCAGCGGCTGTTTGCCTTCGCGAGCCTCATGGGGCGCGAGATCGACCTCGACATGACGCAGGAATGCCTGGCCGACATCCTGCGCGCCTCGGACCGCAAGGTCTCGGTCGAGGAGATCCAGCGCAAGGTGGCCGAGCACTACAACATCCGCCTGTCGGACCTCGTGGGGCCCAAGCGGGTCCGCACGCTGGCCCGGCCGCGGCAGATCGCCATGTATCTGGCCAAGCAGATGACCTCGCGTTCGCTGCCCGAGATCGGGCGGCGCTTCGGCGGCCGCGACCACACCACGATCATGCACGGCGTGCGCAAGATCGAGGAATTGCGCGGCGAGGACCGCAGCCTGAGCGAGGACATCGACCTGCTGCGCCGCGCGCTCGAGGCGTAAGCGGCGGCTTGACCCCACCCGAACGATGACGAAACTGTGCGCGCGGCGGCGGGCCGCGCACCTGACAGCCAAAGGGCCAAAGCCATGAAGTTCTCGATCGAAAAGGCGGCGCTGGGCAAGGCTGTCGCGCAGGCCCAGTCGGTCGTGGAACGCCGCAACACCATCCCGATCCTCGCCAACGTGCTGATCGAGACGACGGCCGATGGCGTGAGCTTCCGCGCCACCGACCTCGACACCGAGGTGGTGGACCGCGCCCCCGCGATGGTCGAGCGTCCCGGCGCCACCACCGTCAGCGCCGCGTTGCTGAACGAGATCGCCCGCAAGCTGCCCGACGGGGCGCTGGTCCAGATCGCCGCGGATGCCGCCACGAACCGGCTGACCGTGCAGGCCGGGCGCTCGAACTTTTCGCTCGCCACGCTGCCGCGCGAGGATTTCCCGGCGATGGCCTCGACCGAATACGCCGCCAATTTCGCCGCCCCCGCGGCGGTGCTGCGGCGGCTCTTCGACAAGTCGCGCTTTGCGATCTCGACCGAAGAGACGCGCTATTACCTCAACGGCGTTTACATGCACGTGGCCGAAGGCGAGGGCGGCCCCAGCCTGCGCTGCGTGGCGACCGACGGGCACCGGCTGGCGCGCGTCGACGCGCCGCTGCCCGAGGGCGCGGCCGAGATGCCTGGCGTGATTGTCCCGCGCAAGACCGTGGCCGAGCTGAAGAAGCTGCTCGACGATGACGAGACCGAGATCGCCGTGTCGGTGGGCGAGACCAAGGTGCGCTTCGCCACGCCCACCATCACGCTCACCTCGAAGGTCATCGACGGCACCTTCCCCGACTACACCCGCGTCATCCCGCGCGCCAACGCCCGCCGGCTCGAGGTCGACGCCGCCGATTTCGCCCGCGCCGTGGACCGGGTGGCGACCGTCAGCAGCGAACGCTCGCGCGCCGTCAAGCTGGCGCTGGACGAGGATCGGCTGGTTCTGTCGGTGAACGCCCCCGACGCGGGCGCGGCGGACGAGGAGCTGGCGGTCGCCTATGCCGACGAGCCGCTCGAGATCGGCTTCAACGCCAAGTACCTGCAGGAAATCGCCGCGCAGATCGACCGCGAGAACGCGGTGTTCCTGTTCAACGGCTCGGGCGACGCGGCGCTGATCCGCGAGGGCGGCGACGATTCGGCCGTCTATGTCGTCATGCCGATGCGCGTGTGACGCTCACGCGGCTTTCGCTGGCGCAGTTCCGGTCCTGGCCGCGGCTCGACCTCGGCTTCGACGACCGGCCGCTGGCGATCTTCGGCCCGAACGGAGCCGGCAAGACCAACATCCTCGAGGCGCTGTCGATGCTGTCGCCGGGCCGCGGGTTGCGCGGCGCCGCGCCCGCCGAGCAGGCGCGGCAGGGGGTCGGCGCGGGCTGGCGCATCCGCGCGGTGATCGACGGCCGCCCGGTCGAGACGGGCGCCGCCCCGGGTGAGCCGCGCAGCACCCGCATCGACGACAAGGCCGAGCCGCAGCTCGCGCTCGGCACGCTGACCCGGATGATCTGGCTGACGCCGGCGATGGACCGGCTGTGGACCGACACGCCCGAGGGGCGGCGCCGGTTTCTCGACCGGCTGACGCTGAGCTTTCTGCCCGGTCACGCGGGCGTGGCGCTGGCCTATGAAAAGGCGATGCGCGACCGCAACCGGCTGTTCCGCGACGAGATCCGCGACCCCGGCTGGTTCCGCGCGCTCGAGGCGCAGATGGCCGAGGCTGGCGCGGCCCTGACGCTGAACCGCCTCGCCGCGCTCGACCTGATCGCGGCGGCGCAGGCGGGGGCGGCGACGAGCTTCCCGGCCGCCCGGCTCGCGCTGCTGCCGGGTGAGGGCTTCGCCGATGACACCGACCCGGCCCGCATCGCCGACCGCCTCGCCCACCAGCGCCCGCGCGAGGCCGCCGCCGGGCGCACCCTCAGCGGCCCGCACCGCGCCGACCTTGGCGCCTGGTGGGGGCCGTCCGATCAGCCCGCGGCGCTGAGCTCCACGGGCGAGCAGAAGGCGCTGCTGCTCTCGCTGATCCTCGCCAACGCCCGCGCGCTCGCCGCCGAGCGCCCGGTGCTGCTGCTCGACGAGGTCGCGGCCCATCTCGACGCCGACCGCCGCGCGGCGCTCTATGACGAGATCGCGGTGCTGCCGGCGCAGGCGGTGCTGACCGGCACCGGGCCCGAGCTCTTCGACGCCTTCGGCCCCCGCGCGCGCCGCCTCGCGGTGGCGCGCGACGGGGATGGCTCGACGGCCAGCGAACTGGACTGACACCCGGCCCGCGAGCTCGGGCGGTCGAGCGTCAGCCCGCGACCACCTCGGTCAGCGCGAAGCGGGTCACGTCCACCAGCCCGAGGTCCGAGATCCTGAGCTCGGGGATCACCACCAGCGCCAGCAGGACGTGCTGCATGATGGCGTTGTTCATCGTGCAGCCGCAGGCGCGGATGGCGGCGTTGACCGCCTCGGCGGCGGCGGCGACCTCGGCGGCGGGCGCGTCCGAGATGAGGCCGGCGATGGGCAGGGCGACATGGGCGAGCTCGGCCCCGTCGCGGAAGACGGTGATGCCGCCCTGCAAATCGCCCAGCCGCGCCACCGCGGCGGCCATGTTCTCGGCGCAGGTGCCGACCACGATCATGTGGTGGCTGTCATGCGCGATGGTCGAGGCGACGGCGACCCGGCCCTGATAGCCGAAGCCCGACACGAACCCGTTGACCACCCCGCCGGTCCCCCTGTGCCGCTCGACCAGCGCAATGCGCGCCACCTCGCCCTCGGGGACGACGCGGCCATCCTCGACCGGCAACTCGGCGGTCAGCGCCCGGGTCGGCGCCTGGTTCTCGACCACGCCGATCACCCGCACCGTGGCGCGCGTGCCCGTGGCCTTCACGGCGAAATCCTCGGCCGCGAGCCGCCGGGCGAGATGCACCGACCCCCGCGCCGCGGCGGGCCACTCGATCCGCGGGCACTCGACCGTCAGCCGCCCGCCCTCGGCCACCACGCGGCCCTGCGCCACCACCAGCTCGATCGGCAGCGCGGTCAGGTCCGAGGTGAGGATCACGTCCGCCCGCCGCCCCGGCGTCAGGCTGCCCAGCTCGCGCGCCATGCCGAAATGCCGCGCGGTGTTGAGCGTGGCGAGCCGGATCGCCACCAGCGGATCGCAGCCGCAGGCGATGGCGTGGCGCACCACCCGGTCCATGTGCCCGTCGTGGACCAGCGTGCCCGCGTGGCAATCGTCGGTGCAGAGCATGAAGCCCGCGGGGTCCATCCCGCGCTTGGTGATTGCGGTGATCTGGGCCGCCACGTCATGCCAGGCCGAGCCGTAGCGCAGCATCGCCCCCATCCCCTGCCGGACGCGGGCGATGGCCTGCGCCTCGGCGGTCGTCTCGTGGTCGTCCTCGGCCCCGCCCGCGGCGTAGGCTGCGAAGGGCCGCCCGAGGTCGGGCGAGGCATAGTGCCCGCCGACCGTCTTGCCCGCGGCGCGGGTGGCCGCGATCTCCTCGAGCATCGCCGGATCGCCCGCCGCGACGGCGGGAAAGTTCATCATCTCGCCGAGGCCCACGATCCCCTCCCACCCCATCGCCTGGGCGACCTCGCCGGCCGAGATGGGATGCCCCGTCGTCTCGAGCCCCGGCGCCGAGGGCGCGCAGGAGGGCATCTGCGTCAGCATGGTGATCGGCTGGATCAGGCTCTCGTCCCGCATCAGCCGCACGCCGTCGAGGCCCATGACGTTGGCGATCTCGTGCGGGTCGTGAAAGAGCGCGGTGGTGCCGTTCGGGATCACCGCCTCGGCGAAGCGCGCGGGCGTCAGCATCCCCGATTCGATGTGCATATGCGCGTCGATCAGCCCGGGGATCATGTAGCGCCCGGCCGCCTCGATCACCTGCGTCGCGGGGCCGATGTTGGCCGAGGCATCCGTCACCACGCAAGCGATCCGCCCGTCGGCGATGGCGATGTCGTGCCCCGGCAGCGCCTCGCCCGAGTGGACCGCGACCCAGATCCCGCCGCGGATCACCATGTCGGCGGAGGCGCGGCCGGCGGCCACCTCGACCAGCCGCGGCTGCGCCTCGATCCACGTCTTGAGCATCACGTCCCCCTGTTCGCCGCCCCGAGATTGCGGCAGCGTGGCGGCGAAAGGAAGGCGCGATGGAATGGGCAGGCGAGGCGACCGTCATCGCGCGGCGACGGCACGGCGAGCACGCGGCCATCGTCACCGTGCTGACGCGCGAGGCGGGGCTGCTGCGCGGCCTCGTGCCGGGGGGCGGGTCGGTCAAGCGGGCGGCGATGCTGCAGCCCGGCAACCGGGTCGCGCTGCGCTGGCGGGCGCGGCTCGATGACCAGCTGGGCAGCCTGACGGCCGAGCCGGCGCGCGCCCGGTCCGGGCTGATGGCCGACGCGGGTGCGCTCGCCGGGCTCAACGCGGTGGCGGCGCTGGTCGGCTGGGCCCTGCCCGAGCGCGACCCTCACCCGCGGCTCACGGCCGCGACCGAGGGGCTGCTGGACGCGATGGACGCGGGCGAGGCGGGCGGCGACTGGGCCGGACAGTATCTGGGGTGGGAGCTGTCGCTGCTCGACGAGCTGGGCTTCGGCCTCGCGCTCGACCGCTGCGCGGTGACGGGGGCGCGGGACGGGCTCGCCTATGTCTCGCCGCGCACGGGGCACGCGGTGACGGCGGAGGGCGCGGGGGCGTGGGCCGACCGGCTGATGCCGCTGCCGGCGCTGCTCGGCGGCACCGGCCCCGCGGGGCGCGAGGGGCTGGCCGCGGGGCTGGCGCTCAGCGGCCATTTTCTCGCCCGCATGGCCGAGGCGCATGTGGGCCGCCCGCTGCCCGCAGCGCGGGGGCGGCTGGTGCAGCGCCTCACCGCCCCCTGAATGCGGAAAGGCCGCCCCCGCGCCGGGACGGCCTTTCCCCTTGCCGTGAAACCGGCCTCAGTTCCCCGAGCGCTCGGCGGTGATCCAGCCCAGCGGGTTCTTGATCTTCAGCACGCCACCTTCCCACACGGCCTCGTTGGCCTGGGTGACGGCGTTGATGAACCGCCCTTCGAAGCCCTTGTGGCCGCAGGGGTTGTCGGTCCAGTTCATCGTCGCGACCTGGATCGCGGGCAGCGTTGCGGCGTTCACCCCGGTGAAGGTGTTGCACGGGCCGTTGCCGGAAAACGCGTTCTTGGTCAGGCGGATGGTGGCGCTGCGGGTCGGCACGGACTCTTTGCCGAAGCCGACGACGGTGTAGGTGCCGAAGGGGATGCCCCCCTCGAAGCCCATGCCCTCGGTGCCCGGGGCAGGGGCGGCGGGGCCGCAGGCGGCCAGCGCGGCGAGGGCGAGCGCAGAGGCCGAGAGGCAGACAAGACGTTTCATCGTGATAAATTCCTCAGGGGCAGCGTGATGAGGTGGATCGTGACGCCCTGCCACCTGCAGGCCCGAAAGTCCATGCACAGCCGCGTCAGATCGGCCGTCGTGCCACAGTGCCGTGCCATTCGCGCAACGCCGGAACGCGCCGGCTGCCCGGCGCGCCGCGGGCCAGCACCGCCGGTGGGCATTTGGGCCAGAACGGAGCGGCCCACCGGGTCGCGGGGCCGGCATCTTTCGGGCTCAGATACCGGGCGGGGCGGCCGGGAAGGCCGCCGCCGGTTCAGCCCAGCAGCCGCCGCGCGATCACCTGCGCCTGGATCTCGGCCGCGCCCTCGAAGATGTTGAGGATGCGCGCGTCGCAGAGCACCCGGCTGATCGCGTATTCGAGCGCGAAGCCGTTGCCGCCGTGGATCTGCAGCGCGTTGTCCGCCGCCGCCCAGGCGACGCGGGCGCCCAAGAGCTTGGCCATCCCCGCCTCGAGGTCGCAGCGCTTGTCGTGGTCCTTCTGCCACGCCGAGTGATAGGTCAGCTGCCGCGCGATCATGATCTCGACCGCGGTCAGCGCCAGCTTGTCGGCCACCCGCGGGAAGGCAATCAGCGCCTTGCCGAACTGCTTGCGGTCCAGCGCATACTGCATCCCCAGTTCAAGCGCCGACTGCGCCACGCCGATCGCGCGCGCCGCGGTCTGGATGCGGGCCGATTCAAACGTCTGCATGAGCTGCTTGAACCCCTGGCCCGGCTGTCCGCCCAGCAGGTTGTCGGCCGCGACCTTGAAGCCGTCGAAGCCGAGCTCGTATTCCTTCATGCCGCGGTAGCCGAGCACCTCGATCTCGCCGCCGGTCATGCCGGGGGTGGGGAAGGGCGCCTCGTCCGTGCCGGGGGTCTTCTCGGCCAGGAACATCGACAGCCCGCGCCAGTCGGTCGTCTCGGGGTCGGTGCGGGCGAGCAGCGTCATCAACTGGGTGCGGGCGGCGTGGGTGATCCAGGTCTTGTTGCCGGTGACCGCCCACCCATCCTCGGTGCGCACCGCGCGGGTGCGCAGGCTGCCGAGGTCCGAGCCGGTGTTGGGCTCGGTGAACACCGCCGTGGGCAGGATCTCGCCCGAGGCGAGCGCCGGCAGCCACTTCGCCTTCTGCTCTTCGGTGCCGCCGACGAGGATCAGCTCGGCCGCGATCTCGGACCGGGTGCCGAGCGAGCCGACCCCGATATAGCCGCGCGACAGCTCTTCGCTGACCACCACCATGCTGGCCTTGGACAGGCCGAGCCCGCCGAACTCTTCCGGGATGGTCAGGCCGAACACGCCCAGCTCGGCCAGCTCGGCGATGATCTCCATCGGGATCAGCTCGTCCCTGAGGTGCCAGCCGTGCGCCTCGGGGATCACCCGCTCGTCGGCGTAGCGGCGGAACTGGTCGCGGATCATCTCGAGGTCTTCGTCGAGCCCGGTGGCGCCGAAGGTCGCGCGGCCGTGGTTCTCCTGCATGAGCGCGACGAGGCGGGCGCGGGCGGCGGGGGTGTTGCCCGCCATCGCGGCGCGGGCCGCGTCCGAGGGCTGCCAGTCCACGCCGAGGTCCGAGAGCCGGGCGAACTCGGTCTGGCTCATCGGGATGCCGCCAGCGATCTGGGTCAGGTATTCGCCGAACGCGATGGTCAGGATCAGCCCTTCGATCTCGCCGAAGCCGTCGCCCAGCCGCTCGGCCCAGGCCGCCATCTGGCGCAGCGCCTCGACATAGGTCGCCAGCCACGACAGCGCGTGGGCCGCATGCTGTTCGACCTCGAGCGCCTCGGAGTCGATCTTGCCGCCGCCGACACGTTCGCGCAGCGCGGCGGTGGCGCGGGCCTGCAGGGCCTCGATCTCGGGCAGCAGGGCGGCGGCGCTGGTCTGGGTCAGGGCGGGGACGGACGCGGTGTCGAGCATGGGCGATTCCCTTCGGGCAGGCGGGCTGTGAGGTTGCCCGACCTCTAGAACCTTCGCAGGCGCAGCGCAACGATGCTGCGCTGCAACGTAGCGGCGCGCAGCATTGTTGCGTCCGTAGCGGGCGCGCCCGTGCCGCCGGCCCGTTGCCACCGGCCCGGCGCCAGCTAAGGTCGCGCCCATGTTCGGGCTCGACCCTCACCTGCTGCTGCTCGCGGTGGCCGTCACCTTCGTCGCGGGCTTCGTCAAGGGCGCCATCGGCTTTGCCATGCCGATGATCATGATGTCGGCCTTCGGCTCGTTCCTGCCGGCGCCCACCGCGCTCGCGCTGCTGATCGTGCCGACGCTGATGACCAACATCCAGCAGGCGACGCGCCAGGGCCTGCGCGCGGCGTGGGAGAGCGCGGGCCACGTGCGCTGGCACATCGCCATGGTGGTGCTGTTCATCTTCGTCTCGGCGCCTTTCGCCCGGGTCCTGCCGGCCTGGGCCATGTATCTGGCCCTCGGGGCGCCGATCACGGGTTTCGCGCTCTGGCAGCTTTCGGGCCGCCCGCTGGCGCTGCCGATCCACCGCCGGCGCCGGGCCGAGATCGTCAGCGGCATCATCGGCGGGCTCTACGGCGGGATCTCGGGCATCTGGGGGCCGCCGCTGATCGTCTATCTGCTCTCCATCGGGGCGCCGAAGCTGGAACAGATCCGCGTGCAGGGGGTGGTGTTCCTGATCGGCGCGGTGGCGCTGACGGTCGCGCATCTCGGTTCGGGCGTGCTCAACGCCCAGACCCTGCCGCTCTCGGCGCTGATGGCGGTGCCGGCCTTCGTGGGGATGCGGCTGGGCTTTGCCTTGCAGGACCGCATGGACGTGGTGCAGTTTCGGCGCTGGACACTGATCCTGCTGGTGCTGACGGGCCTGAACCTCGTGCGCCGCGCCCTCACGATGGACTGAAAGGCCGCCCCCCATGAGCACCGACGCCGCCGAGTTGACCGCCCGCCTGATCCGCTGCCCCTCGGTCACGCCCGAAGAGGGGGGCGCGCTGGTCCTGCTCGAGGGGCTTCTGACCGACGCGGGGTTCGAGACCCGCCGGGTGGACCGCAACGGCACCCCGAACCTCTTCGCCCGCTGGGGCGCCAGGGGGGCGGCGCGCAGCTTCGGGTTCAACGGCCACACGGACGTGGTGCCGCCCGGCGACCCGGCGAGCTGGACCCATCCGCCCTTCTCGGGGGTCGAGGTCGACGGCGTGATCTGGGGCCGCGGCGCGACCGACATGAAGTCCGGGGTCGCGGCCTTCGTCGCCGCGTCCATCGACTTCGTCCGCGAGACCCCGCCCGCAGACGGCGCGGTGATCCTGACCATCACCGGCGACGAAGAGGGGGTGTCGCGCGACGGCACCATCGCGCTCGTGGACTGGATGGAGGCCGAGGGCGAGCGCATGGACGCCTGCATCGTGGGCGAGCCGTCGAACCCCGAGGTGATGGGCGAGATGATCAAGATCGGCCGCCGCGGCAGCCTGACCGCGACCTTCACCGCGACCGGCAAGCAGGGCCACGCCGCCTATCCGCACCGCGCCCTGAACCCGCTGCACGCGCTGGTGCGGCTGCTTGCGGGGCTCACCGCCGCGCCGCTGGACGAGGGGACGGCGCATTTCGACCCCTCGGGGTTGCAGGTCACCACCATCGACTGCGGCAACCCGGCCTCGAACGTGATCCCGGAAAAGGCCACGGCGGTGGTCAACATCCGCTTCAACGACCGCCACTCGGGCGACAGCCTGACCGCGCTGCTGCGCGAACGCGCGGCCGCCGTCGAGGCCGAGACGGGGGTTCGCTTCGGGGTCGATGTGGCGGTCTCGGGCGAGAGCTTCCTGACCGAGCCGGGCCCCTTCGTGAGCCTCGTGCGCGAGGTGGTGGCCGAGGCGACGGGGGTGACCCCGGTGCTGGCCACCACCGGCGGCACCTCGGACGCGCGGTTCATCAAGGACCACTGCCCGGTGCTCGAGTTCGGGCTGGTCGGCAGCTTCATGCACCAGGTGGACGAGCGCGTGCCGGCCGCGCAAGTGCGCCAGCTCAAGGACATCTATCAGGCGATCCTCGCGCGGTATTTCGCATGATCGTCGCGGTGACCGAGGATTTCGACGCCTGCATGGCCATCCGCCAGCGGGTGTTCGTCGAGGAACAGAACGTCCCGCCCGAGCTGGAGCACGACGAGTACGACGCGACCGCCGTGCATCTGCTGGCCCGCGACGCCGCGGGGCGCGCGGTCGGCACCGCGCGGCTCTTGATCGACGGGGCGGCGGCCAAAATCGGGCGCGTTGCGGTGCTGGCCGAGGCGCGCGGCACGGGTGCGGGGCTCGCGCTGATGCGCGCGGCGCTCGCCGAGCTGCGCCACCGCGGGGTGGCCGAGGCGCGGCTCGGGTCCCAGACCCACGCCATCGGCTTCTATGAGAAGCTCGGGTTTGCCGCCGAGGGGCCGGAGTATGACGACGCCGGCATCCCGCACCGCGACATGACGCTCAGGCTGTGAGCGGGGGGCTGATCCGCCCCGAACTCGCCGCCCGGCTGCGGCCCTGGCGCGAGGTGCTGGCCGCCGTCGCGGTGGGCCTCGGCGGGGCGTGGATCGCCTCGTGGGGCGGGCTGTTCTTCCAGCCGCTCGGCCTCGCCATCCTCGCCGTGGCCGCGGTCTGGGGCGTCGGCGCCCGCCGACGTATGCGCTTCCGGGCCGAGATCGCCGCCCCCGGCCTCGTCGAGGTCGAGGAGGGCGCGGTGCGCTATTTCGGCGCGAGGCTCCTCGGCGGCGAGGTGCCGCTGCGCGAGTTGGCCGAGATCCGGCTGCTGAGGCTGAACGGCCACCCGCACTGGCGGCTCAGGACCCGCGAGGGCGAGGCGCTGCTGATCCCGGTCGAGGCGGCCGGGGCGGCGGCGCTGGCGGATGCCTTCGAGACGTTGCCGGGCTTCGACCTCGGCGCGGCCGCGGCGGCGCTCGCGGGGCGCGAAACGGTTACCACGGTCTGGCGGCGGCGCTGAGGCGCGCACGCAAAAGGGGCCGCGGTCCTCCCGCGGCCCCCCGTTCATCTCGGCCGGTCAGTTACGGGCCAGCAGGTCGGTGATCCGGCGCACCGCGGCGCGGCGGTTGGCCCGCACGTCGCCCTCGCGCGCGACCTTGAGGAACTGCTCGCCGTAGCCCTGCACCACCATGTTCTCCGGCGGGACGCGGAAGAACTCGGTCAGCGCCAGCGCCACAGATTCCGCCCGCCGGTCCGACAGCGCGAGGTTCATGGCGTCGGCGCCCACCGTGTCGGTGTGGCCTTCGATCAGGAACATCTCGCCGGGGTTCTGGCGGATCTGCTCGGCGATGACGCGCCCGAGGCTCGACAGCGCCTGCGCCTGGTCGGGCTTGATCGCCGCCGAGCCGGTGTCGAAGGTGATCGCCTGGATGTCCACCGGCGCGACCAGCGCCCGCACCTCGGGGATGTTGCGGATCTGGCCCAGGGTGAAGCTGCGGTCCACCGTCGTCTCGCGCCGCAGCGCCTCGCGCAGCGCCTCGTCCGAGACGGTCTGGCCGGGCATCACGATGATCGGCTCGGCCGGGCGCGGCAGGCTGGCGATGTCCACCGGCTGCACCGCCTGCGTCTCGTCGATCAGCGCGGTGGTGGTGCCGTCGGGGTGGACCACGGTGCGGCGCAGCACCCGCAGGTCGGCGTCGCGGATCGTGACGACCTGGCTGCCATCCTCGCGCGTCACGATGGTGCGCGACGAGCCGTCCGCGAACTCCTCGGTCTGCACGGTCGAGCCGGGGCGCAGCATCAGGGCGTTGTCGTCCTTGATGACCTCCTGGCTGCCGTCGGCGCGGGTCACGACCACGCGGTCGCCGGTGTTGAGCGCCACCTCGCGGTTGTTCGAGAGGACCGAGCCGACCGCCATCCCGGCCAGCGCCGGCAGGACGATGTTCTTGAGCGCGCTCTCGAGGTCGCTGTCGCCCGACGCGGTCTGCGCGGGGGAGGGGGTCGTGGTCGCGCCCTCGGGCGCGGGCGTCACGACCGGCTGGCCGCCTGCAGCGGCAGCGGCGGCCGCGGCGGCGACCGCGTCACGCGCGGCGCCGCGCAGGTCGGTCGAGAAATCCTCGGTGGCGGCGCGGCTCGTGGCTTCGGTCACCGTGGTCTTGTCGGTGGTCACGACCGGGGCCGCGCTCTCGGCCAGCGCCGCGACGGCGGGCGCCTCGGCGGCGGCAGCGGCCTCGCGCGCGGCGTCGGTCTCCTTGGCGGTCGCCTCGGGGATCGCCTTGGCGGCGGCCAGCGCCTCGGCCAGCGCATCCTGCTCGGCGGCCGACGGCGCCGGGGCGGCCGGGGTGGCGGCCGCCTGCGCTTCGGGGACCGCCGGGGTCACGACCGGGGCGGCGCCGGCGCTGGGCGGGGTGGCCGGCGTGGCGGCGGCCTGCGGGGCCGGGGTGACGACCGGGGCTGCGCTCGGCGTCGCCGGGGCCGGCGCGGCCGATTCGGTCTCGGCCGGCGTCGCGGGCGGCGCGGCGGGGGTCACGACGGGTGCGGCCGTCGCCGTCTCGGCCGTTGTTACCGGAGCGGACGGGGTGGCAGCCGCTTCGGCCGACGCGGCACGTTCGGCCAGCGCCTTCGCCAGCTCGTCGTCCGAGGGCGCCCCCTCGGCCTTGGCCGCGTCGCGCGCTTCGGCGGCCGCGTCCTTCGCGGCGTCCTTCACCGCCTTGGCCTCATCCTTCGCTGCCTTTGCGACGTCCTTGGCCTCGTCTTTCGCGGCCTTGGCCTCGTGCTTGGCAGCCTCCTTGGCGTCCTTGGCGGCGTCCTTCGCCGCGTCGGCCGCGTCCTTGGCGGCGGCGCGCGCGGCCTCGGCCACGGCGTCAGGCTCGGCCGCCGGTTCGGCGGCCGGGGCCTCGGCCGCCGGCGCCTCTGCCGCGGGCTCGGCCGGCACCACCACCGGCGCTTCGGCCGGGGCCGCAGCCGCGGTCACCACCGGCTCGGCCGCCGGTGCCGCGGCGAGCGGCTTGCCATACATCTTGCCGCCCTCGACCGGGACCAGCACGCCGTCCTTGACCCGCATCGTCTGCTGCGGGGCGGGGGCGAGGATGAAGCTGCCGTCCTCGACCAGCTGCACCGCGATCCCCTCGGGCGTGAACTGCGGCGCTGCTTCGGGGCAGGGCTTCGGGGCATTCATCAGGCAGACCAGCTTGTCGGCGGTCAGCCCGTCGCCGATCTCTTCGTCCAGCATCCGGGCCAGCTCGGGCATGTTGGCGGCGCGCTCGGCGCCCACACGCGCCGCGTCGGCGGCGCTGAGCGTCTGCGCCGAGGCGAGCGCGGGCAGGGTCAGCCCCAGCCCCAGCGCGATGGCGGTCGTGTCACGAAAGATCCGGCGCATGGCGATTCCTTGTCTCGGGCGCCGCGGCGGGCGCAAGGCTGCGTGCTCGTGCCCGCAACGCGGGCGATGTGCGCATCAAACCTCATTCCGCCCAGGACGTTCCCCGAAATTGTCGTGAACGGCCGCCAAAGAGCCGTGACCGGGCCGTGAGCACCCCCTTCGGGCGGCAATTCGTCACGCCGGCGGCGGGCGCGCACGGCCCACCGCACGCCCCTCTTGAAAAAGCCGGGGTTTCGCCGCATATGGCGCAGGTCCGCGACAGGCGGATTCCCTACAGGAGAGATCATGGCCAAGGAAGAGATGCTCGAATTCCCCGGCGTCGTGAAGGAACTTCTGCCCAACGCGACATTCAGGGTCGAGCTCGAGAACGGCCATGAGATCATCGCGCATATGGCGGGCAAGATGCGCAAGAACCGCATCCGGGTTCTGGCCGGCGACAAGGTGCAGGTCGAGATGAACACCTACGACCTCAGCAAGGGTCGGATCAATTACCGCTTCAAGTAAGGCGCCATCGGGGCGCGCGCAGGGCGCGCGGCCGCGCTTGGTGCTCGCCTCGGCCAGCCCGCGACGGCTGGAACTGCTGGCCCAGATCGGGATCGTGCCCGACGCGATCATCCCCGCCGACATCGACGAGACCCCCGGCAAGGCCGAGGCGCCGCGCGCCTATGTCGCCCGCATGGCCGCCGAAAAGGCCGCCGCGGTGGCGGCGGTCGAGCCGGGCGTCGTGCTGGCCGCCGACACCACAGTGGTCGCGGGCCGCCGCATCCTCGGCAAGCCCGCCGACGCGGCCGAGGCGACCGCATTCCTGCGCCTGCTCTCGGGTCGCCGCCACCGGGTGCTGACCGCCGTGACGGTCGCCGCCGAGGGTCGCGCGCGGCACCGGCTGGTCGAGACCACGGTCCGCTTCCGCCCGCTCACCCCCGCCGAGATCGCTGCCTACGTCGCCTCGGGCGACTGGCGCGGCAAGGCCGGGGGCTACGCCATCCAGGGGCCCGCCGCGGCCTTCGTGCCGTGGCTGCAGGGGTCGTTCACCGCCGTGGTCGGCCTGCCGCTGGCCGAGACCGCGGTGCTGCTGGCCGCCGCCGGGGTCACCGCCGCGCCGGTTGCCGAGCCCCGCGCCGCGCCCGTGACAGGAGAATTCGCATGAAGGGTCGCCAGGTCGTTCTGGGCCGCCATTTCGGGGGCGAGGCCGCCGCGCTGATGGTGGACGGGCAGTTGCAGGATCTGCTGTTCGACCTGTCGGGTCTGACCCCGCTGCCGCCGGGCAGCGTCTGCCGGGCGGTGGTCGACCGGTTGGTGAAGGGGCAGGGCGGCGTCTTCCTGCGGCTGCCCGAGGGCGAGCGCGGCTTCCTGCGCGACGCCAAGGGCCTGAGCGAGGGGCAGACTCTGATCGTCCAGGTCTCGGGCGTGGCCGATGACGGGAAGGCCATCCCCTGCACCCAGCGGGTGATCTTTCGCGGGCAGACGGCGCTCGCCACCCCCGGCGCGCCCGGCGTCAACGTCTCGCGCCGCATCCGCGACGAGGGCGTGCGCGCCCGCCTCACCGCGCTGGGCGAGGCGGCGCTGGCTGCCGCCGGCGCGCCAGAGACGCTCGGCCTGGTGATTCGCAGCGCCGCCGCCGCCGCTCAGGATGCCGAGGTCGCCGAAGAGGCGGGCAGCCTCGCGGGCCTCGCGGTCGAGGTGATGGGCGACGTCGCGGGTCGGCCCGAGCTTCTGGTCGATGCCGACCTGCCGTGGCGCGCGGCCTGGACCGACTGGGCCGACCCCGCGCCCGACGCGGTGGACGAGGGCGACGACAGCTTCGACACCCACGGCGTCGCCGCCGCCATCGACGCGCTGCTCGACGACGAGCTCGACCTGCCCGGCGGCGGCTTTGCGGTGATCGAGGCGACCCGCGCGCTGGTTGCCGTGGATGTGAACACCGGCCGCGACACCACGCCCGCGGCCGCCCTCAAGGCCAACATCGCGCTGGCCCGCGACCTGCCGCGCCAGCTTCGGCTGCGGGGTCTGGGCGGGCAGGTGGTGATCGACTTCGCCCCCAGCCCCAAGCGCGACCGCGGCACGATCGAGCAGGTGCTGCGCGCCGCCTTCAAGGCTGACGGGACCGAGACGGTGCTGATCGGCTGGACGGCGATGGGGCTATTCGAGCTGAACCGCAAGCGCGACCGCGTGCCGCTGGCCGCCGTCGCCGCCACCGCCGGAGAGCCGGAGTGAGCTGCCCGATCTGCCAGCGCCCCGCCGATCCGGCCTATCGCCCGTTCTGCTCGCGGCGCTGCGCCGACGTGGACCTCGCCCGCTGGTTGCGCGGCGACTACGCCATCCCGGGCGAGCCGGTGGACCCGGCGTCCGTCCCGCCCGAGGCTGACGCGCGCGACCGACGCGACGACGATTGAGCCGCGTTTTGCCTCTGGACAGCCCCGCCGCGACTGTCTAGGAACGCTCCACCCACGGGCGGCAACGCCCCGCAGGGCGCCCGGATAGCTCAGTTGGTAGAGCAGCGGATTGAAAATCCGCGTGTCGGTGGTTCGAATCCGCCTCCGGGCACCATCCCCCCCTTTGAAGCTTTGCTAAAGCGGCCCCGTCCGACCGCATTGCACCCGTCCCGCGCCTCGCCCATAACGCCGCGTCAGCCTGCGGGCGCGAGGATCACGATCATGCCCCACTCCACTCAGGCGGCGCGCCGGCTGCCGCAGGGCGAGCTCATCGCAATGCTCGCCTTTCTCTTCGCCACGGTGGCGTTTTCCATCGACGCCATGCTGCCGGCGCTGCCGCAGATTGCGACCGAGCTGACCCCGGACGACGTGAACCGCGCACAGCTCATCCTGACCAGCTTCGTCGCCGGGATGGGGGTGGGTACGCTCTTCGCCGGGCCGATCTCGGACGCGCTCGGGCGCAAGCGGGCGATGGGGATCGGCTTCTCGGTCTATCTCGTCGGCGCGATCGCGGCGCTGTTCGTCAACTCGCTGACCCCGCTGCTCGTCGCGCGCTTCGTCCAGGGGCTCGGTGCGGCCGGGCCGCGGATCGTCGGCACGGCGCTCGTCCGCGACCTCTATCAGGGGCGCGAGATGGCGCGGATCACCAGCTTCATCATGACGGTCTTCATGATCGTGCCCGCACTCGCGCCCTCGATCGGGCAGGGGTTCATCTGGCTCGGCGGCTGGCACGCCGTCTTCGGCGGCTTCGTGCTCTTCGCGCTGATCGGCTGGCTGTGGTTCTCGTTGCGCCAGGCCGAGACGCTGCCGCCCGAGGGGCGCCGCCCGCTGCGCCCGCGGGCGCTCGCCCAGGGCGCGCGCGAGGTGCTGTCGGACCGGCAGGTGCTGCTCTGCACCCTCGTCATGTCGCTGGGCTTCGGGCAGATGTTCGCGCTGCTCAGCTCCGCCCAGCAGCTCTTCGGAGAGACCTACGGCAAGGGCGCGCAGTTCCCGCTGTGGTTCGCGGCCTTGGCGCTGCTGGCCGCCTCGGGCACGGTGTTCAACGCGAGGCTGGTGATGCGGCTGGGGATGCGGCGCATCGCGCGCGGCGCCTATGCGATGCAGGTCGGGATGTCGGCGCTGTTCCTGCTGACGCTTTGGACCGGGGTTCTGCCCGAGGGGCTGCGGTTTCCCGCGTTCTTCCTCTGGGCGGTCAGCGTCTTCACCATGGCCGGGCTCACCTTCGGCAACCTCAACGCGCTGGCGATGCAGGGGATGGGGCATCTGGCCGGGATGACGGCCTCAGTGACGGCCTCGGTCTCGACGCTGGCGGCGGTGCTGATCGCGGCGCCGGTGGGGCTCGCCTACGACGGGACGGCCGAGCCGGTGGCAGTGGCGACGCTGGTCTGCTCGGCGCTGGCCTGGGTCATCATGCACTGGCTCTCGGGCGCGCCGCCGGCACCGCGGGCGCCCGCGTCGGCGGGTTGACTCTGCCCGCGGGCCGCCTATAAGCGCCGCTTCCATTGGTGTTGGTGGACCCCGCAAGGGGAAGCCTGTCGGGGCGCAAGCCCAAAGGACAACGCCCTTTTGAAACGCACAAAAGGAGATCAGCCGTGACCAAACGCACGTCTGCCAAGTACAAGATCGACCGCCGCATGGGCGAGAACATCTGGGGCCGCGCCAAGTCGCCGGTCAACAAGCGCGAATACGGCCCCGGCCAGCACGGCCAGCGCCGCAAGAACAAGCTGTCGGACTTCGGCACCCAGCTGCGCGCCAAGCAGAAGCTCAAGGGCTACTATGGCGACCTGACCGAAAAGCAGTTCCGCCGCATCTATGCCGAGGCCGAGCGTCTGCGCGGCGACACTGGCGAGATGCTGATCGGCCTGCTCGAGCGTCGCCTGGACGCCGTGGTCTACCGCGCCAAGTTCGTGCCCACCATCTTCGCCGCCCGCCAGTTCGTGAACCACGGCCATGTCACCGTGAACGGCCAGCGCGTGAACATCGCGTCCTACCGCGTCAAGGAAGGCGACGTGGTCGCGGTCCGCGACAAGTCCAAGCAGCTCGCCATCGTGCTCGAGTCCGTGGGCCTGGCCGAGCGTGACGTGCCCGACTAC
This sequence comes from Paracoccus sanguinis, assembly GCF_012689545.1. NCBI lineage: Bacteria > Pseudomonadati > Pseudomonadota > Alphaproteobacteria > Rhodobacterales > Paracoccaceae > Paracoccus > Paracoccus sanguinis. The sequence goes on from NZ_CP051542.1 coordinate 2,662,915, forward strand.
CTCGACGTGGACATGGGCAAGCTGACCGCCACCTTCGTGCGCACCCCGGCGCTGGGCGACGTGCCCTACGCCGTGCAGATGGAGCCGAACCTGGTCGTCGAATACTACGCCAAGAACTGATCCTTATCCCGGATCGTCTGATGGGCCGTCCCGCGAGGGGCGGCCTTTTTCGTTGATGGGCTACGCATAAGTTGGTTCAGCCATAGGCCCTCAAGCCAGACTGAATGTCTGCGAAATCGCCGCGATCGAGATATGCCTTGATGAGGTCTCGCTTCTGCAGCGTGTTGTCCATCAACTTGGACACTTCGCGGACGCGGCGTCGTTCCATCGTTGCGCTCTCATAATTTAATGGCGATTGTGGGCCCAGCAGGTAAACAAGGTCATTATCGCGAAGAAATGCTTCCATTGCTTTGAAAGCACCCGACGGCATGAGCTTCAGACCATCCGTCCACGGTTTCGGCTGGCCCGTGAAATGGATCAATCGCGGCGTTCGCCCGGCAGTCAATGCGTAATTCACGTCAGACATCTGCCAATTCCAACTTGGTGAGAGCTCAGCGATATGTCCGGCCATGGCTGCATTAAGCGCAGACTGATCTCCAAATCGGCACAAATCTCGGCGGGTTTGAAAGAAGCTAAGCGCCCGGTCTGTGACCCTCTCGCGTCTATAGCTTGGACCGTGGATCATCATCCGCCAGAGTTGAAATAGGGCGCATCGGCAACCCCTACGGCCTCCTGCAAGCGTCTGACATACCGGCCTTGTCCAAAAGGAAAGCCCTCTGACCAATCGAGCCGGTCGCGCACGACGGCTGCCCATGAGCCGGCCAACTCAATCCTTAAGAGATCGCCGAGAGTACCCCAGCATTGAAATACATCGCCATCGAGATAGATAACGCGCTCATACAATCCGCTCAGCTCGCTAAGGGCGGTCAACCGGAGCATCGCCGCTGGCGGTATCCGTCCATGCGCTGATTGGACATAGATCTCAGGCAAGGAATCGACCGAGTGAACGACGACCTGAGGTGGGATAGCTGCCAAAATCCCAGGATCGACGTCACCCGTCAGATAGATGTGGTGATCCAGCTGTTGGTCGGTGTCGAAGCTGATGGAACGAGACAGCACAAACACACTCTGCCATGCCCAATTCGCGTCTGAGCATACAACCACGCAGCCATGTCGGCTGGGCTGAGTTCGGTCCATTGTTGCAGCCTCGACGAATTTTTTACAATTATGATCCATAACCGGCCCAAGACGGTGGATTGAATGGTCTTGATTCGTATCGGCTCCTTGCGTCAAGCAAAAGTTGGCCCGCTGGCACCAGTCCCTCCACTGCAGTTGACAGCCGCCCGCCCGCTTCGCATGGCTTGGGACGATGACCGAGCCGCTGCCCTTCGATCCCGCGCCACAGCCCGCCCACCCGCGCCCCGACGAGGCGATGCTGGTGGACGTGCCGGGCTATGACGGGCCGCTCGACCTGCTGCTGACGCTGGCGCGGACGCAGAAGGTCGACCTGATGCAGATCAGCGTGCTGGCGCTGGCCGAGCAATATCTCGCCTTCGTCGAGGAGGCCCGCAGCCTCAGGATCGAGCTCGCCGCCGACTACCTCGTGATGGCCGCGTGGCTCGCCTATCTCAAGTCGCGGCTGCTGCTGCCGCCCGATCCCGACGCCGAGGGGCCCTCGACCGACGAGATGGCGGCCCACCTCGCCTTCCAGCTCGAGCGGCTCAACGCCATGCGCGAGGCGGCGGCGCGGCTGATGGGGCGGCCGCGGCTGGGGCAGGACCGCTTTGCCCGCGGCGCGCCCGAGACGGTGCAGCGCACCCGCCATCTGCGCTGGCAGGCGGGGCTGATCGACCTGATGCAGGCCTATGCGCGGCTCAGGACCCGCGACGAGTTCCGCCCCTTCGCCTTCGACCGCCGCGACACCTGGACGCTCGAGCAGGCGCTCGACCGGATGCGGCGGATGATCGGCTACGCCGGCGAGTGGACCGATCTCATGCAGTTCCTGCCCGACGGCTGGGCGGGCAACCCGGCCCGCCGCCGCTCGGCCACCGCGGCGACCTTTGCCGCCTCGCTCGAGCTCGCCCGCCAGGGTCGGGTCGAGCTGCGCCAGAGCGGCGTCTTCGCCCCGATCACGCTGCGCGCCCGGCCCGCCCATGACTGACCCGATCCCCTTCCCGCCGCCCCCGCTCGACGCGCAGGAGCGGATGGTCGAGGCGTTGCTCTTCGCCAGCCCGACGCCGCTGACGCTGGCCGAGATGGCCGCGCGGATGCCCGCCGGCGCCGACCCGGCCGAGGCGCTGCGCCGCCTGCGGGCGCGCTACGCCGGCCGGGGCGTGGAACTGGCGCGCCTTGGCGAGGGCTGGGCCTTCCGCACCGCCGCCGACCTCGGCTTCCTGATGCAGGACGAGGTGACCGAGACCCGGCGCCTGTCGCGCGCCGCGACCGAGACGCTCGCCATCGTCGCCTATCACCAGCCCGTCACCCGCGCCGAGATCGAGGAGATCCGCGGCGTCGCGGTCAGCCGCGGCACGCTCGACCAACTGATCGAGATCGGCTGGGTCCGCCTCGGCCGCCGCCGCCAGTCGCCGGGCCGCCCGGTGACCTTCGTCGTGACCGAGGCGTTTCTCGACCACTTCGGCCTCGCCTCGACCCGCGACCTGCCGGGGCTGGCCGAGCTGCGCGCCGCCGGGCTGCTCGACGCGACCCCGCCCTCGGGCCCCCTTGCGGCGGCGCGGGACGAAGAGGATAGTCACACCGATGACGGGCCGGCCGCGGGCGGACCGGACGACGACCTCTTCGGCGATTGAGGACTGCACCATGAACATGAACGGCATCGTGGGCCGCTTCGGCCGCGTCCTGACCGGCGCGCTGATGGGCTGGGGGATCAAGAAGGGCGTGGACGTGATGGCGCGCCGCAACGGCGGCGAGGACGCCAAGGGCAAGCTGACCGCCAAGGGCCGCCAGCAGGCCCATGCCACGCGCGAGGCGGTCAAGCGCGCCCGCAAGGCCGCCCAGATCGCCCGCCGCATGAGCCGCTGAGCTAACACGCGACGCGGCTTCCTTCCGGCCCGAATACCCGCGGCCCGGCGGTGCAGCCTACGCGGGCGCCGGGTCAGCGGAACTGCTTGGCGAGCTTCAGCCCCTGGCCCTGATAGTTCGAGGCGATGCCCGCGCCATAGAGCCGCGCGGGCCGCGCCGCCATCCGCTCATAGACCAGCCGCCCCACCACCTGCCCGTGCTCGAGCGCGAACGGCGCTTCGTGGCAGCGCACCTCGAGCACCCCGCGCGCCCCCCGTCCCGCGACACCGTGCCCGAAGCCGGGGTCGAAGAACCCCGCGTAATGCACCCGGAACTCGCCCACCATCGCCAGATAGGGCGACATCTCGGCGGCGTAGTCGGGGGGGATCGCCACCGCCTCGCGGCTGACGAGGATGTAGAAGGCACCGGGGTCGAGGATCAGCCGGCCCTCGGTCGTGCGCAGCTCGTCCCAGAAATCCCGCGCGTCATAGGCGCCGATCCGGTCGAGGTCGATCACCCCGCTGTGCGGCCGGGCGCGATAGCCGACGAGGTCGCCCTCGGCCGGGCGCAGGTCGACCGAGAACCCCAGGCCTGCGTCGATCAGCGGCGTGCCGTCGACCAGCGGGTCGGCCGCGTGCAGCGCCGTGAGGCCGGCATCGTCGAGCACCGCCTGACCCTGCCGCAGCCGCATCTGGCTGAGCCGCATCCCCGGCCGGACCAGCACCGAGAAGCTGCGCGGGCAGATCTCGGCGTAAAGCGGGCCGTCGTAACCCTCGGGCAGGCGGTCGAACTCGGTCCCATCGTCGGTCACCAGCCGCGTCAGAAGGTCGAGCCGCCCGGTCGAGGACTTGGCGTTCGCCACCGCCTCGACGCCCGGCGGTAGCGCCACCCGCTCCATCAGCGGGACGAGGTAGACGCAGCCCTTCTCGAGCACCGCGCCCTGAGAGAGGTCCATCCGGTGCATCTCGAAATCCGCGAGCCGCCCGGCGACGCTCTGCCCGCGGCCGGCGAGGAACGAGGCCCTGAGCCGCCAGGCGTGCGCGCCCAGCCGCAGATCGAGGCTCGCCGGCTGGATCTGGCACTCGCCGATGGGGGTCTCTGCAGCGATTGCGCCCTCGGCGATCATCCGGCGCAGGGCGGTGTCGGGAAGCACGCCGTTCATCTTGATCCCTCCCGAGATTTTTCCGACCCCCCGGATATGCGAACGCCCACCCCGAAGGGTGGGCGGTTCGTGATGGTCGGGCCGGCGAGATTCGAACTCGCGGCCTTCCGCCCCCCAGACGGACGCGCTAACCAGACTGCGCCACGGCCCGACGCCGGCCATATAGAGCGAAGCCGTCGGGCAGCACAAGGGGCGGTGGTGGCGGGCGGCGAGGTTTTCGCCGCGCCGGATGGTCGGGGCGCGTGGTCGAGGCCGCGCGGCTTTGCCGCTCAGGTTTCCGCGTCGGTCAGTTGGCGTGCGGCGGCCCGCAGCGCGTCGGCCAGGGGCCGTGCGGCGGGCGGCAAGGGGGAGGGGTGCCCGCGCAGCGCCGCGGCGGTCGCCGTCAGCCGTGCGAGCCAGCGGCCTGCGGCATCGGCGCAAGATTCGTGAGCGGCGGCCCCAGCGTTCGGCAGGTCGGGGAACAGCGGGAGCGCATCGGGCGCGGGGGGCTGTGATGACTTGCGGCGGGGGATGGGTGGCGCGGCGACAGGCGGCGCGCTGTGGTCTCCGCCTGCGGAGGACGGCTGAGGCGCCGTGACCGCCGGGGTTTGCTTCACCGGAGGGTCCGATGTGACAGGGGTTGGAGCGACAGCGCCGTCAGCGTCAGCCACCAGACCCAGCCGATCGGCCAGCCGCGCCCGCCCGCGCACCCGCAGTCCTGCCCCGCGGTCCTGCGCAATCAGCCGGCGCGCCCCGCGGATGGTCAGACCGTCCTCGCGCAGCGCCTCGCAGATCCCAGCCGCCAGCAGCACGTCATCGAGCCGGTAATATCGCCGCCCATCCGCCCGCTTCACCGGCGAGAGGGCCGCAAACTGCGTCTCCCAATAGCGCAGGACGTGCGGGGCGACCTCGACCAGCCGCGCCACCTCGCCGATGCTGCGAAAGGCCTGGGGAGACTTGGTCATGCCCGGTCCCACGGGCTGGGCGGGGTGGGGCCGCGGCCTAGACCCAGCCAGCCGCCGACTGCCCGCGGCGTATCAACCGATCTAAGCATCAGCTGCCTTGGTCGGGGCGGCGGCCATCTCCGCGGCCGGCTAGCGGTTGCCCGCCGCCACCCGCTCCTTCATCAGGTGCGAGGGGCGGAACGACAGCACCCGGCGCGGGGTGATGGGCACCTCCTCGCCGGTCTTGGGGTTGCGGCCGACACGCTCGCTCTTGTCGCGGACCGAGAAGGTGCCGAATGATGACAGCTTGACCTGTTCGCCGCGCACGAGGGCGTCCGAAACATGGCCGAGCACGCTCTCGACGAGCTGCGCGCTTTCGTGGCGCGAGAGTCCGACTTCGCGGAACACGGCCTCGGCGAGGTCCATCCGGGTCAGGGTCTTTTCGCTCATGAGGGGCCTTTCCTTGCAGAGAAGAGTGCGGCGGGCCAGCACCGAAGTCAACCGCACCGCGCCGCCCCGGTTCCGGTTAAGGCCGCGAAAACAGGGCCGAAGCGGTCGGACAGGCGCGGCTGACGCTTGCAGCGGCGGGGCTGGGTTCCCAGATTGGAGGTGTGATGGCAGCAGGAGCGCGCGATGGCCGGGGGCTGGGCGACCGACGGGGCAGTAAACGAGCAGATCGAGGTGAGCACGGCCGAGGCGCTCGCCCGGATGCGCCTGCGCCAGCGCGGCGGCGGCGAGAGCCTGACCGAGTGCGCCGACTGCGGCGAGCCCATCCCCGAAGCCCGGCGCCGCGCCGTGCCGGGCGTGACGCTCTGCATCGGCTGCCAGACCGAGGCCGACCGCGCCTTCCGCCCCACCGCCGGGATCAACCGGAGGGGCTCGAAGGACAGCCAGCTGAAGTGAGCGGTCTGGGCGCTACGCTTTAGGTGAGCTGTCAGAGCGGGGCGTATCTTGCGTTCCGCTCCACCCCCCGCATCAACCGGCGAGGCTAGAGGAACAGTCAGTTTACGTAGGGGCTGACGAAGGGGTCGGCTGTCAGATCGAGCCCGACCGCGCCTTCAGCCTCTCAGCCAGGTCCAATCCGGCTTGGTTTGATGGACAACGCGATGAAGCAACGTTCCCCGCTCGACGTTGCTTTTCAGCTGGCAACCCAGAGCCGGCCGAGTTTGCCAATCCACCGCCGGGATCGGCCGGCGTGGCTTGATCGATAGCCTGCCGAGCTGACGTACGCGGCGTGACGCTCCAGATCGGCTGTCTGACCGAGTCCGATCTCTCCTTTCGCCCGCCGCAGGCATGAACCGGACTGGCACGACGGACAGTCAGCCGACGAAGGACGGGCAGTCAGGCAAAGAGGCGTGAAGCAGGCGAAGAGGGGTGCAGGGCAGCGAGTTCGGGGCGGACGGTACTAGCCACTGACGTCATTTCTTGAGCTGCGCCACGACCATGCCACGAAAGTAAGAGCCTGCCTGAAAGGCTGGCATCACGGCTAAAGGCGAGCGTTACTGCTGACGTTGCTGGGCTATTCCGGCGCCTCCGTAACGGCCGGGGGCATCCGACGCTCTACCCCTCCGTCCGTGCTCCCCAACGCTTGGAGCTGGCTGCCCGCTATCATCTCGAAGTTTTATCGCCCGCTCCCCTTAGTCAGGCGACCCGCCCGCAACGCGCTCGCGCGCAATGAGGTCCCCGAGCGCCGCCCGTTGGCGACCCGCCGCGTCCATGTTCCCGGGCGCCAGCCAGGCGGCATAGGCGCGGTCGAGCGCGGGGAACTCGGCATCGGTGATCGCCCACCACGCGGTGTCGCGGTTGCGGCCCTTGACGATCATGTGCTGGCGGAAGGTCCCCTCGTAGCGGAACCCGTAGCGGGCGGCGGCGCGCATCGAGGGGGCGTTCAGCGCGTCGCATTTCCACTCGACCCGCCGATAGCCGGCGCCAAAAGCCCAGCAGATCATCAGCAGGATCGCTTCGGAGGTGGCGACCTGCTGCTGCAGCGCGGGAGAGATCTGGATGTGGCCGATCTCGATCACGCCATGCGTGCGGTCGATCCGCAGGTACGCGGCGACCCCGCCGATCCGGCCCGAGGCGTGGTCGCGCAGGGCGTAGAACACCGGGTCCGCCCCGCCGGCCATGCGGCGTTGCCAGTCGGTGTAGGCGGCGAGGTTGGGGAAGGGCCCGTAGCCGAGATAGTCCCAGACCGCGTCCGCCCCCGCGTTGGCCTCAAACAACTCGGCCGCATGGCGGTCCGCGTCGAGCGGCTCGAGGGTGACCCAGCGGCCCTCGATCGGCACAGCGGGCGGGGCCGGGGGCGGGGTGAAGCCGGGGACGGGGGCTCCGAGCGGGTTCGGCAAGGCGTCTCCTTTCACGTGGCGGGATCGGGGCCGTGAGCGGGCGGGTCGGCCGTGGCCGAGCGAGTGAGCGGGTCATCAAGGCGTCTGTGCGTGTCGCCCAAGGGCCTGACCCGCCAGCCGGACCCAGCACCCAGCCTGCCCATTCATCGTCCCTTGGCAAGAGGGCCAGCGGGCAGAAGCCGAGCGCTCAACGCTCTGCTCCGGCGCCGCGCGCCGCGCGCACCCACACATAGACACCCGATCTCGCACCCCGAGGCCGTCTCCCACTCAATCACATGGACCCGCCTCAGTCGGTCCCGCCCGCGCGACCCGATGGCTAACCCGCCGCAGCCAGCCGGTCCTGCACCAGCCCGCTGATCCGCGCGAGGTCGGCCGCCAGCGCCCGCCCCGCCGAGTGGTCGCGGGCCAGCGCCGAGGCGGCCTTCTCGAGCGGCTCGTCGCGGGCCGAGCGGGCCACGCCGGCGAGGAACCGGGCGATATAGTCGATCGCCGTCGTGTCCGCCGCCGCCGCCAGCACCTCGGCCACATGGGCGAGGTCGTCGCGCAGCGCGCCGCGGTCGGGGTGGACGATTTCGCCGCTCACCACCCGCAGCCCCTGCGGCTGCGCATCGCGGGGCAGCGCCGCCAGGATGAGCTGCTGGAACTGCCCGAGGCTCTCGACCGGCTTGGCGAGGAACCCGTCCGCGCCCGCCGCCCGCGCCATGACCTCGGCATCGGGGTCGCCCGACATGCCCAGCAGCACCGGCACCCGCGGGCTCTGCCGCGCCATGCGGGCGATCAGCTCGGCACCGTTGCCGTCGGGCAGCCCCATGTCCACGATCATCACCGTCGGGCGGTAGGTCTGCAGGTGCCGCCCCGCGGTCCGCAGGCAGTCCGCCCGCCGGATCCGCGCCCCCGAGCGCAGGCAGAGCATCCGCACCGCCTCGGAGGCGAAGCGCGAATCCTCGACCACCAGCACCGTCAGCCCGGTCAGCGGGCGGCCGGGCAGGGCGGCCCGCCACAGCGGGATGGCGTCGTCGTCCGTCGCAGTCGTTGTTCCGGTCATGGCGCGGTCCCCTCGAATCGCTGTCTCCCTTGACGCTACCCTGCCGGGGTGAACGGTCGGTTAACGGGCTTTTCCCCGCCCCCGCCCCGTTCTAATGAGGCCCCACACCGCCACGCGCCCCGGAGGAACCCCCATGATCGGACGCCTGAACCATGTCGCCATCGCCGTCCCCGACCTCGCGGCGGCCAGCGCGCAATACCGCGACACGCTGGGCGCCAAGGTCGGCGCGCCCCAGGATGAGCCCGATCACGGCGTCACGGTCGTCTTCATCGAGCTGCCGAACACCAAGATCGAGCTGCTCTACCCGCTGGGCGAGGACAGCCCGATCAAGGGCTTCCTCGACAAGAACCCCTCGGGCGGCATCCACCACATGTGCTTCGAGGTCGAGGACATCCTCGCCGCCCGCGATACGCTGAAGGCGCAGGGCGCCCGCGTGCTGGGCACCGGCGAGCCGAAGATCGGCGCGCATGGCAAGCCGGTGCTCTTCCTGCATCCCAAGGATTTCAACGGCACGCTGATCGAGCTGGAGCAGGTCTGATGTCCATCACCGGCGCGCTGGTCCTGTTCGCGACGCTGTTCTTCCTGGTGCTGTTCCTGCTCCTCCCCTGGGGCCACCGCAGCCAGGAGGAGGCCGGCGCCGTGGTCCCCGGCACGCCCGCGGGCGCGCCGGACCGGCCGATGCTGCGCAAGAAGGGGCTGATCGCCGCGCTCATCGCGGCGCTTCTGGTGGCGCTGGTGTGGTGGGTCATCCAGCAGGGCTGGATCACCCGCGCCGCGATGATGGACTTCAACCGCCGCTGATGGACGGCGGTCAGACCCGAGCCGTCAGCGCGGGCGGGCGATCTCGGCCCGCGCGAGCAGGTGGAAGAGATGGGTGAACGCCGCCGCCGCCAGCACCGGAATGACGATGTTCAGCACCGGGATAGTCAGCAGCAGCGCCACCCCCACGCCAAGCGCCGTCACCGCGCCCGCACGGCGGCGGCGCAGGGTCTCGGCGCTGTCGGCGTCGAGGTGGCGGCGGGCGGCCATGCGGAAGAACTCGCGCCCCAGCAGCCAGCCGTTCGCGCCGTAGAAGAGCACCGGCGCCAGCGGCCCGACCAGCGGGGTCAGCAGAAGCAGCCCGACGCTGACCAAGACCACCGCGCCCAGCACCACGAGGCTGTCCATCAGCCCGTCGAGAAAGTCGAGCTCGCGCCCGGCGGGATAGCCATGTGCGGCCTCGACGGTGCTCGACACCCGCTCGGAAAAGAGCCCCGCGAAGCCCGCAGCCACCGGCGCAGCCAGAAACAGGCTCATCACCGGGAAGAGCGCGAGCGAGCCCCAGGACAGCGCCTCGCCGATCGGGACGCGGCCGATCCAGGGCAGGGTGATCGCCTCGGGGCCCCAGACGCGCAGCCCCCAGAACGCCGCCGCCTGCAGCGCCACGAACAGCGCCAGCGTCAGGGCGACGCCCGCCGCCAGCACGCCGAAGACCCGCGGCCTGAGCAGGTCCAGCCAGCCGAGGACGAGGGCCTGGATCGCGGCGGTCACAGGAAGCTGGTCCGCTCGTCCACGTCCGGGCGGGGCCGCTCGGGGACGTCGGCCGGGCCGCGGCGGCCGATGTGGACGAGGCCCGCCACCCGCTCGCGCGGCGAAAGGCCGAGGTGGGCGGTGGCGAAGGCCGGGTCGGTCGCCGGGCCGCTGAGCCACGCCGCCCCATAGCCCGCGGCGAGCGCCGCGTTCAGCAGCGACAGGCAGACCGCGCCGGCGGAGAGGAACTGCTCCCACTCCGGCACCTTGGGGTGATCGACGGGGGACGAGACGACCGCGACGATCCGCGGCGAATCGAAGGCCGAGCGCGCCTTTTCGACCGCCGCCGCGTCGCCGCCCGCCGCCGCGACATGGTCGGCCAGCGCGGGCGCGAGCCGGTCGAGCGCCGCGCGCTCGAGCACGACGAAGCGCCACGGGCCGAGCTTGCCGTGGTCCGGGACGCGCGCCGCGAGCGTCAGCAGGTTCATCAACTCGTGCCGGTCGGGGCCGGGGGCCAGCAGCGTGCGCGGCGGGTGCGACCGGCGGTGGCGCATGAAATACAGCGTCTGGGGGTCGATGTGCTGCATGGGCGCTCTCCGCAATCGGGGCCCGGCGCGGGCGTCGCGCGGGCGTCGCGCCTGTCCTAGCGAAACAGCGGGGCGGGGGAAAGCGGGCGCGCGGGGCTTGACGACCGGCCCCGCCCCCCGCATCGCCTGTCGGATCAGACCGGAGCGCCGATGGCCCGCGACCTGCCCGATCTCTCGCATCTCGCCGTCAGCGGCGCCCGCATCGCCGTGCGGGTGACGCCGCGCGCCGGCCGCGACGCGGTGGCGCTGGACGAGGGCGGGCGGGTGCAGGTGCGGACCACCGCGCCGCCCGCGGACGGCAAGGCCAACGACGCCGTGCGCCGCCTGCTGGCCGGGGCGCTGGGGGTCGCGCCCACCCGGCTGGTGCTGGCGGGCGGGGCGGGGTCACGGGACAAGCTGTTCCGGCTCGACTGACCCGAGGCGCCCTCAGCGCTGGCGCTGCAGGCGATAGTTCCCCTCGGGCAGGTCCAGCGCCGCGCGCAACTCGTCAAGTTGGCGCAGCGTCAGGACCACGCGCGCCACGCCGTCGCCGCCCGGCTCCATCTGCTCGACCACCACGCGGTCGTCGAAGGTCAGGATCACCACGTCCTCGTTCAGCGGCCGCGTGCCCGGGTCGGCCTCATCGACGAGGGTGATGACGGTCGCGTCGAACTCGTGCTCGATGGTGAACATGGGAACGGGTCCTTTCGGGTCGGGTCTTCAGGGTCGGGCTTCAGGGTCGGGCTTGGGGGTCGGGGCAGGGGCCGAACGCCGGACGCGGACGACCGGAGCGATGCGCCCCGGCAACAATCGCGTGAGGCGGCGGCCGGGGCAAGAGCCGCGGACTTGCGGCCCCTCGCCGGGGCTGTAGCTTGGCGCGAACGGCAGGCAGGCGGCCTGCGGGTCGGGGCTGCCGGCCCGTCAGGCGGCGGGGCCGGTGCGGACGCATGAACGGACAGGTGCAGGCGATGACGGCAGCGATGACCCCGCGGGGCGAGACGAATCGGCGGGCGACGGCCGCTGCCGGGGCCCTGTCCCGCGGCTGGCGGGGTCTCGTCCCGGCGCTGGCCGGCGTGGCGCTGCTCGCGGGCTGCGCCGTGACCCCGGCGGGGGCGCCGCTGCCGCCCGGCCCGGCCCCCACCCCGGCGCCCACCCCCGTCACCGCGCCCGCGCCGACCCGGACCGACACGCCGCCCACCGCGCGCGGCGCGGCGATGGCCTTTGTCAGCGTCATCCGCGCGATGGAGCCTGCGGTCGAGCGCGAATGCGTCCAGCGCCGCCGGGCGCCCATCAACTGCGACTTCCAGTTCGTCGTGGACGACCGCCCGGGGATGGAGCCGAACGCCTTCCAGACCCTCGACCGCAACGGCCGCCCGGTGATCGGCTTCACCCTGTCGCTGATCGCCGCGACACGGAACACCGACGAGCTGGCGTTCGTGGTCGGCCACGAGGCGTCGCACCACATCCTCAACCACATCGACCAGAAAAGCGGGGCGGCCACGGCGGGCGCGGTGATCCTGTCGGGCATCGCCGCCGCCTCGGGCGCCGACCCGGCCTCGATCCGCGCGGCCCAGCAGATGGGGGCGCAGTTCGGCGCGCGCTACTACTCGAAGGAGTGGGAGCTCGAGGCCGACTACCTCGGCGCCATCGTGGCCTTGAACGCGGGCTATGACCCGGTCCGCGGGGCGCAGTTCTTCGCCCGGATCCCCGATCCCGGCGACAAGATCCTCGGCTCGCACCCCTCGCGGGCGCAGCGCCAGGCGCGGGTCGCGCAGGCGGTGGCGGACGTGGCCTCGGGCGCGGCGCGCTGAGCGGGTAACCGCGGAGGGCTGCGCTGGGCTCGCCCTTCGGCGGCCCATGGCGCTTCATTTTTGTGCAACCGCGCGGCCCTCGCGGCGGTCAAAGTCGCCGCGCTGACGTTCGCGGGACCACATTCTGGCGACAATTTCTACCGCGTGGCGGTAAGTCGCGCAGATCATTCTTGACAGAACCGTGATGGAACCGTTCCTCTAGTCGTGACGGGTTGACGTAAGGTCACCCTGTCCCGGGACGTCAGCTTTTTCTGCGGCCGGTTTGTCGGTTTTCACGTCCAGATTGGATTTCAGAGATTTTCTCGCGTCAGCGAAAGGATAAGGCTTTGTTCGGTATCGTGCTGTGGAGCTCGGCGTGTCGTCGACAGGCCGTAGTGTGGTGCGAGGACCACGGGGCGCTGGCCTACCTGGCCGGTCCGGCGGCGCTTGATCTCGCGGGTCCCTGGCCCCACCAGGGCGCAACGGTCGAGGTCACGACGGCCTGCGACGGCGAATTGCGCCGCATCCTGACGCTGCGGATGCTGGGCGGAGAAACGCGGCTCGCCGAACGTCTCACGGCCCGGACCCGTCCGGCGAGGGGGCGTCCCATGCTCGCCGCGGTCGGCTGACCGCACTGCTCGACCGGCCCGGAGGGCCGGAAAGCAGCCTGTCGGTGTGACTTAGCGCCCGCGCGCCAGCGCCGCGATGCCGGTGCGGGCGACTTCGGCCAGTCCCAGCGGGCGCATCAGCTCGGCAAAGGCGTCGAGCTTCTCCGACGTGCCGGTGATCTCGAACACGAAGCTCTCGAGCGTCGAATCGACCACGTTGGCGCGGAAGATGTCGCCGATCCTGAGTGCCTCGACCCGCTTCTCGCCGGTGCCCGCGACCTTGAACAACCCCAGCTCGCGCTCGACCGAGGCGCCCTCGACGGTCAGGTCGTGGACCTCGTGGACCGGGATGATCCGGCCAAGCTGCGCCTTGATCTGCTCGATCACCGCAGGCGTGCCGCGGGTGACCAGCGTGATCCGCGAGCGGTGGCCGGTGTGGTCCACCTCGGCCACGGTCAGGCTGTCGATGTTGTAGCCGCGCCCCGAGAACAGCCCGATGACCCGCGCAAGGACACCGCTTTCGTTGTCCACCACCACCGCGAGCGTGTGCCGCTCCTCGCCCGCCGCGTGATAGTCGCGCAGGTCATAGGCCGAATGGCTGGATGCGCCGCGCTCGATCTTCAATGCCGACATGACCGCCCCCTCAGACCAGAACCGCGCCGTCGGACTGGATGGCGGTGCCGATGTCCTCGGCCGCCTCCATGTCGCCCAGCAGCATCTCGTTGTGCGGCTTGCCCGACGGGATCATCGGGAAGCAGTTCTCGTGCTTTTCGACCAGCACGTCGAGGATGAACGGCCCGTCATAGGCGATCATCTCGCGGATCGCGTCGTCCAGCTCGGCCGGGTCGCTGACCTGCCGGCCCTTGCAGCCGAAGGCCTCGGCCAGCTTGACGAAATCGGGCAGGCTTTCGGACCACGACTGGCTGTAGCGCTCGCCATGCAGAAGCTGCTGCCACTGGCGCACCATGCCCAGCCGCTCGTTGTTCAGGATGAACTGCTTGACGGGGGCGCGGAACTGCACCGCGGTCCCCATCTCCTGCATGTTCATCAGCCACGAGGCGTCGCCCGCCACGTTGATCACCAGCGCCTCGGGGTGCGCGACCTGCACCCCGATCGAGGCCGGCAGGCCGTAGCCCATCGTCCCCAGCCCGCCCGACGTCATCCAGCGGTTCGGCCCCTCGAAATGCAGGTACTGCGCCGCCCACATCTGGTGCTGGCCGACCTCGGTGGTGATGTAACGGTCGTGACCGGCGGTCAGCGCCTCCAGCCGCTCCATCGCGTGCTGCGGCTTGATGACGCTGTCCGAGGGCCGGTAGCCGAGGCAGTTCTTCGCCCGCCACTGCTCAATCTGCGCCCACCACTGCTGGACGGCGGGGTTGGTCTTGCGGCCGCGCGACTTCCAGATCTTCAGCAGATCCTCGAGCACGTGGCCCACGTCGCCGACGATCGGCACGTCAACGCGGATCACCTTGTTGATCGACGAGGGGTCGATGTCGATCTGCGCCTTGACCGAGCCGGGGCTGAAATCCGCCACACGCCCGGTGATGCGGTCGTCGAAGCGGGCGCCGACGCAGATCATCAGGTCGCAGTCGTGCATGGCCATGTTGGCCTCGTAGAGCCCGTGCATCCCGAGCATCCCGAGCCACGACTTGCCCGAGGCCGGATAGGCGCCCAGCCCCATCAGCGTCGAGGTGCAGGGGAACCCGGTCGCGTCCACCAGCTCGGTCAGAAGCTGGCTCGCCGCTGCGCCCGAGTTGATGACCCCGCCGCCGGTGTAGAAGACCGGGCGCTCGGCGCGCTCGATCAGCTCGACCAGGCGGGTGATCGCGGCCGTGTCGCCCTTGCGCGGCGGGGCGTAGCGCGGCACCTCGACCTGCTTCGGCCCGACGTAGCGGCCTTCGGCGAACTGCACGTCCTTGGGGATGTCGACCAGCACCGGGCCGGGGCGGCCCGAGGTGGCGACGTGGAAGGCCTTGTGGATCGTCTCGGCCAGCGCGTCGGTCTCTTTCACCAGCCAGTTGTGCTTGGTGCAGGGGCGGGTGATGCCGACGGTGTCCGCCTCCTGGAAGCCGTCGGTGCCGATCATGAAGGTCGGCACCTGACCCGACAGCACCACCAGCGGGATGGAATCGAGCAGCGCATCGGTCAGCCCGGTCACGGCGTTCGTCGCGCCGGGCCCCGAGGTCACCAGCACAACGCCGGGCTTGCCGGTCGAGCGGGCATAGCCCTCGGCCATGTGCACGGCGCCCTGTTCGTGGCGCACGAGGATGTGCTGGATGTCGTTCTGCTGGAAGATCTCGTCGTAGATCGGCAGGACCGCGCCGCCGGGATAGCCGAATACGGTATCGACGCCCTGATCCCTCAGCGCCTCGACCACCATTCTCGCACCCGTCATGCTTCGGGACATATCCTGCACTCCAACCAAGGGATTTGCGGCAGAGCGGCAAGGCCCCTGCTGCGCCGCCGCAAACTAGAGGCGCCGGCAGGGAGGGTCAATGCGACTCGGCGCGGAAAATGACGCGCGCACCCGGTCGCCGCGCAACATTATTTCGCAAAGCGCGCGGGTGGCACGGCCGGACCGGGGGTTTTCCACCCCCGGACCCCCGGAGGATATTTCGGCAAGAAAGAAGAGGGGGGCCGCCTCAGTCGCTCGGCAGGTGGATGCGCGCGACCTGCTCGACGATCGGGTCGATGGCCAGCGGGTGCGTCTCGCCCTCGTGGTCGCCGGGGTGGCCGATGTCCTGCCACACGCCACCCTTGTAGATCTCGAGCGCGTCGAACCCGGCCTTGTAGGCCATCTTGCGGCTGCCCGGCACCCAGTAGCCGAGGTAGACGTAGGGAAGCCCCGCCTCGCGCGCCATCGCCACGTGGTCGAGGATCATCCACGCGCCCAAGCTGTCGGACGAGCGCGCCGGGTCGTAGAAGCTGTAGACGAGGCTCAGCCCGTCATCGAGCACGTCGGTCAGGCACACCGCCGCGAGGTCGCCGTCGCGCGGCGCCGCACCCGGCGGGGGCGGGGCGCGATACTCGAAGACGCGGGTGCGGACCGGGGTTTCCTCGATCATCGCCGCGAATTCGAAGATGTCCATGTCGGCCATGCCGCCGTCGGCATGGCGGTGGTCGAGATAGCGGCGGAACAGCTCGAACTGCTCGTCGGTGGCCCAGGCGCTGGTGGCGGCCCGGCGCAGCGTGGCATTGCGCCGCAGCACGCGGCGCTGGCTGCGCGAGGGGGTGAAGTCGCGCACCCCGATGCGCGCCGACATGCAGGCCACGCAGCTTTCGCAGCTCGGCCGATAGACCACGTTCTGCGAGCGGCGGAAGCCCTGCCGCGACAGCGCGTTGTTCAGCTCGCGCGCGCGGTCGCCGGTCAGGGCGGTGAACAACTTCCGCTCGGCCCGGCCGTGCAGATAGGGGCAGGGCTGCGGGGCGGTGACGTAGAACTGCGGCGCCGAGGGCAGGCTGTGACGCATCAGCGCACCGGCTGACAGGTGGCCGGAACCGGCGACGGACCATGCGGGGCGACGTTCTGGCAGTTCATGCGGCGTCGGGTTCGGGCTGTCGGAGCGGGTAGGGCGCGAGGCAATACTGGGCCCTGCGATCGGCGTCTTGGCGAACCCTAGCAACAGAAATATCGCAGGCCAAGCGGGGAATTGCGCAGCGGCCGCGGACGCGCGCCGGGACGCCGCGCTGGAATGCCCCCTCGGGCGCCCGCCTGCGCGCCTTTCATCCCGTTGACGGCGGGCCGCGGGCGCTTAGGGTCGCGCGCATGGATTTCGCCGCCCGCATCACCCGCACGCCCCATCCGACCGACCCCGCCCGCGGCGCGAGGGCCGCGGCGCTGCTGCCCGGCCTCGCCCCGCCGCTCGGCGCCCTCGTGACCGGCGCGGCGGGGGCCTCGCCCTATCTCTCGGGGCTGATCGAGCGCGAGGCCGCGTGGCTCGCCACGACGCTCGGCACCGACCCCACCCCGGCGGCGCTGGTCACGGCCGAGACCGCGGGGATGGAGGCGCTGAGCGCCGCCGACCTCGGCCCGGCGCTCAGGCAGGCCAAGCGCCGCGTCGCGCTATTCGCGGCGCTCGCCGATCTCGGCGGAGTCTGGGATCTCGATGCGGTGACCGGGGCGCTGACCGACCTTGCCGACCGGGCGACCGACCTCGCGCTCGCCGCCCATGTCGCCGACGAGGCCCGGCGCGGCAAGCTGCCGAAGCCCCGCGATGGCGCGGCGCCGGTCGCGGGCGGCATCTTCGCGCTGGCGATGGGCAAGATGGGCGCGCGCGAGCTGAACTATTCCTCCGACATCGACCTGATCGTGCTTTACGACGACGCGGCCTATGCGCCCGAGGACCAGCACGAGGTCCGCGCCAGCCTCATCCGCGCCACCCGGAAGGCGGCGGCCACGCTCTCGGACCCGACCGCGCATGGCTATGTCTTCCGCACCGACCTGCGGCTGCGCCCCGATGCCTCGGTGACCCCGGTCTGCATCTCGGCCTCGGCCGCGCTCAGCTACTACGAGGCCGAGGGCCGCAGCTGGGAACGCGCGGCCTACATCAAGGCCCGCCCCTGCGCCGGCGACCTCGGCGCGGGCGAGCGGTTCCTGACCGCGCTCAGGCCGTTCGTCTGGCGCCGCCACCTCGACTTCGCCACCGTCGAGGACACCCACGAGATGCGCCGCCGCATCCGCGACCACAAGGGACTGCACGGCGAGATCCGGGCCTTGGGCCAGAACATGAAGCTCGGCCGCGGCGGCATCCGTGAGATCGAGTTCTTCGCCCAGACCCGCCAGCTCATCGCCGGCGGCCGCGACCCCGACCTGCGCCCGCGCCGCACCGT
Organism: Paracoccus sanguinis; assembly: GCF_012689545.1. NCBI lineage: Bacteria > Pseudomonadati > Pseudomonadota > Alphaproteobacteria > Rhodobacterales > Paracoccaceae > Paracoccus > Paracoccus sanguinis. The sequence continues at coordinate 2,680,711 of NZ_CP051542.1, forward strand.
GGACGCGCTCGCGGCGCTGGCCGCCAAGGGCTGGATCCCGGCCGAGGTCGCGGCCGAGCTGACCGACCACTACGCCCAGCACCGGCGCATCGAGCATCGCATCCAGATGGTGAACGACGCGCAGACCCACACCCTGCCCGCGACCCGCGAGGGGCTGGCCCCGGTCGTCCACCTCGACGCCGAGACCGAACTCGACGCCTGGTCCGACCGGCTCGAGGCGCGGCTGGCGCGGGTCGAGACCCTCACCGGCGATTTCTTCACCCCCGGCAGCGGCACCGCGTCCGAGCCGCGCCCCGAGCTGACCGGCCCGCAGGCCGAGGTGGTCGAGGGGTGGCGATCCTATCCCGCGCTGCGCTCGGCCCGCGCCCAGCAGATCTTCTCGCGCATCGAGCCGCGCATCCTGACCGCGCTGTTCCGGGCCGGCCACCCGGGCGAGGCGCTCGACAGGTTCGACCGCTTTCTCAAGGGGTTGCCGGCCGGGGTTCAGATCTTCTCGATGTTCGATTCGAACCCCTCGCTGATCGACCTGCTGGGCGACATCTGCGCCACCTCGCCGGCGCTGGCCGCGCATCTCGCCCGCCACCCCGAGGTGCTGGACGCGGTCCTCGCCGGCAGCTTCTTCGCCCCCTGGCCGGGGGCCGAGGCGCTGCGCGAGGCGCTGGCGGTGCTGCTCGACCAGACCCTCGCGGCCCCGCAGGGGGGGTATGAGCGGGCGCTCGACGCCGCCCGCCGCTGGGCGCATGAGTGGCAGTTCCGGGTCGGCGTCCACCACCTGCGCGGGCTCATCGAGGCCGAAGAGGCCGGCCAGCACTACGCCGACATCGCCGATGCGGCGGTGGCCTCGCTCGCCCCCGTCGTCGCGGCCGAGTTCGCCCGCCGCCACGGCCCGGCGCCGGGGCACGGCGCGGCGGTGCTGGGCATGGGCTCGCTCGGCGCGCGGCAGCTCAACGCGGCCTCGGACCTCGACCTGATCGTGATCTACGACCCCGCCGGGGCCGAGGGCAGCGAGGGGCCGCGGCCGCTCGCCACCCGGCCCTATTACGCGAGGCTGACGCAGGCACTGCTGACCGCGCTCTCGGCGCCGACCGCGGCGGGGCGGCTTTATGAGGTCGACATGCGGCTGCGCCCCTCGGGGCGGCAGGGGCCGGTCGCCACATCGATCGAGTCGTTCCGCGCCTACCAGATGGACGAGGCCTGGACGTGGGAGCATCTGGCCCTGACCCGCGCCCGCGTGGTGGGGGTGATCCCCGGCGCGCTGCCGCCCGGCACGGCGCCGGCGCTCGCCGCCCGGCTCGAGGCGCTGCGGGTCGAGGTGCTGGCCGCGCGCGGCACCCGCGATGCGGTGGTGCCCGACCTGGCCGACATGCGCCGGCGCGTCTTTGCCGCCAAGCAGCCCGACGGCCGGTGGGAGGCGAAGGTCGGCCGCGGTCGGCTGCAGGACATCGAGCTCTTCGCCCAGTCGCTCGCGCTCAGGACCGCCGCCCCGGCCCGCGGTGCGGTGGGGCAGTTGCGCGCGGGCCAGCGCGCGGGCCTCGTCTCGGCCGCGGACGCCCGCACGCTCGGCGACGCGCGGCGGTTCCTCTGGGCGCTTCAGTCCGGGGGGCGGCTGCTCACTGACCGGCCGCTCGACATGGACCAGATCGGCCGCGGCGGGCAGGAGTTCCTGCTGCGCGAGACCGGCACCGAGAGCCTCGAGGCGCTCGCCGCCCGGCTGGACGCGACCATCGAGGCCGCGGGCGCCATCATCGACGCCGCGACGGGCTGAGCGGCGCCGCCCGGCCTCTGTCGGGCGCAACTACCCCGGGGGCCGGGGCAGCGCCCCGGTCCGGCGTCACCGCGTCTCGCGCGGGCGCAGGGTCAGCCAGATCAGCGCCCCGCCGGCGAGGATCAGGAACGGCAGCATCGCCATGTTGACCGCCGACCAGCCGGCCTGCGCGGTCCCGCCCGCGCAGCCCATCAGCCCGCCCGACGAGAGCGACGCAAGGAACACGCCGCCGAACACCACCGCGTCGTTGACCCCCTGGATGCGGCCGCGCTCGGCCGGGGTATGGGCCGCGGTCAGCATCGCCGTCGCGCCGATGAAGCCGAAGTTCCAGCCAAGCCCCAGCAGCGCCAGCGCGAGGTAGAAGCGGTCGATCTCGACCCCCGTCAGCGCCACCGCCCCCGCGGCGGCAAGGATCAGCAGCCCGACCGCGACGATGGTCCGCGCCCCGAAGCGGCTGATGAGATGCCCGGTGAAGAAGGCCGGCGCGAACATGGCGACGATGTGGACCGAGACGACGTTGGCCGCATCCGCCGTCTGATAGCCACAGCCGACCATCGCCAGCGGCGTCGAGGTCATCACCAGGTTCATCAGCGCATAGGAGACCATGGCGCAGATCATCGCCACGGCGATCTCGGGCGTGCGCAGCATCTCGCCCAAGGTGCGCCCGCCCGCGGCCTGCGCCGCGTGGCGGGGCAGGACCGGGATGCGCAGCAGCGCGAAGATCAGCGGCCCGACCATGTTCAGCGCCACGATGGCCGCGAAGGTCATGGCGAAGGGGATGCCGCCCATCTCGGCGGTGGCCTTGGCGAGTTGCGGCCCGATCAGCGCCGAGGCGAGGCCGCCGGCCTGCACCAGCGAGATCATCCGCGGCTGCAGTGCCGCGGGTGCCACGTCGGCGGCGGCGAAGCGATAGAACCCCTGCGCGGACATGTAGACGCCGATCAGCGTGCAGCCGAGGGTGAAGACGACGAAGCTGCCTGTCTCGAGCCCGGCAAAGGCGATGGCCGCGCCCACGGCGGCGATCGTGCAGGCGACGGTGAACCCCGCGCGCCGCCCGTGCCGGGTCATGAAGCCCGACAGCGGCCGCGCCGACAGCGCCGAGCCGAGCATCACCATCGACACCGGCAGCGTGGCGAGGCAGCGGTTCGGGGCGATCATGGCGCCGGCCAGCCCGGCGGTGATGAACACCATCGACATCTGCGCTCCGACCAGCGCCTGCGCGCCCATCAGCACCCAGACGTTGCGCCAGGCACGGCTGCCGTTGGCGGGGGTGTCCGCGGCCTCGGCCGTCACCGCGACAGCCCCGCCGCGGCCCGCGCCAGCGCCTCAATGCCGGCCCAGTCGCCGGCCCGCATCATCGCCTCGGGCGCGACCCAGCTGCCCCCGACGCAGATCACGTTCGGCAGCGACAGATAGTCGCGGGCGTTCTCGGCCGAGACCCCGCCGGTCGGGCAGAAGGCGATGCCGGGCAGCGGCCCGCCCAGTGCCTTGAGATAGGCCGGCCCGCCCGCCGGACCGGCGGGAAAGAACTTGAGCATGTGGTAGCCCGCCTCAAGCGCCTGCATCGCTTCCGAGGCGGTGGCTGCGCCCGGCAGCAGCGGCAGGGCGCAGCTTTCGCAGGGCGCGATCAGCGTGTCGGTCAGCCCCGGCGAGACGGCGAAGGTCGCCCCGGCGCTGCGGGCGCGGTGGATGTCATCGGGGCTGAGCACGGTGCCCGCGCCCACGACCGCCCCCTTGACCTGCGCCATGGCCCGGATCGCGTCGAGCGCCGCCGGCGTGCGCAGCGTCACCTCGAGCACCGGCAGCCCGCCCGCGACCAGCGCCCGCGCCAGCGGGGCGGCATGGGCGGCATCGTGGATCACGATGACCGGGACGACGGGGGCGAGCGCGCAGATCTCGCGCATCCGGGCGGACTGGCGGTCCGGGGTCATGGGTCAGCTCTCCGACAGGCAGCCCGCTTTGGGGGCCGCCGCGACCCTGCGCCGCGGGCGCGGCGGGTGCAAGACCCGGGGGGGGGGAGGGGGGGCGGGGCGGGCGTGGGACGCGTGTGGGTGGCGGCGAGGGTTTGCGCTCTGCCGGGGCTGGGTATCATGCGTCGGGGAGCGCGAAAACGTGGATAGAGGGGTGCGCGGCCCGAGAACCGCAGGGGTGCGTGCTCTTAAGATCGCCGGCTGGGCGGTCGGAGGTCAGCCGGACATCGGGCTTGACGGCCACGGGGAGGGGTGCCCCGAGGTCCGCCCGGTGGGGGGGCGACGGCCCGCTGTGCTGCCGAGCCAGAAGCTCGCCGGGGGCATGGCCTAACGCCTCCGGTGGGTGCGCCAAGCGGCTCACAGGCGATCAGGCTTAAAGCCCCGGACGTGACGCCCCAAGCCGGAATGAGCGGCACGACGTCAGCAGGGGCAGGACCCCCCAAGCCCGACGGGGTGAGCATGCCGATGCCCCCCCGATCCGCGGCCGAGGCCTGTGCTCAGGCCCCAACGCTGCTAGTGCCGGTGCCGCCGGTCGGGGTGAGCGCCATGACGGCGGCGCAGAAGCCGCCGCGCTGGGTGACCCCCCAGCGGCCCCCGCTCAGCCCCCGACGCTGCGGGTGCTCGTGCCGCCGGTCGGGGTCCGGGCAGTGGCAGCGGCGCCGAAGCCGCCGCGCTGGGCGACCTGCGCGCGGGTCATCGGCGCCTTGCCGATGGTCGAGGGCGCGCGGTTGAACGTCGTCGCCGGCACCTTGCCCGCGCCGCTGTTGCTGGCGAAGGTCTGGTTGCCCGAGGGCGTCGAGAACCCGCCCGGCGTGCGCACCATCGGCTGGCTGAACACCCCGCCGCCGCGGCTGAGCATCGAGCCCATCATGTAGCCCACCAGCAGCGGCATGAAGCTGAACCCACCGCCCTGCTGCTGGGCCGCAGCCTCGCCCCCCGCCGCCTGGCCGCCCGCGGCCGGGTCCGGGCCGCAGGCGCCGGCGCCGTGCTCCTGCTCGCAGAGCTCGCGCGACTCGTAGCGCGGCGCGGTCTCGATCAGCTCCTTCTGGGCGGCGGCGAACTGGGTGCGGCAGTCGTCGGCGGTGAACCACAGCCCGTCACGCTCGGCCGCGGCGATGCAGCTTTCCACGTCGGGGAAGGCCTGCGCATCCACCTTGTCATCCTCGCAGGCGGCCAGCGCCATCACCGCCGTCCCGGCGAGCACCAGCGCCACGTGGCGCGAGCGCTTGGACCGGCGCGGCGTGGCGTCCGCGGTAGGGACAGGGGCAGGCGAGGGGCGGGCGGACGGCGGAACTTGCATGGGCGTCATCCTTGAATGAAATGCGGCTTGAAGCGCGAGAGGTTGTGGGTGATCCGGTCGCGGTCCTCGCGGATCCCGAGCCCGGCGCAGCTCTCGCCCACGATCCACGCGCCGAGCACCGGGTGGAACCCGTCGAAGACCGGCAGCGGCGCCAGCGCCTGCACCACCTGCGGGTGGTGCGAATAGGCGTCGTCTGGGGCGCGGCCGGTCTCGCGCCCGGCCTCGGTGATGACGACCCCGGACCCCTCGCGCGAGAAGATCGGCTTGGTCACGAAGCCGCGCGCCAGCTGCGGCTCGGCCTCGGCGATGGCGGCGGCGAAGGGCGTGGGCGCGCCGCGCCGCGCGGCCTCGACATCCTCGGCCATGAACGCGGGCAGCAGGTTCGGGTGGCCGGGGAACAGGTGCCACAGCAGCGGCAGCAGCGCCTTGTTCGACAGCACCGCCTTCCACGGCGGCTCGATGAAGCGGGTCTGCGAGGGCTGCAGATGCGCGGCAAAGTCGTCGCGCAGCATGTCCTCCCACGGGTAGAGCTTGAAGAGCGTGCCGATCACCCGGTCGTCCTCGTCCGCAAGCTGCCCCTCGTCGGTGATGCCGATGCCGTTGAGCGCGGTGAAATGCGCCCCCAGCCCCGCCTCGCGCGCGGCCCAGGCCAGCGCCTCGACGGTGGCATAATCCTCGGGGTTGTCGCGGTCGGCGGCGAAATGGACGTCCTCGCCCGGGGCGCAGATCTCGGCCCAGCGTTCGACCAGCGCCTCGTGGATGCGGTTGAACTGGTCGCTCTGCGGAGCGAGCACGCCGGCGTCCCGGCTCTCCTCGAACCAGAGCCACTGGAACGACGCGCTCTCGTAAAGCGAGGTCGGCGTGTCGGCGTTGTATTCCAGCAGCTTCGCCGGACCCCGGCCGTCATAGGCGAGGTCGAAGCGGCCGTAGAGCTCGGGCTCGCCGTTCGCCCAGGACCGCTCGACGAAATCCCAGTGCGGGCGGGGGATGGCCAGCCGGGTCAGCCACTCCTCCGAGGTGACGGCGTGGGCCACCGCCTCGCGGCACATGGCGTGCAGCGCGGTGGCGGGATCCTCGATGTCATCCTCGACCTGGCGCAGGGTCAGGCGATAGGCCGAGGTCTCGTCCCAGTAGGGCTCGCCGCCCATGTCCGCGAAGGTGAAGCCCAGCTCGGCCGCGCGCTCGCGCCAGCCGGGCCGTTCGGGAAGTGTCACGCGCTGCATTGGCCATCCTGACTGCTCGTGCCCAAGGATGTGGCAAGCGCGGGCCGCCGATGCAACCGCCGCCGGGCGAAACCGGGGCCTGCGCGGGCGCCCGTCATGCAGAATTCACTTTACAAATCCTGCGATTCGGCCTGACCAACATCTTGTAGCAGTCCGGCCCCAGACCGCCCGGTATGGTGCCAGCAACCAAGGGCTGGGGATAAACCCCGCCACCTGAGGCAAGGGACAGGCAGATGGCGCAGCTGGAGACGTATATCCACAGCGAGGAGATCCACCCGATCGACATCGCCGAGACGGTCGCCACCCATCACGCGTGGGACTTTGACCGCATGGCCGACGACCAGATCGCCCTGACGGTTGAGGGCCAGTGGCGCAGCTACTCGCTGACGCTCGCCTGGTCCCCGCGCGAGGAGGTGCTGCGCCTCGTCTGCAGCTTCGACATGGACCCGCCCGAGGCGCGGCTCGGCGCGCTCTACGAGGTGCTGAACCTGGCCAACGACGCGGTGTGGGACGGCGGCTTCACCTTCTGGGCGCCGCAACGGCTGATGGTCTGGCGCTACGGGCTGGTGCTGGCGGGCGAGATGGTCGCCTCGCCCGAGCAGATCGACCACATGATCCGCAGCGCGCTGGACGGCTGCGAGCGGTTCTACCCGGCCTTCCAGCTCGCCTGCTGGGGCGACGCCACGCCGCAGGCGGCGATGGAGGTGGCGCTGGCCGAGGCCTACGGCCGGGCCTAGGCGCGGGGCCATCGGGGCGCGTGAAGGCCGGGCGCTTGGGGTCCAAGCGTTTCTCCCTGCACGATGAACCACCCCCCTGCCTCTGGACACCCAAGGCGCGATCCGCTTCCCTGCCGGCACAACAGGAAGGGGGCGCGGATGGAACTGGCGGAACTCAACGACAGGGGGCTGGTGCTCGTCGGCTGCGGCCGGATGGGCGGCGCGCTGCTCAAGGGCTGGCTCGCGCGCGGGCTGGCGCCCGAGGCGGTGCGGGTGATCGACCCGAACGCGCCCGCGTGGCTGGCCGAGCGCGGCGTGGCGACCGAGGGGCCGCTGCCCGACGACCCCGCGGTGCTGGTGCTGGCCGTCAAGCCGCAGATGATGGGCGGGGTGCTGAGCGAGCGCGCGGCGGCGGGGCAGGGGGACACGCTGGTGCTCTCGGTCGCCGCGGGCGTGACGCTGGCCGCCTATGAGCGGGCCTTCCCCGACGCCGCCATCGTGCGCGCCATGCCGAACACCCCTGCCGCCATCGGCCAGGGGATCAGCGCCATCGTCGGCAACGCCCGCGCCGGGGCGGCCGAGATGGCGCTGGCCGAGACGCTGATGGCGGCCGTGGGCCGGGTCGTGCGGCTGGACGACGAGGCGCAGATGGATGCCGTCACCGCCGTCTCGGGCTCCGGTCCCGCCTATGTCTTCCACCTGATCGAGGCGCTCGCCGCCGCCGGTGCGGCCGAGGGGCTGCCGCCGGCGCTGGCGCTGGAACTCGCCCGCGCGACCGTCGCCGGGGCTGGGGCGCTCGCCGTGGCCGAGGACGAGGACCCGGCGCGGCTGCGCGAGGCGGTGACCTCGCCCGGCGGCACCACCGCCGCGGGCCTCGCGCATCTGATGGACGCGGCCGACGGCCTGCCGCCGCTGATGCGGCGCACCGTCGCCGCCGCCGCCGCCCGCGGCCGCGAGCTCGGCGCATGAGCGGCGCGCCCGACGCCGGCCCCGCCGCCCCGATCGCGTGGGAGGATTTCGCCCGCGTGGACATCCGCGTCGGGACGATCCTGCGCGCCGAGCCCTTCCCCGAGGCCCGCAAGCCCGCGATCAAGCTGTGGGTGGACTTCGGCCCAGGCGTGGGCGAGCGGCGCAGCTCGGCCCAGATCACCCGCCACTACGACCCCGCCGGGCTGGTCGGGCGGCAGGTGCTGGGGGTGGTCAACTTCCCGCCCCGGCAGATCGGCAAGTTCCTGTCCGAGGTGCTGGTCCTCGGCCTGCCCGACGCCGAGGGCGAGGTGGTGCTGATCGGCCCCGGCCAGCCGGTTCCGAACGGCGGGCGGATGTTCTGATGCGCCTGCTCGTCACCCGCCGCATGACCGCCGCGGCCGAGGCCGCCATCGCCGAAGCCTTCGACGCCACCTTCCGCGACTCGACCGTGCCGCTGACCGAGGCCGAGGCCGCCGCCGCGCTCTCGGCCCATGACGCGATCATGCCGACGCTGGGCGACCGCTTCACCGCCGCGGCCTTTGCCGCCGCCCCGCCGCGGGCCCTCGTGCTGGCGAACTTCGGCGCCGGCTACAACCATATCGACGTGGACGCCGCCCGCGCCGCCGGCGTCATCGTCACCAACACCCCCGGCGTGGTGACCGAGGCGACCGCCGACCTCGCCCTCACGCTGATCCTGATGACCGCGCGCCGCGCGGGCGAGGGCGAGCGGCTGGTCCGCGCCGGACGCTGGACCGGCTGGCACCCGACGCAGATGCTGGGGATGCACGTCACCGGCCGCACCGTCGGCATCGTCGGCATGGGCCGCATCGGCCAGGCCATCGCCCGGCGCTGCCACGCGGGCTTCGGGATGGAGGTGCTGTTCCACAACCGCTCGACCGTCGGGGGCCTGCCGTTCCCCGCGCGGCAGGTGCCGCTGGCCGAACTGCTCGGCGCCGCCGACATCGTCGTGCTGGCCGTGCCGGGCGGGGCGGCCACCCACCACCTGATCGGCGCGCCCGAGCTGGCCGCGATGCGCCCCGGCGCGATCCTGGTCAACATCGCCCGCGGCGACGTGGTGGACGAGGCGGCGCTGATCGCGGCGCTCGCGGCGGGGCGGATCGGTGGCGCCGGGCTCGACGTCTATGAGCGCGAGCCCGAGGTGCCCGAGGCGCTCACCCGGCGCGAGGACGTGGTGCTGCTGCCCCATCTCGGCACCGCCGCCGAGGCCGTCCGCACTGACATGGCGCTGCGGGCGCTGGCCAATCTGACAGCCGTGCGGGACGGCGCCGATCCGCGCGACCGGGTGGCGTGGGGGGGAACCAACCCCTTCCCGCGACGTTGTTAGCCCAGACGCATCAACATGGAGTGTGCGACATGAACTGGGACATCATCCAGGGCAAGTGGGACCAGCTCAAAGGCTCGGTGAAAGAGCAGTGGGGCGACCTCACCGACGACGAGATCACCCAGATCGAGGGCAACCGCGACAAGATGGCCGGCAAGCTTCAGGAGAAGTATGGCTGGACCAAGACCGAGGTTGACGAGAAGATGAACGACTTCTTCCGTCGCCACGGCTGATCGCCCGGCGATCGACATGAGGGGGCGTCCTGCGGGGCGCCCCTTTTCCTATGCTGACGATGGATGCGCTGACACGGAGTGACCATCGGCTGCCGGCGAGGGGATGATGCAGGAGTTTCGACGCTACGCCATCTACGACCTCGGCCCTGACCCGTTGGCGCGGTTCGGTGCGGCGTGGCTCGGCTGGGACGCCATCGCCGGCGTCCCGCTGCCCCCCGTAGGAGGCGAGGCGATCACCGCCGTCCCCCGCCACTACGGCTTTCACGCCACGATCAAGGCGCCGTTCCGCCTCGCTGACGGCACCACCCCCGCCGCGCTGGCCGAGGCGTTCGCCGCCCTCTGCGCCACCCTCACTCCGGTCGTGCTGCCGCGCCTGACGCTGGCGGCGCTGGGCGGGGGCGACACACGCTTCGTGGCGCTGATCCCCGCCCCCCAGCCCCCCGCGCTGACGGCGCTCGCGACCCGCGTCGTGACCGACCTCGACCGCTTCCGCGCCCCCCTCTCGCCGGCCGAGATCGCCCGCCGCGACCCGGCCAGTCTGGACGCGACCGGGCGCGCCTATCTCGACCGCTGGGGCTATCCGCAGGTGCTCGACCGCTTCCGCCATCACATGACGCTGACCGGCCCGCTCTCGCCCGAGGGGGCCGCCGGGGTCATGGACACTCTCGCGCCGCGGCTTGCCCCGCTGCTGCCCGACCCGCATCCGCTGACCGCGCTGGCGCTGATGGGCGAGGACGGTGAGGGCCGCTTCCACCTGATCCGCCGCGTGCCGCTGGGCGGCTGAGCCGCCTCAGGGCCGCAGCATCCGGTGGCTGCGGGCGTCGAGCGTCGCCCACTCGGGCCACCAGCCCATCCACTCGACCGTGCCGAGCAGGATCACCGCCGCCACGATCGCCACCACCACCCGCACCTGCGCGCCCGAAGGCGGGTTGCGGACCCACTGAACCGCCCTGAGCAGCCACATCATGTTGTCGTCCGCCTTTCTGGTCTGCTAGACAGCCCCCGCCGTCGCCCGTGACGGACTGCGAAGGACTGCCCGTGCCGCAACACGCCGAAACCCGAATCCTGCCGTGGTCGGCGCAGCAGATGTATGACCTCGCGGCCGATGTGGAAAGCTATCCGCAGTTCCTGCCGTGGAACAGCGCCGCCCGCATCCGCTCGCGCAGCCCCGGACCGGACGGGTCCGAGGTGATCGAGGCAGACCTCGTCATCAGCTTCAAGGTGTTCCGCGAACGCTTCGGCAGCCGGGTCACGCTGTTCCCGGCCGAAAAGCGCATCGACACGCGCTATCTGGACGGCCCGTTCAGCCACCTGCATTCCGGCTGGCAGTTCACCGACCGCCCCGAGGGCGGCTGCGAGGTCCGTTTCTTCGTCGATTTCGAGTTCCGCAACGCCATCCTGCGCCGGGTGATCGGCGTCGTCTTCGGCGAGGCGATGTCGCGCATCGTCCGCGCCTTCGAGGACCGGGCGCGGGCGCTTTACGGGGCTGACGGGGCTGGCGGAGCGACCAGCGCGCCGTCCCACAGCGCGTAATCGTCGGCCAGTTCCGCCTGCAACCGCGCGGCCAGCGCCGGCGGCAGCGCCGTGTCGCCGGGGGGCGAGACATTGCGCCGCGGCAGGGCAAGCCGGGTCTTCAGCGCCCCCTCGAGGAACGCCACCAGCGCGTCGAGCGCCTCGTACCGGAAGAGCAGGTCCACCCCCGCGCCCTTTCCGGGGTCGAGGAACCCCGATTGCCGCCCCAGCGCCGCGCGGGCTGGGCGCGGGTCGGGGGCGAGGTATTCCTCGACGAACTGCGCGAATCCGATCCCGGCGGTCGAGCGCGGCCGCCCCGCAAGCTGCGGCCGGGTCCGGTAGCGATACCAGCTGTCGAGCCACGACTGCGGCTCGCGGATCACCGCGACGGTGCGGAAGGGCGGGCCGGGGATGGCCCGCAGGATCGGCGCGATCCGGGCGTGATACTGCGCCAGCGTCAGGTGCTTGATCTCGGCCCGCCCGCGCAGCGCGAGCTGGGCATGGGGGGCCAGCGCCTCCTCGAGCGCCGTGGTGCCGGTCTTGGGGACCGACAGCAGGACGAGGCGGGGGGCGACGAAACCGAGCATGGCGCAGGGTATCCGCGCGGGGGGCGGCGTTGGCAAGGGCAGGGCGCGGCAGGGCGGTGGACCCCGGGCCGGGCCCGTGGCATCCCTTGGGCCTGACGACCCCAACCCGGACCTGCCCATGACCTCGCCCTCCCCCCGCCGCGACGCGGTCTTCGCCGCCATCGACGCCGCCAACGCCGCCGACCCGCGGCGTGAGGACGGCGCCCCGGTCGAGCTGCTCTACGGCCAGCGGATGACCGCCGAGCAGGCGCTGCTCTACCCCGAGGCGTCGGATGCGCTCGCCATCGCCTGCCGCGGTCAGCACATCGAGCGCTGGACGCTGCCGCGGCAGGATTACCCCGAGGGGCGCGAGGGCTACCTGACCTGGCGGCGCGAGCAGGGCCGCCGCCATGCCGAGCGGGTGATGGGGCTGATGCGCGACGCGGGCTACCCCGAGCCCGAGGTCGAGGCCGCCGGGCGGATGCTGCGGAAAGAGGGGATCAAGCGCGACGCCGAGGTGCAGGCGCTCGAGGACGTGGCCTGCTTCACCTTCATCCGCCACTACCTCGGCGATTTCGCCACCACCCAGGACCCCGACCAGCTGCTGCGGATCGTCCAGAAGACCGCGCGCAAGATGTCGCCCGCCGCCCGCGAACGTGCGCTGGCCGAGTTCCCGATGCCCGAGGCCTTCGCCGCGGCCTTCCGCGAGGACGCGGCATGACCGCGCTGCCGCCCCGCTGCGCCGGCTGCACCTGCGAGGCGCCCGCGGTGACCGACCCGCAGTTCGCGGTGGTGGCGCACGGCCAGCCCGGCAACCCCGGCGTCCTCCAACCCGAGCTCGAGGCGCTGGCCGCGCGGGTGACGGCGCGGCTCGGCGCCCCGGTCGCGGGCGCGACGCTCGCCTGCCCGCGCAGCCTCGCGGCGCTCAGGGGTGTGCGGGCGATCTATCCGCTGTTCATGGCCGGCGGCTGGTTCGTCAACTCCGAGATGCCGCGCCGCCTGACCGCGGCGGGGGTCGAGGGCTACGCCGTCCTGCCCCCGCTCGGCTTCGACCCGGCGCTGCCGGCGCTGGGCGCCGACCTCGCGCGCGCGGCCGCCGCGGCGGCCGGGCTGGACCCGGCCGAGACCACGCTGGTCGTGGTCGGCCACGGCTCGTCGAAGTCGAGCGCCTCCGCCGACGCCACCCGCGCCTTTGCCGCCGCGCTGCCGCCCGGCTTCGCGCAGGTGCTGACGGTGTTTCTGGAAGAGCCGCCGCATCTCGCCGACGTGGCGCCGGACGGCCCGGCGGTCTGCCTGCCGTTCTTTGCCACCAATGGCAGCCACACCACCGACGACATCCCCGCCGACTGGGGCGACCGCGGGCCCCTGACCGCCGCCATCGGCACCACCGACGCGATCCCCTCGCTGATCGCCGCGGCGCTGCGACGGGCCTAGAACCCGCGCCGCGCCAGAGCCCGCGCCAGCCCGCGGTCGATCACGGTGTAAAGCACCAGCGACAGCGCCACGACCACGATCAGCGCGGCGAACATCAGGTCGGTCTTCATCCGCCCGTTGGCCTGGATCATCAGCGCCCCGAGGCCGCGGGCGCCGCCTACCCACTCGCCGATCACCGCGCCGACCGGCGCATAGATCGCCCCCAGCCGCAGCCCCGAGGCGAGCCGCGGCAGCGCCGCCGGCAGCCGCAGGTGCCGCAGCATGGCGAAGCGACCGGCGCCCATCACGCGAGCCACGTCCATCTGCGCGGCCGGCGGCGCCATCAGCCCGTCATAGAGCGCCTGCGCCACCGGCACGAACACGATCAGCACCACCATGGCGACCTTGGGGGCCAGTCCGAAGCCGAGCCACAGGGTCAGGATAGGGGCCAGCGCGAAGACCGGGATGACCTGGCTCACGATCAGCACCGGCGAGAGCGCCCGCCCCACCGGCCGCCATGCGGCCATCGCCAGCGCCACCGCGACCCCGATCGCGGTCCCGAGCGCGAGCCCCGCCAGCGTCGCGCGGGCGGTATAGCCGGCGGCGGTCCACAACTCGGCGCGCCCGGCCCACAGCGCCTCGGCGACCCGCGCGGGGCCGGGCAGCAGGTAGGGCGGCAGCCCGGTCAGCCAGACCGCCGCCTGCCAGAGCAGCAGCGCCACCCCGATGCCCGCCAGCGCCCTCATGCGATCAGCCGGTCGGTCAGCGCCGCCTGCGCGGCGAGCACGCCGGGCGCGTCATGGGGCCGCGGCACCGGCCCCGCGGGAGCCGGGTGGGCGGTCAGGCCCGCGGGCGTCAGCACGAGGATGCGGTCGCCCAGCCGGGCCGCCTCGGCCGGGTCATGGGTCACGATCAGCACGGTGCGGCCCGCGAGCAGCCGCACCGCCATCGCCCCGATGTCGAGCCGCAGCCGCGCGTCGAGCGCCGAGAACGGCTCGTCCAGCAGCACCAGCGGCCGGTCCTCGGCCAGCGTCCGCGCGAGCGCCACGCGCTGGCGCTGCCCGCCCGAGAGGTTGGCGGGCAGCCGCGCCTCGAACCCCTCGAGCCCCACGGCCGCGATCAGCGCCGCGATCCGGGCCGGGTCCGCCCGCTCGCCCCTGAGCCGCGCCCCGAGGCCCACGTTCTCGCGCAGCGTCAGCCACGGGAACAGCCCCGCATCCTGCCCCATCAGCGCCGCCGGCGCCGTCTCGACCGTGCCCCGGAACTCGACGCCGGTGGGCAGCCCGGCCAGAAGCCGCAGCAGCGTGGACTTGCCCACCCCCGAAGCGCCGAGCAGGCAGGTGACCCGCCCCGGCGCCAGATCGAGCGTCAGCGGCGCGAACAACCCCGGCACCTCGCCCGCGACCCGGATCGACCGGGCGCGCACGTCCTCGCCGGGGGTGCCGGCCGCCGCCATCATGCGCTGCCCAGGCCCCAGAACGCCACTTCAAGCCGTGTGGCGGTGGCGAAACGGTCGGCGAGTTCGCCCCAGCGCGGCAGCGCCTCGGGCGCCGCGCCCAGCCGCCGCGCCAGCGCCGCGTCGAGCAGCGCCCCCACCTCGCGGCAGGTTTGCTGATAGTCGTCGCCGGCGTAGGTCTCGATCCAGTCCCGATAGGGCGTGTCGGGCGCGGCCGTCGCGGCGAGCCGCAGCCCGATCTCGCCATAGCCCAGCACGCAGGGCGCGAGCGCCGCCAGCAGGTCGAGGAAGTCGCCCGAATACCCCGCCTCGAGCACGTAGCGCGTGTAGGCGAGGTTCTCGGGCGCCTCGACCGTCGCCTCGAGCGCGGCGGCGTCGATCCCGGCCGCGGCGCAGATGCCGACGTGCAGCGCCATCTCGCCATCGACCAGCGCGTGCACGGTGGCCGAGCAGGCGCGCATCTCCTCGAGCGTGCCGGCCTTGACCACCCCCAGCGCCCAGGCGCGGCTGAAGTGGATCAGGAAGCGGTAGTCCTGCGCGAGATAGGTCAGGAACGCCGCCCGGGGCAGGGTGCCGTCGCGCATCCCCTCGACGAAGGGGTGGTGGGTATAGGCGTGCCAGTCCGCGGCGCAGGCCCCGCGCCAGGCCGCAAAGGCGCGGCCATAGGCGTGCGCCTCGGGCAGCGCGCTCATTCCGCGGCCCCCGGGTCGACGGCCAGCCGGTCGACCGGCAGCACCTCGGGGACGAGGCCCGCGTCGTGCAGGAACGCCTCGAACCGCGCGTAGCGGCCGTGATCCAGCGCCGCGGGCGAGATGGCGAAGCGGCCGAAGGTGTCGTCCCAGGCCTTGGTGTTCAGCTCGTCCTTGAGGTCGGGGGCGTGGGCGGCAAAGACCTCGCGCGCCTCGTCGGGGTGGTTCAGCATGAACTGCGTCGCCCGCTCGACGGCGCCGAGGAAGCGGTTCACCCGTGCGCGGTCCAGCGTGTCGCGGTTGGCGACGAAGATCAGCTCGTCATAGGCGGGCAGGCCGTTCTCCTCGACGAAGAAGCACTTGCCGGTGCCGCCCGCGATCCGCATCTGCGTCAGCTCGAAGTTGCGATAGGCGCCGATGGTGGCGTCCACCTGCCCCGACATCAGCGCCGGGGTGAGCGACCAGTTGACGTTGACCATCTCGACGTCGTCCATCGTCAGCCCCGCGGTCTTGAGCAGCGCCGCCACCACCGCCTGCTCGACGCCCGAGACCGAATAGCCGATCTTGCGCCCCTTGAGGTCAGCGAGCGTCTTCACCGGGCCGTCCTCGCGCACCATCAGGCAGTTGAGCGGCGTGCCGACCAGTGTGCCGACGCGCACCAGCGGCAGCCCCTCGTGGACCTGCAGGTGCAGCTGCGGCTGATAGCTCACCGCCAGATCGGCGCGGCCGGCGGCGACCAGCTTGGGCGGGTCGGCGGGGTCGGCGGGGGCCACGATCTCGACCTCAAGCCCGGCGTCGGCGAAATAGCCCTTGTCCTGGGCGAGGATGATCGGCGCGTGGTCGGGGTTGATGAACCAGTCCAGCATCAGCGTCATCTTGTCGGCGGCCAGCGCCGGCTGGGCCAGCAGCGCGAAGGCCGCGGCGGCGAGGGTGCGGGTCAGGGTCATCCAGGGTCTCCGGTTGCGATGAGGACGATGGGCAGCCCGGGCCGCCGGGCGGCGGCGGCGCGGGCGGCGCGCCAGGCCCTGAGGCCCGAGCGGCAGGCATAGACGGTGCGGCCGGCGTGGGCCTCGGGCGGCAGGGGGGGCGCGTCGGCGGTGCCCCGCAGGGCGCCGGGCGAGACGGGGACGGGCGCCTCGTCCGGCCCGCGCAGGTCGACGACGAAATCCGCCGGCCCGAGGTCGGCCGCGTCGATGAAGCGCAGCGGGTCCGCCGGTTCCGGCGCGCCGTCGAAGCGGAACCCGCCGAAGCGCAGCCCCGCCCCCAGCGTGACGAGCTGTCCCAGCGGCGAGGGCGCGAGCCCGAGGATCACCGCCAGCGCCATCTGCGCCTGCGCCGCGCCCAGCATCGCCACCACCGGCCCGAGCACCCCGGCCGAGGCGCAGGTCGCGGCGCGCTCGGGCAGGTCGGGGAACACGGCGCGCAGCGAGGGCGCCTCGCCGCAGAACCCGCCGACATAGCCGCCCATCCCCAGCGCCGAGGCCGAGATCAGCGGCACCCCCGCCGCCGCGCAGGCGTCCGAGAGGATATAGCTCACCGCGAAGCTGTCGGCGCTGTCGAGCACGACCTGCGCCTCGGCCACCAGCGCCGGCGCATTGGCGGGCGTCAGCCGCTCGGCCCGCGCGTTGACGCCGACCGCATCGTCGAGGGCGGCGACAAAGGCCGCCGCGGACTGCGCCTTGCCCCAGCCGACGCGGCCGGCATGGATCGGCTGGCGGTGCAGGTTGCCGGTCTCGACCACGTCGGGATCGAGGATGGTCATCGACCCGATCCCGGCCCCGGCCAGCGCCATGATCGCGGGCGAGCCGAGCCCGCCCGCGCCCACGATCAGCACATGCGCGCGGGCGATGCGCGCCTGGCCGGCGGCGCCGACCTCGGGCAGGACGATCTGGCGGGCGTGGCGGTCGCTCATCGGCCGGTGTCTCCTCCGCTGTCTGTCTGGTCCGAATGCCCATCGGCGCCGGATGCCCCTTCGCCGGTTGCGTCCAGCCATTCGCGCATCCGCGCCTCGGGGTCGGGGTTCAGGGTGATGTCGGTCACCGCCGAGACGACGTCCGCCCCGGCCGCCAGCGCCGCGCGCCCGCGCTCGGGCGTGAGCCCGCCGATCGCCACCAGCGGCACGTCGCCCGTGCGGGCCTTCCACGCGGTCACCCGCGCCAGCCCCTGCGGCGCCCATTTCATCGCCTTGAGGATCGTGGGCCAGACCGGCCCCAGCGCCACGTAGTCGGGCCGCGTGGCGAGCGCCCGGTCCAGCTCGGCTTCGTCATGGGTCGAGACGCCGAGCCGCAGCCCGGCGCGGCGGATCGCGGGCAGGTCGGCGTCGTCCAGATCCTCCTGCCCCAGATGCAGCCAGTCGCAGCCGAGGTCGATGGCGAGGCGCCAGTGGTCATTGACGACCAGCAGCGCGCCCCTGGCGCGGGCCATGTCGCGGGCGCGGGCGATCTCGGCGCGCAACGCCGCCTCGTCCGCTTCCTTGATCCGCAGCTGGATGAGTCGCGCGCCGCTGTCCAGCCCGCGCGCCACCCAGTCGGCGCTGTCGAAGATCGGGTAGAACCGGGGCAGGGTCACGGTCTGGTCCTTTCGTCGCCGCCGCAGCGGGGGCTTCGCGCCCCCGCACCCCCGCGGGATATTTCCGCAGGAAATAAAGGGGGAAAGAGGGGGGCGGGGCGCGCGGTCATGCGAGGAACGCCTTGCCGATCACCGGGGTCGAGGGGGTGGCCATGTCGCGCGGCTCGATGGGGTCGGCAAGGTGGGCGGCGCGCCCGGCCTCGGCGGCCTGCGCCATGGCGCGGGCCATCGCCACCGGGTCGCCCGCACGGGCCACGGCGGTGTTCAGGAGGATCGCGTCGAACCCCAGCTCCATCGCCGCCGCCGCGTGGCTCGGCAGGCCGATCCCCGCGTCCACCACCAGCGGCACCTCGGGGAAGGCCGCGCGCAGCGCCCTGAGCCCGTGCGGGTTCGCCAGCCCGAGGCCCGAGCCGATCGGCGCGCCCCAGGGCATCAGCACCTCGCAGCCCGCGGCGAGCAGCCGCTCACAGACCGACAGATCCTCGGTGCAGTAGGGGAACACCTTGAACCCCTCGGCGCTGAGCGCGCGGGCCGCCTCGACCAGCCCGAAGACGTCGGGGGAGAGCAGGTCGCTGTGCCCGATCACCTCGAGCTTGATCCAGTCGGTGCCGAGAAGTTCGCGCGCCATCTGCGCGGTGGTGATCGCCTCGCGCGCGGTGTGGCAGCCGGCGGTGTTGGGCAGCAGCCGCACCCCCAGCCCCTCGACCAGGCGCAGGAAATCCTGCCCCGCGCCCGCTTCGCGCCGCAGGCTGACCGTGGCGACCCCGGCGCCCGAGGCGCGGAACGCCTCGGCCAGGATCGCGGGCGAGGGGTATTGCGCGGTCCCCAGCATCAACGGCGAGGCGACCTCGGTGCCATAGAAAACCGCCATCTCAGCCCCCCTGCATCGGCGCGACGATTTCCAGCGCGTCGCCGGGCGACAGCGCCGTATCCGCCCGCGCGCCGGCCGGAACGAAGGCGCCGTTCAGCGCGGTGGCGACGCGCGCCTCGGCCAGCCCCTCGGCGGCGAGCGCCTCGGCCACGGTCGCGGCGTCGATCTCGCGCGGCTCACCGTTGATCGTCAGTTTCATGCCAGAACTCCGGTTGTGCGCCCGTCTCGAAATGGTCGGCCAGCTGCACCGCGACCGCGGGCGCCAGCAGGTAGCCGTGCCGGTAGAGGCCGTTGGCGTAGAGCCTCTCGCCCCCGTCAGGGTGGGTGGCCCGCCCGATCCGGGGCAGGTTGTCGGGGAAGGCCGGGCGCGCATCGGCCCCCAGCTCGAGGATCTCGGCCTCGCCGAACGCCGGGTGCAGCGCGAAGGCCGCGCTCAGCAGTTCGAGCACCGAGCGGGCGGTGACGACGCCGCGGCGGTCGCTCTCGATCATCGTGGCGCCGATCATGAACACCCCGTCGCCGCGCGGCACGAGGTAGATCGGCACCCGCGGATGAAGAAGCCGCACGGGCCGGGCAAGGCTGATCTCGGGGCAGCGCAGCACCAGCATCTCGCCCCGCACCCCGCGCAGGTCGGGCAGGATGTCGCGCGAGGCGAGCCCGCGGCAGTCGATGATCTGCCCCGGATCGGCGGGCAGCGTCGGCTGGACGGTGATGCCCTGCGCCGCCAGCCCCGCCACCAGCGCGGCCAGCGCCGCGCGGGGGTCGAGATGCGCCTCGCCCGAGAAGAACAGCGCCCGCTCGAACCGCCCGGCGAGGTCGGGCTCGAGCGCGCCGATCGCGCCGGGGTCGAGCAGGTCAAAGGCGTGGGTCCGGCGGGCGAAGCGGTCCAGCTCGCGCCGGTCGCGCCCCAGCGCCACCACGAGCGTTCCGGCGCGGGTGACGCCGCCGGCGTTCGCCTCCCACCAGTCGAGGGCGGCCTGGCCGTGGCGCAGAACCGGCTCTTCGGCGTTCTCGAACTCGCAGAAGGGGGCGAGCATCCCGCCCGCCCACCACGAGCAGCCGTGCCCACCGGGGCCGGACGCGGGGTCCACCAGCGTCACCGCATGACCGCGCCGGGCCAGCTCGGTCGCAACGCAGAGGCCCATGACCCCGGCGCCGAGGATCGTTGCGCGGCTCATGCGGGCCACCAGGCGTGGAAGTGATGCACCGGCCCGTGCCCCGAGCCGACGCGCAGCCGGTCGGCGGCGACGATGGCCTGGTGCAGCCAGCCGTGGGCGCGGGCCACCGCCTCGGGCACGCTCAGGCCCTGGGCGAGGCCCGCCGCGATGGCAGCGCTGAGCGTGCAGCCGGTGCCGTGGGTGTTGCGGGTGGCGATCCGGGGGGCGGCGAAGCGCCGGGGCTCGGGGCCGGTGAGCAGGTCGGTCAGCGTGTCGCCCTCGGCGTGGCCGCCCTTCATCAGCACCCACGCCGGCCCCATGGCGCGCAGCGCCTCGCCCTGCGCGGCGGTTTCGGTGGCGTCCTGCGCCAACATCCGGTCCAGAAGCCGCGCCGCCTCGGGCAGGTTCGGGGTCAGCACCGTGGCCATCGGCAGAAGCCGGTCGATCATCGCCGCGATGGCCGGCGCGTCGATCAGCCGGTCGCCGGACTTGGCGATCATCACCGGGTCGAGCACGATGGGTGCGGCGCAGCCGTCGAGCGCGTCGGCCACCGCCTCGGTCGCTTCGGCCGTGCCGAGCATCCCGATCTTCACCGCGGCCACGTCGAGGTCGTCCAGCACCGCCGCGATCTGCGCCCTGATCATCGCCGGCGACACGCCCTCGATCCGCGTCACCGCGCGGGTGTTCTGGGCGGTGACCGCGGTCAGGGCGCTGGCGCCGTAGACGCCGAGCGCGGAAAAGGTTTTCAGGTCAGCCTGAATGCCGGCTCCGCCGCCGCTGTCCGACCCCGCGATGGTCAGCGCAATCGCCATGTCGTCCCCACAAGGTGGGGTCGTCCGGTGCGGGGGAATGGACCGCAGAGAGGTCTGCGGCGTGGCCCGTTCCCTTCGCCGGCATGACCCGGATCAGGTTCGATGGGTGCTGTGCCTGGCACATCTCAGCCCCGCGCGGGGCGCCCCAACGAGCAGTTAACTGTCA
Source organism: Paracoccus sanguinis (assembly GCF_012689545.1). Lineage (NCBI taxonomy): Bacteria > Pseudomonadati > Pseudomonadota > Alphaproteobacteria > Rhodobacterales > Paracoccaceae > Paracoccus > Paracoccus sanguinis. The sequence continues at coordinate 2,701,439 of NZ_CP051542.1, forward strand.
GATAAGCCGCCCGCGGCGCCGGTGCAAGGCTCGGGCGGGCCGGGGCACGTCAGGGGGCGGGGTCGGGACCGGGCGCGGGCCGGTCGTCGAGCTCGAGCTGCAGGAACGCGAGGTCGAGCCAGCGCCCGAACTTGGCCCCGACCTGCGGCAGATGCCCGGTCTGGCGGAACCCCATCCGCTCGTGCAGCCGGATCGAGCCGGTGTTCTCGGCCGCGATCCCGGCCACCATGACGTGCTTGCCCAGCGCCCGCGCCCGGTCGATGAGCGCGGTGAGCAGGGCCGCCCCAATGCCGCCGCCGCGCACGTCCGCCCGGACATAGACGGAATGCTCGACGGTGAAGCGGTAGCCGTCGAAGGCCCGCCAGTCGCCGAAGCTCGCGTAGCCCAGCACCGCGCCCTCGGCGCCGGTGGCGACGAACACCGGATAGCCCGCCGCCTGCCGCGCCGCCATCCACGCGGCGCGGTTGGCGGCGTCGACGGGGGTCAGGTTCCAGACCGCCGTCGTCCCCGTCACCGCGTCGTTGTAGATCGCGGCGATCGCCCCGGCATCCGCCGGTCCCGCCTCGCGGATCGTCACCCCCGCATCCAGCGCCATCGCGACCCTAGAGCCCCAGCGCGCGATAGCTCGCGGCGATGCGCGAGATCGCCACCATATAGCCCGCGGTCCGCAGGTCCGGCACCTTGTCGTTGCTTTCAAGCACCGCGACCATGTTCTGCAGCGCCCCCCGCATGGTGTCGTCCAGCCCCGAGCGCACCAGCTCGAGCTCGTCGGCGCCGCGCAGGTATTTCTGCTTGAACCCCTCGGACAGGGTCCAGCCCAGCCCCTCGTCGGCCGACAGCCGCTCGAGCTCTTCGACGAGGATGCGGTGGCGGGCCTCCTCCTGCCGGCGTTCCATCCGGCCGAAGCTGATGTGACCGAGGTTCTTGACCCACTCGAAGTAGCTGACCGTGACGCCGCCCGCGTTGGCGTAGAGATCGGGGACGATGACCACGCCACGGGCGCGCAGGATCGCGTCGGCCTCGGCGGTGATCGGGCCGTTCGCGGCCTCGACGATGAGGGGGGCGCGGATGCCCTCGGCGTTGCCGCGGTGAATCGCGCCCTCGAGCGCCGCGGGGATGAGGATGTCGCAGTCAAGCTCCAGCGCCTTGGCCGAGTCGGGCTCGAAGGTCGCGCCGGGGAAGTCGCGGACCCCGCCGGTCGATTTCATGTGCGCCTGCAGCTCGAGAATGTTGAGCCCCGCGGGGTTCATAACCGCGCCGTCGCGCTCGGCCACCGCGACGATCCGCGCGCCGTCCTCGGTGGACAGGAACTGCGCCGCGTGGAAGCCCACGTTGCCCAGGCCCTGCACCACGATCCGCTTGCCGTCGAGCGTGCCCGACAGCCCCGCACGGGTCAGGACCGAGGGGGTGCGGAACACCTCGCGCAGCGCGTATTGCACGCCGCGCCCGGTCGCCTCGATCCGCCCGGCGATGCCGCCGAAGCTGATCGGCTTGCCGGTGACGCAGGCGCGCGCGTCGATGTCCTCGGGGTGAAGCCGCTTGTAGGCGTCGGCCATCCACGCCATCTCGCGCTCGCCGGTGCCCATGTCGGGGGCGGGGACGTTCTGCGCGGGCGAGATCAGCCGCCGCCGGCTCAGCTCATAGGTGAAGCGGCGGGTGATCTTTTCCAGCTCGTCCTCGTCCCAGGCGCGCGGGTCGATGGTCAGCCCGCCCTTCGAGCCGCCGAACGGCAGCTCGACCAGCGCGCATTTGTAGCTCATCAGCGCGGCCAGCGCCTCGACCTCGTCCTGGTCCACGTTGAGCGCATAGCGGATGCCGCCCTTGACCGGCTCCTGATGTTCCGAGTGGACGGCGCGGTAGCCGGTGAAGGTGTGGATCTCGCCCCGCAGCCGGACGCCGAAGCGGACGACATAGGTCGAGTTGCAGACCCGGATCTTCTCTTCGAGCCCCGGGGGCAGGTCCATGAGCTGGGCGGCCTCGGTGAACATCCGGTCCACCGAATCGCGGAACGAGGCGGCGGGCGGGGCGGTGAGGACGGCGCTCATGAAGGATCCCTTGGTGATGGCGCCCGGCAGGCTGTCCGGGGCGCGCAGGTGGCGAATGGACGTTACGTTAGCTGCCGGATTCCGCTTGTAAACCCGGCGCTCTGCCCGATTTTCGGGCGGCGCCGGGCAAAGCGCCGCCGCCGCCGCCGTTCCGGCCGAAGCGGGGGTCAGGCCGCGGTGGACTTGGCCGGCCGACCGGCGACGTAGGTCTCGACCACCGCCCGGTCGTCCCCCAGCGTCTGCAGCAGGAACAGCTCGTCCTCGAGCCCCCGCAGCCGCTCGGCCCTGAGCCGCATGGCGGGGGTCGCGCGGGCGTCGAGCACCACCAGATCGGCGTCCGAGCCCTCGGCCAGCGTCCCGATCCGGTCCGCCATCCCCAGCGCCAGCGCGTTGCCGCGCGTCGCCCAGTGGAACGCCGCCAGCGGGTTCAGCCGCGCGCCGCGGAGCTGGCTGACCTTGTAGGCCTCGTCCAGCGTCCTGAGCATCGACCACGAGGTGCCGCCGCCGATGTCGGTCGCCACCCCGGTCACGATCCCCGCCGCCCGCAGGCCCGCGCGGTCGAAGAGCCCCGAGCCAAGAAACAGGTTCGAGGTCGGGCAATGGATCGCCCGCGTGCCGGTTTCGGCCATCCGCGCGATCTCGCGCGGGGTCAGGTGGATCGCGTGGCCCATCAGGCTGCGCGACCCCAGAAGCCCGAAGCGGTCGTAGATGTCGAGGTAGTCGCGCGCCTCGGGATAGAGGCTCAGCGTAAAGTCGATCTCGGCCCGGTTCTCGCTCAGATGGGTCTGGATCGGCAGATCGGGAAACTCGGCCGCCAGCGCCCCGGCCGCGTCGAGCTGTTCGGGGCTCGAGGTGATCGCGAAGCGCGGCGTGATGGCACAGGTCAGCCGCCCGCGCCCGGCCCAGCGGGCGATCAGCGCCCGGCTGTCGTCATACGAGGCTTGCGCCGTGTCGTGGACCGCCGGCGCAGCGTTGCGGTCCATCATCACCTTGCCGCCCAGCATCGCCATGCCCCGCGCCTCGGCGGCGGCGAACAGCGCGTCGATCGACCCCGGATGGACCGATCCGAAGGCGCAGGCGGTGGTCGTGCCATGCGCGAGCAGCAGGTCGAGGAACGCCTCGGCCATCCGCGCCGCGTGGGCCGGGTCGGCAAAGGCCGCCTCGGCGGGGAAGGTGTGGTCGTTCAGCCAGTCGAGCAGGGCCGCGGCGTAGCTCGCCACGACCTGCCCTTGCGGGAAGTGGATATGCGGGTCGATGAAGCCGGGCAGGATCAGGTGCGGGCGGTGGTCGATCTCGCGCGCCTCGGGATGGGCGCGGGACAGCGCCGCACCGTCGCCCACCGCGGCGATGCGCCCGTCGCGGACCAGCACCGCGCCGTCCTCGAGGTAGAGGTAAGCGTCTGCCACCTCCTCGGGGTCGGCGTGAAAGCCGAGCACCCGGCCGCGGATCAGCGTCTCGCTCATGCGGGCACGCGCGCGTGGGTCATGAGCGCGGCCATGATCTCGGCCGCGGCGAAGGCAGCGATCACCGCGGGGCGCTTGTCGCGGGGGGCGTGGGCGGCGATGGGGCAGGTCAGCCGCCCCGCGTCCACCCCGGCCCGCGCGGCGTGGCGCAGGAAGGCCGCGCGTTTCGAGGCGCTGCCGATCATGCCCACATAGCCCGCATCCGCGCGCGCCAGCGCCTCGACCGCGATCAGGAAATCCAGCGCGTGATCGTGGGTGACGATGACGAAGGCCGCGCCCGGGGCCGCGCGGCGCACCTCGGCCTCGGGCAGCGCGGTCAGGGTCTGGGGGACGCAGCCGGCCTGCGCGAGTTCCTCGGCCCGGCTGTCGATCAGCCGCACCCGGACGGGCAGGGGGGTCAAGGCGCGTGCGAGCGCCCGCCCGACGTGGCCCGCGCCGAAGACCAGCACCTCGGGCCCGGGCGGCGGCACCGTCGCGGGCGCGCGGTCGAGGCTCAGCGCCACCCGCCCGCCGCAGCACTGGCCGATCTCGGGGCCGAGCGGCACGTCCATCGTGGCCTCACGCTCGCCCTTGGCCAGCATCGCCCGCGCGCGGTCCATCGCCATGTATTCCAGCGCCCCGCCGCCGATCGACCCGGTGACCGCGTCGGCGGTGACGATCATCTCGGCCCCGACCTCGCGCGGGGCCGAGCCGCGCACCTGCGCCACCCGCACCCGGATGGCGTCGGTCCGGCCCGCATCCCCCGCGGCACCGGTCCCCCTGCGCGCCCCGCGGGTCATGCCGCGCCCCTGAGCCGCGCCACGGCCATCAGCACCCGCTCTGGCGTCGCCGGGGCATCCAGCCGCGGCGCCACGCGGTAGCCCGCGACCGAGGCGACCGCATGGCCAATGGCCTCGAACACCGAGATCCCCAGCATGAACGGCGGCTCGCCCACCGCCTTGGACCGGCGCACGGTCGGCTCGCGGTTTTCGGACCAGTCGGCCAGCGCCACGTTGAAGACCTTGGGCCGGTCCGAGGCGAGCGGGATCTTGTAGGTCGAGGGCGCGTGCGTCCTCAGCCGCCCGGTGTCGTCCCAGACCAGCTCCTCGCTCGTCAGCCAGCCGGTGCCCTGCACGAAGGCCCCCTCGACCTGGCCCACGTCGATCGCCGGGTTGATCGAGCGGCCCACGTCGTGCAGCACGTCCGCGCGCTCGATCACGTATTCCCCGGTCAGCGTGTCCACCGCCACCTCGGCGCAGGCCGCGCCATAGGCGTAGTAATAAAACGGCCGCCCGCGCCCGGCCTTGCGGTCCCAGTGGATCTTCGGCGTCGCATAGAACCCCGTCGCCGACAGCGGCACGCGGGCGAGATAGGCCATCTGCGCCAGCTCGGCGAAGGGCGTCCGCTCCTCCCCGGCGATGACCTCGCCGCCCTCGAACCGCACCGCCTCGGGCGCAACACCCTTGGCGCGGCCCAGGAACTCGGCCAGCCGCCGCTTGATCTTGCCCGCCGCGTCCAGCGCCGCCATGCCGTTCAGGTCGGTCCCCGAGGAGGCCGCCGTGGCCGAGGTGTTCGGCACCTTCTCGGTCGTCGTCTTGGTCACCCGAACCAGCGCCAGATCGACGCCGAAGGTCTCGGCCACGACCTGCGCCACCTTGGTGTGTAGCCCTTGCCCCATCTCGGTCCCGCCGTGATTGAGCTGGATCGAGCCGTCCGCATAGAGGTGCACCAGCGCCCCGGCCTGGTTGAAATGCGTGGCGGTGAAGCTGATCCCGAACTTCACCGGCGTCAGCGCGATGCCGCGCCGGATCGGGCTGCCGGCGGCCTCGGCGCGGGCATTGAAGTCCAGCACTCCCTGCCGGCGGGCGTCATAGTCGCAGGACGCCTCGAGCTCGGCGAAGATGCGCGGCAGGATCTGGTCCTCGACCTCCTGGTGATAGGGGGTCAGGTCGCCGTTCCGGTAGAGGTTCACCTTGCGCACGGCGAGCGTGTCCTGCCCGGTGGCATAGGCGATGTCCTCGATGATCCGCTCGGCGACGATCACCCCCTGCGGGCCGCCGAAGCCGCGGAAGGCGGTGTTCGACACGGTGTTGGTGCGCAGCGGATGCGAGGTCAGCCGCGCGGCCGGATAGCGATAGGCGTTGTCGGCGTGAAACAGCGCCCGGTCCGTCACTGCCTGCGACAGGTCCGCCGAGAACCCGCAGCGCGCGTACCAGTCGCCCTCGACGCCGAGGATGCGGCCCGCGTCGTCGAAGCCCACGCGGTAGTCCACGACGAAGTCGTGCCGCTTCCCGGTGGAGATCATGTCCTCGTCGCGGTCGGGGCGCAGCTTGACCGCCCGCCCCCAGCGCCGCGCGGCGATGGCGGCGATGCAGCAGAACAGGTTCATCTGCGTTTCCTTGCCGCCGAACCCGCCCCCCATCCGCCGGACGTTGACCACCACCGCGTGCGCCGCGACGTCCAGCGCGTGCGCCACCATGTGCTGCACCTCGGTCGGGTGCTGGGTCGAGGTGAACACGGTCATCTCGTCGCACTCGCCGGGGATCGCGAGCGCGATCTGCCCCTCGAGGTAGAAATGGTCCTGCCCGCCGATCACGAACCGCCCTTCTGCGTGGCGCGGCGCGGCGGCGAGCGCGGCCTCGGCCTCGCCGATCCTGAGCGTCATCCCTTCGACGGCGAGCGCGCCGCCTGCGGCCAGCGCCTGCACCGGGTCGAGAACGAAGGGCGCGTCGTCATAGTCGATCTCGGCCAGCGTCGCGGCCCGGCGCGCGGCCTCGCGCGTCTCGGCGATCACCGCGAAGACCGGCTGGCCGTGGAACATCACCCGGCCCTCGGCGAGGATCGGGTCGTCGCCGCGGCCGATCGGGCTCACGTCGTTGCGCCCCGGAATGTCAGCGGCGGTCAGCACCCCCACCACCCCCGGCGCGGCCCGCACCGCGTCGAGGTCCATGCGCCGGATCGTGCCGTGCGCCACGGTGCCGATCCCCAAGGCCGCATGCAGCGCGCCCTCGGGGATCGGCAGGTCGTCGGTATAGTCGGCCCGCCCGGTGACGTGCAGCGTGGCGGATTCGTGCGGCACGTCGCGGCTGGCCGTGACCTCGGCATAAGGGGTGCGCTGGTCCATCATCCTGCCTCCGCCACCGCGCGGTCCAGCCGCACCGGAACCGCGATCCCCGCCTGCTCGAGCCAGAACCGCCGGAAGAAATTGGCCGCCACCGCCTGCCGATAGGCGACCGAGGCGCGGAAATCGCTGAGCGGGGTGAAATCGCCCGCCACCGCCGCGGCCGCCGCCTCGAAACTCTCGGCCGCGAAGGGCGCGCCTTCCAGCGCCGCCTCGGCCGCCCGGGCCCGCTTCGGCACACCCGCCATGCCCCCGAAGGCGACCCGGGCGCTGGTGATCCGCCCGTCCGCGACGGTGAGGCGGAAGCCCGCCGCCACGGCCGAGATGTCCGCCGCCACCCGCTTCGACAGCTTGTAGGCGGCGATGATCGCATCCCCCTTGCGCGGGATGATGATGGTTTCCAGAAACTCGCCCGGCCGGCGGTCCTGACGCCCGTAGTCGATGAAGTAATCCTCGAGCGCCATCTCGCGCCGCGCGTCCCCGTGGCGCAGCACGATCCGCGCCCCGAGCGCGATGAGCAGCGGCGGCATCTCGCCGATGGGCGAGCCGTTGGCGATGTTGCCGCCGAGCGTGCCGGCGTTGCGGATCTGCCAGCCGCCGATCCGCAGAAGGTAATCCTCGACCTCGGGGAAATGCGCCCGCACCACCGGGGCGAACTCGGAATAGGTCACGCCCGCGCCGATGCGGAGGTCGGCGTCGGTTTCCTCGATGTCCTTCATCAGATGGCCGATGAAGATGCCGGGCGCGATCGGGCGCATCAGCTTCGTCACCCACAGCCCCACGTCCGTCGCGCCCGAGACGAGCGTCGCCTCGGGGTGGGCAACAAGTTCCGTCGCCAGCGCGTCGGTGTCGGCGGGCACCACCGCGCGGGCCTCGCCGCGCTGGACCTCGGCCCCCGGCGGGATCGCCGCCAGCCGCGCCCCGACCGCGGCGCGCTCGACCGCCAGCGCGTCCTGCAGCTGGCCCCCCGCGCGGCCCGCCGCCTGCGCCGCCCGCACGATCGGCGCGTAGCCCGTGCAGCGGCAGAGGTTGCCTTGCAGCGCCGTCTCGATCTCGACCACCGAGGGGTCGGGGTTGGTCATCCACAGCCCGTAGAGCGCCATCACGAAGCCCGGGGTGCAGAACCCGCACTGGCTGCCGTGATGTTCGACCATCGCCGCCTGCACCGGATGCAGGCCGCCGTCCGCGCCCTTCAGATGCTCGACCGTGACGACGTGGCAGCGGTGGCAGGCGGCGAGGAAGCGGATGCAGGCGTTGACCGGCTCATAGACCAGCCCGCCCTCGGTCAGCCGCCCGACCAGCACCGTGCAGGCGCCGCAGTCGCCCTCGGCGCAGCCCTCCTTGGTGCCGGTGAGCCGCCGCCCGAGACGCACGAAGTCGAGAAGCGTGTCACCCGGGGCCGCCTCGGTCAGGCTGATCTCGGTGTCGTTGAGAAGAAAGCGGATCGGGTCGCCCATGATCGGTCCATGCTGCTGCCGCGGCCATTCTGGGGCAAGCCCGCCCTTGCAGAAACCCCGTCCGTGCGTGAACAGTTTACGCCCCGGCGAAAGAAAGGCCCCCATGTCCTACCTCGAGAGCCTGCGCGTGTTCGTCCGCGTGGTCGAGCTCGGCTCGATCACCGCGGGCGGGCGCGACATGCGGCTGTCGCCGGCGGCGTCCTCGGCCCGCATCCGCGACCTCGAGGAACGCTTCGGGGTGCGGCTGCTGAACCGCACCACGCGGACCCTGACCCCGACCGAGATCGGCCGCGTGCTCTACGACAACGCCCGCCGGGTGCTGGCGACGCTGGACGAGGCCGAGGCCGCGGTCGCCACCGCCTCGGGCACCCCGCAGGGCATCGTCCGGGTGGTGGCGCCGCTGGTTGTGGGGCGGCGGCTGGTCGCGCCGCTGGTCCCGCGGTTCGTGGCCGAGAACCCCGAGGTGCAGGTCCGCCTGCGCCTCTCGGACCGCGCCGTGAACATGGTCGAAGAGGGGATCGACGTCGCCTTCTACCTCGGCCACCCCGAGGAATCCGCCCTGATCCGCCGCAAGATCGGCCCCTGCCCGCGGGTGCTGGTGGCCGCCCCCGCCTATCTCGCCGCCCGCGGCACGCCCACGGCGCCCGAGGATCTCAAGGCCCACACCTGCCTCTTGCTGCGCTTTCCGCGCTCGCCCGAGTATTACTGGGTGCTCGACACCCCGGCGGGGCCGGTGAAGCTGATGGTGGCGGGCGGGTTCGACACCGACGACGGCTCGGTGCTGACCGACTGGGCGCTGGCCGGGGCGGGGATCACCAACCGGCCGCGCTACGAGGTGGCGGACGACCTCGCCGCCGGGCGGCTGGTCGAGCTGCTGCCCGAGACCCCGCCGCTGCCGGTCGAGTTCGGGGTGCTGACCCCGCACCGCGAGTTCCTCGACCCCAAGGTGCGGCTCTTCGTGGACTTCGCCGTGAAGGCGCTGAAGGGGGCGGTGGCCTGACGGCGCGGCGCCTTGCCCGTGGCGCGGTGACGCAGCGGGCAACGGGCGCGCTTGATCGGTGCCGGCGGCGTGCTAACGCTGGTCCCGCGGCGCCGCCCGGCGCGTTCTTAAAAGGTACCCTCGCACATGGCGAACATCGACATCCGCATGGCCGCGGACATGAGCAACCTCGGCATCTCCTACGGGGCGCTGACCTCGTACGGCAGCACCCACATCACCATCACCGCCGGGCAGGTCGTGACCCGCTACGGCGGGCATTTCACCTTCGACGCCTATGGCGTCTACGGCCAGCTGACCAGCGTGACGCAGACGGTCGGGGGCGCGGTCTCCTATACGGCGACGGGGCTGAACCTCGACGCCTATCGCTTCGTCCAGATGATGGACCAGGGCGACATCGAGGGCATCCTGCGCGACGTGCTGCGCGGCGCCGACCGGATCTCGGGCAGCGGCGGGAACGACACGCTGATCGGGCTGACCGGGGCGGACACGCTGCTCGGCAACGGCGGCGACGACCTGCTGATCGGCGGCGCCGGCGTGGACCGGATGGAGGGCGGCGCCGGCAACGACCGCTACATCGTGGACGACAGCCGCGACGTTGTGATCGAGGCGCCCGGCGCCGGCACCGACCACGTCTTCGCCGCCACCGGCTATCGCCTCGGCGACGGGATCGAGCGGTTGAGCCTGACCGGCGCGGCCGCCTGGGGCGTCGGAAACGCGCTCGACAACGTGCTGACCGGCACGGACGGCGCCAACGTGCTGAACGGCGGCCTCGGGCGCGACCGGCTGGTCGGGCTGGGCGGCAACGACAGCTATGTGGTGACGCAGGGGGACACGGTGGTGGAGCTCGCCGGCGGCGGCACCGACAGCGTGCGCAGCACGGTCAGCTGGACGCTCGGCGCGCATCTCGAGAACCTGACGCTCGAGGGGACCGCGAACCTTGCCGGGACCGGCAATTCGGGTGCCAACCGGCTGGCCGGGAACGGCGGCGCCAACCGGCTCGACGGGCTTGCGGGCAACGACACGCTCTGGGGCAACGGCGGCAACGACACGCTGGCGGGCGGGGCGGGCGACGACCGGCTGACCGGCGGGGCCGGGGCCGACCGCTTTGTCTTCACCGGCGGGCGCGACGTGGTGCTGGACTTTCAGGACGGCGTCGATCGCGTGGCGCTCGACGCCGACGCGCTGGGTCTGGCCAGCCGCGCCGACGTGCTCGCCGCCTGCCGCGTGTGGGGCAACGGCATCATGGTGGACGCAGCCGGGGCGAACGACCTGATCGTGACCGGGGTCACGCTCGACGAGTTCCGCGACAGTTTCTTTCTGATCTGAGCGGAGGCACCCGCGCCATGGACGGGGAGGGCGGCGTAGAGGCGCCGCCCCAGTCCGGCGCGCGACGGGCCAAGGGCCGCGCGCGCCCGCTGGCTCACCCCCGCCCGGCGCTGTCGATCCAGGCGCGGATCACGGCGCGCTCGGCGGGCTCCATGAAGCTCACGTTGGCGGGCGGCATGGCGTCGGTCAGCCCGGCCTGCGTGAGGATGTCCCGCGCGGTCCGGGCGATCTGGGCGTCCGTCTCGAGCACGATGCGGCGCGGCGCGGTGGCGATGCCGGGCCAGCCGGGCGTCTCGGCGTGGCACATCGAGCAGCGGCCCAGCACGATGTTGCGCACGTCGTCGAAATGCGGGTCCTCGATCAGCCGCGCCTGCGCGGTCGTCAGCCGCTCTTCGTCGGGCAGCCGCTGGGTGCCGAGCGTCGAGAGCCACACGGCCGCGGCAAACAGCAGCGCCGTCACCCCCCAGGTCCACCACGGCCACGGCTTGCGGGCGTGCTTGGTGTTGAAGAAATGCCGGATGGTGACGCCCATCAGGAACACCAGCGCCGCGATCAGCCAGTTGTAGCGGCTCGCAAATGCCAGCGGGTAGTGGTTCGAGAGCATCAGGAACACGACCGGCAGCGTCAGGTAGTTGTTGTGGGTCGAGCGCAGCTTGGCGATCTTGCCGTATTTCGGGTCCGGCCGCCGCCCCGCCTTGAGGTCGCGCACGACGATGCGCTGGTTCGGCATGATGACCATCGCCACGTTCGCGGTCATGATCGTCGCGGTGAAGGCGCCGAGGTGCAGCAGCGCGGCCCGCCCGGTGAACACCTGATCATAGCCCCAGGCCATCGCCACCAGCAGCACGAACAGCAGCAGCATGAGCGTGGTCGGGTTCTCGCCCAGCCGGCTCTTGCAGAGCGTGTCATAGATCACCCAGCCCACGACCAGCGAGCCGGCCGAGATCGCGATCGCCTGCCAGCGCGCCAGCTCCATCTTGGCGGGGTCGATGAGGAACAGCTCGCTCTGCGCCCAGTAGAGCACGGCGAGCATGGCGAGGCCGGTCAGCCAGGTGGCATAGCTCTCCCACTTGAACCAGGTCAGGTGCTCGGGCATCCGCGCCGGCGCCACGAGGTACTTGGTGATGTGGTAGAAGCCGCCGCCGTGGACCTGCCACTCTTCGCCGTGGGCGTTCTCGGGCAGGCCGGGCGCCTTCTGCAGCCCCAGGTCCAGCGCGATGAAGTAGAACGACGAGCCGATCCAGGCGATGGCGGTGACGACGTGCAGCCAGCGGATCGCCAGCGCCGCCCAGTCGTGCAGGATGATGGGGTCCATGCGTCAGCTGCCCCGGTAGGTCGAGAAGCCGTAGGGCGAGACGAGCAGCGGGACGTGGTAGTGGTCGTCCTCGGCCATCCCGAAGCGGATCGGCACCTCGTCGAGGAACCGCGGCCCGGCCGCCTGATGCCCCTGCGCGTCCAGCCAGTCGCCGACGTGGAACACCAGCTCGTAGCGGCCGGTGCGGAAGGTGGCCTCGGGCAGGATCGGGCCGTCGGTGCGCCCGTCGGCGTTGGTCACGACCTCGGCCAGTTGCCGCCGCTCACCGTCGAGCGCGTAGAGCGTGATGCGCATCCCCGCCGCCGGGCGTCCGCCGGCGGTGTCGAGCACGTGGGTGGTCAGAAAACCGGGCATGAGCCCCCCGTTCAAGCATGGTATCTGGTCCGGTGATACCGCAGGATGGCGGGCAGACAATATTGCGAAACGACATTCAGCCTCTCGTTTCGGCGAAGAATGGACAAGGACCGCGCATGACGCCCCCCGACCGCACACTCCGCGCCGCCCCGCTGACCGCCGCCGCCTTCGCCCCCTGGGGCGAGGTGCTCGAGACCGCGGGCGCGCCCGACCGGATCATCAACGAGGGGCGCTGCGGGCGCTGGCACGACCGTGCCCGGCTGGATGCCGAGCCGGTCGGGCTGTCGCTCTTCCGCTCGGGCGCGGTGACGCTGCCCTATGCCTTCCGTCTGGTCGAGCGCCACCCGCTCGGCTCGCAGGCGTTCCTGCCGATGACCGAGCACCCGTTCCTGGTCATCGTGGCCCCCGACGAGGGCGGCGTGCCGGGCCGCCCGCAGGCGTTCCTGACCGCGCCGGGGCAGGGGATCAACCTGCGGCGCGGGGCATGGCACGGGGTGCTGACGCCGCTGGCCGAGCCGGGGCTGTTCGCGGTGGTGGACCGCTGCGGCGACGGCCCGAACCTCGAGGAATACCGCTACGACGCCGACTGGACGGTGGTGGCGGGGTAGGGGCGGGGGGGTAGCGCCACCCCCGGGCATCTTTCGGCTGTCCGCCTCCTGCCCCTAGCATGAGCTCATGTGCCCCCGCCTCCCGGCGGGGTGTCGCCGCGGGTCCTTGCCGGGTCGACGATCAACCGGTCGGACGCGTTAAGCGGGGCGCGGGTCAGCATCGACAACCCGACGCCAGCGTCTCGGCGGCTGCCGGCCGCGGGCTTGCTCTGCCGTCCCCCGGCGCGATCCACCCGCTTCAAGCCGCCCGCCCACGGCCTGCCCTCGATGAACGCCGTTCCGGACGCCGACTGAACTGTAGGGGCGAGGTAGGGGGCGCTGGGTTGCGAAAGAGTGCGCCACTGGTCATCCGCCTCACCCCCAGGCACTAGCCCGCCCCTTGCCCCGCCGTCCACCCGGGCTTACCTCCCTCTCCACCCCGCCCGCCCCCAGCCGGACCACCGCCATGCGCCGCCCTTCCCGTCCCGTCTCGCGCGGCCCCGCCGGCCCTCGACCGGGGACGGGCGCGTGAGCGGGCTCGGCCACGTCCTGCTCTCGTCGATGCGGGACGAGGGGCCCTATGTCCTCGAATACGTCGCCCATCACCGCGCCATCGGCTTCGACCGCCTGTTCATCGCCTCGAACGACTGCCGCGACGGGACCGATCTCGTGCTCGACGCACTCGACGCGGCGGGTGCCGTCACCCACCACCGCAGCACCCTCGCGCCCCGCGACATCCCCCAGCACGCCGCCTATGCGGCGATGCGCAAGGCGCACGGGCTCGACCGCGCCGACTGGCTCATGGTGCTGGACGCCGACGAGTTCCTCGACGTGACCACCGGCGCGGGCCGGGTGCAGGACCTGACCGACGCGGCGGGCGCGGATGCCGACATCATCATCCTCAACCCCCACACCTTCGGCTCGACCGAGGATCCGCTCTGGCATCCGGGCCTCGTCACCGAGCAGTTCACCCGCCGCGCCGCCGCGCGCTCGGCCCACAACGCGCCGGTCAAGTCGCTGGCCCGCGGGCTCGAGCGGTTCGGCGCCATCCACAACCACAGCGTCACCGCCTACTCCGGGGCGGCGCCGCTGACGGTGATGCGGGGGGACGGGACGCGGTTCACCCTGCCGGGCGACGACCCGCATCTGTGGCGCAACCTGCGCCGGTTGCCGGTGGCCGACATCCGCCACGGGCTCGCGCATTACAACCACTACGCGGTGAAATCGCTCGCCGCCTATTGCCTGCGGCAGTTGCGCGGCCGCGGCGCGCGGCCGGTGAGCGAGGCGAACACCCGCCACGACACGCTGTATTTCGACCGGCTGGCGCGGCTGCGGGTGCAGGACACCGGCTTCGCGGCCCGCCACGGCGACCGGCTGCGCGCCGAATACGCCCGGCTTCTGGCGCTGCCCGGCGTGGCCGAGGCGCAGGCCGAGACCGAGCGTCGTTATGGCGCGCTGATCGAGGCGCTGGTCTAGGCCCCGCCCGTCCCGTCGCCGCCCGCGGGCGGCGCAGGCGCCGGGATGGGGTCCGCGGCCCCCTCGGCTGGCTCGGAGGACGCCACGTCGGCGCCGTGCGCCCCGACCTGTGCCGACCCCGCCAGCGCCGGGCCGAGCCGTTCCCAGCTTTCCCACATCGGCCAGGGCCGCGTGACCCCCTCGATCCCGACGAAGCCGTAGCGCGCCGACAGCTGCCCCGCCGCCTGGTCCAGCGGATGCCCGGTCGCCGCGAGATAGAGCGCCGTGGCCAGCCCGGTGCGGTCCGCCCCGCCCTCGCAATGGACCAGCAGCGGCTTCGGCGCGTCGCGCATCAGCGCCACCAGCCGCTCGGCATCCGCCCGGCTCAGCGACTGCGACGAGAGCAGCGGCACATCGTAATGCGCCACGCCTGCGGCCGAGGCGGCGGCGACCTCGGGCGGGTACCACGCCGCGCCGGGGTTCGAGCCGCGCAGGTTCAGCACGCTGCGGATGCCGTCGCGGGCGATCCGGTCGCTCAGCTCCTCGCCGCTGAGCTGGGCCGAGCGGTAGAGCTCGCCCGGCAGCACGGCGTGGTAGTTGCCCGACTGGTAGAGCCCGCCGAACCAGCCCACGGCCAGCATCAGCGCGGCCAGCACCAGCATTCCGGCCCGGGTGGCGAGCCCCTTCACGGGCACCCTCTCGTGCGCAGGGTCATGCCGAGATGCCGAAGATCCGGCCCACCCCCATGGTGACGGCCATCGCGAAGGCGCCCCAGACGAGCACCCGGATCGTCGCCGGCAACAGCGGCGCGCCCCCGGCCCGTGCCCCCACCGCGCCGAGGATCGCCAGCGCGACCAGCGTCACGACCAGCACCACCGGGATCACCATCCCGGCCGGCGCCAGCACCGCCGCCGCCAGCGGCACCGCCGCGGCAATGGCAAAGGTCACCAGCGAGGCCAGCGCCGCCTGCAGCGGATTGGCCTGGTTCACGTCATGCAGCCCCAGTTCCTCGCGCGCGTGGGCGCCGAGCGCGTCGTGCAGCGTCACCTCGCGCGCCGCCTGCAGCGCGGTGGCGGCGGTCATCCCGCGGCTCTCGAAGATCGCGGCGAGTTCGGCGAGTTCCTGGTCCGGCATCTCGGCCAGCGCCGTGCGCTCACGGTCGAGGTCGGCGCGCTCGATGTCGGACTGGCTCGAGACCGAAACATACTCGCCCGCCGCCATCGACATGGCGCCCGCGGCGAGCCCCGCGGCGCCGGCGATCAGGATCGCCTGCGGCGAGGGGTCGGCGGCGGCCACGCCCACGATCAGCGCGCTGACCGAGACGATGCCGTCGTTCGCCCCCAGCACCGCCGCCCTGAGCCAGTTGGCCCGGTTGATCATGTGCGGCGCCTCGGGGTGGGCCGAGGCGTCCTGCGAGTATTCCGTCATGCGCGTTTCCGTCCCGTGATCATGGCCCGCACCAGGTTTTCGCCGTGGTGCAGCGATTCCCACACTACCCCGGCGACGTGGGCGGCCACCAGCACCAGGATCAGGGTGGCGGCGGTCTCGTGGATGCCTTCCATCAGCTCCGAACCCCAGAACCGATCGGTGCCCATCAGCCAGCCCGAGATGCAGGTCACGAGGATCGTGGCCAGCAGCGCGACGATCATCGCGCCGCCGGCGGGGTTGTTGCCCAGGTACCGGCGCTCCTGCCCACGGACGAGGTCGCGCAGATAGCCGAGCACCCGGGCCGGGCCTGCGACGAAGTCGGCGAACCGCGCGTGGCGGCTGCCGACGACGCCCCAGACCAGGCGCGCCGCGACCAGCGCCAGAACCGTGTAACCGATCGAGATGTGGACCCGCTTGGCGTCCTCGGTCAGCCAGGCCGCGGCGATCAGCCCCACCAGCGACCAGTGAAAGACCCGGACGAAGCGGTCCCAGACGGGAACCATCGGCGTGGTCGCGGCGGCCATCTCAGCTGTCCTCGCCGACCGGCTCGAAGGTGACCGGATCGAAGTAGACCTCGACCTTCTTGCCGTCCTTGTCGGTGGCATAGACCTCGTAGCAGCCCTCGTCGGTCTTGACGTTCTTGATCGTCCAGCCCTCGGCGGTCAGCTTGGTCTTCAGCTCTTCGACGGGCTTCCAGCTCGCTTCGGGCTGCTTGCACTCGACCTCGGCGGCGAAGGCGGGGGTCAGGGCGGTCAGGCCCATCAGGGCGGCGGCGGCAATCGTCAGACGCATCGGATGTCTCCCGTGAAGATGCAGTTGCGATGGGGGGTGTTTGCCCCGGTCAGCTTGCGGTCAGCTTGCGACGCCATGCAGGATGCGCGGGGCAGGATGCCCCCGCCGCAACCCAGCCCGATCCCCGCCGAAAGGACCCCCCATGCGCCTTCTGATCGTCGAGGACAGCGCGCCCCTGGCCGAGGCCGTGGCCCGCCACCTGACCGCGCAGGGCCATGCCGTGGACCGCGCGGCCACCCTGGCCGAGGCCGAGGATGCCGTGGCGGTCGCCGAATACGCGCTGATCCTGCTCGACCTCGGGCTGCCGGACGGCTCGGGGCTGGGGTTCCTGCGCGCCCGCCGCGCGGCCCAGGACCGTACGCCGATCGTCATCGCCACCGCCCGCGACCAGATCAGCGACCGCATCGCGGGCCTCGACGCGGGCGCCGACGACTACGTCGTCAAGCCCTACGACCTCGAGGAGCTCGCCGCCCGCATCCGCGCCAATGCCCGGCGCGGGCAGGACAGCCCGGCGACCGTCATCGACCTCGGCGGCGTCACCGTCGACCGCGCCCGCCGCCGGGTCCACGCCGGCGGCGCCGAGGTGCGCCTGACCCAGCGCGAATGGGCGCTCTTCGACACGCTGCTCGGCGCCCGCGGCCGGGTGCTGGGCAAGCCCGCGCTCGAGGACGCGCTCTTCGCCTTCGACGCCGAGATCGAGGGCAACGCCGTCGAGGTCTACGTCAGCCGCCTGCGCCGCAAGCTGGGGCAGGGGGTGATCGAGACGCGCCGCGGCCTCGGCTACCTGATCCCGTGAGCGCCCCAGCCATGCCCCCCGCCATGCCTCACGCTTCGGCCCCGCCCCGCGCGCCGGCCGGCTACAGCCTGACCCGGCGGCTCTCGCTCAGGGTGCTGGCGCTGACCGGCGCGGGCTGGCTGCTCGCGGTGGCGGTGGCCATCGCCGTCCTCGACCACGAGACGGGCGAGACGCTGGACGACGCGCTCGGGCGCGAGGCGCAACTCCTCGCGGCGATGGCGGCCAATGGCGCGGCGCTGCCGGCGCTGCCCAGCGACGACCGCATCCTCGCCCTGATCCCCCCCTCTTCCTTGCCCGCAAATATCCCGGGGTCCGGGGCAGCGCCCCGGCCGGCGGGGCCGCCCGCGCCGCCGTGGCCGCCCGCGCCCGGCCCCGCCACGCCCCCCGCCACGCCCCCCGGCAAGGCCGAGATCACCCGGCGCGGCGGCTGGGTGGTGGCCGGGGTCACGCTGCAAGACGGCCGCCGCCTCGAACTGGGCGAGCCGCTGGCGCTGCGCCGGCACGAGCTGATCGAGAGCCTGCGCGGCCTCCTCGCCGCGATGCTGCCGGTGGCGTTGGCGCTGATGTGGGTGGTGCGGCGCACGCTGGGGCAGGCGCTCCGGCCCGTGGCGGCGCTGTCGGCGACGCTCTCCGGGCGGGATGCGGCCGATCTCGCACCGCTCGACAGCGCCGGGCTGCCCGCCGAGCTGGCGCCGGTGGCGGCCAACCTCAACCGCTACCTCGCCCGCATCCAGGGGCTGATGACGGCCGAGCGCGACTTCGCCGCCCATGCCGCCCACGAGCTGCGCACCCCGGTCGCCGCGGCGCGGGCCGAGGCGCAGCTGCTCGCCCGCCGCCCCGAGGTCGCGGCCGACGCCGGCCGGATCGTCGCGGCGCTCGACCGCATCACCGCGCTGACCGAGCGGCTGTTGCAGCTTTCCCGCGCCGAATCGGGGATCGGGCTGGCGCGCGGGCCGGTGGACCTCGCGGCGCTGGTGCCGCTGGCGCTCGACGACCTGCCGGTGCTGGCGGGGCGGCCGCTCGGCTACGACGACGGCGACCTCGAGACCGCGGTGGTCGAGGGCGACGCCGACGGCATCGCCATCCTGATCCGCAACCTGGCCGAGAACGCGCTGCGCCACGGGACCGGCCCGGTCCGGGTCACGCTCGCGGCGGGACCGCGGCTGACGGTCACCAACCCGGTCGGGCCCGGGGCGCGGTTCCGCATGGGCCGGCTCGACCGCGACCCGGCGTCCGAGGGGACCGGCCTCGGCCTGACCATCGCCGCCAAGCTGGCCGAGCAGTCCGGCGCGCGGCTGACCACCGGCATCGCCGGGGGCGTGGCCACCGCCGTCCTCGACTGGTCGCGCTGAGGGGGCCTATTCGGCGGCGCGGGTGGCGCTGTTGGGGCTGAGCGTGTGGTCCAGCGGCTCATAGCCCGACTGGTCCTCCTCCGCCTCGCAATCGCCCGACATCGGGTCCTGCTTCATGCGGAACCCGCGCTCGAGCTGGTCGAACGGCGCCACCGGATAGTCGCCCGAGAAACACGCATCGCAATACTGCGGCGCCCGGGCGTCGCGCCCCCTGGCCTCGCCCACCGCCCGGTAAAGCCCGTCGAGCGAGACGAAGGCGAGGCTGTCCACCCCGATCCACTCGCGCATCTCGTCAGGCGTCATGTGCGCGGCCAGCAGCTTGTCGCGGTCGGGCGTGTCCACGCCGTAGAAGCAGGGCCAGGCGGTCGGGGGCGAGGCGATGCGGAAATGCACCTCGGCCGCGCCCGCATCGAGGATCATGTCCTTGATCTTGCGGCTCGTCGTGCCGCGCACCACCGAATCGTCCACCAGCACCACGCGCTTGCCGCGCACCAGCGCCCGGTTGACGTTCAGCTTGAGCCGGACGCCCATGTTGCGGATCTGCTCGGTCGGCTCGATGAAGGTCCGGCCCATGTACTGGTTGCGGATGATCCCCATCCCGAAGGGGATGCCGCTTTCGCGCGCATAGCCGATCGCCGCGGGGGTGCCCGAGTCGGGGACCGGGCAGACGAGGTCGGCCTCGACCGGCGCCTCGCGGGCGAGTTCCACCCCGATCTGGCTGCGGGTCTCGTAGACCGAGCGCCCGCCGATGATCGAATCGGGGCGGCTGAAATAGACGTGCTCGAAGATGCAGAACCGCCCCGTCGAGGGGCCGAAGGGGCGCGAGGTCTCGACCTTGCCCTTCGAGATCACCACCATTTCGCCCGGCTCGATCTCGCGCACGAACTCGGCCCCGATGATGTCGAGCGCGCAGGTCTCGGAGGCGAGCGCATAGGCGCCCTCGCCCAGACGGCCCAGCACCAGCGGGCGCACGCCCAGCGCGTCGCGGACCCCGATCAGCTTGGTGCGGGTCATGGCGATGACCGAGAAGGCGCCCTCGACCCGGCGCAGCGCGTCCTTCATCCGTTCGGGGATGTTGCGCTGGATCGACCGCGCCATGAGGTGGATGATGCACTCGCTGTCCGAGCCGGACTGGAAGATCGAGCCGCGCTCGATCAGCTCGCGGCGCAGCGCCAGCGCGTTGGTGATGTTGCCGTTGTGGGCGATGGCACAGCCGCCCATGGCGAATTCGCCGAAGAAGGGCTGGATGTCGCGGATCGCCGGCCCCTTGGCGCCGGCGGTCGAATAGCGGACGTGGCCGATGGCGAGCTCGCCCGGCAGCGTCTCCATCAGCGAGGCCTTGGTGAAGTTGTCGCGGACGTAGCCGAAGCGGTGGGCGCTGTTGAACCCCTTGTCGGGCTCGAAGGCGACGATGCCGCCCGCCTCCTGCCCGCGGTGCTGCAGCGCGTGCAGCCCGAGCGCGACGAAGTTCGCCGCCTCGGCGACGCCGTTGACGCCGAAGACGCCGCATTCCTCGTGCAGCCGGTCGCTGTCGAAGGGGTCGGCGAGGAAAGGCTGCTGGGACATGGCTGGGGCTCGGGGCTTCTGGCCGGACGCGCGGCCGAGTCGGGAAGGGCAGGACAGGGTCTGTCGGGATGAGGCAGAGATAGGCACTCGGCGCGGGAAAGTCACGGGGTCAGGGCGCCCCGCCCGCGAGACGTCGCATCCCCCGGTTGCGGGGGCCGGGGCGCGGGGAGGGGGCGGACGAAATCGTTCGCATGAACTGTGCATGAACATCGCATGAACGATGCACGAACCCCGCGCGGGTCGTGCATCGCCGTTTCCGGCAAAAATGGGGATTTCCGCCGTGCCGCCCCGCGCCGTTCATACGCCCGGCGCAACGCCCGCCGCGCGGGGCGGGCGCGCAACGCCGTCAGTTGGCCGGCGCGGCCGGGGTCGCCGGAGTCGTGGTGGTCGTGGTCGTCGTCGTGGTGGTCGCGGCCGAGGTGCCCGCCGCGGCCGGGGCCGTCGCGGTCGGGCCGCAGTCGCGCACCAGCTGCTCGAACCGCGCGGCCAGCCAGCCGGGCGCGTCCTGCGGGATCTGCTGGTTCAGCCGCCCGCTCATCTGCTGGAACACCTGCGCCGAGCGCGACTGGTCCACCATCGCCACCCGCTCGGTCGTCATGATCCGGTCATAGACGATGAAGGCGATCACGACGAGCAGGATGCCCCGCGCCACGCCGAACAGAAAGCCCATGCCCTGATCCACCCCGCCCAGCGCAGAGCGTTGAACGACCGAGGAGAACAGCGGCGTCAGGATCGAGAACAGCACCAGCGCGAGGGCGAACACCACGGCGAAGCCGGCGATGGTGCCCAGCTCGCAGTTGCCGGCGATCAGGCTGTTCAGATAGGGGATCTGGGCGATCAGCGGCCGCACCGCCGGGGCGAAGATGAAGGCCAGCACCGCGGCCCCGATCCAGCCCAGGATCGCCAGCGATTCGCGCACGAAGCCGCGCGAATAGGCCAGGATGGCCGACAGGATGATGATCGCGGCGACGATGCCGTCGATCAGGGTGAATCCGTCCATGTGTCTCCGCCCTCGATGCGGACCGCCCGCGCGGCCCGTGCTTTGGGGGCGGCGTGGGGTCAGCCGGCCCCGAACGTCTCGCCCGTGAAACTCGTGAGGTCAGCCACCCGCGAGAGTGTCAGCCCCTCGCCGCCCTCGACCTTCTGGACCGCGGGCAGCATCGCGTGGGAAAAACCAAGTTTCCGCGCTTCTTTCAACCTGTTTTCGGCCTGCCCCACCGGCCTGAGCGCCCCCGAGAGGCTGATCTCGCCGAAAAAGACAGTCTCGGCCGGCAGCGGATGATCCTCGCGCGCGCTGAGCAGCGCCGCCGCGATGGCGAGGTCCGCGGCGGGTTCCGCGACCCGCATCCCCCCCGCCACGTTCAGGAACACGTCGAGCCCCGCGAAGGGCACCGCGCAGCGCGCCTCGAGCACCGCGAGGATGGTCGAGACCCGCCCCCCGTCCAGCCCCACCACCGTGCGGCGGGGCGAGGCGAGGGTCGAGGGCGCGACCAGCGCCTGCACCTCGGTCAGCACCGGCCGGGTGCCCTCGATCCCGGCAAAGACGGCGCTGCCGGCGACCGGCTGGCCGCGTTCGGACAGGAACAGCGCCGAGGGGTTGGTGACCTCGGCCAGCCCCGCGCCGGTCATCTCGAACACCCCGATCTCGCCCGAGGGGCCGAAGCGGTTCTTGACCGCGCGCAGGATGCGGAACTGGTGGCCGCGCTCGCCCTCGAAATAGAGCACGGTGTCGACCATGTGCTCGACCACCCGCGGCCCGGCGATCTGGCCGTCCTTGGTGACGTGGCCGACGATGACGACCGCGACTCCGGTGCGCTTGGCGAAGGTCACAAGCTCGTGAGCGGCGGCCCGGACCTGCCCGACGCTGCCCGGCGCGGCCTCGACCGTGTCGCTCCACAGCGTCTGGATCGAGTCGATCACGGCGACCTCGGGCCGCTCGGCGTCGAGCGTGGTCAGGATGTCGCGCAGGCTCGTCTCGGTCCCCAGCCGCACCGGCGCGTCGGCGAGGCCGAGGCGCTGGCCGCGCATCCTGAGCTGGGCGCCGGCCTCTTCGCCCGACAGATAGATGGCGCTGGCGCCCTTGCGCGAGAAGGCGGCGGCAGCCTGCAGCATCAGCGTGGACTTGCCGATCCCCGGATCGCCGCCGACGAGGATCGCGCTGCCCGGCACCAGCCCGCCGCCCAGCACCCGGTCCAGCTCTTCGATCCCCGAGGGGGTGCGCGGCGGCGGCGGCTCGTCCGCGGCGAGCCCGCTCAGCGCCACGACGCGGCCGCGCTGGGCGCCGAGGCCGCGGCCCGGCCCCTGGCTCAGCGGCGCCTCTTCGACGATCGAGTTCCATTCGCCGCAGGCATCGCAGCGGCCGGACCACTTGCGGTGCGCGGCCCCGCAGGCGGTGCAGGTGAAGGCGGTGACGGGCTTGGCCATGGCCCACCTTGTGGCAGGCCGCGCGGGGGCGGGCAATGGGCGCGGCCGAGGGGGCGGGCGCTGGCACAGTCCGACGCAAGAATGATGCGACCGCGGCCGTGATCCGCGTTATACTGGCGTGCGATTTTAAGGCTCGAGTGGACGCTGCCAACGCGGGGGGGCTGCGCGTGTCACGACAGACCGAGGCGATCCTTGACCTGATCTATCAGGCGACGCTCGAGCCCGAGCGCTGGCCGGACATCCTTGCCGCGATCTGCGCCTCGACCGGGTTCGCGAGCGGCTGCCTGATCATGGGCAGCGCCGCCCCGGGCAGCGCGTCGGGCACCAGCTTCTACGCCACCCGGCGGACCGAGCGGGCCTTGCGCGACTTCGTCGAGGCGGGGCTCTTTGCCTCGTGCGCGGGGCGGCTCGACCGGGTGGGGGACGCGCTCTTCGTCCACGAGGCCGATTTTCCCGCCGCCGTCGCCCGCCGCCCGGCGGTCGAGACGCTGCACCGGCTGGGCCTCTGGGACCAGACCGCGACGCTGCACCGGACCCCGGACGGCCGCCGCTTCGTCTTCACCTTCGAGCGCGAGGCCGGCGCCGCCGGGTTCTCGCGCGAGGCGGTGGGGCGGCTCAATCGGCTGCGCCCGCACATGGTGCGCAGCGTGACGCTGGGCCTGCGCGACCCGACCGCCGAGGCGCGGCCGCAGGGCCCCTCGCTGCTCGGGGCGCTGCCGGGGCCGGCGGTGCTGATCGGCCCCGACGAGGGGGTGTTCGAGGCGAATGCCGCTGCACTCGCCCATCGCCCGCCGCTGGTGCGCGAGACCGGCGGCGAGAGCGGGCGGCTGTCGCTGGCGGGGTGGGAGAATGCCGAGTTCATCCGCGCCCGCATCGGACTCGCCGCCCGCTTCGGCCGGGGCGTGGACCTGACGCTGAGGCCCCGCGACCCGTCGCTGCCCGAGCAGCGCCTGCAGGCGGTGCCGACGAGCTGGCACGGGGCGGCGGCGCTGCTGGTGACGCTCGACCCCGCGGGCGACGACCCGCCGAGCCGCGACCCGCACGCGCTGATGGACGGGTTCGGCCTGACCCGGCGCGAGGCCGAGCTGACCGCGCTTCTGGCTTGCGGCAGCTCGCTGGCCGACGCGGCCCCGGCGCTGGGGATGTCGCGCGAAACCGCGCGGCATCACCTCAAGCAGATCTTCCAGAAGACCGACACCCACCGGCAGGCGCAACTCGTGGCGCTGGTCTCGCGCGAGGCGTGAGCCGGTCGCGGGGGGGGGGGAGCGCGAGAGTTCGCGCGCCCGGCCCCCGCGCACCCGTTCGACCCGCGCCCATCCCCCGAACGGGGGACGCTGCCCCCAGACCCCGGTGGTAGATTGATGCCGTGGGCCCGTGGGGCCCGCGAGGGGCCGGCAGAGCCGCCGGCGCATCCGCGCACCCCGCGAGAGGCCGACGTGTACAATGCCGCCGGCGCGGTGCGCCTTGCGTCCCGCCGGCCTTATCGAGGACGAGTTTCATGGCCATCTTTACCGGGACCAACGGCAACGACACCGCCATCGCGGGGTCGAACGTCATCGGTTTCACCGACGACCAGCCCTTCTTCCCGCCGCTCTTCTGGCTGTCGGACGGGTCGGGCGACATCATCAACTGCCTCAGCGGCGCCGACACCGTCGTGGCGGGCTCGGGCAACGACATCATTAACGGCGGTCTGGACGGCGATTCGCTCAACGGCGGGGACGGCGCCGACACCATCTACGCCAACACCTCGAGCGACGTGGCGGGGTCGTTCGTCGGCGACTGGATGACCGGCGGGCTGGGCAATGACGTGCTCTATGGCGCGAGCGGCGCCGATACGATGCTCGGCGCGGCCGGGACCGACTACATGAGCGGCGGCAACGGCGACGACGTGATGGACGGCGGGGCCGACAACGACAGCCTGTATGGCGGTCTGGGCTATGACCAGCTCAGCGGCGGGCTGGGCAACGACGTGCTGCAGAACGCGGGCGCCGTGGGCGACCTGATGGACGGCGGCGACGGGAACGACACGATCTACGGCGCCGACGGGGCCGACACGATCTACGGCAACTTCTTCGCCGACGTTCTCTATGGCGGTGGCAGCGACGACCGCATGTATGCGATGACCGCCGCCAATATCGACGGCTCGGGCTATGCCGACCGGATGTACGGCGGCGCCGGCAACGACGACATGGTCGGCTCGCTCGGCGCGGACACGCTGCTGGGCGAGGCCGACAACGACGAGCTCGCCGGCCGCGGCGGCAACGATTCGCTCGACGGCGGGGACGGCAACGACTCGCTCTATGGCGACGGCGGGGCCGACACGATGTGGGGCGGCGATGGCGCCGACCGGCTGGATGCCGGCGGCGGCGACAACGGGGTCGGCGACGTGATGGACGGCGGCGCCGGCAACGACACCGTCTACGGCACCAGCGGTGGCGACCTGATCGGCGGCAACTTCGACGCCGACGTCATCTACGGCAACGACGGGAACGACTCGATCTACGCCATGACCTCGACCAGCGAACTCGGGTCGACCGTCGGCGACACGCTGTATGGCGGGACCGGGTCCGACCTGATCGCCGGGTCGAACGGCAGCGACGTCATCTTCGGACAGGAGGACAACGACACCATCCGCGGCAACGCCGGCAACGACACGCTGAACGGCGGCGGGTCGGTCAACTCGATCTGGGGCGGGACCGGTAACGACCGGATCATCTCGGGCGGGTTCGGCACCTACCTGGGCGAGGACGGCGACGACGTGTTGGTGGCGGGCGCCCCGGTGGGCACCGAGACGATGGACGGCGGCGCCGGCACGGACCTGCTCTACATCAGCAACGGCAACTATGCCTATTTCATGGACATGGCGAGCGGGGCCACCAACCAGGCCGGGGAGAGCTTCACCGGCTTCGAATGGGTCACCTGCGGGGGCGCGAACGACACGATCATCGGGTCGGGCGACAGCAACCGGATCTGGGGCAACGGCGGCGACGACGTGCTGCGTGGCGGCGGCGGGTTCGACATCCTCGTCGGCGGTGCGGGCAACGACGTGCTGCAGGGCGGCGACGGGTCGGACCGGCTGATGGGCCGGATCGGCGAGGACATCTTCCAGTTCCTCGCCACCACCGATTCGACCACCGGCGGCATCGACTGGATCGACGGGTTCGACGGCGCCGGCGTCGCGGGCGGCGACCGGATCAACGTCCAGGCCATCGACGCCAACGACCTGATCGCCGGAAACCAGGCCTTCATCTGGCGCGGCACCGCCCCCGGCGGCGCCGGCACCGCCTGGGCGGGGACCAGCGGCACCGACACGCTCGTCTATTTCAACACCGACGCCGATGCGGTGGCCGAGATGGCGATCCGCATCCTCGACGGCGCCGTGGTGGCGAGCGCCTATACCAGCGGAGACTTCTTGCTCTGAGATCACGCCGGGCCGCGGGGCCTAAGCCGCGCGGCCCGGCGACAGCGCGGGGCAGGCATGGGTTGCCTCGGCGCACGACGGTTCGACGGGCGCGCGCGCTGCATGGGGGCGCGCGCGCCTTGTCGTGTCGGGGCGCGGCGCCCTCGCCCCCGCCTCACGCCAATGTCGGCTTGCCAACCCCGTCCGCCGCGGCCAGTTTGCCGCGACCCCGACGAAAGGCCGCCCGGCATGGCGAACCCCCCTCCGTTCTCGCGCTACGAGTTCCTGATCGCCTGGCGCTATCTGCGCGCCCGCCGCGCCGAGGGCGGGGTCTCGACCATGACCTGGATCAGCCTCATCGGCATCGCGCTGGGGGTGATGGCGCTGATCGCCACCCTCGCCGTGCGCTCGGGCTTTCGCACCGAGTTCGTGGACACGATCCTCGGCGCCAACGCGCACACCACCGTCTACATGCCGCCCGGCCAGATCGTGAATGACCTGACCGACGAGGTCTATACCGTCGCCGGCACCATCAGCGACTATCCCGACGCGGTGGCGCGGATCGAGGCGATCCCCGGCGTCACCCGCGCCGACCCGGTGGTGAAGGGGCAGGTGATGGCCAGCGTCGGCGACCGATCGAACGTGGCCGAGGTGCACGGGCTGTCGCTCGCGGACCTCAAGGCCATCCCCCGCGTCGCCGATCCCGAGACGGGGGCGGGCGACATCGACGCCTTCGACCGCGGCATCGCCATCGGCTCGGGCATCGCCCGCGACCTCGGCGCCTCGGTGGGCGACCGGCTGCAGCTCATCTCGCCGCAAGGGGCGCAGACGGCGTTCGGCACCACGCCGCGGATCGCCACCTATGAGGTCGTCTATGTCTTCACCGCCGGGCGATACGACATCGACCGCACCCGCATCTACATGCCGCTGCCCGAGGCGCAGTCCTATTTCAACCGCGAGGGCGAGGTGGACGAGATCCAGGTCTACGCCTCCGACCCCGAGCGGGTGGACCGCCTGACGCCTGCGCTGACCGAGGCGGTGCCGGGCAGCGTCGTCTGGACCTGGCGCGACGCCTCGGGGTCGTTCCTCTCGGCGCTCGACATCGAGGATGACGTGATGTTCGTGATCCTGTCGGTGCTGGTGCTGATCGCGGCCATGAACATCACCTCGGGTCTGATCATGCTGGTGAAAAACAAGGGCCGCGACATCGGCATCCTGCGGACGATGGGGCTGACCGAGGGGGCAATCCTGCGGGTGTTCTTCCTCTGCGGCGCCCTCACCGGGGTGATCGGGACCATCGCGGGGGTGATCCTCGGCGTTCTCCTCGCGCTCAACATCGACGGCATCATGGCGGGCATCAACTGGCTGACCGGCGGGGGGGCGTGGGACCCCGCGGTGCGCGGCATCTATCGCCTGCCGGCCGAGCTCAGGGGCATCGACATCGCCAAGGCGGTCGGTCTGTCGCTGGTGCTGTCGTTCCTCGTCACCATCTTTCCGGCCCGCCGCGCGGCCCGGATGAACCCGGTCGAGGCGCTGCGCCATGAGTGACGTGCGAGAGGACGTGCTGCGGCTCGAGGGGGTCAGCAAGACCTACAACCCCGGCTCGCCCGCCGCCGTCGAGGTGCTGCGCGGGCTGGACCTGAGCGTGGCGCGCGGCGAGGTGGTGGCGCTCGTCGCGCCCTCGGGGGCGGGGAAATCGACGCTGCTGCACATCGCGGGGCTGCTCGACACGCCCGACGCGGGCCGGGTCTGGCTGAACGGGCGCGACATGACGGGCCTTGGCGACCGCGCGAGGACCGAGGCGCGGCGGCGCGAGCTGGGCTTCGTCTATCAGTTCCACCACCTGCTGCCCGAGTTCACCGCGCTGGAAAACGTCGTCCTGCCGCAGCTCGCCAACGCCGTGCCCGACGCGGCCGCGCGGGCGCGGGCGGCGGGCCTCTTGGGCCGCGTCGGCCTTGGCCCCCGCGCCGATCACCGCCCGGCGGAGCTGTCGGGCGGCGAGGCGCAGCGGGTGGCCTTCTGCCGCGCGCTCGCCAACGGGCCGGCGCTGCTTCTGGCGGACGAGCCGACCGGCAACCTCGACCCCGCCACCTCGGATCAGGTGTTCGGGGTGTTGATGGAGGTCGTCCGCGAGACCGGCCTCAGCGCCCTGATCGCCACCCACAACATGGAGCTGGCGGGGCGGATGGACCGGGTCGTGCGGCTGGGGTGAGGCCGCGCGAGGGTTGCGCGGGGTGGCCCGGGCGGGCAGAGTCGCGGGCAAAACCAGCGAGGGACCGAGGATGATGTTTGCCAGACCGACCCTGGCCGCAATGGGCGCCGCCCTGCTGCTGACCGGCTGCGTGCCCGAGGCCGAGGCCCCGCGCCCCACCGGCCCCGCCGCCGCTCAGGCCGCGCAAGGTGCCGCCGACTACGCCCGATACTGCGTCGCCTGCCACGGCCCGACAGGTCGCGGCGACGGTCCGGCGGCCGCGGGCCTCTCGCCCCGGCCCACGGACCTCACGCAGCTTGCGCGCCGCAACGGCGGCACCTTCCCGCGGCTGCGGGTGATGGCGCGCATCGACGGCTACACGATGGGCAAGACCGACAGCCCGATGCCGCAGTTCGGCGAAGAGATCGGCCGCGGCCCGAAGGTGATGTTCGACGCGGGCGACGGCCTGCGTGTGCCCACGCCCGCACGGCTGGTGGCGCTGCAGGGGTATGTGGAGACGTTGCAGCGGTAGGGGGCAGCCGAAGGTGAGGCGATGACGACCGGGCGTGCCGGGTGGGTTGCATCAACGCTTGATGCGGATGAGCCCTGCAGTGACCTTTGCGTCCGGCCGCTCTACGACGCCATCCAAAGTGACTTCATCAAGTTGCGAAGTGACTGGGCCTTCTACGAGTTTGTCTACGGGCAGAGAGGGGTTGTCGAGCTTCTCAACGAAGCGTCGGGCCCGACGACGGGTCTGATGCAGGAGGCGATAGACAGTCTGGTGTTTCTGGGCATCGCAAAGCTCACCGACCCTGCCCGACAGGGTTCCAACCGAAATGCCTCACTTCACGCGCTGGTTGCCGACACCGGGTTGTCGGAGGACGTCACTTCACGGCTCTCTAGCCTGTGCGGACACGTCCGAAAGCACAGGAGCAGTCGACTGGCGCACACGGACCGGACGTGGCGGCTCGGCGCCAAGGATCTGCCGGACGTTTGTCGTGCGGACATAACGGCTGTGCTGGATGAAATCGGGCATATCTTGTCCGTGGTCGCGAGGACCTTGGGCGTCGAAGAGACTGACTCAAGCTGGTGGGCACGCGGGAAGGATGAGGCAATCGAGTTCGTGAACATCGTTCGCATCGGACTTGAAGAGCAGCAAATGCGGGTCAGCGCTTGGCACAGTTCCCGATCGGTCGAAGATAAGGCCGATGCCGAAGAGGCCCTCCGGCCGGTCTGGCTATTCAACCCTCACCCTGGAACGGAGGGTTGACCGGCTTCTACCCGTCGTCTTGAAGCCTGCCGCGACAACGTTCTTGCCCTGCGGACTTAGATAGCGAAAACAGGTCTGTCAGCTGCGGGCCGTGGCAGAGACGACCAATATCAGGTCGCGCCTTAGGCAACAGCCGCCTCCCGACCGTCCCCCCCTCACACGTCCAGCTCCTCCACGAACTGCGCGTTCTCGCTGATGTATTGGAACCGCAGCTCGGGCTTCTTGCCCATAAGCCGCTCGACCAGATCGCCGGTCTCGCCGCCGTCCTCGTCGTCGATCGACACCCGGATCAGCTTGCGCGAGGCCGGGTTCATCGTCGTGTCCTTCAGGTCCTTGGCGTCCATCTCGCCCAGACCCTTGAAGCGCTGGACGTCGATCTTGCCCTTGCCGCCAAGGCCCTTGGCAAGCCACGCCTCCTTCTCGGCCTCGTCGGCGACATAGACCCGCTCGGCCCCTTGCGTCAGCCGGTAGAGCGGGGGGCAGGCGAGGTAGAGGTGCCCCTTGTCGATCAGCGGCCGCATCTGGGTGAAGAAGAACGTCATCAGAAGCGAGGCGATATGCGCCCCGTCCACGTCCGCGTCGGTCATGATGATGACCTTGTCATAGCGCAGGTCGTCGACGTTGAAGCGCGTCCCCATGCCGACGCCGAGCGCCTGGCAGAGGTCGCTCAATTCCGCGTTCTGCGACAGCTTCGAGGACGCCGCCCCGAGCACGTTCAGCACCTTGCCGCGCAGGGGCAGCAGCGCCTGCGTCGCCCGGTCGCGCGCGGCCTTGGCGCTGCCGCCGGCCGAGTCGCCCTCGACGATGAAGATCTCGGTGCCCTCGCGCGCGGTGGCCGAGCAGTCCACCAGCTTGCCGGGCAGGCGCAGCTTCTTGGTCGCGGACTTGCGCGCCGTCTCCTTCTCCTGCCGGCGGCGCAGGCGTTCCTCGGCGCGCAGCACCAGAAAATCGAGGATCGCGCCGGCGGACTTGGTGTCGGCGGCCAGCCAGTTGTCGAAATGGTCGCGCACCGCGCCCTCGACCAGCCTTGCGGCCTCGGTGGTGGCGAGGCGGTCCTTGGTCTGGCCGACGAATTCCGGCTCGGCGATGAAGCACGAGACCAGCGCGCAGCCGCCGGTCAGCAGGTCGTCGCGGGTGATGTTCTCGGCCTTGCGGTTCTTCGTCAGCTCGCCATAGGCGCGGATGCCCTTGAGGATCGCGGTCCAGAACCCGCCCTCATGCGTGCCGCCCTCGGGGGTCGGCACGGTGTTGCAGTAGGACTGGATGAAGCCGTCGCGCGAGGGCGTCCAGTTGATCGCCCACTCGACCTTGCCCGGCACGCCGAAGCGCTCGCGGAACTCGACGAGCCCGGCGAAGGGGCGGTCGGCATAGGTGGTGGCGCCGCCCAGCTGCTCGGCGAGGTAATCCGAGAGGCCGCCGGGGAAGTGGAAGGTCGCCTCGCGCGGGGTCTCACCGTCGTCGATCTCGGTCCGCCAGCGGATTTCGACGCCGGAATGCAGATAGGCCTTGGACTTGACCATCCGCATGATGCGCGCGGGCTTGAGCCGGTGGTGGCCGAAGATCTGCTCGTCGGCGTGGAAGGTGACGGTGGTGCCGCGCCGGTTCGGGGCCGGGCCGATCTTCTCGACCGGCCCCTGCGGGATCCCGCGGGAAAAGCTCTGCCGCCACAGCTCGCGGTTGCGGGCGACCTCGACCACCATCCGGTCGGACAGCGCGTTGACGACCGAAGCGCCGACGCCGTGCAGACCGCCCGAGGTCTGATAGGCGCCTTCGGTGAACTTGCCGCCCGCGTGCAGCGTGCAGAGGATCACCTCGAGCGCCGACTTGCCCGGAAACTTGGGGTGCGGATCGACCGGGATGCCGCGGCCGTTGTCGCGCACGACGACCGAGTGGTCGGCCAGCAGCTCGACCTCGATGCGGCTGGCGTGGCCGGCCACGGCCTCGTCCATGGCGTTGTCGAGGATTTCCGCGACCAGGTGGTGCAGGGCGCGTTCGTCGGTGCCGCCGATGTACATCCCCGGCCGCTTGCGGACGGGTTCCAGCCCTTCCAGCACCTCGATCGAGGCGGCGGAATAGCTGTCGGTCGCGGCGCTGGCGCCGCTGAGAAGATCATCGGACATGAAGGCTGCTCGGCTTGTCGTTTGCGGGCTTATCCCACGCCGGGCCGCGGCGGGGCAACCCTTGCGGGCGTGGGGGGGCTTTCTGGCCCAAATACCCCGGACGGGCGCCAGCGACCCGCAGCGCCGCCGGGGCAGGGCGGGTCAGGTCCGCTCGCGCAGCCAGTCGGCGAGCGCGCCGTCGTCGATCTTGCCCTGCGCCAGCGCGATGATCTGTTGGCCGATGATGTCTTCGGCCATGACCGGGACCGGCGCCCCGTTCATGTCGAGCACGACGATCAGCACCCGATACGCCGTCCGCTTGTTGGCATCGTTGACGCAATCGCCCTGCGCGATGGCCATCGCATAGGCCGCAGCCAGACCGACGACATCCTCGACGAGGCCGTAGGCAAGACGGCTCTCGACCCGCGCCAGTGCGCCTTCGAGCGACTTGTCGCGGGCCCGGCCGGCCAGCTCGCCCGGGTTCAGGACCGCATCATGGATCGCCTCGACCATCGCGGCCGAGGGAAGCAGATAGGCGGACATTACTTGTCCTTGAGATAGTCGAGCACCGGCTGGGCGATCTCGCGGGTGCGCTCGAGCGACTCCATCACCTCGTCCATCGTCGCATAGCGCACGTTCGGGACCGTCGCCTCCTCAGGCACCAGATAGGCGACCACGGCGCTGTTCTTGAGGATCGCCACCGGCTTGCCGCCCGAGCGTTCGAGCACCTTGTGCGGCTCGCGCAGCTCGGTGATCGTGGCGATGTGGTTCGTGAGCAGGCGGGTCATGGCTCTCTCCGGGTGGATGCACGGAATATTGCATATCCGGGTGCATATTTCCATCGGCACCCCCGCCTGCGCCCCAAGCCGCTATTCCGGCTCGGCCATCCTCGCTTCCCACATCCGGCGGAAGCCGTCGCGGGACTGGCAGGCGGCCAGCCACGCCTCGACGGCCGGGAACTGCGCCATCAGCGTGCCGTAGCCCTGCGCGTAGCGGATGACCTCGGCCATGTTCAGGTCCGCGACGGTGAACCGCTCGCCGACGAGGTGCCCGTGGGTGGGCAGATGCGCCTCGAGCACATTGAGCGGGCGTACCAGCCGCTCGGCGGCGTTGGCGACCATCGCGGCATCCTCGCCCGACTGTTCCTGCCCGCGGGCGTGCAGGAAGAGGATCGTCAGCGCGTCGGGCTCGATGGCGGTCGCGGCATAGAAGGACCACTGCATCATCAGCGCGTCCTCGGCCGGATCGCGCGGGCCGATGCCGTTCGCGTCATGCTTGCGCGCCAGATACAGCGTCTGCGCCAGTGATTCGAAGAGCACCAGCCCGTCATCCTCGATCACCGGGATCGCCCCCGCGGGCGACAGCGCAAGGAACGCGGGCGAGCGGGTGTTCAACGGCGCGTCGGGCGCGTCGGCGTCGGCCAGCCGGTAGGCCTGGATCACCGGCTCTTGCCGGAAGGGCAGGTCCAGCTCGTGGCACAGCCAGATCAGCCGCGACGCGCGCGAGCGGGTGACGCCGTGGATGGTCAGCATCTGCGGTATTCTCCGTGAGGGCGGCCCGGATCGGGCGTGGCCCAGACAACGCGGGTTTCCGACGCGGCGTCAACCGGCGTTGGCGACGGCGGCGCCATGAAACCGTCAAGAGACTGTCACGAAACCGTCGCACTTCCGCGATAGGTCGCGCCGCGTGGCGGCCACGCCACCCAACTGCAGGAGCCTGCCATGAACAAGCTGACTTTCTCCGCCTCGGCGCTGGCCATCGTCGCGCTGTCGGCGACCGCCGCCGCCGCCCGCGACAACGTCCAGGTCGCCGGGTCGTCCACCGTGCTGCCCTACGCCACCATCGTCGCCGAGGCCTTCGCCGAAAACACCGACTTCCCGGCCCCCGTGGTC
This sequence comes from Paracoccus sanguinis, assembly GCF_012689545.1. Lineage (NCBI taxonomy): Bacteria > Pseudomonadati > Pseudomonadota > Alphaproteobacteria > Rhodobacterales > Paracoccaceae > Paracoccus > Paracoccus sanguinis. Next base: position 2,734,751 of record NZ_CP051542.1, read on the forward strand.
GAGGGCGGCGGCTCGTCGGCCGGTCTCAAGCAGTTCTGCGAGGGCGTGGGCGAGAACACCGTCGACGTCGCCAACAGCTCGCGCCCGATCAAGCCGGCCGAGCTCGAGACCTGCAAGGCCAACGGCGTGACCAACATCGTCGAAGTCCAGTTCGGCTACGACGGCATCGTCTTCGCCAGCGACAAGGCCGGCGCCGACTTCGCGCTGACCCCCAAGGACGTGTTCCTGGCGCTGGCCAAGGACGTGGTCGTGGACGGCAAGGTGGTCCCGAACACCGCCGCCAAGTGGAAGGACGTGAACCCGTCGCTGCCCGACCAGGACATCACGGCCTTCATCCCCGGCACCAAGCACGGCACCCGTGAAGTGTTCGAGGAAAAGGTCCTGATCGCGGGCTGCAAGGAAGCCGGCGCGCTCGAGGCGCTGGTCGCGGCCAACGGCGGCGACGAGAAGAAGGGCGAGGGCGCCTGCAAGGCGGTCCGCACCGACGGCAAGTCGGTCGACATCGACGGCGACTACACCGAGACCCTGGCCCGCATCGACAGCAATAAGACCGGCGTGGGCGTGTTCGGCCTGTCGTTCTACGAGAACAACACCGACAAGCTGAAGGTCGCCACCATCAACGGCGTGACCCCCTCGACCGACACCATCGCGTCGGGCGAATACCCGGTGTCGCGCCCGCTGTTCTTCTACGTCAAGAAGGACCACATCGGCGTCATCCCGGGCCTCAAGGAATATGCCGAGTTCTTCGTCTCGGACGCCATCGCCGGCCCCGGCGGCCCCCTGGCGACCTATGGCCTGGTGCCCGATCCCAAGCTGGCCGACGTGCAGAAGACCGTCGCCGACGGCACCACGATCACCATGCCCTGATCCGGGACGGCGCGCGCCCGGCCCCGCGGGGCCGGGCCTGCGCCACCCGATGCCGACGGGCGGTCCCTTCCGGGGCCGCCTCACCCCGGACGCCCGGACCGAGTCTGCCCTCGTGATCTCGGGCGTTCGCATCTGCTAGACTGCCGGCACCGCCGCCGCCGCGTCCGTCGCGCCGCCTTCCGAGGCTGGCCCGCGTCCGCCCGGCGGGGCCGGCTTCCCCGCGTCCCGGCCGCTCGACGGGCGCACCCATGTTGCGAGGCACCATGCCGACCCTCTGGATCACCCTCATCGTCCTGGCCCTAGCCGTCGTGGGCTATGTCCTCGGCCGCACTCGCTCGGTCCGGGCCGTGGACGGCAACACGAGGGCGCTGCACTCGCGCCCGACCTACTATGGCTGGAACGTGGCGCTGTTCACCGCCGTCCCGGCGCTTCTGGTGCTGCTGCTCTGGGGCATCGCCCAGCCGCTGGTCATCGACCGCGTGGTGCACCGCGCCATCCCGGCCGAGGCGATGTCGGACAGCGACAGCCGCCGGCTGGTGATGGAGGACGTGCGCCGCTCGGCCAGCCAGCTCAACGCCGCCGTCGCCCGCGACGTGCTGACCCCGGCCGAGGTCGCCGCCCTCACCCCCGAGGACAGCGCCGCCTTCGACCGGCTGAGCGCCGCCGGGCTGCGCGTCTCGACCACGCCCCACATCCTGCGCGCCGCGCAGTCCTATGGCGACTTCACCCGCACCGGCGGGCGGATCCTGACCGGGCTCGCGCTGGTGCTGGCGCTGGGCGGGCTGGCCTTCGCGCTGATGCGGACGACGCCGCAGTTCCGCGCCCGCAACGTGGTCGAGCAGGTCGTGCGCGGCCTGCTGATCCTCTGCTCGATGATCGCCATCTTCACCACCATCGGGATCGTGCTCTCGCTGGTCTTCGAATCGGTGCATTTCTTCCAGCTCTACCCGTGGCAGGACTTCTTCTTCGGGACCGAGTGGACGCCGTCCTTCGGCGGCGGCTCGAAGCTGGGGATGCTGCCGCTTCTGTGGGGGACGCTCTACATCTCGCTGATCGCGCTGCTGGTGTCGGTGCCGATCGGCCTGTTCGCCGCGATCTACATGAGCGAATACGCCACGCCCCGGGTGCGCTCGCTGGTGAAGCCCGCGATCGAGGTGCTGGCCGGCATCCCGACCATCGTCTACGGCCTCTTCGCGCTCGTCACCGTCGGCCCGCTGATCCGCGACTGGCTGGCGCAGCCGATGGGGCTGGGCAACAGCGCGTCCTCGGTGATGACCGCGGGTCTGGTGATGGGGATGATGCTGATCCCGTTCGTCAGCTCGCTCTCGGACGACATCATCAACGCGGTGCCGCAGTCGCTGCGTGACGGCAGCCTCGCCATGGGCTCGACGCCCTCCGAGACCGTGCGCCAGGTGGTGCTGCCCGCGGCGCTGCCGGGGATCGTCGGCGCCGTGCTGCTGGCCGCCAGCCGCGCCATCGGCGAGACGATGATCGTCGTGCTCGGCGCCGGCGCCATGGCGCGCATCAGCCCCAACCCGTTCGAGGCGATGACCACCATCACCGTCAAGATCGTCGGCCAGCTGACCGGCGACAACGACTTCGCCAGCCCCGAGACGCTGGTCGCCTTTGCCCTGGGCCTCACGCTCTTCGTCCTGACCCTCGGGCTCAACGTCTTCGCGCTCTACATCGTGCGCACCTATCGGGAGCAGTACGAATGACCGACGTCACCTCGACCCCGCCGCGCCCCGTGGGCGGCAGCGCCGCGCCGCGCGCCCGCAAGTCGCTTTTGGTGCAGGACGCCCGCACCAAGCGCCGCAACGCGGCCGAGCGGCGGTTCCGCGCCTATGGCGTCGCGGCCATCGCCACGGCGATCCTGGCGCTGGTGTTCCTGCTCTTCACCATCATTCGCGACGGCTCGACGGCCTTCGTGCAGACCTATGCCACCATCCCGGTGACCATCGAGGCCTCGGTCGTCGATCCGCAGGGCAGCCGCGACCCGGCGGCGATGAGCAAGGTGCTGACCACGAGCTACGGCAAGCTGCTCGAGAACTCGCTGCGCGGCTTCGTCGAGACGAACGGCATCGCCATCCCCGACCTCGCGGACAAGGACCTGGCCGGGTTCTTCTCGGCCCAGGCCCGCGCCGACCTGCGGCAGGCGGTGCTGGCCGATCCGGGGCTGGTGGGCTCGGTGATCGAGGTGCCGGCGCTGACCAGCTCGCGCGTGGACGGGATGTTCAAGGGCCGGGTCAGCCGCGAATCCGCGGCCGGCGACGCCCGCACCTCGGTGGCGCAGTTCGATCTCGCCGAGGCGCTGAAGGCGCGCGGCGAGCTGGAAACCCGCTTCAACCCCAGCTTCATCACCGGCACCGACAGCTCGGACAACCGGGCCGAGGCGGCTGGCCTCGGGATCGCCATCCTGGGGTCGTTCTACATGATGCTGATCGTGCTGGTGCTGTCCTTGCCGATCGGGGTCGCGGCCTCCATCTACCTCGAGGAGTTCGCCCCCCAGAACCGCCTGACGGACCTGATCGAGGTCAACATCGCCAACCTCGCGGCGGTGCCCTCGATCGTGTTCGGGATCCTGGGCCTGGCGATCTTCATCAACCTGGTGGGGCTGCCACGCTCGGCGCCCATCGTGGGGGGGCTGGTGCTGACGCTGATGACGCTGCCGACGATCATCATCTCGACCCGCGCCGCGCTCAAGGCGGTGCCGCCGTCGATCCGCGACGCCGCGCTGGGCGTGGGGGCGAGCCGGATGCAGACGGTCTTTCACCACGTCGTGCCGCTGGCCATGCCGGGCATCCTGACCGGCACCATCATCGGGCTGGCGCAGGCGCTGGGCGAGACCGCGCCGCTCTTGCTGATCGGCATGGTGGCGTTCGTCGCCAACTACCCCTCGGCCCCGCCGCAGGGCCTGTTCGAGCCCGCCTCGGCCCTGCCGGTGCAGGTCTACAACTGGACCCAGCGCGCCGACCCTGCGTTTTTCGAGCGCGCCTCGGGCGCCATCATCGTGCTGCTGGTGTTCCTGCTGGCGATGAACCTTCTGGCCATCTATCTGCGCCGCCGCTTTGAACGGCGCTGGTGAGCGATCACGGGGATCCCTAAGATGAACGATATGCGACTGGCGGAGAGAACCGTGGACACCGACGCGAAGGAGATCAAGTTCGAGTGCCGCGACGTGCAGGTCTGGTACGGGACCAAGCACGCCATCAAGGACGTGAACGTCGATCTGCTGGACAAGACCGTGACCGCCTTCATCGGCCCGTCGGGCTGCGGCAAGTCCACCTTCCTGCGCTGCCTGAACCGGATGAACGACACCATCCCGATCGCGCGGGTCGAGGGGCGGATGCTGCTCGACGGCGACGACATCTACGACCGCCGCGTCGATCCGGTGCAGCTGCGCGCACGGGTGGGCATGGTGTTCCAGAAGCCGAACCCGTTCCCCAAGTCGATCTACGACAACGTCGCCTACGGCCCCCGCATCCACGGCATGGCCCGCAACAAGGCCGAGCTTGACCAGATCGTCGAGCGCGCGCTGCGCGGCGCGGCGCTGTGGGACGAGGTCAAGGACCGGCTGGGCGAGACCGGCACCGGGCTTTCGGGCGGCCAGCAGCAGCGGCTTTGCATCGCGCGGGCCGTGGCGACCTCGCCCGAGGTCCTGCTGATGGACGAGCCCTGTTCGGCGCTCGACCCCATCGCCACCGCCCAGGTCGAAGAGCTGATCGACGAGCTGCGGTCCGAGTTCTCGGTGGTGATCGTCACCCACTCGATGCAGCAGGCCGCCCGCGTCAGCCAGAAGACCGCGTTCTTCCACCTCGGCAACCTCGTGGAATACGGCAACACCGACGACATCTTCACCCGCCCGCAGGACCCGCGGACGGAAAGCTACATCTCGGGCCGTATCGGCTGACCCGCAGGCACGCGACCGGAGGACTGCCCCATGAACACCACCGACCGCCACATCGCCTCGGCGTTTGACCGCGACCTCGAGACCGTGCAGGCGCTGGTCGTCAAGATGGGCGGGCTCGTCGAGACCGCCATCAACGAGGCCGCCCGCGCGCTCGAGACCCGCGACGACGAGCTGGCCGAAGAGGTCCGTCGCCGCGACCGCGCCATCGACGCGCTCGAGCAGCAGATCAACGAGGAAGCCGCGCGGGTGATCGCGCTGCGCGCCCCGAACGCCACCGACCTGCGGGTGGTGCTGACCGTCATCAAGATCTCGGGCAGCCTCGAGCGGGTGGGCGACTACGCCAAGAACATCGCCAAGCGCACCCATGTGCTGTCGCATCTGCCGGCCATCGACGGCGCCGGCATGGCGCTGCGGCGGATGTCGGGGACGGTCGAGACGATGCTCAAGGACGCGCTCGACAGCTACGTCCACCGCGACGCGGCGCTGGCCGCCGACGTGCGGGCGCGCGACCTCGAGGTCGACCAGATGTACAACGCGCTGTTCCGCGAGTTCCTCACCTACATGATGGAGGATCCGCGCAACATCACCTCGTGCATGCACCTGCATTTCATCGCCAAGAACATCGAGCGCATGGGCGACCACGCGACCTCGATCGCCGAGCAGGTGCTGTATCTCATCTCGGGCACGCTGCCCGAGGATGCGCGCCCGAAAAGCGACAGCGTCGCCCGGCCCCCCGTGCCAGCCGACCCGGCGGCCGATCGCGCCGCCGACCCCGGCGCAGGCCCGGCGCCGCGTCCGGCCCCCGGCGCCGGCTGAGCCGCGCCCGCCGCTGCCAACCCGGCGCGCGCCGGCATTTTCCCGCGCGCGCCCTGATGACACGGAGGAGACCCGATGAGCATTCAGCAACCCTGCATCCTCCTCGTCGAGGATGAGGGCGCCCAGCGTGAGGTGCTGACCTACAACCTCGAGGCCGAGGGCTTCCGCGTCGTCTCGGCCGAGACCGGGGACGAGGCGCTGCTGCTGGTGGCCGAAGAGAACCCGGACCTGATGGTGCTGGACTGGATGCTGCCGAACGTCTCGGGCATCGAGATCTGCCGCCGCGTCAAGGCCGACCCCGACACCCGCCACATCCCGATCGTCATGCTCTCGGCCCGATCGGACGAGGGCGACCGGGTGCGCGGCCTCGAGACCGGGGCCGACGACTACGTGGTGAAGCCCTATTCGGTGGTCGAGCTGATGGCCCGGCTGCGCACCCAGCTGCGCCGCACCCGCCCCGCCACGATGGGCGAGCGGCTGAGCTTTCAGGACATCCTGCTGGACGCGGGCGAGCATCGCGTCTTCCGCTCGGGCAAGACGCTGCATCTCGGCCCGACCGAGTTCCGGCTGCTCTCGACGCTGATGGAGCGTCCGGGCCGGGTCTGGACCCGCGAGCAGCTGCTCGACCGGGTGTGGGGCCGCGACATCTACGTGGACACCCGCACCATCGACGTCCACGTCGGCCGGCTGCGCAAGGCGCTGATGGCGCATGGCGGCGACAACCCGGTGCGCACGGTCCGCGGCACCGGGTACTCGCTCGGCTGAGCCGCGGGGGCGCCCCGGCGCAACTGCCCAAGCCTTGGGCAGCGCGCTGTCCGGGGCAGGGGGCGCGCGGCCCGCGTCCTTGCCCCCGCCGCCCGCGCCGCGCCACAGTGGTCCCCGAGAGGTGACCATGACTGCGTTCGACGAAATGACCGAGGGGCAGGGGGTGCGGGCCCCCTATGCCGAGTTCTCCCGCTGGCTCGCCAGCCAGCCCGACGACCTGATGGCCCGCAAGGCCGCCGACGCCGAAGAGGTGTTCCGCCGCACCGGCATCACCTTCGCCGTCTATGGCGAGGAACAGGCCACCGAGCGGCTGATCCCCTTCGACATCGTGCCGCGCATCCTCTCGGCCGCCGAATGGGCGCGGCTCGCCCGCGGGATCGAGCAGCGGGTCCGCGCCATCAACTCGTTCCTGCACGACATCTATCACCGGCAGGAGGTGATCCGCGCCGGCATCGTCCCGCTCGAGCTGATCGCCACCAACGACGCCTTCCTGCCGCAGATGATCGGCATGACGCCGCCCGGCGGCATCTACACCCACATCGTCGGCACCGACATCGTCCGCACCGCCGAGAACGAGTTCCAGGTGCTCGAGGACAACTGCCGCACCCCCTCGGGGGTCAGCTACATGCTCGAGAACCGCGAGACGATGATGCAGCTCTTCCCCGAGCTGTTCATGCAGAACCGGGTCGAGCCGATCGAGGACTATCCCAAGCTCCTGCGCCGCTCGCTGTCGGCGGCGCGCCCGGCCCGCGCGCCCGCGCAGCCCGCGGTCGCGGTGATGACGCCGGGGGTGAACAACTCGGCCTATTACGAGCACGCCTTCCTCGCCGACCAGATGGGGGTGCAGCTGGTCGAGGGCGCCGACCTGCGGGTGGTCGACGGCCACGTCGCCATGCGCACGACCGAGGGCTATCGCCGCATCGACGTGCTCTATCGCCGGATCGACGACGACTACCTCGACCCGCTGAGCTTCCGCCCCGACAGCGTGCTGGGGGTGCCGGGGATCATGGATGTCTACCGCGCCGGCAACATCACCATCGCCAACGCGCCGGGGACCGGGGTGGCCGACGACAAGGCGGTCTATTCCTACATGCCCGAGATCATCCGCTTCTACACCGGCGAAGAACCGATCCTGTCGAACATCCCGACGCTGCGCTGCTCCGAGCCCGAGAACCTCGCCCATGTCCTCGACCGGCTGGACGAGCTGGTGGTGAAGGAGGTGCATGGTTCGGGCGGCTACGGGATGCTGGTCGGCCCCGCCGCCAGCCGCGCCGAACGCGAGGCCTTCGCCGAAAAGCTGAAGGCCCGGCCCGCGAACTATATCGCCCAGCCGACGCTGGCGCTCTCGACCTGTCCGGTGCTGACCAAGGCGGGGCTGGCGCCGCGCCACGTCGATCTGCGGCCCTTCGCGCTGGTCGGTGACGGGGTGCGGATCGTCCCGGGCGGGCTTACACGGGTGGCGCTGAAAGAGGGCTCGCTGGTCGTCAACTCGTCGCAGGGCGGGGGCACCAAGGACACCTGGGTGCTGCGCGACGGGGCGGGGGCCGTAACCACCGGGCGCGGCGCGTTTGGTGCCCGCGTGCCGATGCGGCAGGGGCAGGGGCAATCGCAGGGTCAGTCGCAGGGACAGTCACAGGCCCAAGGTCAGTCGCAGGGAGAGGCACAGGGGCAAAGGCAGTCGCAGTCGCAGCGCCCAACCCCCTCCACCCCGCCCGACACCCAGCCCACCCCTGACCAACCCACCGCGACGGAGGGGCAGCAATGACCGCCCATTCCCGCACCATCCTGCTTGGCCGCACCGCCGACGGGCTGTTCTGGATGGCCCGCCAGATCGAGCGGGGCGAGGCGATGGCCCGGCTGGTCGACGCCGGCCTGCACATGGCCCTGACCCGCGGCACCGCCGAGGCCGACTGGCGCTCGGTCCTCGAAAGCGCCGGCGTGCTCGATGCCTTCACCGCCACGCACGGGGCGCTGGACGACCAGCCCGACCCCGACACCGCCATCGACTTCCTGCTGCGCGCGCCCGAGAACCCCTCGAGCGTCCGCAACTGCCTGCTGCAGGGCCGCACCAACGCCCGCATGGTCCGCACCGCCCTGACCCGCGACGCGTGGGAGGCCGTGAACGAAGCCTGGCGCATGGTCGCCGACGAGCTCGCCCGGCCGGTGCGCGAGGCCGACCTGCCCGCCGTGCTGGGCCGCATCAAGCAGGCCACGGCGCTCATCCGCGGGATGACGGTCAACACCATCCTGCGCACCCCGGGCTATCAGTTCATCCGCCTCGGGCTGCATCTGGAACGCGCCGACACCACGGCGCGCATCCTCAACGTCAAGTATTACCACCTGCTGCCCTCGACCGCCTGGGTCGGCTCGGCGCTCGACCAAACGCAATGGGATTCGATCCTGCGCTCGGTCTCGGCGCACAAGGCCTACAAATGGCTCTATGACGCCGACATCTCGGCCGCCAACACCGCCGATTTCCTCATCCTGAACCGGCGGATGCCGCGTTCGCTGGCGTTCTGCCACGCCGAGATCTCGGCCGCGCTGGCCGATCTGGCGCGGGACTATGGCACCCGCCAGCCCTGCCACGCCGAGGCCGAGGCGCTGAACCGGATGCTCTCCGAGCGCGACATCGACGAGGTGTTCGAGGAGGGGCTGCACGAGTTCCTGCAGGCCTTCCTGGCCGACAACGCGCGCCTCGCCGCGGCGATCGCCCGCGACTACCGCTTCACGGAGTGACCCGATGCTGCTCTCGATCCGCCACCGCACCGAATATCGCTACGAGGCGGCGCCGAACTACGGGGTGATGCGGCTGCGCGTCACACCCCGCAGCCTCGGGCCGCAGCGGGTGATCGACTGGCGCATCGGCCTCGAGGGGGTCGAGCGGCAGGTGGCCTTCCGCGACCACCTGGGCAACGAGGTCTGGCTGGTGTCGATGGCGCAGGGCTGCGACCGGGTCGCCGTGACCGCCGAGGGGGTGGTCGAGACGCGCGAGACCGCGGGCGTCTTCGGCCCGCACCGGGCGCTGGCGCCGCTGTGGCTCTTCACCCGCCCGACGGCGCTGACCATGCCGGGCGAGGGGGTGGCGCGGCTGGTCGCGGACCTCGGCGGGCCCGATGCGGGGGGGGCGGCGGTGGCGCCGGTGGTGGCGGGGCAGGTGGGCCTCGGCCTCGCGCACCGGATGATGGCCGCGGTCGCCGACGCCGTCGCCTATGACGTGGACGACACCCACCCCGCCACGACCGCCGAGGAGGCGCTGGCCCGCGGCGCCGGGGTCTGCCAGGACCACGCCCATGTCATGGCCGCCGTCGCCCGCCGCTTCGGCATCCCGGCGCGCTACGTCTCGGGCTACCTCAGGCTCGACGATCGTGAGGACCAGACCGCGACCCACGCCTGGGTCGAGCTGCATCTCGAGGGGCTGGGCTGGGTCGGCTTCGACCCCTCGAACCGGATCAGCCCGGACGACCGCTACGTCCGCCTCGCCGTCGGGCGCGATTATGACGAGGCCGCGCCGATGGGCGGGGTCCGCTACGGCGCCCACGCCGAAGACCTGCACGTCCACTTGCACGTCGGCGAGCAATGACCATAAGACGACCGCCGCCCGCACACGCGCGGGGCGCCAGAAGGAGACGCCGGCGATGACCTATTGCGTGGGCGTGATGCTCGACCGCGGGTTGGTGTTCATGTCCGACACCCGCACCAACGCGGGCGTCGACAACGTGTCGGTGTTCTGCAAGACCCGCGTCTGGACCCAGCCGGGAGAGCGGACGCTGGTCCTGATGACCGCCGGCAACCTCGCCACCACCCAGGCCGTCGTGGGCCGGCTCGAGGACCGCACCGCGGCGCCCGACGAGCGCGGGATGTCGCTGCTGTCGCAGCCGTCGATGTTCGCCACCGCGCAGATGCTGGGCGACCTCTTGCGCGACGAGATCAAGCGGCGCGAGGATGCCGCCGGGCAGACCGCGGCCTCGAAGTTCTCGGCCAGCATGATCCTCGGTGGGCAGATCGCCGGCGCGCCGCCGCGGCTGTTCCTGATCTACCCCGAGGGCAACTTCATCGAGGCCACGCCCGACACGCCGTTCTTCCAGATCGGCGAGACGAAATACGGCCGCCCGATCATCGTGCGCGCCTATCGCCCCGACATGAGTTTCCGCGAGGCGGTCAAACTGCTGACGGTCAGCTTCGATTCGACGATCAAGGCGAACCTCTCGGTGGGGCTGCCAGTGGACGTGACGCTGATGGCCCGCGACAGCTTCGCCACCACGCGCCTGCGGATGGGCGAGGCGGACCCGTATTACAGCATGATCTCCTCGCGCTGGGGGCAGTCGCTGGCCGAGGCGCTGAACGCGCTGCCCGACCCCGAGCTGCCCTGCGTGGCGAGCCCCTCGGACACCCCGCTGCCGGGGACCGGGACGACGGTTCCCGCCGCACCCGCCGCCCTGCGACCCGGCGCCGAGGCGGCCGCAGCGCCCCCCGCCGAGCGCGGCACCCCCGCCCCTGCCGAGGCGGTCGAGGTCAACCCCACGGTCTCGGTCCCGGTGAACGACGACCCCGCCGCCGCCGGCCTCGCCGAGCCCGCCCCCACCGCCCCCGGCGGCCCGCGCCCGGGCTGAGCCGGGGGGTTAGGTGTGCTCGAGGACCGCTGTACCGCATCCCCACGGTCCCGGCGCCGGCCATCGTCGCGCGGCTTTCTTTGGTTCTGTCGTCCTTGCGTGGGGGTTGGCTGACCCTCCAGCCGCCGACGCTCTCAGGCTGGCGACGCCCCGCGTACGCGTGGCCTCCCCCATCCCTTCACGATCTCGGCGTTTACCCGTTGAAGATAGCCAGAGCGTCGCCCTCTCGTCGCCGCACCAGCCCGTCCTCAGGGCCTCGCGCGAGCACGTGAACAACCCGGCGACTGATCACCCATTCCGAGCACCTCCAACACCGCCAGTCTCCCGGCTGCCTATTGTTCGCCGCATGGGCGCCTCTGCACGGCAAGGCAAGCGCGGGGCGCCCTCACTGCGTTACCTTCGCGCCTCCCCCCGCTGCCCGTCCTCCCGCGTAAGCCGCGGGCTTCGGCGTTAGCCACTCGCGCGGCGCCCCGCCCCCTGCCGCCCGTCTCCAACCCAGCACCGAGCCGCCCGCCGCCCCACCCCCACGAAACAAAAAAGCCGGCCCCCGCAGGGACCGGCCTGATGCCGTGCGTCACGCCGCGGCCTTGAGGATCAGGCGCCTTTCAGCGTCTTGGCGACCTCGGCGGCGAAGTCTTCCTCTTTCTTCTCGATCCCCTCGCCGACGGCGACGCGGGCGTAGCCCGTCACCTCGACGCCCGCGTCCTTGGCCGCCTGGGCCACGGTCACGTCCGGGTTGATGACGAACTTCTGCCCGAGCAGCGTCACCTCCTCGAAGAACTTGGCCATCCGGCCGACGATCATCTTCTCGATCACCGAATCCGGCTTGCCCGATTCGCGGGCCTGCTCGGTCAGCACGGCCTTCTCGCGCTCGACCAGCGCCGGGTCGAGGTCCGCCTCAGAGAGCGACGCGGGCGAGGTCGCCGCGATGTGCATGGCGATCTGCTTGCCCAGCTCGGCCGCCTTCGCGGCGTCGCCCTTGAGCGCGACCAGCACGCCGATCTTGCCCATGTTCGGCGCCGCGGCGTTGTGGACGTACGAGACGACGGTGTCGCCCTCGACCGTCACCATCCGGCGCAGGGTCATGTTCTCGCCGATCTTGGCGATCGCGTCGGTCAGCACTTCGCTCACCGGCTTGCCGTTCAGGGGCGCCGCGGCCAGTTCTTCGACCGAAGCGGTGCCGAGCGCGGTTTCCGCGATGCCGCGGACCATCGACTGGAACTCTTCGTTCTTGCCGACGAAGTCGGTTTCCGAGTTCACCTCGACCGCCACGCCCTTGCCGTCCTTGACGGCGACCGCGACCAGCCCTTCGGCGGCCACGCGGCCGGATTTCTTGGCGGCCTTGGCCAGACCCTTGGTCCTGAGCCAGTCGACCGCGGCCTCCATGTCGCCCGAGGTCTCCTCGAGCGCCTTCTTGGCGTCCATCATCCCCGCGCCGGTCGATTCGCGCAGCTCTTTCACCATCGCGGCCGTGATAGCCATGGTCTTCTCCTTGTTGGTCAATGCGTCAGGCGGGGTCTGGCCCCGCCTGATGAAAGTCCCGTGACGGCGCGGCTCAGGCGCCGGCGGTCTCGGCCTCGGCGTCCGCGGCTTCGAGGTCGTCGATGTCCTCGGCCGGGGCGTCCGACAGCGCGCCGAGATCGACGCCCGCGGCGCCCATCTGCGCCGACATCCCGTCCAGCGCCGCGCGCGCGACCAGGTCGCAGTAGAGCGCGATGGCGCGGGCCGCGTCGTCGTTGCCCGGAATGACGTGGGTCACGCCCTTGGGCGAGCAGTTGGTGTCAACCACCGCGACGACCGGGATGCCAAGCTTGTTGGCTTCCTGCACGGCGAGGTCTTCCTTGTTCACGTCGATCACGAACAGCAGGTCCGGCAGGCCGCCCATCTCGCGGATGCCGCCGAGGCTCGCCTGCAGCTTGGCCTGCTCGCGCTCCATCCCGAGGCGTTCCTTCTTGGTCAGCCCCTCGGCGCCGCCCGACATCGCCTCATCGATCTGCTTGAGGCGCTGGATCGACTGCGACACGGTCTTCCAGTTGGTCAGCGTGCCGCCGAGCCAGCGGTGGTTCATGTAGAATTGCGCGGATTTTTCTGCCGCTTCGGCCACGGCCTTCTGCGCCTGCCGCTTGGTGCCGACGAACAGCACCCGGCCGCCCTTGGCCACGGTGTCGCGGATCACGGTCAGCGCCTGGTCCAGCATCGGGACCGTCTGGGTCAGGTCGATGATGTGGATGCCGTTGCGGTCGCCGTAGATGTATTCCGCCATCCGCGGGTTCCAGCGCTGGGTCTGGTGGCCGTAGTGAACGCCAGCCTCGAGCAGCTGACGCATGGAGTATTCGGGAAGCGCCATGTCCATGTCCTTTCCGGTTTGCGCCTGGGGCAGGGGTTTCAGGACGCGGCCGCGTGGCCTGCCCCAACCGGTGGACCTTGGCGGATGTCTCCCGCCGGAGGCCCGCCCCCGCCTGTGAAGTGCGCGCGAGATAGGGCCAATCGGCCGCAGTTGCAAGGCGCAGCGTCCGCATCCCGGCGCCGTTCGTCGGTATTTTAGCGATTTTTCGCCTGACTGCGGTCCCGCGGCGGGGCCCCATCAACCGAACCTTAAGCGATCGTTGCCCATAACGGCGCAAAGCGGGAATCGGTTTGGGAAGGGACGGACATGGCGACGGGGACGGGACAGGGGTGCAGGCGATGACGGCGGTGCTGACGCTCGATGCACGGCTCGATCTGGGCGCCGTGCGGCCGCTCGCGCAGCGGCTCGGGGCCTGCGACGGCGCCGACCTCAGCCTCGACGCGGCCGGGGTGACCCATCTCGGCGCGCTGGCCGCGCAGTTGCTCGTGGCGGCGCGCCAGCGCTGGGCGGCGGCCGGGCTGCGGCTCGAGGTCGGCCCGCGCTCGCCTGCCTTCGACGATGCGGTGACGGTCATGGGGCTCGGCCCCTGGTTCGAGGCGGAGGACGCGCGATGAGCCTCAACATCCTGGCCGTGGACGACAGCCGGACCATGCGCGACATGGTGCGCCTCGCGCTCGGCGCCGCCGGCATGACCGTCACCACCGCCGACGACGGCGTGCACGGGCTTGAGGTGCTCGAGGGGATGGCGCCCGACGCGATCATCTCGGACATCAACATGCCGCGGCTCGACGGCTTCGGCTTCATCCGCGCGGTGCGCGCGATCGAGCGGATGCGCGGCGTGCCGATCCTGGTGCTGACCACCGAGAGCGCGCCCGAGCTCAAGGCGCGGGCGCGCGAGGCCGGAGCGACCGGCTGGATCGTCAAGCCCTTCGATCCGGGCAAGCTGGTCAAGACCGTCCAGATGGTCACGGGCTGAGGAGGCGCGGCGATGTCCACCGACCCGATGGCCGAGATCCGCGCCTCGTTCTTCGTCGAGTGCGAAGAGCTGATGGAGAGTCTGCAGGACGCGCTCGTGATCCTCGACGAGGACGGCGGCGACGCCGAGACGATCAACGTCGTCTTCCGCGCCGTCCACTCGATCAAGGGGGGCGCGGGGGCCTTCGGCTTCGACGCGCTGGTGGGCTTTGCGCACAGGTTCGAGACGGTGCTCGACCAGCTCCGCGCCGGCAAGCTCGCGCTGACGCCCGAGGCGACGCGGCTCTTCATCCAGGGCGCCGACCTGCTCCACGACCACATCCGCGCCGCCCAGTATGACGAGCCGCCCCCCGCGGGCGCCGAGCCGATGCTCGCGGCGCTCGAGGCATTGATGGGCGACGCCGCCCCGGTCGAGGACGAGCCGGTGGACTTCACTCCCAGCGGGCTCGGGTTCTCGCTCGACCTGCCGGGGTTCGAGGGCTTCGGGCCGCTCGACGCTGAGGGCGACGAGCCGGCTGCGGCTGACGCCACCAAGGACGGCGCCCCATCAGACCTGCCGGCGTGGCGGATCGACTTCACGCCCCACGCCGACCTTTTCACCAGCGGCAACGAGCCGCTGCTGATCCTGCGCGCGCTTGCAGCGCTGGGCGACGCCGAGATGCGCTGCCACGTCCCCGATGACCTGTCGTCGGCGCCCGAGGCGGCCGAGGCGCCCCGTCTCGGCTGGACGATTCTGCTGCAGGGCGACGTGACCGAGCCCGAGATCCGCGAGGTCTTCGATTTCGTGACCGACGTCTGCGACCTCACCATCGCGCCCGCCGCGACCCCGCTGCCGCCGGGTGGGCCCGAAGGCGGGACGGACCCCTTCCTTGCCGATGATCCTGTCGAGAGCGCCATGTCCGAACCGCCGCTGCCCGAAACTCCGCAGTCCGAGCTTCCGCTGCACGCCGACATCACCGCGACCGCCGGCGAAGCCCCGCCGCTGCGGCTTGACGCCGACACCATCGTCGCGGCGGCCAACGCCGACGAGCCCACCCCCGGCGCCGCCCCGCGGGCGCGCTCGACCCGCCCCGAGGCCGAGCCGCCGTCCGCGACCGTCCGCGTCGATCTCGACCGGGTGGACCGGCTGGTGAACCTCGTGGGCGAGCTGGTCATCAACCAGGCGATGCTGGCGCAAAGCGTCTCCGAGGCGGGCATGGCCGAGAACAGCTCGGTGATGAACGGCCTCGAAGAGTTCATGATGCTGACCCGCGACATCCAGGACGGGGTCATGATGATCCGCGCCCAGCCGGTGAAGCCGCTCTTCCAGCGCATGGCCCGCATCATCCGCGAGGCCGCCGCCGCCGTCGGCAAGGAGGTGCGGCTGCGTACCGAGGGCGAGGCGACCGAGGTGGACAAGACCGTGATCGAGCGCCTCGCCGATCCGCTGACCCACATGATCCGCAACTCGGTCGATCACGGCATCGAACTTCCCGAGAGGCGCCGCGCCGCCGGCAAGCCGGCCGAGGGGATCATCACCCTCTCGGCCTCGCACCGCGCCGGCCGGGTGCTGATCGAGGTCGCCGACGACGGCGCCGGCATCAACCGCCCCCGCGTACGCGAGATCGCCGTCGCCAAGGGGCTGATCGCCGCCGACGCCCAGCTCACCGACAGCGAGATCGACAACCTGCTGTTCCTGCCCGGATTTTCCACCGCGAGCCAGGTCTCGGCGCTCTCTGGTCGCGGGGTCGGCATGGACGTGGTGAAAAGCGCCATCACCGCGCTTGGCGGTCGCGTCACAATCACCAGCGAGGCGGGGGTGGGGACGAAGTTCTCGATCTCGCTGCCGCTGACGCTCGCGGTGCTGGACGGGATGGTGGTGCGGGTCGCCGACCAGACGCTGGTCGTGCCGCTCTCGGCCATCGTCGAGACGGCGACCTTTTCGGCCGAGAACGTCCGCCGCGTCGGGCGCCGCACCGAGCTGCTGCACATCCGCGGCGACCTCGTGCCGCTCTTCGACCTCGGGGTGCAGCTCGGCTTCCGCCGTGGCCCGCGCACGGCACGTGAGTCGATCGTGATCCTCACCACGCAAGAGGACGGCAGCCGCGCCGCGCTGATCGTCGACCAGATCATGGAGCAGCGCCAGGTGGTCATCAAGGGACTGAACCGCAACTTCGGCCCCGTCCCCGGCGTGGCCGCCGCGACCATCCTCGGGGATGGCCAGGTGGCGCTGATCCTCGACCCCTCGGACCTCACCCGTCCCGCCCGGCCCGCGGCCGAGCCGGACCAAGCGCTTGCAGGATGACGCCATGACCGACCTTCACCCCAACCCGCCCCCGTCCTCGGCCACCCCCGGCGCCGCAGCCGAAATCGAGCTGCTGGCCTTCCGCGTGGGCGAACAGGAATACTGCGTGGACATCATGTCCGTGCGCGAGATCCGGGGCTGGTCGCGCGCCACGCCGCTTCCCTTCTCGCCGCCGCACGTCAAGGGGGTGATCAACCTGCGCGGCACCGTGCTGCCGGTGATCGACCTCGCCGTGCGGCTGGGGATGCCGCCGATCGAGGGCGACGAGCGCAACGTGATCATGGTCGTCTCGATCAATGGCCAGACCGCCGGGCTGCTCGTCGACGCGGTCTCCGACATCCTCGCCGTCGCCACCAGCGACCTGCAGCCGCCCCCCGATCTGGCCGCCGACAAGGACAACGCCTGCATCAGCGCCCTGACGCTGGTCGAGAACCGGCTCATCCGGATGCTCGAACTGCAATCGGTGCTGCCCGCCCACCAGACCGACAGCGCGGCGTGACCATGTCCCCCCCCGACCTTCACGCCCCGCCCGCCGGCTTCGCGGACCCGCTTTACGCGCGGATCGCCGACCTGATCTACCGCGAGGCCGGCATCGTCCTCGGCCCGGAGAAGCGCGGTATGATGGATTCGCGCCTGCACCGGCGGATCGCCGCGAACAACTGCACGAGCCTCGCCGACTACGTCCAGCGGCTCGACAACGGCGCGCTCGCGGGCGAGCGCGACCACCTCGTCTCGGCGCTGACCACCAACTTCACCCATTTCTTCCGCGAGGCGCATCACTTCGACTTCCTGCGCGAGACGGTGTTTCCGTCGACCCCCGGCGACCCCCGCGCGCTGCGGATCTGGTCGGCCGGCTGCTCGTCGGGGCAGGAGCCCTATTCCATCGCCATCGCCGCACGCGAGGCGGGGCGCCGCGCGACCATCGTCGCCACCGACATCGACCACGCCATCCTCGAGCGCGCCCGCAGCGCCCGCTACCGCGACGGCGAGCTGACCGGCATCCCTCCTCAGTCCCGCCAGCAGTTCTTCGCCCCCGAAGGTGACGAGTGGGTGCTGCGCCAGCCGGTCCGCGACATGGTCCGGTTCGAGCACATGAACCTGCACGGCGCCTGGACCTTCGACGGGCCCTTCGACGTGATCTTCTGCCGCAACGTGATCATCTACTTCGACGCCGCCGCCCAGTTGCGGCTGTGGGACAAGTTCTGCCGGCAGCTGCGCCCGGGCGGGTGGCTGCTGATCGGCCACTCCGAGCGCATCCCCGACCACCTGCGCACGCGGCTGCGGCCGGTCGGGCATACCGTCTATCAGTACGACCCGGGAAGGGGCGAGACATGAGCATCAGGGACCAGCTTCACATCATGGTCGTGGACGACATGTCCACCAGTCGCTGCCTGATCGTGCAGGCGCTCGAAGCGATGGGCATCCGCAACGTCCACCACGCCGCCGACGGGCAGGAGGCGCTGACCAAGATCGCCAAGCGTCCGGTGCATCTGGTGCTGTCGGACTTCAACATGCCGGGGATGGACGGGCTGACGCTGTTGCGGAGCCTGCGCAGCCAGGCGCCAACGCGCGGGGTTGGGTTCATCCTCATCACCGGCCGCGCCGACAAGGATATCATCGACCGCGGCAAGTCCATGGGAATGAACAACTTCATCAAGAAGCCCTTCACGCCGGCCGACCTCAAGGCCTGCCTCGAGGCGGTGATCGGGCGGTTCTGATGGAGCCCGGGCAAATCCTGTCGGCCCTCGCCGACGAACTCGCGCTGCTGACCGAGGGTCTGCTGCGCCTTCAGGACGTGCCGCTGATCGCTGCGGCTGACGGAGCGCCGCTGAGCGGCGAGGCCCTGCTCGCCGCGATGGTGGCGCTGCAGGATCTCGACCGGATGGCGCAGACGGCCGGAGCGCTCTCGGCATTTGCCGCCGAGGTTGCCACGGACGGGGCGGTGTCTGCGAAGGCGGCGCTGGAGAGCGTGCCGCTGCGGTCGGTGGCGGAGCGGCTAAGGGAGAGGCTGGGCTGACGTGGCGGCTTGGTTAGGCAGGCTCGTGGGGGTGGAGAATTGAGTGGTTGGGCGGAAGAGTGATTGCCCTGCCGTTGCGCGGCCTTGGGGACAGAGGTGTGAGGGAGAGGCACTCCGCGTCCAGGGTAGCTCTCGGCGCCCCTAGCCGGACAATCGCAAGAACACATCCTGTGAACGTCGGTTCGAAGTCGCGTAGCTGTCAGCAGGTACTCAAGTGTTAAGGGATTTGGCTGTCAGCGCTTCTCGAGAAACAGGGGTATGACAGGGGGAGGGTGGCGCACCCGACACGATTCGAACGTGTGGCCTCCACCTTCGGAGGGTGGCGCTCTATCCAGCTGAGCTACGGGTGCCTGATGAGGCATCTAGTGCAACCCTTCCCGCCTCGCAACCCCAAAGCGGTTGGGGGATAGGGGATGGGGGATGGCAAGATCCAAGCTAAGCCTGCTCGTCTGCTCTAGGCGCTCCTGCGGCGCTCGGTACCGACGAACCACCCGCTTCCTGAAGCGGCGGCAAACCGAAGCGCGACTGAAGCGCGCACCGAAGCGAAGGGCAAAAAAGGTTTGTGATGGTTCTGGCCGCAGTCGCTTCGGATGCCTGCGGCTGCAGGACCCGATGTCGGTGTGTAGGGTGCCTGTATCGCGCGTCAAACCGACAAACGGCGGGGGGTATACTTTCATTCGTGCGCGGTTGAAACGCAGCTAACCGCGTTCCGAACCTGGCTGGCTGGCTGCCGGCTAGTCAGCAGTTCCTACTTCCGCCGTACCGGCCTCGTAACGAGGGACATTCCCGCAACATCTTGCCGCAGAGGTAAGCGCCGGACCGCGACCGCGCTGATTGCGCCAGAGCGCGCCGCAGTCCGCGAACAAAACATCGAACCAAGCCGCCGCCTCAATCCGCCCGTGCTTGCGGTCGCCGTCCGCCACGGCTCGCTTCACCTCCTCGCGCCAACGGGGCGACCACCTCTGTCCCTATCGGTCGCGCGGGCGCCCCGAGCTTGCACCACTAACCTCACCCGTTCTCATGACCCGACGGGCGAGAACGCCTCTGGTTGCCTCGCTAACCTTGTACCCCGCCAATCCCGCGCACTCCCACACCCGCTTCGAATATCTGGCAGCAGGTACCCCGTCGCCACAAATCCGCGCGTTTCCTCGCCCCCACTACCGCTCTCACAGTTCCCCTCACTCGCCCACCACAGCTTCCCGAGCCCACCGAACCGCGCTAGCCTCCCCCGGACCCGAAAGCCCCCGCCATGACCCCAGCCGACCGAGACCTCCTCACCACCCTTTTCGACGTCGCCGTGGCCGCGGCCGATCCGCGGCAGGCGCTGGCGGGCTACCTGCCCGAGCGGCCGCGCGGGCGGACGGTCGTCATTGGGGCGGGGAAGGGCGCGGCGCAGCTGGCGCAGGCGTTTGAGGCGGTCTGGGACGGGCCGCTGAGCGGGGTGGTGGTGACGCGCTACGGCTACGGCGCCCCGACCCGGGCGATCCGTGTGCTCGAGGCTGCCCATCCGGTGCCAGACCCGGCTGGTCGCGCAGCCTCCGCGGCGCTGTTCGAGGCGGTCGAAGGCCTCACCGCGGACGATCTGGTGGTCGCGCTTATCTGCGGCGGCGGGTCGGCGTTGCTGCCGATGCCGCCGGGGGCGCTCACGCTCGAGGACGAGGCGGCGCTGAACCGCGCGCTGCTGGCGAGCGGTGCGCCGATCTCGGTCATGAACGCGATCCGCAAGCAGGTCTCGGGGATCAAGGGCGGGCGCCTCGCCGCGGCGGCGCATCCGGCGCGGGTCGTTTCGCTTATCGTCTCGGACGTGCCCGGCGACGATCCGGCGCAGGTCGCCTCGGGGCCGACGGTGCCCGATCGGACCAGCCGCGCCGACGCCCGCCGGCTCACCCGCGACTGGCGGATCGACCTGCCGCCCGCCGTGGCCGCCTGGCTTGAGGGCGACGCGGGCGCCGCGCCCGACCCCGCGGACCCGGTCTTCGCGGCAAACGACGTCCGCGTCATCGCCTCGGCCCGGCTCTCGCTCGAGGCCGCGGCGGCGCGTGCCGCGGCCGAGGGCCTGCCCGCCGTGATCCTCTCGGACGCCATCGAGGGCGAGGCGCGCGAGGTCGGCCGCGTCCACGCCGCCATCGCCCGCGAGATCGCGCTGCGCGACCGCCCCTTCCCCCGCCCCGTGGTGCTGCTGTCGGGCGGCGAGACCACCGTCACGCTGCGCGGCGCCCCGGGCCGCGGCGGTCGCAACACCGAGTTCCTGCTCGCCCTCGCCCAGGCCGCCGAGGGCACGTCCTTCGCCGCGCTCGCCGCCGACACCGACGGCATCGACGGGTCCGAGGCGAATGCCGGCGCCTTCGCCGACGGCACCACCGCCGCCCGGCTCAGGGCACTGGGGCTGGACGCGGGCGCCTTGCTTGCCGCCCACGACGCCTACCACGGGTTCGAGGCGCTGGGCGATCTGTTCGTCACCGGCCCGACCGGCACGAATGTCAATGATTTCAGGGCGATCCTGATCCGCTAGCTCACTCCGCGAGCAGCTCGCGCGCGCGGGCCAGATCGGCGGTCAACTCGGCCATCGCCGCCTCGGCCTCGGCCGCGTCCGGGCGGCGCAGGATAAGCGAGGGGTGCCAGGTCAAGAGCACCGGCCCGTCCGGCGTCGCCTCGACCGAGCCGCGGCGCCGAGTCATCGCGTCGCCGCGCCCGGTGAGCGCCAGCGCCGCCGTGGCCCCCAACGCCACGGTCAGCCGCGGCGCGACGTGCTGGCGTTCGAGCCCCAGCCACCAGCGGCAGGCCTGCACCTCGCCCGCGTTCGGGCGCTGGTGCAGCCGGCGCTTGCCGCGCGGCACGAACTTGAAGTGCTTGACCGCATTGGTCAGCCACGCCCCCTCGCGCTCCACCCCCGCCGCCGCCATCGCCCGGTCAAGCACCTGCCCCGCCGGCCCGACGAAGGGGCGGCCGGCCAGATCCTCCTGATCGCCCGGCTGCTCGCCGACCAGCATCAGGGCGGCATCCTCGGGTCCCTCGCCGAAGACGCTCTGGGTCGCGGCGTGGCAGAGATCGCAGCGCGTGCAGGCGGCGCAGGCTGCCCGCGCATCGGCCAGCGTCTCGATCCGCGCGGGCGGCTGCGGCATCGCCGCCCGGGTGCGCTGGATGATCGCGGCCGCCCGCGCCGGGGCGGCGGTCGCCTGCGCCGCCTGCATCGCGCGCACGCGCCCCTCGGCGGCCGCGAGCATCGCCGGGATCTGCCCCGTCTCGGGCATGTTCTTCCAGTATTTCAGCGGCATATGCTGCCGCATCGAGCCGAGCTTGATGCGCGCGGGGTTGAAGATATTGGCGAAATACGTGGCCCACAGCGCCTCGGCCGCGTCGTCGGGCAGGTCCGGGCGCGGCGCGCCGGGGGCGAAGGACAGCGCCCCGTCCTGCCAGATCGCCGACAGGTCGGGGGTGTGGATCGCCCAGTCCATGTCGGCGAAGCGGCGGCAGAAGAACCCGGCGTTGGCCTCGACGATCCGGTGCTCGGGCTCGAACCACGCCGCGAAACGCCGCCGGGGACCGTCCGCGGGCAGCTCGCGGAAGCGGACGAAGGCGCGCATCTTGTGGATGTCGCGCCGCACCGCCTTGTCGAGCATCCCGAGCCGCCGGACCAGTGGATCGCCCGCGTCGGCCAGCAGCCCGCGCCGGGCCTGAAGCCGCAGCAGCGCCTCATAGAGCAGCCCGGGTGCGGCCGGGTCGCGGTGCAGGATCACCCGCTCGGCAAGCTCCACGAAGCCCTTGGGCACCGTCAGCGCCCGGCCCTCGCCCGCGGGCAGCGGCTCGGGCGCAAAGAGGGACGGCGCGGCGGCCTCGCCCACCACCCACTCGACCGCGCCCGCCGGCACCCCGTGCGCCGCGAGCGGCCGCGCCGCGTCCCGCCAGGCCGCGAAGCTGCCGGTCTCGGGCAGCACCACCCGGTGCATCAGAACAGACTCAGCTGCTCGGCCGGCGGGGCGAACCGCGCCTTCAGCCCCTCGCTGTCGGTGAGCCCGCCGGGCGACCAGCCGGGCAGGGTGACGAAGGGCTGCGCCTTGCCCATCAGCGCCCCGATCCGCACCAGATCGTCCCAGCCGAGCGTCCGCTGCCGCCGCGCGGCCAGCACCCGCTGCACCGTCCGGGTGCCGAAGCCCGGCACCCGCAGCAGCATCTCGCGCGGCGCGCGGTTCACATCGACCGGGAACTGGTCGCGGTGCGCCAGCGCCCAGCCGAGCTTCGGGTCCACGGCGAGGTCGAGCATCCCCTCGGGCGTCGCCGCCGCGATCTCGTCGGCTTCGAAGCCGTAGAACCGCATCAGCCAGTCGGCCTGATAAAGCCGGTGCTCGCGCATCAGGGGCGGCTTCACCAGCGGCAGCACCGACGAGCTGTCGGGGATAGGCGAGAAGGCCGAGTAATAGACCCGCTTCAGCCCATAGCCCGCGTAAAGCCGCGCCGAGGTGGTCAGGATCGCCGCATCACTGGCGCTGTCGGCCCCCACGATCATCTGGGTGGACTGCCCGGCGGGGGCAAACCGCGCCGGGCGCTTGCCGGTGTGGCTGCGGTCCCGGCTCGCCTCGCGCGCGCCCTTGACCCGCGCCATCGCGGTGCGGATCGTCTCGGGCCGCTTCTCCGGCGCCAGCCGGCGCACCGACTCGTCCTGCGGCAGCTCGATGTTGATCGACAGCCGGTCGGCATAAAGCCCCGCCTCGTCGATCAGCTCCGGGCTCGCGTCGGGGATCGTCTTGAGGTGGATGTAGCCCTTGAACCCGTGATCCTGCCGCAGCGTCCGCGCGATCCGCACCATGTCGGCCATCGTCTGGTCGGGCGAACGGATGATGCCCGAGCTGAGAAACAGCCCCTCGATATAGTTGCGGCGATAGAACTCGAGCGTGAGCGAGACGACCTCCTCGACCGAGAACCGCGCCCGCTCGACGTTCGAGCTGACCCGGTTCACGCAATAGGCGCAGTCGAAGATGCAGAAATTGGTCATCAGGATCTTGAGCAGGCTGATGCAGCGCCCGTCCGGCGTATAGGCGTGGCAGATGCCCGCGCCCTCGGTCGACCCCAGCCCGCCCTTGCGCGAATCGCGCTTCGACGTCCCGCTCGAGGCGCAGGAGGCGTCGTATTTGGCCGCGTCCGACAGGATGGCGAGCTTGCGGGCAAGGTCGGGTTTCATCCCCCGAAGATAGGGCCGGGGCGAGAACATCACAAGAACAAACCGCCCGCGCGGCATGGCGTCGGTTGCGCCGGGGCGGGGCCTCGGCTACAGGTCGCGCTTTCCAGCCCCGAGGCCCAGATGAGCGGCTTTTCCTTCACCCTCCGCGCGACCGACGGCGCGGCCCGGCGCGGGATCATCACCACCCCGCGCGGCGAGATCCGCACCCCGGCCTTCATGCCCGTGGGCACCGCCGGCACGGTCAAGGCGATGCTGCCCGAAAGCGTCCGCGCCACCGGCGCCGACATCCTCTTGGGCAACACCTATCACCTGATGCTGCGCCCCGGGGCCGAGCGGGTGGCACGGCTCGGCGGCCTCCACCATTTCATGAACTGGGAGGGGCCGATCCTCACCGACTCGGGCGGCTTCCAGGTGATGAGCCTCGCCGAACTGCGCAAGCTGACCGAGGACGGCGTGACCTTCGCCAGCCACATCGATGGCTCGCGCCATATGCTCTCGCCCGAGACGAGCATGGAGATCCAGCGCCTGCTCGGCTCGGACATCGTCATGGCCTTCGACGAATGCCCGGCGCTGCCCGCCTCGCACGAGCGTCAGGCCGAGGCGATGCGCCTGTCGATGCGCTGGGCGCAACGCTCGCGCGACGCCTTCGGCGACCGGCCCGGGCACGCGCTCTTCGGGATCATGCAGGGCGGCGTGGAACGCGACCTGCGCGAGGAATCCGCCGCCGCGCTTCGCAGCATCGGCTTCGACGGCTACGCCATCGGCGGCCTCGCGGTGGGCGAGGGGCAAGAGGCGATGTTCGGCGTGCTCGACTATGCGACCGCCCTGCTGCCGGCGGACCAGCCGCGCTACCTGATGGGGGTCGGCAAGCCCGACGACATCGTGGGGGCGGTGCTGCGCGGGGTGGACATGATGGACTGCGTGCTGCCCTCGCGCTCGGGGCGGACGGGGCAGGCGTGGACGCGGCACGGGGTGGTCAACATCAAGAACGCCCGCCACGCCGACGACCCGCGGCCGCTGGACGAGGCCTGCACCTGCCCGGCCTGCCGCAGCTATTCGCGCGCCTATCTGCACCACGTGTTCCGGGCCGGCGAGATGATCTCGGGGATGCTGCTGACCTGGCACAACCTGCACTACTACCAGCAGATCATGGGCGAGATGCGGGCGGCCATCGACACCGGCAGCCTCGATGCCTGGGTGGCGCGCTTCCATGCCGAACGCGCCGAGGGCGACATCCCGCCGCTGTGACGGGTGCGGCCCGTCGGAGGGTACGGCGTTCGCATGAACTGTGCATGAACATCGCACGAACGCTGCATGAACGTCGCACGGGCTGTGCAGCGCGTTTCGGGTGCCCGGCGGGGTCCGGTCAGACCCGCGGCGGGCGCGGCCGATAGACGGGCAGCGCCCACCCCCAGCGCAGCGACCCCGCGCGCAGCAGGAACGTCGCCGCCCCGCAGCCGACCAGCGCGACCTCGCGTGGCAACCCCAGCCAGACCACCGCCAGCGCCACCAGCGCCCCCCCGAAGGCGGCGGTGAGGTAGAGCTCGCCCTGCTTGAGCACGAGCGGCACCTCGTTGCCGACCACGTCGCGCATAAGCCCGCCGAAACAACCGGTTACGACGCCCGCGATCAGCACGATCACCGGCCCGAACCCGCCCGCGAGCGCCACGCCGACCCCCGCCGGCACCGCGATCGCCAGCGCCACCGCGTCGAGCCACAGAATCCAGCTGTAGCGGCTCTCCAGCCGATGCGCGGTCCAGAACACCGCGAACGCCGCCGCCGCGGCCGCCACCACCAACCCCGGCCGCGCCACCCAGAACACCGGGTCGCGCCCAAGCACGAGGTCGCGCAGCGTCCCGCCCCCCACCGCGGTCATTGCCGCCATGAAGATGAACCCGGTCAGGTCGAGCTGCCGGCGGCTCGCCACCAGCGCCCCGGTGATCGCGAACACGACCGCCGAGAGATAGTCGAGCGCCCAGATCAAGCCACTGATCCCGCTCATCTTTCGCTCACTTGAAAGGCGCCATGCCGGCGCGGGCGAGGGCGTCGGCGCGCTCGTTCTCGGGGTGCCCGGCGTGGCCCTTGATCCACGCCCAGGTCACCTGATGGCGGTCGCGCGCGGCGTCGAGCCGCTGCCAGAGGTCGGCGTTCTTGACCGGCTTGCGGTCGGCGGTCTTCCAGCCGTTCTTCTTCCAGCCGTGAATCCAGCCGGTGACGCCGTTCTTCACATAGGCGCTGTCGGTGGTGATGGTGATCGCGCTGGGCCGCGTCAGCGCCTCGAGCGCCGAGATCGCCGCCATCAGCTCCATCCGGTTGTTCGTCGTGGCGGCCTCGCCGCCCGACAATTCCCGTTCCTTGACAACGGTTTCGCCGTCCAGCGCCCGCATCAGCACCCCCCACCCGCCGGGCCCGGGGTTGCCGCTGCATGCGCCGTCGGTCCAGGCGTGAAGGTCAGTCATTCAGGCCCTTGTAGCCGGGCTGGGCGGCAACCCGCGCGAGCCAGTCGTTGATTGCGGGAAACCGCGCCATCTCGAACCCGCCCAGTACGCCGGCCGAATGGGTGTAGGCATAAAGGCAGAGGTCCGCGAGGCTGATCGCCTCGCCCGCCAGCCAGTCGTGCGCGGCGAGACGATCCTCCATCGTCTGCAGATGGGTGTGCCCCCGGTCGAGCAGGTCCGCGAGGCGCGCGGGCGTGGCGTCGGCGGCGCGATGCGGATAGTTGCGCAGCGCCGCGCGCACCGCGATGGCCGGCTCGTGGTTATACTGCTCCCAGAAGAGCCAGGCGAGCATCTGCGCGCGGGTCACGGGGTCGGCGGGCCAGAAACGCGAGCCCTCGCCCAGAAAGCAGAGGATGGCGTTGGATTCCGCGATCCGGCGCCCGTCGTTAAGATGCAGTGTCGGCAGTTTGCCGAACGGCAGCGCGCCGGTCGTGCGGGCATCCTCCTTGGCGACCGAGCCGTGCTCGCAGTCGACGATCTCGCAGTCGCGGCCAAGAAGGGCCAGCAAGAGCCGGACCTTATAGGAATTGCCCGACGAGGGCATCGAATAGAGCCGCATCAGGACCGACCTTTCAGCCCGGCTCGCGCAGGACGCGCGGCACCTTGAACTCCACCCGCTCGCGGGCCGTCTCGACCAGCTCGAGCGTCACGTCGTAGCGGTCGCGGAAGGCGGCGATGACCTCGTCCACGAGCACCTCCGGCGCGCTCGCCCCGGCGGTCACGCCGACCGTGCGGATGCCGTCGAGCGCGCGCCAGTCGATGTCCGCGGCGCGCATCACCAGCTGCGCATAGTCGCAGCCGGCGGCGCGCCCGACCTCGACCAGACGGCGCGAGTTCGACGAGTTCGGCGCCCCGATCACCAGCAGCGCGTCGATCTGCCCGGCAATGGCCTTGACCGCCGCCTGGCGGTTGGTGGTCGCATAGCAGATGTCGTCCTTGGCCGGGCCGACGATGGCCGGGAAGCGGGCCTTCAGCGCCTCGACCACCTGCGCGGTGTCATCGACCGACAGCGTGGTCTGCGTCACCCACGCGAGCCGCGCGGGGTCGCGGGGGACGACGGTGGCCACGTCCTCGACCGTCTCGACCAGGATCACCTCGCCCGGCGGCAGTTGGCCCATCGTGCCCAGCACCTCGGGGTGGCCGGCGTGGCCGATCATCACCATCTGCAACCCCGCCTCGTGGTGGCGTTCGGCCTCGACGTGGACCTTGCTGACCAGCGGGCAGGTGGCGTCGACATAGATCATCTCGCGCCGCCGCGCCTCGGCGGGGACGGATTTCGGCACGCCGTGGGCCGAGAAGATCACCGGGCGGTCGTCGGGCACCTCGTCCAGCTCCTCGACGAAGACCGCGCCCTTGGCGCGCAGCCCGTCCACGACGAAGCGATTGTGGACGATCTCGTGGCGCACGAAGACCGGCGCGCCCCATTTCTCGAGCGCGAGTTCCACGATCTGCACGGCCCGGTCCACGCCCGCGCAGAACCCGCGCGGCGCGGCGAGGTAGAGCGTCAGCGGCGGCTTGGCCTGCGTGTCGAGGGGCGGGGTGGTGCTCATGGGGCGATCCCTAGCCCGCAGGGGGCGTGCTGTCCATGCCGCGGGCGGCCCGGCGCCGCCCCGCCCTTGACGTTTCCCGCCGCGCCGCGGCATCTGGCGTCACACGCGCAAGCGCGCCACGACGCCGGGACAAGGGATGCCGCAGACCACGCGATCCGGATTGCTGATCATCCTCTCGTCGCCCTCGGGCGCGGGCAAGTCCACGCTGGCGCGGCGGCTGATGGACTGGGACCCCTCGCTCAAGTTCTCGGTCTCGGCCACCACCCGCAAGCCGCGCCCGGGCGAGATCGACCGCCAGCACTATTACTTCACCGACCACGCCGGGTTCCAGGCGATGGTCGAGGCGGGCGAGATGCTGGAACACGCCGAGGTGTTCGGCAATTGCTACGGCACCCCGCGCAGCCCGGTCGAGCTGGCGATGGCCGAGGGGCGCGACACGCTGTTCGACGTGGACTGGCAGGGGGGGCAGCAGATCCGCGCCTCGTCACTCGCCCCGCACGTGGTCTCGATCTTCATCCTGCCGCCGAGCCTGAGCGAGCTGGAGCGTCGCCTGCGCGACCGCGACCAGGACAGCGAGGAGGTGATCGCGGGGCGGATGCAGAAAAGCCGCGACGAGATCAGCCACTGGGCCGAGTATGACTATGTGCTGGTCAACGACGACCTCGACGCGACCGAAAGCGACCTGCGCGCCATCCTGAGCGCCGAGCGGCTGCGCCGCGAGCGCCGCCCGGCGCTGGGGCCGTTCGTGCGCAAGCTGATGGAGGAGCCGCGATGATCTGGGAACTGGACGGGATCGCCCCCGAGATCGCGCCGGACGCCTGGGTGGCGCCGGACGCGCAGTTGATGGGGCGCGTCGTGCTGGAAGCGGGCGCAAGCGTCTGGTGGGGCGCGGTGCTGCGCGGCGACAACGAGGAGATCCGTGTCGGCGCCGGGTCGAACGTGCAGGACGGCTGCGTCTTTCACACCGACATGGGCTATCCGCTGACTCTCGGCCCCGATGTCACGGTCGGCCACAAGGCGATCCTGCACGGCTGCACGGTTCATGACGGCGCGCTGATCGGGATGGGAGCCACGGTGCTGAACGGCGCGGTGATCGGGGCGGGGGCGCTGATCGGCGCCGGTGCGCTGATCCCGGAGGGGAAAGAGATCCCGCCCGGCGCGCTGGTCATGGGCGCGCCCGGCAAAGTGGTGCGGATGCTCGACGCCCCCGCGATCGACGGGCTGCGCGGCTCGGCCGCCCGCTACCGCGAGAACGCGGCCCGCTTCCGCGCCGGGCTGCGGCGGATCGACTGAGCGCGATGCAGGGCGACGCGCTCCAGCAATTGGCCGAGGCGGTGCCGGTGCCGATGCTGGTGGTGGATGCCGCCGCGCGGGTGGTGATCGGGAACCGCGCCGCGACCGCGATGCTGGGCGAGGGGATCACCGACCGCCCCTTCGTGACCGTGCTGCGCCAGAGCCTCGTGAACCGCGCGCTCGAGCAGGCGCTCGACCGGGCGGGGGCGGCGCAGCGGCTGTCGGTGACGATCTCGGCCCGCGGGCATGACCGCAACTGCGTGGTGACGGTGACGCCGCTCACGCTGAACGGGCGGCCGGGCGCGGGGGTGGTGATCGAGGACACCTCGGGCGTCGAGCACGCCGAGCAGATGCGCCGCGATTTCGTCGCCAACGTCAGCCACGAGCTGAAGACCCCGCTGACCGCGCTGATGGGGTTCATCGAGACGCTGCGCGGCCCGGCCCGGAACGACGCCGCCGCGCGCGAGCGGTTCCTCGCCATCATGGACCGCGAGGCGGGGCGGATGAACCGGCTGATCGGCGACCTGCTATCGCTGAGCCGGGTCGAGCAGGAAGAGCGGCGGCGGCCCTCGGAGCGGGTGGACCTTGCCGGGCTCATCCGCTCGGCCTGCGCGACGTTGGCGCCGACGGCGCAGGCGGCGGGGACGGCGCTGGTCAAGATCGGGACCGGGGTGACCGCCGAGGTGGCGGGCGACGCCGACCAGATCCAGCAGGTGCTGCACAACCTGATCGAGAACGCGATCAAGTACGGCGCGCGGCAGGGCGGGGCCTCGGGCGGAGAGGTTCGCGTGACCTTGACCCATGTCCCGCACGAGCCGGTGCTGCGCGGCCCCGGCTGGGCGGTCGAGGTCGCCGACGACGGCGAGGGGATCGACGAGGTGCACCTGCCGAGGCTCACCGAGCGGTTCTACCGCGTGGACAACCACCGCTCGCGCGAGAAGGGCGGGACCGGGCTGGGGCTCGCCATCGTCAAGCACATCGTCGCGCGCCACCGCGGGCGGCTGAAGATCGAGAGCACCCGCGGCGCGGGCAGCCGCTTCACGATCATCCTGCCGGAGTGGGCGGGGGCGCGCTGAGGGGGGCCGCCGAAGGGGGGCGCTGCCCCCCGGCCTGCGGCCTCCCCCCGGGATATTTTTGCAAGAAAGAAGCCGTGGCAGTCAGGCGTGGTCGGGCAGTTCGCCGTGGATCGCGGCGGCGAAGGCGCTGCGGTAGAGCCGCGACAGCTCGGCCAGCGGCGCGCTGTCGGTGCCGAGGGTGACGCGGTCGCCCTCGAACCGGCCGACGAGGGCGGCGGGGATGCCGGCGGCGCGGGCGGCCTCGAGCAGGGTCTCGGCCTCGGCGGCGGGCGCGGCGATGAGGTAGCGGGCCTGGTCCTCGCCGAAGAGGGTCGGAATGTCGGCGGCCTCGAGCGTGACGCCGATGCCGGCCGCCTCGGCCATCTCGAACGCCGCGAGCGCGAGCCCGCCGTCCGAAAGGTCCGCCGCCGCGCCGACATGGGCCCGGTGGGCGAGCAGGAACGTGCCGTGCGCGCGCTCGGCCGAGAGGTCCACGGATGGCGCGTCGCCGGTCTCGATCCCGAAGGCCTCGGCGGCGAGCGCCGACTGGCCGAGGTGGCCGCGCGTCGCGCCGATCACCAGTGCCACGTCGCCCTGCCGCGGCAGGCCCGCGATCAGGTCGCCGCTCTGGGCGATCAGCCCGACGCCGCCGATGGTGGGGGTGGGCAGGATCGCCTGGCCGTCGGTCTCGTTGTAAAGCGAGACGTTGCCCGACACGATCGGGAAGTCGAGCGCCCGGCAGGCCTCGCCGATGCCCTGGATGGCGCCGACGAACTGGCCCATGATCTCGGGCTTCTCGGGGTTGCCGAAGTTGAGGTTGTCGGTCGCGGCAAGCGGCGTGGCGCCGGCCGCGACGAGGTTGCGCCACGCCTCGGCCACGGCCTGCCTGCCGCCCTCGACCGGGTTTGCCTTGACGTAGCGCGGGGTCACGTCGCTGGTGAAGGCCAGCGCCTTGCCGGTGCCGTGGACGCGCACCACGCCCGCGCCCAAGCCCGGTTTGCGGATCGTGTCGGCGCCGACCTGGGTGTCGTACTGTTCCCAGACCCAGCCCTTGTGGGCGTAGCTCGGCGAACCGATCAGCGCCTTGAGGGCCGCGATCGGGGCAATCTCGGGCAGCTCGGTCAGCGCGGCGGCGGCGGGCGTCGCCACCCACGAGCGGTCGTATTCCGGCGCGCTCGACGACAGCTTCGACAGTGGCAGGTCGGCCATCACCTCGTTGCCGTGAAGGATGAGGAAGCGGTCCTCGGCGATGGTCTCGCCGATCACCGCGAAGTCGAGATCCCATTTCTCGAAGATCGCCCGCGCCTCGGCCTCTTTCTCGGGGCGCAGGACCATGAGCATCCGCTCCTGGCTTTCCGACAGCATCATCTCATAGGCGGTCATGGCGGTTTCGCGCTGCGGGACGTGGTCGAGGGTGAGCTTGATCCCGAGCCCGCCCTTGTCGCCCATCTCGACCGCCGAGCAGGTAAGGCCTGCGGCGCCCATGTCCTGGATCGAGATCACCGCGTCGGTCTGCATCAGCTCGAGGCAGGCCTCGAGCAGGCATTTCTCGGTGAAGGGATCGCCGGCCTGCACGGTCGGGCGCTTGTCCTCGATCGACTCGTCGAACTCGGCCGAGGCCATGGTCGCCCCGCCGACCCCGTCGCGGCCGGTCTTGGCGCCGAGATAGACGACCGGCATGCCCACGCCCGAGGCGGCCGAGTAGAAGATGCGGTCGGCGTCCGCGAGCCCCGCGGCAAAGGCGTTGACGAGGCAGTTGCCGTCATAGGCGCGGTGGAAACGCACCTCGCCACCCACGTTCGGCACGCCGAAGGCGTTGCCGTAGGCGCCGATCCCCTCGACCACGCCCTTGACCAGATGCGCGGTGCGCGGGTGCTCGGGGCGGCCGAAGGACAGGCTGTCCATCGCCGCGATCGGCCGCGCGCCCATGGTGAACACGTCGCGCAGGATGCCGCCGACGCCGGTCGCGGCGCCCTGATGCGGCTCGATGTAGGAGGGGTGGTTGTGGCTCTCCATCTTGAAGACGACCGCCTGGCCGTCGCCGATGTCGACCACGCCCGCGTTCTCGCCGGGGCCGCAGATGACCTGCGGGCCGGTGGTGGGCAGGGTGCGCAGCCATTTCTTCGAGGATTTGTACGAGCAGTGCTCGTTCCACATCGCCGAGAAGATGCCGAGCTCGGTGTAGCTGGGTTCGCGGCCGAGCAGGTCGAGGATGCGCTGGTATTCGTCGGGCTTGAGCCCGTGCGCGGCGATCAGCTCGTCGGTGATGGTCGGTTCCTGCATGATCGCCCCCATGATCGCCTTCGGCATCGCACCCGTGTTGCGGCGCCTTTTAGGGGCTGGCGCGGCGCGAGGGAAGGGCAGGAGGGGCCCGCGTGCCCGCGGGTTGATGCGTGACCGGGGGGGCGCAAAGGCCCCCCCCGGTCGACCCGGTCGGTCACTCGACGTTCAGCACCGCCGAGAAGTTGCGGGTGCCGCCCTTGCGGGCGTCGTTGCGGGTGCGGCCGATGGTGACGGCATAGTCGCCCGACGCCTCGAGCGTCACCGCCGACGACGGGTCGAGCGGCATGGCGGTGTCGGCGCCCGGGGCGCGCAGCCAGACCTCGACCCCGGCCGGGGCGTCGAGCAGCAGCGAGACCGACTGGCTGGCCTTGCCCGAGAGGGTTTAGCGGCAGACCGCGTCGCCCGCGAGCGCGCCCGCCTGTTGGCGGTATCGCCGGTCAGCGCGCCGCTGCCCTCGCACTGGTTGCCCGCGGCCTTCGCCGCCGGCTTGCCGGCCGTCTTGACGGCCGGGGCCGCGGCGGTGCCGGCCGACTGGGCTGCGGCCTTCGACTTCGGCAGCGGGCCGTCGATGCTGACGCTCAGCTTGAAGGGACGGGCGGCCCGCGACTGGCGGGCGGCGGCGCGGGTCTGCAGGACGCGCAGCGTCACCGGACCCGTGCGGTCGAGGACCAGCGCGTCGCCCGAGACGAAATCATGCTCGACCGGCTCGACCGCGATCAGGTCCAGCCGCGAATCGCCCAGCGAGGCGCGCAGCGTCTGACCCTTGCGGGCGGACAGGGTGTAATCGCAGGTCTCGAGCCCAAAGACGCTGCCCTTGACGACGGTGCCGGTCGCGCCGGCGGGAAAGCTGACGGTGCCCCCGCACTGGGCGGCGAGCGCCGGGCTGGCGAGCAGGCCGAAGGCGAGGCCGGCAAGGATTGTGCGGTGGTTCTCGGGTATATCGCTTGTTATCATATAACAGCCGCGACCTTCTGACCCGTGGGGCGGGGGGCGCTCAACCACCCGGGCGCACACGTCTGCGTGCCTGCCGCGCGAGACTGAACGCACGAGTTGGCGGGAAGGACGCAGGGCGCGGGACAAAAAAAGAGCCGGGCTTTCGCCCGGCCTAAGTCCAACAGGGAGGTGAAGAGATGGGCTGGCCATCGCTTCACTGCCCAAATAAGGGTCGCACCGCCTGATTGACAAGCATGGTTTTGCTGCCGTTGCAGCATGACCGCCATGCTGGTGCTGCATGGCCACAGGCCGCGCAGGGCGCGGGTGGCCGCCGTCACTCGCCTGACGGGCGTCGCATGGCCTGAATTTCCTCCAGAACGAAATCGCGGAATGCTGCGACGCGGCGAGAACTGCGCAGCTCTTCGGGGAAGGCGAGGAACACCGGCACCTCGGTTGACTCGACGTCCGGCAACACCCGCAGAAGATGGGGGAAATCCGTGGTCAGGTAGTCGGGCAGAACCCCGATGCCGACATCGTTCAGCACCCCCTGCAGGACGCCGAAGTAGTTGTTGACCATCAGCGTCGAGCTGGACGTGTGCGGCAGCAGCATCTGCGTCAGCGCCGCCCCCGAGGACACCTGCGGGGTCTGCGGGTTCTGGCAGATCAGCCGGTGCGGGGCGAGGTCGGCCAGCGTCGCCGGCGTCCCGACCCGGTCGAGATAGGCGCGAGTCGCATAAAGCTGCATCTTGATGTTCAGAAGCCGGCGGCGGATCAGGTCGGCCTGGCTCGGCTCTTTCATGCGGATCGCCACGTCGGCCTCGCGCATCGGCAGGTCGAGCACCCGTTCTTCGAGCATCAGGTCGATCTTCAGCTCGGGATAGCGCGCGTAGAGCTTGGAGAAGCGCGGCACCAGCCACAGCGTGCCGAACCCTACGGTGGTGGTGACCTTCAGCTCGCCGAAGACGTGCTCCTCGCTGTCGCGGATGCGGGCGGCGGTGGTGTCGAGCTTGCGGTTCATCGCCTTGGTGGCGTCGAACAGCATCTCGCCCTGCTCGGTCAGAATGAGGCCACGGGCGTGGCGGTGAAAGAGCGTGGTGCCGAGCGATTCCTCGAGCGCGCGGACCTGCCGGCTGACGGCGGATTGCGACAGATGCAGCGTGTCGCCGGCGTGGGTCAGGCTGCCGGCATCGGCGACGGCGTGGAAGATTCGCAGCTTGTCCCAATCCATCATCGCTGCATCCCTCGCCCACGGCCGCATGGCAGTCATGTATTTTCCGCAACCCTTATCGTTTTGCTCGCCGGGCACAAAGGACTTTATCGGTCAGTTTTTCTGACCTATAATCCCACCTGCCGTCCGAGCTGGGGAGGAGCCAAGATGAGCGTTCAGGATATTTCGCTGGCCGACCGATTCGACGTGGCCCGCCGCCACGTGCTCTTGAACGGCACCCAGGCGCTGGTGCGGCTGATGCTGATGCAGTCGGCGCGCGACAAGGCGGCGGGGCTCAACACCGCAGGGCTGGTCACCGGCTATCGCGGCTCGCCCCTCGGCGGCGTCGACCTGCAGATGATGAAGTCGGGCAAGCTGCTGGGGCCCGCCAACGTCCGCTTCCAGCCGGGGCTGAACGAGGATCTGGCCGCGACTGCGATCTGGGGCAGCCAGCAGGCCGAGCTGCGCGGTGAGGGCAAGTACGACGGCGTCTTTGCGCTCTGGTACGGCAAGGGCCCCGGCGTGGACCGCACCGGCGACGTGATGCGCCACGCCAACATGGCCGGCACCTCGCCCCACGGCGGCGTGGTCATGGCGATGGGCGACGACCACACCGGCGAAAGCTCGACGGTGCTGCACCAGTCCGACTGGGCGATGATCGACGCCTATATCCCGGTGCTCTCGCCCGCGGGGGTGCAGGAGATCCTCGACTACGGGCTCTACGGCTGGGCGCTGAGCCGCTTTGCCGGGGTCTGGACCGGGCTCAAGACGATGAAGGACACGGTCGAGGCGACCTCGGTCGTGGACGGCGACCCCTTCCGCCTCAAGTTCGTGACGCCGCAGGATTTCGTCATGCCCGAGGGCGGGCTGAACATCCGCCTCGGCGACACGCCGGTCGCGCAAGAGGCGCGGATGATCGACTACAAGCGCTTCGCGGCCGAGGCGTTCAGCCGCGCCAACCGCATGGATCGGCGGATGTGGGGCAAGCCGGGCGCGAAGATCGGCATCTGCGCGGCGGGCAAGAACTGGCTCGACGTGGTGCACGCGCTGGGGCTGCTGGGCATCGACGAAGCCGAGGCCGAGCGGCTCGGGATCACCACCTACAAGATCGGCCAGACCTGGCCGCTGGACATGACCAGCTTCCACGAGTGGGCCGAGGGTCTCGACCTGATCATCGTGGTCGAGGAAAAGCGCAAGCTGATCGAGGTGCAGGTCAAGGAGGCGATCTTCGACGACCGCCGCGGCCGCCGCGTCTATGGCTGGCACAAGGGCGACACGTGGGAGAACGGCCGCCAGGTCGAGCTGTTCCCGACCCGCTACGCGCTCGACCCGGTGATGATCGCGGCCAAGCTGGGCGGCATCCTCATCGAAGAGGGGCGGCGCACCGACCGGATCGAGGCGGCGCTGAGCCGCATCGTCGAGTCGCGCCGCGCCGACAACGCCCCCGAGATCGCGGTGCGGACGCCGTGGTTCTGCTCGGGCTGCCCGCACAACTCCTCGACCAAGCTGCCCGAGGGCAGCCGCGCCTATGCGGGGATCGGCTGTCACTACATGGTCCAGTGGATGGACCGCGAGACGACCGGCTTCACCCAGATGGGCGGCGAGGGCGCCAACTGGATCGGCGAGGCGCCGTTCTCGACCCGGCCGCACGTGTTCCAGAACCTCGGGGATGGCACCTACAACCACTCGGGGTCGCTGGCGATCCGCGCCGCCAAGGCGGCGGGGACCAACATCACCTACAAGATCCTGTTCAACGACGCGGTGGCGATGACCGGCGGCCAGCCCAACGAGGGTGAGCTGACCGCGCCGCAGATCGTGGCCGAGCTGCGTGCGCTGGGCGTGCCGGTGGTGGTCGTTCACGACGAGAAGGAGGTCGTGGACCGCGCGGCCTTCCCGGCGGGCATCCGCTTCGAGGAACGCGCGAGCCTGATGGCGGTGCAGAAAGAGCTTGAGACGGTGCCGGGCGTGACGGCGATCGTCTATATCCAGACCTGCGCGGCCGAAAAGCGCCGGCGCCGGAAGAAAGGCGCCTTTCCCGACCCGGACCGGCGCATCTGGATCAACCCCGAGGTCTGCGAGGGCTGCGGCGACTGCTCGGTGCAGTCGAACTGCGTCTCGGTGGTGCCGTTCGACACCAAGCTGGGCCGCAAGCGCGCCATCGACCAGTCGAGCTGCAACAAGGACTATAGCTGCGTCAAAGGCTTCTGCCCGAGCTTCGTCTCGGTCGAGGGCGGCAAGCTGCGCCGCCCGGCGGCCGAGGCGCTGGACCTGCCGGCGCTGCCCGAGCCGCGCCTGCCCGAGATCGCGGGCACCCACAACATCGTCATCACCGGCGTCGGCGGCACCGGCGTCGTGACCATCGGCGCGGTGCTGGCGCAGGCCGCGCAGCTCGACGGCAAGGGGGCGGGGATGATGGAGATGGCGGGCCTCGCCCAGAAGGGCGGGGCGGTCCACATCCACCTGCGGCTCGCCAACCGCCCCGAGGACATCAGCGCCATCCGCGTTGCCGTGGGCGAGGCGGACGCTGTGATCGGCGGCGATCTGGTCGTCTCGGCCGGGGCGCGGACGCTCGGGCTGATGACCAAGGGGCGCACCGGCGCGGTCATCAACGATCACGAGATCATCACCGGCGAGTTCACCCGCAACCGCGACTTCCACGTCCCCGGCGACCGGCTGAAGCTGTCGCTGCAGGCGCGGCTGGGCGAGCGGGTCGAGTTCCTGAACACCCAGAGCCTCGCCGAGCGCTATCTGGGCGATTCGATCTATTCCAACATGGTGGTGACCGGTGCCGCTTGGCAGCAGGGGCTGATCCCGCTCAGCGAGGCCGCGATCCTGCGGGCGATCGAGCTGAACGGCGCCAAGGCCGACGAGAACAAGCGCGCCTTCCAGATCGGCCGCTGGGCCGCGCTGCACCCCGCCCAGACCGAGGCGATGGGCGCCCATCCCGAGCGCGTCGATCCGGTCGCCTACCGCGCGCAGCGGCTGGTCGGCTATCAGGGCGAGCGCCTGAAGCGGCGCTTCCTGAAGCTCGTCGATCTGGCGCCTGCCGAGCTGCGCGAGACGGTGGCCGACAGCTTCTACCGCCTGCTCGCGATCAAGGACGAGTACGAGGTCGCGCGGCTGCACCTGACCACCGCCGAGAACGTCGCGCGGGTGTTCGAGGGCGACACCAAGCTGACCTTCCACCTCGCGCCGCCGTTCCTCGGCGGGCAGGACCCCGACAACCGCCCGAAGAAGAGCGACTTCGGCGAGTGGATGCTGCCGATGTTCCGCATCCTCTCCGGGATGCGGGGCCTGCGCGGCACGCCGCTCGACGTGTTCGGCTGGCAGGGGGAACGCCGGCGCGAGCGGGCGCTGGCCCTGCAGTACGAGCGCGACATGAGCGAGCTTCTGCCGCAGGTGACGCCCGCGACGCTCGAGACGCTGCGCGAGCTGGCGGCGCTGCCCCAGCAGATCCGCGGCTACGGCTTCATCAAGGACGCCGCCGCCGACAAGGCCGCCGAACGGCGGGCCGAGTTGCTGGCCGAGTTCCGGGCCGGCGGGCGCCCGGCGCGGCCGCCGCTCGCCATGGCGGCGGAGTAGCCCGCCGTCACGCGACGGGTCTCTGGGCCGGAGAGACGCCTCGCGCGCGGCGCGCGGGCGTCTTTCCGGTCCGGCCGCCCACGCGAGCGTGACGGCCACGCTCTGACCGAAGTCATGGCGTTTGCGGGCCACAGGGCCTAGAAACCCCCTCGGACCAACAGCGGAGAAGCGTGGAATGGCCGTCGGCGTGTTCGATTCGGGGCTGGGGGGCCTGACCGTC
The DNA here is from genome assembly GCF_012689545.1 of Paracoccus sanguinis. NCBI lineage: Bacteria > Pseudomonadati > Pseudomonadota > Alphaproteobacteria > Rhodobacterales > Paracoccaceae > Paracoccus > Paracoccus sanguinis. The sequence continues at coordinate 2,773,139 of NZ_CP051542.1, forward strand.
CATCAGGCCATTGCGCGGCGGATGCCGGACCTGCCGCTGGTCTATCTGGGCGACAACGCCCACACCCCTTATGGCACCCGCACCCCCGACGACATCTTCGCGCTCACCTGCGCGGGGGTCGAGCGGCTCTGGGCCGAGGGCTGCGACCTCGTGATCCTCGCCTGCAACACCGCCAGCGCCGCCGCCCTCAAGCGGATGCAAGAGACGTGGCTGCCGCCCGGCAAGCGCGTGCTGGGCGTGTTCGTCCCGATGATCGAGGCGCTGACCGAGCGGCAGTGGGGCGACAACTCGCCCCCGCGCGAGGTCGCGGTCAAGCACGTGGCCCTGTTCGCCACCCCCGCCACGGTGGCGAGCCGGGCCTTTCAGCGCGAGCTGGCGTTCCGCGCCATCGGCGTCGACGTCGAGGCGCAGCCCTGCGGCGGCGTGGTCGACGCGATCGAGGACGGCGACGAGATGCTGGCCGAGGCGCTGGTCGCGAGCCACGTCGAGGCGCTCAAGCGCCGGATGCCGCACCCCGAAGCCGCGGTGCTCGGCTGCACCCACTACCCGCTGATGGAGCACGCGTTCCAGGCCGCGCTGGGGCCGTCGGTGCAGGTCTATTCGCAGGCCGGTCTGGTGGCCGAGAGCCTTGAGGATTATCTTGCCCGCAGGCCCGAGTTCCGCGGCGAGGGGACCCGGTCGCGGTTCCTGACCACCGGTGACCCGGCCCGCGTGACGGCCAAGGCGACGCAGTTCCTGCGCCATCCGATCCACTTCGAAGCGGCCTAAGAAAGCGAGGAGAGTGACATGAAATCCCTCAAGAAAAAGCGCCGCATCCAGATCCTCGCGGCCGCCGCCGTGGCGCTGGTGCTGGCGGTCGCGCTGATCGGCTACGGGTTCCGCGACGGGATCAACCTCTACCGCTCGCCGAGCCAGCTGGCCGAGTTCCACCCCGACCCCGACGAGGTGTTCCGGCTGGGCGGGCTGGTCGAGCAGGGCACGCTGAAGCGCGGCGACGGCCATGTGATCACCTTCGCCGTGACCGACGGCGGCGCCACCGTGCCGGTGCGGTTCGAGGGGGTGCTGCCCGACCTCTTCGCCGAGAACGCCGGGATGATCGCCACCGGCTCGATGCAGAACGGCACCTTCGTCGCGAGCGAGATCCTCGCCAAGCACGACGAGAACTACATGCCCAAGGAAGTCGCCGATTCGCTCAAGGAGCAGGGCGTCTATCAGCCGCCGAACAGCTGATCCGCCGCTGGCAACGCACGGCTGGTTAACGACCCCTTAACGCCCCCGCGCAACCTTTCCGCCTCGGATCGGGCGAAAAGGGGGGCCGGGGATGCAGACGGTCGAGGAGATCGCGGCAGAGATCGTCGCGCGCGAGGGGGGGTATGTCGATGACCCCGACGACCCGGGCGGCGCGACCAACCACGGGGTGACGCTCGGCACGCTGCGCAGGCTGGGGCGCGACCTGACCGGCGACGGGCGGATCGACCGGGCGGACGTGCGGGCGCTCTCGGCCCGCGACGCGGCGCGGATCTACGTCGAGCATTATTTCCGCGCCCCGCGCCTCGACCGGCTGCCGCCGGCGGTGCAGGCGAGCGTCTTCGACATGCAGGTGAACGCGGGCGCGCAGGCGGTTCGGCTGCTGCAACGGCTGGTGACGCGGATGGGGTTCGCCTGCGCCGACGACGGGGTGGTGGGGCCGCGCACCATCGCCGCAGCCGCGGCTGCGGCCGCCGCCGCCCCGGCGCATCTGGCTGATGCCTACGGCATCGCCCGGCGCAACTATTACTACGCGCTGGCCGACGCGCGCCCGGCCAGCCGCAAGTTTGCCCGCCGCCGCGACGGCGGCAAGGGCGGCTGGATCACCCGCGCCGAGGCCTTCATCGCCCCGCGCTACCACCTCACCGCCGCAGAGCACCGCGAAAGGACCGCCCGATGGGCATGATCGACCGTTTCCTCGGCGCCGGCGCCACCGTCACCGCCGTGGGCAATGCCGCGAGCGGCATGGCCCAGATCCTCACCCCCAGCGCCACCCGCCGGATGGAGCTGGACGAAGAGGCCTATGCCCGCGCCATCGCCGAGCACCAGGCCGAGTTCGCGGGCGCCGGCACGCACTGGTTCGATGCGCTGATGAACGGGCTGAACCGGCTGCCGCGCCCGCTGCTGACGCTGGGGACCATCGGGCTCTTCGTCTATGCGATGGTCGAGCCGGCGGGATTCTCGGCCCGGATGCAGGGGCTGGCGCTGGTGCCCGAGCCGCTCTGGTGGCTGATGGGGGCGATCGTCAGCTTCTACTTCGGCGCCCGCGAGGCGCATTACTTTCGCCACCGGGTCTGGCCCCGCGCGACGGTGCGGGCCCGGGTGACGGGGGCCGCGGCGGCCGAGGACTGGCGGGCGCCGGTCATTCCGGGGACGGAGGCGGCCGAGGACGACTGGCGGGCGCCGATCCTGCCGGGTTTCGACGCGCTCGCGGGGGGCGCCGCAACGGTCGAGGCCGAGATCGAGGAGCGGCTGGACGAGCCCTCGGTCGCCACGCCCGAGGTCGCCTCGGCCCCGGCGACGACCTCTGCGACGGCCCCCGCATCCGGCCCGGCGACGGCCCCGGCGGACGACTTTTCCGACAACGCCGCGTTGCGGGACTGGGCCGCGGCCCGGCGGGGGCGCGGCCGGCCCGGACAGTGACGCCTCTGTGACCCCGCGCCGCGCCGCGCGGGGCTGGTCGGCGCGGCGCGCAGGGACTACTCTGCCCCCCGGTATCTCTCCGGGGGGCTTTTCGCATGATTGCCGAGCTGGGTCATTTCGCCCTGATCCTGTCGCTCGCCGTGGCGCTGTTCCAGACCATCGTGCCGATGGTCGGGGCGACCCGCGGCTGGCCCGCCTGGATCGAGGCCGCCCGCCCCGCCGCGCTGGCCCAGTTCGGGCTGATCGGCATCGCCTTCGCGGCGCTGACGGTGGCGTTCGTCACCTCGGACTTCTCGGTGGCGCTGGTCTACGAGAACAGCCACTCGGCCAAGCCGATGCTCTACAAGGTCACAGGGGTGTGGGGGAACCACGAGGGCTCGATGCTCTTCTGGGTCACCATCCTGTCGCTGTTCGGGGCGGCGGCCGCGACCTTCGGCGAGCATCTGCCGCCCGCGCTGCGCGCCCGCGTGCTGTCGGTGCAGGGGGCGATCGGGGCCGCGTTCCTCGCCTTCATCATCTTCACCTCGAACCCCTTCACCCGGATGGAGGTCCCCGCCTTCGACGGCCGCGACCTCAACCCGCTGCTGCAGGACCCCGGCCTCGCCTTCCACCCGCCGTTCCTCTATCTCGGCTATGTCGGCCTTTCGATGTCGTTCAGCTTCGCCGTGGCCGCGCTGATCGAGGGGCGCGTCGACGCCGCCTGGGCGCGCTGGGTGCGGCCGTGGACGCTGGCCGCCTGGGTGTTCCTGACCATCGGCATCGCGCTGGGGTCGTGGTGGGCCTATTACGAGCTCGGCTGGGGCGGTTTCTGGTTCTGGGACCCGGTCGAGAACGCGAGCTTCATGCCGTGGCTGCTGGCCACCGCGCTGCTGCACTCGGCCATCGTGGTCGAAAAGCGCGAGACGCTGAAAAGCTGGACCATCCTGCTCGCCATCATCGCCTTCGGCTTCTCGCTGATCGGGACGTTCATCGTCCGCTCGGGCGTCATCACCTCGGTCCACAGCTTCGCGAGCGACCCGACGCGGGGGGTGTTCATCCTCGGGATCCTCGCGGCCTTCGTGGGGGGCGCGCTCACGCTCTTCACCGCGCGCGCGGGCGCCATGACCGCGCGGGGCGTCTTCGCCCCGGTCTCGCGTGAGGGGGCGCTGCTTCTGAACAACCTGCTGCTCGCGGTGGCGGCGTTCGTGGTCTTCATCGGGACGATCTGGCCGCTGGTCGCCGAGATGGCGTGGAACCGCAGGCTTTCGGTCGGGGCGCCGTTCTTCAACCAGGCCTTCACGCCCTTCATGGTGGCGCTGGCGATCGCGCTGCCGATCGGGGCGATCCTGCCGTGGAAGCGCGGCCGTCTGGGCCGGGCGATGGCGACGATGGCGCCGGCGGCGATCCTCGCCGTGGCGGTGGCGGGGCTGGTCTTTGCGGTCTCTACGGGACACTCGGCGCTGGCGGTCATCGGCGCGGCGCTCGGCGCCTGGCTGATCGGCGGGGCCGCGATCGACATCTGGCAACGCGCCGGGCGCGAGGCGATCCGGCTGACGCGCCTGCCGCGTGCCGACTGGGGCCGCGTCATCGCCCATGCGGGGCTGGGCGTCGTCTTCGTCGGCATCAGCCTGCTCATGGCCTGGCAGGTCGAGGACATCCGCGTGGCCCGCGAGGGCGAGACGTTCCGCGTCGGCGCCTACGACATCACCCTCATCGACGTGCGCGAGGTGCAGGGGCCGAACTACGTCTCGACCATGGCCGACATGCGCGTGGTCCGCGACGGGCGCGAGATCGCGGTGCTGTCGCCCGAGAAGCGCGTGTACCCGGTGCAGGCGATGCCGACGACCGAGGCAGCGATCCGCAGCGCCTTCACCGGCGACATCTACCTGGTGATCGGCGACCCGCAGCAGGGCGGCGGCTGGGCGGTGCGAACCTATCTCAAACCCTTCGCCTTCTGGATCTGGCTCGGCTCGGGGCTGATGGCGCTGGGTGGGCTGGTCAGCCTGTCCGACCGCCGCTGGCGGATCGCGGCGGCGGCCCGGCGCGCGCCGCGCAACGCGGTGGCCGCGGAATGAGGGCGCGGACGGGGGTGCGGATGGGGGCGAGGGCCACGCTCGCCATGCTGGCCGTGGTGCTGGCGCAGGCCGCCTGGGCGGTCCAGCCCGACGAGGTGCTGGCCGACCCCGCGCTCGAGCATCGCGCCCGCCAGATCGGGCAGGTGCTGCGCTGCCCGGTCTGCCAGGGCGAGAACATCGACGAATCGAACGCGCCGATCAGCCGCGACCTGCGGCTCTATGTCCGCGAGCGGCTGACCGAGGGCGACAGCGACGCCGAGGTGATCGCGGCCGTCACCCAGCGGTTCGGCGAATACGTGCTGTTCGAGCCGAAGCCCGAGGGGGCGAACCTGCTGCTCTACTGGGCGGGGCCGGTCATGGCGCTGCTGGCGGCGCTCGGGGCGTGGCTGTTCCTGCGCCGGCGGCAGACCGAGGCGGCGCCGCCCCCGGCGCTGTCGGCCGACGAGCGGGCGCAGCTCGACCGGCTGCTCAGGGATCAGGACAGCTGAACGAAGCGCGGCTCGTCGCCGCGGTTGTCGAAGAACGGCACCGTCTCGGGCTGGGCGAGCGGCCCCTGGGTGCGCGCGACCAGCGCCGCGACTTCGGCCAGCACCACCTCGGTGATGAAGGGCAGGTCCAGCTCGCGCGCCTGGGCGAGGGGCACCCAGTGCAGGTGGCTCAGCTCGTCGCAGGCGGCCGAGAAGTCGTTCGGGTCGCCGGTGATGTTGCGCGCGTCGATCAGGAAGAACCGCGCGTCGAAGCGTCGCGGGCGGCCCGGCGGGGTGATGGCGCGAAACACGAAGAGCAGCGGGTCGTCGGCGCTGGGTGAGACCCTGAGCCCGGTCTCCTCGACCATTTCGCGCAGCGCGGCGCGGGCCAGCGCGTCGGCGCCGACGCCGGTCAGCGGCTCGACGGCAAGCCGGGCGCGGCAGGTGTCGGACAGCGCGTCGGGGCAGGGGGCGGCGGCATCCTCAGGGTCCACGGCGCCGCCGGGGAAGACGTATTTGGACGGCATGAAGGCTGCGGCCGATCCGCGCATTCCCATCAGGACGGCCGGTCCATCGGCGCGGTCGCGGTCGATCAGGATGATCGTCGCCGCGTCGCGGATCCGGTCCTTGGGCAGGTCGGCGGCCGGTGCCGCGCCGTCGGCAAGGCTCACCGCGCGGCCTCATCCGCCGCGGGCAGGTGGTGCGGGTCGGGGGCGAGATGCGGGTCGTCGCCGCCGAAGCCGTGCATCCGCTTGGCCCATTGCAGCCCGACGAAGGCGCCCTTGAACACCGGCAGCAGCAACAGCGACAGCAGCGCCGCGCCGCCGAGGAAGGCCGCGATCAGCACCTCGGTCGAGGGGCGGTAGAGGGTATAGATCAGCAGCAGCAGGGGCGCCGCCAGATGCGAGACGACGAGGATGGTGAAATAGGCCGGCCCGTCGTCGGCGCGGTGATGGTGCAGGACCTCGCCGCAGTTCGGGCAGGTGTCGCGGACCGTGAGGTAGCCCTGCATCATCCGCGCCTCGCCGCAGGCCGGGCAGCGCCCGAGCGCGCCGCGCTTCATCGCCTCGCCGACCGAGCGGGGCGGGTTGGGGAGGGCGGAGGTGGTGGCAATGGATTGGGTCACGGCAGGTGCCCTTCGCAGCTATGAGGTTGCTGCCAAGATAGGCACTCGCGCCGGCGGGCGCCACCGGGGGGCGGGACAAATATGCGGACGGGTGCGGTGCCGCGTGGCGGCGCGCGGCTCGCGGGGGCTTCGCGCCCCCGCACCCCCGCGGGATATTTTTGTCCAGCCCGAGGCGGGCTGAGTGACCGAGCCGCCCGGTCGGCCGTTCTCGTGGGCGTGGCGCGGGGGGCAGCGGGCCCCCCGCGGGGGGCGATCAGCTGCGCAGGATCGAGCGGCCCGCGTATTCGGCCGTCGCGCCCAGCATTTCCTCGATGCGGATCAGCTGGTTGTACTTCGCCAGCCGGTCCGACCGCGCGAGGCTGCCGGTCTTGATCTGGCCGCAGTTGGTCGCCACGGCGAGGTCCGCGATGGTCGAATCCTCGGTCTCGCCCGAGCGGTGGCTCATCACCGAGGTGAAGCCGGCGCGGTCGGCCATCCGCACCGCGTCCAGCGTCTCGCTGAGCGTGCCGATCTGGTTCACCTTGACGAGCAGCGAGTTGCCGCAGCCGCGCGCGATCCCCTCAGCCAGGCGCGCCGGATTGGTCACGAACAGGTCGTCGCCAACCAGCTGCACCGTCCCGCCGAGCCGCTCGGTCAGAAGCTTCCAGCCGTCCCAGTCGTCCTCGGAACAGCCGTCCTCGATCGACAGGATCGGGTAGTCGGCGCAGAGCTTCGCCAGATACTCGACGTTCTCGGCCGGGGTCAGCGATAGCCCCTCGCCGCTGATCTCGTACTTGCCGCCCTTGAAGTACTCGGTCGAGGCGCAGTCGAGCGCCAGCATGATGTCTTCGCCGGGCTGGTAGCCCGCCTTCTCGACCGAGCGCAGGATGAAGTCGAGCGCGTCGCGGGTCGAGGAGAGGTTCGGCGCGAAGCCGCCCTCGTCGCCGACGCCGGTGGCGAGGCCCGCCGCCGAGAGTTCCTTCTTCAGCGTGTGGAACACTTCCGAGCCCATGCGGATCGCGTCGCGGATCGAGTCCGCGCTGACCGGCATGATCATGAATTCCTGGATGTCGATCGGGTTGTCGGCGTGCTCGCCGCCGTTGATGATGTTCATCATCGGCACCGGCAGCAGCCGCGCCCCCGCGCCGCCGACATAGCGGTAGAGCGGCAGGGCCGAGGCCTCGGCCGCCGCCTTGGCGACCGCGAGCGACACGCCGAGGATGGCGTTGGCGCCGAGGCGGGACTTGTTCGGGGTGCCGTCCAGCTCGATCATCAGCGCGTCGATGGCCAGCTGCTCGGTCGCGTCCTCGCCGATCAGCGCCTCGCTGAGCTCGCCGTTGACGGCGGCCACCGCCTCGAGCACGCCCTTGCCGAGATAGCGACTCTTGTCGCCGTCGCGCTTTTCGACCGCCTCATGCGCCCCGGTCGAGGCGCCCGAGGGCACCGCCGCGCGGCCCATGGTGCCGTCCTCGAGGGTCACGTCGACCTCGACGGTCGGGTTGCCGCGGCTGTCGAGGATCTCGCGGGCGAAAATGTCGATGATGGCGGTCATGGCGCGCTCCGGTGCTGGGTCGCGGGTCTCATAGCGCCGGGCGCGGGGCGGGGAAACCCGGTCAGGGCGCTGATAGCGCTATATCCGCCCAGATCGGCAGGTGGTCCGAGGCACGCCGCGCCAGCGGGCTGTCGTGGACCCCGCTCGCGTGCAGCGTCAGCCCGGCCGAGAGCGCCAGCCGGTCATAACGCAGCATCGGCCAGGGCGCGGGCCAGCTTGGCCCCGGCGCCACCACCTGCAGCCCGGCGAGCGATTCGAGGCCGCGGTCGTCGTGCCATTCGTTGAAGTCGCCGGTCATGACGAAATCCTGCCCGCTGATCCGCACCGCCTTGGCGATCAGCCGCGCGAGCTGCGCGCGGCGCGACGAGCGCGCGAGGCCGAGGTGCATCACGATCACCGTCAGCCCGCGCGCGTCCGGCGCCGCCAGCCGCAGGGCCAGCGCGCCGCGCGGCTCGATCCCCGGCAGAGGCAGGCGGCGGACGTTGGCGCCCGCGGCCAGTTCGGGGCGCATCAGGATGGTCTGGCCGTGCCAGCCGAGCGACTGGCCGCTGGTGGCGACGTGGGGGGCGGGGACCATGCCCGTCGCCTCTCGGATCATCCCGCGCGGCAGCGCCTCGGGGCGGCCGCCGAAGCGGAAGTCCACCTCTTGCAGGGCCACGATGTCGGCATCGAGGTCGGCGATGACCTGCAGATTGCGCTCGGGCGCGTGCGGCCCGACCATGCCGCGGCCCTTGTGCAGGTTGTAGCTGGCGACGCGCAGGGTCCGGGTCATGGGCGCCTGAGTGTCACGCCGCGCGCCAGAGTTCCAGAGGCCGCGCGCAGCCGGGGCGCCGGGCGCCTCGCGCGAGCCAGGGCCCGCGAGGTCGGGGGGGATCAGGTGCCGCAATAGGTCGTCCGCACCGCCTCGGTCTCGAGCGGGGCACGGCTCAGGTCGTCCCAATCGGCCCGCGCCTCGAACGGCGCGTCGAGCGCCGCCCAGAGCCGGTGGAAGGGGCCGAAGTCACCCGTCACGCCCGCGTCGATCACCTGCTGGACCCGGTGGTTGCGGGGGATGCGGACCGGGTTCGCGGCGGCGGCCAGCGACAGGTCGGGGCTTAGCGCCTGCCAGTCGCGCTGCCAGTCCCGGAACGGCGCGGGGTCGAGGAACTCGTCGGCCGCTGTGCCGTCCACGAGGCCGCGGAAAACGCGGGTGAAATCCGCCCGGTTGGTCGCCATCAGCCCCAGCAGCCGCTCGATCAGCGGGCGCGCGGCCTCATCCGCTTCGGCGAGGCCGAGCTTGGCGCCGAATCGGCGCAGCCAGGCGGCGTCGTAGAGCGGCGGGAAGCCGTGGACGATCGCGGTCGCCTCGGCCACGGCCGCGTCGGTGTCCGCGCCCATCAGCGGGATCAGGCAGCTGGCCAGCTGCGCGAGGTTCCAGACCGCGACATGGGGCTGTTCGGCGTAGGCATAGCGGCCGCCCCGGTCGATGGCCGAGAACTTCGTGTCCGGGTGATAGCCGTCGAGGAAGGCCGCCGGGCCATAGTCGATGGTCTCGCCCGAGACGGCCATGTTGTCGGTGTTCATCACCCCGTGCACGAACCCGAGCGCCATCCACTGCGCGACCGTCTCGGCCTGCGCCGCGACCACGGCGCGCAACAGCCCCGCCGCGTCGCCCGCGTCGGGGTAATGGCGGGCGATCGCGTGCTCGGTCAGCGCGCGCAGGCGATCGAGGTCGCCGCGGATGGCGAAGAACTCGAAGGTGCCGACGCGGATGTGGCTTTGCGCGACCCGGGTCAGGACCGCGCCGGGCAGGGGGCTTTCGCGCCAGACCGTCTCGCCGGTGGTGACGGCGGCCAGCGCGCGGGTGGTGGGCACGCCCACGGCGGCCATGAACTCGGACAGCAGGAACTCGCGCAGGACCGGGCCGAGCCACGCCCGCCCGTCGCCGCGGCGCGAGAAGGGCGTCGGGCCCGAGCCCTTGAGCTGCAGGTCGAAGCGCAGCCCGTCGGGGGCCACGACCTCGCCCATCAGCACCGCGCGCCCGTCGCCGAGCTGCGGTGAGAGGCCGCCGAACTGGTGCCCGGCGTAGGCCTGAGCAATCGGCTCGGCCCCCGGCGGGACGGCGTTGCCGGCGAGCATGGCAAGCCCCGCCTCGCTCTCGAGCCAGTCGGGGTCGAGGCCCATCCGCGCCGCGAGCGGCCGGTTGACGGCGACGAGCCCGGGGCCGCGCACCGGCGTCGGCGGCGTGCGGCTGAAGAACCCCGGCCCGAGGCGGGCGTAGGAGTTGTCGAACTGGGGTGCGGATGGGGTGCTCATGGAGCGGATGTGGGCACGGGCCGCGGGAATTGAAAGGCCGCGCCGCGCGGTGGCGCGGGGTCCGTGGCCGACGGCGCGCGGCGGGCCGGCGGGCGCCGCGCTTGCGGCGCGGGGCGGGGCGGCGTATCCCTGCGGCTTGCCCCGCCCCCTCGACCCGCCCCATCCGCCCGCAGGAAAGACCGCGCCATGAAGTTCCTCGATCTCGCCAAGGTCTATATCCGCTCGGGCGGCGGCGGTTCGGGCTGCGTCTCGTTTCGGCGCGAGAAGTTCATCGAATACGGTGGCCCGGACGGCGGCGACGGCGGCCGCGGCGGGGATGTCTGGGCCGAGGCGGTCGAGGGGCTGAACACGCTGATCGACTTCCGCTATCAGCAGCATTTCTTCGCCCGCTCGGGCCAGCACGGCATGGGCAGCCAGATGACCGGCGCCTCGGGCGACGACATCGTGCTGAAGGTCCCGGCCGGGACCGAGATCCTGGACGAGGACCAGGAGACGGTGGTCGCCGACCTGACCGAGCCGGGCCAGCGGGTGCTGCTGGCCAAGGGCGGCAACGGGGGCTTCGGCAACCTGCACTTCAAATCCTCGACCAACCGCGCGCCGCGGCACGCCAACCCCGGCCTGCCGGGGGTTGAGCGGACGCTGTGGCTGCGCCTCAAGCTGATCGCCGACGCGGGGCTGGTGGGGCTGCCCAACGCGGGCAAGTCGACCTTCCTCGCCGCGGTGTCGAACGCCCGGCCGAAGATCGCCGACTATCCCTTCACGACGCTGGTCCCGAACCTGGGCGTGGTCGGCGTGGACGGGCACGAGTTCGTCATGGCCGACATTCCGGGCCTGATCGAGGGCGCGAGCGAGGGCCGGGGCTTGGGCGACCAGTTCCTCGGCCATGTCGAGCGCTGCGCGGTACTGCTGCATCTTGTCGACGGCACCGCCGAGGACGTGGCGGGGGACGCGCGCACGATCCTGACCGAGCTCGAGGCCTATTCCGAGGTGCTGGCGGCCAAGCCCCGCATCACCGTGCTGAACAAGGCCGATGCCTTGGACGCGGACACGCTGGCCGAGCGCCGCGCCGCGCTCGAGGCCGAGATCGGCGGGCCGGTCATGGTCATGTCCGGCGTCTCGCGCCAGGGCGTGACCGAGGTGCTGCGCGCGCTCTGGACCGCGATCGAGCCGACCCGCGCCCCGGTCGCCGCCCCGCGGACGACGTGGCAGCCGTGAGGGCCGCGCCTGCGATGCCAGCTTCGCCTATGCCCGCCACCCCGGACATCGCCGCCGCGCGGCGGCTGGTGGTCAAGATCGGCTCGGCGCTGCTGGTCGGGGCCGAGGGGCTGCGGACGGACTGGCTGCGCGGGCTCTGTGACGACGTGGCCGACTGGCGGCGGCGCGGCGCGGACGTGGTGTTGGTCTCGTCGGGCTCGATCGCACTCGGCCGCCGGGTGCTGGGCCTGCCCGCGGGCGCGCTGACGCTCGAGCAGGCGCAGGCCTCGGCGGCGGTGGGGCAGATCCGCCTTGCCCGCGCCTACGAGGAGATGCTGGCCCCGCACGGCGTTACCACGGCGCAGGTGCTTGTGACACTCGAGGATACCGAGAACCGCCGCCGCTATCTCAACAGCCGGGCGACGATGCAGACGCTCTTGAGCCTCGGCGTGGTGCCGATCGTGAACGAGAACGACACCGTGGCGACCGACGAGATCCGCTACGGCGACAACGACCGGCTGGCGGCGCAGATCGCCGTGACCTGCGGGGCGGACCAGTTGCTGCTGCTGTCGGACGTCGACGGGCTCTACACCGCCAACCCCAAGACCGACCCGGCGGCGCGGCACCTGCCGGTGGTCGCCCATCTGACGGCCGAGATCGAGGCGATGGGCGGCGATCCCGTCTCGGGGCTGTCGAAGGGCGGGATGAAGACCAAGCTGATGGCCGCGCGCACCGCGGTCGCGGGCGGCTGCGCGATGGCGATTGCCGAGGGCTCGGTCCTGCGGCCGCTGTCGGCGGTCGCCTCGGGCGCGCGGGTGACGTGGTTCCTGCCCGAGGGCGACCCGCAGGCCGCGCGCAAGCGCTGGATCGCGGCGATGAAGCCGCGGGGCGAGCTGGTCGTGGACGAAGGTGCCGCGCGGGCGCTGGGGCAGGGGCGCTCGCTTCTGCCGGCCGGGGTGCGGGCGGTCAGCGGCGCCTTTCACCGCGGCGACCCGGTGGTGATCCGCGGCCCCGAGGGCGCGGCGCTCGCGCAGGGTCTCGTGCGCTACGATTCCGCCGACGCGGCGCTGATCGCCGGGCGCCGCAGCGACGAAATCGAGGCGCTGCTGGGCTACGCGCCGCGCACCGCGCTGGTGCACCGGGATGACATGGTGGTGGGGCGGTAGCGGTGCTGCGGGTCACGCGGCAGGCGGCTGACCCGGCGGGCGAGATCGCGTCGCTGATCCACGACAGCTTCGCGGCGTCCGAAGGCCCCGCCGAGGGCGCGCGCGTCGGCCGGCTTGCCGCCGCGCTTCTGGCGGAACCGGCACCCGCGGCCGAGGCGTTCCTCGCCCGCGAGGGCGACGCGCTGGTGGGGGCCGTGCTGTTCTCGCCGCTCGCGTTTTCGGACGACCCGCGGCGGGTCCTGCTGCTGTCGCCGATGGCGGTGGCGACGGGGCGGCAGGGCGAAGGGATCGGCCAGCGGCTGCTCGGCGCAGCGCTGGCCTCGCTGGACGCCGAGGGCGTCGACGCGGTGCTGACCTATGGCGATCCGGCGTTCTACGGCCGGCTGGGGTTTCGGCCGCTCGACCCGCGCGAGACGGCCCCGCCGTTTCCCTTGTCGATGCCGCAGGGGTGGCTCGGTCGCCTGCCCGGGGGCGAGGCGTCGGGCGCGCTCCCGCCCTTGCGGGGCACCAGCCGCTGCGCCGCGCCGCTGGCCGATCCGGCGCTCTGGTAGGACGCGGCTCCGGCGCCGGGAGGTAGGGTCCGCGCCGAGAGTGCCCTCCATTCCGTCAGCGCTGACGATCAGGCACGGTTGGCACGACGACCAGTGATGGCCGCAGCCGTAGGGCACGCGCCTTGAGGCCCCCGGCCTTCCCCACCCGGCCCGCCGAGGCGGGGCGTCCGAGCCCCCCCGGCGCCGCTCCCTCAGAAATGGATCGCCCGGCCGTAGGCGCTCAGCACCGACTCGTGCATCATCTCGCTCAGCGTCGGATGGGCGAAGACGGTGTGCATGAAGTCCTCTTCGGTCAGTTCGGCGGTCTTGCCGATGACGTAGCCCTGGATCAGCTCGGTGACCTCGGCGCCGACCATGTGGGCGCCCAGAAGCTCGCCGGTCTTGGCGTCGAAGACCGTCTTGACCAGCCCCTCGGGCTCACCCAGCGCGATGGCCTTGCCGTTGCCGATGAAGGGGAAGCGGCCGACCTTGACCTCGTGCCCGGCGGCCTTGGCCTTTTCCTCGGTCAGGCCGACCGAGGCGACCTGCGGCTGGCAATAGGTGCAGCCGGGAATGTTCGTGGCCTTGCACGGGTGGGCGTGCTGGCCGGCGATGAGTTCGGCGACCATCACGCCCTCGTGGCTGGCCTTGTGGGCGAGCCACGGCGCGCCCGCCACGTCGCCGATGGCGTAAAGCCCCTCGACCCCCGTGCGGCAGTAGTCGTCGGTCACGACATGGGTGCGGTCGATCTTGACGCCCAGCTTTTCCAGCCCCAGCCCCTCGACGTTGCCGACGATCCCCACGGCCGAAATGACTGTGTCGAAGTCCCGCGTCTCGGTCTTGCCGCCGGTCTCGATGTGGGCGGTGACGGTCCCGCCCTTGCGGTCGAGCTTCTTGACCGTCGCCTTCTCCAGGATCGTCATGCCCTGTTTGACGAACTGCTTTTTGGCGATGCCGCTGATCTCGGCGTCCTCGACCGGCAGGACGCGGTCCATCACCTCGACCACCGTGGTCTCGGCCCCGAGCGTGTTGAAGAACGACGCGAACTCGATCCCGATCGCGCCCGAGCCGATGACCAGCAGCTTCCTGGGCATCCGCTTCGGCACCAGCGCGTGCTTGTAGGTCCAGACCAGATCGCCGTCCGCCTCGAGCCCGGGCAGCTCGCGCGCCCGCGCCCCGGTGGCGAGGATGATCGCCTTGCCGGTGATCTCGTCCGTGCCCTTCTCGGTCTTGACGCTGAGCTTGCCGGGGGCGGTCAGCGTCGCCTCGCCCATGATCACGGTGACCTTGTTCTTCTTGAGCAGGTGGCCCACGCCGCCCGAAAGCTGCTTGGCCACCCCGCGCGAGCGCGCCACCACCGCGTCGAGGTCGAAGCCCACGTCGCCGGCCTTCAGCCCGTAGTCCTTGGCGCGTTCCATCATGTGGAACACTTCGGCCGAGCGCAGCAGTGCCTTGGTCGGGATGCAGCCCCAGTTGAGGCAGATGCCGCCCAGATGCTCGCGTTCGACGCAGGCGACCGACAGCCCGAGCTGCGCGGCGCGGATTGCCGCCACATAGCCGCCGGGTCCGGCGCCGATCACCACCACGTCGAATTGCTGCGCCATCCCATGTCCCCCGTTAACCTGTGGCCGTAACCGTGTGACGTCGGGTCACAATCGCAGGCTCACCCGAGGTCGGCAAGGACCACCTTGCCCGAGACGAGCGCCCCGTATCCGCCCGCGTCGAGAAGCGCCTTCTCGGCAGCGGTCGAGGTGCGGCCGAGCGCCGCGTTCCGCCACGGGAAGCGCCCGAAGGCCGCGATGGCGTCGCGGTGCAGCCGCGCGTGGCGCAGGTTCTCGCCCGGCATCCGTTCGGCGAACAGCGCGATGGCGCGGTCCTGATCGGCCAGCGACTCGCTGTGCTCGAAGGGCAGGTAGAAGAACTGCCGCGCCGGCTCGGGCGTGGCCATGTCGTGACCGGCGGCGATCGCCGCATCGGCGAGACGCAGCGCCAGCGCGTCGGTGGCGAAGGCGCGCGGGTCGCCGCGGAACATGTTGCGCGGGAACTGGTCGGTCAGGATTAGCGCGGCGAGCGCGCCCTCGGGGCCGCGGGCGGCCCAGTCGGGGGCGAGGGTCGCCGCGGCCTCCCACGCGGGGCGGAAGCGGTCGCGGATCGTCTGGTCCAGCGAGGTGCTGCGCGCATACCAGCCGTCGGCGCCGACCTCGTCGACCCAGAAGCCGACCACCTCGGCGGGCGACACGTCAGGGGCGGGCGGCTCGGGTCGGGAGTCGGGCCGGGGGTCGAGCATGGCGGGTCAGTCCTCGTCGAGCGGGTGGGGCCGCGCGGCCGCCGAGTCGGCGGGCGGCTGGGTGGGCAGCGGCCCGGTGGAATCGCCGGCCTCGGCCAGCGCGGTCTCGACCCCGAAGGGGGTCGCCGCGGGCGAGAGGATGGCGAAGGCCTGATCCTGCGCGGGCGTCGCGCGGCGCGTCATCCGCCAGCCGGCATAGCCCGACAGGATCGCCAGCAGCACCAGGATATAGACCCAGAACCCGACCGGCCCGATCGCCGACATCAGCCAGCCGGTGACGATCGGCCCGAACACCGACCCGCCGCCGTTGATGAGCAACAGCCCCGCCGAGGCCGCCGCCATGTCGCGGCTGTCGAGCGAGTCGTTGGTATAGGCGATGAGCAGCGCATAGATCGGGTTGGCCACCCCGCCCAAGAGCGCCGAGGCCGCGAGGTAGCCCCAGATCGACGGCTCGGACAGTACCACCGCCGCGGTGGCGAGCGTCCCGAGGATGGCGAGGCCCGCGATCAGCACCCGCCGGTCCATCCGGTCCGAAAGCCAGCCGACCGGATACTGGGCCAGCAGCCCGCCGACCCAGATCGCCGCCACGAAGGCCGAGATCTCGCGCACCTTCAGCCCCGCGACCGCGCCCCAGACCGCGCCCATCCCCAGCAGCGCCGAGAACACCCCGCCGACGAGAAAGATGCCGACGCAGCCCAGGGGCGAGGTGCGGTACAGCCGGGCGATGCTCATCGGCGCGATGCTCTCGAACCGCGGCGCCTCGACCTGCGACAGCAGGATCGGGGTGAAGGCCAGCGACACCAGCACCGAGGGGATGACGAAGAGCAGCCAGCCGCCCGGGTCGGGGACGTTCATCAGGATCTGGCTGATGACGAGGCCGAACATCTGGACGATGAAATAGACCGACATCGCCCGGCCGCGCGTCTCGTTGCCGGCGCTGGCGTTCATCCAGCTTTCGGCGGTGATGTAGACGCCGCAGAAGCTGAACCCGATCACCAGCCGCAAGAGCACCCAGGCGATCCAGTTGGTGTCGACCGCATAGAGGATCAGCACCGCCGAGATGAGCGAGCCGAGGGCGGCGAACACCCGGACGTGGCCGACCCGCTGGATCATCCCCGGCACGATCAGGCTGCCCAGCACGAAGCCGCCGAAATAGGCCGACATGACCACCGACATGAGGTTGGTGGGGATGCCCTCGTGCGCGCCGCGGATGCCGAGCAGCGTGCCCTGCATCCCGTTGCCGACCATGAGCAGCATGACCCCGGCCAGCAGCGGCCAGGTGGATCGCAGGACGCTCAGCATGACGCCTCGGGCAGAAGCAGCGAGGCGTCACCATAGCTGAAGAAGCGATAGCGCGCCGCGATGGCGTGGGCGTAGATCGCGCGGATGCGGTCCTGCCCCATCAGCGCCGAGACGAGCATGAGCAGCGTCGACTTCGGCAGGTGGAAGTTGGTCATCAGCCCGTCCGTGACGCGGAAGCGGTAGCCGGGGCGGATGAAGATGTCGGTCGCGCCGTCGAAGGGCCGGATGGTGCCGTCGGCGTCCGCAGCGCTCTCGATCAGGCGCAGGGCAGTGGTGCCGACGGCGATCACGCGCCGCCCCTCGGCCCGGGCGCGGGCGATGGCGGCGGCGGCCTCGGGCGTGACGATGCCGCGCTCGGCGTGCATCCGGTGCTGCGAGACGTCGTCGGTCTTGACCGGCAGGAAGGTGCCGGCGCCGACGTGCAGCGTGACGTGGACGAACTCGACCCCCTCCCGGGCGAGCTGCGCGAGCAGGGGGGCGTCGAAGTGCAGGCTCGCGGTCGGGGCGGCGACGGCGCCCGCGGCGCGGGCCCAGACGGTCTGATAGTCGGTGCGGTCCTGCGCGTCGGGCGCCCTGAGCGCCGCGATGTAGGGGGGCAGGGGCATCGCGCCGACCTCGGCCAGCGCCGCGTCGAAGGCCGCGCCCGTGGCGTCGAAGGCGAGCGTCGCCTCGCCCTCGGCGATGGCGGCGACGCGGGCCGAGAGGTGGTCGCCGAAGCGGATCACTTCGCCGGGCTTGAGCTTGCGCAGCGGCTTGACCAGCGCCTTCCAGCCGCCCTCGGGGGTGGGCTCGGTCAGCGTGACCTCGATCCGGGCCACGGCGTCGCCCTGGGGCGTCGGGCGGGTGCGGGTGCCGCTCAGCCGCGCCGGGATCACCTTGGTGTCGTTCAGGACCAGCAGATCGCCGGGGCGCAGGAACCCGGGCAGGTCCGCGACCGTCGCATCGGTGATCCGGTCGCCCTGCGCAACCAGCAGACGGGCGGCGCTGCGCGGGCGCGCGGGGCGTGTGGCGATCAGCCCCTCGGGCAGATCGAAGTCGAAGTCCGACAGGCGGAGAGGGGGCGGATCGGCGGGCTGCATGGCGGTCTTGTCGGCCCGCCGCCGCCCCGGGTCAAGCGGGGGCAGGGCGGGGTCGCGGGAACGTCAGACGGCGGACGGTTTCGGCGGGGGCGGGCGGTGCTTCGCGCCGTGGGCCGGGGCGGGCGAGGGGCCCGTACCGCTTCGGCGCGCGGTGCCGGGGACTGATGCGCATCCCCAGCGCCGCGCCCGTGACCGCGTGACGACTCCCGCACACACGCCGCCCACCCCCCGCACACCCCGCGCCCTTCCCAACCGCGCGCCGCCTGTCTAAAGACGGCTCACCCGAGCCAGAGGACCTCCGATGAGCCAGCCGCTTCCGCCCCCGGTCGAACCGCAGATCGGCGCCGCGATCGAACCGCAGCCGGGGATCATGGAGATCGCGCTTTACGAGGCCGGGACCGCCACCCTCTCGGGGCGCAGCGACGTGCTGAAGCTCAGCTCGAACGAAAACCCCTTCGGCCCGTCCGAAAAGGCGCGCGAGGCGGTGGCGCGGGCGGCGCACCAGATGCACCGCTACCCCTCGACCGACCACGCCCGGCTGCGCGCCGCCATCGCCGAGGTGCATGGGCTCGACCCCGACCGGATCATCTGCGGCGTGGGCTCGGACGAGATCATCCACTTCCTCTGCCAGGCCTATGCCGGTCCGGGGACCGAGGTGCTGTTCACCGAGCACGGGTTCCTGATGTACCGCATCAGCGCCATGGCGGCGGGCGCCACGCCGGTGGCCGCGCCCGAGCGTGAGCGCGTCACCGACATCGACGCGCTGATCGCCGCGGCGACGCCTGCCACGCGGCTGATCTTCGTCGCCAACCCCAACAACCCGACCGGCACGATGATCGAGCTGGCCGAACTCGAGCGGCTGGCCGCGGCCGTGCCGCAGGCGATCCTCGTCATCGACGCGGCCTATGCCGAGTATGTGGGCGGCGATTATGACGGCGGGGCCGAGCTCGCCTCGCGGCTGCCCAACGTGGTGATGACGCGCACCTTCTCGAAGCTCTACGGCCTGGGCGGGCTGCGGGTCGGCTGGGGCTACGGGCCGCGCGCGGTGATCGACGTCCTCAACCGCATCCGCGGGCCGTTCAACCTGTCGAACGTGGCGCTGGACGGGGCCGAGGCCGCGGTGCGCGACCGCGCCCACGCCGAGCACGCGCGGGCCGAGAACGCCCGGCTGCGCGGCTGGCTCGCCTCGGCGCTGACCGAGCGGGGGGTGCCCTCGGACCCCTCGCACGCCAACTTCATCCTCGCCCGCTTCGCCGACGCCGCCACCGCCGAGGCCTGCGACGCCAGCCTGCGGGACGAGGGGATCATCGTCCGCCGCGTGGCCAGCTACGGCCTGCCCGCCTGCCTCAGGATCACCGTCGGCGACGAGGCGTCCTGCCGCCGCGTCGCCCATGTCATCGGCCAGTTCATGGCCACCCGTAACGCGGAGACCGCGCCATGAGCGCCCGGTTCGAGCGGGTGGCGCTGATCGGGCTGGGGCTGATCGCCGGCTCGATGGCGCACGCGATGCGGGCGGGGGGGCTCGCCGGGCGGATCACCGGCCACGCGCGTTCGGCCGAGACCCGCGCCACCGCGGCCGAGATCGGGCTGGTGGACGAGGTGTTCGAGACCGCCGCCGAGGCCGTCGCGGGCGCCGATCTCGTGGTCCTCGCCGTGCCGGTGGGGGCGATGGCCGACGTCGCGGCCGAGATCGCCCCGCATCTGGCGCCGGGGGCCATCGTGACCGACGTGGGGTCGGTCAAGCAGGCGGTGATCGACGCGGTCGGCCCGCACCTGCCCGAGGGGGTGCATTTCATCCCCGGCCACCCGCTGGCGGGGACCGAGCACTCCGGCCCGCGGGCGGGGTTCGCCTCGCTCTTTCGCAACCGCTGGTGGCTGCTGACCCCGCTGGAAGGGACCGACCCGGACGCGCTTTCCCGGCTCGAGGCGCTGATCCGGGCGATGGGCGCGAATGTCGAGGTGATGGAGGCGCCGCACCACGACCTCGTGCTGGCGGTGACGAGCCACGCGCCTCACCTGATCGCCTATACGATGGTCGGCGTCGCGGACCACCTGCGGCGGGTGACGGAATCCGAGGTGATCCGCTATTCGGCCGCCGGTTTCCGCGACTTCACCCGGATCGCCGCGTCGGACCCGACGATGTGGCGCGACGTGTTCCTGCACAACCGCGAGGCGACGCTGGATATTCTCGGCCGCTTCGCCGAAGAGCTGTTCGTGCTGCAGCGCGCGATCCGCATGGGCGACGGGCAGCATCTGCACGACTATTTCACCCGCACCCGCAACATCCGCCGCGGGATCATCGAGGCCGGCCAGGACACGGCCGCGCCCGACTTCGGCCGCGGGGCGGGGCCGGGTTGAGGCGCGGCCTCAGGGGGCGAAGAGCGGCGCCGGGCCGATGGGCATAGGCCCGAGGAAGCTGCGCCCGTCGCGGAAGATCAGGGTGATGCGCAGCGTGCCCTCGGGCGGCGGGGGCGGTTCAACGATGCCTGCGGGCAGCGTGACCTCGGCGCCCGAGGCCGTGCGCAGCGCGGTGGTGGCGAGCGGCACCACCTGCGCCGGGATGGCCCCCAGTGCCGCGGCGAGGTCGAGCCAGCCGCGCGGGTCGGGCGTGTCGACGAAGGCTGCGCCCGCGGCGCGCCCCTCGGCATCGGCGGTGACGTGGCCGCTGATCCGCGCGTGGTGCGCGCCCACCTGAAGCGTGACCCCGTCCGAGTTCACGCCGACGAGGCGGGGCGGTGTCTCCTCGCCCGGTTTCAGCGCCCCGGTGAGGTAGAGCTGCGCCGCCCCGTCGATCCCGATCGGCCCCGCCTCGGCCAGCGCCGGCGGCACCGGGCCGAGCGCCGCGGGGACAAGCTGCGTGAGCGTGCCCGCGACGCGATAGCTCGCGCGCGCCGCCTTGGGCGCGTGGCCGCCCATCGGCGTCAGCGTGGCGGTGACGTCCACCCCCTCGGCCAGCGGCGTCCCGTCGAGGGTGACGGCGCTCGCCTTGGCCCCCGCCGCGCCTATCGCCATGCCGTTGCCGGGCGAGACGCGCAGGCTCATCCCGCCCCCCGTCAGCGCGAGCGCGCGGTCGCCGGGCAGGGTCAATGCGGGCGGCAGGGTGGCGTGGAACGTCGTCGGCGCCGTCGGCGCGGCCCAGAGGTCGAGCGCCGGCAGCGTCGCCGGCCCGGCCTCGGTTGCGAACTTGAGGTCCGCGAGATGCAGCCCGATGCGGTCGATCCGGCGCAGGGGGGTGACAGCGGCGGCCTCGATCTGCGGGTCGTCGGCGATGCGCCGCGCCGCTTCGCGCGCGAGCCAGGTCTCGCCGCCCAGCCACGCTGCGGCCAGCGCCGCCGCGACGACCAGAACCAGAAGGATCAGCCTGCGCATTCGGTCCCCGCCCGCCTCTATCGCCCGCCTGTCGCCCGTGCCGTGGGGGCGCGCTTGCAACTTTGCCCGCCCGGCCTAACCTGCCGGCAAGCGAAAGGGCAAGGGATGCATCACGGCGGCTGGGTGTTCGGATATGGTTCGTTGATGTGGGCGCCCGAGTTCCCCGTCGCCGAGCAGGTGATCGCGCAGGCCGACGGCTGGCGGCGCAGCTTCTGCCTGCGCTCGATCCAGCATCGCGGCACCGCGGAGGCGCCGGGGCTGGTCCTCGGGCTCGAGGCGCAGCCGGGGCATCTCTGCACCGGCCTCGCCCTCAGGGTCGAGGCGCCGCTCTGGCCCGAGGTCCACGCCGCGCTGCGCGCCCGCGAGCTGGTGACCGAGGCCTACCGCGAGGCGCTGGTGCCGCTGGCGCTGGCCGACGGGCGGCGGGTCGAGGCGCTGACCTATGTCATGCGCCCCGAGCACTGGCAGTATTGCGGCGGGCTCGGGATCGACGAACAGGCGCGGATCATCGCCTCGGCCCACGGCGGGCGGGGGCCGAACGCCGAGTATCTGTTCAACACCGCCGCGCATCTGGACGAGCTGGGCATCCCCGACGACGACATCGCGGCGCTGGCGGCGCAGGTGCGGGCGCTGACCGCTCAGCGTGGGTCGATGAGCGCGTAAGGGTCGGGGAACGCCGCGAGATAGTCGAGCATCGGCCCCGCCGCGCGCCACTGGCGCAAGAGCGCGCGGCCGAGCGCCCGGCGGTCGGGCCAGGCGCGGCGGGTGAGGTCGGGGGCGGCCAGCCCCGGCGGCAGCCCGGCATAGGCGGCGCGGTAGCGCATCGGCACGATGCCGGCCGCGGCGGCGAGCCACGGCTTCGCCGGGCCGATGAAATGGACGAGGCAGGGGTCCGCCATCGCGGTCAGATGCGCCGAGGCCCAGGTGAACTGCCAGTTCCAGAGCGGGCTCATCTCGGTCCAGTCACCGTTCAGCACCCCGTTCAGCAGCGCCTGGTCGCGGCCGATCCCCACGAGGCGGCTGCGGGCAAAGGCGGCGCAGCGCGCTGACAGATCGGCCGCGGCCCAGGCGTCGGTGTCGATCATCACGACGCCCGCGTTGAAATAGGGCGCGGCGGGGCGGCCGAGCTGTTTCTGGTCCGGGGTCCGCTTGCCGGGATTGCGCCACTGGCGGTTGTCGCGCACCGCCGCCACCGCGCGCCCGCGCAGGTCGCCTGTGAGCAGCGGCGTCGGGTCGCCGCGCTCGAGCAGGATGTCGGCGTCCAGCACGAGGATGCGCCGCCAGCGTCCGGCCAGCGCGCGGGCGAGGAAGATCTCCATATAGGTGGCGAGCGAGCGGCGGGCGTCGAGCGGCAGCGACTGCGCGAGCCCCGCGTCCTGCGCCGCGACATGGCCGATCCCTGCCGCGGCAAGCGTAGGCGGCAGGGCGAGCGGCTCGGGCGAGCCGATCAGCACGTCGAACCCCCGCCCTGCGACCGCCGCGAGTTGGGCGGCGAGCACCCCCGCATAGGGCAGGTAGGCGCCGTCGCAGGCGACGATCACCGCGCCGTCGCAGGCGACGATCACCGCGGCGTCGGCGGTCTGGCGAAAACCGGGGGAGAGGGTCGGATCCATTCCGCTGAACATCCCCGGCGGGGCCGGATTGGCAACCCCCCGAGTCTACGGCGGGCGCAAGGAATCAAAGGGGCCGGCAGATCGCTCTGCCGGCCCGGGCCGCCTTGCGCGGGGAGGAGCGCGCGGCGACGGGTTCCGCGCCGATGGTCTGCACCTCCAAGGGGAGGGGGGCGGACTTGCGCGAGGGAGGGGCTGACCGGCGTTGCTACGCCGGTCAGCTTGGCGTCACTTGGCCCAGCTGCCTTCGCCGATCCAGCGCAGCGCGGTCAGCGACGGCATGAACATGTACTCGCCCCCCGCCATGCGGTTGAACGTGGTCACGCCGTTGATGCGCTTGCGGGCCGGTTCCTCGGGGATGGTGAACTGCCCCGGCTCGGGATGCAGGCCCACGATCGGGTCGCGCTCTTCCCCGAGGTCGATGAAGTTGCCGCGGTTGATCCACTCCTGCTGCATGAACTCGATCGTGTCGAAGGCCCGGGCACTGATGAAGATGAAGAAGATGCCGCGATCCTCGGCCGCGTCGTCGGCGGCGGTGACGTCCGGCGTCCACTTCGGCCCGAAGGTCGAAGACCGGCGGATGATCCGCTTGATCTTCACGTCGGTGAGGATCGTCATCTGCCCGTCGCGCGGGTTCATCCGGCGCATGTGGCTCGACATCGGGCACATCAGGCCCTTCTGGTCGTTCGAGAAGTCGAAGTCGTTGTTGCGCGCCGGATCGTCGCCCAGCTCCTTGTCCTCGTGCTCGGGCGACAGCACCAGCGGCGCGCCCGACCGCCAGCGGCCGAACATCTTGGCGGCCAGCAGGTGCTGGGCATCCGCACCTTCGGCGTGCGACTTGACGAAGTCGTTGAACGCGCCGACCCGGCTGATGAACTTGCGCAGCACGACATAGCTGCCGTTGCGGCCGAGATCGGCCGGCTCGGGCATCCCCAGCGGGCTGCCGGTCTCGCTGTTCTCGCCGAGGATGAACTCGCCCGGCGCGATCGCCTCCTGATCGCCGGGCCACGGGTCGACGCCGCTGCCCTTGATGTCGGGCTGGGCGATCGAGTCGCGGAAGCCGAAGGGGTTCTTGGCCTCTTCGTCGGCCGCGAACTCGTGCGTGCCGAGCAGCGTGACACCGCTCGACTTGTCGAGCTCGCCCTTCGCCTTCTCCACCGCCTTGTCGAGCGCCGCCTTGTCCACGGCGTAGATCGTCAGGGCGATGTGGCAATGCCCCTCGCGGAACGCCTCGTCCCAGTGCTCGGGGGCGTTCTCGTCGAAGTCGCGCAGGATGTCGGCGCGGGCGGCCATGCCCTGCTGGAAGGGCAGCGGAAAGGTCTTCAGCGTGTCCTCGGGCAGGCCAAGCGCCTTGAGGCCCGCGTGGCTGATCGCCACCCCGGTCCAGGCGTCGAGGTCGTCGTGGAACCCGTCGGCCGAGGGGATGTGCGGCGCGAGGCGCGCGATCAGGTCGCGCCCCCCTTCGGCCTCATCGACATGCAGCATCGCGTGGACGCCGCAATAGGGCTCGGGCCGGTTGCGCAGGATCAGCGCCTGGATGTCGTCCAGCTGCAGGTCCACCTTGTCGCGCGAGAACCGCTGCTTGATGCGGGAAAGAAGCGCCATCTCAGTAGTCCACCGGCTCGGGCTTGGCGATCTCGTCGGTCAGCTTCTTCATCGCCGCCCGGGTCGTGTCGTCCACGTCCGCGTTCTTGTTCATCGTGTCGAGGAACTCGTTCAGCGCGTGCTCGGTGCGCTGATAGCGACGCACGTCCACGACGGTGACCTGCGGGTTGGCCACGAACCAGCCCGAGGCGTCGATCTGGTGATCGGCGATGAAGTCCTTGACCTCGGGGCTGTCGATGCCCGGCCAGCCCTCGACGTTCTGGAACAGCAGGTCCATCAGCTCGGGGATCTTGGTGGCGAAGTCGTTGATGTAGGCATCCCAGTCGCCGTCATAGGTGGTGGCGAACAGGATCTTGGTGTCGTTGTCGAGGAACACGAACCGCATGTCGTGCAGCGTCGAGACCCGCTGCGCGCCGTCGAAATTGCCGTTGGTCAGGTTGAAAATGCGGCGCAGGCGGTCGGCGCCGCCGGGCTTGAGGTCGGCGATGGCGGTCAGCTCGGACACGTTGCCCGACTGCATCCCGGCGCGGCCGGCGCTCTGGGCGGTGCCCTTCAGGTCGGGGTTGTGCTTGCGGATGATCGCCTCGAGCGCGATCTTCGCCAGCGTCGGGGCGTCGGTCGCAACCTCCTCGATCCGGCGACGGATCTCGGCCAGCTTGCTTTCGTCCTCGAGGCGGGGGTCGCCGCCGGTCTCGCGCAGTTTCTCGGCCATGGCTGTGGTCCTTTCTCTGATCGGGTGAGGGGGGGGAGGGGAGGGGGGTCAGGCGGGGATGTCGGCAGCCGACGCGGGCTCGGTCCGCGTCACGGCGTTCAGCCGGTGACGGCGGTCCGACGAGACGTCATAGACCGTGCGCCGGATGCGCATGATCGAGCCGAGCGGCTGGTGCGCGGTGATCCCCTGCCACGGGTTGAAGGACAGCACGTCGTCGGCATAGACGCGCCGCGCGTCGCTGAAGCTGTCCTGCGGGGCGAAGCGGACGGTGCCGATCACCTGCTGGGGGGATTCCTCCTCGTCCCAGAGGATCGCGGCATCCTCGACCGGCATCTCGTCCAGATCGGTGCAGAGCTGCACGCGCAGGTCATAGACCGCCTCGTTGTCGCGGAAGAAGTCGCGCACGACCTCTTCGATGCGCGAATAGGACATGTCCTCGATCGGCTGGCCGGTCAGCGCCCGGACGTTCTCGGACCGAGGGGCGAGCGAGACCTTGCCGATATAGTCGCCAAAGCGCAGCGCGCCCTGGGTGAAGAACGTCTCGCCCAGCAGGTTGTCGTTCGAGAGCGCAAGGCCCTGCAGCGTCACGCCCGGGGTGGCGCCGACGGCCTCGATCGCGTTCTCGAGCCCGCGGGCCACGGCCGCACCGAAGCGCTGCACCCGCTCGGGGGCATGGGCGCGCTTTTCGAGCAGGCCCAGCATCTGCTTGTATTTCGGGATGTCGCCGAAGGGCAGCACCGGCAGGTTCACCATCAGGAAGTCCTGCGAGTGGCTGTCGTCGCGCTTGAGCAGACGGTTGCCCTCGACCCCCATGATCTTGAGCGCGAAGCCGCGCGGCTGGGGGATCTCGTCGCTGTGGATGTCGCCGGGGGCCGACGAGATCCGGGCCACCACGTCGTACTCGCCCGGTTGGGCGAAGACGCCCTGGCGCAGATGCGGGGGCAGGTCGGAGGGGATGGTCAGCGTGCCGGTCAGGACGCCGTGGCTTTTGGCGTGGGCGTCGCGGATGGCGTGCCGGTGGCGCTCGAACGCCTCCAGGTTCGTCTCGGACATCTGGTCGGTGATCTCGGCGATGAGGCGCGCCTCGTCCTCGACCGGGACTTCGACCTCGGGGGAATAGCGGACGTAGTTGTCGGTCATCGGGCGATCCTTTCGGCAGGTCGGTTCGAGGGGCAGTTCGGGGGGGCGGTTCGGTGTGCCTGAAGCAGATATCGGGTCAGGGGTTTGAGATATCAAGTGATATCCGAGTTTCCGCAGCGTCAGTTGGGATATCAGTTGAAATCTGAATTACTAGTGTTATCTATGAAACGCAGGAACGACCTGTTCGGTTCAAGTTCCGGACTGCGAATCTGAAAAAGAGGACACGTCATGCGAAATCCCGCCTATCCCCATGCACCGCGCCCCGTGGACCATCAGCCCGACGCCACCGCCGGCTACTGGCACCACAGCAAGCAGAACACCCTGCCCCAGCCGGACATGATCGGCACCTACCAGCGTCACAAGCCGTTCGCGCCCGAGGGGGTGAAGGATCGCAAGGCGCTGATCGTCGGCGGCGGCATCGCCGGGCTCGCGGCCGCGTTCTACCTGATCCGCGACGGCCACATGCCGGGGGCCAACATCACCGTCTACGACGCGCTGCCGGTCTCGGGCGGGTCGATGGACGGGGCCGGCAACCCCGAGGACGGCTACATCGTCCGCGGCGGCCGCGAGATGAACTGGAACTACGACCAGCTGTGGGACATGCTGCAGGACGTGCAGGCGCTGGAACTGCCCGAGGGCTACAGCGTCCTTGACGAATACCGCATGGTCAACGACGCCGACCCGAACTGGTCCAAGGCGCGGCTCATGCACAAGCAGGGCCAGATCCGCGACTTCTCGACCCTCGGGCTGACCAAGCCGCAGCAGTGGGAACTCGTCCGGCTGATGCTGGCCCGGAAAGAGGACCTGGACGACCTCACCATCGAGGACTGGTTCAGCGAGGGCTTCCTGCAGTCGAACTTCTGGTTCCTATGGCGCTCGATGTTCGCCTTCGAGAACTGGCAGAGCCTGCTCGAGATGAAGCTCTACGTGCACCGCTTCGTCGACTCGATCGACGGGCTGACCGACATGTCGGCGCTGGTGTTTCCGAAGTACAACCAGAACGACGGCTTCATCAAACCGCTGGTCCGCCACCTCAAGGACCGCGGCGTGACGTTCCGCTTCGGCACCCGCGTCACCGACATGAGCTTCGACGAAAAGGACGGCGCCCGCACCGTCACCGCGCTGCACGCGGTCGTGGACGGCACCCCGCAGGAGATCGCGGTCGGCCCCCGCGACCTCGTCTTCGCGCTGCCCGGCTCGATCACCGAGGGCACGAGCTACGGCGACATGGACACCGCCCCGCCCCGCATCCGCTTCGAGGGCGAGCCGGGGCCCGAGAGTGACTGGACGCTGTGGCGCAACCTCGCCGCCAAGTCGCCGGTCTTCGGCAAGCCGGAGAAATTCTACAGCCAGCCCGACCGCTCGATGTGGGAATCCGCGACGCTGACCTGCAAGCCGTCGGCGCTGACCGAGCGGCTGGCCGACCTGTCGGTCAACGACCCCTATTCGGGCCGCACCGCGACCGGCGGGATCATCACCTTCACCGACTCGTCCTGGGTGCTCAGCGTCACCATCAACCGCCAGCCGCATTTCCCCGACCAGCCCAAGGACACGCTGGTGGTCTGGGTCTATGCGCTGCTGATGGACAAGCCCGGCGACAAGGTGAAGAAGACCATGCCCGAGTGCACGGGGCGAGAGATCCTGTCCGAGCTCTGCCACCACCTCGGCATCCCGCAGTCGCAGCTCGACGGCATCGTCCAGCAGACCAAGGTGCGGCTGGCGCTGATGCCCTACATCACCGCGCAATTCATGCCGCGCGCCAGGGGCGACCGGCCCGAGATCGTGCCCGAGGGCTGCACCAACCTCGCGCTGCTGGGGCAGTTCGTGGAGACCCGCAACGACGTCGTGTTCACGGTGGAAAGCTCGGTCCGCACCGGCCGGGTCGCGGCCTATACGCTGCTCGACCTGCCCAAGCAGGTGCCGGACCTCAGCCCGACGCAGTACGACATCCGCAACCTGCTCAAGGCGGCGCGGGCGCTCAACAGCAACCAGCCCTTCCCGGGCGAGCGGCTGCTGCACAAGCTGCTGGGCAACACCTATTATGCCCATATCCTGCCGCCGCTGCCCGAGCATGACGACGGCGGGCCGATCGGGGCGGATGCAAGTCTGTTGATCCGCGGCGGTGGTCAGGCCATTACCGGAGTGGTGCGGCGCCTCGCGGCGACGCTCAGCCCGCAGCAGAAGGATGACCGTCGCACATGACCCAGCTGCCGCAGCGCCGCAGCCGCGCCCAGATGCAAGAGGAAACCCGGTCCCGCCTGATCGAGGCCGCCAATGACATCATCGCCGAAGGCGGTGTGGCGGCCGCCTCGATCCGCGGCGTGTGCGAGCGGGCCGGGTTCTCGCAGGGCGCGTTCTATTCCAACTTCGCCGACAAGGAGGAGTTGTTGCTGGCGCTGCTCGAGCAGCAGATGCACGCCGCCATCCGCGAGATCGAGGATCTGATGGCGCGGATGGTCGGCGGCTCGCTGGACGAGGACCTGTCGTTGCTGGCCGCCCGGCTGCAGGAGCTGGGCGACCAGCCGGTCCCGGCCCGGCTGACCATCGAGCTCTACCTCCACGCCCGCCGCGACCCGGACTTTTCCGCCCATCTCGACCGGCTGCGGGCCGCCTATCACACCGACTTCGCGCGCCTGCTCGACGGGCTCGCGGCGCGGCACGGGGTGAAGTGGCAGGTTCCGCCGCTGCATCTGTCGCAGATGCTGCACACCCTCTGGACGGGGTATGTCGTCCAGTCCCCGAACGACCGTCCGAGCCTCGCCGACGCGCTGCGGCTGATCTGCCGGTCGAGCGTCGCGCCGCGCTGAGCGGGGTGGCTCAGTCCGGCCTCAATCCGGGCAACCCTGCTGGAAGCCGCGGTCGCAGTGCCGCGCCAGCCGGGCGCTGTCCGCCGCAGTCCAGCCTTCGGGCGCCGTGACCGCGGCCCACGGCCCGACGTAGTCCGGCGCATAGTAGCTGTGGCCGTAGCCCGCCGGCGCCGTGGTGGCGAGCGCCATGTCGAGCGCCAGCTGAAACTGCGTCACCACCGGAACGAAGCGCAGCTCGGGCGAGACGTCCGGGGCCGGCGGCTCGCGCATCCAGGCGGGGGCGCGCCAGAACGACGCCGGCTCGTAGAACACGATCGGGTCGCTCGGATACTGCAGGAACATCAGCCGCATCGGCCCCCACCCCTCGGGCCCCCCTGCGTCGCGCAGGTGCGAGGCGAAGCGGATCAGCCGCCCGTCGCCCACCACCGGCATGACGTGCGGGCTGCCCGGATCGCGCGCCGCGGTCGCCTCGGCCCAGAAGCCCGAGGGGAAGGGCGAGCCGGTCCAGAACGCCCCGTCGATCGGATCGTCGAGCAGCGCGAAGAGGTCGGTGCCGTGCATCGAGGCCCAGGCGCCGAGGCTGAGCCCGTGGATGTAGAGCCGCGGCCGCGTCTCGCGCGGCAGGCTGCGCCAGTAGGCGTGGATTGTGCGGATCAGCGCAGTCGCCTGCTCGAGCCCCGAGTTCGTCTCAAGCAGCAGCGCCAGCGGCGATTGCAGATAGGAATACTGCGCCGCGACCGTGGCCACGTCACCGTTGTGCATGTATTCGAGCACGTCGAAACTGCCGGGGTCGAGCCAGCCGGTGCCGGTCGGCAGCGCCACG
Source organism: Paracoccus sanguinis (assembly GCF_012689545.1). Lineage (NCBI taxonomy): Bacteria > Pseudomonadati > Pseudomonadota > Alphaproteobacteria > Rhodobacterales > Paracoccaceae > Paracoccus > Paracoccus sanguinis. Next base: position 2,802,906 of record NZ_CP051542.1, read on the forward strand.
ACCAGCACCTTGCGGTCGAACCCGCCGACCCGCTTCAGCTCCTCGAGCGCGATGCGGGCGCGGATCGCGGGATCCTCGTCCTGGGCAAGCCCGACATAGACCCGGACCGGCCGCAGCGCCGGGCGCCCCGAAAAGGCAGCGATCGCTTCGGCAGACGGCCCGCCGGTGACGAAATCGCGGCCGGGCTGGCCCATCGCCGCCCAGTCGATGCCCGAGGCGGCGCTGCCCGGCAGGGCCGGGTCCGCGGGCGGCGGCGGCGCGGTGTCGAAGAGCGCCTGCGCCGCGGTGTAGGACGCGTCGAGCCCCGCGATCACCCGGTCGAGCACCCCGTCGCGGGTGACGATCAGCAGCGCGATCAGCACCAGCAGCAGCCCCGCGACATCGGCCGTGCGGCTGTGCATGTGCCGGGCCAGCCGCTGCCGCACGGCGTCGAAGCTGAGCCGGATCATCAGCCCCGCCAGCATCAGGACGGTGAAGACGGTGATGGCGAGCGCGAGCATCGGCAGCGACTGGATCGTCTCGATCGGCGCCATCCCCATGCGGGTGCGGATGCCGTTTTGCCACTCGCCTGCCTGCGCGAGACAGACGGCCAGCGCCGCGAGGACCGGCGCGGCGAGCACCGCATGGGCCACGTCCGCCGCCCGTCCGCGCAGTTCGGGCAGCATCAGCGCCCGCCAGAGGCTGAGCCAGAACCGCGCGATCAGGTATCCCAACGCGGCCACGAGGCCGCCGAGCGCGCCCTGCACCTGCCAGCTGCGCGGGATGAGCGAGGGGGTGAGCGAGGCGGCGAAGAACAGCAGCCCGAAGAGCAGCGGCAGCATGGCGAGGCCGAGGGGTTTGCGCAGGTTCATGGCGTGTCGTCTCGCATGTGTCTCGGGCGTCGCGGTGACGATGCCAAACGCCGGCCGCCGGGCCAAGCGGGTGGCGACGGCGCGGGCGAGGAACCCAGCGTTCGGCGAAGATTCCGACGCCCGTTCGCCGGTCGGGGGCCTGTTGCGGCCGTGCCGAACATCGCGGGCGAGCGGGGCCTGCCTGTTGCGGCGGGCCGCAGGCAGATCGGTTGCATCGTAATCGAGCGGAGCAGCGCCAAGACGCTCCCGTGAGCGCGGCAGGGGGGCCGCGAGCCCGCGCCACCTGAACAGAAAACCCGGGCGCGGCCTCTCGGCCGCCCCGGGTCACGAGGTGCAGGTCAGACCTTACTGCCGATCATCGCCTGGATCGGCGAACACATCGGCCCACTCGGGATGACGTTCCGCCTCGGCGCGCACGAAGCTGCAGAGCGGCACGATCCGCTCGCCACTCGCCCGCGCGTCCGCCACCAGCGCCTGCACGAGCGCCTTGCCCACCCCGCGCCCACCCATCGCGTCGGGGACGCCGGTGTGGTCGGCGCTGATGAGGCCCTCGCCCTGCCGGGTGAAGGTCAGCTCGCCCTCGGCGTCGAGGCCCTCGATCCGGGCCACGTAGCGGCCGCCGGGGCCGCCGTCCTCGCGGGTGATGGTGACGTCGGTCATTCGTGTCGCTTCCTGTCCAGTCGGGGGTTGGGAGGCCGGGGCGACCCCCGGCCCAGTCCGTCAGGCGGCGCGCGCCGCCATCGTCGCGTTGGCCCACCACGCGAGCTCGTCCAGCATGGCGTTGAGCGACGGGGCCAGCACCTCTTCCACCGTGCTCATCTCGCCGTTCTGACCCAGCGGCGAGACCTTGAAGAACTCGCCCCCGCCCAGGTGGACGGCGTTGCGCAGCGGCACCATCTGCAGTTCGACGCCGATCGTGCGCAGATGCTCGATCGCGCGGGCCGCACCCACGCCGCCATAGCCCATCGCGGCCAGCGGCTTGCGGTTCCATTCCTTGTAGGCCTGGTCCAGCGCGTTCTTGAGCGCGCCGGTGATCGAGTGGTTGTACTCGCCCGTCACGACGATGAACCCGTCGAAGCTGCCGATCTTGTCCTGCCAGGCCACGGCCCGCGGATCGCTGGACGGCACCCAGGCGTTCGAGGCGACCTCGTCGAAGAACGGCAGGTCGAAGTCGCGCAGATCGACCAGCTCGAAGGTCATGTCGTCGCGGGCGCTGGCCTTCTCGAGCAGCCAGTTCGCGGGCTTGTCGGCAAACCGGGCCTTGCGGGTCGAGCCGATGATGATGGCGATATGCGGTTTGGTCATGGTGCAGCGGTCCTTCGTCTGTCGCAGTCACGGGTGGTGGCGTGCCGGTGCACGCGCCGGGTGTGCCACCTACTTGGCCCTGCGGCGGGCCGGCGACCAGAGCCGGTTCCGAGAAACCGGCGTTCTGTCCTGTCGAACGAAGGCGCCCGCTGCAGCGCGAGGTGTGGCGGACCTCAGAACCCCAGGTCGTCGGTGCCCTTCAGGGCGAGGATCTCGCGCGCCTCGTCGGGGGTCGCGACCTCGAGCCCCAGCCCCTCGATGATCTGGCGCACCAGGCGCACCTGCTGAGCGTTCGTCTCGGCCAGCTTGCCGGGCCCGGCCCAGAGCGAATCCTCGAGGCCAACGCGGACATTGCCGCCCATCGCCGCGGCCATCGCCGCGATCGGCAGCTGGTTCTTGCCCGCCCCCAGCACCGACCAGCGGTACTGGTCGCCGAACAGCCGGTCGGCAGTGCGCTTCATGTGCATCACGTCGTCCGGGTGCGCGCCGATCCCGCCCATCAGCCCGAACACCGTCTGGATGAACAGCGGCCCCTTCACGATGCCGCGGTCGTGGAAATACTTGAGGTTGTAGAGGTGCGAGGTGTCGTAGCACTCGAACTCGAACCGGGTGCCGTTGGCGCCCAGATCGGTCATCACCCGCTCGAGATCGCCGAATGTGTTGCGGAACACGATGTCGCGGTTGCCGAGGTAATCCTGCTCCCACGCGTGCTTCAGCTTGCCCTCGAAGCGGTCGAGCATCGGGAAGAGGCCGAAGTTCATCGTCCCCATGTTCATCGAGGCGACCTCGGGGCGGAAGGTCGCGGCGGGCTTCATCCGCTGCTCGATGGTCATGGTGGGGGCGCCGCCGGTGGTGAGGTTCAGCACCACGTCCGAGCGCTGCTTGATGATCTGCAGGAACGGCAGGAACGCCTCGGGCGACTGGTCGGGGCGGCCGTCCTGCGGGTCGCGGGCGTGCAGGTGGACGATGGCGGCGCCGGCCTCGGCGGCGCCGATGGCGGCCTCGGCGATCTCGGCCGGGGTGATCGGCAGGTGCGGCGACATCGACGGCGTGTGGATCGCCCCGGTCACGGCGCAGGTGATGATCGTCTTGCGGGTCTTGGCCATGGTCCTAGTCCTTTCGGGCGCGGCTGCGCAGGTGGGTGTCGAGCGCGGCGAGTTCCGCGTCGCGCCAGGCGGTGCCGGCGCGGACGCCCTCGGGCGTGGCGCGCTGGGGGAAGGCGGCCGCGACCCGCTCGGCGGCGCTGGCGGTGAAGGCCTCGCCCTGGGCGCAGCTGTCGGCCAGCCCCGCCAGCATCGGGCCGTAGCGGCGGATGTAGTCGGGCACCCCGTCGGGCGCGTTGAGCGAGATCGTCTCGAGCGGGCCCATTATCGCCCAGCGGCGGCCGAGCCCGTGCTTGACGGTATCGTCCAGCCCCTCGACCGTGCAGAGGCCCTCGTCGACGAGCCGCATCGCCTCGGCCAGCAGCGCGGCCTGCAGGCGGTTGAGCACGAACCCCTCGATCTCGCGCGAGAGCAGGACGGGCACCTGCCCGGCGGCGGCATAGATCGCCTGCGCGCGGGCCATGACGGCGGGATCGGTCGCGGGCGAGGGGCAGAGTTCGACCACCGGCACGACATGGGGCGGGTTGACCGGATGGGCGACGAGGCAGCGCGCCGCGCCCGGCAGCCCGGCCGAGAACGCCGACGCCGGCAGCGCCGACGAGGACGAGGCGAGGATCGTCCCGGGGGCGGCCGCGGCATCCATCGCGGCGAACAGTTCGCGCTTGACCTCGATCCGCTCGGGACCGTTCTCCTGCACCAGCGCCGCCCCGTCGAGCGCCTCGGCCAGCGTCGGCACGGCGCGGATGCGGGCCGCGATGGCCGGGTCGCCCCCGGCGGCGTCGATCATCGCCGCGATCTCGGCCGGCAGGCGGTCGAGCGCGGCGGGATCGGCGTCCCAGACCCGGACGGTCGACCCCGCGCGGGCGAACACATAGGCCCAGGCCCGGCCGATCAGCCCCGCCCCGACGATGGCGATTTGCGTTTGAGACATCCGTTCCTCTCACAGCCACGGCAGCGTGTGGCGCCGCACCGGGTTACCGGCCAGCGCCCGTGACGGACCTTCGGGGAAGACGGGGCGGAGTTCCAGAGCCGGCGTGATGGCGGGGGTGGGCTGTGACGGGAGTGGGGCGGCCGGGCGGCAGCTTCAGCCGATATGGTTGTGACGCTTGGCGAGCGCGGGTCCGTGAATGTCGCCGATCAGGGGGCTGGTAGGCGCCCATAGCAGCGCTAAACGACGAGCGTCAGGCGCACGATCTCGCGGGGGCCTTGTGCATCACGCTCGTCCTCTCGCTCGACGTCTCGCCGCCGACCGCCTGCCCAGCGGCCGACGCCGCAGAAGCGGCATCCTGCCGCCGGACCAGCGCGGCGAGGTCGGGCCGGCAAGAGCCGCAGTTCGTGCCCGCGCCGAGCAGCCGACCCAGCGTCTCGACGCTGTCGGCCCGGCCCGCGGACAGCGCGCTCAGGATGGTGTTCATCCCGACGTTCAGGCAGGCGCAGACGATGGGGCCGGGGTCGGGGCATTCGCGGGCGGGCAGGCCGGCCAGCATCTCGGGCGCCGGTCGTCCCAGCAGGCCCGCCACGTGCTCGCGCGCCAGCCGCACCGGCGTGGGCGCGATAAACAGCGCCGCGGTGACGAGGCCCCCGTCGGTCACGGCGAGGCGATGGACGCCGCGGGCGGCGTCCTCGACCGTCAGCGTGGGCGTCGCGCCGGCGAAGAGGTCGCGCGCCCAGTCCGTCCAGTCGGCGGGCGCGGCCGTCCCGGCCAGTTCGGCCTGCATCCCCCCCGCCACGGGCGCCGTGGCCCAGTAGGCGCAGTGGGGGTGCAGCGCGCCGCGGCTGATGGCGAAGCCGTACCACGCGGCCGGAAAGGCGCGGATCGAGACGGGGGCGGACTTGCTCGCCGGTTGGCCCGAGACCGGGTCCGTCAGGGGCGGGACGAGCGCGTTGACCCGGCCGGTGGGCGCCGTCTCGCCCGTCCAGTGCATCGGCGCGAAGGGGTGGCCCGGGGCGACCGCCTCGCTGACCAGCACCCGCAGCACGGCCCGGCCGCCCGCAGCCTCGACCTCGGCGAGGCTCGCGGGCGCGAGGCCGAGGCGGGCGGCGTCGGCGGGGTGGATCTCGAGATAGGGCTCGCCCAGGTGCCGGGCGAGGCGGGGCGCGAGGCCGGTGCGGGTCATCGTGTGCCACTGGTCACGGATGCGCCCGGTGTTCAGGCGGAACGACCGGTCGTCGGGCCCCGGCGCCGGCAGGCGGGCGGTGACGGGGATCATCCGCGCCCGGCCGTCGGGGGTGTGGAAGCGGCCGTCGGCGAAGAACCGACGCTGGGTGCTGGCCCCCTGCGGCCAGGTCAACGGGGCGAGGGTGGCATAGTCGACCCCGCTCAGGGCGCCGATGTCGAAGTCGCCCCCCAGCGCGGCGGCGACGGCGGACAGGCGGGCGTGCTCGGCAAAGATGGCGGCTGGACCCGTCCAGTCGAAGCCTGCAAAGCCCATGCGCTGCGCGACCTGCGCCAACTGCCACCAGTCGGGCCGCGCCTGCCCCGGGGCCGGCAGGAACGCACGCTGGCGGCTGATCATCCGTTCCGAGTTGGTGACGGTCCCGTCCTTCTCGCCCCACGCCGTCGCGGGCAGAAGCACGTGGCCCAGCCGGGCGGTGTCGGTGTCGGCGCGGATGTCGCTGACGACGACGAGATCGCAGGCGGCGAGCGCGCGCCTCACCCGGTCGGCGTCGGGCATGGTCGCGGCGGGGTTGGTGTGCATGATCCACAGCGCCTTGATCCGCCCCGACTCGACGGCGCGGAACATCTCGACGGCCTTCAGCCCCGGCCCCGCCGCCATGGCGGGCGCGGCCCAGAACGCCTGCACGGCGTCGCGGTGGGCGGGGTTCTCCAACTCCAGATGGCAGGCGAGCGTGTTGGCGAGGCCGCCGACCTCGCGCCCGCCCATCGCGTTGGGCTGGCCGGTGACCGAGAACGGCCCCATGCCGGGCTGCCCGATCCGCCCGGTGGCGAGGTGGCAGTTCAGGATCGCGTTCACCTTGTCGGTGCCGCTGTCGGACTGGTTGATGCCCTGCGAATAGACGGTGACGACCTTCTCGGTCCCCGCCCAGAGCGACAGGAACCGCGCCAGCGTCTCGGGCGGCAGGCCGGTGTCGGCGGGCCGGCTGCGCCGGGCGGCGTCGAGCGCGGGGGCAAGGCCGGTCACGTGGCGCAGATAGTCCGCGTCCAGATGCCCGTGTGCCGCCAGATGGCAGAGTAGCAGGTTGAAGAGATGCGCATCCGCGCCCGCAGCCAGCGGCAGGTGCAGGTCCGCCCCCTCGCAGGTGGCGGTGCGGCGCGGGTCGATCACCACGACGCGCGTGCCGCGGGCCGCGCGGGCGGCCATGAGGCGCTGGTAGAGCACCGGGTGGCACCAGGCGAGGTTGCTGCCGACCAGCACCACCAGGTCGGCCTCTTCAAGATCCTCGTACTGCCCCGGCACCGTGTCGCTGCCGAAGGCGCGGCGGTGGCCGGCCACGGTCGAGGCCATGCAAAGCCGCGAGTTGGTGTCGATGTTGGCGCTGCCGATGAAGCCCTTCATCAGCTTGTTGGCGACGTAGTAATCCTCGGTCAGCAGTTGGCCCGAGACGTAGAACGCCACCGAGTCCGGCCCGTGCGTGGCGATGGCGTCGGCGAAGCGTTCGGCGACCAGCCCGAGGGCCGCGTCCCAGGAGGCATCCGCCCCGTGGATGCGCGGCGACAAGAGCCGGTGCGCGGTCCCCAGCGTCTCACCCAGCGCCGCGCCCTTGACGCACAGCCGGCCGCGGTTCGCCGGGTGGTCGGGGTCGCCCGCGATCTCGATCCCGCCCGCGGGCGTGGGGCGGGCGATCACCCCGCAGCCCACCCCGCAATAGGGACAGGTGGTGCGCAGCGGCGCCCCCTCGGCGGGGCGGCGGGGGGCGGCGGTCATGCGGCCGTCCGCCGGGCGAGGATGGCCGCGTCGATGAGTACCCGCCCGCTCTCGATGCGCGCCGCACGGGTTGCCACGCGCAGGGCCTCGGGTCCGGTGGACAGGCCCGAGGCGAGGTCGAAGACCAGCCCGTGCAACGGACAGGTCACCTGCGTCCCGTGCACGATCCCCTCTGACAGCGGTCCGCCCTTGTGGGGGCAGCGGTCGTCGAGGGCGAAGACCTCGTCGGTCGCGGTGCGGAACACCGCGACGCAGCCCTGCGGGGTGCGGACCACCCGCGCGCCCTGCCGCGGGATGTCGTCCAGCGCGGCGATGTCGATCATGGTCATTCCGCGGCCCTCAGCGTCAGGTCGGCGACGGGCTGCCACGCGGCCGGCGCGGCGGCGTGTTCGGCCCAGGGGTCGGCCTGATAGACCGACTGCGAGATCAGGAAGCGGTCGTAGAGCGCCCGGCGCGTCGCCGGATCGGCAATCTGAGCCTGGCACCACGCCAGCCCGACCTTGGCCACCCATTTGTAGATCCGGTGCAGGTAGCGGGCATTCTCGCGGTAGAGCTGGGTGAAGGCCGCGATGACCTCGAGCGCCTCGTCCTCGGTCGCCACCGTGATCAGCGGCTCGGTCTCCTTCACGTCCATGCCGGCGGCGCCCGCGACGCTGATCTGGTAGCCCGACTCGACGCAGACCACGCCGATGTCCTTGCAGGTCGCCTCGGCGCAGTTGCGCGGGCAGCCCGAGACGGCGAGCTTGACCTTGGCCGGCGTCCACGACCCCCACAGCAGCTTTTCCAGCCGGATCCCGAGGCCGGTCGAATCCTGCGTGCCGAAGCGGCAGAACTCGGTCCCGACGCAGGTCTTCACGGTCCTCAGGCCCTTGGCGTAGGCGTGGCCCGAGACCATGCCGGCGGCGTTGAGGTCCGCCCAGATCGCGGGCAGATCCTCTTTCCGGACCCCCAGCAGGTCGATCCGCTGGCCGCCCGTCACCTTGACCATCGGCACGGCGTAGCGGTCGGCGGCGTCGGCGATGGCGCGCAGCTCGTCGGGCGTCGTCACCCCGCCCCACATTCGCGGGACGACCGAATAGGTGCCGTCCTTCTGGATGTTGGCGTGGTTGCGCTCGTTGACGAAGCGGCTCTGGCGGTCGTCGCGGTACTCGGTCGGCCAGTCGGCGAGCAGATAGTAGTTCAGCGCCGGGCGGCAGGAGGCGCAGCCGCCCGCGGTGGTCCAGCCCAGCTCCTGCATCACCGCCGGGATGGACTTGAGGCCCATGGTGCGGATCAGGCGCCGCACCTCGTCGTGGGTGTGGTCGGTGCAGCGGCACATCGGCGGGTTCGCCTCGGGCCGGAAGTCCGCGCCGAGCGTCAGCGCCATGACCCGCTCGACGAGGCCCGTGCAGCTGCCGCACGAGGCGCTGGCGCGGGTGGCGGTGCGCACCGCGTCCAGCGTGCCGGCGCCCGCCTCGACGGCGGCGACGATGGTGCCCTTGCAGACGCCGTTGCAGCCGCAGATCTCCGCCTCAGGCGGCAAGGCTGCAACGGCTGCCAGAGGGTCCGCAGAGGCGCCCCCCTGGAAGGCCGGGCCGAAGATCAGCGTGTCGCGCATCGGCTCGACGTCGGTGCCCTGCCGGATCAGGTCGAAGAACCACGACCCGTCGGCGGTGTCGCCATACATCACCGCGCCGACCAGCCGCCCGCCTTCGAGCACGAGGCGCTTGTAGATGCCCCGGCCCGGGTCGCGGAACACGATGTCCTCGCGCCCCGGCGCCTCGGCGAAATCGCCGGCGCTGAACAGATCGACGCCCGTGACCTTCAGCTTGGTGGCCGTCTGCTGCGGCTGGAACGTGGCGTCCTGTCCCATCAGCGTCGCGGCCAGCACCTTCGCCTGATCGTAGAGCGGCGCGACGAGGCCGAAGACCTGGCCCTCATGCTCGACACATTCGCCGAGCGCGAAAATCGCCGGGTCCGAGGTCCGCATCTGGTCGTCCACGGTGATGCCGCGCCCGATCTCGAGATGCGCGTCAGTGGCCAGCCGCACCTCGGGGCGGATGCCCACCGCCATGCAGACGAGGTCGGCGGGGTAGATCGTGCCGTCCTCGAGCAGCACCGCCTCGACCCGGTCGCGGCCGAGGATCGCCTTGGTGGCGCCCTGGCAGTGGACGCGGATGCCCCGCGCCTCGAGGTCGCGCTGCAGCAGGTAGCCCGCGGCGGGGTCAAGCTGGCGTTCCATCAGGTGACCCATCAGGTGGATCACCGTCACCTCGGCCCCGCGCGCGGCCATTCCCGCCGCGGCTTCGAGCCCCAGCAGGCCGCCGCCGATCACCACCGCCTTCGCGCCGGGCTGGCTGGCGGCGATCATGGCGTTGGTGTCCTCGAGGTCGCGGTAGGTCACGACGCCGGGCAGGTCGCGCCCGGCGACCGGGATCAGGAACGGCGCCGAGCCGGTGGCGATGACCAGCGCGTCATAGGGGACCAAGCCTGCGCTGGTCCTGACCGTCCGCGCGGCCCGGTCGATCGCCGTCACGCTTTCGCCGAAGCGGCAGGTGACGCCGTGCGCGGCGTACCAGTCCGCGTCATGGGTCACGATCTGCGCATAGGTCTTTTCGCCCGACAGCACCGGCGACAGCATCAGCCGGTTGTAGTTGCCGCGCGGCTCGGCGTTGATCAGGGTGACCTGCCCCTGATACCCCGCCTCGAAGAGCTGCTCGAGCAGCCGGCCCGAGGCCATCCCGGCCCCGATCACCACAAGTCGCTGGGTCATGATGCTCACTCCGCCGCTTCCACGAAGCGGTGACGTTCGTAGAGGAACCGCAGCACGGCTTCGCGGGCGCGGAGGTAATCGGGGTCGGCGGCGAGCGCGATGCGGTCGCGCGGGCGGGGCAGCGGCACATTTAGCACCTCGCCGATGGTGGCGGCGGGGCCGTTGGTCATCATCACGATGCGGTCGGCGAGCAGCACCGCCTCGTCCACGTCATGGGTGATCATGATCATGGTGTTGCCGAGCCGCGCGTGGATCGCCATCACCGCATCCTGCAGGTGCGCCCGCGTCAGCGCGTCGAGCGCCCCGAAGGGCTCGTCGAGCAGCAGGATCTTGGGCTCCATCGCCAGGGCGCGGGCGATGCCGACCCGCTGGCGCATCCCGCCCGAGATCTCGCCCGGCCGCTTGTCGGCGGCGTGGGTCATCTGCACCAGGTCGAGGTTCGCCATGATCCAGTCGTGCTGCTCGGCCCGCGACTTCGCGGTGCCGAATACCTTGGTCACGGCCAGCCGCACGTTGTCATAGACGGTCAGCCACGGCAGCAGGCTGTGGTTCTGGAACACCACGGCGCGGTCGGGGCCGGGGCCGGTGATCTCGCGCCCGTCGAGGATGATGCCGCCGCGGGTCACCTCGGTCAGCCCGGCGATCAGGTTCAGCAGCGTGGACTTGCCGCAGCCCGAGTGGCCGATGATGCTGACGAACTCGCCCTTGCCGATGCTCAGCCGGATGTCCGAGAGCACCTCGGTCACCCGCGCGCCCCGGGCGAAGCTCTTGCTCACATGGTCGATGATGAGATGGGTCATGCCGTCCCCCGCGAGAGGCTGCGGCCGATCAGGGCCACCAGGCGGTCGAGGACGAACCCCGTCAGCCCGATGTAGACCAGCGCCACGATGATGTCGGTCAGGCGCGAGGAATTCCACGCGTCCCAGATGAAGAAGCCGATGCCCACGCCGCCGGTCAGCATCTCGGCCGCGACGATGGCCAGCCAGGACAGCCCGACGCCGATCCTGAGCCCCGAGAAGATGTAGGGGGCGGCGGCGGGGATCATGATCTTCCAGAAGAACTCGATCTGGTTGAGGCGCAGGACGGCGGCGACGTTGCGATAGTCCTGCGGGATGGCGCGCACGCCCGCGGCGGTATTGATGATGATCGGCCAGATGGCGGTGATGAAGATGACGAAGATCGCGCTCGGCCCGCTGTCCATGAAGGCCGCGAGCGAGATCGGCAGCCAGGCCAGCGGCGGCACCGTCCGCAGCACCTGAAAGATCGGGTCGAAGCCGCGCATCATCAGGTCGGACTGACCGATCACCGCGCCGGTGAGCACCCCCACCACGGCGGCAAGGCCGAAGCCGTAGGCCACCCGCTCGAGCGAGGCGAGCACGCGCCAGCCCAGCCCCATGTCCTGGGTTCCCGCGACATAGAACGGGTCGAGCAGCAGGTCGCCGCTCTCGCGCCACACCGCGAGCGGGGTGGGCAGGCCCGACTCGGGGCCGGAGAAGGCGAGCTGCCAGAGGCCGAGCAGGACCAGCAGCACGACCAGCGGCGGCAGCACCGCCCCGGCTAAGTCGCGGGCGATGCGCCGCGCGTCGGGGCGGGGCCTGGACACCGCCGGGAGACGTGCGACCCGTGCCCGGCTGGGGTCCCTCGCCAGCGCCGGGGTGGCGTCAGGGGTTTGAGGTTGCCCGGCGCGAGGGGCGGGGGGCGGGGCCTTCAGGGCGACGACCGGCATGACCGCCCCCCTCACGCCATGGCCTTGATCGACTGACGCGCGAGGTAGCCCTCGGGGTCGGCCGGATCGAAGGTCGTGCCGTCGAAGAACGTCTCGACCCCGCGGCTGTCGCCGAAGTCCGGGGTCAGCCCCAGCCCCCTGGCCGCCTCGAGCCACAGGTCGGCGCGGTTGGTCTGATCGACCAGCGCGCGGGTGTCGAGGTCGCCCGGCAGGGTGCCCCAGCGCTTGTTCTCGGTGATGAACCAGCTGTCGAGCGATTTCCACGGATAGGAGGCCGCGCCCCCCTCGCCCCAGTAGGTCATCGCCAGCTCCGGCCGGGTCTCGCTGCGCCCGTTGCCGTAGTTCACCTCGCCCTTCAGGCGCGGGGCGATGTCGCCGGCGGGCACGTTGCACCACTGGCGCCGGCCGATGATCGCGGCCATCTCGTCGGTGTTGGCGCGGTCGTCGCACCACATCTGCGCCTCGATCACCGCGCGCATCAGCGCCAGCGTGGCGTTCGGGTGGGCGTCCACCCAGTCGGCGCGCATCCCCAGCACCTTTTCGGGGTGGCCCTTCCAGAGCTCGCCGGTGGTGCAAGCGGTGAAGCCGATGCCCTGGCGGACGAGCTGCTCGTTCCACGGCTCGCCGACGCAGAACGCCTCCATGTTGCCGACCTTCATGTTGGCGACCATCTGCGGCGGCGGCACGACGATCAGGTTGACGTCCTTGGTCGGATCGATGCCGCCCGCGGCCAGCCAGTAGCGCATCCACAGGTCATGGGTGCCGCCGGGGAAGGTCATCGCCACCGGCACCTCGCCGCCGGCCGCGCGGCGGGCCGCGAAGACCTCGCGCAGCGGGGCGCTCGACAGGCCGACGCCGGTCTCGGCATGAGCCTTGGCGACCGAGATCGCCTGGCCGTTCTCGTTGAGGTTCAGCAGCGTGTACATCGCCAGCGGCTTCTGGTTCTGCATGACCTTGCCGGTGGAGTAGAGATGCACCTTCGGCCGCAGCAGATGCCCGCCGTCGATCCCGCCCGCGGCCGACCCCAGCGCCATGTTGTCGCGCGTGGCGCCCCAGCTGGCCTGTTTCTCGACCTTGACGTCGGGCATCCCGTGCTTGGCAAAGAGGCCCTTTTCCGCCGCGATGATCAGCGGCGCGCTGTCGGTCAGGGCGATGTAGCCCAGGCTGCAGCCGGTCACCTCGGGCGCGGGCGTGGCGGCCCAGGCGCCCTGCGGCAGGACCAGCCGGGCCGCGGCCACGGTCGCGGCCAGCCCGGCGGCAGAGGTCAGGAAACGGCGGCGGGTCGGAAGGGAGGAGGTCATCAGGCGGTTCCTCTGGCGTGATCGAACGCGGACAGGCCACCGGCACCGTCCCGACGGGACGGACAGCGGTGGCGTCGTTGCCATGGTGGGGAAAAGGCCGCGCCCTTGCGGCCGTCGCTGCGGTCGGACCTCGTTGCCCGGCGCTTGAGTTCAGGGTCGCCGTGCGGTTCTCACCCGTCAAGCGCTGCGTTGCAGTATTGCGGTCGCAGCATCATTTCTCCGCAGTCTTGCCGCGCTTTGCCCGAAAACTCAGCGCGCCGTGAACGGCGGCGCGGGTGTTTCGCCGTCGACCGCGGCATCCGCGGGCAGAATCAGCTCGCCTTGCGGGCGGGCGGTCGGGGCCGAGTCGGCTGGCAGCTCAGCGCCGACGGCGCGCAGGTGCTGGCGGTAGAGGTCGGGGCGGAAACACCCCGTTGCGGCCTGCATGGCGGCCTCGACCTCAAGCCCGTGCTGCCGGGCGATGCGGCGGGCGAAACCGGCGGCGAGGCTGCGCGCGGGAAAGTTCGCCGCGCCGTCGTGAAAGCGGATGAAGCCCGGAAAGCGCCGCACCTCGCCCGCCGCGCTGACGTGCAGCCGGTCCATCAGGCCGCGCTCGACCAGCTCCGGCGGCAGGTCGAGATAGGCGGGCCGGGACAGGATCTCGGCCGCCGTGGCGCGGTTGCCCGGCATATCCAGCCAGCGGCACGCCCGCCACACCGCCCGCATCAGCCGGCCGGTTTCGTCGGGGCGGCGGGTCGAGAACTCACGCGTGACGACCAGCCCCTTTTCCGGCGGCGCCGCCCAGATCGCGCGACCGGCGAGAAGCAGCGTGCCCGCGCCACGCTCGACCGCGTGCGAGGCCCAGGGCTCGCCCACGCAGAAGGCGTCGACCTCGCCCTCGGACAGCGCCTCGGCCATGCGGGGCGGGGGCACCGTGCGGATGGTCAGCCGGACGCCGGTCTCACCCCCCTCCCACCAGCGCCAGACGAGCTCGGTGTGGGTCGAGAAGGGGAAGGGGACGCCGACCGTCATCTCGGGCCCGGCCACCGCGGCCAGCGCCGTGCGGGCGGCCGCCGGATCGTTCAGCGCGAAGCCGTGGCCGCGCGCCCGCAGCCCCTCGGCCAGCCGGGCGCTGACGGCGATGGCCTCGCCGCCCACGGACAGGACCATGAGCAGGTCGAAGGGCGGGTAGGCCGGGCCGAGGCCGAGGGTCTGGGCGATGGGCAGCGGCACCAGCATCTGCGCGGCATCCACCGCCCCGAGCCCCAGCATGTCGCGGCTCTGCGCCCAGCTCTGCAGCGCCACGAGGTCGAAGGCGAGGCCCTCTTCGGCCGCGAACCCCAGCTCGGCCGCCACGATCAGCGGCGCGGCGTCGGTCAGGGGCAGATAGCCGAGGCGCAGGCGGGTGAGGCTCATGTCAGCAGCCCCGCGGCCATCACCAGCTGCTGGGCGATCTCGGCCATGCGCCGGTTCTGGTCCATCGCCGTCTTGCGCAAGAGCGCATAGGCCGCCCCCTCGTCGATGCCGCGCGCCTTCATCAGGATCGCCTTGGCGCGGTCGATGGTCTTTCGCTCTTCCAGCGCGGCGCGGGTGGCCGCCAGCTCGGCGCGCATCTTGTGAAACAGGTGGAAGCGGGCGATGGCCGCATCGAGGATCGGCTTCACCCGCTCGGGCCGCAGCCCGTCCACGACATAGGCCGAGACCCCGGCCTCGATGGCGGCGCGGGTCATCTGTTCGTCCGAGCGGTCGACGAACATCGCCACCGGCCGCTCCATCGGGCCCGAGACGAGGGCGAGCTCCTCGAGCACGTCGCGTGACGGGTCGGCCACGTCGATCAGCACGATGTCGGGATCATGCGCGGCGATCCGGCGGGCGAGGGCCGTCGTCTCGGACAGCACGGTGATGTCGTGGTCCCCGGTCGCGCGCAGCCCGTCCACGATGCGCAGGGCGCGCTCGCGGTCAGGCTCGACGATCAGGATACCTAGGCGGGTCATCGGTCCCTGCGGGCTGGGATGCGGCCCGAGGCTGCGCGGTCCGCCGCGCAGGCGGAAGCGGGGGCGTGGCGGAGAGGCGGGCCCGCGTCGCGCGGGCGGCGCAGGCGGCTGATCCGCGGGCAGCATGGGCAGGGATTGGGCAGGCCTCGCCGCGTGGGGGGGGGCTATGGGGGCTGCGCCCTCTAGCCGATCTCGGTCATGCGGAACTGGACCGGAAACGCGGCCATCAGCGATTGACCGATGATCGTCTCGGCGCAGGCGGCCTCGAAGACCGGGCGGGCGCTGGCGGGCAGCCGCGCCTCGACCTCGATGCGGACGACGCGGGATGGCTGGCCGGCCAACACCACCTCGACCTCGACGCCGGCGCCAGCGACCGACAGTCCCAGCCGCTCGCCGATGCTGTGCAGGTCGTTCCAGAAGCAGCCCCCGACCGAGGCGGCCAGCAACTGCGCGCCGTTCGCGCCCAGCCCCTCGCCGCCCGCGACGCCCGCGGGGCGATCGGCGATCACCACCGCGCCGCCGGTGCGCGCCACCCCGGCGGCGGTGCCGGGCAGGGCGCTGTAGCTGATGGTGACGTGCCGGGTCATGCGCCTGCCTCCCGATCCCTGCCGAGGTGCGGGGCGGACCCCGCCCCGGCCTTGGCGCTGCCGTCGCATGGGCGAAAGTCTGCGCCCGGCCGCCGTGCTTGGCAAGCCGGGCGCCGTGGGCCCGGGCGGCGGACGCCCGGGCCGAGGGTCAGGCGGTCGCGGGTCAGGCGGCCGCGCGCAGCGCGACGGCGGCGATCGAGGCCTCGAGGATGTCCAGCGCCTCGTCCAACTGATCCATCGGGATGGTCAGCGGCGGCAGCAGGCGGATGACGTTGTAGCGCGTCCCGCAGGCGAGCAGGATCAGGCCCCGCGCCTCGGCTTCGGCCACGATGGCCGAGGTGATCGCCGCGTCGGGCGCGTTCGTGCGGCGGTCGGTCACGAACTCGATCGCGTTCATCGCGCCCAGACCGCGGACCTCGCCGATGCAGGCGAAGCCCGGACGGGCGGCGAGCGCCGTCAGCCGGTCGCGGATCACCCGGCCGATCTGATCGGCGCGCGCGCAGAGGTCGTCCTCGATTATGACGTCCAGCACCGCCTCGGCCGCCGCGACCGCGAGCGGATGGCCGGCATAGGTGCCACCCAGTCCGCCGGGCGCCGGGGCGTCCACGATCTCGGCCCGACCGGTGACGGCCGACAGCGGGAAGCCGCCCGCCAGCCCCTTGGCCATCGTCACGAGGTCGGGGGCGACGCCCGCGTGCTCGAACCCGAACATCCGCCCGGTGCGCGCCATGCCCGCCTGCACCTCGTCCCCGATCAGCACGATCCCGTGCCGGTCGCAGAGCGTGCGCAGCGCACGCAGGAAGCCCGCCGGCGCGATGGTGAAGCCGCCCTCGCCCTGCACCGGCTCGATGATGATCGCGGCGATGCGCTCGGGGTCGACCGAGGCGGCGAGCAGACGCTCGAGCTCGGTCAGGGCGACCGCCTCGGGCATGTCGTGGAAGGCGTTCGGGAAGGGGGCGTGATGGACCTCGGGGGGCATGGCACCGAAGCCCTTCTTGTAGGGCGAGACCTTGCCGGTCAGCGCCATGCCGAGCAGCGTGCGACCGTGGAAACCGCCGCTGAAGGCGATGACGCCGGACCGGCCGGTGAAGGCGCGGGCCATCTTGACGGCGTTCTCGACCGCCTCGGCCCCGGTGGTGACGAGCATGGTCTTCTTGGCGAAGTCGCCGGGGGTCAGGGCGTTCAGCCGCTCGGCAAGGCGGACGTAGCCCTCGTAGGGGGCGACGTGGAAGCAGGTGTGGGTGAAGGCCTCGGCCTGCGCGGCCACGGCGGCCATGACGCGGGGGTGGCGGTGGCCGGTGTTGGTGACGGCGATGCCGGCCGCGAAGTCGAGGAAGCGCCGGCCGTCGGCGTCCCAGATTTCCGCGTTCTCGGCGCGGGCGGCGAAGATGCCGCGGGTGGCGACGCCCCGGGCGACGGCGCGGGACTTGCGGGCGGACAGATCGGCGGCGCGGGACATGGGCAGACCTCATGGTTCGGGTTGACCCTGCGCTACCCCGCGCTCAAGATTGCACGCAAGATGGATCGGTGATCCTGTGCGCCCGGCGACAAGACTTCGCGCGCCCGGCGACAGGTCCGGGGCGGCGGGGGCAGGAAGTGGACGAGTTCGACATCGGCGCGAGGCTTAAGGAATTGCGCGTGCAGGCCGGGATGTCGCAGCGGCAGCTCGCCGAGGCGGCGGGGGTGCCGCATGGGCAGATCTCGATGGTCGAGACGAATCGGTCGAGTCCCTCGGTGGCATCCCTGCGCAGGATACTGGGCGGGTTGTCGCTCTCGATGTCCGAGTTCTTCGAACCTGATGCGCCCGCGTCGCAGGCGGTTTTCTTCCGGCCCGGCGAGATGCGCGACCTGACCGCCCGGCTGCACGCGGCGCTCGACGATCCGCGCGGGCGGATCGTGATCCGGCAGGTGGGCGATGCCCGCGCGCACGGGCTGCAGATCCTGCACGAGCGCTACGAGCCGGGCGCCGACACCGGCGACCAGATGCTCGAGCATCCGGCGCACGAGGGTGGGATCGTCATCGCGGGCGAAATCGAGGTGACGGTGGGGGAGGAAACCGAGGTGCTGAAGGCCGGCGACGGCTTTTTGTTCGATTCGCGCCGGCCGCACCCCTTTCGCAATGTCGGCGACCGTGCGGCCGAGGTCGTCTCGGCCTGCACGCCGCCCTATCTGTAGGGCCGGGCGGCGCGGCTGGGGCGCGCCGCCCGGGTCGGGGTTCAGGCGGTTTCCTTGATCATCCGCGCGATGGCCGTCACGCCCTCGGACGGCGCCAGCGTCACGATATAGACGCCCGAGGCGTCCAGTTCCGCCGACCAGCCGGGCTCGATCACGATGGTCGTCGTCACCTCCTCGATGACGGCGGGGCCGGTCACGCGGTCGCCCGCGCCCAGTTTCGCGCCGTCGTAGACGGGGGTCTCGTGGGCCTGGCCGTCGCGCTTGAAGATCATCTCGCGCGTGCCGGCCAGCGCGGCGTGCGCGCCCTCGCCCGCGGCGATGGTGATGCGGCCGGGCTTGTCCACGCCGCCGGTGATCGCGCTTTCGACGTTGACGATCTCGACCGGGCTCTGCGGCTCGGCGTAGGTGTAGAGCTCCTCGTGCCGGGCGTGGAAGGCGGCCTTGAGCCGGTCGAGCGAGGCCTCGTTCACCTCGAACGGATCGACGTCGACGGTGCATTCGTGGACCTGCCCGACATAGCGCATGTCGAGGCTGCGGCGGATGGTGATGTCCTTGTCGGCGAACCCGTCCTCGGCCAGATCGGCGCGGCCGCGGGCCTCGAGCTCGTTGAAGAGCGAGTCGAGCCGCGCGGCGGCCTTGGCGCCTTCCAGCCGGATCGGGGCGGGGGCCATGTAGTTGTACTTCACGTCCGACAGTATCTGGCCGAAGGCGCAGAGCCCCGAGGCGAGTTTCGACACGAGGATCTTGCGGATGCCCATCTCGCGGGCGAGCGCGGTGATGTGCGCCCCCGTGGCCCCGCCCGCGCAGTTCAGCACGAAGTCGCGCGGGTCATAGCCGCGTTCCACCGAGACGCGGCGGATGGCGTTCACCATGTTGTTGTTGACGATGGTGAACATCCCGTAGGCGGCCTGTTCGATGCTGATCCCCAGCGGTTCGGCCAGATGGATGCGGATCGCCTCGCGCGCCTTCTGCAGGTCGAGCGGCAGGCGCCCGCCTACCAGCCCCTCGGGGCTGAGATAGCCGAGGACGAGGTTCGCGTCGGTGGTCGTGGGCCGCGTGCCGCCCTGGCCGTAGCAGGCGGGGCCGGGCTCGGAGCCTGCCGACTGCGGGCCCATCTGCATCAGCCCCATCGCGTCGATCCAGCCGATCGACCCGCCGCCCGCGCCCAGCGTCTCGACCTGGATCATTGGGATGCCGATCCGGTAGCGCAGGAAGTCGATGTTCTTCGACACGTTCGCCCGCCCGTCACGGGTCAGCGTGATGTCGAAGCTGGTGCCGCCCATGTCGACGGTGATGATGTCCTTGAACCCCCACGGCTCACCCAGCCAGAGCGCCGCCTGCGGGGCTGAGGCGGGGCCCGAGTTGATCGCGTAGACCGACTGGTCCGAGACGATCCGGCCGAGCGCCAGCCCGCCGTTCGACTGGAAGTAGCGCACCGGGTGACGCGCGCCGAGCGACTGGAAATAGCCGTCGATCGCCTCGACATAGCGTTGCAGGATCGGGGCGAGATAGGCGTTGACGATCGCCGTCGAGGTGCGGGTATATTCGCGCACCTGCGGATAGAGCTGGCTGCCGACGGTCAGGCGCACGTCGGGCATCATCTCGCGCACGATCTCGGCCGCGCGGTTCTCGTGATCGGGGTGCAGGACCGACCAGACGAAGCTGATGGCCACCGATTCGACCCCTTCAGCGAGGAAATGCCGGCAGGCGTCGCGCACCGCCTCCTCGTCGAGCGGGGTGTGCACGGTGCCGTTCGACAGCACCCGCTCGGGCACGCCGCGGCGCAGGTAGCGCGGCACCAGCATCGTGGCCGGCGGATATTCGGGGTCGTAGCGGTAGCCGTCTTCCTTGTGGCCGAGGCGGATCTCGATGCTGTCCTCGTGGCCCTTGGTGGCGATCAGCCCGGTCTTGGCGCCGGTGTGGGTGATCAGCGCGTTCAGCCCGACCGTGGTGCCGTTGATGCACAGATCGGCGTTCGAGACGATCTCGCGCGGCGAGAGGCCGGTCTCTTCCTCGATGATGGCGAGGCCGTTGCGGATCGCCTCGGTCGGCCGGGTCGGGGTGGAGAGCGCCTTTAAGATGCGCAGGTCGCCCTCGCGGTCGGCGAGGATGAAGTCGGTGAAGGTGCCCCCGGCGTCGATGCCGAGGCGGTAACGGTTCTGCATGGGGTCAAACCTTGTCTCGGGCGGGACCACCGGGGGCTTCGCGCCCCCGGACCCCGCGGGATATTGGGGCAGGAAAGAACGGGCCGGGGTCAGGCGGCGCGCAGGCGTTCGGTCTCGGCGTGATCGACCTTGAAGGTCGCCGGATCGGCGAAGACCACGCCGTAGTCGCGGCGCGCGCCCTCGATGCTCACGAGGCCGTTGCGGACGTCCTCGATCACGCGGGCGATGTCGCGTTCGAACGGGTTGCCGTAGCCGCCGCCGCCGGGGTTCTTGTTGGCGGCGCGTTCGCCGGGCTGGATCGTCTCGATCACGTTCTCGGTGATGATCTGCGTCTCGCCGTTGCGCGTGACCTCAAGCCGGCCGACCTTGGGGGCGATCATGTCGGATTTGGCGCCCGCCGCGCCCATCGCCGGGATCCGCCGCCCCTCGCCGAAGGTGATGAGCGTCATGGGCTTGTCCATCGGCTCGACCTCCCAGCAGGTGCCCGAGCCGCCGCGGTTCTTGCCGGCCCCGCCCGAGTCCTCCATCAGCGAATAGCGGTGGATGATGATCGGGTAGCTGTGTTCCAGCATCTCGATGTCGCCCGAGGTCAGCGCGCCGAAGCAGCACTCCGGCCCGCAGGCGTGCCAGCCGTCCTGGCTGGCCGTGGCGCCGGCGCCCGAGATGATCGAGGCGAGCACCATCGTCACGTATTCCTCGTCGTGGCGGGTGTCCCAGCCGGCGATGTTGCAGCCGTTGGCGTGGCCCCAGCTCGCCGAGACCTTCTGCGGCGCCGCCTGTTCAAAGGCGAGGCGCACGGCGTCAGTGAGCGTCTCCATCGGGGTCGTGGTGCAGTTCATGTGCGGGGCGGGGGATTTCGCGTTGCAGAGCGTCCCCTTGGGCCCCATGTCGGTCGTCACGCAGCGATAGAGCCCCTCGTTGTAGGGCGGCGGCAGCTGGGCGAACATCATCAAGCCCAGATAGACGCCCGAGTGGCTGTTCCCCTCGTAGCTGTTGATGAAATAGGGCACCTGCGGGGGCGAGGCGATCTCGATGTGGCAGCCGTCGCCCTTGATGGTCACGGTGGCGGTGATCTCGAAGTCCCCGAAGCCGTGGCCCGCATCCTCGAGGATCGCGGTGCCGGTGTAGGTGCCGTCGGGGACCGTGGCGATCAGCTTGCGCATATGCGCCTCGGCCATGTCGAGAAGTTCGGCGATGCAGTCCTGCACCACGTCCTTGCCGTACTTGTCCATCAGCCGCACGAGCGCGCGCGCGCCGACCTGGCAGGCGCCGATCAGGGCGTTGAAGTCACCCTCCTGGTCGCGGCGGGCGCGCATGTTGGTCAGCAGCAGGTTCATCACGTCGCGGCGCGGCTTGCCGCGGTCCCACAGCTTGACGGGCGGGATGCGCAGGCCCTCGGCAAAGATCTCGGTGGCGTTGGGGTTGTAGCCTGCGGGCACCGGGCCGCCGATGTCGGTCAGGTGGCCCTTGCACACGGTCCAGAACACCAGCTCACCCTGGTAGAACACCGGGTAATACATGCAGGTGTCGATGATGTGCGACCCGCCATAGGCCGGGTCGTTGTGCAGGATCAGGTCGCCCTCGTGGATGTCGCCCTCGAAGAACCTGGCGACGGACTTCATCGCCGGAATCAGGCTGCCCAGGTGAATCGGGATGTCCTGCCCCTGCAGGATCATCTCGGGCGTGTGGTTGAACAGCGCGGTCGAATAGTCGTGCGCGAGGTTGAACACGCTCGACCGTGCGGTCTGTTCCAGCGTCAGCGTCATCTCGCGCTGGGTGGTCTCAAGGACGCCGCGGACCACCGACAGGGTGATCGGATCGACATTGCGTCTGGGCATGGTGCTTCCTCCCGTGTCTGCCGGCGTGCAGGGCGCCGGTTCTGATCCCTCCAGACTGGCGCGATCGTGTCCGGCGCGCTTGCAGCGAAGTGAGCGATTGCTTGACGATCCGTGCACGCAAGGCGCGGATTTGCCGCCGGGCGCGCCCGCTCTTGTCGATCCGCGCACCAGCCCACGGTCGACACGAAAAATTCTTGATCGGGCGACCGGGGGCGCGGCACGATGTCTCACCGCGCTTGGGGGATGGCGGATGGAGTCGACTGCCTATTGCACGGCCGGAACCAACCCGGCCCATCGCGCCGCCGAGTGGGAGCGGGTGATCGCGGACACCTATTTTCCCCTGCACCTGACGTTCCGCGATGCCGACCGCTTCTGCGGCCAGCTTGAGCGGCGCCAGATCGGGGCGGTGTCGCTGTCGCGGCTCGAGACCGAGCCGCTGCATTACGAGCGTCACGCCCGCCACATCACCTCGACGACCGAAGAGGATTACCTCGTCACCGTCCCCCGTCGCAGCGCGGTCGAGTTCCACCAGCTCGGGCGCAGCGTCCGCTGCAACCCCGGCGGCTTCATCATCGAGCGGGGCGACGAGCCCTATCGGTTCAGCTATGGCGCGCCGAACGAGCTGGCGGTGCTCAAGGTCGGCAAGCGCGCGCTGTCCGAAAAGCTGCGCAGCCCGGACCGGTTCTGCGCCCAGGCGATCGACGCGGGCGCAGGGCTGCCCGCGCTCTTCACCGCGATGATGGGGCAGTTGCAGGCCCTGCCGCTCAGCCAGTCGCACGCAGCCAACATCCTCGGGCGGCAGATCGTCGAGGTGCTGGCTTTGGCACTGGACGAACGCGCGGGCGGGGGGAGGAGGCGCAGAGCTCGGTCCGCGCCGGGCATCTCCGCCGCGCCGAGCAGGTGATCCGGCAGAACCTGCCCAATCCCGCGCTCTCGCCCGAGTTCGTGGCCGATGCCTGCGGCATCTCGAAGCGCTACCTGCACGAGCTGTTCGGCGATACCGAGGCGACCGTGTCGCAGTTCATCCGCGACGAGCGGCTGATCGCGGCGCGTGACGAGATCGCCACCGCCCGCGCCGTGCCGCTGGCGGTCATTGCCTATCGCTTCGGGTTCTCGGACCAGGCGCAGTTCTCGCGCCTCTTCCGCGCCCGCTTCGGCATGACCCCGAGCGACTGGCGCCGCCGCGCCGAGCGCCAGTCCGAGGGCTGACGGCCGGGGCCTTCGGGCCCCGCCGACCGCCGCGCGCGGGGCGGCGCGCGCAGATGCAAATCTTCGTGCATCCCCGCGCAAGACGCGCTGATCCGGTCGCCCCACCATGACCCGCAGTCCAGAGGCCGCGCCCCATCCGGGCAGACAAGGCGGCCCGTTCAGCAGGGAGTGCACGCATATGGCCGGAAGTCTCGAAACCGCTGTCGATCCAGCCGAAGGGCTGGAGTTTTCCGATCGCCCCGTTCCGCCCGATCAGCGCATGGGGCGGATGCCGCTGACCATGGCCTGGTGGTCGGTCTGCTCGGCGATGTTCTATCTCGTCGTCTCCGCTTCGCTGGCGCTGGCCTATGGCTCGGTCAACGCCATCATCGGGCTGGTGCTCTCGGTGATCGCCTATGCCGCGGTCAACGCGGTGCTGGTGCGGCACGCGATCCGCACCGGGCTGTCGGTCTCGCTCTTCTCGCGCATCCTGCTGGGGCAGACGGGGGCGGCGGTCGCCACGCTGATCTTCTTTGCCACCGCGATCTATTACGCCGTGTTCGAGGGCTCGGTGATCGCGCTGGCGCTGCAGAGCTATGCCGGCATCGCCTATCCGGTCGCGGCGCTCATCGTCGTGGTCTATTCGGTGCTGCTGATCTTCGGGTCGATCCAGAACTGGCTCGACAAGTTCAACGGCGTGCTGCTGCCCTTCTACCTCATCGGGCTTCTGTCGGCGGTGGTGCTGGCGATCTCGAAATACGGCTACTCGGACGCCTGGCTGAAGCTCGGCCCCGCGGGCGGGGCGCCTGCGACCGGCTGGTGGAACTGCTTCGTGGCCTTCATGGGGGTCTGGATCCTCATGATGTTCACCTATGACTACGCCCGCTTCGGCCGCGACGAGGACCGCGAATACCACGCCAAGGTGAACTTCGGCGCGCCCTTCTACCTCGTGGCCTTCCTGCTCAACGGCCTCGTCGGCATCTTCCTGGCCGCGAGCCTGCCGACCGAGGGCGGCGTCACCGAGGTCTCGGTCGTCCTCGCGCTGATCCAGCTGATGGGCTTTGCCGGGCTGGCCTTCGTCTGGATCTCGCAGACCCGGATCAACACCGCGAACTATTATCTCGCCGCCGTCAACATGGAGAGCTTTGCCCAGACCGCCTTCCGCCTGCGGCTGCCCAAGGTCGTCTGGGCCTGCGTGGTGGGGGTGATCGCCTATGTGCTGATGCTGGCCGACGTGTTCCACTATATCCTGCAGGCGCTGGCCTATCAGGGCATCTTCGTGGTCGCCTGGGTGGCGATCGCGCTGGTCCATATCGTCACCGAGGGGCGGGGCGGCGTCGATCACGACGCGACGCATTTCCGGCTGCGCGACACCCCTGCGGTGAACCCCGCGGGTCTGGGCGCCTGGATCGCGGCGTCGGTGCTGGGGCTGATCCTGCATCTGGCAGGCGGTGCGCTGGGCAGCTTCTCGGCGCCCGCGACCTTCGTCGCGGCCGGGGCGGCCTATGCCCTGCTGCGCGGGCGGCAGGCTGCGGAACTCTCGGTCGGGAACCGCTGACGCCATGGGACGACCCGGGGGCGCGTCGAGCGCCCCCGGTGCTCTGCGAGGCCCCCGCCGCGCCCGGACGCGCGGCGGGGGCTTCGTCGTCAGCGGGGCACCCCGCGGATCAGCCGCGCGAGGTCGAGCCCGGCGTCGTTCGTCACCTGCAACGGCGCAGGCATCAGGTCGGCCAGCTTGACCTCGATGCCCATTCCCACCTTGAACCCGGCCGCCGTACAGAACTGCACGATGTCGAGCAGGTAGCCCGTGAAGCGCGTGCCGTTGCCCGGGCCCCGCAACTGGCGGACCACCCCGTCCGCACCGACCTTGATCAGCGCCACCAGCGTCGGCCCGTCGCGCAGGGCCCAGACGTCGTGGCCGGCCGCGATACTCTCGCGCGCCGCGCCGTGCTTTGACAGGCAATTGCGCGCCTCGCGTCCCAGCGCGAGAACCTCGCCCAGCGTCGTCGTGCGGCGGCCCGTCAGACGCCCCGAGGTGAGCCGGGCGGGGCTGGCGTGGCGGGCGTCCTCGCCGCGCCGCCGGTCGGCCTCGTCCGCCGCGACAAGGATCTGCGACAGCCCGAGGCGCCGGGACAGGTCTTCCGGGGGGCCCTCCCAGTCGTCCCAGTCGGTGAGCGCCGTCCAGTGCGGCATCCCTCGCAGCGCCCGCACCGCGCGGGCGCGAAACGGGTGCGCGTCGTCGGCGCCGATCATCACCAGCCGCTCGACGTCGAAGAGAAGGTCGCTGGCCAGCCGTCGCGCGGCGAACTCGCCCTCGGCGCCGAGGCGATAGAGGCGCTCGCCCCGGCTCGACCGGTCGCGGGCCCATTGCGGGTCGCGCCCCTCGGCGATGGTGCGGGTGCCCAGCGCCATGGTGGGAAGCCAGCGGACCAGCAGGCGCCGCAGTTGCGGAGCGTGGGGATGAAGGGCAGGGGAGGCGGCATCGAGCCGGGAGTCGACGGCGCCGACCAGGCGATGCTGGTCGATGTAGTTCCTGAACATGGCGGAGCCTTCCATATGGCCACGCCCCACCAGCAGGCGGGGCACCGGGCTACATCGAAGGACCAGATGTCAGGTCATGCGCGGCACCCTAAGCCTCGGCGGGCCTGAGGGGAAGGGTGAGCGTCAGTACGCGGCCCTTGCGGACGCGCGCTGTTGCCGACGGGCCACGGCGCGCGCGTCGGCCCGGCCTCGAATCCCACGAGCGGGCGGCGGTGCCGAGGCGCCCGGCGACCTACTCTGGCGCCGGGATATACTCCGCCCGGTCCCCGGTCGGCAGGTCGAAGAGCCCCATGCCCCAGTCGGCGGCGCGCCATTCGCGCTTGGCCTCCTCGATCTTCTCGCGCGAGGACGAGACGAAGTTCCACCACACATGGCGCGGCCCGTTCAGCGTCGCCCCGCCCAGCGCCATCAGCCGCGCGCCCTGCGCACCGGCGGCGACGGTGATGCTGTCGCCGGGGCGGAACACCATCATCTGTCCGGCGGCGAAATCCTGTCCGGCGATGCGGACCGACCCTTCGGTGATGTAGAGCCCGCGATCCTCGTGGTCGTCGGGCAGCGGAAAGCGCGCCCCGGGGGTAAGCGTCACGTCCAGATAGAAGGTCTCCGAGTAAAGCGTCGCGGGCGCGCGCTCGCCGTAGGCCTGGCCGAGGATCAGGTTGGCACGGACGCCCTCGGCCTCGATCACGGGCAGGCTGTCCTTGCCGTGATGCTCGAAGATCGGGTCCATGTCCTCGCGCTCCTCGGGCAGCGCGATCCACGTCTGGATGCCGTAGAGGCTGTGCGGCCCCGCGCGGCCCGCGGCCGACGTGCGCTCGGAGTGGGTCACGCCCTTGCCGGCCACCATCCAGTTGACTGCGCCGGGCAGGATCACCTGATCGGTGCCGATGCTGTCGCGGTGGTGAAAGTCGCCGCGGTAGAGATAGGTGACGGTGCCCAGCCCGATGTGCGGATGCGGGCGCACGTCGATGCCCTGCCCGGTCAGGAACTCTGCGGGGCCGGCCTGGTCGAAGAAGATGAACGGCCCGACCATCTGCCGCCGCGGCGCGGGCAGGGCGCGCTTGACCTCGAACCCGCCGAGGTCGCGGGCGCGGGGGATGATCAGCGTCTCGATGGCTTCGACCCCGATCTCGTCGGGGCAGGCGGGTGCGAGGGCGGGGTTCCAGCTCATGCGTGCCTCCTGCTTTGGGCTTGACGCTAGCCCGCTGCGGCAAACCGATCAACCGGAACGCGTTCGGCGCCCCCGAACGCGGCTTTCGCTGGACAAGCCGCGCCGCGCGCGAAAGATTTGCGCCAAAAGGGGGAGGGCTTGATGACCACGCTGTACTACGCCGTCGGTGCCTGTTCGCTGGCACCGCATATCGTGCTGGAATGGATCGGGGCGCCCTACGAGGCGGTGAAGGTCCAGATCGGCAGCAAGGAGCTGCTGGCCGTGAACCCCGCCGGCGCGGTGCCCACGCTGCGCGAGGACGACGGCTGGCTGCTGACCCAAGCGGGCGCGATCCTCGAATACCTCGCGCACAAGCACCCCGAGGCCGGGCTGGCGGGCGGCGACAGCCTGCGCGAGCGGGCCGAGGCGCATCGCTGGTCGGCGTTCTTCACCTCGGACATGCACGCGGCCTTCTGGCCGGTGTTCATGCCCTATCGCTACACGGTCGATCAGGGCGACGCGGCGAAGAAGGCCGTGGTCGAGGCCGGCCACAAGCTCGTGCGCAAGCAGATGGCCGCGCTGAACACCCATCTCGAGGGCCGCGACTGGGTGCTGGGCGAGGGGCGCGGCACGCGCTCGGTCATCGACGCCTATGCGTTTCCGATGATCCGCTGGGGCGTGAAGATGCTGCCCGACGGGATCGCCGATTTCCCGAACGTGCAGGCGCTGCACGACCGTCTGGCCGCCGACGAGGCGGTGCAGCGCGTGCTCGCACGCGAGGCCGCCGCGTGACGACCGGCATCCACCACGTCACCGCCCTGACCCGCAACGTCCAGAAGAACGTGGATTTCTACGCGGGTTTTCTGGGCCTGCGGCTGGTCAAGCAGACCGGCGGCTACGAGGACGCCGAGCAGCTGCACCTGTTCTACGGCGACCGGCTGGGCAGCCCGGGCTCGATCGTGACGTTTCTCGTCTGGCAGGACGGGGCGGCGGGGCGCGTGGGTCTGGGGCAGGTCTCAGAGACCGCCTTTGCCGTCGCGCCGTCCTCCCTCGGCGAATGGCTGACGCGGGCGATGCGGGCGGGCGTGCCGGTCAGCGGCCCCGCGCAGGAGATGGGAGAGAGCGTCCTGCGCCTGCGCGACCCGGACGGGATCATCGTCAAGCTGGTCGGCCTCGAGATGCCGGCCGAGGCGCCGCTTGACGATCCGACGGCGCCGACCCGGATCCGGGGGGTGACCATCCTGACCGAGAATGCCGAGACGGTCGCGGGCTTCCTTCACCGCTTCGGCTATGCCGAGCAACGCCGTGACGGTCCGTTCATCCGCATGGCGTCGGACAGCGATGTGGTGGACATCCGCGGG
Organism: Paracoccus sanguinis; assembly: GCF_012689545.1. Taxonomy (NCBI): domain Bacteria; kingdom Pseudomonadati; phylum Pseudomonadota; class Alphaproteobacteria; order Rhodobacterales; family Paracoccaceae; genus Paracoccus; species Paracoccus sanguinis. Next base: position 2,830,806 of record NZ_CP051542.1, read on the forward strand.
TCGGCCGGGTTCGTGACCGGCGGTCAGGGCACGGGCGTGTTCGACCACGTGGCCTTCCGCGCCCCCGACGTCGAGGCGGTGCGGGCAATGCGGCTCGCGCTGCGCGATCATGACGGCGCGACCGCGGTTCATGACCGCAAGTACTTCATGTCGCTTTATGTGCGCGAGCCGACCGGGACGCTCTTCGAATATGCGACCGATGCGCCGGGCTTCACCGTGGACGAGCCGGCCGAGCACCTGGGCGAGACCCTGTTCGTCCCGCCCCACGATCAGGCGCGCGCCGCCGACCTGCGGGTGATCCTGCCGCAGTTCGCGCGGCCCGGCGCGGAAAGGATGCCGATGCGCGACCTGCCCTTCGTCCACCGCTTCCACACGCCGGACGATCCCGACGGCTCGGTGCTGGTGCTGCTGCACGGAACGGGCGGGTCCGAGACCGACCTCATGCCGCTGGCCGCGCGGATCAACCCGCGCGCGACCCTGCTGGGGGTGCGCGGGCGGTCGACCGAAGAGGGGATCAACCGCTGGTTCCGGCGCCTCGACCCGCTCACCTACGACCAGGCCGACATCGCCGCCGAGGCCGAGGCGTTCGCCGGGTTCGTCGCGGGCGCGGTGCGGGGCTACGGGCTCGACGCCGACGCGCTCACGTTCCTGGGCTATTCCAACGGCGCGAACCTGCTGGGCGCGATCCTGCGGCTGCATCCGGGGGTGGTGCGGCGCGCGGTGCTCCTGCGCGGGATCGAGGTTCTGGACGACGCCCCCGCGGCCGATCTGACCGGCACGCGCGTGCTGATGACGACCGGGGCGCGCGACCCCTACGGCCGCATGGCCCCGCCGCTCGAGGCCTCGCTGAAGGCCAGCGGGGCCGATGTCGATGCCCGGCTGATCGAGGCCGGGCACGAGTTGTCGGGCGCCGATCTGACGGCGGTGCAGGGCTGGCTGGCGGGTTAGCGCTCCGCCAGCACCAGCGCGGCGAGACCGGCGAAACCGACCGCGACGAGCCCTGCGACGCGCAGCCCGCCGGGATAGCCGAGCGCGTCGAAGAGCGGCCCGGTCAGCAGCGGCGACAGGAACTGGCCGGTGAAGATCGCGGTGGTCATGGCGCCCGAGGCCGCCCCCCGCCGATGCGCGGGGGCGACGTTCAGCGCGGCGGTCATGAAGTTCGGCATCACCAGCCCCAGCCCGATCCCCAGCACCGCGTTGGCCGCGATCAGCCCGGCCACGCCCCCCGCCGCCGCCATCGCTGAAAACCCCGCCGCCACGATCAGATAGCCGAGCGCCGGCGTCACCCGGCCGCCCAGCCGGGCCCGGACCCGGCCGAAGCCCAGCGCGGTCAGCCCGCCCGCCACGGTCGTGGCCGCCATCACCTGCGCCGTCAGCGCGGGGTCCGCCAGGCCCAGGCTGGCGAGGTAGAAGGGCAGGTGCACCGGCACGATGTAGAACATCACGAAGGTCATGCCCGCCATGCCGGCCAGCACCGCGACGCGCCCCGCCCAGCCGGGGGCGGCGGGCTCTGCCGCGGGGCGATGCGCGGGCTTGCCTGTGCCGGTCGCGGGCCGCTCGCGCAGCACGGCGGCGATGAAGGGCAGATAGGCAAAGCCCACGGCGTAGAGCGCGAAGGGCCAGCGCGGCGAGATCGCCGCCAGCCAGCCGGCCGCGAGGATGAAGACGAAGCCGCCGAAATTCGTCGCGGCCATCTGCCAGCCGATGAACCGGCCCCGCGCGGCGCCCTCGAAATAATCGCCGATCAGCGCGGTCTGGGCGACCATGATCGCCGCGAACGAGATGCCCAGCACCACGCGGCTGACCAGCATCCCCTCGAGCGTCGGGATGAACGCCGCGACGGTCCCGGCCACCGCGTAAAGCGCGATCCCCCCGAGCAGCAGGCGGCGGCGGCTGAAGCGGTCGGTGATGATCCCGGCGAAGGGCGCGATCAGCGCCACGGCGAGCGCCGGCGCCGTCACCAGAAGGCGCACCAGCCGGGCGGCGTCGGGGTGGTCGGCGAAACTCGCCTCCAACCCCGGCAGGGCGGGGCTGATGGTCGCGTTGGACAGGATCGTGAGCGTCGCGGCGAGGATCAGCGCCCAGGCGCGCGGGTCGCGCGCCAGCGGGCGCGGCGCAGGTAAGCTTGGCATTCTCTTGCTCCTACAATCCCAGGGCCAGCGCGGCGGCCAGCACCAGCAGCAGCACGGCAAAGCCCTTTTTCAGCGCATCCCCCGGCAGGCGCGCGGCCAGACGCGCCCCGAACGGCGCGCCGATCACCCCGCCGAGCCCCAGCCCGATCAGCGCGGGCAGATGGACCGAGCCCAGCATCGGCGCGGCGATCCCCGCGAGCGGGCGGAGCGCGTGGAACACGAAGCCCAGCACCGTCACCGGCAGGCCGATGGCGGCGGAACTCGCCACCGCGCGGACCATGCTGACGCCGCGGGCCGAGAGATAGGGCACCATGAAGACGCCGCCGCCCGCGCCGATCAGCGCCCCGGCGGTGCCGATCGCGGCGCCGGCCAGCCGGTCGTGGCGAGCCGATCCCGCACCCGGCGAAGGTTTGCGCCCGCGCAGCATCCGGGCGGCGATGAACACGAGGAAGCCCGCGAAGATCACCCGCAGGGCCATGGGCGGCAGCACCGTGACCAGCGCCGATCCGGCCAGCAGGCCGATGAGGCTGAACGGCACGATGCGCCGGAACAGCGCCCAGTCGACGTTGCCCATGCGGTGATGCGCCGTGACCGCGCTGAGCGATCCGATGGTCACGATCCCCATCGAGGTCGCCAGCGCCACCAGTGGCGCCTGCGCCGCGGGCACGCCCAGCAGCGGCAGCGAGAACACCAGCGCGGGCACGGCGACCAGCGCCATGCCCACCCCCAGAAGCCCCAGCAGGACCCCGCCCAGAACCCCGGCGATCAGCAGGATGAGGATCGTCGTCATGCGCCGAACTCCGGGTCGGCCTTGGCGCGCTCGAGGATCAGCGGGATCACGATGTCCTCCTCGTCGGCCAGGTGCTGGCGCAGCAGGGGCGCGATGCGATCGACCGTCGCGGCCAGATCGTCGACCGCGTATTTCTGGTCGCTGGTCATCACGCCCTCGGCCTGACCGAGGCGGCGCAGGCTGGCCTGCGTCACCGCCGCCAGCTCGTCGATGGCGTCGTGGATCAGGTGGTGATCGGCGTCGAGGATCTCGAACCCCCGGACCAGCCGCGGCTCGACGCGCTGGAAGGCGGGGAAGTAATGGTGGTCCTCGATCCGGTGGTGGCCGTCGAGACTGCCCAGCAGGCTGCCGATGTGGCGCCGCAGGCCCGGGGCGCTGTCATAGGTCGTCTCGCCGTCCTCGCGCAGCCGCGTCAGCTGGTCGGCGATCTTCGCGGTGATGGCGCGGAAGTAATCGTGGTTGGCCAGCCAGATCTCGCCCGTTCCGGCCAGCGCCGATTGCCCCCGCCACGTGCCGCGTGGGTGCTTGCGCGTCAGGAACAGCAGGTCTTCGGGCAGACCCGTGCGGCTGCCCAGCGTGATGTCTTGGTCCATGTGACACTCCTTGCAAGGGCGGGCGGCGGGTCGCCCCGCCGCCCGGCGCGCTTACAGACGCCCGAACTTTCCGGCGTTGAAGTCCTGGATCGCCTGCCGGATCTCGCCCTCTGTGTTCATCACGAAGGGGCCGTAGGCGGCGATCGGCTCGTCGATCGGCTCACCGGCGAGGAACAGCAGCTTGGCGTCGCTCGCGGCCTCGATCACCACGCCGCCCCCCTCGCGCGAGAGGCGCGCCACGGCGGGGCCGGTGAGCTTGGCCTCGGCATTCACCGTGACCTCGCCCGACAGCGCGACGACCAGCACGTTCCAGCCCTCGGGCGGGGTCAGCGTCGTCGTCGCCCCGGCGTTCAGCCGCAGGTCCAGCACGTCCATCGGCGTGAAGGTCGAGGCCGGGCCCTTGGCGTCGCCGTAGCTGCCGGCGATCACTCGGACGCGCCCCGCCCCATCGGGCAGATCGACCGCCGGGATCTGGGCGTCGGTGATGCTCTGATAGCCCGGCGCCGCGGACTTGTCCTGGCCGCGCAGGTTCACCCACAGCTGGACCATCTCGAACATCCCGCCCCTGGCGGTGTAGTCGTGGCTGTGGAACTCCTTGTGCAGGATCCCGTCGCCGGCGGTCATCCACTGCACGTCGCCGCGCCCGATGACGCCGCCGCGGCCGGTCGAGTCGCCGTGCTCGACCTCGCCCTCATAGACGATGGTGACGGTCTCGAAGCCCTTGTGCGGGTGGACGTCGACGCCGCGCGGGCGGGTGGCGGGTTCGAAATGATGCGGCCCGCCGTAATCGAGCATCAGGAAGGGCGTGGTCTCGGACCGGCCCGACATATGCGAAAACAGTGAGCGGACCGGAAAGCCGTCGCCGACCCAATGGCCGCGCGGTGCAGTGGTGGTGTCAACGATCTTGCGCATGGTGTCCTCCGTTGATCCGGCGGGCCGTGCCGCCGCTTGCGACCAAGATGGCGCCGACGAACCCTCTCGCCAAGGCGCGAGGTGTTCGGTAGGCTGGAACGCGGGATTAGAGAAAACTAGCTGGAGGCGAACGTCAGCCTGCCGCAGAGTGCGTGCAGTGAAACTGTCAGACCCGCACGGGGGGAAGGTGCTCATGGACAGGAACGACACGCCGCTGATCCTGCCCGGCCTCGGGCCGTTCTACGATCGCGTGGCACAGCCGCTGGCCCATCTCGGGTTGCGGGTGCTGGTCGGCGCGATGCTGATCGTCGAGGGCTGGCCCAAGATCACCGCGCCCTTCGCCATGGCGGGGTTCACCGAAAGCATCGGGATGTATCCCGGCTGGCTGTGGTCGGCGGTCCTCGCCGTGCTGCAGTTCGTCGGGGGGCTGATGATCCTTGTCGGGTTCCTCACCCGACCGGCGGCGCTGGCGAACGGCGTGATGCTCGCCGTCACCTACTGGTTCCACGTCACCCACCCCTACGGCACCGCCCTGCTGACGCCCGAGGGGATCGCGGCCCTGCCCGGGCAGGCGTCGCTCTTCACCGCCGACGGGCTGCGCAACCTCGGCGCCGATGGCGGGGCCACCTTCCTGCACATGGTCCAGTTCAAGGCCGAGGGCCTCTCGGCGATCTGGACGGTGGCGGCGCTGCTGCTCGCCGCCTGGGGCGCGGGGCCGCTCTCCATCGACCGCACGATCCTCAAGAGGGAGTTCTGAGACGATGAGCGACATCACCATCACCAAGGAAGACAGCGGGGGCCGGCACGGCCGCTATGTCGCCCGCATCGACGGCATCGACGCCGAGGGCGAGATCACCTTCACCCACCGGGGCGACGGCGTGATCAGCGCCGACCACACCGGCGTGCCCGACGCCATGGGCGGGAAGGGGGTAGCCAACGCGCTGCTCGACTTCATGCTCGAGGATGCGCGGGCCAACGCGTTCCGCATCATCCCGGTCTGCCCCTACGTGCGCGCCCAGTATGCCCGCCACCCCGAATGGGCCGACCTGTTCACCACCAAACCCGGCGAAGACCCCTGAGGGAGGACCCCATGCCCAAGACCGAGCCCGAACCCATCCGCGACCAGACCTCCGACCGGCTGCTCACCCCGCAGAACTGCGCCATCGCGCTGATCGACTATCAGCCCGAGCAGTACCGCACCGTGACCTCGTCCTCGGCCGAGGAGATCAACCTCAATGTCATCGCGCTCTGCAAGTTCGCGCGTGCCTACGACGTGCCGGTGATCGTCTCGACGGTCGGCGTGGACATGGGCGTGAACACCGGCACCGCCGAGGAAATCCTGGCCGAGCTGCCCGACGTCGAGGAAATCGACCGCAGCGGCGTCAACGCGTGGGAGGACGAGGACTTTCGCAACGCCATCCTCGCCACCGGGCGCAAGAACATCGTTATCGCGGGGCTCTGGACCGAGGTCTGCCTGACCTTCCCGGTGATCGACATGCAGGCCGAGGGGCTGCACTGCTACCCGGTCGAGGACGCCGTGGGCGGCATCTCGCCGGTGGCCCATCACGCCGCGATCGAGCGGATGCGGCAGGCCGGGGCCACGCCGATCACCGCGATCCAGTTCGGCTCCGAGCTGATGCGCAATTGGGCCCGCCCGGACTCGTCCAAGTTCCGCGAGGTCCTGCAGTGGTACTTCCCCAAGCGCTTCGGCCTGATGAAGGACGGCAAGATCTGAACCTGGAAAGAACCCGGCGCGGCGGCTGCGCGGCCGCCGCGCCGTGAGGATGCCGAGACCACACCATGTCCCTGCCGGGCCGCACCATCGAGGAGGAGAACGACATGAAGGCTTCGAAGCTGACGCCGACCACGCTCACCGGACTGGCGCTCGTCGTCGCGCTGGCCGCCCCGCTGGCCGCGCAGAACTTTCCCGAAGAGATCGACGTGATGCGCCGCATCGCCGCGTCCTTCGACACCAACAACGACGACAAGATCGACCGCGACGAGTTCCGCGAGTTCACCCGGCTCGTCTGGGCGTCGATGGACAGCAACAACGACGGGCAGGTGGACGAGGCCGAGTTCATGGCCTGGGACCCCGGCTTCAGCTACGTCGCCGAGCTGAACGGCAAGTCCGAGGACTTCACCTCGATGAAGCAGGAGATCTTTGCCTACTGGGACGCGAACGGCGACAAGATCGCGACCCGCGACGAGGTGCTGGCCACGGCGGATGACGAGTTCAAGAACTCGGACCCCGACGGGGACGGGTTCGTGACCGGGCGCGACCTCGCCTTCGGCTCGCCCACCTTCTCGGCCTTCATCTTCGGTGCCGGCCCGGCGAAGTGACCGCGGCCTGATCCGAGCAAGACCGAAAAGGCCCGGCCGCTGTGCCGGGCCTTTGCTCGTCTCAGAGCGTATCGGCGAACTCGGCCACGAACTCCCGGACCAGCTCGCGGGTCTTCTCGTCATGCAGGTTGCCCTCGTCGTCGAAGATGGCTCCGGCGCGCGAGACGATCAGCCGCCCCTCGGCGCGGATCGAGCAGCGAAGGTAGCGCAGCACCGGCAGCCAGTGGTTCTGCGACAGGATCGTGCCGAACCCGCCGGGCGAGGTGCCCATCACCGCGACCGGCTTGCCCTTGAAGAGCCGCAGCCCCTCGCCACGGGACATCCAGTCGATGGCGTTCTTGAAGACGCCGGGGATGCCGTTGTTGTACTCCGGCGTGGCCAGCAGCAGCCCGTCGGCGGCGGCAAGCTGTTGCTGCAGGCGCTGGACCCCGGCCGGCAGACCCGACTTCGCCTCTTCGTCGGCATCGTAGAGCGGCACGTCGCGGATGTCGCCGACCTCGATCGTGACGCCGGAGGGCGCCAGCTCGACCGCGGCGCGCAGCAGGCCGGCATTGAAGGACGCCCGGCGCAAGCTGCCGGAAAGACCGAGGATCGTCGTCATGCAGTGTCCTTTTTCGCTTTGACCAGAGGTTCGGGGGTGAGCGTCTGATACAGGCGGTCGCGCCCGGCCATGGCGCCGTTCTGGACCTGCTGGCCCAGCCGCTCGTTGTCGCGCGACCGGATGTCCTGCAGCGTCTCGCTGACCACGGCCTCGGAGCAGCCGAGCGCGCGCAGGCCCTGCGCACCCATCAGATAGGCCGACTCGACCGTCTCGCGGATCTGGTAGTCGACGCCCGCGTGGATCAGCTCGACCGCGTGGCTGCGGTCATAGGCGCGCACCAGAAGCTTGGCCTGCGGGAACTCGTGGCGCACCAGCTCGACGATGCGGGCCGCCACCTTGGGGTCGTCCACGCAGACCATGATGACCTCGGCATCCTCGGCGCCCGAGTGGTGCAGGACGTCCAGCCGGCTGCCGTCGCCGAAATAGACCTTGAAGCCCCAGCGCTCGGCCTCGCGGATGCGGTCCGGGTCGGTGTCGATGATCGACGCCGGCGCCCCCCGCGCCAGCAGCATCTGCAGGGCGATCTGCCCGAAGCGGCCGAAGCCGATGACCAGCGCCTGGCCCTGCAGGTTGTGGGCGCGCTCCACCCCCTCCATCGAGGCGTCGCGGCGCAGCAGCCGGTCTGCGGCGATCAGGATCAGCGGCGTGAACGCCATGGACAGGATCACGACCGAGCCGAAGATGGCGTTCTCGCGCGCGTCGATCACGCCGCCGGAGGCCGCGGCGCTGTAGAGCACGAAGGCGAACTCGCCCCCTTGCGCGAACATGGCGGTGCGCTTGAGCGCAGCGATGTTGGAGCTGCCGAAGACCCTCGCCACGGTGTAGATGGCGATGGCCTTGACCACCACGTAGGCGGCGAGCATGGCGAACAGCAGCGGCCATTCGGCCGCGACCACCCGCAGGTCGAGGGACATCCCCACCGCGAGGAAGAAGAGCCCCATGAGGAGGCCGCGGAACGGCTCGATGTCGGTCTCGATCTGGTGGCGATAGCTCGAGCCGGACAGCATGACCCCGGCGAGGAACGCGCCCATCGCCATCGACAGGCCCACCGTCTCCATCAGCAAGGCCGCGCCCAGCACCACCAGCAGCGCGCCCGCGGTCAGCACCTCGCGCGAGCGGGCGCGGGCGAGCAGCCCGAAGAACGGGTCGAGCAGCCAGCGCCCGACCACCAGCAGCGCGGCGAGCCCCGCCAGCGGCAGCAGGACCGCCATGGCCCCGCCCTCGGCCTCGCCGCCCGGCGCGAGGACCGCGACGATGGCCAGCAGCGGGACGATCAGCAGATCCTCGAACAGCAGGATCGAGACCGCCTTCTGACCTTCGGCGCTGGCGATCTCGCCCCGGTCCTGCAGCGTCGACATGATGACGGCGGTCGAGGACAGCACGAAGCCCGCCCCGGCGACGAATGCCGTGACCAGCGGCAGGCCGAAGAGCAGCATCCCGGCGGCCGTCAGCAGCGCGACGGCCAGCGAGACCTGTGCCAGCCCGAGACCGAAGATCTGCCCCCGCATCGTCCAGAGCTTCTGCGGCCGCAGCTCGAGCCCGATGATGAAGAGGAACATCACCACGCCGAGTTCGGCGAAATGCAGGATCGTGTCGGGGTCCGTGAACAGGCCGAGCAGCGAGGGGCCGACGAGCGCGCCCGCGGCGAAATACCCCAGCACCGACCCGAGGCCGAGGCGCCGGAACAGCGGCACCGCGATGACGGCGGCCCCCATCAGGACGACTGCCGGTCCGATCACCGGACCCAAGCCTGCTACCGCCATCGCACTCTCCGATCCGAGTTGAACAAAGTTATGGCGGCCCGCGGGGCGCCCTTCAACGACAAACCCGCCGGCGCAGGGCCGGCGGGTTCGCTGGGTGTGGTGCCACGCATCATCGCTGGGTCGAGGGTCAGTCGATGGGCCGCAGCCCGGCCTCGATCCGGGCCCGCTGCGGTTCGAGGAACGGTGGCAGCGACAGCGCCTCGCCCATCGTCTCGAACGGCTCGTCCACCGCGAAGCCGGGACCGTCGGTGGCGATCTCGAACAGGTTGCCGCCGGGCTCGCGGAAATAGAGGCTGCGGAAGTAGTAGCGCTCGACCTCGTCCGAGTTCGGGATGCGGAAATCGCGCAGCCGCTGGGTCCAGTCGTGGATCGCCGCGACATCGGGGACGCGGAAGGCCACGTGATGCACCCCGCCCGCGCCCTGCCGCGCCGTGGCCAGGTCGGGCTCGACCGCGACGTGCAGTTCCGCGGACGGGCCACCGTCGCCCATCTCGAACACATGCACCTGCCCATCGGGGCCGGGATAGTCGCGCATCCGGCGCATGTTCATGACGCGGGTCAGCACCGCCTCGGTGGACGCCAGCTCAGGCACCGAGATGGTGATCGGCCCGAGCCCCCGGATCTGGTGCTCGGCCGGGACCGGGCTCCGCTCCCACGGGTGGGGGGTGCCGGTGGTATCGGCAGTCAGGCGGAAGCGCTGCCCCTCGGGGTCCTCGAAATCAAGCGTGGCGCGGCCGTCGGTGGTGCCCGGCGCGCCCCGCGTCAGCCCCGCCTCGCCCAGGCGCGCCGCCCAGTAGTCGAGGCTCGCCTCGGCCACCCTGAGGCCGGTGCGGCTGATCGAGCGGGTGCCGCGCCGCTCGGGCGCCGCCGGCCAGTCGAAGAACGTGAGGTCGGTGCCGGGGCTGCCCGCGCCGTCGGCGAAGAACAGGTGATAGGCCGAGGTGTCGTCCTGGTTGACGGTCTTCTTGACTCGCCGCATCCCCAGCGTGCCGGTATAGAACCGGTTGTTGCCGGGCGCATCGGCGGTGATCGCCGTCAGGTGATGGATGCCGGTCAGTTGCATGCAAGGCCTCCTTCGTGATGGGTTCGGGGCAAATATGCGCGCCGGACCTGCCGAACGCCACTTGGGAGGGGGCGAATGCCGCGTTCGGCGCTTGCGAACGACGGCCTCGCGGGTGACACTGCCGCCATGCGCTATGACCTCAACCAGATCGAGACGTTTCTGGCCGTGTTGGAAACCGGCACGGTCACCGCTGCGGCCGCGCGGCTGAACCTGTCCAAGTCGGTCGTGTCGACCCGCATCTCGGATTTCGAGGCGACCATCGGCGCGGCCCTCTTCCGCCGCAACGCTGGCCGCATCGCCCCGACCGAGGCCGCGTTGCGCCTTGCCGAACGGCTGCGCCCTGCGCTGGCCGAGCTGACCGCGGCCACCGATAGCGCTGCCTGGGGCGGCCACGGCGGGACGCTGACCGGCAGCCTTGCGATTGCCGCCCCGATGAGCTTCGGCACGACGGTCCTGTCGCCGATCCTCGCCCGTTTCGCGGCGGCCCATCCGGGGCTCGAGATGCGGATCGACTTCGACGACCGCGCCCGCGATCTGGCGCGCGAGGGGTTCGACGTCGGCATCCGCGTCGGCGGCGCCCGCGACTCGGCGCTGATCGGCAAGAAGCTGTGCGAGGAGCGCCAGGTGATCGTCGCGAGCCCCGACTATCTGGCCCGCCACGGCACCCCCCTGACGCCTGCGGATCTGAGCGCACATCAGGCCATCGGCTACACCCATCTGGCCGATTCCGCGCTATGGCAGTTCCGGCAGGGCCCGCGGTGGATCGCGCCGCGCATCACCTCGCGCGTGGTCATGAACAATGGCGAGGCGATGCGGGACATGGCCATCGCCGGGCTGGGGCTGGCCATGCTGCCGTCGTTCATCGTTGCGGATGCGGTGGCTGCCGGTCGGCTGGTGCAGCTGCTGGCCGACGCTGAGACGCGGTTGCTGCCGGTGATGGCGGTGTGGCCCCCGGTCAGCCCGCTGCCGGAGAAGCAGCGGCGGTTCATCGACTTCCTGCAGCGCGCGCTGTCGGAGACGTTTGCCACGGGGTGGGCGGGGGTGGGTGCGGGGCGGTTCGGTGTCTAGCGGGATGGAGCCGGCAGGATCGTATGGTCGCAAGACGGCAAGTGCGGACCATCTTTAGAGCGCGACTAGTCTTAGCGGGATGGGCACGTTGAGAGACCGAGGGCGGCGGCTCTTTCTCGGTTCACCCTCTCAGATCAACGGGGCCTTCCTGACTGCGCCGGATCAAGGATCTGGTCGAAAAGTTGACGGTGCAGCAGCGCGCGCCGCTCTTCTGGCAAGGCCCTGAATGCGGCGATTATCAAGTTAGTGACATTCAAAGGCAGGTGGACAGCAAGGTTAGTTCCTGGGCGGTCTACCAGACTGGCGCTGTCAAAGTGACCAGACCGCCCCGTGATTTTGACAATCCCTCCTTCAACGCAAACATTCGCGGAGTAGATGGAGTGTTCGCGCTCCCCGATCTTTATACGCCCGCCTTTGAAACCGAACAGATCAGGATTCTGCATATCGTTACACCTGTCGGTGCCCTGTCGCAAAAACCAGCACAGCCGCCTTGCGGGCGACCTGCGGAGTCAGCTGATTATCTTGAGATTTTTGGCTCCGGCGGTAGGGATCGAACCTACGACCAATTGATTAACAGTCAACTGCTCTACCGCTGAGCTACGCCGGAACACGGGGGCCATGTAGCAGCGGGTGGCGGGTGCGTCCAGAGGGGGCGCCGAGAAATTTTCGCCTCGCCGTTACGTTCGGTCCCGGGCCCCCGCGGCGACCCGGCTCAGGCGCGCGACCAGACCGCCCCGGCCGTCAGCCCGCCCTCGGGCGCGACCGCGCCAAGGTCGCCCAGTGCCACGAGATGGGCCAGCACGTTGCGCGTCGCGGCGGGCAACAGCGCGGCGGGGATCTCGGTGTAGATGCGCGCGGCGAGGGCCTCGGCGGTGCCGGGGGCTGCGTCCAGCGCCGCGAGGATCTGGGCCGTGCGGGCGCGGCGGTGGGTGGCGAGTTCGGCGAGGCGGGGCAGGGGGTCCGTCACCGGATCGCCATGCGCGGGATAGAGCGCGCGGGGCGCCAGCAGCGCGAGGCGCTCGAGGCTGCGCAGATAGTCCACCAGATCGCCGTCCGGCGGCGAGATCAGAGTCGTCGCCCACCCCATCACCAGATCGCCGCAGAGCACCGCGTCCCCGAGTCGAAAGCTCAGGTGGCTGCCCATGTGGCCGGGGGTGTGGACCGCCGTGATCTCCCACCCCGCGCCGCGCAGGACGTCGCCGTCGGCCAGCGTCACGTCGGGGTGGAAGGCCGCATCGGCGCCCTCGCCGCCGCCCACGGCCCCGGCCTCGGCCAGCCGCTGCATGGGGGGCGAGCGCCCCGCCTCGGCGGTGCCGAACGCCATCACCGGCGCCCCCGTCGCCGCGGCCAGGCGCGGCACAGCGGCCGAGTGGTCGAGATGCGGATGGGTCACGAGGATATGCGAGATGCGGCCCTCGGCGGCCTCGAGGATCGCCGCGACATGGGCCGGGTCGTCGGGGCCGGGGTCGATCACGGCGACCTCTTCGGTGCCGATCAGGAAGCTGTTGGTGCCGGGCCCGGTCAGGGGCGAGGGGTTGTCGGCGCGGATCACGCGCACTTTCGCAGGCTCGCTCATCCGACTAGGCTGGACCGGCCGCGCGGCGGGCGCAAGCGGCGCGGCAAGCCGGCCGCGCGAGGTGGCCGGCGCAGGCGGGCCGGGGTGCGGCAGGCGGGAAGGGCGATGAACTTCGACTGGCTCAAGCGACTGATGCCGCGCGGGCTCTACGGCCGGGCCGCGCTGATCCTGTTCCTGCCAGTGGTGGTGGTGACGCTGGTCGTCACGGTGATGTTCCTGCAGCGCCACTTCGAGGACGTGACCCGGCAGATGGTCCGCTCGGCGGCGGCCGAGCTTGCGCTGATCGCCGACCGGGTCGATGGTGCCGCCGACATCGAGGCCGCCCGCGCCGCAGGCAACGAGATCGCCGTGCCGCTGGGGCTGACGCTCGAACTGCCGGCCCCCGAGGGGCTGGTCGAGGCGCGGCGCTTCTACGACCTCTCGGGCCGGGTGGTGATCTCGGCGCTGCACGCGGCGGTGCCGGCGGTCGAGACCGTGGACCTGCGCGACATTCGCCGGGTCCGGGTGCTGGTCGGCGGCGGGCGGCCGTTCGTGCTCGACTTCCCGCGCAGCCGCCTCACCGCCTCGAACCCGCACCAGCTGCTGGTGCTGATGCTCGGCACATCGCTGTTGATGAGCGGCATCGCCTCGATCTTCCTGCGCAACCAATTGCGACCCATCCGCCGCCTCGCGATCGCGGCCGAGGCCTACGGGCGCGGCCAGATCCTGCCCTATCGCCCGGCCGGCGCCGCCGAGGTCCGCAGCGCCGGGCGCGCCTTCGTCGAGATGCGCGGCCGGATCGAGCGCCAGAACGAGCAGCGCAAGCTGATGCTGTCGGGGATCAGCCACGACCTGAGGACGCCGCTGACCCGGCTCAGGCTCGGGCTCTCGATGCTTTCGCCGGACCTGCCCCCTGAACGCGCCGAGATCGCGGATATGGAGCGCGACGTGGCCGAGATGGGGACGATGATCGAGGGCTTCCTCGACCACGTCCGCGCCGAGGCGCAGGAGACGGTGACCGAGCCGGTCGAGGCCCGCGCCTTCCTCGAGGATATCGTCGCCGATGCGCAGCGTGGCGGGCAGGCGGTGCGGCTGGCGGGCTTCTCGGCCGACCCGGCCACGGGCACCACGCTGTCGCTGCGGCCGATGGCCCTGCGGCGGGCGGTCGAGAACCTGATCGGCAACGCCGTCCGCTACGGCACCCGCGCCGAGATCGAGGCGGCGGTGACCCCGCGCAGCTTCCGCATCGCGGTCGAGGACGACGGCCCCGGCATCCCCGCCGACCGGCGCGAGGAGGCGCTGCGGCCCTTCGTGCGGCTCGACCCCGCGCGCAACCAGGACCAGGGGCAGGGGACGGGGCTCGGCCTCGCCATCGCCGACGAGATCGTGCGCGGCCACGGCGGCACCCTGCGGCTGACGCAGGGACAGCGCCTCGGCGGACTCAGGGCCGAGGTCACGATCCCGCGCTGACGACCGCCCCACTTCGTCGCTGGCGGGTTGTGATCACAAGCGTGCGCGACGGGTTGCCGGGATTGCAGCACGGCTTTGCGGTTCCTAGATTGCATTCACAAGCAGGACCGCCTGTGCCCGCCATCTTGGGGGCCGTCCGGTCCGGGCAGGAAAGGACGACAGATGACCGATACCACCACCTATCCGGTGCTGCCGCTTCGCGACATCGTTGTGTTTCCGCACATGATCGTTCCGCTCTTCGTCGGGCGCGAGCGGTCGGTGCGGGCGCTCGAGGCCGTCATGGCGCAGGATCGGCCGATCCTTCTGGCGGCGCAGCGCGACGCCTCGGTCGATGAGCCCGACAGCGACGGCATCTACGAAACCGGGGTGCTGGCCAACGTGCTGCAACTGCTCAAGCTGCCCGATGGCACCGTCAAGGTGCTGGTCGAGGGGCAGAGCCGTGTCCGCATCACCGGATTTGCCGACAATCCGAAGTATTTCGAAGCCTCGGCCGAACCGCTCGAGGAAACCGACGGGGACGCCGAAAGCGCCGCCGCGATGCTGCGCGCGGTCGCCGAAGAGTTCGAGAAATACGTCAAGATCCGCAAGAACGTCCCCGAGGAGGCCGTGGCCTCGGTCGCCGAGGCGGCCGACCCGCGCCGTCTGGCCGATCTCGTCTCGGGCCACCTCGGCATCGACATCGCCCGCAAGCAGGAGCTGCTCGAGACGCTCGACGTCGCCCAGCGGCTCGAGAAGGTCTATGGCCTGATGCAGGGCGAGATGTCGGTCCTGCAGGTCGAGAAGAAGATCAAGAGCCGCGTCAAGAACCAGATGGAGAAGACGCAGCGCGAGTACTATCTCAACGAGCAGATGAAGGCGATCCAGCGCGAGCTGGGCGATGGCGACGAGGGCCAGAACGAACTCGCCGAGCTCGAAGAGAAGATCGCCAAGACCAAGTTCAGCAAGGAAGCGCGTGAGAAGGCGCTGGGCGAGCTGAAGAAGCTCAAGGCTATGTCGCCGATGTCGGCCGAGGCCACGGTCAGCCGCAACTACCTCGACTGGCTCTTGAGCCTGCCGTGGGGCGTCAAGTCGCGCACCCGGCGTGACCTCGGCGCGGCCGAGCGCGTGCTCGATGCCGATCACTACGGGCTCGAGAAGGTCAAGGAGCGGATCGTCGAGTATCTCGCCGTCCAGACCCGCTCGGACAAGCTGAAGGGGCCGATCCTCTGCCTCGTCGGCCCGCCCGGCGTCGGCAAGACCTCGCTCGGCCGCTCGGTCGCCAAGGCGACGGGGCGCGAGTTCATCCGCATCTCGCTGGGCGGGGTGCGGGACGAATCCGAGATCCGCGGTCACCGGCGCACCTACATCGGCTCGATGCCCGGCAAGATCATCCAGGCGCTGAAGAAGGCCAAGACGACGAACCCGCTCATCCTGCTCGATGAGATCGACAAGATGGGGCAGGATTTCCGGGGCGACCCGGCGTCGGCGATGCTCGAGGTGCTGGACCCGGAACAGAACGCGACCTTCGTGGACCACTATCTCGAGGTGGAATACGACCTGTCCAACGTGATGTTCCTGACCACGGCCAACAGCTACAACATGCCGGGGCCGCTGCTCGACCGGATGGAGATCATCTCTCTCGCCGGCTACACCGAGGACGAGAAGCGCGAGATCGCGCGCCAGCACCTGCTGCCCAAGCAGATCAAGGCGAACGGCCTGCGCAAGGGCGAGTTCTCGGTCACCGACGAGGCGCTGACCCACGTTATCCGCTACTACACCCGCGAGGCGGGGGTGCGGAACCTCGAGCGTGAGATCGCCAAGCTGGCGCGGAAGGCCGTGACCGAGATCCTGAAGGGGACGGTCAAGTCGATGGAGGTGACGCCCGAGAAGGCCGAGGCCTATCTGGGCGTCCGCCGGCACCGCTATGGCCTGGCCGAGAAGGACGATCAGGTCGGCGTGGTGACGGGCCTCGCCTGGACGCAGACGGGTGGCGATCTGTTGCAGATCGAGGCCCTGAAGCTGCCCGGCAAGGGCGTGATGAAGACGACCGGCAAGCTCGGCGACGTGATGAAGGAATCCATCGACGCCGCCGCCAGCTTCGTCCGTTCGGTCGCGCCCGAGCTGGGGATCGAGCCGCCGCAGTTCTCGAAGCGGGACATCCACGTCCACGTTCCCGAGGGCGCGACGCCCAAGGACGGGCCGTCGGCGGGTCTGGCGATGGTCACCTCGGTCGTCAGCGTGATGACCGGCATCCCGGTCCGCAAGGACGTGGCGATGACGGGCGAGGTCACCCTGCGCGGCAACGCGCTGGCCATCGGCGGGCTTAAGGAGAAGCTTCTCGCGGCGCTCAGGGGCGGCATTCGCACGGTGCTGATCCCGCAGGAGAACGAGAAGGACCTGGCCGACATCCCCGCCAACGTGAAGGAGGGGCTGACGATCATCCCGGTGTCGAACGTCCGCGAGGTCCTGAAGCACGCGCTGGTGCGGATGCCCGAGCCGATGGAGTGGGACGAGGCCGCGTGGGAGATCGCCGAGGCCAAGCGCCTCGCCGCGCTGCGCGAGAGCGCGGCGGCGCCCACGGCCCACTGAGGGCCTGAGGCCGAGAGAACAGGGGGCGCGCGTCGAGAGGCGCGCGCCCTTTTCATTGGCGGAAGGGGTGCGGTGGCGCCTTGGATGCGGAGCGGGACGGATGGCGAAAACCCGTGAAAAGGGGGCTTGCCGCCGGGATCGTCCCGGACTAAGAACCCCGCTACCGGGCGATTAGCTCAGCGGTAGAGCGCTTCGTTCACATCGAAGATGTCAGCGGTTCAAATCCGTTATCGCCCACCATCATTCCCGAGGCGCCGAGGCTGAAAGGCCCCGGCGCCTTTTCCGTCCCGATGCCGGGGCAGGGTGGCGTGACCGGCTGCCGCCCGGGGTCGCGGGGGAACGCCGGCCCTGCCGGCACGAGACCGGACGTCGCCAAATCGGCCCGCCAGTCGGTCGCGGTCGGGACAGCGGGACAGCGTCGCGCGCCGGCCAATCTCCCCGCGCGCTGCCGCTCACACCTCGAACGCGTTGCGCTCGTGATAGCTCTGCAGGAACGACCGGATGCGCGGGTCTTCGGGGCGGGCGAAGATCTCGGCCGGTGAGCCGACGGCGACCATCTCGCCGCGTTCCATGAACGCCACGCGGTCGGCGACATGGGCGGCGAAGCCCATCTCGTGGGTCACGACGACCATCGTCATGCCCTCGGCCGCGAGGCGCTTCATCACCGACAGCACCTCGCCCACCAGCTCGGGGTCGAGCGCCGAGGTCGGCTCGTCGAACAGCATCACCCGCGGCTGCATGGCGATGGCGCGCGCGATGGCCACCCGCTGCTGCTGGCCGCCCGACAGCCGCCCGGGGTGGTTCGCGGTCTTGTCGCCCAAGCCCACCTTGTCGAGCGCCGCCCGTGCCTCGGCCTCGGCCGCCGCGCGCGAGAGGCCGCGCACCTGCTGCAACCCCTCGGCCACGTTCTGCAGCGCCGTCATGTGCGGCCACAGATTGAACTGCTGGAACACCATCCCGATCTCGCGCCGCATCTCGCGCAGGCGGCGCCCGCTCATCCTGCGCCCGCCGGGGCTCTCGTAGCCGATCAGCCGGTCGTCGATCCGCACCTCGCCCGAGTCGTATTCCTCAAGGAAGTTGATGCAGCGCAGAAGCGTGGACTTGCCCGACCCCGAGGGGCCGATGAGGCAGGTCACCTTGCCCGGCGGGATGTGCAGGTCGACCTCTTTCAGCGCCTGGAAGGGGCCGAAGAACTTGCTGACCTTGCGGATGTCGACAGAGGCGGCGTCGGCCATGCCTCAGCTCCTTTCGATGAGATGGCGGGTGACGCGCGCCTCGAGCCGGCGCCCGAGCCGCGAGATCGTCTCGACCAGCCCCCAGAAGAACAGCGCGAGGACGAAGTTGGCTTCGAGGAAGCGGAAGGTCTCGGTCGACATCCGCTGCACCTGATACATCAACTCGGGCACGGTGATGATCGACAGGATCACCGTTTCCTTGGTCAGGATGATCGAGAAGTTGACCAGCGCCGGCAGCGCCGAGACGAGCGCCAGCGGCAAGAGGATGCGGCGCACGATCACAGGCTCGGACAGGCCCACGGCGCGGGCGGCCTCGATCTGGCCGCGCGGGACGGCGTTGAAGCCCGAGCGGAAGATTTCGGCGAAATAGGGGCTGCCATAGACGGTGAGCCCGACCAGCCCCGCGGTCAGCGCCTCGAGCCTCAGCCCGACCAGCGGGCCGCCGTAGTAGAGCACGAAGAGCTGGACGAGGAACGGGGTGCCGCGGATCACCTCGATATAGATGCGCAGCAGCCAGTTGACCCAGCGCGGCCCGTAGCGCTGGATCAGCGCGATCACGAGACCGAGCGCCATGCTGAGCACCGTGCCGGCGAGCCAGCAGAACACCGTCACGCCGAAGCCGCGCAGCAGCATCGGCCCGTATTGCTGAAGGATCGACAGGTCCATCACACTGCGCTCCGCACTTCCAGCCAGCGGCCGGCGGCGGCGAGGCAGAGGTTGATGGCCAGATAGATGCAGGCCGCGGCGAGGTAGACCTCGAGCGGCCGGAAGGTCGTGGCGGCCTGGGCCTGGCTCGCGCGGGTCAGCTCCATGATCCCCACGACCGAGACGAGCGAGGAGGCCTTGACCAGCAGGATCAGTTCGTTGACCAGCGCCGGCAGCGACATCACCACCGCCTGCGGCAGGATGATCCGACGCCAGATCGCCACCGGCGCCATGCCGATGGCCTGCGCGGCCTCGGCCTGGCCGCGGGGCAGGGCGGCGATCGCGCCGCGCCAGATCTCCGAGATATAGGCGCTGGCGCAGATGCCCACCGTCACCACGGCGGCGACCAGCGGCGGCACGTCGATGCCGATCACCGGCAGCAGGTAGAACATCAGCAGAAGCTGCACGAGCAGCGGCACCCCGCGCAGAAAGCTGACCCACAGCGCCCCGATCCAGCGCAGCACGCCCGAGCCGGCCAGCCGCATGGCGCAGACCGCGACCCCGATCACCAGCCCCAGCGCGATGCCGAGGACCGAGACGAGCAGCGTCTGCCGGGCCGCCCAGGCGAGCGGCAGGAAGGCGTCGAGGAAGGTCTGGACCGAGAACATGGGCGCCCGTCAGCGAAGGAAGCAGGCGGCCGGGCGGTTGTCCCGCCCGGCCGGTTCACGCGATCAGTTGGCGGTCGGCTCGATCGGCAGCTCGGTATAGGCGCCGAGCCACTTTTCCTGGATCGCCTTGACGCGACCGTCCGCGGTCATCTTCTTCATCGCGTCCTCGATGGCCTTGCGGAAGCTCTCGGTCTCATCGCCCTTGCGCAGCACCCAGGCGAAGTAGCTGGGCTTGCCGAACTGCGCCGGCTCGAAGAGGGCGAAGGTCTCGGGGCGGTTCTTCACCAGATAGGTCAGGTTCGGCAGCGAGCCCGCGACCGCGTCCAGCCGGCCCGCGGCGAGGTCGGCATAGGCCTCGTCGGTGGTGCCGTATTCCTTGACGGTGACGCCGCCCAGCTCCTTGCCATAGGCGTCGAGCTGGCGGAACTGCGCGGTGCCCTGCTGGACGCCGACGGTCTTGCCCTTGATGTCCTCGGGCTTGGTCAGGTCCTTGTTCGACGCCGCCTTGACCAGCGACACGGTCGCGTCGGCGATCGGCGGGGTGAAGGTGTAGCGCTCGAGCCGCTCGGCCGTCACGGTGACCGGCGCGATCACGATGTCGAACTTGCCGACCTCGAGGCCCGGCAGCTCGGCCGTCCAGGGGATGTCCTGATAGACCGGCTCGACGCCGATTTCCTTGGCGACCTCGTCGAACAGGTCCTTGGTCATGCCCTCGTAGGTGCCGTTGTTCAGCATATCGAAGGGGGCGTAGTGCATGTCGGTCGCGGTGACGATCTTGCCCGCGGCCTTGATGTCGGCGAGCTGGTCGGCCAGCGCGCCGGTGGCGGCAAAGGCGAGCGTCGCGGCGCCCAGCAGCGCGGCGCGCAGGGTGGTGCGGATGGTCATGGTGTCGGTCCTCTCCTGTCGGGCGGGTTGAACGCGGCGTCCTGCCCGGCGGGCGCCGCTGATGTGGCGGGCCGATCTAAGCGTCGGCCGCACCGGAAATCCAGCGTTGCGGGCGGGCCGGCCGCAGGACGACGGCCAGCGCGGGGCCGGCTGCCGCCAATCCGTCCAAACCGCCCGCCGGATCGGCCAGCAGCGTGTCGCCGGGGGCGAGCCCCGCGCCGCCCGCCGGTCCCGGCTGGGGGCTGAGCGCCACCAGCGCCACCGTCCCCGCGGGCACGGCCTCGGCCGCGGCCAGCGGCACGACGTGGTGGCCCACCACCCCGCGGCGGGTCATCACGTTGAGGTCGATCACAGGCCCGGCGGTGAGCCGCCCCGTCACCGGCGCCTCGCCCGGAAAGCTCAGCGGCGCGTCGCCCGGCGCGAGCCGCACGACTGCCCCGCCGAAGTCGAGCGTCAGACCCGCGCCCTCGATCAGCGTCAGCGTCCGGTCGATGCCGGGGAAGGCCGAGAACGGCCCGTCCGCGGCGACCTCGGCCATGCTCAATCGCCAGTCGAAGGCTGCCACGTCCGCGCCCTCGGGGCCGGCGGCGATCTGCCACGTCACCCCGCCGCCGTTCCGCCACGGCTGCCCGGTCAGCTCGGCGCGGCGGACGATCCTCATCCGAGGATGCCGGGCAGGTTCAGCCCATGCTCGCGCGCGCAATCCAGCGCGATGTCGTAGCCCGCATCGGCGTGGCGCATGACGCCCGTGGCCGGATCGTTCCACAGCACGCGGGCGAGGCGCCGGTCGGCGTCCTCGGACCCGTCGCAGCAGATCACCATCCCCGAGTGCTGGCTGAACCCCATCCCCACGCCGCCGCCGTGATGCAGCGAGACCCAGGTCGCGCCGCTCGCGGTGTTCAGGAGCGCGTTGAGCAGCGGCCAGTCCGAGACCGCGTCCGAGCCGTCCTTCATCGCCTCGGTCTCGCGGTTGGGGCTGGCCACCGAGCCGGAATCGAGGTGGTCGCGGCCGATCACGACCGGCGCCTTCAGCTCGCCATTGCGGACCATCTCGTTGATCGCCAATCCGGCGCGGTGGCGGTCGCCCAGGCCGATCCACATAATCCGCGCGGGCAGGCCCTGGAAGGCGATGCGCTCGCGCGCCATGTCGAGCCACTTGTGCAGATGGGCGTTCTCGGGGAACAGCTCCTTCATCTTCGCGTCGGTCTTGTAGATGTCCTCGGGGTCGCCCGAGAGCGCCGCCCAGCGGAACGGCCCGATGCCGCGGCAGAAGAGCGGCCGGATGTAGGCGGGGACGAAGCCGGGGAAGGCAAAGGCGTTCTCGAGCCCCTCCTCGAGCGCCACCTGCCGGATGTTGTTGCCGTAATCGACGGTGGGGACCCCCGCGTTCCAGAAATCCACCATCGCCGCGACGTGCTGTTTCATCGCTGCGCGGGCGGCGTGCTCGACCGCCTGCGGCTCGGTCTCCTGCCGGGCGCGCCATTCGGCGACCGACCAGCCCAGCGGCAGATAGCCGTGCAGCGGGTCGTGGGCCGAGGTCTGGTCGGTCACGATGTCGGGGCGCATGCCGCCCGCCTGCATCCGGCGGAAGATCTCGGGGAACACCTCGGCCGCATTGCCGATCAGCGCCACCGACTTGGCCTCACCGGCCTTGGTCCAGCGGTCGATCATCGCCAGCGCCTCGTCGAGGCTGTGGGTCTTTTCGTCGCAATAGCGGGTGCGGATGCGGAAATCGGCGCGGGTCTCGTCGCACTCGACGGCGAGGCAGCAGGCCCCGGCCATCACCGCCGCGAGCGGTTGCGCGCCGCCCATGCCGCCGAGGCCCGCGGTCAGGATCCACCGCCCCTTGAGGTCGCCGCCGTAATGCTGCCGCCCGGCCTCGGCGAACGTCTCGTACGTCCCCTGCACGATGCCCTGGGTGCCGATGTAGATCCACGAGCCCGCCGTCATCTGCCCGTACATGGCCAGACCCTTGCGGTCGAGTTCGTTGAAATGCTCCCACGTCGCCCAGTGCGGCACGAGGTTCGAGTTGGCGATCAGCACCCGCGGGGCGTCCTTGTGGGTCTGGAACACGCCGACCGGCTTGCCCGACTGGACGAGCAACGTCTGGTCCTCGTCGAGCGCCCGCAGGCTGGCGGCGATCCTGTCGAAATCCTCCCACGTGCGGGCGGCGCGGCCGATGCCGCCATAGACGACCAGCTCATGCGGGTTCTCGGCCACGTCCGGGTGCAGGTTGTTCATCAGCATCCTGAGCGGCGCCTCGGTCAGCCAGCTTTTCGCGCTGATCTCGGTGCCGGTGGCCGGATAGATGTCGCGGGCGTTGTGGCGCGGGTTCGTGGGTCGCGTCTCAGTCATGGGGCGGTCCTTTCAGGCGAGCAGTCGGCCGGCGATGATGTTGCGCTGGATCTCGGACGATCCCTCGTAGATGCGCATGATCCGCAGGTCGCGGACCATGCGTTCAAGCGGGAAGTCGCGGGTGAAACCGTAGCCGCCGTGGATCTGCAGCGCGGCATCGGCAATCCGCCCCGCGGCTTCCGAGGCGAAGAGCTTGGCCTGGCTCGCGGCCATGCCGAAGCGCCCGCCGGTGCCGTCGTGCAGCGCCTGGCGCTGGCGGGCGGCCTCGTGGCCCATCAGCTCGGCGGCGGCGAGGTCGGTGGCCATGTCGGCCAGCATCCACTGGATGCCCTGCCGTTGGGCCAGAGGCGCGCCGCCGATGATGCGCGACTTCGCCCAGTCCCGCGCCGCCGCCAGCGCCGCGCGGGCGATGCCCACGGCCATCGCCGCGACCTCGATCCGGCCGTTGTCCAGCACCGCCATCGCGGTGCGAAAGCCGCTGCCCTCGGGGCCGAGGCGGTTGGCGTCAGGCACCGTCAGGTCGAGGTCGAGTTCCCAGACATGGCCGCCGCGCAGGCCCATGGTCTGCTCGACCCGGCCGGGGGTCAGGCCGGGCGTGCCCTTCTCGACCACGAAGGCCGAGATGCCGCGGTGGCCCGCCGCCGGGTCGGTGACCGCATAGACGACGAGGAAATCCGCGACGCCCCCGTTCGAGATGAAGCACTTGCGGCCCTTGATCCGCCAGCCGTCGCCCTCGCGCGTGGCGCGGGTCTTCATGTCGGCGGGGTCGGACCCGGCATTCGGCTCGGTCAGCGCGAAGGCGCCGAGCGCCCGCCCCTCGGCCGCCGCCGGCAGGATGCGGGCCCGCAGGGCGTCGTCGGCGCCGATCAGGACCGAGTCGGTGGCGAGGTAATGCGCCGTCAGCGCCGAAACGGTCGAGCCGCAGGCCCCCGCGACCATCGCCACCGCCTCGAAGAGCGCAGGGGCCGAGATGCCCGCCCCGCCCCACTCTTCGGGCAGGTTCGCGCCCATCATCCCGATCCCCGCCAGCGCCGAAAGCTGGTCGTGGACGAAGGCGCCGGTGTCGTCGGTGGCCGCGGCCTTCGGCGCGATCTCCTCGGCGCAGAAGCGTGCGAGCACGTCAAGGAAGGCGGCCTCGCCCTCGGCCAGCCGGTGGGTGTGTGCGCTCATGCTTGCGTCTCCTGCACGATGCCGGCCGCGACCAGCCCGGCGATCTGGTCCGCGCTGAGCCCGAGCCCGTCGAGCACCGCGCGGGTGTCCGCGCCCAGCGCGGGCGCGCCGGTCGGGGCGAGGGGCTTTGCGCCATCGAAGCGCAGCGGCTGGCCCACCACCGGGGCGCGGCCCAGCCGGTGATGCGGCAGCTCGGCCACCAGGTCGCGGGCTTGCGCGTGGGCCGAGGCCAGCTGCCCCGCGAGCGTCAGGATCGGCGCGGCCGGAATGTCCGCCGCCCGCAGCGCCGCCACCGCATCGTCGGTCGAACGCTGCGCCGACCACGCCTCGATCAGCGCCCGGATCTCGGGCTCATGCGCCGTGCGCCCCTCATCGGTCGCAAAGCGCGGGTCGTCGGCCGCCTCGGGGCGCCCGACCAGCCGGCAGAGCGCCGCGAACTGCCGCGCGCCCAGCACCGCGATGATCACGTGCCCGTCGGCCGTGCGGTAGCCGCCGAAGGGAGTGGAGAGCGGGTGCCGGTTGCCCACCCGCGCGACGCTCTGCCCGGCATAGAGGTGCAGCGCGTGGCTCGTCGGCAGCATCGCCACGAGGCAGTCGAGCATCGCCACGTCGAGCACCGCGCCTTCGCCGGTGCGCCCGCGCCCGACCAGCGCCGCGAGGATGCCGATCGCGGCGTAAAGCCCCGCCGCCACATCGCCCAAGGCCTCGCCGACCTTCAGCGGGCCGCCGCCGGCCTCGCCGGTCGCGTCCATCCAGCCCGAGAGCGCCTGCACGATGATGTCATAGGCGGGCAGCGCCGTGTCCGGCCCCGACTGGCCGAAGCCCGAGATCGAGCAGACCACCAGCCCCGGGTTCTCGGCCCGCAGCGCCTCGGCGCCGAGGCCCAGCCGCGCGGCGACGCCGGGGCGGAAGTTCTCGACCACCACGTCGCAGCCCGCGGCCATCCGGCGCGCCAGCGCCTGCCCTTCGGGCGCCTTGAGGTCCACCACCACCGAGCGCTTGCCGCGGTTGGTCAGCGCGAAGAGCGCCGATTCCCCGTCGCGGAACGGGCCGATGGCCCGGTAGTCGTCGCCAGACGGGGGTTCCAGCTTGACCACCTCGGCCCCCAGATCGGCCAGGATCGCAGTCGCGAACGGCCCCGCGAGCACCCGCGTCAGGTCAAGCACGCGCAGCCCGGCCAAGGGCCCGCTCATGCCCCCCAACCCTCGGCCCAGGCGCCGGGCCGGACGGCCTCGCAGCCGCCCGCGGCCTCGGCCAGCGCGTCGCCCGCGACCAGCCCCGCCGCGGCGGTCAGCTCGGGCGCGAGATAGCGGTCCTGACCCATCGGCGGCACCACCTCGCGGAGCGTGGCCAGCGCCCGGGCCAGCGGCGCCGAGGTGGCCAGCGGTGCGCGCGCGTCGAGCCCGGCCCCGGCGCAGATCGCCTCGATCCCGACGATATGGGCGAGGTTCGCGTTCATCCGCGCGAGCCGCCGCGCGCCGTGCGCGGCCATGCTGACGTGATCTTCCTGATTGGCGCTGGTGGGGGTCGAATCCGTCGAACAAGGGTTCGCCAGATGCTTGTTTTCGCTCATCAACGCGGCGCTCGTGACCTCGGCGATCATCAGCCCGCTGTTCAGCCCCGGCTCGGGCGTCAGGAACGCGGGCAGGCCGAAGTTCATCGCCGGGTCGACCATCAGCGCGATGCGGCGCTGGCTGATCGCGCCGATCTCGGCCAGCGCCAGCGCGATCTGGTCGGCGGCGAAGGCCACCGGCTCGGCGTGGAAGTTCCCGCCCGAGACGATCCGCCCCGACGACGACAGCACCAGCGGGTTGTCGGTGGCGGCGTTGGCCTCGACCTCGAGCGTCCGGGCGGCCTGCCACAGCACGTCGAGGCAGGCGCCCGTGACCTGCGGCTGGCAGCGGATGCAATAGGGGTCCTGCACGCGCTGGTCGCCCTCGCGGTGGCTCTCTCGGATCTCGGAGCCTTCCATCAGCCCCCGGATCACCCGGGCGGCGAGGATCTGGCCGCGGTGGCCGCGCAGCGTGTGGATCTCGTCCAGCAGGGGCGCGGTCGAGCCCATGATCGCGTCCGTGGACATGGCCGAGGCGACCAGCGCCGCCCGCGCCGCGCGGAACCCGTCGAAGAGCCCCGCCAGCGCGAAGGCGGTCGAGACCTGGGTGCCGTTGATCAGCGCCAGCCCCTCCTTGGCGCTCAGCGCGACGGGAGAGAGGCCCGCGGCGGCCAGCGCCTCGGCGCCGCCCATCTCGCGCCCGTCATGGATCGCGCGCCCCTCGCCCAGCATCACCGCCGCCATGTGGGCCAGCGGCGCGAGGTCGCCCGACGCGCCGACCGAGCCCTGCGCCGGGATCACCGGCGTCACGCCGCGCGCCAGCATCGCCTCGAGCAGTTCGACCAGCACCGGCCGCACCCCCGACGCGCCGCGCCCGAGGCTCAACAGCTTCAGCGCCATGATGAGCCGCACGGTCGGCGTCTCGATGGGGGCGCCCACACCGCAGCAATGCGACAGGATCAGGTTGCGCTGCAGCGTCGCCGTGTCCTCGGGCGCGATGCGGACCGAGGCGAGCTTGCCGAAGCCGGTGTTGACCCCGTAGACCGGCGCGTCCCCGGCGGCCGCCGCGGCGATCCGGGCGGCCGACGCCTCGATCCCCGCGCGGGCCGAGGGGTCGAGCCGGACCGCCAGCCCCTCGCGCCAGATGCGCTCGAGATCGGCGAGGGTGGCCGCGCCGGGGGTGAGGGTCAGCGTGTCAGGCAAGGTCGCCTCCGAAGATGCGGGCGTGAAGCGGGTTGTAGCCGATGCGGTAGCTCAGCTCGGCCGGGTGTGCGGCGTTCCAGACGGCCAGATCGGCGCGCAGCCCCGGCGCGATCCGGCCGCGGTCGTCCAGCCCCAGCGCCCGGGCGGCGTGGGAGGTGACGCCCGCGAGGCACTCGGCCGGGGTCATGCGGAAGAGCGTGGCGCCCATGTTCATGGTCAGAAGCAGCGAGGTCAGGGGCGAGGTGCCGGGGTTGCAGTCGGTTGCGAGCGCCATCGGCACCCCCGCCGTCCGCAGCGCGGCGATGGGCGGGGCCTGCGTCTCGCGCAGCGTGTAGTAGGCGCCGGGCAGCATCACCGCGACCGTGCCGCTGTCGGCCATCGCGGCGATCCCGTCGGCGCCGAGATGTTCCAGATGGTCGGCCGAGATCGCCCCGCGCCGCGCCGCCATCGCCGCGCCGCCGAGGTCCGACAGTTGCTCGGCGTGCAGCTTGACAGGCAGGCCGAGCCGGTCCGCCGCGTCGAACAGCTGCTCCATCTCGGCCACCGAAAAGGCGATCCCCTCGCAGAACCCGTCCACCGCATCGACCAGCCCCTCGGCATGGGCGGCGGCCAGCCCGTCGATGCCGACCTCGCGCAGATAGGCGGCGCGGTCGTCCTTGTACTCGGGCGGCAGCGCGTGGGCGGCGAGCCAGGTCGTGACGATCCGCACCGGCCGCTCGGCGGCGATCCGGCGGGCGGTGCGCAGCATCCGCAGCTCGGTCTCGACGTCGAGCCCGTAGCCCGACTTGACCTCGATGGTCGTGACGCCTTCGGCGATCAGGTGGTCGGCGCGGGCCAGCGCCGAGTCGAGCAGCGCCGCGTCCGACGCCCCGCGGGTGGCGCGGACCGTGGACAGGATGCCGCCGCCGGCCCGCGCGATCTCTTCGTACGCGGCGCCGTTCAGGCGCATGTCGAACTCGACCGCGCGGTCACCGCCGTGGACCAGATGGGTGTGACAGTCGATCAGCCCGGCCGTCACCAGCCGCCCGCCGAGGCTCTGACGCGGCCCTTCGGGCGCGTCCGACGCCGGCCCCACCCAGGCGATGCGGTCGCCGTCGAGCGCGATCGCCTGCCCCTCGGTGACGGTGAAGCCCACCCCCTCGGGGGTCAGGGCGGCCTCGGCCACGGTCGCGTCGGTCAGGATCATTCGGCCCCCAGGCCCCGGGCAGCGATTCCCGGGCTTGTCGCGTCGTCGGTGTCGAGTATTATGACTACGCATATTCCTGTCAAGCGAGGTTCCCGCGATGGCCCACCTTCACGCTGCCGAGGCGCTGCTGCCCGAGGGCTGGGCCCGGGATGTGCGGATCACGCTCGGGCCCGACGGGCGCATCGCCGCGGTGGGGCAGGGGCCGGCAGCCCCCGGCGATCACCGGGCGGGCGTGCTGGTCCCGGCGCCCGCCAACAGCCACTCGCACGCGTTCCAGCGCGCCATGGCGGGCCTGAGCGAACGGCGGGGCGCGGGCGAGGACAGCTTCTGGACCTGGCGGGCGCTGATGTACCGCTTTCTCGAGACGATCACCCCCGCGCAGGTCGAGGCCATCGCCGCCTTCGTGCAGATGCAGATGCTCGAGGCGGGCTTCGGCAGCCATGTCGAGTTCCACTACCTGCACCATGCCCCGGGCGGCCAGCCCTACGCGGATCTGGGCGAGATGTCGGCGCGAATCGCGGCGGCGGCGGCGACGTCGGGCATGGGCCTGACGCTCTTGCCGGTGCTCTACCGCTTCGGCGGCTGCGACCGGCGGGCGCTGGCGGGCGGGCAGCTGCGCTTCGGCAACGACCCCGAGCGCTACGCCCGGCTGGTCGAGGCCGCGGCCCGGGCGCTCGCGCCGCTGCCCGACGCTCGCGTCGGCGTCGCCCCCCATTCGCTGCGCGCGGTCGCGCCCGAGGATTTCGCCCCGCTTGCCGCGCTCACCGACGGCCCGATCCATATTCACCTCGCCGAGCAGATCCCCGAGGTCGATGAGGTCCGCGCCGCCTATGGCGCCCGGCCCGTCGAATGGGCGCTCGACCATCTCGACCTCTCGCCGCGCTGGTGTCTGATCCACCTCACCCAGATGACCCCGGCCGAGACCACCGCGCTGGCCCGCACCGGCGCGGTCGCCGGCCTCTGCCCGCTGACCGAGGCGAGCCTCGGCGACGGCATCTTCGACGGGGTGCGCTGGATGGGGGCGGGGGGGGCGATCTCGCTCGGCTCGGACAGCAACATCCGCATCTCGCTGGCCGAAGAGCTGCGACAGCTCGAGACGAGCCAGCGCCTGCGCGACCACTCCCGCGCCGCGCTCGCCACGGCCGAGCAGTCCACCGGGCGCCGCATCTTCGAGGCGTCCGCGCGGGGCGGGGCCCAGGCGGCGGGGCGCGGGACAGGGGTGATCGCCGTGGGCGAGCCGGCAGACCTCCTCGTGCTCGACATGACCCACCCGGACCTCGAGGGGCTCACGGGCGACACGATCCTCGACAGCTTCGCCATGGCCGGCGGCACCGAGATGGTGGCCGATGTCTGGTCGGGCGGGCGCCACATGGTCCGCGGCGGCCGCCACGTGGACCGCGAGGCGATCACTGCCGCCTACCGCGCCGCCGTGCGTCCCTTGCGGGACGGCTGAGGCGCGAAACCCGCGCTTCTTTCCGGCCCAGATACCCTGCGGCGGCGGTCAGTAGCGCGTCATCAGCCGGTGGCCGTGCCGATAGGCGAGCCGCACGCAGGTCAGCACCCGCCGCTGCCACTGGGTCCGCCGCTCGATGCAGAACAGCGCGGCCCCCTCGGCGCACCCCAGCGCGGCGGACTGCTCGGCGTCGGCCTCGGCGGCGCAAAAGGCGATCTCGGCGCTGCTGTAGGGGATCTTGCCGACCAGCCACTCGTTCGGGCCGCTCTCGGTGAAATCGGCCTCGGCGGCGTCGGGAACGGCGGCCAGGTTGATCCAGCGATCCTCGAACTGATAGGGCGCCCCGTCGGCCAGGTGCAGGCACACGAGATGGCGCACCCGGGTCCGCGCCCCGATCTTCAGCCGCACCTGAGCCTCGGGAGGGGCCGGGGTGATGGCTGAGTGCAGCAGCCGGTAGCCGTAATCCGCCCCCATCTCGCCGATCTCGTCGCGCACCAGCGGAATCTTGACCCGCGCCTGCCTCAAGGGGGCGAGCCTCACGCGGGTCCCCGCCTTGCGCCGCCGCTCGATCAGGCCGTCCTCGACCAGCTCGCGCATGGCGCGGGCGACGGTGGTGCGGGCGACGCCGAAGCGCTCGGCCAGGTCGATCTCGTCGGGCAGGCGGGTGCCGGGCGGGAACTCGCCGGCCTGGATGCGGGTCAGGAGGTCGGCCTTGATGGTGCGGTAGCTGGTGGTCGTGGGCGGCATCGGCGAACCATCCGGGCGGCTGGAGGGCCAAGCATAGGGCTTTCCCGACGCCCGGCAATCGCCCTTGCCGAACGGGCGCGGCCCTGCGCGCTTGCGCGCACCAGCTTGGCGCCGCATAAGCGGCGGCGCGGGCGGTTAGCTCAGTTGGTAGAGCGCTTCGTTTACACCGAAGATGTCGGGGGTTCGAGCCCCTCACCGCCCACCATGCCGCCACCCCGCACCGGGCCAGGGAGGCCGCGCCGGATGTGCAACCTCTACACCCACCGCCGCCCGCAAGAGGCGATGCGCCAGCTCTTTGCCGGGCTCGACGACCGCGGCGTGAACCTCGCCCCTGCGGATTTTTACCCCGACCAGCGCGCCCCGATCATTCGCCGCGCGGCGGATGGGGGCTGGCGCTGGCGCTCGCCCGCTGGGGGATGCCGTCACCGCCGCAGTATCTGCGCACCGCCCGCGGCTAGCGAATGACATCGTTTCATATGCAGTGAGCTTCCGAGGCTCGCTGCAGTCTACAATCCGCCGTTCGGCAGTGTGCTGGCATAGGAGCCAAAGGTTCATCGCGCGCGTTGAATCGCCGCGGCCAACCCAACGACTAAAACTGGTCGTCAGTACGTCGCGCATATCTTGTCACACAGCGTGGTCAGCGAACATTTTAGATGGGCTTCTTAGGCTCCGCTTGAGCGGATTGTTTGCTCCCTACCCGCGTCACGAACAGGGTTGCACGCTTGGAAAGTGAGTGGCACCGAAGGGAGCAGCTGCACCTGAAAACCAATCGACGCCAAAGCAAGAATTCAACGCCGCCGCGGGATCACTGAACCCGAGTAAGGGTTGTGAGGAGGCTTAAGGCAACGCTCGCGGATTACCGTTTCCCCTCACGTCGCCCGCGCCGCACCTCAGCGGTTGTCAACCGCGCCGGGCGAGGGTAACCCGCGGCCATGATCGACCATCCCACCCCCGATGCGCCGTTGAGGATCGGCACCCGCGGCTCGGCGCTTGCGCTGGCGCAGGCCCATGAGACGCGTGACCGGCTGGCCGCGGCGCA
Source organism: Paracoccus sanguinis (assembly GCF_012689545.1). Classification (NCBI taxonomy): domain Bacteria; kingdom Pseudomonadati; phylum Pseudomonadota; class Alphaproteobacteria; order Rhodobacterales; family Paracoccaceae; genus Paracoccus; species Paracoccus sanguinis. The sequence continues at coordinate 2,861,799 of NZ_CP051542.1, forward strand.
TGGATTGCCCGAGAACGCCTTTCAAATCGTTGTCATCAAGACGACCGGCGACAGGGTGCTCGACCGGCCGCTGCGCGAGATCGGGGGCAAGGGGCTGTTCACCCGCGAGATCGAGGACGCGCTGCTCGACGCGCGGATCGACATTGCGGTGCACTCGATGAAGGACATGCCGGTGCTGCAGCCGGACGGGCTGGTGATCGACTGCTATCTGCCGCGTGAGGATGTGCGCGACGCATTCGTGAGCGCGCGGTGGGACTCGATTTCGGCGCTGCCGGCCGGAACGGTCGTCGGATCGTCGAGCCTCCGGCGGCGGGCGCAGCTGGCGCATCGGCGGCCCGACCTGACGTTGGTCGAGTTCCGGGGCAACGTCCAGACGCGGATGCGCAAGCTTGCGGAAGGGGTGGCCGAGGCGACGTTTCTCGCCATGGCGGGGCTGACCCGGCTGGGAATGCTGGATGTGGTGAAAAGCCGCATCTCGCCCGAGGAGATGCTGCCCGCCGTGGCGCAGGGCGCCATCGGCGTCGAGCGGCGGGCGGACGATACACGGGCCGGTGCGCTGCTGGCGGCGATCTCGGACCAGTCGACGACGCTGCGGGTCGAGGCCGAGCGCGCCTTTCTGCGCCGGCTCGACGGATCGTGCGAGACCCCCATCGCGGGGCTTGCCGAACTCGACGGCGACCGGCTGATGCTGCGGGGCGAGATCCTGCTGCCGGACGGGTCGATCTCGATCACCGGCACACGGGAGGGCTCGTCCGCCGATGGCGTGGCGATGGGCCGCGATCTGGCCGAGGAGCTGCTGGGCCGGGCACCGCCTGAGTTCCTCGAGCTGAGCGGCATCTCTCCCGATCGCGGCTCGCCGCCGCTCCGTTGAGGCGGTTGGGCAGGCAGACCAAGCGGGAGCCGAACTTTCAAATGGGAAGGCGGTCGGGAACGCGGGAGGCTGTCGGCGCTATCTAGCTAGCCTGACGTCCCGCGTGCCCTTCGGTGTGGGAGGGCCTGCGTACAAACAGCCGCGTCCTGGCAACGGATTCCGCCTCAATAGCTGCGGATCAATCCCACCAGCCGGCCCTGCACCTTCACCTTGTCCTCGGGCAGCATCCGGGTCTCGTAGGCCGGGTTGGCCGCCTCGAGCGCGATCATCCCGCCCTTGCGGCGATAGCGCTTGAGCGTTGCCTCGGCACCCTCGACCAGCGCCACGACGATGTCGCCGTTCTCGGCCGTGTCCTGCTCGCGGATCACCACCACGTCGCCGTCGTTGATCCCCGCCTCGATCATCGAATCGCCGCGGACCTCGAGCGCGTAGTGATGTTCGCGCCCGGTCAGCATCGAGCCGGGCACGGCGATGTGGTGCGAGACTTCCGAGATCGCCTCGATCGGGACACCGGCGGCGATGCGGCCCATCACCGGCAACTCGACCGCAGGGCTATCGACGATGTCCATGGCCCCGCGCGGGCGGCCGACGCTCGCGCGGCGGTCGCCGTCGATCACCCGCGGGGCAAAGCCGGGCGTGGCGCCCTCGGCCCCCTCACCCTCGTCGCGCAGCAGCGCGTCGGGCAGGCGGACGATTTCCAGCGCGCGGGCGCGATGGGGCAGGCGGCGGATGAAGCCGCGTTCCTCGAGGGCAGTCACGAGCCGGTGGATCCCCGATTTCGAGCGCAGGTCCAGCGCCAGTTTCATTTCATCGAACGACGGCGGCACGCCGTCGCGGGCCATCCGCGTCTGGATGAAGTCGAGCAGCTCGATCTGTTTTCTCGTCAGCATGGTCGGCCCGTCCCCCGCATTCGGCTGCCGTGTTCATCCAATGTTCTAGACCCGTTCACCTTTCAGGTCAACGGATAAGCCGATTCGCATGAAGGATCGGTTAACGCGGCAGCGGAATATAGGCGACCGGCGCGCCCGCCTCGCGGGCCGGATCGCCGGGGGCGCGGACCAGCAGCGCCTGCGCCTCGGCCATGAGCGACAGCCGCGCCGAATCCTGGTCGGCGAACGGCGTCACGATCACCCCGTCGGGACCGTCCGAAAGCGTCGCGCGCAGGTAGTGCTGGCGGTCGCCCTCGGGCCCCAGGGCGCGGCCCAGCCGGCCGTGGCGCAGGGGCGGGGCGGGCGTGGCGTCGCCCTGCATCCGCCGCACCAGCGGCTGCAGGAACAGGATCGCGGTGACGATGGCCGAGACCGGGTTGCCGGGCAGGCCCAGCAGCGCCATCTCACCCAGCCGGCCGGCCATCAGCGGCTTGCCGGGGCGCATGGCGATGCGGTGGAAGGCGCGGTCCATCCCCAGATCGGCGGCGACGCGGCCGATCAGATCGTGATCGCCCACCGAGGCCCCGCCGATCGTCACCAGCAGGTCCGACCCCTCCGCCGCGGCAAAGCCTGCGCGCAGTGAGGCCTCGCTGTCGCGGGCCAGCGGCAGGATGCGGGGCACGCCGCCCGCGGCCGCCACCAGCGCCGCGATAGCGAGGTCGTTCGAGCTGACGATCTGGCCGGGGCCGGGGGCCTCGCCCGGGCGCACGAGTTCGTCGCCGCCGGCGAGGACCGCGACGACCGGAGCGCGCCCGACGGTCACGCGCGGCACGTTCATCGCGGCCAGCAGGCCGATGTCGGCGGCCGACAGCCGCCGCCCGGCGGCGAGGCGGTCGCCCTCGGCGAAGTCGCTGCCGCGGCGGCGGATGTTGTCGTGGCCGGGCGCCGCGGCGATGGTGACGCGGTCGCCCTCGCGCCGGGCGTGTTCCTGCATCACCACGAGGTCGGCGCCCTCGGGCACCGGCGCCCCGGTGAAAATCCGCGCCGCGGTGCCGGGGGCAAGCGGGGCGGCGAGGGCGCGCCCGGCGGCGGCCTCGCCCACCACCGGCAGCGGGCCGGGCAGGTCGGCGGCGCGCAGGGCATAGCCGTCCATCGCGGCGGAATCGAACGGCGGCTGGGTGATCCGCGCCACAGCGTCCGAAAGCAGCACCCGGCCTCCGGCGTCGCTGAGGTCGACGTCCTCGGCCTGCGGTGCGGGGGCGAGGCCCAGTACCAGCGCCAGCGCGTCCTCGACCGTCAGCAGGCTCACGGCGCGGCCCCGGGGCCGGTGTCGGGCGCGTGGAAGCTGCCGGACTTGCCGCCGGTCTTCGAGAGCAGCCGCACCCCCTCGATCCGCATGTCCTTCTGCGCCGCCTTGAGCATGTCATAGACGGTCAGCGCGGCGACGGTGGCGGCGGTCAGCGCCTCCATCTCGACGCCGGTGCGGCCGGTGGTGCGGGCGGTCGCGGTGATCCGCACGCCGGGCAGGGCGGGGTCGGGCACCAGCTCGACCGCCACCTTGTCGAGCGGGAGGGGGTGGCAGAGCGGGATCAGCTCGGCGGTGCGCTTGGCGCCCATGATCCCGGCGAGGCGCGCGACGCCCAGCACGTCGCCCTTGGCGGCGCCGCCGGTGGCCAGCGCCAGCGTCTCGGGGGCCATGACCACGGCCGCTTCGGCCACCGCCTCGCGCTGGGTGGGGGCCTTGCCCGAGACGTCGACCATGTGCGCCTGTCCGGCGGCGTCGAAATGGGTGAGCGTCATGCATCGCCCCCGAGGATGGTGCGGGTCGCGGCGGTCACGTCGTCCTGCCGCATCAGGCTTTCGCCGATGAGGAAGCGGCGGATGCCGGCGTCCATCATCCGGGCGAGGTCGGCGTGGGTGAAGAGGCCGCTTTCGCAGACAAGCTGGCGGTCGGATGGCAGCATCGGCGCGAGTTGAAGCGTCGTCTCAAGATCGACGTGGAAGGTCTTGAGATTGCGGTTGTTCACCCCGATCAGTGGCGAGCGCAGACGTAGCGCCCGCTCCATCTCAGGCGCGTCGTGGACCTCGATCAGCGCGTCGATGCCCCAGTGCCGGGCGGCGTCCTCGAGCTCGGCGGCCAGGGTGTCATCGACCGAGGCCATGATGATCAGGATGCAGTCGGCGCCCCAGGCGCGGGCCTCGGCGACCTGATAGGGGTCATAGAGGAAATCCTTGCGCAGCACCGGCAGGGTGCAGGCCGCGCGGGCGGCGGTGAGGAACTCGGGCGCCCCCTGGAAGGACGGCGCGTCGGTCAGCACCGACAGGCAGGCGGCGCCCCCGGCCTCATAGGCGCGGGCGAGCGCGGGCGGGTCGAAGTCCGGGCGGATCAGGCCCTTGGAGGGACTGGCCTTCTTGATCTCGGCGATCAGCGCCGGGCCGGTCGCGGCGGCGCGGTCGAGTGCTGCGGCGAAGCCCCGCACCGGGGGGGCGGCGCGGGCGGCGGCCTCGACCTCGGCCAGCGGGCGGGCGGCGCGGGCGGCGGCGATTTCGTCGAGCTTGTAGGTCTTGATGCGGTCGAGAATGTCCATGCCGGCACCCTAGCCGCGCCGGGCGGGGGACGGAAGGGCGGTCAGGCGCCCGCGGACCAGTCGATTCCCGGCTCGCCGCGGGCGGTGAGCCAGGCATTGACGCGCGAGAAAGGACGCGAGCCGAAGAACCCGCGTCGTGCCGAAAGCGGCGAGGGGTGGGCGCTGGCGAGCGTCAGGTCGACGGGCCGCGGCAGGCCGGCCAGCGCCGTCTGCGCGTGGGCGCCCCAGAGGACGAACGCCAGCGGTCGTTCCGCCTGCGCCGCGGCCACCGCCTGCCGCGCGAGCGCCCCCCAGCCCCAGCGCGCATGGCTGCCCGCCGCGCCCGGCGCGACGCTGAGCGAGGTATTCAGAAGCAGAACCCCCTGGCGCGCCCAGCCGGTGAGGTCGCCCGAGGGCGGCGCCTGTCCGATGTCGGCGGCCAGTTCGGTGAAGATGTTGGCCAGCGAGCGTGGCGGGCGGACGCCGGGATTGACCGAAAAGGCGAGGCCGTTGGCGTGGCCCGGCGTGGGGTAGGGGTCCTGCCCGAGGATCACCACCTGCACGTCGGCCGGGGCGACCGCCTCGAGCGCGGCGAAGAGGCGGTCGGGGCCGGGCAGGTAGGGGGCGGCCGCGAGGCGGGCGCGGATCGCAGGCCAAGTGTCGGCGAAGAAGGGCAGGTGGGCCCAGGCGGCGGGAGGGGTGGGCATCGTCAGAGCGGTGGCAAGTCGGCCTGCACCCGCCGCGGCAGGCTCGCGCGGATCAGCCGATAGCTGGCCTCAATGCGGTGGCGCAGCTCGTCCGGGTCGGCGTGCAGCGGCAGGGCCACCCAGCTCCGGTGCAGATAGGGCGCGCGGGTGGCGACGCCGGCCTCGATCAGCAGCTCGGCGGTCTCGATCCCGTCGGTCTTGACCGACACCGCCCCGGTCGATGTCCCGACGATGGCGAAGATCTTGCCGCAGACCTTCCAGACCTCGTGGCCCTCGCCGAAGGGCTCGCTGACCCCGGCGCCGGGGTGCGCGGCGCAGAGCGCGTTGACCTCGGCGCGGGTCATGGGTTCAGCCCTCGGCCGGCGGCGCGCCGGTGACGGCGGCGAGGCGCGCCAGCCGGTCGCGCGCGGCGCCCGAGTCGATCGCCTCGCGCGCCATCGCGGCCCCCTCGCGCAGGTCGGCGGCCCGGCCCGCGACCAGCAGTGCCGCTGCTGCGTTGAGCAGCACCGCGTCGCGGTAGGCACCGGGCGCGCCGTCGAGCAGCGCCTTGAGCGCCGCGGCATTCTCGGCCGGGGTGCCGCCGACGATCTCCTCGAACGGGTGGACGGGCAGGCCCGCGTCCTCGGGCGCCACCTCGAACTCGGTCACCGCGCCGTCCCTGAGCGCCGCCACCCGCGAAGGGGCCGAGATCGCCAGCTCGTCGGTGCCGTCGCCGCCGTGGACCAGCCAGACCGCGTTCGAGCCGAGGTCGCGCAGCGTCTCGGCCATCGGGCGCAGCCAGTCGGCCGAGAACGCCCCGGTGAGCTGGCGGCGCACGCCGGCCGGGTTGGTCAGCGGCCCGAGGATGTTGAACACCGTCCGGGTGCCGAGCTCGGTCCGCGCGGGACCGACGTGGCGCATCGCCGGGTGGTGCATCGGCGCCATCATGAAGCAGATGCCGGCCGCGTCCAGCGCCTCCTGCGCCCTGGCCGGGCCGCCCATCACGTCGAGCCCGAGGTGCGTCAGCGCGTCCGCGCTGCCGGATTTCGAGCTGAGGTTGCGGTTGCCGTGCTTGGCGACCGCAACCCCCGCGCCCGCCACCACGAAGGCCGTCGCAGTCGAGATGTTGAGCGTGCCCTTGCCGTCGCCGCCGGTGCCGACGATGTCCATCGCCCCCTCGGGCGCCCGCACCCGGTGCATCCGGGCGCGCATGGCGCGAGCGGCGGCGGCGATCTCGTCCACCGTCTCGCCGCGCACCCGCATCGCCATCAAGAGCCCGCCGATCTGCGCCGGGGTGGCCTTGCCGTCGAAGAGCGCGCCAAAGGCCGCCTCGGCCTCCTCGCCCGTCAGGGGGCGGGACGCGGCGAGGCCGATCAGCGGGCGGATGTCGGTCGTCTCGGTCATGCAGTCTCCTTGAGCGGCGCGCCGGCCCCGTTGCCGCAGCGGCGCAGCCAGTTGGCGATCATCGCGTGGCCATGCTCGGACCGGATGCTTTCGGGATGGAACTGCACCCCCTCGACCGGCAGCGTGCGGTGCGCGACGCCCATGATGGTGCCGTCGGCGGCCGTCGCGGTGACGCGCAGCACCTCGGGCAGGGTCTCGGGCTCGAGCGTCAGCGAGTGATAGCGCGTGGCCCTGAGCGGCGAGGGCAGGCCGGCGAAAAGGCCGGTGCCGTCGTGGCTGATCGCGTCGACCTTGCCGTGGACGATCCGCGCGGCGCGGACGACGCGGCCGCCGAATGCCTCGCCGATGGCCTGGTGGCCGAGGCAAACGCCCATCACCGGCACGCCCGCGTCGGCCGCGGCGCGGATCAGCGGGACGATGATCCCGGCCTGCGCCGGGGCCTTGGGGCCGGGCGAGATCAGGATGCCGGCGGGGCGGCGGGCCAGCGCCTCGGCCACGGTCAGGGCGTCGTTGCGGATGACCTCGACCGCGGCGCCGGCCTCGCCGAGGTAGTGCACGAGGTTCCAGGTGAAGCTGTCGTAATTGTCGATCATCAGGATCGACGGGGGCGCCATCCCGTCCGGCCGGGCGTCCGGGCCGGGTGCCGCGGCGAGGGGCTGGCGGCGGACGGTCGGGGCCGATGATGGGGGCGATGATGAGGCCTGTGAGGGGGCCGGTGCGGAGGCCGGTGCGGGGGCCTGTTCTGGGGCCGGGGCGGTCATGGCGGGCTCGTGGCAGGGGCGGGGCGTCGCCGCCCCGCGAAGGGGGGTGGCCCGCGGATTGCGGTGGGCTATAGATGCTCTCAAGCGGCGCACAGGGTCAACCCTGCCCCCCGTACGGGGCGCGGGGTCGGTCCGCCAAGCGCTTGGGGCAGGCGACGGGTCCGGTTGACGGGCCGCGGTCAGGCCGGCTGGACGGACAGGGCAGGCGAAGGGCGGACGATGGGATTTTTTCGCGGTCTCGCGCATGGCACGCTGATGAGCGCCGCGACGCTGGCGGCGCTGTCGCTGGCCCTGCCGCCGGTGGAACGGGAGGCGGTGCCTGCGGCCGGCCTCGAGGCCGGTGGGTCGGGGACGGCGGGCGCGCCTGCTGCGGGCGATGCTGTGGACACGGCGGGGGCGGCTGAGCCCCGCGAGACGGCGCAGGGTCCAGTGGCGGGTGAGGCGGTCGAGACGGACCGCGGTCCGGTCACCCAGGACGCGGCGTCATCGGGTAACGTCGCCGCGACGAGCCCTGCCACCGACACCGGCACCGCACCTGTTGCGTCTCCCTCAACGCCGGTCTCGGCAGCACCCACGGACCCGGCGACCCCGCCGGGGACTTCGGCGGAGGTGACGGACACGCAGACGTCGCCGTCGGGCGGCGCGCCCGCCTCGGACGGGCCTGCGGCCGAGCAACTGCCCTCGCCGGTCGGCTCCGAGTTCCGCCGCGCGGGCGACGACAGCCCGCGCCCGCCCGAGGCGCAGCGGGCCCCCGCGATGCCCGCGGGGCCGCCGGGACTGCCCACGACGGACGGGGGTGCGGCGCCGGTCGCGCCCGACACCGACCCCGCCGGCGCCCCGGCCGAAACCGACGCACCGGCGGCGCCCCGGCCGCTGGCGCCCGCCCCGCTCGCGCCCGAACCCGTGGCCGCGCCGGGGGCCGAGGCGCCCATCCCGGTCGCCCCGCCCGGTCAGGTCGTGGTCCCGAGCCTCGACCGCCTGCCCGAGCGCAGCGCCCCGGCCGAGCCGCTGCCCGCGCCCGTCGCGCGGGACGCCTCGCCCGATCCGGGTGCCCCTGCGGACGTCGCAACAGAGAGCCGCGCGCCGGACGCGTCCACCGACCGCCCCGCCGCGGCGACGGATACCGCACCGACCCCCGCGGCCGCGTCACCGGCGCCCGATGCGGCCCCGCAGGCTGACCCGACCGCTGCGGACACGCCCGCGCGCCCCGACGTCACCGACCCGCGCCCGCTCACCTCGCCCGCCACGCCCGGCGCCGCCCCCGTCCCGCCGCCGCGCGACGTGCCGCGCCCCGCACCAGACCTGTCACTCCCGTCGCTGCCGCTGTCCGCCACCACGCGGCAGGCGCCGACGCTGGCCCGGCCCTCGGGCGAGACCCCCGCCCGACCCGACCTGACCGACCTCGCCCCCCTCGCTGCGCCCGGAGCCTCGAACTGATGCTGCCCCTGAACCCCGCCCTCGCCGCCACCTTCCGCCCCCCGGTGATGGAGGCGCGGCGCTGGCTCGAAGGGGTCAGCTTTCCGCCCGACCGGCCGCTCATCAACGTGAGCCAGGCCGCCCCGGTCGATCCCCCGCCCGAGGCGCTGCGCGCGGCCATCGCCGAGGCCGCGCTGAACCAAGCCGCGGCGCATCTCTACGGCCCCGTCCTCGGCAACACCGACCTGCGCGAGGCGGTCGCCGCCGAATGGTCCAGCGCCTACGGCGGCCGGGTTGAGGCCGGGAACGTCGCCATCACCCAGGGCTGCAACCAGGCCTTCTCCGCCGCCATCGCCACGCTCGCCGGGCCGGGGGATGAGGTCATCATCCCGGTGCCGTGGTATTTCAACCACAAGATGTGGCTCGACATGCAGGGCGTCCGCGCCGTGCCGCTGGGCTGCGGGCAGGGGATGGTGCCGGACCCCGAGGCGGCGGCCGCGCTGATCTCGCCCCGGACCCGCGCCATCGTGCTGGTCAGCCCCAACAACCCCTCGGGTGCCGAGTATCCGGCCGAGGTGCTCGCGGGCTTCCGCGACCTTGCCCGCGCGCACGGGCTGGCGCTGGTGGTCGACGAGACCTACCGCGACTTCGACTCGCGCGAGGGCGCCCCGCACGGGCTCTTCGCCGACCCGGACTGGGACGACACGCTGATCCAGCTCTACAGCTTCTCCAAGGCGTTCCGGCTGACCGGGCACCGGGTCGGGGCGCTGGTCGCCAGCCCCGCGCGGCTGGTCGAGGTCGAGAAGTTCCTCGACACCGTGGCGATCTGCCCCGGGCAGCTGGGCCAGATCGGCGCGGTCTGGGGGATGGCGCATCTGCGCGACTGGCTGGCCGGCGAGCGGGCCGAGATCCTGCGCCGCCGGGACGCGATGGCGCAGGTCATGGCCGGCCTGCCGGGCTGGCGGGTCAAGGGCTGCGGCGCCTATTTCGCCTGGGTCGAGCACCCGTTCGCGGAAAGCTCGGCCACGCTCGCCCGGCGGCTGGTGGCCGAGGCGGGGGTGCTGCTCTTGCCGGGGACGATGTTCATGCCCGAGGGCGACCCCGACGGGCCGCGCCACGTCCGCATCGCCTTTGCCAACGCCGACGCCGACGGCATCGCCGCGCTGGGGCGGCGGCTGGCCGCGGTGGCGCCCCCGGCAAGCGGCCTTGCCGGCCCGGCGGGCTGCGCCTAAACACGCCGGGCCGGGCGCAGGGCGTCCCGGGTCGGGCCGCCACGGACGCGGCCGGCAGGAACACGGGGGCACGGGGGCGACCGAATGACCAGTTTGCGAACCAAGGGCAAATCCACCATCGTCTGGATCCTGCTGGGGATGCTGCTGCTGGGCCTCGGCGGCTTCGGCGTGCGCAACTTCTCGGGCGGGGCGGTGGGCAGCATCGGCTCGGTCGGGGATACCGACATCGGCACCGACGACTACCTGCGCGGCATCCGGTCCGAGATGCAGGACTTCGCCGCCCGGACCGGGCAGAACATCACCGCCGAACAGGCGCGCACCATGGGCCTGCCGCAGACCGTGCAGGCTCGGCTCTTCACCGCCGCGGCGCTCGAGGACGAGGCGCGGCGGGTCGGCCTGTCGGTCGGCGACGAGGCGGTGCTGCGCCAGCTGACGCAGGCGCCCGGGTTCCAGGGGCAGGGCGGCAACTTCGACAACGCCCGCTACATCGACCTGCTGCGCCGCGAGGGGCTGACTCCGGCGGCGTTCGAAGAGCAGGTGCGGATGGACGAGGCGCGGATGATCCTGCAGCGCGCCGCCATCGGCGGGCTGGGCGCGCCGGTGACGCTGCGCGACCGGACCGCAGGCTGGCTGCTCGAGACCCGCGACCTGTCCTGGGCCGAGCTGACGCCCGCGCAGCTGAAAAGCCCGGTCACCCAGCCGGACGAGGCGACGCTCGAGGCGTGGCACCAGGCCAATGCGGCCGAGTTCACCGCCCCCGAGGTCCGCAAGATCACTTATGCCTGGCTCACGCCCGAGATGCTGGCCGACACCGTGCAACTCGACGAGGCCGCGCTGCGCGAGATCTATCAGCAGCGCATCGCCGAGTTTCAGCAGCCCGAGCGGCGGATGGTCGAGCAGCTCGTCTATCCCGATGCCGCCGCAGCCACGGCCGCCAAGGCGCGGCTCGACGCGGGGCAGGCGAACTTCGAGCAGCTCGCGGCCGAGCGCGGCCTGCAGCTTTCCGACATCGACCTGGGCGAGATGACCGAGGCGGCGCTGGGCGCCGCCGGGCCCGCGGTCTTCGCGCTCGACCAGCCGGGCGTGGTGGGACCGGTCGAGACCGCGCTCGGCCCGGCGCTGATCTCGATGAACGCCATCCTCGAGCCGGTGAACATCCCGTTCGAGCAGGCCCAGGCCGACCTGCGCGCCGAGGCCGCCGCCGACCGCGCCAAGCGGCTGATCGAGGATCAGGCCGCGCAGCTCGAGGACCTGATCGCCGGGGGCGCGACGCTCGAGGATCTGGCCAAGGACACGCCGATGGAGGTGGGGAGCATCGACTTTTCCGCCGACACCCCGGCGGGCGGGATCGCTGCGTATCAGAGCTTCCGCGAGCGCGCCGCCCAGCTGACCGACAAGGACTTCCCGCAGATCTACCCGCTCGACGATGGCGGCGTATTCGCGCTGCGGCTCGATGCGGTGGTGCCGCCGACGCTGCGGCCCTTTGCCGAGGTTCGCACCGCGGTGCTCGACGACTGGACCGCGGCCGAGACCCGGCGCCAGCTCAAGGCGCTGGCGCAAGAGGAAGAGATGCAGCTGAGCATGGCGCCGGCCGCCGACGGCGCTGCCGCGCCGGGCCTGCCGGTGACGCTGACCCCGGCCCCCGCGGTCGAGCGCGACACCGGGATCGAGGGCGTGCCGGGCGATGTGACCGCCGCCGCCTTCCGCCTCAAGGCGCCGGGCGACACCGGCGTGGTCGAGGCCGACGGGCGGGTGTTCGTGATCCGGCTCGACGCGGTGCACCCGGCCGACCTCGGCACGGTCGAGGCTGCGCCGGTGCTCGACGGCGTCTCGCGCCGGCTGGGCGAGTCGCTGCAGGGCGACGTGTTCGAGGCCTATGCCCGCGCGCTGCAGACGACGCTGGGGGTGACGATCAACACGCCCGCCATCGCCGCGGCCAACGCCCGGATCCAGTGATGGACCTCGCGCCAGATTTCGACGCCTTCGCGCAGGGCTGGGCGGCGGGGCAGAACCAGCTCGTGACGATCCGGCTGGCCGCCGATCTCGACACACCGGTGAGCCTGATGCTCAAGCTGGCCGAGGCGCAGCCGCTGTCCTTCATGCTGGAAAGCGTGACCGGCGGCGAGGTGCGGGGGCGCTATTCCATCGTCGGCATGAAGCCGGACCTCGTGTGGGACTGCCGCGACGGGCGCGCCCGGATCAACCGGCAGGCCCGCTATGCCGAAAGCTTCGAGGACGACCCGCGCCCGCCGCTCGAGAGCCTCAGGGCGCTGATCGCGGAAAGCCGGATCGAGATGCCCGAGGGCATTCCGCCGGTGGCGGCGGGGCTCTTCGGCTATCTCGGCTACGACATGATCCGGCTGGTCGAGCATCTGCCGGACGTGAACCCGGACCCGCTGGGGGTGCCGGACGCGATGCTGATGCGGCCCTCGGTGGTCGCGGTGCTGGACGGGGTGAAGGGCGAGGTGACGCTCTGCGCGCCGGCCTGGCACGACCCGGCGGTGCCGGCGCGGGCCGCCTATGCCCAGGCCGCCGAGCGGGTGATGGAGGCGCTGCGCTCGCTCGACCTGCAGCCGGCCGAGCCGCGGGCGCTGGGGCAGGGGGGCGCGGTGGGCGAGCCGCGCTCGAACTTCACCCGCGCGGGCTATGTCGCCGCGGTCGAGGCCGCCAAGGACTACATCCGCGCGGGCGACATCTTCCAGGTGGTGCCCTCGCAGCGTTGGGCCATCGACTTTCCGCTGCCGCCCTTCGCGCTCTACCGCTCGCTCCGGCGCACCAACCCCTCGCCGTTCATGTTCTTCCTCAACATGGGGGGGTTCCAGATCGTCGGTGCGTCGCCTGAGATCCTCGTGCGGGTCCGCGACGGCGAGGTGACCATCCGCCCTATCGCCGGCACCCGCCCGCGTGGGGCGACGCCGGAAGAGGACCGCGCCAACGAGGCGAGCCTGCTCGCCGACGAAAAGGAGTTGGCCGAGCACCTGATGCTGCTCGACCTGGGCCGGAACGACGTGGGGCGGGTGGCGCGGATCGGCACGGTGCGGCCGACCGAAGAGTTCATCATCGAGCGCTATTCGCACGTCATGCACATCGCCTCGAACGTGGTGGGCGAGCTGAACGAGGGCGAGGACGCGCTGTCGGCGCTGCTCGCGGGGCTGCCGGCGGGCACCGTCTCGGGCGCGCCGAAGGTCCGGGCGATGGAGATCATCGACGAGCTCGAGCCGGAGAAGCGCGGCATCTACGGCGGCGCTATCGGCTATTTCGCGGCGAATGGCGAAATGGACATGTGCATCGCGCTCAGGACCGGGGTGGTGAAGGACGAGACGCTCTACGTTCAGGCCGGCGGCGGGGTCGTCTACGACAGCGACCCCGAGGCCGAATTCATGGAGTGCGTGCACAAGTCCAAGGCGATGATCCGGGCCGCCGAAGGGGCGGCGCGGTTCGTGCGGGGGAACTGAGGGGCAGCGGCCCGGGACTTACTCGGGCTTCGGTGCCTTGGCGGCGGCGGCCTGGTTCTGGCGGCGCAGGCGCTGCGCCTCCTCGATGCGCATCTGCTGCTTCATCTTGCCGGCCTCGTCCTCGTCGGTGCCCTCGACCAGCTCGTGGCTGCGAATGTCCTTGGTCATCGGATCTCTCCCTTGGGAATGGCATCCTGCCGAGGCAGAACCGTTCATCCGGCGGTCGGGTTCCGGTCGGAACCGTGGCGGTCCTGGGAAGGTTGACCCGGCATCAGCGGCGTTCGTGGCCCGCGAGGCCCCGTCGCGTCCCATTCAAACGGAGCGATGCCATGAGCATGAAGCACAACCCGGCCGTCTATAACCCCGTCGAGCACGTCACCCCCGACGAGGCCGAGCGCAACAAGCGCATCATGGGCAAGAACCAGGCCCATCAGGACGGCAAGCAGGAAGACGACATTCCCGGCACCGACAAGTCGGTGAAGACGCCGGATACGGGCAAGGCGACGGCCTGAGCCCTCCCGCGAGACGATGATGACGGCTGCCGCTCACCCGGCGGCCGTTCGCATTGCGGCACGCCGTCAGGCCCGGCCGGACCCGTGCCGCAGCTTGCCGGGGCCGGCCAGCCGCCACTCGCGCCAGGTCAGCGCGATCACCACCGCGTCCAGCGCCGACAGCGCCAGCATCGCGGGCGAGCCGCTGATCTGCCAGCGGTGCATCTGGTAGATCACGAAGCCGCCGAACACGGCGAGCGCCAGCGGATAGGCAAAGGCCACCCCGCGCGCGAGCAGCGTCACCACCGCCAGCTTCACCAGCCCGTGGGTCAGCAGGTAGAGCGCGTAGAACTGCTGGCTGCCCGCGTCGATGTGGCTCGCCGCGGCGAGGATGCGGCGCACCAGCGGGTCCGAGGGGTCCTCGATCAGCTCGGCATGGGTCAGCCAGATCATCCCGCGGTGCAGCGCCGCGTTCGGGACGAAGATCAGCGCCGCGCCCGCCATCGCCTCGATGGCCGCGAACACCGCCTTGGCGCCGAGGCTCAGCTCGAACAGACGATGCAGCAGGCCGTTGTCGTGGGGCAGGTGGCGGACCAAGGCGCGCGCGGCGTCAGTCGGTGCCGCGATAGGGCTCGACATACTGCAGCGCCATGTCCCACGGGAAGAAGATCCAGGTGTCCTGGCTGACCTCGGTGATGTAGGTCTCGACCATCGGCTGGCCCTTGGGCTTGGCGTAGACGGTGGCGAAATGCGCCTTGGGATACATCTGCCGCACCAGTTCCAGCGTGCGGCCGCTGTCCACGAGGTCATCGACGACCAGCACGCCCTCGCCGTCGCCCATCATATCGGCGTCCGGGGACTTGAGCACCTGAAGCTCGCCCTGCACGCCCTTGGCGCCGTCGCCCTTGTAGGACTTGATCGAGATCGTGTCGATCGTGCGGATGTCGAGTTCGCGCGCGACGATCATCGCCGGCACCATGCCGCCGCGGGTGATCGCCACCACGGCGCGCCATTCGCCGCCCCCGGCCGGGGCCTTGTCCTGCAACCGCCAGGCCAGCGCGCGGGCATCGCGGTGCAGCTGGTCCCAGCTGACGTGAAAGCCGCGCTCGTGCGGCAGGCGGTCGGTGGCGGGGGTGCGGGCCATGGTCTCCTCGGGGGCGGGGTCGGGGGCGGGGGCAGAAGCGGGGGCGTCTAGTGACGCAGGATCAGCGACACCCCTAGCGCACCAATCAGCCCCCCGGCAATGCGGTCGATCCACGGCTTGGCCGCGATATATCGCCGCCGCACCGGCCCCGTGGCCATGAGCGTGGTCACCGCGACGTAGAAACTCAGCTCGACCGACAGCGCGACGAGATAGATCACCGCCGGCGCCGCACCGTGCAGGGCGGGAAAGATCGACATGATGACGCTGGCGTAGAAGAGCGCGGGCTTGGGGTTCGAGAGGTTGAGCGCGATCCCCTGCCAGAAGCCGGGGCCGGTGACCGTCTCGCCGCCCATCGCCAGCGGGTCGGCCGCGTGGCGCCACATCTGCACCGCGATCCAGATCAGGTAGACCCCGCCCGCAAGCTTCATCGCCACGAAGAGCTGCGGCATGGCGCGGAACAGCACCGTCAGCCCGAAGAGCGCGAAGAGGCACCAGAGCGAGGCGCCCGTGGCGAGCCCCAGCGCATAGGGCATCGACGCCTGCCGCCCGCGCGCCGCCGCCGAGCGGCTGGCCGCGATGATCGCCGGTCCGGGCGACAGGATCGCCACCGCCAGCGTGCTGACGAACAGCGCCAGCTGCGGCAGGGTCACCCCGTCGAGCGCCAGCGCCTCGAAGGCCGAGCTGGCCAAGGCGGGTTACTCGGCCGCCTTGCGGTTGGCGGTGGCGTCGATGTCGGGGGCGTCCACGGCCTTCATGCCGACGACGTGGTAGCCCGCGTCGACGTGATGCGTCTCACCCGTGACACCCGAGCCGAGGTCCGAGAGCAGATAGAGCGCCGACTTGCCCACGTCCTCGGTGGTCACGTTGCGGCGCAGGGGCGAGTTCAGCTCGTTCCAGCGCATGATGTAGCGAAAATCGCCGATCCCCGAGGCGGCGAGCGTCTTGATCGGCCCGGCCGAGATGGCGTTGACGCGGATGCCGTCCTTGCCGAGGTCCTCGGCGAGATAGCGCACCGACGCCTCGAGCGCGGCCTTGGCGACGCCCATGACGTTGTAATGCGGCATCACCCGCTCGGAGCCGTAGTAGGTCAGGGTCAGCAGGCTGCCCCCGTCCGGCATCATCGCGGCCGCGCGCTGGGCCACGGCGGTGAAGGAATAGACGGAGATGTCCATCGTCATCAGGAAGTTGTCGCGGCTCGTGTCGACGTAGCGGCCGCGCAGCTCCTCCTTGTCCGAGAAGCCGATGGCGTGGACGAGGAAGTCGAGCTTGCCCCAGCGCTCACCCAGTTCGGCGAACAGCGCATCGACCGAGGTCATGTCGGCCACGTCGCAAGGCAGCACGATGTCGGACCCGAGCTGCTGGGCGAGGGGCGCCACCCGCTTCTTCAGCGCCTCGCCCTGGTACGAGAAGGCGAGTTCCGCCCCCTGGTCAGCCAGCGCGCGGGCGATGCCCCAGGCGATGGATTTGTCGTTCGCCAGCCCCATGATGAGGCCGCGCCGGCCTGCCATCAGCCCGCCCGCAGTCCGCTCGCTTGACATGAGTCATTCCCCGCGCTCTCAACTCACGCGAGGATTATGCCAAACCCGTGAGGGCATCAAGATGAGCGACCGCAACGGAATTTTCGCCGGCGACGACCCGTTCGCCATCGCCCGGGCGTGGCTGGACGAGGCAGTGGCGACCGAGATCAACGATCCCAACGCGATGGCGCTGGCGACGGTGGATGCGGACGGGATGCCGGACGCGCGGATGGTGCTGCTCAAGGACATCGAGACCGGGCCCGCGGGCGGGTTCGTGTTCTACACCAACTACGACAGCGCCAAGGGTCGCCAGATCGCCGCGACGGGCAACGCCGCCTTCGTGATGCACTGGAAATCGCTGCGCCGGCAGGTGCGCGCCCGCGGCACCGTGACCCGCGAGGCGGGGCCGCAGGCCGACGCCTATTACGCCAGCCGGGCGCTGCAATCGCGGATCGGCGCCTGGGCGAGCCGGCAGAGCCAGCCGCTCGACAGCCGCGCCACGCTGATGGCCGAGGTCGCCCGCCAGGGGCTGCGGCACGGGGTCAACCCGGCCCGTCCGCCGTTCTGGGGCGGCTTCCGCATCACCCCGCTCGAGATCGAGTTCTGGGCTGACGGGGCGTTCCGCTTGCACGACCGCTTCCGTTGGGCGAGACCCTCCGTTCACGCCGAATGGGATGTGACCCGCTTGCAACCCTAGGTATATTGTCTCGGCCGAGATCGACCCGTTGCGATTGTCATACGTTTAGGTGAATGACACCGCCCGCGAGTTGACGTTAGGTCAGGTATGCTGCATTATTTGCAATCTGGCGGCGACGACGCGTTTTGCATCACCGCCGTGCGAAGGGACGATGATGGATACTGAAACCGCCGAGCCCTCGGCGATCGTGCAGGGACCGATCAAGTGGTTCGACCCGATCAAGGGCTTTGGTTTTCTGGCTGATTCGGCGGGCGGCGCGGATGTGCTGATTCACGCCAACGTGCTGCGCAACTTCGGGCAGAGTTCGGTCGCCGAGGGCGCCATGGTCGAGGTCCGGGCGATGACCACCGCGCGCGGCCGTCAGGCGACGCAGGTGCTGTCGATCGAGCCGCCGCCGTCGCAGGGCCAGGCGCCGATCGCCGACCTCGCGGTCCTCCCGCCCCATGAGCTCGGTGAGCTGCCGCTGCTGCCCGCGCGGGTGAAATGGTTCGACAAGGCCAAGGGGTTCGGCTTCGCCAACGTCTTCGGCCAACGCGGCGACGTGTTCCTGCACATCGAGGTGCTGCGTCACTGGGGCTTTGCCGACCTCGCGCCCGGTGAGGCGGTGGGCCTGCGCATGGTCCCCGGCCCCCGCGGCCCGATCGCGGCCCAGATCCTCGCGTGGGATCGTGCGGTCGCGCGCGCCGAGGGCGGGTTCACCGAGGGTGGCAACGGCTCGGCCGGCGGCGTGCCTCCGTCCTCGCAGGGCAACGGGCAGCCGGGCGGGTGCGGCAATGGTCGCCTGACCAGCGCCGAGCTGCGCAATCTTCATCTCGTGCCGCAGGCGACGCTTTCGGCCGCGGCCCGCGCGGTCGTCGCCTGATGCGGCGCGCCGGGCGCCTCGGCGCGGGCGCGCTCGCCGCCGGGCTGACGCTGTGGGCGCCCGCGGCGTTTGCCGTGTCCTGCGCGCCGGGCACGGCACTTCTCACCACCGCCGAGGGCCGCGCCATCCCGGTCACCGTCGAGATCGCTGACGACGCCGCCGAGCGGGCGCAGGGGCTGATGGGCCGCCGGACGCTGCCCCCCGGTCACGGGATGCTCTTCGTCTATGAGACCCCGCGGCCGGCGAGCTTCTGGATGAAGGACACGCTGATTCCGCTCGACATGCTGTTCTTCGATGCCGCCGGGCGTCTGCGTCACGTCCACCCGCAGGCCACGCCGCTGGACCTGACCCCCATTTCCGGCGCCGCTCCCGGCGATCCCGACCCCGACCGGCTGCTCGTGCTCGAACTCGGCGGCGGCGAGGCAGCGCGCCTCGGCCTTGGGCCGGGCGCGGTGCTGACCCACCCGGCGGTGCCGCAGGCCGGCGCCGCCGCCCCGTGCCGCTGACCCCCCGCGACGCCGCGCCTGCGCGGTTTCGTCTTTCGCCCCGCCGCATTGCGGGATAAGAGACCGGCGGTCCGGGGCGTGGCGCAGCCTGGTAGCGCGACGGTTTTGGGTACCGTAGGCCGGAGGTTCGAATCCTCTCGCCCCGACCACATACTTTCCCCGCTGGGCAGAGGCCCGCGCAGTCCTGCCGGACAGGCCCCTGCCGCGCCGGTGCCTGTGCCCCACCCGCGGTGCGCGGGGCCGGGCCGAGGGGCCGCTCCGCCAGGCATGGCGGGCCGCGCGGCCCCGACGCCTGCCCGCCACCCCCCATGTGGCGGATGACCCGCCAGCCAGAGGACCACGATGGCCGCCGAACCGCGCATCATCACCACCACCGAAGAGCTCGCCGACATCTGCGCGCGGGCCAAGTCCCAGCCCTACGTCACGCTCGACACCGAGTTCCTGCGCGAGCGAACCTATTACTCGAAGCTCTGCCTCGTGCAGATGGCGCTGCCGCCGGCCTCGGGGCCGAAGGCGCCGGGGGGCGAGGCGGTGCTGATCGACCCGCTCGCCGAGGGGCTGTCGCTCGAGCCGCTCTACGACCTCTTCCGCCACGAGGCGACGGTCAAGGTCTTCCACGCCGCGCGGCAGGACCTCGAGATCTTCTTCCACGACGCGGGCGTGTTCCCCACGCCGCTGTTCGATACCCAGGTCGCGGCGATGGTCTGCGGCTTCGGCGAGCAGGCGGGCTATGAGACGCTGGTCAAGCGCATCGCCAAGGCGCCGCTCGACAAGTCCTCGCGCTTCACCGACTGGTCTCGCCGGCCGCTGACTGCCGCGCAGGCGGATTACGCGCTGGCCGACGTCACGCATCTTCGGGCGATTTACGAATACCTGCGCGCCCAGCTCGACAAGACCGGCCGCGCCCCCTGGGTGGCCGAGGAAGCCGCGGTGCTCGTCGATCCCGAGACCTACATCGTGCGCCCTGACGAGGCGTGGGAGCGGGTGCGGACACGCTCGGGCTCGCCGCGGTTCCTGGCCGTGGTGCGCGAGCTGGCGAAGTTCCGCGAGACCTACGCCCAGTCCCGCGACGTGCCGCGCTCGCGGGTGTTCAAGGACGACGCGCTGATCGAGCTGGCCTCGACCAAGCCCCTGACCGACGACGACCTGTCCAAGTCGCGGCTCTTGCTGCGCGAGGCGCGCCGGGGCGAGATCGCGCAGGGCATCCTCGCCGCGGTCAAGGCGGGGGTCGAGGCGACGGACCTGCCGAAGCCCGCCCCCGACGAGCCGGGGCGGCAGGGCAACGGCGCGCTGTCCGAGCTGCTCAGGGTGCTGCTCAAGGCCAAGGCCGACGCCGAGGGGGTCGCGCCGCGGCTGATCGCGTCGTCGGCCGAGCTGGACGCCATCGCCTCGGGCGGGCGCGACCTGCCGGCGCTGACCGGCTGGCGGGCCGAGGTGTTCGGTAACGATGCGCTGCGCCTCGCGCAGGGGCGGATCGCGCTGTCGGCGTCGGGTGGGGCGATCAAGGTGGTGCCGGTTGGCTGACGCCTTCCGGCTCGTCACGCCGCGCACGCTGATCCGCAGCGTCGCGGCGGCGGACCTGTCCACTCTTTACGCCATCGCCACCCGCCCCGAGGTGGCGCGGATGCTGTTCCTATTTGCCCCGGACATGGGGCGGGCAGCGTTCGACGCGATCTTTCCGCCCGGCGCGTGGGTGCCACCGTTCCGGGCGGCGATCGAGCGCGACGGGCGGGTGATCGGCTCGATCGGGATCGGCGCGGGCGCGGCCCCGCGCGTCTATTACTTCCTGGCCCCCGAGGCCGCCGGGCAGGGGCTTGCGACCGAGGTCGTGGGAGCCTTTGCCGCCGAGATGGTCGCCCGCCACGCGCCGGCGGGGCTGACGGCCGAGGTCTTTGCCGACAACCCCGCGTCGGCCAGGGTGCTCGAGAAATGCGGCTTCGCGCGGGTCGAGGCGCGCAGCCTCTCGTCCGCCGCGCGGCCCGGGCCGGCGCCGGGATGGCTGTTCCGGCGGTCGGGCGCGCTCGGGCTCTAGTCGTCCGCGCGGGTGTCGTCCTGCATCCGCTCGGCGACCGGGCTCACCAGATGGTGGATCAGCCACAGCACCACCATCGCCAGCACCGTGACCAGCACCGCCAGCTTGATGTCGCCCACCCCGCAGCAGAGCCCGATCGCTCCGCAGAGCCACATCGAGGCGCCCGTCGTCACCCCCCGCACGTTCGCCCCGTTGATGACGATCGACCCGGCCGCGAGGAACGCCACGCCCGAGGTCACCGCCTCGATCAGGCGCAGGGGATCGGTGTTGAGCTGGGTGCCGGGGGCGCCCTCGAAGCTCGTCAGCTCCATCGCCACCAGCGCGAAGACGGCGGCGGCGAGCGCGATCAGCATGTGGGTGCGCAGGCCGGCGGCGCGGGCGTTCACCTCGCGCTCCCACCCGATGATGCCGCCGAGCAGCATCGCGGTGACGAGCCGCAGCACCGCGACGCCCAGCGGCACCGAGGTCATCGGATCGGTGAAGTCCTGCAGCAGGTTCATGGGCCGGCCCCTCGTCGGTGTCGGACCGTGTTAGCCCGTCGCGGGGCGGGTGTCATGGGGCTGTCACACGCGCGTCAGCGCGGGCGGGCGGCCTTCTCCTCGACGCCCGAGCGGCCCTCGCGGCGGTCGAGTTCGGCCAGCACGTCGGCCAGCGGCAACTCGCGCGCACTCAGCATGACGAGCAGGTGATAGAGGACGTCGGCGGCCTCGGACGTCAGGCGGGCGCGGTCGCCGCGGACCGCCTCGATGATCGCCTCGACGGCCTCCTCGCCGAACTTCTCGGCGCATTTCTCGGGGCCTTTCGCCAGAAGCTGCGCGGTCCAGCTCGACGCTGGGTCGGCGCCGCGGCGGGCGTCGATGGTGGCGGCAAGGCGGGTCAGCGTGTCGGTCATCGGCGGGCCTCAGCTCAGGCGGACGGGGATGCCGGCGGCCGCCATGTGGGCCTTGGCCTCGCCGACGGTGAAGGTGCCGAAGTGGAAGATCGAGGCGGCGAGGACAGCGCTCGCGTGGCCCTCGGTCACGCCCTCGACGAAGTGATCGAGCGTGCCGACCCCGCCCGAGGCGATCACCGGGATGTCGACCGCGTCGGCGATGGCGCGGGTCAGCGGAATGTTGAAGCCCGCCTTGGTCCCGTCGCGGTCCATCGAGGTCAGCAGGATCTCGCCCGCGCCCTGGGCGGCCACGGTCCGGGCGAAGCCCACGGCGTCGATGCCGGTCGGCTTGCGGCCGCCGTGGGTGAAGATCTCCCACCGGCCGGGGGCGACGGTCTTGGCGTCGATGGCGCAGACGATGCACTGGCTGCCGAAGCGGTCGGCGGCGGCGGCGATCACCGTGGGGTCGGCGACGGCGGCCGAGTTGAACGAGACCTTGTCGGCCCCTGCGAGCAGCAGATCGCGCACGTCCTTCGGGGTCCGCACCCCGCCGCCCACGGTCAGCGGGATGAAGCACTGTTCGGCGGTGCGGGTCACGAGGTCGTACATCGTCCCGCGATTTTCGTGGGTCGCGTGGATGTCGAGGAAGCACAGCTCGTCGGCGCCCGCCGCGTCATAGGCGGCGGCCGCCGCCACGGGGTCGCCCGCGTCGATCAGGTCGACGAAGTTGACGCCCTTGACCACGCGCCCGTCGGCGACGTCGAGGCAGGGAATGATGCGGGTCTTGAGCATGGCGCCTGATTAGCCGCGCGGGCTGCGGGGGGGAAGGGGGGACGGGAGGGGCGTTGCCCCTCGGCGCGTGCCGCGCCTCACCCCAGGATATTTGCGCAAGGGAGAGGGGGAGGGGGGGGCGCGCCTTTGTGCTGCAAGCAAGCGGTTTCGGGCGTGGGTTTGGGCGACGGGAGCGGCGCTGCTTCGTAGGGGGGTAGCACGCGGGCGGCGCGGATGCGGGGGCGGCGTTGGGGGGCGCGTTGTCAGGCCGTGCGGCCAGCCGGCGCCGGCGTCACCAGCGCAGGACGACGCTGCCCCAGCTCATCCCGCCGCCGATCGCCTCGAGCACCAGCACGTCCCCCTCGGCGAAGCGCCCCTCGCCGTCGGCGACCGACAGCGCCAGCGGGATCGAGGCGGCCGAGGTATTGCCGTGGTCGGCCACCGTCAGGACCACCTTGTCCATCGGCAGCTGCATCTTCTGCGCGGTCGCGCCGATGATCCGCAGGTTGGCCTGGTGCGGCACCAGCCAGTCGACGTCGGCCGGCGTCAGCCCCGCCTTGTCCAGCGCGTGATGCGCGGTCTTGGCGAGCTTCTCGACCGCGTGGCGGAAGACGAGGTTGCCCTGCATCCGCAGGCACCCGGCGGTGCCGGTGCGGCTGACGCCGCCGTCCACATACAGCAGGTCGCGCAGCGTGCCGTCGCTGTTGAGGTCGGTGGACAGCACCCCGCGGTCGGCGGTGGTGCCCTCGCCCTCGACCGCCTCGAGGATCACGGCCCCCGCGCCGTCGCCGAAGAGGACGCAGGTCCCGCGGTCCGTCCAGTCCATGATCCGGCTGAAGGTCTCGGCCCCGATGACCAGCACCCGGTCGGCCTGGCCCGAGCGGATCAGCCCGTCGGCGTTGGCCATAGCGAAGACGAAGCCCGCGCAGACGGCCTGCACGTCATAGGCAAAGCCGCGGGTCATCCCCAGCCCGGCCTGCACCATTGTGGCGACGGCCGGAAAGGTCAGGTCGGGGGTCGAGGTCGCCACGACGATCGCGTCGATGTCGTCGGCGGCCATCCCGGCGCGCTCGAGCGCCCCGCGGGCCGCGGCGGTGGCGAGGTCCGAGGTGAACTCGCCCTCGGCCGCGAAATGGCGCCGCTCGATCCCGGTGCGCTCGCGGATCCAGGCGTCGCTGGTGTCGAGTGTCGCCTCGAAATGGCTGTTCTCGACCACGCGGGCGGGCAGGTAATGGCCGGTGCCCCGGACGACCGCGCGGCGCATCAGCCGTTGTCTCCGGTCGGGCCCGGCGCGGGCGCTGTGGCGGTGGCGGCCTGCTCGGCGGCCTGGGCCACGCGGGCGGCCAGCCGGTCCTGGAACCCCGACTTGGCCAACTGGAACGCCAGCTTGATCGCCGCCGAAACGCCCGTCGCGTCGGCCGAGCCGTGCGACTTGACCACGGTGCCGTTCAGCCCAAGGAACACGCCGCCGTTCACCCGGCGCGGGTCGATGCGCTTTTGCAGGCGCTTGAGCGAGGTCATCGCCAGCAGGGCGGCAAACTTGGACATGATCGAGTTGGCGAAGGCGTCCTTGAGGAAATCGCCGACCAGCTTGGCCGTGCCCTCGCCGGTCTTCAACGCGATATTCCCGGTAAATCCGTCGGTGACGATCACATCCACGCGGTCGCCCATCAGGTCGCCGCCCTCGACGAAGCCCACATAGTCGAAGCGCGCCGAATCCGCCGCCGCGGCGATCAGCTCCTGCGCCTCCTTCAGCTCGGACCGGCCCTTGTGCTCTTCTGTCCCGACATTGAGCAGCCCGACGCGCGGCCGCTCGAGCCCGAGGCCGTTGCGGACGTACGACGCGCCCATCATCGCGTATTGCAGCAGGTCGGTCGAATCGGCGCGGATGTCGGCGCCCACGTCCAGCACCACGTTGAACCCCGAGGGGTTGCGCGACGGCCAGAGGATGGCGATCGCCGGGCGCGCCACGCCGGGCAGCTTGCGCAGCCGCAGCATCGACATCGCCATCAGCGCCCCGGTGTTGCCGCACGAGACGGCGACCGTCGCCTCGCCCTGGCGAACCGATTCGATCGCCGACCACATCGAGGTGCCCTGCGCCGACCGGATCACCTGGCTCGGCTTGTCGTGCATGGTCACGACGCCGGGCGCGTCGCGGATGTCGCAGCGGGCGGCGATCTCGCGGCGCTTGCCGATCAGGCGGCGCAGCTCGGCCTCGGGGCCGTGGACGATGAAGCGGATCTCGGGGTTCTTGTCGGCGCTCTTCTCGATCCCGGCCACGACGGCGGCGGGACCGCGGTCCCCGCCCATCGCGTCAACGGAAATCACCACCGCGCCGCCGTTGCCGGCAGCCGCCTGGGGCGCGACCGGGGCCGCGTCGGAAGGGGAAAACGCCGTCGGCATCCCTGTGCGCCGTCAGCCGGATCAGGCCGCGTCGTCGTCCAGGTCGATGTCGTTCGCTTGCGCCACGACTTCGCGGTCGGCGTAGTGGCCGCAGGACGGGCAGACGTGGTGCGGACGCTTCAGCTCACCGCAGTTCGGGCATTCGTTGGGGTTCCCGGCAACCAGCGCGTCATGCGAGCGGCGCATATTGCGGCGGGACCGGGTAACTCGGTTCTGGGGGACGGCCATGGGACAACCTTCGAGTGCAGGGGGCTGGGCGATTGTTGTCCCGGCCCGTTCGTGTTTCGGATCGAACCGGGCAGATACGTCACAAAACTGCGCGCCGCAAGGCCCAAGGGGCAATCGGCGCGCGCCGGGGCGACGGGTCAGCCGCCCTCGCCCGGCGGATCGTCGCGCCGCCCGAGCAGCGCGGCAAGGCCCGCGAAGGGCCGGCGTCCGGGGTCGTCGTCGGCGTCGGCGCCGGCCTCTCCGGCCGCGTCGAGCGCCGCGCCGGGGGCGCGCGGATAGAGCGGCAGCGCCAGCGCCAGCGCCTCGACCAGCACCGCGCCGGGGTCGACCACGCTGCCCAAGGGCTCGACCTCGTCGTCGGGCATCTCGATCTCGGCCCCCTCGGGCAGGTCGCCGCCGCTGTCGGCATAGGGGGACCAGACGCGGCGCACCGGCTCGTCGATGGCGGTCTCGACCGGGGCGAGGGTCACGACGCAGGGCTGCACCACCTGCGCGGTCAGCCGCCCGGTCAGCGTCCAGGCCTCCTGCCCGGTGGCGGCGATCGTCGCCTCGAGCCGCGCGGCGGGCAGGCGCGAGAGCCCCAGCGCCGCGGCGATCCGGGCACGGGCGGCCTCGTCGGGGGCGACCGTGACGGGGTTCGGGCGGCGAGGGTTCAGCTGCGTCACGCGCAGCGGCTGGGAGAAGGGGGCAGCGGTCATCAGGCTCGTTTCCGGAAAGGGGTGGGGGACCGGCAAGCTGCCGTGTCACCGACATTCTTGAGCGCCCGGTCCGAGTTTGCTAAGCGGGTCCGGCGGCGTCAACCGCCCGCGGCGCGAGGGCGCGACTGGGCGCGACAGGACGCGGCGCGAACCAGTGGGCGGAAGGTATCCGATGGCAACGACCCGGCGGCGTCTGATCGCCCTGACCCTTGCGCTGCCGCTGGCGGCGGCCACCGCGGGCTGCACCCGGATGTACCGCAACCACGGCTATGTCCCCACTGACGACGAGCTGGCGATGGTCGTCGTCGGCCAGACCAGCCAGGCGGAGCTCGAGGGGCTGATTGGCCGTCCGGGGGCGCAGGGGCTGCTGACCGGGTCCGACTGGTACTACGTCGGCTCGCGTTGGGAGCGGTATGGCCTGAACCCCCCGCGCGAGATCGAGCGTCACGTCGTGGCGATCAGCTTCGACCAGGCCGGCACCGTCACCAACGTCCAGCGCTTCGGGCTCGAGCAGGGGCGGATCGTGGTGCTGTCGCAGCGCGTGACCGACACCGGGGTGTCCTCGGCCTCGGTGCTGCGGCAGCTCTTTGCGCGGATCGGCCGGTTCAATCCGGGGCAGATGTTCGGCAACTGATTCGGCCGGCACGGTCGGCGCGCGCGTCATGCGGCGTCCGGCACGAAGCGGATGGCGACGCCGTTGATGCAGTAGCGCAGGCCGGTCGGCGGCGGGCCGTCGGGAAAGACGTGGCCCAGATGCGCGTCGCAGCGCTCGCACGTCACCTCGGTCCGAATCATGCCGTGGCTGCGGTCCACCGTCTCGCCGATCGCGCCGCCGGCGCGGGAAAAGCTGGGCCAGCCGCAGTGGCTTTCGAACTTCTGGTCGCCGTCGAAGAGGCGCGCGCCGCAGCAGGCGCAGACATAGTGGCCCGGTCCCTTGGGAAACCCCTCGTGCGAGAACGGCCGCTCGGTCCCCGCCTGCCGGGTCACGCGATAGGTTTCGGGGTCGAGCAGCGCCCGCCACTCGGCGTCGCTGCGGGTGATCTTTTCGCTCATGGTGCATCCGATGTTGCGTTAGATTTACAAGGTAGGGCGAGTTTGGCGCCGGGCAAGGCGGGCGGGCATCGCCGGCCCGCCGGGACCGCCGGGCGCGGTGGATGGCCCGGTCGGCGGGCAAGGGGGCGTGATGCGCGAGATGCGGAAGGGGCGCTGGCGGGTGCGCCCGGCCACGACCGAGGACGACCTGAGCGCCGCGCAGCGTCTGCGCTGGCTCTGCTTTCTCGGCCCCCGCCACGCGGGCGACGGCGCCGAGCCTGCGGCCGAGGCGGCACCGCGGGATGCCGACGCGCATGACGCGCTCTGCACCCATGTGCTGATTGAGGACGGGCGCAGCGGCCAGCTCGTCGCCTGTTTCCGGCTCATGGATCTTTCCTCCGGGGCCGAGATCGAGCGCAGCTATTCGGCCCAGCACTACGATCTGGGCGGGTTGCGGGACTTTCCCGCGCCGATGGTCGAGCTCGGGCGGTTCTGCGTCCACCCCGCCCATTCCGATCCCGACATCCTGC
Source organism: Paracoccus sanguinis (assembly GCF_012689545.1). Taxonomy (NCBI): domain Bacteria; kingdom Pseudomonadati; phylum Pseudomonadota; class Alphaproteobacteria; order Rhodobacterales; family Paracoccaceae; genus Paracoccus; species Paracoccus sanguinis. Next base: position 2,888,842 of record NZ_CP051542.1, read on the forward strand.
GCGCCGCCTGGGCGGCGCTGGCCGATCACGTCACGGCGACGGGGGCCGAGCTGCTCTTCGGCTGCTCGTCGTTCCTCGGCACCGACACCGCCCGCCACCGCGACGCCTTCGCCATGCTGCGCGACCGCCACGTGGCGCCGCGGCGCTGGCTGCCGCGGGTCAAGGCGCCCGAGGTCTTCCGCTTCGCCCGCCTCATCGGCCGGCCCGACCCGCGGAGGGCGATGGCGGCGATGCCGCCGCTGCTGCGCACCTATCTGATGATGGGCGGCTGGGTGAGCGACCACGCGGTGATGGACCGCCAGCTCGGCACGATGCACGTTTTCACCGGGGTCGAGATCAAGGCGATCCCCCCGGCACGGGCCCGGGCGCTGCGGGCGCTGGCGGGGTAGGGCGCTGGCGGTCTAGGGCGGGCGCACCGCCCCGGGCCCGAGCGCATCAAACCGCAACGCGGCGGAACCGGGGGTTGTGCGCCGGGGCTTGCCGACCCATGCTGGCCCGGAAGCGCAACCCGAATGGCGGATGTCCCATGCTGTCCCTTGATCTGAGCGGGATTTACTGCGGCGCCCCGCCGCTGCCGGCCGAGATCTGGCTGCGCTGGAACCTCGACCCGGTGCTGCTGGCCGCGCTCGCGGGGGCGGCCCTCGCGCTGCGACGCTCGGCGGTGGGGCTCGCGGCGGTCGGCGTGCTGGTGCTGGCCTTCGTCTCGCCGCTCTGCGCGCTGTCGGCGGCGCTGTTCTCGGCCCGGGTGGTCCACCACATCCTCCTCGTCGCGGTGGTGGCGCCGCTGCTGGCGCTGGCGCTGCCCGCCCGGCGGCCGTTGCCCACGGTGCCGCTGTTCGTGCTGGCGACGCTGGTGCTGTGGGGCTGGCACGTGCCCGCCGCCTATGACGCGGCGATGGCCAACCACGCGGTCTACTGGGTGATGCAGGCGACGCTGCTCGGCTCGGCCTGGCTGTTCTGGCGGGCGGTGCTTGCCCCCGCGCAAGCGGTCGGCAGCGCGCTGCTCTCGATCCTCGGGGCCTACATGCAGATGGGCTTCCTCGGCGCGCTGCTGACCTTTGCGCCGCGCGGGCTCTACGCCATCCACGCCACCGCGCCGCTCGACTGGGGGTTCACGGCGCTCTCGGACCAGCAGCTTGGCGGGCTGATCATGTGGGTGCCGGCGGGGCTGCCCTATGCGGCGCTCGGCTTGCTCGTCGCCCGGCGCGGCTGGCGCGCGATGACCGTGGCGCACAGCGCATGAGCGCGTGGCTTCTGACCCTCATCCCCTATCTCAAGGCGGTCCACATCAGCATGATCGCGGCGTGGACGGCGGGACTCTTTGCCCTGCCGATGATGATGGCGCGGCATGAGAACGCAGTCGGGCAGGCCGACTTCAGCCGCATCCGCCAGGCCACGCACCGCAGCTATACGCTGCTCGTCACCCCGGCGGCGGTGATCGCCATCGCCACCGGGACGGTGCTGATCTTTTTGCGCGAGGCCTTCACGCTCTGGATGTTCGCCAAGCTCGTCTGCGTGGCGCTGATGGTGGCGTTCCACGCCTGGATCGGCGGCACGCTGGTCGAGGTGGCCGAGACCGAGGGCTCGCACGCCCCGCCCGCGCCGGTGCTGCCGCTGGTGCTGGTCATGGTGCCGATCTTGGGCGTGCTGACCTTCGTGCTGGCCAAGCCGGATTTGTCGGGCGTGCCGGTGCCGGACTGGCTGACCCGCCCGGTCGGGGTTCATTTGCCCTTGGATGTCCCCAGGTGATAATCGAACACGAGCTTGCCGCCATGCCACCCGGTCGCCGACACCATCACGACGATGAACGCCGAGAGCATGATGCCGTAAGGCAGGACCGCGCTTTCGTAGCCCTGCATCCGGAAGCCCCAGTTCAACCCGAGGACCGACAGCAGCAGCACGGCGATGACGAAATGCGTCCATGCTGCGGCGCGGGCGCGGATGCCGGGCACCAGCAGCAGCTCGACCGTGCCGATCAGCCCGGCGAGCAGCCCGAAGAGGAACGCCGTGCCCGCCGACCACACCCCGGCGCGCGCCCAGAACACGTCGCCGGTCAGCCAGTAGAGCCCGTCGGCGCCGAAGTTGCAGAACGACAGCGCGATCGGGAACGACACCGACATGGCGTGCAGCGGATGGCCGAGGATGGCGATGCGCGACTCGGTCTCGTGGAACTCGGGGTCGGCGCTGATCGGGTCGATCAGCTCGGGGTTCGGGGTCTCGATCTTCTGCTCGGCCATCGCGCGGGGCGCCTTTCCGTCCGGTCTGTGTGGCTCGCGGCCCCGCTGGGGCTCGCGGCGTGCGAGGGGTCGCTCTCTACCCTGCAACCGGCGGGGCCTGCGGCGCAATCCATTGCGACGATGTGGTGGGTGCTGATCGGCGGCGCGGCGGCGATCTTTGCGCTGGTGATGGTACTGCTGGTGCTGGCTTTCCGCGCCGGCCACCCCGGCGCGGGCCACCCCGAGGACGGCACCGACGCGGCCGATCTGGCACAGGCCGATGTTGCAAGAGCCGAGCGGCGCTGGCTCGGCGGCATGGGGCTGACCTTCTCGCTCGTGGTGCTGGGCGCGCTCACCGCCTATGGGCTGGTCGTGGGCGAGCGGCTGATGCCGCGGCCGCACGACGACCTGGTGACCGTGCGCGCCGAGGGCCGCCAGTGGGAGTGGCGCTTCGGCTACGCCGACGCCCCGGGGCGCGAGACCCGCGACATGCTGCACATCCCCGCCGGCCGCCCGGTCGATGTCGAGATCACCACCGCCGACGTCATCCACAGCTTCTGGGTGCCGCGGCTCGCCGGCAAGCTCGACGCGATCCCCGGCCACGTCAACGTGCTGCGGATCGAGGCCGACGGCCCGGGCGAGTTCAAGGGCGTCAGCGCCGAATTCAACGGCACCGGCTACCTCGCCCACCGCTTCCGCGTCATCGCCCACGACCCTGCCGGCTGGCAGCAATTCCTTGCAGGAGCGACCGAGTGACCGAGCCCCGCCAGCCCGCGCCGCACCCGTCCCCCCTCGGTGGCCCGGCGCCCGAACTGACCGCGCTCAGGCTGCACCGGCGGCTGCTGCCGGTCTGGGACAACGAGCCGGGGCTGCGCGGCTGGCTGAAGACCACCAGCAACACCCGGCTGGGCCGGATGTTCCTGATGACGGCGACGTGGATGTTCGTGGTCGGCGGTATCCTCGCCATGCTGATCCGGGCCCAGCTCGCCACCCCCGACAGCGCCTTCGTCGGGCCGGAGATCTACAACCAGATCTTCACCATGCACGGGACCATCATGATGTTCCTGTTCGCCATCCCCTTCTTCGAGGCGCTGGCGATCTACATCCTGCCCGGGCTGCTGGGCAGCCGCGACCTCGCCTTCCCGCGGATCGGGATGTTCGCCTTCTGGTGCTACTTCATCGGTTCGGGGACGATGGTCCTGGCGCTGCTGGCCGGGGTCGCGCCCGACAGCGGCTGGTTCATGTATCCGCCGCTGAGTTCGGCCATCCACGCGCCCGGCATCAACTCGGACGTCTGGCTGCTCGGCATCGCCTTCATCGAGATCTCTGCCATCGCCACCGCGGTCGAGGTGGTGGTGACCATCCTGCGGTTCCGCGCTGCGGGAATGTCGCTTGACCGGATGCCTATCTTTGCGTGGTACATGCTCGTCGTCGCGGTGATGATCCTGACGGCATTCCCGCCGATGATCCTCGGCTCGCTGCTGCTCGAGCTCGAGCGCGCCTTCGGCCTGCCGTTCTTCCAGCCCGCCGAGGGGGGCGACTCGCTGCTCTGGCAGCACCTCTTCTGGCTCTTCGGCCACCCCGAGGTCTACATCATCTTCCTGCCCGCGGCGGGCGCGATCTCGACGATCCTGCCTGTGATGGCGCGGACCCATCTGCTCGGCTACGGCTGGATCGTGGCCGCGGCGGTGTCGCTTGCGGTGCTCAGCTTCGGGCTGTGGGTGCACCACATGTTCACCACCGGCATCCCGCACATGGGGCTCGCGTTCTTCTCGGCCGCCTCGACGCTGGTGGCGGTGCCGACGGGGGTGCAGATCTTCGCCTGGATCGGGACACTCTGGCGTGGGCGGCCGACCATGTCGCTGCCGATGCTGTGGCTGATGGGGTTCTTCGTGACCTTCGTGATCGGCGGTCTGACCGGGGTGATGGTCGCCATGGTGCCGTTCGACTGGCAGGTCCACGACACCCAGTTCATCGTCGCGCATCTGCACTACGTCCTGGTCGGCGGCTTCGTCTTCCCGATGATCGCCGCGATCTATTACTGGCTGCCGATGTTCAGCGGCCGCACCCGGTTCTTCCGCACCGGCGAGGCGGCGTTCTGGCTGACCGTGCCCGCCTTCCACGTCACCTTCCTTGCGCTTCACTGGGCGGGCCTCTTGGGCCAGCGCCGCCGCATCCACAGCTACGAGGGCGGCCACGGGTGGGAGTGGATCAACCTGGTCGCCTCGATCGGCGGCTTCGTGATGGCGGCGGGCTTTGCGCTGGTCATCATCGACGTCGCCGTGAACGCGCTGATGGCCGCGCGGGGCCCGCGCAACCCGTGGGGCGCGGGGACGCTCGAATGGGCGACCGCGCGGCCGGCGCCGCCCTACAACATCGCCTCGATCCCCACGGTGCACGGCCGCTACCCGCTCGAGGACGACCCGACCCTGCCCGCCCGCATCGCCCGCGGCGAGGGCTACCTGGGCGAGCCGCTGCGCGGCCGGCGCGAGACGCTGACGGTGCGGACCGCCGACGGGGCGCCGGCCTATATCGTGCCGTTCCCCGGCAACACGATCGAGCCGCTGGTCCTCGCCGCGGTGACCGGGTTCATGTTCATGATGCCTGTCTTCAAGCAGTGGCTGCTGGCCGGGCTTGCGGTGCCGGTCGTCACGGCGCTGGCGCTGCGCTGGGCGTGGCGGATGGGCGAGCGCGCCGACACCGGCCCGCTGGACGCAGGGCACGGGGTGATGCTGCCGACCGCGGCCGAGGTCGCCGACCCGCCGGGCTGGTGGGGCTCGCTGTTTCTGCTGCTGGCCGACAGCGTGCTCTTCGGCTCGCTGCTCTTCGGCTATGCGTTCCTCTGGACGGTGGCGCCGAACTGGCCGCCGCCCGCGTTCCTCGCGCTCGACCGGCTCGGCCCGGCGCTGGCGCTCGGCGCGCTGCTGCTGACGCTCGCCGGCCCGCGGCTGGCCGAGGTGCAGCTGCGCCGCGGCGGGACCCCGTGGCTGGGGCTGGTCCTCGCCGCGCTGGGGCTGCTGGGCTGGATCGCGGCGGCGGTGACGGTGATGCGCGGGGTGGGGGCGCCCGCGGCCCACGCCTATGACGCGACGGTCTGGGTGATCGCGGGCTACGTGGCCTTCCACGCCGGGGTGGCGCTGGTGATGACGGGCTTCGTCATGGCGCGCCAGCGTGCCGGTTACCTCTCGGCACGGCGCTTCAACCCGGTGCGGGTGCTGCGGCTCTGGGTGGATTACGCGGCGCTGGTCGGGACCGTGGGCCTCGCCGCCGCCTGGCTGCCGGGGGCGTTCTGATGCGGGACATCCTGCGCATCGCCGCGCCCTTCACCCTCTGGATCGTGGCGTTCAGCGCGATCTACGGGCTCGAGGGGCTGGTCTGCTCGCGCCACGGCGCGCATCTGGACGCCGCGACCGGCCGGCTGATGCTGCTGGCCGCCTGGGGCGTCGCCATCGCGGGCCACCTGCTGCTCGCCCACGCCTACCGCGGCCCGCTGGGCGGGGACACGCGGTTCCACCGCCTCGTCGCGATGACTCTGGCGCTGGCGGCGCTGGCAGCGACCGTCTGGACGCTGATGCCGGTGGCGACCATGTCGATGTGCCTCTGACCGCGGCGGTTCCCCCCGCCCGCGCGCCCGGCTAGGGTGCGGCCGAACCGCCCCCTGCGAGGCCCCCGATGCCGAACCCCCATGCCCTCAGGATCGAGCGTGCCGAGCTGCGCATCGTGCGGCTGCCGTTGCTCACCCCCTTCACCATCGCCACCGGGACGATGACCGAGAAGGTGTTCCCGCTGCTGATCCTGCACGCGGACGGGGTCGAGGGGGTGGCCGAGGGGGTGATGGACCCGCTGCCCGACTATCTCGAGGAAACCCTGCCCGCGGCGCTGGCGCTCTTGCGCGAGGTGCTGCTGCCGGGTCTCGTCGGCCGCGCCCTGACCGCGCCGCAGGACATCGCCGCGGGGATGGAAGGGTGGCGCGGCCACCGCATGACCCGCGCCATGATCGAGATGGCGGCCTGGGATCTCTGGGCGCGCAGCCTCGACGTGCCGCTCAAGGCGCTGCTCGGCGGGACGCGGGACGCGGTCGAGGTCGGGGTTTCCCTAGGCATCGGCGACATCCCCGACACCGTCGAGCGGGTCGGCGCGCATCTGGCTCAGGGTTACCGGCGCATCAAGCTGAAGATCATGCCGGGCCACGACCTCGCGGTGCTCGACGCGGTGCGGGCGGCGTTTCCCGACGCGCATCTGACGGTCGACGCCAACGCCTCGTACCGGTTGGCGGATGCCGCGCATCTGGCCCGGCTCGACCGCTACGGGCTCGACTACATCGAGCAACCGCTGGCCTTCGACGACATGGTGGACCACGCCGCCCTGCAGGCGCGGATAGCGACGCCGATCTGCCTGGACGAGAGCCTGCGCTCGGCCGCCGACACCCGCCGCGCGCTGGTGATGGGGGCGGCGCGGGTCGTCAACATCAAGGTCGGGCGCGTCGGCGGGCATCTCGAGGCGCGGCGCATCCACGATCTCTGCGCGGCCTTCGACGTGCCGGTGTGGTGCGGCGGGATGCTCGAATCAGGGATCGGGCGGGCGCACAACCTGCATCTGTCGAGCCTGCCGGGCTTCACCCGCCCCGGCGACACCTCGTCGTCGAGCCGCTATTTCGCCCGCGACATCGTGGCCGAGCCGCTCGAGGCGGCGGACGGAATCATGCCGGTGCCGCCCGGTCCGGGGACCGGCGTGACGCTTGACCGGGCCTTCCTCGACAGCGTGACGGCGAGCCGCGAGGTCTTCGGCGCATGAGCGAGGCGCCCGTCATCCGTGCGGTCGGCGACATCGCCACCCTGCGCCGGCTCGAGGCGTTGCAGGTCGCCGTCTGGGGCGAGGGCGACCTGCCCGACCCCGCGGACCTGATGGCGGCGGTGGTCGAGGCGGGTGGCCTCGTCGCCGTGGCCGCGGACGCCGCGGGCGAGCCGGTCGGCTATCTCTTCGGCTTCCCAACCCGCGATCCGGCGCGCCAGCACTCGCACCGGCTGGGGATCAGGCCCGACTGGCAGGGGCGGGGCCTGGGCAAGCGGCTCAAGCTCTTCCAGCGCGACTGGTGCCTGGCGCAGGGCATCCGCCTCGTCACCTGGACCTTCGATCCGGCCCGCAAGCCGAACGCCGCGCTCAACATCGGCGTGCTGGGGGCGAGCGCGCGGACCTATCTGCGCGACTATTACGGCGAGATGGCGGGGATCAACGCGGGCGTGCCCTCGGACCGGCTGCTGGTCGAATGGCACCTGCCGACGCCCGATCCGATCCGCCCCGAGGCCGCCGCGCGGATCGTCCCGCTGGACGCGGGCGGCGACGACCCGCTGGCGCGACGACTGGCGCTGCGTGCGGCGCTGGAGGGGGCGTTTGCCGAGGGGCTGGCGATCCGCGGCTTCGACCCGGCCGGCGGGGGCCGCTACCTGCTCGCCCCCTGAGGCGTCAGGCCGAGACGCACTCCGTCTCCCACCCCGCGCAGCGTTCGCGCAGCGCCTCGGGCAGGGGGGCCTCGGTCACGATCGCGTCGAGTTCCGCGAGCGACACCACCTTGATCGGCGCCGACCGGCCCAGCTTGCTCAGGTCCGTCACCAGCAGCCGCGACCGCGCCTGCCGCAGGATCGTGCGGCTGACCCGCACCTCGGCCAGGTCGTAGTCGAGCACGTCGCCGTCCGCATCCATCGCCGAGCAGCCGATCACCGCGAAATCGACCTTGAAGTTGGTCATCAGCTCGCTCGTCAGATCGCCCACCAGCCCGCCGTCCGAGCGTCGCACCGCGCCGCCCGCCACGATCACCTCGCAGCTGTCGTTGTGGATCATGATGTTGGCGACGTTCATGTTGTTGGTCACCACCGTCAGGTTGCGGTGCCCGAGCAGCGCCCGCGCCACCGCCTCGGTCGTCGTGCCGATGTTGAGGATCAGCGAGGAGTTGTCGGGGATTCGCGCGGCGCAGAGCCGGCCCACCGTCTCCTTCGCCTCCTGGTGCAGCAGGCGCCGCGCCTCGTAGCCGAGGTTGGCGACGCCGCTCGGCAGCACCGCGCCGCCGTGGACGCGATCGACCAGCCCCTGATCTGCAAGCTCGCCCAGGTCGCGCCGGATCGTCTGCACCGAGACGTCGAAGCGGTTGGCAAGGTCATCGACCTCGACCCGGCCCGAGGCCTTGGCGAGGTTCACGATATCCATCTGGCGGATGCTGAGAGCCATGCGCACTCCCTTTCGGTCCGAAGCTAGCGCGCGCGGGTGGCGCGCGCAAACGACAAATATCGCGCGAAAGCGAAAATAGGTTTTGACAGCGCACACGCGGATATGATCGTTTGTGCCACGCTTCAGAGGCGCGAGACGGATGGCTGAGACCACGGACCTGTTCATCATCGGCGGCGGCATCAACGGCTGCGGGATCGCCCGCGACGCCGCTGGGCGCGGCCTGTCGGTGCGGCTGGCCGAGCAGGGCGACCTCGCCCAGGCGACCTCGTCGTCCTCGACCAAGCTCTTCCACGGCGGGCTGCGCTATCTCGAGTTCCTCGAGTTCCGGCTGGTGCGCGAGGCGCTGCGCGAGCGCGAGGTGCTGCTGCGCGCGATGCCCCACATCAGCTGGCCGATGCGCTTCGTGCTGCCGCTCGACCCCGAGATGCGGTTCGAGGGCGGCACCCCGGTCTCGCGCATGGTGCCGTTCCTGCGCGGCCGCCGGCCGGCGGCGATGATCCGGGCGGGGCTGTTTCTCTATGACCACCTCGGCAGCCGCGCGATCCTGCCCGGCACCTCGTCGCTGGACCTGACCCGCGGCCCCGAGGGCGCGCCGCTGCAGCCGCGGCTGCGCCGCGCCTATGAATATTCCGACTGCTGGGTGGACGACGCCCGGCTGGTGGTGCTGAACGCCCGCGACGCGGCCGCGCGCGGCGCCGACATCCTGACCCGCGCCCGGGTGACCGAGGCGCGGCGCGAGGGCGAGCTATGGGCCGTGCGGCTGGCCGACGGGCGCAGCTTCCGCGCCAAGGCGCTCGTCAACGCCGCCGGCCCGTGGGTCGGCAAGGTCATCGCCGACGTGGCCCACATCGTCACGCCCGAGCGCATCCGCCTCGTGCGCGGCAGCCACATCGTGACCCGGCGCCTCTTCGACCACGACAAGGCGTATTTCTTCCAGGGACCGGACGGGCGGATCGTCTTTGCGATCCCCTATGAGACCGACTTTACCCTGATCGGCACCACCGACGTGGACCACCAGGGCGCCCCGGGCGAGGCGGTCTGCACCCCGGCCGAGATCGACTATCTCTGCACCTTCGCCTCGCGCTATTTCCGCCAGCCGGTGACGCCGGCGGATGTCGTCTGGACCTATTCCGGCGTGCGCCCGCTCTATGACGACGGGGTGTCCTCGGCCACCGCCGCGACCCGCGACTATGTGCTGTCGCTGGACCGCAAGGGGGCACCCTGCCTCAACGTCTTCGGCGGCAAGATCACCACCTATCGCCGGCTGGCCGAGGCGGCGATGGGCAAGCTCGGGCCGCTGCTGCCCGGGGCGGGGGCGGACTGGACCGCGGGCGTGGCGCTGCCGGGCGGGGATTTCCCCGTCGACGGCGTGCAGGCGCAGGTCGAGGCGCTGCTCGGCGCGCATCCCTTCCTGACGCCCCGTTGGGCGTTGCGGCTGGTGCGCGCCTACGGCACCGAGGCGCGGGTGATGCTGGACGGCGCGCGGACCGCGGCCGACCTTGGGCGCGACTTCGGCGCGACGTTGACCGAACGGGAACTGGACTGGATGATGACGCGGGAATGGGCGCGCGAGGCCGAGGATGCGCTCTGGCGCCGCTCGAAACTGGGGTTGAGGATGACCGCCGACGAGGTGGCCGAGGTCGGCCGCCACATGAGCCGCGCGAGGGTCGCGGCATGACGCTGGAACTTGCGGGGATCGGCAAGGAGGTCGGAGGCCAGGTCTGGATCCATCCGACCGACCTGACGCTCGCGCCCGGGACCATGAACGTGCTGCTGGGGCCGACGCTCTCGGGCAAGACCACGCTGATGCGGCTGATGGCAGGGCTCGACCAGCCCACCCACGGCCGGGTGCTGTGGCAGGGCCGCGACGTGACGGGCGAGCGCGTGCAGGACCGCGGCGTGGCGATGGTCTATCAGCAGTTCATCAACTACCCGGCGATGAGCGTCTACGATAACGTCGCCTCGCCGCTGCGCCTCAAGGGCGTGCCGCGGGCCGAGATCGACCGCCGGGTGCGCGAGACGGCCGAGCTGATGCGGCTGACGCCCTATCTGGCGCGCAAGCCGCTCGAGCTGTCGGGCGGCCAGCAGCAGCGCACAGCGCTGGCTCGGGCGCTGGTCAAGGACGCGGGGCTGGTGCTGCTGGACGAGCCGCTCGCCAACCTCGACTACAAGCTGCGCGAAGAGCTGCGGGCCGAGATCCCGCGCATCTTCGCCGAAAGCGGCGCGATCTTCGTCTATGCGACGACCGAACCCGAAGAGGCGCTGCTGCTCGGCGGCAACACCGCGACCATGTGGGAGGGGCGGATCACCCAGTTCGGCCCCACGCCCGAGGTCTATCGCGCGCCCCGCGACGCCACGACCGCGCGGGTGTTCTCGGACCCGCCGATGAACTTCAAGTCGATCGAGGTGCGCGGCGGCCAGGCGGTGCTGGACGGCGCGGGCTTCGCGGTCGCGGGCCTGCCCGACGGGCGCTATGCCGCGGGCTTCCGGCCCGGGCACCTGCGGCTGGCGCAGGGGCCGGGGGCGATCCCGCTGCTCGCGCGGCTCGACGTGACCGAGATCACCGGGGCCGAGACCTACCTGCACCTGACCCACGGCCAGGACCGGTGGGTGGGGCTGGTCGAGGGGGTCCGCGACCTGCCCGCGGGCGAGCCGCTGACCGTCTGGCTCGACCCCGCCCATGTCTATCTGTTCGACGCCCAAGGGCGGCTGGCGCGTCCGGCCCCCTACGCGGCCGCGGCGTAAGAGAGGGGAGCCCGCATGGCCCGCATCACGCTGGACGACCTCGCCCACAGCTACAACCCCGCGCCGCGCTCGGACGCCGACTACGCGCTGAAGCCCATGACGATGACCTGGCGCGACGGCGGCGCCTATGCGCTGCTCGGCTCGTCGGGCTGCGGCAAGACCACGCTGCTCAACATCATCTCGGGGCTGGTGACGCCGTCGCGGGGCCGGGTGCTGTTCGATGACCGCGACGTGACCCGCAGCCCCACCGCCGCGCGCAACATCGCGCAGGTGTTCCAGTTCCCGGTCGTCTACGACACCATGACGGTGCGCGAGAACCTTGCCTTCCCGTTGCGCAACCGCGGCGTCCCGGCGGCCGAGATCGCCGCCCGCGTGGCCGAGATCGCCCGCATGATCGGGATGGAGGCCGAGCTGGATCACCGCGCGCGCGGCCTGACGGCGGATGCCAAGCAGAAGATCAGCCTTGGCCGCGGCATGGTGCGCCAGGACGTGAACGCGATCCTCTTCGACGAGCCGCTGACCGTGATCGACCCGCAGATGAAGTGGGAGCTGCGGACCCAGCTCAAGGCGCTGCACCGCGACTTCGGCCACACGATGATCTACGTGACCCACGACCAGACCGAGGCGCTGACCTTCGCCGACGAGGTGGTGGTGATGTCCGACGGCCGTGTCGTGCAGGCGGGCACGCCGCAGGCGCTGTTCGAGACGCCGGCCCATACCTTCGTCGGCCATTTCATCGGCTCGCCGGGCATGAACCTGCTCGACGCGCAGGTCGAGGGCGCGACGGCCCATGTCGCGGGCGCCGCCGTGCCGCTGGGCGCGGCCTATGCGCCGGGCGCGGGCCGGGTGCAGATCGGCATCCGCCCCGACGCCGCCCACCTTGCCACCGCGGGCGCGGGCCTGCCGTTCCGCATCGAGCGGATCGAGGACGCCGGCCGCCACCGCATCGTGCGCGGCCGGGTCGGCGCGGCCGCCTTCAACCTGACCGTCCCCGAGGGTGAGCCGATCCCCGCGGGTGCCGACCGCGTGGTGCTGGACCCCGCCCGGATCGGGGTCTTCGTCGATGACTGGCGCATTGCGCCCCTCACCCAAGCGAGCGCCGCCTGATGGACAAGCCCGTCAACAACCGCGCCTGGTTCCTCGTCCTGCCGGTCCTCGTGCTGGTCGCCTTTTCGGCGGTGATCCCGCTGATGACGGTGGTGAACTATTCGGTGCAGGACACCTTCGGGAACAACCAGTTCTTCTGGAACGGCCTCGGCTGGTTCCAGGAGGTGCTGGCGAGCGACCGCATCCGGGCCGCCCTCGGCCGGCAGATCCTGTTCTCGGCCATCATCCTCGTGATCGAGATCCCGCTCGGCATCTTCATCGCGCTGAACATGCCGAAGAAGGGCTTCTGGGCCTCGGTCTGCCTTGTCCTCATGGCGCTGCCGCTGCTCATTCCGTGGAACGTCGTCGGCACCATCTGGCAGGTGTTCGGCCGCGTGGACATCGGCCTTCTGGGCCGCACGCTGGCGGCGCTGGGGATCGACTACAACTACGTCAGCGACGCCTTCGACGCCTGGGCCACGATCATCGTCATGGACGTGTGGCACTGGACGAGCCTCGTCGCGCTGCTCTGCTATGCCGGGCTGCAGTCCATCCCGCAGGCCTTCTACCAGGCCGCCGAGATCGACCAGGCGAGCCGCTGGAGCGTCTTCCGCTACATCGAGCTGCCCAAGATGCGGGGCGTGCTGCTGATCGCGGTGCTGCTGCGCTTCATGGACAGCTTCATGATCTACACCGAACCGTTCGTCGTGACCGGCGGCGGACCCGGCAACGCCACCACCTTCCTGTCGATCGACCTGGTCAAGATGGCCGTGGGGCAGTTCGACCTCGGCCCGGCGGCGGCGTTCAGCCTGATCTACTTCCTCGTGATCCTGCTGATTTCCTGGGTCTTCTACACCGTCATGACCGCCGAGAACGAGGCCCCGAGATGAGCACCCGCTCCCCCCGCTATGGCGCGGCTGTCGTGATGACGCTGTACCTGCTGTTCCTGCTGATCCCGATCTACTGGCTCGTGAACATGAGCTTCAAGACGAACACCGAGATCACCGGCAGCTTCACCCTGTTCCCGCACGCGCCGACGCTGGCCAACTATCGGACCATCCTGACGGATGCGAGCTGGTACATGGGCTACGTCAACTCGCTGACCTACGTGCTGATGAACACCGCGATCTCGATCGGGGTGGCGCTGCCGGCGGCCTATGCCTTCTCGCGCTACCGCTTCCTCGGCGACAAGCACCTGTTCTTCTGGCTGCTGTCGAACCGGATGGCGCCGGCTGCGGTCTTCGCGCTGCCGTTCTTCCAGCTCTATTCGGCGGTAGGGCTCTTCGACACCCACATCGCGGTGGCGCTGGCGCACTGCCTCTTCAACGTGCCGCTGGCGGTCTGGATCCTCGAGGGCTTCATGTCCGGCGTCCCGCGCGAGATCGACGAGACGGCCTATATCGACGGCTATTCCTTCCCGCGCTTCTTCACCCGCATCTTCGTGCCGCTGATCGCGAGCGGCATCGGGGTCGCCGCGTTCTTCTGCTTCATGTTCTCGTGGGTCGAGCTGCTGCTCTCGCGCACCCTGACCAGCGTCAACGCCAAGCCGATCGCGGCCACCATGACCCGGACCGTCTCGGCCTCGGGGATGGACTGGGGGGTGCTGGCGGCGGCGGGGGTGCTGACGATCCTGCCCGGCGCGCTCGTGATCTGGTTCGTGCGCAACTACATTGCCAAGGGCTTTGCCCTGGGGAGGGTGTGATGGCCCTGACGCCTGTTCCCGAAGCCGCCGCCCCCAAGTCCGCGCCCGTGCCGCGGTCGCGTTCCGGGGCCGTGATGGCGGGGTTCGCCGCCGCCGCCGCGCTGATGCTCGCCGTGCTCGCATGGCTTGTCACCCTCGTGCCGGTCGAGGACGGGGTGCGCGACTGGACCGCCTCGCTCTCGCCGGGCAACTGGATGGCGTGGACCTTTCCGACCGCGCTCTTCTACTGGATCATCGCGGCGCTGCTGCTGACGCTGATCTGGCTGGCGATCCGCTTTCCCGAGACGCCGCGCCGCGGCGTGCTGGGGATCATGACGACCCGCGGCGACCGGCTGTTCATCAGCCTGCTCGGGTCGGCATTCATCAACCTCGCCTGGGTCGGGCTGGGCGCCAGCCCGGTTTGGGGCGGGCTGGTCGTTGCGATCATCTACGCCGCGGCGGTGTTCCGCTGGGTGTGACAACCGGGCCGAAAAGGGGCCCCTGAGGGAGGAAGACCATGAGACTGCACCTGACCACCGCCATCGCGCTTGCGCTGATGGCAACCGGCGCGCAGGCCGGCATCGAGGAGGCGAAGGCCTTCCTCGACAAGGAGATCGGCGATCTCTCGACCCTGTCCCGCGCGGATCAGGAAAAGGAGATGCAGTGGTACATCGACGCGGCCAAGCCCTTCGCCGGCATGGACATCAAGGTCGTGTCCGAAACGATCACCACCCACGAATACGAATCCAAGGTGCTGGCCCCGGCCTTCACCGCCATCACCGGCATCAAGGTCACCCATGACCTGATCGGCGAGGGCGACGTGGTCGAGAAGCTGCAGACCCAGATGCAGTCGGGCGAGAACGTCTATGACGCCTACGTCAATGACAGCGACCTGATCGGCACCCACTGGCGCTATCAGCAGGCCCGCAACCTGACCGACTGGATGGCGAACGCCGGCAAGGACGTGACCTCGCCCACGCTCGACATCGACGACTTCATCGGCAAGTCCTTCACCACGGCGCCGGACGGCAACCTCTACCAGCTGCCCGACCAGCAGTTCGCCAACCTCTACTGGTTCCGCAAGGACTGGTTCGACGACCAGAAGAACAAGGACGACTTCAAGGCCAAGTACGGCTACGACTTGGGCGTTCCGGTCACCTGGTCGGCCTATGAGGACATCGCCGAGTTCTTCACCGGCCGCGAGATCGACGGCAAGAAGGTCTACGGCCATATGGACTATGGCAAGAAGGACCCCTCGCTCGGCTGGCGCTTCACCGATGCGTGGCTGTCGATGGCCGGAAACGGCGACAAGGGCATCCCGAACGGCAAGCCGGTCGACGAATGGGGCATCCGCGTGGACGAGAACGACCGCCCGGTCGGCTCGTGCGTGGCCCGCGGCGGCGACACCAACGGCCCGGCGGCGGTTTATGCGATCCAGAAGTACCTCGACTGGCTCAAGGCCTATGCGCCGCCCGCCGCGCAGGGGATGACCTTCTCGGAAAGCGGCCCGGTGCCGAGCCAGGGCGAGGTCGCCCAGCAGATGTTCACCTACACCGCCTTCACCGCCGACTTCGTCAAGGACGGCCTGCCGGTGGTGAACGAGGACGGCACGCCGAAATGGCGCTTCGCCCCCTCGCCGCACGGCGCCTACTGGAAGGACGGCATGAAGCTCGGCTATCAGGACGCCGGCTCGTGGACGCTGCTGAAGTCGACGCCGGACGATCGCGCCAAGGCCGCGTGGCTCTATGCGCAGTTCGTCACCTCGAAGACGGTGGACGTGAAGAAATCCCACGTCGGGCTGACCTTCATCCGCCAGTCGACCATCGACGACAAGTCGTTCACCGAGCGCGCGCCGAAGCTGGGCGGCCTGATCGAGTTCTACCGCTCGCCGGCCCGCCTGCAGTGGTCGCCCACGGGCACCAACGTGCCGGACTATCCGAAGCTCGCGCAGCTCTGGTGGCAGGCGATCGGCGATGCCTCGTCGGGCGCCAAGACCGCGCAGGAGGCGATGGACAGCCTGTGCGCCGAGCAGGAAAAGGTGATGGCGCGGCTCGAGAAGGCCGGGGTGCAGGGCGACATCGGCCCGAAACTGGCCGACGAGCATGACCTCGCCTACTGGAACGCCGAGGCCGTCACGGCCGGCAACCTCGCCCCGCAGCTCAAGCTCGAGAACGAGGACCCGGCGCCCGAGACCGTCGATTACGACGAACTGGTGAAGAGCTGGCAGAAGTAAGCCTTCGCGCCACCTGACCACCGCGAAAGGCCCGCACGCCGCGGGCCTTTCGTCACCCGTGCGGCGGCATGGCCCGCACCCCCAACCCCGACCCACCCGCGCCCCCTTCGCGCGGACCCGCAGCAGGAGGCCGCGCATGAGCATTCTCGCCATCGACCAGGGCACCACCTCGTCGCGCGCGCTGGTGCTGACCGACGATCTGCGCATCCAGTCCATCGCCCAGCACGAGATCCGCCAGCATTTCCCGAACTCGGGCTGGGTCGAGCATGACCCCGACGAAATCTGGTCCTCGACGGCCGCGGTGGCGCGCGAAGCGATCGAGAAGGCCGGGAACCCGCCCTTGGCCGCCATCGGCATCACCAACCAGCGCGAGACGACCGTGGTCTGGGACCGCCGGACCGGCCAGCCGATCCACCGCGCCATCGTCTGGCAGGACCGCCGCACCGCCGACACCTGCGCCGCCCTCAAGGCCCATGGGCACGAGCCGCGGGTGACCGAGACGACCGGGCTTCTGCTCGACCCCTATTTCAGCGCCACCAAGATCGCGTGGATCCTCGACCACGTGGACGGCGCCCGCGCCGCGGCCGAGCGGGGCGATCTGGCCTTCGGCACCGTGGACAGCTGGCTGATCTGGAAGCTGACCGACGGGCTCTGCCACCTGACCGACGCCACCAACGCCTCGCGCACCATGCTCTATGACATCCGCGAGGGCGAATGGTCGGACGAGATGTGCGCGCTGTTCCGGGTGCCGCGCGCGATGCTGCCCGAGGTCCGCGACTGCGCCGGCAGCTTCGGCGAGGCCCGCCCCGACCTCTTCGGCCGCGCCGTGCCGATCCTGGGCGTGGCCGGCGACCAGCAGGCCGCGACCGTGGGGCAGGCGTGCTTCGATCCGGGCATGACCAAGGCCACCTATGGCACCGGCTGCTTTGCGCTGCTCAACACCGGCGACCGGCCGGTGTGGTCGCAGAACCGGCTGCTCACCACCATCGCCTATCGCCTGAACGGGCGGCCGACCTATGCGCTTGAGGGGTCGATCTTCGTCGCCGGTGCCGTGGTCCAGTGGCTGCGCGACGGGCTGGGCGTGATCACCAGCGCCGACGAGACGCAGGCGCTGGCCGAGCGCGCCGACCCCGCGCAGGATCTGGTGCTGGTCCCCGCCTTCACCGGCCTCGGCGCGCCGCACTGGCGGCCCGACGCGCGCGGCGCGATCTTCGGCCTCACCCGCTCGACCGGGCCGGCGGAGCTTGCCCGCGCGGCGCTGCAGAGCGTCGGCCACCAGACCCGCGACCTGATCGAGGCAATGCGTGCCGACGGCGCCACGGTCGAAAGCGCGGTGTTGCGGGTCGATGGCGGCATGACCCGCAGCGACTGGACGATGCAGTTCCTGGCCGACATCCTCGGCGTGCCGGTGGACCGGCCGCGGATCACCGAGACGACGGCGCTCGGCGCGGCCTATCTGGCCGGGCTCGGCGCGGGGCTCTGCCCCGAGCCCGCCGAGTTCCAGAAGGTCTGGACCCTCGACCGCCGCTTCAGCCCCCTGATGCCCGAGGATGAGCGCGCCGCCCGCCACGACCGCTGGCAGCGCGCCGTCGCCTGCACGATCTAGGCGGCATTCAGGCGGCGGCGACGGCGACCTCGGCCCGGAAGCCCCGGTCGCTGCCCGGAATGGGCGAGGCGAGGCGCAGATCGGACCCGATGGCCGCCGCGATCGAGGCGGCGATGGTCAGCCCCAGCCCCGAGCCGTCGGCCCGGCTGCCGCCGCGCTCGAACCGTTGGGTGAGGCGGGCGAGCGCCTCGGCCGCGACCGGAGGGGCGTCGTTCTCGACCCGCAGCACACCCGCGGGGGTCAGCGTGACCGCGACCGGCGTGCCCGGCGCCCCGTGCCGCAGGGCATTCTCGATCAGGTTGCGCGCCAGCACCGCGAAGGCGTCGGGGTCGAGGCGCGAGGCGACCGCCCCCTCGGGCAGCGTCACCGCCACCCGCCCCTCGGGCAGGTCGCGCGCAATGTCGTCGGCCAGCGCCGCGAGAATCGGCACCACGTCGCCGGGCGCCGCGCGGACCACGCCGCCGCCCTCGGCGCGGGCGAGCTGCAGGAGCTTCTCGGACAGCCGCGCCATGCGCTTCAGCTCGCCCTCGACCCGCATCGCCCGCTCGCGCAGCGGCCCCGCGGGCGCCTCGGCCACCAGCCGCTGGGTGTGGGCGAGCGTCGCGGCGATGGGCGTGCGCAGCTCATGCGCCGCGTTCGAGGCGAAGTCGCGCTCGGCCGCCAGCGCATCGCCCATCCGCGCCATCAGCCGGTTGGCCTGCCCGCGGATCGGTTCGAGCTCCGCCGGCAGCCCCGTGTCGGGGACAGGCGACAGGTCCTGCGCCCCGCGCCGCCCCAGCGCCGCCGACAGCCCGTCGAGCGGCCCGAGACCCCGCCGCACCAGCCACGAGATCCCCAGCAGCGCGATCGGGATCAGCGCCGCGAGCGGCAGCAGCATCAGCCCCAGCGTGGCGAACATCGCGCTGCGCCGCACGGCGAGTGGCTCGGCGGCCTGGATCGTGTAGCGCCCGCCCTCGGCGCTGCGGGTGTAGAGCCGGTGGTCGCGGGCCGCGCTGAACCCCTCGGGCGCGTCGGGCGGGAACACTTCGGGATCGGCGTCGTGCGACAGGACCAGCACCGCGCCGGCCCGGTCGCGCAGCAGGTAGGTCAGGTATTCGTCATGCGGCGCCGCCTGCGCGGTGCGCGGCACCACGCGGGGGCGGTGGTCGTCGTCCTCGTCGTCCTCGTCCTCTTCGTCGTCGTGGTCGGACCCGCCGTCGCTGCGCCGCGCGCGCCGGTCCTCGCGGTCGTGGTCGCGGCGATAGCGGTCGGCCTCGATCTCGAGGATGGCGAGCGGCAGGATGCGCTCGGCGGTCTCCTGCAGCGCGCTGTCGAAGATGCGGTCGGTGCGCGCCTTGAGCGCCAGCCCCGCGCCCCCCACCGCGGCGAGCCACGCCAGAACCAGCCCCAGCGACAGCCGCAGCGCGAGATCGCGGCGCAGGCTGGCCGGGCGGCGGGACACGGGCCGGGGGGGCAGGGCGCTCACGGCTGGCCGAGCCGATAGCCGACGCCGCGCACCGTCTCGACCGCCGCGGGGCCGAGCTTCTTGCGCAGCCGGCTGACGTAGACCTCGATGGTGTTGCTCTCGACCTCGGTGTCGAAGCTGTAGAGCCGCTCCTCTATCTGCGCCTTTGACAGGATCGCGCCGGGGCGGGCGAGCAGCGCCTCGAAGATCGCCCATTCACGGCCCGAAAGGTCGATGCGCCCGCCCGGCCCGATGATCGAGCGCGCGGCGACGTCGATCGACAGCGCCCCCAGCTCGACCAGCGGGTTGGGGTTGCCGCTGTAGCGCCGCGCCACCGCGCCGATCCGGGCCGAGAGCTCCGCGAGGTCGAAGGGCTTCACGATATAGTCGTCGGCCCCCGCGTTCAGCCCGTCGATCCGCTCGGTGATGCGGTCGCGGGCGGTCAGGATGATGACCGGGGTGGCCGAGCCCTCGGCCCTGAGCCGCCGCAGCAGCGTCAGCCCCGATACGTCGGGCAGCATCAGGTCGAGCAGGATCAGGTCATAGGGCACCACCCGCGCCGCGTCGCCCGCGTCGGCCAGCGTCTGCACCCAGTCCGGGCTGTGGCCCTCGGCCTCGAGCTGGTCGCGCACCGCCGAGCCGAGGCCGCTGTCGTCTTCGATGAGAAGGATGCGCATCGCTGGCCCCCCGTGGTCCCGTTCCGGCCTTATCACGCGCTGCCGCGGCTGACATCCGCCTGAACGCCGCGGGCCGGGGCGTTCAGGCCGCTGTCAGCGCCGGACGCGAGACGGGGGGCATCGATCCACCCGAAGACCCGGAGGCCCAGATGCCCGACCCCACCCTGTCCCGCCGCCGCCTGCTGCTGATGGCCGCCGTCGCGGGGCTTGCCGTTCCCGCCGCCGCAGGGGCGGCCTTTGCAGCCCGCGAGGGGCGCGCCGCCGAGCCCACGGGCGATGACCCGGCGTGGCTGCGGCTGGCCGATGACGACCGCCGCCGCGGGCGCGGCCGCCACCGCGAGGACGACGACGATGACGACGAGCGCGGCGACGATGATGACGACGACGATGACGATGATGATGACGACGACTGCGACGACGACGCGGCCGGCCGCTGCGGCGCGCCCGCCCGTCCCGCAGGCCCGGCGCCCGCGCAGAACCCGCTGATCGGCGCCCCCCGCGCCGTCGTGAAGTAAGGAGACCGACGATGCAGCACTCCACCGCCCTGGCGCTCAGCCTCGCCGCGCTGATCCCCGCCACCCTCGCCCCTGCCGCCGCCGGCGCGCGCGAGGTGAGCCTGTCCACCACCCTCACCAACTATGGCGGCGAGGGCGCCTATCTCGCCATCTACGTCACCGATGCGGCGGGGGCCTATCAGGGCACGCTGTGGCTCGCCGGCGGCAAGTCGAAATGGTGGCCGCACCTGGCCGACTGGCACCGGGCGACCGGCGGCGCGGTGCCGGACGGCGTGACCGGCGCCTCGGTCGGGGCCGGCCGCACGCTCGACGTGACGGTCGATCTGGCCGACGCGCTCTTTGACGCGGGCTACCAGATCCGCATCGACAGCTCGGTCGAGGACATGGGCGACGCCCCCGCCGACGTGGTGGCCGAGCTGACCTCGGCCGGCGCCGGCAAGCCCGTGCCGGGCAACGGCTACGTCCAGTCCCTGACCTACCGCTGAACCGGGCGGGCGGCGGCTACGTTGCCGCCGCCCCGCTGCCCGTGCCGTCCCAGTCGCACGGCCCTGCCTTCGAGGACACCCCCATGCTTCGCCGCATCCACTCCCTGCCGGGCCTCGTGCTCGGCCTGCTGCTCGCGCTGATCGCGGGCTCGGGCGCCGTGCTCTCGGTCCAGCCCGCGATCGAGCGCGCCGCCGCGCCCCCCCAGTCCCTGACCATCGCCGAGACCGCCGCCGCGATCACCGCCGCCGCGCCCGGCACCCAGGCGATCACCCGCAGCGCCAACGGCGTCGTGACCGCGCAGGTCCGCGACACCGCGGGCCGCCGCGTCCTGACCGTCGATCCGGCGAGCGGCGCGACCCTGCCCGAGATGGCCGAGGGGCCGGTCATGCGCGCCGTCAAGTCGTTCCACCGCTCGCTGCTGCTCGGCGACGGCGGGCGGGCCGCGGTGGGGGTCATGGCGGGGGCGATGGCGCTGGTGCTGGGGTCGGGCCTGTGGCTGATGCTGCGCGCGCTCGGCGGCTGGCGGCGGGCGGCGGCCCCGGTCCATGCGCGGGGCGCCAAGGGGTGGCACGCGCGCATCGGCCGCGTGGCGCTCGTCGGGCTCGGGGTGTCGGCGCTGACCGGGGCGTGGCTTTCGGCCGCGACCTTCGGCCTTGCCCCGGACGGCAGCGCCGCGGTGCTGCCCCGCGCCACCGCGGCGGCCGGGGCGCCCCTGGCGCTGGCGCGGATGCCGGCGCTCGACCGCCCGCTGGCCGAGCTGCGCAGCCTGACGCTGCCCGCGCGGCCGGGCGAGATGCTGCGGCTCGAGACCGGTGCGGGGGTGGCGCTGGTCGAGCCCGCGACGGGCGCGGGCGCGGCCTTCGCCCCGGTGACCTGGGGCGGGCGGGTGTGGGAGTGGGCCTATCGCCTGCACACCGGCCACGGGCTCTGGGCGCTGGGGCTGATCCTCGGGACCGCGGCGCTGGCGGTGCCGGTGCTGGCCGGGACCGGCGCGGCGATCTGGCTTGCGCGCCGCCGCAGCGCGGTGCGGGTGCCGGGCAACGCGCCGATGACCGAGGCCGAGCTGGTGATCCTCGTCGGCAGCGAGGGCGGCTCGACCCGGGGCTTCGCCGCGAGCCTGCACCGGGCGCTGACCGCGACGGGGGCGCGGGTGCACGTGGGCGACATGGACGCCGTGGGGCCGATGCCGCGGGCCCGGGCGCTGATCGTGATGGCCGCAACCTACGGCGACGGGGTAGCGCCGGCCTCGGCGCGGCGGTTCCTCGACCGGCTTGACGGGCTCAAGCCGCTGCCGGTCGCGGTCCTGGGCTTCGGCGACCGCGCCTTCCCCCGCTTCTGCGCCTATGCCGAGACGGTCGCGGCGGCGCTCGAGGCGCGCGGCTGGCCGGCGCTGCTGCCGCTCGACCGGATCGACGGGCAGTCGCCGGCGGCCTTTGCCGCCTGGGGGCGGGCGCTGGGGCGCGCGCTGGCACTGCCCATCGCGCCCGAGCATCGCCCGGCGCTGCCGCGGCTGCACGGGCTGCGGCTGATCTCGCGCCGCGACTATGGCGAGGCGGTGCAGGCCCCGACCGCGATCCTGCGCTTCGCCGTGCGCCCGCGCTGGCTCGGCGGGCCGCGGTTCGAGGCCGGCGACCTGCTGGCGGTCATGGCCCCGGGGGCGAGCGCGCCGCGCTTCTACTCGCTCGCCTCGTCGGCCCGCGACGGCTTTGTCGAGATCTGCGTGCGCAAGGTGCCGGGCGGGGTCTGCTCGACCTTCCTGCACGGGTTGCAGCCGGGCGACCGCCTGCGCGGCTTCACCCGCGCCAACCCCGCCTTCCGCGCCGCGCCTGCGCCGCTGGTGATGATCTCGGCCGGCTGCGGCATCGGGCCGATGGCCGGGCTGCTGCGCCGCGCCGCGCCGGGGGCCGAGCGGGTGCTCTACTTCGGGCTGCGCGATCCGGCGTCCGACTTCCTTTACGCCGAGGAGCTGGGGCGCTGGCAGGCCGAGGGGCGGCTGACCCGCCTCAGGACCGCCGTCAGCCGCGCCGCCCGGGGCGCCGAGCGCGGCCACGTCCAGCATCGGCTGCGCGAGGACGCCGCGCGACTGCGCGACCAGATCGGCCGCGGCGCGCGGGTGCTGGTCTGCGGCAGCGTGGCGATGGGCCAGTCGGTGGCGGCCGAACTCGACGCGGCGCTGAGGCCCGCGGGGCTGTCGGTCGCCGCGCTCAAGGCAGAGGGGCGCTATGTCGAGGACACCTACTGATCTCGTCACCCTCTCCGGCCCGGCGATGGGCAGCCGCTGGACCGCGCGGCTGGCCGACCCGCCCCCCGGCCTCGGCGCCGCGCTCGCCGCCGCGGTCGAGCGGGTCGAGGCCGAGGCGAGCCTGTGGCGCCCGGACAGCGACCTCTGCCGCCTCAACGCCGCCCGGGTCGGGGCATGGGTGGCGCTGCCGGAGGGGCTGCTGTCGCTGCTGGCGCTGTCGCTCGAGATGGGGCGCGAGACGGGCGGGCTCTTCGACATCGGCATGGGCGGGCTGGCGGCGGCCTGGGGGTTCGGCGCCGCCCGCGGCGCGGTCCGGCCCGCGGCGATGTCGGCCCCGCCGCGCGCGGCGGATGCCACCGCGCAGGCGCTGGAGCTGGACCCCGCCCGCGGCCGGGCGCGCAAGCACGCCGACCTGACGCTGACGCTCGACGGGATCGCCAAGGGGCACGCGGTCGATGCGATGGCCGAGGTGGCGCGGGCGATGGGCGTTGGGCAGGCGCTGCTCGGGCTCGACGGCGAGTTGGTGGCTCTGGGCACCCGCCCCGACGGCCGCCCCTGGGGGGTCGCGGTCGAGCACCCCGAGCCCGGCCGCCGCGCCGCCCGCGGGATGATCGAGATCGCGGGCACCGCGCTCGCCTCGTCGGGGGATTATCGGCATTTCGTCGAGGTCGGCGGGCGGCGGGTATCGCACACGATGAACCCGCGCAGCGGGTTGCCGGCGCAGGGCGTGTCCGCGGTGACCGTGCTGGCCCACAGCTGCGCCCGCGCCGATGCCTGGGCGACGGCGCTGATGATCCTGCCGCAGGAGGCGGGGGTGTTGCTCGCGCAGGCGAAGGGGGTGGCGGCGCTGTGGTGAGGGAGACGGGGGGGAGGCGCCCCCGAAGGTGAGAAGCTTCGGGCGCGCGGGAGCCAAGGCGCGCTTGGCCTTGCAGCGGGCCTTTCGTCCTTTCCTAGCGTTCTCCATGACTTCACCGCTGGCATCGCCCGCGGCTCCGCTTGCACCTCTCCCTATGCCCTCGACCGTCACGGTGGGCGTGCCCTGAGCTTCTCCGTTCAAGCCTCTGTCTGGGGCCCTCCCTCGGCCCGGCCGCTCAGGCTGCTGATCTTCTTCCGCTGAGCCCGCCCCTCCAATTTCATCCGCCCTCCCACGCAAAGGTTGACGAATCGACCCGCAAGGACGAGAACAAAGAAAGAACATCTGTTCCCGTTGCCATGCATGATCCCGATCACCTTTCCCCCGCAGGCCGGGCCGCGGCCGCTGCTTCCGTCCCCGCCGGCTCTGCCGACCGGCGAGGCCCTGGCCTCCGGCCAGACGCAGCCGCACGCCCCGGCGCTCACCCTGCCGACGCTGTCCGAGGCGTTCTCGGCCCATCCCGTCGATGCCGGGGCGATCGGCTTTGCGCTGGCCGCGCTGCCGCCGGGGCTGGTGCTCTGGGCGCAGGACCGCATGGCGCGGCGCGAGCATGGGGTGCCCTGCCTCGCCGGGATGGGGCGGCGGCTGCTGCGGTTGGACCTCTCGCGCCCGGTGGACGTGCTGGCGGCGATGGAGGACGGGCTCTCCGCCCCCCTCGCCGCCGTGGTGGGCGAGATCCACGGCGACCCTCCGGCGCTGAGCTTCACCGCCACCCGGCGGCTGGCGCTCAGGGCCGAGCGGGCGGGGCGGGTGTGCTGGCTGATCCGGCACCGTGCCTCAGCCCAGCCGAGCGCCGCGCGGCAGCGCTGGCGGATCACCAGCCTGCCCTCGGCGCCCGATCCCGACGACCCCTTTGCGCCCGGCGACCCGCGCTGGCGGGCCGAGCTCTTCCGCTGCCGCGACGGGCAGCCGGGTACCTGGGTGGTGCGCCATGACCGGGCGGCGGATCGTCTCGATTTTTCTGCCCTCGCTGGCGATGGAGCGCTGGCAGAGGGCCCATCCCGACTGGCCCGCTGACCTGCCCGTGGCGCTCTCGGCGCCGGGTCCGAAGGGGCAGGTGATCCACGACGCCAACCGCGCCGCGGCCCAGGGCGGGGTGCGGCGCGGGGCGCTGGTGACGGCCAGCACGGCGCTCTGCCCCGGGCTGCGGATCGACGAGGCCCGCCCGGCCGAGGATGCCGCGGCGCTGGCGCGGCTGGTCCACTGGGCACGGCGCTGGGGCCCGCTTTCGGCCCCCGACGGCGCCGCGGGGATGGTGATCGACACCACCGGCGTCGCGCATCTCTTCGGCGGCGAGGCGGCGATGCTGGCCGACATCCAGGGCCGTTTCGCCTCGGCCGGGCTGACCGCGCGGGTGGCGGTGGGCCCCTGCTGGGGGGCGGCCTGGGCGCTGGCGCGGTTCGGACCCGAACGGGCGGTCTGCCACGATCTTGCCGATCTCGACCCGTTGCCGGTCGAGGCGCTGCGGCTCTCGGCCGAGACCTGCCTGCTGCTCGGCCGGCTGGGGCTCAAGACCGTGGCGGCGCTGGCGGCGATCCCGCGGCTGTCGCTGATGCGGCGCTTCAACCGCGCCCCGCGCGAGGACAACCCGCTGATCCGGCTGGACCAGCTGCGCGGCGCGCTGGCCGAGCCGGTGGGCGCGCCCGAGCCGCCGCCGCTGTTTCAGGCCGTGGCCCGGCTGGCCGAACCGGTGATGGACCCGCGCGACTGGCTGCCGGGCCTGACCGCCGAGGTCTGTGCGGCAATGGCGGCCCGCGACCAGGGCTGCCGGCGGCTGCGCCTGTCGGTGTTCCGCGTGGACGGCGAACGCCGCGACGTGGTGGCCCGCTGCGCCGCCCCCTCGCGCGAGGCGGCGCATCTGTTGCGCCTCTGGGGCGACCGGCTGGACCGGCTGGACCCGGGCTACGGCTTCGACCTCATCACCCTGACGGCGCTGGCGACGGAACCGCTCGAGCCGGCCCAGCCCCGGCTGGACGCCGAGGGCCCGGACCACGCGCTGGAGCTGGCGCGGCTGGTGGACCGGCTGACGGCGCGCTTCGGCCCCGGCCCGATCAGTTGCCCCGTCGCCCGCGAAAGCCACATCCCCGAGCGCGCCGAGGGGCCCGGGGGGGCGCTGGATGTTGGTGGGGGGGCGGGAGAGGGGAAGGGGAGGAAGGCGGGGAGTGTGGCGCTCGCGCCGAGGGGCGGTGATGGAGCACCACGGCTGGTGGCGCAGAACGGTCGGGTTGGGGAGGCTCAAGCCGTGACGGGTGGCGGCGTGGAGAAGGCTCCGTCCGATACTGCGCAAGAGACAAGGGGGAGGGCGAAGCGCGAGGAAGGCTGCGAGGTGCCTAGAGGCGGCCCCTCGCTGATGATCGTTCGCGGCGGGCAGGCTGAAGCCGGGTTCGGCCTAGGGCCGACGGCGCAGGGGGGCATCGAGGCGGCTCGGCGCGTGGTACCAAGCGGGGCCCAGCCGGTGTCATCCGACACGACGCGAGAGACAGCGGGACAGGCGAAACCCGTGGAAGGCTGTGAGCCAATCCGTGATGGCGCCTCTCGGGCCATGGTGCGCGGTGGTCAGGCTGAAGTCAGGATCGCAAGGTGGCTTGCGGTTCAGGAGGTATCCTTCAGGGCTGCTAAACCCGTGCCCGGCAAGGCGCAGGTGTCATCCGATGCGGCGCGACAGGCAGAAAGTCAGGCGAAGGGCGAGGAAGGCTGTGAGGCCGTTCGGAGCTTCCCTTTTCAGGTCATGGCGCGCGGCGGGCAGGCCGAAGACCGGTTGGCACTAGGGCCGGCGGCGCAGGGGGTAACTGTAGGGGCGGTTCAACCCTTTACCAGCAAGGTGCAGGTGTCGTCCGATGCGGTGCGACAGTCAGAAAGTCAGGCAAAGGGCGAGGAAGGCTGTAAGGCCGTCCGAAACTCCTCCTTTCAGGTGATCGCGCACGATGGGCAGGCCGAAGTCCGGTTGTTGCAAGGGCCGGCGGCTCAGGGGGGCACCGTAGGGGTGGTTCAACCCTTTCCCGGCA
This sequence comes from Paracoccus sanguinis, assembly GCF_012689545.1. Classification (NCBI taxonomy): domain Bacteria; kingdom Pseudomonadati; phylum Pseudomonadota; class Alphaproteobacteria; order Rhodobacterales; family Paracoccaceae; genus Paracoccus; species Paracoccus sanguinis. The sequence goes on from NZ_CP051542.1 coordinate 2,915,913, forward strand.
AGGCACAGAAGGTGTCATCCGATACGGCGCCAGAGGCAGAAAGCCCGGCGAAGGGGGAAGAAGCAAACAAGGCTTTCCGAGACGGCTCCTCGCCCATGATCGTGGCTAGCGGGAACACGGATGTCAGGGTGGTTCACGCTTCAGACGCCCGTTCGGAACGTTTTTTGGTTTCTTCCCTCGCCCGCCCGAGCGGCCTGCGTTCGGTCCCCCGGCCGAAGGTCGAACCCGTCGCGGTGCCGTCACCTGCCTGCAAGAACACTACGTGTCAGACCGGCCCCCGACAGGCGTCCTCTCCCGACGCGGTTTCCCACGCTCCCCCGGTCGACCCGTGCCCCGCCTCCCGAGCGGAGGGCAACCCCAGCCCCGAACCGGGCCTGCCAGCGGGCAGGTCGCTGAACCCGGCGGCCGATCCCGTCTCACCCTTGCGCTCTGTCACCCGCGCCCCGTCCCCCGTGCGCCCGGCCCCCACGCTCGCGGCCGTCGCTCCCCCCCTCACCCCGGCGGCGGCCTCTCCGCCCCTCTCCGCCCCGCCGCTCCTCTCGCCGCGTCCCATCCGCCTCTTCGACCCGCCCGAGGAGATCCGCGTCCTCTACGCCGTCCCGGACGGCCCGCCCGCGCAGTTCGTCTGGCGCCGCCAGATCCTGCGCGCGGCCCGCTTTGCCGGGCCCGAGCGCATCGCGCCCGAGTGGTGGCGCGACCGGCCGGGGGTGCGGCTGCGCGACTATTTCCGCATCGAGGACGAGCACGGCCGCCGGCTCTGGATCTTCCGCGAGGGGATGGCGGGTGACGGCCGCGGCGGCGCGCCGCGGTGGTTCCTGCACGGGGTGTTCGCCTGAGCATGCCGCTCAGTGGAAATCCCGCGACGCCGGCAGCACGCGGATGTTGCGCGGATGGGCCGGGGCCTGCGCCGCAGGCGGCGTGATCCGCTCGACCCGCGCCAGCCGGGCCAGCACGTCGCTGCGATCGGCCAGATGCTCGGCGACGATGTGGGTCACGCCGTCGCTGCGCTGCAGGCGCCCCTCGACGACCATCACCCGCGCAGTCATCGCCGCCCGCCGGAACCGCTCGAAGACCTTGGGCCAGAGCACGAGGTTCGCGCTGCCCGTCTCGTCCTCGAGGGTGATGAAGCACACGCCCTTGGCCGAGCCGGGGCGCTGCCGGATCAGCACCAGCCCTGCCATCCTGACCCGCGCGCCGGCCGGGCGGGCGGAGAGCCCCGCGGCGGTCACGTGCCCCTGCGCGGCCAGGCTGCGGCGCAGGAAGCGCAGCGGATGCGCCTTCAGGGACAGCCGCAGGGTCTGGTAATCGGCCACCACCTGCTCGGCCGCCGGCATCTCGGGCAGGGTGACGGGCGGCTCGGCGCCCTCGTCCACGGCAAAGAGCGGCAGGTCGGGCGCATCCTTGATCGCCCGCGCCTCCCACAGAGCCGCGCGGCGGTCGAGCCCGGCCGAACGGAACGCATCCCCGGCGGCCAGCTGGCGCAGGGTGCGGGCATCGACGCCGCTGCGCCGGCGCAGATCCTCGACGCCGGCAAAGGGCGTGTCGCGCGCCGCCGTGAGCCGGCGCACCGCGGCCTGGCCCAGCCCGTCGATCTGCCTGAGCCCGAGGCGCAGCGCGAACGCCTGTCCGCTCGCCCCCACGTGCCCGGGCGGACCGGAGCGCCCGGCCGGGGGCGGCACGGTGCCCGACGCGGGCTCGAGCGTGTTGTCCCAGTCCGAGAAGTTCACATCCGCCGCCCGCAGCTCGACCCCGTGTTCGCGCGCGTCGCGGACGATCTGGGCGGGCGCATAGAACCCCATCGGCTGGCTGTTCAGCAGCGCCGCGGCAAAGGCGTCGGGGTAGTGGTGCTTGAGCCACGCCGACACATAGACCAGATGGGCAAAGGCCGCCGCGTGGCTTTCCGGGAAGCCGTATTCGCCGAAGCCCTTGATCTGGTCGAAGCAGCGCCGGGCAAAGGCCTCGTCATAGCCGCGCCCGACCATCCGGCCGATCATCTTGTCCTGCAACTGCTCGATGGTTCCGCGCGAGCGGAAGGTGGCCATCGCCTTGCGCAGCTCTTCGGCCTCGACGGGGTCGAACTCGGCCGCGACCATGGCGATCTTCATCGCCTGTTCCTGAAAGATCGGCACCCCCAGCGTACGGCCGAGGATGTTGCGCAGCTCGTCCGGGTCGCCGCCGGCGGGGGCGGGGTACTCGACCGGCTCCTGCCCGTTGCGGCGGCGCAGGTAGGGGTGGACCATGTCGCCCTGGATCGGGCCGGGGCGGACGATGGCGACCTCGATCACCAGGTCGTAGAAGGTTTTGGGCTTGAGCCGCGGCAGCATGTTCATCTGTGCCCGGCTTTCCACCTGGAACACGCCGACGCTGTCGCCGGCCGACAGCATCGCATAGACGGCGGGGTCTTCCGCCGGGATGGTGGCGAGCGTGAGCGGCCGGCCGTGATGGGCGGCGATCAGGTCGAAGCACTTGCGGATGCAGGTCAGCATCCCCAGCGCCAGCACATCCACCTTGAGGATGCGCAGCTCGTCGATGTCGTCCTTGTCCCACTCGATGAAGCTGCGCTCGGGCATGGCGCCGTTGCCGATCGGGACGGTCTCGGTCAGCAACCCCTCGGTCAGGATGAAGCCGCCGACGTGCTGGCTGAGATGGCGCGGCATCCCGATCATCTGCTCGGCCAGCCGGATCGTCATCGCCAGCCGCCGGTCGGTAAGGTCGAGCCCGGTCTCGCCCGCGTGGCCCAGGTCCTCGCCCCACGATCCCCAGACGGTGTTGGCGAGGGCCGCCGTCACGTCCTCGGAGAGGCCCATCGCCTTGCCGACCTCGCGGATGGCGCTGCGGGGGCGATAGTGGATGACGGTCGCGCAGAGCGCCGCGTGGTCGCGGCCGTAGGTCTCGTAGATGTGCTGGATCACCTCCTCGCGGCGCTCATGCTCGAAATCGACGTCGATGTCGGGGGGCTCGTCGCGCTTTGCGTTGATGAAGCGCTCGAACAGCAGCTCGTGATGGGCCGGATCGACGGGGGTGATCCCGAGCACGAAGCAGACCGCGCTGTTGGCCGCCGAGCCGCGGCCCTGGCACAGGATGCCGCGGCTGCGGGCGTAATCCACGATGTCGCGGATGGTCAGGAAATAGCGCGCGATGTCCTTGCCGGCGATCACCCGCAGTTCCTTGTCGAGCGAGGCCCGCACCTTCTCGGGGACGCCCGCGGGATAGCGCGCGGCGGCGCCCGCCCAGGTGATCTCTTCGAGGTATTCCTGCGGCGCGCGGCCCGGTGGCGCGGTCCGGCGCGGATAGTCGTAGCTGAGGTCGGTCAGGGCAAAGCGGCAGGCGTCGGCGACCTCGCGCGTGGCGCGGATGGCGTGGGGCCAGCGTGAGAAGAGGCGCGCCATCTCGGCCGGGGGCTTGAGATGCCGCTCGGCGTTGGGCGAGAGGATCAGCCCGGCCTGGTCGATGGTCGTGCCGGTGCGGATGCAGGTCATCACGTCCTGCAGCGGCCTGCGGTCCGGGACGTGGTAATGGACGTCGTTGGTGGCGAGGATCGACAGCCCCGCCGCCCGCGCCGCCCGGTCCAGCCGGTTGATCCGCGCCACGTCGTCGCCGCTGTAGCGCCAGCTTGCCGCGACGTGGCGCAGGCTCGGCAGGCGCGCGGCGAGCGCGGGCAGCACGGACAGGTCCTCGGGCCGCTCGGGGTCGGGCCGCCAGATGAGCTGCACGCCCTCGGCATGGGCGGCCAGATCGTCGAGCGACAGGTCGCACACCCCCTTGGCCTGCCACGCCCCCTCCAGATCGTGCCGCCGCCCCTTCGAGATCAGCGCCGAGAGCCGCCCATAGGCCGCCCGGTCGGTCGGATAGGCGAGAAACCCGGTCCCGTCCGCCAGCACGATCCGCGCCCCGATCACCGGGCGCAGCCGGGCGGTGCGGGCGGCGGCGTGCAGCCGCACCACGCCGGCAAGGCTGTTGAGGTCCGCGACCCCGAGCGCGTCATAGCCGAGCAGGCTCGCCGCCGCGGCCAGCTCGTCGGCGTGCGAGGCGCCGCGCAGGAAGCTGAAGGCCGTGGTCACGCCCAGCTCGACGAACGGCGCGCGGGGGTTTGCGGCGAACGCGCCGGTCAGGCGGCGCGGGGCAGGGGTGTCGCTGTCAGGCATCCGGCCCCCTCGGCGAGGGGGGCGCCCGGAGCGGTCGGGCGGCGCGCGCGGGGGCGATGGTGGACACGCGGGGTTCCTTGCTCGGGCCGGCAGAGGGGCAGGGGTGCAGAGTGCCGGAGCCGGGCGGGCGCCGGGTCTCAAATGTTCTTCGTTTGTTCCATTCTGTCAAGCTGAGTCGCGGTGGACGCCGCCGACAAGCCGACGTCGTGGCCGCCTTTGCTGGACGATTGGACTGCCCGCGACGGCTGAAAGCCTGCGCCCTGGACTTCCCGAATCTGCGGAACTTGGCAGCGGCGCGTGTCAGGTGCGCCCGTCGAACGCCGCGACCAACGCCCGCAGGGACGGCGACGGCGCCCGGTAGCTCACGATCTCGACCGCCAGCCCCTGATCGCGGACCAGCGCCAGCGCGCGCAGGATCGCGGCGTCGATCCAGGCGTCGTCGTTGCCGAACGCCCCGCCGCCGAGCCGGGTCAGCAGCACCCGGTTCGACCCGCCTTCCGCGGCCGTCACCAGCCCCGCCCGCAACGTCGCCTCATAGGCCGCCTCGAGCACCAGCTGCGCGAACGCGGCCCACGCCGGGGCCGGCCCGGCGCCGTAGGCGATGGGCAGGGCCGAGCAGTAGATCTGGCTCACCGTCTGTCCCGGCAGGGCACCGTCCGTGACCTCGACATCACGGTGCCAACCGACCCGCAGGCGCCCGCGCAGCGCGTCGCGCGCCGCCTCGGGCAGGCTGCGCAGGTGACCGTCGATTTGGCCGAGGCTTTCGCGCGACGGCAGAGCATAGCCGTTCCGCATCTGCCACAGGCGCTCGCCGGGCCGGCCAAGCCCCTGCGCCAGCGCAGCGCCGAGGTCCGCCAGCGCGTCCAGCTGGCGGTCCCGCGTCTGGCCCGGCTGACCGTCCACCGGCACGAAGTAGTTGCGCCAGATCGTGCCCGCCCCCGCGGCCACGGCGCAGGCCGGCCCCTGCGTGGGGTCGGCCTCGTAGCGGCCGACGCCGGCCTCGGGCGTCACCTCGGGGCCGATCATCTCGAGCAGGTTGAACTGCGACGCGACCTGGAAGAGCGCCCCCGCGTTCCGGGGATCGGCGTGCATCCGCCGCACGTCACCCTGCGCAATCCCGAGCGTCAGCCGGCCCGGCACGGCGACATCCCGCGTGTGCGCCCGCAGCGCGTCGAGCGAGATCAGCTCGAGCCTGCCGATCCCGTAGCTGCGCCCGTTGACGCGCGACCGCAGCCGGCCGTCGCTGACCTCGAGCTGGGCGCGCGTCGCCTCGTACGATGTTTCGGGAAACCCGGTGAGCCGTTCGAACCAGTCCATTGCAGGCCTCCCCTCCGGGCACCGCGGCAGGCGGCGCTGCGCCATCATGCGCGGGGCGCTCAGCGGCACAAGGGGCCGGGAGCGGGGGCACATTGGCGAAATCAGTAGTTCCCCGGCCGCGCGCTCCGCGCCTCGCCCGAGAGGCACGGCACGGCGGGCGAGGTGAGGGACCGCAGGAACGCCACCACCTCCGCCCGCTCCGCGTCCGACAGGCCGAGGGGGCGGATGCGGGGGTCCTGTTCAGGGTGCGGAAAGCCGCCGCCATCGTAGAACGCCACCACCTCGTCCAGCGTCGCGAACCCGCCGTAGTGCATATAGGGGGCGGTGAGCGCGACGTTGCGCAGCGAGGGCGTGCGGAAGCGCCAGCGGTCCTCGGGCCGCCCGGTGGCCTCGTAGCGGCCGAGGTCCGGCTCGCGCACCCCGCCGACCGAGGCGATGTAGCTGCGCTCGACCTCATAGACCACGCCGGGGATCACCTCGACCCGGGCGGTGGGGGCGGGGGTCTGGCGCTCGGCCTTGCGCATGAAGCCGTAGCCGTTGTCATGGAAGGCGTTGTCGCTCAGCAGCGCATGGTCCGCGCCGATCGCATGGCAGGCGCTGCACCTCGCCTTGCCGGTGAAGAGCGCCAGCCCCCGCGCGGCGGCCGGGTCGAGCGCCGCCCCCTCGCCGCCATAGCGGGCCCGGTCGAAGGCCGACCCGCCGGCGACGAGGCTGCGCTGATAGGCCGCGAGCGCCGCGCCGATCCGGTCGATGCTGGGCGGGGCGCCGAAGGCCGCGGTGAAGCCCCGCCGATACTCCTCCATCCCGGCGATGCGGGCCACGACCTGCCCGGCCGAGGGGTTGGCCATCTCGTTCATCGCCAGCAGCGGCCCGAGGTACTGCGTCTCGAGAGCCGGGTCGCGGCCGTCGTGGAACAGCTCGGTGACGTAACCCACGTTGATGAGCGTCGGCGCGTTGCGCTTGACGCTGCGCCCCTCGACCCCCACGGCGGTGCGCAATTCGTGGCTCGTGAAGCCCTGCTCGGGAACGTGGCACATGGCGCAGGACATGGTGCCGTTCGCCGAGAGCCGCCGGTCGAAGAAGAGCTGCCGCCCCAGTTCGATCCGCGCCGCGGTGGGCGGCTCGCCCTCGGGGTGGGGGACCGGCGGCAGGCCCAGCGGCGCGGATCTTGCGCAGGCCTCGGCCAGCGCCGCCCAGCCCGCGCCGCCGCAGGCGGGATCGGCCGGCGGGGCAGGGGCTGCAGGGGGATCGGCGGGCGCCGCAGCCGACCCGAGTTCCGGCAGCGGTACGACCGTCGGGGTGGCGAGCGGCCGCGTCGGCTCGGCCCCTGCCATCCCGGCCCCCGCCATCTCGGCCGCGAGGAGGAGTGCGGTGGCGAGGACGCGCGGCCCGCTCATCGCGCGCGGGCCTCGGCGAGCAGCGTCTCGACATCGGTCATGATCAGCTGCGGGTCGATCATGCCGAGCCCGTAGATGTTGCGCACCCGCCCCTCGGCATCGACGAGGAACATCCTGAGCAGGTGGTTCAGCCGGTCGGGGTCGCCGGACCGATCCACGACCTGCCCGAACCCGGACAGGATCGGCGCGATGGTGCCGGCGTCCCGCGCCGTGAGGATCCGCCAGTCGATCTTGCGCGCCCGCGCGCCGTCGTGGCGGATCGGGTAGGCGAAGGACGCCAGCGCCTCAGGCGTGTCACGCGTCGGGTCGAAGCTGATCGTCATCAGCTGCACCTTGCCCTTGAGCTGCGGCACCTCGCCCGTCCCGTGCCAGATGTCGAAGAGCGTCGAGAGCGCCAGCGGACAGCCGTTCACGTCGCCGCAGAGAAGATAGACGAACGAGACCAACGTGACCTGCCCCCCGAGCAGGTCCTTCAGCCGGTGGGACCGGCCGGCCTCGTCCAGCAGTTCGCCGTCCGGGGCGGGCCGCGCGGGCGGCAGGACATAGCTGCCCGCGGGCGGGATCGGATAGGCCGGCGGACCGGTGGCGAAGCGCGCCGCGAACCCCGGCGGCGGATCGCCGCCCCCGAGGCCGAAGAGCCCGAGCGCCGCCGCCGCCGCCACGGCCAGTGCCGCGCCAGGTACGAGCGTCGGCATCTCAGGCCGAGAACAGCTCGGCGCTGCCGAAGTTCATCATGTGCGCGCGCCCCATCCCCTCGGCGTAGAAGTCGACGGCGAAATCCTCGACCAGCTCCTTGCCGTCCCAGGTATAGGCCTTGAGGAACTGCACGTCGTCGCCCGCCTTCTTGTCCCAGTTCCCGAGCAGCGAGGTGGTGAAGTAGACGCGTTTGCCGTCCCAGCTTTGGGAGACCATGTTGACCTGCGGCCCGATGACCTTCTCGTAGACCATCTTCGGCTTGTGCGGGTCCGAGATGTCGAAGAGCCGGGTGGTGCCGTCCATGAAGGTGTTGACCCACAGCGTCTGTGACCTGCCACGGGCTTTTTCCTCCATCTGTGACTAGAGTCCGGCCCAACGAGAGGACGGACGAAGATGAAGAAGGCACGACGGACCGAGGAACAGATTATCGGTATCCTTCAGGAGCATGATGCCGGCGCGAAGTGCGCAGATCTGTGCCGCAAGCACGGCATGTCGGAAGGCACATTTTACGCTTGGAAGGCGAAGTATGGCGGGATGACGGTGTCGGAGGCGAAGCGGCTGAAGGCACTCGAGGACGAGAACGCCAGGCTGAAGCGCTTGCTGGCTGACCAGATGCTCGACATGGCTGCGATGAAAGAACTGCTGTCAAAAAAGTGGTAACGCCCGCCGTGAAGCGCGAGGCTGTCGCGCACCTGAAGGCCCATCTCGGGCTGTCGGAGCGGCGGGCGTGCCAGATTGCCGGGGCGGACCGGACGATGGTGCGCTACCAGTCCCAGCGAGCGCCGGACACGGCGCTGCGCGGGCGGTTGCGGGATCTGGCCAACGAGCGGCGCAGGTTCGGCTACCGGCGGCTGTTCGTGCTGCTCAGGCGCGAGGGAGAGCCATCCGGGATCAACCGCATCTATCGGCTTTACCGAGAAGAGGGCTTAACCGTGCGTAAACGCAAAGCGCGCCGCAAGGCCCTCGGAACGAGGGCACCGATCCTGATCGAGACACGAGCCAATGCACGGTGGTCGCTGGACTTCGTCCATGACCAGTTCGCCTGCGGGCGGCGCTTCCGGGTGCTGAACGTGGTTGACGACGTCACCCGCGAATGTCTGGCGGCGATCCCGGACACCTCGATTTCGGGCCGCCGCGTGGCTCGGGAACTGACGGCGCTGATCGAACGCCGCGGCAGGCCTGGAATGATTGTCAGCGATAACGGGACAGAGCTGACATCGAACGCGATCCTGAAGTGGTGCGCCGAGCACAAGGTCGAATGGCATTACATTGCGCCGGGCAAGCCGATGCAGAACGGGTTCGTCGAAAGCTTCAACGGCAGGATGCGGGACGAGCTTCTGAACGAGGCCCTGTTCCGCAACATCGCCCATGCCCGTGACCTGATCGCTGCCTGGGTCACGGATTACAACACCGAAAGGCCCCACTCGGCCTTGGGCTACCAGACCCCTGTAGGGTTTGCCGCGAACCTGAACCCCGCAATCGCCCGCCCCGCTGCGCGAGATGAAAGCTCCGCGCGCCGGGCGATTGCTCAACCCGCGCCAACAGGCGTAAACAAAAACCGGGCTCAGGTCGCCGTTGGATGAAAGTTCAGTGGCAGGTCAACGGCTGCGCCGGGTGTTTCCGTGGCCCAGGTTGCCCGGCGCTACGCGGTAAACGCGAACCTGATCTTCAAGTGGCTGCGCGATCCCCGTTATGCGCCGGACCCCGCCTCGGCTCCGCCCCTTCCAGAACAGGCGCGCTTTCTGCCGGTAGAGATTGTCGCGGAGCCCAGGTCTGCCCCGGCAGGACCTGCCGCCGACAGTTGCATCGAGATCGAGCTCGCGGGCGGGCATCGGATGCGCATCAGTGGCAACTACGATCCTGGGGCGCTCGCGCGGCTGATCCGGGGGCTCACGGTATGATCCCGGTTCCGGCGAACACGCGGGTCTGGTTGGCCGCCGGGGTGACGGACATGCGCAAGGGCTTTGCAGCCTTGGCGGCGCAGGCCGAGGCTGTGCTGAAGCAGAACCCATTCGGCGGGCATCTTTTTGTCTTCCGGGGCCGCCGGGGTGATCTGGTCAAGGTCATCTGGTGGGACGGCCAAGGGGCCTGCATGTTCATGAAGCGGCTGGAGAAGGGCCGGTTCGTCTGGCCCTCGGCCAAGGAGGGGAAGGTGGCACTGACGCCTGCGCAGTTGTCGATGCTGCTGGAGGGGATTGACTGGCGGGCCCCGGAACGGACGTGGCGGCCTCTGGCGGCGGGATAGTCCACAGGACCTGTAATCAATGATTCCCACAAGGAATCCCGTGGGATAAACTTCCCGCATGCTCGATCAGACCCTGGCCCTGCCGGAAGACCCAGAGGAGCTGCGCAGCTTCACCGCGCGGCTCTTGGCCGAGGTGAAGGCCCAGGCGATCCTGATCGAGAAGCTGCGGCACCAGTTGGCAGGGCACCGCGCCCACCGGTTCGGGGCATCGTCGGAGACGGCAGAACAGCTTCAACTGGCGCTGGAGAGCAGCGAGATCGCTGCTGCCGCGATGACCGCCCGGATGCGACTGCCGGACATCGAGGAGAAGGACAAACCCAAGCGCCGCCCGATCCCGGATCATATCCCACGGATGGAGGTCGAACTCGGCCCCGGTGCCGAGGCTTGCGCCGATTGCGGAGGCCGTCTGCGCCGGATCGGGGAGGATGTCACCGAGGAGTTGGAGTATGTTCCCAGCCGGTTTATCGTGAACCGGATCGTCCGGCCGCGCCTGACCTGCACCTGCTGCGAACGGTTCGTCCAGGCCCCGCTGCCCTCTCGCCCCATCGAGCGTGGCCGCCCGGGGCCGGGTCTGCTGGCCCATGTGCTGGTCAGCAAGTATGCAGATCACTTGCCGCTCTATCGCCAGAGCCAGATCTTCGATCGTGAGGGGCTCGATCTGGATCGCTCGACGCTGGCCGACTGGGTCGGCAAATCCACTGCCTTGCTTGAACCCCTCGCTGACGCCATCGGTCGCCATGTCCTGTCGGCCGAGGCGATCTTCGCCGACGACACGCCGGTCAGCATGCTCGCCCCGGGCACCGGCAAGACCCGCACCGCCCGGCTCTGGACTTATGCCCGTGACGAACGCCCTTGGGGCGGCTCCGCGCCGCCCGCTGCCTGGTATCGCTTCTCGGGCGACCGCAAAGGCCAGCACCCCAAGGATCACCTCGCCCGCTATCGCGGCTGGATGCACGCCGACGGCTATGCCGGGTTTGAAGACCTCTACCGCTCAGGCGCCATCCGCGAGGTCGCCTGCATGGCCCATGTCCGGCGCAAGTTCGTCGACATCCACCGATCCCAGGGCTCTCCGATAGCCCAAGAGGCCATAACTCGGATCGCCCGGCTCTATGCCGTGGAGAAGGAGGCCCGTGGCGCTCCGCCTGATCGCCGTGCCGAACTGCGACAGGCCCATGCCGCCCCCGTCTTCGACGAGCTGGAGGCGTGGCTGGCGATGCAACTCACCACGATCTCAGGCAAATCCCCGCTAGCCGCCGCCATCCGCTACGCCCTGACCCGCATGCAGCGTCTGCGCCCCTACCTCGACCACGGCATTCTCGAACTCGACAACAACGCCGCCGAACGCGGCATGCGCGCCGTTGCCCTCGGCCGCAAGAACTACCTCTTCGTCGGCTCGGAAGCAGGCGGAAAGGCCGCCGCCATCGCCTACACCCTCATCGGGACAGCCAAGCTCAACGCCGTCGATCCACTCGCCTGGCTCGCTGATACCCTGGCCCGCATCCCCGACTACAAGATCACAAAGGTCGACGATCTGCTCCCATGGCGATGGAACGGGTAGCGGTCAGGCCGGACGCTTACCGTCATGCAGCGGAAGCTTGCCGCTCGCGGCATCCTCGACCAACCGGGCGCCCTACCAAATCCGGCAAAGCCCGACGGATATCAACTGCAGGCCAAAATCAAGCAGGTCACGGAGGACACCAGGCAGATGACAGGGGTCGTCAAGGAATAGCGTGGTGGCGCAGACATTGAAGCCTGCCTTGGGATCGGCCGCCGCTGGGAAGTACGGCTCTGCACTACGGACTGGTAACAGTTGCGCGACACCCGGCCGTCACCGCTTCGCAATCACTTCGAGCGCCGCGGCGATCACCCGTCACGCCCACCTTGAACAAACGGTAAACGAACCCTTAACTTAACGGAATGTTAAGGGTCTGTTCGCTCCTCGTTCTGCTTGCCACCCCGGCCCTCGCCGGTCCGCTGACCGGCACCGCCCGGATCATCGACGGCGACACGCTGGGCCTCGCCACGCCGGGGGGCGAGGCGATCATCCGCCTGCACGGGATCGACGCGCCGGAGCGGGCGCAGCGCTGCACCGACGCCGCAGGCCGCGCCTATCCCTGCGGTGCGCGGGCGACCGAGGCGCTGGGCGCGCTGGTCGGGCGGGCGCGGGTGACGTGCGAGCCGCTCGACATGGACCGGCACGAGCGCATCGTCGCGCGCTGCGCGGCGCGGGGCCGCGATCTGGGACAGGCGATGGTCGCCGCCGGCATGGCCCGCGCCTATCTGCGCTACGCCACCGACTATCTGCCCGACGAAAACGCGGCCCGCGCCGCCCGCCGCGGCCAGTGGGCCGGCGAGGCCGAGGAGCCCGCCCTCTACCGCCTCGCCCGCACGACCCATGCCGCACCGCCCGCCGAGGGGCCGGGCGACTGCACGATCAAGGGCAACATCTCGACCGGCGGGCGCATCTACCATCTGCCGGGCGGGCGCTGGTACGACCGGACCGCCATCGACCCGGCCGCCGGCGAGCGCTGGTTCTGCTCACCCGCCGAGGCCGAGGCCGCCGGCTGGCGCGCCGCCCGCGGCTGAGCCCCACCCCCCGCGGCGTTTGCGCCCCCGCCCGGCGCGTGGCAGAACGGCCCCACACCAGCTCTCCCCTCTCCCCCAAGGACTCCCCGCGATGAACGACGCCTCCGGTACCAACGACGCGGGCTTCGGCAAGGGCAGCCACCTGCATCTCATCGACGGCTCGGCCTTCATCTTCCGCGCCTACCACGCGCTGCCGCCGCTGACCCGCAAGTCCGACGGCCTGCCCATCGGTGCGGTGGCGGGCTTCTCGAACATGCTGTGGAAATACATCGAGGAGGCTCGCGGCGCCGACGCCCCCACCCATGCGGCGGTGATCTTCGACCACTCGTCCAAGACCTTCCGCAACGAGATCTACAGCGACTACAAGGCCAACCGCCCCGAGCCGCCGGACGAGCTGAAGCCGCAGTTCCCGCTGACGCGCGAGGCGACCCGCGCCTTCAACGTCGCCTGCATCGAGATCGCGGATTTCGAGGCCGACGACATCATCGCCACCCTCGCCTGCCAGGCGCGCGCGCTGGGCGGTCGGGTCACGATCATCTCCTCGGACAAGGACCTGATGCAGCTCGTCGGCGACGGCGTCGAGATGCTGGACCCGATCAAGAACCAGCGGATCGGCCGCGACGAGGTGTTCGCCAAGTTCGGCGTCTATCCCGAGCGCGTGGTCGACGTGCAGGCGCTGGCCGGCGACAGCATCGACAACGTCCCCGGGGCCCCCGGCATCGGCATCAAGACCGCCGCCCAGCTCATCGGCGAGTATGGCGACCTCGAGACGCTGCTGGCCCGCGCGGACGAGATCAAGCAGCCCAAGCGCCGCCAGACGCTGATCGACCATGCCGAGCAGATCAGGGTCTCGAAGCGCCTCGTGCAGCTCGACTGCGAGACCCCCATCGACTTCGCCATGGCAACGCTCGAGGTCACCGACCCCGACCCCGCGACGCTGATGGAGTTCCTCAACCGGATGGAGTTCCGCACCCTGACCAACCGGGTGGCCGAGCGCTTCAAGGCCGAGGCGCCCGAGCCGGTCGCCCCGCCGCCCGAGCAGGCGTCCCCCGCCGCGCCCGAGTTCCCGCCGGTCAACTGCGCCGATTATGTCACCATCACCGACGAAGAGACGCTGGCCCGCTGGATCGCCGCGATCCGGCAGAAGGGCGCGGTGGCGCTCGACACCGAGACGACCAGCCTCGACGAGATGCAGGCCGATCTGGTGGGGATCTCGCTCTGCCCGGACGTGGGGCTCGCGGCCTATGTGCCGCTCGGCCATGTCGAGGGCGCCGCGGACCTCTTTGGCGGCGGCAGCCGCGCCGCGGGGCAGATCCCGATGGACCGGGCGCTGGCCATGCTCAAGCCGATGCTCGAGGATCAGGCGGTGCTGAAGATCCTGCACAACGCCAAGTACGACTGGAAGATCCTGGCCCGCCACGGCATCCGCATGGCGCCCGTCGATGACACGATGCTGATGAGCTATGCGCTCAACGCCGCGCTGCACAATCACGGCATGGACGAGCTGGCCGACACCTACATCGGCCACCGCTGCCAGCCGATCAAGGAGCTGATCGGCTCGGGCAAGTCGCAGATCAGCTTTGCCCAGGTGCCGATCGACGCGGCCACCCGCTACGCCGCCGAGGACGCCGAGATCACCTGGCGCCTCTGGCAGCATTTCCGCCCGCAGCTGCCCGCGGCGGGGGTGACGACGGTCTATGAGACGCTGGAACGCCCGATGATCGAGGTGCTGGCCGGGATGGAGATGGCGGGGGTCGAGATCGACGCCGCCCATCTGCGACGGATGTCGGGGGCCTTCGCGCAGAAGATGGCGGCGCTCGAGGACGAGGCCTACGGGCTCGCCGGCGGCAAGTTCAACCTCGGCTCGCCCAAGCAGCTGGGCGAGATCCTGTTCGGCCAGATGGGGCTGACCGGGACCAAGGCGGGCAAGTCCGGGGCGCTCTCGACCTCGGCCGACGTGCTCGAGGACATGGCGGCCGAGGGGCACGAGCTGCCGGCCCGCATCCTCGACTGGCGGGCGCTCTCGAAGCTGAAATCGACCTATACCGACGCGCTGCCGACCTATGTGAACCCCGAGACGGGGCGGGTCCACACCTCGTATTCCATCGCCGGGGCCTCGACCGGGCGGCTCGCCTCGACCGATCCGAACCTGCAGAACATCCCCGTGCGCACCGACGAGGGCCGCCGCATCCGCGAGGCGTTCCTTGCGCCCGAGGGCAAGCGGCTGGTCTCGCTCGACTATTCCCAGATCGAGCTGCGCATCCTCGCCCATATCGCCGACATCCCGGCGCTGAAACAGGCCTTCGCCGAGGGCATCGACATCCACGCCATGACCGCCAGCCAGATGTTCGGCGTCCCGGTCGAGGGTATGGACCCGATGATCCGGCGCCAGGCCAAGGCGATCAACTTCGGCGTGATCTACGGCATCTCGGGCTTCGGCCTCGCCCGCAACCTGCGGATTCCGCGGGCCGAGGCGCAGGCCTTCATCGACACCTATTTCGAGCGCTTCCCCGAGATCCGCGCCTACATGGACGCGACCACCCGGCAGGCGAAGGCGCAGGGCTTCGTGCGCACGCTCTTCGGGCGGCGCATCCATACGCCGGGCATCTCCTCCTCGGGTCCGGCCGCGGCGGGCGCGCGGCGGGCGGCGATCAACGCGCCGATCCAGGGGACGGCCGCCGACATCATCCGCCGGGCGATGATCCGCATGCCCGCCGCGATCGAGGGGCTGCCTGCCCGGATGCTGCTGCAGGTCCACGACGAATTGGTGTTCGAGGCCGACGAGGGCGCCGTCGCGCCCCTCATCGCCGTCGCGCGCGAGGTGATGGAGGGCGCCGCCGCCCCCGCCGTGCACCTGACCGTGCCGCTGGTGGTGGACGCCGGCGCCGGCGCGACCTGGGCCGAGGCGCATTGAGCCGGGCGGCGTCCCTGCGCAGGGCGGAGGCGGGCGCGAGGGCGCCCCGCGCGCTCCGTCCGACGTCGCGCGGGTCGCGCTGCGTTCTGCCGCCCGAGGGCCGACCCCATGCCGCATGACCACACCCATCAAGGGCACGGCTCCCACGGGCACGGCCCCCACGCGCACGCCCACGGCGCCGAGGGCCTCGGGGACCGCGCGCTCCTCTGGGCGGTGGTCATCAACCTCGTGCTCACCGCGGCCCAGATCGGCGGCGGCCTCGTCGCCGATTCGGTCGCGCTGGTGGCGGACGGGGTGCACAATCTCTCGGACGCGCTGGCGCTGGTGCTGGCCTTCGGCGCCCGCCGCCTCGCCGCCCGGCCCGCGAGCCGGTCGATGACCTTCGGCTGGGGCCGGGCCGAGATCGTCGCGGCCTTCGTCAACTACCTCGCGCTGATCGCGGTGTCGGTCTGGCTGATGGTCGAGGCCGCGGGCCGCCTGGCCGACCCGCCGCCGGTCGCGGGCGGGGTGGTGATGGCGCTGGCAGGGCTGGCGCTGGTCGTGGACCTGGGCACTGCCTGGCTGACCGCGCGGCTGGCGCGCGAAAGCGTCAACATCCGCGCCGCCTGGCTGCACAACCTCGCCGATGCGGCGGTGTCGGTCGCGGTGCTGGTCGGCGGCGCGCTGATCCTCGTCTTTGGCTGGCGGCTCGCCGACCCGATCCTGACGCTGCTCATTTCGGTGGTGATCCTCTGGCACATCCGCGGCGAGATCGGCGGCGTGCTGCGGATGCTGCTGCTGGGCGCGCCCGACGGCGTGGACGACGCGGCGCTGCGCGCCGGCCTCCTGGCGCTGCCGGGGGTCGAGGGGCTGCACCACCTGCACCTGTGGCAGATCGACGAGCGCCGCGTCTCGGCCGAGATGCACCTCGTCCTCGCGCCCGACACCGACCCCTTCGCCGCCCGGGTCGCCGCCCGCCGGGTGCTCGCCACCCACGGCGTCCGCCACGCCACCATCGAGACCGAGACCGCCGAGACCGGCTGCGCCGAGGCGGGGACCGGGGCCGACCCCCACGACCACAACCACGACCACCCCCACGACCACGACCGCTGACCCCGCCCGCATCGCGCTTGACCTCGCGCCCGCGGCGCGGCATCGCCCCGGACCAACGATCCGGCCACGCGCGACCTGGCCATGAAGGACCCGGCCATGAGCGACTTCGACCCCACCCCCCCGCACCGCAACTTCTACGGCCGCCGGCACGGCAAGACCCTGCGGCAGAGCCAGAAGGGCTACCTCGCCGACGACCTCGGCACCCTGCGCCCGCGCGGCATCACGCTGGACGAGAACCCCGCCCGCACCCCCATCGACCCCGCCGCGATCTTCGGCGATGACCGGCCGGTCTGGCTCGAGGTCGGCTTCGGCGGCGGCGAGCACATGGTGGCGATGGCCGCGCGCTACCCCGAGATCGGGATCATCGGCTGCGAGCCGTTCATCAACGGCGTCGCCATGCTGCTGGGCAAGATCCGCGCGGCGGGCGTCTCCAACGTCTCGGTCCACCCGGGCGATGCGCGCGACCTAATGGACGTGCTGCCCGACGCGTCCGTGGCGCGGGCGTTCCTCAACTATCCCGACCCGTGGCCCAAGGCCCGCCACCACCGCCGCCGCTTCGTGACGCCCGAGCATCTGGTCCCGCTCTACCGCGTCATGGCGCCGGGGGCCGAGTTCCGCGTGGCGACCGACATCCCCGACTACATGCGCCAGACCCTCGAGGAGGTGCCGAAGGCCGGCTTCACCCTCGTCTCGGACGGCCCCGTGGCGTGGGACGACTGGCATTCCACCCGCTACGAGCAGAAGGCCCTGCGCGAGGGGCGGGTGCCGCATTACGCGACCTTCCGCCGCTGACGGGAACGCCCCAAGGGAACGCCGCTTCCGCGGCGTGCCTCCGGCGGGGATATTTGGGCAAGAAAGAAGGGGCGTGGCATTGCCCCCGCCGGCACGGTAACGCTGTCGGCCAACGTCAGGAGGCCGCTCATGTCACATTCCGCCGAACCCCACCCGCTCACCGCCCGCCGCGGCGGCCCGCTGACCGGCGCGGCGCTCGTGCCCGGCGACAAGTCGGTGAGCCACCGGGCGCTGATCCTCGGCGCGCTGGCGGTGGGCGAGACGCGGATCACCGGCCTGCTCGAGGGGCAGGACGTGCTCGACACCGCCAGCGCCATGCGCGCCTTCGGCGCCGATGTGACCCGCGTGGGCGAGGGCGAGTGGCTCGTCCACGGCGTCGGCGTCGGCGGCTTTGCCGAGCCGGCGGGCGTGATCGACTGCGGCAACTCGGGGACCGGGGTCCGGCTCATCATGGGCGCCATGGCCACCACCCCGATCACCGCCACCTTCACCGGCGACGCGAGCCTCTCGCGCCGGCCGATGCGCCGCATCACCGATCCCTTGGCCCTGTTCGGGGCTCAGATCACCACGCGTGAGGGCGGGCTGCTGCCGGTCACCATCCGCGGCGCAGCCGAGGCGCTGCCGGTCCGCTACGCCACCCCCGTCGCCAGCGCGCAGATCAAGTCGGCGGTGCTGCTCGCGGGGCTGAATGCCCCCGGCGAGACCGTGGTGATCGAGGCCGAGCCGACCCGCGACCACACCGAGCGGATGCTGGCGGGCTTCGGCGCGCAGATCACCACCGAGGTCACGGACGAGGGCCGGGTCGTCACCCTGACCGGCCGCCCCGAGCTTGAGGCCCAGCCCGTCGCCGTGCCGCGCGACCCGTCCTCGGCGGCCTTTCCCGTCGCCGCCGCGCTTCTGGTGCGGGGGTCCGAGATCACCGTGCCGGGGGTCAGCCGCAACCCGACCCGCGACGGGTTCTACGTCACCCTGGCCGAGATGGGCGCCGACCTGACCTGGTCCGACGACCGCCTCGAGGGGGGCGAGCCGGTCGCCGACCTGACCGTGCGCCACGGCCCCTTGCGCGGCGTCGCCGTGCCGGCCGAGCGGGCGGCGAGCATGATCGACGAGTTCCCGATCCTCGCCGCGCTCGCCGCGCGGGCCGAGGGTACCACGGTCATGCACGGCGTGGCCGAGCTGCGGGTCAAGGAAAGCGACCGCATCGCCGCGATGGCCGACGGCCTGCGCGCCAACGGCGTCCGGGTCGAGGATACCGCCGACAGCCTGACCGTTCACGGCAGCGCGGCGGTGCCGGGCGGGGCGACGGTCGCCACCCACCTCGACCACCGCATCGCTATGAGCTTCCTCGTCCTCGGCCTCGTCAGCGACGCGCCGATCACCGTCGATGACGGCGGCCCGATCGCCACCAGCTTCCCCGACTTCCTGCCGCTGATGCGGCGGCTCGGCGCCGACATCGGCTGAACCGGGGCGCGGGGGTCAGGCCCGCACCGCCTCGATCAGCGCAAGGTCGGTGCGGCTGCCCGGGATGGCGCGCCGCAGCGTGACCTCGCGCAGCGCGAACCCCGCCGCCACCAGCTCGGCCTCAAGGTCGCCGCGCGTCCCGTGCGGCGCGTCGGGGTCCACCACCCGCCCCTCGGACAGCGGCCACAGCGCGTCGCTGCCCGGCACCAGATCGACGGTCAGGACCAGCAGCCCGCCGGGCCGCAGCAGCGCCGCGATCCGGTCGATGGCCGCGCGCCGCACCTCGGCCGGCAGATGCTCGACCACGCTCACCGAGCAGGCGGCGTCGAAGGGGGCGGCGCCCTCCAGCGCCTCGACCGGCGCGTTGACCGAGATGATGCGGGGGTCGAGCGCGCCGTAGTCGAGAAACCCCCACTCGGTCCAGCGGCTGCGGTCGGCGGGGTTGCGGTGCAGCGGATGCGGGTCGCAGGTGGTCACGGAGGCGCCGATCCCGGCCAGCCACAGCGGCAGCACCGAGACGCCCGACCCGACCTCGAGCACCCGTGCCCCCCCGGTATGGCGCAGCCGCGCCGCGACCCACGGGTATTCCAGCGTGCGGATCACGGTCGCGGGAAAGAACCTCAGCCGGTCGCGGCTTAGCGCCACAAGCGCCGTGAGCAGCTCTGGCGTCGGCGTCGCGGCCAGCCCCCAGGCCAGCGCGCCGGGGCCGATGTCATGCGGGTTCGCCGTGCCCCCGCCCGCGGCCCGCAGCCGCGCCGTGGCGGCCGTCAGCGGGGCGTCGATCCAGTCCACCCCGATCGCCCTCGGCAACCCGTCCTCAGCCACGCGGTCGTGGTAGTGGATGATCTGCGGGGCGACCGGAGCCCGCCCGGCATAGGACTCCACCGGCAGGTTGGTGGTCAGGTTGTGCGCGACCCCCAGCGGCGAGAAGCCGAGCCCCAGCTCCTCCATCGCCAGCGCGAAGCCGAGCTGGTCGGCGTGCAGGGTGAAGCGGCCGAGCAGCCCGGCCTGCCCGAGGCACCAGCGCGTCCAGCGTGGCCACGCCTCGGCCAGCGCGTCCGCCGCGCCGTGCTGGAGGAGGTAGAGCCCGCCGTTGCAATTGAGCGGATGGGTCCGCTCGTCGTCGTTGAAGGCGGGGGCGACGAGCGGCGGCAAAGCTCGGCCCGAGGCCGCCCACAGCTGGGCGAGCAGCGGCGCGGGCGGGTTCGCACGGTCCACGATCTTGGCCCGCACCGGGGCCTCGTCGAAAAACCCGCGCGGATCGGCCAGCACCAGCAGGTCGGCATCGCAGAGGATCACCCGGCGGGCCGCGCGGATCTCGGGCGTCTCGAGCTGGCGCAGCTTGTTCGACCACGCCGCCGGCCCCTCGCCGAAGGCGGCGACCGGGTGGATCTCGGCCCCGAGCCGGCGCAGCGGGTCGAAGCGTGGGTCGTCGGCAGGCTGGTCCACCACGTGGACGAGGATGCGGTTCTCGGCATCCGCGACGAAGCCTGCCGCCCTGAGCGAGGTGAGAAGCGTCACCGCCTGGGTCAGGAACTTCGGGGCCCGATCGACGACGCAGGACAGGATCAGGGACATCGGCGGCCTATCGGACGGGCAGGGGGGCAGCTGTAGTCCAAGCTCTGCCACGCGCGCCCTGCGCCGTCCATCGCCCGCGGCGGCCCTTTGTTCAGACGGGCAGCACGGCCGCTGCCAGCGCCGCGGCAAGCGGGATCGCCAGCCCCGCCAGCAGCGTCTGCAGCGCGATGATCGAGGCCATCAGCCGCGCGTCCCCGCCCAGTTGCCGCGACAGGATATAGCTCGAGGAGGCCGTGGGCAGGCTGTGGAACAGCACCGCCACCAGCGCCGCCGGACCGCCCAGACCGGCGGCGAGACAGGCCGCGACGGTGATCGCCGGCAGCAGCACGAACTTCACCGCCGAGGCCGCGAGCGTCGGCGCGAGGTCGCGGCTGAGCGTGCCAAGTTGCAGCGCCGCGCCGACGCACATGAGCCCCATGGGCAGCGCCGCCTGTCCCAGCGCCCGCAGCGTGCCGTCGATCCCCGGCGGCAGCCCGAGCCCGGTGGCCTGCAACGCCCCGCCCACCGCGCAGGCGAGGACGAGCGGGTTCGTCGCCACCTGCCGCAGCACCAAACCCAGTCCCCGCCCCAGCCCCCGTCGCGCGCCACCGTAGCGGGCGAAGACCAGCACCGACAGCACGTTGACGGTCGGCACGATGGCGGCGTTGGCGACCGCAGCGAGGGCGGTGCCCTCGGCCCCGTAAAGCCCGGTGGCGAGCATCACGCCGACGTAGTTGTTGAAGCGCACGGCGCCCTGAAAGACCGAGGTGAAGCCCGGGTCATCGACCGCCACGAGCCGTCGGCCCGCGACCACCAGCGCCGCGGTCAGCACCACCGCGCCGACCAGCACCGCGAAGATCCGCGCCACCGGCACCCCGCTCATGTCCGCGGTGGCGAGCCCGTGGACGAAGAGCGCGGGCAGCAGGACGTAGTAGCTGAGCCACTCCGCCGGGCCCCAGAACCCCTCGGGCATCAGCCCCCGCCGCCGCAGCCCCCAGCCGAGCGCGATGAGCAGCCCGGCCGGCGCCAGCGCGGCGATGACGGCGGTGGTGGTGGCTACCGCCATGATGTCGGTGTGGTCATGGCGCCTCTCCCCGGCCCGCTCCCCGCCTCGGTAGGCCGGTAGGGGCAGGGTGGCAAGGCGGGGCCGGGGTGGGGTTCAGGCAAGGGGGGCAGTGACGCCCTTCAGCGGCGGTCGTACGTCAGCCGGGGCCAACGCGATCCCGCGCCGGGTGACATGCCCAGCTTCTTTCTGGCTCAAATACCCGTCGACGCTCGCCACAGCCCGGAAGACGAGCAATGTCCCCGGCGCGGCCCATCAAGCCGCGCCGACACCCGTGCCCGCGACGCAGGCCCCGATCAGGCCTGCGCCAGACCCGCGCCCTTGAGCGCCGAGCGGATCTCGTCGAGCACCGCAGGGTCCTCGATCGTCGCCGGCATCTTGAACGTCTCGCCGTCGGCGATCTTGACCATCGTGGCGCGCAGGATCTTGCCCGAGCGGGTCTTCGGCAGCCGGTCCACGACGATCGATTCCTTGAACGCGGCCACCGGGCCGATCCGGTCGCGGACCATCTTGACCACGTCCTTGCGGACCTTGTCGGCCTCGCCCTCCATGCCCTTCTTGAGCACCAGGAACCCGAGCGGCATCTGCCCCTTGAGGCTGTCGGCCACCCCGATCACCGCGCATTCCGCAACCGCGGGGTGCGAGGACAGCACCTCCTCCATCGCGCCGGTCGAGAGCCGGTGCCCGGCCACGTTGATCACGTCATCGGTGCGGGCCATGATGTAGAGGTAGCCGTCCTCGTCCAGCATCCCCGCATCGCCCGTCTCGTAATAACCGGGGAAGGTGGTGAGGTAGGATTTGCGGAACCGCTCTTCGGCGTTCCACAGCGTCGGCAGCGTGCCGGGCGGCAGCGGCAGCTTGACGGCCACCGCGCCCAGCGTGCCGGGGGCCACGGGATGGCCGGCCTCGTCGAGGATCGCCACCTCGTAGCCCGGCATCGGCACCGAGGGGCTGCCGTGCTTCACCGGCAGCGTCTCGATCCCGAAGGGGTTCGCGGCGATCGCCCAGCCGGTCTCGGTCTGCCACCAGTGGTCGATCACCGGGACGGCCAGATGCTCCTCGACCCATTTCACCGTGTCGGGGTCGCCGCGCTCACCGGCCAGGAACACCGCCTTGAGCGACTTGAGGCTGTAGTCCTTGATAAAGGTGCACTCCGGGTCCTCGCGCTTGACGGCGCGGATCGCGGTGGGGGCAGTGAAGAAGGTCTTGACCTTGTGGTTCTGGATGATGCGCCCGAAGATCCCCGGATCGGGGGTGCCCACGGGCTTGCCCTCGAACACGATGGTCGTGGCCCCGCGCAGCAGCGGGCCGTAGCAGATGTAGCTGTGACCGACGACCCAGCCCACGTCGGATGCGGCCCAGAACACCTCGCCCGGGTCGATCCCGTAGATGTTCTTCATCGTCCAGTTCAGCGCCACGCAATGCCCCGCGGTGTGGCGCACGACCCCCTTGGGCTGGCCGGTCGTGCCCGAGGTATACAGGATGTAGTGCGGGTGGTTGCCCTCGACCGGCACGCACTCGGCCGGCTCGACCCCGAACTGGAAGCTGTGCCAGGCCACGTCGCGGCCCTCGATCAGCTCGGCCACCTCCTGCTCGCGCTGGAAGATCACGCAGAACTCGGGCTTGTGGGTGGCCTCGTCGATGGCCCGGTCGAGCAGCGGCTTGTAGTGCACCACCCGCCCCGGCTCGAGCCCGCAGGAGGCCGCGATGATCGCCTTGGGGGTGCAGTCGTCGATCCGGACCGCCAGCTCGTGCGCCGCAAACCCCCCGAACACCACCGAGTGGGTGGCGCCGAGGCGCGAGCAGGCCAGCATCGCCTCGAGCGCTTCGGGCACCATCGGCATGTAGATGATGACCCGGTCGCCCTTCTCGATCCCCTTGGCGCGCAGCGCCCCGGCGAGGCTCGCCACGCGGGTCTGCAGGTCCTTGTAGGTGATGCCGCGGTAGGAGTGGGTGATCGGGCTGTCGTGGATGATGGCAAGCTGATCGCCGCGCCCGGCCTCGACGTGGCGGTCGACCGCGTTCCAGCAGGCGTTCAGCACCCCGTCCGCGAACCATTCGTAAAGCGGCGCGCGGTCATCGAAGAGCGCCTTCGACGGCGGCTTGATCCAGTCGATTCCCTGCGCGGCCTGCATCCAGAACGCCTCGGGGTCGTTCTTCCACGCAGAATAGACGTCCTGATAACCCATATGACTCGCTCCCCCCGGTCTCGTGCCGCGACCAACTGCGGCAGAATTCTAACAAGAATATTTCTGGGGACGAGCGCAAGGGCGGCGGATTGCCGCTGCCCTCGTGCCGGGGGTGTGCGGGCGAGTGCGAGGGTGGGCGCCTCCCGCTGGCTGTTGCCGTCAGGCGGTGGGAAGAGCCTTGGAAGGGCTCGGGCGGCGACCCTCGTCTGCCCCTAGGAGCGCGTCGCGCGCGGTGGGGCAGGCGTTACTGTAGGGGGAGTGTCTCGCCGCCCGGGCCACGATCTCGTCGGCTCGCACCGATGCACTTCGGAGAAAAGGCCGCCGCCGAAGCCGGAACCGGAAGGCGATCTGCTCGCCTAACGGCCGATCCGGTCAGCGCCCAGCGGGCCGCGGGGACCAGCCCCGCAAGGCAACGAACGCTGGCCGGCAACGGAAAGCGGGACGATCCCCGCCCGCCCCCGGCCTCACCCGTAATGCGCCACCGGAGTCCCCGCCAGCGCCGAGATATTGAGCAGCCCACGCGCGGTGATCGAGGGCGTCACGATATGCGCCTTGTTCCCCATCCCCATCAGGATCGGCCCGACCTCGAGCCCGCCGGCGCGGGTCTTCAGCACGTTCCTGACCGCCGAGGCCGCGTCGGTGCCCGCAAACACCAGCACGTTCGCCGCCTCGTCCCCCAGCCGCGACGAGGGCAGCAGCCGCGCCCGCACCGCGGGGTCGAGCGCCGCATCCACGTGCATCTCGCCATCGTAGTTGAAATCCGCCTCGCGGCTGGCCAGCAGGTCCATCGCGTCGCGCATCTTGCGCCCCGAGGGGGTGTCGAGGTTGCCGAACTGCGAATGGCTGCAGAGCGCGATCCGCGGCGTCAGGCCGAAGCGGCGGACGTGGCGGGCGCAGCCGACGACGGTCTCGTAGACCTCTTCCGGCGTCGGGTCGTGGTGCACCTGGGTGTCGGCCACGAACAGCGCCCCCTGGTCCTGGATCAGCATCGAGAGCGCGCCGACCGGGTGCAGCCCGCCGCGGGCGAGGATCTCGCGGACGTATTTCAGATGCCACGAATACTGCCCGAAGCAGCCGCAGATCAGGCTGTCGGCCTGGCCGCGGTGGACCATGATCCCGCCGATGGCGGTGGTGTTGGTGCGCATGATCGCGCGGGCGATGTCGGGGGTCACGCCGCGCCGGGCCATCAGTCCGTGATACGTCTCCCAATAGTCGCGGTAGCGGGCGTCGCTCTCGGGGTTGACGATCTCGAAATCGACCTCGGGGCGGATCGGCAGGCCGGCGCGTTCGGCGCGGCGCGCGATCACCTCGGGGCGGCCGATCAGGATCGGCACGTCGTCGCCCTCCTCGAGGATCGCGTTGGCGGCGCGCAGCACCCGCTCGTCCTCGCCCTCGGCATAGACGATGCGGCGGGTGGCCTGTTTCGACGCCTCGAACACCGGCCGCATGATCATCGCCGAGCGGAACACCGACCCGTCGAGCGCGCGCTTGTAGGCGTGGATGTCGGGCAGGGGACGGGTGGCGACGCCGGTCTCCATCGCCGCGCGGGCGACGGCGGTGGCGACAACGCCCATCAGCCGCGGGTCGAAGGGCTTGGGGATCAGGTAGTCGGGGCCGAAGGTCAGCCGCTCGCCGCGATAGGCGGCCGCGGCTTCCGCCGAGGTGGTGGCGCGCGCCAGCGCCGCGATCCCCTCGATGCAGGCGAGCTGCATCGCGTCGTTGATCTCGGTCGCGCCCACGTCCAGCGCGCCGCGGAAGATGAAGGGAAAGCACAGGACGTTGTTGACCTGGTTGGGATAGTCGCTGCGCCCGGTGGCGATCACCGCGTCGGGCGAGACCGCGCGCACCTCGTCGGGCAGGATCTCGGGCGTGGGGTTGGCCAGCGCGAAGACGATCGGCCGCGGTGCCATCCGCGCCACCATCTCGGGCTTCAGCACCCCCGGTCCTGAGAGGCCGAGGAACAGATCCGCGCCGTCGATCACCTCGCCCAGCGTGCGCAGGTCGGTCGGCTGCGCATAGGCCGCCTTCTGCGGGGTCATGTCCTCGGTGCGGCCCTCGTAGACCACCCCGTGGATGTCGGCGAGCCACACGTTCTCGCGCCGCACCCCCAGCTTCAGCAGCATGTTGAGGCAGGCGATCCCCGCCGCCCCGCCGCCGGTCGAGACGACCTTGATGTCCTCGAACCGCCGCCCCGTCACCCGCAGCGCGTTGGTGGCGGCGGCGCCCACGACGATCGCGGTGCCGTGCTGGTCGTCGTGAAACACCGGGATGTTCATCGTTTCGCGGCACAGCTTCTCGACGATGAAGCACTCGGGCGCCTTGATGTCCTCGAGGTTGATCGCCCCGAAGGTCGGCTCGAGCGCGCGGACGATGGCGGCCAGCTTCTCGGGGTCGGGCTCGTTCACCTCGAGGTCGAAGCAGTCGATGTTGGCGAATTTCTTGAAGAGGACCGCCTTGCCCTCCATCACGGGCTTCGCGGCCGCCGCGCCGATGTTGCCAAGCCCCAGCACCGCCGTCCCGTTCGAGACCACCGCGACCAGGTTCGCTCGCGCCGTATAGCGCGCCGCGGTGGCGGGATCGGCCTTGATCTCGAGGCAGGCCTCGGCCACGCCCGGCGAATAGGCAAGGCTCAGGTCGCGGCCGTTGGCCAGCGGCTTCGTCGCCCGGATCTCGAGCTTTCCGGGCTTCGGCAGCTCGTGATAGTTCAGCGCCGCCTGCCGTGCCGTGTCCTGCCGCCGCTCGTCCATCGCATCCCCGCCCGGTTGGTCCTTTCCGCCGTCCTATCCCCGCCGACGTGGCGTCACAACCCGCCCGTCCCGCGCTTTCCGCCAGTCGAAACCCGCCGCTTGCACCTCGGGCAGGGCAGGGGGATGATGCCCCCCACGGCCAAAGGAGTCCCGCCCATGTCCCTCATCGACGCCGCCCGCCGGGTGCGCGAGACCGCCTACGCCCCCTATTCCGGCTTCAAGGTCGGTGCCGCGCTGCGCGCCCCCTCGGGTCGCATCTACGCCGGCTGCAACGTCGAGAACGTCGCCTACCCCGAGGGCACCTGCGCCGAGGCCGGCGCCATCGCCGCGATGGTGGCGGGGGGCGAGACCGAGATCACCGAGATCTGCGTGATCGCCGACAGCCCCCACCCGACGCCCCCCTGCGGCGGCTGCCGCCAGAAGCTGGCCGAGTTCGCGCGCGAGGGCACGCCGGTGCTTCTTGCCACGCTCGACGGCGAGACGCTGGCCACCACCGTGGGCGAGCTGCTGCCCGGCCGGTTCGCCGCCGGCCACATGGACCGCGCCTGATGTTCGACCCGCGCCCGATCATCGCCGCGGTGCGCGACGGGCGCGGCCTCGACGCGGCGGGCGCGGCCCGCATCGCCCGCGGCCTCGCCGACGGCAGCGTCAGCGACGCCCAGGCCGGCGCCTTCGCCATGGCGGTTCTGACCCGCGGCCTCGGGCCCGAGGGGCGGGCCGCGCTGACCCGCGCGATGCGCGATTCCGGCCGAGTGCTGGCGTGGGACCTGCCCGGCCCCGCGGTCGACAAGCACTCGACCGGCGGCATCGGCGACGTCACCTCGCTGATCGTGGCCCCCCTCGTCGCCGCCTGCGGCGCCTATGTCCCGATGATCTCGGGCCGCGGCCTCGGCCACACCGGCGGCACGCTCGACAAGCTCGAGGCGATCCCCGGCTTCCGCACCGACCTTGACGAGGCCGCCTTCCGCCGCGTTGTCGCGGACGTCGGCTGCGCCATCGTCGCGGCCTCGGCCGACCTCGCCCCCGCCGACCGCCGCCTCTACGCCATCCGCGACGAGGCCGCGGCGGTCGAGACCATCGACCTCATCACCCCCTCGATCCTGTCGAAGAAACTGGCGGCCGGGCTTGGCGGGCTGGTGCTCGACGTCAAGTCCGGCTCGGGCGCCTTCCTGACCGACCCGCAGGCCGCCCGCGACCTGGCCCGCGCGCTGGTCGACACCGCCAAGGACGCCGGCTGCCCCACGGTGGCGCTCATCACCGACATGGACCAGCCGCTCGCCCGCGCCGCCGGCAACGCGGTCGAGGTCGCCGCCGCCCTCACCGTCCTGCGCGGCGACCCCGGCGAGGAACCGCTCCGCGACCTCTCGCTGGCGCTCGCGGCCGAGTGCCTGCGCGTCGGCGGGATCCCCGACGCCGAGGCCCGCGTGGCCCAAGCCCTCGCCTCGGGCGAAGCGGCCGAGCGCTTCGCCCGCATGGTCGCGGCGCAGGGCGGCCCGGCCGACGTGCTGACCGCCCCGCTGCCCACCGCCCCGGTGATCCGCGACATCCCCGGCCTGCGCGGCGAGGGCACCCATGTCGCCCGCATCGACGCGACCGCGCTCGGCCACGCCGTCCTCGCGCTGGGCGGCGGCCGCATCCGCGCCGGCGCCCCCATCGACCCCGCCGTGGGCCTGACCGACCTCGCCCGCCTGGGCGAGCCCGCCGCTCGCCTCGGCCGCGTCCACGCGGCCTCCGAGGCCGACGCCGAGGCTGCCATCGCCGCCGTCCAGACGGCCTACAGGCTCGGCCCCCCGACCGACCCCGGCCCGCTGATCCGCGAGCGCCTGACATGACCGCCCCCTGCGCGCCGCCGGCCCCGCACGACCCCGCCTTCTTCTTGACCCAAATATCCTGGGGGGGGCGGCCCATGGCCGGCGGGGGCAAAGCCCCCCCACCCGACGCACGAGACCCCGCATGACCCGCGCCTTCCTCATCGTCCTCGACAGCGTCGGCATCGGCGGCGCCCCCGACGCCGACCGCTTCGCCTCGGGCGGCGTCCCCGACACCGGCGCCAACACCCTGGGCCACATCCTCCGCGACCGTGGCCTCGCCACGCCGACGCTCGACGCGCTCGGCCTGCGCGCCGCCCTCGCGCTCGCCAACGGCCAGCCCTGGGACGGCCCCGCCCCGCAGGGCCTCTGGGCCGCGGCGACCGAGACCTCCTCGGGCAAGGACACCCCCTCGGGCCACTGGGAACTGGCCGGCGTGCCGGTGCCGTGGGACTGGCACAGCTTCCCCGACACGCACCCCGCCTTCCCCCCCGAGCTCTCGGCCCGCATCGCGCAGCTCGCGGGGACCGAGGGCATCCTCGGCGACTGCCACGCCTCGGGGACCGAGATCATCGACCGGCTGGGGGCCGAGCACCTTCGCACCGGCTGGCCCATCGCCTACACCTC
The DNA here is from genome assembly GCF_012689545.1 of Paracoccus sanguinis. Classification (NCBI taxonomy): domain Bacteria; kingdom Pseudomonadati; phylum Pseudomonadota; class Alphaproteobacteria; order Rhodobacterales; family Paracoccaceae; genus Paracoccus; species Paracoccus sanguinis. The sequence goes on from NZ_CP051542.1 coordinate 2,944,549, forward strand.
GGTCGACAGCGTGGTGCAGATCGCTGCGCATGAAGAGGCGTTCGGCCTCGACCGCCTCATCACCCTCTGCGAGGCGCTCGCCCCCAGCGTCCACGCGATGCGCGTGGGCCGGGTCATCGCCCGCCCCTTCACCGGGACCGAAGGCGCCTTCCACCGCACCCCGAACCGGCGCGATTTCGCCATCGCGCCCCCCGCCGACACGATCCTCGACCTGGCCAAAGGCGCGGGCCGCACCACCCACGCCATCGGCAAGATCGGCGACATCTTCAGCCACCGCGGCATCACGCGGCTGCACAAGGGCAAGTCCGACGCCGACCTCGCCGACCATTTGATCCGCCTCGGGCGTGAGGCCGAACCCGGCAGCCTGACCTTCGCCAATTTCGTCGAGTTCGACAGCCTCTACGGCCACCGCCGCGACGTGGCGGGCTACGGCGCGGCGCTCGAATGGTTCGACGGCGTGGCCGCGCGCTTCCTCGCCACGCTGGGGCCGGGCGACCTCGCGATCTTCACCGCCGACCACGGCAACGACCCGACCTGGGCCGGCACCGACCACACGCGCGAGCGCGTCCCGGTGCTCGGCTGGGGCACGCCGCCCCACGCCGCGGGCCTCATCGCCTATGCCGACGTGGGCGCCACGGTCGCGGCCCATCTCGGCATCCCCGCCCCCGCGCATGGCCGCAACGTGCTGCCATGATCCCCAAGATCGAACTGCACCTCCACCTCGAGGGCGCCGCACCCCCCGCGCTGATCCGCAGCCTCGCCGCCGAGAAACGCCGCGATCTCGGCCCGATCTTCGCCCCCGACGGCCGCTACCGCTGGACCGACTTCGCCGACTTCCTGCGCGTCTACGAGGCCGCCACCGCCGTCCTCGACGGCCCCGAGGACTACGCCCGCCTGCTCGCCGTGGTGCTGGAAAACTGCGCCGAGCAGGGCGCGATCTACGCCGAGCTCTTCGTCTCGCCCGCGTTCTGCGGCGGCGGCGACCTGACCGCCTGGCGCGAGCACGTCGCCGCCTGGTCCGAGGTCGCCGCGGGGATGGAGGCCCAGGGCATCGCCAGCCGCGGCATCGTCACCCCCATCCGCCACCTCGGCCCCGACCGCGCCCGCGCCTCCGCCCGCTGCGCCGCCGAGACGGCAGGCGAGGGCGGGCAGGGCTGGATCGCCGGTTTCGGCCTCGCCGGCGCCGAGACCGTCGGCCACCCGCAGGATTTCGCCTGGAGCTTCGACTGCGCCCGCGAGGCCGGGCTCGGCCTCACCTGCCACGCCGGCGAGTGGCGCGGCCCCCAGTCGGTGCGTGACGCCCTCTCCCTCGGCGTCACCCGCCTCGGCCACGGCGTCCGCGCCATCGAGGACGCCGCCCTCGTCCGCGACCTCGCCGAGCGCGAGGTCACGCTCGAAGTCTGCCCCGGCTCGAACATCGCCCTCGGCCTCTACCCCGACTGGCCGTCCCACCCCATCGCCCGGCTCGCCGACGCCGGCTGCCGGGTCACCGTCTCGACCGACGACCCGCCGTTCTTCGACACCACGCTCACGCGCGAATACGACCGCCTCGCCGGGGCCTTCGGCTGGGGCGAGGCCGAGTTCGCGCGGATGAACCACTGGGCCCTCGACGCGGCCTTCTGCGACGCGGCGACCCGCGCCCGCCTGCGCCAGCGGCTTCCCGCGCCATGACCCGATCGTTCGCATGAACTGTGCATGAACGCTGCATGAACCTTGCACGAACATCAGACCGTTTTCACACCGCTGCCGAGGCCCCCATGAGCACCCAACATATCACCGTCGTCACCCACCCGCTGGTCCAGCACAAGCTGACCCTGATGCGCGACAAGGCGACCTCGACCGCCAGCTTCCGCCGCCTGCTGCGCGAAATCTCGCTCCTGCTCGCCTACGAGGTGACGCGCGAGCTGGAACTGACGACGACCACCATCGAGACCCCGCTCTGCACCATGCAAGCCCCTCTTCTGGAAGGGAAAAAACTGGCGCTGATCTCGATCCTGCGGGCCGGGAACGGGCTGATGGACGGGATTCTGGAGCTGATTCCCGCCGCCCGCGTGGGCTTCATCGGCCTCTACCGCGACCCCGAGACGCTGCAGCCGGTGCAGTATTATTCCAAGGTGCCGAACGCGCTCGACGCGCGCATGGTGATCGTCGTGGACCCGATGCTGGCCACCGGTAACTCCTCCGTCGCCGCCATCGACCTGCTCAAGGCGCAAGGCGCGAAAAACCTTAGATTTCTGTGCCTTCTGGCCTCTCCCGAAGGGGTGGCGCGGATGGCCGAGGCGCATCCCGACGTGCCCATCGTGACTGCCGCGCTGGACGAGCGGCTCGACGATCACGGCTACATCGTGCCGGGCCTGGGCGATGCCGGCGACCGGATGTTCGGCACGAAATAGGGCTGCGTTAACCCGGCCTTAGCGCGCCGGGCGTAATCCTGCCCGAACGGCGATTCGGCTGTGGGAGTGGCGATGCGCATCACCGGTTTTTCCGCCCTGGCGGTCCTCGCCGCAGTGGCCCTGCTGGCGCTGCCCCCGCCCGTCCACGCAGCCGGCGGCGCCCACGACGCCGCGCCCGCCGCGGGCGAACACGCCGCCGCCGAACCCGCGGCCGAGCGGGTCGTGACCGTGCCCGAAGGCCCGCTGCGCAGCCCCGACATCCCGCCCGAGGAGCTCGCCGACCGCGCCCCCGCCGAAGTCCCGCCCCCCGGCTTCACCGCGGCGCAATACATTGATTCGCAAGGCTGCGTCTTCGTGCGGGCCGGTGGGGGCTGGGCCGCGCGCATCGCCCGCGACGGCTCGGCGATCTGCGGCTATCCGCCCACGCTCTCGGCCCGCCGCACCGATCCTGACCGCCCTCCGACGCTCTTCGCGCCACCCGAGGAGCCCCGCGCCCAGCGGATCGAGCGCGTCTTGACGGAAACCATCGTCCCCAACCTCATCGAGGGCGAACTGGTGACCCCGCCCGCCGCGCCGCACCCGCTGGCGTCATCGGCGGCGGGCGATGCGCCGAGCGTGGCGGCCGTGGACAACCAACCCCCGGCCGCCACCGTGGCGACCGATCCGAAAGGCTCGCCCGAAAACGGCGGCCCCGTGGTGGCGCCCTCCCCCGGCCCCGCCAAGCCCGCCGACCCCCTCGGCCTCTCGGCCCTCGTGCGCGAGGCGAGCGTCGTGACCGCGCCGGACCCATCGCGCCGCCACGCACGGCTTTGCGCCCTCACCGGCGCCGCCGCCGCCCCGCAGCCCGGCATCGGCGGCGCCACCGCGCTCGGCTTCTGCGGCCCTGCGTCGGTCAGCCTGTCGCCACAAGCCCGCCCCGGGACGCCCGCACCAAGCCGGGCGAGGGTTGCCACCGCCGCCTCTGCGCCCCCTCTGGCCGCGCGCGGCGCCAGACCGTCCCGGTCCGCCGCCACGCCGAAAGCGCCGCGCCAACCGGCCACGGCATCCCCCCGCGCGGCCACCGAGCGACGCACGACGACCGCGGTGCGGCATGGGGCCGAGCCGATGATTCCCCCCGGCGCGCGCTACGTCCAGATCGGCGCCTTCCGCGACGCTGGGAACGCAGCCCGCACCGCGCGGCGTGTCTCCGACCTCGGCCTCCCCGTCGCCCGTTCGCTGCAGGGACAGACGCAGCTCATCATGGTCGGCCCGCTGACCGGCCGCGAGGCCGTGGTGCGCGCGCTCGACCGCGTCCGCCGCGCCGGGTTCCGCGACGCCTACGCGCGGCGGTGAGCCAGACGCGGGGTCGGGGCTCGCCGCACGTCCGATGCTGTCTGCCGCAGCCCCCCGTTCGCGCGGGGACTGGACGCGACGATCAGGATCGCCACAATCGTTTCAGTCAATCTGCAGCAGGGGCGTGCCCGCAACGTGACCGCACTGACCCAGTTCGAGCGGCTCGAGGCGCCGGGTGTCTGGAGGGCCGCGCCCGGCGCCCGGCTGCGCGACATCGTCGTCTCCTTCGGCGACGCCTCGCTGATCCTGCGCGATCCGCGCTCGGAAGAGCCGCTGTCGCACTGGTCACTGCCCGCCGTCACCCGCCTCAACCCCGGCCAGATGCCCGCCATCTTCGCCCCCGGCGACGCCGCGCAGGACGAGGTGGTCGAGATCGACGACCGTCTGATGGTCGAAGCGATAGAGCGCGTCCACACCGCGATCCTCGCCAGCCGCCCACGCCCCGGACGGCTGCGCGGCGCATTGATCTGGTCCACCCTCGGGGCACTGGCGCTGGCGGCGGTCATCTGGCTGCCCGGCGCCGTCATGGCCCACGCCGCCCGGATCGCGCCGCCCGCCCAACGCACCGCGGTCGGGATGGAGCTTTTGTCCGACATGAGCCGGACCGCCGGTCAGCCCTGCGACCGGGCGGCCGGCGCGGCCGTGCTCGACCGTCTGTCGGCGCGGCTGCTCGGGCCGGGCGGGCGGATCGTCGTTCTGCCCGCCACCCTGCGCGGCGCCCGGGCACTGCCGGGACGGATAGTGGTGATCGGCGACGACATGATCGCCGGCGCCCCGGGGCCCGAGGTGGCGGCCGGCCACGTCCTCGCCGCCGACGTCGCCGCGGCGGCGTTCGATCCGCTCGGCGAGGTTATCCAAGCCGCCGGGCTTCGCGCGGCCGTCGAGATGCTGGTCACCGGCGCGCTGCCCGAGGCGGCGGTCGCCGGTCAGGGCGCAGCGCGCCTCCTCGCCCCCGCGCCTCGCCCCGATGACGAGGCGCTGCTGTCCCGGCTGGAGACCGCCGGCGTTTCCAGCCAGCCCTACGCCCGCTCGCTGGACCCGAGCGGCGAGACGGTCCTCACCCTGATCGAGGCCGACCCCTTCCGCACCACCGCGCCGCAAGAGCCGCTGATGAGCGGGGGAGAGTGGGTGCAGTTGCAGCAAATCTGCGCTGGGTGAGGGAGACTACGCTGATCCTTGAAGGGGGCTAAGAGCGGTCCGTGGCCGGTGTTCTTGGCGTGGTGAGCTTGCCAGGGTCGTTGATCAAACCAGCTTTGGAGTGTCGGCGTCCGCGTGCGTCACTCGCGAGGGTCAGTTCAACGGGTGGCTGCCCGCTGGTCCTGAGATAGAATTGCACGACCCTGCGGCGGTCACTGAGGCTCGTCCGCAGTACAGCGTGCAGGTCAGTATTTCGCCGGCACGCCGGTTCCGCCCCCCGCTGGCATATTTCTCTCGGCTAACGAACTGGCGAAAACGGGGCAGGGCCGCCCCCGTTGGCGTCAGTCAGGGACACTCTCCGGCTCGCGATCACGACTCACGGGCGGATCGCCATGGATCGATCAAGGAACGGCCGGTCGCTCGCGAAGCCGCTTATGCAATTCGGCTATTCGCCGCGACGTCAATACCAGTCGCTCGGCAGTTTTCAGCTTGGAAGACGGCCTTCGGTCCGGCGTATGCGCCCGCACACCAGAATTTGCCGCTCAACGTCGCTAGCTAAGCTTGACCCATCCACGCAGTATCTGCGCACCGCCCGCGATCCCGGGGTGACGAACATCCGCAACACCGCCTCGCCGCACTGGCCACGGTGGTGCGGGCGACGCCGAAGCGCTCGGCCAGGTCGATCTCGTCGGGCAGGGCCGGGCGGGAACTCGCCGGCCTGGATGCGGGTCAGGAGGTCGGCCTTGATGGTGCGGTAGCTGGTGGTCGTGGGCGGCATCGGCGAACCATCCGGGGCGGCTGGAGGGCCAAGCATAGGGCTTTCCCGACGCCCGGCAATCGCCCTTGCCGAACGGGCGCCGCCCTGCGCGCTTGCGCGCACCAGCTTGGCGCCGCATAAGCGGCGGCGCGGGCGGTTAGCTCAGTTGGTAGAGCGCTTCGTTTACACCGAAGATGTCGGGGGTTCGAGCCCCTCACCGCCCACCATGCCGCCACCCCGCACCGGGCCAGGGAGGCCGCGCCGGATGTGCAACCTCTACACCCACCGCCGCCCGCAAGAGGCGATGCGCCAGCTCTTTGCCGGGCTCGACGACCGCGGCGTGAACCTCGCCCCTGCGGATTTTTACCCCGACCAGCGCGCCCCGATCATTCGCCGCGCGGCGGATGGGGGCTGGCGCTGGCGCTCGCCCGCTGGGGGATGCCGTCACCGCCGCAGTATCTGCGCACCGCCCGCGATCCCGGCGTCACGAACATCCGCAACACCGCCTCCCCCCACTGGCGCCGATGGCTCGGCCCCGCGCATCGCTGCCTCGTGCCGCTGACCGCCTTTGCCGAGCCATCCGGCGCCGGCCGGGGCAACCAGTGGTTCGCCCTCTCCGACGACCGGCCGGCGTTCTTCGCCGGGATCGAGACCCGCGGCTGGCGCTCGCTGCGCAAGGTCCGGGACGGCGAGACGGTGGACGACCTCTTCGCCTTCCTCACCACCGCCCCGAACGCCGAGGTCGCCGCCGTGCACCCCAAGGCGATGCCGGCGATCCTGACCACGCCCGCGGACTGGCAGGCCTGGATGGGGGCCGACTGGGCCGAGGCGCGCCACCTGCAGCGCCCGCTGCCGGACGGGGCGCTGCGCCTGATCGACCCGCCGGGCTGAGCCGTCAGCGCATCCCGTCGTTGCGCCGCCGGCGCCGGATCAGCGTCGCGGTGTAGATGGCGAGCGCCGCCCAGATCAGCGGGAATGCGATGCGGCTGACGCCGGTGAACGGCTCGTGGAAGACCAGCACCGCCGTCAGGAACACCATCGTCGGCGCGATGTACTGCAGCACCCCGATCGTGGACAGCCGGATCAGCTTGGCCGCGTTGGCGTAAAGCATCAGCGGCACGGCGGTGATCGCGCCGCTGCCGATCAGCATCAGCGTGTCGTGCCAGTTGGCGCCGAAATGCCCTTCGCCGCGCGCCGCGAGCCACAGCACATAGGCCAGCGCCGGCAGCGACAGGATCAGCACCTCGACCGTGAACCCCTCGTTGGCGGGCAGGGGCAGGCTGCGCTTGCAATAGGCGTAGATCCCCCAGCTCAGCGTCAGGCCGATCGCCACCAGCGGCAGCCCGCCGGCCGAGAACGTGAGCAGCAGCACCGCGATCACCGCGAGCGAGATGGCCGCAAGCTGCGCCCGCGTCAGCCGCTCGCCCAAAAGCGCGGCGCCGAGCGCGATCGAGAACAGCGGGTTGATGTAATAGCCGAGCGCCGCCTGCAGCGCCCGGTCATGGGTCACCGCCCAGACGTAGATCAGCCAGTTGATCGAGATCAGCACCGCCGTCAGCGCCGCCATCCGCACCAGCCGCGGCTGGCGCAGGGTGCCGACGACCGTCCCGAGCCCGCCCTTGACCGCCAGCACCGCCGCCGCGATGGGCAGCGACCAGAGCACCCGGTGGGCGATGATCTCGGTCGCCGGGATATGCGCCATCTCGCGCATGTAGAGGGGCAGGAACCCCCAGATGAGATAGGTGGCAATGGCGAGTGCCAGGCCCCGGGGCGAGTCGGTCTGGGTGTCGGGCGCGCGCATGGCCGCTCTCTAGCCCGCGGCGTCGGCAGGCGCCATCGGGGATGACGCACCGCGCGCCGCCCGCGGCCCGCGGGCTTGAGAAGCGGGCCGGAACCGGCTAGCGAGCCTCCATGCGGATCTTGTTTCTCGGCGATGTCATGGGCCGGGCCGGGCGGCGGGCCATCGCCGAGCGGCTCGAGCCGCTCAAGGCGCGGCTCAGGGCCGACTTCACCATCGTGAACGGCGAGAACGCCTCGGGCGGGATGGGCCTGACCGCGCCGCACGCGAAACTGCTGCTCGAGGCGGGGGCCGACGTGGTGACGCTGGGCGACCACGCCTTCGACCAGAAGGACATGATGGCCTTCATCGACAGCGAGCCGCGCATCCTGCGGCCGCTCAACTTCGCGCGCGAGGCGCCGGGCCGCGGGGCGCGGGTCTATGCCGACCGGCGCGGGCGCAAGGTGCTGGTGACCCAGGCGCTCGGGCAGGTGTTCATGAAGCGGCCCTTCGACGACCCGTTCAGCGCCGTCGATGCGGTGCTGCGCACCCATGTCCTCGGCGGCGGGGTGCAGGCCGCGGTGGTGGATTTCCACGCCGAAGCGACCAGCGAGAAGATGGCGATGGGCCACTGGTGCGACGGCCGGGCGAGCCTCGTCGTCGGCACCCACACCCATGTGCCGACCGCCGACACGACCGTGCTCGGGCGCGGCACGGCCTATCAGTCCGACGCCGGTATGTGCGGCGACTACGACAGCATCATCGGGATGCAGAAGGACGAGCCGATGCGGCGCTTCCTGACCGGCATGGCGCAGGGCCGCTTCGTCCCGGCCGAGGGCGAGGCCACGCTCTCGGGCGTGCTGGTGGTCACCGACGACCGCACCGGCCTCGCGCAGTCGGTCGAGCCGGTGCGCGAGGGCGGACGCCTGAGCCCCACCCCCGCGGCCTGAGCGGCGCCCCGTCCGGCGCACGGCTGCCCCCGCGGGCACCCGCCGACCGCCAGACCGTGCGCGGCGCCCCCGCCCCCCTGAGCACACCACCCCCCACCTCGGGCTGGACCCAAATATCCCCGCCGGAGGCGGCCCGGCCTTGCCACCCGCGCGGCGCCGCGGCCACGCGCCGCGCTGACCCGGCGTCGCGGGCACGCGCCCCGCGCTTGCGGGCCGGGGCGACATGAGGCAACCCTGCGCCGAACCGCCCGCGCGCGGGCCAAGGTCAAGAGGCGTCGATGTTCGGGATAGCGCTCGGCGGGCAGACCGCGGCGATCACCACGCTGGTCATCGTCGCCGTGATGTTCGTGCTCTTCATCCGCGAGGACAAGCCGCCCGAGGTCATCGCGCTCGGCACCGCCGCGCTGATGCTCGTCCTGGGCCTGGTGCCGCTCAAGGACGCGACGGAGGTCCTGTCGAACAACGCGCCCTGGACCATCGCCTTCATGTTTATCATCATGGGCGGCCTGCTTCGGACCGGGGCGCTCGACCAGGTCAGCCGGATGGTCGCGGCCCGGGCAGGAGAGCGGCCCATCGCCACGATCGCGGCGATGTTCGTCTTCGTCTCCCTCGCCTCGGCGATCATGAACAACACGCCGGTGGTCGCGGTGATGATCCCGATCGTCATCCAGGTCGCCAAGCGGGCCGGCATCTCGGCCTCGAAGCTGTTGATGCCGCTGAGCTATTTCACCGTGATGGGGGGGATGATCACCCTCATCGGCACCTCGACCAACCTGCTCGTGGACGGGGTCGTGCGCTCGAAGGGGATGGAGCCGTTCGGCATCTTCGACATCGCCCCGGTGGGCATGGCGGTGACCCTCGCCGGGGGTGCCTTCATCGCGCTGGTCGGCTGGCGGCTCCTGCCCGACCGCGGCTCGATGGCGTCGTTCCTGACCGACCGGGCGCAGATGAAGTACTTCACCGAGGTCGCCATCCCCGCCGACAGCGGCATCGTCGGGATGAACGTCAACGAGGTGAAGATGTTCAAGCGCGAGGCGGTGCGGGTGATCGACGTCCTGCGCGGCGACGCCTCGCTGCGCCGCGACATGGCCAACGTGGTGCTCGAGCCCGGCGACCGGGTGGTGATCCGGTCCGAGATGGCCGACCTGCTCGAGATGCAGCAGAACAAGGACCTGCGCGCGCTCGACAAGCTGAGTTCGGTGCAGACCGAGACGGTCGAGGTGCTGATCTCGCCCGGCGCCCGGATGATCGGCCGCCGGCTGGGCGATCTGCGCCTGCGCCGCCGCTACGGCGTCTACGCCATCGCCGCGCATCGCCGGAACCAGAACATCGGCCGCCAGCTCGACGACCTCGAGGTGCGGGTCGGCGACACGCTGATCCTCGAGGGCGCGCCCGAGGACATCGCGCGCCTTGCCGCCGACATGGACCTCGTGGACGTGAGCCACCCGACCACCAAGCCGTTCCGCCGCAAGCACGCGCCCATCGCCACCGCCTGCCTTCTGGGCGTGGTGGTGCTGGCCGCCTTCGACGTGGCGCCGATCATGGCGCTGTCGTTCCTCGCCGCCTCGATCATTCTCATCAGCGGCTGCGTCGATCCCGACGAGGCCTTCGGCTTCGTCGAGGCGCGGCTGCTCGCCATGATCTTCGCCATGCTAGCGATCGGCGAGGCGCTCGATTCGACTGGCGCGGTCAAGCTGATCGTGGACCAGATCTCGCCGCTGCTGGCGGGGCATTCGCCGTTCTGGACGCTGGTGACGGTGTATTTCCTCGGGCTGATCCTGACAGAGCTGCTCTCGAACAACGCCGTGGCGGTGATCCTGACCCCCATCGCCATCGAGCTGGCCCAGCAGCTCAACCACGATCCGCGGGCCTATGTGGTGGCGGTGATGTTCTCGGCCTCGGTCGCCTTTGCGACCCCGATCGGCTATCAGACGCACATGATGGTTTACGGGCCGGGGGGCTACAAGTTCACCGACTTCATGCGGCTCGGCATCCCGCTCGACATCGTGACCGGCGTGGTGGCCTGCCTGATGATCCCGCTGCTCTGGCCGCTCTAGGCGGCCGGGGCCGCGCGGCGCACCGCCGCCTCGGCGGCCGCGGCGAGGCTCTTGCGGTCATGCCCCGCGACCGGGATCGGCGGGTGCAGCGTCACCGTCACGTGCCCCTGCCGCGGCTGGGCCAGCACGGCCAGCAGATGCGGCCCCAGCGCCATGTCCCCCCACCAGCCGTAGAACGCGGGGTCGCGCCCCGGCGGTGCCGCATAGGCGGCGCTGACCGGCTGGATCGCCAGCCCCGCCGGCAGGTCGGGATCGAGGAAGGCCTGGAACAGCGTCGGCTTGAACGGCAGCACCCGCCGCCCGTCGGTCGAGGTGCCCTCGGGGAAGAACAGCAGCCGGTGCCCGGCCTGGGTGCGGGCGGCGAACTCGGCTGCCTGCTGGCGGGCGAGGCGGGGGTCGCGGGTGACGAAATGGGTGTTCGTCACCCGGGTCAGGATGTTGATCCCGGGCCAGCCCGCGACCTCGGCCTTGGACACGAAGAACAGCGGCGCCGCGGCGTTCAGCACGAGGATGTCGAGCCAGCTCGAGTGGTTCGCGACCATTGCGCCGGGGCCGCGCATCGGCGCCCCGACCCGCCGCCAGCCGATCCCGAGGCACCAGAGCGTCAGCCGGCAGACGCCCTGCACCCACGGCCCGGTGACCGGCCGCCGCGGGCCGGCGACCAACCGCTCGACCGCGCGCAGCGGTAGGATCAGCACGACCCCCGGCCCCAGCACCAGCAGCACCGCGACCAGCCGCACCGCGGCCAGCGCCCAGCCGAGCGGCCCGGGCCGGGGCAGCGGCGGTGGAGCTGCGCCGCGCCATGTCGCATCGGTGCCGCGCTCCGGGCGCGCGCGGGAGGCCGTGCCGGCGGGGGAGGGGGCGCGCTCGGGCGACCTCATTCCTCGCGCCGGCGGTCCTGATAGAAGCTGCGGTGCCGGTCCGACATGGCGGCGGTGTCCATCAGCAGGAACACGTCGGTGGTGTTGAACGCATGGTCGATCCACGCGCCCTCGCCGACCACCCCGCCGAGCCGCAGATAGGCCTTGATCAGCGCCGGCATCGCCGTCATCGCCGCCTTCCGGTCCAGCCCGGCCGCGGGGATCAGGTCCATGCGCGTGGCATTCGGCGGCCGCGCCGTGGCCCGCAGCTCGGGCGGGGCGAGGTGGTGGTGATGCAGCCACGCCAGCGCCGGGGCGAGCGCCTCGACGTCGGTGCCGTGAAAGCTCGCGACGCCGAACAGGATCTCGATCCCGTGGCCGAGCACATAGTCGGCCAGCGCGTTCCACAGCAGGAACATCCCGATCCCGCCGCGGAACTCGTCGGCCACGCAGGACCGCCCCAGCTCGACCAGCCGCCGCCCCGAGGCGCGCAGCGGGGCGAGATCGTATTCCTCGTCGCAGTAGAAGCGGCCGAAGCCCTCCGCCACCTCGCCGCGCAGCAGGCGGTAGACGCCGACGACGTGATCGCCCTCGGCCGGGTCGCGGCGGGTGTCGACGAGAATCAGGTGATCGACGACCGGATCCAAGTCATCCCGCTCGAGCCGCGCGGCGTGATCGACCAGCGGCCCGTCGCCGCCCAGCTCCTCGACGAACACGCGATAGCGCAGGCGCTGCGCCCCGCGCAGGTCGGCCTCGCTGGTGGCAAGCCGCGTTTCAAGCCAATTCGGCGCCCGGGTCACCACGCGCGCCCCGCAGCTGCCCGTTGTGGTTGCGCGGCAACCCGCCGGACCAACGTCGGGGATCGGCGGATTTCCGCTTGACACACCTTAGGGTTGCACGTCCACATTAACGTGATTGATCCGTAACTGTTGAAATGATGACCAATTCCAGCACCACCCGCCGACCGTCCAGAACCTGTTTGCCTGCCTCAGGAAAATTGACCGTCACCCGATCGCCGATCCGCGACTGGACCTGTCCCACCCCCCACTCGGGCGCGCCTGGATGGCGCACCAGCATTCCGGGCTCGAGGATGTCGTTGACCATCGGCGCTCCTTCGTCGTCGGGCCGAGAGGCTAGCGGACGATGACCGCGCCGACAATCATCAACGCGGCGACCGCCGCCACCGTCCCCGAGGCCGACCTCGCCAGCCTCGTCGCCGCCCGGCTCTGCCACGACCTCGTGTCGCCCTTGGGCGCGATCGGCAACGGGGTGGAACTGCTCGAGATGTCGGGCGACCAGTCGGGGCTCGCCCGCTCGCCCGAGCTGAGCCTCATCACCGAAAGCGTGCGGGCAGCGCGGGCGCGGCTGCGGTTCTTCCGCAGCGCCTTCGGCCATGCGCCCGCCGATGCGCGCGTTGCGCTGCCCGAGATCGCCCAGCTGCTCGGCGACGTGACCGAGGGCACACGGCTCACGGTCGAGCTGAACGGGCAGGGGGATCTCTCCCGGCCCGAGGCGCGGATGCTGCTGCTGTCGTTTCTCTGCCTCGACAGCGCCATGCCCTGGGGCGGGCGGGTGCTGATCTGCCGCACCGCGCCCGGCTGGCGGGTGGTGGGCGAGGCGACGCGGATGCGCATCGACCGCGACCTGTGGCGCTGGCTCGACGGGGACGCCGCGCCGATGCAGCCGATGCCCCCGGCGGCGGCGGTGCATTTCCCGCTGCTCGGCCGGATGGCCGCGCAACTCGCCCGTCCCGTCACGTGGGAGGTGGACGAGACCGGCGCCGAGATCAGCTTCTGACCCCGGCGCGCCCGATCAGCCCCGCACCGTCCCGTCGCCGGTCACGAGATACTTGAAGCTCGTCAGCTGCTCGGCCCCCACCGGGCCGCGGGCGTGCATCTTGCCGGTGGCGATGCCGATCTCGGCCCCCATGCCGAACTCGCCCCCGTCGGCGAACTGGGTCGAGGCGTTGCGCATCAGGATCGCGCTGTCGAGGCGCTGGAAGAACCGCTGCGCGGTCGCGTCGTTCTCGGTCAGGATGCTCTCGGTGTGCTGGCTGCCGTACCGGCGGATATGGGCGATGGCGCCCTCGACGCCGTCGACCAGCCGGGCGGCGATGATCATGTCCAGGAACTCGCGGCCGAAATCGTCGGGCGCGGCCGGGGTGGTGCCGGGGATCTGCGCCAGCTCGCCCTCGGCGCGGACCTCGACGCCCGCCTCCAGCAGGTCGCGGATCAGCACGTCGCCGTGGCGGGCGAAGAAGCCGCGGTCGATCAGCAGGCATTCGGCCGCGCCGCAGATGCCGGTCCGGCGGGTCTTGGCGTTCAGCACCACCCGGCGCGCCTTGTCGAGATCGGCGTCGGCGTCGGCGTAGACGTGGCAGATGCCCTCGAGGTGGGCGAAGACCGGCACCCGCGCCTCGGATTGCACGAGGCTGACCAGCGCCTTGCCGCCGCGCGGGATGATGACGTCGATCAGCCCCTGCGCGCGCAGCATCGCCGTCACCGCGGCGCGGTCACGGGTCGGCACCATCTGGATCGCCGTCCCGGGCAGGCCCGCGGCGCGCAACCCCTCGGCCATGGCCGCGAGGATCGCCGCCGAGGAATGCAGCGAATCCGTCCCGCCGCGCAGGATCACCGCGTTGCCGGACTTGAGCGCCAGCGCGCCCGCATCGGAGGTGACGTTCGGGCGGCTTTCGTAGATCACCCCGAGCACCCCCAGCGGCGTCGCCACGCGCTGGATGTGCAGCCCGTTGGGCCGGTCCCATTCGGCGAGCACCCGCCCCACCGGATCGGGCTGGGCGGCGACCGCACGCAGCCCCTCAGCGATGGCGGCGATCCGGGCCGGGTCGAGCCGCAGCCGGTCGATCATGGCGGGCGCGAGGCCCTTGTCCTCGGCATGGGCGAGGTCGTGGGCGTTGGCGGCGAGGATGTCGTCCTGCGCGGCCATGATCGCCGCGGCGGCCCCGGTCAGGGCGGCGGCCTTCTGCGCGGGGCTGGCCACGGCCAGCTCGGCCGCGGCCTCGCGCGCGGCGGCGCCCATGCGGGCGATCAGGGCGTCGGCGGTCTCGGTCCCGGTTTCAAGCGTCTCGGTCGTCATCATGCGGTCCTCTCGCCGGTGCCGGCGCCGGAGTAGGGGCCGCCCGCCACCAGTGCGCGCTGATAGGCCGGGCGGGCGTGGATGCGGTCCAGCCAGCCGCGCGTCGCCGGCCGGTCTGCCAGCCCGCCGCGCAGGGCCGCCATCTCGACCGGAAAGCTCATCGTCACGTCGGCGGCGGTGAAGCGGCCGGCGGCGAACCAGCCGTCGCCGGTCAGGCTCGCCTCCCACCAGTCGAGCTGGCGGGTCATCTCGGGGCCGAGATAGGCGGTCTCGACCCCGCCCGTGATCGCCCGCGCCACCGGGCGCAGCGGCCACGGGACCGAGGCGGGGATGCGGCCCAGCACCAGCCGCATGACCAGCGGCGGCATGGCCGAGCCCTCGGCATAATGCAGCCAATAGCGCACCGCGTCGCCCTCGTCCGTGCCCTCGTCGGGCAGCAGCGCCGAGCCGCGGGCGAGCGCCACGACGATGGCCCCGGTCTCGGCCAGCACCCGGTCGCGGTGCACCACCAGCGGCGCCTTGCCCAGCGGGTGCAGCGCCTTGAGCGAGGCGGGCGCCAGCATCGTCTTGGGGTCGCGCTGGTGGCGGACCAGCTCGTAGGGCAGGCCCAGCTCCTCGGCGAGCCAGATGACCCGCTGCGAGCGGCTTTCGTTCAGGTGATGGATGGTCAGCATGAAGGTCCGCCTTGCGATGTGGCGCGTTGGTGCCACAGCGGGGGGACGAGCGGAAGCCCGGACGGGTCTGGCGATGGGGGGGGAGAAAGTCCCAGGCTTCTGTTGCCAGGCGCCTGGGGGCCCCGCCTTACGCGGCTAAGCGCAAGGACTTAGGTTTCGATAACTCGAACTGCTTACGCAGCCAGAGCCACCGGAGCACGGTTGTCGTTGGCAACTGTACTTTTCGGACCGATAACGGTGGTACCTCACCGAGACAAAGCAAACAGCTTTAGACGTTCGTCGATCCTGTTTCGGCCCCATTCGCCCCCAACGAGGGATGGATGGTGGAGCCGCCGGGTACCGCCCCCGGGTCCGATCCGCTTATTACCTGCGCGTTTATGTCCATAGTCCGGGTTGCCCCGAACGAGGATCAAGATAGGCGGCAGCAGGGCGCCGTGCAAGGGCCTCGGCAGGGGGGGGGGGCGCCGGGCGGGCTGACGCGGGGCGCGGCGCGTCGGGACGGAACCTTTGCCCCGGGCAAGGGCGTTCCGGTAGCGCAACCAGGAAAGGACGTCCCATGCGTTTTGTGCCCGCCCTTGCGGCCCTCGCCCTCGCCCTGCCGCTCGCCGGTGCTGCGGCCGCCGCCGACACCCCGCCCCCCGCCGGGGCCAAGCGCCTGTCCGAGGTCGTCACCGCCATCGAGACCCGCGCCGGCGCCAACCTCGCCTATATCGACGAGGTGAGCTGGGACGACGACGGCTATTGGGAGGTGGAGTACTACACCACCGCCGGGGCCAAGGTTGAGGAAAAGATCGACCCGGTCTCCGGCGAGCTTCGCGCCCGCTGAGCGGCTGAGCCCTTTGACTGAGCAAACGCGCGGCCCTCGGCCGCGCGTTTCGCATTGTGGAACGGTTCAGTCACCGCGCGGCTATGGCGCGCGCCGCCATTCCACGTTGCGGAACGACCGGCCTTTGCGGTGGCCACGACGCACCCTCCCGTGTGACCCTGAGGCTGAACCCACACGAGAGGGATGACCGATGACCCCCAGCGCCCCGTCCGCCGCCCCGCCCGCCGCCCCGCCCGCCAGCGACATCCCCCTCGACGACACGGCGCTGGCCGAGGCGCTGCTCGACGCACTCGAGATCCACATTCTGCCGCTGACGCGCGAGGGCGTGGCGCGCGGCAACAAAATCTTCGGTGCCGCGGTGCTGCGGAAATCCGACGGCGCGGTGGTGCTGGCCGAAACCAACGCCGAGACCGAGAACCCGCTCTGGCACGGCGAGGTCCACCTGCTGAAGACGCTGCACGAACTGCCCGAGCCGCCCGATCCGCGCGGGCTCATCTTCCTGTCCACGCACGAGCCCTGCTCGATGTGCCTGTCGGCGATCACCTGGGCGGGGTTCGACAATTTCTTCGACTTCTTCACCCACGAGGACAGTCGCGACAGCTTCGCCATCCCGCACGACCTGCGCATCCTCAAGGAGGTCTTCACGCTCGACCCGGGTGGCTATCGCCGCGAGAACGCCTATTGGCGCGCCCGCTCGGTGGCCGAGGTGATCGCGGGCGCCGATCCGGCCCGCCAGCCCGCCCAGCGCGCGCGGGCGCAGCGGATCGCGGATGCCTATGCGGAGCTCTCGGCGGCCTATCAGTCGGGCAAGGCGGGGAACGCGATCCCGCTCGCCTGACCGGCTAGCCGTTCCATTCGATGACGAGCTGGGTCTGCGTCACCACGGCCGCGGCCTTGCCGTCCGGTCGGGTGATGGTCGTCTGCCAGACCATCGTCGTGCGCCCTTTATGCAGCGGCACGGCCCGCGCGGTCGCGGTGTCACCGATGCGGATCGGGCGCAGGAAGTTGGTCTTGCTCTCGACCGTGGTGGTGGTCTTGCCGGGTGGCAGGTTGATCATCGTCGCGGTGCCGCCGAGGTTGTCGGCCAGCGCCATGATCGCGCCGCCGTGCATGACCCCGTTGCGGTTGGCGAGCTCGGGCGTCACCGCCATCTCGGCCACCACCTCGTCGGGCGCGACCGAGATCAGCTTGAACCCCAGCAGCCGCGCGAATGCCGGCTGGTCGAAGGCGATACGCTCCTGCTCGTCGCTGTCCATGCGCGGTCCCCCCGGAAGGCGCGGCGGGGACGCGCACGCCCCCGCCGACGGTCTCAGTTGCTGGCCGGGGCGCCGGGCGCGGCGGGCGCCGCGGCGGCATCAGGCGCGGACGGGGCGGCGGGCGCACCGGGAGCAGCGGGCGCTTCGGCCGGCGGCTGCGCGGCCGACGCCTGCGCCAGCGCGGCGGCCTGGGCCGAGGTCACGAAGTCATAGGGCAGCTCGGCCACACGCAGCCACTGCTGCTGCTTGAGCCAGTAGGCCGACCAGTTCTCGTAGATCTTGCGGAAGCTCTCGTTCGAGGCGGCATACTCGTCATAGAGCTTGCGCGACTCGGCGAAGGCCGCGGCCAGCACGTCGTCGGGGAAGGCGTGGACCCGGGCACCCTGCGCCATCAGCCGCATCAGCGCGTCGGGGTTGCCGTTGTCGTACTTGGCCACGCAATGGGTCATCGCCTCGGCGCACGCCGCCTCGAGCGCGGCCTGGTAATGCGCCGGCAGCGCCTTCCACTTGTCGAGGTTGACGTAGAGGCCGACGTTCGCCGTCCCCTCCCACCAGCCGGGGTAGTAGTAGTGCTGCGCGACCTTCTGGAAGCCCAGCTTCTCGTCGTCGAACGGGCCCGAGAACTCGGCCGCGTCGATGGTCCCGCGCTCGAGCGCCGGGTAGATGTCGCCGCCCGCGATCTGCTGCGGCACGACGCCGAGCCGCTGGAGGATGGTGCCGCCCAGGCCCGCGATCCGCAGCTTGAGGCCGCGCAGGTCGGCGAGCGAGGTGATCTCTTTCCGGTACCAGCCGCCCATCTGGGCGCCGGTGTTGCCCGACGGGATCGAGCGCAGGTTCGACTTGCCCACGAACTCGTTCACCAGCTCGCGCCCGCCGCCGTAGTAGAGCCAGGCGATGGTCTGGCGGGTGTTGAGCCCGAAGGGCAGCGAGGTGTCGAAGGCCCAGGTCGGGTCGGTGCCGATCTTGAAGCTGCCGAGCGAATGGGCGCATTCCACGGTCCCGTCGCTCACCGCGTCGATGGCCTGCAGGCCGGGGACGATCTCGCCCGCCGCGAAGGGCTGGATCTGGAAGCCGCCGTCGGTCATCTCCGACACGCGCCGCGCGACCTGCTCGGAAATCCCCCACAGCGTCTCGAGGCTTTTCGGATAGCTCGAGGTCAGGCGCCAGCTGATGCTGGGCTTGCCCTGCGCAAGCGCCGGGGCGGCGAGCATGGCAGCGGCGCTGCCC
Organism: Paracoccus sanguinis; assembly: GCF_012689545.1. Taxonomy (NCBI): domain Bacteria; kingdom Pseudomonadati; phylum Pseudomonadota; class Alphaproteobacteria; order Rhodobacterales; family Paracoccaceae; genus Paracoccus; species Paracoccus sanguinis. The sequence goes on from NZ_CP051542.1 coordinate 2,962,891, forward strand.
ATGCCGGCGGTGGACAGAAAGACACGGCGTTTCATCAGCTTCTCCTGTTCGGTCGGGCGCGCCGCGGGGTCGGGCCGCGGCGCCGGATCGCTTCGGGATGGGGGCGGCGCGCCGGCCGCCCGCCGGGGGGCGTCAGCGCGCCCCAGGGGTGGGTCAGAACCCGGCCTTGATCTTCTCGAACTCGGCCAGTTGCTTTTCGCGCTGCGCGGGGTCGTTCGGGGTCTGGGCGAGGATCGGGCCGCCGGTCTCGCCCAGCTCCTTCACGCGCGGGTCGTCCGAGACCGTGGCCAGGCCCTTCACGTTGGTCGAGCCGTAGCCGATCGTGTCGAGCAGCCCCTTGGCCGACGACGGGTCGAGCCAGGCGTTGATGAAATCATACATCTTGTCCTCGCTGCCCTGACCGCTCTTCAGGTTCACGAAGCCGCAGAAGAAGGTGGACGAGCCTTCCTTGGCCGCCCGCTGATAGCCGACCGGGTAGTTTTCCTTGCGCAGGAGCGCGAGCACGTCGTTCCACGACCACGCCACGTCCACCGCGCCCGAGGCCATCATCTGCGCCTCGTCGGCCGGGTCGGCCCAGTAGGCGCTGACGTTCTTGTGTGCCTCGCGCAGCCAGTCGGCGGCCTTCTGGAACTGCTCGTCGGTGACGTGGGTCCAGTCGGTCACGCCGGTGGCCAGATAGGCCAGCGCCCACACGTCATCGGCGCTGTCGGGCAGCGTGGTGCGGCCCTGATAGGCCGGGTTGATGAAGACGTTGAGCGTCGCCACGTCCTCGGCCGGCACCTTCTCGGTGTTGTAGGCGATGGCGGTCGAGCCGAAGTCGGTGGGGATGTACCACACGCCCTGGTCGTCCTTGAACACCGGCGAGTTGAGGAAGCGCGGGTCGATGTCGGCGAAGGCCGCGATGCGCGAGGTGTCCCACGGCTCGATCAGTCCGGCGTCGCGGTATTTCGACACCATCTGGCTGCACGGGTGGGCGACGTCGGCTTTGAAGCCCGAGGCGAGCTTCTGATAGGCCTCGTCGTCGTCGCCGTAGAAGGCGTAGGTCGGACCCGTGCCGTGCTTGTCGATGTAGCCCTGGAAGATCGACGGCTCTTCGAAGCCGGCCCAGTCGAAGACCGTCAGCTCGGGATCGGCGGCAAGCGCCGCGGTGCCGAGGGCGGAGAGGGCAAGGGTGATCGCGGTCGAGCGCAGGAAGGTCAAGGCGGGTCCTCCGGGGATGGTCGCGGGGCGCGGGTTGCTGGGGGGACGCTAGCGGTGGCGGTGGCGTGGGGCAAGATGCGCCCGCGCAAGAGCGCGAGAGGGGCGAGCAGCGGCCGGGGCACGGGGGTGTGTGCCGGGCGTGGGGGGCGCCTGCCGCCAGCCCCGCGCATGGTGCTTGCGTCGGGACCACGCGCGGGGCAGGTCGAGCACGAACCCCCTGCCGAGGACATCCCCGTGACCGTCGAAGCCCTCCCCAATCCCGTTCCCGTCACCCGCCTCGGCGGGCGGCGGGTGCTGTTCCTGATGGCCGCCGCGGCGGAGTACGGGCCGGCGCTCAGGGCGCGGATCACGCCGGTGATGACCGGGGTCGGCCCGGTCGAGGCCGCGCTCTCGGCCGCCGTGGCGCTCGCGCGGCTGGCGGGGCAGGGGGCGCTGCCCGATCTCGCCGTCTGCCTTGGCAGCGCGGGGGCGCGGCGGCTCGAGCAGGCGGCGGTCTATCAGGCCGAGAGCGTCGGCTACCGCGACATGGACGCCTCGGCGCTGGGGTTTCCGAAGGGCGAGACCCCGTTCGCGGACCTGCCGGCGGTGCTTCCGCTGAGGACCGTGCCGGGGCTGCCCGCGGCGCGGCTGTCGACCGGGGCGGCGATCGTCTCGGGCGCGGGCTACGACGCCATCGACGCCGAGATGGTGGATATGGAGACCTATGCCGTCGCCCGCGCCTGCATGGCGCATGGCGTGCCGCTGATCGGGCTGCGCGGGATCTCGGACGGGGCCGCACCGCTGGGCGGGATGCTGGACTGGACGCGCTACCTTGATGTGATCGACCAGCGGCTGGCCGCCGCGCTCGACGTGGTGGAAGCGGCGCTGGCCGCCGAGGGCTAGTCCTTCAGCACCTGCCCATCCTTGGCGCGCAAATCGTTGTGGATCGCCACCGCGGCCCGCGCCCCGGTTCCCATCGCCACGCTGATCTGGTCCAGCCCCTCGACCGCGTCGCCCGCGGCATAGACGCCCTCGACGCTGGTGCGCTGGTGGGGGTCGGTGGCGAAGCACTCGCCCTCGACCAGCTCGGTCCCGAGGTCCATCCCCAGCCCGTTGCGGGTGTGCGAGCCGAGCGCGACATAGAGCGTGTCGAGCGTCACCCGGTCCCCGTCGGCCAGCGTCAGGGTCAGCGTGTCGTCGTCGAAGTCGAAGCCCGAAACGGGCGCGGGGATGACGGTGACCCCGGCGATGCGCGCCTCGTCCTGCTCGGTCGCGTCGAGCGACTCGCCGGTCAGCGACAGCAGGGTGATGTCGGGGCTGTAGCTGCGCAGGAACAGCGCCTCGGCCAGCCCGTGGCGGTCGCCGCCCAGCACGCCGATGCGGCGGCCCGCCTGCTCGAAGGCGTCGCAGATCGGGCAATAGCGCAGCAGGCCGCGCTGCACCGCGTCGTCGTGGACGGCCTCGGCCAGCGGCGGGCGGTGGTTCACCACGCCGGTGGCGATCAGCACGGTGCGGGCGCGGATCGGGGCGCCGCCGCTCCACTCGGCGCGGAACCCCTCGCCGTCGCGGCTGAGCGTCGTGACCTCGCCCTGCTCCAGCTCGGCGCCATACATCCGCGCCTGCGCGGCCATGTTCTCGATCAGGTCGGCGCCGACCACCCCCTCGGGGTAGCCGGCATGGTTGTGCGAGCGCGGGATCATCTTCAGCCGCCCGTCGCCCCGGTCCACGAGCATCACCCGGCGCCGGAACCGGCCGAGATAGATCGCCGCGGTCAGCCCCGCCGGGCCGCCGCCGATCACCAGGCAGTCGACCGGCGCGTCCTGACCGGGCGTGACCGGCGCCTGCGCCTCGGCTGGGGTGGCGGGCCACTGGCCGGGGGCGGCAGCGTCGGTCGGGGCGGCAGGGTCGGGGCGGTCGGACATGGCAGGCACCTTTGCGGGGAATGGCCGGGCGCAGCGCGCCTCAGCGCATCCGCAACGCGCCGTCGATGCGGATCGTTTCGCCGTTCATGTAGGGGTTCTCGACGATGAAGGCGGCGAGGCGCGCAAACTCCTCGGGGTCGCCCAGCCGCTTGGGGTTGGTGACCTCGGCGGCGAGCCCGTCCTGCACGTCCTGGGGCAGGCCGCGCAGCATCGGCGTGCCGAAGATGCCCGGCGCGATGGCGCAGACGCGGATCGCGCTGCGGGCGAGGTCGCGGGCGATGGGCAGGGTCATCCCGGCGATCGCGGCCTTGGACGCCGCATAGGCCGCCTGACCGGCCTGCCCGTCGAAGGCCGCGATCGAGGCGGTGTTGACGATCACGCCGTTGTCCTCGGCCCGGCCGTTGCGGGCCATGCGCTCGGCGGCGAGGCGCAGGACGTTGAAGCTGCCGATCAGGTTGACCTCGATGGTGCGGCGGAAGCTGTCGAGCCGGTGGGCCCCCTCGCGCCCCAGCGTCTTTTCCCCGATCACGATGCCGGCGCAGTTCACGCAGACGTCGATCCCGCCCATCCGCTCGACCGCGGCGTCGAGCGCGGCCGTGACCGAGGCCTCGTCGGTGACGTCGGTCCGGGCGAAGCCGGCGCCGATTCCCTCGGCGTAGCCTTCGCCCGCCGCCTCGCGGTCGAGGATCACGACCTGCGTGCCGCGGGCGCGGAAATGGGCGGCGGTGGCGGCGCCGAGGCCCGAGGCGCCGCCGGTGACGACGGCGCGTGCGGTGCTGATATCCATGTGAAAAACCCCTCCCTCAGATACGGTCGGGACGGTGTTAGGGCGGCGCCCGTCGCGGGGCAAGCGCCGCATCGGCCGGGCGTGGCCCGGCGGGCTACCAGCGCCCAGAGGCGCCGCCGCCCGAGGACGAGCCGCCCCCGAAGCCCGACGAGCCGCCGCCGCGGTTCCCCACGCGCTCGACCCGCTCGCGCCGCCCGGTGCGGTCGTACCAGGTGACGGTGGGCAGGGGGGCGATGCGGCTCGCCTCCCACCCGCAGGCGGGGCAGCGGCGGGTGCGGGTCTCGGTCGCGGTGCGCCAGCCGCCGTCGGGCTGGTCCTCGCGGATCGGCTCGGCGGCGGTCGTCAGCCCCTGGTGGCCGCACTGGGGGCAGCGGTTGCGCCGCCGCCGCTGCCACGCCTGCAGCCCGAACATCCCCGCCACCATCGCCCCGAAGGCGGCGAGGCCGGGCAGCGGAGACTGTCGGCGCGGCCGCTCGATCGGCTGGCCCGCGGCGTGCGGGCGGGCGATGCGGTCGATCACGGCCAGCGTGCCCTCGCGCAGCCCGCGGGCATAGTCGCCCTCGCGGAACGAGGGCAGCATGACGCGGTTCATGATGTCCTGCGCCATCAGCCCCGCCTCGGGCGGGTAGCCGCGGCCGAGCTCGATCCGCGCCTCGCGGTCGCCGGGCAGGACCAGCACCATGAAGCCGTCGTTGCGGGTCCGGTCGCCCACCCCCCAGTGGTTGAAGAGGCGGGTGGCGAACGGCTCGAGCCCGTCGGTGCCGCCGTAGCGGGCCCGGTCGGTCAGCGTGACCACCGTGCCCTCGACCCCGGTCTGGTCGTGCAGCGCGATCAGCGCCTCGTCCAGCACGCGGGTGTCGGCGGGCGTGAGCAGCCCGGCGAAATCGTTGATCGAGGTGTGCTGCCAGTCCGGCAGCGCCTGCGCCCGGCCCGTGACCGGCGCCAGCATGAGCGCGAGCAGCAGCGTGAGCGCGAGGGCGAGCGGCGCCCGGACGCGGGCGGAGAGGGCGGTCATGGGTTCATCCCCCGTGGTTGCAGCGCCGGAGGGTGGCGCGGGGCCGGGCGGGCGTCAACACGCGGCCCCGTGAGGGGACGTGTGCAGCACCGCCACCGGGGGCAGCCGCCGGGACCGGCACCAGGGCCCCGGTTCAGCGCACCAGCATCTCGGGACCGCCGACGATCAGCGGGTCGGGGGTGCCGATCAGCGACAGGTCCTTGCCGGCATAATCGACCCGGTGCAGCACGGTCTGGATCGCGGCGATCCGCGCCCGGCGCTTGTCGTCCGAGCGGATCACCGTCCACGGCGCCACCGGCGTGTGGGTCAGCGACAGGGTCTCGCGGATGGCGACGGTATATTCGTCCCACTTGGCCAGACCCTCGACGTCGATCCAGCTCAGCTTCCACTGCTTGAGCGGGTCCTGCTCACGCGCGAGGAACCGGCGCAGCTGCTCGGCCCGGCCCACGTTCAGCCACAGCTTGACGAGGATCACGCCGTCCTCGACCAGCAGCTTTTCGTAATCCGGCAACTGGCGGAAGAAATGCGCCCGCTGGGCGTCCGAGGCGAAGCCGAAGACCTTTTCCACCACGCCGCGGTTGTACCAGCTACGGTCGAAGAGCGCGATCTCGCCCGCGCCGGGCATCTGGGCCACGTAGCGCTGGAAATACCACTGTTTCGCCTCGCGCTCGTTGGGCTTGGGCAGCGCCACGATATAGGCCGAGCGCGGGTTGAGGTTCTGGCGCACGACCTCGATCGTGCCGCCCTTGCCGGCGGCGTCGCGGCCCTCGAACAGCACCACCAGCCGCTTGCCGGTCGAGATGATGTCGCGCAGCATCTTGACCAGTTCGACCTGCAGGATCTCGCCGTGCGCCTCGTAGTCGGCCTCGGGCAGCTCGGCGCGATAGGGGTAGCCGGGGTCGAGGATGTCCTTCTTCCCCGCCGCCTCGATGGCGCGGCGGACCTCGGGCGGGGCGCCCTTGTGGAAATACTCGGAGATTTCGCCCACGAAGGGGATCTCGGGCGTGGGCCGCGCCGTCTTGGCCCCGGACTTGCCCGGCTTGCCGTCGCCCTTGCCGTCACCCTTCGCGTCGGACTTGGCGCCCGCCTTGCCGTCGGTCCGGGCCGCCTTGGCGCCCGCCTTGGGGTCGGACTTGTCGCCGGGCTTGGCGGATTTCGGGGCGGCGCTGTCTGCCATCGTCAGTCCCTTCCGATGTCGTTGAGGTCGAACGGGGTGGTCTGGTAAATCTCGTTGATCCAGTTGCCATAAAGCAGATGCGCGTGGCTACGCCAACGGTTCGTCGGGACCTGCGACGGATCGTCATCCGGGTAATAGTTCACCGGCACGTCGATCGGCTTTCCTGCCGTCACGTCGCGGTCGTACTCTTCCTTCAGCGTACCCGAATCGTATTCAAGGTGATTGAAGATGTAGAGGGCGCGGTTCCTCGCATCCTCGACAAGGCACGGCCCGACCTCGTCCGAGGCGAGCAGCGTCGCCAGCCCCGCGCGGTCGAGGTCGGCCTGCGCCATCTCGGTCCAGCGGCTGACGGGGATCAGCACGTCGTCCGAGAAGCCGCGCAGATAGGGCGAGGCGGGGGCGAGGTTGCGGTGGCGGAAGCAGCCGAAGGCCTTGTCCTCGAGCAGCAGCTTGGGGACGCCGTGGTAATGCCACGCCATCGCCATGCCGCCCCAGCAGACCCCGAAGGTCGAATGGACGTGGCTCTGCGCCCAGTCGAAGACGCGGCGCAGCTCGTCCCAATAGGTGACCTCGTCGAAGGGCAGGTGCTCGACCGGGGCGCCGGTGACGATCAGCCCGTCGAAGCGCTCGCCCGAGGCCTCGACCTCGGCGAAGCGGCGGTAGAACGAGACCATGTGATCGGCCGCCGTGTTGCGGCTGTCGTGGTCCGACATCCGGATCAGCGACAGGTCGATCTGCAAGGGCGTCGCGCCGATCAGCCGGGCGAACTGGTTCTCGGTCTGGATCTTCTTCGGCATCAGGTTCAGCAGCGCGATCCTGAGCGGGCGGATGTCCTGCTTGGCCGCCCGGTCGGGGGTCATCACCATCACCCCCTCGCGCCCCAGGATGTCATAGGCGGGCAGGTTCTCGGGCAGGGTGATCGGCATCAGCGGGCCTCCTCGGTCTTGCGGTCGATGGCGCGGGCGACGAGATCGACGAAATCCTCGGGCGTGGTGACGGCGGCGACCTCGTCGGCCTCGACCGTGACCCCGCGCCGGGCCATGGCGGCGTAGCGCGGCTGGCGGTGGGCGAGCGCGCGGGCGTAGGTCCAGCGCACGAAGGCGTCTGGGTCCACGGGCCCGGGGTGGGTCGCGCCATAGGCCGCCCAGGCGTCGTCGAGGAACCGGGGCTGGTAATACATCGGCTTCGGCGCCGCGTCGAAGCGGCGCACCAACTCGGCCGTGTGCGCCTCGGTCCCCCGGATCCAGATCGGCAGCATCAGCGCCGACAGCCGCTCGAGCAGCGGGTCGGCGGGGTTCTCGGGGTCCACCACCTCGCAGATCGACCCAGAGGTGTCGCAGACGAAATTGCCATAGCCGTAAAGCGCGCGCGCCCGCTCGATGAAATGGCCGCTGTCGGCCATCGCGGCGATCTCGGCCGTGCGGTGCTGGTTCTGGCGCTTCTTGTATTCGTCGAACGCCAGCCCGCCGCGGGACGGGTTGCCGGGCTTGCCGAGATAGGTCGAGAGCGGCGCGAGGTTGTGGAATGTGATGTTCGACTCGATCCTGACCGAGTCGGTCAGCAGCAGCTCGCGCAGCAGGGGCAGCTTCATGGCGTGACGCTTGAACTCGTCGGCGATCAGCTCGCCCATGTAGCGGGTGCCGATGCGGTAATCGACGCTGTAGTGGAACCAGTCCCCCGACCGGCGCAGCATCGAGGCGATGTGCGTCTTGCCGAGACCCGACATCCCGAACAGCATCACCCGCTTGTCGGCCGCCGCCCGCCACGCCTGCCCGCTGTCGTAGATCATCGCTTGTCCCCGTTCTGTCGCCGTCTAGCTAAGCCTCGGGCCGGGTGAGCGAAAGGGGGGCGGGCGAAAGGGGGGCGGGCCGGAGCGCGCAGCAAAAAGGGCCCCGCTTGCGCGAGGCCCCGATGGTGCGCGTCAGGCGCGGCTCAGAAGCTGTAGCCGACCTTGATCCCGACCCCGAGCGCGTCGGCGTCGGTCATCGAGGCGCGGGCGACGTCCGGGGTCCCGGTTTCCGGGGTCGCGTCGCCGAGCTTGAAGTAGCTCACGCCGGTCGTGATCTTCCACTTGTCCTGGGTGTAGATCGCCGCCAGCGAGATGCCCTTGCGCCCGGTGGTGGGCGACAGCGGCGAGACAAGCTTGTCGCCCGCCTTCTCGTAGGTGAAGGACAGCGCGCCCGACCAGTTGTCGGTGAACTTGCGGCCGACGCCGATCACGTAGGTCGTGGTGTCGTCCAGATCGACCAGGCCGCCGCCGGTGACGGCGGTGAAGCGGTCGGGATCGACCTTGAACTCGGACCATTTCACCCAGCGGATCGAGCCGAACACCAGCGTGCCGGGCGCCACGCCGGTCTGGCCCTCGAGGGTCCACGAGCGCGGCGTCTTGACCGTGGTCTCGCTGTTGCCGTTCAGCAGCGGCAGCGCGGGCAGCGGGCCGGGACCATCGGGATCGATCGCCGGGCCGCTTTCGGTGGTGTCGAAGTCATGCTCGATGGGCGAGTTGTAGGTCAGCGAGACGCGGGCCGCGATCTCGGGCTTTTCCCAGCTCGCGCCGAGCACGTAGCCGGTGCCCCAGGCGCTGTCGAGATCGACGTCGTAGCCGTTGACCGGCCCGTAGGCCGCGCCGCGCAGGCCCACGTCACCCGACGCGCGCGAGCCGCGCAGACCGCCGTGGATGCCGAAGCGGTCGTCGAACTTGTAGCGCAGCAGGGCGGTGTAGGTGGTCGAGTCCACCGTGGCGTAGGTGCCGCCGAGGTTCAGCGACCCCTGCGTCGCCGACGCCGGGTTCAGGTTCGGATAGCGGATGTCGGTGCCGAACGGCTGCTCGATGATGAAGACGGCCGAGAGCTGGTCGTTGATCTGGTATTTGAAGCCCATGCCGACGAAGCTGTAGTCGTCCGCCACGTCGCCGGTCGAGCGCCCGCCCGGATAGACGACGACGCCGCCCGGCCCGCGCAGCGCGAGGTCGCGGCCCGAGACGTCCGGCGTGACCCGCCCGCCCGAGAATTCGACGTAGTTGCCCGGCTCGAACAGGATGTTGAGCGACTGCGGCGCCCGTTCGATCCCGCCCGCCAGCACCGGAGCGGCCGTCAGCATCAGCGCCGCGGCGCCGGTCAAGGTATGTTTCATGATGTCCTCCCTCAGGCCGCAGGTCGGCGGCCGTCGGGTGCAAGCTAGGGGCAGAGGGGGGGCTTGGGTCAATCACGTCGGCGAAATGACGCAGCGTTGCATGGAACGGGCGGGGGTTGCGTGGCGCGGGCGCAACGCTCGGGCCGACGCGGTGGCTGGTCAGCGCCGCAGCTTTGGGCAGAATGGCGCCATGACACGCGACCGCCTGCATTTCGCCATGCCCCGCCCCGTGCCGCCCGGACTGTGGCGGCGCACCCCGCCCGCGATGTTTCCGCCGATTCTCGGCACGCTGGCGCTGGCGCTGGCGTGGCTGGGCGGGGCGGGGGCCTTTGGCCTGCCGCTCGGGCTGGCGCAGATGGGGGCGGGGATGGCCGTGGCGGTCGGGCTGTTTGCGGTGACGGCCTATACGGTCAAGCTGATCCGCCGCCCGGCGGTGCTGGCCGAGGAGCTGACAGTTCTGCCGGGACGGACCGGGGTCGCGGCGGGGGTTCTGTCGCTCTACCTGCTCGCGGCGCTGATCGGGGTCATGGCCTCGCCCGGGCTGGGCCGGGGGCTGCTCATCGCCACCATGCTGCTGCACGCGGCCTATCTGGCGGTGCTGGTGAGCGTGTTGCGCCGCGGCCCGGCCGAGCAGCGGCGCGTGACGCCGGCCTTCCACCTCGGCTTCACCGGCTGGATCGTCGCGGCCCGCGCCGCGCTCGTGCTCGGCTGGCCGGACCTCGCGGGCTGGCTGTTCTGGCCGAGCCTCGCCGCCGCGCTGGTGATCTGGGGGCTGAGCCTCGCGCAGGCGGCCCGGATGCGCGTGCCGCCGCCGCTGCGGCCGATGCTGGCCATCCACCTCGCGCCGGTGGCGCTGTTCGGGACGGTGGCGCTGGGCCTCGGCTGGACCGGCGCGGGCACCGCCTTCGCCTGGGCCGCGCTTGCCGGCGTGCTGGCGCTCGCGGTGGGCGGGCGCTGGCTGCTCGCCGACGGATTCTCGCCGCTCTGGGGGGCGCTGACCTTTCCGCTCGGCGCCACCGCCGGGCTGTGGGTGACGCTGTGGCGCGCGGTCCCGACCGAGAGCCACCGGCTGGTCGCCGGCGGAACGCTCGTCGTGGCGACGCTGGTGGTGCTGCCGATCCTGTTCCTCGTCCTGAAAGCCTGGGCGCAGGGGCGCCTCGCCGCGCGGACCAACGCCGCCATCGCCTGAGCGGGGGACGCATCGGGCGCGCTGGACTTTCCCGGCGTCCCGTGAAAGGGGGAACTGCCAAACGAACCCCTGACAGGATTGCATCCCATGCAGATTCGCGAGGCGCTGACCTTCGACGACGTTCTTCTGGTTCCAGCGGCGTCGAACGTGATGCCGTCCACGGCCGACACCACCACCTACGTCACCCGCTCGATCCCGATGAACATCCCGCTGATCTCGTCGGCGATGGACACGGTGACCGAAAGCCGCATGGCCATCGCCATGGCGCAGGCGGGGGGCTTGGGCGTCATCCACCGTAACCTGACGACCGAGCAGCAGGCCGACGAGGTCCGCCGCGTCAAGCGGTTCGAAAGCGGGATCGTCTACAACCCGATCACGCTCAGCCCCGACCAGACACTCGCCGACGCCAAGGCGCTGCGGGCGCGCTTCAATGTCACCGGCTTTCCGGTGGTCGATGCCGAGGGTCGCGTGGTCGGCATCGTGACCAACCGCGACATGCGCTTCGCCAGCGACGACCGGACCCCGGTGCGGGTGATGATGTCGCGCGACAACCTGGCGATCCTGCGCGAGCCCGCCGACCGGGACGAGGCGATCAGCCTGATGAAGGCGCGGCGGATCGAGAAGCTGCTGATCACCGACGACGCCGGGGCGCTGACCGGGCTTCTGACGCTCAAGGACACCGAGCAGTCGGTGCTGAACCCGCTCGCCTGCAAGGACGAGCGCGGGCGGCTGCGGGTGGCCGCAGCCTCGACCGTCGGCGACGAGGGGTTCGAGCGCAGCGTGGCGCTGATCGAGGCGGGCGTGGACCTGGTGGTGATCGACACCGCGCACGGCCATTCCGAGGGTGTCTCCAAGGCCGTGGCGCGGCTGCGCGCGGCCTATCCGGGCCAGCAGATCTGCGCCGGCAACGTCGCCACCGCGCAGGCGGCCCGGGCGCTGGTCGATGCGGGGGCGGATGCGGTCAAGGTCGGGATCGGCCCCGGCTCGATCTGCACCACGCGGATCGTCGCGGGCGTGGGCGTGCCGCAGCTCACCGCGATCATGGACGCCGTGGCGGGGGCGGGCGACGTGCCGATCATCGCCGACGGCGGGATCAAGTTCTCGGGCGACTTCGCCAAGGCGATCGCGGCGGGCGCCGCCTGCGCGATGGTCGGCAGCGCCATCGCCGGCACCGACGAGAGCCCGGGCGAGGTCATCCTCTACCAGGGCCGGCAGTTCAAATCCTACCGCGGCATGGGCTCGCTCGGCGCGATGGCGCGCGGCTCGGCGGACCGGTATTTCCAGAAGGACGCGGCCTCGGACAAGCTGGTGCCCGAGGGGATCGAGGGCCAGGTCAGCTACAAGGGCCCGGCGGCGGCGGTGATCCACCAGCTCGTCGGCGGCCTGCGCGCGGCGATGGGCTATACCGGCTGCGCCACGGTCGAGCAGATGCGCCGCGGCTGCGAGTTCGTCCGCATCACCGGCGCCGGGCTGAAGGAGAGCCACGTCCACGACGTGCAGATCACGCGCGAAAGCCCGAACTATCGGCTGGGGTGAGGGGTAACGCTGTCCCGCGAGGGGCAGCGTTCGCCTTGATCCAAGGCCGGGCGGGCGCATCGAGGCGTCCGCGGTGCCGAACGGAGGGCTCAACGTCGCCCCGTTCAACGGTCACTGAGGCCACCAAAGCCTTTCACACAGCGTCGGCCGGGCACGGAGGCAACCCCCGTGCCCGGCTCCGCTCAGTGCGAATACATCGACACCTGCTTGGCGTCGCTGTCCGGCGCGGTCTTTTCGCGCCGCACCTTCAGCCGGTTCAGCGCGCCCGTGTAGGCCTTGACCGACGCGAGGATCGTATCGGTGTCCGCCGACTGACCCGTGGCGATGCGCCCGTCCTCCTCCAGCCGCACCGAGACGGTGGCCTGCGCGTCGGTGCCCTCGGTCACCGCGTGGACCTGATAGAGCTGCAGCGTCGCGTGATGGTCGAACATCGCATCGACCGCGTTGAAGGCCGCGTCGACAGGCCCGTCGCCCTGCCGGGTCTCGGTCCGCTCGGCGTCGCCCACGACCATCGTCAGCGTCGCCATCGCCGGCTCGCCGCCGCCGCAGACCACCCGCAGCTTGCGGACCTGCAGATAGTCGGTGTCGGTGTTGGCCATGCTGTCCTGCATGAGCGCGATCAGGTCGTCGTCGTGGACCTCTTTCTTGCGGTCGGCCAGCGCCTTGAAGCGCACGAACACGTCCTTGAGCTGGTTGTCGCCCAGCTCATAGCCCAGATCGGCCAGCTTGGCGCGCAGCGCCGCGCGGCCCGAGTGCTTGCCCATGGCGATGTTGGCCTCGTTCAGGCCGATGTCGGCGGGGCGCATGATCTCGAACGTCTCGACGTTCTTCAGCACCCCGTCCTGATGGATGCCGCTCTCGTGCAGAAAGGCATTCTTGCCGACGATGGCCTTGTTGAACTGGACCGGGAAGCCCGAGACCTGCGCCACGCGGCGCGACAGCCCCATGATCTTGCGGGTGTCGATGCCGGTGGTGAAGGGCATGATGTCGTGGCGCACCTTGAGCGCCATGACCACCTCTTCCAGCGCGGTGTTGCCGGCGCGCTCGCCCAGGCCGTTGATCGTGCACTCGATCTGCCGGGCGCCCGCCTCGACCGCGGCGAGGCTGTTGGCGGTCGCCATCCCCAGGTCATTGTGGCAATGGGTGGCGAAGATGATCTCGTCGGCGCCCGGCACCCGCTCGAGCAGCATGCGGATCAGCTCGGCGCTTTCACGCGGGGCGGTGTAGCCCACGGTGTCGGGGATGTTGATCGTCGTGGCGCCGGCCTTGATGGCGATCTCGACCACCCGGCACAGATAGTCGTGCTCGGTCCGGGTGGCGTCCATGGGCGACCACTGCACGTTGTCGCACAGGTTGCGCGCATGGCTCACCGTCTGGTGGATGCGCTCGGCCATCTGGTCCATGTCGAGGTTCGGGATCGCCCGGTGCAGCGGCGAGGTGCCGATGAAGGTGTGGATGCGCGGGCGACGCGCGTGGCGCACCGCCTCCCAGCAGCGGTCGATGTCGGGCAGCTGCGCGCGGGCGAGGCCGCAGATCACCGCGGTCTGGGCCTGCTTCGCGATCTCGGAGACGGCGGCGAAGTCGCCTTCCGAGGCGATCGGGAACCCGGCCTCGATGATGTCCACGCCCATCTCGTCCAGCATCTGGGCGATCTCGAGCTTCTCGGCGTGGGACATGGTGGCGCCCGGCGACTGCTCGCCATCGCGCAGGGTGGTGTCGAAGATCAGCACCCGGCTGGCGTCGCGGGTCTGGCTGGCGTCACGGGCGGGCGTGGCGGAATCGGTCATGGGGGGCATCCTGGCTGCGTCGGTTAGAGAGGGGGGCCGGGCGCTGCTGGCTCGAGCGGCGGCCCGGCGGACCCGCTCAGCGCAGCGTAAGAAGCAGCAGACCGCGGAGACGCAGCACGGCCCGCGCGCCCGGCTGGGCGCCGGCGGAACGGGTCGTGGCAAGGGGCAGGGTCCGGGTCATGGGCCCGGACTATACAAGCGCGAGAGGCGTTGAAAAGGCCAAAAGCGCCGCTGCGTCATGCCGGGCGCTCGCAGGTCCGCTCAGCGGCCGACGCGGGGAAAGTCGATGGCCGGGCAGCGGTTCTGTACCACCGTCAGCCCCGCCGCCTGCGCCTTGGCGGCGGCCGCCGGGTGGCTCACGCCGAGCTGCATCCAGATCGTCCGCAGCCCCCGCAGCGCGGCCATCGCCTCGTCCACGATGGCGGGCACGGCTTCGGACTGGCGGAAGATGTCGACCATGTCGATGCCGGCCTCGGCCGGGATGTCCGACAGCGTGGCATAGACCGTCTCGCCCAGGATCGTCTGGCCGGCGTGGCCGGGGTTCACCGGGACGACGCGGTAGCCCTGGGACTGCAGGAAGCGGGCGACCCCGTGGCTCGGCCGCTCGGGCTTGGGCGACAAGCCGACGACGGCGATGGCGCGGGTCTCGCGGGCGATGCGGGCGATGTCGGCAGCGGTCACGGGTTGGGCGGTCATGGCGGTGTCCCTCATGGTTCTGCCAGCCGAACCCTCCGCCGGCGTCCGGCGTTCCAGCGTGCCGCCGTGGCCTGACGGGCGAGGCCAAAAAAAACGCCCGGTCAGAGACCGGGCGCGAGTCGCGGAACGAGGGACAGTGATCCGAACAGGACCGTTCCGTGGTCCGTGTTCCCGATGTAAATGCGCATCACCGGCCTGCGGTTCCAGACCTCTCGCGGTTTCGTGATTTTCAGTTCTTGAGATTGGCCCAGGCGGTCGCGGCCCGGCCCAGGATGGCGTCGGGATCGGCCCGCATCGCGCTTTGCGCCGCGCCGCTGCTGGTCAGATACAGACGCCCGCCGATCACGACCGGGAAGTCCGGCAGGCCCGGGCGCCGCGCGCCCTCGGACAGCGCCACCGGGCAGTTGCCGCCGAAACCCGGCGCATAGGCCGAGGGGTTCGATTCGAAGGTGGCGCGATTCGCCTCGTTGGCGAAGCTCCACTCGCGGCCGCGCCAATGGGTCGAGATCGCGTCGTCGCCGGCAATCGCCCGGCCGCTGTCGCGCAGGCTCACCACGTCCATCCCGCCGACTGCCGTCTGCGCCCAGACCGGCCCGGCCGCGAGGCAGAGGGCGGCGCTCAGCGCGAGCGCGAGGGGGGCGAGGGAGAGGCGGCGCAGGGACATCGGGACGGGTTTCGGGCAAGGGCGGGACATGAGGTCGATGTGGCATCCCGCGACTTTCGTCGCAATGCGCGCGGCCCTCCCGTCGCCCAGTTGTGACCGCCCGTGCTGCGTCCGCGCAACAGCGCCTCAGCCGGTCGCCGCCGCGTACAGCGCCACGGCCGCCGCGTTCGAGACGTTGAGCGAGCCGAAATCCGCGGCAAAGGGGATGCGCACCACCCGGTCGCAGGTCTCGAGCGTCTTGTCGCGCAGTCCCGGCCCCTCGGCCCCGAGGACGAGGCACACCGCCCGCCCCGGCAGCGCGGTGAGTGCCTCGGGCAGGGTCTCGGTGCCGGTGCCGTCGAGGCCGATGACGGTGTAGCCCATCTCCTTCAGCGCGATCAGCGCGTCGGCGAGGTTCGTCACCCGCAGATAGGGCTGCCGCTCGAGCGCGCCCGAGGCGGTCTTGGCCAGCGCCCCGGTCTCGGGCGCGGCGTGGCGGGCGGTGGCGATGACCGCGCGGGCGCCGAACACCTCGGCCGAGCGCAGGATGGCGCCGACGTTGTGCGGATCGGTGACGCGGTCGAGCGCCACGACCAGCGCCCGCCCCGCGCCGCCCCCTTCGGCGGCCACCGTGTCGAGCGCGCCCCAGCCGAGCGGCTTGACCTCGATTGCCGCGCCCTGGTGGACGCTGCCGGGGTCGAGCGGCACCTCACGGTCGAAGACCCGCGCATCGACGATCTCGGGCGTCATGTCCGAGGCGGCGAGCGCGTCCTCGAGCCGCCCGGCGGCGTTGCGCGTCAGCACCAGCCGCAGCCGGGTCCGGTTGGGGTTCAACAGCGCGTCGCGCACCGCGTGCAGGCCGAAGAGCCACACCGTCTCGGCCGCCGAGGCGCGCCGGGCGCGTTCCTTGTCGATCACCCAGGCGGGTTTCTTGGTCTTGCGCGGCGCGCCGTCGGGGGTGCGGGGGGCGGGGGGTCTGGTCATGGGCTCTCCTGTCCGCCCCGTGATCACCCGCGCGGGGGTGCGGCGCAAGGGGCAGGGGGTGGGCGGTGGTGTTTGGGGCGCCGGCGCGGGAGCTTCGGTCGGGGTCGGGGGGATTGATCGCCGGTCCCTTGGGTATCTTGCGCTAGCTCACTGGCTCACTGGCCCTTTGCGTCTCTGCCTCTGCCGATCCTCCTCTCCAGCGCTCCAACTGACCAACTCTCCCGTTCGCAGCGTTCACCAGCTCCCCGCTCTCAAGTCCTCCGCTTGCTGGGGACGGATATTCCCGCGCCGAGGCACTCTCTGCATCCGGTCGTGCCGTCGGGTCTGGACCCTCGCCAAACGGGACACCCGACAACGCCGCCAGCCCCCGCGGCGCGGCTCGGGGACGCCGGGCGACACCACCCTCCCGACACCGCCGCAAAACCGCTTGACCACCCGTGGCCCCGCGGCTAATCACCCCCGGCGTCGGGCGACGTGCTGCAAGGTGCGGCAGCGGACTGTAACTCCGCCGGGGAGACCCATGCCTGGTTCGATTCCAGGGTCGCCCACCATCCTCCCCCTGGTGGTCTCATCCCGCACCGATCCGGCTTGACCGGTGGCCGGTGCCGCGCCACGGGCTTGCCATGATCAACCGCAGCGACGATCCCGACCGAACCGCCCGGCCCAACCCCGCCCGCAAGGCCGCCGCCGCGGCCGAGCGCGCCGCGCGCCGGGCGGCGCGGCAGGCCGAGCGGGCCGCACAGAAGGCCCAGCGTCAGGCCGAACGTCAGGCGCTCCGCACCGCCGCCCAGGCCAAGGCGTCTGAGCGCGATGCCGCGCAAGAGAGTCCGGCCGCGGCCGGATCGCCCGCGAGCGCCGCACCCCCGGCCCGCGCCTCCGCCCCCACGGCAACCCGACCCACGGAAGAGCGCCCCCGCCCCACCCCCTTCGACATCCTCATCGTCGCCCAGGGCGGCGGCATCGACCGGCAGGCCGCGCTGCTCGCCGCCAGCCTGCGCCGCAATGCGCCGGGCTTCCCCGGCCGCCTCATCGTCGCCGAGCCGCAGCCCGAGGCCGCATGGGCGGGCCACGCCACCCGCATCAGCGACCCCGCCCGCGCCGCCCTCACCGGCTTCGGCGCCGAGATCCGGCCGCTGGTCGCCCGCGACTTCGGCGCCAGCTACCCGCACGGCAACAAGATCGAGGCGCTGGGCGTGCTTGAGCCGGGCCGGCCCTTCCTCTTCCTCGACAGCGACACGCTGATCCTCGGCGACCTCGGCGCGGTGCCCTTCGATTTCGCGCGCCCCGCAGCCTCGATGCGCCGCACCGGGACGTGGCCCAGCCCGCCGCTCTACGGGCCGGGCCATCACGACATCTGGGCCTCGCTCTACGACCGCTTCGGCCTCGACATTGCCCCCACGGTCGACCGCACCCAGCCCGACGAGCATTGGGAACGGTTCCTCTACTTCAACGCGGGCTGGTTCTTCGGCGCCGACCCGGCGCTGTTCGGCCAGCGGTTCCGCGACTGGGCAGCGGCGGTGCGCGACGATCCGGGCGAGGCGCTGGCCTGCCAGTCGCTCGACCCGTGGCTCGACCAGATCGTGCTGCCGCTGGTGATCCACAGCCTCGGCGGCGGCCGTCCGGGGCCGGAACTGGCGGGGATGGACGGCGACGTGACCTGCCACTGGCGCCGGCTGCCGCTGCTCTACGCCCGCGAATCGGACCGCGCCGTGGCCGAGATCGAGGCGCTCGCCGCCCTGCCCGAGATCGCCCCGCTCATCGACGGGTGGGCGGCGGGCGAGCGCCTGATCCGCGCCGGCCTCGGCCGCAGCCGCATCCGGCCGATGTTCGCGGGCGCGCGCCCGCTGCCGCCCGAGCGCGCGATCCGCAAGCGGCTGCGCGCCGAGGGGCTGTGGCTCGCCTGACCCGCGCGTTGGCGCCCGCGCGCCCGAATGCATTGCGCCCGAGTGCCCCGCGCGCGACTGCATTGCGCCCGATCGCGCGGATGGGCTAAGCCCGCCCCGTTCACCATGGACCGACCGTCAGCCGAGGAAACACCGCCATGGACCCGCGCCGCGCCCCCCGGACCGCCACCGTCACCCGCGAGACCAACGAAACCCGGATCGAGGTCCGCGTCGATCTCGACGGCACCGGCCGGTCCGAGAGCGTCACGGGCATCGGCTTCTTCGACCACATGATCGACCAGCTTGCCCGCCACGCGCTGATCGACATCACGCTCAGCTGCGACGGCGACCGGCACATCGACGACCACCACTCGGTCGAGGATTGCGGCATTGCGCTGGGCCAGGCCCTGCGCGAGGCGCTGGGGGAGAAGCGCGGCATCCGCCGCTACGGCAGCTTCCACCTCGCCATGGACGACACGCTGGTGCGCGCCGCGCTCGACCTGTCGGGACGGCCCTACCTCGTCTGGAACCTGCCGTTTCCGGCCGACAAGATCGGCAGCTTCGACACCGAGCTGGTGCGCGAGTTCTTCCAGGCGCTCTCGACCCACGCCGGCATGACGCTGCACGTCGACCTGCTGCACGGGCTGAACGCCCACCACATCGCCGAGGCGGCCTTCAAGGCCGTGGCGCGGGCGCTGCGCGAGGCGGTCGAGCCCGACCCGCGGCTGGGCTACGCGCTGCCCTCGACCAAGGGCGCGTTGTAGGTCCCATGCGCGTCGCCATCATCGACTATGACAGCGGCAACCTGCACTCGGCCGAAAAGGCCGTGGCGCTGGCCGGCCGTGACCGGGGCGCGGCCGTCACGGTGACCTCGGACCCCGCGGTGGTGGCGGCGGCCGACCGCATCGTGCTGCCGGGCGACGGGGCCTTCCCGGCCTGCCGGGCGGCCTTCGACGCGGTGCCGGGGATGCTCGAAGCGCTGACCGAGGCGGTCATGGGGCGGGGCGTCCCCTTCCTCGGGATCTGCGTGGGGATGCAGATGCTGGCCGATGAGGGGCTGGAATACCGCCCGACCCCCGGATTCGGCTGGATCGGCGGGCGGGTCGAGCGGATCACGCCGGCCGACCCGGCGCTCAAGGTGCCACACATGGGCTGGAACGACCTTGAGGTCGCGCGGCCGCACCCGATCCTCGCCGGCATCCCGGCGGGCGGTCACGCCTATTTCGTCCACAGCTGGCAGTTCCGGGTGGCGGACCCCGCCGACCTTGTGGCGAGCGTCGATTACGGCGGGCCGGTCACAGCGATCGTGGCGCGCGACAACATCGTGGGGCTGCAGTTCCACCCCGAGAAGTCGCAGCGGCTGGGGCTGGCGATGCTGGGCAATTTTCTCGACTGGCGGCCCTGAGGCGGACCCCCGGCCCGCTCAGGGCTCTGGGCTCAGGGCTCAGGGCTCAGCGCTCAGGGCTCCACGTCGAGCGCCGGGCCGAAGCGCGCCAGCATCCGGCTGCGGATGTGGTCGCGGACCTGCCGATAGACGCCCAGCCGCGCCTCGCGGCTTTCGGCCATCCCGGTCGGGTCCATGATCGGCCAGTATTCCACGTCCAGGTGATAGCTGCGCGTCAGCTCCAGCGCCTGCCGCTGGCTGGCCGGGGTCAGCGCCACGATCAGGTCGAACTGACCCAGATCGTCGCCCCAGTCGCGCATCTCCTCGAAGCTGCGGGTGCGGTGGCGCGAGAGCTCGACCCCGATCTCCTGGCAGACGGCGATGGCGAAGCCGTCGATCTCCATGTCGTTGTGCACGCCCGCCGACTGCACATAGGCGCGGCGGCCGTAGAACTTCTTCATCATCCCCTCGGCCATGGGCGAGCGGATGGCGTTGTGATCGCAGCAGAAGAGCACCGAGGCCGGGAACCGCACCTCCGCGGCGAGGCCCGCGGGGGCGGCCGCGGCCGAGGCAGCAGGATCGGCCGGCACACCCACCCGGTTTAATCCGCGATCAGCGCGCAGATCAGGGTGAAAAGGCGCCGGGCGGTGTCGATGTCGACGCTCGCCTTGCCCTCGAGCCGCTCTTGCAGGGTCCGCGCACCCTCGTTGTGGATGCCGCGGCGGGCCATGTCGATCGCCTCGATCTGCGCCGGGGGCAGGCGCTTCACGGCGTCGAAGTAGCTTTCGCAGATCTGGAAGTAGTCCTTCACCACCTGCCGGAAGGGGCCCATCGACAGGTGGAACTCGGCCACCGGCGCCTCGTCCTCGGCCCGCAGGTCGAAGACCAGCCGGCGGTCGCGCACCGCGAGCAGCAGCGCATAGGGGCCTTCGGGCGCGGCGCCTTCGCCGCGGGCGGGCAGGCTGATCGAGTTGTCCTCGAGCAGGTCGAAGACCGCGACGCGGCGCTCCTGCTCCATCTCGGGGGTGGCGGGGGGCAGGGCGGTGTCGTCGATCTCGACCCGGAACAGCCGGGATTTCGCAAGCGTCTCGGTCATCGGCGCCCCCAGCGCAGCTTGGCCACAAGGATCGCGCCGATGCTGAGCACCGCCACGATGTTCGACAGGATCAACGGCGCGTCGCGTTTGATCAAGCCGTAACTCAGCCACATCGTGACGGTGGCGAACAGCAGCAGGTTGGTCGCCCACGAGAGGTCGTCGACCGCCCGGCTGCGCCACGTCTTGACCACCTGCGGCAGCCAGCAGACCGTGCCGAGGATCGCTGCGGCGAAGCCCACGAGTTCGGTCGCGCTCACCCGTTCACCTGCGCCAGCCGCGCGGCGACCGAGCGGGCGTGGGCGCCCAGCCCCTCGGCCTCGGCCAGCCGCACCGCCGCCGGGCCGACGGCCCCGAGCGAGGCCGGGTCGAGCCGCGAGAGCGTGGTGCGCTTGAGGAAATCCACCACCGACAGCCCTGACGAGAACCGCGCCGAGCGTGCCGTGGGCAAGACGTGGTTCGGCCCCGAGACATAGTCGCCCGCCGCCTCGGGCGTCCACCCGCCGAGGAAGATGGCGCCCGCGTGGCGCACCCGCGCGGCCAGCGCCTCGGGGTCGTCCACGCAGAGTTCGAGATGCTCGGGCGCGATCCGGTCCGACAGCGCGGCGGCCTCGGTCAGGTCGCGGGTCACGATCACCGTGCCGTGGTCGCGCCAGCTTGCGCCGGCGATGGCGGCGCGGGGCAGGGTGGGCAGGATTCGGTGCACGGCCGCAACCACCGCCATCGCCAGCGCCGGGTCGGGCGTCATCAGGATCGCCTGCGCGTCGGCGTCGTGTTCGGCCTGCGCCAGCAGGTCGAGGGCCAGCCACTCGGGGTTCTGCGCGCCTTGGGCGATCACCAGCACCTCGGAGGGGCCGGCGATGCTGTCGATCCCGACCCGGCCGAAGACCTGCCGCTTGGCGGCGGCCACATAGGCGTTGCCCGGCCCGGTGATCTTGTCCACCGCCTGCATCGTCTCGGTGCCATAGGCCATCGCCGCGATCGCCTGCGCGCCGCCGACGCGCCAGACCTCGTCCACCCCGGCGATGCGGCAGGCGGCCAGCACCAGCGGGTTCAGCACTCCCTCGGGCGCGGGCACGCAGACCACGAGCCGGGGCACGCCCGCCACCCGGGCCGGGACCGCGTTCATCAGCACCGACGAGGGGTAGCTCGCCTGCCCGCCGGGCACATAGAGCCCCGCGGCCGACACCGGCGTCCAGCGCCAGCCGAGTTCGGCGCCGGTCTCGTCGGTCCAGCGCGCATCCTCGGGCATCTGCCGCGTGTGATAGGCGCGGATGCGCGCGGCGGCGAGTTCCAGCGCCGCGCGGTCCTCGGGGTCGGCCGCGGCGCAGGCGGCGTCGATCTCTCCTTCGGTCAGGCGCAGGCGGTCGGCGGTCAGGTCGGTGCGGTCGAAGCGGTTGGTCAGCTCGACCAACGCCGCGTCACCCTCGGCCCTGACCCGGGCGATGATCGCCGCCACCGCGTCCCCCACGTCCGCCGCATCCTCGCGCTTGGCGGCGAGCATGGCGGCAAAGCCGGTCTCGAAATCCGGGTCCGAGGTGTTGAGCGTGACGGGCATGGTGATCTCCTCGCCGGAGGGGCCGCCGGGGGCGGCGGGGGCCGGGTTCAGGCTGCTGTTAGCGGCTGGCGACGGGGGCCTCAAGCGCTCCGGCGGGCAGAGGCGGCGGGGGCTGGCAGCGGGCGGTGCATCTCGATCTCGGGCAGGCCGCGTTCGTTCAGGAAGGGGGCGCCCACCGGCCGGAACCCCGCGCGCAGGTAGCAGCGCCGGGCGGCCTCGTTGCCGCTGCCGACCCGCAGCCCGAGCCGGCGGAAGCCGGCCGCCGCCGCGCGCTCGGCGATCCGGCCCAGCGTCAGCGCCGTCAGCCCGCGTCCGCGCGCTTCGGGGGCGGCGAAGACCCCGGTGATCCAGCCCATGTCCTCGGTGCCCGGCGTCCAGCCCGGCTGCCAGCCGGCAATCGCCTGGGCGCGGCCCTCGCGCGGGCCGGCGGCCCAGACCTCGACCGCGGCAAGATGCGCCCGCGCCTCGGTCAGCGGGTCGGCGCTGTCGTCGGCCTCGGCGTCGCCCGCGCCGAGCGCGAAGGCGAGCGGCGCATCCCGCAGCGCCGCGGCGCGGATCGCCCGCCACTCGGCCGCGCGGTCCGGGGTCAGCTGCCACAGCACCGGCGCGCGCGACCGCCACAGGCGGCCGCGGATCGCGTCAATCACCGTGCTGCGGCCGCGCGGCCGCCTGCGCCCGGTGCGGGCGGGCCACGTCGCGCAGATCGACGCACATCGCCTCGACATCCACGGCCACCGCGCCGTCGCCGGCGAATTGCAGGATGAGCGTGCCGGTCCCGTCCTCGCCCGGCCGCCATTCGAGGTCCAGAAGCGACAGCACCAGCCCCGGGTCCGAGCGGTCGATCCCGTCGTGGCGCACCGCGGTCACGTCGCCGATGGCGAGGATCGTGCGCACCCGCTCGAACGGGCGGCCCTCGGCCTCGGCGGCGTCCGCGTCCTCCCACCGGAAGCGGCTCAGCAGCAGGGCGAAATGCCGGCTCTGGCGGTCCCACACCGCGTCCGCGACGGTCAGCACCGAATCCTGCGCGAGCGCGGCCAGCACCGCGAGATCCTCGGCATCCTCGGCCCGGATCGCCAGCGGGCGGTCGGGATCGGCGTCCGCGAAGCTCGCGTCGCGGCCCATGCTGCGGGCATCGCCGTTCGGAACGGGGTCACTCATGCGCGGGTGCCTCCTTGATGCGCTCGATGTCGGCGCCGACGCCGCGCAGCTTGCGCACGACCTTCTCGTAGCCGCGGTCGAGGTGATAGACGCGGCTCACCACCGTCTCGCCCTCGGCCGCCAGCCCGGCGAGGATCAGGCTGACCGAGGCCCGCAGGTCGGTGGCCATCACCGGCGCGCCCTTGAGCCGGTCCACGCCCGTCACGCGGGCATGGCCGCCGTGCACGTCGATCCGCGCCCCCATCCGGGTCAGCTCGGGCGCGTGCATGAAGCGGTTCTCGAAGATCGTCTCTTCCAGGTCGCTCACCCCGTCGGCGGTGCAAAGCAGCGCCATCATCTGCGCCTGCAGGTCGGTCGGGAAGCCGGGGAAGGGCTCGGTGCGGACGTTGACCGCCCGCACCCGGCCGTTCTTGCGGCTGACGGTCAGGCCGCGCTCGGATTCGGTGACCGCGATCCCGGCCTCGTCCAGCTTCTCGCAGAAGCTCTCGACCAGGTCGATGCGGCCGCCGAGGCAGGTCACCTCGCCGCCGCAGATCGCCGGGGCGAGCATGTAGGTGCCCAGTTCGATCCGGTCGGTCACCACCGGATGGGTGGCGCCGCCCAGACGGTCCACCCCCTCGACGGTGATCGTGTCGGTGCCCTCGCCCTCGATCCGCGCGCCCATCCGGCGCAGGCAGCGGGCGAGGTCGACGATCTCCGGCTCGCGCGCGGGGTTCTTCAGCACCGTCGTCCCGCGGGCGAGGGTCGCGGCCATCAGCGCGTTCTCGGTCGCCCCGACCGAGACCAGCGGAAACTCGACCACCGCGCCGCGCAGGCCGCCCGCGGGCGCCTTGGCGTGCACATAGCCGTCGCGCAGGTCGAGTTCCGCCCCCATCGCGGCCAGCGCCTTGAGGTGCAGGTCCACCGGCCGCGCCCCGATCGCGCAGCCCCCGGGCAGCGAGACGACCGCCTCGCCGTCCCGCGCCAGCATCGGGCCGAGCACGAGGATCGAGGCGCGCATCTTGCGCACGATCTCGTAATCCGCGGTGTGGCTGGTCAGCGCATGGCTCGACATGGCGAGCACCTGGCCGTCCTGCAGGCTCGCCACCTCGGCCCCGAGCGAGGCCAGCAGCGCCGTCATGGTGCGGATGTCCGACAGCCGCGGGGCGTTGGTCAGCGTCAGCGGCTCATCGGTCAGAAGCGTCGCCGGCATCAGCGTGAGGCAGGCGTTCTTGGCCCCCGCAATGGCGATCTCGCCGTTCAGCGGCCCGTTGCCGCGCACCAGAATCGTGTCCATCAGTCCTCGCTTGCGCCCGTGCTGCGCGCGTCCGTGTTCAGCGCCTGCGCGCGGGCGGGGGTGTCGTCGGTGCGGCCTTCGTCCTGGGCGCGGTCGCGGGCCTGTGCCTTGCGCCGCGCGAGGTTGGCGCGCAGCGCCGCACCCAGGCGCGCCTCGCGCCCGCCCGCGGCGGCCCGCCCCGTCCCGGCCTTTGCCCCGCCCCGCGCCGCGGGGGCGGGGGCCGGCTGGCCGGTCGGCTCGTCGTCGGGCGGCAGGGTGGGCGGCAGGGTGTCGGTCATCCGCCCCTGTTAATCGGCGCGGGGCCGAGCGTCCAGCCGATGCGGCCCCGGCCGGGCCGTGGGAGAGCTGTCCTCGAACACGCTCACGTCCTTGGCCAGCAGCACCGCAAAGGGCCGCGTGGCGCGGAAATTGGCCATGATGATGGCGATGATCGAGGTCAGCGGGATCGCCAGGATCGCCCCCGCGATCCCCCAGAGCGAGGACCAGAGCGCCAGCGCCACCATCACCACGAAGGGCGACATGTTCACCGTCCGCCCGATCAGCCGCGGCTCGAGCGCGTTGCCGACCCAGACCTGCGCCGCGGTCAGCAGCGCCGCGATCCCCAGCGTGGTCGACAGCGCCCCGAACTGCGCCATCGACAGGACGACCGGAAACGCCACCCCCAGCATCGACCCGACATAGGGGATGTAGTTCAGAAGCCCGATCAGGATCGCCCAGAAGAGCGCGAAATCCACCCCGAACAGCCACATGACGACGAACGAGATCGTCGCCAGGATCGCGTTCACCAGCGTCTTGATCGCGAGGTAGTCGCGGATCGCGGTGTTGGTGGCGCGGATGATCGCCTCGGCCCGGTCGCGGTGCTCGGCGGGCAGGGCGACGGCGATCTTGTGGCCGAAGGCGTCGCGCTCGGCCATCAGGAAGATCGCGTAGACGACGACCATGAACACCATCCCCGCCGCCGCGCTGATCGAGGCGAGCACCGTCCCCGCCAGCCGCGCGAACGAGATCCGCGCCACCAGCCGGTCCCAGAGCGCCTGCCAGTCCGGCCGGTCGGCACCCACGCTGTCGAAGACCCGCGTCAGCAGGGCCGCGACCGTGCGCTGATATTCGGGCAGCCGCACCCGCACCTGATCGGCGGTCGAGGTCATGACTGCGGCCAGCGTGATCACCGCGACGAGGAACGCCAGCAGCACGACGACCCGCCGCAGCCACTCGGGCAGCGCCGCGCCGCCGGGCAGGCGCGCGAGCGCGTGGCTCGCCGCGGTCAGCACGTAGACCGAGATCACCGCGATGATGATCGGCAGCACCACCGCTTTACCGATGACGAGGAACCAGCCGGTCAGCGCGACCAGCAGCGCCCCGAGAACGACGCCCAGCAGGCCGCGCAGCGGGTCGCGGCGCTCAAGCATCGGCGGCCGAGGGTATAGCTCGGCGGTGGGTCACGGGGCAGCGGTCGTCGTGGTGGTGGGGGAAACGCAGGTCCATGCCGAACGGTATCCTCGCAGGCAGGCCGGCGCAAAGCCCTGACGAGGGCGGAGCGGCGGGCGCCCTGCGTGCGCGGGGCGATGGGGCAGGGGATGCCGAGTTCCGGCTCGGTGGGCGGGGGTATCGAGGATGAGCCCGCAGCAACCCTGTGACGATTCCGTGCCACGCAAAGGTGGCATACTGCCTGTCTGTGCCCTCAGCGGCAGCGCCGCAATGCCCCGTTCTTCCAACGATGTCAGGAAGGGTGGATGGTGCTGTGAGAGAGGATTGAACTCTCGACCTCTCCCTTACCAAGGGAGTGCTCTACCACTGAGCTACCACAGCGCCGGTGGTCCGTCTCGGACCGTGCGGGGCGATGTAGCGGCAAGGGTCGGGGGGTGCAAGGGGGTTTTTCCGGCGCCTGCCGAAAGCTCCGCGCTGCACCCCGCCCGACCCCAGCGCGCCTAGCCGCGGCCGCGATAGGGCGGCACGCCCTGGTCGGGCAGGAACAGCCCCTCGGGCGGGGCGCCGGTCTGCCAGAACACGTCGATCGGCATCCCGCCGCGCGGATACCAGTAGCCGCCGATCCTGAGCCAGCGCGGCGCGAGCGTCTCGACCAGCCGCAGGCCGATGCCCACCGTGCAGTCCTCGTGGAAGGCGCCGTGGTTGCGGAAGCTGCCGAGGAACAGCTTGAGCGACTTCGATTCGACCAGCCAGTCGCCCGGCACGTAGTCGACCACCAGATGGGCGAAGTCCGGCTGGCCGGTCAGCGGGCAGAGGCTGGTGAACTCGGGCTGGGTGAAGCGCACCGCGTAAAGCGCGCCCGGCTGCGGGTTCGGCACCCGCTCGAGCACCGCCTCCTCGGGCGAGGCGGGCAGCGCGGCCGGGCGGCCGAGCTGGGTGAACGAATCGGTGTAATGCGGCATCTCGGTCCCCGTCGGTCGGTGCATGAGCCCCGCCCCGTCGCATCTGCCCGGGGCAGGCGTCAATCATCCGCCCCCTCGGCCTCCCCTGCGACCGTGCGCCGCTTGCCGTTTCGCGCCGGGCGGCCCATGTCAGGCGCATGATCCCGCCCCGCTTCCCCGTCACCCCCGCCGAGATCGACCGCGTGGTCGCGGTCTTCTACGCCGCCGTGCGCCGGCACGAGGTGCTGGGCCCGGTCTTCGCCGCCCATGTCACCGATTGGCCCGCGCACGAGGCGCGCATCGCCGCCTTCTGGCGCAACGCGATCCTTTACGAGCGTGGCTACGACGGCAATCCGATGCGCGTGCACATGGCGGCGGGCGACGTGCGGCCGGGGCATTTCGACGACTGGCTGATGCTCTTCGACGCCACGCTCCACCGGACGCTGCCGGCGGCGACGGCGGCCGCCTGGTCGGCGCTCGCGCACCGGATCGGGGCAGGGCTGCGGATGGGGGTCAGCGATGCGCGCAACCCCGGCGGGGTGCCGCGGCTGGGGGCGCGGGCCTGAGCGCCATCGTTGACCGCGGCCCTTGAACCGGCGTCCTTGAACCGCCCGCCGCGCGACCCATATCGCCGGACATGATCCTGATCTTCGCTCTCGTCGGCGCGCTCGCCGGGTTACTCATGGCCGACAACGACCGCGAATCAACGCTTCAGGCGGCGGTCGTGGGCGCGCTGGGCGGGGCCCTCGGCGGCGTGCTGTTCTGGATCGTCGTGCGGCTGCTCGGGATGTTCGCGGGCGCGCTCGGCGCGGTGGCGGGCGCGGTGCTGCTCGTCCGGCTCTACCGCCGCTGGCGGGCGCGCTGAGCCCGCGCTTCAGCCGCGCCGCGACAGCCGCACGCGGATGCCGTCGCGTCCCCGCACCGTCAGCCGCGCCACCGGCACCGGATCGACCGCGCCGCGGGTCAGCCGCAGGTCGCGGCAGATCAGCGCCAGCATCAGCGGCCCTTCGACCATCGCGAACCCCGCGCCGGGGCAGACCCGCTGCCCGGCGCTGAAGGGGACATAGGCGGCTCGCGCGCAGGCCCGGCCGTTCTCCGTCTCCCACCGGCCGGGGTCGAAGCCGTCCGGGTCGTCCCACAGCCGCGCGTGGCGGTGCAGGTGCCAGGGCGAGATCACCACCTGCGTCCCGGGCGGCAGGGGGCGCTCGCGGAAGACCTCGGGGCGGGTCGTCTCGCGCACCATCATCGGCACGGGGGGGTAGAGCCGCATCGCCTCGCGGAAGACCGCGCGGGCCACCCGCAGCCGCGCCACGGCGGCGAACTCGGGCGCCTCGCCGGTCAGCACCGCGGCCGCTTCGTCGGCCACCCGTTCCTGCCAGTCCGGGAAGGCGGCGAGCAGCCACAGCGCCCAGGCCAGCGCGCTGGCCGAGGTCTCGTGCCCGGCCAGAAAGAAGATTGCCACCTGATCGACCATCTCGGCGGGCGAGAAGCCCGCCCCGGACTCGGGGTCGGGCGTGGTCATGATCTTGGTCGCCAGATCGTCGGGCGCGGTGCCGGCCGCAATCGCCTCGGCCCGCGCGGCCACCAGCCCGGCGATCAGCCCGCGGATCTCGGCCGCCGTCGCCCGCGTCCGCCGCCCGTGCGGGCGCGGCAGCCACGCAGGCCAGGGCAGCAGCGCGGCGAGGTTCACGATCGGCTGCGCGTCCTGATGGGCGCGGAAGGCCGCGAACACCCGCGCCGCGGTCGCGTCCTCGATCGGGATCGAGAAGAGCGTGCGGAAGATCGCATCGGCGGCGGCGTGGCTCGTCTCGGGCTCGAGGTCGATCTCGCGCCCCGCCTGCGCGCCGAGCCTCTGGGCCAGCGCCAGCGCCGCGTCGCGCACGCCGGGAAAGGTCTCGCGCAGCCGCCCGCCCTCGAACGCCGGGTCGATGATCCGGCGCTGCCGCGCCCACTCGGCGCCGTTGGTGACGAAGACCGACCGGCCGAGCAGCGGCGCCAGCCCCTCGCGCAGCCGCGCGGACTTGGGGAAATCCTCCGGCCGCTCCTGCAGCACCAGCCGCACCAGCGCCGGATCGTTGCAGACGACCGAGTGGATCAGCGGGCTGCGGAACTCGGCCATCCAGGCGCGGTAGAGCCGCGCGGGCAGCGCCGACAAGAGGTCGCGCTGGAACGCGCGGGCATAGCGCAGCACGCTGCCACGCCCCTCGGTCGAGGGCGGCTTCGGCGGGACCGGCGGCGCGCTCATGGCGCCCCCTCGGCCCGGCCGGGCCAGTCGTTCACCGCCCGCGCGATCCGCCCCGGCGAGTGGCCCCGCCCGGCGAACCGGTCCCCGAGCCGCAGCGGCCCGGCGGTGATGGAGAAGTAATCGTAGCCCTCGGGCCGGTCGAAGGCGCAGAGATACTGGAAATGCAGCCGGAACCACCGGCCCCTGAGCGCCCGCTGCGTCTCGGGCGAGAGCGTCCGGCTGAACGCCGCCGACAGCACCAGCGGGCCGACCCGCCCCGCGGGCTCGACCGAGGACACCGCCACCGGGTCGCAAAGCCCGAAGCAGCAGGCGTCGCCCGGCGCGCTCACGTCCACCCACGTCACCTCGGCCCGCGCCGAGAGGAACCGCAGGTCCGCTCGCAGCCGCCCGGCGCGCGGCAGGAACGAGGCCATCGGCACCACGTGCCCCAGCGTCAGCAGCGCCAGCCGCCCGTCCTCGGCCGCCCGGCCGACGCGCAGCAGATCGGCCAGCACCGAGACCGCCAGATAGGCGCCCGAGGAATGGCCCACCACCAGCACCTCGTCCCAGTCGCCCGCCAGAACCTCGGCCACCCGGTCGGCAAAGACCGCGATCCGCGCCTCGAGCGCGGGCGGATAGGCGCCCCCGTCCTGCGCGGTGAAGGCATAATCGTGCATGAGGTAATAGGCGAACACCCGCCCGTCGATGCGCCGGAACCACCCGAGCAGCGCCGCCCCCGCCGCCAGCCCCAGCACGACCCCCGGCAGCCAATGAACCAGCCGCGCCCCGAGCACCGCGATCCCCACCGCCAGCAGGACCGCGGCCAGCGCCTGCGCCAGCAGCACCGCGATGGGATAGAGTGCCGCGATCACCGGCCCTCGGCGCAGCCGCATCAGCCGCCAGAGCGCGCCCGAGCCGACATAAGCCCAGGCCGTGCGGACAAGCTGCCCGTAGGTCGCGGGGATCGAGTGCCCCATCGAGCCCGCCACCACGTCGGCCCAGACCAGCACCTCGACCTCGGCCTCGGCTGCGCCCTCGGGGAAATCCCCCGTCACCCCCCAGCCAAACCCGGTCCGGTCGCCGCGCGCCCCGAAGCCCAGCCGATAGCCCGAGATTGCCGCCTGCCGCGCCCCCTCGCGGCGGTAGAGCTCGCGGTAGCGGCGCGGGGGGATGGGGTCATAGCCGGGGATGTAGAGAACCCGGCGGCGAAAGGGTCGGGTCATCGTCCGGCTCGGCGGTCAGCGTCGTGAAATGGGTATGTGAACCGGAACGAAGCGGCAAGGGCAGGGGCTGGGGCCGGGGCTGGGGCAAGGGCCGGGACTGGGGCAGGGGCTGGGGCTGGGACTGGGGCAAGGGCGGGGGCAGTGGCGGCAAGGGATTGGGCAAGGGGCGGGGCTGGGGCAAGCGTTTGGGCAAGGGCAAGGGCAAGGGCAAGGGCCGGGGCAAGGGCAGGGGCGGGGGCAGGGGCAGGGGACGCGCCCACCCGTGCCCCACCGACCGTCGCGGGCGCGTCCGGCCGGGCTGACCCGCCGCCCTGCGCGCCCCACCCCTTCTTTCGGGCCCGAACCCCGGCTCACCCCGCCCCACCCGCGCCCTTGCCCCGCACCCGAGCGCGGCCTAGAACCGGCCGACACTCGAAAAGGACGCCCGCGATGCTCGACCATCTCGATTTCACCGCCCCCGCCCCCAAGGTCATCTCGGGCGCGAAGGGGGAGTGGGAGCTGGTCATCGGCCTCGAGGTCCACGCCCAGGTCGCCTCGAACGCCAAGCTCTTCTCGGGCGCCTCGACCGCCTTCGGGGCCGAGCCGAATAGCAACGTGGCCTTCGTCGATGCGGCCATGCCGGGGATGCTGCCGGTGATCAACGAATTCTGCGTGGCCCAGGCGGTCCGCACCGGGCTCGGGATCAAGGCCGCGATCAACCTGACCTCGGCCTTCGACCGCAAGAACTACTTCTACCCCGACCTGCCGCAGGGCTATCAGATCAGCCAACTCTACCACCCCATCGTGGGCGAGGGCGAGGTGATCGTGGACATGGGCCCGGGGCTCGCCCGCCGCGTGCGGATCGAGCGCATCCACCTCGAACAGGACGCCGGCAAGTCGATCCACGACATGGACCCGGCGCTCAGCTTCGTCGACCTCAACCGCACCGGCGTCGCGCTGATGGAGATCGTCTCCCGCCCCGACATCCGCGGCCCCGAGGAGGCCGCCGCCTACGTCGCCAAGCTCCGCCAGATCATGCGCTATCTCGGCACCTGCGACGGCAACATGCAGAACGGCAACCTGCGCGCCGACGTCAACGTGTCGGTCTGCAAGCCCGGCGATTACGAGCGCTATCAGGAGACCCAGGATTTCAGTCATCTGGGCACCCGCTGCGAGATCAAGAACATGAACTCGCTGCGCTTCATCCAGGCCGCCATCGAGTATGAGGCCCGCCGCCAGATCGCCATCCTCGAGGATGGCGGTTCGGTGGTGCAGGAAACCCGCCTCTACGACCCCGACAAGGGCGAGACGCGCTCGATGCGCTCCAAGGAAGAGGCGCACGATTACCGCTACTTCCCCGACCCCGACCTCCTGCCGCTCGAGATCGAGCAGGGCTGGGTGGACGACATCGCGGCCTCGATGCCGGAACTGCCCGACGAGAAGAAGGCGCGCTTCGTGCAGGCGCTGGGGCTGTCGGAATACGACGCCGGCGTGCTGACCGCCGAGGTCGAGAACGCCGATTATTTCGAGGCCGTGGCGCAGGGCCGCGACGGCAAGCAGGCGGCCAACTGGGTCATCAACGACCTGTTCGGGCGGCTGAAGAAGGAAGGGCTCGAGATCGGCGCCTCGCCCGTCTCGGCGGCGCAGTTGGGCGGCGTGCTCGACCTCATCGCCTCGGGCGAGATCTCGGGCAAGATGGCCAAGGACCTGTTCGAGATCGTCTGGACCGAGGGCGGCGACCCCGCCGAAATCGCCGCCGCGCGCGGCATGAAGCAGGTCACCGACCTCGGCGCGATCGAGGCCGCGGTGGACGAGATCATCGCCGCCAACCCCGCGCAGGTGGAAAAGGCCAAGGCGAACCCCAAGCTCGCGGGCTGGTTCACCGGACAGGTGCTCAAGGCCTCGGGCGGCAAGGCCAACCCGGCGGCGGTCAACGAACTGGTGGCGAAGAAGCTGGGGCTCTGAGGGCCGGGCCCCCGGCGGCGCGCGGGCGCGCCGCTCGGCGGCCGAGCGCGTTCAGCGGGGCTGAGGCTTCGGCCGCAGCCAGATGGCCAGCGCGGTCAGGACCGTCAGCGGCATGACGAACAGCAGCATCGCCCGCGTATAGCCCTGCAGCCGGTGATAGTCCTCGGCGGCCAGCACCAGATAGCCCACGTAGAAGACGTAATAGGCCAGGAAGATCGCCCCCTCCCACCGGGCGATCCGGCAGCCGGTCAGGAAGATCGGCAGACAGGCGACCGCCGCCCCCATCATCACCCAGGCGTCGAAGGCCATCACCGAGGGCGCGACCGTCAGCCCCGCCGGGCCCGCCACCAGCCCGGCGATCCCGAGGCAGCCGAGGATGTTGAACAGGTTGCTGCCGACCACGTTGCCCACCGCCATGTCGCGGTTGCCCTTCAGCGCCGCCGTCAGCGAGGTGGCGATCTCGGGCAGCGAGGTGCCCGCCGCCACGATGGTCAGCGCCACGACGAGGTCGCTCACCCCCAGCGCGCGGGCAAAGCTGACCGCGGCGCTGACCACGAGCTGCGCCCCGATCACCAGCCCGACCAGCCCGCCGAGGATCAGCCCGGCCTGCACCAGCCGGCCGCTCGCCCAGTCCTCGGCCGGGGCCGGCTCGTCGGCGACGGCGCCCGCGCGCAGCGTCCGGCGCGACTGGATCACCACGAACGCCGTGTAGGCGACGAGCAGCGCGAGCAGCAGCCCCGCCTCGCCCATCCCCAGCACCCGGTCGCGCAGCATCACCAGCAGCAGCCCGGTGACGCCGATCATGATCGGCACTTCCTGCCGGATCAGCTGCCGGTCCACGGCCAGCGGCATGATCAGCGCGCTCAAGCCGAGGATGAAGAGCACATTCAGGATGTTGCTGCCGATCACGTTGC
Organism: Paracoccus sanguinis; assembly: GCF_012689545.1. Taxonomy (NCBI): domain Bacteria; kingdom Pseudomonadati; phylum Pseudomonadota; class Alphaproteobacteria; order Rhodobacterales; family Paracoccaceae; genus Paracoccus; species Paracoccus sanguinis. Next base: position 2,995,964 of record NZ_CP051542.1, read on the forward strand.
CGATGGCGATGTCGGTCTGCCCGCCCGCCACCGCGCCGACCGAAACGGCGATCTCGGGCGCCGAGGTGCCGAAGGCCACCACCGTCAGCCCCACGACCAGCGGCGTCAGCCCCAGCGAGATCGCCAGCCGCGAGGCGCCCTTGACCAGCAATTCGGCGCCGGCGACCAGCAGCGCCAGCCCGCCGACGAAACTCAGGATGTTCAGCATCGCTCGCCTCTCGCGCGCCGGTCCGCCCCGGCCGCGCCATCCCTCTCACCGGACGGGGCGCCGGTCAATCGGCGCGCCGCCTCTGGTCCGGCGGGCGCGGATGCCCTATCTCCGGTCCGACGACGGACAACCGGAGGCCAGCGTGCAGCAGCTCTACGAATACACCGTGATCCCCGCCCCGGCGCGGGGTGAAAAGGCCCGCGGCGCCCGCACCCCGGCCGAACGCTTCAGCTTCGCGCTGCTGACCGAGATGAACCGCATGGCCGCGAACGGCTGGGAATACGTGCGCGCCGAGACGCTGCCCAGCGAAGAGCGCAGCGGGCTGACGAGCCGCAGCACGGTCTATCACAACGTGCTGGTGTTCCGCCGCGCGCTCGCCCCGGCGCGTCCCGCCGCCGCCCAGCCGACGCCGGCCGCCACCGCGCCCTCTGACGCCGCTCCGGCGCGCCCGGCGGCCGCCCCCGTCGTCAGCACCCCGCGCCCCGCCGCGCCCGCGACGCCGGCCGCCGCACCGCCCGCCGACTGGCCCGACGCCGGCGCGGGCGAGGGCGTCGCCGCGGCGCAGCAGGTCGATGCCTACGACGAACCCGGCTTCGACCCCGCACCCGCCGAAACTCCCGCCGAGACCGACCCCGCGGCGCCCCCGGCCTTCACCCGCCGCCCGCCGCTCGCGGCCAGCACGCCGGAAGCGCTCACCGCCCCGCACCGCCTCGGCCCCGCGGAACGCTGACGCCTCGGGCTGGACCCAAATATCCCCGCCGGAGGCTCCCGCCGCCCCCGCCCCGCGCGGGCGCCGGGGCAGTTCACCAATGCGGCGGGCGCTGGTCGGCGAGCGGGATGGTCCCCTCCGCCGCCTCGCGGTCGGCCTCGCGCTCCATCAGCAGCCCGACCCGGCGCGACAGCCGCCTCAGCTCGACATCCTGCCGCGTGACCACGTCCGACAGCTCCTCGACCGCCCGCGTCAGATGCGCGATCCGCTCTTCCAGCGTCTGAAACTTGTCCATCCCGGGCCCTTCCGCTAAGCGGTCCCGGCATCTCACGGATCAGACCGATGGCCAAGGACAAACCCCGCCGCCCGCGCGCCGAGCCGCCCAAGGGCTTCCGCGACAGCTTCGGCGCCGACGTGACCGAGCGCAACCTCATGCTCGAGCGCATCGCCGCCGTCTATCGCCTGCACGGCTTCGACGCGCTCGAGACCTCGGCCGTCGAGACGGTCGAGGCCCTGGGCAAGTTCCTGCCCGACGTGGACCGCCCCAACGCGGGCGTCTTCGCGTGGCAAGAGGAACAGGTCCCCGGCGGCGGCTCGGGCGACTGGCTGGCGCTCCGCTACGACCTGACGGCGCCCCTCGCGCGCGTCGCGGCGCAGTTCCGCAACGACCTGCCCTCGCCCTATCGCCGCTACGCGATGGGCCCGGTCTGGCGCAACGAAAAGCCGGGGCCGGGCCGCTTCCGCCAGTTCTATCAGTGCGACGCCGACACCGTGGGTGCCGCGTCGGTCGCTGCGGACGCCGAGATCATCGCCATGCTCGCCGACGCGCTCGAGGCGGCGGGCATCCCGCGCGGCGACTATCTGGTGCGCGTCAACGACCGCAAGGTGCTGAACGGCGTGCTCGAGGCCGCGGCGGTCGCCCCCGAACAGGCCGCCGACGTGCTGCGGCAGGTGGACAAGTTCGACAAGGTGGGCGCCGAGGGCGTCCGCGCGCTCTTGACCCAGGGCCGCACCGACGAGAGCGGCGCCCGCATCGACGGCGTGGGCCTGACCGAGGCGCAGACCGCGCCCATCCTCGCCTTCCTCACCGCCCGCGCGGCGACCAACGAGGCGACGCTTGCCAACCTCACGGCCGCCGTCGGCGGCTCGACCGTCGGCGCCGAGGGCATCGCCGAGCTGACCGAGATCGCGGCGCTGCTCGCCGCGACGGGCCTCGGCCCCGACCGCGTGGTCATCGACCCCTCGGTGGTCCGCGGCCTCGGCTACTACACCGGCCCGGTGTTCGAGGCCGAGCTGACCTTCGAGATCCTCGACGACAAGGGCCGCCCGCGCCAGTTCGGCAGCGTCGCCGGGGGCGGGCGCTACGACGATCTCGTCGAGCGCTTCACCGGGCAGAAGGTGCCCGCCACGGGCGTCTCGATCGGCGTGGACCGCCTGCTCGCGGCGCTGAGGGCGCGCAATCCGGCCGAGACGACCGCCCGCGGGCCGGTCGTGGTCACCGTCATGGACCGCGACCGCATGGCCGAATATCAGGCGATGGCGGCCGAACTGCGGGCCGCGGACATCCGCGCCGAGGTCTATCTCGGCAACCCCAAGAACTTCGGCAACCAGCTCAAATACGCCGACAAGCGCGCCGCGCCGGTCGCGGTGATCGCGGGCGCCGACGAGGCCGCGCGCGGGGTGGTGCAGGTCAAGGACCTCATCCTCGGCGCGAAGATTGCCGCGCAAGCCTCTGTCGAGGAATGGAAATCGCAGCCCGCGCAGGTCGAGGTCCCGCGCGCCGACCTGGTCGAGACCGTGCGCGGCATCCTCGCCCGCTGAGCCGACCATGACCCGCCCGCTCGCCCCCCGCACCGCCGCGCAGGCCCAGGGCCGCCGCATTCTCGAGGCCTTCCGCGCCGCCGGAGCGACCGAGGTCGCCCCCGACATCCTGCTGCCGGCCGAAACCCTGCTCGACCTCTACGGCGAGGACATCCGCGCCCGCGCCTATGTCACCACCGACCCTGTGCGGGGCGAGGTGATGCTGCGCCCCGACTTCACCGTCCCGGTGGTGCAGATGCACATGGCGGGCGGCGCCGACCCGGCCCGCTACTGCTACCTGGGCGAGGTCTTCCGCAAGCAGGACCAGGGCGACACCCGCCCCGAGACGCCGCGCGACAACGAATACCTGCAGGCCGGGTTCGAGCTCTTCAGCCGTGAGCCGCAGGCCGATGCCGAGGTCTTCGCGCTCTTCCACGGCATCCTCGCGCCGCTTGGCCTCGACGCCACGATGGGCGACATGGACCTGCTGCTCGATGCGGTGGACGGGCTGCCGCTGCCCGACGACCGCCGCGCGGCGCTGCGCCACCACATCTGGCGCCCGCGCCGCTTCGAATCGCTGCTCGAGCGTTTCTCGCACCCCGTCCCGCCGCGGCACTTCGCCGTGAACGGCGCGCCGTGGACGGGCGAGCGCACCCGCGCCGAGATGCACGACCGCATCGCCCGACTGGAACGCGGCGCCGTCAGCCCGGCGCTGCCGGCGATCTGGCGCGAGCGGCTGCACCGGCTCTTCACCATCGCCGGCCCCGCGCCGGTGGCGCTGGCCGAGCTGCGGGTGCTGGCCGACCACATCCCCGCCATCGCCGAGGCGGTCGAGCGTCTCGCCGGCCGCCTCGACGCGCTCGCCGCCCGCGGCATCGACCCCGAGACGGTGCGCTTCGACGCCAGCCACGGGCGGCGGACGATGGAGTATTACGACGGCATGACCTTTTCCTTCACCGCCCCCGCCCATCCCGACTGGCCGCCCGTCGCCTCGGGCGGGCGCTACGACGCGCTGACCGCGGTGCTGGGGCAGGGGTCCGGGAACGGGGGCGGGGGCGGGAGCGGGAGCGGGAGCGGGGCCATCCCCGCCGTCGGCGGCATCATCCGCCCCGCGCTGGTGGCCGCGCTATGCTGACCCCGGCCCCCAGCCAGGCCCTCAAGCTCGGCGTCCCCTCCAAGGGCCGGCTGATGGAACAGACCTTCGAGTGGTTCGCCGCCCGCGGGCTGCGCATGGCCCGCAGCGGCGCCGACCGCGAATACGCGGGCCAGGTCGAGGGGGTGGACGGCCTGTCGCTGGTCCTCCTCTCGGCCGGCGAGATCCCCCGCGAACTTGCCGCCGGCCGCATCCATCTCGGCGTCACCGGCTCGGATCTGGTGCGCGAGAAGCTTGCCGGCTGGCGCTCGGACGTGACCGAGATCGCGCCGATGGGCTTCGGCCACGCCGATCTGGTGATCGCGGTGCCGGCCTGCTGGCGGGATTGCGAGACGCTGGACGACCTCGCCGCCATCGCCCGCGACTTCCGCGCCGCCCACGGCCACCGGCTGCGGATCGCCACCAAGTATCACCGGCTGGTGCGCGCGTTCCTCTCGGCGCACGAGGTCGCCGACTACCAGCTCGTCGACAGCCAGGGCGCGACCGAGGGCACGGTGGCGAACCTCACGGCCGAGGCCATCGCCGACATCACCTCGTCGGGCGAGACGCTGCGGGCGAACAACCTCAAGATCCTCGACGGCGCGCTGATCCACCCCAGCCAGGCCACGCTCTTCGCCGCCCGCAGCGCGGTCGAGCGGCCCGACCTGCGCGCCCTGCTGACGCGGCTGGGCCTGCGGGCCCCGGGCGTCGAGACGGTCTGAACCGAAGGGCCGCAGCCGGCGTTGCCCTCGGGTCCGGGGCACCCATGCCCCCATCCGAGGAGACGGACCCATGGCAGACGCAAGCCAGATCAAGGACGACATGGAGATCGTGGGCGCCGACGGCGTGCACGTCGGCGTGGTCGACCACATGGACGGCGACCGCATCAAGATGAAGCGCAAGGACGAGGCGCACGGGGTGAAGATGGAGCACCATCACTACATCCCGATGGGCAACGTCGCCTCGGTCGACGGCGGCAAGGTCTGGCTGTCGGCCGACGCCGCCAACGCCCGCCAGCTGCTCGAGGAAGAGGACGGCTCGCCCGTCGACCACGGCGACGCGGCCCGCTGATCTGAGCGCCCAACGCCCGATCCGGCCCGCCGCCCCCGCGCGGCGGGCTTTTTCATGCGCGGGGCGGGGTGACGGGGAAATCGTTCGCATGAACTGTGCATGAACATCGCACGAACGTTGCAGGAACCCTGCACGCCCCGTGCATGGCCATGTCCGGCAAAACCCGGCCTCCGCCGATGGGACGCCGGGCGCGTTCATACGCCCGGCCGTTGCGCGGGTGTTGCGCGAACGTTGCGCCGCTACAGCCCGACCAGCGCGCGGGCGAACTCGTCCGGCTCGAAGGCGTCGAGGTCGTCGATCTGCTCGCCCACCCCGATCGCGTGGATCGGCAGCCCGAACCGATCGGCCAGCGCCACCAGCACGCCCCCGCGCGCCGTCCCGTCCAGCTTGGTCATCACCAGACCCGAGACGTCGGCCAGCTTGCGGAACGTCTCGACCTGGCTCAGCGCGTTCTGGCCCGTGGTCGCGTCCAGCACCAGCAGGGTGTTGTGCGGCGCCGAGGGGTCGCGCTTGCGGATCACCCGGACGATCTTGGCGAGCTCCTCCATCAGGTCGGCGCGGTTCTGCAGCCGCCCGGCGGTGTCGATCAGCAGAAGGTCCGCGCCCTCGGCCTCGGCCCGCGCCATCGCGTCATAGGCGAGGCTGGCCGGGTCCGACCCTTGCGCCGCGACCATCACCGGCACGCCTGCGCGCTGGCCCCAGACCTGCAACTGCTCGACCGCCGCGGCCCGGAAGGTGTCACCCGCCGCGATCACCACCGACTTGCCGGCGGCCTTGAACTGGCTGGCGAGCTTGCCGATCGTCGTGGTCTTGCCCGAGCCGTTGACGCCCACCACCAGCACCACCTGCGGTTTCTTGGCATAAAGAGGCAGCGGCCGCGCGACCGGGGTCATGATCCGCGTCACCTCGTCCGCGAGCGCCTGCTTCAGCTCGGTCGCGCTGATCTTCCGCCCCATCCGCCCCTCGGCGATGTTGGCGGTGACGCGCAGCGCGGTCTCGGTCCCCATGTCGGCGGCGATGAGCATGTCCTCGAGATCCTCGAGCATCGCGTCGTCCAGCTCACGCCGCGGCTCGGCCGGGGCGCCGCCGCCGAACAGCCGGCCCATCAGGCCGGGCTGCGAGGCGGGTTGCGGCGCGGCCGGGCGAGGCGCCGGGGGCGTCTGCGGGGCGGGCTGCGGCGCGGGCGTCGGGGATTGCGGGGCGGGGGCAGGGGCAGGAGGCTGCGGGGCGGGCGTAGGCTGAGAGGTCGGCGCAGGCTCCGGCGCAGGGCGCGGCGCAGCCGCTGCCGCGTCCGTCCCCTGGCCGATCAGGTCATCCAGCCCCGTCCCGATCTTCGAGGACGACTTGGTCAGACGCTCGCGCAGCTTGGAAAAGAACGACATGGCCGGCCCCCGTGACTTTGCGCTCTCCCTAAAGCACGCGGCGCGGAAAGGGAAACCCCGCGCCGGTCAGGCCGACGCCTCGGCCCGATCCAACGCCGGAAACGAAAACGGGCGGCGCCGCAGCGCCGCCCGTCCACTCCTCAACCTGAAACGGATCAGGCCTTGCCGAGGTAGATGTCCACCAGCTTGCCGAGCATCGCCAGCGCATCCTCGCGCGAGCGCTGGAAGCTGTTGCGGCCGATGATCGAGCCGTTGCCGCCGCCGTCGCGGATGGCGATGGCGTCCTCGTAGACCGCGTCCGACCCCTTGGCCGCACCGCCCGAGAACACCACGATCCGGCGCCCGCCGAAGGCCGCCTGCATGCAGTGCTCGACGCGCTTGGCCTGGGTCGAGATGTCGATCCCCTGATCCTCATAGACCTTCTTGGCGTCCTTGTTCTCGAGGTGGTCGGTCGAGAGCTTGATCTTGATGATGTGCGCGCCCAAGAGCGCCGCGATCTGCGCGGCATAGGCCGCGATGTCGATGGCGGTCTCGCCGTCCTTGGTGATCGCCTCGCCGCGCGGATAGGACCAGATCACCGTCGGGATGCCGACCGAGGCCGCCTCGGCGCGCATCTCCGAGATCTCCTCGAACATGTCGAGCGCCATGTCCGAGCCGGGGTAGATGGTGAAGCCGATGGCGGCGCAGCCCAGACGCAGCGCGTCCTGCACGGTCGCCGTCACCGCCTGGTTCTTGCCCGCGGTGTCCGACATCAGCGAGTTGGCGCTGTTGCACTTGAGGATCGTCGGGATCTGGCCCGCGAAGCTGTCGGCGCCGGCCTCGATCATGCCCAGCGGCGCGGCATAGGCGTTCAAGCCCGCGTCGATGGCGAGCTGGTAGTGGTAGTGGGGGTCGTAGCCGAGCGGGTTCTTGGCGAAGCTGCGCGCCGGGCCGTGCTCGAAGCCCTGGTCGACGGGCAGGATGATCATCTTGCCGGTGCCGGCCAGCTTGCCCGTCATCAGCATCCGGGCCAGATTGCCCTTCACGCCCGGGTTCTCGCCCTCGTAGTTGGCGAGGATCTTCTTGACGGTGTCGGTCATCTGCATCGGAGGCGCTCCACGGTTCACGGATCAGGTTGGCGACCCCTTAGCAGACCGCCGGGCGAGGGGAAGGCCGGTTGCGCTAACGGCTGCGGCGGGGCGTCAGTGCCTCGGGTTGAGGGCGCGGCGCGGCGGCCCCCCTGCCGGAACCCTGCCGCGCTTGCGGGGGTTCTGGTTCCACACCGGGTGCGCACCCCGACCCGCACCGCCCGACACCCCACCGCCCTTCCGCAGCGAGGTAACCTCATGTCCCACAGCGAAAACACGCCCGAGCGCAGCGCTCGCCGCCACAGCCCGGCGCTGATCGCCATCGTCGCGGCGCTGCTGCTGGCCGGCATCGCGGCGCTGGTGTTCGGCTGGATGAACGGCCGCCCCGAGCCGGTGGGCGAGCACGCCCCGGCCTCGGGCGCGGTCAGCACCACGACGCCGGGCACGACCCCCGCGGCGACCGACGCGGCGGTGCCCGCGGCCCCGGCGACGACCACGCCGCCCGCTACCGCGACGCCGCCCGCCACCACCACCGGTCCGGCGGCGACCACCCCGGCCGCGAGCAACTGACCTACACCCCGCGATGCGGAAAGGGGCGGCCCGGCGGGCCGCCCCTTCGTCATGTCCACGCGACGCCGTGCGTCAGCGCTTGGAATCGATCAGCGCCGCGACGCCGGGCAGGTCCTTGCCCTCCATCCACTCGAGGAAGGCGCCGCCCGCCGTCGAGATGAAGGTGAAATCCTGCGCGACGCCCGCCTTGTTCAGCGCCGCCACCGTGTCGCCGCCGCCGGCGACCGAGACGAGCTTGCCCTCGCGCGTCAGCTCTGCCGCGGCCTGGGCTGCGGCGTTGGTGGCCGCGTCGAACGGCCGGATCTCGAAGGCGCCGAGCGGGCCGTTCCAGATCAGCGTGCGCGCGGCGGCGAAGACGCCGCGGATCGCCTCGACCGTCTGCGGGCCGGCGTCGAGGATCATCGCGTCGGGCGGGCAGGCCTCGGCCGGGACCAGCTCATGCGGCGCGTCCTCGCGGAACTCGCGCGCCACCACCACGTCCACGGGCAGGTGGATCTGGCAGCCCGTCTCGGCGGCCTTGGTCAGGATGTCGCGGGCGGTGTCGGCCATGTCCGGCTCGGCCAGCGACTTGCCGATCTCGACGCCCTTGGCCAGCAGGAAGGTGTTGGCCATGCCGCCGCCGATGATCAGGTGATCGACCTTCTCGACGAGGTTGCCGAGCAACTCGAGCTTGGTCGAGACCTTGGCCCCGCCGACCACCGCCGCCACCGGCCGCTCGGGCTCACCCAGCGCGGCGTTGAGGGCGTTCAGCTCGGCCTCCATCAGCAGGCCCGCGCCGGCGGGCAGCAGCCGCGCCACGCCCTCGGTCGAGCTGTGGGCGCGGTGGGCGGCCGAGAAGGCGTCGTTCACATAGACCTGCCCCAGCGCGGCGAGCGAGGCGCTGAAGGTCGGGTCGTTCGCCTCTTCCCCCGGATAGAAGCGGGTGTTCTCGAGCAGCAGCACGTTGCCCGGCTGCAGTGCGGCGACCGCGCGCTTGGCGTCGCCGCCGATCGCGTGTTCGGCGAAGGCCACCGGCTGGCCCAAGGCCGCCTCGAGCGCCGGGAGGACCTGGCGCAGGCTCATCGCCTCGACCGGCTGGCCCTTGGGACGGCCGAAATGCGCCATCAGCACCGGGATGCCGCCCTTGGCCTGGATGGCCTTGATGGTCGGCACGATCTTCTCGATGCGGGTGGCGTCGGTCACGCGCCCGTCCTCGACCGGGACGTTCACGTCCACGCGGGTCAGGACCACCTTGCCGTCGAGGTCCAGGTCGTCGATGGTGTGGAAACGGGGCATGGTCTCTTACTCCTCGCGGGCGCGGTGCTGGCGCCTTGTCCGACAGCTTCACGGTCGCGTCAACTCATCGTCAACCCCGCGGTGGCCGCGCGGCATGGACCCGCAGCCCTCCGTCGGGCGTTGCGGGGGCACGGTTCGCGGCCTAGACCGGCCGCCGGACACCGATCCCGGACCAACGACGAGGAGACCCCGATGGCCGACATCAAGGACCCCGAAAACACCATCATCATCGAGCTGAAGGACGGCCCGGTGGTGATCGAGCTGCTGCCCGACGTGGCGCCCAAGCACAGCGCGCGGATGAAAGAGCTGGCCCGCGCCGGCAAGTATGACGGGGTCGCGTTCCACCGCGTGATCGACGGCTTCATGGCCCAGACCGGCGACGTCGAGCATGGCCGCGAGGGCGGCGATGCGCGGCGCGCCGGCACCGGTGGGTCGGACCTGCCGGACCTGCCGGCCGAGTTCTCGAAGCTGCCGCATTCGCGCGGCACGCTGGGGGCGGCGCGGTCGTCGAACCCGAACAGCGCCAACAGCCAGTTCTTCATCAACTTCAAGGACAACGACTTCCTGAACGGGCAGTACACGGTCTATGGCCGGGTCGTCTCGGGGATGGAGTTCGTGGACAAGATCACCCGGGGCGAGCCGCCGGCGAACCCCGACCGGATGATCTCGGTCAAGGTGGCTGCCGATGCGTAAGCTGTTCCTGTCCTCCGCCCTGATCCTCGCCGCCGGCGTGGCCCAGGCCCAGGTCGCGGCCCCCAAGGCCACCGACGGCCCCGGCCCGAACATGGTGATCGAGGTCGCCGACGCCGCCGGCCAGCCCAAGGGCAAGATCGTGCTCGACCTCTATGCCGACAAGGCGCCGAACCATGTCGAGCGGCTGACCACGCTGGCCCAGCAGGGCAAGTATGACGGGGTGGTGTTCCACCGCGTGATCGACGGCTTCATGGCCCAGACCGGCGACGTCCAGCACGGCCGCCACGACGGCGACACGAGCCAGGCCGGCATGGGCGGGTCCGACCTGCCCGACCTCAAGGCCGAGTTCAGTGACGTGACGTTCGGCGCGGGCACGGTCGGGATGGCCCGCTCGGCCGACCCGGACAGCGCCAACAGCCAGTTCTTCATTGACCTCGCGCCGGCGAACTTCCTCGACGGGCAGTACACCGTCGTGGGGCAGCTGATCGAGGGTTGGGACGTGCTCAACGCGATCAAGAAGGGCGACCAGGCGGCGAACGGCGCGGTCGAGAAGCCCGACTACATGAGCAAGGTGACCATCGCGCCGTAAGGCGGGTGGGTCGAGATGCTGATGGCCCGCCGGATCGGCGGGCCATCGACTTTTTGGGCACAGCGTTGCACCCTTTTTGTTGATCAGTCGCTCGGTCCTTGCTCAGTAAGTGAGGATGTGGGGCGCGGACGAATAGCACGCACACCTAGCGCGTGGCTTTTCCCATGATGGCGCTCCACAGCCCGAGCGTCGCGCGGCTCAGCGACAATCCCGTAACGACATCGGAAAATCGCGCCCCGGCCCGCCTCACTCCTTGAAGCTGCGGCTGTCCTTGAGCTGGTCCCAGGCCCAGACGACCTCTTGCAGACGGTCCTCGTCCGAGCGGTCTCCGCCGTTCATGTCGGGGTGAAGATCCTTCACCAGCGACTTGTATTGCTTGCGGATTTCCGCACGTGTCCAGCTGTCGCGGGCGTCGAGGATCTCGAGCGCGCGGCGCTCGGTCGGGGGCAGCTTGCGGGTGGCGCGGCTGCGCGCCTCGGGGTTGGTGCCGTTGGCGCCGAGGATCTCGAGCGGGTCGTTGACGCCGTGGCGCGCCCACGCCTGTTCCTGCGTCGCGCGGCCGAAGGGGCGGGTCGGACGCTCCCACACCGTGGCGTTGTCCAGAAACTCCTGGAACTCGGCCTCGGACTGGCCCTGGAAATAGTTCCAGTTGGCGTTGTACTCGCGCACGTGGTCCTTGCAGAACCAGAAGTAGTCGTCGAGCTGCTTGGGCGACTTGGGCGCCCGGTACTGCCCCGGCTCGGAACAGCCGACCTTGTCGCAGCGCCGGGTCGACGTCTCGAACGCGCCGGACATCCCGCGCCGGCCCTTGGCGCGGCGCTTCTTGTCCGACGCGGCGGACATATCGAAACCGAACGGGTCGCTGTTGGTCATGGGGCCCTGCTTTTCGACTCGGGACCGGGAGTGTAGGGCATTTGAACCCGAGGGAAAGAGGAACCGGCCCCATGACGCGAGAGATTGCCGACGAGATGCGCGAAAGGCTGGCCACGCTGGCGCCCACCCGGCTCGAGGTCATCGACGAGAGCCACCAGCACCACGGCCACGCCGGCTGGCGCGAGGGTGGCCAGACCCACTGGCGCATCCGGATGAGCGCCCCGGCGCTGGCCGGGCTGAGCCGCGTCGAGCAGCACCGGCTGGTGAACCGCGCGCTGGGCGACATCGTCCCGCGCATCCATGCGCTGGCGCTCGAGCTGTCGGCCGACTGAGCAGCACCACCCCGCCGCCCCCGTGTTAGCGCCCCCAGTCTTGCCGCGGCGGGGGGGCGGGCGTAACAGCGGCCAAACCCGCAGGAGACCTGATGATGACCGCGCCCAAGGATTTCAACGACCGGATGCTCTCGCTGGGCCTTGCCCGGGTGAGCGAGGCGGCAGCCCATGCCTCGGCGCGACTCATCGGCCGCGGCGATGAAAAGGCCGCCGACCAGGCCGCGGTCAACGCCATGCGCGAGCAGCTCAACATGCTCGACATCAAGGGCGTCGTGGTGATCGGCGAGGGCGAGCGCGACGAGGCGCCGATGCTCTATATCGGCGAGGAGGTCGGCACCGGCTCCGGCCCCGAGGTGGACATCGCGCTCGACCCGCTCGAAGGGACGACGCTGACCGCCAAGGACATGCCGAACGCGCTGACCGTGATCGCCATGGCGCCGCGCGGCACGCTGCTGCACGCGCCCGACGTCTACATGGACAAGCTGGCGGTGGGGCCGGGCTATGCGCAGGATGTCGTCAGCCTCGACATGACGCCGACCGAGCGGGTGCACGCGCTGGCCAAGGCCGGCGGCGTGAAGCCCGAGGACATCACCGTCTGCATCCTCGAGCGTCCGCGCCATGAAGAGATGATCGCCGAGGTCCGCGCCACCGGCGCCGCGATCCGGCTGATCACCGACGGCGACGTGGCCGGCGTCATGCACGTGGCCGAGCCCGAGAAGACCGGCATCGACATGTACATGGGCTCGGGCGGCGCACCCGAGGGGGTGCTCGCGGCCTCGGCGCTCAAGTGCATGGGCGGGCAGATGTGGGGCCGGCTCTTGTTTCGCAACGACGACGAGCGCGGCCGCGCCGCCAAGGCCGGGATCACCGACCTGAACCGCATCTATTCGCGCGACGAGATGGTGACGGCCGACGTGATCTTCTCGGCCACCGGCGTCACCAACGGCTCGATCGTGCAGGGGCTGCGGCGCGAGCCGCAGTTCATCGAGACCGAGACGATCCTCATGCGCTCGAAGACCGGGTCGGTGCGGCGGGTGTTCTACCGCAACCCGATCCGCTGACCTGACCCGGCGGCACAGCACCGGCTGCGCCGCCGATGGGTCTCCGGGCCGGACAGACGCCGGCCCGTGGCGCGTGGCCCGAGGGGGTTGCCTAAGGCGGCCGCCTTGGCGACAAGCGCGCCATGACCGCATTCCTGAATGTCGAGGCGTCGCTGACCGGCCGCCGCTGGGCGGGCCCCGATCCCGCTGAAGAACGGCTGGCCGAGGGGCTGGCGCAAGCCGCCGCCCTGCCGCTGCCGGTGGCCCGCATCCTCGCCGCGCGCGGCGTCGCGCCCGAGGCGGCGGGCGGCTATCTGGAACCCAAGCTGCGCGACCTGCTGCCCGACCCGCTGTCCTTACGCGACATGGGCGTGGCGGCCGAGCGGCTGGTGGCCGCGGCGGTGGGCGGCGAGCGGATCGCGGTCTTTGCCGATTACGACGTGGATGGCGGCGCGTCGGCGGCGCTGATCCTCGCCTGGCTGCGCGCCCAGGGGCGGGATGCGACGCTCTACATCCCCGACCGGATCGACGAGGGCTACGGCCCCAACGCCCCCGCCATCGCGGCGCTGGGGGCGGCCCATGACCTGATCGTCTGCGTCGACTGCGGGACGCTGAGCCACGAGGCGCTCGCCGCCGCGGGGCGGGCCGAGGTCATCGTCCTCGACCACCACCAGGGCGGCGAGACGCTGCCCCCGGCGCTGGCCGTCGTGAACCCCAACCGGGCCGACGAGGACGGCAGCCTCGGCCATCTCTGCGCCGCGGGGGTGGTGTTCCTGACGCTGGTGCAGGCGAACCGCGGCCTGCGGGCGCGGGGGCTGGCCGAGCCCGCGCTGATCCCGCTGCTCGATCTGGTGGCGCTGGCGACGGTGGCCGACGTGGCGCCGCTCATCGGGGTGAACCGCGCCTTCGTGCGGCAGGGCCTCGCCATCATGGCCCGGCGCGAGCGGCCCGGGCTGGTGGCGCTGGCCGATGCCGCGCGGCTCGACGGGCCGCCCTCGGCCTTCCACCTCGGCTTCCTGCTCGGGCCGCGGATCAACGCGGGCGGCCGGGTCGGTCGCGCCGACCTGGGCGCGCTGTGCCTGAGCTGCGGCGACCCGTCTGAGGCCGCGCGGCTCGCCGCCGAGCTCGACGCGCTGAACCAGGACCGCCGCGCGATCGAGGCCGGGGTGCGGGCCGAGGCCGTGGCGCAGGCCGAGGCGCGCGGCGACGCGAGCCTCGCCTGGGCGGCCGGCGCGGGCTGGCATCCGGGCGTCGTCGGCATCGTCGCCGCCCGGCTGAAAGAGGCGAGCGGCCTGCCCTCGGTTGTGATCGGCGTGGCGGGCGGGGTGGGGAAGGGCTCGGCCCGCTCGGTCCCCGGCGTCGACATCGGCCGCGCGGTGCAGCGGCTGGCCGCGGAAGGGCTGATCGAGAAGGGCGGCGGGCACGCGATGGCCGCCGGACTGACGGTGGCCGAGGCGGCGATTCCCGCAGCGATGGCGCGGCTGTCCGAGCTGCTGGCCCCGGCGCTCGCGGGGCGGGCCGAGGCCGGGCGGCTGCGGATCTCGGGGCTGCTCGACCCGGCCTTCGCCACCGTCGATCTGCTCGAAGCGCTGGACCGCGCCGGGCCGTTCGGGGCGGCGGCGCCGGCGCCGCGGTTTGCGCTGGCCGACGTGATCCTCGAGCGGGTCGAGACGATGGGCGACGGCCACCTGCGCCTGCGCGCCCGCAGCCCCGGCGCGCCGGCGCTCGACGCGGTTGGCTGGGGGGCGATGCAGGGCCCGCTGGGCCCCGCGCTGCTCGGCGCGCACGGGCGGCGGTTTCACCTGGCCGGGCGGCTCGACCTGTCGGTCTGGGGCGGGCGGCGGCGGGTGCGGCTGCGTCTGGACGACGCCGCGCCGGCGGCCTGAGGCGCGGGGCAGGGCGGCCCGCCCCCCGGGCGGGGCGGGGCCGAGAGGAAAGATCGCCGAGGGGATCATTTTCTGCTTGCGGCCCCCGGCAGGGTCGCCTAAACACCGCTCCACGCCGCGCAGCAGACGCTGAGAGGCGCCACGGTGGCCCGTTCGTCTATCGGTTAGGACGTCAGGTTTTCAACCTGAAAAGAGGGGTTCGACTCCCCTACGGGCTGCCACTTTTCCCAAAGATTTCAGACACACGGCTGACGTTGCTGGAGCGGCGATGACTGAGCCTTTCGGACTTCCGCCCGAGTTCTTTGCCCGGCTTGGGTACTACGTCGTCGTGGCCGGCCATATCGAGCATACGCTTCACGAAATGCTGCCCGGCTTCCAATCGCGTCTCTTCATCCAAGAGGAGATCAAGGCGCGAAAGAGCAGGAAGACCTTGCTTCGCGCTGTAAGGGCGATGACCAAAGACCTGCCCGCTGACTTGGCTGCTGACGTGTCCATCTTCTGCCACCGCGTGGAAGAGCGGGTCGATTACCGGAACCGGGCGGTCCACGGGGCGTGGTTCAAAGTCGAGGGTCGGTCGGAGATGATGAACCTTCATTTCGTCAAGGACGAGGCGGGTCACCTGCATCCTGCGCCGATGCCGATCACGAGCAGATCGAGGCGGCCATCGAGGAAATCGAGGCGATGCTGGTGACCGCTTTCGCGCTCCGGGACTGGATCGGCCCTCTCAGGGCCCAGCAGGGTGAGCCAGCCTGACCAGTGACCGCTGGCTCCCGCCGCTGGCTCCTCAGGCCTCTCCAAGGCCCAAACGAAAAGGGCCGGCGTTTCCGCCGGCCCCCGTCAACTCAGTGCCTGAGGATCACTCCTGCTGGCCCATGAAGCTCAGCAGGAAGGTGAAGAGGTTCAGGAAGTCCAGGTACAGCGTCAGCGCACCCATGATCGCCGACTTGCCGATGAAGTCGCTGTTGGACGCGGCAAGCTCAAGGTAGGTGTTCTTGATCCGCTGGGTGTCATAGGCGGTCAGGCCCGCGAAGATCAGCACGCCGATGGTCGAGATCGCGAACGCGACCGCGCCCGAGCCGACGAAGATGTTGACGATCATCGCGATGATTAGGCCAACGAGACCGATGATCAGGAACCGCCCCATCGCCGTCAGGTCGCGCTTGGTCGTGTAGCCATAGAGCGACAGCGCCGCGAACCCGCCCGCGGTGGCGAGGAACGTCGTCACGATCGACGCATCGGTGTAGCGCAGGAAGATCGAGCTGAGCGAGGCGCCCATCGCCGCGGCGAAGGCATAGAACATCAGCGTGGCGCCCTGCGTGGACAGCCGGTTCAGCGCCGCGCCGAACGCGAACACCATCAGGAGGGGCAGGAACATGATCACCCAGCGCACCGGCGACTGGTAGATCACCCGCCCGAACTCGGTCCAGGCGCCCGGGCCGCCGGCCATCTCGGCGAAGCCCCAGGCGACAGCCGCGCTGACCGCCATGCCGGCCGTCATCAGGCTGTAGACCTTGTTCATGTAGGCCCGCAGGCCTTCGTCATAGACCGCAGCACGGGGGGCCGTCGTGGCCGGGCGGCGGATCGTGTTGTAGTCTGCCATCGTCGTTCCTTGATCGAGTAAGCTCTGCAGCCCGCGCCAAGGCGGACTGTCCCGGAAATATCGTGGCCGCACCGCGGGTTTTCAACCGCCGGGCGGCGAAAAACGGCCCCCTTCGGCGTGCCGCGGGGGGGCGTCACGCCCGGCCCGGCTCGGGCGCGATGGAGAGCACGACCTTGCCCACCGCGCCGCGGCCGCGCAGCAGCGCGTAGCCGGCGGCGGCCTCCTCGAGCGGCAGGACGGTGCCGGTGGTCGGGCGCAGGCGACCCGCGGCATAAAGCGCGAAGGCCGCGTCGAGGCTGGCGCGCAGGGCGGCGGGATCGGTGATGCGGTAGCCGCCCCAGTAGAAGCCGATGATCGAGATGTTCTTGACCAGCGCATGGTTGAGCGGCAGCGCGGGCGGTCGCCCGCCGGCAAAGCCGATCAGCAGGTGCCGCCCGCCCGGACGCAGCGCCCGGAACGCCGCCAGCCCCGGCGCGTCGCCCACGGCGTCATAGACGATGTCCACCCCGCCGAGCGCCTTGAGCGTCGCGGTCAGGTCCTCGACCTCGGCGCTGTCGATCAGCTCGGTCGCCCCTGCGCGTGCGGCGGCCTCCAGCTTGTCGGCGCCGCGCGCGATGGCGATTACGCGGGCGCCCGAGACGGCGGCGATCTCTACCGCCGTCAACCCGACCCCGCCGCCTGCGCCCAGCACCGCGACCGTCTCGCCCGCTGCCAGCCGTCCCGGCCCGGTCAGGGCGAGGTGGCTGGTGCCGTAGGCGACCTGAAAGCCGGCCGCGTCCTCCATCGGCATGGCGTCGGGGATCGGGGTGCAGCGGTCGGCGGCGAACACGCCGCGGTCGGCGAGCGTGCCGTGCGCGCTGACCGCCACCCGCGTGCCGGGGGCGAGGGTGACGCCCGGACCTGCCGCCTCGACCACGCCCGCGCCCTCGAGCCCGGCGGTGAAGGGCACCGGCGGGGTGTCCTGATAGCGCCCCTCGGCCATCAGCAGGTCGGCAAAGTTCAGCGCCGCTGCATGCAGCCGCACGACGACCTCGCCCGGGCCCGGCGCGGGGCGCGCCGCCCCCGCCCCTGTCACAAGCGTCGGCCCCTCGCCCGTGGCGTTGATTCGGATCATCCGGTCCATGTCATTCCCCCTCGTCGCGGCGCCCCTCGGTCAGGCCCGCCGGACCTGTCTTTTTAGGCAGAGGTCCCTGTTTGTCATGCGATTATTCTCGCAGATTGCGTTTCGCAGCGTTATTTCCCGTATCACTTGCACGAGGTTCACGATGAAACACGTTGTCGATGTGCACGTCGGCCAGAGGATCCGGCATCGCCGCTGGACGATCGGCATGACTCAGCAGCAACTCGCCGATTCTGTCGGCATCAAGTTCCAGCAGATCCAGAAATACGAGACCGGCATGAACCGCGTCTCGGCCTCGCGGCTGTGGGACATCGCCCAGGCGATGGACGTGCCCGTGGCCTTCTTCTTCGAGGGGTTGGACGGCGCGTCGCCGGCCGAGTTCGACCTGATCTCGGACAAGGAGGCGCTGCAGCTGATCCGCGCCTATTACAGCATCCCCGAGCCGCAGCGCCGGCAGATCTTCGAACTGGCCCGGGTGCTGTCGGTCAGCGCCAACCCGACCTCGCTGTCGGCCTGACGGCCACGGACACGGCGGCGACGGCGCCGGGTGGCGCGGGGGCGGGCGGTCGGCTAAGTCTCGCGGCTGAACCGACCCTGCCCGGAAGGCCGCGCCGATGACCGATCCCGACAGACTGCGCCGCGCGCCCGACGCCGATCTGGCCCGCGCGCTGCGCGAGACCGCCGCCGCCATGGCCGATGCCGCGCGCGCCGAGACCCTGCGGCTCTTCCGCAGCCCGGCGCTCTCCCCCGACAACAAGCTGGCCACCGGGTTCGACCCGGTGACCGAGGCCGACCGCGCCTCGGAACGCGCCATGCGCGCGATCCTCGCCGCGCGGCGGCCAGACGACGCCATCGTGGGCGAGGAGTACGGCCCGACGCCCGGCACCAGCGGCCTGACTTGGGTGCTGGATCCGATCGACGGCACCCGCGCCTATCTCTGCGGCGCGCCGAGCTGGGGGGTGCTCATCGGGGTGACCGATGCGCAGGGGCCAATCTACGGCATCATCGACCAGCCCTGGACGGGCGAGCGGTTCGAGGGCGGTCTCGGGGCCGCCGCTATCGCCTCGCCGCACGGCCCCGCGCCGCTCGGCGTGCGGCGCGGCGTGGCGCTGGCGCAGGCGACGCTGATGACGACCTTCCCCGAGGTCGGCACGCCCGAGGATGGCGCCGCCTTCCGCCGGGTGGCGGGGGCGGTGCGGCTGACGCGCTACGGGCTCGACTGCTACGCCTACGGGCTGCTGGCGCTCGGCTGCGTCGATCTGGTGATTGAGGCGGGGCTGCAGCCCTATGACATCGTGGCGCCCATCGCGGTGGTCGAGGCGGCGGGCGGGATCGTTACAGACTGGCAGGGTGGCCCGGCCCACCACGGCGGCCGGGTGATCGCGGCCGCCACGCCCGAGCTGCACGCCGCCGCGCTGGAGCTGCTGGCGGGGTGAGCGGGGAGGGGGGCTCACGGCTTAGCGGCAGGGGCTTATGGGGTGATCTGGGGCCTTGCCGGGGGATTGGGCGACCTTACCGGCGTCGCCTCAGAACGTTGGCGACGTTGGAGGAGAGCGGCTTCAGTGACCGCACACGCCAACGTGGCGATACCCCCGGCGCGGCGCGTCTCCCGGCGGACGCGGGGCCCGTCAGCCCTCCGTGCCGGCCTCACGCTTGCGTCGCCACCCTGTCCGGGCAAAGGCGCCATCGACCGAACACGCTCACCATGCGGCAGCCTCTCAGGCGCAGCCCCAAGCCCGCCCGAGAACGCCCCCTGATCAGCCCTCGCCGCCCGCCTCGTCCTCGGCCTCGTCGCCCTGATCGGCCACCCGGGCGACCGAGACGACGGTTTCCGAGCCCGCGGTGTTGAACACCCGCACCCCGCCCGCGGTGCGCGAGCGGAAGCTGATGCCGTCCACCGGCACCCGGATCGACTGGCCGGTCGAGGTCGCCAGCATGATCTGGTCGCCCGGCTCGACCGGGAAGCTCGCCACCAGATCGCCGCCGCGCATCGCACGGTCCATCGCCATCACGCCCTGACCGCCGCGGCCGCGCAGCGGGTAGCCGTGGCTCGAGCTGATCTTGCCCGCCCCCTGCGCCGTCACCGTCAGGATCAGGTCCTCGGCGGCCGACATTTCGGCATAGCGCTCCTGCGTGATCGCGCCCTCGGTCGTGCCCTCGGCGGCCTCATCGTCCTCGTCCGCCTCGGCCCCGTCATCAAGCGCGCCGGCCACCGCGCGGCGCATCTTGAGGTAGGCCGCGCGCTCGGCCGGGTCGGCCTCGAAGTGGCGGATCACCGACATCGACACCACACGGTCGCCCTCGGCCAGCCGGATGCCGCGCACGCCGGTCGAGCCGCGGGACTGGAACACCCGCACGTCGGTCGCGGCAAAGCGGATCGCCCGGCCCTTGGCCGTCACCAGCATCACGTCGTCGCCATCGGTCGCCATGCGGACGCCGATCAGGCTCACGCCCTCGGGCAGCTTCATGGCGATCTTGCCGTTGCGCATGATGTTCGTGAAGTCCGACAGCGCGTTGCGCCGCACCTCGCCGCCGTCGGTGGCGAAGATCACCTGATAGTCGTCCCACTCGGCCTCGGGCGCATCCATCGGCAGCAGCGCTGCGATCGAGGTGCCGCCGTCGATCGGCAGGATGTTGACCAGCGCCTTGCCGCGCGCGGTCCGCCCGCCCAAGGGCAGCCGCCACGTCTTGAGCCGGTAGACCATCCCGTCGGTGGTGAAGAACAGCAGTTCGGTGTGGGTGTTGGCGACGAACAGCGTCGTCACCACGTCGTCTTCCTTGGTGGCCATAGACGACAGCCCCTTGCCGCCGCGCCGCTGGCTGCGGAACTCGGACAGGGGGGTGCGCTTGATGTAGCCGCCCGAGGTGATGGTCACGACCATGTCCTCGCGCTCGATCAGGTCCTCGTCGTCCAGATCGCCCGCCCAGTCCACGATCTCGGTCCGGCGCGGCACGGCGAACAGCGTCTTGGCCTCGGTCAGCTCGGCCGAGATGATCTCCATGATCCGGGCGCGGCTGGCGAGAATGGCGAGGTAGTCGCGGATCGCGTCGGCCAGCGCCTTCAGCTCGTCCGTCACCTCCTGCACGCCGAGCTGGGTCAGGCGTTGCAGGCGCAGCTCGAGGATCGCCTTGGCCTGCGTCTCGGACAGGTTGTAGGTGCCGTCGTCGTTCACCGGGTGCAGCGGGTCGTCGATCAGCCTGAGGTATTCGAGGATGTCGTGCGCGGGCCAGCGCCGCTCCATCAGCCGGTCACGGGCCTCGGCCGCATCCTTCGAGGCGCGGATCGTCGCCACGACCTCGTCCACGTTCGACACCGCCACGGCCAGACCGCAGAGGATGTGGCTGCGCTCGCGCGCCTTGCGCAGCTCGAACGCGGTGCGGCGTGCCACCACCTCTTCGCGGAAGGCGATGAAGTGGGTGAGGAAATCCCGCAGGGTGAGCTGCTCGGGCCGGCCGCCGTTCAGCGCCAGCATGTTGGCCCCGAACGAGGTCTGCATGGGGGTGAAGCGGTAGAGCTGGTTCAGCACCACCTCGGCCGTCGCGTCGCGCTTGAGCTCGATGACGACTCGGACGCCGTGGCGGTCGGATTCGTCCTGGACGTGGGCGATGCCCTCGACCTTCTTTTCCTTGGCCAGCTCGGCGATGCGCTCGATCAGCGTGGCCTTGTTGACCTGATAGGGCACGTCGTCCAGCACGATGGCCTCGCGGCCGGCGCGCAGCGTCTCGACCCGGGTGCGGGCGCGCACCACGATCGAGCCGCGCCCCTCGAGATAGGCCTTGCGGACCCCCGAGCGGCCGAGAACCATGCCGCCGGTCGGGAAGTCGGGGCCGGGGACGATCTCGAGCAGCCGCTCGGTCGGCAGGTCCGGGTTCTCGATCAGCGCCAGCGTGGCGTCGACGATCTCGCCCAGGTTATGGGGCGGGATGTTGGTCGCCATGCCGACGGCGATGCCGCCGGCGCCGTTGACGAGCATGTTGGGGAACCGCGCCGGCAGCACAGTCGGCTCGCGGTCCTTGCCGTCGTAGTTGTCCTGGAACTCGACCGTGTCCTTGTCGATGTCCATGAGCAGCCAGTTGGCGGCCTTGGCCATGCGCACCTCGGTATAGCGCATCGCCGCGGCCGCATCGCCGTCCATCGAGCCGAAGTTGCCCTGCCCGTCCAGCAGCGGCAGCGACATCGAGAAGTCCTGCGCCATCCTGACGAGCGCGTCATAGATCGCGCTGTCGCCGTGCGGGTGGTATTTCCCCATCACGTCGCCCACGGGCCGCGCCGACTTGCGATAGGGCTTGTCGTGGGTGTTCCCGGTCTCGTCCATCGCGAAGAGGATGCGGCGGTGAACCGGCTTCAGCCCGTCGCGCAGGTCCGGGATCGCCCGGCTGACGATGACCGACATCGCGTAGTCGAGATAGGACGAGCGCATCTCTTCGGCGATGTCGATGGTCGGCCCGTCATGGGGCATGACGAGCGCCCCGGCCCCCCCGGACGCGGCATCCTCGCCGCCCGCGTCGGTCGCGGCGTCGGTCTGGTCCTCGGGGGGCAGGTCTTCGGGCAGGTCTTCGGGGGTGTCGGCCACGGGTGCGCCTTCGATATGTTGTTGATGTGCGGTCTATCACCCACCGCCGCTAGGTTCAACAAACCCGGGTCTTCAATCCCGCCCGAGGGGTGTGCGGCAGGTTGGAAAGCGCAAGCGCCGCGCCCCGGGGTGGGGCGCGGCGCGGCGTGGTCGCGTCTGGCGCGGCTACGGTGTCAGAGACCCGCCTCGGCGAAGCTGTTGCACTGGCGAAGGTCGCCCGAGGCCAGCCCGCGCTGTAGCCACTCGGACCGCTCGGCCGCCGAGCCGTGGGTGAACGAGTCGGGCATCGGCGCGCGGCCGGCCTTTTCCATCAGGATGTCGTCGCCGACGGCGCGGGCGGCGTTGATCGCCTCTTCGATGTCGCCCTGGTCGATGGTGCCGAACTTCTCGCTCGCCTGCCGGGCCCAGATCCCGGCAAAGCAGTCCGCCTGCAGCTCGGTCAGCACCGAGATGCGGTTCGAGTCCACCTCGGACGCCCGGGCGCGCATCTCGTTCACCTTCGACAGGATGCCGATCTGGTTCTGGACATGGTGGCCGATCTCGTGGGCGATCACATAGGCATAGGCGAAATCGCCGCCGGCGCCCATCTTGCCCTTCATCACCCGGAAGAAGTCGGTGTCGAGATACACCTTGCGGTCGTTCGGGCAGTAGAACGGGCCCATCGCCGCCGAGGCGCCGCCGCAGGCCGACTGCACCGCGCCCGAGAACAGCACGAGGCTGGGCTTCTGATAGTCCATGTTGGCCTGCCGGGCGAGCACGTCGGTCCACACCTCTTCGGTGTCGGCCAGCACGACCGAGACGAACTGGCCCATCTCCTGCTCTTCGGCGGTCAGCTGGCGCTGCTCGGTCGGCTGCCCCTGCTCCATCCCGCCGACGAGGGGCGAGATGTCCACGCCGAAGAAATACCCCACCGCGAGCACGACCAGCATCCCGACGAGCCCGATGCCGCCGACACCGGCCGAGCCCATGCTGCGGCGGTCCTCGATATTGCCGCTGCCGCGGCGGCCACGCCATTCCATTTCGCGTCGTCCTCCAGAAGGCTGCGCCGCCGCCGGATCGGGGGCAGGGCGCGTCGATGGCGAATGGTTACGCAGGGTTGACGGCTGCTGCAAGGCGGGGTTTCTGGCCCCGCCGGGCGCAGGCCGGGCAGGGCGCAGCGGCCCCCGATCCCCGGGGGGCGCGCGCGCATGGCACGAGAAACGGCGAGGGCAAGGCGGATGTTCGACTGGGTGGTGTCGGTGATCGGGTCCTGGGGCTATCCGGGCGTCTTCGCGCTGATGCTGCTCGAGAACATCTTTCCGCCGATCCCGTCCGAGGTGATCATGCCGCTGGCCGGCTACCTGGTGGCCGAGGGGCGGCTTGCGCTGCTGCCCACGCTGATCGCGGGGATCGCGGGCTCGGCGCTCGGGACGAGCTTCTGGTTCGTCCTCGGCGCCTGGGTCGGGGCGCCCCGGCTCAAGCGGTGGGCGGCGCGCTGGGGGCGGGTGATGACCGTCTCGCCCGGCGACATCGACCGGGCGCAGGCGTGGTTCGACCGGCACGGCGGCAAGGCGGTGTTCCTCGGCCGGATGATCCCGGCGGTGCGGACGCTGATCTCGGTCCCGGCCGGGATCGCGCGCATGGGCTGGGGGCGGTTCCTCGCCTGGACGCTGCTCGGCTCGGCGATCTGGACCGGGCTGCTGACCGCGGCCGGGTTCCTGCTCTCGGCCAACTACGGGCGTGTCGCGGATGTGATCGACCCGGTCTCGAAACTCGTCGTGGCGGCGGTGGTGCTCGTCTATCTCTACCGCGTCGTCACCTGGCGCCCGCACTGATCCCCCTTTCCCTTCGGAGCCTTCCCATGACCGACCCCCTCGCCCCGCGCTCGCTGGCGCTTGCTGCCGCGGCCGCCTCGGGGCTGCTGCTGCTCGCTGCGCTCGGGTTCCAGGCGGCGGGCTATCGCCCGTGCGAGCTGTGCCTGCTGCAGCGCTGGCCGCATCTTGCGGCGCTGCTGGTTGGCGCGGTGGTGCTGCTGGCCGGATACCGCCCGCTCTGGGCCGGCCTCGGGATGGTCGCGGCGGCGGTGGCCACGGGGCTTGCGCTCTACCACACCGGGGTCGAGCTGCACTGGTGGGCGGGGCCGAGCGCGTGCGCCGGCGGGGTCGCCGATCTCTCGACCATCAGCGCGGCGGACCTCGTGAGCCGCATCCGCGGCGCGCAGGTCGTGCGCTGTGACGAGCCGGCGTGGGTGTTCCTCGGCCTCAGCATGGCGGCGTGGAACGCGCTGATCTCGGCCGGTCTGACGGTGCTCTGGGGTGCGTCGCTCGCGCGGGGTCTGAGCCGCCGCTGACGGAAACGGCGCGGGCCGACACCGCCCGCGCCGCGTCTTTCTGGGCTCAATTGCCCAAATCAGGCCGCGGTCGCGGGGGGAAGCCCGCCGCTTGCCTGTCTCAGGCCTTGCCCACCGCCCGCTGCCCGGCGCGCCACAGCGGCGCGATCACCGCTTTCGACAGCGGGATGAGCAGCAGCCCCAGCGCCAGCCCGAAGATGCCGTCGATCAGCGCGGTGACGAACCAGCTCACCGCCCCGGCCATCGCCGGCACCGCATGGGCGGCACGCTCAGCCTGGGCGTGGATGAAGTCGTAGGGCGCGTGATAGCCCAGCTCGTGCAGCCCGTGGATGACGATGTTGCCGCCGACCCAGATCATCGCCGCGGTGCCGATCACCGTCAGCACCTTCATGAACCCCGGCATCGCCCGCACCAGCGTCCGCCCGGCCGAGGCCCAGAAGCCCGAGCGGGTCCGCACCAGCGCCACGCCGTAGTCGTCGGCCTTCACGATCAGCGCGACGAAGCCATAAACCCCGACCGTGATGATGACGGCGACGAAGGCCAACGCCGCCGCCTCCATGGCGAACTTGCCGGGGCCGTGGATGTCCTGCTCGACCACCAGCCGCGACACCTCGTTCAACGCGATGGTCATGATCTCGGCCGAGAGGATGAAGTCGGTCTTGATCGCGCCCGCAACCTTCTCTTCTTCCAGATGGGCGGGGTCGCTGGTGTCGATCTCGATTTCCGCGTGGTCGTCGTGGCCGCCCGAGATCGCGTGCCACACCTTCTCGGCCCCCTCGAAGCAGAGGTAGGCGCCCCCGACCATCAGCAGCGGCGCGATGGCCCAGGGCGCAAAGGCCGACAGCAGCAGCGCCACCGGCAACAGGATCACCAGCTTGTTGAAGATCGACCCCTTGGCGATGCGCCAGATGATCGGCACCTCGCGGTCGGCGTCGAAGCCGTGGACGTATTTCGGCGTCACCGCCGCGTCGTCGATCACCGCGCCGGCCGCCTTGGCGGTCGCCTTGGCCGACATCCCCGCGACGTCGTCGACCGAGGCCGCGGCCACCTTGGCGATCCCCGCCACATCGTCCAGAAGCGCGATCAGTCCGCTCATCTCGGTGCTCTCGTCTTAGGTTCAGTCCCCGGTGGTGCCCGTGAACGCCGGACGCGTCAATCGGTTCGCACGGCCCGGGCCAGCAGCGCCGCAGCGTCCGGCCCCGCAGGCGCCGCAGACGGGCGAGGCCCCCCGCGGTCCCTTGCACCCCGGGCGCGGATGCTCCATCACGGCTCGACAGGCGAAGGGGACCGAGCGATGGCCGATCTGGATATGCACGCGAAACCGACCGAAGAGATCGACGTCCGCGACGTCTTCGGGATCGACAGCGACATCAAGGTCAGGGGCTTCGCCGAGCGCACCGAGCGCGTGCCGGACCTCGACAGCACCTACAAGTTCGACCCCGACACCACGCTCGCCATTCTCGCGGGCTTTGCCTACAACCGCCGGGTGATGATCCAGGGCTACCACGGCACCGGGAAATCCACACATATCGAGCAGGTCGCCGCGCGCCTCAACTGGCCCTGCGTGCGCGTCAACCTCGACAGCCACGTGAGCCGCATCGACCTGATCGGCAAGGACGCGATCAAGCTGGTGGACGGCAAGCAGGTCACCGTGTTCCACGAGGGCATCCTGCCCTGGGCGCTCAGGAACCCGACCGCCATCGTGTTCGACGAATACGACGCCGGGCGCGCGGACGTGATGTTCGTGATCCAGCGGGTGCTCGAGGCGGACGGCAAGCTGACGCTGCTGGACCAGAACGAGGTCATCACCCCGAACCCGTATTTCCGCCTGTTTGCGACCGCCAACACGGTGGGCCTGGGCGACACGACCGGCCTCTATCACGGCACCCAGCAGATCAACCAGGGCCAGATGGACCGCTGGAACCTGGTCGCCACGCTGAACTACCTCAGCCACGACGCCGAGACCGCGATCGTCATCGCCAAGGTGCCGCAGTACAACACCGAGAAGGGCCGCAAGATCGTGGCCCAGATGGTGACGCTGGCCGACCTGACGCGCACCGCCTTCATGCAGGGTGACCTGTCGACGGTGATGAGCCCGCGGACCGTGATCTCGTGGGCGCAGAACGCGCGCATCTTCGACAGCGTCGGCTATGCCTTCCGGCTGACCTTCCTGAACAAGTGCGACGAGCTGGAACGCCAGACGGTGGCCGAGTTCTACCAGCGACTCTTCGACGAGGAACTGCCCGAAAGCGCGGCAGCCCGCGCCGGCTGAGCGCAGCCGGCATCTACCGTCCCGATCCGTCGCCACGTCGCGCGCCCCGCCCCCTTGCCGGGGCGCAGGCGCCGCGTAGGGATGGCGGCCACGCCCCAGCCTCAGCAGGACCTGCCATGCGCCTTTCGATCGACGTCGCGCTCGACTACGCGCTGAGCGCGCCTGGCCCCGCCATCCTGTCGATCGAGGCCGCCGGCGCGCTGGGGCAGGAGATCGTGCAGGCCCACATCGACCTCGGCCCGCTCGAGCATTTCGCCCGGGTCCCCGGCGAAGAGGGGATCGGCGAGAAGATCGTGGTCCGCGCCGCGGATCACCTGACCTGCAGCTACCGCGCCGAGCTCGAGGTGACGCGCCCGCGCCCGGACTTCGCGGCGCTCTCGGACGTGCCCTTCGACCAGCTGCCGGGCGACGCGCTGCGCTATCTGCTGCCCTCGCGCTACTGCCCCTCGGATCGCTTCGTGACCTTCGCGGGCCAGCAGTTCGGCGGGCTGACCGGGGGCGCGCGGGTCGCGGCGATCCGCGACTGGATCGCCGGCCACCTGACCTATGTCAGCGGGTCGAGCACCATCGACACCACCGCCATCGACAGCTTCATCGACCGGCAGGGGGTCTGCCGAGACTACGCCCATCTGATGATCACCCTCTGCCGCGCGGCCCAGGTCCCGGCGCGCATCGCCAGCGTCTTCGCGCCCGGCGTGACGCCGCCCGACTTCCATGCGGTGACCGAAGTCTTTCTGGACGGCGCCTGGCACCTGATCGACGCGACGGGCATGGCCCACGCCGACCAGATGGCGCTGATCGCGGTCGGCCGCGACGCGCTCGACGTGGCGTTCCTGACCACGATGACCAACGCCACCATGCAGCGCCAGAGCGTCGCGGTCAGCGAGATCAGCGGGTGAAGTCGACCAGCGCGCGGTAAAGCTCGGGCGGCAGCGCCTGCGGGTCCGAGATGGTGATCGTCGTCCCGGCCGGCAGCGCCGCCGGATCGTCCGGCAGCCCCGCCGTCCCACGCGCCGCCATGTCCGCGGTCGCCGCAGCCCCCGGCAACGTGCCGTCCGGCCGCGCGGGCGCGATCCCGCCCCCCGGCGCCCGCACCAGCGGCGGCAAGCTCGGCATGGCGGGCATCACCGCCACGCCGCCTTCCCCACGGGCCTGCACCGGCCCCTGCGCCGCCAGCGCCTCGCCCTGCGCCGCCGCCAGACGGGCCTCCAGCTCGGCGTTGCGCTTTGCGTCCAGCGCCGCGAGCTGGGCGTTCACCTGCGCCTGCACGTCGCGCTGCATCTGCGCGGTCACGGCGCCCAACTGCGCGTTGACCGCCGCCACCCCCTCGGTGAAGCCCCGCTCGTACGCCGCCCGGCAGGCGTCCGCCGCCAACGCCGGCAGCGGCGCGAGGGTAGTGAGCAGAAGGCAGAAAGCGGCGCGGCGCATGGGCGGTCCTCCGGGTCGGGCGTCGCGTCCCAACGTCGCCCGGCGCGGCATCGTTTCTTTCCGGCCCAAATACCCCGGGGTCCGTGGCAGCGCCCCGGTCCGGCGCGTCGCGGCCCGCCGCGCCATATGGACAGCCGCCCCGGAACGGCCCACAACACCCCCATGAAACCCGCCGACAACCCCGCCGATCCGTTCAAGAAGGCGCTGGCCGAGGCCACCCGCGCGCTGGCCGACGAGCGTGAGCTGAACGTCACCTACACCGCCGACCCCTCGGGCGTCGCGGGCGACACCATGCGCCTGCCGCAGGTCAGCCGCCGGATGACGCGCGAGGAGATCCTGCTCGCCCGCGGCACCGCCGACGCGCTCGCCATGCGGCTGCGCCACCACGACGACGCCACTCACGCCCGCTACGCCCCCGCCGGGCCGATGGCGCGCGAACTCTACGAGGCGATGGAGACCGCGCGCTGCGAGGCGCTGGGGGCCCGCGACATGCCCGGGGCGCTGTCGAACATCGACGCGCGGCTCGGGGCCGAGGCCGAGCGCAAGGGCTACGGCCAGATCCGCGCCGCCGCCGACGCGCCGCTCGCCGCCGCGGCCGGCTATCTGGTCCGGCAGGCCGCGACGGGGCGGGCGCTGCCGCCCGCGGCCCAGCACGTCGCCGACCTGTGGCGCCCGTTCGTCGAGCAGCAGGCGGGCGGCGCGCTCGCCGACGTCAACGCGGCGCTCGCCGATCAGGCGGCCTTCGCGCGGCTCGCCCGGCGGATGATCGCCGAACTCGGCTACGGCGACCAGCTCGGCGACGACCCCGACGAGCCCCAGCAGGACGAGGCCGACGAGAACGCCGAGCCCGATCCCGAATCGGGCGACAACCAGTCCCGCGAGGAGCAGGAGGGCGAGGACACCGAGGCCAGCCCCGAGCGCAGCCAGGAGCGGACCGAGGACGAGCGCCAGGCGCAGGTCAGCCTCGACGACCAGTCCGAGGAGGAGCTGGTCGAAGACGCCGAGATGCCGGACAGCGAGATGCCGCCCGAGCTGCCGCCGCCGGTCAGCGAGGCCTCGACCGACTACAAGGTCTTCACCCAGTCCTTCGACGAGGAGATCCGGGCCGAGGATCTGGCCGAGCCGGCCGAGCTCGAGCGGCTGCGCGCCTATCTCGACAAGCAGCTCGAACCGCTGAAGGGCGCGGTGTCGCGGCTGGCCAACAAGCTGCAACGCCGCCTGCAGGCCCAGCAGAACCGCAGCTGGGAGTTCGACAAGGAAGAAGGGGTGCTCGACGCCGGCCGCCTTGCCCGCGTGGTGGCGAACCCGACGACGCCGCTCAGCTTCAAGGTCGAGAAGGACACCGAGTTCCGCGACACGGTGGTGACGCTGCTGATCGACAACTCGGGCTCGATGCGGGGCCGGCCGATCTCGATCGCCGCGGTCTGCGCCGACGTTTTGGCCCGCACGCTCGAACGCAGCCAGGTCAAGGTTGAGATCCTCGGCTTCACCACCCGCGCCTGGAAGGGCGGGCAGAGCCGCGAGGCGTGGCTCAAGGCCGGGCGCCCGGCGACGCCGGGGCGGCTCAACGACCTGCGCCACATCATCTACAAATCCGCCGACGCGCCGTGGCGGCGGGTGCGCCCGAACCTCGGGCTGATGATGAAAGAGGGGCTCTTGAAGGAGAACATCGACGGCGAGGCGCTGGAGTGGGCGCACCGCCGGATGGTGCGGCGCACCGAGGCGCGCAAGATCCTAATGGTGATCTCGGACGGGGCGCCGGTCGATGATTCGACGCTGTCGGTGAACCCGGCGAACTACCTGGAAAAGCACCTGCGCGACGTGATCGCGATGGTGGAAAAGCGCCGTCAGGTCGAGCTGATCGCCATCGGCATCGGCCATGACGTGACCCGCTATTACCAGCGCGCGGTGACGATCACCGACGCCGAGCAGCTGGCGGGGGCGATCACCGAACAGCTCGCCGCGCTGTTCGAAAGCGACCCTCGGAAACGCGCGCGGGCGCTGGCCGGCAGCGCGCGGCGCTGAGGGTGAAGATGGGCATGAGAGGCAGGGGCCGGGACCGGATGACGACAGCGAACCGCGCGGGCCGGGCCGCCCGCACACTCGTGCTGCTGGCCGCGGCACTCTCGACCGCCGCCTGCGACCTCGGGCCGGTGCGCCACCTGCCCGCGGTTCCCGCATCCGTGACGCTGACGGCCGAGCCGCCCGGCTACGGCCGCATCCGCGCCTATGGCAACGTCATCGGCCCCAGCGACGCGCAGACCGATTCGCTGGGCACGGCGGCGCTGGCGCGGCTGCGGGGCACCGACGCGGTGGACATCCTCGCGCTGTCGGGGGGCGGCGACGGCGGGGCGTTCGGCGCCGGGCTGCTGATCGGCTGGACCCAGCGCGGCGACCGGCCCGAGTTCGACATGGTCACCGGCGTCTCGACCGGGGCGCTGATCGCGCCGCTCGCGTTCCTCGGCCCGCGCTACGACAACGAGCTGAAACGGTCCTACACCCAGACCCGGCGCTCGGACGTGGTGCTGCTGAAACCGCTGCAGGTGCTGACCGGGGCGCCGTCGGTCGGCGACAGCTCGCCCTTGCGCGACCGCATCGCCGCCATCGTCACCCCGGCGATGGTGGACGAGATCGCGGCCGAGCGGCGCAAGGGGCGGATGCTGCTGATCGGCACGACCAACCTCGACGCGCAGCGTCAGGTGATCTGGGACATCGGCCGCATTGCGGCCTCGGGCCAGCCCGACCGGGTCGACCTGATCCGCGCCATCCTGCTCGCCTCGGCCTCGATCCCCGCGGCCTTCCCGCCGGTCGCCATCGACGTCGTCGCCGAAGGCCACCGCTTCCAGGAGATGCACGTGGACGGCGGCGTGACCCGCGGGGTCTTCGCCTATCCGCCCGAGGTCACGCTGCCGCCGCGCCGCGGGCCGCGGCGGATGTGGGTGGTGCGGAACTCGAAGCTCTCGCCTGAGCCGGAGACGGTGGCGCAGAACGCGCTGGCCATCGCCGGGCGCAGCCTCAGCACGATGATCAAGGCGCAGTCGCTGGTCGACATCACCGAGATGGAGCGGCTGGCCCGGCGCGACGGCTTCGACTTCCACGTGACCGCGGTGCCGCCGGCGCTGCGGTTGCCGCAGGGGCTGCCGTTCGATCCGGTCTACATGAACACCGTCTATCGGGCCGGGCTCGCCACCGGGCAATCGCGGCACGGCTGGGCCTCGGACCCGGCGCCGCTGCTGGGTCCGGCGGCGTCGAACTGAGGGGGCCGGGATGGGCTGGCAGAGCTTCGAGTCAGGCGGCGCGCCAACGGACGCCGCCCCGCGCATCGCCGCGCTGCGGGCGTGGATGGCCGCGCGCGGCCTCGACGCGGTGCTGGTGCCGCGCGCCGACGCCCATCAGGGGGAATACGTCGCCGACTGCGACGCGCGGCTGCGCTGGCTGACCGGGTTCTCCGGCAGCGCCGGCTTCGCCGTCGTGACCGCCGACCGCGCGGGCGTCTTCATCGACGGCCGCTACCGGGTGCAGGTCCGGGCCGAGACCGATCCGGCGGTGCTGACCCCGGTCAACTGGCCCGAGACCGGCGCCGCCGAGTGGCTGCGCGCGGCGCTGCCGCAAGGCGGGGTGGTCGGGTTCGACCCCTGGCTGCACGGCGTGACCGAGATCGAGGCGCTCACCGCGAAGCTCGAGGGCAGCGGCGTCACGCTGACCCCCATTGAGAACCCCGTCGACTCAATCTGGACCGACCGTCCGGCCCCGCCCGTGGGCGCGGCGCGCCTGCACCCCGAGGCGCTGGCCGGGGCCTCGGCCGAGGCGCGGCGGGCGCAGGTGGCGGCTGACCTGAAGGCCACGGGGCAGGGGGCGGCGGTGCTGACGCTGCCCGACAGCATCTCGTGGCTGCTGAACCTGCGGGGCGCCGACATCCCCCGCAACCCGGTGGTCCAGAGCTTCGCCATCATCGACAACACCGGCGCCGTGCAGCTCTTCGCCGCGCCCGAGAAGTTCACCCCCGAGGTGCGCGCCGCGCTCGGCAACGCCGTCACCATCGCGCCGCCCGAGGATTTCGCCGCCGCGCTGTCGACCCTGAGGGGCGCTGTGCGGATCGACCCCGAGAGCGCGCCGGTGGCGGTCGCCACGGCGCTGACGGCGGCGGGCGCGACGGTGGTGCGGGACCGCGACCCGGTGGCGCTGCCCAAGGCGCGCAAGACCGCGGCCGAGTTGCAGGGGATGCGCGACGCCCATCTCGCCGACGCGGTGGCGATGGTCCGCGTGCTCGCCTGGATCGACGCCCAGACCCCCGGCCGTTTCTCCGAGATCGACGTGGTCCGCGCGCTCGAGGGCTTCCGCCGCGAGGCGGGGGCCATCGACATCAGCTTCGACACGATCAGCGGCGCCGGGCCCAACGGCGCCATCGTGCATTACCGCGTGACCGAGGCGAGCAACCGCACCGTGGCGTCGGGCGAGCTGCTGCTGCTCGATTCGGGCGGCCAGTATCCGATGGGAACGACCGACGTCACCCGCACCGTCGCCGTCGGCCCCGCGCCCGAGGCCGCCCGCGACGCCTATACCCGCGTCCTGCAGGGCCTGATCGGCCTGTCGCGGCTGCGCTTTCCGCGCGGCCTCGCCGGGCGCGACATCGAGGCGGTGGCCCGCGCGCCGCTGTGGCAGGCGGGGATGGATTTCGACCACGGCACCGGGCACGGCGTCGGCGCGGCGCTCTGCGTCCATGAGGGGCCGCTCAGGATCTCGCGCCGGTCCGAACTGCCGCTCGAGCCGGGGATGATCTTCTCGAACGAGCCGGGGTATTACCGCGAGGGGGAATGGGGCATCCGCCTCGAGAACCTGATCGCGGTCGAGCCGGCGACCGGCCCGGACGGGCGCGACCTTCTGGGGTTCGAAACGCTGACGCTGGTGCCCATCGACCGGCGCCTGATCGAGCCGGGGATGCTGAGCCGGGCCGAGATCGCCTGGCTCGACGCCTATCACGCCCGCGTCGCGGCCGAGTGCGGGCCGCGGCTGCCCCCCGATTTGCGCGGCTGGCTGGCCGCAGCCACGGCGCCGCTGGGCGATCTGACGGTCTGACCGCCTGCCGCCGCGCCTGGGGCGCGGGGCAGGGGTATTTGAGGCAAAACAACGCCCGATCTGGTATGCCATCCGGGGTTGAGGCTCGGCCCGCGCGGGTGCAAGACTGCGCGCCGTTACCCCTGCCGCTCGAGCCCGAGGACCCCAGCCATGCCCATCGCCGATCACATCCTCTCGGAACTGCGCGCGGTGCTGGGCGACCGGCTGTCCACCGGCGAATCGGATCGCACGCTGCACGGCGCGTCCGAGACGTTCCACAGCGCGCCGCCGCCCGATGCCGTCGCCTGGCCGCTGACGACCGAAGAGGTCTCCGCCGTCCTCAAGATCTGCAACGCCCACGGCGTGCCGGTGATCGGCTGGGGCACCGGCACCTCGCTCGAGGGGCACGCGCTCGCGGTGCGGGGCGGGCTGGTCCTCGACATGATGCGGATGGACCGGGTGCTTGACATCCGCCCCGCCGACCTGCTGGCCGTGGTCCAGCCCGGCGTCACCCGCGAGGCGCTGAACACCGAGCTGCGCGCCACCGGCCTCATGTTCCCCGTCGATCCCGGCGCCAACGCGAGCCTTGGCGGCATGGCCTCGACCCGCGCCAGCGGCACCACCGCGGTCCGCTATGGCACCATGCGGCAGAACGTGCTCGGGCTCGAGGCGGTGCTGGCCGACGGCACCATCATCCGCACCGGCAGCCGGGCGGCGAAATCCTCGGCCGGCTATGACCTGACCGCGCTGCTCGTCGGGTCCGAGGGCACGCTCGGGATCATCACCGAGCTGACGCTGCGCCTGCACGGCCAGCCCGAGGACGTGGCCGCCGCCGTCTGCGCCTTCCCGACGCTCGAGGACGCGGTGACCTGCGTTGCGCAGACCATGCAGATGGGCGTGCCGATGGCGCGGATCGAGTTCATGGACGCGCTCGGGATGCGGGCGGTAAACCTGCACCTCGGCTCGAACTACCCCGAGCAGCCGCATCTGATGGTCGAGTTCAACGGCGCCCCCGAGGCGGTCAAGCGCGACGCGGAGCTCTTCGGCGCCATCGCCGAAGAGCATCACGGCGCGGGCTTCGCCTGGGCCACCAGCCTCGAAGAGCGCAACCGGCTGTGGGCGGCGCGCCATGCCTCCTATTACGCGGCGCTGAAGCTGCGCCCCGGGGCTACCGGGATCAGCACCGACATCTGCGTGCCGATGTCCGAGCTGCCGGCGGCGGTGGCGGCGGCCTCGGCCGACATGCACGCCTCGGGGCTGATCGGGGACGTGGTGGGGCACGTGGGCGACGGCAACTTCCACGTGCTGATGCTGCTCGAGCCC
Source organism: Paracoccus sanguinis (assembly GCF_012689545.1). NCBI lineage: Bacteria > Pseudomonadati > Pseudomonadota > Alphaproteobacteria > Rhodobacterales > Paracoccaceae > Paracoccus > Paracoccus sanguinis. Next base: position 3,030,292 of record NZ_CP051542.1, read on the forward strand.
GGCAACCAGGCCGAGATCGCCATTGCCAAGGGCGTGGCCGAGCGGATGGCGCACCGCGCGCTCGCCGTGGGCGGCACGATCAGCGGCGAGCACGGCATCGGGGTCGGCAAGCGGAACCTGATGGAGGCGCAGCACGGCCCCGCCTGGGCCGTGATGGGCACGATCAAGCGGGCGCTCGACCCCAACAACATCATGAACCCGGGCAAGATGGTGCCCGACATGAACTGACCCCGCGCGGCCGCTGACGGTTTCGTGAACGGCCCCGCCTGACCGCCGCCGCCGGGTCCGCTTGGCGTTTGCCGCGGGGCTGTGGAATAGTCCCGGGCAAAAGAAGAAATACGGGATCGAGGCGGGACGCATGAAACTCTGGATCAAGGCGGTCGCGCTGGCGGCGGTGACGGCGCTGGCAGGCTGCGGGGGCAGCAGCACGCGCCACGTGGTGACGGACGCGAGCATCGGCTCGGGCCAGTCGGTGCAGGGCGGCTTCGTCGGCGGCGCGGTCCCCGCGCTCGGCGACAGCGCGCCCCATGTCTGGACCTCGGGCCACCCCTACAACCACCAGGTCCACGGCGTCGACGTCTCGCGCTATCAGGGCAACGTGGACTGGCACGCCGCCCGCCGGGCCGGGATCAGCTTTGCCTTCATCAAGGCGACCGAGGGCGCTGACCACTCGGACCCCGCGTTCCGCACCTACTGGGCCGGGGCCGGGCAGGCCGGCATCCCGCGCGGCGCCTATCACTTCTACTACTTCTGCCGCTCGGGCGCCGAGCAGGCGGCGTGGTTCATCGCCAACGTCCCGCGTGAACGCGGCGCGCTGCCGCCGGTGCTGGACCTCGAGTGGAACCACCAGTCGCGGACCTGCCGCTTCCGCCCGAGCCCCGCCGAGGTGCACCGCGAGATCAACACCTTCCTGACCATCGTCGGCAATTACTACGGGCAGCGGCCGGTCATCTACACCACCGTCGACTTCTACCACGACAACGCGCTGGGGCAGGTCAGGGCCGAGTTCTGGCTACGCTCGGTCGCCGATCACCCGTCGCGGATCTATCCCGGCCAGCGCTGGACCTTCTGGCAGTACACCGGCACGGGGACGTCCCCGGGCTTCGGCGGCAACGTCGATCTGAACGCCTTTGCCGGCAGCCGCGCCCAGTGGAACCGCTGGGTGGCCTCCCGGTCGCAGCGCTGATCCCATGCAGCGCGCCGGACGCTGGGCCGAGTTCCTCGTCCTCTTCATCGGCGCGCCGCTGGCCATGGCGCTGTTCCTGCCGCCGCGCGGGCTGTTCCCGGCGCTCTTCGGCTTCACCCTCGCCGGGCTGGCGCTGATCTGGTGGACCGGAGAGTTCGACTGGCGCGAGCTCGTCCGCGGCTGGCGCCGGATCCGCTGGGGCCGCATGGCGCTGTTCGGCCTCGGCGTGGGGCTGACCGGCTACGCGATCATGGTAGCCACCCATCCGGGGTTCGAGATCAACACCTCGCGCGCGTGGCTGCGCTTCGTGCCGTTCATCCTGATCTTCTACCCGCTGCTCTCGGCGCTGCCGCAGGAGCTGATCTTCCGCGCCCTCTACTTCCACCGCTACGCCCCCCTGATGGGCAGCGCGCGCAGCGCCCGGCTGGTGAACGCGGCGGTGTTTTCCTTTGCCCACCTCATGTACTGGTCGGCGGTCGTGGCGGTGATGACCTTCGTGGGCGGGCTGATCTTCGCCCGCCTCTACCAGCAGCGCGGGTTCCCGGCCGCGTGGGTCGCCCACGCCATCGCCGGCAACGTGCTTTTCGTCGTCGGGATGGGGGCGTTCTTCTATTCCGGCAACGTGGTGCGGCCGTTCTGAGCACCGCCGCACCCGCGCTCGTCGGCAAATATCCGGCGCGTCCCGGCCGGCGCCCGGGTCCTGCGGCTTGACACCGCGCGCCCTGCGGCGTTGAAGCGCTGCGGACAACAAAGGACAGCCCGATGAACGCCTACCGCACCCACACCTGCGGCGCCCTGACCGCGGCCGACGCCGGCCAGACCGTCCGCCTGTCGGGCTGGGTCCACCGGGTCCGCGACCACGGCGGCGTGCTGTTCATCGACCTGCGCGACCACTACGGGATGACCCAGGTGATCGCCGACACCGACAGCCCCGCCTTTGCCACGCTGGAAAAGCTGCGCGCCGAGACGGTCATCCGCATCGACGGGCGCGTCAAGCTGCGCGACGCGGCGCTGGTGAACCCCAAGCTGCCCACCGGCGAGATCGAGGTCTACGCCACCGACGTGGCCATCCTCGGCCCGGCCGACGAGCTGCCGCTGCCGGTCTTCGGCGACCAGGACTACCCCGAGGAAACCCGCCTCGCCTATCGCTTCCTCGACCTGCGGCGCGAGTCGCTGCACGCCAACATCATGCTGCGCTCCCGCGTCATCAAGTGGCTGCGCGACGCGATGTGGGACGCGGGCTTCACCGAGTTCCAGACCCCGATCATCACCGCCTCGTCGCCCGAGGGCGCGCGCGACTTCCTCGTGCCCTCGCGGCTGCATCCGGGCAAGTTCTACGCCCTGCCGCAGGCGCCCCAGCAGTTCAAGCAGCTGATCATGGTCGCGGGCTTCGACCGCTACTTCCAGATCGCGCCCTGCTTCCGCGACGAGGACCCGCGCGCCGACCGCTCGCCCACCGACTTCTACCAGCTCGACATCGAGATGTCCTTCGTCGAGCAGAAGGACGTCTTCGCCGCCGTCCAGCCGGTGATCCAGGGCTTGTTCGAGACCTTCGGCGGCGGCCGCCGGGTGGACGCCGACTGGCCGCTGATCCCCTATGTCGAGAGCCTGCGCAAATACGGCACCGACAAGCCCGACCTGCGCAACCCGATCGAGATGCAGGACGTCTCCGAGCATTTCCGCGGCTCGGGCTTCGGCATCTTCGCCAAGCTTCTCGAGCAGGACGGCACCGAGGTCCGCGCCATTCCCGCGCCGACCGGCGGCTCGCGCAAGTTCGCCGACCGGATGAACGCCTTCGCACAGGCGCAGGGCCTGCCGGGGATGGGGTATATCTTCTGGCGCAAGGCCGAGGACGGCTCGACCGAGGCCGCGGGCCCGATCGCCAAGGCGCTAGGGGCCGAGCCGACCGAGGCGATCCGCACCCAGCTCGGGCTGGGCGAGGGTGACGCGGCGTTCTTCCTCGGCGGCAAGCCGGCCGACTTCGAGGCCGTCGCCGGCCGCGCCCGGACCGAGATCGGCCGCGAACTGGGCCTGATTGACGAGAACCAGTTCAAGTTCGCCTGGATCGTCGATTTCCCGATGTACGAGCGCGGCGACGACGGCAAGATCGACTTCTCGCACAACCCCTTCTCGATGCCGCAGGGTGGGCTCGAGGCGCTCAATGGCGACCCGCTCAAAGTCCACGCGTGGCAGTATGACCTCGCCTGCAACGGCTACGAGCTGATCTCGGGCGGCATCCGCAACCACACGCCCGAGATCATGTTCAAGGCCTTCGAGCTGGCCGGCTACGGCCGCGACGAGGTCGAGAAGCGCTTCGGCGGGATGGTCAAGGCGTTCCGCTATGGCGCCCCGCCGCACGGCGGCTGCGCCGCGGGGATCGACCGGATCGTGATGCTGCTCGCCGACGAGAGCAACATCCGCGAGGTCATCATGTTCCCGATGAACCAGCGCGCCGAGGACCTGATGATGGGCGCGCCGAGCGAGCCCACGAACGAGCAGCTGCGCGAGTTGCGCCTGCGGGTGCTGCCGAAGGACGCCTGAGCGTCCGGCGCCCTCGGCCCTGGCTGAGCGGCAGGCGGGTTGCCGCCCGCCGCGCATCAGCTTTGCGTGAGGGCGGGTGCGCGCCCGCCCCCGCCCTGCGATAACGGCAGGGGCGCAGCCCGCGCCCGAGGTCGCGCCGATGCGCCCGCCCGACTATCCCGCCCTCGCCGCGATCCGGCTGGGCTTCGGCCTCTCGCCGCGCATGGCCCCGCCTGCGGACCTCGCGGGCGTGCTCGCGGGGGTCGCGGACGCCGCCCGCCCGGACGGCTGGACACGGGCCGAGGCGACCGCCGCGATCATCCGCCTCGACGACGCGCGCAAGGCGCGGGACGCGGGCACGCTCGACCCTGCGGGCTACAAGGCGCTGGCCGATGCGATCGACCAGCAGCGGCTAGTCGTGCTGCAACGGCGGATCGCGCGGGCGCTCGACGCGCCCTCGGGGTTCGGCGAGCGGCTCGTGCAGTTCTGGGCCGATCACTTCACCACCGTGCCGCAGAACCCGCCGCAGCACCTGCTGTCCGCCGCGCTGGTCGATGAGGCGATCCGCCCGAATCTCGGCGGGCGCTTGGGCGACATGGTGGTGGCCGCCGTCACCCACCCGATGATGCTCGTCTATCTCAACCAGACCAGCAGCGTCGGGCCGAACTCGCGCGCGGCCATCCGGCGGTCGCGCGAGCGGCTGGGGCTGAATGAGAACCTCGCGCGCGAGGTGCTCGAGCTGCACACGCTCGGGGTCGGGGCGCCTTACGCGCAGGGCGACGTGCGGGCGCTGGCCGAGCTCTTCACCGGCCTCAGCTTCAACCCCCGCAACCCGGTGCCCTACCGCCCGCAGATGGCCGAGCCGGGGGCCGAGACGGTGCTGGGTCGCCGCTACGGCGGAGACGACCGCGACGGGCTGGCCGAGATCGCCCGCGCGCTCGGCGACCTCGCCGCCGCCCTGGCCACGGCGGCGCATCTGGCCCGCAAGCTCGCCATTCATTTCGCCGCCGATGACCCGCCTGCGGGGCTGGTCGAGGATCTCGCCGCGACCCTGCGCGGCAGCGGCGGCGATCTGGCACAGGTCAACGCGGTTCTGGCGGGCCACCCCGACCTTTCCGCGACGTTCCGGGCCAAGGCGCGCCAGCCCTTCGACTTAGTGGTGGCCGGGCTGCGCGCGCTCGGCGTGACGGGGGCCGAGGTGCTGGCGCTGGCGCCGCCCGACGCCAACCGCCTGCTCTGGGCGCCGCTCGCCCGCATGGGCCAGCCCTTCGTCCGCGCCCGCGGCCCCGATGGCTGGCCCGAGGCCGCCGCCGACTGGATCACGCCGCAGACGCTCGCGGCCCGGATCGACTGGGCGCTGAGGGTGCCCGCGCGCTTCGTCGATCCGCTGCCCGACCCCCGCGCGCTGATCGACACCGCCCTCGGCGGCAGCGCGTCCGAGACGCTGGCCGCCGCCGTCCCGCGGGCCGAGACGGTGCGGGAGGGGGTGGCGCTGGTCCTCGCCTCGACCGACTTCAACCGCCGCTGAAAGGGGGACGCCATGCCCACCCGCCGCAGCTTCCTGAGGGCCGCCACGCTCGCCGCCTGTTCGGCGGCGGCCCACCCGTGGCTCAGCACCATCAGCCTTGCCGCCGTGCCGGGCGAGAACCGGCTCGTGGTCATCGTGCTCAGGGGGGCGATGGACGGGCTCGACGTGGTGCAGCCCTACGGCGACCCGGCGCTCAGGGCGCTGCGCCCGGCGCTGTCGGTGGGGCCGGCGGGCGGGGCGCATGACCTCGACGGGTTCTATGCGCTGCATCCGGCGCTGGCCGACCTCATGCCGCTCTGGCAGGCCGGAGAGCTGGGCTTCGCCCACGCCGCGGCTACGCCCTACCGCGACAAGCGCAGCCATTTCGACGGGCAGGACCTGCTCGAGGCGGGGACAGGCAACGACCTGCCCATCGACCAGCAGAAGGGCGGCTGGCTGAACCGCCTGCTGGCCGCGATCCCGGGCGCCACCGCCGAGACCGCCTATTCGGTCGGCACCGAGGAGATGCTGATCCTCTCGGGCCCGGCCCATGCGCTGAGTTGGGCGCCCGAGGCGCGGCTGGCGCTGACCCCGCAGGCGCAGCGGCTTCTGGCCGAGGTCTATCACGACGACCCGCTGTTCCGCGACGCGGCCGCCGATGCGGCGCTGATCGGCGGGACCGGCGCGATGGCGGGCGAGGGACGCCGCGGCGGCCCGCAGGGCGAGGGGGCGCGGCTCGCGGCCTTTGCCGCCGGGCGGCTCAACGGCGCGACCCGGATCGCGGCCTTCTCGCTCACCGGCTGGGACAGCCACGCCCGGCAGGCGCAGGTCATCACCCGCCCGCTGGGCCAGCTGGCCGAGGCGGTGCTGACCCTCCGCGAGGGGCTTGGCCCGAACTGGTCGCGCACCGCGGTCCTCGCCCTGACCGAGTTCGGCCGCACCGCGCGCGAGAACGGCTCGGGCGGGACCGACCACGGCACCGGGGGCGCGATGCTGTTCGCCGGCGGGGCGGTGCGCGGGGGGCGGGTGCTCGGCGATTGGCCGGGGCTGGGCGAGGGCGCGCTCTACCAGGACCGCGACCTGATGCCCACGCGCGACGTGCGCGCCTATGCCGGCTGGGCGCTGCGCGGGCTCTTCGGCATCGCGCCGGGGGTGATCGAGGACCGCATCTTCCCCGGCCTCGCGCTCGGCCCGGACCCCGGCCTGCTGCGCTGAGCGGCCCCACCGGCCTCGCCCCCGAACGAGAAACCCCGGCCGCGGCAGGCGCCGGGCCGGGGTCAGTGGGCGGGAAGGGGCGGCCTCAGATCCAGCCGAGCTGGTGGCTGCCCTCGTAGATCATCTTGAGCGCGACATAGAGGATCACCAGCAGGCCCGCCCATGCGATCCACGGATAGCGGTTGATGACCCGCGCGATCCAGGTCGAGGCTAGGCCCATCAGCGCGATCGAGAGCACCAGCCCGACGATCAGCACCGTCGTGTGCCCATGCGCCGCCCCCGCCACCGCCAACACGTTGTCGAGCGACATCGACACGTCGGCGATGACGATCTGCATCGCGGCCTGGGCGAATGTCTTGCGCGGAGGCGCCTTGCCGGTCGCCGTCACCACGTTGTCGCCGTCGCCCGCGATCACCTCTTCCAGATGCTCGGGGTCGGGGTGGCCGGCGCGCAGCTCGCGGAACATCTTGTAGCAGACCCAGAGCAGCAGCAGGCCGCCGACCAGCAGCAGGCCCTTGATGGCCAGAAGCTGCGTGGTGATGAGGGCAAAGAAGATCCGCAGCACCGTGGCCGCGATGATGCCCACGAGGATCGCCTTGTTGCGCTGCTCGCGCGGCAGGCCGGCGGCGGCAAGGCCGATGACGATGGCGTTGTCGCCCGCCAGCACCAGGTCGATGGCGATGACCTGCAGCAGCGCCGTGAACCCGGCTGCGGTAAAGATTTCCATGGGCCGTCCCTTCCCGTGCCGCCTCGTGCGCCGTCTGGCCCCCGGGCCGGGCTGCCGTCGGGGCAGGGCCCGCGGCCCGGACCGCACGGCGCGGTCGTCCCTTGCCACCTAGCCCGCAGAGGGGGTGAGGGCAATGGCCGACGGCAGCGCTGCCGCGCGGCCGCGGCTCAGCTTGGGGTCCAGCCCTGCTCGACCACCGCCTCCATCGCCACGAAGCTCGAGGTGGCGGCGACATGGGGCAGCGCCGAGATGCGCTCGGCCATCAGGCGGCGGAACTCGATCATGTCGCGCGACCGGACCTTGAGCAGATAGTCGAAGCCGCCGGCGATCATGTAGCACTCCTCGATCTCGGGGATGGCGCGGACTTCGGCGTTGAACTGCTCGAGCGCCTTCTGCCGCGTGTCCGACAGCCGCACCTGCATGAAGGTGACGTGGGTCAGCCCCAGCTTCAGCGGCGACAGCATCGCGCGGTAGCCGGTGATCAGCCCCATCGCCTCGAGCGCGCGGATGCGCTGCGCCACGGGCGTCTTGGACAGCCCGACCTTGCGGGCGAGTTCACTGATCGGAATCCGCGCGTTCGCCACCAGCTCGCGCAGGATCTTGCGGTTCGCGGCGTCGAGCTGGTCGGTCATGTCAGTCCGGCGCCCCCAATATGGTCCGATCGCCTGTCATCCTCGCCATCTTTGGTCGGATCGTCCAGAGGCAACGTCCTATATCCGGGCCTGAACCCCATTCGCGCGGATGCCCGACCATGAGCCTGCCCGACCTCGACCGCTTCACCACCGACGCCAAGTTCCGCGACGAGGCCGCGCTTCTGGCCGACCTCGCCACGGCCGCCCCGTCGCCCGAGGCGCGCGCCCGCATCACCGCGCGGACCGAGGACCTCGTCCGCCGCATCCGCGCCGAGGCCAAGCCCTCGCTGATGGAGCATTTCCTGTCGGAATACGGGCTGTCGACCCGCGAGGGCGTGGCGCTGATGTGCCTGGCCGAGGCGATGCTGCGAGTCCCCGACCGCGACACCATCGACGCGCTGATCGAGGACAAGATCGCCCCCTCGGACTGGGGCAAGCACTTGGGTGAGGCGTCCTCGAGCCTCGTCAACGCCTCGACCTGGGCGCTGATGCTGACCGGCAAGGTGCTGGACGACGCGCAGGGCGGCATCGCCGGGACGCTGCGCGGCGCGCTCAGGCGGCTGGGCGAGCCGGTGATCCGCGCCGCCGTGACCCGCGCGATGAAGGAGATGGGGCGCCAGTTCGTGCTGGGCGCGACCATCGAGGCCGCGCTCGACCGCGCCCGGACGCGCGAGGCGCAGGGCTACAGCTACAGCTACGACATGCTGGGCGAGGCCGCGATGACCGCCGCCGACGCCGCCCGCTATGAGACCGCCTATGCCGACGCCATCGCCGCCATCGCGCGCGCCTGCGACAAGCCGGACGTGGCGCAGAACCCCGGCATCTCGATCAAGCTCTCGGCGCTGCACCCCCGCTATGAGGTCGCGCAGGAAGCGCGGGTGATGGAGGAGCTGGTGCCCGTCGTCCTGCGCCTCGCCCAGGCCGCAAAGGCGGCCGGCATGGGGATGAACATCGACGCCGAGGAACAGGACCGGCTGGTGCTCTCGCTCAAGGTCATCCGCGCGGTGCTGTCGGACGCAAGCCTCGCCGGCTGGGACGGGTTCGGTGTGGTGGTGCAGGCCTACGGCAAGCGCGCCGGGCTGGTCATCGACTGGCTTCATGCGCTGGCCACGCGGCTTGACCGGCGGATCATGGTCCGGCTGGTCAAGGGCGCCTATTGGGACACCGAGATGAAGCGCGCGCAGGTCGAGGGGCTGCCCGACTTTCCGCTCTTCACCTCGAAGACCGCGACCGACGTGAGCTATCTCGCCAACGCGCGCAAGCTGATCGGCATGGCCGACCGGATCTATCCGCAGTTCGCCACCCACAACGCCCAGACCGTGGCCGCCGTGCTCGAGATGGCGGGCGACATCCGGTTCGAGTTCCAGCGCCTGCACGGCATGGGCGAGCGGCTGCACGACATCGTCCTGCGCGAGACGAAGGGCCGCTGCCGCATCTATGCGCCGGTCGGCGCGCACCGCGACCTGCTGGCCTATCTCGTGCGGCGACTGCTCGAGAACGGCGCGAACTCGTCGTTCGTCCACCAGATCGTCGACGAGAGCGTGACCCCGGCCGAGATCGCCCGCGACCCCTTCGCGGCATTGGCCGAGGCGCGGGCGCCCAAGGGCCTCGCGGCGCCGGCGGCGATCTTCGGCGCCGGGCGGGTGAACGCGCGGGGCTTCGACCTCAGCGATGCGGCCACGCTGGCGCGGATCGACGCGGCGCGCGACGTGACGGTGCCCGATGCGGCGCCGCTGACCGTCTCGGCCCCGACCGGCACGGTGCAGCCGGTGCGCAACCCCGCCACCGGCGAGACCGTGGCACAGGTGACCGAGGCCGACGCCGCGACCGTCGCCCGCGCCCTCGCCGACGCCCGCCCGTGGGACGCCCCGCCCGCCGCCCGCGCCGCCGCCCTGCGCCGCGCCGCCGACCTCTATGAGGCGAACTTCGGCCCGATCTTCGCGGCGCTGACCCGCGAGGCGGGCAAGACCCGCGCCGACGCGGTGGGCGAGCTGCGCGAGGCGGTGGATTTCCTGCGCTACTACGCCGCCGAGGGCGAGGGCGTGGACCGCCCGCCCCGCGGGATCATCGCGGCGATCAGCCCGTGGAACTTCCCGCTGGCGATCTTCACCGGCCAGATTGCGGCGGCGCTGATGGCGGGCAATGCGGTGCTGGCCAAGCCCGCCGAGCAGACCCCGCTCGTCGCCGCCATCGCCGTGCGGCTGCTGCACGCGGCCGGCGTGCCGCCTGCGGCGCTGCAACTGCTGCCGGGGCAGGGCGGCACGGTCGGGGCGGCGCTGACCTCGGACCCGCGGGTGGCGGGGGTGGTGTTCACCGGCTCGACCGAGACCGCGCAGACCATCGCCCGGGCGATGACCGAGCACCTCGCCCCCGGCTCGCCGCTGATCGCGGAGACCGGCGGGCTCAACGCCATGATCGTCGATTCGACCGCCCTGCCCGAGCAGGCGGTGCGCGACGTGGTCGCCTCGGCCTTTCGCTCGGCCGGGCAGCGCTGCTCGGCGCTGCGCTGCCTTTATGTGCAGGACGACATTGCCGCCCCGCTGACCGAGATGATCGCGGGCGCGATGGACGAGCTCAGGGTCGGCGACCCCGCCCGGCTCGAGACCGACGTGGGCCCGGTGATCGACGCCGACGCGCAGGAGGGGATCGCGGACTACCTCGCCGGGCGCCGCATCGCCCATCAGGTCGCGGCCCCCGCGGGCGGGCATTTCATCCCGCCCACGCTGATCGAGGTCGGCGGCATCGGCGATCTCGACCGCGAGGTGTTCGGCCCGGTGCTGCACGTCGCGCGCTTCGCGGCCGAGGATCTCGACCGGGTGGTGGACGACATCAACGCCCGCGGCTACGGGCTGACCTTCGGCCTGCACACCCGCATCGACGGCCGCGTGCAGGAGGTGACGGACGCGGTCCACGCCGGCAACCTCTACGTCAACCGCAACCAGATCGGCGCGGTGGTGGGCAGCCAGCCCTTCGGTGGCGAGGGGCTGTCGGGGACCGGCCCCAAGGCGGGCGGGCCGCTCTACCTGCCCCGGTTCTACGCGCCCGAGCCGGGGGCGGCGGCGGGCACGCCGGATGGCGTGGCGGCGCCGGCCGATGTCGCGGCGGCGCTGGCCGCCCCGGGACCTGCGGCGCCGGTCGAGACGCGGCTCATGCCCGGCCCCACGGGCGAGCTGAACCGGCTGAGCCTCACGCCGCGCCCGCCGCTTCTGTGCCTCGGCCCCGGCCGGGCGGCGGCCGAGGCGCAGGCCGACGCGGTGAGGGCGCTCGGCGGCCGGGCGGTGACGGTGGCCGGGCGGGTCGAGCCCGCGGCGCTGGCGCGGCTCGACGGGTTCTCAGGCGTGCTTTGGTGGGGCGATGCCGAGACGGCGCGGGACTATGCCCAGGCGCTCGCGGGGCGGCCGGGTCCGATCCTGCCGCTGGTCACGGCGATGCCCGACCGGGCGCACGCGGTCCACGAGCGGCATCTTTGCGTCGATACCACGGCCGCCGGCGGCAACGCGGCGCTGCTCGCGGGGTAGGGGGCTCGCGCCGCCCCGGCGGGGCCGCTAGAACGACACCCGGCCCCGCACCGGGGCGCTGAACCCGAGGCCCCACATGCCCGACGCGACCCCCGCCCCCACCCTGCCGCCCCGCAACCTGCGCGTCAGCCCCGACCGGATCGAGGCCGACCTGACGGCCCTCGCGGCGATCACCGACCCGGACCGCCCGTGGACCCGGCGCGCCTTCTCGCCGCGCTTCGACGAGGGGCGCGCCTGGGTCGCGGGCGCATTCACGCGCGCCGGACTGAGCCTCAGGACCGACGCCGGCGGCAACCTGATCGGCACCCGCGCCGGCACCGAGCCGGGGCTCGGGACGATCATGCTCGGCAGCCACTCGGACACCGTCCCGGACGGCGGCCGCTTCGACGGCACGGCGGGGGTGATCGCGGCGCTCGAGGTGGTGCGGATGCTGGCCGAGCGCGGCATCGCCCTGCGGCACGACCTCGCCGTGGTGGATTTCCTGGCCGAGGAGGTCTCGGTCTTCGGCGTCTCCTGCATCGGCTCGCGGGCCATGGCGGGCGTGCGCCCCGAGGCCTGGCTGGGCCTGACCCACGAGGGCCGCACGCTGGCGCAGGCGCTGCACGACGTGGGCGGCGACCCCGAGCGGCTCGAGCCCGCGACCGGCATCCGCGCCTTTCTGGAACTGCACATCGAGCAGGGGACCGTGCTCGAAAGCGGCCCGATTGACCTTGGCCTCGTTACCGCCATCGCCGGGATCGAGCGCATCGAGGTGGTGCTGACCGGTCAGGCCGACCACGCCGGGACCGTGCCGATGGGCCGCCGCGCCGACGCGCTGGTCGCGGCCGCCGCCCTGATCGGGCAGATCGACGCCGAGGCCACCGCCCGCGCCGCCCGCGGCCATTTCACCGCCACGGTCGGCGAGTTTGCGATCGAGCCGGGGGCAGCGAACGTCGTCCCCGGTCGCGCCCGCCTGCTCATCGACGCGCGCGCGCCCGAACGCGCGGCGATGCAGGATTTCCTCGCCTGGGTCGAGGCCCGCGTCGCAGACCAGCCCGCCGGGATCACCGGCACCGCGCGGCTGCTGTCGGACAACCAGCCGATGCCAATGGACGCGGGGCTCGTCGAAACGCTTGCCGCCGCCGCCGACCGGGTCGGCGCCAGCCACTGCCGCATGGTCTCGGGCGCGGGCCACGACGCGGCCTTCATGGCCCGGATCGCACCGGCGGCGATGGTCTTCGTACCCTGCCGAGGAGGGCGCTCGCACTGCCCCGAGGAATGGGCCGAGCCCGACGCCATCGCCATCGGCGCCGAGGTCATGGCCGAGGCGGTGCTGGCGATTGATGCTGGTGAGGGGTTGGGCGGGTAAAGCGCGGGCGGGGGCGGTGCGGTTGAGACACTGAGGGCCAGGGGTGCGCGGGCGGATCGCAGCCCGAGCGGCGGCTGATCCCGAGCGATGCTCTGCGGCGGACTCTAAGCGGTGCAACCGGAGCCACTGCGTGCGTCTCGGTCGTCCGACTTCAGCGGTACCGGCTGCAACGCACGAACGATGCCGCAGCTTCAGATGAGCGTTCACCGATCTCCGCATTTGACCGAGCCTCACCTGCTCACCTGCTCACCTGCTCACCTGCGAACCTGCTCACCGGCCTGTGGGTGGGATAGCCGACACGATCGTGATGCCCAGCAGTCTAACCCTCGCCACTACGGTCAACGCGAAGAGGCAAGCCGCCGCCCGCGTCGCGGCTGCGGGGCCGGTCAACCAGAAACCGAGAGATCGGCCTCATCGCCCTCGCCGTAGAGCCACGCGGCGGCCGTTCCGTCGGCCAGATCGCTCAGATACGCGCGGATTCCGGCCTCGGAGCGAAGATCGTACCGGGCCTCTCCTCGACTGTTCTCGCTGATGAACGCGGCTGCCTCTGCCAGCGCACGCTCGGTGCCCGGCCCGTAAGACCCGTCGACCCGGCCCTCATAGAAGCCTGCGGTCTTGAGTTCCTCTTGAACGGTACGGCGCTGCCGCTCCGATATCGCCATGAACGCAGCCCGCAATGGATTGCCCGCCTGCGCGTGTCCGGCGAGAGGCAGAGCCAAGCCTGCGGCCAAGATCATGAGTAGATTTCTGCGTCGCATGTCGATCTCCACGCTTGCGCCAACATCCGGTAAAGTCGCCCGATAAATCCCATTAAGGCCAGAACCGACAACGCACCCAGCTTGTTTTATTACTCAGTTTAATGGAGCTGCGGGCGCTTTCTCCGGAGATAGGAAAGCCCGACCGTCGTTGTTGCGCGGTCCAAGCGAAGACGCAGCGGGCGTATGGAGCAGCGCAGAAGAACACGATTCGATAACCCTAATGTGCGTCCGATCTGCACGGTGTAGACAAGCCGCGTGGTCGCCGTCACCGGCCGCCCTCACTAGCCTCGCCGGAGGGGACGGCCTGCCCCGCCCTCCGCTTGTGCCCCACAAAAAAACTGCCGCGGCCCCCAAGGGACCGCGGCAGCTTCAAGATCAGTCCACATCTCGGCCGACCGTTACCGGCCGAGCCAGGATCAGCCCGGCCCGCCTCTTACTCCGCCGTCAGCAACGGCGTCCGGTCGCGGCCGAGGCGGGGCGAGCCTGGGCCCTCGATGTCGAACACCGGCTTGTCGTCCTCGATCCGCACCTTGACCACGCCACCCTTGGTCAGACGGCCGAACAGAAGCTCTTCGGCAAGCGGCTTCTTGATCGTCTCCTGGATCACCCGGCCGAGCGGGCGGGCGCCCATGCGGTCGTCGTAGCCCTTTTCGGCCAGCCAGTTCGCCGCCTCGTCGGTCAGCTCGATGTGGACGTTGCGATCCATCAGCTGCGCCTCGAGCTGGAGGATGAACTTCTCGACCACCTGCACGATCACGTCGCGCGAAAGCGGCGCGAACGAGATCACCGCATCCAGACGGTTGCGGAACTCGGGCGTGAAGGTGCGCTCGATCGCCTCCTTGTCCTCGCCCTCGCGGCGGTCGCGGCCGAAGCCGATGGCGGCCTTGGCTTGGTCCGCGGCCCCGGCGTTCGAGGTCATGATCAGGATCACGTTGCGGAAATCGACCTGCCGGCCGTTGTGGTCCGTCAGTTTGCCGTGGTCCATCACCTGCAACAGGATGTTGTAGACATCCGGGTGCGCCTTCTCGATCTCGTCAAGCAGCAGCACCGAGTGCGGATGCTGGTCCACCCCGTCGGTCAGCAGCCCGCCCTGGTCGAAGCCGACATAGCCGGGCGGCGCGCCGATCAGGCGGCTGACGGCGTGCTTCTCCATGTATTCGCTCATGTCGAAGCGCAGCAGTTCCACCCCCAGCGTCGCGGCGAGCTGCTTGGCGACCTCGGTCTTGCCGACCCCGGTCGGGCCGGCGAACAGGTAGTTGCCGATCGGCTTTTCCGGCTCGCGCAAACCTGCCCGCGCGAGCTTGATCGAGGACGCCAGCGCCTCGATCGCCGAATCCTGCCCGAACACCAGCCGCTTGAGGGTCTTCTCGAGATCGCGCAGCACCTCGGCATCGTCCTTCGAGACGTTCTTGGGCGGGATCCGCGCGATCTTGGCGACGACCGCCTCGATCTCCTTGGGCGAGATCACCTTGCGGCGCCGGCTTTCGGCCACGACGTGCTGGGCCGCCCCCGCCTCGTCGATCACGTCGATGGCGCTGTCGGGCAGCTTGCGGTCGTTGATGTAGCGGCTCGCGAGCTCCACCGCCGACTTGATCGCCTCGGAGGTATAGCGCAGGTCGTGGTGCTTCTCGAAGCTCGGCTTCAGCCCCATGAGGATCTTGATCGCGTCCGGGACCGAGGGCTCGTTCACGTCGATCTTCTGGAACCGCCGGCTCAGCGCCCGGTCCTTCTCGAAGTGCTGGCGGTATTCCTTGTAGGTGGTCGAGCCCATGCAGCGCAGCTTGCCGCCCGCCAGCGCCGGCTTGAGCAGGTTCGAGGCGTCCATCGCCCCGCCCGAGGTCGCGCCCGCGCCGATCACCGTGTGGATCTCGTCGATGAAGAGGATCGCGTCGGGATGCTCTTCCAGCTCCTTCACTACGGCCTTCAGCCGCTCCTCGAAGTCGCCGCGATAGCGGGTACCGGCCAGCAGCGCCCCCATGTCGAGCGAGAAGATCGTGGCCCCCGACAGCACGTCCGGCGTCTCGCCACGGGTGATCTTGAGCGCCAGCCCCTCGGCGATGGCGGTCTTGCCAACGCCGGGATCGCCCACCAGCAGCGGGTTGTTCTTGCGCCGCCGGCAAAGCACCTGGATGCAGCGCTCGACCTCATCGGCGCGGCCGATCAGCGGGTCCACGTCGCCCTCGGACGCCTTGGCGTTAAGGTCCACGCAGTATTTAGCCAGCGCCGAATCGTCCTTGCCCGAGGGTTTTTCCTCGGTCTTCGCCGACTCGGACTGCGCGCCCTGCACGGTGCGCGGCTCGCTGAACGAGGGGTTCTTGGCCACCCCGTGGGCGATGAAGTTCACCGCGTCATAGCGGCTCATGTCGAGTTCCTGCAGGAAGAACGCGGCATTCGATTCGCGCTCGGCGAAGATCGCCACCAGCACGTTCGCGCCCGTGACCTCGTTGCGGCCCGAGCTCTGCACATGGATCGCGGCGCGCTGGATCACCCGCTGGAAGGCCGCGGTCGGCACCGCCTCGGACCCTTCCACGTCGGTGATCAGCGTCGAGAGATCGTCCTCGATGAAATCGGTCAGCAGCCGGCGCAGCTCGGCCAGGTCCACGTTGCAGGCCCGCATGACGCGGACGGCATCGGGCTCTTCGGTGAGCGCGAGCAGCAGATGTTCGAGGGTCGCCAGCTCATGCCGATGTTGGTTGGCCAGCGACAGCGCGGCATGGATCGCCTGTTCCAGCGTGGTCGAGAATGACGGCACTTCCTGCTCCTGTCAGTCGGCTGGCGGTCTGGGCGCTTGGGCACCCACCTGACCAGACTGTCACGATACGATTAAGAATTGGTGCATTCCGGCGCGGCGCAAGGGGTTTCTGGACCCCGCGGGCCGAAGATGCGGCTGATGGTGCAGATGTGATCACACCCCGGCGTTTTCAACCCGGCCCCGGTCATCCACGGAACCCGTCCTTTTCGGCCCTGAGCCGGGCGAAGGCCGCCCCCGCATCCTCGCCCGGTCGCGCGAGCGCGCCGGCGCGCAGGAACGGGTTGGTGGCCTTTTCCTCGGCCAGCGTCGCGGGCGAGGCCGGGCGCTGCCCCGCCAGCGTCGCGTCCAGCCGGGCGCGCAGCGCCGCGTTGTCCGGGTCCACCGCGAGCGCAAAGGCGCCGTTGCCGCGGGCGTAGTCGTGGCCCGAGCAGATCAGCGTCTCGTCCGGCAGCGCCGCGAGGCGGGTGAGCGAGTCCCACATCTGCGCGGGGGTGCCCTCGAAGATCCGCCCGCAGCCCATCGCCATCAGGCTGTCGGCGGTGAAGGCCATGCCGGCACCGGGCAGGTGGAAGGCGACATTGCCGACCGTGTGGCCCGGCACGTCGATCACATCGAGCGCCTCGCCGCAGACCTCGGCCGCCTCGCCCGGGGCCAGCGCCCGGTCGAGCGGCGGCAGCCGGTGCCGGTCGGCGCCGTTGCCCCAGACCTCGGCCCCGGTCGCGGCCACGATGTCGGGGACCGCCTGGATGTGGTCGTCGTGGTGATGGGTAAGCAGGATCACGTCGAGCCCCCAGCCGCGCCGGGACAGCTCGGCGAGGATCGGCGCGGCTTCGGGGGCGTCGATCAGCGCGGTCTGGCCGCCGCCGTGGATCAGATAGGCGTAGTTGTCCGACAGGCAGCGAACGGTGACCAGCTCGACCATGGGAGGCTCCTCTTTTCCCTCAAGCTAGGGGCGCGGGGCGCGGTCTGCAAACCCGGCCGGTTGAGGGCAGGGGTGAGGGCAGGGGGACACCGCCGCGCCGCGCTGCCGCAGGCGCTTGACCTTGGCGCCGCCAGCCGGCCCACTGGCGCCATGCAGAACGATGTCGCCGACCTGCGCCGTTTCTACTACCAGCGCGCCCTCGGCCGTGTGGTTCAGCGGGTGCTGCGCGACCGGCTGACTGAGCGCTGGCCGCCGGGCGGCACGGCGGGGATGACGGTGGCGGGCTACGGCTTCGCCGCGCCGATGCTGCGTCCTTACCTTGCGTCCGCGCGCCGGGTGACCGCGCTGATGCCCGCCCGGCAGGGGGTGATGGCGTGGCCGCCGGGGCTGCCCAACCGCAGCGTGGTCTGCGACGAAGAGGCCTGGCCGCTCGACACCGGCAGCGTGGACCGGCTGGTGATGCTGCACGGGCTCGAGACGGCGCAGGACCCCGCCGTGCTGCTGGCCGAGGCGTGGCGGGTGCTCGGCCCCGGCGGGCGGCTGGTGGTGATGGTGCCGAACCGCGCCGGGCTCTGGGCGCAGAGCGAGGCCACGCCCTTCGGGATCGGCCGCAGCTACACCCGCGGCCAGATCGAGCGGCAGGCGGGGGCGGCGGGCTTCGTGCTCGAGGATTGCGGCGCGGCGCTCTACATCCCGCCCTCGGACCGGCGCTTCTGGCTCAGGGGCGCGCAGATGTGGGAGCGGACGGGGGCGCGGATCGCGCGGCTCCTGATCGCGGGCGTGGTGGTGGCCGAGTTCGGCAAGCACGTCGCGGCCCCGGTCGGGCCGGGGCGGGCGGCGCTGGTGCCGAGCCCGCGCGAGGTGCTCGACGGCATCCGGGCCCCTCGCCCGGCCGGGGCGCGGCGGACGGCGCCGCCTGGCGGGGCCTGACCCCGCCTCGGACGACCCCCAGCCGCCCGAATCGCGGCGAAGTTGACGACCCGTCAGCGGCCCCGCCCCCACCGCCCGGCCGCCCTGCACCGGGTGCCGTGCGGCAAGCCGCCTGTTAGCGACCAAAGCCGCCGTTTTCGGCCCGCGGGGCAGTTGCACAGTCCGGTGAACTGCTGCTAGAGACGCCGCAGATTTCAGGAAGGCCCGTCGCCCTTGCGCCGAAAGCCTTCGCCGTCCGCGCCCCGCGACTGACCGGCCCACGCCGGCCCGGCCTGCGGGGCTTCGCGCAAGCCAAAGGGGTGTCCGTGGCCAACAACGCTTCGATTTCCGCCAATATCGCCGGGCGTTACGCGCAAGCCGTGTTCGACCTGGTCCGCGAGGAGGGCGCCGTCGATGCGCTCGCCGGGCAGGTCGAGAGCCTCGGCACCGCGCTCAACGACAGCGCCGACCTGCGCACGCTGATCAACTCGCCGCTGATCTCGCGCGGCGAGCAGGAGGCCGCGATCGGCGCCGTCGCATCGCGCATGGGCCTGTCGCCGGTGCTGGCCAACACGCTGCGCCTGATGGCCCAGAACCGCCGCCTCTTTGCCCTGCCGCAGCTCGTCTCGCGGCTGTCGGCGCTGATCGCCGAGGCCAAGGGCGAGGTCACCGCCGAGGTCGTCTCGGCCGCGCCGCTCACCGCCGAACAGGCGCGCCGCCTGACCGAGACGCTCGCCGCGAAGTCTGGCAAGACGGTCAAGCTCGACACCCGCGTCGACGAGGGGCTGATCGGCGGAATGATTGTCAAGCTGGGCTCGCAGATGATCGACAGCTCGATCCGCTCGAAGCTCGCTTCCCTGCAGAATGTCATGAAAGAGGTCGGATAATGGGAATCCAGGCAGCCGAGATTTCGGCGATCCTCAAGGATCAGATCAAGAATTTCGGCCAGGATGCCGAGGTGGCCGAAGTCGGCCAGGTGCTGTCGGTGGGCGACGGCATCGCGCGCGTCCACGGTCTGGACAAGGTTCAGGCCGGCGAGATGGTCGAGTTCCCCGGCGGCATCCGCGGCATGGTTCTCAACCTTGAAACCGACAACGTCGGGATCGTGATCTTCGGCGACGACCGCTCGATCAAGGAAGGCGACACCGTCAAGCGCACCCGCTCGATCGTGGAAGTGCCGACCGGCAAGCCGCTGCTCGGCCGCGTCGTGGACGCGCTCGGCAACCCGATCGACGGCAAGGGCCCGCTCGAGGGCGCCGAGATGCGCCGCGCCGACGTCAAGGCGCCGGGCATCATGCCGCGCAAGTCGGTGCACCAGCCGATGGCGACCGGCCTCAAGTCGGTGGACGCGATGATCCCCGTCGGCCGCGGCCAGCGCGAGCTGATCATCGGCGACCGCCAGACCGGCAAGACCGCGATCGCGCTCGACACCATCCTGAACCAGCAGAACTACAACTTCAAAGAGGGGCACCGCACCCTCTACTGCATCTACGTCGCCGTGGGGCAGAAGCGCTCGACCGTGGCGCAGCTGGTCAAGAAGCTCGAAGAGACCGGCGCGATGGCCTATACCACCGTCGTCGCCGCGACTGCCTCGGACCCCGCGCCGATGCAGTATCTCGCGCCCTATTCGGCCACCGCGATGGGCGAATACTTCCGCGACAACGGCATGGATGCGCTGATCATCTATGACGACCTCTCGAAGCAGGCCGTCGCTTACCGCCAGATGTCGCTGCTGCTGCGCCGTCCGCCGGGGCGCGAGGCCTATCCGGGCGACGTGTTCTACCTGCACTCGCGCCTGCTCGAGCGTTCGGCCAAGCTGAACGAAGAGCATGGCGGCGGCTCGCTGACCGCGCTGCCGATCATCGAGACGCAGGCGGGCGACGTGTCGGCCTATATCCCGACCAACGTGATCTCGATCACCGACGGCCAGATCTTCCTCGAGACCGACCTGTTCTTCCAGGGCATCCGCCCGGCGGTGAACACCGGCCTCTCGGTCAGCCGCGTGGGTTCGGCCGCGCAGACCAACGCGATGAAATCCGTCGCGGGCCCGGTCAAGCTCGAGCTGGCGCAGTACCGCGAGATGGCGGCCTTCGCGCAGTTCGGCTCGGACCTCGACGCGGCGACGCAGAAGCTCTTGAACCGCGGCGCGCGCCTGACCGAGCTGATGAAGCAGCCGCAATACTCGCCGCTGACCAACGCCGAGATCGTGGCGGTCATCTACGCCGGCACCAAGGGCTACCTGGACAACGTCCCGGTGCGCGAGGTCGGCAAGTGGGAAGCCGGGCTTCTGCAGTTCATGCGCAACCAGCACGCCGACGTGCTCGACTGGCTGACGCGCGAGGACCCGAAGCTCAAGGGCGAGGCCGAGGCGCGGCTGAAAGCGGTGCTGGACGCCTACGCCAAGACCGCGGCCTGAGGAGGGGAGGATGCCCAGCCTCAAGGCTCTCAAGAACCGGATCGGCAGCGTCAAGAACACGCGCAAGATCACCAAGGCGATGCAGATGGTCGCCGCCGCCAAGCTGCGCCGCGCGCAAGAGGCGGCCGAGGCCGCGCGCCCCTATGCCGACCGCATGAGCGCGGTGATGGCGGGGCTGACCTCGGCGGCCTCGGGCGCCGAGGGCGCGCCGCGGCTGCTGGCCGGGACCGGCTCGGACCAGCGCCACCTTCTGGTGGTGCTGACCTCCGAGCGGGGTCTGGCCGGGGGCTTCAACAGCTCGATCGTCAAGCTGGCCCGCCAGCGCGCCGAAGAGCTGCTGGGCCAGGGCAAGCAGGTCGCCATCATGACCGTGGGCAAGAAGGCCCGCGAGCAGCTCAAGCGCGAGCATGGCGGGCGCTTCGTCCACCATGTCGACCTGTCCGAGGTCAAGTCGGTCGGCTACGCCAACGCGCGTGAGATCGCGGCCGAGATCCTCGACCGCTTCGACGCCGGCGACTTCGACGTGGCGACGCTGTTCTACAACCGCTTCGAGTCGGTGATCAGCCAGGTTCCGACCGCCCGCCAGATCATCCCCGCGGTGGTCGAGGAGGGTGCGGACGTCGGCGGCGCCAGCGCGCTTTACGACTACGAGCCGGGCGAAGAGGCGATCCTGACCGACCTGCTGCCGCGGTCCGTCGCCACCCAGGTGTTCGCCGCGCTGCTGGAAAACGCCGCGTCCGAGCAGGGCGCGCGGATGACCGCGATGGACAACGCGACGCGCAACGCCGGCGACATGATCGACCGCCTCACGACCGAGTACAACCGCTCGCGTCAGGCCGCGATCACCAAGGAACTCATTGAAATCATTTCGGGCGCCGAGGCGCTCTGACCGTAACGCAGGGGTAGATACATGGCAGCTACGGGCAAGATCACGCAGGTCATCGGCGCCGTCGTGGACGTGCAGTTCGACGGCGCGCTGCCGGCGATTCTGAACGCGCTGGAAACCGAGAACAACGGCAAGAAGCTGGTGCTGGAAGTGGCCCAGCACCTGGGCGAGAACACCGTCCGCACCATCGCCATGGACGCGACCGAAGGTCTCGTGCGCGGCGCCGACGTGCGCGACACCGGCGGGCCGATCTCAGTCCCGGTCGGCGACGCGACGCTGGGGCGCATCCTCAACGTCGTGGGCGAGCCGGTGGACGACCGCGGCCCGGTCACCGCGACCGAGACCCGCGCCATCCACCAGCCGGCGCCCGAGTTCGCCGCCCAGGCGACCAGCTCGGAAATCCTCGTCACCGGCATCAAGGTCATCGACCTGCTGGCGCCCTATTCGAAGGGCGGCAAGATCGGCCTCTTCGGCGGCGCCGGCGTGGGCAAGACCGTGCTGATCATGGAGCTCATCAACAACATCGCCAAGGTGCACTCGGGCTACTCCGTGTTCGCCGGCGTGGGTGAGCGGACGCGCGAAGGCAACGACCTCTACCACGAGATGGTGGAATCGGGCGTCATCAAGGAAGACAACCTCGCCGAATCGCAGGTGGCGCTGGTCTACGGCCAGATGAACGAGCCTCCGGGGGCGCGGATGCGCGTGGCGCTGACCGGCCTGACGCTGGCCGAGCAGTTCCGCGACGCGACCGGCACCGACGTTCTGTTCTTCGTCGATAACATCTTCCGCTTCACCCAGGCGGGTTCGGAAGTGTCGGCGCTTCTGGGCCGCATCCCGTCGGCCGTGGGCTACCAGCCGACGCTGGCGACCGACATGGGCGCGATGCAGGAACGCATCACCTCGACCAAGAACGGCTCGATCACCTCGATCCAGGCCGTCTACGTGCCGGCCGACGACCTCACCGACCCGGCGCCGGCCACCACCTTCGCCCACCTCGACGCCACCACGGTGCTGTCGCGGGCGATCTCGGAACTCGGCATCTACCCGGCCGTGGACCCGCTCGACTCGAACAGCCGGATCCTCGACCCGGCCGTGGTCGGCGAAGAGCACTATGCGGTGGCCCGCGACGTCCAGGGCATCCTGCAGAAGTACAAATCGCTGCAGGACATCATAGCCATCCTCGGGATGGACGAACTGTCCGAAGAGGACAAGCTGACGGTGGCTCGGGCGCGCAAGATCCAGCGCTTCCTGTCGCAGCCCTTCGACGTGGCCAAGGTCTTCACCGGTTCGGACGGGGTGCAGGTCCCGCTCGAGGACACCATCTCGTCCTTCAAGGCGGTCGTGGCGGGTGAATACGACCACCTGCCGGAAGCGGCCTTCTACATGGTCGGCGGCATCGAAGAGGTGAAGGCCAAGGCCCAGCGTCTCGCCGCGGACGCGGCGTAAGGGGGCACCATGGCCGACACGATGCAGTTCGACCTCGTCTCGCCCGAGCGGAGCCTCGTCTCCGTTCCGGTGCGCGAGGTGCGCCTGCCGGGCACCGACGGCGACCTGACGGCGATGCCGGGCCACGCGCCCGCCATTGTCACGCTGCGCCCCGGCATGGTCACGGTGATCGACGCGCAGGGACATGCGACCGAGTTCGCCGTCACCGGCGGCTTCGTCGAGATCAACGGCGAGTCCGTCAGCCTGCTGGCCGAGCGCGGCCACCCGCGGGCCGAGATGACCCAGGCCATCTATAACGAGATGGTCCGCGACGCCCGCCGCGCGCACAAGTCGGCCGAAAGCCGGCGCGAGACGGTCGGCGACGAGGTCGTGGCCGCCGCCGCCAAGCTTCTGGGCGACATGGAGGCGATGGGGACGCACATCGGGCTGGACCCGAACCAGTCCACCGTCCCCGACTGATCGCGCGTCGGGTTCGCCCGACATCTTTAATGAAAATCAAGGCCCTCTCCCTGTAGCCAGGGTGGGGGCCTTTGTCATACGATCGTCGTACCCGCCCCAACGACGGATGCCGACCCCGTGCTGCGCTTCAGCCATACCGCCGTGGGCGTCCAGCAGGGCGACGAGGTGCTGTTCTCGGCCTTCGAGGACGGCGGCCCGATGTGGACGGACAACGGGCCGCGGGTCGAGCGGCTGCGGGTGACCTTCGCCGACCCCTTCCTCGGCCCGCCGGTGATCCATGTGGGCCTGTCGATGTGGGACATCGCGGTGAACACCACCCAGCGCGCCGACGTCGCGGCCGAGGCCGTCACGCCCGAGGGGTTCGAGATCGTGTTCCGCACCTGGGGCGAGACGCGCGTGGCGCGGGTCCGCGCCCGCTGGCTCGCCATCGGCCCGGCCGAGCACGTGGACGAGTTCGAGCCGGACTGACGGCTTCAGGCCCGGTCGAGGTTGACCGCCACCAGCCCCGCCACCTCGGCCGGGTGCGTCAGCGGCACCATGTGCCCCGCGCCCGGCACCACCGCCACGCCCACGTCCGGCAGCCGCGCCGCCAGCGCCTCGAGGATGGGCGCCATCACCGGCGCCGACGCCGCGCCGCGGATCAGCATCACCGGCACAGCCAGCGCCTCGAGCCCGCCGGGCGCGAGGATGCCGCCGCGGTCGTTGTAAAGATCGCCCATGGTGTCGAGCACCCCTGCCATCTGCGCCACCATCTGGGCCTGCGCCGGGGCGGGCAGGCCGGTCAGGTCGGGCCCGTTCCAGTAGCGCAGGAAGGCCGCGGTCGATCCCGCCCGGTCCCCAGCGGTCTCCATCTGCTCAAGCCGGGGCAGCAGCCCGCCAGGATCGCGCTCCGGGGCGGGCAGGGCGGCGAACAGCACCGGCTCGATCAGCGTCAGGCTGCGCACCCGCGCGGGCGCGTGAAGCGCCAGCCGCAGCGCGGCCACGGCGCCGAAGCTGTGCCCGATCAGGTCGATCCGCCCGTCCCCCGCTCGCGCCGCAAGCGTCTCGGCCAGCGGTCGCGCCAGTCTGAGCGTCGCATCGGCAAAGCTCTCACCGCCCGCCTGCCACGCCGGGCCGCGACCGTGCAGGGGCAGGTCCGGCGCGGTCACGTCGATCCGGCCCCCCAGCCGCTCGACCACCGCGCCCCAGGACGCCGCGCTGCCCATCATGCAGTGCAACGCCAGCGCCGGGCGCGCGGGGTCGCCCGGGAAATGCCGCAGGCCCGCCGTCATGCCCGCCCCCGGCGCGCGCCCGTCACGCGATAGCCGAAGCTCACAGCGTCGCCAGATGCCGGTCGAGGTAGTCGAGCCGGTCCTGCCCCCAGAACATCTCGCCGCTCTCGGCGACGATGTAGAAGGGCGAGCCGAACACCCCCGCGGCCACCGCCCGCTCGAGGTTCCGGCCGTAGATCTCGGCCCCGGTGAACAGCCCGCGGTCGGCGATGGCCGGATCATGCCCGGTCGCCGCCAGCACGTCGCGGATCACCGCGTCGTCGGCCACGTCCCGCCCCTCGACGAAGCGGGCAGCGAGGATGCCCTGCACCAGCGTGCCCACGTCGGCGCCGCCCTCCTGCGCGGCGATCACCGCGTAGGACGAGGGCGCCATGTTGGTCATCGGCACGTCCAGCCGGATCGGCATCCCCAGATGCGCCGCCACCCGCGGCAGGTCCTGGTTGCGATAGGCGAGCCGCGCCGGGTGCCGGTCCTGCGGCCGCTGCCCCCCGGTGCGGTCGAAAAGCTGCATCAGGTCGAGCGGCCGATAGGTGATGCCGGCCCCGTGTCGCGCGGCGATCTGTTCCAGCCGGTCGCCGGCCAGATAGGCCCAGGGGCTGATGGTGCTGAAGTAATAGTCGATCGCGGCCATGCGCCGGGCCCCCTCTCGCCGGTTTGCCGAGACGCTAGCGCGGTGCTAATCGGGGCGCAATCGGGCGATTCCCGCCCCCTCACGTCCTGCGCCCGAGGAAACCCCATGCCCGCCATGACCGAACCCAAGCTGATCGCCGGCAACGCCAACCGCCCGCTCGCCACCGCCATTGCCCGGCGGATGTCGATGCACCGGGGGATGAACGTGGCGCTGGTCGATGCGCGGGTCGAGCGGTTCAATGACCAGGAAATCTTCGTCGAGGTCTACGAGAACGTCCGCGGCGAGGACATGTACATCATCCAGCCGACCTCGAACCCGGCCAACGACAACCTGATGGAGCTGCTGATCATGGCCGACGCGCTGCGCCGGTCGTCGGCCAACCGGATCACCGCGGTCATCCCCTATTTCGGCTACGCGCGGCAGGACCGGCGGGCCAAGGCGCGCACGCCGATCTCGGCCAAGCTGGTGGCGAACCTGCTGACCGAGGCGGGCGTGGACCGCGTCCTGACGCTCGACCTGCACGCCGCGCAGATCCAGGGGTTCTTCGACATCCCGGTGGACAATCTCTATGCGGCGCCGGTGTTTGCGCTCGATATCCTCCACCAGTTCAAGGGCCGGTCGGACGACCTGATGGTGGTCTCGCCGGACGTGGGCGGGGTGGCGCGGGCGCGCGAGATCGCCACGCGGATCAACGCGCCCATGGCGATCGTGGACAAGCGCCGCGAGAAGGCGGGCGAGATCGCCGACATGACGGTGATCGGCGAGGTCACGGGCAAGACCTGCATCATCGTGGACGACATCTGCGACACCGCCGGCACGCTGGTGAAGGCCGCGCAGCTTCTCGTGGACCACGGCGCGCGCGAGGTTCACGCCTACATCACCCACGGCGTGCTGTCGGGTCCGGCGGTCGAGCGCATCGAGACCTCGGTGATGAAGTCGCTGGTCATCACCGACTCGATAGGCCAGCCCGAGCCGGTCAAGACCGCCCGCAACATCCGCATCGTCCCGACCGCGCCGCTGTTTGCGCAGGCGATCATGTCGATCTGGAACGGCACCTCGGTGTCCTCGCTCTTCGAGCTGGACACGCTGCAGCCGGTCTATGAGGGGATGTACACCTCGGTCTGAGCCGTCCGCGCCGCGCGGCGTCGCGGGCTAGCCGGCCGCGGTCGCCGGGCGCGGCGGCCGCCCCTCAGAGCGCCCGCCAGCCGATGTCGCGGCGATAGAACCCCTCGGGCCAGTCCACCGCATCGGCGACCGCATAGGCGCGCGCCTGCGCCTCGGCCAACGTGGCGCCGCGGCCCGTCGCGTTCAGCACCCGGCCGCCGTTGGCCACGACCCGGCCCTCCTGCGCGGCGGTGCCGGCGTGAAACAGCATCTGCGTCGCCGTCTCGGGCAGGCCCTCGAGCCCGCCGATAACGCTGCCCTTCTGGACGTCGCCGGGATAGCCCTCGGCCGCCAGCACCACGGTCAGCGCGTGGTCGTCGGCCCAGTTCACGGTCATCTCGGCCAGCCGCCCCTCGGCGCAGGCGTGCACGAGGTCGAGCGCCTGCGCCCCGAGCCGCATCATCAGCACCTGGCACTCGGGGTCGCCGAAGCGGACGTTGTATTCGACGAGCCGCGCCCGCCCGTCCGCGATCATCAGCCCGGCATAAAGCACCCCCTGGAAGGGTGTGCCGCGCCGCGCCATCTCGGCGATGGTGGGCTGGACGATCTCGGCCATCACCTGCGCCTGCAGCGCCTCGGTCAGGACCGGGGCAGGGGAATAGGCCCCCATGCCCCCGGTGTTGGGCCCGGTGTCGCCCTCGCCCACGCGCTTGTGGTCCTGCGCGGTGCCGATCGGCAGGCAGGTCGCGCCGTCGCAGAGGACAAAGAAGCTCGCCTCCTCGCCCGCCATGAACTCCTCGATGACGAGCTCGGTCCCGGCGTCACCGAAGGCCCCGCCGAAGGCGGCGTCGATGGCGGTCAGGGCCTCGGCCTCGGTCATCGCCACGGTCACGCCCTTGCCGCCCGCGAGCCCGTCGGCCTTGACGACGATCGGCGCGCCGCGCGCGGCCACATGGGCGCGGGCGGCGGCCGCGTCGGTGAAGCGCGCCCAGCCCGCGGTCGGGGCGCCGCAGGCGTCGCAGATTTCCTTGGTGAAGGCCTTCGACGCCTCGAGCCGCGCAGCCTCGCGCGAGGGGCCGAACACCGCGATCCCGGCGGCGCGGAGGCTGTCGGCGACGCCACTGGCCAGCGGCGCCTCGGGGCCGATCACCACGAGGTCGATAGCCTGCTCTTCGCAGAACCCGACCACGGCGGCGCCGTCGGTGATCTCGAGCGCCGCGCAGCGGGCGATGGCGGCGATCCCGGCGTTGCCCGGCGCGACGATCAGCCGGTCGCATTTCGGGTTCTGCCGGAACGCCCAGGCGAGCGCGTGTTCGCGGCCCCCGCCGCCGAGAATGAGGATGTTCATCGCCGCCCCTTCGCCCTCTCTCCGCCCCGGCGGGGGCGGGCCTCAGCGCCCGACCGCCCGCGCGCCATTGTTGGGTTGGGGCTTTAGGCCGCGACGGGGGGGCGGGCAAGGGGCGCGGGCCGGCGTGGGCGGTCGGGGACAGTTCCTTTTGTCGGCGGGATAGGGATCGGCGCGCCATCGGCACCAAGGCGCGTGTGTGCCACCTTAATCCGGGCAGAGTGAGGTTGGTCATGCGACCGCTGAAGTAGGCGGGTCTCAAGGCTGACGAGAAAGCTGAACACGCGGTTTACGGCTGCGGCTCACCCCCCCGTCGCCTCCGAGCCGCCACCGTGTGTCCCTCCAACCCCGTCGTCAGCCCATCCAGTCAATGTCCCCTCAGCCCCCCACACGATCCGCGCTTGAACCCCGCCCCCGGCTGGGCGACACCCGAAGCCATGGAGCTTTTCGACGACCCCTCGGCCGACGCCCCGTCCGGCAATGCCCCGACCCTGTCCGTCTCGGAACTTTCCGGCGCGATCCGCCGGGTGGTAGAGGGTGAGTTCGGCCGCGTGCGCGTGCGCGGCGAGGTCGGGCGGGTCTCGCGCCCGTCCTCGGGGCATCTCTACTTCGACCTCAAGGACGACCGCGCGGTGCTCGCCGCGGTGTGCTGGCGCGACAACGCCTGCCGCCTGCCGCATCGCCCGGAAGAGGGACTCGAGGTCATCGCCACGGGCCGCCTCACGACATTTCCGGGCCAGTCGCGCTATCAGCTGCTGGTCGAGCACATCGAGCCCGCGGGCCTCGGCGCGCTCATGGCCATGCTCGAGCAGCGCCGGCGGGCGCTGGCCGCCGAGGGGCTCTTCGACGCCGCCCGCAAGCGCCCGATCCCGTTCCTGCCCGGGGTGATCGCGGTGGTCACCTCGCCCTCGGGGGCGGTGATCCGCGACATCCTGCACAGGCTGCGCGACCGCTTTCCCAGCCGGGTGCTGATCTGGCCGGTGGCGGTGCAGGGCGCACAGTCCGCGCCGCAGATCGCGCAGGCCATCGCGGCGCTGAACGCGCTGCCTGCGGGGGGCGCGATTGCGCGGCCCGACCTGATCATCGTGGCGCGCGGCGGCGGCTCGGTGGAAGACCTGTGGGGCTTCAACGAGGAGGCCGTGGTGCGCGCCGTCGCGGCGGGGACCATCCCCCTGATCTCGGCGGTCGGGCATGAGACCGACACCACGCTGATCGACCATGCCGCCGACCTGCGCGCCCCGACCCCGACCGCGGCCGCCGAAATGGCGGTGCCGGTGCTGGCCGAGCTCGGCGCGCGCATCGCCGACAGCCAGAGCCGGCTGTGGCGCTCGGCCCGGGCGCGGATCGAGCGGCCGGCGCAACGTCTCGCCGATCTGGGCCGGCTGCTCGGGCGCCCGCAGGCAATGACCGATCCTGCGCGGCAGCGGCTCGACCTGACCGGGCCGCGGCTCGACCCGGTGCTGCGCGGCTTCGTCCGGGCGCGGCGACGCGAGGCCGAGGCGCTGGACCTGCCGCTCTTTGCGCTGCGCAGTTTCATGGCCGACCGGCGGACGGAGCTGGGCCGCGCCGGCAGCGATCTCGACCGGGCGGCGCGGCAGCATCACGCGCGGCTGCGGGCCGAACTGCCCATGCCGCGACCCGCCGCCGTGCAGCTTGCCCGCGCCGCCGACGCCCGGCGCCTCGCCGCGGCGGACGGGCGCCTCGCCCCCGCGCTGGCGCAGCGGACCGAGGCGCCGGCGCGGCGCCTCGCTGAGCTGAGCGCGCGCCTGCCCCGCGCCCTGGCCCGCCGGCACGACGATCCGCAGCGGCGGCTGGCTGCGCTGGCACAGCGCCTGACCGCCGCCCGGGCGCGAATGCAGGCCGACGCCCGCCGCAAGATCGCCGCGGACCGCACGGGCTACGCGGCGCTCGAGCGCCGACTGGCGGTTCTCCGGACGGATCTCATCACCGAGCGGCGCGCCGCGCTCGCGCGTCTCGACCGGCTGCGCCAGACGCTGGGCCATACCGAGACGCTGCGCCGCGGTTTCGTCATCGTGCACGGGCCCCAAGGGCTCGTCGTCTCGGCCGACGCGGCGGCCCGCGCCGCCGCGCTCACGCTCGAGTTCCACGATGGCGCCTTGCCCGTCACGCCGAGCGGTCCGGTGCGGCCGGGATCGGGCGGCGGTCCGGCAGCGGGTGAGGGTGACGGCACGCGGCCCGATCGAACCGTGGCCGACATTGGATCACGCGCCGAGTCCAAGGCGCTGGTCACCGATCCTGCCCCGCAGCCCCCATCTGAGCCCCCCAGCGAGACAGCTACGAAGCAACCGCCGCGACCGCGAGCGCGGCGCCGCCAGAAGGGCGAGGACCCGGACAGCGACCCGCAGGGCTCGTTCTTCTGACGCAGCGGCTCAGGGAAACTTCTGTCGCCGGACCTCAGGCAACCGGACCAAACGGCAGCCCGCCGCCCCGACAGGTCGCCACCCCCTTAGCCGATGCTCCCATGCACAGGAACGGCCACCGGCGCGCCGGTCGCGGCGGCGCATCCGCCGCCGTCGGCCGCCATCGGGATCAGCGCGCTCTCGGGCATCGCCGCTTCTGCCGAGGCCATCACGTCAGCGCTGTGATCGAACACCCCATGAGTGGTCTTGTCCCAGTAGAAGGGCTTCACCACGATCTCGTAGGCGGCTTTCCACGCCGCGAGGCAGGCGAGCGGGAAATACGCGTAGAGGCTCGGCGCCCAGAGCATCAGCCCGGGGTGGGTGCGGCGCACGGACCACGCCGCCACCACCGCGTTCAGCGCCTCCGAGACGAGGAAGAGCCCGATCACCGCCGTGCCGAGCCAGCCGCCGGCCATGGGCGACAACGGATGGCCGAACCCCAGGGTGAGCAGCCAGAAGCTCCACAGCACTGGCGCCAGCAGGAACTGCTGGACGGTGGCGAACATCTGCAGGTGAAAGCCCAGCATCCGCATCGGCCCGATCTCTCGCCACAGCCGGCGGGGCGCCCGCATGTGCACCCCCCAGGTCATCGCGAACCCCTTGAGCCAGCGCGAGCGCTGCTTGACCCACGGCACGGCGCGGCAGTTCGCCTCTTCGTGGGTCGTGGTGGCGACGATCTCGGTCCGGTAGCCGAGCCGGGCGAGGCGGACGCCCAGGTCGGCGTCCTCGGTGACGTTCCAGCCGTCCCATCCCCCGGCGTGGTCGAGCGCCGCGCGCCGGATGAAGAAGGTCGTCCCGCCCAAGGGCACCACCAGCCCCATCCGCGCCATCCCCGGCAGAACGCCGCGGAACCACGACGAATATTCCAGCGTGAAACACCGGGCGAGCCAGTTGGTGCGCGGATTGTAGAAGTCGAGCGCGCCCTGCACGCAGGCGACCTCGGGGGCAGCGAAGTGCAGGTGCCGGGCCACGCGGTGCAGCTGGTCGGGCTCGGGCCGGTCCTCGGCGTCCCAGACCCCGATGATGCTGCCGCGGCAGAAATGCAGCGCATAGTTCAGCGCCCGCGGCTTGGTGCGGATCGGGCCGTCGGGGACGGTCACCACCCGCATCCAGGCCGGAAGCCGCACGCCCGAAAGCGCGGCGCGGGTGACGTGGTCGGTCTCTTCGACGACCAGCAGAATGTCGGTCAGCTCGCGCGGATAGCTGAGCCGCGACAGCCGCGCCACCAGCCGGTCGGCGATGTCGGCCTCGCGGAACATCGGCACCATGACCGAGATGACGGGCAGCCGCGCCTCCATCTCGGCATCCGGGCGTGGTGGTGCCGCGGCCTCGCCGCGCAGCGTGGCGCGGAACGCGAGGGCCTTGAGGATCGTGGTCGCGCCCAGCGTCAGGATGGCGAGGCCGCTGACCACCACCAGCACCGCCGTCGGCGCCAGCCACAGCCCGGCCGCGAGGCCAGCCATCAGGGCGAGCAGCAGCGCCCCCAGCCGCGCCTCGTTGCGGGTCCGGCAGCTCAGCTCGGGCGCGACGCAGCACTCGGCCTCGCGGATCAGGGCGGTGCGGCGCAGCGACACCAGCGCCTGCATGGCCTCGGACTCGGCGCAGAGCAGCATGCGGACGGGGCCGAACCGCGCCTCGAGCCGCGGCCGGTGCGCCGCGAACGCCTCGGGGCGGGCGGTCGCCACGAAGGTCACCCCGCCGGCGCGGCGCCACGGCACCACCGCCTGCGACAGGCACCACTCGGGCCCCGCCTGGTCGATCAACCGGGCGTCGGGCGGCAGCGCCACAAGGTCGATCACGGTCGTCCGCCACTGGCGCGAGAGCGCCCGGGCGAGCGCCACGTCGGTGACCCAGCCATGCGCCAGCAGCACCTCGCCCAGCCGCGCCGATTCGCGGCGCTGCATGACCAGCGCCTTGAGCAGGTTGCCGGGCTCGACCGCGCCGTCGTCGATGAGGATCTGCCCGAGCGCCCGCGGATCGCGGCCGTCAGGTGCAGGCGCGGGGCGGTCGCCGGCGCGGGCGGCGCGCGGGCGGAACGGAACGACCCCCGGCGCCGGGGCCTCGTCCGGGGCGGGGACGGGGCGGCGAATCGGTGTGACGTTCATCGGGCACCTCGCGCGGCGGTTGCCCGATCTACATGGCGCGAAAGACTTAAGCCGTGGTTAACGCCCGCGGCGCGTCGCGGCGGTTCAGCGGCGGCGCGCGGCCATCGCCTCGGCGAACCGCTCGAACAGATAGGCGCTGTCCTGCGGGCCGGGGCTCGCCTCGGGGTGATACTGGACCGAGAACACCGGCCGGTCCGCCACCCGCAGCCCGCAGTTCGAGCCGTCGAAGAGGCTGACGTGCGTCTCGATCACGCCCTCGGGCAGGGTCTGGGCGTCGACCGCGAACCCGTGGTTCATCGAGGTGATCTCGACCTTGCCGGTCTCGACGTCGCGGACCGGGTGGTTCGCGCCGTGGTGGCCGTGGCCCATCTTGACCGTTTTCGCGCCGAGCGCGAGCGCCAGCATCTGGTGGCCGAGGCAGATCCCGAAGATCGGCAGGTCGCGGTCGAGCAGGTCCTGGATCATCGGCACGGCGTATTCGCCCGTGGCCGCCGGATCGCCGGGGCCGTTCGAGAGGAACACCCCCTCGGGGTCATGGGCGAGGATCTCGTCCACCGTGGCGGTCGCGGGCAGGACCGTGACCTCGGCGCCGCTGCCGGCCAGCGAGCGCAGGATGTTGCGCTTGGCGCCGTAGTCGACGGCGACGACCCGGAACGGCCGCTGGTCCTCGATCGGGGCGAAGCCCTGACCCCACTGCCACAGCCCCTCGTCCCAGCGGTAGGACTGCGCGCACGAGACCTCGCGCGCGAGGTCCATGCCGACGAGCCCCGGCCACGCCCGGGCCCGGGCGACCAGCGCGGCGATATCGAAGTTCCCCGCCGGGTCATGCGCCAGCACCACGTGCGGCGCGCCCTGCTGGCGGATCGCGCGGGTCAGCCGGCGGGTGTCGACGCCGCCGATGCCGATCCGGCCGCGCCGCGCCATCCAGTCGGCGAGGTCGCTCGTCGCGCGCCAGTTCGAGGGCTCGGTCGGGTCCCACTTGACGACGATGCCGGCCGCGACGGGGTCGGGGGCCTCGTCATCCTCGGGGGTGATGCCGGTGTTGCCGATGTGGGGGAAGGTGAAGGTGACGACTTGGGCGGCGTAGGAGGGATCGGTCATGATCTCCTGATACCCCGTCATCGCGGTGTTGAAGACGAGCTCGGCCACGACCTCGCCGGTGGCACCGAAGCCTTGGCCGTAGAAGATCGTCCCGTCGGCGAGCGCCAGACACGCGGTCGGTTTCTGTCCCATCGTCACCCTCTGGAAAATCGGACGACTGCTAGGGGAAGCGGGGGCCGGGGTCAAGCCGGGTTGACCCCGCGGCGGCGATCGGGACAAGGGAGGGTGAGGCCCAAAAAGCGAGGAAAACATGGAAATTCGGACGCGGATTCAAGAGGCGACGAAGGATGCGATGCGCAGCCGCGACCAGCTGCGGCTGTCCACGCTGCGGCTGATCGGGGCAGCGCTGAAGGATCGTGAGATCGCGGTCCGGGGCGAGCCGGGGCAGACCGGGCTGGACGAGGCGGACGTGGTCGCGCTGCTTTCCAAGATGGTCAAGCAGCGCCAGGAATCGGCCCGCGCCTATGAGGAGGGCGGGCGGCTGGAACTCGCCGAGCGCGAAACGCAAGAGATTGCCGTCATTCAGGAATTCCTGCCGCGGCAGCTCGATCAGGCCGAGGTTGCGGCGGCCATCGACGCGGTGATCGCCGACCTCGGCGCGACCGGCGTGCGCGACATGGGGCGGGTCATGGCGAGCTTGCGCGAGCGGCACGCCGGGCAGATGGACTTTGCCGCCGCGGGGGCGGTGGTGAAGTCCCGGCTGATGGGCTGAGGGCCGCCACCCCCGGGCACGGT
Source organism: Paracoccus sanguinis (assembly GCF_012689545.1). Lineage (NCBI taxonomy): Bacteria > Pseudomonadati > Pseudomonadota > Alphaproteobacteria > Rhodobacterales > Paracoccaceae > Paracoccus > Paracoccus sanguinis. The sequence goes on from NZ_CP051542.1 coordinate 3,064,205, forward strand.
TCGTGCATCGTTCGTGCGATGTTCATGCACGGTTCATGCGAACGCCGTGCAGCAACCGTATGAACGATCCGGCCCGACCGGGAAGCGCTCAGGCGCCGAGCCGCGACGTCACGAGGGCGACGGCGGCGGCGACGGCCTCCTCGATTGTCATCCGCGTGGTGTCGAGCACCACGGCGTCCGGGGCGGCGCGCATCGGCGCGGTGTCGCGCGCGGCGTCGCGGGCGTCGCGGTCGCGGATCTGGGCCAGCATCTCGGCGGGGTCGGCGCCCAGCTCGGCGGCGCGGCGGGCGGCGCGGGTGGCGTCGTCGGCCACGACATAGAGCTTCACCGCCGCATCGGGGCAGATCACCGTCCCGATGTCGCGCCCGTCGAGCACCGCGCCGGGCTCGACCCGCGCGAAGCGGCGCTGGAAGTCGGTGAGCGCGGCGCGCACCTCGGGGAGGGCGGCGACGCGGCTGGCCGCCAGCCCGGCCTCGGCCGAGCGGAGGTCGGGGCGGGCCAGGTCCTCGGGCGTGAGGCTTTGGGCCGCCGCGACGGGATCGCCGCCGCGGGCGCCGACGGCGCGGTAGAGGAGGCCCGTGTCGAGATGGGCAAAGCCGAAGCGCTCGGCCAGAGCCCGCGCGAGGGTGCCTTTGCCGGAGGCCGCGGGGCCGTCTATGGCGATGGTGAAGGGCATGGTTATTACGCCATTAGAACGAATTTCCGGTGGCAGGCATCCCAAATGCCCACATAATGTTCTTTTAACTCTAACATGGGGCTAATACGTTCTCCTTCGAGTCCGAACATCCAGCCTAATAAGCCGCAGACATCCTCTTCTATGAGTATATCGACCGCTTCGTCGGGAGCCGGAGGGGCGTCTATTATTTGAGTGATGCAATGAGTTAGCCGTCGGTAGGCGCGCCGATAGATGTGTTGTAACGCCTCTCGACGGTCAAGGTTAAGCAACTCCACGGTTGCAGTGCCCTTCTTATCAAATGTGTTCGAAGCTAAATCGAAAGATGCTGTAATTGTATCCAGTCTTGGGTCGAAGGAAAGATGATCCCAAGGGTTCTCGCCTGTCGGATCAATAAGCAACGGCTCAGCGCCATCCATCGGAAACTTGCTACCTTTTAGCCTGCCGCATTCTGTGCAGCATAAGAGGAGATTGTTCCACGTGTACATGCTCTCGTTATATGAAGCCTTGGGCTTAAAATGCTCGATATCGCATCCGTGCGAGTCAAGGCAATACATGCAGCGCTCGAACGGCCCCATCATTGACCTCAGCTTATCGAAAATTCCGTTCAGCGTTCGCGTCTGCCTGGAAATTCTCCAATGCTGATTAATCGCGCCTGGAGGCAGATTGTCTGCACCCCGCAAAGCCAGATCATTGGCGCGCCGATCCAGGTAATTAATCTCGCGCGCGGTTAGATCGCAACGGATAACGCGCTTCAACTAAATTGCCTCATCGCCGACGTCAAAAAGTTCTAACTGAGATAGCTCGATTTTCTCTTGCTCGGTCAGCCGAGCGCCAGCCCGAACTTTCGCTCGCATCTGGCTGAGGCGAGCACGCCCCGTAACGGCCACGGGTGAGCGAGTGTTTCGAAGGCCAAACGCTGGAGTTAATAGTATAGTGTCGGGCCGCGAAGCTACGATTCTACGGTGCTCCTCTCCGCTTAGCTTTCTAGGAAAATCTTGACCGCCACGCGCCGGCAAAACAAATAATCCACCTTCATCTGCAGCTTGGCACACTAGGGGGCTATGGCTGGTGACTATGAACTGTATATTAGGAAACCGGTGTTTCAGCCAGAACCCGATACTTTGCTGCCAAACAGGATGAAGGTGCGCGTCAACCTCATCAATCAGCACGACGCCCGGCATTCCTATTAAAAGTTTACCCGCCTCATCTGTGCCGGTCAGATTATCAATACCATAAGCGTTTATAAGATGTCTTAGAATATCTGCAACTAGAGCGAGAGCGGCGCGATAGCCGTCGCTCATTTCGTCCCAAGACAAGGTTGCCCCACTGCGATCTCGCAGCCATAACCCCTCCGAATTGATATGCGCGATCTTCATCCCGTTAGGCAAAAAGTCATCATCTAATATGGCTTTAACAACTTCAAGTTTTTTGATATCGTCATGACGCCCCTCCAGCTCTTTGTGCTTCAGCGCCCTCAGCCACTGGTCAACCTCTGCAAGCGAGGCGGCCTCTTGGAACATCGTAACGAACCGTTCTGTAGTCGGCGCAACCATTTGCCGCATGGCCTCTGGTGATGCGCCAAACACCCGGCGGAAGGGTCCGTAGCCGCAACAGAACCATCCGGCCGCCTTTGGGGCCCAAATTGTTCTTTGAGGCGTAACTCGCTTCCCTTTAAAATTCACTGCTTCGAGGAACGTTTCGCGTCCTGATCCAGAAAATCTAATTGTCGCTTTAAATGTCCCCGATCCCGGCTGGCCCCCAGAAGAAAAGAAATCTACTTCCTCCGACCGCCTTACATCAATACTCACTTGCGAGTGTGCATCTTCGTCAATTCCGTGTGTGCGCCACCCTGCAAAGCTCGGTTGCAATGATCGCGCTGCATCTGGGCCAGACAGCGCGATAGCGATGGACTTAAGAAAAGCACTTTTGCCGGAGCCGTTGTCCCCGGTAATAACGGTCCAGCCGGCTAGCTCTTTGCTTGTTCCTCTAGAAAAATCAAATTCAAGATCCTCGAATCCCTTTATATTGCTTAAACTGACAGACTTGAGATGCATGTTGTGTCCATCAAGACAGGTTGTTCAGAAAGATACCGGTTTCTATGACCAGTAACACGTCAGTGCTGCCTCACACAATCGCAGCCTCGGCAAACGGCTGACCGTCCAGCACCCGCTGCACCCCCAGCTCGGACAGGTCCAGCGTGACCCAGTCGCCGTGGACGATCTGCTCGGCCACGCCGCGGCCGACCGCAGGGGCCTGTTGCAGCCCGTGCCCCGAGAAGCCGTTGGCGTGATAGAGGTTCGGGGCCTGCGGGTTCCGCCCCAGAATCGCGTTCTGGTCCAGGGTGTTATAGGCGTAGTGCCCGGCCCATTCGCGGATCACGCGGGCCGCCTCGAAGCCCGCGCAGCGGGCGTAGAGGGCGGGCCAGACGTGCTCTTCCCACAGCTCGGACTGGGGGGTGAAGTCGTCCGGCGCGCAGGGGCCGTCGGTGGCGGGGACGGTCGCGGCGAGCCACTGGCCGTGCTCGGGGCGCATCCAGATGCCCGAGGGGTCGACGACCAGCGGCGCCTCGGGGTGGCGGGCGGCGGGGGCGTCGACGACGAAGATGGTGCGCTTGCGCGGCTCGACCGGCAGGTTCAGGTCCACGGTGCGCAGCATCTCGGCGCAGCGGGGGCCGGCGCAGTTCACGAACACGTCGGCCGGGCGGCGCCCGCCGCTCTCGAGGATCGCCGCGGTGATGCGGTCCCCGTCACGCTCGAGCGCCGTGACGCGGTCGCGGACCCAGACGGCGCCGGCGGCGCGGGCGGCGGCCTTCATCCCCGAAAGCAGGCCCATGTTGTCGAAGAACCCCTCGTCGCGCGGCCCGAAGCTGCCGGCCGAGACGCCCTCGGTCGAGAGCCACGGGAAGCGGACCTTGAGTTCGGCGGGCGAGAGCACCTCGGTTCCGGCGCCCAACCCCCGCTGCATGGCGGCGAGGTTCTCGAGCTGCAGCGCGCCGGTCTCGGTCTCGGCGAGGAAGAGATAGCCGTTCTCGCGCAGCCCGAGGTCGGGGACGCCGCCGGCGGGGCCCGTCCAACGGGCGAAGTCGCGGATGAACTCGATCCCGAAGCGCGAGATCTCGACGTTGACGGGGTTGGTGAACTGCGAGCGGATGCCGGCCGCCGAGAGCGCGGTCGAGGCGGTGGCGTAGCCCGGGTCGGGCTCGATGACGGTGACGCGGAGGCCGGGGTCGAGCCGGGTGAGCCAGAAGGCCACGGAGGCGCCCATGACGGCGCCGCCGGCGATCAGAACCTCGGTCATGGCAGCCTCTCCCCCCAGCCTGTGCGGGGCCAACAGACCCGGCGCGCGGGCGGGGTGCAAGGGGGGGGCGGGGCCCGGCCGTCACTCTGCCGTCAGGACGCGACAGGATGCTGGACCCCGGCGCGGGGATCGGCGATACGGGGGGCGGATTTTCGAGAGAGGGCGCCGCAATGTGGATCGTCGATCGGCTGCTGACCTGGTGGAACGGCCAGACGCTGGGCACGCAGCTCTGGACCGCGCGGCACGGGCTGCGCGTCGGCGAGGACGCGCAGGGCAACGTCTATTACCAGACCCAGGGCGGCAAGCGGCGCTGGGTGATCTACAACGGCGAGGCCGAGGCGAGCCGGGTGCCGCCCGAGTGGCATGGCTGGCTGCATTTCACCTTCGACCAGCCGCCGACCGAGGCGCCGCTGCCCCGCAAGGCGTGGGAGCAGCCGCACCGCGCCAACCAGACCGGGTTGCCCGGGGCGTATCGCCCGGCCGGGTCGCTGGTGCGCGCCGAGCCCGCGCAGCGGCGCGACTATGACGCCTGGCAGCCGGAATAGATGAGCGCGGCAGCCGAACGCGCCGAGACGCTCGTCGGCGCCGCGGTGCTCGCGGTGGCGGCGGGGTTCGTGATCTGGTCGACCGGGGGCCTGGGCGGGACCGGCGGCGGCAGCTATCCGCTGCGGGCGGCGTTTCCGAACGTGGACGGGGTCGAGCGGGGCACCGAAGTGCGGCTGGCGGGCGTGCGCGTGGGGCGCGTTGCGGCGGTGACGCTGAACCCCCAGACCTACTATGCCGAGGCCGAGCTGCGGGTGCCCGAGACGATCGCGCTGCCCACCGACAGCGCGGCGCTGATCCAGTCGGATGGGCTGCTCGGGGGCTCGTACATCGAGCTGCGCCCCGGCGGGGCCGAGGAGATGCTGAAGCCCGGCGACGAGATCGAGGACGTGCAGGGGGCGGTCAGCCTGCTCGCGCTGATGATGAAGTTCGTGGATTCGCAGTCGGGTTCGGGCTCGGGTGAGGGCGACGCGGCGGGCGGTGCCCGGCCGGGTGCGACGCCGACCGGGGCCCAGCCATGAGGACGGCGCTGATCCTCGGCGCGGCGGTCCTCGCCGCCGGCCCGGCGCTGGCGCAGTCGCGCGCCAGCACCGACATCGCCCCCGGCACCCGCGCCGAGAGCGTGGCCCCGGTCATCGAGGGCAAGGTCGCGCGCGGGCAGGGGGCACTGCTCCGGGGGCTCGACAAGGTGTCGGGGCAGAGCACCGACCTGCCGCTGAACGTGGGCGAGGCGGTGAAGTTCGGCCGGCTCGAGGTGCGGCTGGGCGAGTGCCGCTATCCCGAGGCGGACCCCGAATCGGACGCCTTCGCCCAGCTGACGGTCACCGACACGACCAACCGCAAGGCGCTGTTCACGGGGTGGATGATCGCCTCGTCCCCGGCGCTCTCGGCGCTGGACGATGCGCGCTATGACGTCTGGGTGGTGAGCTGCAACGACGGCACGGGCCTGGCGCGGCCCGAGCTGACCTATGTGCCCGACACCGCCGTGCCCGAGGGCGGCGAGGGCGCCGGGCCGGACGGCGAAGGCGCGCCGCCCATCGAGGGGACCGGTGGCGAGGGTGAGGGCGGCGACGGCGAGGGCGAGGGCGAGACGCCTCCGCCCGCGGACGGCGCCGGGGGCTGAGGGGCGGGGCTGCGGCGGGCGTGCCGTGGCGGCTCGGGTAAGGACGGGCGACGCGGAGGGCCGCGAGGATTGCGCCGACGCGCGGCGTGGGGATCCACGCTGCATCCTACGACCGGTGTCGCCTGTTCCTCGGCTTAGCCAAGGCAGTCCGCGCGACCCGTCCCTATCCCGTCGATCGGCCCGGACAACCTGTTCCGCTGGCCTCTGGAATGGGTTGGAGGCGGTCAGGCGCGACCGCTTAGGATCGTCGGGTGCGCCCCGGGATGGCGGGCCGGTCTATCCTCTGGCGCAGAATCCACTCGTCTGCCGGCAGGGCGCCGCCAAACCGTGGGCAGGTGAACTAGGGCCTTCAGGTGGCACGGGGTCGGAGTCACGGGCCTGCGGGGGCCGTTCGCTCCACCCTAAGATCGGGATCAGTGCGGGTTGCGGACGGATTGGCTCCGGGTAAAGCACCGCGAGCCGGTTGAGACCAACCCTAACGCTCTGCGTCGCCCCCCTCACCCCTCCGCAGCACCGGCCGTGCGTAGATCGTCCGCCAGCTCGTCGGCGGGGCGGGGGCGGAGGGCGCGGAAATCGGCCTCTTGCGCCAGCGCGGCGGCGAGGCGGGCGCGATAGGCGCGGCGGGTGAGCTCGACCCCGCCCATGCTGGCCAGATGCGGTGTCAGATATTGCGTGTCGCAGAGCAGAAAGCCGCAGCGGTCGAGGTGGTCCGACAGCCAGACCAGCGCCATCTTCGAGCCGTCGGTGCGGGCCGAGAACATGCTCTCGCCGAAGAACGCGGCCCCGAGCGACACCCCGAAGAGCCCGCCCGCCAACTCACCGTCGCAATGGACGGCGAGCGCGTGGGCATGGCCGGTCGCGTGGAGCTGGGCATAGAGGGTCCGTAGCGGGGCGTTGATCCACGTCTCTGCGCGGTCGGCGCAGGCGCCGACGATGGCGTCGAAATCCTCGGCGACCTCGGCCCGCCAGTCGTGGCGCGCGAGGCTGCGCCTGAGCGAGCGCGAGGCGTGGACGCCGCCGACCGGCAGCACCCCGCGCGCCGGCGGATCGTACCAGGACAGCCGCGGGTCATCGGCCGAGAGCGCCATCGGGAAGATGCCGTGGGCATAACCGGCGAGAAGCTGGCGGGGCGAGAGGCCGGGCAGATCGTGCATGGTCCGAACCCTAGCCGATCTGGGCGTCTGGGGAAGGGGGCGCGGGCTCGCGGTTCGGGCAGGGGGCGGGGACTCGCCGAGCGCTCTGGCGGGCCAACGAGGGGGCGCGCGCGACGCGGGCGGTGGCGGCGCCCCACGCCCCCGGCGGTCTGGGCCGTGGCCGGACGCCCTCGGCGGTATCATCCGGCTCCATCTATGCGTCGGCCGTTCGTGACGCGCGGGGCGGCGTTCGCCCGTGCGGCCTCGTCGCGCCCTACGTCTGCGCGGGCGTCGGCAGGACCGTCGCCGCCACGCCAAGCGTCGCCCGTCGGCCCGCGCTCAGGCGGGGGCGTGGCACACGGCCTCGATATTCTGGCCGTCCGGGTCGCGGATGAAGGCGCCGTAGTAGTGCGGGTGGTACCAGCGCAGCCCCGGCGGGCCGTTGTCGGTGGCGCCGGCGGCCAGCGCGGCGGCGTGGAAGGCGTCCACCTGCGCCCGGTCCGCGGCGGCAAAGGCGATGTGGGTTGCGGGGCCGGGCGGCTGGGCGTCCACCAGCCAGAACACCGGGCGGTCCGGTGTCCGGCCGAAGCCGATCATGCGGGTGCGGGACTCGGCCGCGGCGGCCTCGGGGCGGAAGAACACCGCAAGCCCGAGCGGGCGAAGCGCCGCCTCGTAGATCGGCAGGGCGCGGTCGAGGTCCAAGACGCCGATGTTGAGGTGGTCGATGACGAGGCTGTGGAAGTCGGCCATGCGGAGGCTCCTCTGGGGACGCAGCGCCTCATCCTCGCACGTATCATTCCATGATGGAACTAATTTTCCGGTGGGGTCTGGCTGACCACGCAGTTCGTCACCTCGCCCACCAGCGCGATCAGCGCCTCGACCTGCGCCGGATCGTGGGGGGCGAGCGTCGCCGCCATCGCCTCGGAGAGGGGCTGGAAGAATTGCGGGATCGCGGCGCCGATCCGCGGGCCGGCGCCGAGAACGGTGGCGCGGCCGTCGCGGGGATGGGGGGCGCGGGCGACGAGGCCCTCGGCCGCAAGCCTGTCGAGCACCGCGGTCGTCGCGGGCCGCGAGCGGCCGATGCGGCGGGCGAGCGTGGCGGGGGTGAGGGGGGCGCCCAGATCCTCGGCCAGCAGGATCTCGGAGAGCGCCGCGGCGTCGGTCGGGTGCAGCGCAAGATGGCGCGCGAAGGCCAGCATCAGCCCGGCGTGGGCCGCGCCGTAGCGGCGCAGCGCGGCCACCAGCCTGAGCTGGCGGTCGGCAGCCGCGCCGGTCACGGCATCAGCACCGGGGGCCGACGCCGCGGGGGGCGCTGCCCCCGCGCCCGTGCCGGGCGCCCCGCCGAGATATTTGCCTCAGGCGAGAGGGCAGGGCGGGTCATCGCGGCAGCCCCGCCCGCCAGCCTCAGAACTCGGCCGTCTCGAGCCATTTCTCGAGCCAGTGGATCGAGTAGTCGCCGCGCTGGATGTCGGGGTCCTGCAACAGCCGCCGGAACAGCGGGATGGTCGTGTCGACGCCGTCCACGATCAGCTCTCCCAGCGCGCGGTTGAGGCGGGCGAGCGCCTCGTCGCGGTCGCGGCCGTGGACGATCAGCTTGCCGATCAGGCTGTCGTAGTTCGGCGGGATCGCGTAGCCGTCGTAGAGCGCGGAATCCATCCGCACCCCCAGCCCGCCGGGGGCGTGATACTGGGTGATCCGGCCCGGGCAGGGGGCGAAGTTCGGCAGCCGCTCGGCGTTGATCCGCGCCTCGATGGCGTGGCCGCGGATTGAGAGGTCGCCCTGCGCGAAGCTCAGCGGCTGGCCGGAGGCGACGCGGATCTGCTCGCGCACCAGGTCGACGCCGTAGATGGCCTCGGTCACCGGATGCTCGACCTGCAGGCGGGTGTTCATCTCGATGAAGTAGAACTCGCCGTCCTCGTAGAGGAACTCGATCGTGCCGGCGCCGGCGTAGCCGAGCTTGGCCATCGCCTCGGCGCAGATGGTGCCGATGCGGGTGCGCTCCTCGGGCGTGATGGTCGGGCCGGGGGCCTCTTCCAGCACCTTCTGGTGGCGGCGCTGCAGCGAGCAGTCGCGCTCGCCCAGATGCACCGCGGCGCCCTTGCCGTCGCCGAACACCTGGATCTCGATGTGGCGCGGGCGCTGGAGGTACTTCTCGAGATAGACCTCGTCGTTGCCGAACGCGGCCTTGGCCTCGGCCCGGGCGGTGCGGAAGGCGACCTCGAGCGCGGCGTCGTCGCGGGCGACCTTCATGCCGCGGCCGCCGCCGCCGGCGGTGGCCTTGATGATGACCGGATAGCCGATCTCGGCCGCGACGCGGCGGGCGGTCTCGACGTCCGGGACGCCGCCGTCCGAGCCGGGGACGACCGGGATGCCCAAGGACTGCGCGGTCTCCTTGGCGGTGATCTTGTCGCCCATGATGCGGATGTGCTCGGCCCGGGGGCCGATGAAGGTCAGGCCGTGATCCTCGACCATCTGCACGAACTGGGCGTTCTCGGACAGGAAGCCGTAGCCGGGGTGGATCGCCTGCGCGCCGGTGATCTCGCAGGCCGAGACGATGGCGGGCATGTTGAGATACGAGGCGGGCGAGGGCGCCGGGCCGATGCAGATCGATTCGTCGGCCATGCGGACGTGCATGGCGTCGCTGTCGGCGGTGGAGTGGACCGCGACCGAGGCGATGCCCATCTCGCGGCAGGCGCGGATGACGCGCAGCGCGATCTCGCCGCGGTTGGCGATCAGGATCTTGTCGAACATCTTATTCGACGACCATCAGCGGCGTGCCGTATTCGACCGGGGTGCCGTCCTCGACCATGATCCGGCGCACGGTGCCGGCGCGCGGGGCGGGGATGTGGTTCATCGTCTTCATCGCCTCGACGATCATCAGCGTGTCGCCCTCGGCGACCTGCTGGCCGACGGTGACGAAGGGCGCGGCCCCCGGCTCGGCGGCGAGGTAGGCGGTGCCGACCATGGGCGAGGTGACCGCACCGGGCAGGCTGGCCGGATCGGCGCCGGCCGAGGGGGCCGGGCTCGCGAAGCCGGGCGCGCCCGCCGCGGGCGCGGCGGGGGCCGGGGCATAGGCGGGGGCGGCGGGGGTGGCGGCGGCCTGGACGATGACCTGCTTGCCGTGCTTGGACAACTCGACCGTGAGCTTGTCGTTCTCGCCGTACTCGCGCTTGACGGTCAGCTCGGTCAGCTCGTTGCGGTTGAGAAGCTCGGCGAGGGCCTGGATGAAGGCGGCGTCGCCATCATGCGGGCGGGTCTGTTCGGTGTCGCTCATCTGCTCTTTCTGCCTGTGGGCCGTCTCTGGGCGGCGTTCCCGGGGGGCAACTGTCGCGGGGTTATACCCCCTGACGGGGGCAAGGGAAACCGTTTCGGGACGCCGCGTCACCGGGCGTCGGGATCGGCCGGGATGGCGGGGCCGGGCGGCTCGAGCGGGCCGGGCGCCGCGGGGCCGGGGCCGGGCGGGGCGAGGTTCTTCCAGCGGCGGTGGACCCAGAACCACTGGTCGGGGTGTGCCGCGACGAGGGATTCGAGGTCGTCGTTCAGCGCCTGCATCATCGCCTGCGGCGTGCCGGGCGGCACCGGCGCGCCGACGCGGACCCGGAAGGACAGCCCGTCGGGCTGGCGGATGCCGGCGATGGGGACGAGGGGCGCGTGGTATTTCAGCGCCAGTTCCGCCGGGGTCAGCACCGTCTCGGTCGGCAGGCCGAAGAAGCGCAGCGTGGCCCCGTGCCGGTCGTACTGGTCGAACCCGAGGCACAGCATCCCGCCCTGCCGCAGGAATCGGATCATCGCGGCCAGCCCGCCGCGGCCGGCGCGGGGAAAGAGGGGTTTCGCGATGGCCTCGATGGCGGGGATGTAGTGGCGGTTGAAGGCGCGATTGTTCATCGGCCGATAGAGCGCGCCGACCGGCCAGCCGCGCGCCGCGAGGGCCGCCCGCATGGCGTCGTAATTGCCGAAATGCGCGCAGGCGAGGATCACCGGCCGGCCTGCGGCCGCGGCCTGTTCGAGGACCGGCAGCCCCGGCCCCTCGAGCGGGTCGGTGGCGGTCACGCGGGCGGTGAAGGCGGTGCCCGCGTAGATCTCCATCAGCGCGCGGCCGGCGTTGTCGGGGACGGCGCGGGTCAGGCGGCGGACCTCGGCGCGGGTCAGCTCGGGGCAGGCCAGCGCGAGGTTGGCGCGGATGCGCCGCCGCCAGCCGGCGAGGGGGCCCGCGACATGGGCGAAGATCCAGCCCATCGCGGCGATGCGCTGCGGATAGGGGAGGAGCCGCAGCACGCCGACGAGGCCGAGGAAGGCGCCGCTGGCGAGGCGGTCGAGGAGGGGGATGGGCGGCTCGGGCGGGGCGGCGGGGGCGCCGGTGCGGTCTGGCGTGGCCCCGGTGGACGTGGGCGTGGCGTTCGGCGTGGGGGCGGGTGAGGAAAAGAGAGCCGAGTCTCGTCCGCTCACCGAGGCGCGCTCGTCAGGGGTGCGGGGGAGGGAAGCCGACGATTCGGGGTTGGGTGCGGGCGACGTGGTGCTCTCGGCGGCCGCCCCGCCCTCGGGGGCAAGGCCGGACGGTGCCCCGGGCTGCTCCATAGGGCTGATCGCCGAAGCTTCGCCCGATGCCTCAGTCGCCCGGCGCCCCCCGTCCGTCCGCGCGCCGTCCGTCCCCGGCGCGGGGCCGGGGGCGCGGTCCGACGGGGGTGCGGGGGGGCGCGACATGGCGCTCAACCGCCTGCGTTGCGCATGGCGCGGGCCTCGCGGGCCCAGACATAGATGCCCGCACCGACGATCATCGCCGCCCCGACCAGCGTCCAGAGATCCGGCCAGGTGCCCCAGAAGAGCGCCCCCCAGAGCCCCGCCCAGATCAACCCGGTGTAGCCGAAGGGGGCGACGGCGGCGGCCTCGGCCAGCGAGAAGGCGCGGATCAGCAAAGCCTGCGCCACCGTGCCGAGCAGCCCCATGCCGACGAACGCCCAGAGGTCCGAGGCGGCGATCGGCTGCCAGACGAAGGGCGCCACGACCGAGACGCCGAGGGTTGCGATGGTGGTGGACCAGAGGATCGAGGTCGCGGTCGAATCGCCGCGCACGAGCCGGGTCATGATCGCCCCCGCCGCATAGGTGAAGGCGGCGATGAAGGGCAGGATCGCCGCCGGGTGCAGCACGCCCGCGCCCGGGCGGATGATGACCAGCGCACCGGCGAGCGCGACCGCCACCCCGGCCAGCCTGCGGATGCCGATCCGCTCGCCCAGGAACACCGCCGCGCCCAGCGTGATGAGCACCGGGTTGATGTCCATGATCGCGGTCGCCTCGGCCAGCCCGATGTGCTGGAGGGCGGTGAAGAAGAGCCCGATCGAGGCCACCTGCGTCAGCCCCCGCCCGACCTGCAGCCACGGCGAGTTCGAGCGCGCCACGGTCCTCAGCCGCGGCGCCAGCACCGCGAGGACGATGGCGAGGTTGATCGCCATCCGCATCCAGATCACCTGCGCCGGGTGGTAGCTCTGGGTCAGGTGCTTGCCGAGCGCGTCCATCATCGTGAACAGCATCACCGAGCCGAGCAGCATCAGGATGCCCAGCCGCTGGGTCTGGGGCGTGGGGGTGGAGAGGGGGACGCGCACCGCATCCGCCTCGCGCCCCATCAGCGCCTTGGCGCGGGGAAGCGGGCGCATCAGCCGACCCTCGGGCTTGAGTGGCGCGGGGGTATTTGGGCCAGACAGACGCCCGGCGCGGGGTGTGAGCCGTCGCGGCGGGCGGCGGGTCCGCGCGACGGGGGCGTGGGACGAGGCCAGCACAGGATCGCACGGCCGGCGTGGGCCGGGCGCGCTTTGGCGTCGCGCCGACCACCGGCGCGCCGTGCCGGTGCCCGCAGCAGATGCAGCGCGGCCCGATGAACCGCACCGCCCACCGTCACCCCAACCCCTCGCGCGGTCGGCGCGTGCACCGGCCGCCGCGCCGGAACGGTCACAGCAACGCCTTGACCTGCGCCACGGTGTCCTCGGGGGTGATCCCGAATTCCTTGTAAAGCCGGTCGGCCGGGGCCGAGGCGCCGAAGCCGGTCATGCCGACGAAGGCCGCGCGCTTCCAGTTGCCGCGCTCGCCCAAAAGCAGCCAGTCCCAGGGCTGGCGCACGGCGGCCTCGATGGCGACGCGGACCGGGCCCTCGGGCAGCACCTCGGCGCGATAGTCCTCGGGCTGCTCGGCGAAGAGCTCCATGCAGGGGACCGAGACGACGCGGGTGGGCACGCCGTCGGCTTCGAGCGCCTCGGCGGCCTTGACCGCGATCTCGACCTCGGAGCCCGAGGCCATCAGGATCGCCTGCGGGGCAGAGGACGCCTCGCGCAGCACATAGGCGCCCCGCGCGGTCAGGTTCTCGTCCGTGTGCTCGATCCGCACCGCGGCGAGGTTCTGCCGCGAGAGCGCCAGCACCGAGGGCGTCGCCTCGGCCGAGAGCGCGAGTTCCCACGCCTCGGCGGTCTCGACCAGATCGGCGGGGCGGAAGGTCCAGCTGTTCGGGGTGGCGCGCAGCATGGCGAGATGCTCGACCGGCTGGTGGGTCGGACCGTCCTCGCCCAGGCCGATGGAATCGTGGGTCATCACATAGACGACCGGCACCCCCATCAGCGCCGAGAGCCGCATGGCGCCGCGCGCGTAGTCGGTGAAGCAGAGGAACGTCCCGCCATAGGGGCGGAAGCCGCCGTGCAGCGCGAGGCCGTTCATCGCGGCCGCCATCCCGTGCTCGCGGATGCCCCAGTGGACATAGCGGCCGGCGCGGTTCTGGGCGTCGAACACGCCGAGGTCCGGGGTCTTGGTGTTGTTCGAGCCGGTCAGGTCGGCCGAGCCGCCGATGGTCTCGGGCATGACCGGGTTCACCGCGTCGAGCACCAGTTCCGAGGCCTTGCGGGTGGCGATCTTGGGCCGGTCGGCCACGGCCTTGCGCTTGACCTCGGCGATGGCCGGGGCGAGCGCGGGGTTCACCTCGGTCGAGATGCGGGTGGCGAAGGCGTCGCGGCGATCCGCCGGCAGCGCGTCGACGCGGGCGACCCACGCCTCGCGGTCCTGGGCGCCGCGGCGGCCGATCTCGCGCCAGCGGGCGACGAGGTCGTCGGGGATGTCGAAGGCCTCGTGCTCCCACGCATAGGCGGTGCGGGTGGCGAGGATCTCGTCGGCGCCGAGCGGCGAGCCGTGGACGCCCGAGGTGCCGCCCTTCTTGGCCGAGCCGTAGCCGATGGTGGTCTTGCAGGCGACCAGCACCGGGCGGCCGTCATCCTCGACCGCGGCGGCGAGGGCGCGGTCGATGTCGGCGGCGTCATGGCCGTCGCAGGACAGCGTCCGCCAGCCCGAGGCCGCGAAGCGCGCCAGCTGGTCGGTCGAATCGGTCAGCGACACCGGCCCGTCGATGGTGATGTTGTTGTCGTCCCAGAGGACGATCAGCCGCCCGAGCCGCAGGTGCCCGGCCAGCGTCAGCGCCTCCTGGCTGATCCCCTCCATCAGGCAGCCGTCGCCGGCGATGACCCAGGTGCGGTGGTCGCAGAGCTCCTCGCCGAACTCGGCGCGCAGCTTGGCCTCGGCCATGGCGAAGCCGACGGCGGTGGCGAAGCCCTGGCCGAGCGGGCCGGTGGTGGTCTCGATCCCGTCGGCGTGGCCGTATTCCGGGTGCCCCGCGGTGATCGCGCCCCACTGGCGGAAGTTGCGCAGCTGGTCGCGGGTCATCTCGTCGAAGCCGGTCAGGTGCAGCAGCGAATAGAGCAGCATCGAGCCGTGCCCGGCCGAGAGGATGAAGCGGTCGCGGTCGAACCAGTTGGGGGCTGCTGCGTCGAACTTGAGGTATTTGCCCCAGAGGACGGTCGCCACGTCGGCCATGCCCATCGGCATCCCCGGGTGGCCCGAGTTGGCGGCCTCGACCGCGTCCATGCTGAGCACGCGGATCGCGCTGGCGAGGCTCCAGTGGTCGGGATCGGCGAGGCGGGCTTGGGTGAGGGGCATCGGCGCGGCTTTCAGAGCGAGGAAAGGGGGGGGTCGGGGGGGTGATAGGCAGGGCGCGTCCCGGTTGCAAGGCTGGGGGCGCGCGGGGGCTGCGGGGCGGGGCTTGGCGGCGGTCGGGTCAGGCGCCGTCCGGGTCGTCGGCGTCCGGGTCGTCGTAGGGCCCGTCGGCCCCGTCGAGGTCGGCGAGGGGGTGGTGGCGCAGCACCAGGTCGCGCATCCGCGCGTCCACGACATGGGTATAGATCTCGGTGGTGCCAAGGTCGGCGTGGCCGAGCAGCGTCTGGATGGCGCGCAGGTCCGCCCCGCCTTCGAGCAGGTGGGTGGCGAAGGCGTGGCGCAGCACGTGCGGCGTGACCGCCCCCGGCGGCAGGCCGGCGCTGGCGGCTAGGTTCGCCAGCATCCCGTGGAACGCCTGCCGGGTCATGTGTCCCGCCGCCCCGCGCGCCGGAAAGAGCCAGCGCGCGCCCGTGCCGCGCACCAGCCTGCCGAGCGGGCTGTCCGCCGGGGCCGCGTCGCGCAGGGTGAGCCAGCGCGCCACCGCCGCGCGCGCCGGGCGGGTCAGCGGCACCATCCGCTCGCGCCCGCCCTTGCCGCGGATCAGGATCACCTCGGGGTCGCCGCGCAGCGCCGCGACGGGCAGCGAGACAAGCTCGCTCACCCGCATCCCGGTGGCGTAGATCAGCTCGAGCGCAACGGTGTTCTGGGCCCGCTCGGCTTCGGTCGCGCCGTGGGCGGGGACGGCGGCGAGCAGCATCTCGACCTGTCCTTGCGTGAGCGTGCGGGGCAGGCGGGGCGAGCGGCCGGGGCCGGTCAGGCGGATTGCCGGGTCGTCGTCGCGCCACCCCTCTTCCAGCGCGAAGCGGGTGAACTGCCGGATCGCCGAGAGGCGGCGGGCGCGGGTGGCGCGCGACAGGCCGAGGTCGGTCAGCCGCGCGAGATAGGCCTCGATCCCGTCGCGGGTGATGGTGGTGAGCGAGGTGCCCCGCGCGCGGGCAAAGGCCGCGAGGTGGGCGAGGTCGCGGGCATAGGCGAGCACGGTGTTGCGCGCCGCCCCGGCCTCGGCCGCGCGGGCGTCGAGGAAGGCGCCGACGCGGCGCAGGTCGTCGGGGCTGCCGGGCCGGTCCTGCGCATCCGGCGGGCCCGTGTGGGGGCCCGGCGCGACGGGCGGGCGGGCCGCGCCGCGCGGGCGCCCCGGCGGGGTCACCGGCGTGTCACCGGCGGGGGCCGCCGAGATGGTCGGTCAGCAGCAGCTCGACCGCGGCGCGGCGGGCCGTCTCGGGCTGGCCGAGGCGGGTCAGTGCCGCGAGCCCGCCAGCGGCGCGGGCGGTGTCGCCGTCCAGCCCGGCCTCGACGTCCGTCAGCGCGGCAAGCAGCGCCAGCCCGCGGCCCTGCGGCGGGGGCGCGAGGTCGGGCGGGGTCCGCAACGCCGCGGCATAGGCTGCGCCCGGGCTGCCGGGGGCGTAGGCGGGGTCGCTGTAGGGGGGCGGGGCGGGGCCGTCGGCGGCGGGGCGGGTGTCCGAAGCCTGAGCGGTGTCTGCGGGCGCGGCGGGCGCGAGGGGCGCCGTGCGGTCCGCGTCGGCCCCATCCCCGTCCGCGGCGACAGGCGCCGCCGCCGGGTGACCTTCGGCCAGTTGCACCAGCGCTCGGTCGGCCTCGGGCAGCCTTGCGGCGCCCGGCACCGGCACGCCGGCCAGCAGCCGCAGATGCGCCGCGCTTTCGGCGGCCGGGCCGTCGAGCCCCGCGGCCGGCAGGCGCACCGCCACCAGCCGGGCGAGCGCGGGCAGCAGCCCGGCCTCGGCAAAGCGGCGCTCGGCGTCGGGCAGGGCCTCGGCCAGCGCGGCGCCATCGCCCGCGCCGAGTGCCGCGTCGAGGCGCTGATAGGCCGCCGCCCGGTCCCAGATCCCGCCCGACGCCGCGGGCTTCTGTTCGGCATAGGCCGCGGCGAGCCGTGCGGGGTCGATGGCGCCGGCGCGGGCGAGGCGCTCGGCCGCCTCGATCTCGGCCTTCCAGCCCGCGTCGCCGCCGAGATCGGACCAGGCGAAGGGCAGGGGCAGCTGGCTCGTCGCCAGCGGCTGGCCGATCGCCTCGAAGAGCCGGAACTCGAGCGGCGAGACGGCCCGCGGATCGGGCAGCGCCTCGGCCAGATCGGCGCTCGAATCGTCGAGGAAGCGCTCCAGCAGCGCCACGGTCTGCGGCGGGATCAGCCCGGCGTCGCGGGCCCCGTGGAGCGTCAGCGCCGCGGCCGGCCAGTCGCCCGCCTGCGCGAGGCAATAGGCGCGGGCGGCGAGGTCGGGGGCGAGGCCCGGGCGGTCGGCCATGAGCTGGCAGACCTCGGTCGCGTCGCCCTGATAGAGGGCGGCGTCGAAGCGGCGGGCGAAGCCCTCGGCACTGCCGGTGCCGGCGGCGCGGGCCAGCGCCTCGGCCTCGGGGACGAGGCCAAGGGCGATCAGCCGGTCGGTGCGGGCGAGAAAGAGCCGCCCCTCGTCGCCGGTGCCCGCCGCGCCGCCCGGCGTGCCTGTGGGGGCGTCGAGCTGCGCGGTGAGCATCCGCACCAGCAGCGCCCGCGTCGCCGCGAGCCGCGGCTGGGCGGACCCGAGCGCCGCGGCGATGTCGCCCGCGGCGGCCGCGCCCCAGAGGTCGCGGGGCAGGCCCGCGGCCCCCGCCGGGACCGCGCCCTTGGCGTCCGGGTTGCCGTTCGAGAGCCGCGTGACCCCGACCCGCGGGACCGCCGCCGTCTCGGCGACGCCCGCGCCAGTGCCCTTGGCGCGCGTCGCGGGGCGCGCGGGCGGGGGCAGGGGGCGGCGGCGCTCGGCCTCGGTCGGGCGGGGGTCGCCGGGGCGCCAGGCGGTGGGCGGCGTGCGCGGCGGGGCCTTGCCCGAAAGCCAGTCGCTCGCCGAACTCGGCATCCCGATGCCGATGTCCTGCGCCGAGGCCGCGCCGCCGAGCGTAAGCCCGAGCAGCGCCGCCAGCGCGAGGTCAGTCCAGCGACGCATCGGCCGCGCCTTCCGCGGTGGCGGGGGCGTCTGCCGCGGGGGCGGTGCCCTCGGCCGGCGCGGTCGTGGCCGGCGCGGTGGCCTCGGCCGGCGTGGCCGCGGCGGGGGCTGCGCCCGCCGCAGGCGCCGCCGGCGCGGCGCCCGGCCCCGACCCGAGGTCGATCTGCACCGGCACCCGCATCGGCTGCGGATCGGCGGCCATGTCGCCGAAATACGCATAGCCCGCCAGCCCGGCGAACCCGGCCAGCAGCAGGAAGATGATGACGCGCAAGAGGCGCATGGCTCGCGGTATCCTTTCGTTCCCCGGCCCCGTCGCGGGGCAATCGGGCCGGGCCGTCCCGTTCGGCGGAGGTCTAACCCGTCCGGGCCAGGGGGGAAAGGCTTGAGCGCCCGCGTGCCCTGCGCGCCGCCGCCCCCGCCGCCCCCGAGACGGTCAATTTCCTGTGGCGTTCGCCCCGGCCCTGCGGCATCAGCGAGCACCGGGCGGCCAGCGAAGGGGGCAGGGGTGGTGAAACGCAGCATCGTGCTGGTCGGCATGATGGGGGCCGGCAAGTCGGCCGTCGGCGCGGAACTCGCCCGGCGGCTGGGCGTCAGCCTGCGCGACACCGACGCCGAGATCGTCCGCGCCGCCGCCATGACCATCCCCGAGATCTTCGCCCGCGACGGCGAGGCCTTCTTCCGCGCCCGCGAAAGCGAGGTGCTGGCCCGCGTGCTGCGCGGCAAGCCCGGCATCGTCTCGACCGGCGGCGGCGCCTGGATGAGCGCCGAGAACCGCGCCCAGGTGGCGGCGCGCGGGGTCTCGGTCTGGCTCGACGTGCCGCTGGGGGTGCTGTGGAACCGGGTGCGCCAGCGCCCGACCCGGCCGCTCTTGCAGACGCCCGACCCGCGCGGCACCCTCGCCCGGCTGCTCGCCGAGCGCGCCCCGAGCTATGCGCTGGCCGAGATCACCGTGCCGGTCCGGGCCGAGAACTCGGTCGACGACACCGCCGCGCGGGTGCTCGAGGCGATCCGCACCCACCGACCCGAGATCCTGGAGCCCGCATGACCCGCATCGTTCCCGTGCCCCTTGGCGACCGCGCCTACGAGGTCCGCATCGGCCCCGGCCTGATCGACCGCGCGGGCGACGAGATCGCCCCGCTGCTCGCCCGGCCGCGGGTCGCCATCCTGACCGACGCGCGGGTGGCCGCGCTGCACCTGCCGCGGCTCGAAGCGGCGCTCGACGCTGCGGGCATCGCACATTCGGCGCTGGCGCTGCCCGCGGGCGAGGCCACCAAGTCCTGGGATCACCTCGGCCGCGCGGTGTCGTGGCTGCTCGACGAGCGGATCGAGCGGCGCGACATCGTCATCGCGCTGGGCGGCGGGGTGATCGGCGATCTCGCGGGCTTCGCCGCGGCGATCCTGCGCCGCGGCGTACGCTTCGTGCAGATGCCCACGACGCTGCTCGCGCAGGTGGACAGCTCGGTCGGCGGCAAGACGGGGATCAACGCGCCCCAAGGCAAGAACCTGATCGGGGCGTTCCACCAGCCGAGCCTGGTGCTCGCGGACACCGACGCGCTGGCGACGCTGCCCGCCCGGGACTTCCGGGCCGGCTATGGCGAGGTGGTGAAATACGGTCTGCTGGGCGACGCGGCGTTCTTCGACTGGCTCGAGACCCACGGGCCGGGGCTGCGGGGCGACGCGGAGGCGCTCGAGCACGCGGTGGCCCATTCGGTCGCCATGAAGGCGGGGATCGTCGTGCGCGACGAGACCGAGCAGGGTGAGCGAGCGCTTCTCAACCTCGGCCATACCTTCGGCCATGCGCTGGAAAGCGCCACGGGATATTCGGACCGGCTGCTGCACGGCGAGGGGGTGGCGATCGGCTGCGCGCTGGCCTTCGACCTCTCGGCCCGGCTGGGCCTGTGTTCGCAGGAAGAGCCGTCGCGGGTGACCCAGCACCTCGCCGCGATGGGGATGCCGTCGCGGCTGTCGGACATTCCCGGCGCGCTGCCCGACGACCAGGCGCTGATCGGGCTGATGGGGCAGGACAAGAAGGTGGTGGACGGGCGGCTGCGACTGATCCTCGCGCGCGGGATCGGCGAGGCGTTCGTCGCCGACGACGTGCCGCCGGCGCGGATCGCCGAGACGCTCGCCGCCGCGCGGTAAGGGGCGCGGTAAGAGCCGCGGCGAACTTTACCCCGCGTTAAGCTTGGGGCAGTAAGACAGCCAGCACGAGACCCACAAGGAGGCCGCACAATGGCAGGGAGCGTCAACAAGGTCATCCTGATCGGAAATCTGGGTCAGGACCCCGAAGTCCGCAGTTTCCAGAACGGCGGCAAGGTGGTGAACCTGCGCATCGCCACGTCCGAGCAGTGGAAGGACCGCAACTCGGGCGAGCGGCGCGAGCGGACCGAGTGGCACTCGGTGGCGATCTTTTCGGAACCGCTGGGCCGGATCGCCGAGCAGTATCTGAAGAAGGGCAGCAAGGTCTACATCGAGGGCCAGCTCGAGACCCGGAAGTGGCAGGACCAGTCCGGGCAGGACAGATACAGCACCGAGGTCGTGCTGCGCCCCTATCGCAGCGAGCTGACGCTGCTCGACGGGCGCGGCGGCTCGGGCGGCGGCGGCGGTTACGGCGGCGACGGTGACTATGGCCGCGGCTCGGGCGGTGGCGGGCGCGACTACGACGGCGGCTACGGCGGCGGGTCGGACCGCGGCGGCGCGTCGGGCGGCTCGTCCGGCGGGTCCGGCTCGGGTGGCCGCGGCGGCGCCGATTTCGACGACGACATTCCGTTCTGAGATCAATGGCTTGCGGCCGGACTCGGCGAGTTTCCGCCGATCCGGCGGCGCCCCGCGGAACCGCGTCGCCCGGCGCTATGGTTCTGGCGCGGTTTTCGGGTATCGTTCCTGCAAAACGATAACCGGCGAGGGGCATCAGATGCGTGCAGCATTGACGGGGATGTGGGGTGGTGTGTCGGGTGCGGCCAAGGTCGCCGCGCTCGCACTGGCCGCAGTGGCGGTGGCCGCCCCGGCGCAGGCCGACGGGCTGAGGCTCGGGGGCGCATCCTCCAAGTCCCGCGCGGCGCAGTTCGCCCGCCAGACCCAGCTGATGGATTCGCGGCTGTCGGCGCAGTACCAGCGCTCGCAGCGGTTGCGGCCGGACGCGAACGGCAAGGTGAAGACGGTCACCATCATCAACCTCGACGGGCGGGTGTCGACCTCGGGCGGGGCGATCCCGCGCTATGCGGGCAACCAGCGCAGCCAGTACCTGCCGCACGCCCGGGCGATGGCCCGCAAGCACGGGGTGCCCGAGGATCTGTTCCTGCGCCTCGTCCAGCAGGAATCGGGCTGGAACGCCGGGGCGCGGTCGCACAAGGGCGCGACGGGGCTCGCGCAGCTCATGCCGGGCACCGCCGCCAAGCTCGGGGTGAACCCGCGTGATCCGATCCAGAACCTCGAGGGCGGCGCGCGCTACCTGCGGATGATGTACAATACCTTCGGCGACTGGCGCCTGGCACTCGCGGCCTACAACGCCGGGCCGGGCGCGGTGGCGAAGTACCGCGGCGTGCCGCCCTACCGCGAGACCACGAACTACGTGCGGATCATCCACGGGAGCTGAGGCGCTAAGGCGCCGTCGGTCTTTGTGGCGACGCCGGACCGGGGCGCTGCCCCGGACCCCGGGATATTTGGGCAGGAAGAAATCTGGCGGGTTTGGGCTGCGGTGAGGCCGGCCGGCCGATTGGCTCAGGGATTGGCTCGGCGCGCGTTTCGCGCTGCCACCGCCGCCAACACGCCTGCAATGCCCCGGCTATGCATCGCCTGAGTGCCTTGCTCGATGTGGCCATGAGTGGCCACACCGGGCTGCGATGCGCCGACAAAGCCTGCTCAGTCCGTAATACGATCCCGTCGCAGCCAGCGCGGCGGAAGCTGAGCAGGGCTCTCCACCACACCTCGCGCTTGAGCTAGCCGGCCCGGATCGCGCCCTTGAGCACCGCGTCCTCGCCGCCAGCATCTCGGCCACCATTGGCGCGTAGTACGTCAGGATCCCGTCGCAGCCGGCGCGGCGGAAGCTGAGCAGGCTCTCAGCCACGACCTCGCGCTTGAGCCAGCCGGCCCGGATCGCGCCCTCGAGCACCGCGTCCTCGCCGGTCACCGGATAGGTGGAGGTCGGCGCGCCGAACTGGTCCTTCAGCCCGCCGCCAGCATCTCGGCCACCATCGGCGCGTAGTAGGTCAGGATCCCGTCGCAGCCGGCGCGGCGGAAGCTCAGCAGGCTCTCCACCACCACCTCGCGCTTGAGCCAGCCGGCCCGGATCGCGCCCTCGAGCATCGCGTACTCGCCGCTCACCTGATAGGCATAGGTCGGCGCGCCGAACTGGTCCTTCACCTCGCGGCAGATGTCGAGATAGGGCATCCCGGGCTTCACCATCACCATGTCGGCGCCCTCGGCGAGGTCGCGGGCCACGCAGCGCAGCGCCTCGTCGCGGTTGGCGGGGTTGATCTGATAGGTCTTCTTGTCGCCCACCAGCCGCCCCGATGCGCCCACCGCGTCGCGGAACGGGCCGTAGAAGCCCGAGGCGTATTTCGCCGCATAGCTGAGGATCGCCACATCCTTGTGGCCTGCCCCTTCCAACGCCCCGCGCAGCGCGCCGATCCGCCCGTCCATCATGTCCGAGGGCCCGAGGATGTCGGCCCCCGCCTCGGCCTGCGCCAGCGCCATGCTGACCAGCGCCTCGATCGTCTCGTCGTTCAGGATCACGCCGTCGCGCACGAAGCCGTCGTGGCCGTTGATGTTGTAGGGGTCGAGCGCGATGTCGGTCATCACCGCGAGGTCGGGGGCGACCTCCTTGATGGCGCGGATGGCGCGGTTTCCGATGTTCTCGGGGTCCCAGGCGCGGGCGCAATCCTCGGTCTTCAGGTCGGGGTCCGAGTGCGGGAAGATGCAGATCGCGGGGATGCCGAGGCCGGCGGCGCGTTCGGCCGCGCGCTTCGCGCCATCGAGCGTCAGCCGTTCGACCCCGGGCATCGAGGCGATCTCGCCCTCGCCGCCCGCCACCTCGGTCACGAAGATCGGCCAGATCAGGTTTGCGACCGAGACGTGCCGCTCGGCCGTCAGCGCGCGCAGCGCCGGGGTGCGGCGCAGGCGGCGCAGGCGGGTGGCGGGGAACGGGGCGATGATCGGCGTGGCAGGCATGGGCGGCCTCATGAGCATCAGGTCGGACGTCGCGCACCTGAGAGTTGGGTTTGACCCACCTGCCACGATCCCGCGCTGGGCCGCAACCGCCTGTGGCGCCGGTGGGGCGCGCGACGCGGACCCGTTGGTTCAGTCGGATTTGATGCGATGAACCCTGCGGACCCGGCGTCGCCTCCGTCCGGCAGGTTGCGGCCGCCCGCCGCGCGGCGCTAGGGTGGCCGCCGGACCAGGGACATCAGGGGCAAGGATGCGGGGGATCGAGGGGCTGGTTTCCGTGCTGGACACGCGGTCCTTCGGCTCGGTCTGGTACTGGCTGGTGCTGGCCGGGCTGTGGAGCTGGCTCGGCCGCGGCGCCCTGGGGGTGCCGACCGACCTCGTCCGTCGCGTGCACCGCAGGACGCGCGAGCCCGAGGCCGCGGAGGATGCGAGTGCGATCCGGGCCGAGGCGATGCTGCTGCTCGACTGGCTGTCGCTTGTGATCCCGCGCTGGCGGGTCGATCCGCACGACGGGGTGATCCTCACGGCGGTCGCGGCGTTCCTGCTGAGCGCGCTGGCGGGGCTGGGGTTCCTCTACGACCGGCAGTTCGCGCAGGCGCTGACGCTGCTCGTCGCGCCGATGGCGCTGCTGGCGCTGATGCGGGTGCGGCTGGCCGCGCGGCTGGGCCGGGTGCTGGCCGAGGCCGAGGCGGGGCGCACCGGCGCCGTTCCCGCCGCGGCCGAGGCGGCCGCAGTGATGGTGCGGCACCTGCGGGGCACGATGGCGCTGTCGATGGCGGCGGTCGCGCTCGCCGCGATCTGGGGGACGCGCTGGCTGGCGCTGCATCCGAACGGGCTTTAGGCCGCTGGGCGCCGGGCAGCCCATCTTGACACCGCGCCCGTGCAGTTTACCTCACCGCTCATGCCCGAAACCCTGATCCTCTCTGGCGCGCCCGAGGGCTTTGACGCCGCCCTCATCGCGCGCGAGGCCGCCCGCGGCGCGCCGGTGGTCCACATCGCCCGCGACGACCGCCGCATGGCCGCCATGCGCGCGGCGCTCGGGTTCTTTGCCCCGGCGCTGGCGGTGCTCGAGTTTCCGGCCTGGGACACCACGCCCTATGACCGCGTCTCGCCCTCGGGCGAGATCATGGCGCAGCGGCTGCAGGTGCTCGCGGCGCTCGCCACGGGCGCCATCAAGCCGCCCTTCGTGGTGCTCACGACCATGAACGCCGCGATCCAGCGCCTGCCCGCGGCCGAGACGGTGCGCGGGGCGAGCTTCATCGCCACCAAGGGCGCGCGGCTGGACGAAAGCGCGCTGCGCGGGTTCCTCGTCCGCATGGGCTTCTCGCAATCGCCCACGGTCAGCGAGCCGGGCGACTATGCGATCCGCGGCGGGATCATCGACATCTACCCGCCGGGCGGCGCGGGGCCGGTGCGGCTCGACCTCTTCGGCGACGTGCTCGACGGCATCCGCCGGTTCGACCCCGAGACGCAGCGCAGCCTCGCCCCGCTCGACCGGGTCGAGATCGCGCCGATGTCCGAGGTGATCCTCGACGAGGACGCGATCGCCCGGTTCCGCCAGAGCTACCGCGCCGAATACGGCGGCGGCGCCAACGATCCGCTCTACGAGGCGGTGAGCGCCGGGCAGAAGATCGCCGGGATGGAGCATTGGCTGCCGTGGTTTCACGAACGGCTCGACAGCCTCTTCGACTATCTGCCCGGGGCGACGCTGGTGCTGGACGACCACCTCGACCAGCACCGCGAGGCCCGCGCCCACACCATCGCCGAGCAGTATGACGCCCGCCGCGAGAGCCTCGCGCGGAAGGGCGGCGACAGCCCCTATCGCCCGGTGGCGCCGGCCGAGATGTTCGCGGACGACGCGGAGTGGGCGCGCTGGCTGGCCCGGCACCGGGTGATCCGGCTGGCGGTGCTGGCGCATCCGCCGGGGCCGGGGGTGCTGGACGCGGGCGGGCACGTCGGACGCAACTTCGCGCCCGAGCGGCAGGCGGAAAAGGCGGACCTGTTCGGCGCCCTCGCGGCCCATGTCCGCGACCTGCAGAAATCGCGCCCGGTCGTGATCGCCAGCTTCTCGGAAGGCGCGCGCGAGCGGCTGACCGGGCTTCTGGCCGACGAGGGGCTGACCGGCACCCCCATCGACGACATCCGCGGGCTGCCCAAGGGCAACGCGCTCGGCCTCGCCGTCTGGCCGCTGGACGAGGGGTTCGTGGCCGACGGTCAGGCGACCGGGCCGCTGGCGGTGATCTCGGAACAGGACGTGCTGGGCGACCGGCTGATCCGCGGGGCGAAGAAACGCCGGCGGGCCGACAATTTCCTGCGCGACACCCAGAGCCTGACCCCCGGCGATCTGGTCGTCCATGTCGAGCACGGGATCGGCCGCTACACGGGGCTCGAGACGATCCGCGCGCTGGGTGTGCCGCATGACTGCGTGGCGCTGGAATATGCGGGCGGCGACCGGCTGTATCTGCCGGTCGAGAACATCGAGCTGCTCACCCGCTATGGCCACGAGGAAGGGCTGCTCGACAAGCTCGGCGGCGGCGCCTGGCAGGCCCGCAAGGCCCGGCTGAAGGAGCGCATCCGCCAGATCGCCGACCGTCTCATGCGGGTCGCGGCCGAGCGGATGTTGCGCGCCGCCCCGGTGCTGGAACCAGAGCACCACGAGTGGGAGGCGTTCGCCGCCCGCTTCCCCTGGACCGAGACCGACGATCAGGCCGCGGCCATCGCCGACGTGGCCGAGGACCTCGCCGCCGGGCGGCCGATGGACCGGCTGGTGGTGGGTGACGTGGGCTTCGGCAAGACCGAGGTCGCCATGCGCGCGGCCTTCCTCGCCGCGAGCCAGGGCAAGCAGGTGGCGGTGGTGGCGCCGACGACGCTGCTCGCCCGCCAGCACTATCGCAGCTTCGCCGAACGCTTCCGCGGCACGGCGATCAGCGTGCGGCCGCTGTCGCGGTTCGTCTCGGCCAAGGACGCGGCGGCGACGCGGGCGGGGCTGGCCGACGGGACCGTGGACATCGTCGTGGGCACCCATGCGGTGCTGGCCAAGCAGGTGAAGTTCAAAGACCTCGGCCTTCTGGTCATCGACGAAGAGCAGCATTTCGGCGTCGCCCACAAGGAGCGGCTGAAGGAGCTGCGTTCCGACATCCACGTCCTCACGCTCACCGCGACGCCGATCCCGCGGACGCTGCAGCTGTCGCTGACCGGGGTACGCGATCTCTCGATCATCGGCACGCCGCCGGTGGACCGGCTGGCGATCCGCACCTACGTGTCCGAGTTCGACAGCGTGACCATCCGCGAGGCGCTGTTGCGCGAGAAATACCGCGGGGGGCAGTCGTTCTTCGTCGTCCCGCGGCTCGCCGACCTGCCGGACGTCGAGGACTGGCTCAAGGAGCACGTCCCCGAGGTGTCGGTCATCGTGGCGCACGGGCAGCTGGCGGCGGGCGACCTCGACCAGCGGATGAACGCCTTTTACGACGGCAGCCACGACGTGCTGCTGGCGACCTCGATCGTGGAATCGGGCCTCGATATTCCCCGCGCCAACACGATGGTGGTGTGGCGGGCGGATATGTTCGGGCTGGCGCAGCTCTACCAGATCCGCGGCCGGGTCGGGCGGTCGCGGACACGGGCCTATTGCTACCTGACCACCAAGCCGCGGGTGCCGCTGACCCCGCAGGCGATAAGGCGGCTCAAGTTCCTCGGCTCGATCGATTCGCTGGGGGCCGGGTTCAACCTCGCCAGCCAGGACCTCGACCTGCGCGGGGCGGGGAACCTGCTCGGTGAAGAACAGTCGGGCCACATCAAGGAGGTGGGGTTCGAGCTCTACCAGGCGATGCTGGAGGAGACGATCGCGCGGCTGAAGTCGGGCGAGATCGACGGCGCGCCGGACGACGACTGGGCGCCGACGCTGAACCTCGGCGTGCCGGTGACGATCCCCGAAAGCTACATCCCCGATCTCGACGTGCGGCTGGACCTCTATCGGCGGCTGGCGCAGCTGACCACCAAGGTCGAGCTCGAGGGCTTCGCGGCCGAGCTGATCGACCGCTTCGGGCCGCTGCCGCGCGAGGTGAACACGCTGATGCTGGTGATCCGCATCAAGGCGATGGCCAAGCGCGCCAACATCGCCTCGCTCACCGCGGGGCCGAAGGGGGCGACGGTGCAGTTCCACCAGGACAAGTTCCCGAACCCGGCCGGGCTCGTCGCCTTCCTGACCGAGCACAAGGGCACGGCGCGGATCGTGGACAACAAGATCGTCGTGTCGGCCGCGTGGTCGACGGACGCCGAGCGCATCAAGGGGGCGTTCGGCGTGGCCAAGGACCTGGCGGCGCGGGTGAAGGAGGGGGTGGCGGCGCCCTCTGCCCCCGCCGCGGGGGCGCGGTCCGGGGCGGGGAAGCCCGCGGCCCCGGCGGGCCGGCGCAAGGGGTAGGCGCCCGACGCGCTGGCTCACGGGCGCAGGAGCGGTGCGGCCGGCCTAGTCCAGCAGCGCCTGCGCGCAGGCGCGGGTCAGCCCGAAGGCCACGCCCGAGGCGCTGTCGGCCACCGTCCCGCACCAGCGTCCGGCGGGCGAGAAGAGCGACCGCGTGTGCCCGCCC
Organism: Paracoccus sanguinis; assembly: GCF_012689545.1. Classification (NCBI taxonomy): domain Bacteria; kingdom Pseudomonadati; phylum Pseudomonadota; class Alphaproteobacteria; order Rhodobacterales; family Paracoccaceae; genus Paracoccus; species Paracoccus sanguinis. The sequence continues at coordinate 3,091,681 of NZ_CP051542.1, forward strand.
CGCGGCCGATAGGCAACGCGCCGGCCGCTGCGGCTGAACAGGTTCAGCGTCCCGCCGTTGCGGGTGTAGTAGCCCACCACCTCGTCCCCGGCCCAGATCGCCCGCCCGCCGTCGGGGCCGTTCGCCGGGTTGTCGGGCGCATTGGCGTGGGTGGTCGAGGAACTGCCCGGCGCGCCCGAAGAATTGCCCGCCGCCGTCGGCAGGTTCGCCGCCCGCGCGGGCTGGTTCGCCGGCGCCCCCGGCCCGAGGTCGAAGGGCATCTGCGACGGCTCGACGATGAAGAGCGGCGCATCCCCCCGCGCCGCCGGGGCGGCCAGCAGCGCCGCGATCAGCAGCGCCGCCGCATGATGGCCGGGGCGCAGCCGCAGGCTCACACCATCCGCTCCTGATCCTTGGCGGCGCGGATGAAGTCCGCGAACAGCGGCGCCGGCTCGAAGGGTTTCGACTTCAGCTCAGGGTGGGACTGCACGCCGATGAACCACGGGTGGTCCTCGATCTCGACCGCCTCGGGCAGTCGCCCGTCCGGCGACATCCCCGAGAACACCATCCCCGCCGACTCGAGCTGGTCGCGGTAGCGGGCGTCCACCTCGTAGCGGTGGCGGTGGCGGTCCTCGATCTCGGTCGCCCCGCCATAGACCTCGCTGATCCGGCTGCCGGGGGCGAGGACGGCGGTATAGGCCCCGAGCCGCATCGTTCCGCCCTTGTCGTCCGACAGCTTGCGCTCGACCTTGTGGTTGCCCTGCACCCATTCCTTGAGGTGATAGACGACCGGGGTGAAGCGTCCCGTGTCGGGGCCGGCGCCGGCCTCGTGGTCGAACTCTTCCGAACCCGCGTCGGGGATGCCGGCGAGGTTGCGCGCCGCCTCGACCACGGCCATCTGCATCCCGAGGCAGATGCCGAGATAGGGCACGTCACGCTCGCGCGCGTACCGGGCAGCGGCGACCATCCCTTCGGTCCCGCGCTCGCCGAAGCCGCCGGGGACGAGGATGCCGTCGTAGCCGTCGAGCAGGTGGGTGCCCCCCTCCTTCTCGATGTCCTCGGCGGCGATCCAGTCGGGGCGGACGCGGACGCGGTTGGCCATCCCGCCATGGGTCAGCGCTTCGGAGATGGACTTGTAGGCATCCTCGAGCTGCGTGTACTTGCCGACGATGGCGATGCGGACCTGGCCCTCGGCGTTGTTCAGGCGGTCCATCACGTCCTCCCACCGGCGCAGGTCGGGCTTGGGCGCGGGGCTGATCTGGAAAGCGTCGAGCACCGCCCGGTCAAGGCCCGCGCGGTGATAGGCCATCGGCGCCTCGTAGATCGACTTGAGGTCGTAGGCCGGGATCACGCTGTCGGGGCGGACGTTGCAGAAGAGCGCGATCTTGGCCCGCTCGCGGTCAGGGATCGGATGCTCGGACCGGCAGACCAGCACATCCGGCTGCAGGCCGATGGTCCGCAGCTCCTTGACCGAGTGCTGGGTGGGCTTGGTCTTCAGCTCGCCCGAGGCCGCCAGCCACGGCAGCAGCGTCAGGTGCATCAGGATGCACTGGCCGCGCGGGCGGTCCTGCATGAACTGGCGGATCGCCTCGAAGAAGGGCAACCCCTCGATGTCACCGACGGTGCCGCCGATCTCGCAGAGCTGGAAATCCACCTCGTCCTCGCCGATGGCGAGGAAGTCCTTGATCTCGTTGGTGACGTGCGGAATGACCTGGATGGTCTTGCCGAGGTATTCGCCGCGGCGCTCCTTCTCCAGCACGTTGGAATAGACCCGGCCGGCGCTGATCGTGTCGGTGCGGCGCGCGCTGACGCCGGTGAAGCGCTCGTAATGGCCGAGGTCGAGGTCGGTCTCGGCGCCGTCGTCGGTGACGAAGACCTCGCCATGCTCGAAGGGCGACATCGTGCCGGGGTCGACGTTGAGATAGGGGTCGAGCTTGCGCAGCCGCACGGTGTATCCGCGGGCCTGCAGCAGCGCCCCGAGCGCCGCCGAGGCGAGCCCCTTGCCGAGGGAGGAGACCACGCCGCCGGTGATGAAGATGTAACGCGCCATGAGACTCCCGTGAGGTTCAGCCAAGCAGGCCGTGGCAAAAGCCGCGACCATCACGGGAGTCGAGCTATAGCCGATTCTCCGCGTTGCCGCAACGGACCGCGATGTGTGGTAGGGCGGGGGCGAGGCCGCCCCCAAGGGTTGTGGATCAGTTCGAGGGCGCGGCGGGCGCCGTCACCGGGACGGTGGTGGTGGTAGTGGTGGTGGTTGCGGGGCTTTCCGCCGCGGCGGGAGCCGGGTCGGCGGGGGCCGGGGCAACCGGCGCCGTGGCGGCAGGGGTGACCGGCTCGGTCGTGGCGGGCGCCGTCGAAGCAGGCGCGGCCGGCGTCACCGGCGCGGCGGCGCCGGGCGGCAGCACCGGCTGGCCGCTGCCGGGCGGCGGCGCGTAAGTCGGCAGCGTCGGCAGGCCCGTGGTCGGTGCGGGCGTCGCCGGGGCGGTGGAGCCGCCCAGCCGGTCGACGACCGACACGCCCGCCGAGTTGCGCGCCGCGATGACCGTCAGCGCGATCGAGGTGATCAGGAAGCCCGTGGCCAGCATCCAGGTGGCGCGCGACAGCGCGTTGGCGGCCTGCCGGCCGGTCATGACCCCGCCGCCACCGCCGCCGAGGCCCAGCCCGCCGCCCTCGGACCGCTGCAGCAGCACCACCCCGATCAGCAGGAGCGCCAGGATGAGATGCACGGTCAGGACGACGTTTTCCACGGGTTTTCGCCTTTGGTTCGGAATCGCGCCTATCTAGGCAGCGGGCCGGGGGAAGGCAAGCTGATCGCCCGCCCCCCAAGCGCCTCCGCCCGACTGGGCCGGCGTCAGCGCAGCGCCGCGAGCGCATCCCCGAGGTCCAGCGCCCCGTCATAGAGCGCCCGCCCCGAGATCGCCCCGGCGATCACCCCGGTGTCGCGCAGCGCGACGAGGTCGGCGAGCGACGACACCCCGCCCGAGGCGATGACCGGGACCGCGACCGCGCGGGCCAGCGCCTCGGTCGCCGCGGTGTTCGGGCCGCCCATCGCCCCGTCGCGGTCGATGTCGGTATAGATGATCGCGGCCACGCCCGCGTCCTCGTAGCGGCGGGCCAGGTCGGTCGCGGTGACCTCCGTATCTTCGGCCCAGCCGCGGGTGGCGACGCGGCCGCCGCGGGCGTCGATGCCGACGGCGATGCGGCCGGGGTGGGCGCGGGCGGCCTCCTCGACCAGCGCCGGGTTCTCGACCGCGACGGTGCCGAGGATGACGCGGGCGATGCCGCGCGCCAGCCAGCCGTCGATGGTCGCCATGTCGCGGATGCCGCCGCCGAGCTGGACCGGGACGGTGACCGCGTCGAGGATCGCCTCGACCGCCGCGCCGTTCACCGGCTGGCCGGCGAAGGCGCCGTTCAGGTCCACCAGATGCAGCCATTCGGCCCCGGCGTCCTGGAAGGCGCGGGCCTGCGCCGCCGGGTCGGTGCCGAACACCGTCGCCGCCGCCATGTCGCCGCGCAAGAGCCGCACGCAGGCCCCGTCCTTGAGGTCGATGGCGGGGTAAAGGATCATGGCGTCACTCGTGCTGTCGGTGGGGTCGGGGGTCCATGCCACAGGCGCGGGGCCGGGGAAAGACGCGCGGGTGTTGGTGCGGGGCATGGCAGGGGTTCGGCGCGACGTGGATGTGATCGCCGCGACCCTACGTCACGCTTGCCTGAATCGCGCCATTGCCCGTCTGATTCCGCCAGCGCCTGGCGCTTGATCCTTGGGAGGACACCTTATGAAAACCATGATTCTCGCCGCAGCGTTCGCGCTGGCGGGCACCGCCGCGATGGCCGCCGATCCGATCGAGGGGCTGTGGCAGACCCAGGCCGACGAGGGCGCCTCGGCCTTCGTGCAGATCAGCCCCTGCGGCGGCGCCTTCTGCGGCACCATCGTCAAGACCTTCAAGGGCAAGGAAGCCTACAAGTCGCCCAACATCGGCAAGCAGATCGTGATCGGCATGGCCCCGGCCGGCGGCGGCGCCTACAAGGGCAAGGTGCTGCGCCCGGCCGACGACAAGATCTACAACGGCAAGGCGCAGGTGAACGGCAAGTCGATGCAGCTGTCGGGCTGCGTGGCCGGCGGGCTGATCTGCAAGTCGCAGACCTGGACCAAGCTCAAGTGAGCTGACGCCGGGGGCGCTTGCCCCCGCCGAGGCCGGGGCCTTGCCCCGGACCCCAGGATATTTGGGCAGGAAAGAAACCGCGGGCCGCAGCGCCTGCGGTTTCGTCGTTCAGACGACGATCCCGGCGCCGTTCTCGACCGGCGCGGCGTGGGCGCGGAAGGCGGCGAAGAGCTCGCGCCCCATCCCGTGGGCATTGGCCGAGAGGTCGGCGGTCACCGGCTCGCGGGTGGCGAAGTCGGGGGCGAGGCAGTCGAGCGTCCCCGCCACCGCGTCGAGCCGCACCACGTCCCCGTCCCTGAGCCGCGCGAGCGGCCCGCCCGTCGCCGCCTCGGGCGAGACGTGGATCGCCGCCGGCACCTTGCCCGACGCGCCCGACATCCGCCCATCGGTGACCAGCGCCACCCTGAGCCCGCGGTCGAGCAGCACCGAGAGCGTGGGGGTGAGCGAGTGCAGCTCGGGCATCCCGTTGGCGCGCGGGCCCTGGAAGCGGACCACGACCACGGTGTCGGCGGTGAACTCGCCGGCCTGGAATGCCGCCTTGACCGCGTTCTGGTCGTCGAAGACGCGCACCGGCGCCTCGATGACGTGCAGATCGGGCTTGACCGCCGAGGCCTTGATCACCGCCCGCCCGAGGTTGCCGCCGAGGATGTGCAGCCCGCCCGTGGCCGCGAAGGGCGCGGCGGCGGGGCGCAGGATGCGGTCGTTGAGGCTCTCGCCCGCGCCCGGCACCCAGGTGAGCGCGTCGCCCTCGAGCCGCGGCTCGGCGGTGTAGCGGTTAAGGCCGTCGCCCGCCACGGTCCGCACGTCGGGGTGCAGCAGCCCCGCCTGAAGCAGCTGGCCGATCAGGAAGCCGAGGCCGCCCGCCGCGTGGAAATGGTTCACGTCGGCGAGCCCGTTCGGATAGACCCGCGCCATCAGCGGCACGGCGGCGCTGATGTCGTGGAAATCCGCGAGGTCGAGCGTGATCCCCGCCGCCCGCGCCATCGCCGGCAGGTGGATCACGAGGTTGGTGGACCCGCCCGTCGCCATCAGCCCGACCATGCCGTTGACGAAGGCACGCTCATCCAGCATCGCGCCGACCGGGGTGTAGTCGTTGCCGAGCCGGGTGATCGCCGCGGCGCGCGTCACCCCGGCCACCGTCAGCGCCTCGCGCAAGGGCGTGTTGGGGTTCACGAAGCTCGAGCCGGGCAGTTGCAGGCCCATGAACTCCATCAGCATCTGGTTGGAGTTGGCGGTGCCGTAGAAGGTGCAGGTGCCGGGGCTGTGATAGGAGGCCATCTCGGCCGCCATCAGCGCCGCTCGGTCCACGCGGCCGGCGGCGAAATCCTGTCGCACCTTCGCCTTTTCGTCGTTGGGCAGCCCCGAGGGCATCGGCCCGGCGGGCAGGAACACCGCCGGCACATGGCCAAAGGTCGCCGCGGCGATCACCAGCCCCGGCACGATCTTGTCGCAGATCCCGAGCCAGAGGCCGGCGTCGAAGACGTCATGGCTCATCGCCACCCCGGCGGCGAGCGCGATCACGTCGCGGGAAAAGAGCGACAGCTCCATCCCCGCGCGGCCCTGGGTGACCCCGTCGCACATCGCCGGCACCCCGCCCGCGACCTGCGCGGAGGCGCCGGCCGCGTGGGCGGCGCGGCGGATCAGGTCGGGGAAGCGCTCGTAGGGCTGATGGGCCGACAGCATGTCGTTGTAGGCGGTGACGATCCCGAGGTTCGGGCGCGCGGTCAGGGCGAGGTCGGCCTTGTCGGGCATCGCCGCATAGGCGTGCGCCTGGTTCCCGCAGGAGAGATGCGCCCGCCGCGGCCCCTCTTCGCCGGCGCGGGCGAGGCGGTCGAGATAGGCCGCGCGGCTCTCGGCCGAGCGTGCGCGGATGCGGTCGGTGACGCGGTCGATGACGGGGTGAAGGGTCATGCGCGGCTCCTCCGGCCGGATGCGGGGTCATCGAGGTGTAGCGCGTTAGCGTTAACGCTGCAATCTGGCGGGGTGGCGGGGGTTTGGGTTGCCGCGGGGCAGGGCGGGACCGCGGCCCGTGAGCGGGTCTGGGGCGCGCGTGGAGCCGCGCGCCCTCTCTCTTGGAACGGCAGGTCGCGTCCGACCTGACCCCGAAAATGCCGCGACGTCATTTTTCATGTTCCACTGAGTGGAACACTGTGCCATAGAACGGAACAGGGAGGACTTCATCATGAACAAGCTTCACGCGACGATTCTCGCCGGGGCGCTCTGCGCGACCGCCGGATGGGCCAGCGCCCAGACGACCCTGATCTATGGCGAGGCCGGGCCGAACCGCGGCGTGCGCGCCGAGGGCACCCAGTGGTTCGTCGAACAGGTCGGCAAGCTCTCGAACGGCGATCTCAAGATCGACGTGAACTGGGGCGGCGCGATGTTTTCCGACAAGGCCGCGGTGCAGTCGCTGCGCGACGGCGTGGCCGACCTCGGCAGCGTCATCGGCGTCTATTTCCCCGCCGACATGATCGCCTATGGGCTCGCCGACCTGCCGATCCCGAACACCGACCCGTGGGTGGGCATGAAGGCCGTCGACCGGATCATGCGCACCGACGAGAAGGTGCGCGAGAACCTGGCCGAGCAGAACCTCGTCTATGTCGGCACCTACACCACCTCGGCCGTGCAGGTCGGCTGCAAGGGCAAGAGCATCAAGACGCTCGACGACCTCAAGGGGCTCAAGGTCCGCGGCGTGGGCGTCTATGGCAAGGTCTTCGCCGACCTCGGCGCCACCCCCGTCGACATGAGCGTCTACGAGGCCTACCAGGGGCTCGAGACGGGGCTGATCGACTGCACCCAGACCTATCCCTATCTCGTCAAGGCGCTGAAGCTGGACGAGGTGTTCACCAGCTACACCGAGCTCGACTGGGGCCAGATCGGCGCCCTCGGCATCCTGATGAACAAGCAGAGCTTCGATGCGCTCTCGCCCGAGAACCAGACCGCGCTGATGACCGCGGGCGAGGGGCTGGCCGACGAGTTCGGCCGCATTCTCGGCGCCGCGAACGAGGAATCGGTCCAGATCCTTCGCGACGGCGGCAAGGAGATCATCGTCCTGCCCGAGGCCGACCGCGCCCGGCTGGTCGAGGGTGGGCAGAAGTACATCGACGACTGGATCGCGCGCGCCGACGCCGCGGGCCTCGACGGCAAGGGCATGGTCGAGGCCTACAAGGCCGGGATCGAAGAATACACCAAGCTGCGCGACGAGAAGGGCTACCCCTGGGCGCCCAAGTGAGCCGCTGACCGCGTGACCGGGGCCCGCCCGCCGGGCCCCGCGCCATCTGCCCCTGCCGCCGCCTGACCGCGGCAGGGCGCCGTCCGGCCCCCGTGGCCCGCCCTGCGCGGGCCGGCGCGCCGGACCCGATCTTCCGACCCGAGAAGCGGCAGAGGAGCCTGCCATGAAGGCCATCGAACGGATCATGCTGGAACTTGCGGTGGTGTCGGTCTTCCTGCTGACCGCGCTGATCGCCACCGACGTGGCGATGCGGACATTCGCCCATCGCACCTTGCCCGACGTGGTGATCCTCGTGCGCGAGCTGATGATCCCGACCATCATGCTGCCGCTCGCGGCAGCGACGGCGCACCGCGCCCATATCTCCGTCACCTTCCTGACCGACCGGATGTCACCCGCCTGGCGCGGGCGGCTGATCGTCATGGGCTGGGTGGTGGCGCTGATCGCGGTGCTGCCGCTGATCTACGCCTCGGCCCGCGACCTCAACGCGACCTGGACCTCGGGCGAGTTCTACGACGGCCAGCTGGGCGTGCCGCGCTGGCCGATGCGGCTGGTCTTCCTGCTCGGGCTGATCGCCATGTGGGTGCGGCTGGCGCAGGTGGCGCTGGCCGACCTGACCGAGCTGCGCCGCACCGGCACCGTCACCGAACAGCGCCACGACGAAGAGGAGGCCGTCTGACATGGACGCATCGACCATCGGACTTGTGGCCTTCGGCCTCGTCATCCTGCTGCTGGCGCTGCGCGTGCCGATCGCCTTCGTGCTCGCCGGCACCGCCACCATCGGCACGTTCCTCGTCTACGCCTTCCGGTCGGGCAGCTTCGCGCCCGAGCGGGCGATCAACCCGACGACCTCGCTGGTGGTCAACAGCTTCTTCGAGCTGATCCACTCTTACGATCTGTCGATGATCCCGCTGTTCATCGCGCTGGGCAACATCGCCTATCACGCCGGTATCACCACGCGGATCTATGACGCCGCGAACGTCTGGATGCGGCGGGTGCCGGGCGGGGTGGGGATCGCCTCGGTCATGGGCTGCGCGGGCTTCTCGGCCATCTCGGGGTCGTCCATCGCCTGCGCCTCGACGATGGGCCGCATCTGCATCCCCGAGATGCTGCGGCTGGGCTATAACCCGCGGCTCGCCACCGCCTCGGTCGCCGCGGGCGGCACGCTGGGCTCGCTGATCCCGCCGTCGGTGCTGTTCATCCTCTACGGTATCTTCACCGAGACCTCGATCGGCAAGCTGTTCCTCGCCGGCATCCTGCCGGGGCTCTTGACGCTCGCGGGCTACATCATCGTCATCCTGTGGTGGGTGGGGCGCGACCCCTCGGCCGCGCCGATCGACCCGACGCCGATGCCGCGCGGCGCACGGTTGGCCGCCGCGATCTCGGCCTGGCCGGCGCTGGTGCTGTTTGCGGCGATCATCGGCGGCATCTACGGCGGGTTCTTCACCGCGACCGAGGCCGCCGCCGTCAGCGTCGTGCTGACCGTCGCCATCGGCTTCGGCCAGCGCCGCCTGACACTCGCCACGCTGTGGTCGGCGGTGCGCGAGAGCCTGCTGCAGACCTCGGCCATCTTCCTCATCGCCGCCTGCGCCAAGATCTTCGTGTCGTTCGTGGCGCTGACCGGCTCGGCCGGGATGGTCTCGGGGTGGATCGCCGACGCCGGGCTGCCGCCGCTCATGCTGATGGCCGCGATCGTCGTGCTCTACCTGTTCCTCGGGATGTTCCTCGACCCGATCGGGATCATCGTGCTGACGCTGCCGTTCGTCATCCCGCTGATCCAGGGGATGGACATGAACCTGATCTGGTTCGGGGTGATCGTGGTCAAGCTGCTCGAGATCGGGCTGATCACGCCGCCGGTGGGGCTCAACGTCTTCGTCATCGGCAACGTCGCCGGGCGCGGGATCAGCGTGGACACGATCTTCGCCGGGGTCATGCGCTTCCTCGCCATGGATCTCGTGGTGCTGGCGCTCCTGGTGCTGATACCGTGGATCTCGCTCGTCATCCCCAACGCGATGTGAGCGAGAGGATACGGCCATGCTCAGACCCGACGACGACCCCCGCTTCGCCACCACGCTGGCCCGTGGCCTGTCGGTGCTGCGTGCCTTCCGCATCGGCGACGACGGGCTGAGCAACGCCGAGATCGCGCAGCGCGCGGGACTGCCCAAGTCCACCGTCTCGCGGCTGACGTGGACACTGGGGCAGCTCGGCTACCTCGTCCAGTCCGAGCGCGACGACCGCTTCCGCCCCGGTCCGACGCTGGTGGCGGTGGGGCAGGTGGCGGCCGCGTCGCTGAGCTTCCTCACCCCCGCCGTGGACCTGATGACGCGGCTGGCCGAGGACACCGGCACGCTGGTGGTGCTGGCGGTGCGCGACGGGCCGCGGCTGGTGCTGATCCGCACCTGGCGGCCGAGCCGGGTGGCCTCGATCTGGCTCGAGGTCGGCCAGCCCGTGTCGCTGCGCGGGTTCTCGTCGGCGCGGGCCTGGATCGCGGCGGCGACCGAGGACGAGCTGGCGCGGGTCCTGGCCGACTTCCCCGTGGGCGAGGCCGCGCCCCTCGGCGACCTGGCCGCGACCCGGGGCCGGGCGCAGGCCGAACTGCTGGCCCGCGGCTTCGTTTACACCGAAGGGGGGCCGGGCGGACCCGCGCCCTACAACGCCGTCTCGGCGCCCTTCCGCGCCGCCGAGCTGGCCGAGCCGGTGGTCTTCACCTGCGGCGCGCTGCCCGACGCGGCCGAGGCCGCGCGGATGCAGGCCGAGGTCGGGCCGAAGCTCGCCGAGGCGGTCCAGACGCTCGAACGGCTGACCGGCCAGCCGCCCACCATGACGAGGACGACGACATGAGTGCAGTGACCTACAGCCGCGAGGGCGACCTCGGGTTCATCCAGATCGACAACCCGCCGGTGAACGCGCTCTCGGCCGCCGTGCGGCAGGGGCTGACCGACGCGGTCGCGGCGTTCGAGGCCGACGCCGAGGCCCGCGCCGCGGTGCTGTTCTGCGCCGGGCGCACCTTCGTCGCCGGGGCCGACATCAGCGAGTTCGGCAAGCCCCCGGTGCCGCCCTACCTGCCCGAGGTGATCGCCGCGCTCGAAGCGGCGCCAAAGCCCGTGGTCGCGGCGCTGCACGGCACGGTGCTGGGCGGCGGGCTGGAACTCGCGCTCGGCGCCCACGTCCGCGTGGCGGTGCCCGGCACGCGGATGGGGCTGCCCGAGGTGACGCTGGGCCTGATCCCCGGCGCCGGCGGCACCCAGCGCCTGCCGCGGGCGATCGGGGTCGGGCCGGCGGTCGAGCTGATGACCTCTGGCCGCCAGATCGGCGCCGACGAGGCGCTGGCGCTCGGGGTGATCGACAGGCTGGCGGACGAGACCGACCCTCGCGCGGCGGGGATCGCGGCTGCCCGCGCGCTGCTCGCCCAGGGCGCCGCGCCGCGAAGGCTCTCGGCCGAGCCCGCGCCCGCGGTGGACGCCGCCCAACTCGCCACCCTGCGCGCCAAGCTCGCCCGCAGCGCCCGCGGGCAGGTGGCGCCCGGCCGCGCGCTCGAGGCGGTGGCCGAGGGGCTGGCGCTGCCCTTCGACGAGGGGATGGCGCTCGAGCGGCGCATCTTCCTCGAGCTGATGGAGACGCCGCAGCGCGCCGCCCTCATCCACGCCTTCTTCGCCGAGCGGCAGGCGGCGCAGCAGCCCGAGCGGAAGGGCGTGACCCCGCGCGCCGTCGACCGCATCGGCGTGATCGGCGGCGGCACGATGGGGCAGGGGATCGCCGCTGCCGCCCTCTCGGCCGGGCTCGACGTGACGCTGATCGAGCGGGACGCCGACGCCGCGACCCGTGCCGCCGAGGGGCTCGCCCGGATGCAGGACGGCGCGGTCAAGCGCGGCAAGCTGACCGCCGCCGACCGTGACGCGATGCTGAAGGACCGCTTCCGCACCGCCACCGATTACGGCGCACTCTCCGAGGCCGATCTGGTGATCGAGGCGGTCTATGAGGACATGGCGCTGAAGCGCGAAGTGTTTGCCACGCTCGACGGCGTCTGCCGGCCGGGCGCGGTGCTGGCCACCAACACCTCGTATCTGGACGTCAACGAGATCGCGGCGGCGACGAAGCGCCCGCAGGACGTGCTGGGGCTGCATTTCTTCTCGCCCGCGAACGTCATGCGGCTCCTCGAAATCGTCATCGCCGACGCGACCGCCCCCGAGGTCGCCGCGACGGGCTTTGCGCTGGCCAAGCGGATGGGCAAGATCGCCGTCCGCGCGGGCGTCTGCGACGGGTTCGTCGGCAACCGGATGCTCTCGGTCTATCGCGCCGCCGCCGACCACATGGTGCTGGACGGCGCCTCGCCCTACGAGATCGACGCCGCCATCGTCGAGCTGGGCTTCCCGATGGGGCCCTATCAGGTCGGCGACCTCGCCGGGCTCGACATCGGCTACGCCACCCGCCAGCGGAAGGCCCCGACCCGCCACCCCGCCGAGCGGGTGCCGGTCTTCGCCGACCGGCTGGCCGAATCCCGGCGGCTCGGGCGCAAGACCGGGCGGGGCTACTACATCTACGACGACGCCTCGCCGCAGGGCCGCCCGGACCCCGAGATGGGGGCGCTGCTCAAGGACGTGCGCGACGAGCTGGGGATCACCCCGCGCCCGTTCTCGCAGGACGAGATCCAGGCGCGCTACATGGCCGCGATGGTCAACGAGGGCGCCCGCATCCTCGACGAGGGGATCGCCGCGCGCGCCGGCGACATCGACGTGGTGCTGCTGCACGGCTACGGCTTCCCCCGCGCGCTCGGCGGGCCGATGCACTGGGCCGACGCGCAGGGGCTGGACCGCATCGCCGCCGACATCGCCCGCTACGCCGAGGACGACCCGCATTTCTGGCAAGTCGCGCCGCTGCTCAGGCGGCTCGCCGACACCGGCGGCCGCTTCGCCGATCATGGAAAGGACACCGCATGAAGGACGCCGTCATCGTCGCCACCGCCCGCACCGGCATCGGCAAGGCCGGGCGCGGCACGCTGAACCTCACCCACGGGGCCACGATGGGTGGCCATGTCGCCGGCATCGCGGTCGCGCGCGCGGGCATCGACCCGGCGCTGATCGAGGACAGCATCTGGGGCTGCGGCTACCCGGAATACGTCACCGGCGGCAACATCGCCCGCCAGATCGTGCTGCGCGCCGGGCTGCCGGTCAGCGTCGCGGGGACGACCGTGAACCGCTTCTGCGCCTCGGGGCTGCAGGCGCTGGCGATGGCCGCGCAGATGGTCCGCGTCGAGGGGGCGAAGGCGATCCTCGCCGGCGGGCTCGAATCGATCAGCCTCGTCCAGCCGCCGCCGCGGAACTCGCGCGAGGCGTGGCTCGAAGAGCATCGGCCCGACCTCTACCTGCCGATGATCGAGACCGCCGACATCGTCGCCGCCCGCTACGGCGTCAGCCGCGACGACCAGGACGACTATGCGCTGCGCAGCCAGCAGCGCATCGCCGCGGCACAAGAGGCCGGGCTCTTCGCCGACGAGATCGTGCCGATCGAGGTGACGCGCGCCGTGACCGACAAGGCCTCGGGCGAGACGCGCGAAGAGCGCGTGACCTTCGCCGCCGACGAGTGCAACCGCCCCTCGACCACGCGCGAGGGGCTGGCGGGGCTGACCCCGGTGCGCGGCGAGGGGCAGTTCGTCACCGCCGGCAACGCCAGCCAGCTTTCGGACGGCGCCGCCGCGCTGGTGGTGATGGAGGCCGAGACCGCGGCCCGCGAGGGCGCCACCCCCCTCGGCGCCTTCCGCGGCTTCGCGGTCGCGGGCTGCGAGCCCGACGAAATGGGCATCGGCCCGGTGTTCGCCGTCCCCCGGCTGCTCGAACGCGCCGGGCTTTCCATCGACGACATCGACCTGTGGGAGCTGAACGAGGCCTTCGCCAGCCAGGCGCTCTATTGCCGCGACCGGCTGGGGATCGACCCCGAACGCTACAACGTCAACGGTGGCTCGATCGCCATTGGCCACCCGTTCGGCATGACCGGCGCCCGTCAGGCAGGCCACATCCTGCTCGAGGGCCGCAGGCGCGGGGCGAAATGGGGCGTCGTGACGATGTGCGTCGGCGGCGGCCAGGGGGCCGCGGGCCTCATCGAGATTTTCTGAAGGAGACGCCCATGACCATGACGCTTGCGCCCGAGGACGAGGCGTTCCGCGCCGAGGTGCGGCAGTTCCTCAAGGACCGCCTGCCCGCGCATCTGGCCGACAAGGTGCGGCTGAACCGCGAGCTGACCAAGGCCGAGACCGAGCAGTGGCACGCGACCCTTCAGGAAAAGGGCTGGCTGGCCGGCAACTGGCCGACCCGCTTCGGCGGCGCCGGCTGGACCGCCATCCAGCGCCACATCTTCGAGGAGGAGAGCGCGCTCGCCCACGCCCCCCGGGTGCTGCCGTTCGGCATCGCCATGCTGGGGCCGGTGCTGCAGAAGTTCGGCTCCGAGGCGCAGCAGCAGCGGTTCCTGCCGCGCATCCTCGACGGCACCGACTGGTGGTGCCAGGGCTACTCCGAGCCGGGCGCGGGGTCCGACCTCGCCTCGGTCCGGACCACCGCGGTGCGGGACGGCGACCACTACATCGTCAACGGCCAGAAGACCTGGACCACCCTCGGCCAGCACGCCAACTGGATCTTCTGCCTCGTGCGCACCGACCCGGCCGCGAAGGCGCAGGAGGGGATCAGCTTCCTTCTGATCGACATGACCTCGCCCGGGATCACCGTGCGGCCCATCGTCCTGCTGGACGGCACCCCCGAGGTGAACGAGGTGTTCTTCTACGAGGTGCGCGTGCCGGTCGAGAACCTGGTCGGCGAAGAGAACAAGGGCTGGACCTACGCCAAGTACCTGCTGACGCATGAGAGGACGAACATCGCGGGCGTCGGCTTCGCCACCGCCAGCCTCGCCGCGCTCAAGCGGATCGCGCGGGCGCAGGTGGCGAACGGTCGCCCGCTCAGCGAGAACCCGCTGTTTGCCGCCCGCATCGCCGAGGTCGAGATCGAGCTGATGGCGATGGCCACCACCAACCTGCGGATGCTGGCGCAGGCCGCGGTAGGGCAGGCACCGGGGGCGGAAAGCTCGATGCTGAAGCTCAAGGGCACCCAGATCCGGCAGGCGATCAACGACCTTGCCCGCCGCGCGGTGGGGCCGTGGGCGCTGGCCTTCCCGTCCGAGGGGCTCGAGGGCGCCAACGACGAGACGCCCCCCGGCCCGCCCGAGGCGGCAGCGGCGGGGCGCGCCTATCTCAACAACCGCAAGCTGTCGATCTACGGCGGCTCGAACGAAATCCAGCGGGGGATCATCGCCAAGTCCCTGCTGGGGCTGTGACGGGGACGCATGATGGATTTCGACTTCACCGAAGAACAGCAGATGCTGGGCGAAAGCCTGGCCCGGACGCTCGAACGGGGCGGGGACGCGGCGGCCGTCTATGACCTCGGCGCCGGGGCGGCGCTGATGGACGAGGCCGCGGGCGGCTTTGGCGGCACGGGGCGCGACATCCTCGCGGTGTTCCGCACGCTGGGGCGGGCGGGCGCGGTGTCGCCGCTGCTCGACAGCGTGGTGCTGGGCGCAGGCGTGCTCGCCGCGGCCGGCGAGGGCGAGCTGGCCGAGGCTGCGGCCACCGGGACCGCGCGCATCGCCGTGGCCCTGGGCGAGCCGGGGCAGCGCTACGACCACGGCACCGGCGCGACGCTGGCCGAAAGCGACCGGCTGAGCGGCGCCAAGTCGCTGGTCGCGGGGGCCGAGGACGCCACCCACTTCATCGTCAGCGCGACCGATGGGCTGTGGCTCGTCTTGGCCGACGCGCCGGGGCTCTCGATGCGGGGCTATCCGCTGATGGACGGGGGGCGCGCGGCCGAGGTGACGCTCGACGGCGTGCCGGCGCGCCGGCTGGGGGATGCGGCGCTGCTGGACCGGCCGATGGCCGCCGCGATCCTCGCCACCTGCGCCGACGCGCTGGGCGGGATGGAGCGTGCGGTCGACCTGACCGCCGACTATCTGCGGACCCGCAAGCAGTTCGGCCGCCCGATCGGCAGCTTCCAGGCGATCCAGCACCGCATGGCCGACCTGCTGGTCGAGGTCGAGCAGGCGCGGTCGGCGACGTGGAACCTCGCCGCCCATCTCGACGCGCCCGACCGCGAGCTCCATGTCGCCGCCACCAAGTCGCTGGTCGGCCGGGTGGCGCGGCGGGTCGCCGAAGAGATGATCCAGCTGCACGGCGGCATCGGCATGACCGAGGAATACGACGCCGCCCCGCTGGCCCGCCGCCTGATCGCCGCCGACGCCCGCTTCGGCGACAGCGACCACCATCTCGAGCGGTTCATCGCGCTGTCGGCCCCGGACGCCGCCCCCGACGCTGGCCCGGACGCCGCATGAGCCGGCTGATCCGCGACGAGACCGGGGCGCAGCGGCTGCTCGGCTATACGCTCGACGTGGGCGAGGGCGACGGGCGGGCGCGCTGCCGGCTGGTGGTGGACGACCGCCACCTGAACCGATCGGGGGTGCTGCACGGCGGGATCGCGGCGATGCTGCTCGACAACGCCTGCGGCGCGACGGCGAGCCTGACGGTGGACGACACCGGCCGGGTGCCGTTCCTGACCCTCTCGCTCAACACCGACTTCGTCGCCGCCGGCCGCCCCGGCGGCGTCACCGCCACCGGCCGGATCGTCCGCCAGGGTGCGCGCATCGTCTTTGCCGCCGCCGAGCTGGTCGCCGACGACGGCACCCTGCTCGCCACCGCCTCGGGCGTCTTCACCCGCGCCAAGGCGCCCGCCCCGATGCCTGAACGGACCGAGGAGTTCCGATGACCCCGATCCACAGCGTCCTCGATACCCAGGCCGCCGCCCGCCCCGAGGCGACCGCGCTCGTCGATCACGACGGCCGCCGCATCTCGTTCGGCGACCTCGCCGCTGCGGTGGCCGAGATGGCCGCGGCGCTCGCCGCCCGCGGGCTCGGCCCCGGCGACCGGCTGCTGATCCTGTCGGAAAACGCCGCCGCGATGATCGGCCTCGTCCTTGCGGCCTCGCGGCTGGGGGCGGTCGCGGTGCCGGTCAACGCCCGCATGACCGGGCCCGAGCTCGACCGCATCCGCGCCCACGCCGACCCGCGGCTGACGGTGTTCCTGACCAGTGTCTCGCCCGCCGCGGCCGAGCACGCCGCCCGCCTCGGCGCCGAGGCGTGGCCGACGCCGCTCGGCGCGCTCGCGCTGGCCGCGACGCCCCCCGCCGATCCGGCCCCGCCCGAGACCCCGGACGTCGCCGTGATCCTCTACACCACCGGGACGACGGGCACGCCCAAGGGGGTGATGCTGACCCACGCGAACCTGATGTTCGGCGGCAATTCGTCGGCGCGGATGCGCGAGCTGGGGCCGCAGGACATCATCCTCGGCGTGCTGCCGATGACCCATGTGTTCGGCCTGACCTCGATGATGCTGGCCGGCCTGATCGCGGGGGCCGAGCTGCGGCTGGCGCCGCGGTTCTCGGCCGGCGACGTGCTCGACGCGCTGGCCGCGGGTGCCACGGTGCTGCCCGCGGTGCCGCAGATGCACGCGCTGATCATGGCCGAGGCGGCGGCGCGCGGCCTGACGCACGCTCCGGGCGGGCGGCTGCGCTACGTCTCGTCGGGGGCCGCGCCGCTCGATCCCGAGTGGAAGCGGCGGGCCGAGGCGTTCTACGGTGTCGCGCTGCAGAACGGCTACGGCATGACCGAGACGACCGCCGGGGTCACGCTGACCGTCAACCCGCCCGGCGTGCCCGACGTGAGCGTCGGCCCGCCGCTGCCGGGGGTCGAGCTGCGACTGCGCGAGCCGGGCCTGGACGGGGTGGGCGAGATTCAGACCCGCGGCCCGCACGTCACCCCCGGCTACTTCCGCAACGCCGAGGCGACCGCCGCCCTCTTCGACGCCGACGGGTTCCTCTGCTCGGGCGACCTCGGGCGGATCGACGCGGCCGGCAACCTGCACATCGCCGGGCGCTCGCGCGAGCTGATCATCCGCGGTGGCTTCAACGTCTACCCTCCCGAGGTCGAGGCGGCGCTGAACGAGCACCCGGCCGTGGTCCAGTCGGCGGTGATCGGCCGCAGCCTGCCCGGCGGGAACGAGGAGGTGCTGGCCTTCTGCCAGCTCGCCGCCCCCGGCGCGGTGGACGAGGCGGAGCTGTCGGCCTTCGTCGCCGAGCGGCTGTCGCCCTACAAGCGCCCCTCGCGGATCGTCTGCGCCGACAGCCTGCCCGCGGCGCCCACGGGGAAGATCCTCAAGACCCGGCTGATCGAGGTGTTCGCGGCCGCGCTCGCCTGAGCGCCTGAGCCTTGCCGGCGGCGGCGCGCGCTGGGGCCGCGCCCGTTTGCTTCCTGCACGGGTGCGCCCGATGGCACCGGCCCGTCACGGGCCGATCTGCCCTGCGCTGTCAATAACTATACATCTTGACATGACAAGATGTATGATCTAACTCTGCCGCCATGGCAGACAACTCTGAAATCTCGCTGCAGGACATCTCGGACGCCGCGGGCGTCGAGATCCGGACCCTGCGCTCGTGGCTGGCGCAGGACCTGCTGCTGCCACCCCTCCGGCAGGGACGGGGGGCGGGCTACCCGCCCGAAAACCTGGCCCGCGCCCGCGCTATCCGCGCCATGCGCGAACTCGACCGGGCCAGCCTCACCGACATCCGCCGCCGGCTGTGGACCATGAGCGAGGCCGAGATCGAGGCGCAGGCCGCCTTGCTCACGCCCCAGCCCGGGCCGCTGAACTCTGCCGCGGCCTATCTGCGCTCGATTGCGGCCCCGGCCGCCCCGCGCCCCTCGGCCGACGCCCCGAACCGGCTGGCCCGCGTTCCGGCCAACACCCGCGCGCAACCGTCGTCCGAAGCGCCGCCCAACGCCCCGGGCCGGCGCACGCCGACCCGCACCGTCACCGTCTTCACCATCAACCCCGACGTCGAGCTGCACGTCTCGGGCGAGCTTCCGCCCGCCGTCCGCCTGCAGTTCGACCGCATCGCGGACCTCATCCGCAGCAGCCTCAAGGAGCCGCCGCATGACCAGTGATCTCACCATGACCGCCGCCCTGGACCGCCAGCTCGTCTGGGACCGGGGCGACTCGCGCCGCTACCTGCGGGTGCGCGTCACCGCGCCCCCCGCGGCCACCCCGGTCGCCCGCCCGCCGATGAACCTCGGGCTCGCCCTCGACACCAGCGGCTCGATGAGCGGCGGCCGGATCGACGCCGCCCGCCGGGCCGCGATCGGGGCGCTCGACGGCCTCGGCGCGGAGGACCGCCTGACCCTCGTGTCCTTCGCCAGCGACGCCACCGTGCGCGTCGCCGGGGTCGAGATGGACGAGGCCGGCCGGCGCGACGCCCGAAGCGTGATCGCAGCGATGGAGGCCGGAGGGGGCACCAACCTCTCGGAGGGGTGGTTCCAGGCGGTGATCTCGGCGACCGAGTCGCCGTCGCGGGCGGGGCAGGCGACGCGGATCGTCATCCTGTCCGACGGCCATGCGAACGCGGGCGTGGTCGCGACGGGTGAGCTCGCCCGCCATGCGCAGGAGCTGCTGGCCCGGGGCGTGACCACCTCGGCGCTGGGGATCGGCGACGGCTACGACGAGCAGCTGCTCGGCAGCATCGCCGAGGCCGGGGGCGGCCGCCTGCTCAACGCCGAGGAATGCGACGAGATCGAGACGGTGCTGGCGGCCGAAGTCGATGCCTCGGCGCAGACCGCGGCCGATGCGCTCGTGCTGACGCTCGACCTGCCCGCCGGAGTGATGGCCGAGGCGCTCGGCGCCACCACCGCGCGCCGCACCCGCAACGGGATCGAGATCCCGATGGGCGCCCTTCTGCGCGGCAAGCCGCGCGACGTCTTCATCGCCCTGACCCTTCCCCCGGGCCGCCCCGGCGAGCAGGTCAGGCTGGCGCTGACGCTGCATGGCCGCGATGCCGTGACCGGCGCGGCGATGGCGCCGCTGGCCGCCCACGCCCGCCTGACCTTCGCGGAGGCGCGCGAGAACACGGACCAGCCGCGCGACACCGACCTTTCGCTCAGCGCGGCCGGGGCGTGGATGGGGCAGATCCTCCGGGTCATGGCGCAGCTGAACGCCCGCGAGCCCGCCGCCGCCCGCGAGTATGCCGAGACCCAGTCGCGGTATTTCCACCGCTACGTCGAGGGCCTGCCCGGCGGCGCGGAGCTGCTCGAACAGATGGCGCTGCTGCGGGCGCGGGCGACGCGCGAATGGGACGCGCGCCTGCGCAAGGAGATGCACTACCTCGCGCAGCGCAACTTCAACTCGGTCGAGGACTTCCGCGGCCCCGACAAGGAAAGCTGGGCCGAGCGGCTGCGCCGGAGCTGAGGGTCAGGCGGGGCGGTCCGTCTGGCCTGCGCGGGAAGGGCCTGACGCGCCGCTTCGACGGTTACGGCCGCTCTAGAACCCAACGGATCAGGGAGAATTGGTGGAGCCAAGGGGAGTCGAACCCCTGACCTCTTGAATGCCATTCAAGCGCTCTACCAACTGAGCTATGGCCCCACCGGAGGTCCGGGCAGCAGCACCTGCCGCCCGCGTGGGGGGTCGTATAGGGGCAGGCGCGGAGCGCTGCAAGCGGAAAAAGAACGGCGCCGGCAAGTTTCTCGAACCCGCCGCCAAACGGCTGGCCCGAAACGAAAAAAGCCCCCGCACAGGGGGCTTTCCTCACGGCCGGATCGGGCGCCGATGCGGCGGCCCGGGCTCAGTCCTCTTCGGGCTCGGCCACGTCGGCGATGTCGTCCAGCGACACGTCGCCGTCATCGTCGTCGTCGTCCAGCAGATCGTCGTCCAGATCGCCCGCGTCGCTCGCGTCGTCCAGATCGTCGTCGATCACGTCATCGTCGCCGGCGTCGCGGCTCGCCGCCTTCTCGGCGATCATCGAGCGGGTGCGCGCGGTCGCCAGGCTCTCGACCGAGAAACTGTTGCCGCAGGCCGGGCAGGTCATGGGGTCGTTGCCAAGGTCATAGAATCGCGCGGCGCAGACGGGGCACAGGCGTTTGGTGCCCCATTCCTCTTTGGGCATGGTGTTCTCTTTTCGCCAAAGGTCAGGTAAATCCGGCCTCCCCTGCCACAGCCCACAGGGGGTGTCAAAGGCTTTCGGGGGCGGGGGAGAGGCGGCGTGGCCGGGATCATCGCGCTCGAAGGGACCGAGGTCACGCTGCGCCGCACGGCGCGGGCGCGGCGGATGACGCTCAGGGTCGCGCGGCGCGACGGGTCGGTGACGCTGACCCTGCCGCCGGGCGTGCGCGAGGCCGAGGCGCTGGCCTTCCTCACCAGCCGCCGCGACTGGCTGCGCGGGGCGCTGGCGACGGTCGTGCCGCCGACGGTGGCCGCGTTCGGCGCAGCGCTCCCGGTCGAAGGGCGGGCGCTGCTCCTGACCCCCGCCGCGGTGCGGCGCCCCGTCGCCGAGGGCGGGGCGCTGCTGCTGCCCGCGGCGCGGCCGGCGGGGCCGGCGGCGGCGGGGTTCCTCAGGGCGCTGGCGCAGGCCCGGCTCGCCGCCGCGAGCGACCGCCATGCGGCGGCGCTGGGGCGGGGCTTCCGCGCGATCGTCCTGCGCGACACGCGCTCGCGCTGGGGCAGCTGCACGGCCGACGGGCGGCTGATGTACAGCTGGCGTCTGGCGATGGCGCCGCCCGAGGTGCTCGACTACATCGCCGCGCATGAGGTCGCGCATCTCGCCCACATGGACCACTCGCCGCGGTTCTGGGCGGCGGTGCGGAGCCTCTGCCCGGACTATGAGACCCACCGCCGCTGGCTGCGGCAGAATGGCGCGGGGCTGCATCGCTGGCAGTTTCGTGCCGGCCCCGCGGCGGGCGATTGACAGGCGCCGCGGCTGTGATCACAACCGACGATCATGGCCTCAGCCCCCCCCACGCCCAGCCTGCCCGCCGCGCATGAGCGCCTGTATCGCGCGCTCAGGACCCGGATCATGCTGGGCGAGTTGCCGCCCGGCAAGTCGCTGACGCTGCGCGGGATCGCCGCCGAAAGCCGGGTCAGCATGACCCCCGCGCGCGAGGCGGTGCGGCGGCTGGTCGCCGAAGGGGCGCTGTCGCTCTCGGCCTCGGGGCGGGTCGCGACGCCCGAGCTGTCGGTCGAGCGGATCGAGGAACTGGCGGCGCTGCGCGCGCTGATCGAGCCGGAACTCGCCGCCCGCGCCCTGCCGCGGGCGCATTTCGCCCTGATCGACCGGCTGGCGGCGATCAACGCGGCCATCGGCGAGGCGGCGCAGGGGCACGACGCGGTGGGCTACATCCGCGCCAACCTCGACTTCCACCGCACGCTCTACCTGCGCGCGCAGGCCCCGGCGATGCTGGCGATGCTCGAGACGATCTGGCTGCAACTCGGCCCGACCATGCGGGCGGTCTATCAGAAGATGCGCCGCAACGAGGCGCCGCGGCACCACCGCATCATCCTTGCCGCGCTCAGGGCCGGGGACGAGCCGGGGCTGCGGCTCGCGGTCCGCACCGACGTGACGCAGGGGTTGCGCCACCTGCTGCCGGCGGTCGAGGGGCGCTGAGGCCCGCTCAGACCTCTTCGATGCGCAGCTCGACCGGATCGCCGGTGATGACGCCGGTTTTCGGCAGCACCTGCATGGCGTGGTCGATGGCCTCGGGCGTGGTCTTGTGGGTCACGATCAGCACCGGCGCCTCGCCCGCGTGGTGGCCATACTGGCGCATCCGGTCGATCGAGATGCCCGCATCCCCCAGCACGCTCGCCACCTTGGCCAGCGCCCCCGGCTTGTCGGCCAGCGTCAGGCGCAGGTAATAGGCCGCCGGGACCGCGGTGCGCGCGGGCTGCGGCGAGCCGAGCGTGGTGGCGGGCTGGCCGAAGACCGGCATCCGCACGCCGCGGGCGATCTCGATGATGTCGGACATCACCGCGCTCGCGGTCGGGCCTTCGCCGGCGCCGGCGCCGCGCAGGACGATCTGGCCCACGGCGTCGCCCTCGATCACCACCATGTTGGTGCCGCCCTCAAGCTGGCCCAGCGGGCTGTCGCAGGGGACGAGGCAGGGCGACATCCGCTGCTCGAGGCCGCGCCCGGTCATCTGCGCGACGCCCAGCAGCTTGATGCGATAGCCCATGTCGGCGGCGCGGTTGATGTCGTCGATCGAGACCCGCTCGATCCCCTCGATCTCGACCCCGTCAAAGGCGACGCGGGTGCCGAAGGCCAGCGTGGCGAGGATGGCGAGCTTGTGGCTCGCGTCGATGCCGCCCACGTCGAGCGTCGGATCGGCCTCGAGATAGCCGAGGCTGCGGGCCTCCTCGAACACCGTCTCATAGGGCAGGCCGGCGGACTGCATCCGGGTCAGGATATAGTTGCAGGTGCCGTTCATCACCCCCATCACCCGGCGGATGCGGTTCCCGGCGAGGCTTTCGGTGATGGTCTTGATCACCGGGATGCCGCCCGCGACCGCGGCCTCGAAGCGGATCAGCCGGCCGTTCGCCTCGGCCCGCTCGGCCAGCGCCTGGCCGTGGACGGCAAGCAGCGCCTTGTTGGCCGTCACCACGTCCTTGCCATTGTCGAGCGCCAGCTCGATCGTCTCCTTGGCGATGCCGTTCTCGCCGCCGACCAGTTCCACCACCACGTCCACGTCGTCGCGGGTGGCCAGCTCGGTCGCCTGGTCGACCCAGGCATAGGCCGACAGGTCCGCGTCGCGGTTCTTCTGCCGGTCGCGTGCCGAGATGGCGGTGATGACCACCGGCCGCCCGGCGCGGGCCGACAGCAGGTCCGTGTGGGCCTGGATGATCTTGACGACGCCGATGCCGACGGTGCCGAGCCCGGCGATGCCAAGCCGCAGCGGGGCCGGGGGGGAGGTGTCGGACATGGCGTGCCTCTGCTTTCGGGTCGGGGCGGTGTTAGCCCGGCCGCGGGGGGGAAGGCAATCGGGCCGCGTGTCGCGGATCGGGGGCAGGGGAGGCGGCCCGCCCGGAGGCGTGGCGGCTCAGAGCCAGCGGCGGGTGCGTGCCGCCCAGGCGGCGAAGGCGTCCGGGTCGCGGGCGGCCAGCCACGCCTCTTCGCGGCGGATGAAGCGGCGCGTGATGACGGCCGCGAACGCCGGCACCAGCACCAGCGCGCCGAGCGGCTGCCTGATGAGGCAGAGCCCGGCGAGGATGATCGCGTCGGCGAGATAGATCGGGTTGCGCGAGCGGGCATAGACCCCGTGGGTGACGAGCGCCGTGGGCGGGCGGCCCGGGTGCAGCGTCGCCCCGCGCCGGGTCATCGTCCAGGCGGCGGCGATCATCAGCGCCGCCCCCAGCGCGACCAGCCCCCAGCCAATCGGGGCGAGCGCGGTGTAAGGGGCGAGCCGCCCCAGCCCCCAGGCCGCGAGCGCGAAGAGCGCCAGCCACACCGGCGGCAGGTCGAGCGCGCGCAGTCCCCCCATCACCCGGCCCTCCCCATCAGTCCGACGCCCCGCTGCCCTCGTCCAGCCCCTCGATCAGCCGCCCCGCCCGCCGCGCGGCGTCGAGCGTCATGGCGCGGATCGCGGCGAGGTCGGCGGTGTCGATCGTGCCCTCGTAAAGCTCGCCCCTCGTGTTGGCGAAGACCGGCTGCCAGCCGCCCGCGGCCGGGCGCCAGACGGCGTGGCAGAGCAGGTTGCGCCAGTCCTTGATCTCCTCCATCTGCGCGATCAGGTCGCGCTGCGGCGCGGGGTGGGGGCCGCGGCCCAGCACCCGCTCCAGCCGCTCGATCAGCGTGCCGAGCGAATCGGCGGCGACGTGATCCATCCGCCGCAGCCAGTCGCGGAAGTCGCGCTCGCGGATGCCGCCCGCCAGCCGGTCGCGGTCGAGCGCGAAGATGGCGCGTTTCAGCATGTCCTCGAGATGCCCGAAGCTCGCCACCGTCCAGCCCAGTTCGGCCGCGAGGTCGGGGGGCAGCGGGTGCCAGACAGAGGGATCGCCGTCTATTCGCGCCACAGCCGCTCGACCCATCCGGTTGGCCTGATGTAGTGGCGCAGGTGCCGCGACAGCCCCTCGCGCCGGCGCCCGTCGAAGGCGGCGCGCAGGTGGTCGGCGGGGTCGCGGGGGGTGTCCTCCTCGCTCCACCGTCCGGCGATGGCGTCGGGGGGGTTGAGGCTGCCGGCGAAGATCACGATCCGCGCGCCCGCGGGAATGCGCGGTTCGCGCCAGTAGCGCGCCGGCATCCCCGGCACGCAGTCGCTGCGGAAATGCACGACCCAGCCCTTGGGCCAGAACCGCACCCCGCCCGGCGCGCGGCGGGTGACGAAGCGCTGCTCGAACCGGTACTCGTCCGCGATTCCCTGCGGGTCGGCGGCGAAGATCCGCTGCAACGGGGCGAGGGTGCCGACCCGCATCCGGTAGACCGAGGTCTGGCCCAGCGTCTCGAACGGCTTGATCCGCGTGGGGTTGGTCGCCAGCACGGTGTCGCCCGGATCGCCGAAGCGGAAGAAATCGTCAAGCGAGCCCACGATCACCACATCGAGGTCGAGAAACAGCACCGTCCCGGTGATGTCGCCCAGGTCCCCCCAGAGCCGGGACTTCGGCCATTTGCCGATGGTGTTGGTCGGCGCCTCATAGTCGAAATCGGGCAGGGGCCGCACCGCGATGTCGGGATGCAGCCCGGCGCCGTCATCGGTGAAGCAGACCAGCCGGAACGGCGGCGTGATGTTGCGCGCGATCATCGCCCGCAGGCGGTTGGGGTATTCGGGGCCAAACTTGGTGCCCCACTTGATGCAGATGATTTGTTTGACGTCCGCGGTCATGGGCGGAGTGGTGGCATGGGGTGGGGGGAAGGGGCAAGGTGGTGACGGCGTGGCGGCCCGCACCCGGGACATCAGGAACGCTGCTCATCTGTCGGACGGATGCACCTCCAACACCGGATTCCGATCGTGGTTCGTTCAATCAGGAGGCGCTGGTTTTCGGGGCGGTGCGATCCCGGACGAACAGGAACAGCGCCGCGCCCCAGATCAGAAGCTCGAACATGAAGGTCCAGTGCAGCAGATAATTGGCAATCCAGTGGCCGTGGCGGGCCGGCACCGTGACAAGGCTGAAGAAGCGGTCCGTTACCGGCCATCCCCAAAGGATGTCTCCGCCGATGCTGTCCAGGATCAGATGCAGGGCCACGCCTGCCAGGAACGCGGCCGCGAGGCGGCGAAACGCCGGCGGTAACGCAAGGGATGCCACGCCGATCGCAAGCCAGACCGCCGGGATGTGGGACCAGTAGCGGTGATGATGAACCTGTCCGTGATCCAGCAGGTGAAATCGGATCATGTCGAGGTCGGGCGTGACCGCACCGACCACCGCCGCGGCCAGCAACGAACCGCGCCACCCTGCAGCGCGGCCGAGAACATAGCCCGAGGGAAGGTGCGCCGTCAGCATCACGCTGCCCGTTTGGCCCTCACGATCTCCATGATCTCGCGCGCCGCCGCCGGGATGTTGGTGCCGGGCCCGAAGATCGCGGCCACGCCGGCGTCGCGCAGGAAGGCGTAGTCCTGCTGCGGGATCACGCCGCCGCAGATCACGATGATGTCCTCGGCGCCCTGCGCCTTCAGCGCCGCGATCAGCTTGGGCGCCAGCGTCTTGTGGCCGGCCGCCTGCGACGAGATGCCGACGATGTGGACGTCGTTGTCGATGGCGTCCTGCGCGGCTTCCTCGGGCGTCTGGAACAGCGGCCCCACGTCGACGTCGAAGCCGATGTCGGCAAAGGCCGTGGCGATGACCTTGGCGCCGCGGTCGTGGCCGTCCTGACCCATCTTGACCACCATCATCCGCGGCCGACGGCCCTCGGCCTCGGCGAAGGCCTCGACGTCCTTCTGGATGCGGGCAAAGCCCTCGTCGCCCTCGTAGGCCGCGCCATAGACCCCTGCCAATGTCTTCACCTCCGCCCGGTGGCGACCGAAGACCTGTTCCATCGCCATGCTGATCTCACCCACGCTGGCCCGCGCGCGGGCCGCCTCGACCGCCGCTTCCAGCAGGTTGCCGCCCTCGCGGGCGCGCCGCTCGACCTCGGCCAGCGCCGCGTCGCAGGCGGCCTGGTCGCGGGTAGCGCGGATGGTCTCGAGCCGGGCGATCTGCGACGCCCGCACCTTCATGTTGTCGATGTCGAGGATGTCGATCGGGTCTTCCTTGTCCTTGCGGTACTTGTTGACCCCAACGATCACCTCGTCGCCGCGGTCGATCATCGCCTGGCGGCGGGCGGCGGTCTCCTCGATCCGCAGCTTGGGCTGGCCGGTGGCGACGGCCTTGGTCATGCCGCCCATCGCTTCGACCTCCTCGATGATCGCCCAGGCCTTGTCGGCGAGCTCCGCGGTCAGCGATTCGATGTAGTAGGACCCGGCCAACGGATCGACGACATGGGTGATCCCGGTCTCTTCCTGCAGGATCAGCTGGGTGTTGCGCGCAATCCGGGCCGAGAAGTCGGTGGGCAGCGCGATCGCCTCGTCCAGCGCGTTGGTGTGCAGCGACTGGGTGCCGCCGAGCGCCGCGCTCATCGCCTCGTACGCCGTGCGGATCACGTTGTTGTAGGGGTCGAGCTCGGTCAGGCTGACGCCCGAGGTCTGGCAGTGGGTGCGCAGCATCAGGCTCGACTGCTTCTTCGCGCCGAACTCGGTCATGATGCGGTGCCACAGCAGGCGCGCGGCGCGCAGCTTGGCGATCTCCATGAAGAAGTTCATGCCGATGGCGAAGAAGAACGACAGCCGGCCGGCAAAGGCGTCCACGTCCATGCCCGCGGCAATCGCGGCGCGGACGTATTCGCGCCCGTCGGCCAGGGTGTAGGCGAGCTCCTGCACGAGGTTCGCCCCGGCCTCCTGCATGTGGTAGCCCGAGATCGAGATCGAGTTGAACTTGGGCATCTCGGCCGCGGTATAGCCGATGATGTCGGCGATGATCCGCATCGAGGGCTCGGGCGGGTAGATGTAGGTGTTGCGGACCATGAACTCCTTGAGGATGTCGTTCTGGATGGTCCCCGAGAGCACCGCGCGGCTGTGACCCTGTTCCTCGCCCGCGACGATGAAGTTGGCGAGGATCGGGATCACCGCGCCGTTCATGGTCATCGAGACCGACACCTTGTCGAGCGGGATGCCGTCGAACAGGATCTTCATGTCCTCGACCGAGTCGATGGCGACGCCGGCCTTGCCCACGTCGCCCTCGACCCGCGGGTGGTCGCTGTCATAGCCGCGGTGGGTGGCGAGGTCGAAGGCGACCGAGACGCCCTGCTGCCCGGCCGCGAGGTTGCGGCGATAGAAGGCGTTCGATTCCTCGGCGGTGGAAAAGCCCGCATACTGCCGGATCGTCCACGGCCGGCCGGCATACATCGTCGCTCGCGGGCCGCGGGTGAACGGCTCCATCCCCGGCAGGCTGCCCATGTGCGGCAGGTCCGCGGTGTCGGCCTCGGTGTAGAGCGGCTTGACGGTGATGCCCTCCAGCGTCTCCCAGTTGAGGCTGTCGGGATCGGCGCCCTTCAGTTCCTTGCTGGCCAGCGCGCGCCACTGGTCGAGATTGGCTTGGGTCATGGCTCGGTCCTTTCCGTTGCGAACGCGGTCGCTATATTCCGGGGTATGATACGGGATTTTCTGGGGCGCGGCAGGGTCGCGCGGAGTGTCGCAGCGGCCGGTCCGGCGCTGCTGGCCTGTGGGGTGGCGGTGTGCGGCGCGGGCGCCTGGGCCATGGGCGCCCCCACGCCCCCGCCCGCGCCGGTGCAGGTCGAGCGGGCGCCGCCCGCGCGCCCGGCGCACGACGCGCCGCTCGGGACGGCCGAGCCGCGGCGGGTGCCGCTGCCCGACCGGACGGTCGAGCTGGAATACCTGCTCGCCCGCGACATCACGCCCGAAGAGCTGCTGTTCCGCCGCCGGGTGGTGGTGGTCTTCGCCGACACCCCCGCCGACCCGGCCTTTACCGCGCAGATGGTGGCGCTGGAAACGCAGGCCGGGCCGCTGGTCGACCGCGACGTGGTGGTGGTCGCCGACAGCGACCCCGCCGATGCGACCGTCTGGCGCCAGCGGCTGAAGCCCAACGGCTTCTCGCTGTTGGTGATCGACAAGGACGGGCAGGTGAAGCAGCGCAAGCCCAGCCCCTGGGACGTGCGCGAGATCGTCCGCGCCATCGACAAGTTCCCGCTGCGCCGGCAAGAGATCGGGCGCATGGGCGTGATGCCGTAGGCGCAGCCGCAGCCGCGCCGCGCCCGAGGCGGATTGAAAATCGCGCCCCGGCAGGTTATATCTGCGGCAGGACCACCAAGGGAGGCTCGCGATGGACACCACATCCTACAATCCCCCGCCCATCACCGGCCGGACCGGCCCGATGCCGGGCTACGCGCGTCGCTGACAGCCTCAGTGGCGCCATGCGCCGCGACCCATGCTTGCAGCCCGGCTTTCGTCTCGACGAGCCGGGCTTTTTCACGCGCCGCGACCAGCTCGGCCACGGCGGCGTTGCCGCCGGTCAGGTGGGTGTGCAGGAACAGCTTGGCGGCGCTGCCGAGGTCGATCGCCTCGACCTTCATCTCGATGTAGTGGCGATACATCCGCGCCGCCCGCTCAGGGCCCACGCGCGCAAGGTCGAGCGCCCGCAGGTCGGCGATCATCGCGCCGATCACCGACAGCTGGTTGTAGTAGCGCACCACCGGATCGACCACGGCGAAGGGCAGCACGTGGATCTCGTCCACGATGGCGGCAAAGACGCGGTCGTTGTTCTCGGTCGGGATCACCGGAAAGAACCCCGGCTGGCTCACGATCTGGGCCTCGACCTCGGCCCCGTAGACCTCGAGCCGCTGGGATTCGAGCGTGTCGGTATAGACCCGGATCTCGGCATAGAGCGCGCCCTGCACGTCGCGCACCCGCTCGGCCCGCTGGGCGCGGTCGCGCCTCAGCGTCAGCGCATGGGTGAACACCCACCCCAGCGCCAGGAAACCGCCGGCGATCATCGCCGCCAGCGGCTGGGGCGCCAGAAGGGTGGCGCCGAGGCTCATGCCGCCGGGCGCGGCGCCGTCGGACGCCAGTGCAGGCTCCATGGCGCGCAGGCGCTCATTCGAACTCCATGATCACGTCATCGACCTTGAGGCTCTCGCCCGGCGCGGCGTTGACCGATTTCACCGTGCCGCGGCGCTCGGCGCGCAGGATGTTCTCCATCTTCATCGCCTCGACGGTGGCCAGCGCCTGACCCTCCTGCACCTCGTCGCCCTCGGCCACGTTGATCTTCACCACCAGCCCCGGCATCGGGCAGAGCAGGAACTTCGACGTGTCGGGCGGCAGCTTCTCGGGCATCAGCCGGGCGAGCTCGGCGGTGCGGGGACGGCGCACGTGGGTCTTGAGGTTGGCGCCGCGCGTCCTGAGCCGCAGCCCGGCCGGGATGCGGTCCACCTTGAGCGCCAGCGGCGCGCCGTCGACCTGGATGCGTGCCAGCGACTGCCCGGGCAGCCAGTCGCTTTCCACCCGCAGGTCGCGGCCGTTCACACGGACGGTCGAGCCCGCCTTGTCCGCCGTCACCCGCACCGGGAACTCGCGCCCGTCGAGCGTCACCACCCAGTTCTCGCCCACGTGGCGTTCGTGGTTGTCGAGCCGGCCGGTGATCCGGGTGCGCCGGATCTCGGCCACGCGGTGCATCGCGGCGGCGGCGGCGGCCACCCGCTCGAGCTCGGGCTCGGAGAGCGTCGCACCCTGGAACCCCTCAGGGTATTCCTCGGCGATGAAGGCCGTCGAGATGTCGCCCGACACGAAGCGCGGGTGGTCCATCACGGCGCTGAGGAAGGGCAGGTTGTGGCCGATCCCCTCGACCTCGAACCCGTCGAGCGCGGTGCGCATCGCCTCGATGGCCTGCGCGCGGTCGGGCGCCCAGGTGCAGAGCTTGGCGATCATCGGGTCGTAGAACATCGAGATCTCGCCGCCCTCGTAGACGCCGGTGTCGTTGCGGACCCCGGTGGCGGCGGCGGGCGGTTCGTCGCCGGGCTGGGCCGGCACCCACTTGTCCGCCGCCTGAAGCGGCCCGGCGGCGGTCTCGACCGGCGGGCGGTAGCGGGTCAGACGCCCGATCGAGGGCAGGAAGTTGCGATAGGGGTCCTCGGCGTAGAGCCGGCTCTCGATCGCCCAGCCGGTGATGGTCAGGTCGTCCTGGGTGAAGGGCAGCTTCTCGCCCGCCGCGACGCGGATCATCTGTTCGACCAGATCGACCCCGGTGATGAGCTCGGTGACCGGGTGCTCGACCTGCAGACGAGTATTCATTTCAAGGAAGTAGAAGTTCTTGTTCGCGTCGACGATGAACTCGACCGTGCCGGCCGAGGCATAGCCCACGGCCTTCGCCAGCGCGCAGGCCTGCTCGCCCATCGCCTTGCGGGTCGCGGCGTCGAGGAAGGGCGAGGGCGCCTCTTCGATGACCTTCTGGTTGCGGCGCTGGATCGAGCATTCGCGCTCGTGCAGGTAGACGCAATTGCCGTGCGTGTCGGCCAGCACCTGGATCTCGATGTGGCGCGGCTGGGTGACGAACTTCTCGATGAAGATGCGGTCGTCGCCGAAGCTGTTCGCGGCCTCGTTGCGCGAGGACTCGAAGCCTTCGCGCGCCTCCTGGTCGTTCCAGGCGATCCGCATCCCCTTGCCGCCGCCGCCGGCCGAGGCCTTGATCATCACCGGATAGCCGATCTCGGTCGAGATCCGCACCGCCTCGTCGGCGTCGGCGATCAGCCCCATGTAGCCCGGCACGGTCGAGACGCCGGCCTCCTGGGCGATCTTCTTCGAGGTGATCTTGTCGCCCATCGCCTCGATCGCGCCCGACGGCGGGCCGATGAAGACCACATCCTCTTTCTCAAGAGCCTCGGAGAACTTCATGTTTTCGCTCAGGAAACCGTATCCAGGATGGACGGCTTCGGCGCCGGTCTGGCGGATCGCATCCATGATCTTGTCGATCACGATATAGGACTGGTTGGCCGGCGAGGGGCCGATGTGGACCGCCTCGTCCGCCATCCGCACGTGCAGCGCATTGCGGTCCGCGTCGGAATAGACGGCGACGGTGGCGATCCCCATCTTGCGCGCGGTCTTGATGACGCGGCAGGCGATTTCCCCGCGGTTGGCGATCAGGATCTTCTTGAACATCTAGGCCCCTCGATGGCGCGAAAACGAACGAAAGACGCCGCCCCGGTCGCTCGGACCGGGACGGCGTGGCAGGGCGCGGACGGCATCCGCCGCGCAGTTCAGGTCGGCCGCGCCGCTGCCCAGGCAGCCGGCGCGCAGGCCGGTGTTATTGGCAGAGCCGCACGTCGTCGCAGAGCGCGCCGCCGACAGCACCGATCGCGGCGCCCTTGGCGACGGATTTGCCCGAGATGTCGGCGATGACCGCACCGGTGCCGGCGCCGATGAGGGCGCGGTCCATGTCGGTCGGCTGGATGTTCTGGGTGCAGCCGGCCAGCAGGGCGGCCGAGATGCCGGCGAGAAGAAGGGTCTTGGACATGAGATGTCTTTCTGTTCGAGGCCGGGTCCGCGGAACGCATCCGCGACGGAGCCGGCAGGTTGGATCAGGTGAACCCCCGCGTCGGCCCGGCAGGACCGGGACCGGGCGCGAGGGTCAGGGCCGAGGCCGCAGCGGGCTTCGTCCCGATTACTGGACGCAGACGCCGGCGTCGTCGCACAGCGCACCGGCGGCACCGCCGATGAGCGCACCGGTCGCAACGTTGCCGTCGACGGCCTTGGCGACGACGGCCCCGGCGAGGGCGCCGCCCGCCGCGCGCTGCACGTCAGGCGCGAGGCCGGTGTTGTAGCCGTAGCCGCCCTGCTGGGCGCAGGCCGAGAGAGCCACCGACACGACGACGACGCCCGCAAGGCGGAAGAGAGACTTCTGCATGATGATCTGCCTGTCTGCTGGGCCCGTTGGCGGGCCGGTTTGATGTTCCGGCACACTATGTCACGGGCACAACCGGCGTCAAACTGACAACCCGGTGAAGCCACCGCGAGCAGCGGGAAGCCGCACATGACCCCGTCCGCGCGGGTCGGGTGAGCGGGGGGCGGGCAGGCGGGGGCGCGGGGCGGGACGACGGTCATGCGTCGTCCTCGTCGTCGAAATCGTCGTCGTCCCAGCCGAAGTCGGGGGGCGTGTCGGGGGCGAAGAGCTCGGGGAAGTTCGCCTCGGCCTTCTTCAGGTCGACGCGGAGGAGCTGTTCGTAGCTGGTCGGGTCGAGCTTGCCGACCGCGACGACCTCGCGCCCCAGCAGCCAGGACAGCCGGCCCGCGTCGAGGTTGCCGCGCTCGAACGGCTCGTCGCCGAAATGTTCGATGAGGGCGGCGAGGAAGGCGGTGTCGGCACGCCGGTCGAGCGGCGAGCGGTCACGGAAGCGTTCGCGCGCGATCAGCTTGGTCGCGCCCTTGTTGTTGGCGCGGCGAATAACGAACTGCAGGTCCGACGACGGCAGCCGGCCCGGAAAGCCACGGTGCTTCAGCATGGCGCGCCCTCGCTGAGGGGGCGCAGCGGCGCCGGGGGGTGGGGGTGGCGCGGACCCGATGGCCCGCGCCGGACGGCCTCAGTTGCGGCCGTATTTGCCCTGGAACACGGGCTCGGGGGTGACGGCGGTCGGCTGGACGACCGTGGTGGTCGTGGGCTGCGGCTGGCAGGCGGCCAGGACGCTGGTGGCTGCGGTGGCTGCCAGCAGAAGGACGAGTTTCTTGGACATGGACTGTTCCTGTGATGCGGGGCTTGGGTGCCCCGGCTGTTGCCTGTCGTGACCGCGACCTGCGGCCGACGCGGCATGCTAACCGCGCCCGCCCGCCGCCGACAGCGGGGCCACGCCGCGCGGGGCGCGGGCTGTGGCAGGCTTGCATCATCGCCGCTCCGGTCGTCGGCGCGGATGGGGCAGGGGGCAGGGGACGGGCGCATCACATCGGCTCCCACACGCAGGCCTCGCGGTCGCGGGGGACGCTGAACCCCTCGAACAACTGGACGATGGCGGGGTCGAAACTGCCGAACGGGCTCGGGGCCGACGCCATCGAGATCACGATCTGCGTCGGGCGCGGGTTCATCGCCTTGAGCCGCGGCAGGGCGTAGTTCTCGCACAGGAACTGGATGTCGCGGTGCACCGGGTCCTGCATCAAGAGGTCGGGCGCAGCCGGCAGCACCGGCCCGTCCATCGCCCCGGGCTCGCCGGCGACGGCGGCCAGATCGCCGCCCGCCTCGTCCGCTGCCCCGTCGCCGCCCGGCAGGGCCGCGTCGGGGGCCGCGAGTTCCGACGGCAGCGGCGCGTCGATCTCGCCCCCGTCGCCCGGAAGGACAGGGGTGATCGAGATCCCGCTCGACCCCGCGCCGCCCCACGCCGGATCGCCGGCGCCGGCGCCCTGGTCGGGGACCGCCTCGATCACCAGGTCCCCCAGCGCCGCGTCAAGCTCGGCCTGCTCGGCCGGGCTCAGCGGGCGCGTGTCCTGCGTCCCCTCGACCATGTCGGCGGGCAGATGGTCGGCAAGGTCGGCCGGATCGACCGCCGGCACCACGTCCTCGAGCGCCGGCATGACGAAGCGGAACCGTGCCACGAGGCCCATGCCCGGCACCCGGTCGGTGATCTCTTCCTGCAGCCAGACCTCGGCGCCCGACGGCACCTCGACGCGCTCATGCGCGGCGTCGGCGGCGGCGCCGACCGCCACGGGGGCGGCCGCCTGGGCAAGAAACAGCGTCACGGTCATCGGGATCAGGGCGCGCAGGGAAGCCTCGGGTGAGAGCGGTCGGGGCGGGTCAGGTCACAGCGGGATGTTGTCGTGCTTCTTCCACGGGTTGGTCAGCTGCTTGTTGCGCAGGCTGGCGAAGGCGCGGGCCACCCGGCGGCGGGTCGAGCGGGGCTGGATCACCTCGTCGATGAAGCCCTTCTCGGCCGCCACGAAGGGGTTGGCGAAGCGGTCCTCATAGTCCTTGGTCCGCTCGGCGATCCGGTCCTTGTCGCCCAGCTCGCTGCGATAGAGGATCTCGACCGCGCCCTTGGCCCCCATCACCGCGATCTCGGCGGTGGGCCAGGCATAGTTGAAATCGCCGCGCAGGTGCTTCGAGGCCATGACGTCATAGGCCCCGCCATAGGCCTTGCGGGTGATCACCGTGACCTTCGGCACGGTCGCCTCGCCATAGGCGAACAGCAGCTTCGCGCCGTGCTTGATGACCCCGCCGTATTCCTGCGCCGTGCCGGGCAGGAAGCCGGGGACGTCGACCAGCGTCAGGATCGGGATGTTGAACGCATCGCAGAACCGCACGAAGCGCGCGGCCTTGCGGCTCGAGTCGATGTCGAGGACGCCCGCCAGCACCATCGGCTGGTTGGCGACGACGCCGACCGTCTGCCCCTCGATCCGCACGAAGCCGATGATGATGTTGCCGGCGAAATCCTTCTGGATCTCGTAGAAATCGCCCTCGTCGGCGATTTTCGCGATCAGCTCCTTCATGTCGTAGGGCTGGTTCGGGTTGTCGGGGATCAGCGTGTCGAGCGAGGCCTCGATCCGCGCCGGGTCGTCGAAGAACGGCCGGGTCGGCGCCTTGTCGCGGTTCGAAAGCGGCAGGAAGTCGAAGAGCCGGCGGATCTCGGTCAGCGCCTCGACGTCGTTGTCGAAGGCCCCGTCCGCGACCGAGGATTTCTTGGTGTGGGTCGAGGCCCCGCCGAGCTGCTCGGCCGTCACCACCTCGTTGGTCACCGTCTTGACCACGTCCGGGCCGGTCACGAACATGTAGGAGGTGTCCTTCACCATGAAGATGAAGTCGGTCATCGCCGGCGAATAGACCGCGCCACCCGCGCAGGGACCCATGATGACGCTGATCTGCGGGATCACGCCCGAGCCCATGATGTTGCGCTGAAAGACCTCGGCATAGCCCGCGAGGCTGGCTACGCCCTCCTGGATCCGGGCCCCGCCCGAATCGTTGAGCCCGATCACCGGCGCGCCGTTCTGCATCGCCATGTCCATGATCTTGCAGATCTTCTGGGCATGGGTTTCCGACAGCGAGCCGCCGAAGACGGTGAAGTCCTGGCTGAACACATAGACCATGCGGCCGTTGATCGTGCCCCAGCCGGTGATCACGCCGTCGCCGTAGGGGCGGTCGTCCTGCATCCCGAAGTCGGTCGAGCGGTGCCGGACGAACATGTCGAACTCTTCGAACGACCCCTCGTCGAGCAGGATGTCGAGCCGTTCGCGCGCGGTCAGCTTGCCGCGGGCGTGCTGGGCGTCGATTCGCCGCTGGCCGCCGCCAAGCCTCGCCTCGGCGCGAAGTTGCTCGAGCTGTCCCGGAATGTCCTTCATCGCCGCCCTCTGTGGTTCGCATGCCTGTGTTCGGGTTGCGCGGGACCATAAGGCGCGCGCGATGCGCCGCAAAGCGGAAAGCGGAAACTTTGCAAACTACGTCGGGAAACCGCTGCTTAAACTGAAAACCCGTATAGGTGGCGCGCGCGGGTGCGCCGCCGCGACCGTGTGGCGAAGGCTTGACGCCGCGCCGGGGCGGGGCCATGCCCCCCGGCATGGGACTGACGATCGATCTGGCCGCCATCGCGGCAAACTGGCGCGCGCTCGCCGCGCGGGCGCCGGGCGCGCGCCCGGGCGCCGTGGTCAAGGCCGACGCCTACGGCTTGGGCGCTGCGCGGGTGGCGCCGGCGCTCTATGCCGCAGGCGCCCGCGACTTCTTCGTGGCGCAGGCGGGCGAGGGGCGGGCGATAAGGCCGCTGCTCGGGACCGACGCGCGCATCTTCGTGCTGTCGGGGCATATGCCGGGGCAGGACCTGACCGGCCTCGTGCCGGTGCTGAACAGCCCCGAGCAGTTCTTCCGCGACCGCGCGCTGCGCCCGCGCGGCGCCTTCGGCATCCAGCTCGACAGCGGCATGAACCGGTTGGGGTTCGAGCCGTCCGAGTGGGCGGCCGTCCGCGCCGAGGCGCTCGCCGCGCCGACCGGCGACGGCACCGGCCCGGCGCTCGTCATGTCGCACCTGATGTGCGCCGATGAGCCCGGCCACCCCGCCAACGCGGCGCAGCTTGCCGCCTTCCGCAGCATGACCGAGGGGGTCGCTGCGCCCCGCTCGCTGTCCGCGACGGGCGGCATCCTGCTCGGCCCCGACTATCACTTCGACGTGACGCGGCCCGGCATCGGGCTCTACGGCGCCGAGCCCTTCACCGACGCCCGCCCCGTGGTGCGGCTGGCGCTCGAGGTGATCCAGACCCGCTGGGTCGAGCCGGGCGAGGCGGTGGGCTACGGCTGCACCTGGACCGCGCCGCGCCGGTCGCGGATCGCCACCGTCTCGGCGGGCTACGCCGACGGGCTGCTGCGGTCGCTGACCGGAAAGGACGTGGAGCTCTGGGCCGGCGCGCGGTCCGCGCCGATCGTCGGGCGGGTGTCGATGGACCTGATCACCGCCGACGTGACCGACCTGCCCGAGGTGCCGGCCGAGCTCGAGATCCTGAACGACCGCCAGGGCGTCGACGCGCTGGCCGCGAAGGCCGGAACCATCGGCTACGAGATCCTGACCTCGCTGGGGGCGCGCTATGCCTGCCGCTGGGTGGGCGAGGGGGCGTGAACCCGCTTGCGGCCCTGGGCCGGGTCACGCTGCGGGTCGTGCGCGGCGTGGGGCAGGTGGCGATCTTCGCCACCCGCGGCCTGGCCGCGCCGGGGTTCCACCCGGCCTTGCTGGCGCGCCAGCTGCTGCGGATCGGCTGGCTGTCGCTGCCGGTGGTGGGGCTGACGGCGCTCTTCACCGGCGCGGCGCTGGCCCTGCAGATCAACTCGGGCGGCGAGCGGTTCCAGGCCGGCGACGTGGTGCCGGCCATCGTTGCCATCGGCATGGTCCGCGAGCTCGGCCCCGTCCTGGGCGGGCTGATGGTGGCCGCCCGCGTCGCCTCGTCCATCGCCGCCGAGATCGGCTCGATGCGGGTGAGTGAGCAGATCGACGCGCTGGTCACGCTCTCGACCGACCCGATGGGCTGGCTGGTCACGCCGCGGCTGTGGGCGGCGATCCTGTCGGTGCCGGTGCTGGTGGCGGTCGGCGACGCGATCGGGATCATGGGCGGCTGGCTGGTCGGGACCACCGCGCTGGGGTTCACCTCGCAGGCCTATATCTCGAACTCCTGGGCCTATCTGGAAAGCTGGGACGTGCTCTCGGGGTTGATCAAGGGCGCGGTGTTCGGCGCCATCGTGGCGCTTGCGGGCTGCTGGTTCGGGATGCACGCGGGCCGCGGGGCCGAGGGCGTAGGGCGCGCCACCACCAACGCCGTGGTGGCGGCCTCGGTCGGCATCCTCGCCGCCAACTTCGTCCTGACCGGGCTGTTCTTCACATGACCGCACCCCCCGTCATCGAGGTCCGCAGCCTCGCCAAGTCCTACGGCGCCACGCCGGTGCTGGACGGGCTCGACCTCGCCGTCCCGCGCGGCGAGAGCCTCGTCGTCATCGGCGGTTCGGGCACCGGCAAGTCGGTGCTGCTGCGCACGATCCTCGGGCTTGAGACGCCGGACGCGGGCGCGGTCCTGCTGAACGGCGCGGCCAGCACGCCCGCGGTGCGGGCGGCCTTCACGCGCGACTTCGGGATGCTGTTTCAGAACGCGGCGCTGTTCGACAGCCTGCCGGTCTGGCGCAACGTCGCCTTCCGCCTCATCGGCACCATGCCCGCGGCCGCCGCGCGCGCGCGCGCGGTCGAGCGGCTGGCGCGCGTGGGCCTCGGCCCCGAGACCGCCGACCGGATGCCGGCGGAGCTCTCGGGCGGGATGCGCAAGCGCGTGGGCCTTGCCCGCGCCATCGCCGCCGACCCGCGGGTGATCTTCTTCGACGAGCCGACGACCGGCCTCGACCCGCAGCGGGCGGCGGCGATCAACGCGCTGATCCGCGGCATCGTGACCGAGACCGGCGCCACCGCCGTCACCATCACCCACGACATGACCAGCGTGCGCACCATCGCCGATCGGGTGGCGTTCCTCGCCGGCGGGCGGATCGCCTGGGCGGGTGGCGTGGCCGAGATGGACGCCGCCCCAGACCCGCGCCTGCGCGATTTCGTCGAGGGCCGGCCGCGCGACTGAGCGGCGGGGCCTGGCCACCCCCCCCCGCCTCGGGCTGGACAAAAATATCCCCGCCGGAGGCCGCCGGCCCCCCCGGGGCCGGCTTTCCCTTGCCATCCCGGGACGCGCTTGCAAGATGGACCGGACGCATCCGATGAGGAAACCGCCCCGTGGGTCTGACCCCGACGAACACCGCCGCCCCCGCCCATTCCGTCGAAACCCTGCTGGAATTTCCCGACAACCGCCTGCTGATCGACCTCTGCGGGCCGCACGACCGGCACCTCGCCCGGATCGAGCAGGCGCTCGGCGTCCATGTCCTGCGCCGCGGCAACCTGCTGGCCGTGGTGGGCCCCGCCGAGGCCCAGGCGGACGCGGCGCAGGTGCTGCGCGGCCTCTACGCCCGGCTCGAGCAGGGTCGCCCGGTCGAGATGGGCGAGGTCGAGGCCGCGCTCAGAATGGGCGGAGAGCCGGACGGCGCGCCGTCCCCCACGCCCGCCGAACAGCTCGAGATGTTCCAGCACGGCCCGGTCGAGCTGCGCACCCGCAAGAAGACCGTCGAGCCGCGCACCGAGGCGCAGAAGGACTATGTCCGGTCGCTCTTCGCCAACGAACTCGCCTTCGGCATCGGCCCGGCGGGGACCGGCAAGACCTATCTCGCCGTCGCCGTCGGTGTGACGATGCTGATCGGCGGCCATGTCGACAAGATCATCCTGTCGCGCCCCGCGGTCGAGGCGGGCGAGCGTCTGGGGTTCCTGCCCGGCGACATGAAGGACAAGGTCGACCCCTACATGCAGCCGCTCTACGACGCGCTTAACGACTTTCTGCCCGCCAAGCAGATGGCCAAGCTGATCGAGGAGAAGCGGATCGAGATCGCGCCGCTCGCCTTCATGCGCGGCCGAACGCTCGCCAACGCCTTCGTGGTGCTGGACGAGGCGCAGAACGCGACCTCGATGCAGATGAAGATGTTCCTCACCCGTCTGGGCGAGGGCTCGCGCATGGTCATCACCGGCGACCGCACGCAGGTGGACCTGCCGCGCGGGGTGCAGTCGGGGCTCAAGGACGCCGAGCGCATCCTCAAGGGCGTGCCGGGGATCTCGTTCAGCTACTTCACCGCCTCGGACGTGGTGCGCCACCCGCTGGTCGCGCGGATCATCCACGCCTACGACGCCGATGACGAGACCGCCGCCGCCCGCGCCGCCGAGGCCCCGCCCGAGGGCTACGGCGCCTATCCCCCGCGCCGCGACCCGTGGCGGCGCGCCCCGGGCGGAGAGCCGGCATGATCGGCATGGACGAACCGGACGCGCCCGGGCCGGAGGGCGCGCACCACCCGTCGCCGGTCGATCTGGTGATCGAGGACGAGCGCTGGCTCGACGTGGACCTGGGCGGCATGGCCGAGAGGGCGGCCGAGGCCACGACGCGTCATCTCGGCATCGACGCGGTCGAGATCGTGGTCATGGGCTGCGACGACGCGCGCATCGCGGCCCTGAACGCGCATTTCCGCGGCAAGCCCGTGCCCACCAACGTGCTGAGCTGGCCCTCGACCGAGCCGACCCCGCGCAGCCCGGGCGAGGTGCCGCGGCCGCCCGAGGGCGACGAGCTGGGCGACATCGCCATCAGCTTCGACACCTGCGCGCGCGAGGCGACCGAGCAAGGCAAGCCCTTCGCCGATCACGTCACCCACCTTCTGGTGCACGCGATCCTGCACCTCGCCGGCTACGACCACGAGGCCGACGCCGACGCGGAAACCATGGAGGATGCCGAGCGTTCGATCCTCGCCGGTCTGGGCATCCCCGACCCCTATCACGAGAGCTGAGCGTGCCGACCCCGTCCCCCTCCCTGCCGCAACCGCCTGCACGTTCGACCGACGGCACGGCAGACCCCGACGCCGCGTCCGAGCCGCGATCGCCCGTCACCCCCTCTGCCGTGACCCCGTCCGCCGCCCATGCCGACTGGTCGGACGGCATCGGCGGCGAGGGGCGGGACCTGCCGCAGTCGCGCGGCTTCCTCGGCCGCATCCTCACGCGCTTCGCCTCTGCCGGGAACGGCGGCGACGACGAGGCCCCCGATTCGATGATGGAGGCCGCGACCAGCGCCGCGGCGCCCTCGATCCTGAACCTGCGGCGCAAGAGCGTGGACGACGTGGCCGTGACCAAGGCCGACATCGTCGCGGTGCCGGTCACCGTCGGTCTGCCCGAACTGGTCGAGGTCTTCCGCGAGCACGGCTATTCGCGCGTCCCCGTCTATCGCGGCGATCTGGACCAGCCGCTCGGGCTCGTACTCTTCAAGGACCTGGCGATGAAGCACGGGTTCGCGGGCAAGGGCCCGGTGCCGCGCTTCGCGCTGCGCCCGCTGCTCAGGCCGCTGCTCTACGTCCCCGGCTCGATGCCCATCGGCGCGCTCTTGCAGCAGATGCAGCAGAAGCGAATCCACATGGCGCTGGTGATCGACGAGTACGGCGGGGTGGACGGGCTGGTGACGCTCGAGGACCTGGTCGAGCAGGTGATCGGCGCCATCGACGACGAGCATGACGAGGGCGAGACCGGGCTCTGGGTGCAGGAGCGGCCGGGCCAGTGGATGATCCTCGCGCGCGCGCCGATCGAGCAGGTAGAGGCCGCCATCGGCGTCAAGCTCGTCTCGGGCGTCTACGAGGAAGAGATCGACACCTTGGGCGGGCTGATCTTCATGCTCGCGGGCCACGTGCCGGTGCGGGGCGAGATCGTCACCGACGACAGCGGCGTGCAGTTCGAGGTGATCGACGCCGACGCCCGCCGCATCAAGCGGGTCCGCGCCCGCCTGCCCGACACCCCGCATCCGCCGGCGGGGTGAGGCTCAGCCCACCCGCCGGATCAGCTCGAGGGCGGCGAGGGGATTGAGCGCCTTGTGCCCCGAGATCACGAACAGGAACACCTCGCGCGGGGCGCCGTCGCCTAGCGGCGCGCCGAGCGGGGCGAGCCCCTCGGGCTGCTGCCCGGACGCCAGTTGCCCCGCCCGGCGCGCCCACAGGTCGAGCGCCCGCGGCGCGTAGCCGGCCTTGTAGCGCTCGGTGGTCCCCATGATCCGCAGATAGCTGAAATCCGCCGTCTGGTCGGCGATCATCGGATAGTCGCTGTCGGCGGCGAGCACGATGGCCACGCCCCGCGCCCGGCAGGCCGCGACCACCTCCTCGCACGCGAACGAGGGGTGGCGCAGCTCGACCGCGTGGCGCAGCCGCTGGTCGCCCGCCTGCGCCGGCAGCAGTTCGAGGAAGGCCGCGAAATCCTCAGGATCATAGGCCTTGGTCGGCGCGAGTTGCCACAGGATCGGGCCGAGCGCCGTGCCCAGCCGGTCGATGCCGCTGTCGGTGAAGCGGCGGATCGACTCGCCCGCCTCGGCCAACTTGCGCTTCTGCACGGCGTAGCGCGGCGCCTTGAGCGCCAGCACGAACCCCTCGGGCACCGCTGCGCGCCAGGCGGCGAAGGTCTCAGGCGTCTGGGTGCGGTAGAAGGTGCCGTTGACCTCGATCGCGGTCAGGCGGCTGGCGGCGTGGGCGAGCTGGTCGGTCTTGCGGAGCCCCGCGGGATAGAAGGTGTCGTTCCAGGGCTCGAAACTCCACCCTCCGACGCCGATGCGGATCGGGCCCTCCGCGTCGGCGGTGCGGGCGGGGCGCGCCATCAGGCGGCGTCGATGCGGTGGATCGAGCGCGCGATCCCCGCCGTGGCGGCGCCCCAGGGGCTGGCGGTGGTGCGGGCCTTGTGGGCCTTGAGCGCGGCCTCGTCGGCGAACAGCTCCTCGACCTGCCAGACGAGCGGGTCGTCGGTCTGGCTCAGCGCGAAATGCAGGCAGCCCGGCTCGGCCCGGCTGGCCGCGATATGGTCGGGGGCGTGGGCGAGCACCGCCATCAGCTCGCCCGCATCGGCGCAGGTGAGCCGCCCCGACAGCGCCACCTGCGCGCCGGTCGGCGCGGGCCGGCCGTGGCTGGCCGAAGGGCCGTGATGCTGTCCGCAGGCGCAGGTCATCGGCTCACCTCGCTATGAGAGCGGCGAAATCGGGGAAGCGGCGGCCCGCGTCAGGGCTGGGCGCAAGGTCCAGCGCCTCGGCGGCGGCATAGGGATCGTCGCCGGTGCCCGGGTGGCAGGCCTTGAGATAGCGCAGGCTGACCGCCTCGCTCGCGCCGAAGACCTGCGGCAGGTCGAGAACCTGCCAGCTGCCGTCTGCCTCGGCAAAGGCCGGGCGGCGAGGCGAGCAGAAATACTGGTCGGTGAACGGCGCGCTCCAGTCGAGGCCCGCCTCGGGATGGGCGGGGTAGTCGCCGGGATATTCGGCCGAGGCCGCGCGCGCCGTGACCTCAACCCGCTTGCCGGGGATCGCGGCGCTGCCCTCGCCGATCTGTCGCGCGGCCGACTGGATGACCCAGGTGCAGCCGCCCATGTGGCAGCGCGCGCCGAAGGCCGTGCGGCGTTCCGCCTCGGTCGGCGGTGTGCCGCCCCTGGCGCCAGCGCCCGGGGCGTCGCCCGGGTCGCGGACGCAGACGGTGAGGCCGGTGGCGGCCCAGCAGGCGCCATCCGTCTGCCGCCGGGCGGTGCCCCACGCCCGGCCGTCCGACCCCGAGAGCCGACGCCGTCCCTTGCCGGTCACCTCGAGCGACAGGCTTTCGGCGCCCCCGAAGCGGCGGCCGTCGTCCATGCGGATGTCGAAGCTGCCCCCCTTGCGCGGGGTGAAGCGGCACGGCCCGTCGATGCGGGTGCCGCCCAGCGCGACCTCGCACAGCGCGGCCTGCGGGGCGGCGGTGACAGGGGTTGCCGACAGGCCTGCAAAGAGGGCGATGGTCAAGGCGAGGAGCGTCGGTCTGGGGGTCATCGTCTCGTCTGCCGCGCGGGTTCGAGGGGAGGATGCGCCAGCCCGGCGGCGATGCCAAGAGGCGGGTGGGCGGGGCACGCGTCGGGTCCAGTGGCGGTAGGATGGTTGGGGCGGTGAGGCATCAACCGATAGGATCGCAAGGCATGCAGCAATGCCAACGGCCAGGAGGGTCCGTTCGAGGCGGGTCGTTGGGGTCGGCACGCTAAGCCGTCCGGCGACGAACCCGTCGGCGGGAACGAGGCGCTCGGAAGACGAGGCGGTCAAAGAACGGGCGTTCGGCAGTCAGGAGGTGGGCGCCGATGTGTCCGCGCGGGCCGGGGTCTCGAACGACCGCTTTCCCCAACACGCACCGCGCTCGGCGCGCCGGCCGCCGTATCTCCGGCAGCAGGCGATGCGGCCTTGCATCAAGCAGGGTGCGCACACCGGGAGGACTGCTGTTGTTTACTGTTCGGAGTGTCATCGAATCCGATGGATGGCAGGTCGTAGGGCAGTCAGCGACTAGCGTTTGCAACCATAGCGGATCACCTCGCCGCCCAAGACGAACACTTCGCGGATAGTGTCGCTCGGGGTGGTCATCGTGTCGATGCCCGGGGGGTGGGCCGGGGCCTGCCCATTGAGACGAGGCCAACTGCGCGGTGCTAACCCCCACATCCTTGAGCGGCGAGGACCAACTTGGCGACATGGCCTTCAAGGTGGCCGGCACCGAGAAGGGCAGCCCCAGCCTGCAGATGGAGATCAAGGTCCAGGGCATCAGGCCCGACATCATGGAAAAGGCGCGCCCGGCTGACACGGCATCAGCCTCTCAGCCTCTCAGCCTCTCAGCCCTTAAGTCGCGGAACCCATGATCCGAGCATCATTCC
This sequence comes from Paracoccus sanguinis, assembly GCF_012689545.1. NCBI lineage: Bacteria > Pseudomonadati > Pseudomonadota > Alphaproteobacteria > Rhodobacterales > Paracoccaceae > Paracoccus > Paracoccus sanguinis. Next base: position 3,135,660 of record NZ_CP051542.1, read on the forward strand.
GCCGTGCAATCCATTACCCGTGCCATCCGTCAGCCGGGCAACGCACGAACCGCGCAGACTATCAGCGGTGCACCCCCTTAGACGCGCAGTCCATCAGCCGTGCGGGCCCGTGAGAGACGACGCATCCTATGAGCCGCGCATCCTATGAGCCGCGCAGCCCCTCAGCCGCGCAGCCCCTCAACCACACACCCGCCGGACCGCACTCCCACGACAAACAGCCGCCCCTACTCCCACTCGATCGTCCCTGGCGGCTTCGACGTGATGTCGTAGGTGACCCGGTTGATCCCCTTGACCTCGTTGATGATCCGCGTCGCGGTCTCGCCGAGAAAGGCGTGAGAGAAGGGATAATAGTCCGCCGTCATCCCATCGACCGAGGTCACCGCGCGCAGCGCGCAGGCAAAGTCGTAGGTGCGCCCGTCGCCCATCACCCCCACGGTGCGGACCGGCAGGATCGCGACGAACGCCTGCCAGATCTCGTCGTAGAGCCCGTGCCGCCGGATCTGGTCGATGAATACCGCGTCGGCCTGGCGCAGGATCTCGAGCTTCTCGCGGGTGATCTCGCCCGGGCAGCGGATGGCGAGGCCGGGGCCGGGGAACGGGTGGCGGCCGATGAACTTCTCCGGCAGGCCGAGTTCGCGGCCGAGCGCGCGGACCTCGTCCTTGAAGAGCTCGCGCAGCGGCTCGACCAGCTTCAGGCCCATCTTCTCGGGCAGGCCGCCGACGTTGTGGTGCGACTTGATCGTGACCGAGGGGCCGCCGGTGAAGCTGACGCTCTCGATCACGTCGGGGTAGAGCGTCCCTTGCGCGAGGTATTCGGCCCCGCCCACCTCGGCCGCGTGCTTCTGGAACACGTCGATGAAGAGCCGCCCGATGGTCTTGCGCTTCACCTCGGGGTCGCTGACGCCCTCGAGCGCGCCCAGGAACAGCTCGGATTCGTCGGCGTGGACGAGCGGGATGTTGTAGGCGTCGCGGAACATCGCCACGACCTCCTCGGCCTCGCCCTGGCGCAACAGGCCGTGGTCGACGAAGACGCAGGTGAGCTGGTCCCCGATCGCCTCGTGGATCAGCACCGCCGCGACCGAGCTGTCGACCCCGCCCGAGAGTCCGCAGATCACCTTGCCGCCGCCGACCTGCTCGCGGATGCGGCGGATCGCCTCGTCGCGGTAGCCGGCCATCGTCCAGTCGCCGGTGAACCCCGCCATGCGCACGAAGTTTTCCAGCATGACCCGGCCGTTCGGGGTGTGGTGCACCTCGGGGTGGAATTGAACGGCGTAGAAGCTGCGGGCCGGGTCCGCGATCATGGCGAAGGGGGCGTTGGGCGAGGTGCCGATCACCTCGAAGCCGGGGGCGAGCGCGGTGACGCGGTCGCCGTGGCTCATCCACACCTCCTCGCGCCCGGCGGCGAACAGCCCGGCGAAGATCCCGTCGCCCGAGTGGCCCGGTGCCGGGGTCACGAAGGCACGGCCGTATTCGGCGTGGTGGCCGGCCTCGACCGAGCCGCCGAGCTGCGCCATCATCACCTGCTGGCCGTAGCAGATGCCGAACACCGGCACCCCCATCTCGAACACCGCCTGCGGGGCGCGGGGGCTGCCGGGGCGGGTCACGCTGTCTGGCCCGCCCGACAGGATCACGGCCTGGGGCGCGAGCGCCCGCAGGGCCGCGTCGTCGAGGCTCTGGTACGGGTGGATCTCGCAATAGACGTTCAGTTCGCGCAGGCGGCGCGCGATCAGCTGCGTCACTTGGCTGCCGAAGTCGATGATGAGAAGGCGCTGGTGCTGGGTCATGGGCCGCTGTTACGCCGCGCATCCGCGCCGGGCAAGGGGCTGGCTGGTGCGCGCGCCATGCCGCCGCGCAGGCGCAGGGAATCAGCAGAAGGGTCAGAAGCCACAGCATCCGTGCAGGCTGGCACGGGGCGGGTGAAGATCAGGTTAAGCGCGTCAGCCGCGGATAGCTGCTAGCGCCGCGGCCCCGGTTCAGACGGGCCAGAGCGCGCTCAGCGCCTCGGCCGGGTCGGGCGCCTGCCAGATTTCCGGCCCCAGGGCGATGAAGTCCGCGACCGGCCAGACGGCGCGGATCAGGGCCGCGTCGAGGGCGCCTTCCGCCACGACGGGCACCTCGATCACCTCGGACCACCACTGGAGAAGTTCGAGATCCACCGGGGTTCCCGGGCCCAGCGCGGTCGGGCCGAGGGGGCCGAAGCTGACGTAATCCGCCCCCGCCTCGCCGGCGTTCATCCCCTCGTGCCGCGAGGCGCCGCAGAAGGCGCCGACGATGGCATCGGCGCCGAGTTCCTTGCGGGCGTGGCGGACGCCGCGCGCGCCCTGGGTCAGGTGCACCCCGTCGAGCCCGTGGCGGGCGGCGAGTGCGACGTGGTCCTCGATCACCACGGCGACGTCGCGGGCGTGGGCGATCTCGCGGGCGAGGTCGGCGATGCGGGCCAGTTCGGCCTCATCGCCGGCGCCCGAGAGGCGGAGGCAGGCGACGGGGTGTGCGTCGAGCACCGCGGTCAGACGGGGCGCGAGTTCCGAGGCCGGCAGGCGGGCCGGGGCGATGAGGTAAAGCTGCGGGGCGTCCTCGGTCATCTGCGGCTCTCCTGTCGGGCTGGGGACGGGGGATAGCGCAGCGTGGCGGGCGGGGGAAGGGCCGGTTGGTTGGGGCGGGGGCGACGGGACACGCGCAACGTTCGGTGGAGGCGGGCGAGCGGGCAACGGGGGCGGTGCGCAACGCTCGAAGATGGTTAGATTTCATGGATTGGCATATGAATAGATTGAATATTGTAGAAATCCGTTATGCACGACCCGTTCACCGTTCGTGCATCGTTCATGCGATGTTCATGCACAGTTCATGCGAACGATTTGGCGCTTCAGTCCCGCCAAGCTCCGCGCCGTGAGGACGAGACTTCCTAGGCACGCGGGGGCGTGTCGCGCGAATGCGGACGATGACCCGCCTGCCTCCGTCGGACGCGGGCACAACCGAAAAGCGGCCTCTCCGGCGATCAGCTTGCAGCCGTCGCGTGGGGCGACGAGGGGGGCCGCCGCGGGTGGCGCGTGCTGATCCCTGTTGCTCTGCTGTGGGCCGCGCGGAGGGGCGGTCAGGTGGGAGCTTTTTCGGGGGCGAGGCAGCCGCGGCGTGAGTGATGCACGGGACCAGGTTGCACCGCCGACGAGCCTTTTGAATATCGCTGTCCCGGGGCCGTTACACGCGCCGAGGCGCCACCCGGAGATGCCGTGCGGGGCGCCGGGTCCGCCACGTTGATGTGCGGCGCGAGGCCGCGGCCAAGACGCCGATCTGACTCGCCGACGCGCGTCCGCTAGGGGCGGCGGAAAAGAGGCTCGTGCCAGCAGGGGACGCGGCGCCTTCGATCGGGACCAGTTTAGGGGCGGCGTGGACGGCGACGGCCGGCGGAACCCGCCGCTCACCCTTGCCCGCGCGGCCGGGTTTCGCTACCGCGCGGCCATGTCCATCACCCCCGTTCAACCCGTCGTCATCCTCGTGCGCCCGCAGATGGGCGAGAACATCGGCGCCGCCGCGCGCGCGATGCTGAACTTTGCCCTGACCGACCTGAGGCTCGTCGCGCCGCGGGACGGGTGGCCGAACCCGCGGGCGGTCGCCATGGCCTCGGGCGCGGCGGGGCAGGTGCTCGACCGGGCGCGGGTATTCCCGACGCTGGCCGAGGCGATGGCCGACATCGACACCGCCTATGCCACCACGGCGCGGGGGCGCGAGTTGACCAAGCCCGTCCACACCCCCGCCACCGCCATGGCCGAGGCGCGGGCGCTGACCGCGGAAGGGCGGCGGGTGGCGCTGGTCTTCGGGCCCGAGCGGGCGGGGCTCGACAACGACGACATCGCGCGTGCCAGCGCCATCGTGACGGTGCCGGTCAACCCCGCGTTCCCCTCGCTCAACCTCGCGCAGGCGGTGCTGCTGATGGGCTACGAGTGGGGCCGCGAGGCGCTGCCGCCCGAGCCTGCGCCGGCGGGGCGCCGCCCGGCGGGCGAGGTGCCGGCGACGCGGCTCGAGATCGAGCGGCTCGCCGATCACTGGGAGGAGCGGCTGACCGCGGCGCGGTTCTTCTTTCCCGAGGACAAGGCGGCCTCGATGCGGCTGACGCTGCGCAACCTGTGGTCGCGGCTGCCGCTGACCCGGGGCGACGTGCAGATCTTCCACGGGATGATCCGCCAACTGACCTGGCGCGGGCGGGACGGAGACGGGCCGGGGGCGTGAGGGCGTCGCGGGGCTGCTGACGGGAAGCCGGGGTCTGGGGCGGCTAGAACGGGCGGCCGCTTGGAGGCAAAACGCGGAGCGGTATGAGGCGCCCGCCGGAGTGACAGAGGACCTGCCGGATGCGGTGGCCCCGGCGTCATTTGGGTATTAGGGCCAGAAAGAAGCCGGACCCTTCAGTCTGCCGGAGGCGCTGCGTTTTGTCGGGAAGGGGCGTCCGTGCTGGCCGGCGCACCCTTCCCTTGAGCCTGCGGCGCTCAATCGCCGTCCCGGCGCCAACCGCGCGCTACCCCCGCCCGCCCGCACCCGCGTCGCCCCGGAGCCGACCACCCGCCACCCCAGTCCGCCCGCACACCGGCCAGCCCTGCGGCCACCGCGTTACCCCCGCGCGCCGCACCCTTGCCATCTTGGCACACGTGCCACCTCAGCCCGCGCCACCCCGACGCGAACGACGCGCTAAGCGAGGCCGCCCGCACATTGACCCCAGCGCCGGCCATGCGCCGCCGTGGCTCCGCTCGCGCCGCCCCGACGCTATCCGCCGCGCCGCCCCGGCAGCCGCCCTCACCCCCTCCGATTGACCTTTCCCCCCGCCAAGGCCACTGTGCGCCCGCAATTCGACCCCCCACACCTGCCCAGGAACACCCTCAACATGGCCAAGCGCCCGATCTTTCAGGAGGTCTCGGACCTCGCCCCGGCGGCGCAGCTTCCCCAAGGCGGGATGATCGACGCCGCCCCCAAGGGCGCGCGCGGCGCCATCCGGGCCTGGCTCGTGGTGCTCTTCGTCATGGTCGCGGCGATGATCGCCCTCGGCGGCGCGACGCGGCTGACCGGCTCGGGCCTGTCGATCACCGAGTGGAAACCCGTGACCGGCGTCCTGCCGCCGCAGGGCGAGGCCGCCTGGACGGCCGAGTTCGAGAAATACCAGCAGATCCCGCAGTTCCATCAGGAGAACCCGACGATGGACCTCGCCGGGTTCAAGCGCATCTACTGGTGGGAGTGGGCGCACCGGCTGCTCGGGCGCGCGGTCGGCGCGGTCTGGGCGCTTGGGTTCCTCGGGTTCTGGCTCACGAAGCGCATCCCGCCGGGCTGGACCCCGCGGCTGCTGACGCTGGGGGCGCTCGGCGGGCTGCAGGGGCTCGTCGGCTGGTGGATGGTCAGCTCGGGGCTGGTGGCGGGGATGACCTCGGTCGCCTCGTACCGGCTGGCGGTGCACCTCGGGCTCGCCTTCGCCATCCTCGGGCTGATCGCCTGGTACGTGCTGCAGCTGTCGCGGCCCGAGGCGGCGCTGATGCGGGCGCGGCGGGCGGGCGAGCCGAAGCTCTTTTCCATGTCCACCGGGCTGATGCACCTCGCCTTCGTACAGATCCTGCTCGGCGCGCTGGTGGCGGGGATCGACGCGGGGCGGCAATACACCGGCTGGCCGAAGATGGGCGGCGAGTGGGTGCCGGCGGCGATCTGGGACAGCGCGCTCGGCTGGCGCAACTTCTTCGAGAACGCGGCGACGGTGCAGTTCACCCACCGGATGGTGGCCTATCTGCTGACGATCTTCGCGGTGGTGGTGTGGCTGCGCGCCCGCCGCTCGCCGCATCCGGTGACACGGGGGGCGTTCACGGTGATGCTCGCCGCGGTGGCGTTCCAGGTGGTGCTGGGCATCGTCACCATCATGCATGGCGCGCCCCTGCCCGAGGCGCTGGCCCACCAGCTTGGCGCGGTGGCGCTGTTCGTGCTGATCATCCGCGCCCGCCACCACGCGCGCTATCCATTTGAAACCAGTGTCCGGGGGACCATCCGATGAGCAACTCCACCTCTGCGATGGTCGAGCTGATGGCGTTCCAGCGCCAGACCGAGGCGCTGTCGGCGGTGGCCGAACGGCTCGCCTGGGACCAGGAGACGGTGATGCCGCGCGGCGCCGCCGAGCAGCGGTCCGAGGAGATGGCGGCGATGGAGGCGGTGCTGCACGAGCGCCGCACCGACCCGCGGCTGGGCGAGTGGCTGGACGCCGCCACCCCCGAGAGCGACCGCGAGGCGCGCATCCTCGAGCTGATCGGGCGCGAGTTCGCCCGGGCGAGCGCGATCCCGGCCGATCTCGCCACCGAGATGGCGCGGCTGACGAGCCTTGCGCAGGGGATCTGGGCGCAGGCGCGGGCCAACGACGCGTCGGGGGATTTCCTGCCGACGCTCGACCAGATCGTGGTGCTGAAGCAGGACGAGGCGGCGGCGCTGGTCGCGGCGGGGTTCGGCGGCGGCGATGCCTATGACGCGCTTCTGGACGACTACGAGCCGGGGATGACGCAGGCCGAGCTGGAAGCGCTCTACGCCGAGATGCGGCCGCGGCTGGTCAGCCTGCGCGAGGACGTGCTGGGGGCCGAGAACCCGCCCGCGGCGCTCGAGGGGCGGTTCCCGCAGGAGATGCAGCTGAGGCTCGCGCGGGCCTGCGCCACGGCCTTCGGTTATGACTGGAACCGCGGCCGGCTGGACATGGCGGTGCATCCGTTCTCGTCGGGGCGCTGGCAGGACAGCCGGATCTCGACCCGGGTGGTCGAGGCGGACCCGTTCAACTGCATCTACTCGACCATCCACGAGGTCGGCCATTCGAGCTACGAGCTGGGGATCGACCCCGACCACGCCTTCACGCCGCTCGGGCGGGGGGTGTCGATGGGGGTGCACGAAAGCCAGTCGCGCATCTACGAGAACCAGATGGGGCGGGGCCGGGCGTTCACCGGCTGGCTCTACCAGCGGATGTCGGACATGATGGGGGGGCTGTCGGTCGCGGATGCGGATGCGTTCTACCGCACCGTCAACCGGGTCCAGCCGGGCTACATCCGCACCGAGGCCGACGAGGTGCAGTACAACCTGCACATCATGATGCGCTTCGACCTCGAGCGCGACCTCATCTCGGGTCGGCTGTCGGTGGATGACCTGCCCGAGGCGTGGAACGCGCGCTTCCTCAAGGATTTCGGCGTGGCGGTGGACCGGCCGGCGAACGGGATGCTGCAGGACGTGCACTGGTCGGTGGGGCTCTTCGGCTACTTCCCGACCTATGCGCTGGGGAACGTCTATGCCGGCTGCCTGAACGAGGCGATGCGGGCGGCGGTGCCGGACCTCGACGAGAGCCTCGCCCGCGGCGAGGCGGGGCCGGGGGTCGAGTGGCTGCGCGAGAACCTGCAGCGCCACGGCGGCCTGCTGCCGCCGCGCGAGCTGGTCGAGACGGCGACCGGCGCCGCGGTCAGCCCCGAGCCGCTGCTCGACTATCTGGAAGAGAAGTTCGGGGCGATCTACGGCCTGTAAACGCCACCGAGGCGGGGGCCGGGCGCAGCGCCCCCCCTCGGGCTGGACTTAAATATCCCCGCCGGAGGCTCCCCAGCCCGCCACCCCGCGCAGGAAGGTCGGGTCAGAGACCGAGTTCGCCGAGGATACGGTCGGCCTCGGTGCCGCAGGGGGTCAGCGCGGCGCGGTCCTCGCCGGGGTAGAAGCGGGCGCGCACGCCGGTCGGCATCGGCGCGGGCGCGGCGATGACCACGCGCGGGCCGAGGCGCGCGGTTTCCGCCTGCCAGCTCCGCGCCAGCGCCATCTGCGCGGCCTTGGTGGCGCCGTAGGCGCCGAAGAAGGGCTGGCCGCCGCGCGCATCCTCGAAGAACAGCGCCGTGCCGCCGCGGGCGCGCAATAGCGGCTCGAACAGCGCGATGAGCCCGTGAGTGGCGGCGAGGTTCACGGCGATGGATTTCTCCATGTCCTTCGGATCGACATGGGGGGCGGGGGCGAGCGGGGCCGCGTGGATCGCCGCGTGCACCCACAGGTCGATGCCGCCCCAGCGGTCGAGCACGGCGCGGGTCAGCTGGATCATCGCCTCGGGGCTGGCCACGTCCATCGGCGCGAGCGTCGCCTCGCCGCCGCGGGCGCGGATGCGGTCGTCGAGCTCCTCGAGCGCGCCGGTGGTGCGGGCGACGGCGACGACGTGGTGGCCGCGCCCGCCGAGCCGCTCGGCGAGGGCGGCGCCGAGGCCGCGCGAGGCGCCGGTGACGATGGCAAGCTTCTGGTCGGACATGGCGGGCACCCCTCTTTGCCCGCGGGGCTTGCCACCGCGCGGCCCGCGCCGCAAGACCCCGCCCGCACGTGCAGCGCCCGGCGCCGCCGGGTCAGACGTTCAGCAACAGGTGCTCACGTTCCCACGGGCTGATGACCTGCAGGAACTCCTTGTATTCGTTGCGCTTGACCGATTCGTAGACGGCCACGAACTCGGAGCCGAGCACCTCGCGCATCGGCGCGCTCTCGACCATTTCGTCCAGCGCATCGCCGAGGTTCGTGGGCAGCTCGTCGTCGCCCATGTAGGCGTCGCCCAGGCATTCGGCGCGCGGGTTGTCGGACTCGACCAGCCCGAGGTAGCCGGTGGCGAGCGACGCCGCGATCCCGAGATAGGGGTTGCAGTCCATCCCGGCGAGGCGGTTTTCCACCCGCCGCGCGTCGGGGCCCGAGATCGGCACCCTGAGCCCAGTGGTACGGTTGTCGCGCCCCCATTCGAGGTTGATCGGCGCCGCGAAGTCGGGGACGTAGCGGCGGTAGCTGTTGACGTAGGGCGCAAGCAGCGCGACCGCGGCCGGCAGGTGGCGCTGCATCCCGGCGATGAAATGCAGGAAGGCGGGCGTCTCGCGGCCCTTCTCGTCCGAGAAGATGTTGCGGCCCGTCTCGGCCTCGACCACCGAGTGGTGGATGTGCATGGCGCTGCCCGGCTCGCCCTCGATCGGCTTGGCCATGAAGGTGGCGAAACAGTCGTGGCGCAGCGCCGCCTCGCGGATCAGGCGCTTGAAGAAGAAGATCTCGTCGGCCAGCTTGACCGGGTCGCCGTGGGCGAGGTTGATCTCGACCTGGCCCGCGCCGCCCTCTTGCAGGATCCCGTCGATCTCGAACCCCTGCGCCTCGGCGAAGTCGTAGATGTCGTCGATGACCCGGCCGTATTCGTCCACCGCCGACAGCGAATAGGCCTGCTTGGCCGCCGCCCGCCGCCCCGAGCGGCCCATCGGCGGCTGGATGGGCTGGTTCGGGTCGATGTTGCGGGCGACGAGGAAGAACTCCATCTCGGGCGCGACCAGCGGCTTCCAGCCCTTGTCGGCGTAAAGCTGGACCACGCGCCGCAGGACGTTGCGCGGCGCGACCGGCACCGGGTTGCCCTGCTGGTCATAGGCGTCGTGGATCACCTGCAGCGTCACGTCCGCCGTCCACGGCGCCGCGGTCGCGGTCTCGAAGTCGGGGACGAGGATCATGTCGGGCTCGGTGAAGGCGCCCGAGGGGTTGTCGGCCCATTCGCCGGTGATGGTCTGCAGGAAGATCGAGTTCGGCAGGTAGAAGCTTTCCTGCCGTGCGAACTTGGACGCGGGCATGGCCTTGCCGCGGGCGACGCCGGCGATGTCCGAGACGATGCACTCGACCTCATCGAGGCGGCGGCCGTCGATATAGGTCTGCGCGGCGCGGGGCAATCGGGTCAGCCAGTCTGACATCGGGGACTTTCCGCCGGGGCTGCCGGCTTGATCGGGTTCAGGGTGTCAGGGGGATGTGGTCGGCCATCGCGTGGCCGGCGCGGGCGAGGCCGTGCGCCACCCCCGCGCGGTCCGCGGCGCTGCGGTTCTGGCTGGCCTTCCACTTGCCCGCCAGCGCGGTCATCGGAAGCTCCAGCCCGACGATCCCGCGCAGCTGCGCCGCGACGAAGGGGGCGGGCGCGTCAGTGACCGACCACGGGTCGGGGCGCTCGGCCTCGAGCCGGTCGGTCAGATCGGTGACCTGGGCCGCGAGCCAGTCGGGTTCGTCGATCACCCGCGGCACGCCGCGGACCTGCACCATGAGGAAGTTCCAGGTCGGCACGACCCGGCCATGTTCGGCCTTGCTGGCGTACCAGCCGGGCGAGACATAGGCCTGCGGCCCCTGGAACACCGCGAGGACCGGGCGACCCGCCGCCTGCGCCGCGCGAAGCTCGGCCAGCTGGGGGTTGGCGCGGGCCAGATGGGCGCGCAGGACGCCGCCCTCGGCGGTCATCGGGATGAGGTTGGCGGTCGGCCCGGTGTCGTCCCCCGCCGTGACCAGCAGCGCCAGCGGATGCGCGGCGATCAGCGCCGACAGCACCTCGGGGCGCGTCTCGTCGAAGGCGGGGGGCGTGTACATCAGGCGGCCGTCTCGCGGTCGGGACGGGCGGCTGCGTCGGGTGTGGCGGCCGGGACCGGCGCCCGCGCGCGGGGGGTGCGGAAGAACGCCTCGATCCGGTCGGCCACGAGCCGCGCGTCGGCGCTGCCGCGGCGGGCGCGCGCAGCCTCGATCAGCGGCTCGGGGACGCTGCCGCCGCGATGCTCGATCAGCCCGTCGATGAAGGCGTCGGGAAACTCGGGGTGGGCCTGCACCGAATAGGCGCGGTTGCCGTAAAGCAGCGCGGCGTTGGCGCAGAAGGGGCTGGTGGCGACCACCTCGGCCCCCTCGGGCGCGGTCACCACCTGGTCCTGGTGCCAGGCGTTCAGCGTCACCGTCTGGCCGGCGAAGTCGTAGTCCTGTGCCCCCACGGCCCAACCGCCCTTGTGCTTCTCGACCCGCCCGCCGAGGGCCTGGGCGATGATCTGGTGGCCGAAGCAGATCCCCACCACCGGCGCCCCGGCGGCATAGGCCGCGCGGATGAAATCCTCGAGCGGGGGGATGAACGGGTGGTCTTCATAGACGCCGTGGCGCGAGCCGGTGATCAGCCAGCCGTCGGCGGCGTGGACGTCGGGGGGAAACTGCATCGCCTCGACATGGTAGCTGTCGAAGTCGAAGCCGCGCCCGCCGAGCAGCCGCTCGAACATCTGGTCATAGTCGCCGAGCGCGCCGCGGATGACCTCGGGCGACTGGCCGGTCTTGAGGATGCCGATCCGCATCGGGGATTGCCTCTGCATGGGGGTGTCTGCCGTTACCGCCAACCTAGGCACGGGGCAGGGGGTGCCGCAAGGGGGCCGCGGGGTGGTGGCCGGGGGTCTCGCGGCGGCTGGCCTTGCCGGGCCGGGGGGGCTAGTCTCGCCCCACAGGCGAGCAGAGGAGCAGGCGATGGACGGATTGCGCCCCGACGGCAAGAGCGTGGTGGACCCCGACGGTCTGATGGAGTTCTCGGTCGTCTTCACCGACCGCAGCCTCAACCACATGTCGCAGAAGTTCCAGGCGGTGATGCGCGACATCTCGGCCATCGCGCGCGAGGCCTACGGCGCCGAGGCGGTGGCCGTGGTCCCCGGCGGCGGCACCTTCGCGATGGAGGCGGTGGCCCGCCAGTTCGCCCGCCACGCCGACGCGCTGATCGTGCGCAACGGCTGGTTCAGCTTCCGCTGGACCCAGATCCACGAGGCCGCCGCGATGGAGGGCGAGGCCGCCGTCGAGATGGCCCGCCCCGCCGGCAATGACCCCCAGCCGGCCTTCGCCCCCCCGCCGATCGAGGACGTGGTGGCCGAGATCCGCGACAGCCGCCCGGCGGTCGTCTTTGCCCCCCATGTCGAGACCTCGGCCGGGCTGATCCTGCCCGACGACTACATCACCGCGCTCGCGGCCGCGGCGCACGAGGTCGGCGCGCTCATGGTGCTCGACTGCATCGCCTCGGGGGCGATCTGGGTCGACATGCGCGCCACCGGCGTCGACGTGCTGATCTCTGCCCCGCAGAAGGGGTGGAGCGCGCCGCCCGCCGCGGGGCTGGTGATGTTCTCGCCCGAAGGCCTCGCGCGGCTCGAGGCGACGACGAGCGACAGCTTCGCGCTGGACCTCAAGAAGTGGCGCGCGATCATGAAGGCCTATGAGGACGGCGGCCACGCCTATCACGCGACGCTGCCGACCGACTCGCTGCTGGTCTTGCGCGACGCGATGGTCGAGACCCGCGAGATGGGGTTCGAGGCGGCCCGTGCGGCCCAGTGGGACCTGGGCGAGCGGGTGCGCGCGGCGCTGGCCGAGCGCGGCTTCGCCTCGGTCGCGGCGCCGGGCTTTGCGGCGCCGGGGGTGGTGGTGAGCCACACGACCGACCCCGAGATCCAGAGCGGCCGCCGCTTTGCCGCGCTGGGGATGCAGATCGCCGCGGGCGTGCCGCTGCAGGTCGGCGAGGGACCGGATTTCCGCACCTTCCGGCTGGGGCTCTTCGGGCTCGACAAGCTGAAGGACGTGGAGGGCACGCTGGCGCGTCTGACCGGGGTGCTGGACCGGCTGGGCGAGGGGTAGCCTGCGGCGGGGCCGGGGCCCTTGCCCCGCGCCGCGCGGCGGGTTACGCAGCCGGGCCGCGGGAGGCGTGGCAGAGTGGTTAAATGCACCGGTCTTGAAAACCGACGTGGGGGCAACCCCACCGTGGGTTCGAATCCCACCGCCTCCGCCACTTGCCCTCGCGAAAGCATTCTCTCGATCCGGCTGCGGCCGGATTTTTCCGTTGTTTTCGAGGGTTATGCGGGAGGGGCTGAGCACCGCCCCCGCTGCTAGGAGGCCTGGAAGCGGTCTCTCCAGGGCGATATTCTCCGGACCTGATGACTGCGCCATTTTGGTGAATTTCTCATAAGCCCCTGTAGATAATGGCGAAATCCAAGCCATTGAAATTGACCTGCCACTGAACTTTCATCCAACGGCGACCTGAGCCCGGTTTTTGTTTACGCCTGTTGGCGCGGGTTGAGCAATCGCCCGGCGCGCGGAGCTTTCATCTCGCGCAGCGGGGCGGGCGATTGCGGGGTTCAGGTTCGCGGCAAACCCTACAGGGGTCTGGTAGCCCAAGGCCGAGTGGGGCCTTTCGGTGTTGTAATCCGTGACCCAGGCAGCGATCAGGTCACGGGCATGGGCGATGTTGCGGAACAGGGCCTCGTTCAGAAGCTCGTCCCGCATCCTGCCGTTGAAGCTTTCGACGAACCCGTTCTGCATCGGCTTGCCCGGCGCAATGTAATGCCATTCGACCTTGTGCTCGGCGCACCACTTCAGGATCGCGTTCGATGTCAGCTCTGTCCCGTTATCGCTGACAATCATTCCAGGCCTGCCGCGGCGTTCGATCAGCGCCGTCAGTTCCCGAGCCACGCGGCGGCCCGAAATCGAGGTGTCCGGGATCGCCGCCAGACATTCGCGGGTGACGTCGTCAACCACGTTCAGCACCCGGAAGCGCCGCCCGCAGGCGAACTGGTCATGGACGAAGTCCAGCGACCACCGTGCATTGGCTCGTGTCTCGATCAGGATCGGTGCCCTCGTTCCGAGGGCCTTGCGGCGCGCTTTGCGTTTACGCACGGTTAAGCCCTCTTCTCGGTAAAGCCGATAGATGCGGTTGATCCCGGATGGCTCTCCCTCGCGCCTGAGCAGCACGAACAGCCGCCGGTAGCCGAACCTGCGCCGCTCGTTGGCCAGATCCCGCAACCGCCCGCGCAGCGCCGTGTCCGGCGCTCGCTGGGACTGGTAGCGCACCATCGTCCGGTCCGCCCCGGCAATCTGGCACGCCCGCCGCTCCGACAGCCCGAGATGGGCCTTCAGGTGCGCGACAGCCTCGCGCTTCACGGCGGGCGTTACCACTTTTTTGACAGCAGTTCTTTCATCGCAGCCATGTCGAGCATCTGGTCAGCCAGCAAGCGCTTCAGCCTGGCGTTCTCGTCCTCGAGTGCCTTCAGCCGCTTCGCCTCCGACACCGTCATCCCGCCATACTTCGCCTTCCAAGCGTAAAATGTGCCTTCCGACATGCCGTGCTTGCGGCACAGATCTGCGCACTTCGCGCCGGCATCATGCTCCTGAAGGATACCGATAATCTGTTCCTCGGTCCGTCGTGCCTTCTTCATCTTCGTCCGTCCTCTCGTTGGGCCGGACTCTAGTCACAGATGGAGGAAAAAGCCCGTGGCAGGTCAAAATTGCTTGGATTGGAGTCGCGTTTGGGGCTGCCGCGACCGGGTTCGGAAGTTCTTAGGCCATGGCCCGTTCCAGTCTCTGCTTCCGGCGCTCCCAGTCGGGCATCACCTTGTCGAGGAGATCGAAGAAGGCTGCCCCGTGATGAGGCTCGGCCACATGGCAGAGTTCGTGGGTGATCACATAGTCGATGGCATCGACCGGCGCCTGCACGAGGCGGCGGTTTAGTAGCAGACGTCCGGCCGGTGACATGGACCCCCATCGCTGCCGGGTCTGACGTACGATGAGACCTTTCGGCCTGAATGCCTCCGGATCCGGGAAGTGGCCGAGACAGAATTCGATCCGCTCCGGGAACTTGATGTGGGCCCGATCCCGGTACCAGGCGTCGACCAGTTCGCGCGTTACTTCCGGCCTGGTCGGCCGATGAGTCTGCACGACGATGAAGCCGCGGATCAGCTTCACGCTTTCCTGGACATGCGGGACGACCTTCAGCCGGTACTGGCGCCCTAGGTAAAGATGCGTTTCTCCGGCCACGAACCTGCGCTCCGGCGTCCGCGGCAGGAATTGGGCAAAGTACCGTTGCTGCCTCGTCACCCATGCCGCGCGCTTCCGCAGCTTGGCTTCGATGGCGTCTAGTGTCGCGTCTTCCGGGGCCGCGATCACCACCGACGCATCCGGCTCGACGGCGATCTCCAGTGTCTTCCTTGGGCGGCGGACGATTTCGTATCGGATCTCCTGCTCACCGTACTGCAGGCAATGCAATTCCGGCGTCATGCTGCGAACCGGGCCCGGGCGAGGTCCATGATCTTCAGTTCGAGCTCGTCGAGCACCTCCACGGGCAGGTCGACGCCCTTTTCGTCGCGCAGGACGTCGAAGAAGTAGTCATCGATGGCGTTCCGCAGATTGTTCTGGGCCACCTCGTTCGACCAGATGTCCACGATCAGGTGGGACTTGATGATGTCGATGATCTGTTGAGCGATCGCTGCGGCATCGTCGCCGGCTACCAGCTCATCGCCTTCGGTCTTCAGCTGACCGTCCAGGATCCCGAAGAACGCCTGCGCATCCTCATCGCCCCGGATGCTTTCCGGAACATCGCGGCCGCGATCCTTGCGCGCGACCTTGCTCGCGAGGTCCACGACGCTGTTCAGGTATTCGCGCTCGGACAGCCGCTTCTCGCGGTAGGTGCGGATGGTCTCTTCGAGCAGCTCGGAGAACTGTTTGTAGAACGTCGGGTCCTCATCCATCTTCTCGGTGATCGCCCGCCGGGTCGCGCTGGCGATGCGATCGGCCCTCGAGGCCTCGGACACCCCCGTCTCTTCGACGACGGCCTTCAGCGCGTCGGGATCGTTGATGTTGACCACCTCGATGATGGTTTCCGCCGGCATTGCCACGACGTGGTCATCAAGGAGCTTCTGGATCTTCGGCTCGAACTCGCGGACATCGACCGTCTCCTGGTAGCGGAGCTGGACCGAGCGCTTGAGTTCGGAGAACTGCTTCCAGTCGCGTTTCAGGGCATCGATCTTGGCCTCGTCGAAGACATCGAACAGCTTGTCGGACGAGAGCGAGATGTGCAGGCAGCGGCTGAATGCCTTGAGGCGCCCGTAGAACTCATGGCGCAGCGCCTCGTCAGCGAGGTGCTGCTCGAACTGCTCCATGTCCTTCTTGTTTCGAACCGGTTTGAAGAGATCCCAGAGCTGATCGTGCAGCTGGGGCAGCTTGCGGATCTCCTCGCGGACGTCATGCACCGTTCCGGCGAGGTCGGCCGCCTCGTAGCCTTCGAAGGCGCTGTACGTCGTCAGCGCACTGTCCAGCTCGCCCAGCAGCCCCTCATAGTCGACGATGAAGCCGAACTCCTTCTCCGTTCCGCCGTCCTCGTAGAGCCGGTTCACCCGTGCAATCGCCTGCAGGAGATTGTGTTCCTTCAGGGACTTGCAGACATAAAGGACCGTGTTCCGGGGCGCGTCGAAGCCGGTGAGGAGCTTGGAGACGACGATCAGGATCTCCGGATCGCCGGAACCCTTGAAGGCATCGATGATCTGGCGATTGTACTCTTCCTCGGTCTTGTACCGCGCCATCATCTGCGACCAGAAGCGGCGGACGAGGTCCTTGGATTCCTGGTCGACCTCCTCGTTGCCCTCGTTCTCATCCGGCGGGGAGATGACGATCGCACTCGACACGTGGCCGATCTCGTCGAGGACCTCCTTGAAGCGGACGGCCGCCGCTTTCGACGGGGCGATGAGCTGCGCCTTGAAGCCGGTCCCCTGCCAGTGCTGGCGATAGTGCTCGGAGATGTCGAACGCCTTGGCTCGGATGGCCTGGTCGGTCTTGGCCAACGCGTCCATTCGGGAGAATTTGCGTTTGAGGTCGGCCTTCTGACTGTCGTTGAGCCCCTCGCTGATCTTCTCGAACCAGCGGTCGATCACGGTGCCAGAGACCTGCTGCTCCACAAGTCGTCCCTCGTAGAGCAGCGGCACGACGGCGCCGTCGGCGACAGCCTCGTCGATGGCGTAGCGGTGGATCAGCCGCCCGAAGGTCGAAAGCGTGTTCTTCTCCTTCTTCAGCAGGGGCGTGCCGGTGAAGCCGAGGTAGCAGGCCTTGGGCAGGAGGCGGCGCATCTTGGCGGCGAACTGGCTGTGGCCGCCGTAGCGCCCCGTCTGCGTCCTGTGGCTCTCGTCGACCAGCACGAAGATGTTCGGGTCGTCGTCCGCCAGCTTGCTGTTCCTCAGCGCCGTGTCGAACTTGTTGATGATTGTGGTGACCAGCGGAGCCTTGTTCTGGACGAGCTCCAGAAGATGAGACCCACTCGTCGCCCGAACCGGTTCGAGGTCACAGGACTTGAAGGTATCCTTGATCTGCTTGTCGAGATCGTCGCGGTCCGTGACGATGATGATCCGCGGGTTCTCGATGCTGCGCTCGAGAGCGAGCGAGCGCCCCAGCATCACCATCGTCAGCGACTTGCCCGAGCCCTGTGTGTGCCAAATCACGCCGCCCTTGCGCGCGCCGCTCAGGTCGCGCTGCTTGACCGTCTCGACCGCGCGCCGGATCCCGAAGAACTGCTGATGGCGCGCAACCTTGCGGACGCCGCCATCGAACACCGTGAAGCGGCGGATGAGGTCGAGCAGCCGCTCGGGGCGACATAGGGCGTACACCGTCCGGTCCTGAGCCGTGACCGCGCGCTCGCCCTCGGCGGCCATCGCGTCGAAGTAGGCGCGTGCATCCGCGAAGTCGCCGGAGAAGATGGCGTCCTTCTCCGCCACGGTGAGCACGCGGTTTGAGAAGGGCGCGATGGCCTCGTCGGTGTCTTCCTCGTCCCGCCAAGTCTGCCAGAACTTCCGCGGCGTGCCGACGGTCGCATAGCGCGCCTCGTTCCGGTTCATGCCGATCAGCAGCTGCGCGAAGTGGAAGAGCTGCGGGATGTTGTCCTCGTTCTGGTAGCCGATCAGCTGGCTGTCCGCCTTCTTCAGGCTTTCGGTCGGCCGCTTGTTCTCGATCACCAGGATCGGGATGCCGTTCACGAACGTGACGATGTCGCAACGCTTGGTCTGGCTCGACGCTGTCCTCTCGACCGAGAACTCGGCAGTGACATGGAAGACGTTGTTCTCCGGCCGCTCCCAATCGATGTAGCGGAACGAGTAGCTCTTCGAGTCGCCGTCGATGGACTTCGTGATGGTCGTGCCGAGGACGAGCGTGTCGTAGATGTCCTGATTGGTGCCCCGGAGCCCCTTCAGGCGATCGGGCGTGGGCTTGAGCCGTCGCATTGCCTCGTGCGCGTCCTCAAGGTCGAAGGCATACTCACGGCCGCGATGCGAGAAGCGGTTGATGCGCATGAGTTGCTCGGCGAGCACATCGTCCAGCACCACGTTCCGCAGCCGCCCGCCGCGCAGGCGCAGTGCCTCGTCCTGCGAGAGCGGCTTAAACCCGAGCGCCACCAGTAGCTGCAGCGCCGGTACCTGGGATTGGTGCTTCTCGCTCGAATTGAAGGTCTCGGGGCTCATAGCGCCCACTCCGGGTGCCTGGCTGCCTTGTAGAATGTAACGCAGGGCGCGTCGGGCGACTGGCCGAGTTTCTCTCGCTGGGGTTCGAGGATATCGACCAAGCTTTGGTAATACGCGGCCTCTCCCGGGTAGGCTTCGCCCGAGGATTTCATCTCGAGGTGCCGACGATACACGTAGCAGATCGCATCGGCGACCTGCACCAGCGAGGAATGGTGCGACTTGATCGCGAAGGCCGTGTTGATGATGTGATCAAACCGATCCGACTTGCTTCGAGGCAGCCAGATTTTCTTTCCGCGCTTGGTTCCCCGGAGCTGGTACAGTCCGTCGTACCAGGCATCTGCATTGTACAGGCCGTCCGAGAGCTGCGGCATCCCGGCCTTGTTGTCGTCGATGATCACGACGGTGAGGCCCTTGCTCTTCTCTTTGCTCTGCATCCTTTTCTGGACGAGTGCGCAGGTGAACATGCCGCCGGCAAGCCAATAGCTCTCACCGAATGGATGACCGCGCCCGGCGGCGCGCGCGGCCTCCAGAGCCGCGAAAGACAAGCCGATGCCGAAGAGTTTTCCGCCGTTGTCGACTGCGAGATTGCAGATGTCGGCGAGGAACGCCTTCCGTTCGTCCGGCGAGATCTTACTCCAGCCGCCCTTCCCGTTGATGAACCTGCTGGTCTTCAGTTCGGTGCTCGATCCCGGATGCTTGGCCAGGAACTCAGCCAACATCTTGTCGAAATCAGCCGTCTTCTTGCGCAGCTTGTAGGCGTCCACCATCAGCCCGCACATGACAAAGACGTCGCTTTCACCCTCTGATCCACTTTCGTCGACGTAGATGAACTTCATTGCGCCACCTCCGTCGCCTCTGTCGTGTTCACGCGCCACTCGCCCGTCAGCAGCTTCTGCATGAGGCCGCGTTTCTGTCGGGTCAGGGCTTCGATCTCGTCTGTGAGAGCATCCAGTTCGCGCCGCGACGTTCGGAGGACATCGGCGATGGCCTCTTGTTCATCCAGCGGCGGGACCGGGAACGGGAGGCGGGAGAACTCGCTCCAGCGGAGGCTTCCGCGCCGGTCTACTGAGGCGCTGGTGCTGACCTCGAAGATGTGCCTGTAGAGTTCGGTCTTCAGAACCGCAAAGGCATATTCGGCATTCACCTGGTCCGGGTCGAAGCGGAAGACAGTGTAGATGGGGCTGACGACGCCGATGTCGGTCAGGTTCTGGAGGCCGATCGACCCTTCCTCGACATGGTTGCTGGGAAAGCCGAAATCGCCGCGCCAGATCTTCTTGTAGCCAGTCAGGTCGGCGCTGAAGACCTGCTTCTTGAAGTACTCCAGCGATCGCACGAAACCGTCGTGTTTCGAGCAGGAAAGGACTTCGTGCTGGTCCCCTCCACCATTCCGTTCCGAAATTTCATCGGCCAGATCACCGATGTGCTGGCAGCTCCAGGATGCGGGAAGCTTAAACCACCGGTACGGCGCGACTTCGTCGGTCCTGCGGAATCGGTCGAGCTGGTTGGCGCCAAAGGCCAACGCCATCGTGAGCCCGCGGTGCCGCCGCGCCTTCGCTGCGCGGAGGGCGTTGAGCTTTTCGAGCGCCTCGTCCCAGGTCCGCAGGATCTCGGCGATCTTGCGCTGTTCGGGGAGTGGGGGAAGGCTGATCTCGATGGATGAGAGATGCCCCTGGTTGACTGACGGAACAGCACTTTCCTGGCTGAACCGCCCAAGGTCCTGCATCAGAAGAAAGTAGTAGAGAAACTCGCCGTCCAATTGCTGCTTGTCCGGTATGGCCGCCATCATGTTGTTGTCGATAGCAGTCGGGAGCCCAAGAATTCGCCGCCTGTTCAGCTTGAGTGCAGCGCCAACCTTCGCGAACACCACGGCCCCCGCAGGCTGGAGGGTGGCACGCAGTTCCCGCAGTGCAGCTGCGGAAACCCAATTCTGGGCCGTGGTTATATACTTCTCGTTGCCGTCGATCGTCAGGTCGCTGACTTTGATGAACGGGTGGTCGCCGCTCGATTGGCCCTGATGGGACTCGCGAAACCCGCTGCCTCCACGAAACGTGCAGACGTCTCCGAGCGTTGTCTCGGGCCAGTCAGTCGCTTGAAATTCCAGGTCACGCATCAACGCCGAGCTCCTTCAGATACCCGGCCATCTTCGCCCGCACCTCGGCCAGTTCGGCCTCGATCCGCAGGATGTCCTTCTGCACGGCGGCGACGTCGATCTCGTCCTCTGGCTCGAAGGTATCGACGTAGCGGGGGATGTTGAGGTTGAAGCCGTTCTCGGCGATCTCCTCCGGGCTCGCCCGATGCGAATACCGCTCGACCTCGGCGCGGGTGGCGTAGGTCTCCAGCACCTTCGCCACATGCGCCTCGTCCATCACGTTCTGGGTCTTGCCCGGCGTGAACTCTTTGCTGGCGTCGATAAACAGCACATCACGCCGGCCTTCGTTCGCGCCGCCTTCCTCGCGCGAGCGGTCGAAGATCAGGATGGCGACCGGGATCCCCGTGGTGGTGAACAGGTTGGCCGGCAGTCCGACCACGGCGTCGAGCAGGTTCTCCTCGATGAGCTGCTGGCGGATGCGCCCTTCGGCGCCGCCCCGGAACAGCACGCCATGCGGCACGATCACCGCCACGCGGCCGGACTGGCGCTTGGCGATCTCGATCATGTGGGTGATGAAGGCGTAGTCGCCCTTGGATTTGGGCGGCACGCCGCGCCAGAAGCGCTTGTACTGGTCGCTGTCGGCGTCCTCCGCGCCCCACTTGTCGAGCGAGAACGGCGGATTGGCGAGCACCACGTCGAAGCGCATCAGGTGGTCGCCCTCGACCAGCGCCGGGCTGTTGAGCGTGTCGCACCACTCGATGCGGGCGGCGTCCTTGGCGTGCAGGAACATGTTCATGCGGGCCAGCGCCCAGGTCGCCCCGTTCACCTCCTGCCCGTAGAGCGCGAAATTCTCGGAGCCAACCTCTTGCGATGCCTGGATCAGCAGCGAGCCGGACCCGCAGGCGGGGTCGCAGATCGTGTTGCCGGGCTGGGGCGCCGCCAGTTTGGCGAGCAGGCGCGAGACGGCGGTGGGCGTGTAGAACTCGCCCGCCTTCTTTCCGGCGTCCGAGGCGAAGCGCGAGATCAGGTAGATGTAGCACTCGCCAATGATGTCCTCTGTCACTCGCGACGGACGCAGGTCGAGGGCAGGCTTGGCGAAGTCCTCGAGGAGGTTCTTCAGGCGGCGGTTGCGATCCTTCGGGCGGCCGAGATTGGCCTCGGAGTTGAAGTCGATGTTGCGGAAGACGCCCTCGAGCTTCGCGCGGTTCGCGTCCTCGATCTTCTCCAGCGCGATGTTGATCAGCTCGCCGATGTTGGCCTCGTTCCGCTGAGCGTAGAGGTCGTAGAAGCTGGCGCCCTCGGGCAGGATGAAGCGCTCCCGCTCGAGGCGGCGGCGAATGCGGGCCTCGTCGTCGCCATACTGCTTGCGGTAGGTCTCGAGGTGGTCGTTCCAGAGGTCCGAAATGTACTTCAGGAACAACATCACGAGGATGTAGTCCTTATACTGGCCGGCATCGACGGCGCCCCGGAAGGTGTCGCAGGCCGCCCAGGCGGTCTGGTTGATCTGCTGTTGCGTAATCTGATCGGTCATCAGGCAATTTCCTTCTGGTCGGCGGCCTTTGCGGCCTCGCCGAGAATGGCGCTTACGAGTTCTTCGCGGCGAGCGGCGAGTTGACGGAGCAGTTGTCCCTCCTGCCGGGCGAGGGCATCGAGTTCAACGATACGTTTCTGCGTGGGCAGGTCAGGCACGGCAATCTCGAGGTTCTCGAGGACCCCCATCGGGATCATCCTGAGGCTTGTGCCCTGCGCTTCCGCGCCGAGCCTGCGCTGCGCGTCGGGCTGGTTGATGGCCCAAGCGAGGTATTCTGGGAGAACGCGGGCCCTGTCAGGGCGAACGATCACCAGCGGAACGATGACCACGACGGGCTCCGGCAGCGAAGCGGGAATGGCCGCCGCGGCGTTCGGCTCGCCACGCGATCGAAAGACGACCTCGCCGCCGCGGACGAAGTATCGGTCGGACAGCTTGGCCAGGTCGTACCTCTGGAAGTCTGGTCCTGGCGCTTCGCCGTTCGTTCCGACGTCACGCAGCTGAAGCGCCGGCACGCCACCCTCCGACAGCGGATCGAGCCTGCCGCGCGCCGTGTAGCCGGAGTGAATGTCCGAGAGCTCCGCGAGCCGCATGAAAGAAACCTCTGTAAGGCGATTTACAGAGATCTAGGAGAACCCGCCCCTAGAGTCAATCCTTCAAATTGCAGTTTTCACCCTACAGAGAAAAATGCAGCGCCTGATGCTGCCATGTGAGCGGGAACGGCTCCAGCACCTGCGCGAGCGTCACCTCCGGCCCCTGCTTCCCGTCCAGGATCGCGTCGATGATGTCAGGCGCGAGCAGCGTGAGCCGCAGGACGCGGGTCATGTAGGAGGGCGCGATGCCCTCTCGTTCGGCCAGTTCGGCGATGGTGGCGTATTCGCCCGACTCGAGCATCCGCTTCCATCGGAACGCACGGGCCAGCGCCTTGACCAGCGTGCTGTCAGTCCGCTGCGATTGCGTGGCGCCCTCGGGCAACTGCATCTCCTTCTTCCCGCCACGCTTCACGATCCGGAACGGGACGTGGAGCGTCACAGTCTCCGGGATCGGCGTGCTGCGGTTCATGCGGCCGCCTCGATGCCGCCGGCAAGCATCTCGCGCGCGAGGCTGCCGAGCCCGTCGACGCGGAGCCGGACGTTCAGCCCGTCCCTGCCTATCTCCACCCGCTCAACCAGCAGCGCCACGATGCGCGCCTGTTCGGCCGGGAAAAGCTCGTCCCACATCGGATCGAGCTGCTGCAGGGCCGCGCGGGTATTGACCTGCCACTGAACTTTCATCCAACGGCGACCTGAGCCCGGTTTTTGTTTACGCCTGTTGGCGCGGGTTGAGCAATCGCCCGGCGCGCGGAGCTTTCATCTCGCGCAGCGGGGCGGGCGATTGCGGGGTTCAGGTTCGCGGCAAACCCTACAGGGGTCTGGTAGCCCAAGGCCGAGTGGGGCCTTTCGGTGTTGTAATCCGTGACCCAGGCAGCGATCAGGTCACGGGCATGGGCGATGTTGCGGAACAGGGCCTCGTTCAGAAGCTCGTCCCGCATCCTGCCGTTGAAGCTTTCGACGAACCCGTTCTGCATCGGCTTGCCCGGCGCAATGTAATGCCATTCGACCTTGTGCTCGGCGCACCACTTCAGGATCGCGTTCGATGTCAGCTCTGTCCCGTTATCGCTGACAATCATTCCAGGCCTGCCGCGGCGTTCGATCAGCGCCGTCAGTTCCCGAGCCACGCGGCGGCCCGAAATCGAGGTGTCCGGGATCGCCGCCAGACATTCGCGGGTGACGTCGTCAACCACGTTCAGCACCCGGAAGCGCCGCCCGCAGGCGAACTGGTCATGGACGAAGTCCAGCGACCACCGTGCATTGGCTCGTGTCTCGATCAGGATCGGTGCCCTCGTTCCGAGGGCCTTGCGGCGCGCTTTGCGTTTACGCACGGTTAAGCCCTCTTCTCGGTAAAGCCGATAGATGCGGTTGATCCCGGATGGCTCTCCCTCGCGCCTGAGCAGCACGAACAGCCGCCGGTAGCCGAACCTGCGCCGCTCGTTGGCCAGATCCCGCAACCGCCCGCGCAGCGCCGTGTCCGGCGCTCGCTGGGACTGGTAGCGCACCATCGTCCGGTCCGCCCCGGCAATCTGGCACGCCCGCCGCTCCGACAGCCCGAGATGGGCCTTCAGGTGCGCGACAGCCTCGCGCTTCACGGCGGGCGTTACCACTTTTTTGACAGCAGTTCTTTCATCGCAGCCATGTCGAGCATCTGGTCAGCCAGCAAGCGCTTCAGCCTGGCGTTCTCGTCCTCGAGTGCCTTCAGCCGCTTCGCCTCCGACACCGTCATCCCGCCATACTTCGCCTTCCAAGCGTAAAATGTGCCTTCCGACATGCCGTGCTTGCGGCACAGATCTGCGCACTTCGCGCCGGCATCATGCTCCTGAAGGATACCGATAATCTGTTCCTCGGTCCGTCGTGCCTTCTTCATCTTCGTCCGTCCTCTCGTTGGGCCGGACTCTAGTCACAGATGGAGGAAAAAGCCCGTGGCAGGTCAGCATCGGCCTCGGTGATGTCGTCGGCGTGGGCGCGCGCGGCCTTCCACGTGCCCGCCACGATCTCGGGTTGGCGAAACACGGCGCGCAGCTGGTCGATGATTGCCGCCTCAATCTCCCCTGCCGGTACGCGTCCAACAGGACACGAACCCGCACCATGCTTAAGCACCGTCTGGCTTACGTAGTAGCGGTAGAGCTTTTCGCCCTTGCGGGTGTGCGTCGGCGAGAACGCCGCGCCGTCGGGTCCAAACAGCAGACCCTTCAGCAGTGCCGGCGACTCGGCGCGTGTTCGCATCGCCCGCTTGCGCGGGCTCTCCTGCAGAATGGCGTGGACGCGGTCCCATGTTTGGCGGTCAATGATGGCGTCGTGCTCGCCGGGGAAGCTGTCGCCCTTGTGGACCGCTTCGCCGATGTAGGCGCGGTTATTCAACATCCGGTAGAGGTATTTCTTGTCGATCCGGTTGCCCCGTGGCGTGCGGATACCGCGCTTCGCGACCTCGCGTGCCAGTTCCGTCCCGGATCCGATCTCGAGGAAGCGGGTGAAGATCAAGCGAACTTGCTCGGCATGCTCGTCGTCGATGACCAGTTTCCGGCTCTCGACCCGGTAGCCATAGGGCGGGACGCCGCCCATCCACATGCCTTTCTTCCGGCTCGCTGCAACCTTGTCGCGGATGCGCTCGGCCGTGACCTCCCGCTCGAACTGGGCGAACGAGAGCAGGATGTTCAAAGTCAGCCGGCCCATCGACGTGGTGGTGTTGAACGACTGCGTCACGGAGACGAAGGTTACGCCGTTCCGGTCGAACACTTCGACCAGCTTGGCAAAATCGGCCAGCGAGCGGCTGAGACGGTCAATCTTGTAGACCACGACGACATCAACCAGCCCGTCCTCGATGTCTTCGAGCAGCCGCTTCAAGCCGGGCCGTTCCAGAGTCCCACCCGAGATGCCGCCGTCGTCATACTGATCGCGGACCAGCACCCAGCCCTCTGAGCGCTGGCTGGCGATGTAGGCTTCGCATGCCTCGCGCTGGGCGTGGAGCGAGTTGAACTCCTGCTCTAGCCCTTCCTCGGAGGATTTCCGAGTGTAGATCGCGCACCGGAGTTTCCGGACCATTCCTGATTTCGCAGGGGCCTTCGTCATGTCCGCGCCCTCCGATTCTTGAGGCCGAAGAACACCCAGCCATTCCAGCGCGTGCCCGTGATGGCGCGCGCGATAGCGGACAGCGACTTGTACGGCCGCCCCTGCCATTCGAAGCCGTCGGCGGTGACGGTGACGATGTACTCGACACCTTGCCACTCGCGGAGCAGCCGCGTGCCGGTGATGGGGCGGTCACGGTCGAGGCGCATGCCGCGCTTCCTCTTGTCACCGCCGTCGAGTTCCTCGCCCAGCCGTTCCAGCCGCCGGATCGTCTCGGGCTTCAGCCCGCCATAGGCGAGCTCCTGGATGCGATAGGCCAGCCGGCTCTCCAGGTAACGCCGGTTGAACGGCGGCGGTTCGCTGTCTAACAGATCGCGCCATTGCGCCTTCAGTTCCGGCGTCGTGGCGGTTTTCAGCGCAGCCAGGCGCGCGAGAATTGGATCGTGGGTCGTCATGCGGGTCTCCGGTGAGTTGGAGTTGCATGACGGCATCGGTCGGCCGGAGAGTGTAGGCGAATTTCTCCAGTATCGTCAGAAGGTTCGCCCTGTTCCCGCAGCTGCAGGCGGACCAGCCCGAGCGCCAGCAGGCCGCACAGTTCGCCGCGGCGCTCGGCGGGAGTCATCTGGTCGGGCGGCAGCGGGTTTGAACCCCGCTGTGGATTTGTCGGCACGTTTCGCATGGGGGAAACGCTACCCGTACACCCTCCGAAAACAATCGGATTCAAAGGCTTATGGGAGTCCCGCGTAAGCCTGCGCAGAGGATAGGAACCGGCGGAGCCTCAGTGACGAATCGCCGGCGCGACCTGGGCATCGGTGTCGAGAACCAGCGCCGATCTCCAGAGCGGCGTCTTCATGAATACCGCCTCCTCGAAGCGATAGCTAGCCGTGCCGCGTCCCTGCTTTAGCAGCCCCGCCCAGCAGAGCGGGCGCAGCACCTGGATGTACAGCTGGCCCATCACCTCGTCGTAGCGCGGCAACGGCCCCATCTCGGGTTCTCCGAAGAGCACGCGGCGGAGGTGGGCGCCGGTGGTGCCGTCCTCGGTTTCGACGTTCAGCACGTTCAGGAACACGTCCCAATTGCCGAGTATCGGTGCGTCCTCGAAGCGAGACATGCTGGCGTGGTTGATCCGGAACAGGAAGAACGGGACGACCGTGCCGAAAATCCGACCGGGATGGCCCGCCAGTGCCTGGCCAGCCTTGGTTGGCCGGAATTCGCCCTTGTAGTGCCGCCCGAGCTTCATCGCGATCATCAGGTCGTGAAGCACCATGAGCGGGGCGAAGTCGGGCTCGTTCAGCACCTTGTTGACGGCGAAGAGGTCCGCCTCGGTGTGGGCGGGCCGGTCGAACTCGGCCGCGGCCCAGTGCACGAAGACCCGCTTGAAGGCCCTGGACGGCGTCAGGGGAATGCCGCCATGCTCGTCTACCCAGGCGAAGGTCTTCTCCATCCCGCGCACCAGCGGCGAGAACACCAGCGCCGGATCGGCATCATCGACCTCGCGGAACGCAATCACCTCAGATCTCCCGCGCGAACCAACGGATGCGGCCGACGATGTGGATCTCGTCGGCCGTTCTTTCGTATTCGGGGTAGTGCTTGTTGTCGGAGATGACGCGCACCGCGGGCGGGTCGCTGTTGGGGATGTGCTCGAGCCGCTTGGCGACCAGCCCCATCCCGTCATCCAGCACGAAGATGCCGGGTGGGTTGGGCGCACGCCGGGTCATGTCGACCAGCACCGCGTCACCGCTCAGGAGCGTCGGCGCCATGCTGTCCCCCTCCACATGCATGATGCGCAGCTGCGACGGGGTGGCCTTGAGGCTGTTTCGGATCCAGGAGCGACGGAAATGATAGACCCGGCCGGGCGTGTCGCCGTCCTCGGTCACGACGGCGCCGCCGCCCATCGCCGGGCGCGGGGTGGCGTGGGCGATGGCCACGAAGGCATCGTCGGGGTTCTCGACGAAGGGGGGCGTGCCCTCGACCTCTCCGATGCCATGGATCAGCCAGTCGCGATCCACCTTCAGCACGCGGGCGACTTCGGCCAGCCGATCGATGCCCGGGCGCGCGGAGCGACCACGGAGGATGTCGTAGACGAAGGAACGGTTCACGCCGGCCATCTCGGCAACATGGGCGGGGCTGATGCCGAGCTGGTTGGCCCGGGCTCTGAGGCGGTCGGAAAGCGTGTGGTGCTCGGTCATGTCATCCCCAACCATCTGTGGATGAAATAGGATAAAATAGGATTGATCGAAGCCCGTCAAGCGAATAAGAACAGAAAGTAAACATCTTACACGGGAATCGGGGCGGAGGGCAGCGAATGCACATCGATAAATCGTACTTCACGCTCCCCGAGATCCTCGAGCGGTGGCAGATCACCGAGGCCGACCTGATCTACCTCGCGGAAAACGACAAGCTCCGGCTGTCGGTGCGCGTGTTCGGCGTGCCTATGGAGTTCGGCGACTACGAGGAAGGTGCGGACGGCGAGCCCTGCCGGGTGCCGTGGGAACAGAACTACTACAGCGGCCTGCTCGATCTCCATGCCCGTGATGTGTTCCAGCTCTTCCGGTGTGGTGAAGTCCATCTTGAAAGCTTTCGGACGTCGAAAGCTGACTACGCGGAGACCTGGGGCGATGCGCAACCCGTACTGGTGATGATCGGCGACCTGCTGCTAAGGCGCGATGAACGCGACCGTTTCGAAGTCGAGACCGGGTTCTCGCCCGGCGGACAGCCGATGGAGGAGGCCACCTTCATTTACTCGGCCGACTATCTCGAGGTTCGCTGCAACGGCTGCCGGTTCAAGCTGGGCCCGATCCAGGCGGAGGTGGTGCGCGCACTGCACGAGGCGGCGCAGGCCGGCGCGCCCTGGCAGAATGGCAAGGCGATCCTGTCGCGCGCCGGCTCGAAGAGCCTGCGCATGGCCGACGTCTTCAAGTCGCAAAAGGACTGGCGGCATCTGATCCGCTCCGACCGGCGCGGCGGATACCGTCTGAATCTCGACTGAGCGATCCCCGTCCGCCCGGTCCCTGTGGGATCGGGAGGGGGATGGGTGAGGGATGGTGGGGGATGACGGCGCCCCGCCAACGGCCAAGAGTCAGTCCTGCAAGGGCCGACTGATCCCCCTCCGTATCCCCCGCTAGTCCCCACGACATCCCACACCGCAATTGCGCACTGTCTCCTCAACGACGACACGAGAGGAGACACCGATGCTGCAGAGGCATTGCCTGAACCAGAAGGAGCTGGCCCGGCGCTGGGGGATCTCCCACCGGACGCTGGAACGCTGGCGCTACAACGGCCAGGGGCCGGCCTTCCTCAAGCTCGGCGGACGCGTGCTCTACCGGCTCGCCGATATCGAAGCCTTCGAGCAGAGCCAGCTGCAGCGTGCCCTGAAAATCAGCGAGGCCGTCGCGCGCGTCGGTCACACGCCCCGCCGTCTGACCGCGGACCCGGTGCGGGACACCGGTCATGGTGCCACGCACCAGCGGACTGCGCGGCTGTGCTGATGGTCGCCGCAACCCCGATCGGCGCCCGCGTGGCGACGCCGAAGCTCACCGATGTCGAGCTCTACGCCTGGATCGCGCAGGCCGAGGCCGGCGCCCGGATCGAGTACCACCGCGGTTTTCTCGGGATCGATGTCACGCCGGTGATCTCGACCTTGCCCGAGGCCGAGCGCCGTCAGCTCGCCGACCTCGGTCAGGCCGCGCTGGGCGCCTTCGAGAAGGGCCTCGTCCACCTCGTGCAGGAGCGCGTGGGCCCCGATCGCTTCGCCTACATCGCCGTCGCGCGACCCAGACCCAGAGCCGCCAACGCCTCGCTCTCGGCGCTGCTCCTCGAAGAGCGCGCCGCGTGATGGCCCTGCCATTCCCTTCAAACGGAGACCCCGCCATGCCGCACCCCAACAATGCCCCCCGCTTCGACGATCTCGAAGGTCTCGCCATCGGCGACATCGCGGCGTTGCCGCCCGAGATGCTGCTGGATCTGCAGACGACGGCGCTCGCCGAGACCGCCCGCGTGAAGCGGCTGCGGGACCGGCTCGAGGCCGGCATCGCGCAGCGCTACGAGGCCGCCGTCGCGGCCGAGCGGGCCGCTCAGGGCAAGACCAGCGGCACCGTGCGGGTCGATGATGAGGGCGTCGTGGTCGTCGCGGACCTGCCCAAGAAGGTCACGTGGGATCAGGTCCGGCTCGCGGCCATGGCCGAACGCATCCGCGCCGCGGGCGACGACCCGACCGAGTATCTCGAGGTCGCCTACCGCGTGCCCGAGCGGCGCTTCGGCGCCTGGCCCGCGGCGATGCGCGAGGGCTTCGCGGACGCGCGCAGCGAGACCACCGGCAAACCCGTCTTCCGGCTCGAGGCTCGAGACCGGTGACGCGCGGCGGCGGGACGCCCGGTCGGCAACGCCGGGCAGGTTCCCCTTCGGCACCCGGTCACCCCCGCCGCCGCGCCCCCTGAATTCACACCCCGGAGAACCCCATGGCCTTCCGCATCATCACCGCCGACGAACGGCTCTCGGCCGCCGAGAACAAGACGTCCCTCGCCATCTTCGGTCCGCCCGGCGTCGGCAAGACAACGCTCCTGAAATCGCTGCCCGCCGAGGACACAGTCTGTCTCGATCTCGAGGCCGGTATGAAATCGGTGCAGGACTGGCGCGGGGACTCGATCCCGGTGCGCAGCTTCACCGATTTCCGCGACCTCGCCGTGCTGATCGGCGGCCACGATCCGGCCCAGCATCCGAAGTCCTGGTACGGCGCCGAGTATCACGCCTGGCTGCAGCAGCAGTATCTCGGCACCGGCATCGAGGACTTCCTCGCCCGGAAGCGGATCGTCTTCGTCGACTCGATCACCGACCTGACGCGGCAGGCCATGGCCTATGCCCGCCAGCAACCCGAGGCCTTCTCCGAGCGGACCGGCAAACCGGATGTCCGTGGCGCCTACGGGCTCCTGGGTCGCGAGGTGATCCAGGCGCTGAAGCACCTCCAGCACGCCCGCGGCAAGACGGTGATCTTCGTCGGCGTGCTCGAGAAGGTGACCGACGAATTCGGCGCGACGACATGGCAGCCGCAGATGGAGGGCACGAAGGCCGGGCGCGAATTGCCGGGCATCGTCGATCAGGTCGTCTCCATGCAGCTCTTCGGCCGCGACGCCAAGGGCGACTGGACCCTCGACGAGACCTCCGCCGAGCGCCGCCTCGTCTGCCGCTCCGGCAACCCCTGGGGCCTTCCCGCCAAGGACCGCTCCGGCCGCCTCGATGTGACCGAGCCGCCCGATCTCGGCGCGCTAATCGCGAAGATCGACGGCCGCGCACCCGCCCACTCCGCAAATCCCTCCTGATCCAGACGCAAAGGACAGATCCATGAGCTACGATCTCAATGATGCCCAGCCGCAGATGGCCCCCATCGGCGAGCTGATCCCCGACGGCACCTTCGCCAAGGTCCGCCTGACCGTGCGCCCCGGCGGCGTGGACGGCGCCACGCCGATGGACGCGAAGCTCCTGAAAGCCTCGCAGTCGAGCGACGCGAAGATGCTGGACTGCGAGTTCACCATCCTCGAGGGGCCGCATGCCCGGCGGAAGTTCTGGCAGAGCTTCACCGTGGCGGGCGGCAAGGTCGACGAGAAGGGCCAGTCGATCGGCTGGAAGATCTCGAAATCCACCTTTCGGGCGATGGTCGACAGCGCTCTCGGGCTCGATCCCAGGGACGAAAGCCCCGACGCCAAGGCCAAGCGGGTGCTGCCCGGGCTCAAGCATCTCGACGGCATCGTCTTCGCCGCGCGGATCATGGTGGAGCCCGCCTCGAACCCGCAATACCGCGACCAGAACCGCATCGCCAACGTCGTTCTGCCCGACGAGCCGCAGCATGCCGCCATCATGCGCGGCGAAGCCGTTCCCCCGGAGCCCGTCAACGCGCCGCCGCGGAAAGCCGCGAGCGCGCCGGCGCCGGGCTGGCAGGCGCCCACGCCGGCATGGGGCGCGCAGCCGCAAGCCCCGGCGGCGGCTCCGGCCTGGGGCTCGCAGGCGCCGGCTCCGCAGCAACCGCCCGCCCAGCAGCCCCCGGCGTCCCCGCCCACCGCGCCGAGCGGAGCGCCGGCGACCGGCATGCCCGCCTGGCTCAATGGGTGAGGCGCGGTCGGCAGCGCGGCGGCGGAGGTCCGGTCGGCCTTCGCCGCTGCCCGAGGCCCGGCGCGATCCTGCCGGGCCGATGACCCCGGATGAATGGCAGGCGCATGTGACGCGCGAGGCGGCGCTGGAGATCGGACGATGGCTCGAGGCCCGAGGAAGACTGCACGCCCCCATCGCAAGCCTCGGCCTCGGAGACCTCGAAGCCATGGCCAGCAACGCGATCTCGCGCTGGATCGTGCTCCAGTCCGAAAAGCTCCGGAGGGCGGGCTGGCCGCCCGAGGACCCGATCGCGACCTTCTTGCTCGGGTAGCGCTCTGCGCCGTCTGCGCCCGCGAGGCGCGCGGCTTCGGCTACTGCCACGGCCTCCGCTGGGATCGCCACCCCTACCACCGCTTCTGCTCGCGCCGCTGTCAGGACGTGGGCAGCGCCATCGCCCAAAGGAACAACGGCATGATCGACAAGACCGCGCGCGAGGCGCAGGCGATCCGCGATGCGCGGACGCTCTTCGCCGAAGCGCTCACCGATCTGGGGCTCATGGAGCCCTTCTTCCATCGCAGCGCCCAAGACATCGACCGCCTGATCGAGGCGGCCGTCACCGGCTACATCGACAGCATGCAGGACCAGGCCGCGCGCAAGGAGCGCACCGGCACGGTCCTGGATGACCCTCTGCCATTCTAGTCGGAGAGCGAAATGACCAACGGTGAAATCTGGAGAACCGTCCCGAGCGCCCCCGACTTGCTAGTGAGCAGCGAGGGGCGCGTGATGCTCGCGCCCTATCGCGGTCCGATGCCCAAGGGCGGCGAACGATCCTACGGGGGCACGCCGACGTTCGGCGTGTGGAACAAGCAGGATGCCCGCTTCATCATCGTGGTGCGCGGAACGACCTACAAGGTCGCGAGGCTCGTCGCAGAGGCGTTCCACGGACCCGCGCCATTCGACCGCGCCGTCGTCATGCATCTCGACGAGAACGCCGCGAACAATCGCGCCGACAACCTCGCGTGGGGGACGCAGCGCGAAAACCTGAACGCGCCTGGTTTCCTCGAATACTGCCGTGGGAGGGCCGGAGATCGTCATCCCGTCGCCGTCGGCAAGCGTCGGAGGGCACGGTCATGATCGACCTGAACGACGACACCGCGTCCTGCAGCTGGAAGCACCTGCTCGAGGCCGCCACCGAAAACGCCGTCACCGACTTCGAGATCGAGTTCTGCGACAGCCTCCACGAGAAGCTCGCGCGGTTCGGCGAGAACGCCCGGCTGACGGACGCGCAGTTCCACAAGCTGACCTGCATCGCGCAGGCCGGCGGGTTCTGGGAGCGCGAGCGATGATCGACCTCAACCATGGCTCGGGTTTCCTCTACGGCGCCGGCGCGCCACGTCCTCCCATCGCCGAAGCCGTGTCTGCCGCCATCGACACGGCGCTGTCCGCGCGCCACCGCGCCGAACGCCCGCGCACCTATGTAAGCTCCTCGGGTCTCGGCCGCGACTGCCTGCGCCAGATCCAGTACGACTTCCTCGCGGTGCCCAAGGACGAAGGCCAGGAGTTCGCGCCGCGCACGCTGCGCATCTTCGAGGCGGGCCATCGGGCCGAGGACATCGTCGCGGGCTGGTTCCGCATCGCCGGGTTCGACCTGCGCACCGAGCGTCCGGACGGCCGCCAGTTCGGGTTTGAGGCCCTCGGCGGCCGGTTCAAGGGCCATATCGACGGCTGCCTCGTCTCGGGCCCCGTCGCGATGGTCTATCCCGCGCTCTGGGAGAACAAGGCGCTCGGCGCTGCCAGCTGGAAGGACGTGGTCAAGCGCGGCGTCAGCCTGGCGCGGCCGGTCTATGCCGCCCAGATCGCGCTCTATCAGGCCTACATGGACCTGCCGGCCCCGGCGCTCTTCACAGCGCTCAATCGCGACACGATGGAGCTGCATGCCGAGCTCGTGCCCTTCGATGCGCATCTCGCGCAGGAGATGTCGGATCGCGCCGTTGCCGTGGTGCGAGCCTCCGAGGCGGGGGAATGGCTGCCGCGCGCCGCGGCTGAGCCCACGGCGGTCCTCTGCCGCGGCGGCATGGCGGCGGGCAAATGGCACGCCCCCTGTGCGTGGGCGAAACGGTGCTGGGGTGAGCGGCGATGATCCCTGACGCCTATGAGCTCAAGCGGATCGTGCGCGCGCATCGCGAGCGGTTCTGGTGCTCCGACCTGCTCGGAGCGGCGGAGTTCGCGCCGATCTATTTCTTCGACGATCAGGCCGCCTTCGATGGCGATATCGTCGACCGCGCGATGACCCGGGTCTTTACCGGTCCGCTCCGGCTGCCGCATCCGTCCGTGATCTTCGAGGTGCGCGAGCAGCGCGCCTCTCCCTCGGGCCTGATCGTCTGCGCACGCGCCGACGGCGACATCGTCGAGGCCACGTTCCTCATGCGCAAGCGGGCGCCGCGCGGCTGGACGGATTGCCTGGTGCGGGTCTGGATGCATCCGGACGGCAAGGCGGAGATCGAGGGCAACCCGGCCGAGCGGAGCGACGAGACGGTCCGCGGTCACGGCGAAGTCGCCGCCGGCATCGTCTGGCGCGCGCTGACCATCCTCGGCGCCTCACCTGAAATCCGCGACCGCAAGGTGTCGCCTGCAAAACGGTCCCGCCTGTCCCGCGAGGGCGTGCGCGGATGGGTCTGGCGCCAGGTCGCCATCGATCCGGAGCGCCTGCGCGCGGCGACGCCGCCTCAGGGCGGCAGTCACGCCAGCCCACGCTGGCACATCCGACGCGGTCACTGGCGGCAGCTGGCCGACGGGCGCCGGGTCTTCGTCCGTCCGTGCGAGGTGGGCGATCCGACCCGCGGCGGGATCGTCAAGGATTACGCAGTGGAGGCACCCCATTCATGACCGAGTTCACCCCATCCGCCACGCAGGCCACCGCGATCCGCGAGATCAAGGAGTGGTTCGAGACCCGCACCGAGCAACAGCAGGTATTTCGCCTGTTCGGCTATGCCGGGTCCGGCAAGACCACCGTGCTGAAGTTCGCGCTCGACGAACTCGGGCTCTCGCCCCACCGCAGCGCGAAGGACGGCCGGTGCGTGCCGGGCGTCGTCACCGCCACCTTCACCGGCAAGGCCGCGCTGGTGCTGACCCGCAAGGGCACGCCGGCGCGCACCATCCACAGCCTGATCTACTCGGTGATCGAGGCGACCGAGGAGGAAATCGAGGAAGCCGCGAGGAAGATCGCGCTGGCCGAACGCGACGCGCTTCGCCTCACCGGGTTCGCGCGCACCACGGCCGATGCCGCGATCGAGGCGATGCGCCGGGGCCTCTCGGCGATGAAGCACCCGCGCTTCGCCCTGAACCCGCAGAGCGACGCCGCGGACGCCCGGCTCATCGTGCTCGACGAGGTGTCGATGGTCGGCGAGGAGATGGCGCGCGACCTGATGAGCTTCGGCAAGCCGATCCTCGTGCTCGGCGATCCCGGCCAGCTGCCGCCGATCCGGGGCGAAGGCGCCTTCACTCGCGACGAGCCGGACGTGATGCTGACCGAGATCCACCGCCAGGCGGCCGAGAGCGCGATCATCCGCCTCGCCACCATGGCGCGCGAAGGCCGGCCCATCGGCTTCGGCGTCTACGACGACCATGTCGCGAAGCTCCGCAAGGGCGATATAACGCCGGAACAGGCGCTCCGCGGCGGCCAGCTGATCTGCGGGCTGAACGCAACGCGGCTGCAGATCAACAACGCCATGCGCGCGGCGGCCGGTCTCGGCGGGACCTGGCTGCCCACGGGGCCGGCCGAGAAGATCATCTGCCTGAAGAACCAGAACGATCTGGGGCTGATCAACGGCATGTTCGTGACGCTCGAGGACATCGTCGACGAGGGGAGCCTCTACTTCTCCGCCGTCGTCCATGACGAGGACGGGCGCCGCATCGGCGAGCCCTATGAGGACGGGCGCCCGGGCCGGCTGCGCATCTACAAGGGGCATTTCGAGGACCATGTCGCCTACGACGACAAGCGTCACGACCGCGACTACAAGGAGAAGCGCCTCCTGACCGAGGCGACCTTCGGCTGGGCGATCACGGCCCACAAGGCGCAGGGCTCGCAGTGGGAGAATGTGATCGTCTGGGACGACGGGCTGGGTCGCACCGAGATCGACCGGCGCCGCTGGCTCTACACCGCGATCACCCGGGCCGAGCGCGGGCTCGTCCTTCTGGCCTGAGGGGTGCGATGATCGATCTCAACGACATCGCGGTTCCGAAGACCCGGCACGATCTGGCGGCGGTGAAGGAGCGGCTCGCCTACACGGCCGCCGACTGGCTGCCGGGGCTCTTCCCCGAGGCCCGGCTCGCGCGTGACCGTCGATCCTTGCGCTGCGCAGACCTCTCCGGGCGCCCGCCGCGCAAGGAGGGCTCCTGCACCATCCATCTCGACGGGCCCTATGCAGGCTGGGGCTTCGACTACGCCACCGGCGAGCGGGCCGGTCCCATCGACCTGATCGCGCAGGCGACAGGGCTCTGCGACGGCGCGCTCTTCGACGAGGCGGCGCGGCTTGCGGGGATGGACCTGCCGGCGCCGCGGCCCGCGCCGGCGTCGCCCATGCGCGCGCGCCCCGACCATACCGCCGAGATCGCGCGGCTGGTCGGCGGGGCCGTGCCGATCGCGGGTACGCCTGGCGAGACCTATCTGCGCGCCCGCGGGGTCTCGGATCCCGGATCGCCCGACCTGCTGTTCCATCCCGATCTTCCGGACTTCGACAGCTGCCGCGGCTGGCCCGGCCTGATCGCGATCCTGCGGCTGCCGGGCGGGGAGCGCGCGCCGGGCATCCACCGCACCTTCCTGCTCGACGACGGCAGCGCCAAGGCGCCTCCGGGCAAGAAGATGCTCGGCAGCGTGAAGGATGCGGTCGTTCGTCTGTTTCCTATGCCGGAGGATGGGCACATCGGCATCGCCGAGGGGATCGAGACGGCGCTC
Organism: Paracoccus sanguinis; assembly: GCF_012689545.1. Classification (NCBI taxonomy): domain Bacteria; kingdom Pseudomonadati; phylum Pseudomonadota; class Alphaproteobacteria; order Rhodobacterales; family Paracoccaceae; genus Paracoccus; species Paracoccus sanguinis. The sequence goes on from NZ_CP051542.1 coordinate 3,172,024, forward strand.
GCCGCCCACGCGCTCTTCGGCACACCGGTCTGGGCAGCGCTGTCGGCCGACGGTCTGGCGCGGTTCCAGTGGCCCGAGGGCACCCGGCGCGTCACCATCTATGCCGATGCCGGAGACGCGGGCTGCCAGGCGGCTGCGACGCTCTCGGACCGCCTGAACCGGGCCGACATCCCGAACGAAATCGTCGCGCCACTCCATGGCGACGACTTCAACGACGATCTGCTGCGCGGGGCCCGCGCCGAGGATTACGCGCGCGGGACAGATGCCGCAGCCGAGCCGCAGACCGAAGATCCGGTCGACGCCGAGACGGCCACGCCCGTCGTCACCTCTGCCGACGATCCCGCAACGCTGATTGCCGCGGCCGAGGCGCTGACCAACCCGCCCGAGTTCGAAGCCCTGTCCACGCTGCTCGGGCGCATCGCGCTGGCGAAACTCGACCCGCTGCCCGAACGGCAGGTCGTCGCGCGGATCAAGTCCGCGACCGGGATCGGCATGTCCGTCCTGACCCAGCAGCTGGCCGAGCTCCGCCGCAGGATCAACGCCACCGGCGATCCAAACGCGCCGATCCCGAAGCCTGCCTGGTTCAGGCGCCTTCGGCTCGATCTCGCGGGCGCGCCCGAGCGCAACGAGGCCAACGTCATCGTCGCGCTGACCTCCGACCCGGCCTTTGCCGGCGTGCTGGCCTTCGACGAGTTCGGGCAGGAGATTGTCGTGCGCCAGCCGCTGCCGTGGGATTGCGCCGCCGCGACCCTGCCGCGCCCGTGGGAGGACGCCGACGACATCCGCACCGCCGAATGGCTGCAGCTGCGCGGGATCAACGTGGCGCCGGTGGTCGTGAGCCGTGCCGTCGGCGCCGTCGCCCGCGAGCTGCGCATCCATCCCGTCCGCGACTGGCTCGACACCCTGAAATGGGACGGCACGCCCCGGATCGAGACCTGGACCAGCACCTATCTCGGTGCTGCGCCGACCGCCTTCCATCACACCGTCGGAGCGCTCTGGCTGATCTCTGCCGTCGCCCGGATCTACCGCCCCGGGGTGAAGGCCGACCACATGCTGATCCTTGAAGGGCCGCAGGGCGCGCGCAAATCCACCGCGATCAAGGTGATGGCGGGCGAGGACTGGTTCACCGACGAGCTGCCCGAGCTTGGGTCGAAGGACGCCGCACTGCACATGCAGGGCGTCTGGATTGTGGAGATCGCCGAGCTCGACGCCATCGGCCGCGCCGAGGTCTCGCGCATCAAGGCGTTCCTGACCCGCACCACTGACCGCTTCCGCCCGCCCTATGGCCGATACACGGTCGAGGTTCCGCGCCAGTGCGTCTTCGCCGGCACCGTGAACCCCGACACCTATCTGCGCGACGAGACCGGGAACCGCCGGTTCTGGCCCCTCCGCTGCGGCGCCATAGACATCGCGGCGCTCGCCCGCGACCGGGACCAGATCTGGGCCGAGGCCGTCCATCGCTTCCGGGCCGGCGCGATCTGGTGGATCGACGACCCGGCGCTGCTGGCCGAAGCCCGCGAGGAACAGGACCGCCGCTACCAGTCCGACGCCTGGGACGACCTGATCGAACACTGGCTGACGCACGAGATCCGCACCGTCTCCGACGGCTTCCCAGACTACGGCAATTCCCGCACCGAGAGCGTGCTGCGGCCGGAGCCGCTGCGGGACGTGTCGGTCGGCGAGATCCTGGAGGAGGCCATCGGCCTCGAACCGGCCCGATGGACCCGCGGAGACCAGATGCGCGTCTCGGCCTACCTCAAGGCCAACGGCTGGGAGCGGTACCGACGGCGAGACGAGGGCGGGCGCGAGGCGCCGCGCGAGTGGCGGTATAGGAGAGGGGCAGGATGATCATTGAACCGGAGCTTCTAGTTGGCCTTGATCAGTCATCCTTCGTCCAACCAGCGTGACCTTCGCAGAACTCGCAGCCGGTATGATAGCTGTATTCCAAATCGCCGCCTCCTATCTGCCGTTCGTTGCACCAGTCGCATTGGGGCGCTGAATCTTCTGAATAAAGGCATTCAGTACATACAAAGGTCTCGCCGTGCTGCACTACGCTGCCAAGACTGGAACATTGGGCGCAATTGATCTGGGGCTCAAAGTCTGACGGATCGGAGAATTCCGTGTCCAAGGCTTCTGACAGGTCTTCGCGCGTCACCTCGTATCCACATTCCTCGCAGGTCATCCCGGAGACGTTGTGCCCGTCGATGTGCAGTGTTGCACCGCATTCACCCGGGCAAGGTATCTCGATATACGACTCACCCAAGCCGCAGACCTTGCATCTTTGTTCAAAGAAAACCTCTGAAACTTCGGCTACGGCTGCCGCTTCGAACCCACAGCCGGAACAGGTCTTGAATACCGTGCCTGCCTTCTTTTCCGCGTCAATTTCCGGTTTCAGCCGGTCGAACGCCACCTGCAAATAGGCGCGAAGTTGGTTCATTCGCCAAGTTACGGTCGAGATTTCTTCTTCGAATTGATCAAATTGATCATCCCAATCGGAGAGCAGGCGTTCGAGGTGAAACCAACACAGGCACAACTCCTTGACGATCTCCTCCGTCATCTTGTCGTCGGCCTGTCTTTTTGCGGCCTCGTGGAAAAAATGGATCATACGATTCCGGTGTGCGGCGATCTGGGCAAACTGCGTCACTGCATCCTGCGGAATGTTCTCACCGCAGGCGTTCTTCAGCCTTTTGATCGCATCGCCTTGTGTGACAGTCTTCGCCTTCCCCGACAGGAAGTCTTCAACCGATACGTCCGAAGTTCGTTCGACTACGAGTGTCCAGTGTTCCCGCATCAGTCGAGCCTTCAGGATTAGTTCAACCGCCGTGGCGAAGTGGATCACAGAGTACTTCGGATGAGCCTTGATCTCCTCCACCGACCGTTCAAGGAAATCGAAGGCGCTTTCGGACAGGTTGTGTAGGGCAGTACTCAATTTTTTCTTTGACACGGTTCACTCCGTCAACGGCTTCGCACGGCGACATACTTGGCCCATTGCTATTGTTCCTTTACCGGCCCCGCAATGACACATGGAGCACGACTCCAGCGCGACCGACGGTTGGCCGCATACCAGGCATTTCTGCGGTCGCTCTGCCGCGGTGCAGTCTGGTCGCTTTCCGCCCTTTGCTAACCCTTGAGCGTTTCGGCTTCAGCCTCCCCTCGGAACAGAGTCTTGTCCCAACCTCCCCGGTGGCCCCAACCCTGGCCCAACCTCCCGAGGAGGTTGGGGACACAAAAAGCCGTTCAAAAACAAAGGTGTCCCCAACCTCACCCCGTGGTCCCAACCTTTTGCTACACATTCATGTGGGAGAACGGAAAAGGTCGGGAACATGTTTTTCTATACGAAAAGAGAAGGACCCCCGTTGGGGACACCGAGGTTGGGACCACATCCGCGCAAGCCATTGTTATAGAACGATAAAGAACTGTCCCAACCCCCTCGAAGGTTGGGGCCACGCGTTCGGAGGTTGGGACCGGCGCGTGCAGAGCGCGGATCATCGCACGTCGCCGCGGTCCTGGTCGTTTTCGCTTTGGCCGAGGACCGCCGAATGCTACATCTTGCGGTGACCGAAGCCGAAGGCCCACAGCTTGTGAGCCTTCATGATGAACACACCGATCCCCGCGCAGGACGTCCGCCCCGAGCCGGGCGCGATCTCCCGGTCCTGCATCCTCGCCCTCGACCTCGGCACCACGACCGGCTGGGCGCTCCGCAGCCACGACGGACTGACCACCAGCGGCACGGTCAGCTTTCGGCCCGGACGCTTCGACGGTGGCGGTATGCGCTACCTGCGGTTCACCAACTGGCTGACCGAACTCGATCGGCTGTCCGGGCCCATCGCCGCGATCTGGTTCGAGGAAGTTCGCCGCCACGCCGGGACCGACGCGGCGCATGTGTTTGGAGGTCTCCTCGCAACGCTGACCGCATACGCTGAATTGCGGGGCATCCCCTACCAGGGCGTGCCGGTGGGCACCATCAAGCGCCACGCCACCGGCAAGGGCAACGCTCCCAAGGAGGCGATGATTGCCGCGGCCCGCGCCCGCGGTTTCAGCCCCGCCGACGACAACGAGGCCGACGCCATCGCCATCCTGCTCTGGGCGATCGAGACGAACGGGGGCCTGGGATGAGGTGGTACCCGAAAGGCTACGGCGGCGCGCGCCGGGATCCCGACCAGGTAAAGCGGGATGGCTGGCATGACGAGGGTGTGCTGGCCGTCTCCGTCAACGACAACCGCCTGACCTGGCCGGAGCGCGAGCTGGTGCGTCAGCTCGGCGAGAAGCTGTATGGACCTCGGGCGGGCGACCGGGAGGCTGCGAATGGCTGAGTGGACCCCCACCATGGTCGAGGACCGGCTCGAGAGCGCGGCCGACGTGTTCCGCTCGCTGCCCGAGGTGAAGCCGCAGGGTTACTTCAACGCCTGGCCCGAGTATTTCCACAGCTTCGCGGATCAGGTCGGCCAGGAGCCCCGGATGCGTCGGCCGCGGCCGAGCCCGCGGCAGATCACGCAGGCCGAGGATGCTCTGCTCTGGCTGCGCTGGCTCGACCCCGCCGACGCGCGCCTGCTCTGGCTCCGGGCGAACCGGAAGCCGTGGAAACCGATCTGCTGGGAACTCGGCATCAGCCGTGCCACCGCGAACCGGCGCTGGCAATACGGGATCGCCGTGATCGTCTGGCGGCTGAATGGGAGGCAGGTGCCGAAGAAGCGGTCGATGGATTTCGTGGTCGGGCGTGCGGGATGAGCGCGCCTTACGTCGCCTCGAACGGGTTCAGCACCTCCACGTCCAGCCCGGCCACGTCCGCCCCGTTGCGCGTGACGAGCGTCAGGCCGTTGGTCTTGGCCGTCGCCGCCAGCAGCGCGTCGACGACCGGCACCGGACGGACCGCGTTCATTCGGCCCCATTCCTCCGCCACGGCCGTGTCGACGGGCAGAACCCGGTCACCGAAGCCCGCAATCACGTCCCCGAGCCACGCCTCGAGCGCGGCGGCCTTCGTGGGATCGCGGCGGCGCGCCAGTTCCACGCCCTTGCGGATCTCGCCCAGCACCAGCGCGCTGAGCCACAGGTCGTCCTCGGCGACGCCCGACCACCAGGCCGCCACGGCCGGGTCGCAGCGGTCGCCCTTGCGCACTTCAGAGATGATGTTCGTGTCGATCAGGAAGCTCACAGGGAGACGTCGCGCCCGAAATCGCGGGGACGGTCGAGATCGATCCCTTCGAGCGGCGCCGAGGCGAGCAACGCCTTGAGACCGCCGCTGCGGGGCGTGGCGATCCTCTCGCGCAGGATGGCGCGCGTCTCGCTCTCGCGTTCGGGATCGCCGAGAGCGGTGGCGACGTCCCGGACGAGGGCGGCATCCTCCTTGCGGACCTGCACTTCCACGCGCACGAAGCCCTGCCGCTGACGGCGCTTGCGCCACTGGGTGACGGGGGAAGGATCGGTGCTGGCCATGCTGCCCTCCATTTCCGGAAATACTACCGGAAAGATGGGGGCGCGGCAACGGGCTTCAAGATCGCGCTGTCAAGTCACAACGAACCCGCGAGACATTTTCCCGCGAGACACCGGAAGGCGAGACGCCGAAGCCCAGCCACGCTATCAAATCACTAGACTCGGAGTTGTGCGCTCGGGCGAACCGACGCTCATCCCGAGGTGGACACCGGGGCTGGCTTCCGGGGTCCAGCCGGGGTCCAGGCTGCCAAGCCGTTGTTTTCCGGTTCCTTTCCGGGCCCGCACGTATGCTGGCGGGCTTGGCTCGGCATTTCGCCAGCGACAGGGCCAGATTTTTGGGAAGCCACCGGAGTCCAGCGTCCAGCCGCGGCGCCAAGAAACCCTCGTGAATTCAAGCATCTGACCGGCCGCGCGGGGTGGATACCCCGCGGATGCCGGAGTCCAGCCGGAAGCCGGCGGACCCCATCGCGCCGGAGTCCAGCCCAGCGGATGCCGACCTATCATCGACAGGAACCTGCATGAACCTCGCCTTCGCCCCCGAGCGGATCGAGATGTGGCCGCTTGCGCGCCTCCAACCCTACGCGAAGAACGCGAAGGTGCACGGGCCCGACCAGGTCGCAAAAATCGCCGCCAGCATGGCCGAGTTCGGCTGGACCGTGCCCTGCCTCGTCGGCGATGACGGCGAACTGATAGCGGGCCATGGCCGGGTGCTGGCCGCGACGCAGCTCGGGCTGACCGAAGCGCCGGTGATCGTGCTCGGGCACCGGACGGTGCGCACGCCCTACATGCGCGAGATCATGGACCGGCTGTCGGCCGGCGACACGATGCAGCGGATCGTGTTCATGAAGGCCGCGCAGGTCGGGGCGACCGAGGCGGGCAACAACTGGATCGGCTTTGCGATCCACCAGGCACCGGGCCCGATGCTTGCGGTCCAGCCGACGGTGGAACTTGCCAAGCGCAACTCACGCCAGCGGATCGACCCGCTGATCGACGAGAGCCCCGAGCTGCGGGAGCGGGTCAAACCGGCCCGGTCGCGAGATGCGGGCAATACGATGCTGTCGAAGGAGTTCGCGGGTGGCATCCTGATCATGACCGGGGCCAATTCGGCGGTCGGGCTGCGGTCCACCCCGGCGCGGTACATCTTCCTCGACGAGGTCGATGCCTATCCCGCCTCGGCCGACGAGGAAGGCGATCCGGTCACGTTGGCCGAGGCACGGTCGCTGACCTTCGCCCATCGGCGCAAGGTGCTGCTGGTGTCGACGCCCACCATCCGGGGGCTGAGCCGGATCGAACGGGAATACGAGGTGAGCGACCAGCGCCGGTACTTCGTGCCGTGCCCGCATTGCGGCGCGATGCAATGGCTGAAGTTCGACCGGCTGCGCTGGCAGAAGGGTAAGCCGGAAACGGCGGAATATCACTGCGAGGGCTGCGACGCGGCAATCACGGAACACCACAAGACGGCGATGCTGGAAGGCGGCGAGTGGCGGGCGACCGCCACGGCCGCCGATCCGACCACGGTCGGGTATCACCTCTCGGCGCTCTATTCGCCGATCGGCTGGCTGAGCTGGGAGCGGATCGTTCGGGCATGGGACGCAGCTCAGGGGTCGGACGAGGCGATCAAGGCGTTCCGCAACACCATCCTAGGCGAGACATGGGTCGAGACCGGGAAAGCGCCCGACTGGCGGCAGCAGGAGACCAACAGCGCGCCATCCCCGCGAACAGGCACGGAAGCTGTTTCCGAGTCGGGATTTCCATTGATCGGGAAAATGGAAGCACTCGCCCATCCGCAGGGCCTTCGATGGGGGCCTCTGCAAATGTTGACCAGGTGTTGACAAGAATTTCAAAAGCAAAAACCCGACGGTTTAAGTCGGGCTCCAACATTTTGATATCGTTGATTTGTTTGGTGCGGGGGCGCGCTACCTACGAGACCGACACTCGATCCAAGCGGCCATCTGACCGACCGTATATAGCCGCCTGAAAGCACCTGAGGCGTCCGATCAATCGTGTTGAAATCTCCGCACGAAACGCGGAAATCCCAACATGACTTATACAGGATCGCAGTTGGCAAGCTGACTTGGATAGTGGTCTAGATGGGACGCCAGCCGAATACCCCATCTGAACAACCAGGCAGCATTGCGTTCATCAGGGCGGTTTGCAGCATCTGTCGCTGATCCGCCTCGGGGATAGCCAGCAAATCCGCAGGCCCGAAAATCGCACGATGGGTCACGAAACCGCTGAGAAGGCTAAGCGCGAAATGCGCCCGTCCCGGATCCGCATGGCCAAACGCCCTGCTTAGAGGCAGGGCTAGTGACGTGCCAAAGAATTGCGCAATGATCGCCCGCGCCTCGCTGCAGAGGCTGGACTGTGTCAGTAAATGAAGCGGCCTGACATCTTCTACCTTGCGCGGATCACGCAGGAAGGCCAGATCGCAGATCCGGTTGATCATGGTCGCGCCATCGGGGTCCCCTGCGGCGATGTCATCGAGGGGCGCAAGCGCCAGCAAGGCCTGACGGAATATCTCGGCCTTCGACCCGAAGGCGCGATGGACATAGGCCACATCGACCCCAGCCGCGGCGGCGATGTCGCGCAGGCTGGTGTCGGAATAGGGCATCCGCGCGAAAAGCAGCATCGCCGATGCAAGAATGCGTTCTTTCCCGGTTGCCTGCCCCGGCATGCGGTCGGTCGAGTTGGCTGAGTTGAGCGTCCTTGGCATGGGTGGCTTGTGTTCGTCCGGTGGCTTCGACGCGAAGAAACTGAAAATGCTGCCCCGGAGCAGAGGTGCGGCAAGGTGCAGCCCACACCGGGTCGTGTTGTTTAGCTGGTTTTTCAACAGCAAACAACCAGCAGCCGCTTTTGCGCGACAATACAGGTTTTTACCCTGTCATCGAGCGTTGACAACAGGGGAGCGTAGGGCGAAAACCGCATCGGGACATGCGCGAAGCATCCATCAGCACAGCAATCAGAGGCAGATCATGGCAAAGCCCGGCAGAAACACCATTATTCTGGGCGGCCTGGCCGTTGTCGCCGTGCTTGGCTGGCTGGCCTGGGACCGGCTGCAACCCGCCGGTCTGCCGGCGGGTTTTGCCAGCGCCAATGGCCGGATCGAGGCGACCGAGGTGGATATCGCGGCGCTCACCGGCGGCCGAATCGCCGAAATCACCGCTGCCGAAGGTGACATGGTCAGCGCAGGCGATGTGCTGGTGCAGATGGACGTGGTGCAGCTGAACGCACAAAAACGTCAGGCCGAAGCGCAGCTTGCCCGCGCCGAAATCGGCGTCGAGACAGCAAGGGCGCTGGTCGCTCAGGCCGAGGCACAAGAGCGCGCGGCCCGGGCCGCGGTTGATCAGGCAGGCTCGGTTGCCGATGCCGCGTCGCGCAGGCTTGAACGCTCTGAGCAGCTTGCAAAGACCAGTGTGATCTCGCAGCAGGTGCTGGATGATGACCGCGCCCGGGACGCCCAGGCCCGCGCCGGTGTGGCCTCGGCCGAAGCCAGCCATGCGGCAGCGCTGGCGGGGGTCAGCAGCGCGCAGGCGCAGGTGGTCGATGCAAGTGCGGCCGTCGAGGCGGCAAAGGCGTCGATTGATGCGATCCAGGCCTCTCTGGACGACGCCACGCTGAAAGCGCCGCGCACGGGCCGGATCCAGTATCGCATCGCACAAGAGGGCGAGATTGTCGGCTCTGGCGGGCGGATCCTCAGCCTTGTCGATCTGGGCGATGTCTATATGACGGTTTTTCTGCCGACATCGCAGGTCGGCCGGGTGCAGGTCGGATCAGAGGTGCGCCTTGTCATGGATGCGGCGCGGGAATTCGTGATCCCGGCCACGGTTTCCTATGTTGCCGATGTGGCGCAGTTCACGCCAAAGACGGTCGAGACCGCCGATGAGCGCGAAAAGCTGATGTTCCGCGTCCGTGCCCGCATCGACCCCGAGCTGCTGTCGCGGCATATCGAATATGTCAAAACCGGCCTGCCGGGCATGGCCTATCTGCGGCTTGATCCGGATGCCGCCTGGCCTGACTTTCTTTCCAATGTCGCGAAATGACCGGCTCAGTTGCCGGGGTCTCCGGCCTGACGCTGCGCTATGGCAAGGTCACGGCGCTTGACAATGTGACGCTGGAGATCCCTGAGGGGCGCATGGTCGGGCTGATCGGGCCAGACGGGGTCGGAAAGTCCAGCCTTCTGTCGCTGCTGGCCGGGGCACGTGTGATCCAGCAGGGCAAGGTCGAGGTTCTGGGCGGCGATATGCGCGATGTGGCGCATCGCAACCGCGTCTGCCCCCGCACCGCCTATATGCCGCAGGGTCTGGGCAAGAACCTCTACCCGACGCTTTCGGTCGAAGAGAACCTTGATTTCTTCGGCTCGCTTTTCGGTCATGACAAGGCCGAACGCGAGCGGCGGATTACCGATCTGCTGGCTGCGACCGGCATGACGCCGTTCCGGTCGCGCCCGGCGTCAAAGCTGTCGGGCGGCATGAAGCAAAAGCTGGGTCTGTGCTGCGCGCTGATCCATGATCCCGATTTCCTGATTCTTGACGAGCCGACCACCGGCGTCGATCCGCTGTCGCGCCGCCAGTTCTGGGATCTGATCGACCGCATCCGCGCGACACGGCCGGGGATGAGCGTGATCACCGCCACCGCCTATATGGAAGAGGCCGCGCGCTTCGACTGGCTGGTTGCGATGAATGCGGGCCGGGTGCTGGCCACCGGCACCACCAACGATCTGCTGTCGCGGACCGGGGCCGACACGCTTGATGCAGCCTTCATCGCGCTTTTGCCCGAAGAAGACCGGGGCGAAGACAGTGCCGTGGTGATCCCGCCGCGGACCACCGATGACAGCGATATCGCCATCGAGGCCGAGGGGCTGACGCAGCGCTTTGGCGATTTCGTGGCGGTCGATAATGTTTCCTTCCGCATCCCTAGGGGTGAGATTTTCGGCTTTCTGGGTTCGAACGGCTGCGGCAAGACGACGACGATGAAGATGCTCACCGGGCTTCTGGAGCCGAGTGAGGGCCGGGCAAAGCTTTTCGGCCATGAGGTCGATGCAAGCGATCTGTCGGTGCGCCGCCGGGTCGGGTTCATGTCGCAGGCCTTCTCGCTCTATTCCGAGCTGACGGTGCGTCAGAACCTTGATCTGCACGCGCGGCTTTTCGATATGGCGGCCGAGAAGATCCCCGCCAGGGTTGACGAGATGATCGCCCGGTTCGATCTGGGCGACGTGACCGACAGCCTGCCCGAGGCGTTGCCGCTGGGTATCCGCCAGCGGCTTTCGCTGGCGGTGGCGATGATCCATGCGCCCGAGATCCTGATCCTTGACGAGCCGACCTCGGGGGTGGACCCGGTGGCGCGCAACGGCTTCTGGCGCATTCTGGCGGAACTATCGCGCAAGGATGGCGTGACGATCTTTGTCTCGACCCATTTCATGAACGAGGCGGAATGGTGCGACCGCATCAGCCTGATGCATGCGGGCAAGGTGCTGGTCTCGGACACCGCCGAGGGGATCACGAAAGCCAAAGGTTGCGCCACGCTGGAAGACGCGTTCATCGCCTATCTTGAAGAGGCGATTGGCGAGACGGCACCCGCCCCCGCCGCTGCGCCCGAGGCCGCGCCCGAGGCCCCCGCAGCCGGGGTGACCCATCACGCGCAGCAATCCGGCTTCAGCCTGCGGCGACTGCTTAGCTATTCGCAGCTGGAAAGCCTGCAATTGCAGCGCGATCCGATCCGGCTGACCATGGCGTTGGTCGGCAGCCTTCTTCTGATGATCGTGGTGGGGCTGGGCATCAACATGGATGTCGAGGATCTGACCTTCGCCGCCCTTGACCGCGACCAGACCACCACCAGCCGCAATTATATCGCCGATATTGCGGGATCGCGCTATTTCATCGAACAGCCGGCCCTGACAAGTTACGACGAGATCGACGCAAGAATGCGCTCGGGCGAGCTGGCGCTGGCGATCGAGATCCCGCCCGGCTTTGCCGCCGATATCGCGGCAGGCAGGGATGTGCAGGTCGGGGCCTGGTTCGACGGCGCCAACCCCAGCCGCGCCAATACGGTGCAGGGCTATGTGCAGGGCATGCATGCCGACTGGATCACACGTCAGGCGCGTCAGCTTTACGGTGACAAGGCGAGCGGCGGCAGTTTCGAACTGGTGACCCGATACCGCTACAACCCCGACGTGCGCAGCCTGAATGCGATGGTCCCGGCGATCATCCCGCTGCTTTTGCTGATGATCCCGGCGATCCTGACCACGCTTTCGGTCGCGCGTGAACGCGAACTGGGCTCGATCATCAATTTCTACGTCACGCCGGTGACGCGGCTGGAATTTCTGCTTGGCAAACAGCTGCCCTATATCGCGCTGGCCATGCTGAATTTCTTCCTGATGATGGCCATGGCGGTCACATTCTTCGCAGTGCCCTTCAACGGCAGTTTTCTGGGCTTTACCCTTTCGGCGCTGATCTATGTCACCGCGACCACGGCGCTTGGTTTTCTGGTGTCGGTCTTCATCGCAAGTCAGGTCGCGGCGCTGTTCGCGACCGCCATGCTGACGATGATCCCGGCGGTCAGCTATTCGGGTTTGATCTACCCGGTCTCTTCGCTGTCGGGTTTTGGCCGGGTTCTGGGCGAGATCTACCCCTCGACCTGGTTTATCACCGCCGCGCGGGGGGCTTTCTCCAAGGCCTTCGGAATGGCGGAACTGGCCGGGCCGATGCTGGCCATGGGCATCGCCATTCCGGTGATTATCGGGCTGGCGGCGGCCTTCCTGGAAAAACAGGCGAAGTGAGGGGCGGATGAACCTGCGCAACACCTTCAATCTGGGCGTCAAGGAATTGCGCGGGCTCTGGCGCGATCCGGTGATGCTGGTGCTGATCGTCTATTCCTTTTCGCTCTCGATCTGGACCTCTGCGAACGTCTCGCCCGAGGCGCTGACGAATGCCGCGATCTCGATCGTGGATGAGGATCAGTCGCATCTCTCCGCCCGCATCACCTCGGCCTTTTATCCGCCCTATTTTGTCGAGCCGCAGATGACCACGACGGCCGAGATGGATCGGCGGATGGATCAGGGGCTGGATACTTTTGCGCTGAACATCCCACCGGATTTCGCGCGCGATGTGCTGGCCGGAAAAAACCCGGCGATCCAGCTGAATATCGACGCGACAAGGATGAGCCAGGCCTTCACCGGCGGCGGCTATATCCAGCAGATCGTGTCCTCCGAGGTTTCGGAATATGTGGCGGGCTACCGGGCCGAGACCGCGCTGCCGGTCGATCTGGCGCTCCGCGCGCGGTATAATCCCTCGCTGGATCCGAAGTGGTTCGGCGCGATTTCCGCCGTGATCCGGTCGATCACCATGCTGTCGCTGGTGCTGACCGGCGCGGCGCTGATCCGCGAAAAGGAACATGGCACGGTCGAGCACCTGCTGGTCATGCCCGTCACCACGACCGAGATCATGTTTTCCAAGATCTGGTCGATGGGGCTGGTGGTGCTGCTGGGGTCGATCTTTTCGCTAAGTGTTGTGGTGCAGGCGCTGATGGCGGTTCCGGTGCAGGGCTCGGTCGTGCTGTTTCTTGCGGGCGCGGTGCTGATGGTTTTCGCCATGACGGGGCTTGGAATTTTCCTTGCCACCATCGCCGGGTCGATGCCGCAATTCGCGCTTTTGCTGATGATGGCGCTTTTGCCGCTGCAGGTGCTGTCAGGCGCGATGACGCCGCGGGAATCCATGCCAGAGATCATCCAGACCATCATGCTTGCAGCCCCCAACACGCATTTCATCATCCTCTCGCAGGGCATCTTGTTCCGAGGTGCGGGGCTTGACGTGGTCTGGCCCCAGTTCGCGGCGCTGGCGGCGATCGGGGTGGCGCTGTTCTGGGTGGCACTGATACGATTCAAGAAATTCCTGCGGTAAGGCATATGTTGGGCCGCCTGCTTCTGATCCTGACGCTTGCGCTTGCAGGCTGCGCTGCGCGTCCGGGGCCGGAAGTTCTGGCCCCCGATGCCGGTGCCCTGCCCGAGGGCGCCCGCCTTGTCCGGGTGCTGACCATGACCACCCGCGCGCCCGAGGCAAATCTGCCGGGGGCCTTTGGCGACTCTCGCTCCATCCGGCCAAGCTGGCTGGAATACGAGGTCTCGGTGCCGCCTGGCCATCGGCCGGGAAAGATTGAATGGCCGGATCGCAATGGCAGCAGCGCCGACCGGAATTTCGTGATGCGCAGCCGGCAGACGCTTAGCCGTGACGCCTTTGCAAAGCGTCTCTCGCGCGAGGGGGTCGGGCTTTATGTCCACGGCTTCAACACCCGCTTTCATGAGGCCTTGTTCCGTACCGCGCAGCTTTCGGTCGATGCGCATATCGAGGAAAAGCCCGTCCTTTTTACATGGCCCTCGGCAGGCTATCCGGGCGCCTATCTGGCTGATCGTGACGCGTCTTACTTTTCCCGCGCGGCGCTTGCCGATCTGCTGCGGCTTTTGACAAAGGGTCGGTCCGCTTCCGACGCGGTGCCGGTGCTGGCTCACAGCATGGGCGCGCGGCTGACGATGGAGACGCTGGTGCAACTGCGTCTTGCCGGGCGGGACGATGTGCTGGACCGGATCGAGGTCATCCTTGCCGCCCCGGATATTGATATCGATCTTTTCCGCGCCCAGATGGTCAGCCTTGGGCCGATGAAGCATCCCATCACGGTGCTCGTCTCCTCGGACGATCTGGCGCTGAAACTGTCGTCGCGGCTTTCGGCACGTCGGATACGGCTTGGGCTTGTCGATGTGCGTGATCCGGCGGTCCAGCGCCTGGCGGTCGCGACCGGAATACGGATCGTGGATATTACCGATATTCCGACCGATGATCCCGCCCACAGCCGCTATGTCGGCCTGCTTTCCGGCGAGGCCGGGGCTGTGGTTGAAAACACCCTTTTCGGTGAGGTACGCTTGGCTGGGGCCTTTGTCTTCAATCAGGTCGGCGGTGTCTTCACTGGCATCGGTGATGTGCTGGCGGATTGAGGCCGCGGCCTTGGCCCGGCGTTGGTGCCAGCGGCATTGGCCGGGTCATGGCCTCGACGTCGCGCCGTTTTGCCGGTAATCGTCCATGATGATCAGGGCAGGGACAGGGGATTCCGTGTCCGCCGCCGGACGCCGATGCTTTGCCTGTTCAGTCCGGGGGCGGCTGTTTCGGCGGTTTGACGGCGCTTTACGACATGTCGTCGGCATCGGGCCTTGGGCGCAATGCCTATGTTCAAGAAAAATCTTGAACTCTTTGATTTCGATCAACACTCGTTGATAGTTCTGTGCTAACTTCCGCCGGTAAATTGGAGACGCGACATGGCCCTTACTCCCAAATCAGATGGCTCGGGTGCAACCGGCGATGAAAGCCTTGGCATCGAGGCTTTTCAGGCCGTTGACCGCATACGAGAGGCGCTCTCGGGACAGCTCAGCGGCGGGGTTTCGCCCGGCTCGCTGATGATGGCCTATGTCGACTGGGCCTTTCATCTGGCGCAGGCACCGGGCAAGCAGATGGAACTGGGCGTCAAGGCGGGCCGCAAATGGCAGCGTCTCATGGCGCATCTGATGGCCTCGGCGATGGATCCGCAGGCCGCGCCGGTCATCACGCCCTTGCCGGGCGACCGCCGTTTCGCCGGTGAAGCCTGGGCGAAACCGCCCTTCAGCTGGATGTCGCAGGCTTTCCTGCTGCAGCAGCAATGGCTGCATAACGTCACCCATGAGGTTCCGGGCGTGACGAAGCACCACGAGGATGTGGTGTCTTTTGCCGCGAAACAGATCCTTGATGTCTGTGCGCCTTCGAACAACCCTTTTACCAATCCCGAGGTTGTGGCACGGACCTGGGCTACCGGAGGCATGAACCTTGTGAAGGGCTGGCAGAACTGGCTGCAGGACGTCGTCCGCCAGATCCGGCAGGAGCCGCCAGAGGGTGTCGAGGCCTTTACACCGGGTCGCGATGTGGCGGTGACGCCGGGCAAGGTAATCTTCCGCAACCACCTGATCGAACTGATCCAGTATACGCCCACGACAGAAACCGTGCACCCCGAGCCGGTGCTGATCGTTCCGGCCTGGATCATGAAATACTATATCCTCGACCTCAGCCCGGAGAATTCACTGATCCGCTGGCTGGTGGCGCAGGGCCACACGGTTTTCGCCATTTCCTGGCGCAATCCGGGTGCAGAGGATCGTGATCTGACGCTGGAGGATTATCGCCGGCTGGGCGTGATGGCCGCGTTGGATGAGATCACCCGTCTAATGCCCGATCAGAAAATCCACGCCACCGGCTATTGTCTGGGTGGCACTTTGCTGTCGATCGCGGCGGCTGCCATGGCGGGGAAGGGGGACGCGCGTCTCGCCTCGCTGACGCTGCTTGCCGCGCAGGTCGATTTCGCCGAACCGGGCGAGCTTGCGTTGTTCATCGACCCAAGCCAGCTGCATCTTCTTGAAAGCATGATGTGGAACCGCGGCTATCTCTCTGCCGATCAGATGGCGGGGGCGTTTCAGCTTTTGCGCTCGAATGACCTCATCTGGTCCCGGATGGTGCGCGATTACATGATGGGCGAGCGGACGGCGATGAATGATCTCATGGCCTGGAATGCCGACAGCACCCGGATGCCCTATCGGATGCATGCCGAATATCTGCGCAGGCTTTATCTGAATAATGAGCTTTCTTCGGGACGCTTCACCGCCGGGGGCAAGACAGTTCTGTTGCAGAACATCCGGGTGCCGATCTTTGCCGTCGGGACCGAGCGCGATCATGTCGCACCCTGGAAGTCGGTCTACAAAATCCACCAGTTCACCGATTGCGAGGTGACTTTCGCGCTGACGTCGGGCGGGCATAATGCGGGGATCGTCTCTCCTCCCGGTCACCCGCGCCGCCGCTACCGGCTGGCGACCCGCGCCCATGACGACGCGCTTTTGCCGCCCGAGACCTGGGTCGAGGCCAATCCTGCAACCGAGGGTTCGTGGTGGACGCCCTGGCAGGCCTGGCTTGCCGCGCGTTCGGGTGCCCCCGCCGCGCCGCCCGCAATGGGCAACGCGCTGGCAGATGCGCCCGGCACATATGTTTTCCAGAGGTGACAAGATGACCGGCACTCTGACCAACTATCTGTTTCACCAGATGAAAATCGGCGACCGCGCCAGTCTTGTCCGCCACGTCGGTCCCAAGGATATTGAATTGTTCGCCGCTGTTTCCGGCGACGCCAACCCCGCGCATCTGGATGCCGGTTTCGCCGCCCATGGGCCGTTTGGCCATGTCGTGGTGCACGGCATGTGGACTGCGGCGCTGATTTCGGCGGTGCTGGGCACCCGCCTGCCGGGGCCGGGGACGATCTATCTCGACCAGCAGATCCGCTTTAACAAGCCGGTTTCGCCAGGCGATACCATCACCGCCGAAGTTGAAGTGGCCGAGCTGATCGAGGGCAAGAACCGTGTCCGCCTGACGACCACCGCCCGCAATCAGCGGGGCGAGGTGGTGCTTTCGGGCGAGGCGCTGGTGCTGGCCCCGGTCGAGCAGGTGACCTGGGTGCCGGGTGACCTTCCCGAGGCGGTGGTCTTGCCGAAGGGGCGCTGGCAGGGCTTTGTCGAAGAGGCCCGCGCATTGCCCCCGGTGCGGGCGGCGGTGGTGCATCCCTGTTCGAAATCCGCGATCCTTGGCGCGATCGAGGTGCGCGACGAAGGCCTGCTTGACCCGATCCTGATCGGTCCCGGCGCAAAGATTCGCGCGGCGGCCGCCGAGGCCGGGGTCTCGCTTGACGGCTTCCGGATCGAGGAGACAGAGCACAGCCATGCAGCGGCGGCGCGGGCGGTGGAACTGGCGGCCTGTGGCAACGTCCAGGTGCTGGTCAAGGGCAGCCTGCATTCCGATGAACTGCTTGCGGCGGTGGTTTCGAAAAGCGGCGGCCTGCGCACCGAACGCCGGATCAGCCATGTCTATGCGATGGATGTGCCCGCCTATCGCAAGCCGGTGATCGTCACCGATGCCGCGATCAATATCGCACCGACATTGGAGCATAAGCGCGACATCTGCCAGAATGCCGTCGATCTGATGCGGCTTCTGGGGCGCGATCAGCCGAAGGTCGCGGTGCTGGCGGCGGTCGAGACGGTGAACGCGACGATGCCCGCCACGCTGGATGCCGCCGCGCTGACGGTGATGGCGGCTCGAGGCCAGATCACGGGCGCGCTGGTTGACGGGCCGCTGGCCTTCGACAATGCGATCAGCCCCGAGGCGGTGGCGACGAAGGGCATCGTCTCGCAGGTGGCGGGCGAGGCCGATATTCTTCTGGTGCCGGATCTCGAGGCCGGGAACATGCTTGCCAAACAGCTGATCTATTTCGCGGGCGCCACGGCCGCGGGGCTGGTTCTGGGCGCACGGGTGCCAATCGTTCTGACAAGCCGGGCGGATCCTTTATCGGCCCGCATCGCCTCGGCTGCGCTGGCCAAGCTGGTCGCGGTCCGCAAAGCGGAGGGGAAGGCGTGACCCGCGATCTGATCCTGACATTCAACACCGGATCCTCGACTATCAAGCTGGGGTTTTACGCACTGGAGGCCGCCGCGCCGCGCCCGCTGGCGTCGGGCGTGATCGATTTCCGCGATGAGCCTTTCGAAGTGCGCCTGACGCGCGAGGGCAAGACCTTTTCAGGCCCGATCACAGCGGATCCCGGCGATCTGACAGCCGTGCTGAACCAGGCTTTTGCCTGGCTGGCCGGGCATTTCAATCTTTCGCGCCTTGCGGTGATCGGCCATCGGGTTGTGCATGGCGGCGATGTCTTCACAGGACCAGCCCGGATCACCGATCAGGTGATCGCGCAGATCGACGCGCTGGCGCGGCTTGCGCCGCTGCATCAGCCGCAAAGCCTTGCGCTGATCCGGGCGATGCGGGGGCTTTACCCCGATGTGCCACAGACAGCCTCTTTCGACACGGCGTTTCATGCCACCAACCCGCCCCTGATCCGCCGCTTTGCCCTGCCGCGCGCGCTTTATGATCAGGGGATCAAGCGCTATGGCTTTCATGGTCTCTCCTACCGCTATATCGCCGGGCAACTGGGCGATCTGGCCACCGATGCAAAGGTGGTCGCCGCACATCTGGGCAGCGGCGCAAGCCTTTGTGCGATCCGGGGCGGCAAGAGCATCGACAGCTCGATGGGGTTTTCGACGCTGGACGGCATCCCGATGGCGACGCGTTCGGGTGCGCTGGACCCCGGCGTGATCCTGCATCTGATGGGCGAAATGGGGCAAAGCCTGAAACAGGTCGAGACCATGCTCTATCGTGAAAGCGGCCTTCTGGGCGTGTCGGGTTTCGAGGCTGACAGCCGCGAGCTGATGGCCAGCACGCGCCCAGAGGCTGCCGAGGCGATCGACCTCTTTTGCCTGCGCATCGCGGGCGAGGTGGCACGGTTGGCGACCAGCATGGGCGGGATCGATGCGCTGGTCTTCACGGCAGGAATCGGCGAGCATCAGCCCGGTATCCGCGCCCGTGTCGCCGCGCGGCTGGCCTGGCTTGGGGCAGAGCTTGACCCCGATGCCAATGAAGCAGGGTCGCGCAGGATCAGCACCGCCGCCAGCCGGGTGCAGCTTCTTGTCATTCCGACCGATGAGGAAAGCATCATCGCCCAGGAGGCCGTCAGCGAAGAGGCAGCGACATGATTGATCTGAAAGGCAAACGCGGCCTCGTGGTTGGCGTGGCGAATGAGGCCAGCATCGCCGCCGGTTGCGCCAGGGCCTTTCGCGCGGCGGGGGCAGAGCTGGCGCTGACCTTTCTTAATGAAAAGGCCCGGCCATGGGTCGAACCCGTGGCGCAGGAAGTGGGTGCGCCGCTGTTCCTTCCTTGCGATGTGCGTGAACCCGGCCAGTTGGAAGCCGTGTTTGACCGCATTACCGCTGAATGGGGGCGGCTTGATTTTCTGCTTCATGCCATCGCCTTCGCCCCGCGCGAGGATCTGCACACCAGCGTTGTCAACGCTTCGGCCGAAGGTTTTGCGACGGCGATGGATATCTCTTGCCACTCCTTCCTGCGCATGGCGCGGCTGGCGCGGCCTTTGATGCAGGCGGGTGGTTCGCTGATCACGGTCAGCTTTTACGGCGCGGATCGGGTGGTCGAGAATTACAACCTCATGGGTCCGGTAAAGGCCGCGCTGGAGGCTTCGGTCCGCTATGCGGCGGCCGATCTGGCGGGCGAAGGGATTCGTGCCTTTTCGCTTTCAACCGGTCCGGTCAAGACCCGCGCCGCCTCGGGGATCGACCGGTTCGATGCGCTGATGGATAAGATTCGCGCCCGTACGCCTGCGGGAAAACTGGTAAGCATCGAAGAGATCGGTACGCTGGCGGCCTTTCTGGCAACCGAGGCCGCAAGTCCCATGAGCGGATCGGTGGTCTATGCCGATAACGGATTTCACACCACCGCCTGAGGCAGGCGCGGGGCCCCGCCCTTGACCGGAAGGCGGATCCGGGGCAAAGCGGAATCAACATCAGTTGACAGCATTCTGACAGGCGCCGCCGCGTGACCTTCTTTACGGTTCATCCCTTCCATTCCTTCAATCTTGCCGTGGTCTTGCTGATCGCGGGCAAGATCCTGACCCTGAACATTGATCTTCTGCGCCGCTATTCGATCCCCGAGCCGGTGGCGGGCGGCTTTCTCTGTATCGCGGTAACGGGGCTCCTCTGGGCGCTGTTCGATCTGAAGGTCTCATTCGAGGTGGGGATCCGTGATTTCCTGCTGCTGGTGTTCTTTGCCGGTATCGGGCTGAAATCCGATATCCGCACGCTGCTTGCGGGGGGCAGGCCGTTGGTGATCCTGTTGATCCTTGCGACCAGCTTCATCCTTTTGCAGAACTTCGCGGGGATGGGGCTGGCGAGGCTCTTTGGAATGGAGCCGAAGACCGGGCTGATGGTCGGCTCGGTTTCGCTGACCGGCGGCGTTGGCACCACGCTGGCCTGGGCACCGATATTCGCCGAAAAGCTGGGGATCACGAATGCGCTGGAACTGGGGGTCGCGGCCAATACTGTCGGGCTAATCGCGGCCTGTGTGATCGGCGGGCCGATTGCGGCGCTCCTGATCCGGCGGGGCGGGCTGAAGGCGGAAAACAAGCGCGATCTGGACATCGGCGTTCCGAATGAGGGGCGCGCGGTCCGGATGGATTACTTCTGCATCCTCTGGTCGATCCTGGCGCTGAATGTCACCGTGCTGATCGGGCTGGCGCTGCATGAGGCGATCACGGCGGCCGGCGTCACGCTTCCAGCCTTTGTCAGCTGCCTTGTCGCGGGGATCGTGCTGCGCAACCTTTTGCCGCTGGCCCCGAGGCGGTTAGTGCGGCGGATCTGGCCTGGGGTCGATGATGCGCTGGCGCTGATCTCGGATCTGTCACTCGGGCTTTTCCTGATCATGGCGCTGATGGGCCTGCAGGTCTGGGAGCTGAACGGCGTCCTTCTGTTCATTACCGCCGCCCTTGTGATGCAGATCCTGCTGACGGTCGGATTCACGATTTGGGTCGTGTTCCCCGCGATGGGGCGCGATTATGAGGCGGCGGTGATCTCGGCCGGGTTTGGCGGTATCACGCTCGGCTCAACCGCCACCGCCATCGCCAATATGACCGCCGTGGCGCAGCAACATGGCGCGGCGCACCGGGCCTTTGTGATCGTGCCGCTGGTCTGCGGCTTTTTCATCGATATCGTCAACGCGCTGATCATCTCGGCGCTGGTCGGCTAGGGTGTGTTGACGTTCACCGGAGTCGGATGACGGTTGCGGCGAGAGCAATGAAGGCGCTGAAACTTTCATCAGTCTTGCAGCAGCGCATGGCGATGCCTCTGTATTCCTTGAGCCTGCCGAAGAGGTTCTCGATCAGGTGCCGCCACTTGCAGGTTTCGCGGTCGAATTCGGCGGGGAAGCGGCGGTTGGACTTTGGCGGAATGACCGGCTCGATCCCTGCACCGGTTAGCGCCTCGCGCAGCCAATCGGCATCGAACGCCCGGTCGGCAAGAAGTTGGCCACACGTCAGGCCATCGATCAGCGCCCCTGTGCCGCGCAGATCATGGGCCTGTCCCGGCAGCAGCCGAAAGTCGGTCAGGTTGCCGACCGCATCGGCCAAAGCCATGATCTTGGTTGTTATCCCTCCGCGAGAGCGCCCGATGGCCTGGCTTTGCGTCCCCCTTTTGCGCCCTGTCCGTGGCGGTGAACCTTGACGATGCTGCCGTCGATCATGGCGTATCCAAAATCGGCATCTTCAGCCAGGGCTCGGAACATGCGGTAGAACGCATCGGCCTTTACCCATCGCCGGAACCGCTTGAACACTGAGTTCCACTTGCCGAAATCCGCCGGCAAGTCGCGCCATGGACAACCGGTCCGGACTATCCAGAGACCCGTTCTGCGGAGCCGCCTTTGTGTTCCGAGCGAAGCGGGCGGATCGGATCAAGCTCTTGATCTGGGATCAGACCGGGATAGTGCTGGTTCACAAGCGGCTCGAGGGCGGCAAGTTCGTCTGGCCACAGGTGCGCGACGGGGTCATGCGCCAGACGCTGATCAACGATGATCTCGACGCCTTCACCCGGATCCCGGCAATGTACGGCAATTCCATCGCGCAGCTGGAGTCGGACGTGGTCTGGGGCATCATTACCTCGAACCCGGCCATGGCCGACGGCAACGCGCTGTTCCACACCACGCACAAGAACCTCGCGGGCACCGGCGCGGCGCTGGCGGTCGATGCGGTGGGCGCGGCGCGGGCGGCGATGGCCAAGCAGACGGGCCTCGACAAGAAGACGGTGCTGAACGTCCGGCCCGCCTTCCTGATCGTGCCCGCCTCGTTGGAACTGAAGGCCGAGCAGCTGGTCGCGCAGAACCTCGTGCCCGCCGCGACGTCCAGCGTGGTGCCGCAGTCGATCCGCACACTGGCGCCGATCAGCGAGCCCCGGCTCGACGCGGCCAGCGAGACCGCCTGGTATCTCGCGGCCAGCCCGAACCAGATCGACACCATCGAGTACGCCTATCTCGAGGGTCAGCAGGGCGCCTACATCGAGACGCGCAACGGCTTCGACGTCGACGGCGTCGAGATCAAGTGCCGCCTCGACTTCGGCGCCAAGGCGATCGACTGGCGCGGTCTCTACAAGAACCCGGGCGCGTAACGCACCCATCCTGAACCCTGACACACGGGCGGTCCTGACGGGCCGCCCTTCGTCTTTCCACGAGGATCACGTCCATGAAAAACTTCGTCCAGCCCGGCAACACCATCACCCTGACCGCGCCCTATGCCGTCGCCTCCGGCGATGGTCTGCTCGTCGGCTCCATCTTCGGCATCGCCGCCGGAGCGGCCGCCCTCGGTGAGCCCGTCGAGACCTCGCTCGTCGGCGTGTTCGACATCACCAAGGTCGGCTCCCAGGCCTGGACCGTCGGCGCCAAGATCTATTGGGACGACACCAACAAGCGCTGCACCACGGTTGCCACCGACAACACCCTCATCGGCGTGGCCGTCGAGGCGGTGGCGAGCGGCGCGAGCGATACCATCGGCCGGGTACGGCTGAACGCGGCCTTCTGATGAGCGCCTTCGCTGCCGCCGTCGGTGCGCTCTTCGCCGATCCGAACATCGGCCGGGACGCGGTCTACATCGCCGACGGCGGCACGCCCGTCCTGGTGCGCGTCGTCGCCCGGCGTGCCGATGCGGTCACCGACTTCGGCGATGCGCGGCTCTGGTCCGAGACCACGCGGATCGACCTGCGCGTCGCCGAGGTGGCGAACCCGCGTCCCGGCGATAGGATCGAGATCGATGGGGACGCCTTCCTCATTCAGGGCGAGCCCGTCCGCGACCGCGAGCGGCTCGTCTGGACCGTGGATCTGAGGCCCGCGTGAAACTGAAGCTCGACATCGATCCCGACATCGTCGCGATGATGGCGGCTGAGGTCGCCGCGGGCGAACGCGCCGTGACCGCCGCCATGCGCGAGGCCGGGACCGGGCTGAAGTCGGCGTGGCGGTTGCAGATCACCGGCGCGGGGCTCGGCACACGGCTCGCCAATTCGATCCGGAGCCAGACCTTCCCGAGGTCGGGCGAGAGCCTGGACGCCGCAGCTCTGGTCTGGTCCGAGGCGCCGGTCATCGTCGGCGCGCATGACGCCGGGCCGCTGATCCGCTCGAAGGACGGGTTCTGGCTGGCGATCCCGCTGCCCGCCGCGGGCAAGTCCCTGCGCGGCGGCCGGATCACTCCTGGCGAGTGGGAACGGCGACGCGGGCTGCGGCTGCGCTTCGTCTATCGCCGCACCGGTCCGAGCCTGCTGGTGGCCGAGGGGCGGCTGAACACGAAGGGCCAGGCGGTGGTGTCGCGCTCGAAGACCGGACGCGGCAAGGTCACCGCGCCGATCTTCCTGCTGGTCCCGCAGGTGAAGCTGCCCAAGCGGCTGGATCTGGCGCGGGATGCGGAGAGAGCGGTGGACAGCGTGCCGGGGCTGATCGTGGCGAACTGGGTCGAGGGGCGGATCGGCTAATGGCAGGACCTCCGGCGGGCGGACAACGACCTGCATCGGCGCTACAGTAATTTGGCAGGATCGGGGGCACAGAAATGCTAAACGGCTTTGGCGCCGAACGGATCATGGCCATGAACGCTACAGTCTGGGCGCGGCATGCGAATCCCTGGAGTGGCTGGTCGCGGGTTTCGATCCTGCCCCTGCTTGCCGTTGCCGTCTGGAGTCGCGTCTGGATTGGTTGGTGGGCGCTGCTTCCAATAGGCGCAGTGCTGATCTGGACATGGTTGAACCCGCGCCTGTTCCCACCTCCGGCGTCCACCAACAACTGGATGTCGAAGGGTGTCCTAGGCGAGCGCATCTGGCTGCTGCGGGGCAAGGACGCGGCGCTCGCGCATCATGTCCCGGTGGTCAGAGCCCTGACGATTGCGACGTCGACAGGCGCAGTGTTTCTGGTCGTCGGGCTTGCGGCGTTGAATCTGTCCCTGACGATGACTGGCGTTGCTATCGCAATGCTGTCGAAGCTTTGGCTCCTGGACAGGATGGTCTGGGTCTACTCCGAGATCGAGGAAGATCGCTCTCTCCTACACCCGGATGACCGGAAGGCTCATCCCAAAAACCCAGACAGCCCGTAAACCATGCCCACTCCCCGCGAAACCATCCTCGCCGCGCTGCACGCGCGGCTCTTGGCGCTGCCCGCCACCGCCCTGCGCGGTGAGGTGCTGCCCGAGCGCGTCCCGGCCGAAGGCCTGCTGATCCTGCGCGACGGCGAGCCAGGCGAGCCGGAGGTCACGCTCTCGCCACTACGCTACCACTACCAGCACCGCGCCGAGATCGAGGCTGTCGTTCAGTGCGCTGCGCCACGACGAGGTTCCTGCGATCCTGCAGCGGGGCGAGCGCGTGCTGTCGCGGCGCGAGGCGCAGAGCTACGGCGCAGGCGGAGGCGTCAACATAACCATCATGGCGCGTGACGCCGAGAGCTTTGGACCTGCCCCGGTTTCGTTCCGGTCTTCTGAGAGCGATGCTCTCACCAAAGGAGACAGGATATGGCAGCGACACACGGCGACGAGTTCAAGCGGGATGCGGTTCGCATCGCGCTCACCAGCGGCCTGACGAGACGTCAGGTTGCGTCTGATCTTGGGGTTGGGCTTTCGACGCTCGGCAAGTGGATACGGGCGATTTCCGATGAGGCGAAGGTGCCTGACCGGGACGCCGATCTTCTGCGCGAGAATGAACGGCTGCGGAAAGAGAACCGTATATTGCGCGAGGAGAGGGAAGTATTAAAAAAGGCGGCTCAGTTCTTCGCGGCTCAAAAGCCGTGAGGTTTCAGTTCATTGCCAGCTATCGGGGCAGCCTTTCGCGCAGCCATCTCTGTCGCATGATGGGCGTAACGGATCGCGGGTTGCGCGCGTGGCTGCGCAGGCCCCCGTCCATCCGTCAGCGGCGCGACATGGTGATCCTGGCGCATATCCGCGAACAGCATCGGCTGAGCCTGGGCAGCTACGGCAGGCCGCGGATGACCGAAGAGTTGAACGAGCTGGGCCTGCGGGTCGGACAGCGTCGGGTAGGCCGTCTGATGCGCCAGAACGGCATCCGCATCATCCGCAGCGAGCGGCGTTCAAGCGCACCACCGACAGCGATCACGCCTTCAACATCGCGCCGAACCTCTTGCAACAGGACTTTTCGGCGAGTGCCCCGAACCAGAAGTGGGCGGGCGACATCACCTACATCTGGACGCGTGAGGGCTGGGTTTATCTGGCCGTCATCATCGACCTGTTCTCGAGGCGCGTGATTGGCTGGGCTATCAGCAACAGGATGAAACAGGATCTGGCGATCAGGGCGCTGAACATGGCTGTTGCCCTGCGCCGCCCGCCACCAGGCTGTATTCATCACACGGATAGTCAGAAGATGGTTGCCAGTTCTTGGGCGGCCTGACTCTCACAGCGATAGACCGTCTGGTAAGCTGGCGCCGCAAGGCGTCCTGCGCGGTTTGACCCACACACTGATCGACCGCCGTGTCTTTCCCCGGACCTGTCGGCCGCCCAGGAACGCCTTGCGGAGAGGCTGCGCCTCGCCGCTGCTTGTGACCCGAGAAGGGCCTGACCGATCCGGTCACATGACTGTCCTGTCCATGCATCCGGTTGGGGTGGAGCTTGTGGAACTTGCAACTCAAAGGGCCCAGACATGCACGAGACAAGCAATACCGCGAACCGTATTGTCGGCGGCGTCGACACGCACAAGGACTTGCACGTGGCCGCCGTCGTTGACAACCATGACCGAATCCTCGGAACCAGCAGCTTTGCCGCGACGCGACAAGGCTATCGCCAGATGCTCGCTTGGATGCGCAGTTTGGGCCAGCTTCAGCGCGTGGGGATCGAATCCACTGGCAGCTACGGCGCGGGGCTCCTGCGCTTCCTGCAAGCCGCAGGGATCGAGGTTCTCGAGATCACCGCGCCTGATCGGCAAGACCGGCGCAGGCGCGGCAAGAACGATGATCTCGATGCCCAGAATGCCGCACATGCGGCCCTCGCTGGAGCGAGAACGGTCACCCCACGAACCCGCGACGGGATGGTTGAATCCCTGAGAGTTCTTAAGGCTTGCCGTAAGACCGCTGTCACTGCGCGGCGTGTGGCCTTGCAGATGATCCACAACACGATCGTCTGCGCGCCCGATATCCTGCGCGATCAGCTCCGCCATATGACACGGATGCAGTTGGTGCGGACACTGGCCGCCTGGCGTCCGGATCTGACAGCCTATCGTGAAGTCGAGGCCGCCTATCGCATCAGCCTCAAGTCGCTCGCCCGTCGCTATATCGAACTGCACGATGAGATTGCCGACCTCGACATGATGATCAAAGCGATTGTCGAGGACCTGGCCCCTGAACTCGTCGCCCGCAACTCCATCGGCCACAACGGCGCCGCTCAACTGCTGCTTACGGCGGGCGACAATCCGGAACGCCTCAAGTCCGAAGCCAGCTTTGCCGCTCTGTGCGGCGCCAGCCCGGTCCCTGCATCATCAGGGAAGACCGTCCGACATCGTCTGAACCGCGGGGGCGATCGCGCGGCCAACAGCGCGCTGCACATCATTGCGATCGGCCGGCTCAGGACCGATGAGAAAACCAAGACCTATGTGGCCCGGCGCATCGCCGAAGGGCATAGCAAGCTGGAAGCCATCCGCAGCTTGAAACGCTACATTGCACGCGAGGTCTTCGGTATCATCATGCGCCGACAGCAGGACATCAACCGCACTCGCATTGCCGCTTGACAAACAGAAGGGCGTCCGCGGCGCGCAATACTGCGCCCATGACTACCAGAAACTTCTCCGCAAAAACGGGTTCAAGGTATCAATGAGCGGCAAGGGCAACTGCTATGATAACTCGGCCGTCGAGAGCTTCTTCAAGTCCCTGAAGGCCGAACTGGTCTGGAGGCGCGAATGGCACACCCGACGCGACGTCGAGATCGCCCTCTTCGAATACATCAATGGCTTCTACAACCCGCGCCGCAAACACTCAGCCCTCGGCTGGAAATCACCCGTGGCCTTCGAGCAGAGGGCCGCTTAACATGAGCACCTGACCGGAACAGAAGCGGTGCAGGTCCACTTTCGGTCGATGCGCAGGACGCCGAGGGCGTGCTGACCTCTGACCGTATCACTGAGACCGACATCCTCGACGGCCGCTGGGACAATGCCGAGGTAGAGGCCTGGCGGGTAAACTGGGCCGACACCGGCCAGCGCGTATTGATGCGCCGCGGTGCCATCGGCCAGATCCGGCGTGGGCGTCTGGCCTTCGTCGCCGAGGTTCGCTCGCTTGCGCATGTGCTCGGGCAGACGGTCGGGCGGACGTTCCAGGCGACCTGCGATGCCGCGCTCGGCGATGCGCGCTGCGGCGTCGATTTGGAGGATCCAGCGTTCAAGGGCACAGGCGGCGTCCTTGATCTTCTGCGAGACCGGGCATTCACAGCTTCGGGGCTCGGCGGCTTCAATTCCGGCCGGTTCACCTTTGGCACCGTCGAATGGACTAGCGGGGCCAATACCGGGCGGCGAGCGGAGGTCATTGCACATGATGTCACGGAGGGCATCGCGGTGGTGACACTGCTGGAAGCGCCGGTGCGGTCCATCGCTGGTGATGATGCCTTCATTATTCGTGCAGGTTGCGACAAGCGTATTGAGACCTGCAGCGACAAGTTCGCCAATACCGCCAATTTCCGGGGCTTCCCGCACATCCCCGGCCAAGATGCGGTGCTGCGCTACGCCACCAAGGATGGCGGGCATGAGGGGTCCGTGCTGTGACCTCCGCCGATCCCGCCCGCGTCATCACCATTGCGCGGGCCTGGCTCGGCACGCCGTATCACGACCAAGCGAGCCTGCGCGGTGTCGGCTGCGATTGCCTCGGGCTGGCACGGGGCGTCTGGCGCGAAGTGGTGGGCCCCGAGCCGTTCCCGATCCCGCCCTACAGCCGGGACTGGGGTGAGACCGGGCCGCGCGAGGTTCTGGCCGAGGGCGCGCGGCGCATGATGGCTGAGATTGCCCCGTGCGACGCCGGACCTGGCGCGCTGGTCCTCTTCCGCATGAAGCCCCGCGCCATCGCCAAGCATGTCGGGATCCTCACCGGGCCCGCCACCTTCCTCCACGCTTATGAGCGGCTCGGCGTGATCGAGGAACCGCTTACCCCATCCTGGCGACGGCGCATTGCCTTCGCCTTCCTGTTCCCGCAACGCTGAGACCCCGACATGGCCACCCTCGTTCTCGGTGCCGCTGGCGCCGCCATTGGCGGTTCGATCGGCGGCGCAATCCTTGGCGTCAGCGCCGCGACCATCGGCGGCTTCATCGGCTCGACCATCGGCTCGGTCGTCGACAGCTGGATCATCTCGTCGCTGGCGCCCACGCAGCGCATCGAAGGCGCTCGGCTCGACACGCTGCGCATCACCTCGGCCACCGAGGGCGCGGTCATCCCGCGGCTCTACGGCCGGATGCGGATGGGCGGCAACATCATCTGGGCGACGGATTTCCGCGAGGAGACGAAGACCACCACGCAGGGCGGCGGCAAGGGCGGCGGGGGCGGCAAGGTCAAGACGACCGAGTATCTGTACTACGCGAGCTTCGCCGTCGCCTTGTGTGAAGGTCCCATCACCGGCATCGGCCGCATCTGGGCCGACGGCAAGCCGATGGACCTCTCCGGCGTCACCTGGCGCTGGTATCCGGGCGACGAGGCCCAGACCGCCGATCCCTTCATCGCGGCGAAGATGGGCGCGGCCGGCACGCCTGCCTATCGCGGCTCCGCCTATGTGGTCTTCGAGGAACTGGCGCTCTCCGCCTATGGCAACCGCCTGCCGCAGCTCTCCTTCGAGGTGTTTCGGCCGCTCGCCGACGCCGACACCGCCGAGGGGCTGACCCGCGCCGTCACCTTGATCCCGGCCTCGGGCGAGTTCACCTACGCGACGCAGGCGATCCGCAAGACCGACGGCGGCGCGACAGTGCCCGAGAACCTGAACGCGCTGGCAGACTCCACCGACATGGTGGAGGCGCTCGACCGGCTGCAGGCGATGGCCCCGGCAGTCGAAAGCGTCAGCCTCGTGGTGGCGTGGTTCGGCGACGATCTGCGCGCGGGCTCCTGCAAGGTACGGCCCGGCGTCGAAGTGTCGGCCAAGTCGACCACGCCGGTCAGCTGGTCGGTCAATGGCGTCAGCCGCGCCAGCGCCTTCCTCGTAAGCCGAGACGATCAGGATCGCCCGGTCTATGGCGGCACGCCGTCCGACTTCTCCGTGTTGCAGGCGATCCAGGAGATGAAGGCGCGCGGGCTGCGCGTGACCTTCTATCCGTTCATCCTGATGGACGTGCCGCCGGGCAACACGCTGCCCAACCCGTATTCCGACAATGCCGCCGCATCGGGCCAGCCTGCCTTTCCCTGGAGGGGCCGGATCACCTGTTCTCCAGCAGCAGGTTTCGCCGGGACCGTGGACAAGACCGCAACGGCCGAAAGTCAGGTCGCGGCGCTGTTCGGCGCGGCGACGCCCGCGAGCTTCAGCGTCTCGGGTCAATCGGTTTCGTGGACAGGCACGCCCGGCGACTGGGGCCTGCGGCGCATGGTGCTGCACTACGCCCATCTCTGCGCCGCCGCAGGCGGGGTCGACGCCTTCCTCATCGGGACCGAGATGCCGGGGCTGACGACCATCCGCTCGGGCGCCAGCACCTATCCGGCAGTGCAGGCCTATCGGGATCTGCTCGCGGACGTGCGCTCGATCCTCGGGGGCGGGACGAAGATCGGATATGCGGCCGACTGGTCGGAGTACTTCGGGCACCAGCCGGGCGACGGCAGCGGCGACGTGTTCTTCCATCTCGATCCGCTCTGGGCCGACACGAACACCGACTTCATCGGCATCGACAACTACATGCCGCTCTCGGACTGGCGGGACGGGTTCGAGCATGCTGACGCGGCCGAGGGCTGGCCCGCGATCTACGACCGGGCCTATCTGCAGGCGAACATCGCGGGCCGCGAAGGCTTCGACTGGTTTTATGCATCGGCGGCGGATCGGTCGGCGCAGGTGCGCACGCCGATCACCGATGGTGGCGCGGGCAAGCCATGGGTCTTCCGCTACAAGGACCTGCGCAGCTGGTGGTCGAACGCGCATTACAATCGCCCCGGTGGGGTGGAGAGTGCGACGGCAACGGCATGGACGCCGCAGTCCAAGCCGATCTGGTTCACCGAACTGGGCTGCCCGGCCATCGACCGGGGCACGAACCAGCCGAATGTCTTCTTCGATCCGAAGTCGTCCGAGAGCTTCACGCCGCATTTCTCGCGGGGCTGGCGGGACGACGCCATCCAGCGCGCCTATCTCGAGGCGACCTATCTATGGTGGGGCAAGGCTGCGAACAACCCGCTGTCCTCCGTCTATGGCGGGCGCATGGTGCATGTGCCGGAATGCGCCGCCTGGACCTGGGACGCGCGGCCCTATCCGTTCTTTCCGGCGCTGACCGACGTCTGGACGGACGGCGCGAACTGGCGGCTGGGGCACTGGCTGACGGGGCGGCTCGGCGCGGTGTCGCTGGCCGCACTGGTCCGCCATCTCTGTCTGCGCGCCGGGCTATCCGAGTCCCGGATCGACGTTTCTGGCCTCTGGGGCGCGGTGGAAGGCTACGCCATCACGGCGCTCGAAAGCCCGCGCGCCTCGATCACGACGCTGTCGCGGCATTTCGGGTTCGACGCGATGGAGACCGAGGGCGTGATCCGCTTCATCATGCGCGGCCGGGCGTCGGTCGTCACCCTCGAGCCCGACGATCTGGTCGCCCCCCGCGAGGGCGACGTGCTGGAGCTGACGCGGGGCCAGGAGACCGAGCTGCCGCAGGCGCTGAAATGGCAGGTCGCCCGCGCCGACGAGGACTACGACGCGGCCCTCGTCGAGGCGCGACGGATCACCGTGGACACGACCCGGATCGCGTCCGAGTCCTTCCTGATGGCCGTGCCGCCCGAGGAAGCCGAACGCCGCTGCCGCCGCGCGCTGATGGAGGCGTGGGTGGGCCGCGAGACGGCGGCGTTCCGTCTGCCGCCCTCGCGGCTCGCGCTCGATCCGGCCGACGCGATCCGGCTGGAGCATGACGGGCGGCTGGTCGATCTGCGGCTCGTCTCGATCGCCGACGCCGAGGCGCGCGGCATCGAGGCGGTCCGCCAGGACCGCGCGACCTACGATCTGCCGCCCGGCGATCCCCGCGCGGCCTCGCTGACGCGGGCGGTCGTGTTCGGCACGCCGGAGGCGGTGCTGATGGACCTGCCGCAACTGACCGAGGACCAGCCCGCGCATCGGCCCCTCATTGCGGCGCACGCGGTTCCCTGGCCCGGCGAGATGGCGGTGTTCCGCAGCCCCTCGAGCGACGGGTTCGAACTGCTCACCAGCTTCGGGACGCGGGCCCGGATCGGGACGCTGGTCTCGGACCTCTACGTGGGGCCGACCTCGCGTTTCGATCTCGGCAATGCGCTGGTGGTCGATCTGCTGACCGGCACGCTCGAGAGCGTCACGGACCTGACGCTCTTCGGCGGCGCCAACGCGCTGGCCATCGAGAGCGCGCCCGGCACCTGGGAGATCGTGCAGGCAGGCGCGGCCGAGTTGCTCGCGCCCGGCCGGTATCGGCTGACCCGCTTGCTGCGGGGCCAGCGGGGTACCGAAGCAGGGATGGGCAACCCGGCGCCCGCTGGCGCCCGCGTAGTCGTGCTGGACACCGCGCTCGCGTCACTGCCGATCGCCGAGGCCGATCTCGGCATCCCGTGGAACTGGCGCATTGGTCCAGCCAGCCGCCCTGTCAGCGACGAGACCTACGTGGCGCAGGCCTTCACGCCCGCGGGCACCGGCCTGCGGCCGTTCTCGGTCGCCCATGTGGAGCAGCCATGGCGCAGGCCGCGCCCTGCCGGGGACTTGACGATCCGCTGGACCCGCCGATCCCGCGCGCTCGCGGCCGACAGCTGGGGCGGGCTTGAGGTGCCGCTGGCCGAGGAGCTCGAAGCCTACGAGGTCGAGATCCTCGACGGCGCCGCCGTGAAGCGGGTGCTGAGCACGACCACGACCAGCGCGGTCTACACCGTCGCCCAGCAGAGCGTCGATTGGGGCGGGCCGCTCGGCCCCGGCGACACGCTCGACATCCGCATGTTCCAGCTCTCCGCCCTCGTGGGACGGGGCGCGCCCAAGACCGTCACGTTGATTTTCTGAAGGCCATCCCATGTCCGACGCCACGACCCATCTCCTGCTACCCTACATCCTCGCGGCGCAGGCCCAGAAGCATGTCACCCACAACGAGGCGCTGCGGATCCTCGACGGGCTC
>NZ_CP051545.1:0-6587 GCF_012689545.1 Paracoccus sanguinis
TGGCGGGCGCCACTCACGGCGACCATCGCCACGCCGGAACCTCCGCCTTGAAGAGAGTGAGAAGGGAAACAGCGATTCAGCCAAGCTACGCTGATTCACGAGCGAAGAAATTCTGACGTCGAGCGAAGAAATTCTGACCTTAGACGAAAGTTTTCATTGATTTTTCTTCGCTCGTCCTTCAATCAGGCTTCGGACAAGCGAAGAAAACACGTCCAAAAGGCTGCACTCAAGGACACCCTGTGGATAACCCTATCAACCTTCGGAAGTTGGAATACTCCCCAAACGAGAACCCATTTGTGGCGGGTTCAGAAATCAGGACTCGGCATAAGACCGTGCGCACGCGCACCAGTCCTCGGGATCTGATGGACCCGGACACTGGCGAGGTCGTCGGGCAGTCGATCATCCATGTCATCGAAGAGAAGGACGAGGAACACTTCGTCAAAGTCTTCGCTGATGGAGTGAGGGCCGCATACGATCTGACGCGGACCGGCGCGCGGGTCTTTCAAGCTGTTCTAGCCGAGTATCAGCGAGCCAAGATGACAGGCGGCTACTCTGACTCCGTCAACTTGATCTGGTTCGATGAAGGGCTGAACGGCCGTGCCTTGGATATGAGTGACCGAACCTTTCACAACGGTCTGAAAGAACTAATCCAAAAAGGTTTCCTCAAGCCAAAGCTACCCAACCAATTTTGGGTGAACCCTGCGCTGTTCTTTAAAGGCGATCGCGTAGCCTTTCTCCGGGAGTATCGCTTGAAGACGTCCCAGCAACAGATTGAAGGCGCTGGGAGGTGACCCGAACCGGACCGGACCGGACCGTGGGACAGGACCGGACAACCCTGTCACCGCGCGAGGCGGCCCGTGTCGCAGGGGTTGGGAAATCTACCATTATGCGGGCGATAGAAGCCAACCAGCTTGAGGCTAGACGGGACAATCGCAATCAGTGGCGCATTGAGCGCACCGCGTTGGATCGATGGACCATGGACCGCCCCGGTTCGGACCGGGATAGTCCCACAGATCGGTCCGAATCGGACCGAGGCAGTCCCATGGGCCGCACTGAGGCGGACTGGTCCACGCTTGCCAATAATCTGGAAACGGCTCGTCTGACCATTGCCCAGATGGAAGCCCGGCTTGAGGAACGCGCCGCCTTGGTGCGCGCGGCCGAGGCAGATCGCGACCGCTGGCGCACCCTGGCCGAGAAACTGACCGACCGACCGGCCGTGCCCCTTGCCGATCCACCCGCCCTTCTGCCTCGCAAGACGTGGCGTTGGCCTTGGTCCTGATGCCCCCCCGCTCAACCCCCGGGTGCCGCGTTGGGCGTAACCGGTGTTATGGTAAGGGCCGCAAAGGGGCGGGGGATCGCGCGGAGGTTGTGTTTTCAATTTAATCAAGAGGACGGTGCAGTGGGTGGCTTTGGCCTACCTGCATCGACAAGACCTTCGCCCTTTGTACCTCCTCTGGCCTCTGGAGAACCTGACCCATGAGTAAAGGATCAAGGCTGCGCAGCCCGAGAAACCGCGCCTTGTCCACGACAGCCGGATGGCGGAGGTTGGCTGTCTGCAAAACAACCAGTAGACTATCATGTCGGAGAAATTATTTTTCGCCTAATAAAACAAAGAGCTCTTCCTATATCCTGCAAGGTTGAGATCTTTCTATGGATAAGAATAATATGTCGAGCCAGAAATCTGTAATAGGAAGATACGAGAATTACATGGCGGAAATCCGACATCGGATTGATGTTATCAACAAAGTCTTATCAGAACTGGAGACGGGAAGTTCACTTACCAGCTACAGGGAAATCGACATTGAAGTAATCTTCTTGCAGTTGCGGCACTGCCTTGAATTAATTATGTTTGCATCCTTAAGCGCTCACTACCACTATGGTTACGAGCTCTCTCAAAAGATCTTGAAGAAGGAGTACAATGCAACCAAGCTCTTGCGGTTTATAAAAACTAAAAATCCGAGTTTCTACCCTAGCCCAGCAGAAACCAAGCCCATTAAACATCCAAACGGATTATTTGAAGCAGTTCCTATAACTGAAGGATTTCTTACGCAAGACGATTTTTGCAGATTGTATGACCAAGCTTGCGGATGGATGCTACATGCTCAACGAGATAATAAGTTCAATAAGGGTCACGAGGAGTTAATCAAGGAGGCAACTGAATACCGGAACAAGCTCGTGAGGCTGATAGATTGCCACTGGATCAGCTTGACTGATGACATTTGCCTCCAAGTTCTTATGAGACACCCTACTACCGGCACAGTACTAGTTATGGTCATGCAAAGTGCAGAATCGATAAATCGAGAAATTAGAGCTTCCGGCTAATCAAGCTAGCATTTAAAAATATATCTAATTAGCACAACCCGCGCGCAAACCTCGGATATTGGCATAAAATTACCACAACATTTGATTGTCTTAATCAAACTGGCCGGTTGAGCTGCGGGGGCGGCTCTGTTGCACAAATCGCTTCAGGGATTCATGTTGTGAGTCCAGCATGGTAGCTGGTCGGCATGAGCAGACCCACACGCCTGACCTACAAGACCAGGAACTGGCCGGCCTACAATGAAGCGCTCAAGCGTCGGGGCTCGCTGACGATCTGGTTTGACCCCGAGATGATCTGGAAGGCGGCTGCGACAGGTCGACGTGGCCGACAGCAGACCTACAGCGATGCCGCCATCCAGACCTGCCTCTCCATGAAGGTTCTGTTCGGCATGGCATTGCGGCAGACGACCGGGTTCGTCGAGAGCCTGCTACGGCTGATCGGTTTCGACTGGACGGTTCCTGACTTCAGCACGCTGTCGCGGCGCCAGAAGACCCTGGCCGTCAACATCCCGTATCGGGGCTCCAGGGGCCCGCTGCACCTGCTGGTCGACAGCACCGGGATCAAGGTCGAGGGCGAAGGCGAGTGGCACGCCCGCAAGCATGGCGGTCCCAGGCGACGGGTCTGGCGCAAGATCCACCTGGCGATCGATGAGGAAACGCTGGAGGTCAGGGCCGTCGAGATCACCGGGAGCCACATCGGTGACGCCCCGGTCCTGCCCGATCTGCTCAACCAGATCCCGGCGGACGAGGAGATCGGCAGCGTTACCGCAGACGGTGCCTACGACACCCGCAAGTGCCACGATGCAATCGCTGACCGCGGCGCTCACGCCGTGATCCCGCCCCGCAGAAACGCAAAGCCGTGGAAGACCGCCACCGTCAGGTTGCAGAACTTCAAGTCCGTATTGCCGTCCTGAACGGTTACACCGCCCTCGGCATGCCTGTCACGGAAGCTGTGGGATAGGTCTGTCCGGGGGAAGGGGAACCTCGGCCATCACCCGATTTGTGCAACAGAGCCTCGTTGTGATCGTCAAGAACAGAAACGGCACATTGATGGCTTGAAATAGTTCCTTCAAAGTCTCTCCCACTTGCTGACGTTGCTGGCCTTGGCAACGGCTGCTATGCGGGACAAAACTGCCCTTTGCGAGATTTATGCAGGTCTGGCCAGTGCGAATATTGCCAATCCGACAAGCGTCACAACACCATTGCAGGCTGCTAGGAAGGCCAGTCTACCGTTTTGTCCCCGAAAAAGTCTGGAAGTCCACTCAGAGTCATAGTTTCGCGGCAATGGGCCCATCCCGTGGATGAGAGCAAATGCAATTATTACATGCAATGCGCCTGATCCAAGAACGATAAGTAGGGCGACCTTCGAGACCATTATTCCGGCACATTAGCCACATCGCGACCGTCCGCAATGGCCTCCAAAGCGACGACCGGGCAGGCCCGCCCCCTCGATATGTGAGGTCTCCGGGGCGGGCCTGCCCGGCTCCACAAGCTACAACCCGTGATCCAGCCCGTTGTCCCGGAGCGCATGGGCCGCGCGTTCATGCTCGAGCTCCAGCTGGCGGGTGCGCTCGGCCTGCTCCAGCGCGTGCCGCTCCCGGTCCAGATCGCGTGACAGGTCGTCGCGCAGCCCGCCGCCGGCCGCTTCTGCGAAGAAGTCGCCCCAGGCATCGGGCGCCGGCTCCATGACCTCCAGTGCTCGCTCGGCCACCCGCCCGAGCCACTCGCGGGCATGGCCGGCCAGCTCCTGCGCCACGCGCCCGACCTCAAGGGCGCGCTCCCGGACCTCCTGCCAGACGCGGACGGCCGCGATCTCGATCCCGCGCTCCTTGAGCTGCCACGCCCCGAGGGACAGTTGCGGCAACGGCTCCCGGTCCAGCGCAACGGCGCGCACCCTCTCGGCCAGTTCCGCCGCCTCGTCGCCGCGCTCATGCGCTTCGGCGGCCAGCTCCAGCGCCTCCGCGCGCTGCGCCTCCAACGTCCGGTGATCGATCCGCAGCGCGTGGCCCACCCGCTCCAGGGCGGCGTTGCTGTCCTGCGCCCAGGCCTCCCGCCAGTCCTCCAGGACCGCCACGGCGTTCCAGTCGCGGTTCTTGGCGGTGAACCCCTCCGCGGCGATCTCGCGGGTGGTGAGCAGGATGTGGGCATGGTGGTTGCGCTCGTCGCCCGTCAGCCCCGGCGCATGCAGGGCGATATCCGCGACCATGCCGCGGTCCACGAAGGACCGCTGGCAGAAGTCGCGGACCAGCGCGACACGCTGTTCGTGGCTCAGCTCGGCCGGCAGGGCCACCCGGACCTCGCGGGCGAGCTGGCTGTTCTTGCGCGTCTCGGCGGCCTCCACCCGGTTCCACAGTTCGGAGCGGTCGTGGACCCAGTCCGGCGCATGGGCAGGCGCGAGGATTTCGACATGGGTGACGCCGCTGCGGGCGCGGTAGTCGAAGTCGAGCCCGGTGCGCGCATCGTGGATCAACTCGCCCGCGCGGTAGGCGGCCGCGCCCGTGGCGCTGCGCCCGGCCGAGCGGGAGATCATCGTGGCCCGCAGATGATAGATCGCCATGTCGCGCTGCACTTCGTCAAGGGTTCAAGGGAAACGCGAGGGTTCCCTTGCCCACACAAACCAGAATGGTTTGTATAAGTGGGCACTTCGTGTCTTGCAGCGTAGCTGCTCTGGGGCCAGTCTGGCAACCATTGACGAACAAAGGATTGCAGAATGGCGCGGACCATTGACCAGCAGATTGCGGAAGCTCAGGCTCGGCTTGCCCGCCTCAGGACCCGTGCCAAGGCCACCGAGACCCGCCGCAAGATCATTGTTGGGGCCATCGTCACCAGCGAGGCCCTGAAGGACCCCAAGATCGCCCGCTGGATGGCCGCCACCCTGCGCAAGAACGCCACCCGCGAAGTCGACCAGAAGGAGCTGACCGGGCTGCTCGCGGACCTCGACGCCAAGGCGGCCGAAGCATGAGCGACACGCCCAAAAGCCCTGCCCAGGTCATCAACGACCTGAGCGACCAGGTGCGGCTCCTGCGCCAGGACGTAACCAACCTCACCGCCACCGCCACGACCAAGAAGGAAGCCGCCGCCTTGCGCGCCGCCGTCCAGGCCTCCGTCGAGGAGGCTCATGACCGGAGCGCGAAAGTCCTCAGCAGGGCCGAGCAGGTCATCAACGAAACCCACCACGCAACCCTGGCAGCCGCCCGGGACGGGGCTACCAAGGGCGTGGCCGGGCTTCAGGACGAGGTCAGGGCCGCGGCCAACAGGATGCGCCTGGAGGCCCTGAAAGGCAGCCGGCAGGCCCTCTACTGGTCGGGTGGGGTCTTTGCCGTAGCGGGCGGCCTCGTGGCTCTGGGAGCCCTCCTGGGCGTTCTGGGGCACATCTGGCTGCAGGGACGGGCCGATGCCCGCGCCTTCGGGGAACATCCAAAGATCTTCTGCAAGGGGGCCGGCGGCGAGTTCATGACCAGCCCAGCCGGCGACGACGCCTGCGTGATCTGGCTGGAGCCGCCAGCAGCCGGAAAGTGAGCCCGCTCAGCGGGCCTCGTCAGCCTGCCAAGGCCCGCTGCACCGCGCCGGGTTCCTTCTCGATGACCCGCAGCAGCGCCGCAGCAGGCCCGGAGACGCGCCGCTGGCCCTGCTCCCATTTCCGGTAGCCCGACAGGCTCATGCCCATCAGCGGCGCCATCTGCGCCTGCGTGAGCTTCGCCCGCGTCCTGATCTCGCGCGGATCAACGGGGGCGTGAAAGATCGCGGGACTCTTGCCCTCGGCATGGGCCAGGGCTTCGCCCATTGCCTGGATCAGATCTTCGCCGAAGCTGCTCATTTCCTCTCCTTCCATGCGGCTTTCAGCGCGGCGGCGAGGGACGCCACCATGCGCTTTTCCTCGGAGCTCATGTCGTCCTTCGCGTTCTTGGCATAGGCCAGCAGCGCGTAGAGCGGCATGGTGTCGTCCAGGTAGTAGTAGATCACCCGAGCCCCGCCCCGCTTGCCTCGGCCCGAGGCCGCGAACCGGACCTTGCGGACGCCGCCGGTGCCGGGGATTTCGTCGCCTGCCAGCGGGTTCTCGGCCAGAAAGTCGATCAGCTCGCGCTTTTCGTCCTCGCTGAACAGCCTCTCCGTCTGCCGGGTGAAGATCGGGGTTTCTGCGACTGCCTGCATAGCTCTATGTGACCCATCGGGTCACTCCGTTCAAGCGCTCAGCCTCATGAAAATGCGTCCTGACGGACAAGCCCTCCTGTCGGTTCCGTCCCGACGCCGCCCGCCGTTCGCCTGCG
>NZ_CP051544.1:0-43005 GCF_012689545.1 Paracoccus sanguinis
GCCGACCTGCCTGCTGATCAAGACCATCAAGGGCTATGGCATGGGTTCGGCCGGCGAGGGCCAGAACATCACCCACCAGCAGAAGAAGATGGCCGAGGAGCAGTTGCGCGCCTTCCGCGACCGCTTCAGGATCCCGGTCTCGGACGAGGATCTGCCCAAGGCGCCGTTCGTCGCGCTGAACACCGCGCAGAAGGCCTATCTGGCCGACCGCCGCAAGGCCCTTGGCGGGGACTTCCCCAAGCGCAGCTCGCAGGCGCCGAAGCTGGAGATCCCCCCGTTGGAGGCGTTCCAGGCGCAGCTGACCGGCACAGGTGAGCGCGAGATCTCGACCACCATGGCGTTCGTGCGGATACTGACCACGCTGATCCGCGACAAGAACCTGGGCAAGCATGTCGTGCCGATCGTGCCGGACGAAAGCCGCACCTTCGGGATGGAGGGGCTGTTCCGCTCGATCGGGATCTACAACCCCGAAGGGCAGAAATACACGCCCGAGGACCGTGAGCAGATGTCCTACTACCGCGAGGCGGTGGACGGACAGGTGCTGCAGGAAGGCATCAACGAGGCCGGCGCCATGGCCGACTGGATCGCGGCGGCCACGTCCTATTCCAACCACGGCGTGCCGATGATCCCCTTCTTCATCTACTATTCGATGTTCGGCTTCCAGCGGGTGGGCGATCTTGCCTGGGCCGCTGGCGACAGCCGCGCCCGCGGCTTCATGCTGGGGGGCACGGCGGGCCGCACGACCCTGAACGGCGAGGGGCTGCAGCACGAGGACGGCCACAGCCACATCCTGGCCGGCACCATCCCCAACTGCATCAGCTACGACCCGACCTTCCAGCACGAGGTGGCGGTCATCGTCCATCACGGGCTCACGCGGATGTTCCAGGATCAGGAGGATGTGTATTTCTACCTGACCCTGATGAACGAGAACTACAGCCACCCCGACATGCCCGACGGCGTCGAGGACGGCATCATCCGCGGCCTCTACCGCTTCCGCGAGGCCGCCCAGCCGGCAGAGCGGCACGTGAACCTGATGGGCTCGGGCACCATCCTGGTGCAGGCGATCAAGGCCGCCGACATGCTGGAAGCCGATTTCGGCGTCACTGCCGACATCTGGTCGGCCACCAGCTTCAACGAACTGGCCCGCGACGGCCAGGACGCGGCGCGGTGGAACCGGCTCAACCCGCTTGAGGCGCCGCGCGTGCCCTATGTCACGCAGGCGCTGTCAGGGGCGAAGGGCCCCTTCATCGCCGCCACCGACTACATGAAGAACTATGCCGAACAGATCCGCGCCTTCGTGCCGGGCCGCTACACGGTGCTGGGGACGGACGGCTTTGGCCGCTCGGACAGCCGCGTGAACCTGCGCCGCTTCTTCGAGGTGGACGCCAACCACATCGCGGCGGCGGCGATGGTCGATCTGTTCCGCGAGGGCGCGATCGACGAGGCCACGCTGCGGCACGCACTGAGCAGATACGACATCGACGGCGGCAAGCCCAACCCCCGGCTGGTCTGATCGGGAACGAGGAGGAACCACATGGCAATCGAAGTGAACGTTCCCGACATCGGCGACTTCAAGGATGTCCCGGTCATCGGCATCCTCGTGAATGTCGGCGACAGCATCGCCGTCGAGGACCCGCTGATCGAGCTCGAATCCGACAAGGCGACGATGGAGGTGCCAAGCCCCGTCGCAGGCCGGATCGCCGCGATTTCGGTCAACGTGGGCGACAGGGTGTCCGAAGGCGCGCTGATCCTGACCGTCGAGGCCGAAGGAGTGACGGCCGCTGACGCCCCGGCGCAGGACGCG
Organism: Paracoccus sanguinis; assembly: GCF_012689545.1. Lineage (NCBI taxonomy): Bacteria > Pseudomonadati > Pseudomonadota > Alphaproteobacteria > Rhodobacterales > Paracoccaceae > Paracoccus > Paracoccus sanguinis. Next base: position 1,805 of record NZ_CP051544.1, read on the forward strand.
CCCAAGCAGAACATCCCGGACCGGCCCGCCCCGGCGGCGGGGTCTGCTGCGGCCCCGGTCGCGGCAGCCCCGGCGGGGGGCGCCATCACCGACAGCGGTTTCGGCAAGGCCCATGCCTCGCCCTCGGTGCGCGCCTTCGCCCGCCAGTTGGGGGTCGACCTCGGCAGGATCAACGGCAGCGGCCGCAAGGGCCGCATCCTGCGCGAGGACGTGGCCGCCGCGCTGAAGGCCAGCGCCGCCCCCGTGGCGGCGGCCCCCACGCAGGGCGGCATGGGCATCCCGCCGATCCCGGTGGTGGACTTCTCGAAGTTCGGCCCCGTCGAGGACGTCGAGATGCCGCGCATCAAGAAGCTGTCCGGCCCCGCGCTGCACCGGTCCTGGCTGAACGTCCCCCACGTCACCCACAACGAGGACGCCGACATCACCGAGATCGACCGCTACCGCAAGGAGCTGGACGACGAGGCGAAGAAGGACGGATACCGCGTCACGCTTTTGTCCTTCGTCATCAAGGCTAGCGTCTCGGCCCTGCGGAAACACTGGGAGTTCAACTCGTCGATCCATCCCGACGGCGACAAGCTGATCCGCAAGTCCTACTACAACATCGGCTTTGCCGCCGACACGCCAAACGGCCTGGTCGTGCCGGTCATCAAGGACGCCGACCGTAAGGGGATCATCGAGATCTCCAGGGAACTGGGAGAGCTGAGCGCCAAGGCCCGCGCGGGCGAGCTGAAGTCGCAGGACATGCAGGGCGCGACCTTCACCATCTCGTCCCTGGGGGGCATCGGCGGCACGTCCTTCACGCCGATCGTCAACGCGCCCGAGGTCGCGATCCTGGGCCTGACCCGGTCGCGGATGGCCCCCGTCTGGGACGGCGCGCAGTTCGTGGCGCGCAACATGCTGCCGATGTCGCTGAGCTACGACCATCGCGCGGTGGACGGGGCGCTGGCCGCCCGCTTCGCCGCGACGCTGCGGCACCTGCTCGGCGATGTGCGCCGGATCATGCTGTAAGGGAGGGCGACGTCATGGAAGTCAAGGTTCCCGATATTGGCGATTTCAAGGACGTGCCGGTCATCAGCATCCTCGTGGCCGTGGGCGATGAGGTGGCCGAGGAACAACCGCTGATCGAGCTTGAGTCCGACAAGGCGACGATGGAGGTGCCCTCTCCCGCCGCCGGCCGGATCGCGGCAATTGCGGTGAAGCCGGGCGACAGGGTGTCGGAAGGCGCGCTGATCCTGAGGTTGGAGGAGGCTGCGGGCGCCGCCACGGGCGAGGTCGAGCCGCGCAACACCGACAGCGGCTATGGCGGACGCGGCGGTCCGACTGACGCCCCGGCCGGGCCGCAGCCCGCCCCGGCGGCAGTCCCCGCCTCCGCGCGCGGCGACATCCATGCCGAGGTCGTGGTGCTCGGCTCGGGTCCCGGCGGCTACACCGCCGCCTTCCGGGCCGCAGATCTCGGCAAGAAGGTCGTGCTGATCGAGCGTAACCCGACCCTCGGTGGCGTCTGTCTCAACGTCGGCTGCATTCCCTCAAAGGCGCTGCTGCACGCCGCCAAGGTCATCACCGAGGCCGAAGAGATGGCCGGCCACGGCATCGCCTTCGACACGCCCGTGGTGGACCTCGACAAGCTGCGCGGCTGGAAGGACTCGGTTGTCAAGCAACTGACCGGCGGCCTGTCCGGGTTGGCCAAGGGCCGCAAGGTGCAGGTGGTGACGGGCACTGGCCGCTTCACCGGCCCGAACATGATCGAGGTCGAACGGGACGGGGCGAAAACATCGGTCAGCTTCGACCAGTGCATCATCGCCGCCGGGTCGGAACCCGTGACGCTGCCCTTCATCCCGCATGACGACCCCCGCGTGATCGATTCCACCGGCGCGCTGGAACTGGACGGCATCCCCGAACGGATGCTGGTGCTGGGCGGCGGCATCATCGGGCTGGAGATGGCCTGCGTCTATGACGCGCTCGGCACCCGCATCACGGTGGTCGAGCTGATGGACCAGATCATCCCCGGCGCCGACAAGGACATCGTCAAACCCCTGCACAAACGCATCGAGGGACGGTATGAAAAGATCCTGCTGAAGACCAGGGTCACGGACGTGAAGGCGGGCGACGATGGCCTGACCGTCACCTTCGAGGACGAGAAGGGCGCGACCACGACCGACACGTTCGACCGCCTTCTGGTCGCGGTCGGGCGTCGCCCTAACGGCAAGCTGATCGGGGCCGAGGCGGCAGGCGTTGCAGTCGATGATCGCGGCTTCATCGCCGTGGACAGCCAGCAGCGCACCAACGTCCCCCACATCTTCGCCATCGGCGACGTGGTGGGTCAGCCGATGCTGGCGCACAAGGCGGTGCACGAGGGCAAGGTCGCGGCCGAGGTCGCGGCGGGGCAAAACCGCCATTTCGACGCCCGTGTGATCCCCTCGGTCGCCTATACCGACCCCGAGGTCGCCTGGGTCGGCGTGACCGAGGCGCAGGCCAGGGCCGAGGGGCGCAAGATCGGCAAGGGGGTGTTCCCCTGGGCGGCCTCGGGGCGGTCGCTGTCCTTGGGCCGGTCGGAAGGCATCACCAAGGTCATCTTCGACGAGGCCGACGATCGGGTGATCGGCGCGTGCATCGTCGGGCCGAACGCGGGCGACCTGATCGCCGAGGTGGCGCTGGCGATCGAGATGGGCGCCGACGCGGTGGACCTGGGCCATACCATCCACCCCCACCCGACGCTGAGCGAGACGGTCAACTTCGCCGCCGAGATGTTCGAGGGCACGATCACCGACCTGATCCCGCCGAAGAAGCGGCACTGAGCCGGGCGCGCCCGCATCCCGGTTTTCTGAAAGCCCGGCACGGGGAGGTCGCGCCGGGGACCACTGGAGCAACAAGACGGCGGGGCTGTCCCCGTGATCCGAGGAGGAAAGATGACTGGTTTCCTGATATTCATCCTGGCCCTGCTGCCGATCGCGACAGTGTTCCTGTTGCTGGTGGTGCTAGAACGCTCGGCCAAGCTTTCGATGTTCGTGGCCTACCTGGTTACGGCGGCAACGGCCCTTCTGGTTTGGGGCACCGACCTGAACAAGGTTCTGGGGGCCACCGCCAACGGGGCCATCACCGCGATCAGCCTGCTCTACATCATCTTCGGCGCGATCCTGCTGCTGTTCACGCTTGAGGAAAGCGGCGGCATCCGGTCCATCCGCAGCGGCTTCACCAGCATCTCGCCCGACCGGCGCGTGCAGGCCATCATCATCGCCTGGCTGTTCGGATCGCTGATCGAGGGCGCGTCGGGTTTCGGCACCCCCGCCGCCATCGCCGCGCCCCTGCTGGTCGCGATCGGCTTTCCCGCCATGGCCGCGGTCCTGGTGACGCTGATCATTCAAAGCACGCCGGTGTCCTTCGGCGCGGTCGGCACGCCGATCCTCGTCGGCGTCAACACCGGCCTCGGCGGCCAGGAGATCGTCGAGTCGACCATCGCGCCGATGGCCTACAGCGACTATCTGCTGGAGATCGCCGTCAAGGTCGCCACCATCCACAGCCTCGTGGGCTTCCTGATCCCGCTGATACTGGTCGGGATGCTGACGCGCTTCTTCGGATCCAACCGCTCGTTCATCGAAGGCTTCCGCATCTGGAAATTCGCGCTGTTCGCGGGCCTCGCCTTCACCATCCCCTACTGGATCATCGCCAACGTCCTAGGGCCGGAGTTCCCGTCGCTTCTGGGCGGCATCATCGGCCTGCTGATCGTCGTTCCGGCGGCGCGGGCGGGCTTCCTGATGCCGAAGGAGATCTTCGACTTCCCGCCCCGCACCCAATGGGACGACGCCTGGGTTGGCAAGCTGGACGACCTTGAGGATCACCACGCCAGCCGTCCGGTGATGCCGCTGCTGAAGGCATGGGCGCCCTATCTGCTGGTCGTGGCGCTTTTGGTGCTGACCCGCGCGGTCGGACCGGTCAAGGCATGGCTCACCTCGCCCGAGGTGACGCTGGCGCTGGACAACCTGTTCAGCTCGGGGATCAACGCGCGGGTGCAGGTTCTGTATCTGCCCGGCACGGTGCTGATCCTTGCGTCGATCTTCACCTTCTTCCTGCACGGGATGAGCGGGCGGGACTATGGCCGGGCGCTGCGGTCCTCGGGTTCGACCATGATCGCCGCCGCGCCCGCGCTGCTGCTGGCGGTGCCGATGGTGCAGGTGTTCATCAACTCGGCCTCGGACAGCCTGGCCAGCATGCCGATCGTCCTGGCCGAGGGCGTGTCGTCCGCGGTGGGGCAGGCCTGGCCCATGTTCGCGCCGCTGATCGGGTCGATGGGCGCCTTCGTCGCCGGGTCGAACACGGTCAGCAACATGATGTTCTCGCTGTTCCAGTTCTCGACCGCCGAGCAGATCGGCATGGGCGCGGCGGGCGCGGGCACCGTGGTGGCGCTGCAGGCCATCGGGGGGGCCGCGGGCAACATGATCTGCGTGCACAACGTGGTGGCCGCCTCGGCCACGGTGGGCCTCGTCAACCGCGAGGGCGAGATCATCCGCATGACCCTGATCCCGATGACCTACTACATCGTCCAGGGCGGGTTCATCGGGCTTGCGCTGCTGGCCGGGGGATTCAACATGTGGTGGATCGCGGCGGCGGTCTGGGCGGCGGCCGTGCTGCTGTTCATGTCGCGGAACCGGGGGCGCGCGTCCAACCCCGTCGCCGTGCGAAGCTGAGGTAGGTAAAATGTCCGCAAAGCCCAGTCCCCGCGTCGGCCTGTTCGTCACCTGCCTTGTCGATGCCATCCGGCCCGGGATCGGCTTTGCGGCCATCCAGCTGCTGGAGGAAGCGGGCTGCCGGGTCGAGGTGCCGCAGGCCCAGACCTGCTGCGGCCAGCCGGCGTTGAACAGCGGCGATGACAAGGACGCGGCGGACCTTGCGCGCCGGACCATCGCCGCCTTCGAGGGCCATGACTATGTCGTGCTGCCCTCGGGGTCCTGCGCCGGGACGATGGTGCACGCCTATCCCGAACTGCTGGCGGGCGACCCGGAATGGGCCGCCCGCGCCCGCGACTTTGCCGCCCGGACCCACGAGATCACCAGCTTCCTGGTAGATGTCATGGGCTACCGCCCCCAGGGCCGCCGTCTTGACGCGACGGCGACCTATCACGACAGCTGCGCGGGCCTTCGCGAACTCGGCATCGCCGCGCAGCCGCGCGCGCTTCTCGCCTCGGTCGAGGGGCTCGAGATGCGGGGGCTTGAGGGCAACGACGTCTGCTGCGGCTTCGGCGGCACCTTCTGCGTGAAATATTCCTCCATCTCGAACGCCATCGTCACCGAAAAGGCCGAGGCGGTCGAGCGCACCGGCGCCGACCTGCTGCTGTCGGGCGACCTCGGCTGCCTGATGAACATGGCGGGCAAGCTGCACCGGCGCGGCGCGAAGACCCGCTGCTTCCACACCATCGAGGTTCTGGCCGGCCGCGCGGGCGGCCCCGCCATCGGCGAGGAGGGCTGAGCATGAACGCCCCGCAGCAAGGCTTCAAGGAACGCGCCGACGCCGAATTGAAGAACGCGGTCCTGAAGATCGCCATCGACCGGACCACCGGCAACGCCGAGCGCAAGCGCGCCGTCGCGGTCGCCGCCTTCCCCGAGTTTCAGGCCGCCCGCGCTCGGGGCCGCGCCATCAAGGACCATGTCATCGCCCATCTCGACCACTATCTCGAGATGTTCGAACGGAACGCCACCGCCGCGGGCGCGACCGTCCACTGGGCCAGTGATGACGCCGAGGCCCGCGCCATCATCACCCGCATCTGCCTTGAGGCGGACGCGAAGCTTGTCACCCGCGCGAAATCCATGCTGGGAGAAGAGATCGGCCTGCCGCATGCGCTGGCCGACGCCGGGATCGAGCGGGTCGAGACGGACCTGGCCGAGCACATCATCCAGCTTGCGGGCGAACGGCCGTCGCATATCGTCTGGCCCGCCATGCACCGCACCCGCGAGCAGGTGGCCATCCTGTTCAAGGAAGCCCATCATCCGCCGCCCGCCGCCGATGATCCGGCAACCATGGTGCAAAGCGCCCGGCGCGAGCTGCGGGCCAAGTTCCTGGGCGCGGACGTGGGCATCTCGGGGGCGAACTTCCTGGTCGCGGACACCGGCGCCACCTGCACCGTCACCAACGAGGGCAACGCCGAGCTGACCACCACGCCGCCCCGCATCCACATCGTGACGGCGGGGATCGAGAAGCTGGTGCCATCCACCGCCCACGCCTTCGCGCTGCTGCGGCTGCTGGTGCGGTCGGCCACGGGTGGCGAGATGACGCAGTACACCACCTTCCACTGCGGCCCGAAACGCCCCGGCGACGCCGACGGCCCCGAGGAGATGCACATCGTCCTGGTGGACAACGGCCGCACGCGGATGCTGGCCGACGAGTTCCGCCCCATGCTGCGCTGCATCCGCTGCGGGGCCTGCATGAACCATTGCGTAGTCTATCGCCAGATCGGCGGGCACGCCTATGGCGGGACCTATCCCGGTCCCATGGGCGCGGTGCTGACGCCGGTTCTGGACGGGCTCGCGCAATCCCGCGACCTGCCCCATGCCTGCACCATGAACGGCCGCTGCGCCGAGGTCTGCCCGGTCGAGATCCCCCTGCCCACGCTGCTGCGGGCCTGGCGCACGCGCAGTTGGCGCGAGCGGCTGGAGCCCCGGTCCGTCCGCGCGGCCCTTGGCCTCTGGGCCATGGCGGCGCGGCGGCCGTGGCTTTACCGCCTGGGCAGCCGCATCGGCGTGCGGGCGCTGCGGCTGTTCGGGCGGCGCGGCTGGATCGGCAGCCTGCCGCTGGCCGGCGGCTGGACCGCCTACCGCGACCTGCCGCGCCCGTCGGGGAGGACCTTCATGGAACAGTATCGCGCCGGACAGGCCGGGCGGGCCGGGCAGATGGGGCGGGAGGCGCGGAAATGAGCGCGCGCGACCGCATCCTTGCCGCCATCCGCGCCGCCCGCCCGGCGCCCCTTCCACCCGCCGAGGCCATCGCCGCCGAGGCCGCTGCCCTGCTGGATGCGCCCGAAAGCGTCCGCCCCCGGCCTGTCGAAGCGGTGCTGGCGGCGGAGTTTGTGCGGAAAGCCTCGGCCCTCGGGACGAGTTTCGACCATCTGCCCGACAGGGCGGCGATCCCCTTGGCGGTCAAACGCTATCTGGACACACATGGCCTGCCGCCGGCGCTGGCGCTGCAGCCGGCCCCGGCGCTTGCCGCTCTGGACTGGACGGGCATAGACACCCATGACACCGTCGCGCCTGACCAGAGGGCCGCCCTGGGGCTTGCCCTCTGGGGCATCGCCGAGACCGGGTCGCTGGTCATCCACTCCGGGGTGGATGCGCCGATCCTGCTGTCCTTCCTGCCGCTGCACCACATCGTCGTGCTCGAGGAACGCAGCCTGCTGCCGCATCTCGAAGACTATGCGGCGCGCATGGCGGGACAGCCCCAGCCCCGCAACGCCATCCTCATCACCGGCCCCAGCGGCACCACCGACATCGAGGGCAGCTATGTCCGGGGGGCGCACGGCCCCGGATTTCTGCATATCCTCATGATCGGCGGCTGAGGCCGGTCCCGCCCGTCATGCGCATCCCGGACCATCCCGCGTCCGGGCTGCCCCGTCATCGCCGATCCGACTGGAGCTCACGAACATGACCCAGCGATCCCCGACTGACCTCAAGGCGGACCCCGCGCCTGTCGAACCCGTCCGGCCTTCCTTGACGCGCTTCGCGCAACCGTGGGGCCGCGCCACGTCCGGACCCGGCCGCAGGACACCGAGCGCTTCCGCATGGATACCGCCCCGGTGGATGCGAGGCCAAGGCGGTCGTCCGCCCCGGCTAACTGCTGAACTGTGGCAGGTGCTGCAGCTTTGCGTGAGGGCGGGACGGATCGTGATCGCGTAGGAGGCCAACACCGGGCTGACCGAGGGCTCGCCCCCCAAGGGCACCTATGACCGGCCTGTTGCCCCCTTGTCGGCGGCTCCGGCCTGTCCTGCCCCTCTACATCAACGCCTGCTGTCTTCCCGGATACCGTCGCCGCTGCCATCCGGCCGCGACCGGCGGACCGGACCGGGCGGGGCGCGGCCCGGCATGTCACGTCTTCATGGCCGTGTCCCGATGCGCAGGCTTCATCATTTCCTTTCTTCCCGGTATCTGGCTGGGCAATGTTCTGAACCTGCCTGCAAACTTAGGTCGCTGCCCGTGGGCCTGCCGCCCCGCCCTGCGTCTGCGGGACTTGGCAGGCTTGCATCAGCCGGGGACGCGGGGGGTTCAGATCCGGCCTTGCGCGCTGCCGGATAGCGCGCCGATGCGGACTGAAGGAAATGCTGATGCAGAGCCCTGCGCCCCTGACGGTTCTTGGCCTTGTCGCCCTTGCCACCACGGCGATCGTCTGCGGCGACACGGCCGGCAAGCTGCTGACGGGGGCGGGGGTGCAGCCGCTGTTCGTGGCCTGGTCGCGCTTCGCGCTGGCGGCCCTGCTGCTGTTCTGGATGCTGGGCCTGGGGGCGGCCGGCCTGGGGCGCCTGCTGGACTGGCGGCTGATCCTGCGGGCGGCCCTGATCGTCGGCGCCATCGCCTCGATCCTGACCGCGCTTCGGACCGAGCCCATCGCGAATGTCTTTGGCGCCTTCTTCATCGGCCCGATCGTGGCCTATGTGCTGTCGGCCCTGCTGCTGGGCGAGCGCGTGTCCTGGGCGCGCACGGTGATGCTGGCGCTGGGATTTGCCGGCGTGCTGCTGGTCGTCCGGCCCGGCGGCGAGATGGGGACCGGCATGCTTTTCGCGGTGCTGGCCGGCACGCTATACGGCTCGTATCTTGCCGCGACGCGCTGGCTGACCGCCTTCTATCCGCCGCCCTTCCTGCTCGGCTCGCAACTGCTGATCGGGGCGGTGCTGCTGCTGCCTGCGGGCCTTGCCAGCATTCCGGCAAGCACCGACCTGCGGGTCTGGGTGCTTGTGATCGTCAGTTCGCTTGCCTCTGCCTTCGGCAACTATCTGCTGGTGGTCGTGAACCGGACGACGCCGGCGACGGTCTCGGCGCCCCTCATCTATTTCCAGTTGATCGCCGCCACCGTGATCGGGTTCTTCGTCTTCGGCGACTGGCCGGAACCGCTGACCCTGCTGGGCCTTGCCGTGATCTTCGCCTCGGGTGTCGGCGGCCTGGCGCTAGTGCCGAAGCGCTAGGCGCGGCGGCCCCGCTCGTGGCGTACACTGACAAGCGCCACGAAGCTGCTCTGCAGTAGCTCATCCCCTGCACGCGACCACCCGTGCAGCGGCGCGGGAGGTCTGCAGTAGCGACCTGTTCCCCGGACACGGCCGAGAAACCTAAACGCCGTCTGCAGAGCGCAGTGCGCCCAAGCGACGGTATGCAAACCGCAACAGGGCCAAAGGCGAGCGGAGCCCTTAAGGCAGGGGCGCATCTCGCGGCACGGGGATAAGCTCCTACGCTCCTACTCTACGAGGCGGCCGCGCAAGCTCGACCCGGCCAGCGCACCCGCCACAACATGTGCAGATCACACGACCAGCCTGCGACAAACGCCTGTTTGTCGCAAATCCGTCCGGCCGACGGGCGCGCGGGCCCCCGAGCGCCCGTCCGTCTTACGATAAAATCGCAGTAATCTGTTTCCGATAACAGATTGCGGTCATATGTTTGTCGCACATCAGGATGCAGTAAAGGGGGCGGACGATGGCTCTCGTCGGCTACGCCCGTATCTCGACATCAGAGGCTGGTCAGATCATGGACCGCCAGCTCGATGCGCTCGCTGCCGCAGGCTGCGAGCGGGTGTTCGAGGACCGTGCATCGGGGGCAACGGGGGCCAAGGACCGGCCCGGCCTCTGACCGCCGTCTCGCGTAGGATGATCTCCCACCGGTAAAGGCACAGCGCCACGAAGCGGCCGGACAGGCGCGGGGCCAGTTCCCAAAGCCACAGCACCGCGCCGCGCGGCGCGTCGGGACGCAGCGGCAGCAACGCCGCCTCGCGCCCCAGCCAGCTGGAACCCCAGCGTCGGCAGCCCGATGAACCCCAGCACGGCGGACGAGCGCAGCCCGCACTCGACGCGGTACATCACGTAGCTTTCCATCTGCCGCGCCACCAGCGGCAGCCGCGCCCGGCCCGACGTTCGACGGCAGCGCCCCGATGCCCCCGGCGGCTCGATCCTGCGGAGCTGACCGGCGATGCCGGTTCAGCGCCGCAGGACTGGCGCGGCGCACTTAACCAACATCAGTCCGAAAGTTGCCGTCCGGAGGCAGCCAAAGCGGCCCGCGCGCGTTTCAGGTGGGACCGCACGGGTATTTTCGCCGGGCCCCGCCCAGATCCGCAGCACCGTTTCACAGCCCCATGTGATCACGCCGATCCACGGGTCCGGGATCCTGCCCGCCCCCTGGGGATGCACGCGAAACGGGCGAGACCGGCTTGGGCCGCGACCCGCCCCCGGGCAGGCGGCGATCGCCCGCACTCGGTCCACGAACGACGGCTGAGCGGTCGCTGCCGATCCGCCCAGCAACCCGACGGCCGCCGCAGGCCGAAACCAGATCAGGGATATTGCACCATGTTCATGCGCGTCGACCAACTGCAGACCGAACTGCCCCGGCCCTTGCGGGCCGACCCCAACGCCGCCGCGGCCCTACAGGAGCTGCTGGGCGGCAAGTACGGCGAGATGTCCACCCTCGGGAACTACATGTTCCAGAGCTTCAACTTCCGCTCGAAGTCCAAGCTGAAGCCCTTCTACAACCTCGTGGCCGCCATCACCGCCGAGGAACTGGGTCACGTCGAGCTGGTGTCCCACGGGATCGCGATGCTGGCCAACGGGCCGGACAAGCCCGGCGCGGACGAAGCGGACGGAGGCGACGTGTCGGACGCCCCGTTCGCCGCGATGAAGGACATCCGGTCGGCGGCCTCGTTCTTTTCCCATGCCGGGGGCGCGGTGCCGGTGAACTCGAACTCGATGTCGTGGAACGTCGACATGGTGACGACCACGGGGAACGTCGTGTTCGACCTTCTGCACAACTTCCACCTGGAATGCGGCGCACGCCTGCACAAGCTGCGGGTCTATGAATCGCTGACCCAGGACAACGCCACCGGCCGCGAGGTCTGCGGCTATCTGCTGGTGCGCGGGTCGGTCCACGCCCACGCCTATGCGCTGGCGCTCAAGAAGCTGACCGGGGTGGCAATCGAACAGATGCTGCCGACGCCGAACATCCCGCTGGACAAGATCCCCGAGTGCCAGAAGTACCTGGTCGAGGGCTCGCACCGGCGGCTGTATACCTTCTCGCCCGGTGACTATCAGGCGATGCGCGGCATCTGGGAAGGCGAGCACGCCCTGCCGACCGACCCGCCGGGCGAGCTGGTCGTGGTGGATGGCCTGCCCGAGGGCGGCAAGATCCACGACCTGACCGGCGAGCCTTGCGCGTTTACCCCGGACTATGCCCCAGAAGAGATGTTCGAGATCGCCGAGCGTCTGACCAAGGCCGCCATGCAGGGCGCCGGATCGCTCTGACGCCAAGGGGGTGCGGCTGTACGGCGGCACCCCTGCCCCACCACCCTTCCGGTGGGTTTCTCTGAACCCGCATTTTTTGCGGAGCTGGCTCGGGACGAGACGGATCACCCCACGCCGCATCCGCCCGCATCGCCCCGCTTGGCTTGGATCACGGCCGCGCAGCGGGCAGGACTAGAGACGGGCCCCGACGCGCCAGAGGCGGGGGGACGCCAAATTATGCCTGTCAATATTGGATGGACGCATCATGATCCGTGCTCATCTGAGAAGAAGAAAACGCTTCTCCTGCTCGCGCTCCTGGCGGGCATTGAGCCGCGCCTTTGCGGCCATGGAACGGGCAGGGTCGTCTCTAGGGTCTTCGAATTGAAAATGGTCAGAGAGCGACGAGGTCAGGGCAACTAGGCCGCAGCACTGCAAATGGGCTGGCTGAAGACGCCGGACTTCGCTGCGATCAAACCTGCTCGAATGCCGCGAGAGCGCGAAGGCGCCCTTCCGCCAACCCGATGATCGGACGCAGGTCGTAGCCGCGTGATGGGTCCAGCCCCCAAGACCGGGGAGCCGCGTCGAAGAACGCGCGCGCGCCGTCCGACTTGCTGCCCTGCCAGCCATAGAGCCAGCGTCGACGATAGACCCCGTCAGGATCGAACTTCTCGGCTTGGGTCGCCGGGTTGAATATCCGGAAGAACGGAGAGGCATCCGGCCCCGAGCCTGCCACCCACTGCCAGTTCGTTGCATTCGACGCGGGATCCCAGTCCATCAACGTGTCAGCGAACCAGTCAAGCCCCGCGCGCCAGTCGATCAGCAAGTGCTTGGTCAGATAGCTCGCCGCCGCCATGCGAGCGCGATTGTGCATCCGCCCGGTAACAAACAACTCGCGCATACCGGCATCGACGAGAGGCTCGCCGGTCTGACCCCGCTGCCAGGCAGTCAGGTCCTCCCGTACCTCGCGCCACGGAAAACCTACGAAGCGCGGGTTCCATGTCTTGCTCTCCATCCAAGGCGCCTCGATCAGAAGCGACCAGGCGAAGTCGCGCCACAGCAGTTCACTCATGAACTTTTCGGCCGCAGGCGCATGTTCGGGGTCGCAGGCGATATCCTGCGCGGCGGCCCAAACGGTCCGCGGAGAGATTTCTCCTACCGCCAAGGCATCGGAGAGCCCGGAGCCTGCCATCTGCTTGTCCAGCCTATCACGTCCAGCCACGTAGTCCGCAGACCGGCTGATGAACTGAGCCAACCGAGTCGTTGCTGCCGCTTCGCCTGCCGGCGGGCTGTGCGCGTTCACGACATCGGCCCCGCGATCCATATCCGGGGCAAGGTCCGGGATCGTGGCCGCGAACCCCGGGGGAAGTCCTGCCGGAACGATCCAGCACACCCCCGACGGTGCAGGACGCGGAGGTGCGGCACCGACCGTCCGGGCGGCCCTTGAGAATGGCGTGAAGACCCGGAAGCCTTTGCCCTGCCGGGTCTGCACGGCGCCGGGAGGTAGCAGCGTATGGGCATGGTGCACGACCAGCCGGAGGCCGGAGGCCTCAAGGGTTCGAGCCAGAAGACGATCGGCCTCAAGGCGCGCCGGCGCTGGCCAGTCACAGACATGAACCTCGCGCGCGTCGATCGCCGACGCCAAGGCCAATACTGCAGCTTCATCACCTTCAACGACGGTCATGGCGCCACCCTGGCGGCGCAGATCGACATCCAGGGCCTTCAATGCCTCCCCAACCCGCCACCGGGAGGCAGCACCTTGGGCACGGAGCACCGCATCGACCCAGAAGGCAGCGCAGACCGGTCCGTTGGCCGCCGCTGCCGCCAGCGCGGGGTTATCGGTCAGCCGCATATCGCGGCGGAAGAGGCAGATCGACGTCATCTCCGATGGGATGTGCTGATCAAGTCTCGTCGTCGAGCGCGACCTGGGCATGCTGGACGACCGTCCAGTCATCGTGAGCCCGGCGGCGGTACACCGATGTGCAGGCGGCCGTGAACCGCCGTTCGCCCTTTGCCGCCCTGACGCGATAGCCGACCACGATCATGCCTTCCTCTGGCCGCATCACCTGCTGGTCCGAAAAGCTGACCTCGTCCCAGTCGGGCGTATGCTTAACTGCCTCGATGGCTGCCGGCCCAGCAAACACCCAAGGAGTATGGCTAAAACGCAGTTATCGTCGACACGACTGTCATACCGCTCTTCTGAAGCCCGCCAGAGGCTTTACTCAAACGCCCAAACCCGGCCGTCGTCCATGGCATAATCCTCCGCCTACGTTTTCTCTGACAGTTGTGACAGGTAACCACCAATCCCGCAACGGTATCTGACTGCCGATGGAAGTATAAACCCGATGGGATACGAAGCGTCAAAAACGACCCTATGGGAGACTGCCAAAACTTCCACTCATCCTGGCTGGCTCGTCACCCAGCAAAGCGTTCTCGGGTGCGGTTGGCGAACGCCACCAGGGTCAGCATCACCGGCACCTCAACCAGCACCCCGACCACGGTCGCCAGCGCCGCGCCCGAGTTGAGCCCGAACAGGCTGATCGCCACGGCGACGGCGAGTTCGAAGAAGTTCGAGGTGCCGATCAGCGCGCAGGGCGCGGCGATCCGGTGCGGCACCTTGAGCGCGAAGGCCGCGGCGTAGGCCAGCGCGAAGATGCCATAGCTCTGGACTAGGATCGGGACGGCGATCATCGCGATGACCAGAGGCCGGTCGAGGATGACGTTGCCCTGGAGGGCGAAGAGGATGACCACCGTCGCGACCAGACCGATGATCGACCAGGGCTTGGCCCGCGCGATGAAGGCGTCAACGGCGGCCTCGGAGCCCAGGGCGCGGCGGGTGATCAGGCCGGCAATCAGTGGCAGCACGATGTAAAGCACGGTCGCCAGCACCAGCGTCCGCCACGGCACGGCGATGTCGGTGACGCCCAGCAGCAATGCGACGATGGGGGCAAAGGCCACCACCATGACGAGATCGTTCACCGAGACCTGGACCAGCGTGTAGGTCTCGTCCCCCCGCGTCAGCTGCGACCAGACGAACACCATCGCCGTGCAAGGCGCGGCGCCCAGCAGGATCAGCCCGGCGATGTATTGCGCGGCGTCCTCGGGCGCGATCCAGGGGGCGAACACGTGCTCGAAGAACAGGACGGCCAGCGCGGCCATGGTGAAGGGCTTGATCAGCCAGTTGACCGCCAGCGTGACCAGCAGTCCCCTGGGCTGGCGGGCGACGTTGGCGACCGCGCCGAAATCGACGCCGATCATCATCGGGTAGACCATCGCCCAGATCAGGGCCGCCACCACGAGGTTGATGCCGGCGACCTCGGCCGCGGCGATCGAGCCGACAAGGCCGGGGGCGATCGAGCCGATGATGATGCCCAGAATGATCGCCAGCGCGATCCAGAGGGTGAGCCAGCGTTCAAAGCGCCCCAACGGAGCGGGCCGGTCCATGGCGGCGTCGCTCATGGCCGGGCCTCGCCGATCTGGTCCAGCTTGCGCTTGAGCGACATGCGTTCGAGCGAGCCGATCGGCAATGCGGTGAACAGGCCGATCCGTGTCGCCAGCGTGCGGTGGGCGGCGTTGAAGGCGGCGGCGATCTCCGCCTCGGAGCCGGTCGCCGCCGCAGGATCGGGAACGCCCCAATGCGCACTCATCGGCTGGCCGGGCCAGTAGGGGCAGGGTTCGGCCGCCGCCGCGTCGCAGACCGTGAAGACGAAATCCATCCGAGGCGCATCGGGCGCCGCGAATTCGTCCCATGATTTCGACCGCAGCTGCGAGGTGTCATGGCCAAGCCGGTCCAGCAGCTGAATCGTTCGCGGGTTCGGGATGCCCGCCGGCTGCGACCCGGCGGAAAAGGCGCGGAACCGTCCCGAAGGGTCGGCATTCAGCACCGCTTCGGCGATCAGCGATCGGGCCGAATTGCCAGTGCAGAGGAACAGGACGTTGAAGGGGGCATCGTGCATGGTCGGCTCCGGGGACCGGGTAAGGGGGCCGCAGACCGCCGGGTTTCCCCCGCAGCAGTCATCGGTGAGGAATCCGATCAGCGCCCCGATCGTGTCGAGCCGCGCGAAATAGCGGATCTGCCGCCCCTCGCGCTGCGAGCGCACAAGGTTGGCCTGGCTGAGCACGCCAAGGTTCGTCGAGAGGGTGTTGGGGCGCGCATCGAGGGCGGCGGCAATCTCGCCGGCGGTCAGGCCGTCAGGTTCGGCGGCCACGAGGTGGCGAAGCGCCTGCAGGCGCATGTCCTGCGAGAGGGCGGCGAAGGCCGTGAGGGCTGATGATGATTCCATAGTTCCAGAATCATGGAATCGTATCTGTTCGTCAAGCCGGTTCGATTGATCGAAAACGGCCGTTTTTGGAAGTGCGCGCGCTTCCCCTCCTTGACCGCGCCACAACTCCTTGCCTAAACCCGGCAGGTTGTTGAAGGGTTTGGGCATGATCCTCGGCTATGCGCGTGTCTCAACCGAGGACCAGCACCTCGACGCTCAGCTGGCGGCCCTTGAGACCGCGGGCGCGGGGCGGGTCTTTGCCGAGAAGGTCTCCGGCACGCGCACTGCCCGGCCAGAACTCGAGCGGCTGATCGACCAGCTGCGCCCCGGCGACGTGGTGGTCGTGACCAAGTACGACCGCCTCAGCCGCTCGCTCCAGGACCTTCTCGGGATTGTCGCCCGGATCCAGGCGGCGGGCGCGGGCTTCCGGTCCCTGGCCGAGGACATCGACACCACCACCCCGGCCGGGCGCCTGGTGTTCCACGTCTTCGCCTCGATTGCCCAGTTCGAGCGCGAGCGGATCGCCGAGCGCACGCGCGAGGGTCTTGCCGCCGCCCGGCGCCGCGGTCGGGTGGGAGGCAGGCCCCCTGCCCTCTCGCCCGAGCAGCGCGCCGAAGTGCGCCGCCTGCGCGACGACGATCGGCGCTCCATCGCCGAGCTCGCCCGGCTGTTTCGCGTCAGCCAGAATACCATACGCCGCGCGTGAGGCGGGTCAGCGCAGCCATACGCCGATGCGGCGGTCGGTCTGAAAAACGCGGATCAGAAAGGCATTTCCAACGTCTTCTTACCCGGCCAGCGCGACAGCCTCGGCAACCGCAGCAGCCCGCAACTTTCCGTCCAGGGTGGCCAACATGGCGCCGTGTCGCAGCGCAGCTTCCAAGTAGAGCGCGTCGTAAGCGGTCAGCCCATGTCGGCGCGCAAGGTCCATGACCACCGCGCTCGAGGCAGAGCTGTCGAGCTGGATCTGCAGCGCATCCACCGCGTCGGCGATCTGGTCACCCATGCCGGCGGGCAAACGGCCGCGGCGCTCGCTGACGATCAGGATATTGCGCAGCTCGACCCAGATCAGCCACGGCGCCAGCAGCTGCTCTCCTCGGGCAATGAGAGGCTCAAGGTCGATCCCCGCTTCATCAGGCATGATCCAGCCGATGATCGCCGAAGCGTCGAGGATCAGCATTCAGCGACGGCCCTCGTCTCGTGCCGACAAGATTTCGTCGGACGTCAGCGGCACCATGCTGCCAAGTCGGCGGCGCAGGGTGGCGACACGGGCCAGAGCCGAGGCGCGATCACCCCCCTGCCCCGCCGGGACCAAGCGCGCCACGGCCGTTCCGCGCCGTGTGATGATGATCGACTCCCCTGCTTCAGCAGCTGCGAGAAGTTCGGACAGGTGAGTTTTTGCTTCAAAGGCACCTATCTCGCGCACGGCAACCTCCAGTGAACTGGTTGTATAACTAGTTTTTATGCTGCGCGACGACAAGTGCCGAGTCAAGGCGCGAACCGTAAGTATCTACGTAAACACGTACTCGCGCAGTAGCGCGATTACGCATTTGTGCCGTTAAGGTATTGCATCAATGCGTACTCAAGGATGTCCTGGTGCGTCTGATCCGTCTGTGCGGCGTGCAGGCGCAGACGCCGATAGGTCTCGCCATCCAGTGCCAAGGTCAGGCGCTTTTCCCCCGCACGCTTCTTCGGAGCTGGCCTGGCATCTGCTGCCGGAAGCGCTCCACGCTGGGGAATTCCGGTCACGACCGGTTCGGCGCTGGTGTTCAGAAGTCCATCGAGGGCAATCGGCTTCTTAGCCATTCACGATCCCTTTCACATAGTCCCAAAGAGCGGCGATCTCTGCCGCCGCCTTGTCATCGGCGGTTTCAGCGACCCCCTGCCCTGTGGCGCCGGTTTCGGCGTAGCTCACGCGCTGAGCGATGTTGACCGGCGCGACGCGCCCATGCTGCGCGAGAACCCGAGCGGCTTCTTCGGTGATCCTGGCCCGCGGGGTCTGAGACAGAGCAAACGCAAAGGAGGCTTTCGCCTTGGTCGCTGCAGCGATGGTCGCACCAACGGCACGCAGGTCGTCAGGCGATGGCCTGACCGGGATCAGGACCAGATCTGCAGCAGCCAGGACCTCAGAGAGCCACTCGGGCGCAGCCGGCGGCGTATCGACAAAACAGAAATCGAACTGCTTCCCGACGGCCCTCAGCGTCGCCGCAAGATCCTTCGGCTGCGGATCCCGGTCCAGCATGGAAGGGGCGTCAGCCTCTCGACTGTTCCACCAGGCGCGGAGAGAACCCTGGGGATCAAGGTCCAGACAAAGCACCCGCTTCCCTTCCATGGACGCTGCGACGGCCAGGTTGCGGGTCAGGGTTGTCTTCCCTGCCCCTCCCTTCTGAGCGGCAACAACGACTGTCTTCATGGGGTCTGCTCCCGATCTTACGTAAGCGCATAATTACTTGTTTTAGTACCCTCGTATACGCGCAACCACGCTCCTACGACAGCACGCAAATCCTTTGATACGCAGATATGCTATTATCAACTACGCAGTTACGCAATGGAGAGCGTTCGACGGGAGGTTGGCGGGCCGAAACCCCACCTGTTCGGCTAACTGTGAGGGATTCGGGCACATGAGGGGCCGCCGATCACCGGTTGGTTTAGTGCTTTGATCTAATTGGTTATCTTTCTCGCCTGAAGTTTGGTGGATGGTTGTAAATGTGAGGAATTCGGGGAAGTGTGAATTCTCTTCATCGGCTCTTCACTTTTTCTCTCGTGCGGCTATGGTGTGACTATGCAACCCTCGTCGGCAAAATCCTTGAAGGTGCTTGAGATCACCCCGCGTCGCGACGAAGCTACCAAGCCTGCGGAGTTGATCCAGATCACCGGACACCAGACGCTCAGCCTGAATGCTCGGCGTGCGATCACGCTGCTTTGGCATGCTGCGCACCTGCAGGGCATCGAGGAGGGAAAAGACTACAGCATCGAGATCGACGATCTAAAATCCGACGATCACAAAGGGTACGAACTGGTCGAGGATGCGATCATCGCGTTGATGAAGGCTATCCTCACCGTCAAGCTTCCGGACGGCAAAACCAGGCGGGTTCAGTTCCTAGGCGGTAATGATCTGGACGATCCTGATCGAGCTTCAGGTGTCCTGACCTTCAGTTTCGACAAGCGCCTCGTCGAGATCCTTCGTGACTCCGCAATCTGGGGCAAAATCGCGTTGCCTGTCCTGATGGCATTCAACTCGAAGTACTCGATCAGTCTCTACGAGAACCTCGCCCAGATGTCTGGCCTGGCACGCAAGACCTATCGCGATCTGACGGTCGATGAATTCCGTGAGGTTCTTGGGGTTGAGGACGGCAAATATGCCGCCTTCGGAGCCCTGAACAAGCACGTCATCAAGCCTTGTATGCTTGAGATCAACGCACTCGCCCCCTTTGGCGCTTCGATCCTGCCCGTAAAGACTGGCAAGAAGGTAACACACATCCGCTTGGCTTGGTGGACCAAGTCCAAGGAGGATGCCGACCTTGCCTGGCAAGAGGTGAACAGGTCGAAGGTCGGCAGGAAGGCACGAATCTCTACCACCGTCGTCGGCATCGTAGATCCGCTGGCAAGTGCCAGCCGACTTTCACGAGAGACCCGGCGCGAACTGAGAAGCGGGGCAGGTGGCCTGATCGAAGACTAGTCC
Organism: Paracoccus sanguinis; assembly: GCF_012689545.1. NCBI lineage: Bacteria > Pseudomonadati > Pseudomonadota > Alphaproteobacteria > Rhodobacterales > Paracoccaceae > Paracoccus > Paracoccus sanguinis. The sequence goes on from NZ_CP051544.1 coordinate 21,192, forward strand.
CCGAATTCCTCACATTTGTGCCCGGATTCCTCACAGTATCCCCCGAATCCTTCACAGTATTCCCCGAATTCCTCACCGGAGTCCCCGAATTCCTCACATTATGACTGGTAAGTGCATGAACTTATAAGTGGATTCGGCCCTGAATCTTAGAATCTAGAATCTAGAACTCTTGAAGGGATTCACCCTCGCTCCGGCCTGTGGATAACTGCCGCCGAACTTCCCAAACAGAGTAGATCATCCGCAATGGCTATGAAGAAAGCGTAAGCGTCCGGCCTGACCGCTACCCGTTCCATCGCCATGGGAGCAGATCGTCGACCTTTGTGATCTTGTAGTCGGGGATGCGGGCCAGGGTATCAGCGAGCCAGGCGAGTGGATCGACGGCGTTGAGCTTGGCTGTCCCGATGAGGGTGTAGGCGATGGCGGCGGCCTTTCCGCCTGCTTCCGAGCCGACGAAGAGGTAGTTCTTGCGGCCGAGGGCAACGGCGCGCATGCCGCGTTCGGCGGCGTTGTTGTCGAGTTCGAGAATGCCGTGGTCGAGGTAGGGGCGCAGACGCTGCATGCGGGTCAGGGCGTAGCGGATGGCGGCGGCTAGCGGGGATTTGCCTGAGATCGTGGTGAGTTGCATCGCCAGCCACGCCTCCAGCTCGTCGAAGACGGGGGCGGCATGGGCCTGTCGCAGTTCGGCACGGCGATCAGGCGGAGCGCCACGGGCCTCCTTCTCCACGGCATAGAGCCGGGCGATCCGAGTTATGGCCTCTTGGGCTATCGGAGAGCCCTGGGATCGGTGGATGTCGACGAACTTGCGCCGGACATGGGCCATGCAGGCGACCTCGCGGATGGCGCCTGAGCGGTAGAGGTCTTCAAACCCGGCATAGCCGTCGGCGTGCATCCAGCCGCGATAGCGGGCGAGGTGATCCTTGGGGTGCTGGCCTTTGCGGTCGCCCGAGAAGCGATACCAGGCAGCGGGCGGCGCGGAGCCGCCCCAAGGGCGTTCGTCACGGGCATAAGTCCAGAGCCGGGCGGTGCGGGTCTTGCCGGTGCCCGGGGCGAGCATGCTGACCGGCGTGTCGTCGGCGAAGATCGCCTCGGCCGACAGGACATGGCGACCGATGGCGTCAGCGAGGGGTTCAAGCAAGGCAGTGGATTTGCCGACCCAGTCGGCCAGCGTCGAGCGATCCAGATCGAGCCCCTCACGATCGAAGATCTGGCTCTGGCGATAGAGCGGCAAGTGATCTGCATACTTGCTGACCAGCACATGGGCCAGCAGACCCGGCCCCGGGCGGCCACGCTCGATGGGGCGAGAGGGCAGCGGGGCCTGGACGAACCGTTCGCAGCAGGTGCAGGTCAGGCGCGGCCGGACGATCCGGTTCACGATAAACCGGCTGGGAACATACTCCAACTCCTCGGTGACATCCTCCCCGATCCGGCGCAGACGGCCTCCGCAATCGGCGCAAGCCTCGGCACCGGGGCCGAGTTCGACCTCCATCCGTGGGATATGATCCGGGATCGGGCGGCGCTTGGGTTTGTCCTTCTCCTCGATGTCCGGCAGTCGCATCCGGGCGGTCATCGCGGCAGCAGCGATCTCGCTGCTCTCCAGCGCCAGTTGAAGCTGTTCTGCCGTCTCCGACGATGCCCCGAACCGGTGGGCGCGGTGCCCTGCCAACTGGTGCCGCAGCTTCTCGATCAGGATCGCCTGGGCCTTCACCTCGGCCAAGAGCCGCGCGGTGAAGCTGCGCAGCTCCTCTGGGTCTTCCGGCAGGGCCAGGGTCTGATCGAGCATGCGGGAAGTTTATCCCACGGGATTCCTTGTGGGAATCATTGATTACAGGTCCTGTGGACTATCCCGCCGCCAGAGGCCGCCACGTCCGTTCCGGGGCCCGCCAGTCAATCCCCTCCAGCAGCATCGACAACTGCGCAGGCGTCAGTGCCACCTTCCCCTCCTTGGCCGAGGGCCAGACGAACCGGCCCTTCTCCAGCCGCTTCATGAACATGCAGGCCCCTTGGCCGTCCCACCAGATGACCTTGACCAGATCACCCCGGCGGCCCCGGAAGACAAAAAGATGCCCGCCGAATGGGTTCTGCTTCAGCACAGCCTCGGCCTGCGCCGCCAAGGCTGCAAAGCCCTTGCGCATGTCCGTCACCCCGGCGGCCAACCAGACCCGCGTGTTCGCCGGAACCGGGATCATACCGTGAGCCCCCGGATCAGCCGCGCGAGCGCCCCAGGATCGTAGTTGCCACTGATGCGCATCCGATGCCCGCCCGCGAGCTCGATCTCGATGCAACTGTCGGCGGCAGGTCCTGCCGGGGCAGACCTGGGCTCCGCGACAATCTCTACCGGCAGAAAGCGCGCCTGTTCTGGCAGGGGCGGAGCCGAGGCGGGGTCCGGCGCATAACGGGGATCGCGCAGCCACTTGAAGATCAGGTTCGCGTTTACCGCGTAGCGCCGGGCAACCTGGGCCACGGAAACACCCGGCGCAGCCGTCTGGAAGCAGATCGACCGCTTCTCCTCGTCCGTCCAGAGCCGCTTCGTCCGACGCGCCACGACATCACCATAGTGTCCACTATCGATGGTGGACACTATCCGCCCCTCTCACCCCGCGGCAGGGCGGCCAGGACGGACGCTTACAGCCCGCGGGCCGTCTGAGGTCTGAAAATTGCGCGCCTCACCTCTCGCACTACCCGTCTCGATCCGCAGGACGTCTGTGTGACCTGAGGAGCGCGTCTAAGCAAAGGTTTACCGGCAGACCAGGTCCAGCCTTGGGCGGACTGTGCGGGTCAGCTTCCCCAACGCTGTCCGGCCATCGTTAGGACAGCACATCGGCGGGGCAGGGGGATAGGCCGGCTCGACGGACCAGCGCAAAGAATCTGCCAGCAGGCATCGCCAAGCCCGGAAAGCACCCGCGCGGTAGCTTGCCCGGCGCGGCTTAACACCCTATCGAGCTGCTGACGCAATTCGGGAACGGGTAAGGGACCGGACAGGGCGCTCGGGAGGACCGGTTCAAGTCCTTAGCCGCGGCGATGGGCGAGGCAGGATCGTTCACAGGAGAAGCCAGGGTTCTGGGGCAAGACTGAAACGAAACCGCCTCAGTGTCCATCGTCCCAGCCTTCGTCCCTTGCCTTGGTCCGCTGCTGCATCGTCGTTTCTTCTTGGCGCTCATGATCCACCGAGACCACTTTGGAGGCTTTCGACTGCGGCGTATGCAGTGAAGACGGCTTGTGAAGTGAGGTTGGGGCAGGGGTTGCCCTAATCTTCTGCGGAGCTCTTGTCTTCGATGCGCTGGCGAGCTCGGCATCGTCCATGCGGATGGCTTCCTTGATGGATTTTCAATGATCTCGTTAAGCGGTTTCTCCTCTATGCCTTGCCGTTTTCCCAACCGCGTGGCGTATTCCCAAGCCACATCGAGGGCAATTTCCTGGTGCCGCAGGTCCCGCTGAAGCTGGCGGATCTCGGCGTTCTTACCCTCCACCACCCGCGACAGAACCCGTTTCTCCCGTTCGAGCGTTTCGAGCTGACGCTTCATCGCCGGCGTACCGATGGTCTGCCGCTCGAGGGCAACGATCTTCACCTCATGCTCCCTCTGCTCCCGGCGCCTGGCCGACCAGGCGCCCACCAGAGCACCTGTGGCGGCCTCAGAGGCCCTCTGGCGCCATTGAGCGTCCGTCTCCTTCCCCCGGCCCAGAAAGTTGCCTGTGCGGCGCTCAGGGAGCTCCACGGCATGCTCCGGGTCATTGAGATGGGCATAGGCGCTCTTCACCCGCTCATGGGTCGCTTTCGAGCCCTGCACGCCGCGCTCGAGCCCGTGCGGCCTGCCGACCTGTTCCGCGAAGTCGGTCTGCATCGCCGAGAGCTTGCCGCGATCACCGACCAGAGCGCGGGCGTTAAGCTTGCCGCGATCATCGAGCGGGATGGTCATGACCGTCATGTGCGGAGTGGCCTCATCGCGGTGGATCACGGCCGACAGGACGTTCTCCTTGCCATGCCGCTCCTCCAGCCACTCCAGGGCGCGGCGGAAGTAGGCGTCCTGGTCCTCGCGGCTCATGGCATTCAATGCGCCCGGGCTGCCGCCGATAAAGTACTCCAGCCCGTGAACCGCATTGGCCCGGATCTTCTCCGGGGCGCGGGCCCGCCAGGCGTCCAGCACCCCGCGGCTGTCCTCGGCCCCGACGAGGACGGTGTTGTCGCGGATGCGGGCGGGATCGGCGTTCGGGGTTTCCCGTTCGCGGAAGGTGTGCTGAAGGCTGGCACCCATGTTGCCAAGATTCTTGATCTTGGCGCAGCGCAGGATGGCGAAGCGCCGGCCGCCGTCCTGGGTGCGCCCGCCGTTCGTCCGCCCCAGCCGGAGTTCATCATTGAACTGGCCCCCTTTTCGACCGGACACCTGGGCATAATCATGGAGGCTTAGGCATATGCCTGAGCATGTGATCATGTCTGAGATCGAGATCATCACCGACGGCGGCCGCCGTCGTCGCTGGAGCGCGGCCGAGAAGCTGCGCATTGTCGAGGAGACGCTGGACAAGAGGGCCAGCATTTCGGTAGTCGCCCGCCGCAATGGCGTTGCCCCGAACTTGCTCTATCGTTGGCGCCGCCTGATGCTGGATGGGGGAGCCGTGGCCGTGTCGGAAGATGACGATGTGACCAGCAACCGGACCGTCCGGCAGATGGAAGACCGGATCCGCGAACTCGAGCGCCAGCTCGGCCGCAAGACGCTGGAGGCCGAGATCCTGCGCGAGGCCCTGGACAAGGCACGCTCAAAAAAACCGACCTTGCTCGCGCGGTCGCCTCTCAGGGACGGTTTCCGGTGAAGGTCGTCGCCGAGACCCTGGGGGTGGCCCGTTCCAACCTGATCGACCGCCTGCAAGGCAGGGCGAAGCCGCGTCGGCGCTATCACAAGGCGCAAGACGCGGCGGTGGTGCCGTTGATCATGGCGCTCGTGTCAGCGCGTCCCACATACGGCTATCGCAGGATCACGGCGCTTCTGAACCGCCAACTGCGGGCGGAAAGCCTGGCGCCCGTGAACCACAAACGGGTTTACCGGATCATGAAGGCCCACAACCTGCTGCTGGCGCGGGAATATTCCGAACGCCCCGAGCATGTGCACGACGGCAAGATCATCGTGATGCGCTCGAACCTGCGCTGGTGCAGCGACGGGTTTGAGTTCACCTGCTGGAACGGCGACATCGTCCGCGGCGCCTTCATCATCGATGCCCATGATCGGGAAATCATCGCCTGGCGGGCTGTGGTCAACGCCGGGGTCAGCGGCTCGGACATCCGGGACCTGATGCTCGAGGCCGTCGAGCGCCGGTTCGGCACATACCGTGCGCCTGCGGTCATCGAGATGCTGTCCGACAACGGCTCGCCCTACATCGCCAAGGACACGCAGGTCTTCGCCCGCCAGCTGGGCCTGAAGCCCTGCTTCACCCCGGTGCGAAGCGCGCAGAGCAACGGCATCTCGGAGGCTTTCGTGAAGACGCTGAAACGCGACTACGTCCAGGTCACGCCGCTGCCGGATGCCAGGACCGCCCTCGGATTGATCGGCGCCTGGATCGAGGATTACAACGAAAACCACCCGCACTCAGGGCTGAAGATGCGCTCGCCTCGCGAGTTCATCAAAGTTCAAACCGCAACGGCCTGAGTGTCCCGCGAAACGGGGGCAAGACCACATCATCGTCGTGATAAGCCATGATCACCTCGCAACCCGCCAGCCGGCAGAGTAGAAGGGGCTGAAGAGGGAAGGAAGGTTGAATGTGTACTCACTAGACATTCCGGCTTTGCCGGAATGTCGTTCGCCCGCCGTTGGCGGGAAAAAAGGGGACACATTCAACCTTCCTTCCCGGCGCCTCAGGCAGCCAGAGCCACCCGATGCGCGACGCCAGGCCCTGCCTGCGCTGCTTCGATCCCTGACCTCTACGCGGCGCAGGCAAGGACACAAACGGCCCGAGGCCGGGGCGGCGGAGTTGGTTCATGCTGAAATGAGGGGTTGCGCCAGAAACCGGTCAGAAGGACCGCACTCTGCGGCGGGGCTGCGGCGGGGCTGCGGCGGGGCTGCGTTGGCCTAGGTACCGCCCCACTGGGGTCGCATGGTTCCGGCGCAGCCCCGCCGCAGCCGGGTCTGTGCCTGAGTAGGATATGGTTACGGTTCGGATATGGTTCAGAGTAGGGTATGGGTCAGATATGAGTAGGATATGGTTCTGAGTAGGATACGGTTCTGAGTAAGGTCTGAGTAGGATTGGTGTCAGGTTCTGTGTCGTGTCCGGCGAGCGTCTGGCGTCATCTCGAACCTGGATCCGTCAGATGTCGCCTGACTGGTCATCCACCAGCCCTGTCGTCCGGCCCATCAGGGCGCAGGCTGCGCTTTCGTCCTGGACAGGGTAATCAGCTTCCCGAGAGGGCCGGGGCAACGCGGCCGGGAGCGGCTGCTCCAAGAAGCTGCATCTCCGGCGCCTCGAGCCGCAGTAGGCTCAGCATGTGCTCCCGCGCCGCCGACACCCCCTCGGGCCAGAAGCCGTCGATCGTGGAGCCGGGACCACTGGGCGACAAGCCAGGGATCGCCCGGCCCACCACAGCCTTCACCTCGAACTCCGTCCGGGCGCAGACAAGGCCCGCCGACAGGACCACCAGGCCGACCTTCACAGGGCTGAAGTCCGGAAACAGGAACCGCGCGCGTTCCACGACCTCGGTGCTGCCCTCGACCCACCCCTTCACGCTGATGCCCAGCCCGGCAGCCGCCTCGACGATCTCCCACGACGGCGCCCGGATGGCCTCGATGATCGGCCAGGGGTCGTGGTGGTGTCTGGCCTGAGCCAACTTCATCGAGGAGCGCGGGCCGCTGTACGTATCAGGGCTTTCGTCATCGACCTCGCCCAGCTCGCGCCGGATCAGCGCCAGTTCCATGAGCCCCGCGGTATGCGGCAGCTCCATCAGCGTCTCACAGAGGTCGGCCGTCGGTTCCAGCATGGGGCGCTCCATTGGGGGCAGGGCAGGTTATACATATCATAGTTGATAACATCAAAGTATGTGAAGCGCGATCCTGTCCGCCATGGACATGCGCGCCCTCGTCGGTAGGAACTTCGCACGCATCCGCCGCGAAAAGGGTCTCACCCAGGAGCAGGTCGAGGCCCGCTCGGGCTTCAGCCAGCAGTACCTCAGCGGCCTCGAGCGCGGGAAACGTAACCCGACCGTCATCACCCTCTACGAGCTGGCCCAGGCCTTGGGCGTCAGCCATCTGGAGCTCCTGGTGGAAAGGTAGGAAAATGGGTAGATTCTACGTGACTGGCGCAAGAAAGTCCGCAAGCACCGACTAGCGAGCTTGCCCGGACCGGTGCCGTGCGCAGCCCGTTCGCGGCGGTTGTACGCTGGCTAGGAGCCTCTCTACACTGACACCACAGTGGGGAGACGGATCTGTCTGTCAGGGTGCGCGCATTCGCGTCGACACATTATGGCCGAAGCGCTGCGATAAGCGCCTGCAAAATGTCCGCGTGACCACAGTCCCGCTGCTGCTGAAGTGCCGGCCTTGGTTCAGGACATGTGGTGCCTGATCGAGACGTACGTCCCCCAGAAAAGCGCGGAGCGAGGTGCCCTCCATGGCCAAAGTGCCGTCGCAGTTTTTGGATTTGACACCCCAAGTGCCCACACCGCGTCGCTGACTGACCAGCTTCTCGCTGAGTCGGCGCCAATCAGCCGTTCGAGCCGCCGGGCGGCGCCGGCATGCCCTCTGCGCCCTCTCAGGCAACGGAATCACGCGCAGCCGCACCGGGCAACGGCCATCTCACAATTTATGAGGCCAAGCGGTTTTTTTCCCCGATCGGCGGCGCGAGAGCACATGCGGAGCCTGCTGCGGCTCGAGTCGCTGGAGATGCAGCTTCTTGGAGCAGCGCCGCGGCCGTCTTCCCGCCTAGTCCGGTGAGGGCACGGGGGAAGGCGTCAGCGGGTGGTCAAGCGCTGGAACTGGGCGCCGGTCAGATAGCCGGTCGACGACAGGTCGTTGGCGCGCTGCCAGTTGGCAATCGCCCGACGGGTACCGGGCCCGAAGGTCCCGTCCACGCCGCGGGTGTCGAAGCCTCGCCGGGTCAGCCCGGCTTGCACCGCGCTGCGCTGCGCAATGCTCAACCCCAAGGCACGCTCGGTTTGGGCCGCGCTGCCGCCCCCGGCCGCTTCGGCCGCGGCCGCCGAACCGGCGGAGGGGACATCGCCGGTCGATCGGCCGCGCAGGATCTCGGTCGCCTGGGCACGGGTCAGGGTGCCCGTCTGGGCATAGTTCCGGTCACGCTGCCACAGGGCGATGGCCCGGCGGGTGCCGGGGCCAAAGCTGCCATCGGTACCCCCGGTGGAATACCCAAGGGCGTTCAGGCGCCGCTGCACCTCGACCCGGTCGGCCGCGGACAGCGACACCCCGCCCGAGCCCGCCGGGGTCGTGCCGCCCAGCCGCTCGACCCGGTCGCGGGCATGGCTGGCATAGGCGCCGTTCGGGAACTGGCGAAGATAACTCTGATAGGCGCTCAGCGTGTTGACGCTCTGCGCTTGCGCGAAGGCGGCGCGGTCCTGCTCCTGCTGCAGGTATTGCTTGGCGATGCCGCCGACGATGTCCTTGACCGTGTCGTCCGCATGGGCGGGCACGGCCATCGCCACCATCACCGTGGCGGCCTTGATAAACGAGCTGGGGGTCATGGCAGGATCCTGTCTCGAGTCGACGGTTTGTCAGTTTTCTGACGGGGCAACGCCCCGGGCGGCGGGTCGGGTTCCGTGTCTGTGCCCCCGTCAGCGCCCATACGGGCGCCGCAGCTCTCGGTCGCGGAGCGTGCAGCAGATGCAGCCGTTGGCTATCTCGACCAGCGTCTCCTCGGTCCAGCAAGCTTGATGACGCACAAGACCAACGCTCGTAACGCTCTCGTACAGGAGCGACTCCAGACTGAAATCTGTCGGTCGTGTCAAAAAATGGTCGTCCGTGGCACGTCCAAACCGGCGGATTCTGACGTAGTCAGAATTCCGGGACAAAACCCCGCCTACTTGGCTCGGTCGGTCATTCCACGCAATTTCCCTTGAATTGCAGCACACCACGCGGCGTCCTGCGCCGATAGTCGAATGCCAGATCGCCGGAGCGGACCGCAATCATTTCACCCCTGTCGAGGCTCTCATATTGGGTGACGCCGCCATCCAAATCCTGCGCGGTGACCTCAACCGGCGGCCCGTCCGACGACAGGCCCAGCCAGCCCGCCTCCGACACCAGCCGCGCGCCCTCGTCGCCGGTAGCGGTTTCGCAAAACACCCTCGCGGCAGACCAGCGCGGCTGGGCAGGACAAAGTGTCCGCTGCCGCCAGCACAGGGAAGGCCAGCAGCAGAGGCAAAAGATAGGCCTTATGCAGGGGCCACGGCCGCCAACCGTGGTTGGTGGCCGGAAGAACCAGCAGAACGACGGTCCCGGCCCTCATCGGCCTCCACCGTTCCAGGATTCAATTCGCAGGGCCTGTCGCGCAGTCTCCCGCATCACGCAGGCCTCGGCCGCGATCAGGCCGCCTTCGCCGTGGGCGTAGTGTCGGGCCTCATAGGCGCAGACAGCGTCCCGGAACACCGGAAAGGCCGTGATCTCAGCTTCCAGCAGAGGCAGGTTCTCGGCGTAGCCGTCACGCACCCAGGCCATTAGCGCGGCCTGAGCGCGGTCAAGACGAACCTGCCACTGGGCGGTCGCTGCCTGGGTGCAGGCGGTCATCGAGCCGATCCGGTCCTCGGCCTTCTCCCTCTCGGCGTCCAGGCAGGCGAGATGCGCGACTTGGATGCAGTCCTCGCGCGCGCCATGCGTTTGCGCTGCGGCAAGGCAGGCTGGCAGAAGCTCGTCGTCGAAGGCAAGGGCGAGGGCCGGTAGCGGGGCCAGCAGCGCAGGGGCCAGTGACGCCGCGGCCAGCAGCAGGCGCGTCATTTCTCTCTCTCCACCGGAACGTAAGGCTCAAGCGTCAGGGCGGCCTGCGCGGTTTCCCGCATGAGACACTCCTCTCGCGCGACCTCCAGTGTCTCTCCGCCATCGGTGACGGTCAGGGCGTAGGCGCCGCACAAATCTGCCGCCCAGACCTGACGGGCGGCAAGACCCTCGGTCAGCATGTCAGGCGACTTATGCTTTTCGCGCAGCCCGGCAAGGCCCGAGTCCTGCCGGGCCTGCCAATCGTCGTGCTCGGCCGCATAGCATCCCGCCATCCGCTGCGCGCTGTCGGTGCGCTCACTGTCGAGACAGACCTGCGCGCCAATTCCGATGCAGCCCGCCCGCGCCGCTTCGCCCTCCATGTGGTAAAGACAGGCAGCGAGAAAGCGCGGGTCGTAATCCGCTTCCTCGGCTAAGGCCGGAACCGCCGCGATGGTGATCAGGGCAATGGTCCAGTGCCACATAGCGGTGTCCCAACGTGTCAGTTCGCTCAACGTCAGCAAAGACTGCCGCGCGCGCAAGCGCGATCTTACGCTCCTCCCACAACAGCTGGGGTCCGGGGTTTTCACCGATACCGACCGCTTGAAGTTGCCAGTTGAACGTCGACTGGTCATTACGCTTGAGTAAGGCGAGAGGGATGGATATGTATATACCGTCTGTATATCCATCCGAAAGACCGCCCGATGCAGGTTGCAAAATGGGGAAACTCGCTGGCGGTTCGACTGCCCGCTGGACTGGTCCGTGAAATGGGCCTCAAGGAAGGCGACCGGGTCGAGCTGACGCCTGCCGAGGGTCATCTGATCGTGCGACGCCAACCTACGCCGGCTGAGCTCCTGGATGGGTTGCGCCGCTTCCGCGGCAGGCTGCCCGTTGCGGACCGCCTGTGCCGTGACGCGGCGAATGAGCGCTGATTTCCTCGATACAAACGTCATTCTCTATCTGCTGGACGATGGCCCCAAGGCAGACCGCGCCGCCGAAGTCGTCGCCAGCGGCGGGACGATCAGTGTGCAGGTGCTGAACGAGACGCTGGCCAACTGCATCCGCAAGGCCCGCATGAGCTGGCACGAAGCCGCCGAGTTTCTCGCCGAAGTTCAAGCGGTGTGTCCGGTATGCGATCTGACGGCCGAGGTGCATCGCGTTGGCTTGGCCTTGGGTGCACGTTACGGGTTTTCTGTTTATGATGCGATGATCGTAGCGGCCGCACTGGTGAACGGCTGCGACCGACTGCTGAGCGAGGACATGCAGGACGGCATGCTGGTCGAAGGCAGGCTCCGCATCATCGATCCTTTCCAAGTTTAGGCACCGGGCCACCGTCAGCGACAACGGAACCGAGTTCACCAGCAAGGCCATCCTGAAATGGGCCAACGCGAACGGCGTCGAATGGCACTGCATCGACCCGGGCAAGCCGCAGCAGAATGGCTACATCGAAAGCTTCAACGGCAGCCTGCGCGACGAATGCCTGAGGAAATCTTCGACAGCTTGGCTGATGCCCGCCGCAAACTGGCCCTCTGGCGTTACGACTACAACAACGTCAGGCCCCATTCCTCGCTGGGCAACAAGACCCCGTCCGACGCGCGCTGAGCGCTTGAGCAATCTGAGGGCTCCGCGCCCGGCGCGCTTGCCACACCGAAACCAACCAATATCAACCCCAAGGACTCTCGTTATGAACGAGGGACGACCGGGGGGCAGGTCAAAGGCAATGTCCTACAAACGGTATCCGTTTGGCGCTGCATGGATGCCGACCTGGTCGGCGGGGCAGGTGAGCTCATCGATGGCAGATGGCAGCACGGTCGAGTCCGACGCCAACCGCGACAAGCGGAGGACGCCGGGTGACCTGGTCAGGAGCGAGACCTCAGGGTGTCATTACGCACTTGACACATTCCGAACGTTTGTCCCGGAAGGACTCGTAAAAGCCGGGACCGTCCTCGAGCGTGCCACGATGGGTGATGATGACGCTGGGATCGATCTCGCCCGCCTCGATCCGCTTTAGCAGGCGGTCCATGTAGGCGCGGGTGTTGGTCTGCCCGCCCCGCAGCATCAGGCCCTTGCCGAAGGCGGCGCCGATGGGAAACTTGTCCACCAGTCCTGCATAGACGCCAGGGATCGATACAGCCCCGCCCTTGCGGCAGCACATGATCGCATCGCGCAGTGCGTTCGGCCGGTCGGTTTCCATCATCAACGTCGTCTTCACCCTGTCATAAACATTACCGATGACCGACGCGCCATGTGCCTCCATCCCGACGGCGTCAACGCAGCGATTTGGGAGCTTTCCGCCCGTCAGTTCCATCAGGCTCGCATAGCTGTCCTGTTCGGACAGGTCGATCGTCTCGGCACCCGCTTCGCGCGCCAGCGCCAGCCGACCCTTTTCGAAGTCCAGCGAGAAGACGCGCTCCGCCCCCAGCATCAGCGCCGAGCGGACGGCGAACTGGCCCACCGGCCCCGCGCCCCAGACCGCCACAATATCGCCCGGACCGGTGCCGATCTGTTCGACCGCCTGGTAGCCGGTCGGGAAGATGTCGGTCAGGAAAAGCACCTTTTCGTCGGGCAGGCTTTCGGGAACGGCCAGCAGCCCCACGTCGGCGTGCGGCACACGGACCAGTTCGGCTTGGCCGCCGGCGTATCCGCCGAAAAGATGCGAATAGCCGAACATCCCCCCACCCGACTGGCCATAAAGCTTTTCCACCTTTTCGTGATCAGGGTTCGTGTTCTCGCACAACGAGAAGGCATCGACACGGCAGAAATCGCAGTTGCCACAGGCGATGTTGAAGGGCACCAAGACCCGGTCGCCAACCTTGTGCTTGCCGACGCCCTTACCGATGGCGACGATTTCACCCATGAACTCATGACCCAGCACGTCGCCCTTGCGAACCTCGGGGATGAAGCCGTCGTAAAGATGCAGGTCGGATCCGCAGATCGCGGTCGAAGTGACTCGGATCACGACGTCAGTCGTTTCTTCGATGGTCGGGTCATCGACAGTGTCGACCTGGACCTTGCCGGTCCCTTGAAAAGTAAGGGCGCGCATAGGCTTTCTCCTGCTTGACTAAGGTAAAATGCCGCGTGGGCACCCGCAGCTCCGCTAATATTTGCGTGGCTTTCTGAAAGCTCACCCTTCAGATTTCAGGGTCAGACCTCATAAATTGTCTTGAGGCAGCTCGGTCTGAATCTCACTGGTCGCAGATGGGCGTTTTCGCCCGGATCTTCGTCGAGCTCGCCCAGCCGGGCGCCGAAGGCGAGACCATCATGATCGACAGCACGCACATCACGGCACAGCGTACGGCAGCGATCTGCCGTTCGCCCAAGCCCGACGGAATGGTACCGAGCACTCTGCTATTTAGCTGCCAGTAGGGTGAACTTATGGATCTGCGGCGGTTCGGAAAACAGCTCATCCGCCTTGTCCATCAGTGCGGCGGCAACCTTGCCGTCAAGATGCGCCTGCCGATCTTCCTCTGTGTCGAACGTATCGAAGATCGCGTACGCACCGGGACCTTCCTGGATCGCATACCAGGTCAGGGTACCGGGCTCGGCTTGAACGAGCGGTAGCGCCGAGGTGAGAAAATCGGCGACATCGCTTTCTTTTCCGGCCTTGGCCTTCAGTGGCACGTACAGCGCAAGTTTGGCCACGATCAACTCCTCAAGGTAAACGAAAAGATATCATCTGGAAAAATAAACAGGCGAGAGGGTCAAACGTTCCCGGCTCAGGACTCACAACCAGAACATGACGGTTGCAGCGGCCATCCATCGAGATCCGCGTGCCGACGCGGCCCTGTCCAAGCCTGCCCGCAACCGGCGAAGTCCCAAGGTGGGCGCGACCCAGCCTTGTCAGGCGGGCGAGGGCAGGGCCGCCGCATCCCAGATCCGGCCGTGCCATTCCGGGGAGCCGCCGAGAGCATCGAACGCCGCGTCCTTGGAGATCAGGGGACAAGCCAAGGCGATGGCGGTTGCCGCGATCATCCGGTCGAACGGGTCCCGGTGGCTCCACTGCATCGCCCCTGCCAGAAACGCGATCTCGGCCGTGTAGGGCGCGATCTCGGTGCCCTGCGCGCGCCAGAGCGGCAGAAGCTTGCCGATGACGGGATCAAGCTCCGGCCACTTCCCGAGCCGATGCTTCTGCGTGATCTCGTAGAAGCTGATCGGGGCGACATAGGCCACGTCCGCCGCCTCGATCACGTCCCGGGCCGTGGCACTCAGTTCCGAGGACATGACCAGGCTCCAGATGAGGGTATGGGTGTCGAGCAGGACCGCTCTCACTCCCAATCCCTCAGCTCGTTCTCGGACATGGGAGCGAGGAAATCCGGCACCCTGCTGACCAGTCCATCGCCGATTCCGATGCGCACGGTGGGCCGATGGACCGAAACCAGCCGCACGGCCGGCTGGCCGCCGCGCGCGATGATGACGTCCTCGCCCTTTTCGGCCGCGGCGATCAGTTCCGACAGCTTTGCCTTCGCCTCCGCGATGTTCATCTGCATGGGGCACCTCCTGAGCTGAAAACAAGATAGTCTTGGACTTGGTTTTGGTCCATAGACCTGTGCTTGTCTCGGTCAAGGGGGAAAGAGTAGACGTCTCACAGGTGTTGAACCTGAACGAAGGTGAACCCTTTGGCGTATACCTTGGGCGCGGCTGCGAAAGCGTCGGGAAAGTCGAAGGCGACGATCTCGAAAGCCATGAAATCCGGGCGCCTCTCCGCGCTCAAGGATGAGACTGGCGTGTATCGGATCGAGCCTTCGGAGTTGAACCGGGTATACCCCCTCAACGTTGACGGAAACCACGACCGAACCCCGCGGACACCCGAGGAACCCCGACAAAGGGCCGTCCGTCAGGGAGTTGCAGGTGCGCCTTGAGGCGGCGCATGAGCGTCTGTCCGACAAGGAGGCCATGATCGCCGACCTGCGCGAGGACCGGGACCGCTGGCGGCAGCAGGCAACCGCGTTGCTGGCCGACCAGCGGTCCGCGCCTGCGCCCGATCAGCCGCCTGCGCAGCCGCGCAGGGGCTTCTGGAAGCGGCTGTTCGGCTGAGGCTCAGGCCGCGAACCGCCCGCCTTCGATGAGGCGGGCTTGACCCAAGGCGCTGAGGCTTTCCAGCAGGGGCTTCACCGACGCCGCGCGGGCGCGTTTGAACTGGCGCGCGACCTGTTCGGGCGTGGCCTCGCCCATGTCCGACAGGACGGCGCGGACGGCGGCGATCTGTTCGGGCAGGGCCTTGGGCCACAGCGCCTTGTCGGCGGCCTCGGCCGCCGCGCCCACGTCCAGTTCGACCTGCTGGCCCTTGGCGGCGGCAATGCGGCCTGCGGGGTTCTGATAGTCGGGGCGCAGCCAGCGGACCAGGCCCGCCGCTTCCTCGGCGGCGCGGGCGCGGTTCAGATCGACCAGGCGGGTCAGGATGGCCTCGTCGTCCAGGTCGGCAGGCCAGCCATAGGCCTCGGCCACGGCGGCGTCGATGCGGTCGTGGATGTCCCGCAGGATGCCGACGAGGCCCGCGTCATAGGTTTCCCGGTCGCGCCCCTCGATCCGCTCGCCGGCGCGCAGCTTTTCCAGCACGTTGTAGAGGGCCGTCAGGGTCAGCCGGGGATGCGCGGCCTGCTGCGCCTTGCGATGCGCGTCCAGTTCCTCGCCCAAGGCGCGCAGGCGGGCTTTCTGTGCCTCGGTGGCATCTGGGAAAGGGAAGGGGTCGAAGCATTGACCCTTGGGGTAAACGGCATCGCCATCATACATGCCGATTTTCGCAGCATTTGCTATCGCCCAGACCCAGTGGATACGCGATGACACAATCGAAAAATGCCATGTGTCTGCCAGAGCGATGATGATCAACTTGTTGTCGGGTAAAATCGTCGCGTCGAGTAAGCTGAATATTCTATGTTTGGCCGTTTCCACCGTGGCGATGTAGCGGGGCAAGCCTTCCAAGGCCGGGCGCAGGTCGCGGCGCGGCTCGCCGTGAATCCACCAGTTGCGCTTGTAGCTGTCGCGGTTGTTCTGGTCGCGCTCGGGTTTCACCTTGTCCAGGACGTGCTGATAAACGGCGGGAAACCGGGTCCGCACCTCGGCCTCGGACAGGCCGAACAGGTCGATCACCATGACGCCACGCGGGGTGGCGGTCAGGTCGCGGCCGTTGCGATAGCTGCGGATATGCGCCTCAAGACCCGGCACGGTGCCCAAGCCAAGCGCCTGTGCCTCGGCCGGGGTGACGATGAAGCCTGCGCCGTGCAGCTTCACCCCCGGCGATGAGATGCCTGCGTTCGCCCGCAGCGGTTTCGCTCCCGCCACATCCGCGCCAATCCGCAGGTTGGCGTGGATCTTGCCGATCTGCCCGGACAGGGTGACGGGGCGCCCCTCGGCCTCGCGCTCGCCCCGGCGTTCGTCCGTGACGGTAAACAGCCGCCCCGGCGCCGATCCGGCCGCTGCCACGGTCATGGCGATCCGCACCGCCGCGCCGTCCCCCGCATCGACCCAGGGGTGATCGGGGATGGCGAAGGCCAGCGACAAGGGCTTCTTCGGGTCGGCCAGATGCGGTTCCAGCACCTGCCGGTTGAAGGTCTGGCGCAGCGAATTGGTGGTGATGAAGCCAAAGCGCCGGGTCTTGCCCGCGCGGGTCGCCAGCGCCGCCTTATCCCACCAGAACATCACGAAATCGGCGCTTTCGGGCATCCTGGGATAGGCCGCGCGCAAGGCCTCGGCATAGCCGTCGCCCAGGGCCTCGCGCATCCGCGACGCGCCGATGAAGGGCGGGTTGCCGACGATGAACTCGGCCTCGGGCCATCTGGCCGGGCGCGGCTTGAGGTAATCCAGAACCTGCACCCGCGCGGCCGGATCGGGCACCTGTTCGCCCGTGACCGGGTGGCGGATGGTGGACACCCCGTCCCAGCGGGTCACGGGCTGCCCGGCATCGTCCAGCCTCGGCCGGGTGCCGTCCCAGGCCAGCACGGCGTCGCGGTTCTCGATGTTGCGGAAGTCGCGCAGGACCGGCTCGGCCGGGCTGGCGGTGCCATGGGTGCGGAAATGCCATTGCAGATAGCCGATCCACAGCACCAGCTCGGCCACGGCGGCGGCCCAGGGGTTCACCTCGATGCCCAGGAACTGGTGCGGGTCAACGGTGTGGCCTGCCAGGGCAAGGGCGCCCTGGTCCTCGCCCAACTCGCGCAGCAGCGCGATCACCTCGCCTTCCAGGCGCTTCATCAGCTCCAGCGCGACATACAGGAAGTTTCCCGACCCGCAGGCCGGGTCCACCACCCGCACCTCGCACAGGCGCCGGTGGAAGTCGCGCACGGTCGCGCGCGCCTCGTCCAGCTTGTCCTGGCCTGCCAGCGTGACGGCCGCGGCCTGGATGTCGCGCCATTCGGCCCGCAGCGGCTCGATCACCGTGGGGTTCACCAGCCGTTCGACATAGGCGCGGGGGGTGTAGTGCGCGCCCAGCTTGTGGCGCTGCCGCGTGTCGAGCGCGCGTTCCAGCAGGGTGCCGAAGATCGCCGGCTCGACCTCGCGCCAGTCGTGGGACGCGGCCTGGATCAGCAGGCCAAGCTGCATGGCGGACAGCGGCAGGGCGGTTGCCTCCCGAAACAGGCCGCCGTTGAACCGTTTGAGGTCGCAGGACAGCGCCGGGGAAAAGCCGCCGGTGTTCATCGTCTGCCACAGGCTTTCCAGCATCGGGGCGGCGTGTTCGGGGTGGCCGCGCCTGTCCTGCAGCAGCTTCGAAAAGGCCCCCTCGGGGATCAGTTGCACGTCCTCGGCGAACATGGTGAACAGGGCGCGCATCAGGAAGCGCGCCACCGCCTCGGGGGCATGGCCCTGCGCCTCGAAGGACCGACCCAGTTCGGCCAGATGCTCGGCCACCTGCCGCGTGACCTGGGCGCTGACGCGGGTCGGGTCGAGGCTGTGCGGATCGGTCCAGATGGCTTGCAGGCGGTCAAGGGTCGCCGCGTCGCGCAGGTCGTCCAGCGTGATCCGGTAGCGGTTGCCGTCCGGGAACTGCGTGTAGCCCTGCCCCTGGCCCGAGAAGTCGGCATAGACCTCGATCACATGGCCCACGTCCACGATCAGCAGGAACGGGGGCCAGCCGTCCTCGCGCGCCACGGCGCGGGCATAGCCGTCGGCCTGGTTGCGGGCGCGCAGCATGGTGTCGTCCCATCGCTTCGAGCCGCGAACGCCATGCCCTTGCCGCTGCACGGGCGGGGCCGCGGCTAGAAGATCAAGCTGGCCTTCCTCGGGCGCGGCGCCTGTGCCCTGCTTGGCTTCCATGACGAAGCAGCCGCGCCGGTAGAGGTCGATGAAGCCGCGCGACTGCGTGCCGGTATGAATGAAGGTCACGGGCCGCTCGAAGCGGTAGTCGTCGTTCTGCGCATCCGCCGTCGCGGGCTTGGGGGCCGGAACGTCCAAGAGCTGCGTCAGCTCGATGGCGAACTGCTGGAAATTGGCCCGCTCGCTGCCACCCGAGGTCGTCCAGCGGGCGATGAAATCATCGACGCTCAAGATCGGTCCTGCCTGTTTCGGGACACTCAAGCCGATTTCCAGCCGCTATTCCATGGCCTGTCCCTTTCGCTTTCGTTCTGATCCCCGATCACCCGCGCAGCTAAGGTCAGGTGCGGGCCTTGCCGCCCGGCCAACGACCCGCGGCGACGCCGGAGAGGGGAAGCCAAGCCCTGAAGGCTTGCTGGAAGTGCGGCACCTTTGGAATCGGACGCTCGACGAGGATGCCGCAAATCTGACGCAGAACTGCCGCAGCGCCGGAGGACCTCTGGGGGTGTGAACTAGCAGTGTTTAATTCCCGCCTAACACACCCACCATCCGGGACCTGATGCTCGAGGCCGTCGAGCGACGGTTCGGCGCATACCGTGCGCCTGCGGTCATCGACATGCTGTCCGACAACGGCTTGCCTTACACCGCGAGCCAGCTCGGCCTGAAGCCCTGCTTCACCCCGGTGCGAAGCCCGCAGAGCAACGGCATCTCGGAGGCCTTCGTGAAGACGCTCAAGCACGACTACGTCCAGGTAACGCCGCTGCCCGATGCACGGACCGTTCCCGAATTGATCGGAGCCTGGATCAACGACGACAACGAACACCACCCGCACTCAGGGCTGAAGATGCGCTCACCCCGCGAGTTCATCGCAGCTCGAACCGCAACCGCCTGAATGTCCGGCGAAACGGGGGCAAGACCAGCATTGATGAAGGCTGCCCAGACCATCATCAATGCCAGGTTCTGCCGATCATACCGATCCTGGCACGCTTCTGCGGCCTGTGTCCCATTTCGGTGCCGTCACCGTGCCACTAGCCGCTTCCCCTCCCGTCACTCCGCCGAGTTGAGCCGCATCCGGGCACGGCGTTCGCGGCGTTGCACTTCCCGGCCAAGTCGGATCGACTGCTCGACGAAATCCAGGTGATCGCGGGCAGCCTTGTCGGCCAGGGCGGCGTCGCCCGCCTCGATCGCCGCGATGATTCCGAGGTGCTGGTCCAGCAGCCTGCGGCCGGTGCCGTCGATGCTGCGCAGCAGGTCGCGGTTGTAGAAGATGCCCCGCCTGGTTAGGTCGAAGACCGAGGCCATCATGTGGATCAGCGTCGTGTTGTGGCTGGCGTCCACGACCGCGCTGTGCAGCCGGAAATCGGCCTCCTGCTCGGCCTCGCGGTCTTGGGCGTCCCAGGCGGCCCGAAGCTCGTCCCGGATCGCGGCCAGGCGTTCCTTGTCGGCCGCGGTCGCGCGTTGGGCGGCGAGGCGGGTCGCGAATGCCTCCTGCTCGCGGCGGTATTCCAGATAATCGTGGAACGCCTCGCCATGGCGCGCATAAAGGGCCAGCATCGCGGGCGACATCGCCCGTCCGGTGAGTTCGGCGATATAGGTGCCGTCGCCGTGGCGGACCGTGACGAGATTGCGGCTTTCGAGAACCTGCAGGGCCTCGCGCAGCTTCGGGCGCGAGACGTGGAAGGCGTCGGCCATCTCGCGTTCGGACGGCAGGCGGGCGCCGCCCTTCAGCACCCCGTCAACGATCATCGTCTCGATCTTGTCCACTACCATCTGGACCACCGATTCGTGGTCGATGGGTTCAAAGACATCCACTGCGATCATGGTCGGCACTCCTCGACTGCTCGGCGCAGACAGTCAGTAATAATGTTTACCTTGGAAGGGCTGGTTTCAAGGCAGTCTAACGGTCGAGCAAGTATCTGTAATCACGAATTTTATCGAAACCACCTTTTGCGGCCCATGCCTCTTCCTACGGCGTGGTCGCCCGGGAATCTTGCTCAGCCCCCTCTTGTGGTAAAGAAAAATATTGACCGTCTGCAGAGGACAATATTATTAACCTCGTGCGACAGATCGCTGTCGCCCGCCGGGAGGGGCGGTCAGAGGGAGCGAGAGGATGCCGATCATACCGAGCAAGACGCTTGCGTCTTGCCAAGGAACGGCTTCAGGGGCCGGGCCTGCGCAAGTCCCGAGTCCAGCCTCACGCGACCCCGGAGCGTACCGCCTGCCCGGCGAGGCATGACGGATCGCGCCGTTGCCATGATCCGGGTCGCCGCTTCCGCGTTTCCCAGGCGGGCGAGGCGCATATCAACAGGACGGACCATCCGGAAATCGTTGTGTGCGCGGAAAAGTTCTGCGCAGGCTGAAGGCATGTCTGGGTGAAAGGACGGCGCAGGATGGCCGGAACCGTCATCGCCCTGGCCGCTCTGACATCTCCGGGCGCCCTTCAGGGATCGGCCGCCGCTGCGTACCCTGCAAGGCGCGCCTTGTGCCCGGCTACGCCAACCTTCGCATACCTCGGATAGTGCTTCAGCCAAGGGAAACATGATGAAAGATCAGGCTTCTGACATCGACCCCGTCGAATCGCAGGAATGGCAGGACGCGATCGCCGACGTGATCGAGCGCGACGGCGCGAACCGCGCGCATTTCCTGCTGGATAAGGCGGTGCAGCAGGCCCGCGCGGCCGGCGCCAACCTGCCATTCTCGGCTACGACGCCCTATCAGAACACGATCCCTGTGGACGACCAGCACGAGTTCCCCGGCGATCTGGAGATGGAATGGCGCATCCGCACCATCAACCGCTGGAACGCCATGGCAACCGTCGTGCGACGCAACAAGGAATCCAGCGAATACGGCGGGCACATCGCCTCCTACGCCTCGTCGGCGGTGATGTATGACGTGGGCCTCAACCACTTCTGGCGCGCGCAGTCGGAGATTCACGGGGGCGACCTGGTGTTCTTCCAGGGCCATGTGATCCCCGGCATCTACGCGCGGTCCTTCATGGAAGGCCGGATCACCGAGGAGCAGTTGCTGAACTTCCGCTCCGAGGTGGGCGGGGGCGGGCTTTCGTCCTATCCGCATCCCTGGCTGATGCCGGACTACTGGCAGTTCCCGACCGTCTCGATGGGCCTCGGGCCGCTGATGGCGATCTACTAGGCGCGGTTCATGAAATACATGCACAACCGGGGCCTGATCGACATGGCCGACCGCAAGGTCTGGTGCTTTCTCGGCGACGGCGAGATGGACGAGCCCGAAAGCCGCGGCGCCATCGATCTGGCCTCGCGCGAGAAGCTGGACAACCTGATCTTCGTCATCAACTGCAACCTGCAGCGGCTGGACGGGCCGGTCCGCGGCAATGGCAAGATCGTGCAGGAGCTGGAGGGCGATTTCCGGGGCGCCGGCTGGAACGTCATCAAGCTGCTCTGGGGCAAGGGCTGGGACCAGCTGCTGGAGAGGGACACCACCGGCCGTCTGCGGCAACTGATGGACGAGACCGTGGATGGCGACTACCAGACCTTCAAGTCGAAGGACGGCGCCTACATCCGCAAGCATTTCTTCGGCAAGTATCCCGAAACCGCGGCGCTGGTCGAGGACTGGACCGACGACCAGATCTGGGCGCTGAGCCGCGGCGGCCACGACCCCGAAAAGGTCTACACCGCCTTCCGCAAGGCCATCGAGACGAAGAACCA
>NZ_CP051543.1:0-119507 GCF_012689545.1 Paracoccus sanguinis
TGAGCGCCGAGGGGTAGAGCAGCCGCTCGAGCCCCGAGAGCCCGCGCATGGCGACCGAAAGCTGGGCGAAGTCCGCGGGCCGTTCGGCGACCGCCGCGCCATCGGCCAGCACCGCCTGCTGCGCCCGCAGCCCCGAGCTTTTGGGGTCGGGCCAGAAGGCCATCGCGAGCCCCCGCCCGTCGCGCTCGACCGCGCCGAGCCGCAGGAAGTCGATCCGCGCCCAGGCGTCCCAGGCGTCCTGATAGGCCGGGCGCAGCGCCTCGGGCGTGCAGTCGCGGGCCGCGGCGTCAGCCAGGGCCGCGGTGCGGTCGGCGAGCGTTTCGTAGGCCGGGGCGATCACCGCGACCGCCTCGGCCACGTCGGCGGTGGCGGTGGCGGGGTGGGCGAGGGGCGCGGCGAGCACCCCCAGCGCCAGCGTCAGAGCGATGCGAGCCATGCGATCAGCGCCTCCCTGTCCTTTGTGGGCAGCGCCACCACGGCGTCGCGGGCGGGCTGCGCCTCGCCGCCGTGCCACAGCACCGCCTCGATCAGCGACCGCGCGCGGCCGTCGTGCAGATAGCTTTCCACCCCCGTCACCTTGCCGTTGAGCGCGATCCCCCACAAGGGCGCGGTCCGCCACTCGCGCCCGTCGGCGCGGGCCTCGGGGCGGTGGTCGGCCAGCCCCTCGCCCATGTCGTGCAGCAGCAGGTCCGAATAGGGCCAGATGAGCTGGAAGCTCTGCTCGGGCCGGTCGGCCAGGCGGTGGGTCACGAACTTGGGCCGGTGGCAGGACGTGCAGCCGATGGCATAGGCGATTTCCTTGCCGCGCAGCACCTGCGGGTCGGCGGCGTCGCGGCGTTCCGGCACGGCGAGGTTGCGCGAGTAGAAGGTCACGAGGTCGAGGCTCGGCCCGTCCACCTCGAGCCCGTCGCGGACCCCCGGCTCCTGCCCCGCGGGGGCAGCGCGGCAGTCGGCCTGCGCCTCGGTGCATTCGCCGGCGGGGTCGGGGAACAGCGGGTTCGACAGCCCCATGTCGCCGGCGAAGGCGCTGGCCGATTGCTCGCGGATCGTGGCGTTGCCGGCCTTGTGGCCGAAGCGGCCCAGCATCGGGCGGTCGAACTCGGACGACCAGACGATCTGCGCCCGCCCCGAGATGCCGTCGCCGTCCGCGTCGTCCTCGTCCGCGGCGGCGAGGATGTCGGCGACCGGGATCGCCTCGATCAGCCCCAGCCCGATCATCTGCGGCGCGACGCGGGGCGAGGTCTGAAGCTGCGGATGCGGCGGCCCGTAGGCGGGCGCCTCGACCGCATAGGTGGGCGCGCGCAGGGTGACGACCGTGCCGTCGGCCAGCGTCACCGGCTGTTCGCTCCAGCGCACCCCCATCCGCGCCTCGGCCAGATAGCCTTCGAGCGCGAGGTCCTGAAGCTGCCCGCCATAGACCGGGTCGGGCCGGGTCGGGTGATAGCCGGGGATCTCGGGCCGCCCCGGCCCGCCGGGGACCGAGAGCCGCAGGAAGGCCGAGACGCGGCTGTCCTCGGGGCTGTCCGGCATATGCCCGCGGCCGTCCTTGATGTGACAGTTCTGGCAGGCCCGCGCGTTGAAGAGCGGCCCCAGCCCGTCGCTGCCCCGCGTCGAGGACGGCGCCCCGACCCAGAGCTTGCGGAAGATGCCGTTGCCGATCTTGAAGTCCATCTCGCGCTCGACCGCCATGTTGGGCGAGAACTGCGAGAAGGCGTCGGCGGTCGGGATCAGCCGGGTGGTGGCGGCGCCGGCGGGCTTCGTCTCGAACGGCTCGGGGGCGGTGAAATCGGCGGGCGGGGCGAGGACGCCCGCGATCCGCGCCGTCTCGGCCGCCGTGCGGGGGATGATCGACAGATGCGGCTCGGTCTGCCAGTCGCGGGTGGTGGCGGCGGCGGGATCGGGGGCGACCGGCACGGCGCGCACCGCGTCGGACGGCGTCTCGGCCCAGGCCGCCGTGGCGAGGCCGAGGGCGCAGAGGGCAATGAGGGGGCGCGGGATCATCGGGGCCTGCGGGAGTGTGTAGGGGGATCGGCGCCGGCCGCGCGGGGCGGCCGGGGCAGGGGGGTCAGGCCGTGGGGCCGGGACGGGCCGCTGACCCGCCCCGGGCGTGGCTCACTGGAACACCGCGTCGGGGTTGTCGAGGCTGTCCGACCCCTCGAACGCGATCTTGTCGAGCCCCAGCGCCGCCACCGCCCGCTCGATCGAGCGGGTCTGCGCGACCAGCGCCTCGACCCCCGCGGTGATCGCCGCGGCACCCTCGGCATTACCGGGGGCGAGCATCTGGTCATAGGCCATCCCCGCCTCGGCCTTGTCGCGCAAGGCGCCAAGCGCCGTCATCGTCGCGTCGAGATCGCGCCGCAGCGCCTCATCCACCCCCGCATCCCGTGCCGCGACCAGCGCTGAGAGCGACGGCCCCTCGACCACGCTGCCATCCGGGCGGACGTAGCGGGCGAGATAGACGTTCCGAATGCCCAAGCCGTCGTAATAATGGCTCATGTGGGTCTGGTCCGAGAAGCAGTCATGCTCTTCCTCGGGGTCGTTCAGCATCAGGCCGAGGCGCATCCGTTCACCCGCCTGCTCGCCATAGCTGAGGCTGCCCATGCCGGTCAGCATGGCGTTGAGCCCCGCCTGCGGGTTCGCCGTCACCGCGGCACGCGCCGCGCCGCCCTTGGCCCAGTTCCCGGCCATCTCACCGAGGTCGCTCACCAGCAGCTCGGTCGCCGCGGTCAGATAGGCCGCGCGCCGGTCGCAGTTGCCGCCGGTGCAGCCCGCGCCCTGCACGTAGTCGGTGAAGGGCCGCGCGCCCGCCCCCGGCCCGGTGCCGTTCAGGTCCTGCCCCCAGAGCAGGAACTCGATCGCGTGATAGCCCGAGGCGACGTTCGCCTCGATCCCGCCGGCCTCGTGCAGGGCGCGGATCGTGTCGGGGGTGATGGTCGTGGCGTCGAGCGTCTCGGCCCCGAGCTGCAGCGTCGGGTTGGCGATGACGTTGAGCTGCGCCAGCTCGTTGTCCTCGGCCGCGGGAGTGCCCGCGGCGACGTAGTCGATCAGCCCCTCGTCCAGCGGCCAGGCGTTCACCCGCCCCTCCCAGTCGTCGACGATGGGGTTGCCGAAGCGGAAGGCCTCGGTCTGCTGATAGGGCGCGCGGGCGGCGATCCAGGCGCGGCGCGCGGCGTCGAGCGTCTCGGCCGAGGGTGCCGCGACGAGCGCGGCCACCGCCGATTGCAGCGCCCGCGCGGTCGTGAGGCTGTCGCCATAGGCCGCCGCGGCGATGTCGGCATAGGTCGAGACGACCGCATCGGGCGTGGGCGCCGGCGCCGCGGCGTGGCCGGCCTGTGCGCCGAGGGCCAGCGCCAGCGCGAGGAAAGAGGGGGTCAGCCGCATCGGCGAGGCTCCGTTCGTGGGTTACTTGGTGAGGATCAGCTTGCCGGCGCGGGTGATCCGCAGCGTGTAGATCTGCCCGTCGAGCGCGATCTGCGCGAGATGCCCGCCCTCGGTCAGCGCGGTCGCATCGTGCAGCGGCACGGCGGGCAAGACGGGCATGGCGACGCGGTCGCTGCCGCGGAAGCTCAGGTCGTTCATGGGGCGCCCCTAAGGTGACTACTTTGGTCGGCTACTATGCCTGAGTCATTGCGTCAGGAGTGCGCGGTGTCAAGGGGGGTGTGGGGGGAATGCTTCCGCACGCCGATGGGTGTCGCTACGGCGCACGGCGACCGACAGCCTCGTCGAGCGCGCCCGGCTGGCGGCGGGGTTGTTCATGGAGATCCGAGATTAGAAGGTTTCTGCGGGGTGGCCGCACCCACCCCCCTCACCCGTCGGCCGCCTCGCGCGTCAGCCCCGCCTCGAAACCCTGGGCCGCGGCGCCGAACCTGTCGGTGAGGGGGGCCCCTCCCTCCGAGCACGCCCGCCACAGCGCGACCGCCGACAGCCCGTTGTACCAGGCGACCCCGGCGGGGGAGCGGGGGGTGATCAGCACCTCGCGCTCGGACAGGCGGCCGTCCTCGACCACCACGCGGCGCTGGGTGCTGATGGCGGTCGTGGGGTCGTGGGCGGGCGCGTCGTCGGGAAAGCCCGAGCGCGCGCGCCAGAAGGGCGCGGCGGCGCGGGCCGTCTCGGCGCGGATGAAGTCGCGCCCGATCCGGGCCTGCCGCAGGACGAGGTCCGTGGCCCGCTGCCCGAGGAACCGCCGCGCGAGGGCGTCTCCCCCGGCGTCACGCCCGGCGGCGAGCGTCCGGCGGACGGCGGCGGCGGCGAGGGCGCTCGACACGGCCCAGAACATCCCGTGCCCGGACAGCGGGTCCATCGCCGCGCTGGCGTCCCCGATCGGCAGCACCGACAGATGATCCGGCACGCCCGACAGCAGCGGCGAGGATTCGCGCACCAGCACGGCGTCGCTCTCGGGCCGGAAGCCCTCCGGCAGCCACGCGGCACAGTGCGCGAGGCTGCGCTCCAGCCGCGCGGCGGGGCGGGCCTGATGCGGGTCGGCGGCGTCGAGCGTCACCTGCAGCCACGCCCGCCCGCCGCCCATGCCCGCGAACCACGCCCAACCGGCGTCGAACGGCAGGACGACCGTCTGCGGCGGCGTTGACGGCGGGCCGGCGAGCCAGGCGCCGAGCGAGACCGTCGCGGGCCCGCGGCGGACGGGGCGCCGGGCCGCGCCGCGCCGGCCGCGGGCGTCGAGGACCAGGGCGGCCGCGAGGCGCTCGCCCGAGCCGAGGACGGCTGCGCCCGGTTCGGGGGTGGCGACGCCGGTGATCACCTGCGCCCCGGCCCGCGCGGCGGCGGCGCGCAGCGCGCGGTCGAGCGCGGGGCGGGCCACGAGCAGCTCGTGGTTGCCCTCGTGCATCGTGCCGGACCAGAGGCTGCGGCGGGGGGCGGGCACGGGCTCTAGCGCCTCGGCCTCCAGCATCCCGCTGCGGCCGAGCCAGGCGTGAAGGCGGGGGCTCATGCCCTCGATCCGGTCGGGGGCTTCGTCGGGGTCGACCAGCACCACCCGCGCGCCGTCCCGCGCGGCCAGCCAGGCGGACACGGCGCCGGCCGGGCCGCCCCCGATCACCACGAGATCCGCCGTCTGCCCCATCCCACCCCTCCTTTCCCGGCCAGCTTGCCCGCGCGCCGGGCGGAAAGTTGACATTTTCGGCCAATCTCGGGGCGCGCGACATCGCGCCGCATCTTTGTCCGGAAATGTCAACTTTCCGGGGCCGGCCTTCGCAAGACTGGGGGCGAACCAAGCATCCTGCGGGCCGCCGCCCGCCGAGCCAGAGGACCATCGCCGGATGAACCGCCTGACCCTAGCCATGCTTTCAACCTGCGCCACGCTGGCCCTTGCCGCCCCCTCGCTCGGCGCCGTGGGGCAAGAGGTGCTCGACACCATCAGCGCGGCCTGCCACGCCAAGGACGCCGACGGGAAATACTCCCGCATCGACGCCAGCCGGCGCACGCCCGAGGGCGGGGACATGAACGTGGTGCGGATGATCCGCAACTACGGCCTCAACCTCAGCGACACGGATCGCGCCGCGGTGGTGCGCTACCTCGCCGACACCCGCGGCCTCTCGGTCGAGGAGACCGACGGCTACCGCTACGTGCTGGAGAAAGAGCCGGTCGCCGACGACACCGGCGTCAACCAACTGATGACCGAGACCTGCCGGCGCTGCCATTCCTACGCGCGGGTGGCGCTGCAGCGGCGCACGCCCGAGGACTGGAAGAAGCTGATCAACTTCCACCTCGGGCAGTTCCCGTCGCTGGAATACCAGGCGCTGGCGCGCGACCGCGACTGGTGGGGCATGGCCAATGGCGAGGTGCTGGGCGAGCTGACCCGGCGCTATGTGGACGGCGGGGCGCCGGCCAGGGCCGAGGTGGACATGACCGGCGAATGGCGCGTCGCCGGGCACCAGCCGAAGCGGGGCGACTATACCGGGGTGATGAGGGTCACGGCCGAGGGCGACGCCTATGCCGTGACGGTGGACCTGACCTATGCCGACGGCAGCACCGCGACCCAGAGCGGGCGGGCGATCCTCTATGGCGCGGGCGAGTGGCGGGGCAGCCTGACCTCGGCCGACACGGAGTTGCGGCAGGTGCTGGCGCTGCGCGCGGACAAGACGATGGACGGGCGCTGGTTCCACACCGACCAGGACACGATCGGCGGCCGGATCAAGGCGGTCCGCGCCGATGCCGCGCCGCAGATCCTGTCGGTCAGCCCCGGGCACCTCAAGGCCGGCGAGACGGCCGAGATCACCGTCAGCGGCATCGGCCTGACCGGCGCGCCGGCCCTGCCCGCAGGGGTCACGGCCGAGGTGGTGTCGCAGGACGCGGACACGGTCGTCCTGAAGGCCACCGCCGCGGCCGATGCCCCCGCCGCGGCCGGCGACGTGGCGATCGGCGCCAGCGCGCTGCCTGGCGCCCTGACGGCCTATCCGGCGCTCGACCGGGTGACGGTGGAACCCGCGCTCGCTTATTCCCGCATCGGCGGCAACGGCGGCCCGATCCCCAGGCACCCCGCCCAGTTCGAGGCGATCGGCTGGCTGAACGGCCCCGACGGCCAGCCCGAGACGGCCGACGACATCCGCGTGGGCGCCATGCCGGCCGACTGGCGGACCGAGGATTTCGACGACGCCGCCCGCCAGATGCAGGACGCCCGCTTCGCCGGCCAAATCCAGCCGGACGGGTTGTTCCTGCCCGCCGATGCCGGGCCGAACCCCGAACGCCCGATGATGACCAACAACGCTGGCAACCTGAAGGTGATCGCCACCGTGAAGGACGGCAACACGACGCTCGAGGCGCAGGGGCACCTCTACGCCACGGTGCAGCGCTTCGTCGACATGCCGATCAACTGAACGAGGCCGGTGATGAGCGCGCTTTCCCTGATCCGCCACAACGCCCACCGCGTGGACGTCGATGGCCACGCCATGCTGATGCACGTCCCGACCACCAGCCTGTTCGAGATGGATGCCGTCAGCCGCGACGTCTACGACCTGTTCCGCCGGGTGGGGGTCGCCGACGCGGACCTGCTGCAATCCGAACTCGGCGACCGGTTCAGCCCGCAGGACCTGGCCGAGTGCGTGCAGAGCTTCGTCAGCCTCGACATCCTGCGCGATGCGGCGGACCCCGGCACGCCGCTGGCCATCCAGAAGGTCGAGGACATCGCCCTCTCGACCATCGTGCTGAACGTCAACACCGGCTGCAACCTCGCCTGCACCTACTGCTACAAGGAGGACCTGACCACGCCCGCCAAGGGCGAGCGGATGGACTTCGAGACAGCGCGCAAGTCGATCGAGCTGCTGCTGCGGCAGGCCGCCGCCCGCGACAGCGTCAACGTGGTCTTCTTCGGCGGCGAGCCGCTGTCGAACATGGCGCTGATCCGGCAGGTGGTGGAATATGCCGAGGCCCGCGTGGCCGAGCTGGGCAAGGCGGTCGATTTCTCGCTGACCACCAACGCCACGCTGCTGACCGAAGAGATCGTGGACTGGCTGAACGCGCACCGCGTGGCGGTCACGGTCAGCATGGACGGGCCCCGCGCGCTGCATGACGCGAACCGCAAGACGGTGGGCGGGCGCGGCACCTATGACGTGGTGGCGGCCAAGGTGCGGATGCTGCTTGCGCGCTATGACGCGCGGCCGGTCGGCGTCCGTGTCACCCTGACGCGCGGCGTCACCGACGTGCTGGCGATCCACGACCACCTGAAGAACGACCTCGGCTTCGCCGAAGTGGGCTTCGGGCCGGCGACCTCGGGGCCGATCGCGGTCTTCAACCTCGACGGCGAGCTGCTGAAACAGGTGTTCGAGGACATGAAGTCGCTGGGCCGCCGCTATGTCGAGGCCGCGATCCGCGGCGAGAACATCGGCTTTTCCAACATGCACCAGCTTCTGACCGACATCGCCCAGGGGATGAAGAAGGCCGTGCCCTGCGGCGCGGGCCTCGGGATGCTGGCGGTGGACAAGGGCGGCGACCTGCACCTCTGCCACCGCTTCGTCGGGTCCAGCCAGCCGACCTACGGCAACGTGGATCAGGGCATCGACGTGCCCCGCCTCGCCGCCTTCATCGAGGGGGCGCAGGACCGCTCGCAGTTCGGCTGCCGGACCTGCCGCATCCGCTCGATCTGCGCGGGCGGGTGCTACCACGAAAGCTACGCCCGGCAGGGCGACCCCTTCGTCCCCGTCTATCACTACTGCGACCTGCTGCGGGACTGGGTGGATTTCGGCATCGAAAGCTACACCCGCATCATGCAGGCCAACCCGTCGTTTTTCCGTCGTCACCTCGAACCGAGGAGAGCCCCCCAATGAAGCACCTGACCCCGGCCAACGCCAAGACCAAGCAATTCACCGAAGCCGCCGCCGAAGGGCGGCAGGACGAGGTGGTGGCGATGAACTCGATGGTGGGCTGCACCACCTCCTTCGACCCGGGGTGGGAGATCGACGCCTTCGGCGGCGTCGCCAACCTCTGCCAGCCGATGGAGGCCGACCTCTACGGCTGCGCCGACCCGTGCTGGTGGCCCGCGCAGGTGCCCGACACCATGAGCACCTATCCGAACTGGAGCGACAAGGCCGCCGACGTCCTGAACGACTGGCGCCAGCTTCAGTCCGTGTTCCCCAAGTCGAAGGTGTGACGCCGATGCTGAACCGCCTGTCCCTCATCGCGCTCGCCACCCTGCTGGGCGCGGCCCCGGCGCTGGCCAAGGACTATCTGCTGGTCCCCGCGCGCCCCGACAAGCTGGTCGTCGTCGACGCCGCCGCGATGGCGGTCGAGAAGGTGATCCAGCTCGACGACGCGGGCCCCTTGCCCAGTCTGCCGGTCGTCAACGCCGACGGCACCCGCGCCTATGTGCTGATGAACACGCTGGAAAGCATCGCCATCGTCGATCTCGAAAGCGGCAAGACGCTGAAGCGCATCGAGATGAGCAGCGTCGACGAGCGCGTGAAGGGCATGTTCGGCATGGACCTGTCGCCCGACGGCAAGACGCTCGCCGTCTATCAGAGCCCGGTGCGGCGGCTGGTGGACGAGTTCCAGGTCCAGCCGACCCGCATCGCCTTTTACGACGCCGAGACGGGGGCGCTGAAATCGACCGCCGAGGCGCCGCGCCAGATCACGCTGCTGGCGTGGTCGCGGGACGGCAGCAAGCTCTACGGCATGGGCCGCCGGATGCACGTCTTCAACGCGGCGGGGCAGAAGATCGACGAAAAGCCCATCCACGGCTGGAAGACCGAGACCTATGGCCAGCCCGACGTGCTCGACGTCTGGTCGCAGTTCGAGGTGTCGGGCGTGATGGCCGCGCCCTTCTATGCCCCGCGGCTCGACCTGCCGGCCGGCGATCCCACCGCCTTCCGCACCGGGCTGCTGACCCAGGACCTCGCCACCGGCGAGCTGAAGATGCAGGAGGTCGAGGTCGCCGACATCTTCTATTTCTCGACCGCCGTCAGCCCCGACAAGACGCGCGCCTATGGCGCCTACAACTTCCTGTCGAGCTTCGACCTCGAGACCGGCAAGCCGATCAAGCGGGTGTCGCTGCCGCATAGCTATTATTCGGTGAACGTCTCGACCGACGGCAAGACCGTCTATCTGGGTGGGGCGCTGTCGGACGTCGCGGCCTATGACGCCGAGACGCTGGAACGCAAGGGCTCGGTCGAGATGCCGGACAAGGCGTCGATCTCGCTCGCGTCCGTGCGCCTGTTCACGCGGGCGGACTGATGCAGGCGCGCGCGCCCCGGATCGGCATCGTGGACAGCGGCGGGCCCGCGGGCGCGATGGCCGGGGCGCGCGCCTTCCGGCCCGACGGCGAGGCCGAGGCGCAGCCCGACCGGCTGGGCCACGGCACCGCCTGCGCGGCGCTGATCGGCCGGGCGGCCCCGGCCGCGCGGCTGCTGCACGCGCAGGTCTTCGACGACCGCCCGGTGACCAGCGCCGACCGCGTGGCGCGCGCGATCCTGTGGCTGATCCCGCGCAGCGACCTGATCCTGCTGAGCCTCGGGCTGGGCGCCGACCGCCCGCCGCTGGCCGCCGCCTGCATCGAGGCGCGGCGCGCGGGCGTGACCCTCGTCGCGGCCACACCTGCACAGGGCGGGACGTGCTGGCCCGCGGCCTATCCGGGCGTCATCGCCGCGACCGGCGACGCGCGCTGCGGCTGGGACGAGCTGTCGCTTCTGCCCGGCGGCCGGATCGGGGCGTGGTGCGCCTCGCCCGAGCAGGGCGGGCGGGGGATGGGCGGCGCGAGCCTCGGCGCGGCCCGTGTCGCCGGCCACCTCGCCGCCCACTGGCGGACGAGCGGCCCCGACCCGCACGGCTGGCTGTCGGCGCGCGCCGTCCACCTTGGCGCCGAGCGGCGGGGGCTTTGCGCATGAGCCTTGGGGACGGGATGGCGCGGCTGGCGGCCCGGCGGGTCTTCGGCGCGGGGTCCGACTGGATCGCGCCCGTGATCGCCCGGGCGCTGCCGGGGATCGGGGTGGTGCTGGCGACCTCGCTCGGGGCGGCGGTGCTGGCGCTGGCGCCGCCGTGGCTGACCAAGCAGCTCATCGACCAGGGGCTGGTGGCGGGGGACGCCGCCGCCCTCTGGCTCTATGCCGCGGCGCTGTTCGCGGTCGGGCTGGCGGCGCTGGGGTCGGGGGCGGTCAACAGCCTTCTGCACCTGCGCTATTCGGCGGCGATGCTGGCCGACCTGCGGGGCCGGATGCTCGGCGCGGCGCTGGCCCGCCCCGCCGCCCGCCCGCCGCTGCCGGTCGGCGAGGCGATGGCGCGGCTCGATGGCGACACCGCCGAGATCCAGCAGTTCGCCTTCAACAGCCTGCTCGCGGCGGCCGGATCGCTGTTCCGCCTGGCCGGGGGGGCGGCGATGCTCTTCGTGCTGGAATGGCGGCTGGCGCTGCTGGCCGTCGCCGCGGCGCCCCTGAACCTCATCTTCCTCGCCTGGGCGCGCCCGCGCACGCAGGCCCGGGCCGAGGCCGTGCGCGAGGCGCGCGGCACGCTCTCGTCGTGGCTGGTCGAGACGGTGGCGGGCCTGCCCTCGCTGCGCGTGCTGGGGGCCGAGGCCACCCGCGCCGCGGGCTTCGCCCCCCTGCAGCAGACCCAGATCGCGCTGCTGATCCGCCAGCGCCGCTGGCTCGAGCTGACCGGCGCGGTGCCGCAGGTCATCAACGCCGCCGTCCGCTCGGCGGTGCTGCTGACCGGGGGGCTGATGGTGATCGCGGGGACTTGGCCGCTCGGCTCGCTGATCGCGTTTCTGGCCTATGTCGGCATGATGACCGGGCCGCTGCAGAACCTGCTCGGGCTCTATCACGCGCAGGCGCAGGCCCGCGTGGCCCTCAGCCGGCTGTCGGCGCTAGCGGCCGAGGCCGGGGCCGATGCGCCCGGCCCCGGCCCGGCGCGGCCCCCGGCGCCGGGGCCGGGCGGGCTGCGCGTCGTCGCCGCGCGCGCGCAGGCGGGGCGGCACCTGCCGCTGACGCTGGCGATCCGGCCGGGGCAGCGCGTGCTGCTCGACGGGGCGTCGGGGATCGGGAAATCGACGCTCGCCGCGCTCACCATCCGCGCCGCCGCGCCGGCGCCCGGCGCGCGGGTCTATCTCGACGGCGAGGATGTCGCGGGCCTCGACCCCATCGCGCTGCGCCGCACCATCGCGGTCGTGCCGCAGGCGAGCGTCCTCTTCCGCGGCACGCTGGCCGAGAACCTGCGGCTGGCCGACCCGCAGGCGGACGACGCCCGGCTGTGGCAGGCGCTGGGGGATGTCGGCCTGGCCGAGGCGCTGCGCGCGCGCGGCCACGACCTGACCGCCCCCATTGCCGAGGCGGGCCGCAACCTCTCGGGCGGCGAGCGCCAGCGGATCGTCCTCGCCCGCGCGCTCCTGCTGCCGTTCCGGGTGCTGGTCCTCGACGAAAGCCTGTCCGAGGTCGACGCCAGCGCCGCGGCGGCGATCCTGTCCGCGATCCTCGCGCGCTACCACGACCGCACGCTGATCGTCATCGCCCACGCAGGCCCGGCGCGCGACCTCGGCTTCGATCAGGTCGTGGCGCTGGCCCCCGACCCGGCCTTGCGCAGCTCGCGCGGCGAGGCGCCGAACCAACGCGAGAACGCGCGGGAGAACGCGGTATGATCGGAATAGCCCAGCCGCATCGAGATCTCGATCATCGGCAGGTCGGTGCGCACCAAGAGCGCGTGGCCCACGTTGCGGCGGCAGGATTCGGTCAGCTCGTGAAACGAGGTGCCCTCGGCGTCGAGCTGCCGGCGCAGGGTCCGGCGCGAGACGCCGAGTGCGCGCGCGATGGCGTCCTGATCGATGTCATCGCCCGATCCGCTCCATCATCGCGTGCCAGACGCGGTGGCTGACCGGCTGGCGCAGCCACATCGCCCGCAGATGCGTCTCGAGCGCGACCATCGCCTCGCGGAAGGCGCGGGCGGTGTCCGGGCCCTCGCCCTCGGCGCGGCGGCGGTCGAGCAGCCGGGCGGGGAAGACGATGGCGTTCGTCTCGCCCTGCCGGGGCACCGAGCCCACGGTGGCGGCGAAGGCCGCGCCCTGCGCGCGGGGGTCGTGCTCGAAGTTCAGCGCGCAGGCGGTCGTCGCGTCGGGGGCGAAGCGCCGGGCGATGCCGCTCAGCACCGCGAGCGTCAGTTCGGAATCGGCGCGCCGGGGCCAGACCTCGTTGTCGAGGATGCGGTAGCTGAAGCTCGCGCGGTCATCCTCGACCTGGAAATCCACGCTCGAGGCCGACTGAAGCGCGCCGAACCCCTTGTGAAAGGCCCGCAGCGCCGCCCCCAGCGTGGGGGCCAGCGCCACCGTGCACCCCAGCACGCCCAGATCGGCGAGGTCCATCGCCTGTCCCGCGCGCCAGATCGCCAGCGGATCGAGCGAGCTTGCGGCAATCGCCTCGAGGCTCGCCACGAAATCCGCGAGCCGCATCGTCGGCGCCGCCCTCGGCTGCGCCGCCCCCGACCACCGACAGCGGCCGCGAGATGATCCACGATCCCTCCACCCGAGTCGCCCCCGCTCTCCCCGGGGGACGAGCATCGCGGCGATCGCCGCCGTCCGTCAACCGGCTTCGCTCAATCCGCGCGCACCCGCGCCCATCGAAAGGAAAACGACATGACTGACTATCACCTGCTGATCGACGGACAGCTCGTCGCCGGCGACCAGACCATGCCGGTCGTGAACCCCGCGACCGAGGAGGTGCTGGCCCAGTGCCCCCGCGCCTCGGAAGCCCAGCTCAACGCGGCGGTCGCGGCGGCCAAGGCAGCGTTCCCCGCCTGGTCGCGCCGCCCGATCGCGGAACGCCGGCAGATGCTGCTTGCGTGGGCCGACGGGCTCGAGCGCGAGGCCGACAGCCTCGCCCGGCTGCTGACGCAGGAGCAGGGCAAGCCGCTGTCCGAATCCACCGCCGAGATCGCCTGTACGGTCTAATTCATCCGCCATCTCGCGCCCCTCGACCTGCCGGTGAAGGTGATCGAGGACAACGACACAAGGCTGGTCGAGCAGTACCGCCGCCCGCTCGGCGTCGTGGGCGCGATCATCCCGTGGAACTTCCCGATCCTGCTGATGGCGTTCAAGGCGCCGCTGGCGCTGCTGGCCGGCAACACGATGGTCATCAAGCCCGCGCCGACGACGCCGCTGACCACGCTCAGGGTGGGCGAGATCATGGCGAAGGTGTTTCCGGCCGGGGTCCGTCGGCCGCATCCACCCGCATCTCGAGGTCAAGCTGGTGGACGAGGCCGGCCACACCGTCGCGGTGGGCGAGAAGGGCGAGCTCTGCACCCGCGGCTATTCGGTGATGAAGGGCTACTGGGGCTAACCGGACAAGACCGCCGACGCCGTCGATGCGGACGGCTGGATGCACACCGGCGACCTCGCCACGCTGGACGACGAGGGCTATTGCAACATCGTCGGACGGGTCAAGGACATGCTGATCCGCGGCGGCGAGAACATCTATCCGCGCGAGGTCGAGGAGTATCTCTTCCAGCACCCCGCCGTGCAGCTCGTGCAGGTGTTCGGCGTGCCCGACCCGAAATACGGCGAGGAGGTCTGCGCCGGGATCGTCCCCAAGCCCGGCGCCCAGACGTCCGAGGACGAGATCCGCTGCTTCGCGCGCGAGCGGATGGCGCATTACAAGGTGCCGCGCCACATCCGCTTCAAGGATGAGCTGCCGATGACCGTGACCGGCAAGGCGCAGAACTTCGTGATGCGGCAGGCGATGATCGACGAGCTGGGTCTGGCCGCGGGGTAGGGGCGCGGCGCCGCGGCCGGGGTCAGGCCCGGTCCGCGGTGGGCGTCCCCACATCGTCGGGGCCGTGCGACAGCGACTTGACGATCGCCGTCAGCGCCGCGCCGGGGGCCACGCCCAGTTGCGCGGCCGAGCGGCGGGTGATGCGCGACAGGATCGGCCCGGCGGCGGTGTTCAGTCGCACCAGCACCGCCGGGCCGTCGGCGCGCAGGCTCTCGACCGTGCCGGGCAGGATGTTCAGGGCCGAGAGCCCTTCTGGGCGGCCGCGGGCCAGCATCACGTCGGCCGCCGCGATCCTGAGCCGCAGCCGGGCGCCCGGCGCGGCGGCGAGCGTCGGCAGGAACAGGGGCAGCCCGCCTGCGTCCAGCTCGGTGATCCCGTCGTCGTGCTGGGCCACGACCCGCGCCGCGATCAGCGCCCCCGCCCCGCGCCCCGGCCCGGCCACGGCGGGGTCCGACAGCACCTCGGCCGCCGGCCCCACGGCGGTCACCCGGCCGGCGTCGAGCCGCACCACGGTGGTGGCGATCCGCGCCACCTCGGCGGGGGCGTGGCTCACGTAGAGCATCGGCACCGCCAGCTCGTCGCGCAGCCGCTCGAGATAGGGCAGGATCTCGGCCTTGCGGTCCTCGTCCAGCGCCGACAGCGGCTCGTCGGCGAGGATCAGCCGCGGCTCGGACATCAGCGCCCGGCCGATGGCCACCCGCTGCCGCTCGCCCCCCGAGAGCGTCGCGGGCGCGCGGTCGAGCAGCGGGCCGATCCCCAGCATCCCGACGATGGCGCCCTCGTCGGCGCGCGGGCCTTTGGGCGCGAACCAGCGGCCATAGCGCAGGTTCTGGCGCACGGTCAGGTGCGGAAACAGCCGCCCGTCCTGAAAGACGATCCCCAGCCGGCGGCGATGCGGGGGCACGAACACCCCGTGCGCGGTGTCGGTCAGCGCCGCGCCGTCCACCGCAATGCGCCCCGCCTGCGGGCGCAGCAGGCCGGCGACCGCGTTCAGCACCGTGGACTTGCCCGACCCCGACGGCCCGTAGAGCGCCGTCACCCCCGCCGGGGCGGTGAAGCCGAGGTCCAGCGCGAAGCCGCCGAACTCGTGGCGCAGGGCGATCTCGATCATCGCCCGGCCTCAAGCCCCGTCATCCGCCGCGCGACGCGGCGCGCGAGCCACTCGCTGGCGACCAGCGCCCCCATGGCGACCGCGACCGAGACGATGACCAGCCGCGCGGCGGACGCCTCGCCCCCCGGCACCTGCAGGAAGCTGTAGATCGCCGAGGGCAGCGTCTGGGTCTGGCCGGGGATGTTCGAGACGAAGGTGATCGTCGCCCCGAACTCGCCCATCGCCTTGGCGAAGCCGAGGATCGCGCCCGCGATCACGCCGGGCAGGATCAGCGGCAGGGTCACCGTCAGCCACACCCACGGCCGCGCCGCCCCGAGCGAGCCCGCCGCCTGTTCCAGCCGCGGGTCCACCGCCTCGATCGACAGCCGCATGGCGCGGACCATCAGCGGAAACGCCATGATCGCCGCGGCGAGCGCCGCGCCGGTCCAGCGGAAGGCGAAGACGATCCCGAACCACTGGTCGAGGTGGCTGCCGATCCACCCCCGCCGCCCGAAGGTCAGAAGCAGCAGGTAGCCCGTCACCACCGGCGGCAGCACCAGCGGCAGGTGCACGAGGCCGTTGAGCAGCCCGTGCCCCGGAAACCGCCAGCGCGCGAGCGCGTGGGCGGCCAGCAGCGCCAGCGGCAGGCTCGTCAGCACCGCGACGACCGAGACGCGCAGCGACAGCCGCAGCGCGTCCCATTCGGCGGGGCCGAGCCAGTCCGTCACCGCGCGCCGCCTCAGTCCGGAAGCGTGAAGCCCTGCGCGGCGAAGACCTTGCGCGCCGCCTCGCCCGACAGCGCCTCATAGAAGGCGCGGTCGGCGGGGTCGGCGGCGGTCTTGAGCAGCGCGGCGGGGTAGGTGATGGGCGTGTGGGTCCCGGCCGGGAAGGTGCCGACGACATGGACCGCGGGATCCGCGGCGGCGTCGGTGGCGTAGACGATGCCGTAGGGCGCCTCGCCGGTCGAGACGAGCGCCAGCGCGGCGCGGACGTTGTCGGCCTGCGCGACCGAGCCCTCGACCTTGTCCCACAGCTTGAGGCTGGTCAGCGCCTCCTTGCCGTATTGCCCTGCGGGGACGGAATCGACCAGCGCCATGGCCAGCTTGCCGCCGTTGAGCAGCGCCGGCAGGTCGGTCGCGTCGCTCAGCTCGACCTTCGCCGCCGCCGGGTCATGGGCGACCAGCACCAGCGTGTTGCCCAGCAGGTCGGCGCGGGTGCCGTCCGCGACCTCGCCCGCCGTCTCGACCGCGTACATCCACTGGGTCGAGGCCGAGATGAAGATATCCGCCGGCGCCCCCTCGATGATCTGCTTGGCGAGCGTGTTCGAGCCGGCATAGCTGACCGTGACCGTGTTCCCCGTGGCGGCCTGGAACTCGGCCGCGATCGGGTCGAGCGCGGTCTTCATCGAGGCGGCGGCGAAGACCACGACCTCCGCGGCGGCGGCGGGCAATGCCAGCGCCACGCCGAGCGGCAGCGCGAGAAGCAGGGAGCGGCGGGTCATCGGGAGCCTCCGGTGGTTATGTCTGGGAGAACATAACCGACGGCGGGAACGGGGCAACCGTTATTTTCGTGGGGATATAGCGGCGCCCCCCTCACCGCGTCAGAACCGTCACCGCCCCCATGCCCTGCGTCCGGGCCCGGTGGCCGACCGTCAGGATGCCGCCGATCTCGGCGGGGTCGAGGCCGCGGCGCTCGCCGTCCTCGGTCGCGGCGCCGTCGTTGCCGGTGATGCCGCCGACCAGCACGAGGTTGCGGATGTGGGAATACTCCGCGTCCGGGGCAAAGGCCGCCGCGCGGGCGATGGCATAGGCGGCCGGGTCGCGCTGCAGCGCCGCCACCAACGAGATGTTCGAGCGCACGTCCAGATCGCGCGGCGCCGTGCGCTGCGCCCGCTCGAGCAGCGCCCGCGCCGGGGCGAGCTGGTTCAGCCCGGTCAGCGCCCCGGCCTTGAGCAGCATCCCGCGCACGTCCTGGTCGCCCGCCTGCGTGGCGGTCCGCAGGGCGCCGGCGAAATCCCCGACGGCGAGCTGGCCGCGCCCGTAGCCCAGCAGCAGGTTGCGGTCGCCGGGCGCGACGATGAGCGCCTCGCGATAGGCGCCCATCGATTCGGGCCACATCCCCTGGTCGGCGTAGAGATCGCCCAGCCGGGTCAGCGCGGCGGTGTCGGTGGGGTTGGTCCGAAGGGTGCCGCGCAGCTCGACCACGCGCTCGACGGCGGTGGTCTGGCGGGTCTCGGCCACGCCGAAGGCCGGGTCGGTGCAGGCGCCGGTCAGGCCGGCCAGCGCGACGACGAGCGACAGGCGCAGGGGCGAAACGGAAAGGGCAGGGCGGGAACTCTGATGTGTCACGGGCGGTCCAGGGCGGCGGGTCGGAACGATGCGGGCGCGAGGCTGGCCGAGGAATGGACCGGCGCGCGCCCGCGCGGCAAGCGGATCATGCGGCTAGCGGGAATAGGGGTCCACCGGCGGCAGCCACGCGGTGGCGGGCGAGGCTGCCGTCGGGCCGCCTCCACCCCCCGCCGCGCTCGCCCAGGGGGTGCGGCCCGCGCGGTAGAGATAGGCGTCGGCGGCCGCCCCCACCGGCCCCGCCACCGGCCGCCCCGGGGCGCGCGGCTGGATCAGGTCGGCCGGGTTGGCGACCTGCCTCGCGAACACCACATCGCGCTGGCAGGCCGAGGGGGTGCCGGAATAGCTCGACGGCCGGTCGGCCCGGCACGAGGTGGCGGCCAGCCGCCCGCCCTCGTCATAGGTATAGGCGGGCTCGGCCGCGTGGCGGATCACGTCGCTGTCGGGGATCATCGGCTCGGCACAGCCGGCCAGACAGATCAGGGCTGCGGGGGCGGCAAGGGCAAGGGGACGGGTCATCGGGTGATGAATCCTACGCTCGACTGGGGCGCGGCGCGGCGCGGGCGTTGGGCCACGGCGTCGGTCGCCTCGGCCAGATAGGGGGTGATGAAGATCATCAGCTCGCGCTCGCGCCGGGTGCGCTGGTTGCGGCCCAGCACCTGGCTGATCCCCGGCACGCCGGCGCCGGACTGGGCGGAGTACTGTTCGTAGAGCCCTGCGATGGCGAAGGTCTGGCCGCTGGCGACCTCGACCGTGGTGTCGGCGCGGCGGACCGAGACGCCGGGCACGCGGAAGCCCGCGACGGCCGAGGTGTTCGATTCGTCCACGAAGCTGACCTCGGGGGCGACATGGATGGCGATGCGGTTGCCGGGCAGGATCGTCGGGGTGAAGTCGATCGCCACGCCGTATTCCTTGAACTCGGCCGCGATCACCCCGTCGCCCTGGTTGACCGGATAGGCGAACTCGCCCCCGGCGCGGAAGCTCGCGGTCTGGCCGGTGACGGTGGTCAGCGTCGGCTCGGACAGGATCTGGACCACGCCGCGCTGTTCGAGCGCCTCGAGCAGCGTGTCGAAGGTCAGCCCCCCGGCCCGCATCCGCGCGCCCACCGCGGGGGTGTTGTAGTCGGCCCCGCCGAGAAACCCGGTCGGATCGGCCAGCCCGCTGATCCGCAGCGGCCCGGCGCCGGTGCTGTCCAGCGCCGAGAGGTCGAGCCCGACCCGGCGCAGGTCGTTGCGCGACGCCTCGACGAAGCGCACCCTGAGCGAGACCTGGTTCGGCCCGGCATAGGTGGTGCGGTCCTGGACCAGCAGCCCCTGGTCGTCCAGCACCCGCTGGGCGCCGCTGACCGACTGGGCGTCGGTGATGTCCATGGCTGTCCCCGACAGGATCGCGCCGTCGTCCGTCTCGGTCAGGCTGATGCTGCGGCCGAGCGCGCGGCCGGCGCCCCCCGTGCCGCGGCGGACCTTGATGGCGAACTGGCGGATGGTCCGGGCGTCGGCGTCGCGGACGATGATCGTCGTGCTGCCGGGCGAGACGGCGGTGACGAAGATCGACCGGGGCGAGGTCGCCTGCGCGTCCGCGATCCCCGGATCGGCCACCAGCACGCTCGAGGCGCCGTCGGGCATGGTCAGGTCGCGCCCCTCGCCCACGGACATGGTCAGCGCGGCCTGGGCCAGCGCGGCGGGGGCGGCGGCGGCCGACAGCCACAGCCCGGTCAGCAGGAAGGTCAGCAGGCGGGTCATTTCAGCGACAGCATGGCGAGCGGTTGAACCTTGTAATGGGGGGCGACCTCCTTGTGCGACAGCACGGGCAGGTCCATGTCGTTGTTGGCCAGAAACCGGCGCAGGAAGCGGCGCACGTCCATCGCCGACAGAAACACCGGCGTCTGCGCGTGGGCCGAGAGATCGCCCACCGCGGATTTCAGCACCTCGAGCAGCCGCCGCGACTGCTGCGCCTCGAGCGCGAGATAGACGCCCGAGGGGGCCTGCCTGATCGCGGCGCGGATCGCCTCTTCGATGTCGACCTCGACCACGTAGGCGGGGATCATCCGCTCGCCGTCGGCGTATTTGTGGCTGATCTGGCGGGCGAGCGCGGCGCGGACGTATTCCGACAGAAGCTCGGCGTCCTTCTCGCGCGGGGCCCATTCGACGATGGTCTCGAGCAGCACCCGCAGGTTGCGGATCGGGATTTCCTCTTCGACCAGCCGGCGCATGACGGCGGCGATCTTCTGCACCGGCAGCGCCTTCTGCGCCTCGGCCACGAGGCTGTCGTAGCGGCTTTCCATCGCCCCGAGCAGCGCGCCGACCTCTTGCACGCCGAGGAACTCGGACGCGTGGCGGGGCAGGCGGGAGGTGGCGAGCGCGGCTAGCGCCTGTTCCGGCGTCTCGAACCGCAGGCCCGCGCGGCGCAGCGCGGGTGCCGCGGCGGGGGCAAGCCACCAGCTGTGCCGCTCGGCCGCCGATAGCGGCGCCTCGGTCAGCGACAGGCCGAGGATGCGGGCGGCGTCGGGCTGGTCGGTCAGGCGCAGCATCGCGGGCGGGATGGCGCCCTCGGCCACCGGCACGCTCTCCACCCTGAGCTGCCAGCGGTCGCCGGGCAGGTCGGGGTCGGTCCCCAGTTGCAGCCGCGGGAAGGGCACGCCCAGCTCGTCGAAGAGCCGCGTGCGTGCCGTCAGCGCCGCGCGGTCGAAGTCGGCCCGGTTCAGCCCCTCGGCCACGGCGCTGCCCACGGTCAGCTGGATCGGCGGCATCGGCACCATCATCAGGTCGGTGCGCCCCACCGCGGTCGGCGTGTCGGGGCCGAGCGGGTCGTGGCTGTCGGCGGCCAGCCGCGCCCGGCGGCCGAGCATCACCCCCAGCCCGCCGATCAGCACCGCGAGGGCGAGGAACGTCACCGTGGGAAAGCCGGGGATCAGGGCAAAGCCCACCAGCACGATCCCCGCCACCTGCAACGCCCGCGGGCTGGCGCCGACCTGCACCGCGATGTCGCGCCCCAGATCGGCCGAGTCGGCGTTGGTGATCCGCGTGATCACCACGCCCGAGGCGATGGCCATCATCAGCGCCGGGATCTGGCTCACCATCCCGTCGCCCACCGTCAGCACGGAGTAAAGATGCATGGCCTCGCCGAAGGCCATGCCCTTCTGGCCCACGCCGACGCCGAGCCCGCCGAGGATGTTGACCGCGATGATGATCAGCCCGGCGATGGCGTCGCCCTTGACGAACTTCATCGCCCCGTCCATCGAGCCGTAGAACTCGCTCTCCATCTGCAGCGCCTCGCGCCGCCGGCGGGCCTCGGCCATGTCGATCTCGCCCGCGCGCATGTCGCTTTCGATCGACATCTGCCGCCCCGGCAGCGCGTCGAGAGAGAACCGCGCCGAGACCTCGGCCACCCGCTCGGACCCCTTGGTGATGACGATGAACTGGACGATGGTGATGATCAGGAACACCACGATCCCGACCACGAGGCTGCCGCCGAGGACGAACTTGCCGAACGTCTCGACGATGCGGCCGGCGTCGGCCTGCAGCAGGATCATCCGCGTGGTCGAGATGCCGATGGCGAGGCGGAAGAGCGTGGCGAAGAGCAGGATCGCCGGCAGGGTCGAGAAGCTCGCGGGCCGCGTCAGGTAGACCGAGACGATCAGGATCAGCACCGACAGCGCCATGTTGGTGCCGATCATCACGTCCAGCAGCCAGGTCGGCAGCGGCAGGATGATCATGAAGAGGATCAGGATCAGCAGCACGATCAGCGCCAGATCCTGACGCGCCGCGACCCGGCGCAGCAGAGCGCCCGCGGCCTGCACGGGCGTCGTCATGCCACCACCCCCTCGGCCAGCGCGATGGCGCGGTCGAGCGCGGCGCGCGCCGCCTCGGGCCGGTTCTGGCGGTAGAGCGCGCGGGCGTCGAGGTAATGGCGCGCCGCCGCCTGCGCCGGGGTGGGCACGGCGGTGAGCGGGGCGGGGCGGTCGTCGGCCTCGGCCTCGGCCTGGGCGGAGGCGGCGGCGGGGGCGTCGTCGAAGCGGCGCAGGACGGCCAGCGCCTGCTCGGGGTCGCCCGCCTCGATCAGC
Source organism: Paracoccus sanguinis (assembly GCF_012689545.1). NCBI lineage: Bacteria > Pseudomonadati > Pseudomonadota > Alphaproteobacteria > Rhodobacterales > Paracoccaceae > Paracoccus > Paracoccus sanguinis. Next base: position 21,691 of record NZ_CP051543.1, read on the forward strand.
GATTCCGCAACCAGCAGCACGGTCTGCGGGCGAAGGTCGCCCATCGTCATCGCCGCGAGCCCCAGCACCATCGCCCGCGCCGGCGCGGCGTGGCGCAGATAGATCAGCGCCAGCGCCGACAGGTGGACCCCATGCGCCTGCGCCCCCTCGGCCCCCGGCGGGGTCGAGAGTTCGGCAAGGTCCGGGTCGGGCAGGGCAAGGGCGTTCACTGTCGGCCGAGATCCAGCATCCGCCCCAGCTTGAAGCGTTCATCCTCGATCACCGCGCCGACCAGCCGGCCGAGGCCGGGCACCGCGCGGTCGGCCAGCGGCGCGTGCGCCAGCGCGCTGTCGAGCGCCGCCATCAGCTCGAGCGGCGGGGGCAGTTCGCTGCGGCCGAGCGCCGCCTGCATCAGCGCCGCCGCCCCCGGCGCGGTGTCGGGCCGCAGCCGGGCGCGGCCGGAGGCCTCGCGGGTGGCGTCGGCGTGGGGGGCGGCGTGGGGGCCGCCGCGCCGCGTGGGGTCGAGCGCCGGCGCCCCGGCGGGGCGGGTCGGGCCGGGGGCGGCGGGCAGCCCGGCGGGGCGGGGGCTCTGCGGGATGCGGCTGTCCATCAGAAGCGCACGACCGTTTCGGCATCGCCCCGGGTCAGGGTGATGCGGCCGCGGGCGATGCCGGCGATGGTCCAGCCGTCCGGGGTCACGTCGCCGATCCGCAGCGTCTGGCCGGATTTCGTCGTGAGCTCCGGCCGCCGCCCGAGCCAGATCGAGGCGACCGCCAGCGCCGGCGCCGCCGCCGTGTCGCCGATTGCCACCACCAGCGGCAGGCTGCGGCCATAGTCGCTTTCAAAGCGCCGCCGCTGCTCGGTCCAGGCCGGGTGCTGGCCGGGGGGCAGGGTGCCGGTGACGCGCATCACCCCGTCCGCGGCCTCGACCGACAGGCCGGTCAGCCCGGCGGCGCGCAGCCGGGCGCGCAGCGCCTCGGCCGCCTCGGCCTGGCAGGCGTCGGTGCAGGGCTGCATCTGCGGCGAGGTGGCAACCAGCGCCGGGGGCGGGGCGGGCGCGGGCGAGGCCAGCGCCACAGCCTCGGGCGGAAAGGCCGAGGCGCGCGCGGCGAGGTCCGGCCGCAGCCCGCTGTCGGGGGGCAGTTGCAGGCCGATCAGCAGCCCGCCGACCAGCGCAAAGGCCGCCACCAGCGCGGCACTGCGCAGGCCCAGCCGGGGGCCGTTCGCGGGCGCGCAGCGGGCGATGTTGACCAGCGTCTCGTCGTTCAGCCGCACCATCGCCGGCAGCGCCACGATCCGCGCCGCGCCGGGGTCGAGCGGCAGGTCCTGCCCGGTCCGCCCCCCGCAGCGCGCGCCGGGCGCGTGGGCCAGAAGCCGGGCCCGGTTCTCCTCGAGCGTCACGCCCAGCAGGCCGGCGCCTACGCCCGACAGGATGACGCCGTCGCCCTCGGCCCCGCCCACGGTCGAGCGGCCGCGCCCGAGCGGCGCGGTCGCGCCCGCGTTCGGGCCGGTGAGCACGGTCAGCAGGAATGTCGCCGTGTCGGGTCGTGCCATCGTGATACTCCTCGACGCCGGGCAGCCGGGGCCGGCTCCGACGTGACACGTGCGGGACTGGTCAACGGGACTGGGGCAGCGGGACCGGGAAAGCTTCGGGGGGAAACCGGCGCGGGGCAGGAACCGCCCCGCGCCGTCCGGGATCAGCCGTGGATCTTGTCCCAGGCCTTCTTCTGCGCGTCCAGCGCGGCCATCGCGCCGTTGAACAGCTTGGACTGGGTGTTCATCGCCGACTGGAAGGCCAGCATCTGGGCGTTCTCAGCCTTGGTGTCGGACAGCATCTTGCCGAGGTCAGCAGCGTTCATGTCGTAGTGCTCCGGTCAGAGGGGGTTGTGGTGGTCTTCGTTGATGGATGCCCACAGCTTCGGCAGTGCATCGATGCCAGCATCGTATGCCTGGGCGAGAAGGGAGAGCCGGGCATATTCGTCAGTGCTCACCCCACGGCCCAGTTCCTGGACCACACGCCCCTTGCCCACCGAAAGCCGTTCGGTGAGGCGGCGCAGCTCGGTCCCGTCGGGGTCGTTGCTCAGCCGCCTGTCGAGTTCGACGATTTCGACATTCCTGTCGGACATCCGCTTCTCCGCATCCATGCAGACGAATGCCTGCGCCGTGTTCGATGGCGGGAACCTCGCCGCGAATTGTGACGGCGAAGTGAACGATCGGGACGATTTTCAGCAGTCGGCGGAATGGCCGCGCGGGCTCGGCGGGAATCTGCCGAAGGGGCCCGAGGGGCGGCGGAAAGGCGCGCAGCGGGCGGGGCGGCCGGGGGGCGTCATAACTCTGTTAACCTTTCCGGGAAGGGTGCCCGGCGCTGGCGATCCCCAACCGCTTTCAGGATGACACACGATGACCATGAACCTGTCTGACCCGGCGCAGATCTTCGCCGTCAAGACCAAGGAATATTCGATCATGTTCGGCGGCCAGCCGAGCTTCCTCTCGCCCGCGCGCACGGGCCTGGGTGCGGGCCTGGGCCACGCCCAAGGCGGGCCGCTGGCCGACCTCTTCAAGGGCCTGTCGCAGGCGTTCCAGGGTCTCGCCGACCTGATCGGCGGCCTGACCGGCGCGAGCGGCGGCGGCCGCGGCGCGCCCGCGTCCTTCGGCACCATGCCGCTGCTGCCGACCGGCAGCACCGGGACCACCGACGGCGCGGGGATGAAGCCCATCGCCGGCACCGCCCGGATCTGGGGCGACCCCCATTTCATCGGCGCCGACGGCGGCCAGTTCGACGTGCAGGGCCAGGCCGGCAAGACCTACAACCTGCTGTCGGACCGCGGCTTCCAGATGAACGGCCGCTTCGATGCCTGGGGCAGCGGCGGCGCGACCGTGGTGGGCGAGGTCGGCATCACCGCCGGCACCAACTACATCAACGTCGAGAAGACCGGGAAGGCCGTGGTCAACGGCCACGTGCTGAAGGACGGTGAGCGGGTCGCCCTGCGCGGCGGCGGCTATGCCGAGAAGAACGGCTCTGAAGTCACCGTGAAGTCGGGCGAGTGGGAGGTGAACTTCCAGACCCAGCGCGACCACATCAACATGGACATCAAGACCCAGAACGCGGTCGCCGACGGCGTCCGGCCGCACGGGCTGATCGGCCAGACCTTCGACGGCGACGGCAAGGCGCGCCACGGTGACAAGGGCGTGGGCGTGCAGGGCGGCGGCGCGATCGAGGACGTCCACGGCCACATCGCCCGCGCGGGCGACACCTCGGCGGTCAAGTCCTACGAGGTCGCGGCGCTCTGGGACACCAACTTCCAGCACCACAACCGCGACAGCGGGCAGGCGAGCGTCGTGCTGGACGCCACGTCGAACGCGCTGGCGACGCTGGCGATGACCGGCTTCTCGGCCCTGTTCTCGAGCCTCTTCGGCGCCTCGGGCAGCTATGGCTGGGGCAGCCAGTCGTAGCGGACCTGACCCCGCCCCGCGGCCAGACCGCCGCATTCGAAAGGCCCCGCCACGGCGGGGCCTTTCTCATGCGCTAGCGCAGGTGCGGCGACACCGCCGCAATCTGCGCGTCGGTGCTGATCCAGTCGCCGATGGCGAGGCGGGCGAGCAGCGCCACCGCCTCGGCATCCTCGCGCGCGGTCAGCTCGGCGCGGTTGCGGGCGGCGCGGGCCACCGCCTCGGGGCCGCGGGCGCGGAACACGAGCCGCGGGGCGGGCGTCTCGCCCTCGACATAGCGCAGGCCGACGATCTCGCGCGTGCCGGCGCGGATCAGCACCGTCGCCTCCGACAGGCCCACGGGCCGCTCGATCGCCTCGCGCCGGTCGGCGCGCAGCTGGCCCTTGAGCTGGGGGTCGCCCTCCTGGTCCTTCCACTCGCGCTTCATCTCGGTGACCGACATCCGCTGCTCGCGCAGGAACTCGGCCCGCTGCACGAGATAGTCGAGCAGCCCGGCCACGACGAGAATCGCCGTCAGCCCCACCAGCAGCGGCACGATCATCCGCTCGGTGATTCGGGCCGCGCAGTCGATCCCGCAGGGCGGCGCCGGCAGCAGGGCGCCGATCTGGCCGCCCAGCAGCACCGCCACCAGCGCGCCCACCGCGAGGATGCGCACGACGTGCATCAAGAGCCGCATCCACGCGCTTCGGCCGAACATCTTCTTCGCGCCCTTGGCCGGGCTCAGCTTGCCGAAGTCCGGCGTCAGCGCCTGGGCGGAGAACACCGGCCCGCCCGAGATCGCCATCCCCATCAGCACCGTCAGCGCGACCACCATAACCAGCACCGGCGCCACCAGCCCCACCGCGAGGTCGAGCGCCATCCGCGCCTTCAGCGCCAGCTCCTGCGGGAACGCCAGCCCCGGCGGCGTCTCGAGCGCGAAGAGCGCCCGCAGGTCGCGCCAGATCGCCTCGCGCCGGGCAAAGAGGTAGAGCAGCACCGCCAGCGTGGTGAGCGAGGCGAGCGTCTCTCTCGACGTGACGACCTGCCCCTTTTCGCGCGCCTTCCTCAGCTTGCGCTGGGTCGGGGGCAGGGTCTTTTCCTCGCTGCTGTCGCCGCTCATGGCCCCCACTCAGCGCGTCGTGCCGAGCAGAAAGGCCCTGAGCGCCTCGGGCGACAGCGCCGGGTGCCCGGTCAGGTCCAGCGCATAGCCCGCCAGCAGCGTGGCCGAGACGGCCAGCAGGACCGCGTGGACCCCCTGCTTGACCGACATCGACAGGAACATGGCGTTGAGTTGCGGCAGGTATTTGGTGGCGATGACGATCCCCAGCTCGACCAGCAGCAGCGGCACGACCAGCGGCAGCGCCAGCAACAGCCCGCTGCGCAGCAGCGTGTCGAGCAGCCCCAGCGCCAGCGCCCCAGTGGCCGGATCGACCGGCGGCAGCGGGTCGAAGAGCGGCACCACCCGGTAGCTCTCGAACAGCGGGCCGAACAGCGCCGGCGCCAGCGCCCCGGACGCCGCCAGCAGCAGCAGGCAGACAAGCAGCAACAGCGTCCCCGTGACCGACGATTCGCCCCCCGAGCCGGGGTCGATCAGCTGCGCCATCGAGGCGCCGCGCTGCATGTCGATGATGTCGCCCGCCGCCATGGCCGCCCAGAACGGGATCCCGGTCAGCAGCCCGAGGATCGCGCCCACGACGAACTCGCGCGCGACCAGCCCGGGCAGGCGCGCGGGCGCGGTCAGCGACGGGTCGGCGGCAAGCTGAGCGAGTGCGGCCGGAAACAGCGGCATCATCATCGCCACCATCACCGCCCCGCGCAGATAGCCGGTGTTGAGGTGGAACCGCCCGAAGAGCGGCATGAGATAGACGAACCCCAGCGGCCGCGCCGCGCAGAGGACGAGCAGCACCAGCGGCTGCCCCAGCCGCCCCGGTTGCAGCAGCAGGGCGAGGTGCGCCGGATCGGGCGGGCTCACGGGCTCCATCCCCTTGCCGCGGCCTCAGTAGCGGGCGATCTGGCCGAACAGGTCGGCCGCGAACCGCACCAGCCGCGCCGCCAGCCCGCCGCCGAGGATCATCAGCACCGCGCCCACGGCGGCCAGCTTGACCGCCATCGGCAGGGTTTGGTCCTGGATCTGGGTCAGCGCCTGGATCAGCCCGACGATGATCCCCACCGCCGTCGCCGCGATGATCGCCGGCGCCGACAGCGTGAGGGTCAGGATCAGCGCGTGGTTGAGGGACTGGTAAAGCTCCATTCACGCCCCCGGCACGTAGCTCATGACCAGCCCGTGGGTCAGCCGCGACCAGCCGTCCACGGCCACGAACAGCAAGAGCTTGAAGGGCAGCGAGATCACCATCGGCGACACCATCATCATCCCCATCGCGGTCAGGATGTTGGTGATCACCAGATCGATGACGATGAACGGCAGGTAGAGCAGCACCCCGATCTCGAACGCGCGGGTCAGCTCGGCGGTGACGAAGGCGGGGGCGAGGATGAACAGGTCGTGCTCGGTGGGGCCGACGCCGGTCGCGGCGTGCATCTCTTGCGCGGCCTCGAGGAAGAAGGCGCGGTCGGTGGGCGTGGTGAGCCGGGTCAGGAAGGCGCGCACCGGCTCGAGCCCCTGCGAGAGGGCGCGCGGCAGTTCGGTCGGGTTGGTGAGCGACTCAAGACTGATGCCGCTGTCGACCAGCGCCTGCTGGACCGCCGCCAGCACCGGCGACATGACATAGCCGGTCAGCACGATGGTCACGCCGTAGAGGACGAGGTTCGGCGGCGTTTGCTGGATGCCGAGCGCGCTGCGGACCAGAAACAGCACCACGGCGATCTTGACGAAGGCGGTCAGGCTGATGACCAGGAACGGGACGATCATCAGCCCCGTGGCGGCCACCAGCAGCGGAAACGGGTTATCCATCCCCGAACAGCGTGATGATTTCGCAGGCTTTCTGGCCGGCGATGGTGGTGATCTGCCCGGTGCCGATGACCTGCCCGTTCAGGACCAGATCGACCGGCGCGCCGTCGGGCCGGTCCAGCGCGATCACGGTGCCGACGCCGGCCTGCCGCAGCTCGCTCAGCGTCAGCAGCGCCTCGCCGAGGCGAAAGGACAGCCGCAGTTCCAGGTCGTCGAGCGCGGCGAGGGCGGGGGCGGGCGCGGCGGGCTGCGGGGCCTCGGGCGGCTGCGGGGCCTCGGGCGGCTGGGGCTGGCCCGGCGCGGCGCCCGGCGGGTCGAGAGAGGGCGGGGTGGGATCGGTCATGGCAAGCGTCTCGGTCAGGGAGGGGGAGGTTGCGGCAGCGTCGCGGCCCGCCGGCGCCGGGCGGCGCGACGCGAAGGGCGCGGTCAGCCGCCAGAGGCCGGGGCCGGCGGCGGTGACGGGCGCGGTCAGCCGCCCCTCGACCACCGCCCGGACGGGGCGGGGGGCCGCGTCGGGCGGCAGCATCAGCGCGTCGCCCGGGCGCAGGTCGCGCAGCTCGGCCAGCCGCAGGCTGAGGCTGTCGAGCTCGATCACCGTGCAAAGCGCGAGGTCCGGCATCTCGTCGCGCGGCCGCGCCCAGCGGTCGAGCGCCCCGGCCAGCCGCAGCGCCGCCGCGGGCGACAGCCGCAGCGCCAGCGGCTGCCGGCCGCGGGTGGGGGCAAGCGTCTCGACGCCGAGCAAGAGCGCGAGCGGCTCGGGCACGTCGGGGCGCGCCGCCTGAAGCCCCTCGAACCGCAGCGACAGGCCGGTGAGCTGCTCGGCGGCGTCGAGCCAGGGGGTCAGCGCGTCCTCGATGAGCAGCGCGGCGTCGGTCGGCGTCGCCGCGTCGAGCGGCAGCCCGGTCAGGCGGCGCAGCACCGGCCAGGGCAGCGCCACCGCCGCCGGGGCGCCGTCCACGGAAAGCGTCAGCCACGGCGCGCCCTCGGCGCCCTGCGGCTCGGGCCGCAGGTGCAGCGCGACGCTGCGCGCCCCGATCCGAAGGCTCAGCGGCCCGCGGCGGCGCATCAGCGCGTTCAAGGCCCGCGCCTGCCCGGCCGTAAGCCCCCGCGTGCGCCGGGTCAGCCGCAGGCGCGGGGCGTCGGGGGTGTCGGGGGCGGTCCCGGCAACGGCCCCCGTTGGAAGCCCCGGCAGGCGCGCGGCGCGCAGGTCGATCCCCAGCGGCGTCTCGGGCGCGCTCATGCGGGGGTCCTTCGGGCGGCGAGGGGGCGCTCGTCCGCCTCGCGCTCGTCGCGCCGCTCGCGCGCGCGCAGCCGGGCGTCCTCGAGGGGCGCGCGCAGGCGGTCGCGCTGGTCCAGCCGGCGCTCGGCAGCGGCAAGGGCCGCCTGCGCGGTCGCCACGTCGGCGCGCGCCGCCTCGATCATCAGCGCGGCGTCGGCCGTGGCGCGCTCGGCCGCGGCCTCGCGCGCGCGGTCGGCGGCAAAGGTGGTCAGCACCGCGTCCAGCGCGCCGCGCGCCTGCGCGGCCCGCAGCAGCGGCGCGCGCAGCACCGCGCGGCGGGCGGCCTGATCCGCGGCCAGCGCGCGGGCGGCGCGGTCGGCGGCGTCGCGGGCGGCCACCGCCTCGACCAGCGCGGCGCGGGCGGCGGCCAGCTCGCCGCGGGCGATGTCGCGGCGCATCCGCGCCAGCCGGACCAGCGCCCCGGTCTGCGCCAGACGGCGGGTGAGATGCGCCCCGCTCATGGCGCGACCCCCAGCGCGGCCAGCCGCGCCTGTGTTTCCGAGAGCGGGGAGTGGTCGCCCACGTCCTGACGCAGGAACGCCTCGATGGCGGCGCGGCTGGCCAGCGCCGCGTCGGCCAGCGCGTCGCTGCCCTCGCGGTATTCGCCGACCTGGACGAGGATCTCGATCTCTTCCAGCTTGGCCAGCCGCGCGGTGACCTCATGGCTGGCCAGCACCTGCGGACGCGGGGCCACCGCGGGCATGACCCGGCTTTTCGAGCGCAGCACGTCGATCGCCGGATAATGCCCGCGCGCCGCGAGGTCGCGCGACAGCACGATATGCCCGTCGAGCAGGCTGCGCATCTCGTCGGCGACCGGGTCGGCGGCGTCGTCGTCGCCCTCGACCAGCACGGTGTAGATGGCGGTGATCGCGCCCTGCCGGGTCTGGCCCGGCCGCTCGACCAGCCGCGGCAGCTGCGCGAAGGTCGAGGGGGGAAAGCCCCGCCGCACCGGCGGCTCACCCGCGGCCAGCCCGATCTCGCGCAGGGCGCGGGCCACGCGGGTGGCGCTGTCGATGAGCAAGAGGACGTTCAACCCTTCGGCACGGAAGGCCTCGGCCGCGGCGGTCGCGGTCAGCGCCGCGCGCAGCCGCTCGGGCGCCGAGCGGTCCGAGGTCGCCACCACCACCGCTGCCCGCCGCCGCCCCTCGGGGCCGAGGTCGCGCTCGAGGAACTCGGCCACCTCGCGGCCGCGCTCGCCGATCAGGCCGAGCACCACGACGTCGGCCTGCGCGCCGCGGATGATCTGGCTGAGCAGCGTGGACTTGCCCACCCCGGCGGCGCCGAAGATGCCGATCCGCTGGCCGCGGCCCAGCGTCAGCAGCCCGTCGATGGCCCTGAGGCCGGTGACGAAGGGCGTGGCGATCACCGGCCGGTCGAGCGGCGCGGGCGGGTCGGCGTTCAGCGGCACCGTGCGGGGGATGGCCGGCCCGCCGTCGAGCGGTCGGCCGAAGGCGTCGACCACGCGGCCCAGCAGCGCCGGGCCCGCCGGCCCCAGCGGCTCGGCGCCGGTCGGCGTGACCTCGGTGCGCCCGGAGAGGCCGCGCACGTCGTCGGCGGGGGCGAGGATCGCCTGCTCGCCGTCGAAGCCGATGATCTCGGCGGTCATCTCGACCCGGCTGACGGGATCGCGCAGCAGGCATTCCTCGCCGATCCGGCCGTCGGCGAGCTGGGCGTGCAGGACGCAGCCGGTGATCCGCGTCACCCGGCCCCGCAGGTCGAGCGCCGAGACCCGGCTGGCGCGGGCCCGCAGCGCATCGGCGAGCGAGGCGGTGTCGGGGCTCTCCGGCGCCTCGGGCAGGGGGGTGGGTGAGGTCACGCGCTGCCCTCGCGGTCAGGGGGTAGGGCGGGGGCCGGGGCCGGGGTGCCGTCCTCCCACGCCTTCAGCGCCTGATCGGTCAGCGCCCGCAGGCCGATCTCGGCCGAGCCGTGGTCGCTGGTCAGCACCGCCCGCCCGGGCGCGAGCGCCGGATCGGGGTGCAGGCCCACGATCTCGGGCCCGGCCTCGCCCGCGTCGGCGGCGGCGCGGGACACGGGGGCGATCACGTCGGGGGCGGCGAAGATGCGGCCCTTGCGGTGGTCGCGCATCTGCCGCAGCGCGGTCAGGGCGGCGTGATAGGTCGCCTCGTCCTCGGCAAAGTCGCCCACGATCCGTCGCACGGTCAGCGCCACCATCCGCGCCAGCTCGGGCTCGAGCGCGGCGAGGCGCTGTTCGGCGGCGGCCTCGGCCCGGGCGATCATCCGGGCGGCGGCGCGGGCGCTTTCGCGCAGCGCCTTGCTGCGGGTGTCGCTGATCAGCGCGTCGGCGGCGCGGGCGGCGTCCGCCTCGGTCGCCTGCCGGGCGGCCTCGGCGGCGTGCAGGATGGCGTCGGCGCGGCGCAGCCGGTCCACCTCGGCGGCGCGCAGGATGCGGGGCGGGGGGGCCGCGCGGCTCATGCCGGGGCCTCGGCGGAGGGCAGGGCGCAGGCGTCGAGCGCTGCGTCGAGCGCCAGGTCCGGGCGCTGCGCGGGCGGGACCGCGGCGGGGTCGGGGGGCAGCGGCGTGTGGCGGCGCGACCACGGCAGGCGCAGGCCGCGCGGGCCGCGGGCCGGGGACGGGGCGGCAGGGTGGGTCGTGTCGGCGGCCGCCGCGTCGCCGCCGCCGGGCCATTCGGCGGCGAGGACCGCCGGCAGCCTTCGCCGCCACGCCGCGTCGATCCGCCGTTCTGCGGCCTCGAGCGCCTCGGCGAGCGGCAGGCTCTCGGGCGGCAGCGCGAGGTGGCGGCGGGCGAGGGCGAAGGCCTGCGCCTCGTCCGCGACCAGCGCCCGCGCCTCGGCCCGCGCGTCGGGGGTGATCGCGAGGGCAAGCTGGTGCCCGGCCAGCACCGCCGCCGCCGCCGCCCGCACCCGTTGCCCCTGCGCCGGATCGACGAGCGCCGCCACCGCCGGGTCGCAGGGGTCGAAGGCCGCCCCGAGGTCCGGCAGCCCGCCCGCCGCCCGTCCGGCCGCGCGACCGTCGGCGGCCAACCCCGAAAGACGCCACGCCGCGCGCCGGTTCTGCAACGCCGTCCGGGCGCGCGCCGCCGCGAGCGCCGCGCGCCGCCCGGCCAGCCGGTCCCCGCCCAGCGCAGCCTCGGGCGCGCCGCTCATGCCTCGCCCTCGCCCGGCAGCGCCGCGCCCGCGCGGCGGCGCAGCCGGGCGCGCAGCCACGGCAGCCCGGCGGTCAGGAACCCCAGCGCCGCCAGCGCCAGCAGCCCGCCGATCATCGCCCACAGCCGCGCCGCGCTGGCCGGATGCACCCACACGCCGGCCACGCTGACCAGCACCGGGGCCGCGACGCCCTGCGCGCCGGCCTCGGCCCGCGCCGGTTCGGCCGGCACCATCACCACCGTGATGTTGTCGTAAAGCAGCCCCTCGATCGAGTTCGCCACCAAGAGCTTGATCTGGGTGCTGTAGCTTTCCACGTTCGACCCCGGCGCGTAGCGCACGAAGACCGAGGCCGAGGACGGCTTGACGTCGCGGCCCAGCATGTCGGCCTCGGGCAGGACGACATGGATGCGCGCCGACTGCACGCCGTCGATCTCGGCGATGGTGCGCGACAGCTCCTGGCTCAGCGCATAGATCATCCGCGCCCGCTCTTCGGTGGGCGAGGAGACCAGCCCCTCCTTGCGGAACACGTCGCCCATGCTGTCGTAGGTCCGCGCCGGCAGGCCGCGCGCCTCGAGCAGGTCGACGGCTTCGGCAAAGCGCGCCTCGTCCACGGTGACGGTCAGGCCGGTGGCGCCCGGGGCCTTGGCGGCGGGGATGCCGCCGGCCGCAAGCGCGGCCACCATCTCGTTCGCCTCACGCTCGGAGAGGCCGGTGTAGAGGTCTGTCTTGCAGCCGGCGAGCGCGAGCAGCGCGGCCAGCGCCAGCGCCGCCGCGGGCAGGCGGCCGGGGCGGCCGGACGGGGCCGGCGGGAACATCGGAACTGGCATGTGCGGTCCTGAGGGACCGCCCGGGCCGCCGGGCCGTTCGCCCGGCGCGCTCAGGCGCCCTTGAGAAAACTGTTGAGGTTGTTGCCGAGGCTCGACGAGATCGACGTGGCCATCGAGAACTGGATGATCTGCCCCTGCAGTTGCAGCGCCACCTGCATCGCCTCTTGCGCGGCCTGAAGCTGCTGCGAGATGTCCGCCCCGGCCGAGACGGGCGCGGCCATCTGCGTCTCGACGGCGCGGGTGCCGGCCTCGAAACTGGCGTGCATCCGGCCGAGCCCTTGCAGCGCCTCGGTGGCGATGTCGCTCAGCTGCGGGGCGGGGGCGGGCACGGGCTGGGCCGGGACGGCAGAGAGGGCGTCGGCACCCAGGGCGGTGACAGCGGTGACCATCGGCAGGCTCCTTCAGCGGGGGCGGGGGTCAGGCGGGCCGGGGGGCCGGGCGCTGACCGCGCGGGAGAGAGGTTGGCTTCGATGAGGCGAGGCGGGGGGGTGGCGGGGCTTGGCGGCTCGCGCGCAGGGGCAGCGGCCGGGCCGGCGGGGCCGGGGGGCGGGGCCGTCCGGGGCTGCCGCCTCCGCCACCGGCCAGGCCGAGGCCCAGGGCGGCAAGACGGACAGGCCCGAACGGCATGGTGTTCGTGGCGGGGGAATGCACCGGCTGGTCAGGCCGGATGCGGGCGGCGCGACGGCCGCCATCGAGGACCGCCGCGGCGAGGCGGCGGAAGGGGTTGGCGCAGGCGCCCCGGCCCCGGCCCGCGGCCCCGGCCATCCGCCGGCGCAGCAGCGCGCGCAGCAGCGGCGCGAAATCGCGCCGTCCGGTGCTGGCGGCATCTTGCCGTGAGGTGGGGGCGGGGGCGGTCATCGGCGTCGGTCTCTGGCCTGTGTCGTGCGCGTTTCGGGGGTGGGGGTCCGCGGCCGGGATCTGCCGGCAGCGGGTCGGGCGCGGGGCCGGCGGGCGGGGCCGGCGAGGGACGGGGCGCGGCGTCGGCCGGGACGGGGCAGGGGTCGGTGCTGGCGATCCGTGGCACCCGTCCCTCTGGCCTTGGCCGGCCCGTGTCAGTAGTTCGCGCCGCCGCCGATCGAGCCGGACAGGTCGCCCATCATGCCCACGAAGTTCATCACCCCCGACGCCGCCGCCAGCGGCGGGAACGCCATCTTGAGCAGCGCGCCGAGCGGCGAGTTGAGGATGCCCGAGAACGCCTTGGCGATGTTCCCAAGCCCCGAGAAGATCTTGCCAACGCCACCGAGGGCCTTGCCGATCCCGCTAAGAAGTCCCATTGTTTTCAACTCCATGCCTTAGGTTGTTGTCCGCTGACCAATTGCTCCGGGGGGCGCGGACGAGACCCCGGATTCCGCCGCGAGCCCCGCGGGGCCCTGCGTCGTCTCATCGGCGCCGTTGACCAGAAGATCGGCGAAGGCCTCGGCGTGTCCGCCCTCGCCCCGCAGTTCCTCGGCCAGGCGGCGCGCCTCGGCCTGCTGGTTCTCCAGCACCTTGCACATGGCGAGCACCGCCTGCGCCTCGGCCTTGCCTTCCAGGTCCGAGGCGATGACCTCGGTCAGGATCCGGTCGGCCTCGGGAAAATCGCCGGCCACCATCTCGATCAGCGCCAGCCCGATCCGGCCGGCGCCGAACTGCGGCATCCAGGTCGAGATCGCCTCGAACACCGGGCGCATGTCGGTGTCGATCCCGCGCATGACGCCGGAATACCCCGCCTCGATCAGCAGCTTCATGTCGGCGCGGTCGATCTGCATCGCGGGGTCCTTTCGGGCGTCGGCCGGGGGGGGGCGGGGGATCAGCGGGCGAGTTCGGGGAAGTCGCTGGCCAGCGAATCGAGCACGTCGCGGGCCTGGGCGGCGCGGGTCGTGGCGGTGCGGGCGGCGTCCTCGATCATCGCATAGCCGGCCTCGGGGTTGCCGTGGCCGATCAGGTGCAGGCCGCGGCCAATGCCGGCCAGAGCGTCCTGCGGGTAATGCTGCGACCAGGTGTCGAAGATCGGCATCAGCGGCGCCTCGACCCCGCGCTGCCCGGCCAGGATCGCCACGGCCATCATCAGGTGCAGATCGTCGATCTGGTCGGCGGTCGCGGCGGCTTGGGGCAGGCTCATCGACAGTCCTTTCTAGCGCAGGGGAACGGGAACGGCGCGCCGGTCGCCCGGCGGCACGGAAGCAGGGGGCGCCGGGTAGGGGGCGGCAGGGTAGGGCGCCGCCGGATAGGCGGGGTCGGCGGTCCAGCCGCCCGCGCCCAAGGGCCCGCGGCGGCGGCCGGGGCCGCGGATGATGATCGGCAGGCGCTCGTCGGCCACCGCCTCGACCCCGGCGGCGAGCGCCGCCACCAGCTCGGCCACGGCGTCGGCGTAGCCCTGCGGGCCGACCACCCGTACCGCCTGCGCATCGCCCGAGGCGACCAGCGGCCAGGCCGTCTCGTCCATCTGCAGCGCCTGCATCTGCGTCCGCAGCTCGGACATCGGCACGCCCTTGAGCGGGACGAGCCGGCTGACCAGCGCCGAGGGCGGCTCGACATGGACGGCGGCGCCGTCGAACCACCAGACGATCTGCCCGCCCGTCGCGAGCGAATCGAGCACGTCGCGCAGCGTGCCCTCGGCGTTGGCGACGTTGACGCGCGCGCTCAGGCCCTCGGCGGCGATCATCGGGATGCCGGATCGCAGGGACATCTGGCGGATGACCTCGGTCACGGCCACGTCCCTCGCCTCGTAGGGGAAGGGCTGGGCCAGCATGAGCAGGCCGAAGCTGTCGAGTTCGCCCCGCACGCGGGCCGGGTCGGCGGGGGTTGTATCGTTGGGGAAAGCGTCAGAGGGCCCGGCGTCCTGCGCCCACGCCCCCCCGGGCCCCGGTCCCGCCAGCCACAGGCACGCGAGGACCAGCGCCGCCGCGGCCCGTGAGGGTCGCGCCGCGGGCCCGCGGGGGGTCCGGGAAACGGGGCGGTCGGCAAGGGTCGCATGGTCGGGTCCGTTCATCTCGCGCGACCCAAGCCGATGAACGCGACAAATGAGTGACGGTCGGAGGGGTGAGTGACGGTCGATCGGCGGAATGCGGCCGATGCCTGCGCCTGTCATGCGGCCGACACGCAGCGCGCGTCGGATGGCGGCCGACAACAGCCGGTGATGCCCATGCCCGCCACGCCCTCGCGCCCCGCGATACGCCTCGCCCTGACGCTGGCCGTTGCCTCGCTGCCAGCCTCGGCCGGGCTTGCCGCGTCGGGGGGCGGGGCGCCGACGCTCTCGGACGCCACGCTCGAGGCGCTGACCGAGGACCTGCTGGCGCTGACGGACGGCGCGGAGGCCCCCGGCCGGGCGGCGGCGCGGGCCGAGCTCGCGGCGCTCGATGCGGCGCTGGGGGGGATGGACCCGACCCTGCAGCCGCTGCCCGCGGCGCTGGCGCAGGGGGCGGCGCTTGCGCGGCGGGCCGCGCATCCCGCCAGCCGCGCCGTCTTCGCCGACCTGACCCGCGACATGCTGGCGACCGCCCTGCGCGAGACGGGGGCCGAGGACGCCGGCCTGCTCGCCGCCTGGACGCGGCGCGATCCGATGCTGGCCGAGCTGGTGCCGGGGCAGGGGCTGAGCGCCGACGACCTCGAGGCCGGGCGCAGGCTGGCGGCGCTCGACCCCGAAGCGGGGCGCGTCTCGGTGCAGGCGTTCTGGGACGCGCAGGCGGACGAGCCGGTGAACCGCGTCCTGCCGACAAGGATGGACGCCTGGACGGCGGGCGTGCTGGCCGCGTGGGACCGGCTCGACCCGGCCGAACGGGGGCTGGCGGTGGGGGTGCTCGACCACAGCGCCGTGCCGCCGGCCGCGCTGCTCGAGGCGGTGATCGGCACCGCCGACGTGCTGGGCTGGCTCGGCGCGGTGGACGTGCCCCTGACCCCGGCCGAGCGCGCCGCGAGCCCTGAGCTCGTCGCCTATATGCAGGCGGGGGCCTTTGCCGGGCCGGTGCGCCCGCTGCTCGAGGCGCGGGCCGAGGCGATGGTCGCCGCAGGGGTCGGGGCCGGGGCCGGGGCGGGCGAGGCCGCCGATCAGCTCATGCGGCTCAACACCTGGTCGGCGATGACCGGCGAGATGCACAGCTGGGACGCCTACCGCTACATGACGCAGGGCTATTGAGCGGCGTCCTGTTGCGCGAGCAGGCGGCCCCGCCGCGCCTCAGTTCCAGGTCTTCGAGCTGACCTTGCGCGCGTCGCGCACCTTTCCCTCGGCGTCGAAGCGCACCAGCACGGCGGTGTATTCGCCGCCGAACAGCGTCGGGCCGGCCATGTAGGCCCACGACTCGGGGAAGCTCTGGTCCGGCTCACCCAGCCGGGCCCGCACCTCCTCGCGGGGGGTGCCGGGCGGGATCTCGGCAATGGCGGCCTCGATCAGTGCAAAGCGCGGCTCGGACTGGTCCGCCTTGCCCGCGACGGCCACCCAGGCCGTGCGGTCGAAAGTCGTCGCGGTGGCAGTCGTCGCGGCCGCGGTCGTCGCGGTGCCGGCGGCGGTGGCGGTGGCGGGCGTCTCGGTCGGGGGGGTGGGGCTCATCGCGCCGGCACTCTCAAGGCTCAGCGCCAGCAGGCTGGCGGCGATTGCGAGGGATGTCTTGGCCATTCGGTCTGTCCTGTCTGCGGGCCGGCGGGCGGCCCCGTGTCTGCGCGCCCCGCTCACGACCCGGTCCGGTCCTGCGCAGGGGCCGCGTTGTGGTTGGCGTTGCCCGGCAGCGCCGCGGTGCCGGGGGGCACGTTGCCATGCTCGCCCAGCTTCACGCGGTCGGACCACGCCAGCCGGTTCGAGCGGTCGATCACCACGAGGTCGCCGCGGTCCACCGCCTGCCGCACCAGCCGCTGCAGATCGGCGTCGGACGCGCCGGGGTTCTCGGTCGCGATCTTGCGGCCGACCTCGTTGTTGTAAAGGTCCATCGCCTCGCGCGGGCCGGGGTTCTCGGGCAGGCGCTCGTGGGCGGTGGCGTATTCGCGGGTCCACTCGGCGCCGAACTGCTTCGTCATCCGGGCATTCCACAGCGCGTGGCGATAGGCGTCCACGTGGCCATCGTTGCTCCACGCGGAATCGTCGCCGCGGTAGCCCGCCGGGCGCGCGAAGGCCGCGACGGCGTCGGTGCCGGTGGCCTTGGTGAGCTTGGCCCAGTCCATCTGCTGCAGCTCGCCCAGCCGGTTCAGCGCCGCCGCCTCGGAGGCGGGGATGCCCTTGCGGTCGAGCTGGCGCAGCTGGTCGTTGGTGTTCGACCCGCTGAGCCCGTCGAGCGCGCGGGTGCCCAAGTCGGCCGGCCCGCTCAGCGGGCTGTCGAGCAGCCGCGGCTTCCAGTCGGCGGTGCCGGCGTCGGCGTTGGTCTGATAACGCGCCAGCACGTCATCGAGCCGGGCGCGTCCGGGGACGTCGTTGCCGGGGGCCGGGGCGACTGGCGGGGTGGCGGGCGGGACCGCGGCGTCGGGGGACGGCGTGGGGGCGGGCGACGGGTTGGCGGGGGTCGGCGCGGGCGTCGGGCTGCCGGACGCGCCCGGCCCGCCCGGCACCCCAGGGGTCACCGATGCACCCGGCGCCACCGGCCCGCCCGGCAGCCCCGGCGTGACCGAGGCGCCCGGCGTGACCGAACTGCCGTCGATGCCGTCGCGGCCCTGCGAGCGGCTCTCCACCGAGGGCGCGCCGGGCTTGCCCGGCTCGGCGGGGGTCTCGACCCGTTCGCGGGCCGGGCCGCGGGCGCTGCCGGGGACATAGACCGTGTCGCCCTTGAAGATCAGCGACGGGTTCTCGAGGTGGTCCTTGTTGGCGGCGACCGTCGCCTCGAAATCCCAGCCGTGCTCGCGGGCGAGGTTCCAGAGGTTGTCGTCCTTGCGGACCTTGATCTGGTCCATGCGGTTGTATTCGGCGGTCGGGTTGATCCGGCCGGTCGCGTCCATCGCCCCGGTCGCGGAATCGTGGCGCGCCAGCAGGTCGGCGCGGACCCAGCCGGCCACCGGCTTGTCGTCCTTGTCCGTGCCGCGCACCTGCATCCACGCCTGCCCGTCGGCGGCGGTCCGGCGCCCGCCCGCGTCGCGCAGGAAGCTGCCCGACTGGACGACGCCCCGGGGCTCGCCCTCGGGCGCCGCGCGCACGACGGCGCCGGCGTAGGGCTGGACCGCATAGGTCTTGCCGTCGTCGGCGGGCGCGGGGGGCGTGCGCCACTCGACCCCGCCGGGGGTGCCGGGCTGGTCCGGCCCGCCGGGCTGGACGGTCAGCTCGCGCCGGCCGACGACGTCGTTGACGCCGACCGTGACGATGGCCGTCGCCTCGACATCCAGCACCACCGCGTCCAGCTTGACGCCGGGCTGGACGTCGATCCCCGACCGCTCGATCGTGTCGGCGCGCAGGTCGAGCCGGGCGCCGGCGGTGCGGGCCGCATCCTCGAACCGGCCCTCGAAGAGCTGCCCGGCGGCGGCGCGCAGGCGGGTCGGGTCGTTCAGCTCGAGCCGCTCGGTCACCACGTTGCTGTCCCCGCGCGAGGGGTCCGTCAGCCCCTGGTCGCGCCATTCCAGCCGGTTCTCGACCGCCACCCGCTCGAGCTTCAGCCCGCCGTTCGCCCCCGACATCGCATCCGCCTCGGGCACCGGGCGCCCGCCGGCCGAGCGCGTCGGGTCCTGCCCGTCGGCGGCGAAGCTGTAGCGCAGGCTGGCCGTGGTGCGGGCGTTGGCCAGCTCCAGCCGGTTGTCGGCCTTGAGCGTCAGCATGTCGGCGCCGGCGAAGGTGGCCTTGCGGTTCGCCCGCTCCTTGGCCGAGAGGCGCAGGCCGCTGCTGACCGAATAGGTGACCGAGCCGTCCTTGCCGTCCACCGGCATCTCGACCCGGCGCGAGATCTGCTGGGTGCCGTCCACCCGCCCCTCGAGCGCGCCGTCGAGCAGCTTGAGGTCGCCCTTGACCTCGGCCGCAAGCCGCGTGCGCGAGCCGATGGTCGTCTCATAGGCGGTGACGTGGTCCTTGAGGAACGTCATGTCCTCGGGGCTGACCCCGGCGACCTTGCTGGACAGCCGGCCCGGCGCGCCGTCGCGGTTCAGCGGGTTGGCGACCGGGTTGTCGCCGCCGCCCGACAGCGCCTGGCCGCGCACCGGGATCGGCGTGGCCGAGGCCGCCATGTCCATCGCGTCATCCAGCAGGTCGGCGCGCTGCAGCCGCTGCAGCGTCTCGCCCGCGCGGATCGCCTCGTCGCGGGTCTTGAAGCGCATCTCGACCACGTCGGCGCCCTGCACCCCGGCCTCGGCCTTGAGGTTGACGCCGCCCGGCGCCTTGCCGCCCGCGCCGCCGGCCTTGCCGCCCTTGGCGCCTTTGATCGTGTCGGTGCCCGCCTCGCCCACGGCGGCCAGCAGCGAATGCTTGTCGTAGCGCACCGTGTAGCTGCTGTCGGGGGCATCGCTGTCGCGGCGCACCTCGATGGTCGAGCCGAGCTGCGCCTTGGGGCCGACCTTGAAGGCGCGGATGTTGCCCAGCACCTTCGCCTCGGGCGTCAGGCGCAGGGTGGTGGAATCGCCCGCGCTGTTCAGCTTTTCGATCCCGCCGCGCACCGACAGGCCGTCGGCGGTGCCGGTCACCCCGGCCTTGACCCCGTCGGCGACGCCCGACCCGGTGCGGTCCGCGCCCGGCCGCGCGCCCGCGTGGCCGGCGGGCGAGAGGCTCGCCTGCCGCTGCGGCTGGGCGGGCGACGCCGGCGAGGCGTGCCGGGGGGCGGCGGGCGTCGGCGCAGGGGGCGGGGCGGGCGGCTTCGGCAGCGGTTGCGGCGCGGGCGGGCGCGCGAAGCTGCGCAGTCGGTCGCGGAGTCCGTCAAGCATGGTCCAGTCCCCCTCGTGGGCTCGGGCGTGGCATCGGCAATGAGGCGCCTCCGGTCGCTTCCGGCGGGCGCGTTCTGGACCGGGACGCTCGGGGGCGTCGGTAAACGTCGTGCATCGGGACGATGGATGTTTCGTGACAACCATATGGCATCGGCGGATTTTTGCCCGCACCGGCGGCGCGCGGCCGACCCGCCCCGACTGTCGCACGGGCGACATATGGGCGGCCTAACCGGGGCGGGACTCGTCGCCACAGGACCGGTGCCCCCATGCTCGATGGACTTCTTTCTGCCGTCCGCAGCCGCCTGAAATCGAGCGCCGCGCCGCCGCCCGCGCGGCCCGCACCCCCACCCGCACCCTCACCTGCACCCCCGGCCCCGCCCCGCCCGCCCGCGCGGGCCGAGGGCGCGCCGCGCCCGCAGCCGACGCCCGCCCCGGTGGCCGGCCCGCGCCTGCCCGCCAAGCCTGCGCCGGCGCCCGTGGCGGCGCCTGACATCACCCCCGAGCGGTCAGCCCAAATCGACGCCTTCGTGCGTGACAACGCCACCCATCGCGGCGGCTTCTTCAACGACAGCGACGGCGGCACCCGCACCGGCCGGGCGCTGAGGGGCGAATCCGACCTCGGCGGGCTGACCGCGGCCGAGCTCGATGCGCTCGCCGCGCGGGCGGCGCAGGCGTGGCTGGGACAGGACCGCGGGCCGTCGACCGAGAACGTGACCGAGGCCGCGGCCGAGGTCAGCCGCGACCCCGGCGCCCGCGCCGCGCTCGCCCGCGCGCTCGCCAGGCCCGAGATGGACAACCAGGCGATCTATGCCCGCGGCGGGGCGACCATCGCCGCCCCCGACTATGGGCCCAAGGTCCATCACATGCTGCAGACCGCGCTGCGCAGCGATCCCGCCGTCGTGGTCGCAGCCCACCCCGGGCTCGAGCCGCAGATCGGGCGGCTGTCGCAGGGGATGCCCGCGGACGTCCGCGCCGGGCTCTGGTCGCTCGCCGCCGACCGCGGCCGGCTGGACCCGGCGCAGTCCGAGCGGCTGACCACCGCGCTCTTCATGTTCGAGGATGGCAGCGGCGCGCGGACGGCCGAGGGCCGGACCCGCATCGCGCAGGCGCTGGCCAATGCCGCGGCGCCCGGCGACGGCGACGCCGACCGGATCGTGCGCGAGCAGACGGCGCGCAACATCTCGGGCGCGCTCGACCATGACGCGCCGCGCGGGATGCTTTTCGACCAGAAGACCGCGCCCGAGCTGCGGCTCTGGGCGCTGGGGCAGGTCTCGGGCGCGCGGGGCACCTGCACCAACGCCTCGTCCTTCCGCGACGGCTGGGAATCCGAGGAGATCTCGCGCGCCTATGCGGCCGAGGTTACTGACACCTATCGCACCCGCGGCACCGCGCCCCAGACGCTAGGCGGCGAGGCGCTGCGCAACACCGTCGGGCAGGCGATGGGGATCGCCCCCGACCAGCTGCCGCAGGGCGAGCTGACCGAGGATTTCCTGCAGCGGGGCCTGGGCAACCGCTTCTATTCGGCGGGCGGCCGGAACGAGGCGATCGACCGGGTGGCCGGGCAGATCGCCAGCCTCGGCGGCCCCGAGGCCCGCGTCACCGTGGTCCCCGTCACCGTCACCAGCCGCGACGAGGGCGCGGCGACCGTCCCGGTCTTCCGGGTCGAGGACAAGGCGACCGGCGAGGCGCGGTTCGTCGATCACGGCGGCCGAACCTACCGCGACCTCGCCGACTGGGAGGAGAACAACACCCTGCCCGAGGGGCGGATGACCTATGCCGCGGGGCTGGACCTCAAGGCGGGCGAGCTGACCCACCGCAACACGCCGGGCGTGGTCGACAGCTTCGCCGAGGGCTTCGGCAAGGTCGTGGACGGCGTCGCCATCGGGGTCGGGATCGTCGCCGCGGGGGCGCTGATCGTCGGCACCGGCGGGACCACCGCGCCGCTGGTCGCAGCGGGGGCGGCGGGCCTCTGGACTGCCGGACGGGCCGGGCAAGAGCTGCAGGACATGGCCACCCACGGCCAGGACATCGGCGACCTGAGCGATCCGGCCGTCCGGGCCAACTGGCTCGAGGTCGCGGCCGGCGTGCTGTCGGTCGGGGCGATCGGCGGCGGGCTGCGGCTCGCCTCGCAGGGGGCGAAGGCCTCGCCCGCGTTTGCCCGCGCCGTGACCGGCACGGCGCTTGCGGCCGATGTGGCCGACGGGGCGACCATCGCCGACCAGTCGGTGCAGATGGCGCAGAACTGGAATCGGATGTCGGGCGCCGACCGGGCGGCCGGGTTGCTCAACATCGCATTCTGGGGCGGGATGGGGGTGGCCGCGCATCGCGCCGGGGGGCTGGCGCCCAACGGCGCCGACGGGCTGTCCTTCGCCGGGCTCGACCAGCGCATCCGCAGCGGCGGGCCGCTGGATGCCTCGGGCGTGCCGGTGCAGCCGGGCGTGGGGCTGGCGCCGGGCGAGATGCGCGTCGCATATGACATCCAGAACGGCCGCGCCCGCGACATCCGCATCGAGCATGGCGCGGGGCCGATCGACCCCGCGGCACTCGCGCTGCACCAGCGGACCGCCGTCCAGCTCGGGCAGGCGGGCAGCCTGCGCGACCGGCTGCGCGGCCTGCTGGCCGGCAAGCCGCAGCCCGAGGTCGGCTCGGCCGCGCACGAGGCGGGGCTGGAACTCGACAAGATCGAGCGCGAGGCGCTGGCCATCGGCGACGCCGCCCAGCGCGACCTGACCCCGGCCGCGCGCAACGCGCTCGCCGTCCGCCAGCGCGAGCTGGACCAGGCGATCCGGCGCGAGACGGGGCGGCTGAACTCGCCCTACGCCTCGGCCCGCGGCTTCATCGCGGCGCCCCGCTCGCTCACCGAGCTGCTCGATCACTATGCGGCGCGCGGCGACATCGACCTGGCTGTCCCCGCGCATCTCGCTGCGCTGACCGCGCCCGCGGCGACGGCGACGGCGCGCGTCGACTATGGCAGCCTCAACGCGCTGGGACAGGCGCAGGGGATCGAGGCGACGATCACCCCCGCGATGCTCGACACCGGCGGCCACGCCAGCCGCAACGTCCGCCCGCCGGGGTTCGTGAACGGCGACCAGAACCACTCGCGCGGGCATCTGCTGGCCAACATGCTGGGCGGCTCGGGCACCGATCCGCGCAACTTCGTGATGCTGTATCAGCTCGACACGAACTCGCCAGTGATGCGCGACTTCGAGCAGCACGTTTATGACGCGGTGAGCGCGGGCGAGGTGGTCAACTACAAGGTGACGCCGGTCTACGAAGATGGACAGCTTCACCCCACCGCCGTAGTCCTGCAGGCCGAGGGCTCGGAAGGGCTGAGCCTCGGCATCACCATCCACAACCGCAACGCACAGGAGTAATCCGATGGATTGGCTGGACACGCTGCGCGAGATCGCTCCGCCCCCCGCCGAGGTCCGCGAATTGCCCGGTGCGGCGGACCGTGAGGCAGCCGAGGCCGCGCTGAAGGTCGGGTTGCCGCGCGACTATGTGGCCTTTGCCGAGGCGTGGGGGCCGGCCTATGTCGGGCAGTTCTTCCATGTGTTCGCCCCGGTGCCGGGGCGGAACGGGCTGGTCGAGAAGGCGCGGGGGGTGACGGAGGCGCTCTCGACGCTCAAGGCGCACCATCCGCAGCGCTATACGGCGCAGGTGTTCCCCGAGGCGGGCGGGTTCCTAGCCTGGGGGTGGACGGACAACGCCGACTATCTGGGCTGGATGGTGACGGGCACCGACCCCGAGGCGTGGCCCACGGCCGTCTGGGGCGAGGAGGACGGCACGCCTGAGGTGTTCGACGGCACCGGCTTCGGGGCGCTGCTGGCCGGGATCGTGACCGGCTCGATCCGCCCGGCGGCGTTCCCCGAGGATGTGTGGGACGAGCTGCCGCTGACGATCGAGGCGCCCGTGTCCGAGCGGTCCGCCGACTGAGCCCCCGGCCGGTTGGGGGCCGGTGTGGGCGCCCGCAAGCCGCGACGGCCTGAGTGAGAGGGGTCATGGACTGGTCGGCCGAACTTCGCAGCGCCCTGCCGCCACCCGTGCACCTTGCCGCCGCGCCGTCAGCTGCGGATTGGGCGGCGGCCGAGGCGGCGCTGGGGGTGACCCTGCCTGCGGACTACAAGCAGTTCCTGTCGGACTGGGGTCCCGCGCAGATCGGCGCGTTCTTCTATACGCTCTCCCCCGGCCACCCCAACCGGGTCGTCGAGCTGGTGGAGAAGGCCCGCTACGTCTCCTACGCCCTCGGCACCCTCAAGGCCCATCACCCCCGCACCTACACCGCGCCGGTGTTCCCCGAGGCGGGCGGTCTCCTTGCCTGGGGGCTGACGGACAACGGCGATTTTCTGGGCTGGATGGTGACGGGCCGCGACCCCGAGGCGTGGCCCGCCGCCGTCTGGGGGGAAGAGGACGGGGCGCCAGAGGTGTTCGAGGGCACGGGCTTCGGGGCGCTGCTGACGCGGATTGTGACGGGGACGATCCGCCCGGCGGCGTTTCCCGATGACGTGTGGGACGAGGTGCCGCTGGCGATGGAGCCGCTGGGGGCCGAGTGAGGTCGCGCGGAGTGTGGCGCATGACGGGTGGCGCCTGACGCTGCGCGCCCTAACAGGGCCGGGGTTGGGTTTGAGCGCAGGCGGCACGCCTGAACGGCAGCGATGGTGGGAGGGGGCGACGCGCATGGTGGGCAGCGGCCGCTCACCTGCCGTGGTGACCTAGGCAGACACGGAAAAACGCTCACACCTCTTGCGCCCCTCAGGCCAGCAAGCGACCTCGCTCACCGCTCACCGCTCACCGCTCACCGCTCACCGCTCACCGCTCACCGCTCACCGCCCCAACTCACCCCGCCGCCACATCCGGCACCGGGTCCGCGAGCCGCGCCAGCGACCGCGGCAGGCGG
The DNA here is from genome assembly GCF_012689545.1 of Paracoccus sanguinis. Lineage (NCBI taxonomy): Bacteria > Pseudomonadati > Pseudomonadota > Alphaproteobacteria > Rhodobacterales > Paracoccaceae > Paracoccus > Paracoccus sanguinis. The sequence goes on from NZ_CP051543.1 coordinate 45,926, forward strand.
GGCCGGAAATCCTCCCACCAGATGCGGCCGCGGCGGCGGCTGGAGGTCTCGATCGCCTCGCGCAGCACCGCGCCGCCGATCCGGGTGCCGATGTCGCAGGCGGCGGTGATCCCCTGCACGAAGGGTCGGTCGTGCATGAGGTACGGGATCGCCCCCATGTAGACCCGCGCGTCATAGGCCGGCGCGCCGAGCAGGCGGTAATCCTCGTCCACGTCCAGCACGTCGACGCCCGCGGCCAGCAGGGATTCGCGCAGCGTCGGGAAGGGCACGTCTTCGGCCTCGAGCGGCTTCTGGCCGCGGGCGTCCACGAACACCTCGAACGTCAACGGGCCGGCCGCGGTGTCGAGCGTGGTGCCCTCGTCGGACTGCTGCATCGTCCAGTCGCTGCCGATCGCGCGGATCGACAAGAGCCCCGCGTCGTGCAGCGCGAGAAGGCGGCGGATCGATTCCGGCGGGACGGCGGCATAGTTGTCCACGAAGACGGGCTTCAGCGAGGCCTCGAACCGGGCGCGGTCGGCGTCGGACATCTGTTCGACCAGCCCCTCGACCGGCTCGTGCATCCGCAGGATCGCATAGCGCCACGGGACCGTGCGGCGGGCGTCGTGGTTGGCCTCGGCCTCGGCGAGGTTGCGGCGGGCCCAGTCGAACGGTTCGCTCTGCTTGCGGGCGCGGAAATACCGTGAGGCAAAGTCGTCCACGGTGGCGTTCCCCAGTTCCAGAGCCGCGGCGTAGGCCGGGTCGGCCAGTTCCAGCTCGGCCCGGAACAGGTCGAACGCCGCGTCGAGCAGGTGGTCGCTGCCCTCCAATCCCGCCAGCGCGGCGGGGGTCATGACCTTGAGCGGCTCGTAGGGAATCGGGCAGTAGAAATCCGCCTCGGGCAGAAGCCCGGCCCGCGACATCATCGTGATCGACAGGGCGGGGTTGGCGCCCGGGTCGCTCGGCTCGAAGCGCAGCGCCTCGCCGCGGCCCTGCACGAAGCGGCCGTGCTGGGTGGCGATCGCCATCGTCGCGTCGATGGCGCTGAGCGAGGTGCCGAGGATGCCGACCCGGCAGGCCGGGATATGCGCGTCGAGCAGCCCCGACCACGGGCTCGGGAAATAGCGCCGGGTCTCGTCGTCGTCGGGGAAGACGTGGCCGGTGGCGAGGATGACCTTGTCGAAGGCCTCCTCGACCTCGCCCCGGTCGGTGACGATCTGCAGCCGCCCGTCGGCGCGGGGGCGGATGTCGGTGACCTCGGTGCGCTCGCGCAGCTCGACCTTGTGGCCGAGCGCCTCGGCCTGATGGACCAGCGCGTTGAACTCGTCGCGGTAATAGCGCCCCAGCATGAGGCGCGGGGTGAAGTCGCGGTCGTCGATGTCGCGCGGGTCGATGCCGTGGCTGCGCAGCAGGGCGTGGGTCTGGGCGCGCAGCCAGTCGAGATAGCTGCGGGTGACGGGCGGGATCTCGATGCTGGCGATGTTGGCCAGCATCACCGCGCTGGCGGTGTCGTCCGAATAGGGCATCCCTACGCCCGCGTCCGCGCCCTTCTCGAACAGCCAGATGGTGACGGCCTCGGCGCTGCGGACCGTGGCCAGCGCCTTGAAGGCGTAGACGCCGGTCGGGCCGGTGCCCACGAGGGCGATGTTGATCATCCGACGCGCCTTTCATCGTCTCTGCTCAGGAGCGGTGAACGCGCCGGGGCGGCCAACGGACGCCTTGGGCGGCAAATGTTAGCCTGCGTCACGTCGCCACGGTTGGGGGTGGGCACGGCGGGGTGCACGGCAGACAAGGCACTTGCTTACTATAAGCATGATTACTATTAACGAGCGATGTCGCTCTCGCCCCTCCCCACCAGCCTCGCCGGCCTGTTGCACGCCACGAGCCGGGCCCTCAGCCGCTCGATCGAGGAGCGGACGCGGGATCGGGCGCTGTCGTCCAGCCAATGGCGGCTCTTGGTCGTCCTGCTCAAGCAGGGGCCGATGCGGCAGGTGCGGCTGGCCGAGGCGCTGGGGGTTGAGCCGATCAGCGTGTCGCGCCTCGTCGACCGGATGGTGCAGTCCGGCTGGGTCGAGCGCACGGCCGATCCCGGCGACCGCAGGGCTCACATCGTCCACCCCACGCCGCGGGCGACGGCGTCGCTGGCCAGCCTCGGCAATGTCGCCGAGGCCACGGCCGACCTCGCCCTCGCCGATTTCAGCCCGCAGGAACGCGCTGACCTGTTTGCCATGCTGTGGCGGCTGAACGCGAACCTCTGCCGCGCGGCCGAGAGCCCCGCGGACCCCATGCCCCCCACCGGAAAGCCAGACCGATGACCGCCCCAGCGTCCCGCGACCACGCACCCAACCCGCGTGAGGCCAACCCGCCTGAGCCCGCCCCGCGTGAGCCCGTCCCGGATGCGCCCCCGGCGCGGCGACCGACCGTGGCGCCCCCTGCCCGGGGCGGCCGCTCGATCCGGCGCCGGCTGCTGATGCTGTCGCTGCCGGTCGCGATGATCTTCGGCGGCGGGTACGTCTGGCTGAGCGGCGGGCGCTATCAGGAGACCGAGAACGCCAACCTGCACCAGGCGCGCATCCTGATCGCGTCCGACCTGTCCGGCCGGGTCGTCGCCTCCGAGGCGGCCGAGAACCGCCACGTCGCGGCGGGTGACCTGCTGTTCCGGGTGGACGCCGAACCCTACCGGATCGCGCTGGCGCAGGCCGATGCGGCGGTCGCGGCCGCCCGGGTCCAGGTCCAGCAGCTCAAGGCCGCCCACGCTGCGGCGCTGACTCGGCGCGAGCTGGCGCAGTCGAACCTTGACTTTGCCGAGACGGAATCCGACCGGCAGGCGCAACTGACGAAGAAGGGCGTGGCCACCACCGCCATGCTCGACGAGGTGACGAACCGGCACGAGCAGGCCCGACAGGGCCTCGCCGCCGCCGAGGTCGAGGTCCGGGCCGCCGCCGCCGCGCTGGGGGGCGACCCCGCCGCGCCCGACGACGACCATCCGCTGGTGCGCCAGGCCGTCGCGGCCCGTGAAAAGGCGGCCTATACCCTGACCCAGACCGAGGTTCACGCCCCGGCCGACGGCGTGCTGACCCAGGCGGCGTCGTTCCGCCAGGGCCAGTTCGTCGCCGCCGGCACGCCGGTCTTTTCGCTGATCGCCACCCGCGACGTCTGGGTGGACGCCAACTTCAAGGAAACCCAGCTCGAGGGGATCGTGCCGGGCCAGTCGGCCGAGATCACCTTCGACGCCTATCCCGACCGCACGTTCGCCGCGACCGTCGCCGACGTGGGCGCCGGGACGGGGGCCGAGTTCTCGCTGCTGCCGGCCCAGAACGCGACCGGCAACTGGGTCAAGGTGACCCAGCGGGTGCCGGTGCGGCTGCTGCTGGCCGAGGGGCAGGACCTGTCGGCGCTGCGCTCGGGGATGAGCGCGTCGGTCACCGTGGACACGGGCCGGCAGACCGGGCTCGAGCAGCTGCGGCTGCGGGCCTCGGCGGCCGAGGCGGGTGTGACCGGGTGGGTGGGCGACCACCGTCGATGAGCGCCGCGGCACCGCTCTCGAAACCTCTGATCGAGGTGCACAACAAGACGCTGATCACGCTGTCGATCATGCTCGCCACGATCATGCAGGTGCTCGACACCACGATCGCGAACGTGGCGCTGCCGTCGATGCAGGCCGATCTCGGCGCCTCGGCCGACACGATCAACTGGGTGCTCACCTCGTACATCGTCGCCGCGGCGATCGTCACCGCGCTGACCGGGTGGATGGCCGACCGGCTGGGCCGGAAGCGGCTGTTCCTGATCTCGGTCGCGGGGTTCGTCGCGGCCTCGGTCGCCTGCGGGCTCAGCTGGTCGCTGGGCTCGATGGTCGCCTTTCGGGTGCTGCAGGGCGTCTTCGGCGCGGCCATCGTGCCGCTGGCGCAGACCTTCATGCTGGACATCAACCCGCGCGAGAAGCAGGGCCAGGCGATGGCGCTGTGGGGGGCGGGGATCATGGTCGGCCCGATCATCGGCCCCACCCTGGGCGGCTGGCTGACCGAAAGCTTCAACTGGCGCTGGGTGTTCTTCATCAACCTGCCGGTCGGGATCATCGCGTTTCTCGGCTGCGCCGCGAACCTGCCCGAGCGGGCGGCGGTGCGCCGGCACTTCGACCTCTTCGGCTTCGCCTTCATCGCGCTCGGCGTCGGCGCGTTGCAGATGATGCTGGACCGCGGGGCAGAGCTCGACTGGTTCGCCTCGACCGAGGTGTGGATCGAGCTCGGGCTGGCGATCATCGGCTTCTGGGTGGCGACGATCCACATCGCCACGGCCGAGCGGCCCTTCCTCGACCCGCGGATGTTCGCCGACTTCAACTTCGTCGCCGCGCTGGTGATGATCTTCGTGATCGGCATGGTGCTGATGGCGTCGATGGCGCTGCTGCCGCCGATGCTGTCGCGGATCTACGGCTATCCGGTGATGACCACCGGCATGGTCATGGCGCCGCGCGGGATGGGGACGATGCTGTCGATGGTCCTCGTCGGGCAGCTCGTCCGGTTCGTGGACCCGCGGCTGCTGATCGCGGTGGGGCTCGCGCTCACCGCCTATTCGCTGCACCTGATGACCGGCTTCTCGCCCGTCATGGGCAGCCGCCCGTTCGTCATCTCGGGCGTCCTGCAGGGGATCGGGATGGGGCTGGTCTTCGTGCCGCTCTCGACCACCGCCTTTGCGACCATGGCCGTGGACCTGCGCGCGGATGCCACGGCGCTGTTCAGCCTGGTGCGCAACATCGGCTCGTCGATCGGGATCTCGGTCGTGGGGTTCCTGCTGACGCGCAACATCCAGGTCAACCACACCGAGCTCGTCTCGGGCCTGACCATCACCTCGCCCGAGCTGCTGCGGCAGCGGCCGGTGTTGGACGCGCTGCCGGGGGGCGTGCCGTGGAACGTCCTCGACGGGCTGGTGACGCAGCAGGCGCTGATGATCAGCTATCTCGACGACTTCGTGGTGATGATGTGGCTGTGCCTCGCCGTGCTGCCGCTGACGCTGATCCTGCGCCGGCCGGGGGTCCCGGCGGGCCCTGCGGCGCATCATATGGAGTAGGGGCGGCGCGAAGGGCTATGCGGGATCGTGCGGCAGGATCAATCGCCTCAAAGAACAGCCCCGGGCGCTTCGCCAAGGGCGATGTTCTGCGGGCAGTGCTCAAGTTGGTAGTCCGCCGCTAAATGGACACCGGCCTGATTGTGGGGCCGGTACCCTTGTTGACAGCCGCACCTCCGGGGGACGATGCCAGCCGCGGCAAGCTGTAAGCGTCCGTCCTGGCCGCCCTGCCGCGGGGTGAGAGGGGCGGATAGTGTCCACCATCGATAGTGGACACTATGGTGATGTCGTGGCGCGTCGGACGAAGCGGCTCTGGACGGACGAGGAGAAGCGGTCGATCTGCTTCCAGACGGCTGCGCCGGGTGTTTCCGTGGCCCAGGTTGCCCGGCGCTACGCGGTAAACGCGAACCTGATCTTCAAGTGGCTGCGCGATCCCCGTTATGCGCCGGACCCCGCCTCGGCTCCGCCCCTTCCAGAACAGGCGCGCTTTCTGCCGGTAGAGATTGTCGCGGAGCCCAGGTCTGCCCCGGCAGGACCTGCCGCCGACAGTTGCATCGAGATCGAGCTCGCGGGCGGGCATCGGATGCGCATCAGTGGCAACTACGATCCTGGGGCGCTCGCGCGGCTGATCCGGGGGCTCACGGTATGATCCCGGTTCCGGCGAACACGCGGGTCTGGTTGGCCGCCGGGGTGACGGACATGCGCAAGGGCTTTGCAGCCTTGGCGGCGCAGGCCGAGGCTGTGCTGAAGCAGAACCCATTCGGCGGGCATCTTTTTGTCTTCCGGGGCCGCCGGGGTGATCTGGTCAAGGTCATCTGGTGGGACGGCCAAGGGGCCTGCATGTTCATGAAGCGGCTGGAGAAGGGCCGCTTCGTCTGGCCCTCGGCCAAGGAGGGGAAGGTGGCACTGACGCCTGCGCAGTTGTCGATGCTGCTGGAGGGGATTGACTGGCGGGCCCCGGAACGGACGTGGCGGCCTCTGGCGGCGGGATAGTCCACAGGACCTGTAATCAATGATTCCCACAAGGAATCCCGTGGGATAAACTTCCCGCATGCTCGATCAGACCCTGGCCCTGCCGGAAGACCCAGAGGAGCTGCGCAGCTTCACCGCGCGGCTCTTGGCCGAGGTGAAGGCCCAGGCGATCCTGATCGAGAAGCTGCGGCACCAGTTGGCAGGGCACCGCGCCCACCGGTTCGGGGCATCGTCGGAGACGGCAGAACAGCTTCAACTGGCGCTGGAGAGCAGCGAGATCGCTGCTGCCGCGATGACCGCCCGGATGCGACTGCCGGACATCGAGGAGAAGGACAAACCCAAGCGCCGCCCGATCCCGGATCATATCCCACGGATGGAGGTCGAACTCGGCCCCGGTGCCGAGGCTTGCGCCGATTGCGGAGGCCGTCTGCGCCGGATCGGGGAGGATGTCACCGAGGAGTTGGAGTATGTTCCCAGCCGGTTTATCGTGAACCGGATCGTCCGGCCGCGCCTGACCTGCACCTGCTGCGAACGGTTCGTCCAGGCCCCGCTGCCCTCTCGCCCCATCGAGCGTGGCCGCCCGGGGCCGGGTCTGCTGGCCCATGTGCTGGTCAGCAAGTATGCAGATCACTTGCCGCTCTATCGCCAGAGCCAGATCTTCGATCGTGAGGGGCTCGATCTGGATCGCTCGACGCTGGCCGACTGGGTCGGCAAATCCACTGCCTTGCTTGAACCCCTCGCTGACGCCATCGGTCGCCATGTCCTGTCGGCCGAGGCGATCTTCGCCGACGACACGCCGGTCAGCATGCTCGCCCCGGGCACCGGCAAGACCCGCACCGCCCGGCTCTGGACTTATGCCCGTGACGAACGCCCTTGGGGCGGCTCCGCGCCGCCCGCTGCCTGGTATCGCTTCTCGGGCGACCGCAAAGGCCAGCACCCCAAGGATCACCTCGCCCGCTATCGCGGCTGGATGCACGCCGACGGCTATGCCGGGTTTGAAGACCTCTACCGCTCAGGCGCCATCCGCGAGGTCGCCTGCATGGCCCATGTCCGGCGCAAGTTCGTCGACATCCACCGATCCCAGGGCTCTCCGATAGCCCAAGAGGCCATAACTCGGATCGCCCGGCTCTATGCCGTGGAGAAGGAGGCCCGTGGCGCTCCGCCTGATCGCCGTGCCGAACTGCGACAGGCCCATGCCGCCCCCGTCTTCGACGAGCTGGAGGCGTGGCTGGCGATGCAACTCACCACGATCTCAGGCAAATCCCCGCTAGCCGCCGCCATCCGCTACGCCCTGACCCGCATGCAGCGTCTGCGCCCCTACCTCGACCACGGCATTCTCGAACTCGACAACAACGCCGCCGAACGCGGCATGCGCGCCGTTGCCCTCGGCCGCAAGAACTACCTCTTCGTCGGCTCGGAAGCAGGCGGAAAAGCCGCCGCCATCGCCTACACCCTCATCGGGACAGCCAAGCTCAACGCCGTCGATCCACTCGCCTGGCTCGCTGATACCCTGGCCCGCATCCCCGACTACAAGATCACAAAGGTCGACGATCTGCTCCCATGGCGATGGAACGGGTAGCGGTCAGGCCGGACGCTTACGGCAAGCTCGCGGCTCTGGGTGATCAGCCGCGGCTTGGCGGACGGCCGGCAATGTCATCCGGGGCAAGGTTTCGGACGGCTTCACTGCGCGCGTCACACCCATCACTCAAGTCACGGAGCATGTGTGTCCGGGGAAGGAGCGGCCTGAGCATCGGTCGCTTTATGCAACAATGGCTCACGAAGCGAGCATGCTTGAAGTGACCTGCCACGGGCTTTTTCCTCCATCTGTGACTAGAGTCCGGCCCAACGAGAGGACGGACGAAGATGAAGAAGGCACGACGGACCGAGGAACAGATTATCGGTATCCTTCAGGAGCATGATGCCGGCGCGAAGTGCGCAGATCTGTGCCGCAAGCACGGCATGTCGGAAGGCACATTTTACGCTTGGAAGGCGAAGTATGGCGGGATGACGGTGTCGGAGGCGAAGCGGCTGAAGGCACTCGAGGACGAGAACGCCAGGCTGAAGCGCTTGCTGGCTGACCAGATGCTCGACATGGCTGCGATGAAAGAACTGCTGTCAAAAAAGTGGTAACGCCCGCCGTGAAGCGCGAGGCTGTCGCGCACCTGAAGGCCCATCTCGGGCTGTCGGAGCGGCGGGCGTGCCAGATTGCCGGGGCGGACCGGACGATGGTGCGCTACCAGTCCCAGCGAGCGCCGGACACGGCGCTGCGCGGGCGGTTGCGGGATCTGGCCAACGAGCGGCGCAGGTTCGGCTACCGGCGGCTGTTCGTGCTGCTCAGGCGCGAGGGAGAGCCATCCGGGATCAACCGCATCTATCGGCTTTACCGAGAAGAGGGCTTAACCGTGCGTAAACGCAAAGCGCGCCGCAAGGCCCTCGGAACGAGGGCACCGATCCTGATCGAGACACGAGCCAATGCACGGTGGTCGCTGGACTTCGTCCATGACCAGTTCGCCTGCGGGCGGCGCTTCCGGGTGCTGAACGTGGTTGACGACGTCACCCGCGAATGTCTGGCGGCGATCCCGGACACCTCGATTTCGGGCCGCCGCGTGGCTCGGGAACTGACGGCGCTGATCGAACGCCGCGGCAGGCCTGGAATGATTGTCAGCGATAACGGGACAGAGCTGACATCGAACGCGATCCTGAAGTGGTGCGCCGAGCACAAGGTCGAATGGCATTACATTGCGCCGGGCAAGCCGATGCAGAACGGGTTCGTCGAAAGCTTCAACGGCAGGATGCGGGACGAGCTTCTGAACGAGGCCCTGTTCCGCAACATCGCCCATGCCCGTGACCTGATCGCTGCCTGGGTCACGGATTACAACACCGAAAGGCCCCACTCGGCCTTGGGCTACCAGACCCCTGTAGGGTTTGCCGCGAACCTGAACCCCGCAATCGCCCGCCCCGCTGCGCGAGATGAAAGCTCCGCGCGCCGGGCGATTGCTCAACCCGCGCCAACAGGCGTAAACAAAAACCGGGCTCAGGTCGCCGTTGGATGAAAGTTCAGTGGCAGGTCAGAAGCACGAATGTGTCGAAAGCGTCCAAGGTTGATTCCAGCGACCGATTTTCGAAGGCCCAGCGACGCAATGCGTCCCCGGCCTTCGCGTGCCCGTCCCGATTGTCGATCTGGTCAAGCAGCGCAGCCGTCCAGTCCTCGACACGGTTCGCCACCAGCGTCACCCCCTCCCTTCCGGCAAAATGTGCAAAGGCCGGATGCCGGGATGCAACGACCGGCAGCCCCAGAGCGCCGTTATCAAGAATCTTGAGATCAGATTTCGAGTCGTTGAATGGCATTTCCTGCAATGGCGCCAAGGCGAAATCGATGGCGCGACGCTGGTCGCCCAGCCAGCGGACGAAGCGCGGGTAATCCTTCGCATCCGGCGGGATCGCGATGCGCTCGGCGAAGGCGGGAAGGGGCGCGTCGTCCGCGCCGATGCCGATCACGGACAGGCGGAAATCCGGGCGCTTGGCCGCCACCGCCTCCAGCGCCGGCAGGATCATGTCCAGGTCCGCCTGATGCGTCGTTGTGCCCATGTAGAGGGCGCGGATCTTTCCATCTGGCACCCGGACGATGTCCCCCATCGCCCAGACCGCACGCGACAGGGCGTTCGGGATCACCTCGATCCGATCGTTCAGGCGTGCCATGCGATCCCGCAGGACCGGGGTCGAGACCGACAGCGCCGCTGCTTGCCGGATCAGCCTTTCAAGCCGCGGCCGGTAGGCGGCATAGCGGCCGGCGGGGTCCTTGTCCGCGGGCACGTCGAGCAGGTCGTCATCCAGCTCGACAATGTAGGGTGTGTCGGCGGCAGCAAAGGCGTCGACGACCCGATCCACCCACGGGCCCGGTATCGCGTTCCGCTGGATGATTGCACCGGCGATGCCGCCCGTCGCCAGGTTCGCCAGAAGCGCCTGCGGACTCATCCTGACGTAATCTAGGGGCCGATCGAGGCGGTTGTGCGTTCGCTGCCACAGTCGGACATGGGTCGAGGCATTGGCCCGGTCGAGATTCGGGGACATGTCGGGCGCAACGACGGCGATGCGCCGTCGCGGGCCCTCCGGTCGCAACGACCCCTGCGATACAGCGATGGCTTGGCGGTAGACGTCGAGATACTGCGCCGCCATGAAACGGGTCGTCCTGGCAGCGCCTTCGGCGGACTGCCAGTTGCGCACCGCCAGATAGGCGCGGGTAAGGTCGTCGCGATCAGTCATGATCCCGATCAGACTGTCGTAAAGCGCGCTGATGTCGCTGTGGTCGACCACCCATCCGGCACCACTTTCTCGAACCCTGCCCGCCACGGTGGGAAAGTCAAAGACCACCGCCGGAAGTCCGGTGGACCACATTTCGGTCAGGGTGTGACACCAGGTTTCCTCGACGATCGTGAACACGGCGCCGATATGCGGGGAGATCGCCCGCACCCGTTCCCGGAAATCGGAGCGGGTATAGGGGCCGTGCGTCACGACACGCGGATGCGGCGGTGTTGCGGCCGGGTGCTTCCCCAGCAGGTGGAATTCCAGCCGGTTCTCCGTATCGCGCTCCATTAGCGCATTGATGACGGCCAAGCCCTTATTCAGGTTTATGTTGCCGGGGATCAGAATGCGCAGCGGCTCACCAGGCTGCGGTGCGGGCGGGGTCCCGTCGAAACGGCGGAAATCCCGGCCATGAGGAATGACGAAGAACCTGTCGGACCGGATGCCCGGCAGATGAGCCAGGATGCGGTCGCGCACCGGCCCCGACGTGGTCACGAACGCATCGCAATGCGTGATCGCCTGCCCGTAGCGCTGGCGCCAGACGTCAATCCAGGGCCGGTTCACGTCCGGCATGGTGCCGGGAGCCCACAGCGCGGGTTTGCACGAACCCTGCAATCTGCTGCACGCGCCGCTGCAGAAGCTTTCGTCCTTGAGCAGGTTCACCGTCGGGCAGAGGGCGTAGAAGTCGTGGAATGAATGCACCACGGTCATGTGATGCGCCTTGGCCAGCGCCGGAAGGCTGAGACTGTGCCAGGCGAGGTGCCGGATATGAACAAGTTCAAAATCGTGGAACACCAGCCAGGATTCGACGACCCGGTCATACTCCTGCGAGCGGTGCGTCACCGGATCGATGGGCCGGCGAAGCCGGTGGGACGAGACCAGCTTCATCTCTCCGTGAACGAGATGGCTCAACTCGATCACGCGGCTGTCGCATCGCAACAACCAGCAGTCATAGCTATCCCTCAGCGCAGACATCAGATCGAGGTTGGTCTGCGGCGTCCCACCCGATGACGTCGACACGACGAAGAGCGCCCGCGGCAGAATTGATTCCGGCAGCGTGCAGTCTCTCAGCGCCCGCCGAGCCTGCAGCCGCGCCAGCCGGATATCCTCGCCATCGTGGTAGACTGGCGTCATGAACCGGTATTCGGGATAGCGCTCGTTCACGACCCGCGCCCCGGCCTCGGCATTGGCCTGCTTGGACGTCCCGAAGCTCTTCGTGCGATCGTGAAAGACATAGGTCCGGTCATCGATCACGTTCTGCCAGCCGGCACGCATTGCCCGCATGCAGAAGTCGTTTTCCTCGCCGTAGCCGCGGGGAAACGCCTCGGCGTCCAGAAGACCGATCTCCTGCATCGCGGCACGGGTGATCAGCATGCAGAAGCCGTTGCCCGTCGGCACGACTGGGTAGGTTCCGAACTGGCGCCGGCGGAACGCCCGGGCGTATGTCGCCTCGTCGATCCCGGGGGGAAGGTCGTTCTCGTTGCCGATTTCAGGCGCCGAGAATGCGCCGGCCCGGTCCGACATGGCAGTAACGGTCGCTACGCGCGGCATGGACCGCGCGGCGGCCAGCATGTTGGGCAGCCAGCGGGGAGTCACCCGGGCATCGCTGTTCAGGATGACGACGTCGCGCATCCCGCTTTCGACCAATCCGCGATTGACCGTACGGGTGAACCCGAGGTTTTCGTCGTTCCGGAGAATCCGGAACCGGGCATGTCGGGACGCATCCTCGAGTATGGTGGCGATCCGCGGATCCGGGGAGCAGTCGTCGATCAGGATCACTTCGACTGACGCGTCGGTATAGTCCAGCAGACGTTGGATGCAGATCTCTACGTCATCGGCTGCGTTGTAGATCGGCACGACAATAGCGGTTCCCTCGGGTGAGAGGTTGTCGGCCACCAGTTCAGCGGGTTTGTGATCGCGATGTGCGACGATTGGCTTGGTGCAACTTGTGCCATCCGGCGCAATCACCGTTACCGTATGCGAGCCCGTTTCCAGATAGCGGACCGGCAGCTGCAGCTCAAAGCCGCCCTTGCCGTCCGTTTGGAAGCCGCGAAGAAGGTCCTTGCGCTCCCCGGTGTTCCTGATCGACGCATAAGGAACATCGTCGATCAAGACCTCGAGCGCGAATTGCGTCGTCGGTGCCGCCGGGTCCAAGGACCAACCGCCCAACCGGCCTTCCGTCGTCAGCTTGTCGATGTGGACGCGGAAGCTTGGCTTTATTTCCTGGGCAGGCGAGGGTTCCGGAAGAGAAATGACCGAAGCCGTGTCATCATCAACACCAGGCTCTTCAGCCACAGGGATGGAAGGCGATTGATCGTCAAGCATTTTGCTGAGGAGCATGGCTCCCGACACGCTGTCACGGATGTAAACCGTCAACTCGGAGGCGGGCTCGATGTCAGAACGCAGCCAGCCTGGATCGAGCGTCACATCGAATCCGTGTCGGCCATTGCCTACACCCGCGGCTTCCAAATCCTGGCGGTGGAGATCGGCAACGACATTTCTGGCAACGACCTGATCACCGATCAGGACATCGACTGTGATCGGCGCGTCGCTGCCTGGCCACCGCACCCATCCGTTGATCCGGCCGCGATCGGCGAAGTCGATGGACCCCTGAGGTGACTGCAATACCGCTCTGCGGGACAATCTCGGCAATAAGGTTCCGATAGCGCGTTTCACGACAAGAGTACCTTTCCAAAAGCTCGGAATTATAGGCGACACGGGCTCAGGTTCCGGCGCAGAATCTCTGACCTGCCACTGAACTTTCATCCAACGGCGACCTGAGCCCGGTTTTTGTTTACGCCTGTTGGCGCGGGTTGAGCAATCGCCCGGCGCGCGGAGCTTTCATCTCGCGCAGCGGGGCGGGCGATTGCGGGGTTCAGGTTCGCGGCAAACCCTACAGGGGTCTGGTAGCCCAAGGCCGAGTGGGGCCTTTCGGTGTTGTAATCCGTGACCCAGGCAGCGATCAGGTCACGGGCATGGGCGATGTTGCGGAACAGGGCCTCGTTCAGAAGCTCGTCCCGCATCCTGCCGTTGAAGCTTTCGACGAACCCGTTCTGCATCGGCTTGCCCGGCGCAATGTAATGCCATTCGACCTTGTGCTCGGCGCACCACTTCAGGATCGCGTTCGATGTCAGCTCTGTCCCGTTATCGCTGACAATCATTCCAGGCCTGCCGCGGCGTTCGATCAGCGCCGTCAGTTCCCGAGCCACGCGGCGGCCCGAAATCGAGGTGTCCGGGATCGCCGCCAGACATTCGCGGGTGACGTCGTCAACCACGTTCAGCACCCGGAAGCGCCGCCCGCAGGCGAACTGGTCATGGACGAAGTCCAGCGACCACCGTGCATTGGCTCGTGTCTCGATCAGGATCGGTGCCCTCGTTCCGAGGGCCTTGCGGCGCGCTTTGCGTTTACGCACGGTTAAGCCCTCTTCTCGGTAAAGCCGATAGATGCGGTTGATCCCGGATGGCTCTCCCTCGCGCCTGAGCAGCACGAACAGCCGCCGGTAGCCGAACCTGCGCCGCTCGTTGGCCAGATCCCGCAACCGCCCGCGCAGCGCCGTGTCCGGCGCTCGCTGGGACTGGTAGCGCACCATCGTCCGGTCCGCCCCGGCAATCTGGCACGCCCGCCGCTCCGACAGCCCGAGATGGGCCTTCAGGTGCGCGACAGCCTCGCGCTTCACGGCGGGCGTTACCACTTTTTTGACAGCAGTTCTTTCATCGCAGCCATGTCGAGCATCTGGTCAGCCAGCAAGCGCTTCAGCCTGGCGTTCTCGTCCTCGAGTGCCTTCAGCCGCTTCGCCTCCGACACCGTCATCCCGCCATACTTCGCCTTCCAAGCGTAAAATGTGCCTTCCGACATGCCGTGCTTGCGGCACAGATCTGCGCACTTCGCGCCGGCATCATGCTCCTGAAGGATACCGATAATCTGTTCCTCGGTCCGTCGTGCCTTCTTCATCTTCGTCCGTCCTCTCGTTGGGCCGGACTCTAGTCACAGATGGAGGAAAAAGCCCGTGGCAGGTCATCCCAGGCTGGTTTTTCTTTGTGAAATACAGCGATGGGCTACAGCCAGTGGCGCAAAGCTTTCCCGATGCCTGATACTCCCGTCAGCGAGTCGATTTTCAAAGCGAGGCAAGAGGTTGCGGCAAACTACAGTCTCAGGTCACTGGCCTGCATGTCATAGGCAGCCTTCATGTCGAAGAGCACACCTCCGTGCCGGAGCAGCCCCCGCAGCAGGTCAGGACCGGCGCGCACGATATCGTCATGGGCAACCGCCAGGATGACGGCATCATACTCCCCGGCCGTGGGCATCGTCGTCTCCAATGAAACGCGATATTCTGCCGCCGCCTCGACCGGGTCGGCCCACGTGTCGACGATGTCGACCTGCATGCCGTAGCTCTTCAGATGCCCGACCAGATCGACGACCTTGGTGTTACGGGTGTCGGGGCAGTTTTCTTTGAAAGTGAAGCCCACCACCAATACCTTCGCATCCTTCACAGGCAGGTTGCGGTGGATCATAGCCTTGACCAGCCGCGTGACTGCGTTGCGGGCCATGCCATCGTTGATCTCGCGGGCAGTGCGGATGATGTCGGGAATGAATCCGGCAGCGGTGGACTTGTGTACGAGGTAATACGGGTCCACGCCGATGCAGTGCCCCCCGACCAGTCCGGGCCGCATGCGGATGAAGTTCCACTTGGTCGCGGCTGCATCGAGCACCTCGTTGGTGTCGATGCCCAGGTGCGAGAAGATGATCGAAAGCTCGTTGATCAGGGCGATGTTCACGTCGCGCTGCGTGTTCTCGATGATCTTGGCGGCTTCAGCAACTCGGATCGAACTTGCCTTGAAGGTGCCGGCCTCGATGATGCGGGCGTAGAGTTCGTCGACGAACGAGGCGACTTCCGGCGTGGACCCGGAGGTGACCTTGACGATCTTCGTCAACGGCCGGTCTTTGTCGCCCGGGTTGATCCGTTCGGGGCTGTAGCCGGCGAAGAAATCCGTATTGTAGCGGAGGCCTGACACCTGCTCGACCACGGGAAGGCAATCTTCCTCGGTGGCGCCGGGATAGACGGTGGATTCATAGATTACGACGCCACCTTTTCCGATCACCCTCCCCACCGTGTTCGAGGCCGATATAAGCGGCCTCAGGTCCGGCTGGCGGGAGGCGTCGATGGGCGTCGGAACGGCGACGATGAAGACGTTGCAGCCTCTGAGATCCGCCTCGTCGGCGCTGAACGTCAGCCGCTCTGCCTGAGCGAGCCCGGCGCCATCGACTTCACCGGTGCCGTCCTCGCCATTGCGCAACTCATCAACGCGGCGGGCATTGAGGTCGAAGCCGATCGTTTCAAATACGCCCCCCAGTGCTACCGCCAGCGGCAAACCGACATAACCTAGGTCATGTTGACAAATGGCGGAGCCAGAGGCGGATCGACGTGATGTCGATGAAGCCCAGGAAGCTTTCGGCGGTCTTGTCGTAGCGGGTGGCGACGCGACGGGCATTCTTGAGCTTGTTGAAGCACCGCTCAACGAGATTGCGCAGGCGGTAGAGCCTGCGGTCAACGGCGACCCGTAGCTTCCGGGTTTTGCGCATGGGGATGACCGGCACCACGTCGCGCACCTCCATGGTCTTGCGGATGTTGTCGGAGTCGTAGCCGCGGTCTGCGAGCAGAACGCTTGGCTCGGGCAGGTTGTCAGCCATGACCAGATCGAAGCCGAGGTAGTCCGATGTCTGCCCGGCCGTGATCTCGGTTCTCATGGGCAGGCCTGCCGCATTGACCCGCAGATGGATCTTGGTCGTGAAGCCACCTCGCGAGCGGCCGAAACCTTGGCGCGG
The DNA here is from genome assembly GCF_012689545.1 of Paracoccus sanguinis. Taxonomy (NCBI): domain Bacteria; kingdom Pseudomonadati; phylum Pseudomonadota; class Alphaproteobacteria; order Rhodobacterales; family Paracoccaceae; genus Paracoccus; species Paracoccus sanguinis. The sequence continues at coordinate 62,061 of NZ_CP051543.1, forward strand.
AGTCCCCCTTTTGCGCCCGCTGCCTGATGATGAGCGCGAACCACGGTGCTGTCGATCATCTGCAGCGCATCCGGCACGATCCGGCTCTCGTTCAGCGCCTCCAGGATCTGTTCCCACAGCCCCGCCAACGTCCAGCGCCGGAACTGCCGATAGACAGACGACCATTTGCCGAACTCTTCCGGCAGGTCGCGCCAGGGCGACCCCGTTCGGGCGATCCAGAAAATCCCATCCAGAACAAGCCGATGGTTCGTGGGCTTGCGGCCGTTCGGAGAACGGACAGCCAGGATGAAGCGTTCAAAGAACGCCCACTCGTCGTTCGACATCAGGTTTCGTGCCACGCTGGTCTCCATTGCAGATACCAGCTTGAATCACGATCACCGCGCCCGGTGAATCCCTTTTGTCAACACGCCCTAGCCCAATTACGGCCACACGCGGCGTTGCCGGTGGAATGAATTTCGTCATGAAAGCTGCCTAATTGTTTAAAGGGAACGTGATGCGGCTATGGCAGCCGGCTGCCGTTCGGTCGGCCGGACCATATACTTGGAGTGTGACGATCTCAAGGCAGCGGCGACTCGGCCCGGATCTGGAAGAAACGGGGTAGTCTGAGCGGGCTGGTTTGGCAGAACTTGCGGGAGGATTTCCGCGCGTATGCGGAGGGTTGTAGCTCGGCTACATGAGCATTCCGACACCGCCGACCTGCAAGCCGATAAGCTGATCCGCCCGAGACGACGCGCCGAAGTGCCAAGCAGTCCCGCAGCAGGTGACCGAGACGCGCCGCCCGCGATTCCCGTCTGGTGACCGAAGTCGCGAGCAGCCGCGCCATGAGCTCCCGGCACTCGATCATGGACTCCCCGTGATGGGACAGCGCTCGAGGTGGCGATGACTGCTCATAAAAATCAGTCCGACCGCCCCATGACGCGAAACCCACCGATATTCCCCTCACAATCACCTTGTTCGTGAGCCGAATACGCCCCACAATCCCCTCATGGAGATCTGGGACACCCCCGCCTGGCCGCGCTTCACCCACGACCCCGCCCGGACCGAGGGGCCGCTGGCGGCGTTCTCCGCGCGGCTCGGGGCGATGTCCGGCCTGCACGAGGCGCTCTCGGCCGACGAGCGGCGCGAGGCGTTCCTGCGCGCCGTCACGCATGAGGCCGTCTCGTCCTTCGCGATCGAGGGCGCCACGCTGCCCGCCGCCCAGATCGAGGCCTCGGTGGTGGCCTCGCTGGCGCATCGCGGGCGCGAGCCGCAGCGGCGAAGCGATGCCATCGCCACGCTCATGCTCGAGGCACGGGCGGGGCAGGGGGTGCTGGACGCGCCGACCCTGTTCCACTGGCACCGGCTGCTCTTTCACGGCACCGAGGTCGAGGACAAGGGCCGCTGGCGCAGCTTCGCCATGGTGATCGCAAGGACCGCCGCGGCCGGGCGCGACGAGGTGCTGTACCGCGCGCCCCCCGCCGCGCAGGTGCCCGCGATGATGGAGGATTTCCTCACCGCGCTGCCCCGCGACACCCGGCCGCTGCCGATCCGCGCGGCGCTGGCGCATCTGTGGTTCGAGTCGATCCACCCGTTCTCGGACGGCAACGGCCGGCTGGGCCGCGCCATCGTCGAGCACGTCTTTGCCCGCGATTCCGCGCTGCCCTTCTCGCTCTCGCGCTCGATCGAGGCCGACAAGCGCGGCTATTACGCGGCCCTGCAGGCCGGCCGCACGGTCGCCGGCGACCGCATCGATGCGACCCCGTTCGTGCTGTGGTTCCTCGAGCGCCTGATCGCGGGGGTCGAGGACGCCATGGCCGAGGCGCGCTTCCTCGTCGCGCGCAACGGCTATTTCCTGCGCTTCCCGGACCTGCCCCCGCGCGGGCAGGCGGTGCTGCGCCGCCTCTTCGCCGAGGGCCCCGACCGGGTCGCCCAAGGCATCAGCGCTGCGCCTTACGCGCGCATCGCCCGGGTCTCGCCCGCAACGGCCACGCGCGACCTCGCCGAGCTGGAGCGCCTCGGCGCGATCCGCAAGGGCCCCGAGGGCGGGCGGTCGACGCGCTATCATATCGCCCATGATTCACGCGCTCGCGCGCCGGACAGGCCGTGACGAGAAGGAGACGAGGCCATGACCAACCACCTTCATGACGCGCTGCTCGGCGCGCGGGCCGGATCGGACCGGGCCTTCCTCATCGCCGCCGACGGAACCGAGACGAGCTATGCGGCGATCGAGCGCCAGTCGGCGCGGCTGGCCAACGCGCTCGTCACGGCCGGGGTGGCGCCCGGCGACCGGGTCGCCATGCAGGTCGAGAAATCGGCCACCGCGCTCACGCTCTATCTGGCCGCGGTGCGGGCGGGGGCGGTGTTTCTGCCGCTGAACACGGCCTATACCTCTGACGAGGTCGGCTATTTCCTGAACGACGCCCGCCCGGCGCTGGTCGTCTGCGACCCGGCGCGGGAGGCGGCGACACGGGCGCTCGGCGGCGCGGGGCAGGTGATGACGCTGGCCGCGGACGGCCTGTCGGGCAGCCTCGTCGACGCCGCGCGGGCCGAGCCCGAGAGCCACACGCCGGTTCCCCGCGGGCCCGACGATCTGGCGGCGATCCTCTATACCTCGGGAACCACGGGCCGGTCCAAGGGCGCGATGCTGAGCCACGCGAACCTGCTGTCGAACGCCCGGACGCTCTGCGACTACTGGCGCGTGACGGGCGACGACGTGCTGCTGCACGCGCTGCCGATCTTCCACACCCACGGGCTCTTCGTGGCGACCAACACGCTGATGCTCGCCGGCGGGGCGATGATCTTCCTGCCCCGCTTCGACGCGGCCGAGGCGGTCGCGCTGATGCCGCGGGCCACGCTGATGATGGGGGTGCCGACCTTCTACACGCGGCTGCTCGACCGTGCCGACTTCACCCGCGACGCGGCCGCGGGGATGCGGCTCTTCATCTCGGGCTCGGCGCCGCTGCTGGCCGAGACGCATCGCGCCTTCGAGGCGCGGACGGGGCACAGGATCCTCGAGCGCTACGGCATGACCGAGACGAACATGAACACCTCGAACCCCTATGACGGCGAGCGCCGGGCCGGGACGGTGGGGTTCCCGCTGCCGGGGGTCGAGCTGCGGATCATGGGCGAGCACGGCCCGCTGCCCGACGGCGAGATCGGGATGATCGAGGTGCGCGGCCCGAACGTCTTTCAGGGCTACTGGCAGATGCCCGAGAAGACCGCCGAGGAGCTGCGCCCGGACGGCTGGTTCATCACCGGCGACCTGGGGCTGCGCGACGGCGACGGCTATGTCTCGATCGTGGGCCGCGGCAAGGACCTGGTGATCTCGGGCGGGTTCAACGTCTATCCGAAAGAGGTCGAGCTGCTGATCGACGAACTGCCCGGGGTGCTGGAAAGCGCGGTCATCGGCGTCCCGCACCCCGACTTCGGCGAGGCGGTGGTGGCGATCGTCGCCCGCGCCCCGGGCGCCGACCCCGATCCGGACGCGATCCGCGGGGCGCTCGACGGGCGGCTCGCGCGGTTCAAGCAGCCGAAATCTGTGGTGATCGTCGACGAGCTGCCCCGCAACACCATGGGCAAGGTGCAGAAGGCCGCGCTGCGGCAAGCCCATGCGGGGATGTTTGCGGCAGGGTAGGGGGGCGCGCGCTCTTCGCGCCTTCGGTGGCGACGTCAGCCTAACCGCGCTGACGCCCCAAGCACCTCGAGCGCCCCAACCACCAGTCCGCCGATCACCGCCGGCAGTTCGCCAGCTGAGCCTCGCCGGCCGCACTCTCCAGCGTGGCCTCGTCGCCCTTGGTCAAGAGCTGCGCCGACCCCTCCGGCCCGTAGATGGCGCCCGAGGCCGAGACGACTTGCGGCAGCGCCGTCAGCCGGCCGTCCTGCAGCAGCACCGCGAAGTTGGTGCCGTCCGCGCCCAGCACATAGGCCACCTGCAACCTCTGATCCCCGTCGCAGCGATACTCGACGATCTCGACCGAGGTGGACGCGGTCGCGCCGGCGGCCTGCTCCGGCGCTGCCGCAGGATCGGGCGGGCAGTTGCCGAGGCTCACGTTGGGATCGCATTGCCCCGCGATGCCGGTGTTCTCGGCCGACGTTCCCCCCGTCCGCTCCGCCAGCGGGATCACCGGGGCAGGGTTGGTGGTGGGGATCGAGGTCGACGTGCCGGGCCGCGGGTTGCCGCGCTCGGCCGTGGGCGAGCCGGCGGGTCCGCCGCTCAGATCCCCCATCATCTCGTGCGGGTTCGGCTGGCCGGTCGCGGCGCCCGGCGCGGCCTGCGCGGCAGGGGGCGGCACCTGCACGGCGGGCGGCGCGCCCGGGGCAGGGGCCGTCTGGGCCACGGCCGCTCCGGCGGTCAGGGTGGCCAGAAGCGCGGCGAGACCGAGGTTCCGTGTGACGATGCGTGACATGACCGCTCCTCTATCGGCTGGGGTTCCGGCGCCGCCTCAACGGCAGGGACGGGTCGGGGACACTGAACCTTACACCCGTTTTACGGTCCTTGACCTGTATCAATGCCAGCATAGCGGTCGCCCTCCATACCGCGTCAATAGACTGAGCGAGGTATTCGGAAATGACTGTTCAATTCTCCCGCCGCGGATTCCTGGGTCTGGGTGTGGCCGCGGTGACGGGCGTCACCGCCGCGCGGCTGATGAGCAGCACGGCCCTTGCGGCCATCGACCCGAACTCGTTCTCCGAGGGGCGGATCTTCCACGCCTCGCACTTCGGCCCGTTCGAGGCGATCGTGAAGGATGGCCGGATCGTCGACCTGAGCCCGGTCACGCAGCTCGACCGCCAGCCGACCGACATGCTGATGCTGGGCACGATCGACCGGGTCTATGACGAGACGCGGATCCTCTATCCGATGGTCCGCAAGTCCTATCTCGACGGCTGGCAGACCGGCGACACCAAGCCCGAGCTGCGCGGGAGAGAGGAATTCGTCCGCGTCGACTGGGACACGGCGCTGGCGCTGGCCGCCCACGCCATCGTCACCACCGCCGAGAAGCACGGGAACGAGGCGATCTTCAGCTCGTCCTACGGCGGCTGGTCGAACGCGGGCTCGTTCCGCCCCAACGTGCTGCAGCAGCGGTTCTTCAACCTCATCGGCGGATGCTCGATCACCCAGGGCGACTTTTCCGCCGGCGCGAGCCAGGTCGCGCTGCCCCACATCATCGGCGACATGGAGGTCTATTCCCCCCAGACGGCGTGGGAGGTGATCCGCGACAACACCCAGGTCTTCGTGCTCGTCGGCTGCGACCCGATCAAGAACAACCGGATCGAGTTCACCGTCGCCGACCACGGCATGTACGGACCCTGGGCCGAGATCCGCGACGCAGGCTGCCGCTTCGTGTCGATCAACCCGCAGCGCACCGCCTCGGACCAGTATCTCGACGCCGAGTGGGTGCGGATCATTCCGAACACCGACATCGCGCTGTTCCTCGGGATGGCGCACCATGTGCTTGAAAAGGGCCTCGAGGACCGGGACTACCTGGCGAAATACACGGTCGGCGCCGACCGCTGGATCGCCTACGTCAAGGGCGAGGACGACGGCACCCCGAAGATGCCCGACTGGGCGGCCGCCATCACCGGCATCCCGGCCGACAAGATCCGCGAGATGGCCGAGCTCTTCGCCAGCTCGCGCACCCAGTTCGCAGGCGCGTGGTCGCTGCAGCGCGCCCACCACGGCGAGCTGGTCCACCACGCGATCATCAACTTCGCCGCGCTGACCGGCAAGATCGGCAAGCCCGGCGAAGGCGTGGGCTTCAGCTGGCACTATGGCAACGGCGGGATGCCGCAATCGGGGCAGCCGACGCCCACCGGGCTTTCGGCGGGCAAGAACCTCGTGGACAAGCTCTGCCCCGCCAGCCGCATCGTCGAGATGCTGGAAAACCCGGGCAAGGAGTTCTTCTACAACGGCCAGACGCGGACTTATCCCGACGTCCACATGATCTACAACGCCGGCAACAACTTCATGTCCCACCAGCAGGACCTGAACCGGCTCGTCAAGGCATTCGCCAAGCTGCACACGATCGTCAGTCAGGACGTCTGGTGGACGGCCGCGGTCCGCTGGGCGGACATCGTGCTGCCCGCCTCCTCGACGATGGAGCGCGACGACATCTCGGTCGGGGGCACCTATTCGAACGACAAGATCTACGCGATGAAGAAGTGCATCGAGCCGCTGGGCGAATCGAAGAGCGACTACGAGATCTTCGAGGCCCTGTCCGAGAAGCTCGGCGTCTGGTCGCAGTTCACCGAAGGGCTGGAGATGATGGACCACATCCAGGCCGCCTATGGCCGGAGTGGGGCCGCGAAGACCGTGCCCTTCGAGGAGTTCTGGGCGAAAGGCTATGCCCTGCAGCCCGCCCCGCCCGAGGCGCGCAAGTGGGTCCGGCACGGCGCGTTCCATGACGACCCCGAGGCCAACCCGCTGCACACCGTCTCGGGCAAGATCGAGATGTTCTGCAAGACGATCGCGGACTACGGCATCGCCGACAACCCCGGGATGCCGGTCTGGCAGGAGCCGCTGGAATATCTGGGGAATGCCGCCGAGGGGCAGGTCCACGTGGTCAGCCCGCACCCCTGGTACCGGCTGCACAGCCAGATGGGCAACTCGGCCCGCCTGCGCGAACTCTACATGATCGACGGCCGCGAGCCGGTCCGCATCAACCGCGAGGATGCCGCGGCGCGCGGCATCGCCGACGGGGACCTGGTCGAGATCCGCAACGACCGCGGCGCCGTGATCGCCGGCGCCGTCCTGTCGGACGAGATCATGCCCGGCGTGATCTCGCTCTACGAGGGCGGCTGGCCCGATCTGGACAGCAAGGGGCGCTGCAACTCGGGCCTGATCAACTGGATCACCTCGGAGCGCCCGGCCTCGGGCCTGACCCAGGCGACCATCGCCAACACCTGCGTGGCGACGATCAGCAAGTGCGAGGACGCCGAGCGGCCGAACCGCGCCTACCAGCCACCCGCGATCCTGTCCGACTACCAGTTCGCGGCGATCGACGAGGACGCGCTGCACCTCGACCGCATGGCCGAGTTGGTCGAGGCCCTCTACGCCGAGATGGAGCCGGGCGAGCGCATCTTCTACCAGCGCTGCACCGTCTGCCACGGGCCCCGCGATCCGAAAGGCTTCACGCAGCTGCAATGGCGCGGGATCACCCCGTCGATGTTCCCGCGTGCCGGGCTGGACGAGGAGGAGGCGGCGCTGGTCACCGACTTCCTGATGCGCAACGCCTCTGACGCGGCGGTGAACTGAGGCGGTTGCGGGGGTCGGCGCGCGGTGCGCGCCGATCGGTGGGTCGTCGGGTTCGCTGAGGCGGTGGGGATGGGCCGCGGGCTTGCTTCGGCGGCGAGCAGGGAAGGCTGCTGTTGATGGGTTCGCCAACCCCATCTCGGCCCGGATGGCCGCATGGAGGCGCACGGGCCAGCTCCGCGTTGCGGCAGCGGTGAGCCGCTCAGCGATTGGCGTCCGCACCTGCAGATAGCCATCAATTGATTCGGAAATACGTGTCTGCCTATCGCGAAAGATATCGTACCTTGCCAGCTCGATTAGGTCATGTTGACAAATGGCGGAGCCAGAGGCGGATCGACGTGATGTCGATGAAGCCCAGGAAGCTTTCGGCGGTCTTGTCGTAGCGGGTGGCGACGCGACGGGCATTCTTGAGCTTGTTGAAGCACCGCTCAACGAGATTGCGCAGGCGGTAGAGCCTGCGGTCAACGGCGACCCGTAGCTTCCGGGTTTTGCGCATGGGGATGACCGGCACCACGTCGCGCACCTCCATGGTCTTGCGGATGTTGTCGGAGTCGTAGCCGCGGTCTGCGAGCAGAACGCTTGGCTCGGGCAGGTTGTCAGCCATGACCAGATCGAAGCCGAGGTAGTCCGATGTCTGCCCGGCCGTGATCTCGGTTCTCATGGGCAGGCCTGCCGCATTGACCCGCAGATGGATCTTGGTCGTGAAGCCACCTCGCGAGCGGCCGAAACCTTGGCGCGGAGTCCCCCTTTTGCGCCCGCTGCCTGATGATGAGCGCGAACCACGGTGCTGTCGATCATCTGCAGCGCATCCGGCACGATCCGGCTCTCGTTCAGCGCCTCCAGGATCTGTTCCCACAGCCCCGCCAACGTCCAGCGCCGGAACTGCCGATAGACAGACGACCATTTGCCGAACTCTTCCGGCAGGTCGCGCCAGGGCGACCCCGTTCGGGCGATCCAGAAAATCCCATCCAGAACAAGCCGATGGTTCGTGGGCTTGCGGCCGTTCGGAGAACGGACAGCCAGGATGAAGCGTTCAAAGAACGCCCACTCGTCGTTCGACATCAGGTTTCGTGCCACGCTGGTCTCCATTGCAGATACCAGCTTGAATCACGATCACCGCGCCCGGTGAATCCCTTTTGTCAACACGCCCTAAGCGCAGCCCAGGTCTGCCGTGATCTTTGGTCAGAGATTAAAGAGATTCTTCGGGAGGAGAACGACGAATGAGTGACGTTGAGAAGAGTTCTGTTGTGCCCCTGACGGAGCGAGGTCCGGGCTTGAGGTTGCGTCGTGCAGGGCCGAGGCCGACGGCCGAGCAGCTGATGGCGGGATCTGCGAAGTTCTCGGAGACATTTCCCGAGTCAGGCCCGCCTGAGCAGATCAGTGGGGCGGGGGACGAGAGCGGTCCGGCCGCTGCCGGAAAGGGCGAGAAAAGACGGCGGGCAGTTTCCAAGATGCCTGCTGACGCCGGCGAGGTAACGCGGTTCCAGCGCCGCAAGAAGAGCGAGCCCCGTTCTCACAACATGACGATCCGCTTCACATACGCGGAACGGGTGCGGCTCCAGGACGTCGCCGACAAGCTAGGTCATGCGTCGGCAACCGACTATCTCAGGGCCGGGATCGAACGTATGCTTGAAGCGGATGAGAAGAAGCTCGGCGCCTGAGGGCGCAGAGCATGATCGCCACCTTTCCGGTGATGGCCGTCATGGGCGTGTCCTCCTCTGATGTGGCAGGCGGCGGTCACGGATCCGCCATGGGCAGGTCGCAGGTCTCGCGGCGGTCGGTTCGGCGGCCTCGGCGGCGGGGGTACTCGCGTCGAGATTCGTGCCAGGGGATCCTACGCTCCTCCACCGTATTATCGAAATAATATTGCTTCGTCGTATGACGCAAGAGATTCTACATCTTCCATCCGCCGTGGGTCGGACCCTTCACGGCTGGGCCACGGCAGGGCAAGACCAGCGAACCACGAGGCGCTCATCGCGGCCTCGATCGTCCCGGTGGCAGTTACCGCCACCTCGCCGTCAGTGCGGGCCGTGACGTTGCCGCTCTGGCATCAGGGCCGCGCCAGAGGGGTTAGCGGCGTGCCGGGCGCGCTGGGTGGGCGCTGCGGTGACTCGGGGCAATGCCGATCACCTGCCACATCGACGCCGAAAGTGCCCCGCTGAGGCTCACAAGCTCCGCATGGACGGCGCCGCTCCGCGCCGCGCCGCGGGCCGGACGGTGCCAACAAGGGCCGTCACGGCAGAACCCCGCCATGCCGAGATCGCATACCAATGCGTACTGTAACGATACTATATCGTATTAACAGATCTCTGGCACATCGAGGACCATCATGACGCTTCCGCCACTCCCCGCCGCCGCGCTTGCGGCGATCCTGTGGGGCTTCACCTACATCATCACGACCACGATGCTTCCCGCCAACCCGATGTTCATCGCGGCGGTGCGCGCCCTGGGCGGCGGGCTGCCGCTGCTTCTGATCGCGCGCGAGATCCCGCCGCGCGCGTGGTGGGGGCGCATCATCATCCTCGGCACGCTCAACAGCGCGCTGTTCTTCGCCCTGCTGTTCGTCGCCGCGATCCGCCTGCCCGGCGGGATGGCGGCCACGTTCCAGGCGCTCGGGCCGCTGTTCATGGTCCTGATGGCCTGGCCGCTGCTGGGCGCCATCCCGTCACCGTCCAAGCTGGCCGCGGTGGGGCTGGGCGTCGTCGGCGTGGCGATGGTCGTGCTGAAGGGCAATGCGGCGCTCGACCTGATCGGCGTCGCCGCGGCGCTCGGCGCGGCGCTGTCGGTGGCGCTCGGCAGTTCGCTGGTGCACAAATGGGGCCGCCCGCAATCCATCGTCGGGCTGACCGGATGGCAGATGGTCGTGGCGGGGATCGAGCTTTCCGTCGTCGCGGCCCTGCTGGGCGACGTGCCGGCGAGCCTCGACCTCGTCAACATCGCCGGCCTCGTCATCATGGCGCTGGTCGTGACGGCGCTCGCCTTTGTGCTGTGGTTCGCGGCGGTGCAGGGGGCAGGGGGGCCGGCCGCCGTGGCGCCGATGATGCTGCTGACGCCGATCACCGCCTTCGCGCTCGACGCCCTCTTCCGCGGCTTCGTCCCGTCGCCGCTGCAGTCCCTCGGGGTTGTGGTCGTGATCGTCAGCCTGCTGTATGGCCAGCACGTGGATCGCCGCGCCTTCCGGGTCGCGCGGCACCACGCGCCGTCCGCCCGGCAACTGGCCAAGGGGATCCCCGCCGAATGACCGAGACGCCGCGGACGCCCCGGCTGAACATCCGGGGCGCCGCCCGCCACGAGCAGATCATCGAGGCCGCGACCGAGGCATTCCTCGGCCGCGGCTTCGACGCGACCAGCGTGGACGAGATCGTCCGCGCGGCCGGCGGGTCCAAGACCAACGTCTACCGCCAGTTCGGCGACAAGGAGGGGCTGTTCGCCGCCGTCGTCCGCCGCCTCGCGGCCGAGTTCCTGTCGCCGCTCGAGGTGCTCGACCTCGGCGGGGTCGGGACGCGCGCGGGGCTGGTCATCCTCGGGCGGACGCTGATGCGGCAGCTGATCCAGCCGCGCCACATCGCGTTCCAGCGCATGGTGCTGGCGGTGTCGGACCGGCTGCCGGCGCAGATGGCCGAATGGTACCGGGTCGGGCCCGAGACGAGCCAGTCCGTCATCGCCGCATTCCTGGGCGGCGGGGCCGAGGCCGCGCAGAGTGCGATCCTGTTTCACGACATGATCGTGACCGACGCGGTCAATCGCGCGCTGATGGGGACGCCGCCCCCCTGGGACGAGATCGAGGCCCGCATCGACGCCGCCGCCGCGCTCATCGCGACCCGGCACGGAGCCTGACGGGGCGAGCCGCCGCGATCCGCGGGGCAGGCAATATCTGGCGGGCTTCCCTGTTCATGCGATCAGGGTCGCGGGCGGGCGCCGGGCGGGACCGGCGCCCGACGATTGGTCAGCCCGCGTCTGCGGGCCGACCGGACGTTAGGGGGCGGGGCCGAGCGCCGGGGCCGCTGCACGAACCGCGCCGCGCCCCGCACCCTCCACCGATCAGGCGACCGGATCACCCTTGACCGGCCCCTCGGTGTTCGGCCGCCAGCCCAGGGCGGGGGCGACGTGCTTCGCGAAGGACTCGAGGATGTGCAGGTTGTAGTCCGGCCCGAGCTGGCTCGGGATGGTCAGCATCAGCGTGTCGGCGAGCGCGATGGCCTGGTCCTGCTTCAGCTCCTCGATCAGCCGGTCGGGCTCGGCGGCATAGGTCCGCCCCGAGGTCGCGCGGAACCCGTCCATCATGCCGCGGCTGTCGCGGGACTCGCCCCCGCCGCGGTGGCCGAAGTAGGCGACGTCCAGCTCGTTCACCAGCGGGATGATGCTGCGGCTGACCGACACGCGCGGCGCGCCGGTGTGGCCGGCGGCGCGGTACGCCGCGCGGAAGCGCAGGATCTGCTCGGCCTGCAGCTCGTGGAAGGGCTGGCCGGTATCCTCGACCAGCGCCGTCGACGACATCATGTTCAGCCCCAGCCGACCGGTCCATTCGGCGCTGTCGCGCGTGGCCGAGCCCCACCAGATGTGGTCGCGCAGGGTCGGCGACTGCGGCTCGATCGCCAGCATCTGCCCGCGGCCGACATGGTCGGGGTTGCCCGGCGCCAGGCGTTCGCCCTCGATCGCGCGCAGGAACAGGTCGAACTTCGCGCGGGCGATGTCGGCGCCGCGCGGGTCGGTCGAGCCGGTGTAGCCGAAGGCCTCGTAGCCGCGCAGCGCCGTCTCGGGCGAGCCGCGGCTGATCCCCAGCGCAAGCCGGCCGTCCGCGATCACGTCGAGGGCGGCGGCCTCCTCGGCCAGGTGCAGCGGGTTTTCATAGCGCATGTCGATGACGCCGGTGCCGACCTCGATCCGCTTGGTCTTCGCCGCGATGGCGGTGAGCAGCGGGATCGGGGCGGCCTGCTGGCGGGCGAAGTGGTGGACGCGGAAATAGGCGCCGTTGACGCCAAGCTCTTCGGCGCCGACCCCGATCTCGACCGCCTGCCGGATCATGTCGGCGGCGGTGCGGGCCTGAGAGCCGAAGGAATTGCCGTGGTGACCGAAACTGAGAAAGCCGAACGCGCGCATGGAACCCTCTTCGGGGGGCGCCGGGCCGGCAGGACGCACGGGGTCGATGGGCCGGGGACAGCGCCGCTGGTGTCTGGCCGGCACCCGAGCGGGGCCGGCGTTTGCATCCGATAAGGCGATGGGAGGGCCGTTGCGCGAGAGGCGGCGCGGCGAAGGCGGCGTTCGCCTGCGCCGAACGGGCAGGGGGTCAGGTGTCCGGCGCCTCACCCTTCGCCAGCGCCGCATCATAGCGCGCCTGCGCCGCCGCGATCCGCGCCTCGTTCCTGACGGCCCACGCGCCGATCGCCTCGACCGGCTCGCGCAGCGACCGGCCAAGGTCGGTCAGCGCGTATTCCACCCGCGGCGGGGTCGTCGGCAGGACCGCGCGGGTCACAAGCCCGTCCCGCTCCATCCCGCGCAGGGTCAGGGTCAGCATCCGCTGGGTGATCCCGGTCACCGCGCGCTTCAGCTCATTGAACCGCAGCGGCCCCGCGCACAGCGCCATCACGATCAGCACCGACCACTTGTCGCCGACCCGGTTCAGGATCGCCCGCACCGGCGCGCAGGCGTCCAGCAGGTTCGGCCCGGCCGCTTCGCGATCAGGTATCACGGATGTGCCTCCTTGCGCGGTCAAATCAGGTTTCAATATAGGTGCAGGTTACAAATTGATACCGGGCGCCGTCGAAAATTTCCGGCGTCGTGGATGTCAGGAGGAAACAACATGGAACTGGGAGTCTACAGCTTCGGCGACGTGCAGCGCGACCCGCAGACCGGGGCGCTGGGATCGACCGCCGCTGCGCAGCGCAACCTGCTCGAGGCGATCCAGCTCGCCGATCAGGTCGGGCTGGATTACTTCGGCATCGGTGAGCACCACACCCGCGAGATGCCGGCCTCGGCGGCCGCGGTCGTGCTGGGGGCGGCGGCGGCGACGACGACGAAAATCACCCTTGGCAGCGCGGTCACGGTGCTGTCCACCGACGATCCGGTGCGCGTGTTCCAGCAGTTCGCCACGCTCGACGCGCTGTCGAACGGCCGGGCCGAGATCACCGCCGGGCGCGGCTCGTCGACCGAAAGCTTCCCGCTCTTCGGCCACAGCCTGAACGACTATGACGAACTCTACGCCGAAAAGCTCGACCTGCTGCTGAAGCTGAACGAAAGCGAGGAGATCACGTGGGAGGGGCGGTTCCGCCCGGCGCTGGACCATGCGCTGGTGGTGCCGCGCCCCGAGCGCGGCAAGCTGCCGATCTGGCTGGCGACCGGGGGCAACCCGTCCTCGACCGTGCGGGCGGCGATGGCGGGGCTGCCGGTGAGCTATGCGATCATCGGCGGCGAGGCCGTGCGCTTCGCGCCGCTCGCCGCGCTCTACCGCAAGGCGGTCGAGCAGGTGAACGCGCCCGGCGCCGACACCCGCATCTCGGTCGCGAGCCCCGGCTTCATCGGCGACGACGCGCAGACGGCCAAGGACTTCTGGTGGACCCACTACCACGAGGCCTTCCGCGCCCTGGGCGAGATCCGCGGTTTCGCCGCGCCCCGTCGGGTCGGCTATGACTTTGAGGCCAACGGCCGCGGCGCGCTGTTCGTCGGCTCGCCCGAGGAGATCGCCGCGCGCATCGTCGAGCTGCACGGGGTGATGGGTCACGACCGGCATTTCTTCCAGATGGACCTGGGCCAGGTCCCGCAGAAGGACTTCCTGCACTCGATCGAGCTGCTGGGGACGCGGGTCAAGCCGCTTGTCGATGCCGCGCTGGCCAAGCCCGCCGCCGCGCCCGCGGCGGCCGTGTGAGAGGGGAAAGGCACATGACGGAGATCAGGACCATCGGCATCATCGGCGCGGGGCGCGTGGGCACCGCGGTGGCACGCCGCGCCGTGGCCGCCGGGTACGAGGTGCGCGTCGCCTCGGCCCGCCCGGCGGCCGAGACCGGGCTGCTGCTGCAATTCACCGCGCCGGGCGCGGTGGCCGGTGATCTGGCGGACGTGATCGCGGCCAGCGACCTCGTGGTGCTGGCGCTGCCGCTCTCGCGCTATCGCAGCCTCGCGCCCGAGGCACTGGCCGGCAAGATCGTCATCGACGCGATGAACTACTGGCCCGCAACCGACGGGACGCTTGCGGATTTCGAAGCCCCGCGGGCGAGCAGCGAGGTGGTCGCGGCGCATCTGCCGGGGGCGCGTCTGGTGCGCAGCCTCAACCACCTCGGCTATCACGAGATCGACGGCGCCGCCCGGCACAAGGGCGACGCCGACCGGCGCGCCATGGCGGTCGCCGGCGACGACCCTGCGGCGCGCGCCGCGGTGGCCGGGTTCATCGACCGGATCGGCTTCGATCCGGTGGACGCCGGGCCGCTGTCGGCTGCGCGCGCCTTTGCTATCGGCAGCCCCGTCTTTGGCGCGGTGCTGAACCAAGACGACCTGCGGGCGGCGCTGACGGCGCTGCGCGCGGCTTGAACCCTGAAAGGACGACGACATGGCCACCCCCATCAAGATCGACATCTGGTCCGACATCGCCTGCCCGTGGTGCTACATCGGCAAGCGCCGGCTCGAGGGCGCGCTGGCGCAGTTCGGCGACGCTCCGGTCGAGATCGAATACCACAGCTTCGAGCTGAACCCCGCGGCGCCGGTCGATTTCGACGGCACGCAGGCCGACTATCTGGCCCGCCACCTCGGCGCGACCCCGCAGCAGATCGCCGCGATGGGGCAGAACGTGACCGCGACGGCGAAGGCGGACGGGCTCGACTACCGCCTCGGCGACGTCAAGGTGACCAACACCGGCAAGGCGCATGAGCTGATCCATTTCGCCAAGGCCCACGGCAAGGGCGCCGAGATGAAGGAACGGCTGCTTCGCGCCTATTTCACCGAAGGCCGCCACGTCGGCCACGACGACGCGCTGGCCGATCTGGCCGCCGAGGTGGGGCTTGACCGCGCCGCGGCGCTGGCCGCGCTGACGGACGGGACCTACCGGCAGGCGGTCGAGGCCGACAAGGCGCAGGGCACCGCCATCGGCGTGCAGGGCGTGCCGTTCTATGTGGTCGGCGGCAAATACGCCATCTCCGGCGCCCAGCCGTCCGAGCTGTTCCTGCGCGCCCTGAAGCAGGTCGCCGCCGAGCAGGGGGGAGCGCGCGCATGAGCGGCCCGCTGATCCCCCTGGGCGAGACCGGCGCAACCTGCGACGGCGGGCTGTGCGAGATGCCCGCGAAGGATGGTGTAGCTGCAGCCTCGGCCGTTGTCCCGGCCCCGCGGCTGACGCTGATCAGCTTTCCGACCTGCCCCTTCGTCCAGCGCGCAGTGATTGCGCTGAAGGAGCGGGGCGTCGATTTCGACGTGATCTACATCGACCTCGCCGACAAGCCGGAGTGGTTCCTGAAGATCTCGCCCTTGGGCAAGGTGCCGGTGCTGAAGGTCGAGGCCGAGGGCCGCGCGCCCGCGATCCTCTTCGAAAGCACCGTGATCCTGCAGTATCTCGACGAGACGCTGCCGGGCCCGACCCTGTTCGCGGCCGACCCGCTCGACCGGGCGGTGCAGCGGGCGTGGGTGGAATACGCGGGCAGCCTGCTTGGCGACGTCTACCGGCTGGGCATGGCGCCGGACCGGGCCGGCTTCGACGAGGCCCGCGCCGCGGTGCGCTCCCGTCTCGTCCCGCTGGAGGAGGCGCTCCGCGGGCCCTATTTCTCAGGCGCGGCGTTCTCGGCGGTGGATGCCGCCTGCGCCCCGGCCTTCCGCCAGCTCGATGCGCTCGAGACGCTCCGCCCGCTCGCCCTGTTCGACGGGTTGCCGCGCCTGGACGCCTGGCGCCGGGTCCTCGCCGACCGCCCCAGCGTCCGCGCCGCGGTCCCCGCCGACTTCCGCGAGACGTTCCTGGGGCGGCTGCGGTCGGCTGGGAGTTTCGTGACGACGGCGGCGTGAGCTGGCCCCGCCCGGCATCGGGCGGGGTTTTTCTCTGGGGGACACCGAGACGTCCGGGCTCGGAGGCAATGCCCGCACGTCGGAGGTTCTGGCGACGGCCTGACGGGTGACTGTCGCGCGGCCGCCAGAGCCGCAGAGCGCACCAATGAATTACATAATTCGCGTTATAGCCAGGTTTGCCGACGCCGGCACCCGATGCGCGGCCACGCCGATCACCCGACCTCCACAACCACGAGCAGACTACCGAAAAAACCAGCTTGCGCGACGGGCCGCGCTGGGGCCCTCTACCGATGAGTGACGTCTGCGCGTCGACCTGAGAGCGCCGCGCGCCGTCACATCGAGGACGGGGGACGGCACGCAAGACGCAGACGGCTCTCTCGTTCCGAGAGCCGGCACACCACGACGGCAGGTCGCACCGGGTCCGCTGCCTCCGAACGTGGTGATACGACCCAACTGTTGAAGATTTCGGCGCGTTACGAGTGATAAGGTGATCTGGGAAAATGCCGGCGATCAGCATTGTCAGGCTGGACGAGAGCCCGTTTGAGTTCGTCAATGGACTACGGGCCGACACCGTTTCGCGCGGGGTCGATCTCGAAGGGGCCACGATCACGGCGACATATGCCGACGGGTCGGTGGAAATCCTCACGTGGCACGCGACCGACCCCTATACCAACGGGGCGGCGGTCGGCACGGACATCTCGATGTCCTACGGGTTCGATTGGCACCATCTGGCGACGACCAAGCTTCTGACCTCGCTTCAATTCGACCTTCAGCCCGCCATATCGGCCTTCGATACGGTGGTCAGCACCGACAGTGCAGTCTCGACCCCGGGCTCGTCGAGCGGCTATCCGTTCCGGCTGAACCCCGATGGCCCCGACCCCGACGGCACGATCACGGTGACCTATACAGGCATCGTCAACCTCTCCGGCGCGTCGGCCGTGGGCGATCTCTACACGACCATGATCATCGACTTCTCCGGCCTCTCGGCCGGGGGGTTGCTGGGCGAGCTGAGCTGGCAGTCCGACATCGACACGATGGACCCGTTCTGCTTTGCCGCGGGCACGCGGATTGCGACGGACCGGGGCCAGGTGGCGGTCGAGGATCTGCGCGCGGGGGACCTCGTCCTCACCCGCGACCGCGGGATGCAGGCGATCCGCTGGATCGGGTCGCGCCGGCTGTCGGCGGCCGACCTGGCGGCGCGCGCACAGATGCGCCCGATCCGCATCCGCCGCCACGCGCTCGGCACCAACATCCCCTCGGCCGATCTGCTGGTGAGCCCGCAGCACCGGGTTCTCGTCCGCTCGAAGATCGCGCAGAAGATGTTCGGCACGCCCGAGATCCTCGTCGCCGCCAAGCAGCTGTGCGAGATCGACGGGATCGAGGTCGCCCGCGACGTGACCGAGGTCACGTATTACCACCTGATGTTCGACCGGCACGAGGTGGTGATCTCGAACGGCGCGGAAACCGAGTCCCTCTATACCGGCCCCGAGGCCCTCAAGACGGTCGGCGCGGCGGCGCGCCGGGAAATCTTTGCGCTGTTTCCCGAATTGGCGGATCGGGATCATGTCCCGTCACCCGCCCGCGTTCTGGTTCCGGGCTGGATGGGCCGCAGGCTCGCCGCCCGCCATGTCCGCAACGGCAAGCTGCTGGTGAACTGACGCGTGGCCTGACCGGCCGGCGCAGCCCCCCCTCCCCCGCTTGCACAGCGCGCGACGCCTCGCTAACCCCGCCAGATCACGGGAGGGCGGGGTTTGCGCGACCACGGGGGCAATCTGGACGCGGCCGTGGCCCGCTTCGGCGCGGGCGACTGGATCGACCTGTCCACCGGCATCAACCGCCGCCCCTGGGCCCTCCCCCCGCTCGAGGCCGAGGTCTGGCGCCACCTGCCGACCCGCGCGGCGCAAGAGGCGCTGGTGGCGCAGGCCGCGCGGGCCTGGGGCGTCGCGGCGCCGGCGGCGGGGGTCGCGCTCGGCGGGGCACAGGCGGCGATCCAGCTGCTGCCGCTGCTGCGCCGGCCCGGGCGGGCGGCGGTGCTCGGGCCGACCTACAACGAACACGCGGCGAGCCTCGACCGGGCGGGCTGGACGGTGGCGACCGTGACCGACCTCGACGCGCTACACGGCGCCGATCTGGCGGTGGTGGTCAACCCGAACAACCCCGACGGGCGCGCCCATGCACCGGCCGAGTTGCTCGCGCTGGCGCAGAGAGTCGGGCTGCTGGTGGTCGATGAAAGCTTCGCCGACGTCGCGCCCGCGCTGTCGCTGCTGCCGCAGGCGGGGCGGGACAGGCTGCTGATCCTGCGCTCGTTCGGCAAGTTCTACGGCCTCGCCGGGCTGCGGCTGGGGTTCGCCTTCGGCGCGCCCGCCGACATCGCCGCGCTGGCGCAGCTGGCCGGGCCGTGGCCGGTCTCGGGCCCGGCCATCGAGATCGGGCGGCAGGCGCTCTCCGACGACCGCTGGGCCGCAGCGATGCGCGAGCAGCTTGCGCAGGACGCGGCGCGGGCCGATGGCCTCGCGCTTGCGGCGGGGTGGCGGCTGGCGGGCGGCACGACGCTCTTCCGCCTCTATCAGACGCCGGACGCGCGGGCCGCGCAGGACCGCCTCGCCCGGCACCGGGTCTGGAGCCGGATCTTCCCCTGGTCCGACCGCCTGCTGCGCCTCGGCCTGCCGGGGCCCGAGGCGGAGTGGCACCGCCTCGCCGCCGCGCTCAGCCCCTAGCGGGCGAGCGCGAGCAGCCCCGGCACGTCCAGATGCGCCTCGAGGTGATCGGCGAGGGCGTCCAGCGTCCCCTCGACCGCCGCCGCGTGGCTGCGCGGCGCGGCGGCGATGCCGAGGCGGGCCAGAAACGCGGCGCGGAACGCGTCCGACAGGAACATCCCGTGCAGATAGGTGCCGCCGATCCGGCCGCAGGCGCTTTGCGCGCCCTCGGGGCGGCCCTCGACCAGCGCGAAGGGCCGCGCGCAATCGGGGCCGGTGGTCCGGCCGATGTGAATCTCGTACCCCGACAGCGGCAGGCCGCTTTCGAGGTGCTGACCCGTCACCCGGCTCAGGCGCTTGTCGGGCGACATCACCGTGTGAACGTCCAGAAGGCCGAGGCCCGGCGTCTGCCCGGCCGCCCCCTCGATCCCCTCGGGGTCGGCGATCAGCCCGCCGAGCATCTGGTAGCCGCCGCAGATGCCCAGGACGTGGCCGCCGCGCCGGACATGGGCGGCCAGGTCCACGTCCCAGCCCTGATCCCGCAGGAAGGCCAGGTCGCCGCGCGTCGATTTCGTCCCAGGCAGGATCACCAGCCGCGCGTCGCCGGGGATCGGCTGGCCGGGCGCGACCATCACCAGATCGACCCCCGGCTCGGCCCCGAGCGGGTCGAGGTCGTCGAAGTTGGCGATCCGCGACAGGCACAGCGCGGCGATCGTCACCCCGTCCCGGCGCCGCCCGCTGCCGAGGTCCAGCGCATCCTCGGCCGGCAGCAGATGCGCGCCCGAAAACCACGGCACGACGCCGAAGCCGCGCCAGCCGGTCCGCTCGGCCACGAAGCGGTAGCCGTCGTCGAAGAGCCGCGGGTCGCCGCGGAACTTGTTGACCAGAAACCCCGCGATCAGCGCGGCATCGGCGGGGTCGATCACCGCCTGCGTGCCCACGATCTGCGCGATCACCCCGCCGCGGTCGATGTCGCCGACCAGCACCACGGGCACGTCCGCGGCGCGGGCAAAGCCCATGTTGGCGATGTCGTTCGCGCGCAGGTTGACCTCGGCCGGGCTGCCGGCGCCCTCGACGATCACGAGGTCATGGGCGGCCGCGAGGCGGTGGAAACTCTCCAGCACCGCGCCCATCAGCCGCGGCTTCAGCGCCGCATAGTCGCGGGCGCGGGTGGTGGTCAGGCGCCTCCCCTGCACGACGACCTGCGCGCCGGTGTCGGTCTCGGGCTTCAGCAGCACCGGGTTCATGTCGGTCACCGGGTCCAGCCCGCAGGCCATCGCCTGCAGGGCCTGCGCGCGCCCGATCTCGCCCCCGTCCGCCGTCACGGCGGCGTTGTTCGACATGTTCTGCGGCTTGAACGGGGCGACGGTCAGCCCGCGCCGCCGCGCCGCCCGGCAGAGGCCCGCGACCAGCATCGACTTGCCGACGTTCGACCCGCAGCCCTGCACCATGAGCGCGGGCATGGGGTCAGAACTCGACGCCGGGCTGGCCCTTGATCCCCGACCGGAAGGGGTGCTTGACCAGCGTCATCTCGGTGACCAGATCGGCCGCCTCGATCAGCGCCGGGCTGGCGTTGCGCCCGGTCAGGCAGACGTGGGTCAGGGGCGGGCGCTCGTCGCGCAGGAAGGCCAGCACCTCGTCCAGATCGAGGTAGTCGTAGCGCAGCGCGATGTTGATCTCGTCCAGCAGGACGAAGCGGATCGCGGGGTTGCGGATCAGCTCTTTCGCTTTCTCCCACGCGGCGCGGGCGGCGGCGATGTCGCGGGCCTTGTCCTGCGTTTCCCAGGTGAAGCCCTCGCCCATGGCGTGAAACGCGCACAGATGGCCGAACTGCCCCTCGATCAGCCGCCGCTCGCCCGTGTCCCAGGCGCCCTTGATGAACTGCACCACGGCGCAGGGCATCCCGTGGGCGATGCAGCGCAGGATCATCCCGAACCCGGCCGAGGACTTGCCCTTGCCCGACCCGGTGTGGACGATCAGCAGGCCCTTGTCGCCCGACTTCCCGGCCATGATCCGGTCGCGGGCGGCCTTCTTCTTCGCCATCTTGCCGGCGTGGCGGGCGAGGTCGTCGGGCGCATCGAGCGTGGTCGTGTCGGCGGTGTCGGGCATCGGGCGCCTCCTTCGTTCTTGACAGCAAGGCCCGGGTCGCAGACTAGGTGCGCAGGCGCAGGTGCCTGTCTTAGGGCAGGTGAAAAGGGAATGCGACAGGGTTCGCGGCACGCCTGCCGCACCGCCCCAAGCGCAGCCGCCCCCGCGACCGTGACCGGAAAGGTCTGCCGCATGTCACTGGCCGCAAGGTTCGGGAAGACGGGCAGAGCGCCGGGTCAGGCCCTCGCGCCTGCCCCGATATCCGCAAGCCGGGAGACCTGCCAGCGCCTGAACTGAATGCGCGGACGGGGTGTTCCGTGACCTTCGGCATCCGGGCCGACGCGCGCGCCCATGCTGCAGGCTGACCCCGTTCGTTTTTGCGGGAGAAGGCCATGACCACGGTTCTGCACGTCTGCACCACCTGCCGCGCCGGGCAGCCCGTGACCGAGGGCGAGGCCTGCGCCGGCCAGCGCCTGCACGACCGCCTCGCCCGGTCCCCCGCGCCCGCGGGGGTGACCCTGCGCGCCGTCGAGTGCCTGTCCGCCTGCGATCACGGCTGTTCCGTCGCGCTGACGAAGCCCGGCGGCTGGTCCTATGTCTACGGCCGCATGACCCCCGACGACGCACCCGAGATCCTGCGCGGCGCCGGGCTCTTCGCCGCGACGCCCGACGGTCTCGTGCCGTGGCGCGACCGGCCGGTGATCTTCCGCAAGCAGAGCCTTGCCCGCATCCCCCCGATCGAAAGCTGACCCATGTCCGACCTGACCAAGATCCCCGTCACCGTCATCACCGGCTTCCTCGGGGCGGGCAAGACCACGCTCATCCGCCACCTGATGCAGAACCCGCAGGGCCGGCGCCTCGCGATCCTCGTCAACGAGTTCGGCACCGTGGGCGTCGATGGCGAGATCCTGAAATCCTGCGCCGACGCCAACTGCCCGGCCGAGAACATCGTCGAGCTGGCCAACGGCTGCATCTGCTGCACGGTCGCCGACGACTTCATCCCGACGATCGAGGCGCTGATGGCGATGCCGCAGCGCCCCGACCACATCCTGATCGAGACCTCGGGCCTCGCGCTGCCGAAGCCGCTGCTCAAGGCGTTCGACTGGCCGGCGATCCGGTCGCGGATCACCGTGGACGGGGTGATCGCGCTCGCCGATGCCGAGGCGGTGGCGGCGGGGCGCTTTGCCCCCAACCTCGCGGCGGTGGCGGCGCAGCGGGCGGCCGACGACAGCCTCGACCACGACACCCCGCTGGCCGAGGTGTTCGAGGACCAGATCGCCTGCGCCGACCTGATCCTGCTGACCAAGGCCGACCTGGCCGGCCCTGCGGGGGTCGAGGCCGCGCGCGCGGCGATCGAGGCCGAGAACCCGCGCCGCCTGCCGATCCTCCCGGTGGTCGAGGGGGCGGTGGACCCGCGCGTCGTCCTGGGGCTGGATGCCGCGGCCGAGGATGACCTCGCCGCCCGGCCCAGCCACCACGACGGCGCCGACGACCACGAGCACGACGACTTCGACAGCGTGGTGATCGACCTGCCCGAGATCGCCGACCCCGCCCTTCTCGCCGCCCGCATCGAGCGTCTGGCGCGCGAGCAGCAGGTGCTGCGCGTCAAGGGCCACGTCGCCGTCGCGGGCAAGCCCATGCGGCTGCTCGTGCAGGCGGTGGGCGAGCGGGTGCGCCACCAGTTCGACCGCCCGTGGGGCGCGGCACCCCGGCAGGGGCGGCTGGTGGTGATCGCCGAGCATGACCACATCGACCCGGCGGCGATCCGCGCGGTGCTTGTGGGCTAGCCACGGATGCACGTCGTCTTCCGCGACAGCCGGGGGCTGGACGAGGCCGAGGCGCCCTTCGATCCGGCGCAGGACCCGGCCGACCTCGTGGTGCTGTCGTTCTCGGACAGCGACCTCGGCGCGTTCGCGGCGGGATGGCGGCGGGCGGGCGGCACCCTGCCCGCGCTGCGGGTGCAGAACATCGTGGCCCTGCGCCACCCGCTGTCGGTCGATACCTATGTCGAGCGCACGCTGGCCGGGGCGAAGGCCATCCTGATCCGGCTGATCGGCGGCACGGCCTACTGGCCCTACGGCATCGCCTCGATCCAGGACCTCGCGCGGCGGCGGGGGATCGCGCTCGCCGTGCTGCCCGCCGACGGGCGGCCCGACCCGGCGCTCGAGGCGGCCTCGACCCTGCCCGGCCCGGTGCTGCGGCGGCTGGCCAGGCTGTGTGATGCAGGCGGCGCGGTGGCCGCGCAGGCGGCGCTGGCGGAACTGGCGCGGGCGGCGGGGCTCGACGCCGCGCCGGTCGAGGGCGAGCGGCTGGTGCCCGAGATGGGGCTTTACGACCCCGATCTGGGCGTGGTGGGCGAGCTGCCGCCGGGCCGGGTGGTGCTCGTCTGCTTCTACCGCAGCTACCTCACCGCCGCCGACACCGTCCCGGTCGATGCGCTGATCCGCGCCCTGCGCGCTTCGGGGCTGGCGGCGATCGGCGTCTTCGCCGCCTCGCTCAAGGCGCCGGGCTTCGCCGCGTGGCTGCGCCCGATACTGGCCGCGGCCAACCCGCCCGCCATCGTCAACGCCACCGCCTTTTCCGCCCGCTCGGACGCGGGCGAGGCGCCCTTCGACCCCGCCGACTGCCCGGTGTTCCAGGTCGCGCTCTCGACCGCGCGGCGCCGCGACTGGGCCGGGTCCGAGCGCGGATTGTCACCCGCCGACCTCGCCATGCACGTCGTCCTGCCCGAGGTGGACGGGCGCCTGTTCGCGGGCGTCGTCTCGTTCAAGAGCGCCGGCCGGCGCGACCCCGCCCTGCAATTCGCCCGCTTCGCCCACCGCGCCGAGCCCGAGCGCGTGGCCGCGGCGGTGGCCCGCATCGCGGGCTGGCTGCGGCTGGCCGCGGCCGCCCCCGCCGACCGGCGGCTGGCCGTGGTGCTCTCGACCTATCCGGGGCGCGCGCACCAGATGGCCCATGCGGTGGGCCTCGACGCGCTCGCCTCGACCGAGGCGCTGCTGGCTGATCTCGCGGCCGCGGGCTACGCCGTGGCCCCCCGCCCCCTCGCCCCCGCGCTGCGGACCGAGACGCTCGCCTGGCCGCTCGCCGACTATCGCGCCGCGCTCGGCGCCCTGCCCGCGGCGCTGCGGGCCGACCTCGACGCCGCGTGGGGCGATCCGGCCGACGATCCCGCCTGCCGCGACGGCGCCTTCCGCTTCGCGGCCACCCGCTGCGGGGCGGCGCTGGTCGCGCTGCAACCGGAACGGGGCGAGGTCGCGCGCCGCGACGACGACTATCACGACCTGTCCCGCGTCCCCCGCCACGGCTACGTCGCCTTCTACCTGTGGCTGCGGGCGCAGGGGCTGCACGCGATGCTGCACATGGGCGCGCACGGGACGCTCGAATGGCTGCCGGGCAAGTCGGTGGCGCTGTCGGCGGCCTGCTGGCCCGAGGCGCTCGCGGGCGACCTGCCGGTGATCTATCCCTTCATCGTCAACGACCCCGGCGAGGCCGCGCAGGCCAAGCGCCGGATCGGGGCGCTGACGCTCGGCCACCTGCCCCCGCCCCTGCGCGCCGCCGCGCTGCCTGCGGGGATGGCGCGGCTGGAACGGCTGCTCGACGAATATTCCACCGCCGACGGGCTCGACCCCGCCCGCCGCGACCGGCTGATCGGCGACATCCGGGCCGAGGCGCAGGCCTCGGGCGTCGAGGCCGACCTCGGCATCCCGGCCGGCGCCTCGGCCGCCGAGGCGATGACCCGGATCGACCGCTTCGTCTGCGACATCAAGGAAAGCAGCTACGGCGACGGGCTGCACGTGCTGGGCCGCGGCCCCTGCGGCGCGGCCGAGCGCGATGGGCTGCGCCGCGCGCTCGCCGGCCTGCGGGTGGCGCCGGGGCCGTCGGGCTCGCCCGCGCGGGGGCGGTCGGACGTGCTGCCGACCGGGCGCAACCTCTTTGCCGTCGATCCCCGCGCGGTGCCGAGCCGAGCCGCCCACGCGCAGGGCGTCCGGCTGGCCGAAGAGCTGCTGCGCCGCCATTTGCAGGACCACGGCGACTGGCCGCAGGGGCTGGTCGTCGATCTGTGGGGCAGCGCCACCATGCGCACCGCGGGTGAAGAGTTCGCCATGGCGCTGCACCTCGCCGGGCTCGCCCCGGTCTGGGATGCGGGCTCGGCGCGCGTCTCGGGCGTCGAGGTGCTGGCGCTCGCGCAGCTCGGCCGGCCCCGGATCGACGTGACGCTGCGCGTCTCGGGCCTCTTCCGCGACGTGTTTCCGGGGCTTGCGACGCTGTTCGAGACCGGCGCCGCGATGCTCGCCGCCCGGGACGAGGGCGCCGCCGACAACCCCTATCGCGCCGCCGCCGCCGCGCGCGTCTTCGGCCCCCGACCGGGGCAGTACGGGCTGGGCATGGGGGTGGCGATGGACGATTTCACCCCCGCGGCGCGGGCCGCGGCGGGCGAGGCGTGGCTTGCCGCCTCGAGCTGGGCGATCGGCGCCGACGGGCAGTCCCGCCCCGACCGCGCGGGGCTCGAGGCACGGCTGCGCGGGGCGGACAGCTTCGTCCACGCGCAGGATCTGCCCGAAAGCGACCTGCTGCTGGCCGCCGACTATGCCGCGCACGAGGGGGGGTTCGCCGCCGCGCGGGCCCGGCTGGGCAGCGCCACCCCCGCGCTCTACCATCTCGACGCGACCCGCGCGGACCGCCCCCGCGCCCGCAGCCTGACCGAAGAGATCGCCCGCGTGGTCCGCGCCCGCGCCGCCGACCCGGCCTGGGCCGACGGGATGATGCGGCACGGCTTCCGCGGCGCGGCCGAAATCGCGGCCACCGCCGACCACATGGCGGCCTTTGCCCATCTGGCCGGGGTGGTGCCGCCGCATCTCTTCGACCTCTACCATGACGCGACCCTCGGCCGCGACGATCTGGTGGCCTTCATGGCGCGCGAGAATCCCGCCGCGCTGGCAGCGCTGCGCGACCTGTTCCAAAGGCTCGCCGAGGCCGGGCTGTGGGTCACCCGCCGCAACTCGATCGCCGCCACGCTGGGGGTGGGGGGATGAGCGGGTTCCAGGTCCAGGGCTGGTGCCCCGGCGCGCTGCGCCCGATGCCGACCGGCGACGGGCTGGTGGTGCGGGTGCGCCCGGCGCTCGGCCGGCTGACGGGGGCGCAGGCCCGCGGCCTCGCGGCAGCCGCCGGCGCCTTCGGCAACGGCTGGATCGAGCTTTCGGCGCGCGGCAACGTCCAGCTGCGCGGGGTGTCCGAGGCGGGCCACCCGGGCCTGATCGCCGCGCTCTCGGCGCTGGGGCTGATCGACCCCGACGCCGAGGCGGAACGGCGCCGCAACATCCTCGTGACGCCCTTCGCCGATGCCGCGACGCTGGCGTTCGCGGCCGCGGTGCAGGGGGCGCTGGCGCAGATGCCCGCGCTGCCGGCGAAGTTCGGCTTTGCCGTGGACACCGGCCCGGCCCCGGCCCTCTCGGCGGTCGCCGCCGACATCCGCCTCGAGCGGTCCGCCGACGGCCGGCTGCTCGTCCGCTGCGACGGCGCGGCGCTCGGCGCGCCGGTCGAGGATGCGGCGGCGGCCGTGGTCGCGCTGGCGCGCTGGTTCGTGGCGGCGGGCGGGGTAAGCGGGGGGCGCGGCCGGATGGCGCGGCTGATCGCCCGCGGCGCGGTGCCGCCGGGCGCGCTCGCCGGGCGCATCGCCCCGGCCGCGCCTGCCCCAACCCCGGTCCCCGGCCTTGGCCCCGAGGGCGCGCTCGTCGCCGTGGCCTTCGGCCGGATGCGCGCCGGGACGCTCGCCGCCCTCGGCGCGCTGGGGCCCCTGCGCGTCACGCCGTGGCGGATGCTGCTCATCGAGGGCGCGACCCGCCTGCCCGCCCTGCCCGGGGTCATCACCGACCCCGCCGACCCGATCCTGCGGGTCGCCGCCTGCCCCGGCGCGCCGGACTGCCTGCAGGGCCTTGCCCCGGTGCGGGGGCTGGCCCGGCGGCTCGCGCCCGGGGTGCCCACGGGGCGGGTGCTGCACGTCTCGGGCTGCGCCAAGGGCTGCGCCCATCCGGGCCCGGCCGACGTGACGCTGGTCGCCACCGGCGCCGGCTTCGACCTGATCCGCGACGGCGCCCCCGGCGCACCCCCGATGAAGCGGGGGCTTGCCGCCGCCACTCTCGATCCCAAGGATTTGTTCTGATGCCCCATGCTTACGAGACGGACGGGGCGGCGATCTATCGCCAGTCCTTCGCCACCATCCGGGCCGAGGCCGACCTGGCCGCCTTCACCCCCGAGGAAGAGGTCGTGGTGGTCCGCATGATCCACGCCGCGGGCCTCGTGGCGCTGGCGCGCGACGTGCGCTTCACCCCCGGCATGGCCCTCGCCGCCCGTGCCGCGCTGGAGGGGGGCGCGCCGATCCTCTGCGACGCGCGGATGGTGAGCGAGGGGATCACCCGCCCGCGCCTGCCGGCCGGGAACGAGGTCATCTGCACCCTGCACGACCCCGCCGTGCCCGCCCTCGCCGCGCGGATCGGCAACACCCGCTCGGCGGCGGCGGTCGAGCTGTGGCGGCCGCATCTCGCCGGCGCCGTGGTCGCCATCGGCAACGCGCCGACCGCGCTCTTCCACCTGCTGAACCTGCTCGAGGATCCCGCCTGCCCGCGCCCGGCCGCCATCATCGGCTGCCCCGTGGGCTTCGTCGGCGCGGCGGAATCCAAGGCCGCGCTGATCGAGGCCCCCCCGGCCCCGGCGGTGGTGGTCGCGGGGCGGCTTGGCGGGTCGGCGATCACGGTCGCCGCCGTCAACGCGCTGGCGAGCCGCGTCGAATGAGCGGCCCCCTGCCCCATCCCCTCCCCCCTGGCCGCATCATCTGCGCCGGGCTCGGCCCCGGCGACCCCGAGCTGATGTCGGTGCGCGCCGACCGGGCGATCCGCGCCGCCCGCCACGTCGCCTATTTCCGCAAGCCCGGCCGGCAGGGTCAGGCGCGGCGCATCGTCCGGGGGATGCTGGCCCCTGACGCCGTCGAATACCCGATGGAATACCCCGTCACGACCGAGCTGCCCTTCGACGGGGCCGACTACAACGACCTGCTGTCGGGGTTCTACGACGACTGGACCGCGCGGTTGCAGTCCCTCGTGGCGCAGGGGCAAGAGGTGGTGGTGCTTTGCGAGGGCGACCCGTTCTTCTACGGCTCGTTCATGCATCTCTACGTCCGGCTGCAGGGCCGGGTGCCGGTCGAGGTGATCCCCGGCATCCCCGGCATGGTCGGCTGCTGGAACGCCACGCAGGTCCCGATCAGCTGGGGCGACGACGTGCTGACGGTGCTGATGGGCACCCTGCCCGAGCCCGAGCTGATCCGCCACATGCGCGGCGCCGACGCGCTGGCGATCATGAAGACCGGGCGCAACCTGCCCCGCGTGCGCCGCGCGCTGGCGGCGGCCGGGCGGCTCGAGGACGCCTGGCTGATCGAGCGCGGGACGATGGAGGATCAGCGCCTGGCCCGGCTGGTCGAGGTCGATGCCGCCGACTGCCCCTATTTCGCCATCGTGCTGGTCCACGGCCGGGGCCGCCGCCCCATCGCCGCGGTGCGCAGCGCATGAGCGGGGGGTGGGTCACGGTGGCGGGCCTCGGCCCGGGCGATGCGGCCCTCGTCACGCCCGAGGTCACCGCGGCGCTGGCGCAGGCGACCGACGTGGTGGGCTATATCCCCTATGTCGCGCGGGTGGCGCCCCGCCCGGGGCTGACCCTGCACGCCACCGACAACCGGGTCGAGCTGGACCGCGCCCGCCACGCGCTCGACCTCGCCGCGGCGGGGGCGCGGGTGGTGATCGTGTCGTCCGGCGATCCGGGTGTCTTCGCCATGGCCTCGGCGCTGTTCGAGGCGCTCGAGGCGCACCCGGACCGGCAGGGCGCCGACATCCGCATCCTGCCCGGCATCACCGCGATGCTGGCGGCCGCGGCCCGCGCCGGGGCGCCGCTCGGGCATGATTTCTGCGCCATCAACCTCAGCGACAACCTCAAGCCCTTCGCCGAGGTCGAGCGGCGCGTTCGCCACGCCGCCCGCGGCGGGTTTGCGATGGCGTTCTACAACCCCCGCTCGCGCGCGCGGCCGCATCAGTTCGGGCAGGTGCTCAGCCTGCTGCGCGCCGAGTGCGAGCCCGCGCGGCTGATCCTTTTCGCCCGCGCCGTCAGCACGCCCGAGGAAAGCCTGACCTGCGTCACGCTCGCCGAGGCGGCGCCCGAGATGGCCGACATGAGGACGGTGGTGATCGTCGGCAATCAGGCCACCCGCCGGGTGGGGCGCTGGGTCTATACCCCGCGCGGGGTGCAGGCATGACCGAGCCACGCCATCACCCCGGCGACCGTCGCGGCGACCGCGCGCGGCGGCAGCACGGGCCGGTCGATCAGGATCACCGGCAGGCCGAGCGTGCGGGCCGCGGTCAGCTTGGCCGCGGCGCCGGTGCCGCCGGCGTTCTTGGCGACCACATGGGTGATCGCGTGGGCGCGCAGCAGCGCGGTGTCGGCGGCCGCATCGAACGGCCCGCGGGCAATGACCACCGACGCCTGCGGCAGCGGCAGGGGCTCGGCCGGCGGATCGACCAGCCGCAGCAGGTAGTGGTGCTGCGGGCGAGCGGCAAAGGCGGCGAGCCCCTGTTTCCCGATCGCGAGGAACACCCGCGCCGGGGCCTCGGGCAGCGCCGCGACCGCCGCGGCGGGGTCGGCCACGGGGCGCCAGGCGTCGCCGGGCCCGGCCTGCCACGGCGGCCGTTCGAGCCCGATCAGCGGGGTGGCGGTGCGGGCGCAGGCCTCGACCGCATTGCGGCTCATCTGCGCGGCAAAGGGGTGGGTCGCGTCGATGACGTGGCTGATGCCCTCGGCGCGCAGCCACCGGGCCAGCCCCGCCGCGCCGCCGAACCCGCCCACCCGCACCGGCAGCGGTTGCGGCACCGGCTGGTGGGTGCGCCCGGCGTAGGAAAACACCGCCTCCACCCCGGCCTCGGCCAGCGCGCGGGCCATGAGGCTCGCTTCGGTCGTGCCGCCCAGCAGCAGGATGCGCGGCATGACTGAACCTTGGCTTGCCATCATCGGGTTGGGCGAGGATGGGCCGGCGGGCCTGTCGGAGGCAAGCCGCGCCGCGCTGGCGCGGGCCGAGGTCGTGTTCGGCGCCCCCCGGCATCTGGCGCTGGTCGGCGCCGGGGCGCGGGGGCAGGCGTGGCCGGTGCCCTTCGACCTCGGCCCGCTGCTCGCCCGGCGAGGCGAGCGGGTGGCGATGCTCGTCTCGGGCGATCCGTTCTGGTTCGGCGCGGGCGGGTCGGTCGCAGCCCAGCTGTCCCCGGCCGAGTGGGTCGCGCACCCCGTCGCCGGCAGCTTCTCGCTGCTCGCCGCGCGGCTCGGCTGGCGGCTGGAAGAGGTCGCCTGCCTCGGCCTGCACGCCGCCCCGTTCGAGCGGTTGCGCCCGGTGCTCGCGCCGGGGGTGCGGGTGCTCTGCACGCTGCGCGACGGGCCGGCGGTGGGGGCGCTGTCGGCGTGGCTGGGCGCGAACGGCTTCGGTGCCGCGCGGCTGACCGTGGCCGAAGCGCTCGGCGGCCCGCGCGAGCGGCTGCGCGAGGGGGCCGGCTGGCCCGACATCGCCGCGCCGGTGACAGTGGCGATCGACGGCGCGACGCTGCCGCCGGGCGCGGGCCTGCCACGGGCGGCCGGGCTGCCCGACGAGTTCTTCCAGCACGACGGCCAGATCACCAAGGCGCCCGTCCGGGCGGTGACGCTGTCGGCGCTCGCCCCCCGGCCCGGGGCGCTGCTGTGGGATCTGGGCGCGGGGTCCGGCTCGGTCTCGGTCGAATGGTGCCTCGCCGGCGGCCGCGCGGTCGCGGTCGAGGCGCGGGCGGACCGGGCCGCCACCATCGGCGCCAACGCGCGTCACTTCGGCCTCTCGCACCGGATCGAGGCGCGGGCAGAGCGGGCGCTCACGGCCCTCCCCGCCCTGCCCCGCCCCGACGCGGTCTTCGTCGGCGGCGGGGGCGAGGCGGCGCTTTACGACGCGCTCTGGTCGTGCCTGCCGCCCGGAACCCCGGTCGTCGCCAACGGCGTGACGCTCGAGGCCGAGGGCCTGCTGTCGGACCTGCACGCCCGCCACGGCGGCACGCTGCTCAGGATCGAGATCGCCGCCGCCGGCCGGCTGGGGCGGTTTCGCGACTGGCAGGCGGCGCGGCCGGTGGTGCAGTGGCGGGGGCAGCGATGAGGGTCGCCGGGATCGGCTACCGCGACGGCGCCCCGCCCGAGGCGCTGGCGGCGGCGCTGCGCGAGGTGCTGGCCCGCGCCGAGGCCGCGGGCGGCCCGGTCGCGGCGCTCGCCACCCTGCCCGGCAAGGTCGCCGGGCTGCGCGCGCTCGGGCAGGCGCGGGGGCTGCCGGTGCTGGGGGTCGCGGTGGCGGGCGTGCCGACCCCGACCCGCTCACCCCGGATCGAGGCGCTGCACGGCACCGGATCGGTGGCCGAGGCGGCGGCACTTTCCGCGGCAGGACCGGGGGGGCGGATCACCGTGGCGCGGATCATCGCGCCGGGCGGCATGGCGACCTGCGCCATCGCCGAAACCAGGGGACAGGACGCATGACGGTTCATTTCATCGGCGCGGGGCCGGGGGCCCCCGACCTCATCACCCTGCGCGGCCGCGACCTGATCGCCGCCTGCCCGGTCTGCCTCTACGCCGGGTCGCTGGTCCCGCCGGCGCTGCTCGCCCACTGCCCGCCGGGCGCGCGGATCGTGAACACCGCGCCGCTGTCGCTCGACGAGATCATGGCCGAGATCGCCGCCGCCCACGCGGCCGGGCTGGACGTGGCGCGGCTGCACTCGGGCGACCTGTCGATCTGGTCGGCGATGGGCGAGCAACTCCGCCGGCTGCGGGCGCTCGGCATCCCCTTCGACGTGACGCCGGGGGTGCCGTCGTTCGCCGCCGCCGCCGCGGTGCTCGAGGCCGAGCTGACCCTGCCGGGCGTCGCGCAATCGGTGGTGCTGACCCGCACCTCGGGCCGCGCCTCGGCCATGCCCGCGGCCGAAACGCTCGAGAACTTCGCCCGCACCGGGGCGACGCTGGCCATCCACCTGTCGGTGCAGGTGTTGGACGAGGTCGTGGCCCGGCTGACGCCCTTCTACGGCGCCGACTGCCCGGTGGCGGTGGTGTTCCGCGCGAGCTGGCCCGACCAGCAGGTAATGCGCGCGACGCTCGGCACGCTCGATCCGGCCATCGGGCGGGGCGAACGCACCGCGCTGATCCTCGTCGGCCCCGCGCTCGGGGCCGAGGGGTTCGACGAGAGCCGCCTTTACGCCGGAGACTACGACCGCCGCTATCGCCCGGTCGGCCCCGCGCCGCGGTTCCCCGAATGACTCCGCCCGGGCTGCTGGTCGCGGCCGCCGGATCGGGCAGCGGCAAGACCACGGTGACGCTGGGGCTGATCGCGGCGCTGCGGGCCGAGGGCGTGGCGGTGCAGCCCTTCAAGTGCGGGCCGGATTACATCGACCCGGCCTTTCACGCGGCCGCGGCGGGGCGGGTGTCGCTCAACCTCGACAGCTGGGCGATGGGGCCGGGGCGGATCGGCGCGTTGGTCGGGGCGGCGCGCGGGGCCGATCTGGTGATCGCCGAGGGGGCGATGGGGCTTTTCGACGGCGTGGCCCGGCCGGGCGCGGCGGGGACCGGGGCCAGCGCCGACATCGCCGCGCTGACCGGCTGGCCGGTGGTGGCGGTGATCGACTGCGCGGGGCAGGCGCAGACGGCGGCGGCGGTGGGGCTGGGGCTCGCCCGCTTCCGCGCCGACGTGACGCTGGCGGGGGTGATCCTGAACCGCGTCGCCTCGGCCCGGCACGAGGCGCTGGTGCGGGCGGGCTTCGCCAGCGCCGGCATCCCGGTGCTGGGCGCCCTGCCGCGCCGCCCCGACGTGACGCTGCCCGCGCGGCACCTGGGGCTGGTGCAGGCCGAGGAGCTGCCGCGCCTCGACGCAACGCTGGCGGCGCTCGGCGCCTTCGTCGCGGCGCATTGCGACCTCGCCGCGCTGCGGGCGCTGGCCCGCGCGGGGGCGCCGACCTCGGGCGGCCCGCCCGTGCCCCCGCCGGGTGAGCGGATCGCGCTGGCGCGGGATGCGGCGTTCTCGTTCATCTATCCGCATCTGCTCGCCGACTGGCGGGCCGCGGGGGCGACGATCCTGCCGTTCTCGCCCCTGCAGGACGAGAGCCCCGACCCCAGCGCGACCGTCTGCTGGCTGCCCGGCGGCTACCCCGAGCTGCACGCGGGCGCCCTCGCCGCCGCCGAGGGGTTCCGCGCCGGGCTCGCCGCCTTCGCCCGGACCCGGCCGGTGCATGGTGAGTGCGGCGGCTACATGGCGCTGGGGGCGGGGCTCGTGGCCGCGGACGGGACGCGGCACCAGATGGCCGGGCTGCTGGGGCTCGAGACCAGCTTCGCCGCCCGGCGGATGCACCTCGGCTACCGGCTGGCGCGGCCCCTGCACCCGCTGCCGGGCCTCGGCCGCGCGCGCGCCCTGCGCGGGCACGAGTTCCACTATGCCACGATCCTGTCGCAGCCCGACCCGCCGCTGGCGTCGGTCGAGGATGCGACCGGCGCCGCGGTGGGCGAGACGGGCTCATGCCGGGGGACCGGGAACGCGAGGGTCAGCGGCAGCTTCTTCCACCTGATCGACCTCGGCGCGGGCCCGGCCGGCTGAGCGGCACCCCTCGCGGGAACGGCCCGATGTCGCGGCGGGCCGGGCGATTTCCGCTTGCCTGCCCGCGCCGATCGGCCGATGAGTGGCCCCACAAGGTGCCCCGCGGCCGAACGCGCCAAGGGGCTGAAACGGGAATGGGGAAGGGCAGACCAAGTTGCGGTGCCCCGACCCCAGCCGCCCCCGCGACTGTCAGCGGTGAGCGTCCTTTCAACAGCCACTGGCCCCCGGGCCGGGAAGGCGAAGGGACGCATCGACCCGCCAGCCAGGAGACCGGCCTTGTGCGACGACAACCCAACCTCCGTCGGGTGTGACGGAAAGGAGCACATATGCATATCGAACCGGGCCTGGTCGATCCCAGCAAGATCGCCCTGAGCTATGCCACCGCCGCCGCTGCCGGCGCCACCGGCCTCTACTTCGCCGGGCAGGCGCTGACCGAGCGCGGCCTGCCGTCGCTGGTCCTGCGCAGCCTGACCGCGACCGTTCTGACCTTCGTCTTCTTCGAGGTGCTGCCGCACGTCCCCGTCGGCGTCTCCGAGGTGCATCTCATCCTCGGCTCGACGCTGTTCCTGCTGCTCGGGGCCGGGCCCTCGGCCATCGGGCTGGCGCTGGGGCTGCTGATCCAGGGGCTGTTCTTCGCCCCCTCGGACCTGCCGCAATACGGCATGAACCTGACCACGCTGCTGGTGCCCCTCTTCGCGCTGCACGAGGTCGCGCGCCGCGTGATCGCTCCGGGCACGCCCTACGTGGACCTGCGCTATGCCCAGGTCATGCAGATGTCGCTGATCTATCAGGGCGGCATCGTGGCCTGGGTCGCGTTCTGGGCGCTCTACGGGCAGGGGTTCGGCGCCACCGCCGCCATCGCCTCGTTCGGGCTCGCCTACATGAGCGTCGTGCTGCTTGAGCCGCTGGTCGATCTGGCCGTCCTCGCCGCCGCCAAGGCGCTGCGCGGCCGGCTGCCCGAGGCGCTCGTCGCACGCCGCCTCTACGCCGCCTGACCCTGACCGCATCGCCGGGCGCGCCCCTTCGCGGCGGCGCCCGGTCCCTGACGGGGACCCCGCATGATCCAGCTTTCGCTCATCGGGATCGGCACGGGCAATCCCGACCACGTCACGCGCGAGGCGCAAGCGGCGATGGACGCGGCCGACCTGATCCTCATCCCGCTGAAGGGCGAGGACAAGGCCGACCTCGCCGGACTGCGGCTGCGGATCTGCCGGACCTGCGTCACCAACCCCACCACCCGGATCGAAACGTTCGACCTGCCGGTCCGCGATCCGGCCAACCCCGATTATCTCGCCCGGGTGAGCGACTGGCACGACGCCATCGCCGCCCGGTGGGAGGACGCGATCCGCGCCCATCTGACCCGCGGCGGCGGCCCCCGGGTGGCGCTGCTCGTGTGGGGCGACCCGTCGCTCTACGACAGCAGCCTGCGCATCGCCGCGCGGGTCGGGCAGAGGCTGCCGCTGGCGCTGACCGTCATCCCCGGCATCACCGCCATCCAGATGCTGTGCGCGGCCCATGCCATTCCGCTGAACGACCTCGGCGCGCCCGTCACCATCACCACCGGCCGGGCGCTGCGCCGGGACGGCTGGCCCGCGGGGGCCTCGACCGTCGTGGTCATGCTCGACGCGGGCGGGGCGTTCGCGGCGCTCGATCCGGCGGGGGTGACGATCTGGTGGGGGGCCTATGTCGGCATGGCCGAACAGATCCTGCGCGCCGGCCCGCTGGCCGAGGTGCAGGACGAGATATTGGCCACCCGCGCCGCCGCTCGCGCCGCGCAGGGGTGGATCATGGACATCTATCTGCTGCGCCGGGGCTGAGGATGGGCGGAATCGAGGGGGTGAGGGTGTGTGACACGGTGACGTTTGCCGCGCCGTCGCGGCCGCCCGCATCTCCCCCGGCGCGGCCCTGCGGCTGAGCCATGGTCTTCGTCGCGGGACATCTCGGTGAGTGGCTTCAGGGCCTTTGCGGGCCCGAGGGGCGGGTCGCGCTGGTGACGCTCGCCTGTCCGATGGCCGGCGTGCACGCCACGTGGCGCCCGGCCCGCGATCTGCGGATCGAGCAGAACGCCCCCCTGCTGGACGCGCCGCGGTGCCGCGCGTTCCTTGCGGCGCTCGGGCGGCCGACTAGGGGTGAGGTGCGGCTGCGCGCCGACCTGCCCCCCGGCGGCGGGGCGGGAATGTCCACCGCCGCGCTCGTGGCGCTGGCCCGCGCCAGCGGGGCGGCCGAGGATGGCGTTGCCGCCGCCTGCCTGACGATCGAGGGCGCCACCGATCCGCTGATGCTGCCCGCGCCCGACGCCGTGCTGTGGGCCCCGCGCGCGGCGCGGGTGCTGACGCCGCTCAGCCCCCCGCCCGCGGCCGAGATCGTCGGCGGGTTCTGGGGACCCCCCTGCCCCACCGATCCGGCGGACACGGCGTTTCCACGCATCGACGACCTGGTGGCCGAGTGGCGGCGCGGCCCCGACCTGCGCGCCGCGGCGCAGCTCGCCGCGCTCTCGGCCGCGCGCACCACCGCGCTGCGCGGCCCGCAGGACGACCCGACCCCCGCGCTGGCCCGCGCCCTGGGCGCGCTCGGCCATGCCCGCGCCCACACGGGATCGGCCCGGGCGCTGATCTTCGCCCCCGGCACCGCCCCGCCCGCGGCCGAGGCGCGGCTGCGCGCGGCGGGCTACGGCGGCGTCCTGCGCTTCCGCACCGGGGGGCGGGGATGAGCCTCGCCGCCGCCATGGCCCTCGCCCTCGCCCTCGATGCCGTCATGGGCTGGCCGGATCGGCTTTATGCCCGGATCGGGCACCCGGTCACCTGGATCGGTCGTCTCATTTCAGCGCTGGAGGCGCGCCTCAACCGCGGCGGCATGTGGCGGCGGCGCGTGGCCGGCGCGGCCTGCGTCGCGGTGGTGCTGGCCGTCGCGGTGGCGCCGGCGGTGCTGGCCCAACGCCTGCTGCCCCAAGGGCTGGCCGGCGTGGTGGTCGCCGCGATCCTCGCCTGGCCGCTGGTCGCGGTGCGGTCGCTCTACGATCACGTCGGCGCGGTCGCGCGCCCGCTGGCCGCGCGCGACCTCGAGGCCGCGCGGCGGGCGGTCGCGCTGATCGTCGGCCGCGATCCCGCCCGGCTCGACGCCGCCGGCGTGGCCCGCGCGGGAATCGAGAGCCTGGCCGAGAACGCCTCGGACGGGGTGGTGGCGCCGCTCATCTGGGGGGCGGTGCTCGGGCTGCCGGGGCTTGCGGCCTACAAGGCGGCCAACACGCTCGATTCGATGATCGGGCATCGCAGCGCCCGCTACGAGGATTTCGGCAAGGCCGCGGCGCGGCTGGACGACCTGATGAACCTGGTCCCGGCGCGGCTGACGGGGGTGCTGTTCGCGGTGGCCTCAACCCGGCCGCGGGCGGCGCTGGGGGTCATGGCCCGCGACGCGCGCCGGCACCGCTCACCCAACGCCGGCTGGCCCGAGGCCGCCATGGCCGGCGCGCTCGGCATCCGCCTGTCCGGCCCGCGGACCTACGGCACCACCGTGGCGGAGGAGCCCTGGGTCAACGCGGGCGCCCCCGATCCCGGCGCGGCCGGGATGGGCGCGGCGCTGGCGCTTTATGTGCGGGCGATGGTGCTGTTCGGGGTGGGGCTGGGGGTGGTGGGGGTGGTGTGAGGGTGGGGGGGCCTCGGCCTTCGGCAGGATCGGCCATTTGCCGGGGTTTTACTGAGCCTTGCGGCAACCCCATCAAGCCGGACGGCGACGTGCCCCGCTCGCGCCACGGCCGCCCGGCACCTTGAAGCAGACCCCCGCTCACGCTGATGAGGAGACGGCGCTCAACTCCATCGTCACCAGCCTGATCCGCCCGCGGGTGTTCAGGGGGTCGAAGCGCAGCCGCCGTCCCCGGCCTTCCGCCTTGAGGGGAAAAACCATGTCATTCAGACCGATCCCGACCGGCGTGCTGATCGAATATTGTTCGTGAAACGCCTCGTCCGGCGTCCCTGACCATCCCCAGAAGAGCTGCGCGATCGCGTCGACCGTACTCTCCATGACGATCCGCAACTCATAGTCCCGACCCGGTTCCATCGCCACGTCGGAAAAGACGAGACGCGGATCGTTTCCGGTCGCTTCGAACCAGCCGGGCGCACCCGGATGGTCGCTGAGCTGGGCGCCGGCCTCAGCGACCCCCAGACGGTCGAAGGTCCGAGCCGCCATCCGTTCCGCCCATCCCCGATAGACGGCCGGATAGGCACGCGCGGAGAGCTGCGCGCGCAACGCCGTCACGAAGGGCGCGGTGGGGCGATAGTCCGCCCGGCCATAGCCTCGCATCACGACGCTGTCGGCCTCGGCATCCGGACGAACCCGTGCGAGGTACCGTTCGGCATTGGCGGTCACGACATCGTCGGGGCCGAACAGGTCAAGCAACTCGGGCTGGAAGAGGTCCGAGCGGACATAGAGGATGTCGCGATAGAACGTCGCGAGCGCAAAGAGGCCGTCCCGCAGGAAGCTGTCCCCAAGGGCCAGAAGTCGCAACCCGCTGGCGGATCGGGGATTGTGGGCAATGGCGACGTTGTCTGTGTTGCTGGGCAGAAAGGGCCGGTTGTCCAGAATCTGAATGCTGCGGTGGCTGTCGATCAGAAATGTTTCCGGCAATCGGGTGCCCGTCGCCGCCATGTCGGACAGATCACCGCGCCGGGGACGGGTGTCCGCGTCCATGCAAGCTTGGGGATCATGGTCGTGGCCGAGAGCCCGCAGCATGTCCCGCGCGACGATCGCGTTGCCCACCGCGGTCATGTGGGTGTCGTGACGGCTGAACACCTGGGTGGTGCGGCTGGCCTCGATCAAGGTCTCACGCGGGTAGAGCGGGGCCACGGCGTCGGGGCCGAGGGCGGGGCTGTAATGGCGCTGAAAGAGGCTCTGCACCGTGGGGCGCAGCCCCTCCGGCAGGAACTCGGTCATCACAACCGGCTTCGAAGGGTAGACCACGTGCACATACGACAGGCCCCGCGCGTCGCAGATCGCGTGGCGTGCGGCCAGGTTGGCGGCGAAGTTCTGGACCGACGCCGGCGCGGGCGCGCGGGCCCCCGTCAGAAAGTCGAACTGCGCCTGCCCGCCCTTCCAAAGGTACAGCCAGCCGTCCTCGCCGAACAGGACGTCGTTCTCGACCTCGCCAGAGCCATGGCAAGCCGAGGGTAGATGACCGGCGTGTGCTGAGTGGCATAATCGTCATCAACCGCAATGGCTTGCGTTGGTGTGACGCGCCTCGTGAGTATGGTCCGCCCAAGACCCTTTACAATCGCTGGACGCGGTGGGGCGACATGGGGGTCTTCGCCCGGATGATGGAGGGGCTGGCCTCCGAAGGCGGCGAGGAGCAGGTCGTCATGATCGACGCGACCTACCTCAAGGCGCACCGCACGGCTTTGAGCCTGCGGGCGAAAAAGGGGGGCCCGAGGATCAGCGCGGGCGTCTGATCGGGCGCACGAAAGGCGGATTGAACACCAAGCTGCACGCCGTCACGGACGCGAAGGGCCGCCCGCTGCGGTTCTTCATGACGGCGGGCCAGGTGAGCGACTACACCGGCGCGGCGGCTCTGCTGGGCAGCCTACCCGCCGCCGAATGGCTGATCGCAGATCGGGGATACGACGCGCACTGGTTCCGGGAAGCGTTGAAAGACAAGGGGATACGCCCATGCATCCCGGGCCGTAAGTCGCGAGGCAAGGCTGTCCACTACGACAAGCGCCGATACAAGCGCCGCAACCGCATCGAGATCATGTTCGGCAGGTTTAAGGACTGGCCGCATCGCCACCCGCTACGACAGGTGTCCGAAGACCTTCCACTCCGCCGTCGCCCTCGCCGCAACAGTCATCTTCTGGCTTTGACGATCAATGAGTCTGGAGCCTATGACCTGCCACGGGCTTTTTCCTCCATCTGTGACTAGAGTCCGGCCCAACGAGAGGACGGACGAAGATGAAGAAGGCACGACGGACCGAGGAACAGATTATCGGTATCCTTCAGGAGCATGATGCCGGCGCGAAGTGCGCAGATCTGTGCCGCAAGCACGGCATGTCGGAAGGCACATTTTACGCTTGGAAGGCGAAGTATGGCGGGATGACGGTGTCGGAGGCGAAGCGGCTGAAGGCACTCGAGGACGAGAACGCCAGGCTGAAGCGCTTGCTGGCTGACCAGATGCTCGACATGGCTGCGATGAAAGAACTGCTGTCAAAAAAGTGGTAACGCCCGCCGTGAAGCGCGAGGCTGTCGCGCACCTGAAGGCCCATCTCGGGCTGTCGGAGCGGCGGGCGTGCCAGATTGCCGGGGCGGACCGGACGATGGTGCGCTACCAGTCCCAGCGAGCGCCGGACACGGCGCTGCGCGGGCGGTTGCGGGATCTGGCCAACGAGCGGCGCAGGTTCGGCTACCGGCGGCTGTTCGTGCTGCTCAGGCGCGAGGGAGAGCCATCCGGGATCAACCGCATCTATCGGCTTTACCGAGAAGAGGGCTTAACCGTGCGTAAACGCAAAGCGCGCCGCAAGGCCCTCGGAACGAGGGCACCGATCCTGATCGAGACACGAGCCAATGCACGGTGGTCGCTGGACTTCGTCCATGACCAGTTCGCCTGCGGGCGGCGCTTCCGGGTGCTGAACGTGGTTGACGACGTCACCCGCGAATGTCTGGCGGCGATCCCGGACACCTCGATTTCGGGCCGCCGCGTGGCTCGGGAACTGACGGCGCTGATCGAACGCCGCGGCAGGCCTGGAATGATTGTCAGCGATAACGGGACAGAGCTGACATCGAACGCGATCCTGAAGTGGTGCGCCGAGCACAAGGTCGAATGGCATTACATTGCGCCGGGCAAGCCGATGCAGAACGGGTTCGTCGAAAGCTTCAACGGCAGGATGCGGGACGAGCTTCTGAACGAGGCCCTGTTCCGCAACATC
This sequence comes from Paracoccus sanguinis, assembly GCF_012689545.1. Classification (NCBI taxonomy): domain Bacteria; kingdom Pseudomonadati; phylum Pseudomonadota; class Alphaproteobacteria; order Rhodobacterales; family Paracoccaceae; genus Paracoccus; species Paracoccus sanguinis. The sequence continues at coordinate 102,621 of NZ_CP051543.1, forward strand.
GCCCATGCCCGTGACCTGATCGCTGCCTGGGTCACGGATTACAACACCGAAAGGCCCCACTCGGCCTTGGGCTACCAGACCCCTGTAGGGTTTGCCGCGAACCTGAACCCCGCAATCGCCCGCCCCGCTGCGCGAGATGAAAGCTCCGCGCGCCGGGCGATTGCTCAACCCGCGCCAACAGGCGTAAACAAAAACCGGGCTCAGGTCGCCGTTGGATGAAAGTTCAGTGGCAGGTCAGAGCTCCTGATGGATGATCCCGATCCCGAGGTCGCGCGCGGCCTTGGGGCTGGGCAGCGTCACCGCCTGCCCGTCCAGCGTCACGGTCCCGCCGTCGGGCTGATAGACGCCCGAAAGCACCTTCATCAGCGTCGATTTTCCGGCGCCGTTCTCGCCCATGAGCGCGTGCACCTCGCCCGCGCGCAGGTCGAAGTCCACGGATCTGAGCGCGTGGACGCCGGGAAAGCGCTTGTCTATGGCGGTCATGCGGACGAGGTCGGTCACGGCCCCACCCCATAGAGGCGCGCCGCGTTGCCGCCCATGATCGCCGCCCGCGCGTCGGGCGTGAGGTCGGCGAGCGCCGCCGCGGTCAGCGCGTGCCAGTCGGCGTATTGCGCGGCGAGCGTCAGCACCGGCCAGTCGCTGCCCCAGATCAGCCGCTCGGCCCCGAAAAGGGCGACGAGCGCGTGGATCGCGCGCGTCACCTCGGCCCGGTCGGGCAGTTCGGTCATCAGCCCCGAGAGCTTGCAGGCGACGTTCGGCCGCCGGGCAAGCGCCGCCATCCCCTCGCGCCAGTCCGCGCCAAAGCCCGGCTGCGGCTTGGCGCCGTGGTCGATCACGATGGGCAGGTCGGGGTGGGCGTCCGCAAAGCGCGCCAGCATGGGCAGGTGCCGCGTCGTCACCAGCGCGTCGAGCACCAGCCCGCGGGCCGTCACACGCTCCCACACGCCCGGCGCGGGCGCGGTCAGCAGCCAGTCGGTGTCGGCTATGTCCTGCAGCATCGGCCGCAGGCCCACGAGCCGCGGGTGCGAGAGGTCGCCCGGCGCGGTGAGGTCGGTCCAGCCCACGACGCCGAGGATGCGCGGATCGTCGAGGCCCAGCAGATACGCGGTTTCGGCCTCGGTGGGCGCGGCCTGCACCGCGATCACCCGGCCCGCGCCGGGATAGTCGGCGGGGGCGAAATCGCGGCGGATCGGGGCCACCGCCGCGGCGTCGAGCCAGCCATAGTCGCCCCGCGCCACGGCCCAGAAATGCACATGGGCGTCGATCGGCAGGGCGTCGGGCCGGGGGTGCGCCATCAGATCGTCACGCCGCCATCGACCAGCATCGCCTGGCCGGTGACGAAGCGGCTTTCGTCCGACAGCAGATAGACGATCATCGGGGTCATGTCGTCCACGGTGGCGAGCCTGCCCATCGGCTGGCGGGCCACGAAGTCACGCTCGGCCTGCGCGGGGTCGGGCGCGGCGGCGATCCGGCCGCGCAGGCTCGGCGTGTCCACCGTGCCCGGGCACAGCGCGTTGCAGCGGATGCCCTGGCGCACGAAATCCGCCGCGATCGCCTTGGTCAGCCCGATCACCGCCGCCTTCGAGGCGCCATAGACGAGCCGGTTCGGGAAGCCTTTGATCGAGGAGGCCATCGACGCCATGTTCAGCACCGACGCGCTGCCCGTCTCGGCCGCGCGCGCGATCATCCCCGGCAGGCAGGCCCGCGTCAGCCGCATCATCGCGGTGACGTTCAGCTCCATGCTGAAGGCCCAGTCCGCGTCGGTCACCTCGAGGATCGTGCCGTGATGGACGAACCCCGCGCAGTTGAAGAGCCCGTCGAGCGGCCCGACCCGCCCGGCCATGTCGATCACCGCCGCGGGGTCGGTCACGTCCAGCGCGTGGGTCTCGACCGTGAGCCCCTCGAGCAGCGCCGGGTCGCGGTCGGTGGCGATGACGCGGGCGCCCTCGGCCGCGCAGGCGATGGCGGCGGCGCGGCCCATCCCCTGCCCCGCCGCGGTGATCAGGATCGTCTTGTCCTTCAGGCGCATTGCCCCCTCCCGGTCAATTCGCATATGAACAGACTATTCACTTGTGATCTTGTGACGCAAGGTCATTTCTGCGCCCCCCAGTCCGCGGCCCGCGAGGAACCCCCGATGAACCGTCCCGATCCGGACACCCGCTACCGCGCCCCGGCACTCGACAAGGGTCTGGATATCCTCGAGATTCTGGCCGCCCAGGACGAGGCGATGACGCGGGCGGAACTGGTCGCCGCGATGGGGCGCAGCGCGTCCGAGATCTACCGGATGCTCGAGCGGCTGGTGGCGCGCGGCTATGTCGCCCGGCTGGGCGGCGGCGACCGCTATGCGCTGACGATGAAGATGTTCCTGCTCGCGCACCGCCACCCGCCGCTGCGCCGGCTGGTGGCGCAAGCGCAGCCGCTGATGGACGGCTTCGCGCGCCAGACGCGGCAGTCCTGCCACCTCGTCGCGCCCGATCGCGGCATGGGCGTCGTCGTGGCGCAGGCGAGCCCGGTGGACACGTGGGAGTTCCGGGTCCGCATCGGCGCGCCGCTGGACCTGACGCGGACCGGCTCGGGCCTGACGCTGCTGGCCTTTCAGCACCCCGACCGCGCCGCCGACACGCTGTCCCAATGGGGGGTGGCCGAGGCCGCCGCGGTGCTGGCGCCCCTGCGCGACCACCTCGACGCGATCCGCGCGCAGGGGTGGCGTGAGGCGCCCTCGGCGCAGGTGGTGGGGGTCGTGGACCTGAGCGCGCCGGTGCTGGGGCCGGACGGGGACGCGGCGGCGGTCCTGACCTGCGCCTATGTGCTGCACCCGGGCGACGACGCGCGCACCGACCGCGCCGGCGCGCTGGCCATGCTGCGCGAGACGGCCGCCGCGCTTTCCTTCACGGGTTGATGACGCCCTTGCGCAGCAGGAAATTGCCGTAGGGCCGCGTCTCGGCCGTGCGGATGACGGCGAAGCCGCGCCGGGCGCGGTCGTAGAAGACGAAGCGTTCGAGCCCCGCGGACGTCACGCCGAGCGCGGCGAGCTGCGGGGCGGCGGCGGCCACCACGTCGGGGATGGCGGCGGGGTCGCCCACCACCTGCATGGTCAGCACCGGGTCCGGCTCATGCGCGTCGAGCGGCAGGACCGAGAGCACCGCGGAAAGCACCCGCAGCGCGTCCGCCTCGATCCTGAGCGCGGTGCCGGTGACGGTGCCGCGCGCCACCGATTCGGCGGGGAAATTGGCGTCGACGAGGGCGATCTCGTCGCCGTGGCCCATCGCCGCAAGCGCGCGCAGCACCTCGGGCCCCAGCAGCGGATCGATCCCCTTCAGCATGGCGTGGCTCCCTCCCCTATGGCGCGCGGTGTCCGGGGCCGCGCGACCCCCCTGCCCTCTTGCCGCTCAGGCGCCCTCGACCGCGACGCCGCGGATCGAGGGGTCGGCGGCCTGCACCGCCATCAGCAGCCGATGGGCGAAATGCGTGTGGATGTAGCTGGCCTGAAACCGGGTCGGCGCGACGAGATGCAGGCAGCCCTCGCGCAGCCCCGCCTCGGCCAGCCCCGCGAACCACGCCGAGAAGAGCGCCGCGTCCTCGGCCCGCAGCCGTGCGGCGGCGGCGCCCCAGACCCCGCCCTCGGGGGTCGCGTCGGGGCGGCGGAACGGGACCACGGTGCTGTCGGCCGGGGTCGCCGGCTCGGGTGCCTCCCCTCCCCCGGCGCGGGCCACGAAATCCGGGCCGATGTTGTCCCAGACCGGCCGCGTGTCGGCCATGATCCGCGCCCAGTCGAGCGCCAGCTGCGCCACCCGGCCCCGCGTCCCCTGCCGGCGCAGCTGCACCCAGCCCAGGGCCCGCAGCCGCGCCATGTCGCGCTTGACCGTCCGCTCGTCCACGCACCAGAGCCGCGCGATCTCGCGCTGGCCCATCGCCAGCTCGTTGCGCTGCCAGTTGTAGCGGGTGGTGATCAGCGCCATGAGCCGCAGCACCAGCCGCTGCCGGTTCGGATCGCCCGCAAGCGCGAACGCCATCAGCGCCGACAGCGCGTCATACTTGCGGACCGCGGCATCGCGGCCCACGGCACTCGTGCCGGGACGGATCACCTGCATCACTGCTCCCGCCGGTTGACCCGGCTGCCCTTGTGCCCGCGCGACCGACGCGCACCGACGGCGCCCCGGCAAGCGCGCGGGCTTGCCCTGAGCCGGCGTGATGATCTTGTGCCATCCGCAACGCTTTTCGCCGACCTGTCCGCATTAGCGTTTGCGATCGCGATTCTGTCAAGCCGTTGCGCGGCGGACGGTCGTTGCCGATCCGTCCTCGATCGAAAGAAAGGGTAACACTGGTATAGGGGGACACGCTGGGCGTCCCCTGTTCGGGCCGCGATGTCCCCTGATCGGCCCCTGCCCCGCCCGGCGCGTCCCCTGATCGCGGGCGCAGCACCCCTCCCCGCCGCGGTGCCCGCCCGCCCTGCCCTGCGGGCGTTGCCGGGCCGATTCGCGCAACAGGGGCTGCGATCTGGTAATTCCCCAAGACAGCAAAGCGCATCTTTACCCAAGCTGCAAATTCGGCGTAAATCTGGATCGAGCCATATTTTGCGTCCGGACAGGCAGGCACAAGATGTATACGCACGACGACCTCGCGCAGCTTCAGGCGCAATCCCTCAAGATGCAGGGCTGGATTCGGCGCCAGACCTTCAGCCCGCAGAACGAAAAGACCCTTCGCCGCTTCTCGAGCTGGGAGGTGGCCGAGCTGATCTTCGGCATCAACCAGTCGACCTTCCGCGGCAAGCTGGCCGCCGACCCGAACCTTCCCCTCGGGGAAGTCGAGGAGGACGGCCGCCAGCGCTGGTTCAGCCTCGAGGAGATCAACGAGCTGCGCCGCCGCATCCGCATCGGCCGCCGCTCGCTGCTGCCGCCACGCCCCGAGGGCAAGCGGGCGCTGCGGGCGGCCATCGCCAACTTCAAGGGCGGCGCGGGGAAATCCACCGTGGCGCTGCACTTCGCCCACGCCGCGGCGCTCGACGGCTATCGCGTGCTGGCCGTGGACTTTGACCCGCAGGCGACGCTGTCGCACAGCATGGGGCTGAACGACGTGGGCGAGGATCACACCGTCTGGGGCATCATGGCCCGCGACCTCGAGCGTGAGACGGACCGGATGAACAGCGCGGCCAAGGGCGCCGAGTCGGGCACCGCCCTGCCCCGGCGCAAGCTGCCGGCCTCGATCCGCGACATGGGGCTGGGGGCGCTGCGGCCCGGCGACTTCATCAAGCCGACCGCCTGGGCCACCATCGACATCATCCCGAGCTGCGCCAACGCCGCCTTCGTCGAGTTCGCCAGCGCCCAGTACCGGCACCTGAACCCGGAATGGACCTTCTTCGGCGCCGTCTCGCGCTTTCTCGACGCGCTGCCCGACGAGGCCTATGACCTGATCCTCTTCGACTGCCCGCCGGCGATCGGTTATCAGTCGATGAACGCGGTCTTCGCCGCCGACATGCTCTATATCCCCTCGGGCCCCGGCTACTGGGAATACGACTCGACCACCAGCTTCATCGGCCAGCTGGCCGAGGCGCTGGCCGACCTGTCCCACGGCTTCGCTGACTTCCCCGCGGGGAAGATCTCGCTGCCCAAGGCCTTCGCCGACATCCGTTTCCTGATGACCCGCTACGAGCCCTCGAACGAGCTGCACCAGGCGATGTTCAACGCCTTCCGCCAGGTCTTCGGCGACCGGCTGGCGCAGCACCCGATCGAGCTGACCCGCGCCGTCGAGCAGTCCGGCCGCTTCCTCAGCTCGATCTACGAGATCGACTATCGCCAGATGACCCGCGGCACCTGGCGCCGCGCCCGCGCCAGCTTCGACCAGGCCTACGAGGAATTCCGCACCCACGCGCTCACTGCCTGGGACAAACTGGAGGACGCCGCATGACCCGCAAGCGCCGCATGTTCGACATCGAGCTGCCCGAGGGCGACGACGAAACCTTCCCCGCGGGGAATGTGGCGCCGGCGCGGCGCGGGCCGATGGCGGCCGCGATCACCGAGACCGCCGAGTCGAGCCGCGACCGCGCGCGGATCGAGGCGCAGATCCGGGCCGAGAACGACGCGCTCGCCGAAGAGCACGTGCGGCTGAAGCAGGCCGGGCTGATCACCGACCTGATCTCGCTCGATGCGATCGACACCACGCGGCTGATCCGCGACCGCGCGCCGGGGCCGGACCCCGAGCTGGGCGAGCTGGTCGAATCGATCCGCGACATCGGCCTGTCGAACCCGATCCGGGTCGAGAAGGCGGGCGAGGGGCGCTATGAGCTGATCCAGGGCTGGCGCCGCCTTACCGCCTATCGTCAGCTTCTGGAGGAAACCGGCGACGCCGCCCGCTGGGGCACGATCCCGGCGGGGATCGTCGCGCGGGGCGCGGAACTGAGCGAGCTCTACCGGCGGATGGTGGACGAGAACATGGTCCGCAAGGACATCTCGTTCGGCGAGATGGCGCAGCTGGCGCTGCACTATGCGATGGACCCGCTGACCGAAGAGCATGACGCCGACAAGGCCGTGGCGATCCTGTTCCGCTCGGCCGGCTACCAAAAGCGCAGCTACATCCGCAAGTTCATCCCGGTGGTCGAACGCCTGGGCGAGACGCTGCAGTTCATCCACGAGATCCCGCGGGCGCTGGGGCTCGCGCTGGCCGACCGCATCGACGAGGTGCCGGGCACGGTCGCGGCGATCAAGGCCGACCTCAAGGGCTGGGACAACCGCTCGGTGAAGGACGAGCTGGACGTGCTGCGCCGCTATGCGGGGCAGGGGGCTTTGGTGCGGGAAGGGCAGGGGGCTGCCGCGCCCGCGGGCCCCGCGCACCCGCCCGCCGCCCCCGAGGCGCGCGCCCGCACGACGTTCCAGCTGACCCGTCCGCAGGGCAAGGCGAAGTGCGTGGCCGCGAACGGGCGACTGGAAATCCGCCTGCCGCGCGACTTCACCGCCATCGACCGGCGGCGGCTCGAGGCGGCCGTGGCGTCGATGCTGGACCAGTTGGAGTGACCTTCCCCGCGGGGAAGGAACTTAGAAAACTCGCGTTTAATCAATAGGTTACATGTCTTCCCAGATGCGCTTTCGAAGGGTCATACCTTCCGAAGCGCTCTGGGGGTCACGCTGAACCGCGACTTGATCAGGAGAAGATCGGCCCCTGCCGCCCGCATAAGACGGGGCAGGGCACGCATCCCGCGCCGAACGGTGTGAGCCGCCCGCAGGCCGGAACCCCGCGGGAAGCCCCGACCTACCGCACCACCAACCGCGCCGCGCTGAAATAATCCGCCAGCGCCCGGATCGCGGCGTCGTCGAGCGCCGCGGCCACGGGTTCCATCACCGCGCTGCTGCGCTTGCCCGACCGGAACGCCTTGAGCTGGGTGTCGAGGTACATCGCCGTCTCGCCCGCAAGGTTCGGGGCGTCGGGGATCACCGCGATCCCGTTCGCGCCGTGGCAGGCGACGCAGGCGGGCGGGGCGGGTTGGGCGGCGGGGGCATCGGCCGTGGCGGTGAAGCCGGCGTAATAGGCGGCCACGTCGGCGATCTGGCGGTCGCTCAGGCCCTGGGCCACCACGCTCATCATCTCGTTCTCGCGCGCGCCGCTGCGGAAGGCGGCGAGCTGGCGGTTCAGGTAGCTGGCGGACTCGCCGCCGATGTTCGGCGCGACCGGGATCACCGCCACCCCGTTCGCGCCGTGGCAGGTGCGGCACTGGACGGCGATCCGGCCGCCCGCCGCGGCATCGCCGGGGACCACCCCCTCATCAGCCCACCCCCCGCCAGCCCACCCCCCGCCGACCCACAGGCCGGCGAGGAGGACGGCGACACGCCGCGCGGTCATGGCCCGTCGTACGAGATGCGGTAGATCGCGCCGGCCAGGTCGTCCGAGACGAGCAGCGAGCCGTCCTTCAGCATCGCCACATCGACCGGGCGGCCCAGATACTCGCCCGAGGGCGTCAGCCAGCCCTCGGCGAAGGGCTCGGTCGTGGCGGTGCCGTCGGCGGCGATCCGCGTGACCATGACGCGGGCGCCGACCGGCTGGGTCCGCTTCCACGAGCCGTGCTGGGCCGAGAAGATCGCGCCCTTGTAGCTGTCGGGGAACTGGTCGCCGGTATAGAACACCATCCCGAGGTCGGCGGCGTGCGGCGCCATTTCGACCACCGGGGGGACGGCGTCGGTGGGGGGCGTCTCGTCCTGGTACTCGACCGTGCGGACCGTCCCGCCGCCGTACCCCGGGAAGCCGAAGTTCTGGCCTTGGGCGGTGGCGCGGTTCAGCTCTCCGGGCGGGGTGTCGTCGCCCATGCCGTCGACCTGGTTGTCTGTGAACCACAGCTCGGTCGTGCCGGGGCGGAAGTCCATGCCGACCGAGTTGCGGATGCCGTCCACATAGACCTCGCGCTCGGCCCCGTCCTGGGTCATGCGGACGATCCCGCCGATGCCGTGGCTCTTGAAGACCTCGCGCTTGTCCTTGGGCTGGACGTTGAAGGGCTGACCGAGCGCCACATACAGCTTGCCGTCCGGCCCGATCCGGCAGACGCGGGCGGTGTGGTTGTAGCTTTCCTCGCTGGCGGGGATGAGCGCGCCCTTCGGCACCGCCTCGAAGGCCGCGACGTCCGGGCCTTCATAGAAGAACTCGGCGGCGGGGAACTTGAGGATGCGGTTCTGCTCGGCGATGAACAGCACCCCGTCGGGCGAGAAGCAGGGGCCGTTGGGGATCGAGAACTGCAGCGAGGGGGCGAAATCCTTGACCTCGTCGGCGACGCGATCCTTGTTGCGGTCGGTGACCGCCCAGACCTTTTCCTTGCGGGTGCCGACGAAGGTGACGATGCCCTGCGTGCCCACCGCCATGTGCCGCGCATCCGGGACGATGGCATAGAGCGAGATCCTGAACCCGTCGGGCAGGGTGATCGCCTCGAGGTTCTTGCGGATGCCGTCGGCGAAGGGGCCGTCCTGCGTGACGTTGCCCCCGACTTTTATCCAGCGTGAGCGAGACTCCGGGTTTGAGATTTGCCTATTTGGGCGGGTTGGGCAACGGGGGCTGGCGCGGAGCTTTGCGGATTGCGCAGCGTCAGGCCCCGTTGCGGGGCGAAGGTCTGGGCGAACTCGGCAGGTGTCTGCCAGCCGAGGCGGGAGTGGGGGCGTTCGGTGTTGTAGTCCTTGCGCCAGGCGGCCAGCGTGGCGCGGGCGTGGTGCAGGGACGGGAACAGGGTCTCGTTCAGCAATTCATCCCGCAGGCGACCGTTGAAGCTTTCGATGAAGGCATTCTGGGTCGGCTTGCCGGGCGCGATGTAATGCCAGTCGATCTTGCGATCATCCACGAACTTCAGGACCGCGTTCGAGGTGAACTCGGTCCCATAGCATGTTGGGAATGACGCGCTGAAGAAGGCTATGGCCGCGCGCGAAGCCCGCAAATCGCGCGAGCCGTGCGGCCATAGCCGTGGCTCAGGTCTCTATGGTGGTTTTGCGAACCACACCACAGAGGAGACCGGCCATGACCAAGGCCCACGATACGACGGATGCCCGCGTTCTGGTAGGCATCGACATATCGAAGCACCGCCATGAGGTGCTGATCGCCGCGCCCGGCAAGACGCGTCGGCGGCGGATGACGGTGATGAACACCGCGGCCGATTACCGGCGCCTGATCGAGATCCTGCGGAGCCTCGGACTGCCCGTCACGATCGGGTTCGAAGCGACCGGCAAATATCACCGCGCCCTGATGTTCGCTCTCGGCGCTGCCGGTTTCGAGTTGAAGCTGGTTTCCTCAGTCGCGCTGGCCCGGACCCGAGAGGCGCTGCACAACAGCTGGGACAAAAACGATCCGAAGGACGCGCAGGTCATCCTGCACATGCTCCAGATCGGCGCCGTCCAGGTCTTTCACGACCCTCTGGTCGCCGGCACCAGCGACATCCAGGAGCTGTCAAAGACCTATGAGATGGTCGCGCGCGCCAAGACCGAGTTGTGGCATCGCATCCTGACCCATTACCTGCCGCTCTATTTCCCGGAGGCGGACCGGTTCCACCGCAGTTCGCGTGGCGACTGGTTCCTGGCCTTCCTCGAGGCCTTCCCGTCGCCGCACATGATCACGGCCATGGACAAGGAGAGCTTCATCCAGGCGGCTTGGCCGGTGATCGGCCGGCGCGTGAGCAAGGCCGCTCTACTGGCAGATATCTACGAGACGTCAAAGGCTTCCGTAGGCCTGCCCGTGGCGCCGGACTCGGATGCGATCCGCATGTTCCGCCTCGTTCTGGCGCAGGGGCGCAGCCTGGTCCAGCAGCGCAACGCGATCGAGGCGCGCGCCGTCGAGCTTCTCGGCGACCATCCCGATTATCAGCTCCTGCGCTCGATCCCGGGCATCGGCCCGATGAACGCGCTCGCCGTCATGGCCGAGGCCGGTGACCTGCGGCGCTTCCGCCATCACCGGCAGTTCCTGAAGTTCTGCGGCATGGATCTGGCCACCGTGCAGTCCGGCCTGTTCCGCGGCAGAAGCAGGATCTCGAAGTATGGCAACGCCCGGCTCAGGCGCACGCTCTGGCTGGCGAGCCAAGCGGCGGTGCTCAAGCCAGCCAACAGCTTCCGTGACAAGTTCGAGCGCTATATCGCGCAGGACCGGCACAATCCGGATCTGCGCCGCAAGGCCTACACCGCCATCGCCGCCAAGATGGCGCGCACCATTCACGCCGTGATCAAATCCGGCGAACCCTATCGCCCCTTCTTCGAGGGGGCGAGCCCAGGCGGAAGGACCCCTCTCTATAGAGCCGTGGAGGCAGGATCCTGACCTCGTAGATAATGTTCGGGCCTTCCGCTTGGGAAACAGGATCTCGTCTTGAGGACGGTGAGGGCGGCGCCATGGCCGACCCTGTATTTGCTATGGAAGAGACCACTCCTTGACGGCGGAGCCCGCCTGGGCAACCATCCTCATGGTATCCGGTCGCTCGGATGCCCCGTGATCTGATGCCTCAAGCGGCAATTCCTTCCCGACATAGGACGTTGTCACTGACGATCGTCTGGGGCTTGCCGCGGGCGTCGAACAGCGTCGCCAACTCCCGCGCCACCCGCGCGCCCGACAGTGAGGTGTCGGCGATCAGGGCCAGACACTCCCGTGTGCAATCATCGACCACGGTCATGATGCGGAACCGACGGCCATCCGTCAGCTGATCCGATACAAAATCAAGTGACCAACGCTGGTTGGGCATCAGTGGCAGCACCATCGGAGCCCGTGTGCCCATGGCCCGCTTGCGCCCACCGCGACGGCGAACGTGCAGCCGCTCCTCGCGGTAGATCCGGAAAAGGCGCTTGTGATTGACCTCATGGCCTCACGCCGCAGGAATACATGAAGCCGCCGATAGCCGAACCGGCGCCGGACCTTGGCCAGCTCCTTCAGCCGCTCGCGCAGCACGGGATCATCGTGCCGGATCGCCTCATAGCGCATGGTCATCCGGCAACAGCCGATCACCCGGCACGCCCGCCGTTCGCTCATCCCGTGGCCCGCCACCAGATGCGCGACCGCTTGCCGCTTCGCGGCGGGCGCTACCACTTTTTTCCCAGGAGATCCTTCAGCGCCGCATTGTCGAGCATCGCATCGGCCAGAAGCCGTTTCAGGCGCGCGTTCTCGTCTTCAAGGCCCTTCAGGCGCTTGGCCTCGCTGACATCCATTCCGCCATACTTGGCCTTCCACTTGTAGACGGTCGCATCGCTGACGCCGTGCTTGCGGCACAGATCGGCGACGGAAACCCCGGCCTCGTGCTCCTTCAGAATGCCGATGATCTGGTCTTCGGTGAACCTGCTGCGCTTCATCTCTGGTCCTCTCGGTTGGGCCAGAGTCTACCTCAAACTGGATTAGGCGGAGGGGGCAACGTCAGTCTCGGCGGTCACCGCCGCGGTCGCGGCGTCGGGCGGGGCGGCGGTGCCCTCGGGCGCGGTGGCGGCGGCGATCGGCGCCGGCGGGGCGCTGGGGGTCGCCCCGGTGCCCTGGGCGGTCGTGTCCGTGGCCGTGGCGGGTGCCGGGGCGGGGGCAGGGGCCGCGGCCGGAGCAGGGGTCGCCGTCTGGCCCGCCACCGGCAGCGCCGCCACCAGCGCCAGCGCGGCGGCCGTGCAAAGCAGTCTCGTCATCATGTCCTCCCGGGGGTTGCGCCGGGGGTCACGGGCGGACCCCGGCCGCGGATAAGGGGGACTGCGCCGCGCGCGGCGGCGCAGACGGGTTCACAGATTGCCCTTGGCCATCTCTCCGGCGATGTGCTCGGCCTGCCGGATCGCCAGCGCCACGATGGTCAGCGTCGGGTTCTCGGCCGCGCCGGTGGTGAACTGGCTGCCGTCCGAGACGAACAGGTTGGCGATGTCGTGGCTTTGCCCGTGCCGGTTCACCACCCCGTCGCGGGCGTGTTCCGACATCCGGTTGGTCCCGAGGTTGTGGGTCGAGGGGTAGGGCGGCGTCGGCAGCGTCCGCGTGGCGCCCACCGCCTTGTAGATGGCGATGCCCTTCTCATAGGCGTGCTCGCGCATGGCCACGTCGTTCGGATGGTCGCTGTAGTGCACGTCCGCGACCGGCATCCCGTGGTCGTCCGTGACCTCGGCGTTCAGCGTCACGCGGTTCGTTTCCTGCGGCATGTCCTCGCCCACGATCCACATCCCGGCCATGTTCTCATAGGCGTCAAGCGCGGTGGTGAAGGACCGCCCCCAGCCGCCGGGGTCGAGGAACGCGGCCATGAACGGCAGCCCGAGGCTCAGCGTCTCGAGCTCGTAGCCGCCGACGAACCCGCGCGAGGGGTCGTGGCGCGCCTCGTCCTGGATGATCCCGGCCATGGTCGTGCCGCGCCACATCCGCACCGGCTTCTCGAAGATGCCGTAGACCGAGCCGGTGGTGTGGCGCATGTAGTTGCGCCCGACCTGGCCCGCGCTGTTGGCGAGACCGTCGGGGAACAGGTTCGAGGCGCTGTTGAGCAAGAGCCGCGGGCTTTCGATCGAGTTGCCCGCGACGCAGACCACTCGCGCCCCCTGCCGCTGCTCGGTGCCGTTGGCGTCCTTGTAGATCACGCCGGTGACCTTGCCGCTGTCGTCATGCTCGATCCGCATGACGTGGCAGCGCTCGCGCACCTCGAGGTTGCCGGTCGCCTCGCCGCGCGGGATGTCGGTATAGGCCGCCGACCACTTGGCGCCCCATTTGCAGCCCTGAAAGCAGAACCCGGTCTGCTGGCAGGCCATCCGGTCGTCGTATTCGACGCTGTTGATCGCCATCCGGCCGGTGTGGACCTCGGTGCAGCCGATGGCGCGGGCGCCTGTCTCGAACACCTTGTAGTTGTTCGACCCCGGCAGGCCGGGGCGGTCGCCGGTGCGGGTGACGCCCAGCTTCGCCTCGGCGCGGTCGTACCAGGGCGCCATCTCGTCGGCGTCGATCGGCCAGTCGAGCAGGTTCGCGCCCGCCACCGCGCCATAGGTCATGCGCGCCTTCCACTCGTGCGGCTGAAAGCGGATCGACGCGCCGGCCCAGTGGATCGAGGTGCCGCCCACCGCCTTGACGATCCACGCCGGCAGGTTCTTGAAGTCGCGGGCCACGCGCCAGTCGCCGCTGGTCGTGCGCGTGTCGGTCCAGGCGAGCTGGCCGAAGCTGTCCCATTCGTCGTTGATGTAGTCCTCGGGCAGGTAGCGGCCCCCGGCCTCGAGTGCCACGACCTTGACGCCCTTCTGCGCCAGCTCGTTGGCCAGGACGCCACCCCCGGCGCCGGTGCCGATGACGACCACGACGCTGTCGTCGGCCAGATCGAAACGTGCAGGATTTGCCATGATCCGTCCCCCCTTACAGCCAGTCGATGTCGTCGAAGCCGCGGTTGATGTAGCCGCCCTTCGAGTAGCTCTCGCCCTCGTAGCCGAAGAGCGGCCAGACCTCTTTCTGGTTGTAGAGCCCCGTCACCAGCCCAGAGCGGACGGTCTGGAAGAAGTCGCCCCGCTCGATGTCCTGCAGGATGGCGGTGCGGTCGCTCTCCCACCGCGCGGCGGCGTAGGAGGCAAAGCCGCGGCCGCGGGCGGCGGCGTCCAGCGCGGCGATCCCGGCCTCGACCATCTCCGCCTTGGCGGGGTCGTCGTAGCCCTTGACCGCGACGGCGTAGAAGCGGTCGGCCAGGCGGTCGTGCGGATAGATGTCGCGCGCCATCTGGATCAGCGTGGCCATGGTCTCGGGCTTGAGCGTCGTGACCTCGACCGCCCAGGCGGCGTCGTGCGCGGTCACGAAGCCCGCGCCGACGATCAGCGTCGTGCCGAAGGCGGCGCCGCGCGCCAGCAGGGCGCGGCGCGTCAGCCCGCGCGGCGCGGGCTCTGCGCGCGCCGCGGCGCCCGCATCCGGCCGGGCGCGTGTCTCGGTGGTCTCCACTGGCTTCCCCCTCCCCCTTGGGTTGCTTTGGAACTGGCCCGGCCGCGCCTCCCCGCGCGGCGGGGCGCCTAGGCGAAGCGGCCCCCCCGTTCGATCACCTCGATCTGGTAGCCGTCGGGGTCCGCGACGAAGAAGAACCGCGCGAAGGGCTCGCCGTCCTTGAGGAACGACTTGATGTCGCGCGGCGCGTGGCCGAGGTCGGCCAGCCGCCGGTGCGCGGCGGGCAGGTCGTCCACGACGAAGGCCACGTGGCCGTAGCCGTCGCCCAGGTCATAGGGCTCTGTCCGGTCGGCGTTGATCGTCAGCTCGATCTCGAACCCGGTCTCGGCGTTCGACAGGTAGATGAGCGAGAACCCGTCGAAGCGATGCGTCTCGATCCGGTCCAGCCCGAAGCCGTCGCGGTAGAAGGCGATCGCCCGCGCCTCGTCGAGGACCCGGATCATCATGTGCACGGCCTTGGCCATCTGTCCCCCTTGCGGTTGTGCAGGGGGCCAGTGTGCGGCCTTGGCGGCGGCGGGGGTAGTAGGGGGCTACTACGCCGACTTTCGGTCGAGGTCCGTCGCCCGCGCCAGCAGCGCGGCCGCGGCCCCCATCTCGGCGCGGGTCAGGCAGGCGCAGCGCAGCAGCGAGGTGAAGTTGGTCGCCTCGCCTTGCGACAGCAGCACCTCGTCGTGCAGGCGCGAGATGAAGGCGGGGGTGGTCAGCCCTTCCTCGGCCGCGATCTGGTCGAGGATCTTCCAGAACGCGCGCTCGAGCCGGATCGAGGTGGACTGCCCGTTCAGCCGCAGCCGCCGGGTCAGCGGCTGATAGCGGCTCATGTCCTGATGGGCGAACATTCGGCACATGGCGGGGTTCCTTACGCCTGGGCCCGACGATGCGGCGCGGGGGGCCGGTCTGTCAAGGAAGGCGGGGGAGGGCCGCCCTCACCCCACCGCGATCAGATGGTTGTCCCACGCCAGATCATGCCGGGCGCGCAGGCGCAGGCCGTCGGGGTCGGCGGCCCACACGGCGCCGGCCCCGTCGGTCAGGGTGAAGGCCGCGTCCGGGGCGGGGGCCGCGCCGCACAGATCGGCGCGGCGCAGCGTCGCCAGATGCGCGCCTGCCGCGTCGTGGATCATCGCCACCCCGCCGCGCGGCGAGGTGACCGCGATGAGCCCGGCGCTGGCGGCGATCGAGCCGGCGTAGCCCTGCATCGCCAGCGCCTCGGCCTCGGGCGCGGGGCAGAGGGTCAGCCCGTCGCCCTGCGCCAGCCCGAGCAGCGGCACCGGCTCGGTCGCCTCGCCCTGCCACTGCATCGCAAAGGCCACGCCCGCGCCGGTCAGGGCGAGGTGGCGGATCGAGTTCCGCGCCAGCTCGGGCGCCAGCTCGTGGCGCGAGAGCAGCGCGCCCTCGGCGTCCAGCACGGCGAGGTTCGCGCGCATCGTGTCGAGGTTCAGGGGCGTGCGGTCCTCGGGGTCGGTGGCGATGCCGCCGTTCGCCACCACCAGCGTGCCGTCGGGGCGCACGCGCAGCTCGTGCGGGCCGATCCCGGCCGAGTCCCACTCGCCCAGCCGGCGATAGTCGCGGCTGTCCCAGATGCCGACGCGGCCGGCCGAGCCCTCGGCCACCACCTCGGAGGTGTAGAGCCGCGTCCCGTCCGGCGAGAAGGCGCCGTGGCCGTTGAACTGGCGGCCTTCGGGCGGGGTCAGGCGGCGGATCACCGCGCCGGTGCGGCAGTCGAGCGCCACGCCGAAGACGCCGGGGCGGCGGGCAAAGGCGACCGCCTCGGCGCGCTCGGGGTGGATGGCGGCGGCGTGGCCGCGGCCGGGCAGCGGCACCGCGAAGGTCAGCGCGCCGTCGGCGGCGATGCCGTGTAGGGCGTGGGTGCCGTCGGGGTGGCGGGCGGCGGCGACCCAGGCGGGGGCGCCGACGGTGGCCCAGCCGCGGGCCGGCAGCAGCAGCGCGGCGGCGAGCCCCTTGAGCAGCGTGCGGCGGTCGCTCATCAGTCGCCGTCCTGGGCGTTGAACCCGGCCGAGACGCCGAGCGCCGGG
Organism: Paracoccus sanguinis; assembly: GCF_012689545.1. Classification (NCBI taxonomy): domain Bacteria; kingdom Pseudomonadati; phylum Pseudomonadota; class Alphaproteobacteria; order Rhodobacterales; family Paracoccaceae; genus Paracoccus; species Paracoccus sanguinis. Next base: position 119,000 of record NZ_CP051543.1, read on the forward strand.
CCGATCTCGGCCTCGACCGCGGCCCGCGCGGCGGTGACGGCCTGTTGCAGGATCTCGACCTTGAGCCGCCCCTGCGGGTCGGCCACCCCGGCGAAGACCGGGTCGTCCAGCCCCTCGGCCAGCGCCAGCGCCCGGTCAAAGGCGGCCTGCGTCTGCGGCGCGGGGGTATGCAGCGCCAGCGCGAGGTCGCGCATCCCGCCGAGCGATTGCGCCACGTTCCGCAGGCTGCGGCCGGCGGCGGCGGCCTCGGCGCGCTCGGGGCGGGGCTTGTCGAAACTGCCGAGCGGGCGGCCGAGCCGCGTCGTCTCGAGCGTCGTGAGCCCGGTGACGAGTTGCGTGAACAGCGCCTGCCGCGCCTCGGTCTCGGTCAGATAGGTGGTGTTGGCGCCGCCCGGCGCGGTCAGCAGCGCCGCCTGCGCCGGCCAGTCGGCGGCGATCTCGGCCGCGATCCGGGCGAGGTCGGCGGCGGTGGCGCGGGTCAGGCGGCAGACATCGTCCTCGGACCCCG